>CP089982.1:0-2469166 GCA_037157775.1 Sorangiineae bacterium MSr12523
ATGGAGACGAATCCGACCGAGAAGCAACTTTGGGACGAGGCTGTCGCCTTCACGCGCGACAAGTCGCCCGGAAGCTTCGATCAGTGGTTCTGCGGAGTTCAGTTCGATGGTCTGACGGACGGGGTTCTTTGTCTTCGGGCTCGCAACGAATTCGTGCGCGACTGGGTCGATCAGTTCTTCATGCCGACGCTGACCGATCACATTCGCAGTCGCACTGGGTGGAGCATTCAGGTGGCCTGGACCGTGGGGGGAGAATTGGACCGACCTGCTATCAATCCGCCTCCGGAGCGGAGCGTTCGTGAAGATGCGAGCCGCATCACCGGACCGAACTGGCCGTCGGCGAACGAAGAAGCTCCGTGGAGCGAGCGCCGCGTGGCACGGCCGGCTCCTGTCCAAGCCGTCGCACCGCCGCTCGAAGGTCTGAACCCGAAGTACACGTTCTCCAACTTCGTCATCGGCCCGTCCAACCAGCTCGCGCACGCCGCGGCCATCGGTGCGGCGGGTGGTGGTGGACCGCGCCACAATCCGCTCTTTTTGTGCGGTGGCACCGGGCTCGGGAAGACGCACTTGGTGCACGCGGTAGCCCATCGGGTCCGCGCCGAGCGCCCGTCCACGCGCATCGTGTACGTGTCGGCGGAGAAGTTCCTGAACGAGTTCCTGCAGGCCTTGCAGGAGCAGCGCATGAACGAGTTCCGCGCGCGCTTCCGCGACCGGTGCGATCTGCTCCTGGTCGACGACATCCAGTTCCTCGCCTCGAAGACGCAGACGCAGGAAGAGTTCTTCCACGTCTTCAACACGCTCCACCAAGCGGACAAGCAGATCATCGTCACGAGCGACAAGTACCCGCAGCAACTCGAGCGCATGGAGGAGCGCCTCATCTCGCGCTTCACGTGGGGCCTCGTGGCCGACATCCAGGTGCCCGAGCTCGAGACGCGCGTGGCCATCGTGCGCAAGAAGGCGCAGATCGAAGGCATCGAAATCGCCGACGACGTGCTCCTCTACATCGCGCAAGTCGTCCGGAGCAACGTGCGCGAGCTCGAGGGCACGCTCATCCGCCTCGCGGCGAAAGCCTCGCTCACCTCGCGCATCATCGATCTGGACTTCGCGCGCGCCGAGATAGCGCTTTCCTCGAACGCCCGCGCCAACGAGGCCAGCGTCGAGGACGTGCAGCGCGTCGTCTGCCACCACTTCAAACTGAAGAGCGGCGATCTGCTCTCGAAGGATCGCCACAAGAGCGTGGCCTTCGCCCGCCACGTGGCCATGTACTTGTGCCGCGAGCGCCTCAAGTGCAGCCTCCCCGAACTGGGCCGCGCCTTCGGCAACCGCGATCACACCACGGTCATGAGCGCCGTGCGCAAGGTCAAAGCCCTCCGCGGCGCCGACCCCGAGGTCCGCGCCCACCTCGAAGCCCTCGAGCGCAAACTCGGCACCGCCGATTGAGTTTGAACCGCCAAGACGCCAAGAACGCCAAGGATTTTTGTATAAATCCTTCTTGGCGTCCTTGGCGCCTTGGCGGTTCGATTAGTTTTTCAGCTTGTAGCCCGTTTTGAAGATCCAGCGGACGACGACGATACAGGCGGCCATGAAGACGAGGGGCATGAGGATGCTCACCTCGACGCTCACGTCGGAGATGCCGTAGAAGCTCCAGCGAAAGCCGCTGATCAGGTAGACCACCGGGTTGAACAAGGTGAGCTTCTGCCAGATCGGCGGCAGCATGTGGATCGAGTAGAAGCTGCCTCCGAGAAAGGTCAGCGGCGTCACGATCATCAGCGGAACGATTTGCAGCTTCTCGAAGCCGTCGGCCCAGATGCCGATGATGAAGCCGAAAAGGCTGAAGGTGGCTGCCGTGAGCAAGAGGAAAAAGATCATCCACACCGGGTGCGCGATCTCGTAGTCCACGAAAAGCCGCGCGGTGAGCAAGATCAACGAGCCCAAAATGACCGACTTGGAGGCCGCCGCGCCCACGTAGCCGATGACCACCTCGAGGTACGAAATGGGCGCGGAGAGCACCTCGTAGATCGTGCCGGACCACTTCGGCATGTAGATCCCGAACGACGCGTTGGAGATGCTCTCGCTCAAGAGCGACAGCATGACCAGGCCCGGAATGATGAACGCCGCGTAGCTCACGCCGCCGATGTCCCCCACGCGTGAGCCGATGGCGCTGCCGAACACCACGAAGTACAGCGATGTCGAGAGCACGGGCGAGGCGATGCTCTGCATCAACGTGCGCCCGGTGCGGGCCATCTCGAAGCGGTAGATCGCCTTGATGGCGTGGAGATTCACGATCACGGCCGCGCTCCTTTCACGAGGCTGACGAAAATCTCCTCCAGGGAGCTCTGCGAGGACTCGAGACCCTTGAAGTCGATCCCGTGCTCGCCCAGCTTGCGCAGCAACTGCGCGATGCCCGTCTCGTCGCCGCGCGTGTCGAAGGTGTAGACGAGCTCACACTTGTCGGCGGAGAGCTCCAGCGGGTAGCCGGAAAGCTCGCTGGGAATGGCCTCCAGCGGGCTTTTGAGGTGCAGCTTCAACTGCTTTCGGCCGAGCTTCTCCATGAGCACGGCCTTGTCCTCGACCAAAATGATTTCGCCTTTGTTGATCACGCCGATGCGGTCGGCCATCTCCTCGGCCTCTTCGATGTAGTGCGTCGTCAGGATGATGGTCACCCCGCTTTCGCGCAGCCCGCGAACCATCGCCCACATGTCGCGGCGCAGCTCGACGTCGACGCCCGCGGTGGGCTCGTCGAGGAACAGGATCTGTGGCTCGTGGGAGAGCGCCTTCGCGATCATCACGCGCCGCTTCATGCCGCCGGACAGCGTCATGATCTTCGAATCGCGCTTGTCCCAGAGCGACAGATCGCGCAGCAGCTTCTCGAGCAGCGCCGCGTCCGGTGGCTTGCCGAACAGGCCGCGGCTGAATCGCACCGTGGCCATCACGCTCTCGAAGGCGTCGGTGGTCAGCTCCTGGGGGACCAGCCCGATCTTCGTGCGCGCCGCGCGGTAGTCCCGCACGATGTCGTGCCCATCGGCGCGCACGGTGCCCGACGTCGGGTTGACGATGCCGCAGACGATGTTGATCAGCGTGGTCTTGCCCGCGCCATTCGGTCCCAAGAGCGCCAGAATTTCCCCGCGGCGAATCTCGAGGTCGACCTTTTTCAGCGCATGGAAGCCGGACGCGTATGTCTTGGTGAGGCCCTGGATGGAGATGATCGATTGCACGTGTTAGGCATTGAAGCTAGGGCGCTCGCGGAGCCGGTCAATCCAGCGGCGAACGTGGGGCAGGTCCGGGATGGGGATCTTGAACGCGTCCGCCGCCCCACAGGCCACCATGCCCGTGATGTCGGCAACGGAAAAAGCCTTGCCCGCAACGAAGGGGCGCCCGTCCGCGAGCTCGCCGTCGAGCCATGCCCATTTCTCGGGGTTGTCCAGCTTTGCCGCCTCCGCCATGGCGGGAACTTGGCGGATGCTGTCCTTGAAGAACGGATCGGAGTGGAACACACACGTGCTGATGGTGTTGAAGATTTGAAGCTCCATGCGGCGGTTCCACATCTCGACCTGGGCCCGTTCGACCGCCGTGCTGCCGAACAGCGCGGGCGTGGGGTGGAGCTCCTCGAGGTAGCGGCAGATGGCGATGCTTTCGGTGATGATCGTGCCATCGTCGAGTTCGAGCGCCGGGACCTTCTGGAGCGAGTTGATCTTGGTGTAGGCCGCGCTCAGGTGCTCTTTCTCCATGAGGTTCACGTGCACACGCGGCACATCGATGCCCTTTTCCGCCAGGAAGATACGCACGCGCCGCGGGTTGGGGGCGTAGGGGAATTCGTAGAGCTTCATCGCAGGATCTCCTTTGTGAACAGTGTCCACAATGGCACGCGCACCGACCCCTGTCGATGTGAAGATCGCGCCGTTTCGGATTAGACGAGGATGCGCCAGCGGCTCGTGTCGCCGGCGTCGAGGATTTCGACGCCCAGTGCGGCGAGCTCCGTGCGGATTTCGTCCGCGCGCTTCCAGTCCTTGGCCAGGCGCGCCTCGGTGCGCAGGGCCACCTTCGCGTCGATGTCGGGGGCCGAGAGGCCGCGAAGGCGCAGCCGGCGGGTCAAGGTGCGCTGTTCGTACTCGGCGCCCGTCGTCCGCAGAAGGCCGAGCGGCGCGCACGCGGATTCCAGCGCGGCCAGCGCCTTTCGCACGAGCCCATAGGCTTGCGCCTGCGCCGCCGGATCTTTTTTCAGCTTGGCGAGCTGCTTCACCAGCTCGTTGCTCACCTTGCAGAGCTCTCCCACCTCGGCGAGGGCCACCGTCGTGTTCAAGTCTTTGTCGAGCGCCGCGAGCACCTTCTCGGGCGCCTCGTCGATGACCTTCGCCTCGTTCTTGAAGCGCGACCCCGCCGCGGCCTCTTCTGCGGGCGCCGACGCCAACGCGGCTTGCAGTGCATCCCGTGTATTGTACAAATAATCCACGCGGCGTTCGCCTTCGTCGATGCCCGGGAAGATGACCCGGCCGTCGTCCTTCTTCTCGACGTCGAACGACAGCGGCCCGCGGTAGTGCGTGCCGAGCAAATAATAGCGGAAGGCTTCGGGATCGTTTCGCTCGAGGACGTCACGAATGGTGACGAAGTTGCCGAGCGACTTGCTCATCTTCTCGCTGTCCACGTTGAGAAAGCCCGCGTGCAGCCAGTAGCGTGCGAAGGGCGCGCCCCACACGGCCTCCGCTTGCGCGATCTCGTTCTCGTGGTGCGGGAAGATCAGATCCATCCCGCCGCAGTGGATGTCGAAGTGCGCACCCAAGTAACGCTGGGCCATGGCCGAGCACTCGATGTGCCAGCCGGGGCGACCTTTGCCCCACGGGCTGGGCCAGCCCCACGCGTCCTCGGGCTCGCCCTTCCAGAGCGCAAAGTCCAAGGGATCGCGCTTGATGTCTCCCAGCTCGACGCGCTCGCTCGCACCGGCGAGCAAATCCTCGAGGTGGCGGTGCGAGAGCTTGCCGTAGTCCGGAAAGCTTCGAACGGCGAAGTACACATCCTTGCCCTTCGGCGTCGTCGCGACATAGGCCGCGCCCTTCTCGATGAGCGCTTCGATGAGCGCAATGATCTCCGGGATGTGCCCCGAGACGCGCGGCTCTTCATCGGGCGGCACGCATCCGATGGCCTCCAGATCGGCATTGGCCAGCTTCGACATCTCCGCGGAGAAGGCCGTCGGCTCCACGTTGCGCTCCTGCGCGCGTTTGAGAATCTTGTCGTCCACGTCCGTGACGTTGCGCACGTGGGTCACCTCGTAACCGCGCGCTTTCAGAAAACGCACCAAGACGTCGAACGTCGTGTAGGTGCGCCCGTGGCCGGCGTGGGCCAGGTCGTACGTGGTCATCCCGCAGACGTAGACGCGCGCCCTTTTGGGCTCCAGCGGTTCGAAAGTCTCGAGCTTCTGCGTCAGGGTGTTGTAAAGCCGTATCGTCATCCCACATCGCGATATAGCGGAAGACGCGCCAGAGCGCGCTTGTGTTATCAACGTCCCACGCGAATGCGCGCCCCTACCGTTCTGCCTTCGTTGGCCTCGTTGGCCTGCCTAGCCCTGACCTGCAGCGCCCTCGGCTGCGGGGGCTCGCAGAAATCTTTCGACGGTTCCGTTTATCGAAGCGGCCAGGTCGCCTTTCGGGTCGAGTCGCCCCCCGCCGGATGGCGGCAAATTCAGCTCGATGACGCTGCGCTCGCCTACCGAGACGACGCCCACGATGCCGTCATCCTCGTAAACGGGCGCTGTGGCGGCAAGGACGACGACACCCCACTTCCTGCACTCACAGGGCACCTCATCATGGGGACAACCGAGCGCGAGTTCCTCAAAGAGGAAACCATCCCCTTCGACGGCCGCGAAGCGCGTCATACGGTCCTCCGCGCTAAGCTCGACGGCGTGCCGAGGGTCTACGACATCTACGTCGCGAAGAAAGACGGCTGCGTGTACGACTTCGTCCACGTCGCGCCTTCTCGTGACAGAGGCGAGGGGCGCGAGGCCGACGCCGACTTCGCGCGCTTCGTCGGCGGCTTCCGCACCATCGGTTCGGGGGCGCTATGAGCGGGGGCAGCGGGACGGAGCTCTCGCCGCCGTCCCAATCGGGACCGGGTGGAGGCCCGCCGAGCACCTCACGGGTCTCGCTTCCGTCCATCGCGCCGCCCCCGCCGCAGCCCTCGTTTTTCGCGCACCACCAAGAGCGCGTTCTTCACCTGATCGAGCACCTCGGTGAGGTGTCGCTGCTCATCGTGCGCATGTTCCGCGCTCTCTTGCGGCGCCCGCTCGAGTGGAAAGCCACGCTCCATCAGATGGAATCGCTGGGCGTGCGCTCGATGGGCATCGTCACCGTGACCAGCATCTTCATCGGCATGGTCATGACCATCCAGTTTGCCTTCGGCCTGCGCCGCTTCGGTGGATTGGAGTACATCCCGCGCGTCATCGTGCTCTCGTTCGCGCGCGAGCTCGCGCCCACGCTCACCGCGGTCATCGTGGGCGGGCGCATCGGCAGCGGTATGGCCGCCGAGGTGGGCGCCATGAACGTCACCGAGCAGGTGGATGCCATCCGCGCCCTCGGGGCCGATCCCGCGAAGAAACTCGTGCTTCCGCGCACCGTGGCGGCGGTGATCGTCATGCCGCTGCTCAGCATCTTCGCCTTCTCGCTGGGCACGTTGGGCGCCATCCTCATCTGCTACTCGCAGTTCGACATCAGCCCCTCGTTCTTCATGCAGTCGTCGCTCGAGTCGGTGCAGATGGGCGACTTCCTCAGCGGATTGTTCAAGACGCCGATCTTCGGCTTCATCATCGCCATCGTGGGCTGCCACTTCGGTCTGCGCACGCGCGGCGGCACCGAGGGCGTCGGTCTCAGCACCACGCGAACCGTGGTCGTCGTCTCGATTTCCATCCTCATTGCCGACTTTTTTCTCACCAAGATTTTCATCGGCATCATGGGCTCGTGAAGCCTTAGAGTACCGATGCGAGGGCCGCACCACATGAAGAATGGCGAGCGCGAACGCGAACGAGAGGTATTCACGATCGAGGCGGCCAACGCGCTCCTGCCTACGCTCAGCGCGCTGGTGACGCGCCAATTCGGCCGTCGCACCGAAATCGAGGACCGGCTCAAGTCGCTGAGCGCCCTGGTGGGCGAGGTGCCGAGCGATCTCACGCCGCAAGACACCGACGCCGAACACGTGCGCGAAGTGAAGCGCGACCTCGTGCAGCGCATCAACGAATACCAAGAGGGCTGGCGTGACGTGGAAGCGCTCGGCGCCGTGGTGAAGGATCCGCGCATCGGCCTTCTCGACTTCTTCGGCGAGGTGGACGGTCGCGCAGTTTGGCTTTGCTGGAAATATGGGGAGCCCGAGGTGGGTCATTACCACGCGCTCGACGAGGGCTTTGCCGGTCGCCGTGCCATCCGCACGAGCCTTCGCCAGCGCATGCTCAACTAGCTAGCGGGAAAACATGGCTGATCTCAAAGCGGCTGCGGCCGCCATCGATGCCTTTCTCCGTGCCCTCGGGCGCGATGCTGCGCGCGAGCCCGAGCTGGTCGGTACACCGGATCGCGTGGCCGAAATGTTCGCGCGCGATCTCTGCGAGGGCTACGACACCGATCCGGCCGCGCTCTTGGCGGGCGAAGCGCTCGCTGCGGAGACGAGCTCGCGCGGCGGGGACGTGGTGGTCGTTCGCGACCTGGCGGTGGCCACCACCTGCCCGCACCACTTGATGCCCGCCACGGGCCTGGCCACGGTGGCCTTCGCGCCGCGCGAGCGCCTGGTCGGAATTGGGGCCTTGGGGCGAGCGCTGGATGCCCTTTCCCGAAGGCTGACCCTGCAGGAAGAGATTGGCGAAAAGATGGCTCGAGCGATCTTCGACGGGCTTTCCCCCGCCTGGGCCGGCTGTCGCCTGGTGATGACGCACACATGCATGACCGCACGTGGGCATCGCCGCCACGGAGCTCGAGTGGAAACGGTGAGCATCCTGCCCGTCAGCGAGCGCCCGGTGGCGTATCATGTGCTCCTGTCGCCGAACCCGGGGTCGCCATGAGTCAGACGCACGACAAGAAGCTGCTCGCCGCGCTCGAGGAGTTGCCGCTCTTTCCATTGCCCAAAGTGGTGCTGTTCCCGCGCGCCCTTCTGCCGCTTCACGTCTTCGAGCCGCGCTACCAGACGATGCTGCGCGATTGCTTGGAGACGCATCGGGCGATGGCGGTCGTGCTCATGGCAGGAGCGGCCTCGCAAGCTCGGCCTGGGGCCGAGCCCCACGCGACGGACATCCACGGCCACCCGCCGATTTCCACGGTGGCGAGCGTGGGAACGGTGGTGGAGCACCAGCCGCTGGAAGACGGCCGCTCGAACATCTTGCTGAGCGGCATCGCCCGCGTGCGCCTCGAGGAGCTGCCTTTCGTTCCGCCGTATCGCCGCGCGCGCGCGACCATTTTGGAGGAGCACGGCGAGGAGGTGTCCTCCACGGATCGCACGGCGCTGGTGGGGCAGGCCACGGCCTTTGCCGCCGAGGTGAAGAAGGCCGATCCCATGTTTCATTTCCGCCTGCCGCCGGATGCGCAAATCGGCACCATCGCCGATTTGTGCGCGCACCACTTGGTGGTGGACGCGTCAGCGCGGCAAGCCATCCTCGAGGAACTCGACATCGCGGCGCGCGTCCAGCGCGTCATTCGCGAGCTCGCCCTTCAGCAGCGCCTGCTCGGCACGCCCCATGGAGGTGTCACGAATTGATCGTCGCGCGCATCCCGCGCACGCAGATCGCGGAGGGGGAGCTTCTTCGCGTGCCGTACCCACCTTATGACGTTCTCGTCACGCTGATCGACGGCAAGCCCTACGCCGTGGAGGACGCGTGCAACCATTCGGGCGCGAGCCTCGCCGAGGGTTGGCTCGAGGGCAAGGACCGCATCGTGTGCCCGATGCACGGATACGTCTTCTGCATGAAAACCGGCGCACTCCTCGCCCCCCGCGGTGTCTGCGACGCCCAGCGCACCTACCGCGCCGAAATCGAGGGCGAAGAGATCGTCGTGCACGACGACTTCGCGGTGAGCATCATCGGTTTGAACCGCTAGATTTTCATCCAAAGAAGAAGGAAACCGCCAAGGCGCCAAGGCCGCCAGGATCGCCAGCGGAAACGGCAATAAACCCAAAATGAGGGTTTATTGTTGGTTCACCAGGCGATCCTGGCGCCTCTTTTTTGGCGTCCTGGCGGTTTTCTCATTTCTTCGTGCAACGAAGCGGAAATCGCGTGCGCGCGTTGTAGGCGGCGACGTCGATGGATGCGCCGGCGTCCTTGGGGCCCGCCGGCCGAACTGGCGGTGCTTTGCCACCGCGGGTGAGTGCGTCGGGCGTGCCGTCGAGTGAGCCGGACATGCGCTCGATGCAGAGGCGGTCGCTCGAGATGCGCACCCGCGCGGTCGCACTGCGAAGCTGCGAGCCGAGGCCCGAGGTCATCTGCACGTGCACCGTGCTCGTCACCGGTACGTCGACGAGCCAGCCGGGTTCGTCGCCGCTGCACGCGGTGATGGCATCGCGATCGGCGAAATCGGTCGAGCCCAATGGCTCCAGCTCCCCGATGGCACCGCTCGAAAGATCGATGGGCAAAAGCCACCGAAGCGGCACGCTGCGATCCGGATCCGGCTGCCCATCGACCACCAGCCCGATGCTGCGCCCATCGGGCCGCCGCGCCAGACGCACCGGCGGCACCGAGCTGTCCGCCGCGCGCGGAACGCGCACCAGCTCGCGGGCCGTTCCGCCCTCCACCTCCCACACCACGGTGGCCGGCAGCTCGGACCCGCTTTGCGGGCCGGCGAGAATCCAGCGCCCGCCCACGCGCTCCGCGGCGTCGATCACGCCGAAGGCTTCCCCGTCGTTGCGGCGGATCTCCAGCGGCGGCTTGTCCGCCTCCAGCTCGATGGGCACCGCCTCCACCGGAGAATGCCGTCGCGCCACCAGCAGCGCGTGTGCGCCGTCGTCCGCCGATGCGAACTGCCATGATGACACCGGCCGCGGAATACCGCCGCCCGTGGCAAAGCGCGACGAGTCGATGACCACACGCGGCGTGGGCGTCGGCAGCGTCGTCAGGATCTCCTGCGAGCCCGCGTAGGGCGACGTGAAGCGCACCATCCAGCGGCTCGTGCGCTCCCACTCCGAGCCTTTCGCGCCCCACGCATAAAGCCGGAGCAGCGGTCCCGTTCGCGGTGTGCGATCCAGCGCCTCGCTCGTCTCGATGCTCAGGCCGAGCTCCTCGGCGGGCAGCTTGGGCGCGGGCATCGCAAAGAAGGGCGACCAATCCAAGTTGGACAGCGGCAGGGGCCGCGCACCCGTCGCCGTGCCGGGGTTCCACGTGACCGAGTGCGGCAGCACCACCTCGGGCATCACGATGGGCCCGCGCGGGGGCGGCGACGTCGGTGCGGTGGGCGCCGTGTGGCGCGTGGCCTCGCACGAAAGCTCCAGAATGGGCACCGGACGGCGCACCGTGCGCGACGTCGGAGACTGCTCCATCGACGCCATCTTGGGTGGCCCCCACCCGACGCGCACCCATCCCGCGGCAAGGCAGCCCGCGGGCCCGCACGCGCGCGACGTTGGATTGCGCGTGAGCGCCGAGCTGCCCTGCGCGATGGGCTCGGGAAGATCGATGGGCTCCCAGGTCATGCCCCCGTCGGTCGTCTCGTAGCCACGTCGCGCGGCCGACCAGCCGAGGCCATAGCGCCCCGACACGATGGGCGAACCCGCATCGCGCACGAAGGCGCCCGCGCGCGCCTGGCCATCGAGCTGGATCTGCACGCCGACGAACGTGCCGCCTGCCTCCACCCAGCCGCCGACCACGTTGCGCCCGCGCTCCTCGAAGCCGTCGAGCCACAGCCCCGCGCGCAGCACGCGCAGTGCCTCCGGCGACGCCGTCGAGAACACGATGGGAACGGTGCTCACCTTCTTCGACGCGTCGAGCACGGTCAACCGCGCCGCCGCCATGTTTCCGTGCGGCGGCGAGATGACCACGACGCGCCCGTCCGCGAGCGCCACCACGCGATCGCCGGAAAGGCGTCCGTGGATCTGCACCTCGCGCCAGGGGCCGCCCTCGGGCCGGATGCAGTAGCCCACCTGGATCTCGTTGCCCGGCGAGGGCGAGCTCCGCACCGGTGGCATCGTGTTCTCGTCGTCCGAGGGCGCGTCCTCCGCGCACCCGCCGCGCACGGCGATGGCACCGGTCCCCGAGGCGAGTACCACGCGCGGGCGCTCGAAGTGCCGCAGCTCCACGAGCCGCCCGTGCGCCGCATCGTAGGCGTAAATCACCGTCTTTCCGCGCGGCTCGCCGCAGACGAAGCCGAACTCGCCCCGGCTGGAGAGCGCAATCGGATGGCACCGCGACGGCTTCAGCGCGTACGCATCCGGCGCGAAATCGACCAGCGCCCCGTCTTGAAGGCGCACCCGCGCCAGCGCCCCATCGCGGGCCAACACCGCGGTTTGATCCGCCATGGGCCAGCCATCCTCGATGGCCGCCACGAGCGGGCGCTTGCCCAACGATTTGGCAATGGCGCCGTTCATGCTGGCCTTGGCCCCAGCCTGCGCGGTGGAGCCCGAGAAATCCGTGAGCGCCGTTTGGCTCGAGACCGTTTGCCAGCTTTGGTTGCCGTCGCGCCGTTCGGGCTTGTTGGCCAGCTTGGAGACTTGTCCGTCGGGGTGCACCAGGTACCACGACGAGGTGCGCGAGGCGTCCGCCCCGCCCACGGCAATGCCGTCTTCGACGGGGATCACCTCCTTGGCATCGATGGGTAGACCGAGCGGCTTCCACGAGGCGCCCGCGTCGAAGGTGGCCATGGCGCCGCGCAGATCGGTCACCGCCACCGCGCGCCAGCCATCGAGCGCGCCGAAGGCGCCCACGTACGGCGCGCCGGGGAAGGCGCCCGCATCGACGGGGGTGCCGGTGCGCGGATCGATGGCGCGGTAAGCACCGTTCGAGCCCTTCAAGTACACGCGGTCGAGCCCCACCACGACGCGCGAGATGGCCGACCACGGCGCGGCGTAAATCGGCTTGGCCCGGTCGAGCCATTTGGTCGCGCGCCAGACCGCGTTGTCGATCACGAAGAGAAAGCCGCCGCCCATGCGCTCGGGAACCCCGATGGTGAACGTGGGGCCCTTGGGAAGCCGATCGTCGGCGGCGAGCAATGCGCCATTGGCCTGGCTGACCACGCGCACGCCGGAGACGATGGCGCGCACCCCTCCGCCGGGTTCGACCCCGAACGAGCGCTCGTCCTCGACGACCTCCGGGATGAGGCGGGCCCCCAACACCGTGGGATCGCTCTTGGTGGGGGCGGTCGCGGCTCGGAGATTCCCGCGCGGTTCAGCGACCGACAATCCGCCGTGCCGGCCGCACGCGCCCAGCAAGGCCATTGCGGCCCCTACACCGGCAAATAGGCCTAGGGCGCGAGGCGCACGCGACGCCATGTGCCCTCCGCCGCATCCTCACGCTCGTAGACGAGTCGATCGTGCATGCGACTCGACCGGCCCTGCCAGAACTCGATGGTCGACGGCACCACCCGATAGCCGCCCCACGTCTCGGGCAGCGGCACCTCCTGGCCCTCGTACCGCGCGCGCAGCTCTTCGTAGCGCGCATCGAGCCACTCGCGCGAAGCGACCACTTGGCTCTGCGGCGAGGCGAGCGCGCCGAGCTGGCTCCCGCGCGGACGGGAGTGGAAGTACGCCTCCGATTCCTCGCGCGTGATCTTGGCAGCCGTCCCGCGGATGCGCACCTGCCGCTCGAGCTCCTTCCAGAAGAACAGAAGCGCCACGTGCGGGTTGTTCGCGATGTCGTTGCCCTTCGCACTCGCGTAGTTCGTGAAGAAAACGAACCCGTCGTGGTCGACCCTGCGGAGCAATACGATGCGGGCCGAAGGGTGTCCGTTGGCATCCACCGTCGCCAGGCTCATCGCGTGGGGTTCGAGGAGTGCGGCGGACACGGCAGCAGCTAGCCACGTCTCGAATTGGAGGATCGGATCCGGAAGGACGTCGGCCTCGTCGAGCGTTGCCTGCGTGTAGTCGGCGCGAAGCGATTCAATGGACGGAAGTTTGGACAAGACTTTTCCTTGTTGTGCAGTATGTCAAAGCAGTCCTAGCCAGACAAACTGGCCATTGAATTAGGACGATACGAGAGAGAGGACAATTATGGCGTTTGTGGTCGCAGTCGTCGGTGCAACAGGGGCAGTGGGTCGGGAAATGGTGCGCACACTGGAGCAGCGTCGTTTTCCGGTGAAGAAGCTCGTCCTGCTCGCGAGCAAGCGCAGCGCCGGCCAAACGACCACGTTCAACGGCAAGACGGTGACCATCGAAGAGCTCACGCCCGCGTCATTTGCCGGCGTCGACATCGCCCTCTTCAGCGCCGGCGGCAGCGTCTCCAAGGAGTACGCCCCCATTGCGGCCGCCGCCGGGGCCACGGTCATCGACAACTCGAGCGCATGGCGCATGGACCCGGACGTCCCGCTGGTGGTGCCCGAGGTGAACATGGAGCACGCGGCCAACCGCCCCAAGGGCATCATCGCCAACCCGAATTGCTCCACCATTCAAATGGTGGTCGCGCTCAAGCCGCTCCACGACGCCGCCCGCATCAAGCACATCGTCGTCTCGACGTACCAGGCTACCTCCGGAAAGGGCCACGCCGCCGTGACGGAGCTGGAGGAGCAGTCCCGGGCCCAGCTCGCGGGCAAGGACTACCCGGCCAAGGTCTTCCCGTCCCCCATCGCCTTCAATGTGGTGTGCGACTGGAAGGCGGGCGAGATGGATTACAGCGAAGAAGAGTGGAAGATGGTCCACGAGACGCGAAAGATCCTGGGCGACCAGAGCATCCTCGTCTCTCCGACCACCGTGCGCGTGCCCGTCGTGAACGGCCACTCCGAGGCGGTCTACGTCTCGTTCCACCGCCCGCTCCACGCGGCCGAGGCGAAGGAGCTGCTGCGCACGGCCGAGGGCGTCGAGCTGACCGAGGGGCCCTACGCTCCGGGCAAGCACCCGCAGCCCATCGACGCCGCGGGCAAAGATGCCGTCTACGTCGGCCGCGTCCGCGACGACATTGGCGTGCCGGGCACCATCCATCTCTTCGTCGTCGCCGACAACCTCCGCAAGGGAGCCGCATTGAACGCGGTCCAGATCGCGGAGCGGCTGTAGGACGGCTAGAAGATCGTGCACGAGCGCGTGCGCGTGCACGATCACGGAAGACGAACACGAACACGATCACGTGAGACGAACACGAGCACGCCTCGTGTTCGTGCACGTTTCGGGTGATCGTGGGCGTGATCGTGCACGCGCACGCGCTCGTGCACGTCCTTTCGCCGCCACCGCCAGGCGCCCACCTAACCATCGGTTCAGTTGTGTGTCTGCTTTGCGTCACCGATTCTTGACCGGATCGTTTACCCCGGTTATCCGTTGGGGGAATCGGGCGCGGACTGAAGGGCGAGCGCCTTTTTCAATTCAAGGAACTCGGGGGTATGAGGTTGGAATCGATGGGCAGTCGATTGACGTGGCTGCAAATACGCGAGCGACGGGAATTCAAAGGACGGTGGGTGGCACTCGACGAGTGTCGCTACGACACCAAGACGGCTCAGCCTGTGGAAGGCTCGGTCGTCGACTCCGATGAGGACCTCGTCACGTTGTGCAACCGCATGCAGGAGAGCGACAATCGCTACTGCGCGATTCTCTTCTGCGACGATGGCGAAACCGAGCCGCCGCCGACCGTCCGTCGAGCCGCCTCCTCATTCACTCCTGCCCCGGGGCGCTCCTACACGCACTGAATCACGCACCCAGACAATACGCACGAGCTAACCCGGGTGTTCCCGCCCGGGCCCGCCCGCAGGCCGTTTCCGCGGGGCTCTCCTACAAAGGCGTAACCTTCACGTTATCGAAGCAGACTTTGGCCTCCCAATCGTTGAAGCCAAAGTACTCGTGGCCCGGCCCGGCGAGCGGAGACTCGTCGGGAAACGAGGCCATCTCGAGGTTGTCGACGAACCAGCGCACGGTCTTGCCGTCGGTTCGCTCGATCTTGAAGTGGTAAATCTGTCCCGCGAACACCGGCTTTTCCCGCGGATCGTCCGAGGTCTTGTCGACCTTGACCTCCTTGCGGTCGTTGCCGTGCTCGTTGATGCGGGCCAGCGCGTGGAACTTGTTCTTCCAGCCGCCGAAGATCGTCAGGTAGCTCGTGGCGTTCGTGTAGGAGATGGCCGTCGCCGACGATTGGCCGTCGCCCCAGACCTCGGCCTTCAAGTCGCCGTCGGGTGAATCGCTCAGCGCGTCGAACTCGATGCGGGCATTCACCGGGATTGCGCGGGTCATCCACACGCCGTGGTTGCGGGCCCCCTGGCCACAGAGCTTTCCATTTTCGATGTGCCAAACATCCGTGTTGGCCTGACGCCAATTGGGCCCCAAGTCCGATGATGCGCTCGACGCCGCGTCATTGCGGCCCGCTTCCGACTGGCCGGCGCCGCCCGCGTCGGAGACCGTGGCCGTGGGCTTGAGAACCGTGCGCTCGAAATTGTCTTCGAAGGTGCTGGTCAGCACATTCGCCGCGGCCGGCCGCGGTGGCCGAGCTGAAGGCGTCGGGGAGACGGCCGACGTGCTTCCGGCATCCGACGGGGTGCTGTTTCCCGGAGGAACACAGCCGAAAAGCCCGCCGAGAAGCCCCACACCCCAAATCCGCATCATCTCCTTCTTCGTCATTCTTTTTCCGTGCGTAGCACGATTCGGCGCAGGGATTTGGTGTAGAAACCATTTCCACCCATGCATCCCATTCTGTTTCGCATTCCTCTGCCCCACATGCCGCTCAAGCTCTGGTGGGGTCTCGTGGCGGTGGTCGTCTTCGCGGCCATTTACGCGTTCCTCGCGTATCGTCGCAAGGAACGGGACGGGCTCCTGTTGGGCGCGTTGTTCGCCGTGGTCGCTGGTGCGTCCGCGTACTTCTTCCGCGGTGTGCAATTCGAATCGCCGAACCTGCCCATCTACTCCTACGGAGTCATGCTCGGCCTCTCGCTGGTCGTGGGGTGGTACCTCACGCTGACCTTGGCGGAGCGCGACGGCCTGCCAAAAGAGACGATGGCCAACTGCTACGTCTTCACGGCCATCGCGGCACTCATTGGTGCGCGCCTCCTCTATGTCGTGACCAACTTGGAGGAGTTCGAGAACGACACGACCCACACCTTCGAGTTCGCGAAGATCTTCGCGCTGCGCAGCGGCGGACTCGTGGCCTACGGTGGCTTCATCGGCGGCTACCTCGGGAGCTGGGCGTACCTCGCGCGCCACAAAATTCGCTTGATGCCGTGGGCCGACGTGGCCGTGCCCAGCTTGGCCTCGGGCCTCTTCATCACCCGCATCGGTTGCTACCTCTTCGGCTGCGACTTCGGCACGCGCCTCTCGGACACGGCGCCCGGCTGGTTGAAGAAGATGGGCACCTTCCCGCACTGGGCGGCGGGCACCCTCAGCGCGGATGGCGGCGGCTCGCCGGCGTATTCGCGCCACCTGAAGCTCTTTCAAGGCACCGATCTCGGCAGCATCGTCACCAAGACGAACGCCTCGCTGCCGGTGCACCCCACGCAGATCTACGAGTCGCTCATCGGCCTCGGACTGCTCGGCCTTCTGCTTTGGCAGCGAAAGACCCAGCGATTCCGCGGCCAGATCTTTTTCACCTTCGTCTTTGCCTACGGCACCATCCGCTTCTTGCTGGAGATGATCCGCGACGACGACGAGCGCGGCAACTACGGCCCGGTCATGGGGGAACACATCCTCATCCCGGCGTCGCTCTTCATCCTGGCCCTCGGCTTCGTCTTCGGTTTGGCGCTCGGCATCAAGAACACGACGGCGCGTCTCGTGGCGCGCGTGGCCGCGTTCGTGCCGGCCATCGTGGCGTACATCAAGCTGCGACCTGCGTCGTTCGGCGGGCAGGTGAACATGCAGCTGTCGACCAGCCAGCTCATCGGCCTCATCACCGGCATCCTCGTTTGCTACTTCTACGCCCGCTATTGGGAGAACGCGCGGCGCAATCCAAAGATGGCCATGGCCATTGGCACCTTCGAAGAGGTGGCACCGCCCAAGCGGAAGAAAGCTCGCGCCCCCGTGGTTGAAGACGACGAGGACGAGGAGGACGAGGAGAGCGGCCGGGAGAGCGTGACCGAGGGCGACGAGGAGACGGGCCCCACGATCGCGGCATCGCCCACGGGCAAGAAGAAGAAGCCCAAGAAGGCCGCTTCGGAGGACGCACAGAAGGGGCCGGAAGAAGAAGGAAAGCTCGCCCCGCAGGGCGAAGGGGCCGGAGAACCCGCGCCGGAGACTTAACGTATGTTCACAGCACGCACCGCGGCATGCCGCCCCACGCTTGCCGCGGGGGCGGGGCTCGCGTTGTTTCTTACGAGCGCACAGGCGCTCGCGGACAAAGTCGCGGTGCTCCCGTTTTCAGGGACCAACAGCGCGGCTAGCAAAGCCGATTTGGATGCGGCGCGCAGTGCGACGCAGAACGCCGTCGCCAAGGGGGGGCACACGCAGCCGGCCCCCTCGGAGATGCTCACCGCCGAAATGGCGGTGAAGGACGGCGTCGCCGACACGAGCGAGGAACTTCGCGCCGCGGGGCGGGCGTCGAGCTCCCAGTGGACGATGTCGGCCCGGGTCGAGCCGCACGGGCCAGGGCGCTACCGCATCGAGATCGAGGTTTGCCAGGTGAAGAGCGGGCGCGTGGAGTCCCTCGCGCGCGAGATCGATGCGGCGCAGGCGGTGCCGCAAATTGGCGAGATGCTCGCGCTGCTGTTGCGGCCCGAGGGCATCGCGAACGCGCCCATTCCTTGGGAGCGCGCCTCGCCGGAGCTTCCCCCGGCGCAGGAGCCGCCGGCGCAGCAGCTTCCTCCTCCGAGTCCCACGACGGTGGAGACGGCGCCGCCGCAACCGGCGAAGCAAGAGACGGCGAAGTCGTATGGCGAAGGGCGCCCCGTGGCGGTGGGCGCGGGGCTCGGGTTTCTCTCGGCCTTCGTGCGGCCCGACAATGCGCAGGGCACGGCGACCTCGCTGTTCTTGAGCGGCAGCATCGGCTATGCGCTCGAGCAGGTGCTTCCGGGGCTCGAACTGCGCGCGGACTTCGGCGGTGCGCTCGCCGGCCCGAAGGCGCTCATGCTCGAAGGGGGCGCGCGCTACATGCGCACGGTGGTGCCTTCGCTGCGCATCTACGCGGGGCCCGAGGCGGAGATTGGCGCCTTTTTCACCTTGGGGGGCAACAAGACGACGCGCTTCCTCGCGCGAGGGGCCGGTGTGCTGGGCATGGCGCTCAGCGAGCAAGCGGCCGTCGAGCTGTCGGCCGATCTGGCCGTGGCACCGGGCGGAGGTGGCACCTTGGCCTTCGCCGGGGCGAGCGCGCGGGGAGTACTTCGCTTTTGATCGAGCTCGAGCTCCACACGCGCAAGGAGACGCAGCGCCTCGGCCGCGCCCTCGCCGCGGTTCTCGAGCCGGGCGACCTTCTCATTTTGAGCGGCGATCTCGGGGCCGGGAAGACCTTCCTCGTGCGCGCCATGGCCCGCGCCCTCGGCGTGCCGAGCGACGTGGCCATTTCCAGCCCCACCTTCAACCTGGTGCAGGAGTACGAGATTTCGCGCGGCACCTTGCTGCACGCGGATCTTTACCGACTGCTCGATGCGCCCGAGCGGTTGCCGCTCGAGATCGCGCGCCTCGGTCTGGCGGAGCGCCGCGCCGAGGGTGCCATCCTCGCCGTCGAGTGGGGTGAGGATGCCATCCGCGCCTTGGGCGATCGCGTCGCGGTGTCCGTGCGCCTCACGCTGGACGGGAGCACGCGCAAGGTCACCCTCGCCGGCGCGCGCGCGGAGGCCGTCGTCGCGGCCTTGCGATGAAGCGCGGCGATTGGATCGCCACGGCGATCCTCGCGGGGTTGCTCGGTTTTGCCGTGACCCGCGGCCCCGGGCGCGCCGTACCTCGGACCCCGCGCGGCACGGCGATCGCGAAGAATGCACCGCGTCTCGGGCCCTTTGCCATCGAGCCCGCCCGCATCACCGCCGTCTTTGCGGCCGATGCCCACGCCATTCCGATGGACCTCGCGCTCGGCGTCGATGGCAGCTTGCATCCGCTGTCGCTGTCCGACGTCGCCCCGTTGCCCGACGGCAGCGTGCGCGGAACCTTCGAGGTCGATCTGGAGCGGGAGGCCATCACCGGGGCCGTTACGTTTCGCCTCGATGCTTCGAAGCCGGCCAGCCCCGTGCTCGCGGCGGAGCTCTCCCTGGCGGACCCCATCGCCGCCAATGCCCACGCGCTTGCGCTTGCCCTGGAGCTGGAAGGTGCCGCGCCTGCATTCGTCACCGGGGTAGGAGAGATCTCCGACACGGCCCGCGTATCAGGACGAGTGGCCGT
Organism: Sorangiineae bacterium MSr12523; assembly: GCA_037157775.1. Classification (NCBI taxonomy): domain Bacteria; kingdom Pseudomonadati; phylum Myxococcota; class Myxococcia; order Myxococcales; family Pendulisporaceae; genus Pendulispora; species Pendulispora brunnea. The sequence goes on from CP089982.1 coordinate 19,366, forward strand.
ACGCGAAGACGACGTGCATCCGTTCGGCGCCGTCTCCGCCCAAGGCCCGCTCGACGTGCGAAGGCACCCCACGCATGGCCCGGACGACGAGCACGGCGACGGCCCCATGGATCTCATTTTGTCGAGCCCGCCCGCGCACGATGCCGTCGCCGATCTCCGCATCGCCGTCGCGCCCACCATGGGCGAACTCTGGGGAACGCTCTTCGCGCAGGGCCAAATCCCGACCGAGCACGTCCATGGCGTGGTCACCGGCACGCGTCGCGGGCGCGCGCAGGTCTTCGGGCTCGATGCATCGGGCGCACCGTCCGTGCGCTCCTCCGTGGACAACGAAGGCCGCTTCGCGCTCGACGTGCCGCGCACCGTCAACAAATGGTACGCGGCCGAGAGCCTCGATCGCACGAGCGCGCCCATCGTCTTCGAACCGGGCACGCCGTGGGATCTGCGCCTCGACGTCTCGCCGGGTGGCGAGCTGCGTGTGCGCATCGTGGATCCCGACACGCACGCACCGCTCACGGCACGCCTCATCGTCCATGGGATCGACGGCACACTCGATCCGAGTTTCGGGCCGGACTACCGCGCATCGGGGGCGGGCCCTATTGTCGATGCCTTGCGCGGTGAGGTCGCAACACCGCTTCCCGCCGGGCGCTACCGCGTGTCCGCCACCAAAGGAATCGAATACACCGTGGACGCCAAGACCATCGAGCTCGCTGGGGATCGCACCGTGTCCCTCGAGCTCCATCTGCGTCACGTGGTGCCCACGCCCGGCGTGCTGGGATGCGATCTCCATGTTCATGCGCGTCCGAGCTTCGACACGCCCGTCTCGGTCGAAGACCGCGTCCTGTCTCTCGCCGCGGCCGGTGTCGACTTTGCCGTTCCCAGTGAGCACAACGTGGTCGGCAACTACGCGCCTGCGCTGGAATCCTTGGAGCTGTCCCGCGAAATGAGCAGCGTCCCGGGCGTGGAGATCACCACGTTCAATCCGTACTTTGGTCACTTCGGTCTGTTTCCCTATCCGCTCGATGCGACCGTGCCGCCTTTTCGGCACACGAACCCCAGTGCCATCTTCGACGCCGCGCGGCGCGGCGATCCGAACCGCATCCTCCAAGTGAACCATCCGCGGCTCTCGAGGGAGATTGGTTATTTCGATGCCATGGGCTTCGACCCACACGGCCGACCTCCGCCGCGCATGCGCACCGATTTCGACAGCATCGAGGTCTACAACGGCTACGAGATGCAATCGCAGGAGCGCGTCGACCTCGTGCTTCGCGACTATTTCGGCTTTCTCAACCAAGGGCGCCATATCACCGCCACCGGAAGCAGCGACTCGCACAGTATCCAGTACCAGTGGGCGGGCTATCCGCGCACGATGGTCAACGTAGGCCAAGGCGCGGATGGCGATCTCACCGCACTGAATCCATTGGACGTCGTGGCCCACCTCAAGCGGGGGAATGCCGTGGTCACGAGTGGTCCGATCGTCGAGGTCGAAGCGCGATCGGGAGCCAAAAACGAGGAGCGCGCGCTTCCAGGCGACGAATTAGTGTTGAGGTCGGACGGTGCCAGCATTGCCCACATCCGCGTGCGTGCCGCACCGTGGGTCGATGTCACGTCGGTGGAGATCGTCGTGGATGGTGTCGCGTCTTCAAGGTTCGATGTTGTGTCCCAACCGACGAAAATGGGAGATGAAGCCGGCACGTTGGACGAGGTGATCGCGCGCATGGTCCGTTTCGAGCGCGACTTGCAACTCCCGCTTTCGCGTGTGTCGCGTGATTCCCAATTGTCCACAACTAATCCAGATTCGCATTCGTCCGCGAACAATCAGGGTTCCCCAGCGCACCCAAACGATCCAAAGTGGCAAGTTGCCGACACGCGGCGTCATTGGTTCGTGGTTATCGTTCGGGGAACAAGAAAGATCGACGACGTGTTGCCTTTTATGCCTGTGTCACCCATGGCCATCACGAACCCCATTTGGTACCAAACGAGTACGATAGGTGCCGACAACAACGCCAAATCGGCGCCGGCTTCAGGAATGGCCGCGGGGCCTGAGCACAAAACGTCGAACGGAGGACGAACGCAGTAAACGCGTTTGAGGATCGGGTTCACGATGGTGTCGTGTGCTATAGCCGCGCTCGTGCGCGCGACGGGGAGGCTCTCCGCCATGGCGGGGATTGAATCATGAACACTACATTCGGCCGCTACCGCTTACTCGAGCGTCTCGGGCAAGGAGGCATGGCCGAAGTCTTCAAAGCGAAGAGTTTCGGGGTCGAGGGCTTCGAGAAAGTCCTCGTGATCAAGCGCATCCTGCCCGAGCTCGCACGCAGCCAAGAGTTCGTGGACATGTTCATCCACGAGGCCAAGCTCGCGGTGCGCCTTTCGCACGCCAACATCGTTCAGGTGTTCGACCTCGGCATTGCACCGCTGCCGTCGTCGTCTCCGCCGTCGTCGCGACCCTCGTCGGATGGTGGCGCTGCAGCCGAACCAGCCTCCGCCCGCGACCGTGAGCGCGAACCTGCAGTCGGCGCTTACTTCATGGCCATGGAGTTCGTGCACGGGTTCGACCTGGCCACGCTCCTGGCGCGATGCCGCCGTCAGCAGATCGCGTTGCCCATCGACATGTGTGCGTACATGGCGGCCGAAATCGCCAAAGGGCTCGACCACGCGCACCGCCGGCGGGACGAGGACATGCGCCCGCTCGGTATCGTCCACCGCGACGTGTCGCCGCAGAACGTTCTCATCTCCCTCGAGGGCGAGGTGAAGGTGACCGACTTCGGCATCGCCAAAGCGCGCATTGCCGTTGGGGCGAACCTCGAAGAAGACACGCGCATGCGCAAGCTGCAGGGCAAGTTCGGCTACATGAGCCCCGAGCAGGCCCGCGGCGAAAATGTCGATGCGCGGAGCGATCTCTTTTCGCTGGGCGTCGTTCTTTACGAATGCGTCACCGGCGTGAATCCCTTCAGCGCGCCGACCACGTTCGAAACATTGCGCCGCGTGCAGGCGGGCGAGTATCCGCCGGTCGAGCTTTTGCGCTCGGATGCGCCGGCGGAGCTGATTGCCATTCTGAATACTGCATTGGCGAAAGACCCCGCCGACCGATTCGCCGATGCGGGGCGCATGTACGAGGCTCTGCTTGCGTTCTTGTACGCGCAGCAAAGCCGCTACGGTGCGCACGATTTGTCGGAGTTTTTCGCGCGCTTCCGCTCGGAGGACTCGGGCGCCACCCCGGTGTTCTCGGGGCGCATCCTGGAGGGTGCGGGCAGCGAGGCCGCGATGGCCAGCGACCAAACCCCGGTGGAGGTGCCGCACCGAAGCAGCGTGTCCATCACGCCCCCGGTGGAGACCGGTGTGCGCATCGTGGGCTCGGGCGACGTGGGCGAGCGGCGCGAAGTGACGGCGCTGGTCATCGAGTTTCCCCAGCGCGACTCGCACGAGCAGGCCGACCGGGCCATCACCGTGGTGAAGCGCTATGGCGGGCGCATCGTGCGGCAAACGCCGGAGCACCTCGCCGCGCTCTTCGGCCTCGACGAGCCGGATGGGCGCGACACCGAGGTGGCCACACGCTGCGCGCTCGTCGCACTCCGCGCCATGGGCGCGCGTCCGGGCGATGCGCTGGCACCCAGCGCCGGTGTCCACGCCGCACGGATTCACGTCACCGTGCGCAAGGCTGGCGAGCATGGCGGCGAGGAGACGGCGGAAATCCGCGAGGACGAGCGCCTCGTGACCCTTCTCACCACGGCGCGCGAGTTCGCGCGCACGCGCCCCGGCCGTGCCGCCCTTTCCTCGGCGGCGACGCGCCAGGTGAAAGGCTTCTTCGGGCTCGACCCGCTGCTCGACGACGACGACGGTCCGCGCCGAGGTCTCAGTGGCTTCGTGGTGAAAGAGGTGCGCGGCACCGCGGAGACCTTCGGCCGATTCGTCGGTCGCAAAGGTGCGTTGCGTTTCCTCGGCGAATCCCTCGCCCTGGCCACGCGCCGGCGGGCGCGCATCGTCACCTTGCGCGGCGACCACGGGGTTGGAAAGACGCGCCTCCTTTACGAGGTCGAACGACGGCTGCGCAAAGGCGGATACAACGTCGCCTTTTACATGGCCACCTGCCCGCCGCGCGGTCGCGACATTCCGCTTTCCGGCATTGCGTGCATGTTGCAGGTACTCTGCGGCCTCTCGGAGGCGGATCCTCCGGAGCGGGTGCTTTCGGTGCAGCCGCGGTTGCGTGCCCTCGGTCTTTCCGAGCCGGAGGTGGTGACGCTCCTGAATACATTGGGGGCCAGTCTTCCCACCCTGGGCGCCAACGCGAAAAACTCGCTCAAGCAAGCGCTTTCCCGGATGCTCGCGCGGCTTTGCGAGGACAAGCCGTATGCGCTGGCGTGGGATTCGGCGCACACGATGGACCAGGATAGCTTCGACGTGCTGGACGCCGCCGTGGGCAAGCTCGCGCGCTCGCGTTTGGTGCTCCTGTTCGCGGCGCGCGCGGGGTTTTCGCACTCGCTGGAAAAAAGGCCGGAGCACGCGGCGCTCGAGTTGACCGATCTTACGGCGGAGGACGCGTCGAAGCTCGTGGCCACGCGCCTGGGGATCGATGTGGTGCCCGACGAGCTCGCGCGCTTCGTGCGCGATCGCGCGGGCGGGCATCCGCTCTTCATCGAGGAGTTGCTCAAGGCCTTGCTCGATGGGCAAGCGGTGTCCGTGGTCGACCGAAAGGTCACCGCCATGCGCCTCGTGGGGCAAGATCTCGCGCTGCCGAAGACGCTGCGCGGGCTCGTCGCCTCGCGGGTGGCAAGGCTGCCGGCGGCGGAGAAAACCGTGCTGCAGGCCGCGGCCATCCTGGGCGATCGGGTCGACGTTACCGTTCTATCGGAGATGCTGGAGGAGCCGGTCTCGGTGCTCGAGGGCGCGCTGGCGGAGCTCGATCGGCGGGAGCTGATGGTGCACGTGGGCGCTGCCGAGCTTCGTTTCGTCTCGCCGATTCTGCGCGAGGTGGTGCTCGACGCGCTGCCTCCCGAGGTCGTGCGCAACATGCACGCGGTGGCTGCGCGCGCGTTGGAGCACGTGCAGGGCGACCAAATCTGGGAGCAATCGGCCCGGGTGGCTTCGCATTACTACGAGGCCGGCAAGAGCGGGCTCGCGGCGGGGTACTTCGCCAAGAGCGCCGATCTGCGGCTGGCCGCACGCCAGCTCGAGGCCGCGGTGCGCGACTACGCGCGGGCGATCGCGCTGGCCGATCTCGCGGCGCACGAGCCCGAGGAGCTGGTGCGCTGGCTTGGTGGCCTCGCCCAGGCGGCGCGCATGGTGCGCTCGTGCCCGGAGGCCGGGGACCTGTGCGCGCGCGTCGTGGGCCGCGTTGACAACGATGCCAATCTCGCACACCGCGTGCAGGCACGCGTGCACGCGGGAACCATGCTGACGTCGCTGCACGACTTCGAGAGCGCGCGCATGCACTTTGCGGACGCGGAGCGGCTCGTCGAAAACGACGAGGCATTGGCCAAGGCCGTGCTTCTCGCCTACGCGGACATGGCGACGCGGCAGGGCGATTTCAAGCGGGTCGTGTCGATGCTCGAGCGGGTCGAGCGCATCGTCACCGGGGAGGGCGACAAGGCCGAGGAGCACCGCGTGCTCTTGTACCGCGCGCAGGCCCACGCCGGTCTGGGCGATCGCCGCAGTGCGCTTTCCGTGCTGGCGCGTGCGGAGCAGGTCTCGTGGGACGACGCCGCCGCGACGTGCGAGCGCCAAAAGGTGCGCGCGCTGATCGACTATTTCACGCGCGACTTCCGCGGCGCTGCGGCGGGCGCGGAGACGGCGATCGACATGGCGCGCTCGCTGGGCCTCACGTACGAGGTGGCCGCGAACCTGCACAACCTGGGCGACTTCCTCGTCCGCCTCGACGATTTGCCGCGCGCCTACGGTGCGTTCCGGCAGTCGCTCGAGTTGTGCGTCGAGGGCAGCTTCGCCCGCCTGGCGAGCCAAAATCGCATGTTCTTGGCCTTCCTCGACGGCATCAACGGCGACACCTCCGCCGAAGATCAACTGCGCCAAGGCATCGCCTACGCCGAGAGCAACGACTACACCTGGGACGCCGTCAACGGCCGCACCCTCCTCGGCCAACTCCTACAGCGCAGCGGCCACTCCTCCCGCGCCCGCATCGAACTAGAAAAAGCCCGCACCCTCGCCCGCAAAGTCGGCAATCGCCTCTTGGCCGACGACTGCGAGACGGCGCTCCGCAGCTTGGCCAGCTAAATACCACTTTGCGAAAATGAAGAAGGAACCGCCAAGAACGCCAAAAAAGAGTCGCCAGGATCGCCAGCGGAATCAGCAATAAACCCCAAAAAAAGAAGGGTTTATTGTTGGTTCACCTGGCGATCCTGGCGACTCTTTTTGGCGTTCTTGGCGGTTTCTTCTTCTTGGAGTCTATTCGGCCACGCGGAGAAGGCTGTTCAAGACGTCCGCTTGTTCGTGGATGGCCGGGTCTTTCGTGTCGCGCGCGAGCAGGGTCATCGATCTAGCGTGCAACTCTGCGAGGGCGCGGATGCCGCCGGCGTTGGTGACGCCGTCGCCGAAGAAGGCGGAGTCGAGGCGGCGCAAGGTGGCCAGTGCCGATGCGTAGGCGATGACGTCGCCGTGGCGGGACTTGGCGATGCGCTCGATGTTGTCGTCGTAGATGCAGGGGAGGCGGGCCGTGAGATCGCGCTCGTTGCCGGTGCCGGGTTCTTTGTAGTGTGCAATCACCGTGAAATAGAACGGCTCGTTCGGCACCCAGGCGGGGACGCTGACGCGGAGCACCTCCGTGCGCGCTTCGCCGGCGCGGATGTTCCCTAGAATGACCTCGCCCGCGTCGAGCTTCCACAGAACGTCGCCGCCCGAGGCCTCGATGACGTGGGATGGCGAAGGGCTCCCTTCGAAGTGCAGCGACAGCTCCTCGAAGCGCAGATCGCCCGACGGCGGAATGGCCGTGCGCACTGCGTTTTGCCGCGCGTCGAGCGCTTTGTCGATGCCTACGAAGCCCATGCCGGCCATGCCGATGTCGGCGACCGCACCGGTCTTCGCCTTTTCCGAGGACGAGATCGCGCTCACGATGACGCCGCCCGCGACCATCTTCTCGAGCTCCACGCGCGCAGCGTCGGTCAGACGCGGCGCATCCCCACCGTCGCTGAGCACCACCACGCGCTTCGTGCCTTTGCCTTCCACCGCGGCGGTTGCAAGCCGCAGCGCCCCCGCGAGATCGCGCGGACGACGTTCCCGCCCCTCGGACGAGAGGCGCTTGGCCACGGCGGCATTGCCGATGGCCTGGTGCGAGCCCGGAATGGCCGGCAGCACCAGCCGCGGGCCGCGCGCATCGATCACCGCGAAGCGGTCGCGCGACGCCATCTGACCGAGTGCCGTCTCCACCAGCACACGCGTGTCCGGCCCCTCGCCGTCGAGCACCAGCGCGATCTGCTCGCCCATGCGCGCCGTGCCCTCGGCCGCGGGCGCAATCACGTCGACCCGCACGAGCACCTCGCCACCCCACGAGGGCACCCGCGTATCGCTCGGGCGCATGGCGATGCCCAGCCCTTGCGTCGCCAGCAATGTGGGGCTGCTCGTCAGCGTGAATCGCCCATTTCGTGGAACAATGAAGCCAATCGGCGCGCGCCACGGATCGTCGGGCGACCGTGAGACGACGCGCCGCGGGATGTCGCCGTTGTCGTGGATCTCGAGCCCGTTGGGCGTGACCACGGCAGCACCGCCGGCGCCCTTCTGCCCGACGATGACGGTTCCATCTTTGGCCAGCATCGGCCCGCCGCACGCTGGGAGGAGCACCGCGGCGATGCCCATCCCGACCAACGCGGTAATACCTCGGCTGAGCGACATCGAGGTACTAGCTATGACGTAGACCGCGGATTTCTGCCAGCCTGATGGGAGCCGGCAGGACTTACATTGGCCTCAAGCCGCCAGTCCGATGCTCTCCAGGCTGCCGTCGCGGACCTCGTACAGCCGAACGCGGGGGCGGGAAGGGGCGTCGTCCACCGTGGCTGAGGCGCCGAAAACTCGGTTTTTTCCGCCCCCGACGATGCGATCCACGATGCGGTGCCGGTGGCCGTGGAGCACGTGAAGCTGGGGATGCTTCACCAACAGGGTCAGCAGCCGGTCGTGCCCGCGGAGCCCGTCGATGAAATGCCAGGGGTTCCGGTCGTTGCCGAACGGCGGGTGATGCACGACGACAATGGTCGCCTTCGCGCGCAGGGCGGGATCCTCGATGCGCCTCTGAAGAGCCTCGGCGGTGCTTTCCGTGAGCTCCCCGCCGGAGCGCGCAATCGATTGATGCCGCGAAGCGTCGACCGGCAGAATCGCGAAGGTCGCGCGGTCGATGGTCCGGCCGGGCTCGGTCGCGCTGCAGGAGGCATACGCGCGCAGAGGTCCGGCCATCGCATTTTTCCATCCGTGGCTCGAGTCGTAGGCATCGTGATTTCCTGGAACGAGGGTGACGCAGTCGGCGTCGAGGTTGGAGTCGTGAAGGACCTCGGCGAAGCGCTCGAATTGCTTCGGCGTTCCGAGTTCCGTCAAATCGCCGGAAATCACGATATGGTCCGCGCGTGCGCGTTTGGCGCTCTCGAGCGCGGCCTTCATCTTCAAGGCGCGCGCGTTGTCGTCGAGCCGGCGGTGAACGCTCACCATGCGGGTGGAAAAGCTGTAGGAGCCGTCGTTGGCCCCTCGGCGTTCCAAGATGTGCACGTCGGACAGATGCGCGATGCGCTGCAGGGTCGGGACGTATGGACCGCCTTCACTCATTGACGTGCTCATGGACTTGGATGCACGACTAGAGATAACGGTCGACGAACAATCGACTTTTGCGCGCTACGGACTACGGCCGCATCGCATGTTGCCGGTGGTGCGTGCGACGACGTCGTAGTCGCCCGTCGGGATGTTCGATGGAACGACCAAGGTGCCCTCGAAGCTTCCCCGTGCGTCGGTGGCCAGGGAGCCGACGCGCAACTCGCTGCTGCGGCCCGATGACTTTCCTGCCTCACGCAAAACGACATCCACCACGACATTGGGGCAGGCCTCGCCGTCCGCGCGTACGTTGCCACTTACGCGCATCGGGCCTCCGCGCCGTGTGTCCAGGTTGGCCGCGGCGAGCGCTACCGACGAGCGCGGGCGGTCGTCCTTCTTCTCGTCCGCGGGATTGCTCGCGGAATCGTTCGGCGGCGTGGTGGGACTCGAAGACGACGTGCGTGCGCCCGCGCTCGAGCTGGGTGGGGTGCTCGAACCGCCGCCTGTGCTTCCGCCACTGGAGCCCGTCGAGCCGCCGCTGCGCGGGTTGCCCGATGCGGGGCTCGTCGCGTTGGTGGGGGCCAGCGAATCTCCGGGGGTTGCGCCGCTCGGCCACTGGAAAGGGTCCGGCGGTGGATCGTAGGCGGGGCCCTCGCGGATGGGATCGCCCACGGTGCGTCCGGCGCCGCCGAGATCCGTGCGGCGCCATAGCTTGCCGTCGTGGATTTCGACCCACGCATGGGCCTCGTTCATGACCATGCGGGTCGGCAGGCCAAGGCTCAGCGCGGTGATCAAGAAGGAGAAGGCGCGGTGGCGGCACACCCCCTTCTGCGAAAGCGCCAGATCCAGGTACACGTTGTTGTGCTCGCGCGGCGGATCGTCGGCCTCGACGAAGCTGCGATGGTACGAGACGAGCCGCCGCACCACCTCGCGCGGGGACATCGCGCGGCTCACGCCGATGTGCGCGGTCACCTGCCGGGCGGCCGCCGCGACCTTCTCGGGAAGCTTGTCCACGGGAGGCAGGTCATTCCACGACGGCGTGCCAAACTCGCCCCCGAAAGCCTCGCGCGGGGCGCTCACCTCCATCACGAGCCGCGCCTTGCCCGGCGCCGCCGCGATGAACCAATTGTCCGCGCCGTCGTGGAACAGCGAAAACGCCAGATCGCGCGGGCCCGCCGCAAGGTGCGCGCGGATCACACGCGCCCCCGGCGCCACGCTGGGGATCCGCACCGTGGTATCGGCGCGCGCATTGACCACGATGTCCGCGAAGAAGTGCTCCTCCGGTGCATCGAGCCCCCCGGAATCGCCGCCCGACTTCAACGGCTCCGGTCGCGCCTTCTGCACGTACAACTGGTACGACTCGTCGACCGCATCGTAGGCCCAGAGCCGCTTGAACGGCGCCGTGGCCGGCCGAAATGGCTCGTCGTAGTGCGACACGTCGGGCCGGCGCGTGTTGCGATCCGGCGTGTACACCGCATGATCGGGCCCCGCGCCCTCGGGCTGCGTGTTTTCGTACGTGGTATCGCCCGACGCGGGCGGCTTGCGCGCATCGGGTGAGCGCACGAGGCCATTGCGCGTTTCCACCGCGGCGGGAAGATCACCCGCCCCCGTCGCACCGAGTGACCAGTCGTCCTCGATGTCCGCCGGAATGGGCACGTGCAAAACGGGGCCTGGGCCCGTGGCCGTGGCAGGCTCCGTGATCGCGAGCACCAGCGGAAGAAGAACGATGGATCTCAGCGCACGCATCGATGGGTCGAGCTTAGCGCGCCCGCGCCGAGGCTTTCCATCCGCCAGGCTGATAAAAGAACGTGCCCTCCGACGAACCGTACCGCGGCCCGTACCAAGTTTGTCCCGGCGGGGCATGCTCCCAGTGACCCGGAATCCATGTGTATTGCGCGCCGGTCCAGTGCCAATAGCCATTGACCCAAACCGCGGTGGCGCTTGGTGGTGCAGGGCGATCTTCCTGCAGCGGCGCCGGCGGCGGGCCATTCACGACGACCCCGCGCGGCGTTGGGTTGGAGGCCGTTGCAACGCATCCCGCGATGCAAAGGGTGAAGACGGCGTAAGCGCTAAGCCATGTCGCTCTCATCTCTTACCTCCGTAGGGCACGTGACCCGCACGAAAGAACAAAACAGAATAGCATGTGCACGCTATGAGTCCGCACCCCTCTCACGACTTGCAGGAAGAGCTCGATACGATCGACCCCGACCTTCACGCGCGGCTTACGCGTGCCGGCTTCGATGCAGCGCGCCTTTTGCACCTGGCCAAGGACCTGGGGCAGGGAACCGCTGCCGAGCGACGCGATAAGCGCAACCGTGTCCCTGGACCGGTCGAGCCTCCATCCGAGGACGAGATATGGTCGATTCCGCAGCCTGGATCGGAGCGGCACCGCCAACTCGAGGCGCTCGGCCTCGAGGCCCTGCAAAAGGGAGAGCTCGCATTCGCGGTGCTCGCGGGCGGCATGGCCACGCGCATGGGCGGCGTCGTCAAAGCGCTGGTCGAGGTCACGCCGGGGCACACGTTCCTCGACGTGCGTCTGCGTGAAAATCGCCTCTGGTCGGAGCGCGCGGGCAAGCCGGTGCCGCTCTGGCTGATGACCAGCGATGCCACGGACGAGCCCACGCGCAGTGCGCTCTCGAAGGCGGGTGTTGGCGCGCACGTGAAGACCTTCCTGCAGGATCTCGGCCCGAGACTCACGCCCGATGGGCACCTGTTTCGCGGCGCCGATGGTCGGCCGAGCCTCTACTCACCGGGACACGGCGATCTCGTGGACGCGGTGCGGCGATCCGGGCTGCTACGCGATTTCCTGGCCGCCGGTGGGCGATACGTCTGGATCGCCAACCTCGACAACTTGGGCGCGACCATCGATCCGGTTTTGCTGGGCCTGTTCATCGAGAACCACACGAAGGGCCAGCGCGTCGACGTCATGTGCGAAGTGACCGACAAGGATCCGGGCGACCGGGGCGGCATTCCGGTGCATGCGCTCGGCAAGCTGCAAGTCCTGGAAGAATTTCGCCTTCCTCGCGATTTCGATGCGACCAAAGTCTCCGTATTCAATACGAACACCTTCGTCGTGGGGGCCGAGGCGCTGCAAACCGCCGACATTGCGTGGAATTGGTTCGAGGTCGAAAAAAATGTCGACGGCAAGCCGGCCATTCAGTTCGAACGGCTGCTTCAGGAGCTTACCGGCGCCATGCGTGCGGCCTATGTTCGTGTACCGCGGCGCGGAGCCGCATCGCGGTTCCTTCCGGTCAAAGACCGCGAGGAGCTCGAGGCGCGCCGAAACACGATCCTCGAAGTCGCTCGAAGCCGCGGTATCCTTCTCCCCTAACGTCCGATTCGAAACCCAATGACGAGCATTACCTCCGAACTCGAAATTGCCGACATGGGCACGCTCCTCACATTGAGCGGCCCGCAGAATGAAAAACTTCGCGCCATCGAGCGCGAAGCGGACGTCCAAGTCGGTTTGCGTGGCAATACCATCTTCATTCAAGGGGAGCCCGACGCCGTCGCGTTGGTCGAGCGTTTCCTCTCGGAATCGGCGAATCTGCTCACCACGCGCGGCATCCGCGTCGATACCGTCGACATGCGCCGCGCCCTGCGCATGCTGCGCGAAGACCCCGAACGGCGCCTCTCGGATATCTTCGCGTTCGACCGCGATGGCGGTGAGGACGTGGTCACCCTGGGCTCCGCGCGGCGTCCCATTGGGCCGCGTGGCATGGCGCAAAAGCGGTACGTGGAGTCCATTCGCAGCCACGATCTCACCTTTGGCATCGGTCCGGCGGGGACGGGCAAGACGTATTTGGCCATGGCGTGCGCCGTGGCCGCGCTCAAATCGGGCGCGGCCAAGCGCATCGTGCTTACGCGTCCCGCCGTGGAAGCTGGTGAAAAGCTTGGCTTTTTGCCCGGCGATTTGGCCGAAAAGGTGAATCCGTATCTGCGCCCGCTCTACGATGCGCTCAACGACATGATGGACTTCGACAAAGCCCAGGGGCTCATCACCCGCGGCGCGATCGAGGTGGCGCCGCTCGCGTTCATGCGCGGGCGCACCCTGAACGACTCGTTCGTCATCCTGGACGAAGCGCAGAATACGACGTCGGATCAAATGCGCATGTTCCTCACCCGATTGGGATACAATTCCAAAGCCGTGGTGACGGGAGACGTGACACAGGTCGACCTGCCCGAGGGCCGCTCCAGCGGATTGGCCGAGGCGCGCGACCTGCTCGGGAAGGTACCCGGCATTGCCTTCTGCCATTTCACGGACGTGGACGTGGTGCGGCATCCCCTCGTTCAAAAGATCATCTTGGCTTACGAGTCGCGCGATTCGACGCGGAGGGCGGGAACGGCCCCGCAGTCTTCCGAAACACGATGATGGAGCAGCCATGTCCTACGGCGATGATGGGGGCCCCGCGACGGAGCGCATGACGGGGGGAGCGGCGGATATGGGCGCACTCGTGGCTCGCCTCGCGCGGGCGGGGGATGCTCTTCGCCACGATGGCCGCCTTCCGCCGCACTGGGTGAGCAGCCCGCACCCGTTGCTCTTGATGGTCGCGCAGAACAGTCACATCGTGCTGGTGGCGCCGGCCATCGTGTGGGACCGCGGGCGCGAGCTCCTCAAGCCGTTCTCGGACCGATTCGCCCAAGAGGGGGCGATGCTCGTGCTCATGGGCCACCCGCGCGAGGGCGACTTTGCGCAGGCCATGAACAAGGGCCTGGCGAGCATCGTTTCCGAGGAGCCCTCGCCCGACGAGCTCCACGTGGCCGTCTTCCGCGCGCTCGAGCTCCTCGAGGCCAAGGTGCACGCCGAAAGCCGCGCCCGCTCGCTGCGTCGCTACCGCTACGAGGTGGCCGAGCTCGTCGACATCGCCCGCGCGATGACCACCGAGCGCGACGTGAACAAGCTTCTCTCGGTCGTCCTGGAGAAGAGCCGCTTCATCACCGGCGCCGATGCGGGGAGCATTTACGTCGTCGAGGGCGAGGAGAAAAACCGGCGCCTGCGCTTCAAGCTCACGCAGAACGACTCGGTGCATTTCGATGCGCGCGAGTTCGTGATTCCGCTGTCCAACCGCAGCATCGCCGGCAGCGCGGCTCGCAGCAAAAAGCCCATCAACATTGCCGACGTTTACGAATTACCGCCGGGGTCGCCGTACGGATTCGACAAAAGCTTCGACCAGAAAATCGGATATTTGACCAAATCGATGCTCACCTATCCGCTGATTTCCCAGCGCGACGAGGTCATCGGGGTCATTTCGCTCATCAACAAGAAGAAAGAGCCGCACAAGCTCCTGCTCTCGCCGGAGGACTTCGAGGAGCAGGTCATCCCCTTCGACGAACGAAGCGAAGAGCTGCTCGGCATGCTCGCGGCGCAAGCCGGCGTTTCGCTGGAGAATACGCTGCTCTACGACGAAATTCGGATGCTCTTCGAGGGCTTCGTCAAGGCCAGCGTGGAGGCCATCGAGTCGCGCGATCCGACGACGAGCGGTCACTCGCGCCGCGTGGCCGATCTCACCGTGGAGCTGGCGAAGGCCGTCGACAAGGAGAGCACCGGACCGTATGCGGATGCGTTTTTCAGCCGCGAGGACATTCGCGAACTCGAATACGCGAGCCTGCTTCACGACTTCGGAAAAATCGGGGTTCGCGAACGCGTTCTGGTGAAGGCCAAAAAGCTCTTCGACGAGCAGCTCGACCTGATTCGCGCGCGCTTCGATTTCGTGGGCAAGTCCATCGAGGCGGACGTGCTACGGCGCAAGGTGCGCGCGCTGGAGCGCGGCGCGAAGTCGTCGGAGCTCGCGGATCTGGACCGGGAGCTTTCGTCGCGACTTGGCGAGCTCGAGGCTTCGTTTCAATCGATCGTCAACGCGAACGAGCCCACGGTTCTGGCAGCGGGCGACTTCGAAAAAATCGAGCAGCTGGCCCACGAGACGTACACGGATCTACGCGGCGACGTGCGGCGCCTGCTCGCGGACGACGAGGTGATTTCGCTTTCAGTGAAGCGCGGTTCGCTCACGCCGGCGGAATACGACGAGATCAAATCGCACGTGACGCACACCTTCAATTTTCTTTCCCAGATCCCGTGGGGAAAGATGTTTCGCCGCGTTCCTCTGATTGCGGGCGCGCACCACGAGCGGCTCAACGGTACGGGATATCCGAATCGCCTGCGCGCGGAAGAGATTCCAGTGCAATCGAAGATGATGAGTATTGCGGATATCTACGATGCGCTCACGGCGGCCGACCGACCTTACAAGAAGGCCATTCCGATCGACCGCGCGATCGACATCCTCGAATACGGCGTAAAAGATGGGCATCTCGACGCCGTGTTGGTGCGTGTGTTCAGGGAAGCGCGGATATGGGAACTCTGCGATCCCGTGCCGGCTTCGTTGATTTTCCGCTGACCGCTAGCGGAGCTGCGAGACTCACTGCGGCGCTGGCGGCGGTGCCGGTTTCAGCGGCTTGCGCACTTGTGCACTGAAGCGCGCGGAGATTTTGACGGAAGCGCCCTTGTCGTTGACGAGCGTGACGTTTTTGATCGTGCCCTTGACCGACGATGTGTCGCTGGCTTCGATTTTCAACGTGCACGAAGCCGACGGGTCCTTCTTTTTCGCGTTGTCGACCGAGTACGAGCCGTCGCCGTCGAAGGTCATGCTGATGCCTTCGCAGCCGTAATCACCAGGCGCCAAGACTGGAACCTGGACGGCGGAACTGCCCGGTATTTTCAGGCGAAGATCGCCCACGTTCGGGTCCGAAGACTGCGACGCGTTGACCCAGCTTTCCGTGCCTTTCCGGCGCGCTGCTGCGTCTCCGTACTGGATTTGCGAGTCGTTCACCATGGCATTGACGCCCCACTTGCCCGCCGGTACTTCGGGAAGTTGGACATCGTTGTTGTTGTTTTGCTCTTGTGGCGCGCCGCCCGCCGGAGCATTCCCGTCATCGCTCGATCCGCACCCTGGGAGTGCGAGAACGAGGATCACCCCAAGCGCCGCCGCGAGGGCCGCGCCCGATTTTGCTTCGATTGCCATTTTCCTCCTCCCAATGAAAAAGGGGGCGTTTTTTCCCAAGCGCAAGCGCCGCGTACACGACGCGAATTGCGCGCTACGAGGATCCTTATAGCGGTCGACGGCGATGCGCAACCCGCGATTCCGTCGGAAAGGGAAAAAGAAAATGCGAGTCATCGCTCGCATTTGCGACGACTCCGAAGAGCGCGTTACATGAGGGTTTGTCGAAATCTTAACTGTCGTTCAGGGAGGCCTCGCGGATGTCGAACTGCCGCGCTTCACAGGATGGCCAAAACGCGGGTGAAAAGGTGAGGCTTCGTGGACGTGCGTCACACGTCCGTCACTCATGTGCCTCAGCAACGCGACATTTGGGCAAAAAACCGCGTGTTATGAGCGCGGCAACATCATGAAGCTCATGTTTGCCTATCGCCGCTGCGCGCAACGGCGCGCGCTTTCTCTACTTCTTTCCGCGGTGTCGCTGACGGCAGCTTACGAGGCGACCGCACAGGAGTCCACGCAGACGGCTCCCCCCAATTCCCAATGGTCGAACGCTCCCACGTCGTCGAGCGGTTCGGATCTCGGTGCGCAGTCGGCGCGTCCGGCGGGCGAGGGCAGTGCCTCGGCCGCAGCGGGCTCCGACGTGGATGCGCGCATGCGCGCGCTCGAAACCAAGGTCGCTGCGATGACCGAGAAGGAAGAAAAGCGCAGCAAGGCCCTCGAGTGGCTCGAGAAGATCAAGTTCAGCGGCTACGTTCAGCCGCAGTTGATCTGGCAGTGGTACAACGACGCGGCCTCGCCCAACGTCGGCGCCGGTGGCGCGAGCGGGCTTCCGCAAGGGGTCTCGGCCAATCAGACGATCGCGCGTTCGGACGGCTACACGACGAACCCCGACACGTTTCGCATCCGTCGCGCGCGCCTCAAGGTGGAGGCTACGCCGACCGAGTACGCGAAGGTCATCTTCGAAATCGATCCGTTCCCCGCCGGTGGAACGGCCTCGGGCACGGGAACCATCGCGCGTCAGATCGAGGCCGTCGCCGTGATTCCGTGGTCGAAAGACGTGAAAACGGAAATCGGGCTGGGCATCTTCAAGATTCCCTTCGGCTGGGAGGTCCTTCAATCCGACTCGGATCGGCCGTTCATCGAGCGGAGCTGGTCCGAGCAGAACCTGATACCAGGCGAGTTCGACACCGGTGTGCGCGCGTACACGACCGCGCTGGACAAGAAGCTCGATATCCGCGCCGCGGTGGTGAACGGCGCGACGGAGTCGGAGCGGAACTTCGTCATCGTGCCCGATCTGGATCACGGCAAGGATCTGGTGGGGCGCGTGAACTACAATTTCGGTCCCTTCGACGTGGGCACGAGCGGCTACTACGGCCATGGCTCGCTGGTCGACGGGGCGGCGCTCAAGTTCAAGACGTACAAGCGCTGGGCGTGGAATGCCGAGGCAGCGATTCATCACAAGTTCTTCAAGAGCCTGGGCAATACGAAGCTCTTTTCGGAGGTTACCCTCGCACAAAACCTGGATCGTGGTCTTCGCTACTCTGCGGCCATTGCGCTGCCGAACATGCCGGCGAACATCAACGATGACGTGGGCAACAAAGACGAGCGCGGTTTCTTCGTGCGCCTCGAGCAAGACTTCAGCGAGTGGGCCACGCTCGGTCTCCGCTACGACAACTACACGCCCGATTCCGCGCAAAAGAACAACGCGCGCGACACCTACAGCTTCCTCGCCGTGGGCCACTTCACCAAGGCGCTGCAGTTGATGCTGGAATACGACTTCGCCATCGACAACGTGCACCGCCCGGGCACCGACGCGCCGTCGAAGAACATTCACACCTTCTCGACCGTCATGCAGGCACGTTTCTAGGGATTCGCTAAGAGCTAAGAGAGGCTAGAAGACGTGCACGAGCGCGTGCGCGTGCAGGAGCACGATCACGCCCACGAGAACGTGCACGTGATCGTGCTCGTCGTTCGTGCACGTGATCGTGCACGCGCACGCGCTCGTGCACGATCCTTTCGCCGCAGACGCTAATTGCAGACGATTTCGGCCCCCGCCCAGTCGGCGTGATCGTAATCCTTGTTGTCCCGCGCATCGGTGACACGAAGTTCGAGTGCGGTGACGCCGGTGATGGCGATGTCCAAGGCGCTCGCGGCTTGGCCGCCGCGTTTCACGTCGGTGTACGAGAGCAATTTGCCGTCGCCGTAGACTTGGAAGCGCACGCTGCCCCGGGTGCCCGATTCACCATCGATTCCGACTTGGGCCCGGAACCGCGAGCACGCTTTGCCCAGGTACACGTGGACGGCGGAGTTCGCGTGGACGCCGATGCCCTTGGCGTACGAGGTGCCGCCGATGCTCAGGCCGCGGCCGTCGTTGGCGGCGGTTTCGCCGTTGCTCTTGTTTCGCTCGACGGGGCCCCAGCCATTGCTCGAGGTGAGCCACGTGGCGTCGCCCAGTGCGTACGTTCCCGGTGCGGGCGGGGTTGCCAGCGTGCCTTCGCGGCGCACGATGTACATGGCCACGCCGTGGCTGGGCACCGACGCGGAAATGCTGCCGCTCGTGGTGCTCTCGGCCTTGCTCCAGAGATCCTTCAGCCGGTACGAGCTCGACCCTCCCAACCCGATTTCGGCGGCCGACGTCGTGATGGTGCTGGTGCTGCCGTTACGGTTGAACAGCACGATGGCGACGGAGCCGTCGGACATCGGCTTGCCCCACACCTGCGTGCCGTTGCCCAGATCGCGAAGCACGCGACCCTGCGAGCCGCCCCAGTCTTGATCCACCGCGATGATGTCGCGATTCGTGAGGATCGCCTTGGTGTCTGCGCTCATCGCGCTCAAGTCATTGCCCGCGAGCAGCGGCGCGTTGAGCAGCGCCCATAGGCTGAAATGCGCGCGGTATTCCGTGGTGGTCATGCCGCCGTTTCCGACTTCGAGCATGTCCGGATCGTTCCACCCGCTCTGCCGCGCGAAGGGCTCGAGGCCATTCTGCTGGTCGAGAAGACTCAGCACGCTGTTCCAGTTGTCGCTGATGTCCCCGGTGGTGCGCCACAGATCGCCACCCACCTGCGGGCCGAAGATCCACGGCTCCTCCTCGCCCCAATTGCAGATGCTGTAGACGATGCTGCGGCCCGATTGCGCGAGCGCGGTTCCCATGGCTTGGTAGCGCTGCTTCGCGGGCGTGCCGTCGTGGTTGCAGTTGTCGTATTTGAGGTAGTCGACGCCCCACGACGCGAAGCTGTTCGCGTCTTGTTGCTCGTGCCCCAACGCGCCGGGCATGGTGCGCGCACAGGTTTGGCTGCCCGCGCTGGTGTAGATGCCGAGCTTGAGGCCTTTGCCGTGCACGTAGTCCGCGAGCGCCTTGATGCCGCCGGGAAACCGTGTGCGATGTGGAACGAGGTTGCCGCTGGCATCGCGGTTCAACTCGGCCCAGCAATCGTCGATGTTCACGTATTGGTAGCCCGCGTCCTTCATCCCCGAGGAGACCAGGGCATCGGCCGCCGCCTTGATCTTCGCCTCGTTGATGTCGCAGCCGTACTTGTTCCAACTGTTCCAACCGAGCGGCGGCTTCGGTGCGAGGCTCCCGAAATCGGCGTGGACAGCGCTCGATTGTGACGAGGCCTCCTCGCTGGAGGGCGCGCTCGAACACGCGATCGCGAGGAGGCTCGTGGTGGTGATGAGGCTGCGCAGTGCGGCGCGGCGAATGGTATTCCGGTGGCTCATGGTCACCTGCCCTTTCGGGCGCCGCACTATACGGAACTAGAGTGGGGAGAGGGCACTCGGTTGCGGCCACTCGGTGCCGGTCGCAAAGTGATCGTGCCATTTGTTGGCATTGCCCACGAACGCGCTACCGTTCGAGAGGGACACGAACACGTCAGCCGCAGTGCCGCGGGTGAAGGTCACGATATCGGCACGGCCATCGCCGTCGAAGTCACCGACGCCGGGGATTTCGCTGCCGGCTGCGAAGTTGTCGTGCCATTTCCAACCATCTTGTACGAAGCGTGTCCCGTTCGAGAGCGACACGTACACGTCTGCCGAGGTGCCGCGGGTGAAGGTCACGATGTCATCCCGACCGTCGCCGTCGAAATCGCCCACCGCGGGCATCTCGTTGCCGAGGCAGAAGTGTTCGTGCCACTTGGAGCCATCCCCAAGGAAGGCGCCGCCGTTGGAGAGCGCGACATACACGTCGGCTGCGTCTCCGCGCAAGAAGGTGACGATGTCGTCGCGACCATCGCCGTCGAAGTCACCCACGGCCGGCCACTCGGTGCCAATGGCAAAGCGGTCGTGCCATTTGATGCCATTGCCAATGAAGGCGCTCCCATTCGAGAGCGCGACGTAGACGTCGCCCGCGTCCCCGCGCGTGAAGGTCACGATGTCGTCCAAACCATCGCCGTTGAAGTCGCCCACCGCGGGGATCTCCGTGCCGACCGCGAAGTAGTCGTTCCATTTGACGCTGCGCCCCACGAAGCCATTGCCATCCGAGAGCGCGACGTAGACGTCGGCCGCGTCCCCGCGGGTGAAGGTCACGATGTCCGTTTTGCCATCGCCGTTGAAGTCGCCCGTCAACGGGATCTCCGTGCCGGTGGCGAAAAAGTCGTGCCATTTGACGCCGTCGCCGACGAAGCTCGTCCCATTGGAGAGCGCGGCGTAGACGTCGCCTGCATCGCCGCGCGTGAACGTTGCGATGTCGTCGCGGTCGTCGCCATTGAAGTCGCTCCGGATGGGAAGAACGGTGGTGCCGGAGATGACGCCGGACGCCGGGCTTGCGTTGCCGGCTCCGTCGACGGCGACGACGCGGTAGTAACGCGTCTCACGGGCGCGAAGCGGGCCGTGGGCAAACGAGGGAAAGCGTGAGACGCCGACCAGCGCGCTCGGGTCGATGGGCACGTTCGACGTCGTGGCCGCGTAGATGCGGTACTCCGCCACGCCGACGTTGTCGGCTGGCTCGTTCCACGAGAGGCGCAGCGCGTGGGTGACTCCGTTCACCGCGAGTCCGTCCACCGCGGCGGGGGCCGCCGTGTCGGCGAATGGGGCAACCAGGTTGTCCACCACGTAGCGCGATGCCGAGAAGGCCGGCGATCCCGCCGTGGGCTGCAAGGTGATGGTCACCTGCGAGCGGTTGCGCGTGGCGGATGCAGGAAGCCGGAACACGTCGTCGAGCCAGCGCGAGGTTCCATTGCCCAGCGGCTCGATCCACGTGCCCGCGGCGACGCCGTCCACGAGCACCTGCGCCGACTGGTACGCCTGCTGCTGATCGCTGGTACGGCGCAAAAGCACGCCATCATTCGCCGGATCGAGCGCGACGCGGAACGACAGCGACGCCGACGTGGAGCGCACCTGGTCGCGGATGGACACGTTGTCGAAATCGCCTTCGTAGCCCGACACCACGTCGTACTGGTTGGCCGCACCCGTCTCGGCGTACCCGTGCGCGCTGCGGCTCTTTGGATCGCCCACGTCGATGGCATCCGTGCGCGAGGTCGAGTACGTGCCACGCTGCGTGTACATGAACGGCGTCGAGCCGTACACCGCGGCGATGTCGTCTTGCGGGCCGTGCTCGATGCTGAAATGCAGCGCGGAGTGGTAGGTGACCGCGTCGGTCAGCAGCAGGCGGTACATCGTATCGCACCGCTCGGCGCAGCCATTGTTGCCCTGTTCCATCGCCGTCAGGCCGTTGGCCCAATTGCTGAACACACCGCGGTTGAAGTACCAGCCCGACTCGTAGAAGTCCTCGGTGCCGGTGCCGTGCCACTGCGGCGAGTCCTGCCCGTCGACGTACACGCGCTCGTCGCCTTCCAAATAGAGGCGAGAGTTGGGGCCTTCCTTCGTTTCGGAGACGCCCACGAATTTGCCGCGTCCGACGGTGCTGGCGATGGCCCAGTCCTCGCCGTTCAAGGTATTTCCGCGGCGTGCGAGCGCGGTGAAGTAGCCTGCGCTGCCGCCTGGCGCGAGCGCATTGGTCCACTGTTGATCGAAGGCCGTCGTGACCTCCCACGTCACGCCATTGATGTCGTGCGTGGTGCGGTTCTCCAGGCTGATGGTGGCCGTGTTCCGGTACGGCATGGGCCACCACGTCGAGTACCAACCGCCCGCCGCGTTATCCATGGCGAAAAAGAGCGCGCGCACCGCGTATTCTCCGGCGCCCGAGCCGAAGAACTCCCCGATGGGCGCATCCACGGTGGTCACGTTGTCGAAGGCGATCTTGAGGCGCACGTTCTTCAGCACGTCGTCCGTGGCGGCGGCATCCGGCACGCGCAGGCGCAGCGCGCGGATGGAACCCGGCCCGGTGACGTTGGTGACCAAACTGTTCTGACCCGCCGGCAAAGGAACACCGCCCGACGAGGTGAGCGCATTGCTCACGGGGGGCTTCGGATCGCGCGTGCCCGATGCACGCAAGGTGGCCAGCACGTCCTCCGCGCGATCGGCGGGATCGAACGTGTTCACGCCGGTGGCATCGACGAAGTGGCGGTAGCCGACGTGGTAAAAGATCGGATTGTTCTGCACCGTGACCCGCATCGAGTCGCGGTAGGGCATCGGCACCTTGATGTACACGCCTCCCGAGGTCTGATCCGCATTGGCCACCAGAGGAAAGACGAAGGGCGCACCCAGTGCGCCGTTCACCACGTCCTGCAGCGAGGCTGCGAGCACCGTGCGGCCATCCAGCTCGATGGTGATCCGCCCCGTTGCGGCGACGTTGCCTTCGTCGCGCGTGAACCAAATGGATTCGATTTCGCCCGCACCGCGTTCTTCGGCAATGACGCAGCCCGTCGAACCCGTGCGCAAACACGAATATTGACCAGAGAATCCATCATTGTTGCTTCCGTCGCGCGCAAAACTCGAAAATTGGCGCGAGTCTGCACCGGCATTTAGATAGGGCAACAAATCCAACCGACGAAACGTGTCCCAACCCACCGGACCTTTGTCGGAGGCGGCCAGCGTTCCTGTCGGATCGGATTCGGATAACGGCGTCGAAATGCCGTCTTTTTCCTCGATGGTATCGATACCATTTTGCGACGCAGAACACGCCGGCAATGCACCTGCCAGCACCGCGACAGCCGAACCGGCGATATATGGAAATAGGCGCCACGCCAATCGGGAAATCATCCTTCCCCTGATGATGCGGAAAGATGAATGTGTCAAGGACCGTTTGTGATTGGCGATTATCGATTCGTTCGATCTTCGGCGTTCTGCTCGAAATATTGAAGATCGATGAAAAGCCCCGCGGCGAGTAAGAGGGCGCGTTCGTCGGGGGTTAGTTCGGCGCCGTAATCGATGCGAAAGGTGTCGGCATCGGTGAACAGCTCACGCAAGACACCGCCCCACTTTTTGGCGATGACCGCGACCTGCCGGCCCGCGCGCTCGAAGGGGAACGTCCACACACGCCAAAAGGGGGAGCTCACGCTGAACAGCACTTGGCCGGATGCATCGACCACGTCGAAGCGTTTGCTGAAAAACGCAAAGCGCTGTTGCATGGCGCCGATGTAGCGGTTCGCGGCGTCGTACACCTCGAGGCGCTGGAAGAAGAAGCGAAACGGATGCACCGCCCGCATGATGGGGTTGCGGTACATGTCGAAGACGTGGAGCTCGAACGAGCGCCAGTGGCCGAGGAACTGACGCAGCAACATCGCGCCGATGCTTTTTCCCTGCTCGGCCGCATACAGGATGGGCTGCCCTTCGGTGGTGAGGATCTCGTACTTGTTGCGTGACTCGTAGCCGAAGAACTCCGCCAGCTCGCGCCGTTGGCGAATGAAGAGTGACGAATACGCGGACAACGGCGCCAGGTTCGACATGGTTGGCAATGTGTATCGCCTGACGGCGAACGCAATGGATGCTCTGCTGCCCCTCTTCCCCCGTGCCCGTGCCCGTGCCCGTGCCCGTGCCCGTGCCCGTGCCCGAAGAGCCAGGGACCTGGCTCGCGGCCCTAGCCGATGAGCGGGCACGGGCACGGGCACGGGCACGGGCACGGGGGAAGAGGGGAGACAGCCCTAACGCAATGCTGCTGCGATGACTTCGGCGAGGGTGGTGGGGGAGCGCACGCCGACGAGGGCGACGTCGGGCACCATGAAGGCCGACTCGACGCATTGCTGGACGACGTCCATCGTGATGGGCCGCGTTGCGCATTGCTCGGCGAGCGCGCGCTCGAGGTTCTCCACGGCATCGCGCGAGGCGAGAAAGTCGCCGCCGATGCGGAAGGTGCCCTGCGCATCGGGGCCCGCGCCGATTTCGCCGATGGCCTCTTCGGCGATCGCGGTCCACGGAGGATCGAGCGGTGCCGGCTCCCAGCGTGGTGCGGTGCGCGGAAGGATCGCGAGCGCGTCGCCGTAGGCCTCGGCGTACGCGCGCTCGATCGCGCGGGCGAGTGCGACCAGCTCGATGGGGCGAGCGTGCACCTCTTCGAGCGTCGCGGGGGCCTTGTCTTGAAACGAGGAGCGCGATGCGCGTGCTCCCGTCGCGAACGGTGTCGAGACGGCGACGAAGGCTTCGAAGGCGGCGCGTCCCGTGCTCGCTTCGTGCGCGAAGCCCACGTGCGCAACCGGCCGTTTGGCCATGCTGATCCAATCGCGCCCGAAGTAGTTCGCCTTTTTCCCGAGGGTCGTCAGCGCAGCAAGCAGCGGCCGCACGTAGCGATTCACCAAGCGCAGTGCATCGCACGGAACGAGCGCCGCCGGATGCGCGAGCGTGAGCAGCACGTGAAGCGTGCCGGCCCCGACCTCGACCGCGGCACCCCCCGACGTGCGCCGAACGCAGCGCAGGTTCGCGTCGGTGCGTCGCTGAAAGGCACCGAGCACGAGCAGGTCTTCGTCGAACATCGACACGGAAAGCGTATTCAAGGGTTTAGGGGTCAGGGTCTAGGGTTTAGGGTAGGAGAGCCGGCTCCAATCCTAAACCCTCGACCCTAAACCCTAAACCCCATGGACATTGACTGGAACGCGGAAGGCGATCGCTGCGTGGCCTTGCTTGCATCGCTGCTGCGCATCCCGACGGTGAATCGCGGTACCGGCGAGGAAGGCGACGGCGGTGAGACACCCGCGGCCGAGCTCCTCGCGGACTTTCTGCGCGAGTCCAACGTCGAGCCGCGCCTCTTTACGCGTACCAAGGGACGTTCGTGCCTCGTGGCCCGCGTGAAGGGCACCGGCGAGAAGCCGCCCATCCTTCTCAATGCGCACCTCGATGTCGTGGAGGCCGATGCCTCGCGCTGGGAGCATCCGCCGTTCGCGGGTGAAATCCACGACGGCTATCTCTGGGGGCGCGGCGCCATCGACATGAAGCACATGGCCGCGATGAGTGCGTGCGTGCTCTCCCTGCTCGCGCGAGGTGCGCAACACCAGCATGGCAAGCTCGATCGCGACGTCATCTTCGCGGCGGTCGCCGACGAAGAGGCGGGATGCGCCGACGGTAGCCTCTTTCTCGTGGACGAGCACCCCGACGAAGTCCGTGCAGAGTACACGCTCGGCGAGGTGGGCGGCTTCTCGCTGCACTTGTTCGGGCGCACCTTCTACCCGATTCAAGTCGCCGAAAAGGGCGTCTGCTGGGTGCGCGCCACCTTCGAGGGCAACCCAGGCCATGGCTCCTTGCCCGATCCGAACAGCGCCGTCGTGCGCATGGCCGAGGCCATCGCCAAGCTCGCGCACACGCGCCTGCCGATGCATCCGACGCCGGCCGTCACCTCGTTTTTGCGTGCGCTCGCGGAGCGGCTTCCGCTTCCTCAGCGCGGCGCGCTCTCGCTGCTCGCCGTGCCGGCGGTGGCGGGCGCCATCCTCGATCACTTGGTGGCAGACCCCGATCAGCGGCGGACCTTCGGGGCGCTCCTCTCGAACACCGCCACCCCCACCATCGTTCGAGCGGGCTCCAAGGTGAACGTCATTCCGGGGCGCGCTTCCGTCGACATCGACGGGCGCCTCCTGCCCGGTCAGAGCGAGGCCGCTTTTCTGGATGAGCTGCGCTCCGTCCTCGGGAAAGATGCGACCTTGGAAGTGTTGAGATCGCTTCCGCCCGTGGAAACGACATCCATCAGCCCACTTTTTGACCACCTCGGTAAAACGATCCGGCGCCACGCGCCCGAGGCGGTTCCGATCCCCTTCGTCATCCCGGGGTTCACGGATGCCAAAGCTTATGCCCGACTAGGCTCGACGTGTTACGGTTTCGCCCCTGTTCGCTTCGATCCAGCACACAAGGATGTCGTCTTTTCCCGTATGTATCATGGACACAACGAGCGCATCCCGGTGGCGGGCCTGCGGTGGGGGCTGCAGGTTATATATGAGGCCGTCGCGGGCTTCGCGTCCAGCGTGGCCAGAACGGCGTGGACGCGGGCTGAGGCGATCGGATAGAACCGAGGCATGCGCCGTGTGCCACACTGGGCGGCGTCTCCGGCTCTGGAGGCGAACCAACGTTTCGCCGGCCCACTCCCTCAAGCCTGGCAGTCCTGGCAGTCCTGGCAGGCAGGTTGCGCACGTGAAGCCCCTGAATCGATGGATTCATGGCATTCAGGTAAGACGGGGGTGGTCGCTCGGGCGGATCGAGAGTATCTACGCGCAGCTAGTCTCGTTTTTGGTCTCGTTCCCGTGCGATTTTAAGTCCGCGTTCCCAAAATTTGGTCCCGTTTTTCGAAGTAGGCATTCTGTCAGCCGAGGCTCCTAATGGTCAACCCGCAGATGGTGATGTACGAAGAGGAGTTCAATCAGATCCAAGCGGTGGTCGATCGCTTGGTTCGCGACGCGAACGCCAAGGTCGTCTTCATCGTCGATAAGAACGGCCAACTGATCGCCGCAAGCGGCGATATCGACAACGTCGACACGACGAGCCTGGCCTCGCTCACCGCTGGCAACATCGCCGCCACGGGGGGCATGGCCAAACTGCTCAAAGAGCAGGAGTTCGCCACCCAGTTCCACGAGGGTGAGAAGGCGAACATTCACATTCAGCTCGTCGGCAACCGCGTCATCTTGGTCGTCATTTTCGACTCACGATCGAGCCTCGGCCTGGTTCGCTTGAGGGTGAAGAAGGCAAGCGAGGAGCTCAATCACATCTTCGAGTCCCTCCTGAAGAAGGTTCAGGAGCCGGGCGCCGATTCACCTTTTGCCGAGATCACCGATGAAGATATCGACAACCTCTTCAACGACTGAGCAAGAAGAGCAGCGCGACCTGGTGAAGGCGAGGCGGAACTCGGAGGGGTACGAGGGCCAGACACGATGAGCTTCATCAATTACATGGCTCGGGAGATCAACTGCAAGTTGGTCTACTACGGTCCCGGGCTCTGCGGAAAGACGACGAACCTTCAGTACATCTACGAGCGCACCAACCCGGAAGCGAAGGGCAAGATGATCAGCCTCGCCACCGAGACGGAGCGAACGCTCTTCTTCGACTTCTTGCCGCTGGCCTTGGGGGAGATTCGAGGCTTCAAGACCCGGTTCCACCTCTACACGGTGCCCGGGCAGGTCTTCTACGATGCGTCGCGCAAGTTGATCCTCAAGGGGGTCGACGGCGTCATCTTCGTGGCGGACTCGCAGATCGAGCGTACCGAGGCCAACCTGGAGTCCGTGGAGAACCTCCGGACCAACCTCGCCGAGCAAGGCTATTCGCTCGACAAGCTGCCGTACGTCATTCAGTACAACAAGCGTGACCTTCCCAACATCGCCTCGGTGGAGGAACTCCGCCAGATGCTGAACCCCACCAACGTGCCCGAGTTCGAAGCGGTCGCGCGCACGGGGGCGGGTGTGTTCGAGACACTGAAGTCCATTGCCAAGCTGGTGCTGACCGAGCTCCGCAAGGGTGGATAACCCAAGGACTTTCCAGCGTTTGCTTGTCGATACAAGCATTTGACTCCAAGGTCCGTCTCACCCAAGCATCATGCATCTTCTGGCCCTGAGTGATCTGCACGTAGCCGACCGCACGAACCGCGATTCCATCGCGCAGATTGCGGACCACAAGAACGACTGGCTGATTCTCGCGGGGGACATCGGTGAGACGGAGGAGCACCTCGCCTGGACGTTCGAGACGCTGGGCAAGAAGTTTGCGCGCCTGCTGTGGGTCCCTGGCAACCACGAGCTATGGACGACCCCGAAGGCGCCCGAGCTCCGCGGCGAGCTCAAATACCGCCGCCTGATCGACATCTGCCGCGCGTACGACGTGAGCTCGCCGGAGGATCCTTACCCGGTGTGGGAGGGCAGCCCGGAGGGGCCGTGCATCGTCGCGCCGCTCTTTACGCTGTACGACTACTCGTTCCGCCCGGACCACGTGACGCGGGCGGACGCCTTGGAGTGGGCCAAGGAGCACGATTTGGTATGCGCCGACGAGTTCCTGCTCGACCCGTACCCGTACCCCACACGCGATGCCTGGTGCGCCGCACGCTGCGCCGCCACCGAGGAGCGCTTCACGTCGATTGATTCGTCGCTGCCGACGGTGCTGGTGAATCACTTTCCGCTGCGCGCCGAGCACGCATGGCTCCCGGCCATCCCGCGCTTCTCCATCTGGTGCGGTACGCGCCGCACGCACGATTGGCACCAACGCTTCCGCGCCCGCGTCGTCGTCACCGGGCATCTTCACGTGCGAACCACGCGCTACCTCGACGGGGTGCGCTTCGAAGAGGTGTCCCTCGGGTACTCCCGCCAGTGGACCCAATCGCGCGGCGCCGAGAGCTACCTGCGCACGATCCTCTAGTCGGGTTCACGCTGGTTGAGCGAACCGCCAAGACGCCAAGGATCTTGTGTGTAGGAGCACGGCTCCTGCGCGCACGCCAATCAAAACTTGGCGTCCTTGGCGTCTTGGCGGTTCGACCCGATTCTTCCGAGACCGCGCAGACGCCTTAAAGACGAACAGCTCGATGCAAGGCGGGGCCTCGCTCGAGCTTGAAGTACGTCTAGGAAGAACGAATCAGACCCGGAAAATCAGGCCAAAAAATCAGGCCAAAAATCAGGGACGATTCAGGCGCGACCGGCGGCCGGCGTTCTTCGACTTGAGCTTGGCGCGGTAGCGCTTGCTCTTCGTGCGGTTGGTCTTGCGCGGCTTCTTGGAAATAACGAGGTACATGGCGGGGGGCCGTTACTAGTCGAGGTGCGGCATCGAGGCAAGAGGCTGTGAAAGATGCCCCTCGCAGGCGGGCACGGAGTGGGATGCGGGAGATCACGTGTGGTCTCGGGTAGAGCGGGGTAGTCTGGCCACTTCCTTAAAAGGAGGGATACCCGATGGCCCGAAATCGACTGATTTTTCCCCTCGAGTTCGCTGGTTTGCTGCTGCTGGCGGGCTGTTCGTCGGACGATGCCCAAGCACCCCCGAACGAGGCGCCGGAGAACGCGTGCGATGCCGCGGAGGTGCTCCAGTTTCAGGAGACCGATGGCGATGGCGAGACGGCCATCGAAAACCATTTCTATCGGCAAGGCCCGATGGCGGCGCACATGCTCGCGCGGGCGGGCCGCTCGCTGCGGCTCTTGTTCGCGTTTCCCGCGAGCAACCAAGGGGCGGGCATTTGGTTCGAGGACGTCGCCTCACCCGCGCAGTTCGGTGTGACGGGTGACAGCAAGCTCGGTTGCGTGAAGCGCGGCGATGGGATGCGCGGGCTCTCGGCGCACCTGCGAAGCAATGCGACGTCGCTCAAGGTGCATGGCTCGGTGCTCGGCAATGTGCGCTCGCTGCGCGACTACGGGTACAACAACCTGAAATTCAAGGAGCCCATTCCGGTGGGCATGATCCCGGAGATGAGCACGACGCCGCCACCCGGCTCCACCAGCTCTCCGAGCTTGCTGCTGCGCCGCACGATGACCGACGGAAGGCACCACGTCGAGCTGAGCATCGTGCCCGAGGATGGAACGACCATCACGATGCAGGGCAGCGACGTCACCTTCGCTGCGGGGGCGCACGGCGAGATCCGCATCTTCGCGACCGCGCTGGCCGACGACGCGCCCGTCACTCCGTACGCGCACTCGGAGCTGGTGAAGGACGAAGAGACCGCGAAACGCGACAACCCGCGCGCGCTGCAGGCGCTTTCGTTCCTGGCCTACAAGGAGAAATTCATGGCCGGCTCGTGGCGCTTCCTCACGTACTTCGGGCGCGACACGATGCTCTCGCTGGGCATGTTGATGCCCGTCCTGCAGGCGCCGCTCATCGAGTCGGGCATCGGCTCGGTGCTGGATCGGCTCGGAACAGCGGGCGCCGAGTCCGGGGACGTCGCGCACGAGGAGGCAATTGGCGACTATGCCGCCCTGACCAACGTGACGGCGACGCCGCGCCCGGCCGATCTGGAGCAGCCGCTTCTCGACTACAAGATGATCGACGACGACTTCGAGCTTGCGCCCATCGCCGCGGCCTACTTCGATACCCCAGAGGGTTCCGCGCGGGCCGCTGCGTTTCTGAGCAAGAGAACACCGTCGGGTGCGACGTACGCAGAGGCGCTGAAGCGAAATCTCGCGCTGGTGCTGCAGCACGCGCAGCCCTACGCCGATCAGCCGTCGGCGACCACGTTGGTGAAGATCCGCGACACCGTGAATGGGCAGAAGAACAACGTGGGCAATTGGCGGGACTCCGACAACGGGCTCGGGCTCGGCCGATTTGCCTTCGACGTGAACGCTGCGCTGGTTCCGGCGGCGCTGGCGGCGGCGAAGAAGCTGTACGCGCGCCCGGAGATCGCCGACGCGGCGGCGGCGGCCAAGGCCGAACAGCTCGGCGTAGCCTGGAAGGGCGTGGAGAAGTACTTCAAGGTGACGCTGCCCGCGGCGAACGCGAAGCAGCGCGTCGACGACTACGCGCGCCTCGCGCAGATCGATCCCAAGGCACCCACCGACTCGGTGAAGGGCGACGTCACCTACTACGCGCTGTCGCTCGGTGCGGATGGCAAGCCGGTGGAGGTCATGCACTCCGATTCGTCGTTCATGTTCTTCTTCACCGATCCCTCGGCGGAGTACCTGGAGTCGGCGGCCGACGATCTGCTGCGGCCTTTCCCGGCGGGCCTCCTCACGCCGGTGGGCGTCGTCGTGGCGAACGCCGCGCTGGCCACGGATCCGGCGCTGCAGGCGATCTTCACGCCGCGCGACTACCACGGCACGGTGATCTGGTCGTGGCAGCAGGCCATGCTGGCCGCAGGCCTCCGGCGTCAGCTTGCGCGGGCCGATCTCGGTGCGCCGACCAAAGAGAAGCTGCGCGCCGCGGAGGCGGCCTTGTGGGCGGCCATTGCGGTGCGGCGGGGCACGACCGGGGAGCTCTGGTCCTTTGCCGCCAAGAACGGCGCCATCGAGTATGCGCCCTTCGTCATCCCGGGTGTCGACGAGTCGAACGCGGTGCAACTCTGGAGCACGGTATACCTGGCGGTGAAGCCGCCGAGGTAACAGGATTGAATTTCAGCGCGAATGAGCGCATGGTGACCGCGCTGCGATGGGCAAAATTCTCGTATGCCGCTGTGAAGACGTCACGCTCCACGAGCTGGAACAAGCCATCGAGCGCGGCCACGACGACCTCGAATCGCTGAAACGCTACACGGGCTTCGGCACGGGGTGGTGCCAAGGCAAGTCGTGCGTCGCCTTGTGTGCTCACCTTCTGCGGCAACACGGCGGCTCCGCCGAGCTTCCCATCACCCCGCGCCCGCCGCTGCATCCCCTGCCGCTGCGCGATCTCGCGGGCCTTGCGGAGGTTGCCGAGGATGACGTGGCCAAAGGCCGCCCGCCTCAGTAACAGGAGTCTTACTGCTGCGGTTTGCCGAGTACCTGGCGAAGCACCCGAGCGTCCGCACGATCACGCTCGCGCATGCCTTCCTTCGTCAGGAGCAGGCCTTCGAGGCTGAGTACGCGGATCTTCACGCCGTCGAGATCAACGTCCGTGACGTATTTCTCGAGTTCCTGCCAAGGGTGTCCGTCACTTTGCTTCCGAGGAGACGGAGCGAGCACGCATTGCCTCGATCAGCCAGGCTTCGCGACCTGCGTTCGCAGCTTCGTGGCTAGGGTAAATGAACGAGTATGAGCCCTCGTGCGACGAGTACGCCCTGAGGGCCTTCCTTAGGACGGCACCGCGGTCGGAGCGACCAGCGACGCGTTCTTGGCTTCGCTCGGGTCGGGGGCGCGCAAGGCGCTCGCGGTCAGTAGGACGAGGGCGATCCACACGGCGTCGGCCAGGAGCAGGTGCACGAGCTGCATCGGCACGGGGGCGAGCAAGGTCACGTTCACCACCCCGGCGACCATCTGCGCCAGGACCAACATCGAGACGGAGCGCGCAAGGGAACGCACTTGCGGCGAAGGACGCAGGATGCGCGCGAAGGTCGATGCCGCGAGCACGAGGGCGGCCACCGCCGTGGCGATGACCGGGTGCAGCACGCGCAGGCGCACGAAAAGGTGCGCGCCGTGCGAGAGATCCGCGGCGAGGCCCTCGGAGAGCGTGTGCACGGGAAAGAGCGTGTCACCCAGCGCGGTGACCGCACCGCTCGCACCGAGGAGCAGCATGCCCGCGATGGCCACGCCGAAGACCCACGGCAGTGCGCCCTGCCGGCGCAGCGAAACGCGGCTGCCGCCCGAGGCCCAGAAGGCCGTGAGCGCGAGGGCCGCGAGCAAGAAGAACGTGTTCGTCAGATGCAGCGCCATCGACAGGCCGCGCTTCATCGACTTGTCGTGCGCGACCAGCTCGAACAACACGAGCGCGGCGCCGATGAGCGCCTCGGCGCAGACGAAGCCGAACGCCGTCCACGCGCCACGCCGGACCAAGGACCCGCGCGGCTGAGAACGATGTGCCGCAATGGCGAGCGCAAGGCCGCCCACCAGGGCGAGCCCGCTGGTGATGCGGTGCGACAGCTCCACGAGCATCTCCACACCAGGCGCACGCGGCAGCACTTCGCCGTTGCAAAGCGGCCAGTGTGCCCCGCAGCCTGCGCCCGAGCCGCTGGCGCGCACGTAGGCGCCCCAGGCGATGACCAGCAGATTGTAAGCCAACAGGCCCCAGGCAAACTTGGCGACGCGCGACACGTCAGCCTTTTGGTCTCAAAACGAGGTCAGGTCAAGTCGCCGCGTCTCCGGCCACTTTCACGCGGTTGCGTCCGCTGCGTTTGGCGGCATAGAGCGCTTCGTCGGCCGCCGAAATGAGCTGCTCGACCTGCTCGGCCTCGACATTGGGGTAGGTGGCGACGCCCACACTGATGGTCAGCGCGATGGGCGTCTCTTCGTATTCGAACGGCGACGTTTCCACCATCTGCCGCAGCCGCTCGGCGAAGATGGATATCTTCGATGCGTCGACCCCGCGGCAGATGACGCCGAACTCCTCGCCGCCGTAGCGCGCGAACACGTCCTCCGTGCGCACTTGGGCCATGGCCAACTTGGCCAGGCGGACCAGCACGTAATCGCCTGCGAGGTGCCCGTGCGTGTCATTGATGTTCTTGAAATGATCGACGTCCAGCATCACCAGCGAAAGGGGCTGGCGGTGGCGCTTGGCGTAGGCCAGCTCGCTCTCGAGTCGGTCGAGAAAATGCTTTTTGTTGAACGCCTTGGTCAGCCCATCGCGCAGGGCCGCCTCGTACATCTTCTGCTGAAAGCTCTCCTCGAGATCGTCGTGGTAGGTGAACTTGAGGATCGTGGCCGAGCCGATGCGGATTTTGTCCCCGTCGTGCAGCTCCCGCGAAATCGACAGCTTCTCGTCGTTCACGGCGGTGCCGTTGGCGCTCTGCAGGTCCTCGATGAACACCTCCGTGCCATTTTGGACGATGCGGGCGTGGCGCCGGGAAATGCCATCGTCGGTCAGACGAATTTTTGCCGATGAGGTGCGGCCGATCAGTGTTTCCCCGTCCTCGAGACGGTACATCGAGCCGACGGCATCGCCCGCGAGCACGATGAGGTACGCGCGATCGCGCGCAGAATTGCCCAAGACAAGATCCAGTGGAGCCTTTCCGACTCGCGTTTTCTCTTCGTCATCGGGCGGAACACTGGTCATTTTCAGTCAAATGTTCGCAGATCCTCGAAACGGGGGTCAAGGACCACCATGTCGATAATGACAGCGCACCATTGCAAGCTGTTCCCGCTTATACTCTGCGGCAATATCCGCGATGTGCGCGGGCAGGGGGCCAACGAGGGGGCCGAACATGATCGAGAGTGTGGGCATGAAGGATGCTATTTCAGCAGTGAGTGCCAGCGATCCGGGTGCAACGGGAGAGCCGTTGGCCGACGCATCGACGCTTCGTCGCGTCATCTTCGCGGCGTCTCTCGGTACGTTGTTCGAATGGTATGACTTCTATCTGTACGGAAGCTTGGCCGTTTTCTTTGGCGGGTTGTTCTTTCCAAAGGGAAATGACACCGCAGCCTTGCTCGCCAGTCTTGCGACATTTGGCGCCGGATTTGGCGTGCGCCCGCTGGGTGCGCTGGTATTTGGCCACGTCGGGGACCTTGTCGGGCGCAAGTACACATTCCTCATCACCATGGCAACGATGGGTTTGGGGACGGCGCTCATCGGGTTGCTTCCGACGTACGCGAGCATGGGGCTCGTCGCGACCGGTCTTCTCGTCTTCTTGCGCTTGCTCCAAGGCCTCGCGCTCGGTGGCGAATACGGCGGTGCTGCGACCTACGTGGCCGAGCACGTGCCCGACGACCAACGCGGCTTCTATACGAGCTTCATCCAGACGACGGCCACGCTCGGCTTCTTCGTCAGCATGGGCGTCATCGGCCTCACACGCACCACGGTGGGCGAG
Organism: Sorangiineae bacterium MSr12523; assembly: GCA_037157775.1. Classification (NCBI taxonomy): domain Bacteria; kingdom Pseudomonadati; phylum Myxococcota; class Myxococcia; order Myxococcales; family Pendulisporaceae; genus Pendulispora; species Pendulispora brunnea. The sequence continues at coordinate 53,725 of CP089982.1, forward strand.
GCGGCTTTCAAAGATTGGGGCTGGCGCGTTCCCTTTCTGATTTCGTTCTTGCTCCTCGCGGTGTCGCTTTACGTGCGCCTCAAGATGAGTGAATCGCCGCTTTTCAAGAAGATGAAGGCCGCCGGTAAAGTCTCCAAGAATCCCCTCAAGGAGAGCTTTACCAATCCGGTCAATTTGAAATACGTGCTCATTGCATTGTTCGGAGCGACGGCCGGACAAGGCGTCGTTTGGTATACGGGTCAGTTTTATGCGCTGACGTTTTTGCAGGCGACGCTGAAGATCGATTGGAAAACGGCGTATACGCTGGTGTCGATTGCACTGGCCATCACCACGCCGCTCTTCATCGTATTCGGGCGCCTCTCCGACAAAATCGGGCGCAAGAAGCTCATTCTGGCCGGGTGCCTATTCGGCGCTCTGACCTATTATCCCATCTTCGCGGGGCTGAAGTATTTCTCCAATCCGGATGGGTTGCCCAAGGCCGACCCGGCGCAGATCAATTACGTGGCCATGGTGATCTTGCTCTCGCTGCAGATGGTCTACGTCTGCCTGGTCTACGGGCCGATTGCCGCGTTCTTGGTCGAGTTGTTCCCGACGAAGATTCGATATACGTCGATGTCCTTGCCCTACCACCTCGGCAATGGCTGGTTCGGCGGGTTCCTCCCGCTCATCGCCACCTGGGTGACCGCGACGGATTGGGCGAAGAATACCTTCGGCAGCGGTGCGATTTACACGGGGCTTCTGTACCCCATCGGCGTATGCATCGTGACGCTCATCGTCGGGGGGCTCTTCATCCGGGAAACGAAGGGGCACCACATCGACGCCGACGTGCACGTGACGTAGCCGACGTTTTTTGACGCAACTTCAGGTCGGAGTGGGCCGAACCTACCGTGGGGGCCACTCCGACATGAAATCGCTCGCTGTTCGTACGTTCGCGTTGTTTGCGCTGATTTCGTTGACTGTGCTGCCGGCGGCCTGCCAAACGGCTACGCCGGCGAAGGCGCCTGCTCCGGCGCCGGCGGTCTCACGCCAGGCCTCGGACGACGAGCCGCCGATTCGCGTGCTCGAGCTCTCGAACGAATACGTGTTCGACGCGGCGGGCAACTACACGAGGACGAAGGTCCACCGCTACCGCGTGCTCACCGCGGACGGTCTCGACGAGGCGAGCGACTTCGAAGCGGAGTGGCAACCTTGGTACATGGCTCGCCCCGAGGTGAGCGTTCGCGTGGTGGATCCGCGGGGCGGCGTGCATCCGGTCGAGGCGGCATCCTTGGTGGAGAGCAATGTCGACCAGTCGTCGCCCGGCGTGCTGTCGGACAAGCGGGTGCTGCGGGCTCCCTTGCCCGGCCTGGAAGTCGGGTCGACGGTGGAGGAGCGCGTGGTGTGGAGGACGACGAAGCCGTATTCGCCGGCGGGCATCGTTCACTCCTATTTCTTCGGCGGGCCGGTGCCCGTCGATGCGACCCGGCTGGTAATCGACGCACCCGAGAGCCTACCCCTTCGTCACCGTGTGTTGGACGCCAAGGTCTCCTTCAAGGAAGAGAAGACGAACGGCCGGCGTCGGCTGACGTTTGCCGGCGGGCCATATGACGCGCTCGAATCGCTGGAGCCCTTGCAGGTGCCCGAGGTGGCACCGTGGCCGGAGGTGGCGTTCAGCACCGGCAAAAGCTGGCAAGACGTGGCCCGTGTCTACGATGCCACGGTGAATCGCGCGCTCGAAGGCGCCGATCTCACGGCCACGGCGCAATCGGTCGTGTCGAGTGCTGACTTACCGCGAACCAAGGCGCAGAAGCTTCTGGCCTGGGCGCGATCGCACGTGCGCTACGCCGACGTCGAGCTGGGCGACGCCTCGTACGAGCCGGCGAAACCGAGCGAAACGCTGCGGCGTGGTTATGGCGATTGCAAAGACCAGGCGGTGCTTCTCACGGGCCTGTTGCGCGCGAGCGGACTCGATGCGCACGTGGTCCTGGTCCGCACGGGCCCCGGCGAGGATGTGCGGGAAGATCTTCCCGGCTTCGGGTCGTTCGATCATGCCATCGTGATGGTGGCCGGCAAAGAGCCCATCTACATGGATCCGACGGCCAGTTACTACCCGGCGGGTGTCCTGCCCTCGGGCGAGCAAGGGCGGCTTGCGCTCATCGTTGCTCCTGCGACCGAGGCGCTCTCGCGCATGCCGGAGCTTCCCGCATCGGCCAATGCCTACATCGAAGAACGAGAGATTTACTTTTCCGATTTCGAAGGGGGACGCGTGGTGGAAACGACCACCGCCGCCGGTATCCAGGAGGCGATCCTTCGCGCGTCGTATTCGGGCTCGCGCGATTCGATTCAGTCGCAGTTGGATGGCTATACGACGCAAGAATACGGCGCCAGCGCCGGCACTAAGGTGGACTTCGGCGCGGTGACCGAGCTCGAAAAACCACTGCGCGTTCGCCTGGAGGTCCCCAAGGCTTCGCGTGTCGTCACCGATCTCGACCAGGCCGCGGTGATGTTCCTCACGAGCACGCTGCTCTCGCCCTTGCCCAGGTCCCTCTTGTCGACCGAGACGCGCCGCACGCCGGCACGATTGCCCTCTGCCTTTCGGTCCGAGGTGCGTTACCACGTCGTTCCGCCAAAGGGTTTCGTCCTGGCGGAGCAGCCCAAATTCGAACCCATCGACGTGGGACCCGCGAAGCTTTCGCGAACGGTCGCGCAGAACCGAGACGGTTCGCTGTCCGCCGTGTTTCGATTCGAGATCGCGAAGACCCGTCTCGAGGCCAAGGAGGTCGAGGCCCTGCGCGTAGGTGTGCGCTCTCTCGACGAGCAAGCGAGCACCCTCGTGCGCTTCATGCACGAGGGGGCGAAGCTCGTGGCCGAGGGCAAGCTGCGCGAGGGCATGGATGTGTATCGGCGCTCGCTCGGCACGCCGATGGGGCGCATACGATTTGCGTCGGCGCTTCTCGATGCAGGCTTGGTGGAGGACGCGCGCCGGGAAGCGCGAAAGGCCGTCGAACTCGGGCCGAATATGGCGGTCACCCATCGGCAACTCGGCTTCATTCTCCTTCACGATACCGTCGGGCGGCAGCTCGTCGCCGGCTTCGATCGCGAGGGGGCCATGGCCGAATTCCGCAAGGCCATGGAACTCGACCCGAAAGACGTGACGGCAAGGGTCAACTTGGCGATCGCGCTCGAACGCGATGCGAACGGGGTCAAGTCGCGCAACGCGGCCGACTTGCGCCGGGCGCTCGAGTTGTACGATGCCATCGATCCCGTGCAGATTACGGATATCTCGGGGGTCGACTATTCGAACAACGTCATCGAGGTGCTTTTTCAACTTGGACGCTTCGATGAAGCCCTGCAACGGCTCGGCAAGCGCCCCCCGGAACGCGCCGCGCACAATTACCGCGCAGTGGCCGTGGCGGCGACACGAGGCGCTCCTGCTGCCATCGACGAAGTCGTCCGTGTCGCGTTGAACGACGAATCGCGCGCGCAAGTGCTCGCATCGGCGGCGGCGTACCTTTACATGTTGCGAAGGTATCCCGAGGCCGCAGCGCTCTACGAAGCGGCCGCGCGGACGGGCAAAGAGGCCGCGACGTACCGGGAGAGCGCGAGGCAACTGCGGCTAGCGCGGAAGTACGAGACGCTGACGTTCAGTGACAAGAATCCCGAGGACTTCGTGAAGCTCGCCATGCTTCGTGTGGTCTTGGGAACGGGCAGCGGCCCGCTTTATGCGGAGGCGAGCGATCTCTCGGCGGCCGAGGCCGAGCGGCAAATATGGAGTCTGCGGCGAGAGTTCATTCGCCAATTGAAGGGCGTCCCCGCGGACTCGGTGGTCGACGTGCTGATCGCGTCATGGAAGCTGACGCGCGAGACGAAAGGGCCGATCGAGATCGTGCACGCGGAGATGGGCACGGGGAAGATGACCTTCACCCTCGTGCGCGAGGGCGGCGTCTATCGGCTCCTGTCCGTGTCCGACGACGTCGCGTATGGTGTTTGCGCCGGCGCGCTGCACGCGGTCAAGGAACTGAAGGACGCCGAGGCAAAGCCCTGGTTGGATCTTGGAAAGAAGATGGCCACGTCGGTGTCGGCCGCCGACGAGCTGGATGCACCGCTCATGCAACGGGCGTGGGGTCGCGGCGGGGACATTCGGGCGGCGACGGGGTGCTTGTGCATAGGCCACGCGGATGCGCGCCGGCTGGTGAACCTTTTGGTGGAATCGCGCGATCGGGTCAAGGACCCCGAGCAGCAGCGCGCGGTGGACCAGGCGCTCACCTTGGCCGCTCTTCGAGCGGAAGATGGTGCGCGTGCGCTGGAGGCGTCGGGCCGGTTGCTCGCGGTGTTCCCCAAGTCGACCACGGCACTTCACCTGCGGTTCGATGTGTTGAGCCTGACGAATCGGCACGACGAGCTGCGCGCGGCGCTGAAGAAGGCGCTTGCGAGTGCACCCGGTGATCCGTACCTGCTGGCGCTCAAGGCGCAGCTGGAGGACCGCACGGGCCATTTCGACGAGGCGGGGAAGACGTGGCGAAAGCTGCTCGATGCGGGACGGGCGAGCGAGTTGGTCTACAACAATGCTGCGTGGAGCGGGCTATTTCAGGGTAAGCCCACCGAGCAGGCGGACATCGACGTGGTGTTGCAAGGCACGAAAACGCCGTGGGGCAACACCGTGAATGCACTGCACACGCTGGCCATGCTGTACGCGGATGCGGGGCGAGCCAACGAGGCGCGGCAGACGTTGCAGCTCGTGGTCGATAAGCAGGAGAGCCACGTGCTGGAGCCGAAGGATTACCTCGTCCTTGGCCGCATCGCGGAGCTCTATGGGCTCGAGGATCTCGCGCGCGATGCGTACGACCGCGTGACCAAGTCGCCGGGCGGCTCGCTTTCCACGTCCTGGGACCTTGCGCAGAAGCGGCGCGCGGGGCTGGGCAAGGCGCTGGAGCGGAAGTAACGCGTCAGCGCGCTCAGCTCATGGCCTCGCGGGCGGCGTCGGCGATGTCGGGGTAGGGGAGCTGGCCCATGTGCGTGAGCAGTCGCTTGACCTCGGCGTGTTCGGCGTGGGCGCGCAGGCCGTTCACGATGGGCCAGAGATCGTCTTCGCTTTTGGCCTGGGCGAAAAGCTGGCTGTAGAAGGCTGCTGCCTGCTGCGGCCGCATCAGGCCCGACATGGATCCAAGGGCCTGGCGGCGCACCTCCAGCGAGGGATCGTGCTGCGCCATGTACTGCGCGATGGGAAGCAGCTGCGGCATCTCCGTGAGGTTGCAGAACTGGAAGGCCATCGCATCGCGCACGCCCTCGTCGGGATCTTGCGCCAGCCGCTGCACGATGCCGCCAATGCGCTGCACGGCCTCGGGCGGCATGAAACTCAGGCACTGCGGCAGCTGCCTTCGCACCTCGGTGCTCGGGTTCTGCAAGTGCCGCTCGTAGACCGCCAAGGTGAAGTCGAGCATGCCGTGGTGGTGCCCGAACTGCAGCGACGAAAGGCTCTCGGCTTGTACCTCGGGGTTTGCATCGGCATCTGCGATTTGCGCGAGCCACTGCAAGATGCCCTGCTCGTCGACGTACGCCGACAGTGCGCTCACGGCGCCTTTGCGCACCTCCGGGGAAGAATCTTGTGCCAATTGGATCAAGAGCTCGCGCTTGCCGTTGAACTTCTCGGCGGCGTTGAAGCGCAGGTTGATCGATACGTCCGCACGGACTTTGGCGCTGGGATGGCGGGCGAGCTCCTGGACCAGTGGAAGCGCACCCTCCTCGGCGAACTTGGTGGCGGCGATGACCACCTCGGTGAACGTCTCCTCGTCGAGCCCCGGCGCGTTGGCCAGCGCATGGAGCGTCTGCAGGTGCTGCGGCTGAACGCGGTTGTCGACCAAGTTGGCCCACGCTTTGAGCGCTTCACGGCGAATCGTCACACTCGTGCCGTGGGTCATGTGGTGCGCGACGATGGGCTCGGCCTCGACGAGCTGCGCCCCCTCGCTGTAACAGGCGAGGAAAAAGTCGTAGAGCGCTTTGCACAGGCGCCCTTCTTCCTGGCTCTGCAGATCGGGAAAGCGCTCCAGGATCTCGTGAAAAGGCAAGCGCCGCTCGGTGTCCTCGCTGGCCTCGACGATGGTGACCTTCACGTCGTCAGTCGGATCTTTCACCCCCGGAATGTCGGCCGAGGCCACGACCTTGTAGGTGCGATTGAAGGCGGTGAGCGGCACGTCGTAGGGAACGGTGAGGCGGAACGTGAACGGATTTTCGGACCGGGGTGCGAGCTCGATGCCGCCGGCGACGACCTGTTTGGCCATCTCCGCAAGGTCGATCTCGGGCATCGCGCTGCCTTCGCGTGCGCGCACGTTCACGCTGAAAAGCTTCACGGTCAGCTCGGTGAGGCGCAGGGCCTTCTTTCCACCGCCAAGAACGATCCGCCCGCCGATGACGGCGCCCGGAGAAGCCGTGTCGTTGTCGAGTGAAAGTTGGAGCGAGGTTCCGCCGCCGAACATCGAGTGAAGCAATCCCATGGTCATCTCCTCGGACGAAGGACGCATCTCGACGGCGCGGGTTGCGCCAATCGCCGCGTTGTCGAAAAAGAAATAGGGGGCGTGCAACCTCGGCCAGCGATTCGCGTCCCTTTGGCCGAGGAGAAGGGATCATGCACACGTTGGGTCTCGTTGTCGTGGCCGCGGGCCTCGTTGGCGTCATCTGGGGAATTTTTCAACGCCTCAAAGCGGGCCGCCTCTCCGGCGCTCCCTTGGTGCGGACGGGCGATGCCGCAGCGCGAGGCGCTCACGTCGCCTCGTCGGACGGCGCCATCAGCGTGCAGGGCAACGTGATCTGCCAGCGCCCGCTGGTCTCCCCGGTTACGGGAACGGCGTGCCTCTATTACAGCCTCAAGACGGTAGCGTCGTGGAAGGAAGGCGAAACCGAGAAGAGCAAAGTGCTCGAGGACCGCAAAATGGCGGCGCGCTTTGCCATCGACGATGGCTCGGGGCCCGTGTGGATCGACGCGTCGAACGGAGGCGACTTCGAGCCCGAGCAACGCAAGAGCGAGAGCAAAGGAGCAGGGCTCCTCGGCGGAATCACCGGCGCGGATCTCGCGTTCGGCAATTACAAATTGTCCACGGGATCGCTGTCGCTGGGGACGAAGTACGAAGTGACCGAGACATTGCTCCCGGTGGTGCCGCGGCTCTATGCCTGCGGTCGCACCGTGGAGCATGGCATCGCGGAGCCGGGGTGGAGGAGCTTGATCCTATCGGCGAAATCGCGCGACGAGCTGCTCGCGTCGGCGGCGCGCGGTGCGAAGTTGTTCGTCGCCGGCGGCGTGGCGGCGCTGGGCGCGGGCGCCGTGATGACGTTTTTGGGACAATGATCTACAGCTCGGCGAGGCGGTGCTCTTCGCCGGGGCGCGCGACGTAGTAGACGAGCATCTGCTTCGTCGTCGTGGGCGAGTTGAGGCCGAACCACTGCAGAACCAGCGGCGCACCCCGCGTGCGGAAGGTCTTCGTGCCCCGGGTTTTGGCGCGCACCTCGTGGCGCGCCCAGATCATGCGAAAGGCCTCGCTCGTCTCGAGAAGCTCCGTGATGAGCGCATCGAAATGCGGATCGCCGACGAAGGAGCTGGCGCTCAAGCGAAAGCTGGCAACCACGTCTCGTTGCATGGTTGGGACATCGACGTAGCGCTCACCCATCTCGGCGTGATGAAACGTGAGCCAAAGGATGTTGCGGCGCTCGCGCGGCACCGCATCGAAGGGGATCAGCACGCGGCATGCGCCCGCATTCCATGCGAGAACGTCGAAGCGCGGGCTCATGACGAACGCCGGTGCGGTCATGGCCGAGAGCGCGTGCAGCATCGCGGGCTCGGCTTTCTCCTGGCGCGTGGAAGCCGGCTGCGGGGCCACCTGTTCGGGCCGTGCGAGGTAAAAAAGATGACCGCGCTCGTCGTCGTCGAGGTCGAGCACGCGCGCAATGGCCTGCAACGTCTCGCGCGACGGATTGACATCGCGTCCCTGTTCGAGGCGTGTGTACCAATCGACGCTGAGTCCCGCGAGCTGGGCCAATTCTTCCCGCCGCAGGCCGGGCGTTCGGCGGCGGCGTCCTGCGGGCAAGCCGTTGGCGAGAGGCGAAGCGCGCGTTCGACGCCCGCGCAAGAAATCCGCCAACTCGCTTCGCCTATCGGTCGCCATCACCATGGATTTTACCATGGCGCGCGCGCGGATCGTTATCCAGGGACTGCGAGTCCTAGGTTAGGCGCTCGTCTTCCTAGCCCCGAAGGGCCGCCCCAGACTTCGCGGCGTACCTCACACAGGAAAGCTAGGAAATCATGTCTCAATCTTCTTCTCTGAAAGACCGCGTCGCCGTCGTTACCGGAGCCTCCAGCGGCATTGGTGAAGCCACCGCGCGCAAGCTTGCCCGCGAAGGCGCCGCCGTGGCCTTGTTCGCGCGGCGCAAGGATCGGCTCGAGTCGCTTGCGAAAACCATCCGCGAGGAGGGAGGGCACGCACGGGTTTTCGCCGTCGACGCCAAAGATCGCCCGGGTCTAGCCGAGGCGGCGCGAGTGATTGCCGGTGAGCTCGGCGTGGTCGATCTGGTCGTCAACAACGCCGGCGTCATGCTTCCGGCACCCTTCGAAGCGCACCACCTGGACGACTTCGAACAGATGATCGACGTCAACATCACCGGTGCCGTGCGCATCGTGGACGCCTTCGTGGATCCGCTGGTTGCGGCGGCCGCGAAAGGTGGTCGCGCGGACCTCGTGAACATTTCCTCGATGGGCGCGAATGGCGTCTATACGAACTTCGCGGTCTATTGTGCGACCAAGGCGGCCATTACCCATCTGTCCCGAAATTTGCGCGCGGAGCTGGGCCCGAAGTACGTGCGCGTGGCCGTCGTGGAGCCGGGGCTCGTGGAAACGGAGCTGCAAGGCCATGCGACCGACGCCTCGGCCCAGGAGTGGATCGCCCAGGCGCGCAAAGCCATGACGTGGCTCAAGGCCGACGACATCGCAGAGACCATTGCCTATGTCGCCGGCCTACCGCGTCACGTGAATCTCGAGCGCGTCACGGTGGTGCCGACGCAGCAGGTGTGACAGGCTTCCCTCTCCTTTTCGAGAGGGGACCAAGGGCATGAATCCTAGGCACGTCGTAGCGGTGGGTTCTCTGTTGGCCATGTGCGCGTGCTCCGGGGGCGAGGCCTCGGAAAGAACGCGGCAAACGCCATCGTCTCTCGTGGGCACGTGGATCGACGATCCGGCGCTGCCACTCGTTTACAATGCGAGTGGCGCGTCGGATGCGCGGGCCCTCGCATTGACCAAAGCCGCGTTGACGGGCCTGGGATTCTCCGGTCCGGAGGCGCCCAACCACGATGATCGCGTGTTCGTGGGCAAGCGGTACCTCGCCTGGATTGACCAGACCGGGTTTTACGGCAAGATGAACGGGCTCTGGGTGCTCGATGGCGCGGGCGGAGATTCGCTCGATTTCGTGGTGAAAGATCCCGACGGTCGCCCGGTGAACGTGTTCATCCCGGGCGAAGACGGCGAGGGCCATTTCGCCGGCGGGTACAAAGGCGCCGAGCACGTCGAGTTTCCCAATCGCGTGCCCGAGGCCAACGACGACCCGGCCTGCGCGCAAAACGACTGGTGCAATCAATATGGATTGAACGAGGCGCCGCGATTCACGAATACGCGCATTCCGTGGTGGTCGGCCTGCAATGCCGGCGCGCCATCGTTCTCGACGAAATTCGAACCCGTGGTGCTGCAGACTCTGCCCGACGGCGGATTGAAGCTCGTATACGAGGGGCCGCTCGTCAAAGAGGCCGACGGCGACAGCGTCAAGGACGGCGATGCATGCCATGCCGATTACCTCTTTCCGGACAAGGTGCGGCGCCGCGTTTATTTGCGTGTCGGCTACGAGCTGCACCCCGATTCGAACGATGTGGATCGCACGATGCAAATCGTGAATCCGGCGGGCAATCCCTCGTTCGCCGGCGATATGAGCCTCATTGGAGGCTTCGTGATGACCGCGTGGCCGACTCCGAATTACCTCAAACGGATCAACCGCTTTTGGCGGCCGGAGGTGCGGGAAACGACCATCAATTGGGCCGGCGAGGGCATTCGCCTGCCCGGCGGTGCATGGACGGATTTGCATGCGCGGCCCGTGCCGACGAGCGACGTGGTCGTCGGGTGGATCGATCAGCCTTTCACCTTGGGCGTGACCAACGAGTACGCGGCAGGGCGCACGGCCACGGTTTCGCATGTGGGGCCGAGTGACAATCAGGACGTGGGCGGCTGCCTCTGCGCGGTGCACGGTGCCATCGAAATGGGCGGCGGGCTCATTCACGCGGGCATTTCGCTGCCCATCGCGGGCGGGCAAAGCACCATCGAGGCGCGGCGGCGTCTCACCTTGCCGAATGCTCTTCGCCGGGGCGATGTGCGCGGTCGCACGTACGACGTGGTGAACGGGCTCGCGCACGGCATCGGTCGTGCCGATCCGGATGGCTGGTACGCGACCACGGCGAATGACGGGCGCGGTCACATGATTTACGGACCGTACGCAACCGATTGGGGCGGCGGGGCTGCGCAGGCGGTCGTCCAGCTCAAGGTCGACAACAACAGTGCCGACGACGGCGTCGTGGTGACCTTGGAATTCAACGACTTCACCACCAATACGGTGTTTGCATCCCGCCCGATTCGCCGGCGCGAGTTCCGAGCGCCGCACACGTTCCAGCGATTCACGCTGCAAGGCAACCTCGACGGTCGCGCAGGGCACAAGTTGGAGATGCGCGTGTATTGGCACGACATATCCTACGTAAAGGTGGGGAGCGTGGCCGTGCACACCAGCGATTTCTGACGCAGAACCGACACGAAAGCGTCACCGACGCGCCGGATCGACATCGTTATCGTCGCGCTTTTCTTCCATCCCGACGAGGTTGTCATGTCGCATTCCAAACAGGGTGAGTCCATCAAGGGCGAAACGTTCGACGAGGTGATCGCACGCGCATCCGTGTCACGTCGCATGGTGCTGCGCGGCGGTCTGGGCGCATCGCTCACCGCGGTGTTCGGTAGCTCCGTGCTCGCCGCATGCAGCGACGACTCGACGTTGGTCCACACGCCGCCGGGGTCCGATGCCGGGCCGGACGTGCAGGTGGATGCGGGGGCGGGAGATGCAGGGCCGAATTATTCGATTCAATTCAAGCCGATCGCGCGCAACGTGCTCGATCAGGTCACCGTGCCCGAGGGATACACCGCGGAGGTGATGTTCTCCGCGGGGGATGCCGTCGTTGCGGGCGCGGTGGCGTACACCGGGACGTTTCTGACGTCGGCCGAGACGGAGAAGATCGCGGGCGGCGGGCACGATGGAATGAAGCTGTTCGAGCTGCCCGGTGTCGACCCGAACAAGGGCGGGCTCTTGGCGGTCAATCACGAGGCCGCCGATTTCAAAATCTTGATGAGCGGTACGTACGATGCCTCCACCGCGACGCCCGAACAAAAGAAGATTGCGCTCTCGGCCGTCGGTGTTTCCGTGATTGAAATCGAGCGAAAGAACGACGGCAAATGGGCCGTGAAGGCCGGCTCGCCGTACAACAAGCGGTACACCGGCAATACGGTTTACAAGGTCCGCGGGCCGGCAGCGTCGGTCGTCGGCGAGACGGTGATCGGTACGTTGAACAACTGCTCGAGCGGGATGACGCCGTGGGGTACGTACCTCACCTGTGAAGAGACGAGGAACAATTACCTCGACCCGACGCAGCCCGACAATGGCTACGGCTGGGTGGTGGAGATCGATCCGCGCGGTGAGCTCGCGGATCTTCCGGTGAAGCGCACGGCGCTCGGGCGCTTCGACCACGAAAATAGCGCGTACCTGCTCGGGGGCGACAATTCGCTGGCCTTTTATCTTGGTGACGATTCGACGCCGGGCTGCATTTACAAGTTCGTGCCGAGCGGCAAATTCGACCCGCAGAATCGCGCGGCGAATGCCAACTTGCTCGACAGCGGGACGCTTTACGTTGCCAAGTTCAATGCCGATGGCACCGGGCAGTGGCTCGAGTTGGTGCAGGGCAAGAACGGGCTCGTGGCCGGGGCGACCGATCCCGGTGACGAGACGCAAGGACCGAAGCCCGATACGACGGTGAACTTCAACACGCAGGCCGATGTGCTCATCAATACGCAAGCCGCGGCGCGTGTAGCGGGGGCCACGCTGATGGACCGGCCGGAATGGATCACGGTCGCGCCGGACAAGAGCGTTTACTGCACGCTGTCCAACAACTCGGGGCGCGCGGTCACCGACAAGGCGAATCCGCGCACGAAGAATATGCATGGGCACATCGCCAAGTGGCGCGAGACGGGGGATGCACCCACGGCGCTGACGTTCACGTGGGAGGTGTTCCTGCTCGCGGGCGATCCGTCGCTGGCGAGCGAAAGCCTGACGGGCAACATCAACGGCGACACGTTCTCGAGCCCCGATGGCATTCACGTCGACCCGCAGGGTCGCCTCTGGGTGGAGACGGACATGAGCCTCCCCGGTAACTCGGGCGTCGAGGGAAAGAACATGACCGACGTCTTCGGCAACAATGGTCTCTACAACGTCGACCCCACGACGAAGAAGTCACAGCGCTTTCTGGTGGGCCCCACCGGTTGCGAAATCACGGGCATCACGCACACGCCGGATCTGCGGACCTTCTTCGTCAATATTCAGCATCCGACGGGCACCTGGCCGTCGAGCGTGCAGGGCAATTCCCTTCCGCCGCGCTCGTCCACCATCGTCATCCGCCGCACCGACGGCCAACCCGTGGGCGCTTAAAGAAAAAAGGGGCGACCCCGTGAGGGGCGCCCCTTTCACAGCCGGCGAGATGCCGGCGTTCCATTGCCGTTACGGCGAGATCAACGCGGCTGCGAGGTCGACGGACTTCGGGCCGACGATGACGTGGACCAAGGTGCTCGAGAAGCGTTGCACGGCTTGGGCGCCGAGGCGCTTGAGGGCGCCTTCGTCGACCTTGTCGGCGTCCACCAGCTCCGCACGGAGGCGGCTGCCGGCGACGGGCTCGGTCACGCGCAGGTTGTTCTCGCCGCCGAGGGCGGCCACCCATGCCGCGCGGTCGATGCCCGTGACGCTGCCGGCTTGTCGGATTGCCGGCTTCGGGGCGGCGGCCGGGCTGGCGGCGGCCGGGCGCGGCTCGAGGTTGGCGCCGCCCTCGGCGAGGGCTGCGCGGATCGTATCGGCGACGAGATCGGCCTCGGGGCCCAACACGACTTGCAGCGTGCGCGGACCGGGGCGGACCACACCCTTGGCGCCGAGGCGCTTCAGTGCGGGCTCGTCGATGATGTCGTTTGCGCCCACCGTGAGGCGAAGGCGCGTCGTGCATGCGTCGACCTCGACCAGGTTCTTCGCACCGCCGAGGGCGCGGATGAACGCGTAGGCGCGCTCTGCGTCGCCGACGACGAGCGGTGCTGCGCTCGCGGCAGCCTCGGGGGCTTCACGGCCTGGCGTGGCCAGGTTGAAGTAGCGGATGCACGCTGCGAACACCACGTAGTACACGGCGAAGTACGCCAAGCCCACGGGGAAGAGGAGCAGCGGATTTTCCGCGATGCCGTACGACAGCACGTAGTCGATGACGCCTGCGGAGAAGTTGAACCCGAGGCGGATGTGAAGCGCATTCACGATGACGAACGCGATGCCCGTCAGCACCGCGTGCACGGCGTACAGCGCGGGCGCGAGGAAGACGAACGCGAACTCCACCGGCTCGGTGACGCCGGTGAGGAACGACGTCAGCGCCATCGAGAAGAGCAAACCACCGACGGCCTTGCGATTTTCCGGTCGGGCGGAGCGGTACATGGCGAGGCATGCCGCCGGAAGGCCGAACATCATCACCGGGAAGAATCCGGTCATGAAGATGCCGGCGTGAGGATCCTGCGCGAAGAACCGAGGAAGGTCGCCGTGGACGACCTTTCCGGCCGCGTCCGTGAAGTCTCCGAACACCGTCCACACCATGCTGTTGATGACGTGGTGCAGGCCCGTGACCAGGAGCAGTCGATTGAGGATGCCGTAGACGAAGACGCCGAGCGCACCGGCCTCCAGCAGCCAATTCCCGAGCGCGGCGATGACGTGCTGGATTGGCAGCCAGATCAGGCCGAAGACGATTCCCGCGAAGACGCACAGGAACCCGGTCACGATGGGGACGAATCGTTTGCCGCCGAAGAAGGCGAGGTATTCGGGCAGCTTGATGTCCTTGAAGCGGTTGTAGAGCAGACCTGCCACGACACCGCAGAAGATGCCCCCGAGGACACCCATGTTGATCTTCTCTTTGGCGTTGGGGTCCTCCATCGCCTTGATGACGGCGGTCATGACGAGGTAACCCACGCTGCCGGCGAGGCCGGCGACGCCCGCGTTCTCTTTGGCGAAGCCGACCGCCACGCCGATGGCGAAGAGGAGAGGCAGGTTGCCGAAGATGGCATCGCCCGCTTGGGCGACCACCTTGATATCGAGCATGTCCGGCTGACCGAGCCGGAGCAGCAACCCCGCCAAGGGCAGGACTGCGATGGGCAGCATGAGCGCGCGCCCGAGCTGCTGGACCTTTCCGAAGTTTATCTGCGACATGGAAGTCCTCCCTGAAATTTTAGGCGTCGGGCCACAAGGCGCGCGCACGCGCGCGGATCTCTTTTGCGGACGTGAGGTTCATCAGGATGGCCGTCTGCCGGCGGCACGCTTCGTATTCGAGCGTGCGCACCTTGGCTTTGACCTCGGCCACGACCCCGGCGCTGACGGAGAGCTCCGTCACGCCGAGTCCTACCAGGATGGGGAGCGCGTCCAGATCGGAGGCGAGCGCTCCGCAGATGCCCACCCACTTCCCGTGGCGGGTCGCGCCCTCCACGGTCTTCGCGATGAGGCGCAGCACGGCGGGGTGAAGCCCATCGAGCTTCTCGGCGAAGCCTGGATGGCATCGATCCATCGCCAGCGTGTACTGCGTGAGATCGTTGGTGCCGAGCGACAGGAAGTCCGCATGACGGGCCAATTGATCGGCGAGGAGGGCCGCCGAGGGCACCTCGACCATGACGCCCAGCGACGGACGCTCGGTGAGGCCCATCTCGGAGGCGAGGGTGTCGAGGCGCTTGCGCACGAAGAGGAGCTCCTCGGCGTCGGACACCATGGGCAGCATGATCTTGCACGCCGACAGCGGCTTTACGCCCAGCAGCGCGCGCAGCTGCGTATCGAGCAGCTCCGGCTCCGCGAACCCGGAGCGGATGCCGCGAAGGCCCAGCGCCGGATTGTCTTCCTTGGGGAAGGGCAAGAAGGGGAGGGGCTTGTCACCGCCCGCATCCAAGGTGCGGATGATGGCCGAGCGGCCATCGAGCGCGTTGATCACGGCCTGGTAGGCCGCGAGCTGCTCGCCTTGGGTCGGCGGATCCTCGCGGTCGACGAAGAGCAACTCCGTGCGCAAGAGGCCCACGCCGTCGGCGCCTTGCTGAACGGACTCGCGTGCGTCGGATTCCGTGGCGATGTTGGCCGCGACCTCGATGCGATGGCCGTCGCGCGTGACCGCCGGCAAGCCGACCTTGGCGAGAGCCTCCGCGTGGCGTGCAGCGCGATCGGACATGGCCTTGCGCGCAGCCGCGAGTTGGTTCGCGCTCGGCGTCGTCTCGAGACGGCCCGCGTTCGCGTCGAGAACGACCTCGGTGCCGTGCGCGACGGAGAAGAGGGTCGGGCCCATGGCGACCAGCCCGGGGACGCCAATCGCGCGCGCCAGAATGGCCACGTGCGACGTCGCACCGCCTTTGGCCGTACAGAGGCCGACGATGCGCGACTTGTCGAGGCGCGTGAACTCGGACAGGGCGAGGTCGTCGGCCACGATGATCGATTGCTCGAAGAGCTCCGGCTCGGGCAATGCTTCACCGCTCATCGCGAGCAGGACGCGTCGCTCGAGGTCGCGCAGATCGGTGATGCGCTCGGCCAAGAGCGGGTTGCCCAGGCGCGAGAGAACGCCACACTCGGCATTCACGGCGTTTCGGTACGCGAGGCCTGCGCTCACGCCGGTGCCTACGGCGCGCTCGGTGTTGGCCACGATTTCCGGATCGTCGAGCAAGGCCTGGTGCGCGACGAACATGTCGTGCTCCTGGCGCGCATGCCGCGCTTCCGCATCGCGAATGGCCGCGGCCACTTCCGCGCGCACGGTCGCCAGCGCATTCGCGAGCCGCTCGAACTCCGCGTCCAAGTTGCCCAGCGCCGGCGGCGGCTCGACATCGACACTGCCCAGCCGCACGACCTGGCCCACGGCCAGCCCGGGCGAAGCGCAGACGCCTTCGATGGCGCCGCCGGGAAGCCTTCCCCGCGATGGCGTCGGCGCGGGAACGCCGTTCTCCTTGTGTCCGTCCTTGGCATCGGCCGTTTGCAGCGCCGCCACGACGCCGGCGAGGGCCGTGTCGGCCGAGGGGCCGCGTGCATGCACGGTCACGCGATCGCCCTCTTTGGTGCCGAGCCCCATGAGCGCCACGACGCTGCGCGCATTCACGGTGCGGCCGCCGAAGGTCACGGTCACTTCGCCGCCGAAACGGCGAGCTGCTGCCTGCACCAGCGCTGCTGGGCGCGCGTGCAAGCCGCCGTGGTGCGCGACCACGGCCTCGGTCTGTTTCTCCGCAACGGCGGCCCCGGTCGCATGGCGCGTGGCCGCGACCTCACCCGACGTGCGCGTGAGCGGCGCATCCTTGGGATCGCGCCGGCGCACGTTGATCAGCCGCGACTTGCCGGCATCCACGGCACCGGATTGTCGCCATGAAATCGCGTATTCGTCGCTGTTGGCGATTAACATCAACGTCAACAGCGAGGGCACCGCACGGGCTACCTCGTCGACATCGAAGGTGATGAGCAGATCACCCGCGGATACGCGTGCGCCCTCTTGGACGTGCGACGTGAAGCCGCGCCCCTCCAGGTGCACGGTGTCGATGCCCACGTGAATCAGCACCTCCGCGCCGTTTTCTGCGGTGATGGTCACGGCGTGTCCCGCGCGATGGCGGTGCGTGACCACGCCATCACACGGAGACAGCACGCGGTTCGACAGCGGCTCGATGGCCAATCCGTCGCCCATCATTCGCGTGGAAAAGACCGGATCGGGAACGTCCTCCAACGGCACCACGATGCCGCTGAGCGGGGAAGTCAGGGGCAGCTCGGCGAGCTTGGCCCCACTCTCTGGCCAGCGAAGCATACGGTCCATCGAGGGATCACTCCTCGGAGACTCGAGTTCTATCGGCAAACGAGGCTCGACCTTCGGCATGGTGCCCCTCCATGGGAAAACTCAACGGGTGTGGGTCACTTTGGAAAGATGGCGTGGTACGTCCGGATTCAGACCGCGCATCTCCGCCACGCGCGCGGCAATAAGATAAAAAGTTTGGATTGCCAATATCGGATCGAGAACTTCGTTTTCAGATACTGCAAGTGTTACGTCGCGCTCTTTGACGTCGGCCGGTGCCGCGAGGATCACGCGCGCACCGCGTCCGCGCATCTCGGTGGCCAATTCGAGCAGGCCTTTCTGCTCCGGGCCGCGCAGCGCGAAAATGAACAGGGGATATCCCTGTTCGATGAGGGCCATCGGGCCGTGTTTGATCTCGGCGCCGCTGAACGCCTCGGCCTGAATGGACGACGTCTCCTTCAATTTGAGCGCGGCTTCCGCGGCCACGGCAAAACCGAGCCCGCGTCCCACCACCATGGCCCGGTCGGTCACCGCCAATGCATCCACGGCGAGCGAGCCATCGATTTGCGTCGCTTGCTCCAAATGCGTCGGCAATGCGGCGAGCGCTTTGAGCAATTTGGGATCGCGCCGCCAATGGCCTACGAGCCGTGCCAGTGCGGCGAGCGCGCCGATGTAGCTCTTCGTCGCAGCCACGCTTTGCTCGGGCCCCGCACAGAGCGGCACCGTCCATTTGCATGCGTGCGCGAGCGGCGATTCGGTGCGGTTCACGAAGGCCACGGTGGTCGCACCGCGTTGGCCCAACGCCGCCATGGTCTCTACCAAATCGGGACTCTGCCCGGATTGCGATACTGCGACCGCGAGTTGCCCATTCACCGCGAGCGGCGCATGGTGCAATGTGGCCAAGGACATGGGGAGCGACACCACGGGCACGCCCACGGTGAGCATCGTCAAGTAGCCGAAGTAGTTCGCCGCATGGTCCGAGCTGCCGCGCGCCACCGTGAGGACGACCTGCGGAGGCTTCTCCACCAGGGTTCGCCCGAGCACGGCGAGGCCTTCGTCGGCTTGAAGACGCTGCGCACTCACCACCGAGGCCGAGGCCAATGCCTCTTTCAACATCAACGAGCCCACAAGCATTCTCCTTCGCCAAAAACGGTGACGACCTTCAATTCACGATCGACCACGACCACGTCTGCCCAGGCGCCCTGCTCGAGACGGCCGCGGTCTTTCAAATTCAAATATTCGGCTGGATAAAAGGACAATCGGCGCGAGGCATCTTCAATGCGCAGACCCACGGACTGCACCAGGTTGCGCAGCGCCTGATCCATCGTCAGGGCGCTACCCGCGATTGTACCATCAGAGAGGCGAACCGCGCCTAGACATTTCGTCACCGTGTTCGATCCAAGTCGATATTCGCCATCGGGCATGCCGGCGGCGGCCGTGGAATCCGTCACGGCGAACAATCGCGGGATGGTGCGGAATGCGGCGCGCATCGCACCTGGGTGCACGTGGCGCAAGTCAGGAATCAATTCTGCATATTCCGCATGAGCCAATGCGGCGCCGACGGCACCCGGTTCGCGATGGTGCAAACCCGTCATCGCATTGAACAAGTGGGTGAAACCGGCCGCACCTGCTTCGAGGGCGGCCACGCTGTCTTCGTAGCTTCCCGCGGTGTGGCCGACCTGCACACGCACGCCCATCGCCGATATCGCCCGAATGGCATCGAGGTGCCCGGTGATTTCCGGCGCCAATGTGAGCACGCGAATGGGGGCCATGGCGTGATAGCGATACAATTCGTCCATCACCGCGACGCGCACATTGCTCGGTTGCGCGCCCAGCTTGCCCGAATTGATGTACGGCCCCTCGAGGTGCACACCGAGCACTCGGGCGCCGAGTGAAATGTGCTCGCGGCAAACCGGACCGACGGCGGTGAGTGCCTTCTCGATTTCCGCCGAGGGTGCGGTCATCGTGGTGGCGAGCATCGACGTCGTGCCGTGGCGCGCGTGCATCTTCGCGATGGTGCGCGCGGCATCTCCGCCCTCCATCACGTCACGGCCGCCGCCTCCGTGCACGTGCAGGTCGATGAAGCCCGGCAGCACGTACAAGTCGCCGTTGTTCGGCAGCTGGTTTTCCTGCTGCTGCTGATCGAGCGGCTCGCCCTCGACGACCTCGATGTGGTCGTTGAAGACGATGCGCCCGCGCAGCCAACCGGACGGCGTGAGGACATTGCCCACCAGCGAATGCGATCGTGCGCTCGCCGTCATCGCCGCAGCTCCGCGACGAAGTCGTAATAGTCGTTGCGGCAATAGCTATCGGTGACTTCAATCGCCACATTGTTGGCGGTGAAGCCGATACGGGTGACCAAGAGCATCGCTTGTCCCGGGGTTACGTTGGCCAATCTTGCGATTTTCTTCGACGCGTTCACTGCGCGAAAGTGCTGCAAGGCGCGCACGATGGGATGCCCCAGCGCATCGAGGTGCGCATAGAGCGAGGTTCCCACCGCACGCGGGTCCGGCAAGTAGGTGACAGGAATGGCGGTCATCTCGATGGCCATCACCACGCCATCGGCGAGTCGCTGTCGCTCCAGCCGGGCGACCTGCGACGTGGGCGAGAGACCCAGCTTCAAGATCTCGTCGTGGTTGGGCGTGTCGATGCGGCGATCGAGCCAGACCGTCGATGGCTCGAAGCCCTTGCGCTTCAGGGTCTCGGTGAAGTGCGTCAGCCTCGAGAGGGAGTGCTCGAGGCGGGGCGCGATGAAGGTCCCGGACCCTTGGCGGCGGTGCACGAGCTGCTGTTCGACCAACACGTCGAGTGCCTTACGCGCCGTGACCCGCGACACACCCAGCTTCTCCGAGAGCACCCGTTCCGACGGCAAGGCCTCCTCTGCCTGCCACTGGCCCGAGTGGATCGCATCCGCAAGGTTGTGGGCGAGCTGCACGTAGAGCGGCGTGGGGTCGTCGCTATTCGGCTTCAGCACGTTCCACCGCTTGTTCATGGACACGCCATTGGTGACTCTCGCTCCGTTGTCCACGCCTGGTGGGATAGTACCACTATAATACCATGTCAATACCAGCCGTGGCAGGCCGAAGCAGGACTGCGATGTGTTACGTCAACAACCGGTGGTCACTTTCGCCGGCGTATTTCGCAGTGCGTCAAGGCGATCGTTCGGAGATCGAAAAGAGGTCGGATGACTTTCTGGTATTGACCTGGTCTTTAACTGGTAGTATCTCCGGCTGACCTTGCATACTTGCAAGCTACGACGTCGCTCACGTTTCATAAGCAGTTGATTCCGTCGTATCCATGCCGCGCGCGGCGTGATACGGACTGGAAACCTCGTTGTAGCGTCGTCCTCCTCAGACCTCACCGATCAACGTTCACCGTTCACGATTCAACAGGGAGCAAACGGATGATGTTATTGGGCCGGAGTATTCCATCGTTCGGCGCCGGGTCGTCCCGGTGCACTTCACCCCGCGCGCGCAGGCGCGCTGTTAAAGCATGTTTAGCGGGGTTCGCGGCACTCGCGGGACTTGGCTTGGTCGCGCCCAAAACGGCGTCCGCTGACATTACCTCGGATCGAATCGAATTTTTCCAATACGGCCGTATGGGTATTGGATGGACGAAGAGCGGGCAGGTGATTCAGGGCCAGACCATGAACCTGGCTGGCGGCGGTCAAGGCGGTCGTCTCGAGGAGGGCGACTACATCCAGCCGGGCGTCCGTTTCCACCTGAAAAAGGGCGAAAGCGCGACGGATACGACGGTCGATGTCGTCAACGACTACGAGATCTTCTCCAACGGCGCCGGCATCCTTTCCGACCTTGCGAACGGTGAAGTCGGCAAATTGAGCATTTTGCCGCAGCAATTCTATGTTCAGGCGAAGAACATCTTCACGCCGGGTCTCGAGATTTGGCTCGGATCTCGCCTGTATCGTAAAAACGACATCCACATCGCCGACTACTTCTATTTCAATCGATTGAACGGTCAGGGTGTTGGCGCGATTTATACGCACCCGAAGTTCGGTGAGATCGACGTCGCCATCCTCGAGCAGACGGGAAGCACCAATTTCTTCCGACTGGACGCGGGGCAGGTGGGCGGCACGCCGGGCACGTATCCGTTCGGGTACCGCGCCCGGACGATGTTTATCGCCCAATACAAGTATCCGCTCCCGATGCGGACGAGCTTCATCCAAGCGCTCGGTGAATTTCACGTCGTTCCGCGCTCGCAAGCGCAGGACAACGGGACCCCCGCCAACGTCAATCCGCCGGATTGGGGTGCGGTCGGCGGTCTGAAGCTCCACTTGGACTTCGGCGGTGATTCGTTTAGCGACACCTCTATCCGCTACGGCAGCCGGCTCGCGAACGGAGCCCAGAGCGGTGGTGCGACCTACAACACGTTCGGTAACCCGGCCGAAAACGGCACGTACAAGGGCGCGTACGGTGTCGAAGCGATCGAGCACTTCGTGTGGGACATCGACAAGATCGCCGGCATCAACGGGTACTTCCTCCTCAACTACAGCACGGGTTCTCGCAGCGACGGCCTCGACGCGAGCAACGCCGCCCACAATGCCAACGAGCGGTTGAACTACGCGTTCGGTATTCGCCCCATTATTTACGTGCGGGACGACTTCCACCTCGTCACCGAGGCCACGTACCAGGCGCGTAAAGACGAAAACCTGGCGATGGGCTCGGCGGTGAAGCTCTCCGTCGTGCCGACCATCGTGCCCGCCGGCGGCCGCAGCGTGTGGAGCCGTCCGCACCTCCGGGCCATCTACACCTTGGGCATTTACAATCAAGCGGCCCAAGACCAATTGATGTCACCTTTCCTTCGCACCGTGGGTGAGACCAAGCTGGCCCACTACGTCGGTGTCCGAGCCGAGTGGTGGTTCTAATCATTACGAAACATGTTTCGTAGTCGGGGAGCGGCTTTGACGATGGGATGAGCCGCTCCGCCCGCGAGAGGGCGGAGCGCCCCAGAACATCACTTATTTAACCGCGGTACCGGTTAGCTTGACGCTGCAGAAGACATTCGCCGTACCGGCGCCCTCGACGGAGAGCACGCCATTGGCGCCCAGCGCCAACGTCGCCGACGTCACGTTCACGTTGTACGTCGTCGACCCGTCGGTAAGCTTGCAACTCGTGCGCGCCTTCAATTTCGCGTGCGTCGCATCGGTGTGGACGAACGGGATCTTACATCCTTGAACGTCGGCGACGACTTCGTTCGCGTTCGCGCCGGCGGTCACTTCGGACGATTTGTTGGCGAGATCGATGGGGGTCGACAAGCACGGGGACGACGCATTGCTCCCCGCTTGGAAGGTCCACGTTCCGATGAACGCGGAGGCAAAGTCCTCTTCTTCATCCTGGTCAACGACGTCATCGGCGGCGGATGCCGTGCTTCCCACCGTCAAGCCGAAGGATGCGGTAACGAGACCGAGCACAAATGCGATGCTCCATTTTTTGAACATGGATTCCTCCAAGGCGGTCTTTTGATTTCCTGCAGATTGGCAATCTCAATCGTTCGCTAAGTGTCGAGATTGCCTGCGGATACGGCGCGCGGCCTTACGCAAAGGCCGGTCCAATGGACTTTCGGCTTCTTTCGACCAACCGATGATCGCGTTGATCGGTGTAACCCTGATCGCGAGGATCAGGGTCTTCGGTTGAGGAGTGGGACTGCGCACGGTGTCATTCGCCGAAAAAGGCGGCGATTTCCGCGGGGCATGTACGGTGCACCGGCGCCGCGACCATGTTGCGAACTACGAACTTCTTGTTCGCGGGAGCGCTTGCGCTACTCGCATGTTCGGCCGACGTGCCGGATGCCGTCGACCAAACCTCCCAGCCGGTGGCGGAGCAAGAAGCCGTTGCCGCCACGATTCGCGTCGCGCCGTACATCGATATCACGATGAACACGCCGACATTGCCCGCCGTCGCGCGTGCAACGGGGCAGAAGTACTTCACGCTCGCCTTCGTGCTCGGAAGCAGCGCTGGGTGCGATCCTCAGTGGGGCGGGACGATTCCGCTCAAGGAGCCGCGCATCATCAACCAGATCAACGAGCTGCGAAGCTTGGGAGGCGACGTCATCATCGCGTCCGGCGGCGCCATGAGCCCGTACCTGGAGAACCTATGTGGCTCGGCATCCGCCCTCGCCGCGGCCTACCGCAAGGTGCTCGACGCCACCGGGGCTACGCACCTGGACATCGACGTCGAGGCGAGCATCCCGCAGGACACGGTGAACACGGCGCTCGCCACGATCCAACGCGAACGCGGCACGGTCATCAGCTACACCTTGCGCATTCAAGGGCAGGACTACGGGCTCGATCCGTACTCGGTCACCGTCTTGAAGAGCGCCGCCGCCAAGGGCGTGAACGTCATCGTGAACCCGATGTTGATGAACTTCGGCTACTCCGGCGATTGGGGCAACGCCATGATCTCGGCGGCCAACGCCACGCTCGCCCAGATCAAACGCGAGGTCTGGCCGAACAAAACCGACGCCCAGCTGCGCGCGATGTTCGGCGTCACGCCCATGATCGGCCGCAATGACTCGGGCATGATCACGACGCAGACCCACGCGCGCAACCTCCTCTCCTGGTCGCGCACGAACAAGATTGCGTTCATCGGCTTCTGGTCGGTGGGGCGCGACAACGGCGGGTGTCCGAACGGCGGTGTGTCGCCCACCTGCAGCGGCATCTCGCAATCGACATACGAGTTTACGAATATTTTCAAGGGGTTCTGACGTGTCCGTGTATTTTGCACGCACCTTCCGTTGGCCGCCGGCCGATGGAGGGTGCGGCGCATGCTATTCGGATGGACGCGGCAGATGATGCGGGCGGACGACGTCGTACTTTACGTATTGTACGCGGACGCCGAGCATGAGGACGAAGGCGGTGCGGTGTTGCCCGGTCGGTCGATCGTGGCGACACCGCACTCCGTGTTGCTGTTCGTCGAGGAGTGGACGCTGCGCAGCGAGTTCGACGTGCGTTCCTTCGTCGACATGGTGGTCGACGCTTGGTACGACGCGCGCGATCTGCAAACGGGCCGCATGCTGCGTGACACGACGGAGCTCGATGCGAGCGAGGCCGTTACCCTCCCGCCTGCCCGCGAAGAGCGTCTTTCGGATCTGCACGATGGCGTCGCCGTCGACAGCACGGACGCGCTCAGGGCCTCTGCCCGCGCGGATTCGATCGTGGCCAAGGTCGATGGCGTCGTCGTTGCGTGCGACGGGGTCGCACTTCGAAGTGCGCGCGAGGTGCGTGTGTTCGCGCAACGCCTCGTGGCCACCTGGAGCGTGGTGGGCTACCTGCGCACGGGTGACGAGACCCCGGTGCATTTGTAGCGATACCGCCTCGGGGGACGGCCGTAGTCCCAGGCATGCGAATGCGAAGTGTGGGAATTCTCGGGGGGATTGTGGCGGCCGTTGCGGTGGTGGCGCTGGCGGCGGGGTCATCGTGGGCGGATGCGCCCGCACCGAAGGCGACGGGCCCGGCGGTTCCTGTGGTGGTGGAGCTCTTCTCGTCCGAGGGATGCAGCAGCTGCCCGCCGGCGGACAAGTTCCTCGACGAGCTGGAACGGACGCAGCCTGTCGACGGCGTGTCGATCATCGCGCTCGGAGAGCACGTCGATTACTGGGACGATCTGGGCTGGCCCGATCGATTCGCCAGCCCGCGCTTCACCGCGCGTCAGAAGCAGTATGCCGGGGTGCTGGAGGATTCGCGCACCTACACCCCGGAGCTCGTGATCGATGGCCGAACGATCCTCGATCGCGGTGACCGAGCGTCGACCGCGCGCGCCTTGCAAGCCGCGGCGCGTGAGCCGCGAGCGCGCGTGACCTTGAACCGACGCGGCGATCGCGTGGCGGTGGATGTTGCCAATGTGCCGGCGGGCAACGACACGGCGGAAGTCTGGTTGGCCATCACCGAGAGCGGACTCTCGACGAACGTGCAACGCGGGGAAAATGCGGGGCGGGTGCTGGCCCACGCGCCCGTGGTGCGTGCACTGCGCAAGCTGGGCAATGCCGAGGGCGGTGCATTCCGCGGCGACGCCGCATTGGAGCTGGATCCAAAGTGGAAAGCGAGCGCGTTGC
This sequence comes from Sorangiineae bacterium MSr12523, assembly GCA_037157775.1. Classification (NCBI taxonomy): domain Bacteria; kingdom Pseudomonadati; phylum Myxococcota; class Myxococcia; order Myxococcales; family Pendulisporaceae; genus Pendulispora; species Pendulispora brunnea. The sequence continues at coordinate 78,913 of CP089982.1, forward strand.
ACACGGTGGTGTTCGTGCAGCGTGCGAAGTCGCGGCGCATCGTGGGCGCGGCGCAGATTTGAGAGCGGTCACTTGGTGAGAAAGACGCGTTGCTCGCCGATGTCGAGGATGGAGACGCGGTCGTCATCGAGCCCGCGCTCGCGCATGTGGTGACGTAGGAAACGCGGGCAGTCGCCCGGCGCGTCGTCGGAGTTGATGAACGTGTCGAAGTGAATCGGCACCATGCGCGCCGCGCCCAAGAGCGTGAACGCGTCGAGGGCCTCGATGCTGTCCATGTGCGTGCGGCGCATGAAGTCGCGCGGTGCCGTGGGGCAAATCGGCAAGAGGGCGAGCGAAAGATTGGGGAAGCGCGCGCGCGTTGCCTCGAAGTGCGCGCGGTCGAAGGCGGTGTCGCCGCCGAAGTACACGGAGAGGCCGTGGTACTCGAAGACGTACCCGGTGAAGGCGCGCGGACGCCACGCCTGATCGATGCCCCAGCGTCCACCTACGTGCCGCACGGGCACCGCGGTGATGCGCACACCGCCGGCGTCGTACGACTCCCATCGATCGAGCTCGCGCGTCTCGAAGGCGTAACGCGGGACGATGGCGCGCGCGCCCGGTGGCAGCAGCGCGATCTTCGTCTTGTGCTGGATCATGTCGAGCGAGTCGTACGACAGGTGGTCGAAATGCATGTGCGAGATGACCACAGCGGCGAGCGGTGGAAGATCGCGCGCATCGAGCCCAGGTTCCACGAGCCGGGGCGACACCTCGCCCACGGAGTTGGTGAACACCGGATCGGTGAGGATGAACGCATCGTCCATCTGCACGAGCACCGTGGCATGTCCGACCCAGAGCACGGCCAGCCGTGCATCGGCCCGCCGGGGCTCGTGGATCTTGTGCTCGACCTTCCTCGGCTCGTGCGACGCGGTGAGGTTGCGGCCGATGGCGCGTGAGGCAAAGCAGCCGCCCAGCGCGAAGCACGCGGCGAAACAGGGAACGAGCGGGGCAAGGCGAAGGAGGTGTCGGCGCATCTTTAGAAGTACCGGATGTTGAACGCCGTGATGATCTCGCGTTGCACGAGCTCGGGGGAGACGGTGACGGTGAGACCCATCGTGCCGAAGAGAAAATAGGCGCCGGTCTCGATGGAGCCGCCACCGCCGCCGGCTGCGCGGTAGTACGAGCCACCGAGGGACCACGAGAGCGTCTCCCCGCGCCCGATGACCGGCAAATAGAGTCGTCCACCGGCGCGCGCGATCCATCCCGTCCGATCATCGGGCGCGCAGCAGGCCCACTCGGGCGATGCGTAGAGCTCGATCGCACCGCTATGACGTGCCACCGGATCGACGATGAACGCGCGCACGGGATGTTCGGCGACGCCGAAGGAATACACGAAGGGCGTGATCTGCCAGCGCACCCCGGCGCCTGCGCGATCCGAACCGAGAACCAGGAGCGGACTCGGTACGAGCTGCGCCACCGTCCAAGCGACGGCGGAGAACACCGGATCGGTGCGTGGGGGCGGTGGCTCGTCCTTCTCGTTCTTCTCGTCCTTCTCGGCCGCGTGCGCGGGGACGACGAGGGCTGCGATGGCGCCGGCGATTGCCATTCGGAAGAGCCGTGCCCGCATGCGGCAGAAAGGTACAGCGGTTCAAGGGAGAAATTCCACTCCCATCGAGGCGCCGTGCGCTTGCGGGGCAGGGTGGACATTCGTAGTCCGCGGCTTATGAACTAGGGTGCGATGATCACGAACGAGCAGTCCCGCACGCGCATCGACGAGGTACAGGCTGGCATTTATCGCATTAGCACACCGCTATTCGGCGTCGAGGGTGGATTCAGCTTCAACCAGTACCTCGTCGTGGACGACGAGCCGGTGCTCTTTCATACCGGTCCGCGCGGCATGTTCGCGCTGACGGCCGACGCCATTGGCAACGTATTGCCGGTAGAGAAATTGCGTTACGTCGGCTTTTCACATTACGAGAATGACGAATGCGGTGCGCTCAATGCCTTTCTCGACAAGGCGCCACACGCGCAACCGCTTTGCGGCACCATCAATGCGATGATCAACGGCGATGCGTTCGATCGCGCACCACGCGTTCTCAGTGATGGTGAATCGCTCGGAATAGGCCAACGCACGCTCGTCTGGTTCGATGCACCGCACCTGCCGCACGCCTGGGAATGTGGATATCTCTTCGAGAAAGAAAGCGCGACTCTGTTTTGCGGCGACCTTTTCACGCAAGGCGGAGCGGAGCACCCGGCGGTGACCACGGACGATATTTTGGAATCGAGCGAGGCGATGCGCAAAGGATTGGATTATTACGCGCACGCGCCGAATGGCGGGGCACTCCTCGACAAGTTGTTGGCGTGCCGCCCGGCGCTCTTGGCTTGCATGCATGGCAGTGCCTACCGAGGCGACGGTGCAGCGCTGCTTCTCGCGTTGAAAGGACGGTTGCGCCCGGCTATCGTTCCGGCATGATCCGACTCTCCGTCTTGTATCCGGCCAAGGAAGGTCAGACTTTCGACCTCGAATACTACAAAAACACGCACATGCCGCTCGCAGGCAAACTGCTCGAGCCGGTGCGTTACGAAGTCGACAAGGGCCTCTCGGGAGGCGCACCGGGAAGCCCGGCTCCTTTCGTCGCAGGGTGTCACTTCTACTTCGAAAGCTTGGAACACTACCGGGCGCGCACATCCGTGCATGGCGCGACCCTGCGAGCCGACATGGTCAATTACACGACCATCGAGCCAATCCTGCAGATTAGCGAGATCGTGTAGGACCGAGCTCCAATTGCGTGCGGCGCGCGCTCGAACGCGCGCGCAGTTGCGCGCGACGAAATGGCTTCGTTGGGGCTGGTCGGGCATCATCATTGGCTCCAACAACCAGTGACTCGTCCTATGAATCGGCCCATTATCGCGGCTGCGGCCGCCATCGTTGGTGCATGCGCTCTTGGTGCGTGCGGCGGTCATCCGAATACCGTCGAAGATCGTACCCCGTCGATGCGCAGTGATTTGGCTGCTGACCGCGCGGCCGGTTTGGCAGCGTTCGAGACGGTGCGAGGTGTGCTGCAGCATCCGCGCTGTCAGAATTGCCATGCGCCGGGCGATGCGCCGCTTTCAGGCAACGACGGCCACGTGCATGACCAACACGTGTTGCGAGGGCCTACCGGCCACGGCACGGCGGGGGCGGAGTGCTCCACGTGCCACGGGCCGAGCAATCCGCGAAGCGCATTCGGCATGGACGCGGCGCCCGGCAAACCGAGGGTCTGGCGTATGCCCCCGCCCGGTGCGTTCATCTTCGTGGGGAGGACGCCGCACGCGCTCTGCGAGCAGCTGTTGAATCCCGAGCTCAATGGTCACAAGGACATGGTGGCACTGCGCAATCACATCGAGGCGCCGCTCGTTTCATGGGGCTGGGCACCCGGCTTCGGCCTCGCACCGGTATCCACTCCGCGCGATCGCTACATCGCGGCATGGGACACCTGGATGGCCGCCGGTGCGCCGTGTCCGAATTAGCCCTCGAGCCGGCTGCGCAGGGTATCGAGATGGCGCATGTAAAAGATCCAGAACAACGGTGCGGCCACCGTAACGGCATATTGAAGCACGCCGAGGGGTGACCCCGCCGCCAACACGCCCACGAGCCCTAGAAGGGACAGGCACCCCGCGCTCAACACGAGCCCGCGCCCCGAAAGATCCGTCTCCTTTCGGAAAGGACCATAGGCGCGGGACTCGTATCGATCGCACAAGGCCAGATTCATTGCGAACATCCAAAAATAGTTGATGAATGGAATGCAAAGAAACGCCACGGCGCTGAACGGCGTTATGGGAATCGAGACTACTTTCCAATCTTCGCGCGGGAGCGCTTCCCACATGCTCGTCAGCCATCGCCCCGCGCACACCAGGCTGGCGAAGAACATGACCTGCGTGGCCGTCGAGCCCCACTGCCCGATTTCGGCAAGGACGTTCGCGACACCCGTGTCCACCTTGGGCGAAAGTGCCGTTATGGCGAACAGAACGGCAATCAGGGCAAGGCGCACGATGGTTGCCGTTACGAATGCGCGCGTCCAGAAGATGTTTTGCGCGGCTCGCTTGGGAGCTCCGACTTCCGGCGTAGGTGGGACGTAAGGATTCACGCTCCCCAGACTACATGCACGGCCGCTAGAGGAACATCGAGATGCGCACCTACTTGGAGCCGAGCGAGCTTTGGATGTCCTGTGCCTGTTTGAGGTGCCCCTCGACCTTCGCGCGCACGGTTTGAAGCATCGATCTCAGTTCCGAATTTTTTGCATTCGGGAGCAGCTTGTTGTCGATGGTGTCGAGCACCGTTCGATGGGCGTTGACCTGCGCGTCGATGTACGCGCGATCGAAGTCGCCCGTGCCCTGCTTGAGGCGTTGCACCGAGGCATCGGAGTCGCTTTTCAACATCGTGCTCGTGGAGCTCTCCGAGGGTGACAAGCTGGTCCTGCTAGCGAGCTCGGTGCCCTTCATGTCTGCGTCAGAATGGTCTTTCACCATCATGGCGGCGAACCGCTTCACCCTCGGATCTTTGGCTTTTTGCTGGGCAATTTTCCCCTGCTCGACCTCGCCCATGTTTGCCACGTGCGTGACTTGAAGGATCTGATCATCGGTCAACGCGTCGCGCGAGGTACTGCTTGTTCCGCTTCGTGCATTCATATCGGCGGCCGTACCCGTCGAGCCTGTGCCAACGCCCGTGCTGTCACCGCCCATCGAACCTGGATTGGCACCCGGCATATTGGGGGCTTGCGTACTCGTATTGGGATTGCTTGGCGTCATTGCGCTGGCGGCAGTTGCAGGTTCTGCCGTGGTTTGCGTCGGCTGAGCGGGTCGAGGTTCGCTTCCGCCGCAGGCCAGCGCAGGAAGAAAAGCGCCTCCAACGATGGCAATATGCATGAAGATACGTCGAACGCTACGCATGAGAAGACCTCCTTGATTTTCGCGGCGTGCGACGCGAGCGCGCGCGCCGGCCCTGTGGGCAGCAATCGACATACCGCCACGTGCAGAGCCGGCCGGCGCAGCGAACCTATCGAGATTCCGATGCGGACTGGTGATTATTGAAATAGGTAAATGCTCGAGCCATGCGGCCCGTCCGTGCTCTCGTGCGTCTTCGAATCCACTTTGGTGCCGTCCACCCAGATTTCGGTCGTGACCGAGCCCGGTTCGGACGTGGATAGGGTGACCGCCGCATGATCGATGCAGTTGACCGTCCGTCGAACCGCGAAGGATTCGTTCCGCGCTTAGAACTCCCGGAGCAGCCTGCCTCCTCCGACGAGCGGGCGGCGGAAGCCATTTTCTCGCAGCGCGTACCACAAGGTGACTGCGTTGATGCCCAGAATGGGAATCCCGAGCATCGGTTCCAGTCGTTCCGTCACACCGAGCAGACTCATATTGGTTCCGCATTGGACGACGGCGTCCAATCGATTCGCGCGCGTGGCCAAGAGCTCTCGAATGGCTCGCTCCTTGGCCTCGTCCGGAACGTGTGCAATGTGCAAGGCGTTGGCGCAGGCGAAGCCCACCGAAGAGACGACCTCGAAGCCCAAATCTTGGAACATGCGAATGGCATTTCGATTGCCGGTGGCATCGAACGGCGTCAAAAGGCCAATCCGCTTCGCACCGAACCGATGCAGCGCCGCCGGGGCCGCATCGTGCCACGTGGCCCACGAGAGTCCCGACTGCGTTTGCACATCGGTCATGACGGCGCGGATCTCGTCGATGCCCAGGAGAATGTGCTCCAGGCTCATGCCCATGATGAGGTATTGGGGCTGGGCGAGCAGGGCTTGCGTGATCGCCGCATTCAAGCCGGTTAGGAATTGACGTTTGTACTCGAGCAAATCGGCGGCCGTTTTGAGTTGCGGTCGCGGTGTCGAGATCGTGACCGTATGGAGTCCCACCCCATCGAGCGCATCGGGGCCTTGGTTGCGGACGACGATGCTCCACAACTCGTGCTCCATGCTCGTGTTGGTGACCGGAACGAGCAGCCCGAATTTGCGTCGAAAGCTGCGAACGTCGGGATAGCCAAACGACGGATCGATTCCGAACGCGCCGAGGGCTTTGCCATCGTGAACGACGCCGGACGGAGCAATCTGCGGCATGGGCGGTGCGTTCACGTCCGGGACCGAGACCGCCGCGCCGGAAAGCGTCGCCGGTGCTGCCGGCGGATGGCCCGTGATGGGGCGGGCAGTCGGCGTCGGTGCTGCGCACGCCGCAAGGCCGGCCGTGGCCCCCACGAGAAATTCGCGCCGTGACGTCATCGCGCACCGCCTTGGGACGGGCGAATCGCCACGAGCGAACCCGGGCCGGTGAGGACGAGCGCAATCAAGAGCACGACCATGGTCATCGGGTACTCGGCCCCGCCATGTTGCACGTCGTAGCCGTGGCGACCCGACGTCAGCGCAGCGACCAGCATGGTAAAGACGAGCGGCGCGAGCGCCCAAAAGGCGCGACCGGCGAGCAGAATGAGCGCCCCGGCGACTTCACTCGCGGCCGCGAGGCATGCTGCAACGTAGGGCAGCGGTATTTGCAAATTCTCGAGGTACGAGGCGAAACCGGACAGTCCGCCTCCCCCGAACCAGCCAAAGAGCTTTTGGCTCCCGTGATAGAAGAACGCAATGGCCGCAACGGCTCGAAGTAGGACAAGGGCCGCGTCCAATCGGCTCGCGTGCCGTTTCTCGTATTTCCCCATGCGAGCGATGTAGCGCTGGTGGCCTGGAGGGACAATCGCACCTTTCGTTGAGAAACTGTCAACGGGAGGACAACAATCACGGCACCGGCGTGGGCGGCCCGTAGAGCGTGACCGAGTTGGCCAAGGGTCCGACTTTGGCGTCGTACGTCGCGCGCGCACTTTCGGGATACGTGAGCTCGAAGCTGACGAACGCGCCCCGTGACACGATGATCTTCCGATAGAAGATCTTGTTGTCGACGCGGCCGGAGGTGACGCACCAATCCTTGCCCTTCGAGCGATATGTCACTTTGGATTTGGGCGGCCCTTCGAGTGAGGTGCAAAGCTTGTTCAGCGTGGGGCCCCATGATTCCAACCATCCGCCCCACACGCGTTCCTCGACGCTCCCGTCGCGCGAGGTGAAGCTTCGACCGTCGCCATTGTCCGCTTCTCGGCCGGGGACGAGCTCGGGAAGAAAATCGACCATGAAGCCGAATCGGCTGTTTTTGTACTGCCCCGGCGTCAGGATGGTGTCGTCTTCTTCGGCCGCCGTGGCTGGTTCGTCCGCAGGGCCGGCGTCGACGGTGATGGGCGCCGGTGTCGCTATGGAGCTCGGGCTAGGCGAGACGGTTTCGACCTTCTTCTTGCTGCATGCGGCCGCGCACGAGGCGGCGAGTGCCAGGGCTACGACGGAGATAGAAAGTCGATTCATCATGGCCGGTCCGCCATCTTTAGCTTCTCGTCGCAACCTTGTCCCGCGATCCGGACCGTTGGAGTAACCTTGGCGCGACATGAGGTATGCCCTGGCCTTTTCCATGGTGTTCGTCGCGGCGTCGGCGGGTTGCAAGTCGGGCTGTGCGTCCTCGCGCTCGGCGGTCGACACGGTTGTGGATGCAACGACGATGCAGGTGGACGCGGTGGATGCTGGGCCGCCCGAGGCACCGGTGAATCTTCTCTACCGAACACCGGCGGTGGTGGCGGTTTCGTCGAAGGTGAACAACCCCCGAGATTTCCCGGAGCATCTCATCGACGGGAAACCGTCCACCGCGTGGAACGGAAAAACGGGGGATCTCGTGGGCGGTTGGATAGCCTTTCGCGTGCCGTCCGACGCGCAGGTGATGGCCATCACGATGACCGCGGGCTTCGACGCCAAAAGTGCCAAGGGCGAAGACCTATTCAAGGCGAATCATCGCATCAAGAAGGTGCGCGTGTGGCGTGATGGGGTGGCAGGCAGCGAGGTAGCACTCGATATCGAGAAACGGGCGCCGCAACGCATCGCCGTGAATGCCGCCGGCGGCGAATACCGCATCGAGATCGTCGACGTCGTTCCCGGGACGAAAAAGGAATGGCGCGAACTCGTCGTATCGGAGTTTGCCGTATGGGGCCGCCCCGGCGCCACGCAGCTCGAACGCGCCGAGGCGCCTGCCGTGCGTGTCGGCAGCCTGGACGCACCCGCAAAGGCAAGCACGCCGCATGCGATAGCGGACAAAGGCATCGATGGCCCTTACGAGTCGCTTCCCGCCTTCTGCAAAGCGCACACGGAAAGCGCCACCGAGATGTTCAAGAACGGCGCCGACGAGTATCCAGGATTCATCGACGGCCCCTACTGCGTTGTTGACGCGCCCCTCGTACAAGGCGCAATTCCATCTCCGTTCTCCGAGGTGGGCACGGTTCGCGTTACATCCTGGAACACGAAAGAGCGCGTCGTCTGGCTAAAGACGCCCACCGGAGTCTTCGTCACGGCGGTTGCCTTGTCGAGAGAGGACCTTCGCAGCCCCGGTTGCGCAGGGGGCTGCTCCCAGGAAATGAAAGACGCCCAATTCGTGACGACCGCCAAGGGCCCGGCGTTGGTCGTGAAGTATTTCGAACACTGCTTCGACAATCCCTGGCCCAGCTCCGACCCCGACGGCGCAATCGAGGGCGCGAGCCGCTACTCGGAAAACGCGGCAGTCTGCTACATCGACAGCACCGGCGCCCCATCGTGCAAAGTGTTCGAAATCGCCACCGCCGCCACCGCGTACCGCGCCTTCGAAGATCGATTCGCCGCCGTGAAGTGGGACAAGCGGGCGAAAGAGAGCATTACGGCCGATGGCGAATTGACGTTCGATGCGCCGGAGTGAGGCAGTATCGCTACTTCCAGGTCCGCATATGATTCTTCACCTCTTTGGCGCGGAAAGCCGCCTCGAGATCCACCTCGAATCGATTCGCGATGCTGCATAGGTAAATGAGAACATCGGCAAGCTCTTCACCGATCGGCGTCGTGGTCGCCGTCTCATCGACCCCCATGTTGGTGGCATTACGCACAGCCTTGAAGAGCTCCCCGATCTCTTCACCGAGCAAGAGACATTTCTCCACCGCAGATTGATTGGCAAAGCCGCGCTCCTGTTCGAGCAAAGTGACATATGCCTGGTAGTCCGCGAGTGTGGGGCGATCTTTGAGGGTTGGCATTGGGGGGCAATGTATCATCGTCTCACCGCCGCGTTCATGCCAATCGGACACATCGTTGAGCCTCGGACAAGGACGACATCGCGACGCCAGAATTGGTTGATTGCTTTCGGAAGGCGTAACGACGCCGACGTTCTCGCGCTTCACTTGGCTGGCGATAGCCCAACGCATTCCGTCAGATACTCCTGAACGAAATCACGTTCCTTCGAGTCATTGAAATACCCTCGTGTGTATATTTGAAAATAGACAGTCTCCACGTATAAGACCGACCCATCCTTGCGTTCAAGCCAGCTTACACATTTGTCGTTGAACCAATATCCTTCGAATCCGAGATCTTGTGCCGCATTTGTTATCTGAGCCATATGGGTGCTTCGATTGCGATCAAATTCTTCTTCGTCTTCCTCCGGAAATCGCTCTAGCTGCATGGCGAACGGTTGATTCTGCGGTCGCAAGTTCATGATGCTATGGTACAATATGTGTCGAAAACTGGTTGCTAGAAGACGGTCGATGTCGCCCCATATGATCACGTCGGGTTCCTCGGATCCATGTTTCGCGGCCTCGGAATAACGTAGCATCAAGGAACCTTCAACATCGGAAATTCCAGAGATAACGACTCCTGGCGCTACAACGCCGCCCGGTAGCCTTGGGACTATTTCGGAGTAGTACTTGATTAATGGTTTTAGTTCTGTGCGGCATCCGTCTAGGCCGAATCGGAGGTGTCGAGAACTTCCGCCAAATTTGCGTAGATAGCCGACGTATAAAGGGGGTAGGGAGAAACGTGCCATTTGGCTGAACGTCTCAATGTCCTTGTCGGACGCGCCCTCGCGGTCCCGGGCAATCTTCGACCCCGCAACTTGTCGGATTAAGTCGATTGCGTCTTCAATTTCGTCGCTGCACCTTGTTGTGAACATGAACTCATCCGCTTCTTTGCAAACGTTGCTAGGGGGTTGGACGGCCGCTTGCCATATTCGCATACGTTTTTATGTTGTCTTTGTTCTGACAAGTAGCGCATGGCGCCATCAGTGACCTACCGTGACCTGGCGTGCTGAGCCCCATCGAATGGTTATTCTCTCCTGGACCGGACCATATTGTTTGATATGAGTGTGGAGGAGATGGGTTTTCCCCGACGGCCTGAGCTGCTGATGGTTCAGAGCACACTCCGGCAGGGTTGCCGCCCTCTGCTCTCTTTAGCTTTAGGGGTTTAGGCTTAACGTCCTTTTCCGCGGCTCGGTAGGTCTTCTTGTCTCGTGCGTTGGGGTTAGGGTACCGCTTGTTCATGGCATCTACGAGCTGCTGTGCGCGCTCACGGCGTCCCGGATCCGAGCCGGAGACGCCCACCGATACGGTTCCGTCTTCGTGGTGGACGACCGTAATGCTCCGACCCTTCCCGTCTGGGCCGAGAAAGAAGGGCGAGTCTTTGGCCAATTGGTGCAGCATTTTTGCTGCGCGATTCGCGTGCTCGTTGACCTTGTCGCCGCCTCGTCGGATGCCGGGGAAGGCGTCCGGATGTTCCGTGTCTGGAGCCTGGTTGCGGCCCTTTCTCTTTCGCTCGCGTATGGGCTTTCCCGTCAACGGGCAGACGCGGGTGAGGCCCTGGATGTCGACGTCGCGAAGTGGGTTGACGGTGTACTGGTAGACATTCTCGAGCCCGGAGGCGCGCCCTATGGGATCTGGCTCTAAGTAGCGACCGAGTTCCGGTGCGTACGTCCGGAATCGGTTGTACTGAAGACCTATTTCGGCATCGAAATAGTGGCCTGGCCAGCGAATGGGCTGGTGAAAGTCGCGCCCTACTTCGACATGTGCGGCACCGTACGGGGCAATTCGAGCGCGCCACACGTAGGTGCCGTCCATGTCTTGAACCGCTTCGGGGCAACCGAGGTGATTCGCAAAAACGGCGTACGCCTTCCCACTCTTCGGATCGGCGTCGACGCTTTCATAGTCGACGAAAAGAATGGGGGTCAATGCCAGGGCGTTGGCGTAGATGTAAACGCGCAGCGCTCCCGTTGGCAGCACTTCGGCGGCGAGGCGGTTATCTTCCCAGTAGAACGTCGTCGTCGCCCCGGCGGCAGATTTCTCGATTCGCCGATTCAGCGCATCGTATTTTGCCGTCCAGGTTCCGGAATGCACGTACTCGGAGCGCTGTTCACGTCGCTCCAAATTGAAATACTCGACGGCGATGAGTTGATCGCGTGAATCGCGCCGAAACCGGCGGCATCCTCCTGTCCAGGTTTCCAGGGAGACCGCGTGCCGTGCGTCGTGCTGAAATGTCCGGCCGTTCGCTTCTCCGAGAAAATTGCCTGGCCAATAGCTGAGTGTCTTCTCCCCATTCCGCAGCAGGTTGCCAGCCGCATCGTGTGCAAATTTCTGCGACGTTCCGTTGGGAAAATGCTCAACGAGCAAGCGGTGCCCAGCGTCGTGCTCGTAGCGTGTTGGCCCCCGCTCGGAGTCGTGGGAGGCCAGCAAGTTGCGCTCGCCATTGTACTCGTAACGCCGGTCCCACCGCGTCTGCGGATTGTCGGCAGAGTACACGCTCCGGAGCAGGCAATGACCATCGGGATGGTATTGTGCAGTCTCGGAGATGCCGCTCGAGAAGACGCGCTCGAAGACCCCATTTCCGAGATCGCGGACGCGATGCTCGCGTCCCGTCGGATCGGTGATGATCGTGGTCCGGTGGTTCGAGTCTTCGTGGTATCGATACCGGGTAACGAATCGCTCGAGTACGCGTACATCGATGAGATCGTCCCCCAGGAAATGACGATGCACGCCCTTTCCATCGCGTTCATCGAGAATCCGGCGACCCCCGAGATCGTACGCGAGGCTCACGTTTGCGTGCGGTGACTCTGCCTTGACGATCCGGAGGCGCGCATCGTATTCGAATCGCTCGAATCCGCCGTCGGTGAACGCGCGCTCGAGTATCTCGCCCTGAGGGCCGAGCTTCAGGGTGTAGAGCGGGTTTCCTTGGGCATCGCGCTTCGCGACCAGTCGTCCCGCGGGATCATGAACGTAGCTTTCCTTCTCGACCCCGGCTCGCCGGACACCGGTTAGATGAGATACTGCATCCCGACCAAATTCCGTCCGAACTTGCGCTGGGTCTATCGTTGCGGATATTTCTCCGTCCTTGGTTAACTCGAATCGCGTAATGAATCGGTTTGCGTCGCTCGTTTCTACGAGTTGATTCAACGACGCGAACTTGTATTCGGTTCTTCCTCCGTCGAAGTCGAGCGCCCACTGAATGTTCCCGTTTGGGTCGTATCCGTAGCGTCGCGTTCGTCCTTCTTGCTCCTCGCGCAACAGCAGACCCTGAATGTCACGGATTTCGACGAGGCGGCCGCGAGCAGGCTCCGTTGCAAATACTAACGACGAAAAAACGACATCGGGCAAATGCCCCTTGGGCGATGTCGGCTGCGAATCACCGAATACCGGGATTTCCGTGGATTCGGCGGTCCACTTGGCAGGCAATTCAAAATGTTCATCGCTCGGAACGCCAAATTCGTACTCGAGTGGACTGCTCGGTAGATCGGGTTCGTCTGCTGATTCGCGCAGCCAGCGCCCTATGCTATCGCGCTTGCCAACGAGGGACCCATTCTCGTTGTAAAGGTAGTGTATCTCGCGGCCGGCCGCGTCGATTTCGGCAGCTATCTGCCCATCTTCGGGGCGCACGACGAATTCGCGCGCTGCGCCCGTTGGCTCTTCGATTCGGGTAATCGTACCGTTCGTGTCGTAGAAGTACTTCCAGACGCCGCCTGCTTCCGTAACTTCGGTGTATCCTTCGAGTGGATAATACGCAAGGGACGTTGCGAAGAACCCGTCTTCCCCACCGCTTCGAATGCAGCGCCCGTCGTGGTCGAATTCGAAAAAGAACGAATATCCACGACGGTCTACTCGCTGAGCGATTCTCCCAGATACATCGTATACGTAACGGAGATGATGATGGTACGCATCCTCGACGTCGACGAGGTACCCCCGGTCGTAGGTATAGCGCGCCAGATCGAGCGCTTTCGCATCCCTCGCAGGTTGTGCACGTATGCCAATGATCTTCCAGCCATCGTAAACGATGCGAAGGTGATTGCCGGCACAATCCGTAAACCCGACGAGGCTTCCATCGAATGGCGAGTAGTCCACAGCGATGGCTTGCGGGGGGATCCCGATACTCTCGAGCCGAGCGTTGGCGCGGCCGGCCATTCGGAACGTGAGGATGGGCCCCTCCGGCGGTGTAAGCTCGAAGCGGTCGCCGTCTCGGTGGAGCGTGTATCCTCGCTCGGCGAGCTGGTTCGTCTCGCCGAAGAACGGAAACTTGACCTCGGTGCCCGATGGGGCCTCGTAGCGGATGCCGTCGAGGTCGAATACGAGGCGGTGATCGAAGCTATGTCGCCAGCCGGGGCCTAGGCCGCGGTCCTCCGTGCGGCGGCTGTCGTGGTAGCGGCGCCACTCCATGGGCGTCGGGGAGTCGACGATGGCGTCGCGGATGCTGTCGAAGCATGCGCCGGTGACGACGTCGACAGGGTCGCCCACCAGGCGGTGTGCGAGCTCGGGGGACGGAATGCATGTCGCGTTCACCCGCATGTTTCACACTTTGTTTGCGAGTTGGCGGCGTCGCGCTCTTTTTGGGCGCGTCGATTGGCGCGCATTTTTTTGAACTTCTCGAACAAGAGATGCAGTGGGTCGGGGATATTCACCATTGGGAACCCGCCGATTTGCACGGTGGACGAGGTGAGCGCGGTCACGAAGCCCATACCAGGCGGTACGGCGATGTCCTTTCCCATGGCCATGCGTATCGCGGTGGTGGCGAGATCGACGGCGGTTTGTGCCGCATTCATCGCGGCGGAGAGCGATTGGGCGGCGGCCATCGCGGCATCTCCCGCGGCTGCAGATTGGTCGGCGTCGGCCATGTCTGCGGCGGCGCCGGCGATGCCTGCCACCGCGCCGACGGCCATACCCACTTTCGCGAGTGCATTCAATGCGCCGGCACCCGGTGCGCATTCCATGCAGAAGTCCATGACGCGTGCGGCGCGCGCGCCTCCGATGAAGACGTTCGATGATCCCGTTTTTATTTCGAACGCGGGTACGAAGCCGCAGCAGGTGACGGCGATTCCGATGTCGCCGGCGCGCGCAGCGGGCATGCCCTCGATGAGCACGCGGATGCACGTGCCGAGTAGCACGGGGCCGATGCTCGGCAGTGGGATAGGCGCCGGAGCTGGGGGAACGAGACTCGGCGGGTGCAAGTGGCCGTGCGGCGGCCCGACATACAGAGAGCCCATCGTGGCTGCTGGCAAAGCGGGGAACATGGCGGCAATTCCACTCGTCGCCAGGGCGAATCCATCGTTGACGAGTTGCATGGGCAATCCCAGAACGGCGCCCGCCGCACCCGCGACGTCGGCCACCGCGCGAGCCGGATTCGCCGGCGGCGGGGGCTTGGTCGGATCCTGCGGCGGAGCATCGGGGTTCGTTCCCGTCGCATTCTGGATTGGCGTGACCACGGCCATGACGTCGCTCTTGAGCGCGTCGAACCCGGCGTCGGCAAAGGCGCCCATACCGCTCACGGAAGACCTCGCAGTTCATGTTCCACGGCGTGGACGCGATCGGCCATGTAGTGGGATTGATAGAGTTCGCGCAAATGCAGGAGAAGCCGTTTGCGCGTGGCATCTTCTTCCGTGCCCCGCGCAAGGGTGACGCCGTCCTGCCAAGCCTTTTGCGCGGCCCCGGGGTCTCCCATCCGCTGGTGGCAAAAGCCAATGTTCTCGAGGCAGAGAAGCTTGATGTGCACATTGAGAAGCGTCGTGGCCAGTTTCTCTGCCGACGTATAATACTCGAGCGCCTTGCTCCACCATTCGTGGGTGAGATACAAGTTCGCCAGATTCAATGTGATGTTCAGAAGTACGGCGTAACTTTTGGACTCGATGGCCGGTGTCATGGCCATTTCGAAGTGCTGGACGGCCTCGTTGCGAAAGCCGGTGGCGGCGAGCACTTCCCCGATGCCATTGAGCGTGAGCGCGAGCATGGGATCGAGTCGCAGCGTGCCAAAAAAGGTTTGAAGCAGCCGGTACTTCTCCATGGCGGGCACGTAGCGCCGATGGCCATAGTCCACCATGGCATCCATCAAGAGTGCATTCGCACGCTCCGCCAGCGGCAGATTGCGGTCGGCGGTTTCCTCTTTGAGTGACGCCTGCAATGCTGCCACGCTGAGATCGACGTCATGAACCTGGGTGCTCGGATACTGAGCTGGATCCGTCATGGCCTGAGCGTCATACGATGCTGCGAAATCGATACCGGCGCTCTCGCGCGCAATGAGGCGCATATGATGGCACCACGGCGACGCGGGGTCGTATTGGACCAATTCGCGGAGAAAGGCGCGCCACGCGAAAAGGTCGCCGATATGCAACGGGGTGAGTGCGACGACGAGGCGCGAAGTCTCGAGATCATCGATGCGTTTCCGCGCATAGAGAAACAGGATCCGAATGCGCTCGACGGGGTGCGTCTGTCGATCCAAGAGGCGAGGCGGGAGAGGCGGCCACGGGGACTCCCCATCTTCGACGAGCTTGGCGTTGAGCAGCTCCACGCGTTGGTAGAATGTCTTCGCAATGGTGTCGGCATAGGCCGTCGCTTCGTGAAACTCGTCGCCGAAGGTCCAGAATGCGTGCTCGGTGGATTCGTCGACACCCTGCAAAATTTTTGCGACATATGCGCACTGTTCGTCCGGGCAGCGTAGGACCAAGAGAAAGTCATCCCGCTGCTCGATGAACTCGCGCAGGCGCGTTTCGATGGCGCGAAAAAGTCGTTGCATCGTGGCGCCTCAATTGATCTTGACGATGGCGCCTTGAATCTTCGCCTGGCCAATGGCATTGACCTCGACCGAGGCCCCGGCCACCGCCGACTTGCTCGTATCGACGGTCACGCTACTTCCTGCTACGGAGCTGACGATCTTTTTCGACGCCATCAGCTCGATGGTGCCGTCTTGGGCGAGGGAAATGGAAGATCCGCCTACTTGAAGAACGATTTTGTTCTCTGCCAAGGTGATGCTTGCGAAGGTCGTGGAAAGCGTGGCCGATCCGGGCATGAGCAGCAACTGCTCCGCACCGTCACGGTGGACATGCATCATGGCGCCGGCTTTGGAGACGTACGTCGTCGCGACGTCTTCGCTTTTCGATTGTGCTTTCAACGAATCGGCCAGAGTGACCTTGACGTCGCGATTGAGATTGAAAATCTCGTTGCGGTCGCCCGCCTTGACCTCGACTTTGTCGTCGCCGGTTTCGACCGTGTGGGTTCGCCCTGCTTTGACCGTGACGTCTTCACCGGTGTTCACCTTCTCGGTTCGTTTGCCTTCCACCGTATTGGTTTCATCGGCGGCCACCGTCACGGAGTGAGCCGCTCCGACGTTCACCGTGCGTGCGGCACCGACGGAGATGGTTTGATTGGCGCCGACCGTGACCGTCTGATTGGCTCCAATGGTCGACGTTTGATTGGCACCCACCGTCTCGGCGTGGTTGCGGAGCACCACCGTCGTCCGGTCCTTCTGGGCATGCATGAAAAGGTTCTCGCGGCCGGCCGTATTGTCCTGCGTAATCTCGTTGAACCCGGCATTGCCTGGAATGCTCTTGGTCTTCCACGTGCTCTTGGCCACCTGCGCGGGCAGAGGATGCGGCTGCGCCTGCACCGTATTGTAGACGGCACCCATGATGAGTGGCCGATCGATATCGTCGTCGATGAACCCGACGATGACCTCCGACCCGACCTTGTGCGCCTGCCAGAAGCCCTCGTCGGCATGTGCGACGGGTGTCATCATGCGAATCCAGCAAGAGCTCTTCTCATCGAATTTGCCGTCGCGATCCCAGAAGAATTGCACCTTCACGCGACCGCTATCATCGACGAAGGGATCACCATCCTTCGGTCCCACGACGCGCGCACTCTGGATGCGACTCGGTGGTTTGGAGACTCGTGCCGGACGAATGGGGACTTCCGCTGGAACGGCCACGAAGGACGTGAGGCCCAACGATCCGCGAAACCCACCCGCGTCGTGAATGGCACCTTGCACCGAGCCTTCCAGCTCGACGCGGGTCAGTAGAAGGGCGCGATTGAATCCGTCTTCGCGATGTCCGCTCAATGCAAATGTGCTGCCCGCGACGAATCGAACCGAATACGCCGTTCCGGTCATCATGGATGCATCCGAGCGCACCTCATCCAGCCGCTGTTGTGCCAACGGTTTTCCGACACCGTCTTTGTCGACGAATCGGCCTGGGTAGTCTCGCCATTCGCGCTTGTGCGAATTGCCCGTCGTTTCTTTGCCGGCTGTTTCGGCGCGCGCGACGAGGGATTTGCCAGGCTCGAGGAAATTGTAGTCGCGGTGCTCGAAGGCACCAATACGAATTCGCTGCGAGCGCTGAATGCTACGCACGTGCTCGTCGCTGACTGCACCCTGCGTCTCGTTGAACGATATCGAAAGATCAGGCTCGATTTCCTCGTACCCCTTTGGCTCGTTCACGAACACGAGTGAGGTCTTCTGTTCCTCGTGCTTGAAGAAGAAATGCATGCCTTCTTCGCTGGCCAGGCGCGCGATGAACTCGTAATCACTTTCGTCGAATTGGGTGCAATAGGTTCGCTTTTGAGGGACCGGTCGCACGTACCAAAGGCACTCGATTTGTTCGGGCTTGCACAGTTCCTCGATGATCTCGTGCACGGCCTTGTCTTGAAAGATTCGGAACCCACCGCCATATCGCAAATTGGCCATACGCGGCTCGAGGGTGAAGACGACACGCGCCTGACTTTTTCCGATGAACGCACCGTCGGGGCTCACGTCCGTCACGATGCCGTTCACGCGGCGCACGGGCTTTCCGTCACGCTCGATGACGAACGTCGCATCGCGCCCGAGGGCCTCTTCGAGCTGCGGGACGGCTTCGGGATCGGTTCCGACCACGACGGTGTATCGGAAGAGCGTCGATAGCTCCTCGACCGCGCGAAATGAAGCGACCCGCAGCAGATTGGCGTCCAGATCCGTGACCGTGAGTTGGAACGCAAGGTCTTCGTGGATGGTGCCAAAGATGTTCGCGACGTTGCCAGAGTTGGCCATGAGGTAGCATCACCGGAGCGCGGCCGGGGATGCAAAAAATCAGCGCGGATCTTGCTCGGGCGCCGAGGATGCCGATACCCTCGCGCGCGTGCGGTGGGGAATTGACCAATGGCTGATCACCGATGCATTCGGCCGGGAATGGCGGTTCTGGATAGCCAGACCGGATGACCGAGAGACAGCAACGCGCATTTCGCGCTGGGATTTGGCTGAAGAGCCGCTGTTTCATCTCATTCCGCAGGCCTTCTCGGACTGGGGCGCCCGCGACGATGAGACAGCGGCGGATCTGCTCGCCATCTACGATGCGCTCACGGGTTCGCACCTGCACGAGGCGCTCCCCCGGCCGACCGCAGACCATCGTCGCCGCCTACGCCGCTTCGCCCCCGAGCTGAGCCGCGTGCTGTACGCCGCGCTGGAAGCAGGGCTTCTTCGGTTCGAGCGCCACGAGGTGCCGTGGCCGTTTCCGGAAATTGAGGAGAAGCCCGAGGATCGACGGCCTCAGGATGGCGGCGGCGAGAAGGGGGATTGGGTCGAGATCGTGGCCGTCGATGAAGAGGGCGTGCCCGTGTCGGGTGTGCGGTACCGGGTCACTCTTTCGAATGGCGCCGTGCGCGAGGGGATGGTCAATGAGAAGGGGAAAGTGCGGCTCACGGACGTGCCGCCGGGGTCGTGTGAAATCGAGTTTCCGGAGCTGGATGCGAAGTCGTGGTCGAAGTGACCGAGCGTCGCTGGCGTTAATCGGGTAATGCGCTGAGCGCGGCGTACATGTCGCGCAGTACGAGGGGGTAGTAGTGCGCGAGGCCGGTGAGCGGGTAGTTTAGGGTCACGCCGAGTCGGTAGGCGGTCCACACGGCAACGTCGCAGACTTGGGTGTCCACTCGTGGGCAGAAATGACTGTGGCAGTCGTTGATATCCGTCGTGTTGCTGAGCCACGGTAAGAGCGACTTTGCCATGCGCTTATCGTTCAACAAAATAAGCTGTTTGGAGACATTCATGACATTGCGATCCTCCACTCGCGGCCTACCAATGTCCTCGGGAAGTGGACGCAACACCGCTGCAATGCGAGCGGCGAATGTCCTGCGTTCTTCTTCCCCGCCGAATGCAATGGCGGCAAGCTCTCCGTGTTCGCGGGCCCAGTCATCGCTCTTGTTTTCCTTTGCTACGAGCTTGCGGACCGTTTCAAGGCGTGTTGCGTCGGGCCGTTTGAGTAAAATGTCGTACAGCATGGCGTGCATTCCTTGAATACGAGGAAATGCGGCGATGATTGCATCCACCGACGGTAGTTTCTCGTGTTCGAGAAGGCAGTTTACGGCTTCGATTTCAACGTTGTATGTTTCATCGGCTGCCATTTTCAGAAGCACGTCGTTGCTCTCGAGCGTATCGACCTCGCACAAGAAGCCAGCTGCACTCCACCGCGCTTTAGCGCTCATGGTTTTGCTTGCGGCATCGAGCGCTTGCGGAAGATCCCTTGGCGCGTACTTTGCGTTCTTTCTCATGGAATCATCGTTCGCCCGCGCCGCCCGAACGAAGTCGTCCGTGGTGAACGTTGGGGCGCTTGCTACCGTTTCTGCGGATGATGGCGCCGTTACGGGTACCGATGAGTGTACGGCCGAGGGAACGCCGGGCGCCGCGGTCTTTTCGTCGCGTGAGCAAGAAAAGCCGCCCAGGCAAATGAGAACGAGGATCAACGTACCGAAGCGTTGCTGAGTCATGGTAGCAGTGGCGCGAAGGTCTTTGCGGCGGCCGCTTTCCGCAACGTGGTTATCTCAAAACTCGTCTCCAATTTGGGTCGAAGTTTGCTCATGAGAAGTTGCCCGGGCGAGATCATTCCTGGACTGAATTGCCCATAACCAACTTGTCGACTCGCACTCGAACGCTTTTGACCGAGCAAGGGAGGCGCCTCCAGCGACTCCCAAGATGCATGAACGTGCATCAAGCAGCGATCGGCCCAGATATCTTCCTGCTCGAACGGAGTGTCTCTTTTGTTGTAATGTTCCAGGGTCAACATGTGAGCAATTTCGTGGGCGGCCAGGTGCGCGAACGAGCCAATCGTTACCCAATCCTTGTCCTCGTTCTGTAGGGCGGCAACGAGGCCCACTTGGCCGCCAGGGAATGGCAGAGGAGTACGACTGGGATCGGGTGCGAATTTTCTCGCTTTGTCGCGACTTTGTCCGAAGCCTCCGACCCCAACAGCCGCAGCAACGCCCGATGATGCGATGATGTTTACCAGGTATGCATTGAGCTTGTCGGGTACCGGATTCTGACTCATGACGGTCTGGGTTTCCACGTCGTCGTCAGGCGTAAGTCCCTGGATCGTGAGCCTGCCTCTTCGCTCACAATGGTGAACCGTCTCGTGCATCAGTTCTTTCGCGAGCGCGAAGTGGATACCGGCTTGCGCATAGATCTGATTCACAAGAGCGAAGCCTTGTTCGACCCGCTTGGATGTAAGCTTTGGCCCGGCGGGCCAGTCGTTCCTGGGATTGTCGTCGAAAAGATCGACGACATGTGCTTGCACGTTGATGGAAATGAGCTTGTAAACGCGCACCGCCAGTTCCGCGATGATCGGGCCATCCTTCGCGCCGAAGTGCAGCTGCACGACCGTTTCTGCCGCGTCGCCACCGTGTGAAACTCCGTGAATGTACACACAATCACCATGCCGCGTGCCATTGTCGTCGGGCGACAGAGGCGTGCCGTCCTCCGGGAATTCCACCTTGGCAACGGCGGGGTTGACCGCCACGGGGAAAAGCTTGGCCTCCTTCGACAACCGGTCGCGCACCACGCGTACGCGGATGGTTCGCCCGGCGATGACGCCAACTGTGGGACCGCGCGCTGGGCCATTCGTGGTCTTCGTGAACCCATGGTCGTCGATATCCGGCGCGCTCGCATCGGCGAAGCCGGTCACGGCCCGCGCGAAACGCACCGGCACGACGCGGTGAGGGACGGGACTGGCCAGTCCCTGCGGGCCAAGCGGTGCGAGGCGAAAGTCAGCCATGGGACTTCTTTCCCTTCCCTTGAAAGGCCTCGTCGATCGCGTTCAGCGTTTCGTTCGAGAGAAATCCGTTCATGACGAACTCATGATCCGACTGAAAATTCAGTATCGCCTGCTGCGTCCGTGCTCCATCCACTCCGTCGGCCGGCTCGGCATCGCCGATGGGTACGAGCTGATACCCGGTCATGTACCCCAATGCATCGAGCCGCTTCTGCACGCCGGCGAGCGTCTTGATGGACGCAAGCTCGGAATGCAGATGCACCTCGTAGCGCGTCCCCAGAATCTCGATGATGGGCGTCCCCACCCAGAACGCCGCCAAAAGCACGGGGACCTGGCCCGTGGCATCCGTCTTTCCTTGCGCGAGCGGCGGCTCGCCTTCGAGCCCCACGGTGTAATCTGCATTCGCAATGCCCAAGTTTGGGCCCGTCCCCGGTGCCAGTTGAAAGCGCACCGGAATCGTCGTTGGGAGCCTCACCGTGTTGTAGCTCGCCGAGCCAGGCATCGTCCGCATGACCACGATTTCCATCGAATCTTACCCCTCGTATGCGCGCTTCAAGTTGTCCCGTGTCTTCTCGTCCACGACACCCGTTTCGTCTAGCCCCTGGTCGCGTTGAAAATCACGCAACGCCATTGCCAATTGGTCGTTGTCCTCTTTATCCGGCGGCGGGCCCGCCAAATAGCCCAAGTTGGAAAGCCGCCCCTGCACGCCCGAAGTCTCTTCGAGTGGATCGAGATGACCGAGCCGGAGCGGCAATCGAATCACCTCCGCATCGCTGAGGAAGACCTTCAGATCGGCGGTCATCGCGTCCACCGGGATGTCTTCGTCGAGCATGCCATTGCCGTCGGTCGTCTTGGCCGACGTCACGCCCGACACCACGAGTTCGTACTTCGTGTTCTTCAGAACCTTGCCCTCGGGATCGAGCAGCCGGATCCGGAGCTTCACGCGCGGCCGCTTGATCGTGAAGGTGTGCGCAGCGCCCGTGCTCACACTGACGCGTTTCGGTGTGCGTTCCGGGATGGTGACTTCATCGCCTTCGAGCAGCGTATTCGGGTTCGGGCGCTTGCGCCGAAAGTCTTCGCTCTGCGCATCCCAGATGCGTTGCCAATCGGAGAAGCCGTACTTCCACGCGATGCTCGCGATGCATTCACCTTGTCGAACCGTGTGCAGGGCCATCGATGCTCGTCCTCGCGAGGAGGATACGTGAAACTCCCTTGGCAAGAGAAACGGTTCGCTTCAGCTTGTCCGCCGAATGATGTGACTTTTTCACGCAACTCGTGAACACGAGCGGCCGAAGTACGAGTATCTCGAGAGCGGCAACAGACGAACCAACCGGCCAGGGTGTGCGCTTCACGGTCTGGCCCTTCACGAGGAGCCTGGTGCGGCGACGCCCGGAGTTCGATAGCGATGCGAAAGACGACTTTTTCGAGGGCGGGGTGGTGGCAACTGGCTGGCGTGGTGGTCGCGGCCACGGGGGCAACGCTGCTCGTTCCCGCGTGTGGGAGCGACTCGTCGAGCGACAACAACGCGCAACGAGACGCCGGTGGTGACAGGTCGATCTTGCCGACGCCTTCACCTTACATGACGGTCACCATCGACCCACCAAGCGTCCCCGCCGACGCAACATCGGTGGCGACGGTCACCGTCAAGTTCAGGAATCCGGAGAACGGTCAGCCATGGAAGGGGCAGCAAGTGATCCTCACATCGAGTGGCAAAGGCACTCGAATCGTGATCCCCAACAGCGTGACCAACGATGACGGTGTGGTGACCGCGACGATCTCGTCGACGTTTGTCGAGAAAAAGACAATCAAGGCTCAAGTCGGGGACTACTACAACTCTGCGGATATCAATTTTTCGGGCTGCACGTCGGCGCTTTTTGCGCCGCTCGCGCCCGTCGCATTGAATGCGAAGGTTGGCGCCCTGATCGCCTCGGATTTCAATCGCGACGGCAACGCTGATGTCGTGTTCACAGATGACTTGCGGCATCCGTCTGTTTGGCTTGGAAATGGCGACGGAACATTCCGAAACGTTCCGGGAGATGCGCTCGATACTAGGGTCTCTTCGTTTAATACGGGCGATGTGAACAATGACGGAAAAGTCGATATCGTTGTCACGACCAATGAAAGTGGTTCAGCTGGAGTAAGTATTCTGCTGGGCAAAGGTGACGGAACATTCGAGCGTGGTGCAACCTTCTCGACTGGCAATGCATTCTGCAAGAGCGCGCCACAGGACTACAGTGGTGACGGCAAACTGGATCTCGTCGTCTCGGATGAAACAGGCAATCTGAGTGTCCTGCTGGGAAATGGAGACGGGACGTTCCAGTCTGGTATCAATACGGCGATTTCGCAGTCCCCCAACGGTGTTTTGTCAGGCGACTACAATGGGGATGGTAAGCGAGATATTGGGCTGTACACACAGCGCGATCACACGATGAGCATCCTGTTGGGAAATGGAAGCGGTGCCTTTCAGAAAGCTTTTGGATATGATCTAGGAGAAGCGCCGTACCCATCGACCGTCGGGGACTTCAACGGCGATGGGAAATCGGACTTGGCTGTCGGATTTTATGACAATAACCTGAAGGTTCTTCTTGCGACTGGAAACGGTGCGCTCTCGTCTGCTGTCCCGTATTCTGTTGGAACGGGCCCCGTTCCAACGACCGGAGACCTCGATGGTGACGGGAAACCCGATCTGCTTACGGCGAATTCCGAGGAAACCAGCATCAGCTTGCTAATCGGAAATGGGGACGGTACGTTCCAGTCTCAAATTCCGTATGGTAATCTGATTGGGCCAAGTAATCCAAACGTGGGCGACTTCAACGGCGACGGTAAGATTGACTTCGCCGTGACGAACTACCCTGGTGCGCTGAACGTTTTCCTGCGAACAGGGTGCAGTCGCTGAGATCGGGCCAGGCCGGTTGCAATCGTTAGTGCATCGTGCGAGCGGCGTCGACGCCGCTCGCGCGATTTGAAAAGGTCGTCAGTTATCCTTGGCTCCGTTCTCTATCCACGAATCGATCAACTCAACTTCCGAGTCAGAGAGCGCGGGCTTGTTCAATGGCATCTGCCCGCCGCAGGGCGGGTTCGGACGAATCTTCTTGGAGAGAAGGCTGTTTTCAGAATCGTTGGGGGCAACGAGCTTGATGTTTGCTGTCCCGGCGTCGCCGGTTTTGCAGGCGCCTCCCGGTGCCGTCTTATCAACCAAGTTCTGGTGTGCGGTGGCCTTCGGTTTCAGGAGCAGGCCCCCGGCGGGCGTCCTTGGACCGCCGTCGGGAAACGTCTCGGCGTGGCAGCTCGTGCACTTTTGAGAGATGACCTGATCATAGACCTGCGTAAACGTCGCGCCGCTGTTGCCGCCCGAGTCGTTCCCAGGGGGGGAGGTGTCTTTGCCGGCGTCGTTCCCGCCGCCGTTGTTCGAGTCGTCGTCGCTGCTGCAGGCGGCGAGGGATGTGCCCATTCCGGCGATGGCCGTGATGAGGGCGATGAGAAGCAAGCGCGTTTTCATAGCGGCTCCCTAGTTAGGCTGAGGTGGTTCCAATGTCGGGAATATCTGCCCGAGGGCACAGTGCGCCCAAAGCCGCCGGAGCATGCACAAAAAAATGGTGGGGAGTGATCTTGTATTCTTTTCATAAGATTACACCCGCGCGCGCAAATGCGCGCGCATGCTATTCGGCGCCTTGGAGGAGTCGGATGACCGATTGTTTTTCCTTCTGAAGCCAGTCATCGAGCTCGAAGAGATGGACGTATGCACCATCGTTGCCGAGCCCGACACCCGCGGAAAATGGCCCTTTTTCGACGATGAATGCGCCATGGCGTTCCTTTTCCCTGGTCACATAAAATCCATGGATCGCTAGATCACCACCACGAGCGTCGACGTTGCGGAAAGCGAGGTGGTCGGGGGTGGCGGAAAACTGGGACGATCCCCAAAGGTGCGGCATATGGGTGAGGCCGGCGAACAACTTCGGTAAGGAGTCGCGTAGAACGATGGCCAGCAAAGGGCTAGCGTCACGGGCATCGAGGGAGAATTGGCCCTCGAATCCAGGCTTTTGGCCCAGTCGAACGAGGGCCTCCTGAAACAGGGCGTCACCCGACCAGTGTGACGTCTCTGTCGTGGCGTGGGTGACTTCGACGTTGCGCATATGGATGCGCGTGCCGGTCAAGTCGATATGGCGTTCCGGGACATAGCGTTGAATCTGCGCAGTGATGTCATAGTCACCGGTGAGGCGCGTTTCGTGGAAGCGAATACCCGCACGTGAAAGCTGGAGATGGATCTGACCTTGCCCAGGCAGCTCGCCTTCGCGAAGATCCATATCTCCAGACAGCAAGGCCCGTCCCGATTCGATGGCCAACATGTTTCCGGTCGGAAGGACCGCATTGAATGTGCGCAGGTCGGGGATCTCCGCGCCGTCCACGTGCAGGCGCGCATCCATCGCATCCAGGGACGGCTCATTCCAATCCAGCCTTGGCACCTGCGCCTGGATGGCGACGCGATTGGCGCGAAAGTCCGACCGATTGCGACGAAAGCCGCCCTCCACATCCGAAACCGTTGCCTTGGCCGCATCCACGCGCATGGTATTCCGCACGAGATTCCACTGGCTCACGTCGGCGCTGGCCGTGACGTTGCCTCGAACGTGGAACGCTTTGTCATCGAGACGCGCCTGCGACAGCGACGCGCCGATCACGTCAACCTGGGCGCGTGCCTTGGCCAGCCTGCGGCCGTCCAGGGAAAAGGCGGGCACGGTCACCCGGGCATGCACGCGGCCGTTCATCTCGAGATCGCGGTATGACGCTGCCAATCGCGCCGCCTCCACATCGAGCGTCCCATGGGCCGCCCCGCGCTCGATGCCGGCGTCGGTGGTGAGGGCCGGCGAACCGCGAAGGCGCAAGTTGGGCGCGTAGACGTCGACGTCGGCCGTGCGGATCTTCGCCCGCACCGTTGCCTTGGCAGCGGCCAGCCATCCCTCGGCGTGTGCGCTGGCCTGGACGCGGCCGCCATGAATGACGAATTGCGATCGCTTTGGCAAATAGTCCGCCAACGCCCGCACGTCCGGCAGCGCAACGTCGGGGGCCTCCACCGCGATGTGCGCATCGGTCAAGGGGTGCGTCAGATCGAGCTCGCCCGAGTCGCCCGTCACCACCAGCCTTTTCGCGTGACCGAATCCCGGTTTGCCTTTCGCCGGAATGTGCTTCCCGCGTGACACCTCGAGCCGCGGCACGTCGATTCGTAGGCGCAATCGATCTCGGACCTCGCCCGTGATGGCCATATCCCCGGTGAAATGATGATTCTCTTTCGTCACCACGGCGGGCTGCGTGTGCACGTCGATGCGGCTTCCCTCCTTCATGACACCGCGTTGCACATGCAATGAAAACGCGTTCAGCTCGCCGACGCCGTGGATACTCACGCCCCCGGGTGAACCAAACGGCAGCCGCGAAAGATCCGGGCAGTGCCCGCGCGCGTCGATATCGGCATCGACGGCGTGGACGATGTCATCACCGGTCGCGGTGCGCGGGTCGAATCGTGCGACGGTCACCGTGGCGGTGCTTCCGTCGAGGCCCTCCAAAGTGGGAATCGTCCGGCCGCGCATGGCCCTTCCCTCGTGAACGGCGACCTGCACCGGCCCGATATCCACCGAGCGAATGGGAATCAAGTGAAAGCGCCCGGTGATCCGCGAGAGCCCCTCGAAGCGGTGGCTATCGATCCAGACCTCCCGCACGTCCTCGGCGATGACGTCCTCCAGGTGCGGCTGCCACAAATGGTACTGCGCGTCGTCCCACACATCGGGGCTCTCCACCTTGGGCGGCCGCACGGAGTACGCGAGAAAGCCTGGAATGGGCGGCAGGTCGGCGACCTCCTCGGGCGTCTTTGGAGGCGCGTCGAGGCGCTGTCGCAGGCGAAACGAAATGCCCCGACCGTGCGCATACGAGACATCGAAGCGTTGTTTCGTCAGGCCCCAAAACGAGACACCGAATTCGACCCGATCGAGCCGCAGGATCCATTCGACGTTGCTGTCCTTGCCGCGAATCGACAGATCGCGCGCGTGAATGTGCCCCGGCCAGAACGACCACCCCCGGCGATAGTGAATGTCGATGCTTTCGGGGTCCTGGTTGATGACCTTATCGAACAGCGACGTCGAGAGGAACACGTTCATGGCGACGGCGTAAAGCACCCACAGCGACGCGGCGAGGGTGAGTCCTCCGCGTAGGAGACGCCGCCAAAGGGGCCGGTGTTTCTTGGGGTTCGCTGCTTCACGTCGTTTCACGCCCAGCGATATGCATTTCCCTGGCCCAGCGATGGATCGCGCGGAAAAGGGCCGTGAAATGCACGTCGCCGCAGCCATGGGGGCAAAATGCCCAACATCGCACGATTGCCACACACGGCCGTTACTTGCCTCATCATTTTCGCGCATCGCGCGCATTGGCCGGAGCCTTGCGATGGTGCCGGCCATCCATGCGTCGACGGTACGCTATCGTCCTATTGCTCCTTCTCGTTACCATGCTCGTTGCGCGGCGCGCGCCCGCGCAGGAGGCCGTCGAGGAATCCAAAACGGACTTCAATGCCGCGCCCATCATCGGCGGCAGCAGCGACATTGGGATCGTCGGCGGTGCGCTCGCCGCGGTGACCCGGCTGGCCCCGCACCGCGCGCCGTATCTATGGAGGCTCGAAGCCAATGTCCTCGCGACCTTCAAGGTCGACCCGCGCGAATCCGCCGTAGAATTGCCCTATCAGGACTACTATGCCAAGTTGACCTTGCCTCATCTCTTCGGGGAGGCCCTCCGCCTGGAGATCCGGCCATCGTTCACCCGGGAGATGGTGCAGCGCTATTACGGAATCGGCAATGCTTCGCTGGCGCCCGCGCCGGGCGGACCCGACGATGCCGGCTCCGATTATTACCAATATGGGCGCATGCACCCCACCATGCTCGTGCGCGCGAGGTTGCGGCTCGGCGGGGGATTCTTCCTTTTGCTGGGGAACTCTCTCACCTACAACGAATTGGAGGTCTCACCCGATTCCAAGCTTTCCGCGGACATGGCGCGCGGCTCCGCCGACGTGCGCCAGATCCTCCGGGACACGCGCTCGCATGCGGTGGATCTCTTCGAATACGGCGTCATCCTCGATACGCGCGATCACGAGATCCACACCACGCGGGGCATGTTTCATCAGATCAAGCTGCGACTCAGCCCCGGTGGAATCGAAAGTATGCCGTATCGTTATGGCCAGGTGAATCTCACCGCGCGCGGATATTTGCCCATTGGTTCGCGCATCGTCGTGGCCTCGCGGCTCGTGGGCGACGTTCAATTCGGCGACGTGCCTTTTTACGAGCTTGCGCGTTTCGAGGATACGTTCGCCCTCGGCGGCTCGAACGGCGTGCGCGGTGTGCCGGGGCAGCGCTATTACGGAAAGGTCAAAGTCTTCGGCAATTTCGAAGTCCGCGCGAAGCTTTTCGACTTTCGGCTCTTCAAGAAGCCCTTTGCCTTCGGCGTGGCCGCCTTTTTCGATGCGGGGCGCGTCTGGACCGAGCTCGGTCGCTCGCACCCCGAGCTCGATGGCACCGGCCTAGGCCTAAAATATGGCGCAGGTGGGGGGCTGCGCCTTCGGCAGGGCAAGAACTTCGTGCTGCGCGCCGACGTCGCGTGGTCGCCCGACGCGACGCCGGTGGGCGGCTACTTCACGATGGGCGAGATATTCTGACCAAACGGCAGCCCGGGGAGCACCCACGTGCGGATGATGGTGTCGCCCACTTCGAGCCGATCGGCCGCGTCCATGCCGAAGATGACCTCGGCAAAAACGGTGTAGCGCCCATCGAGGCCTACGTTCCAACCGTGGTTGATGAAGAACTGCGACGAGGCCGTGTCCTTGCCCTGCGTGGCCATGCCCACGGTGCCGCGGCGGTGCGGGACGCGGGAAATCTCCTCGCGCACCAGATCTTCCGAGCCGCCGAAGCCGTCGCCCCGTGGATCGCCGCCCTGGGCGACGAAGTTGGGCACCACGCGGTGGTACGACAATCCATCGTAAAAGCCCGAGCGCGCAAGCCGCACGAAGTTGGTCGCGCTGAGCGGTGCCTCGCGCAGCATGCGCATCACGATGGGGCCGCGCGTGGTCTCCATGTACACGAACGACGAGACGGCCCGCTCCATCTCCCACGCCGACGGCGTCGCCGTGCGGACCATGCTGGCTTTGCGCACGCGGTCGCTCGCATCCACGCCGGTGATGGCCTTGTATGCGTCGGCGGCCGTTTGCGAGACGAGTTGCTCGTCGTCGCGCAATCCCCGCTCGAACAAGGGAACGTCGGACGTGTCGCCAATTTTCCCGAGCGCGTACAGAACGGCCATGCGGCCATTCAAATTGGCGCCGCCGGGAAATGCGTCGTAAAGCCCGCGAAAATCGTTGGCGAAGTCGGTCCAATTCAATACGACGACGGCGTCGGCCACCGCGGAAATCGTTTCGAAATCGGGATTCGCCAGCACCCCGCGCAATCGCTCTTTCATCTCGGGCGTCGAGCGCGAGGGATCCAACGTGGCAATGGCCTCGATGGCCGCGTACGCCGAGCGCTTGTCCGACTCGCCCGCGATGCGAACGAGCTGCGCGACATCGTCGTCGGAGCTCAACGTCGCCAGAGCCGGAATGGCGGCGAGACGCACCGGCCACGCGTCGGAGAGCCCTGACTCGACCCGGCTGCGCGCGCTCGCCGGATCGAGCGCCACCAAGGTCGTGAGCATCGTGCTGCGCACCCAATCGGAGTGCGAGCCATCGTACAGCGCGGTCAGCGCCGGCAGGAGCGACGCCGCGGCCGACCCCAAGGTCGCGATCGCCGTGGCCGATGCAACCACGACCTCGGGCGAAGGATCGCGAAGCGCGGCACCGAGCGCATCCAGCACGGCGGGGGTGGCCCCTGCGCGGGCAATCCAGCGGCAATCGTCGCTTCGCACGTGCGCATCCTCGTCGTGGGCGATGCCGTGTGCCAGCGCATCGAGGGCGGCTTGCGATCCGATCACCGACAGCACGCGTGCCAAGAACGCACGCGCACTCGCCGAGGGCGAGGCGGCGAAGGCCGACAACACATCCGACTCCGGCAACACCACCCTTTGCCCAGCAAGCCCGGAGAGCGCATACGCCGAGGCGGTCGCTCGCGCGAACGGGTGCGTTCCCGCGAATTGAATCAACCGCGCAACGACCGCGTCGTTCTTCCCGAACGCCACACCCGAACGCACGAGCACGCCCAATGCCTCGGCCGCGGCAGCCTGAACTTCGGACTCTTCGACACCCGTGAGCGCCGCGGTCAACGTGGCCAGCGACGCCGAGGTGCCTTTTCGGCCCAGGGCCAAGAGCATCTGTGCCTTTGCCTTGCCGTCGTATTCGTTGGCCAGGTGGTCGACCAGCGCCGCCTCCACGCCCGCGCCCCCGAGCAGCCCCAACGCCGTGCCCGCCGCAGCCCGCACGCGTGCATCGCCCGCATCGAGGAGCGCCAGCACCGCAGGCGTGTACGCCGCATCGCCAATGCGCCCCGCAGCAATGGCCGCCGCCTCCGCCACGGATGCGGTTGTACTCTGCAAGTAAGTGCGGAGCTCCGCGTTGTCCAAAAGACGATGGTCCTCGATTTCCCGCACGCGCTGGATTGCCGCGCGCGCATCGCCGAACGACAGAGAGCTCGTCGCGATGCCTTGCCTCGAAGCGGCTTGGGTCGCATCGTCCGGCGCACCGCTACAGGCTGCGAGCGCCATACAGGCCACGAGACCAGAAAGCGCGGGCGCGAACGAAAAACGGGATCGAATCATGAAGGCTATCTCCTAGTAAGCTCTGCCGAGTCTCTGCTTATGGATCGTCAATGTGTCGCTGACAAGGCAGACCTGAGGCGGACAAATTCTTGACCCCCGAGGTCCCCTGACCAAAGTTTCGTTGGCAATGACCGTACGTGCATCGGGGGGCAAGTTCGAGCTCGATGGTGGAGTCCCGCGCTCGTTGCTTTCGTTCGACGATGGGCGAGCCGCGTTTCTGACGAACGGGGCCGGTTTCGGACACGTCGTTCAGTTTTACGACCAGGATGAATTCCTCAATGACACCATGCTCCAGTTCTTGGGCGGTGGTCTTTCGGAGGGGGATTCGCTCATCGTCGTTGCCGTTCCGACGCATCGCGACGCATTCCAGCGAAGCCTCGCCGCCCGGGGTTTCGACGTGCAGCTCCTTTGCGAGAGCAACCAGCTGACGCTGCTCGATGCGCACGAGCTGCTCTCGCGTTTCATGGTCGGGTCGATGCCCGACAAGGATCTTTTCGAAAACGAGGTGGGCCGACTCATCGAAACGACGCTCTGCCGACGCAAGGACGCGAAGCTTCGCATCTTTGGCGAAATGGTCGACGTGTTGTGCCAGGCAGGTAATCCACTGGGGGCCGTACGGCTCGAAGAAATGTGGAATGAGTTGGCCGCGGTGCACTCGTTTTCGCTGCTGTGCGGTTACTCCATGTCGAGTTTTCAGAAGGTCGCGGATGTCACGGCCTTCGAGGACGTGTGCAGTCGCCACTCGCACGTGTTTCCCACGGAGAGTTATTCCGGTCTCGATGGTTCCGAGGCGCGGTTGCGCGAGATTGGCATGTTGCAGCAACGGGCGCGCGCCCTCGAAAGCGAAATCGAACGGCGGAAGGACCTGGAAAAGCGCTTGCGGGAAGCGCTCGAACGCGAGGTGTCGCAGAGCCGCATGAAGGACGAGTTCCTGGCCACGGTGTCGCACGAATTGCGCACACCGCTCAACGCCATCCTGGGCTGGGCCTCCATGATGCGGGTGGATCCCAGCCTCGACGTGGCCAAGGCCCTCGATACCATCGAGCGCAATGCGCGCTCGCAGGGGCGCCTCATCGAGGATGTCCTCGACATGTCGCGCATCATCACCGGAAAGCTGAAAATCGAGCGCCACCCGATCGATCTCGCGAGCGTGATCCGCTCGGCGCTGGAGGTGGTCGCGCCGACGGCACAGGCCAAAGACATCCGCATCGAAACACGCATTGGCGTCGACCCATGCCCGTTCTACGGGGATGCGGATCGGCTGCAGCAGATTCTCTGGAATCTGCTTTCCAATGCACTGAAGTTCACGCCAAACGAAGGCTCCATCCAAGTGCGGCTCGAGCAGCATGGCTCGTCGTTCGAGGTGCAGGTCATCGACACCGGGCGCGGAATCGAACCGGCGTTCTTGCCGCATATCTTCGAGCGGTTTCGTCAGGCCGATACGTCGACCACGCGGGCGGAGCGCGGGCTGGGGTTGGGGCTCGCCATCGTTCGGTACCTCGTCGAGCTGCACGGCGGCACCATTCGCGCGCACAGCGAGGGTGAGGGGACGGGATCGCGCTTCGTGATGCATCTGCCCGTGCCGGCCGTACGCGACACGGGCGCGAAGACGCCCGCGACCGATGCCGTGCCGCCGCGTTCGACGCCTGCAGGAGCAGGCACGAAGAAGGTGCTCGAGGGCCTCCGAGTCGTGGCCTGCGAGGACGATCAAGATGCGCGCGATTTGCTGTTTCACGTGATGAAGGCAGCCGGAGCGCTCGTGCGCGTTGCAGGATCGGCGCACGAGGCGCTCGAGCACGTGAAGGAGTTTCGCCCCGACGTGGTGGTCAGCGATATCGGACTACCCGAGGTCGATGGATATGCCTTCATGCGGCAACTGCGTGCGTTGCCCGAGGACAAGGGCGGGCGCACACCGGCCATTGCGCTGACGGCGTATGCCCGCGGGCAGGATGCGCGGAAAGCCTTTTTCGCGGGCTATCAATTGCATTTGGCCAAGCCCGTGGAGCCGGGAGAGCTGGTGATGATGGTGGCCAACTTGGCCGGCCGCCTCACCGATTCGTAGCGACGCGTTTTCCCAACGAGGTGACCGCACCAAAGACGAGCAGCGCCAAGAGGCCAAGCGCCCCGCCGGCCAGGGAAACACTGGTCCAGCCGCCGTGCGTCCATGCATACGAGCCAAGCAGCGAGCCGGCTGCGCCACCCGCGAAATACGTGGACATGTACACGGTGTTGAGGCGATTGCGCAGATTCGGATCGAGAGCGTAAATCCGTGCCTGATTGGATATTTGATTCGCCTGCACGCCGACGTCGAGCAAAATGACGCCCAGGCCAATGCCAAGAAGGGAGTGCCCGAGGAAACCAAAGACGACGAACGCCAATACGATGACGACCATGGCGATGGCATTCATGATGCGCGGATCATGGCGATCGGCGAAGCGCCCCGCGACGTTCGCCGCCAGCGCACCCGCCACGCCGACGATGCTGAAGAGCCCCACGACGTCGCTTCCCAAGTGATGCGGCGGAGCGGCGAGGTGAAAGGAGAGGGTCGTCCAGAAGATGCTGAATGAACCGAAGGTGAGCGCCCCGATGACCGCGTGCAGGCGCAACACCGGCTGCGTGCGCACGATGGTGGCGAGCGACGTGTACACGGTGGCCAGCGGCACCGGGTTCTCCGGTGCTTGCTTGGGCAGGCGCGCGCGCAGAACCACCGCGAGCACGGCCATGATGGCCGCGGCGAGGCCGTACATGGCACGCCAGCCATAGTGTCCGCCCACGAAGCCGCTCACGGCGCGCGAAAGCAGGATACCGACGATCAGCCCGGCCATCACCGTACCGACGGCGCGCCCGCGTTGCGAGGCGGGGCCCGCACCCGCGGCATAAGGGACGATGAGCTGCGGCGCCATCGACGCAAGCCCGAGCACCAGGCACCCCAAGGTGAGCCAAAAGAGATTCGGCGCGAGCGCCACGCCAATCAATGCGAAAGACGCCACCGCGGTCATGCCGACGATGAGGCGACTGCGCTCGAAGCGATCGCCCAGCGGCACGAGCAGCAGCATCCCCAGGCCGTAGCCGAGTTGTGTGAGGGTAGGGATGCCTGCAACGGCGCGCGGCGTGACCTGAAACGAGTCCGCCATGCCGGCGAGAAGCGGCTGATTGTAATAAAGATTCGCTGCGATCAGTCCTGCTGAGACCGCAAGGAGCGCAAACAGGGATGGCTCATTGCGAGCGGACTCGACCGCTTCGTCGACGGTCGCAGCGGATACACGGGATGACACCCGATTGAAGATAGGTGGAGATTTCCCCGCGGGAAGTGGGAATCGCGGATCCGGTCGGGCAAGCTTAACTCGCGTTAACCTTTGGCTTGGGCGGCGCGCTGCGCTTCATCGTAGGCGTCGTCCTCGCTTTGCCCGCGCTCCCAATAGCCAACCCACTTGACGCGATCGTTGGGAATGCCCCGCACCTCGGTCAGGTGATGTCGTAGCGAGCGCGCAACGGACATTTCGCACGCCACCCATGCCGCGACCTTGCCCGCGGGAAGCGTGGTGTTGCGCACGGCATCGAGGAGGACATCGCTTTCGCCGGGCGGGACGCCGTGGCGGTAAACCCAAACGACATTGACGTTCGCGCGGGTGTTCAGCGGCTGCTCTTCGCGCACGTTGTCGACTTCGAAAAAGGCTTGCGCATACACGCCAGGGGGCAGCGTTTCCAGAATGGCAAATGCGGCGGGCAACCCCGTTTCATCGGCCACGAGCCAGAGCGCATCGAGCTGGCGATCGACCTGGTACGCTCCGCGCGGCCCGGCGAAGGTCAAACTGTCGCCCAATTTGGCATTTCTCGCCCAATGGGACGCGGGCCCGGCGTCTTCGTGAAGGACGAAGTCGATGTCGATTTCACCTTCCGCGGGCCGGTGTTCGCGAATCGTGTACGTACGCAACGTGGGCCGCTGGCTGCGGGGCAGGGCCATGAACGTCTCGGACGTGAAAGGCTCCGGCAGCTTGACGCCGGGCCTCTGGAAATAAAGTTTGATGTGCTGGTCGTTCCCGTACGTGACGAGATCGGAAATCGCTTCACCGCCCAGCGTGATGCGCAACATGTGCGGCGTCATCGTCTGAATGCGCCGAACGCGCACCGTGCGAAAGCGGACCGTGGGGGGCCGGGGCGAAGGCTGCGACGACAAGGTTTGCGTCATGCCAGTGGTCTGCCATGGCGTTGATGAAAATGCAAATCGTTTTCATTTAGACAGAAAAAGAAAACCGCCA
This sequence comes from Sorangiineae bacterium MSr12523, assembly GCA_037157775.1. Taxonomy (NCBI): domain Bacteria; kingdom Pseudomonadati; phylum Myxococcota; class Myxococcia; order Myxococcales; family Pendulisporaceae; genus Pendulispora; species Pendulispora brunnea. Next base: position 114,078 of record CP089982.1, read on the forward strand.
GGGCAGGAGAGGCCCCTGGCGGTTTCTGCGTTTACTCCGACGCGGTCCACTTCCCGTCGTGGAACTCGTAGAAGCCTCCGTCGCGCGTGAACCAATCGCCAACGAAGTAGACCTGACCATCCTTCGCGTCCCTGGGCAGGTCCGACGTCTTGGCCACGTGCTCGCCGTCGAAGGCCAGCTCGGCGCCGGGTTCGTCGGCGGTGAGCGCGCCGGCCTTCACCGAGGCCTCCCACGCACGGTATCCATTGTAGCCGCCCACGAATCGCTCGATGTGATTGCCCGTCACCACCATATGCCAGCGGTTCGCCGACGATCGCCGCAGCGAGCCCGCGTTGTAGGCGGCCGCGATCTTCGGCGGATCGTGTTTGTGCTGGTTCACTTGGTACGAGGAGGCCATGTAGCGCACGCCCACCTCGAAGGAGAAATCCGGGTTGCTATGCATGCGCGTGCGGCACGTCGCCTTCGACAGGCCGGTGATCGATGCACACGTCGACGCGGTGACCTGCATCGGGCCCGAGGAAAGCCCGTCGCTCGAGCCCGCGGGGTTGGTGCAGTTCGATTCGGTGATGGCCGTGGCCACGATGCTGCCGCGCGAAATCTTGTACTTGTCGCCCCACTTACGAACCGAGGCGCCATACTTGGCCATGCAATTCTTCGCCGCGGTGGTGGCATTCCCCGGCGGGCTGCCCACCACGACCTTCTGGCCCTTCACACTCCACTTCACCCCGCCGAAAATGTTGTGCGACGCCTTGTCCGGATCGAGGTACCCGCGTCCTGCGGCGGCGGCCGCAAGGGCATCCTCCGAGGTGTCCACATCGGAGATCTCCGGCTCCGGGGTCAGCGTTTCGACGATGTCGACGACCTGCGAGGCGCTCACCTGGCCGCCGGGCCCCTCGTACGTCGCACCGATGGTGTGCTTGCCTGGCTCCTTGAAAATCGTGGTGAAGCGAAACAGATTTCCAAGCCTGCAATCGTCTTCTTTGTCCGCGGCGTCGCAGACATCGAGTTCTTTGCCATCGAGGCTGAAGCGAACGCGCTGCACATTGGGATCTTTGGCCACCACGGCCAATTGAATCGGCTCGTTGATGGGCATCTGACGGTCTTCGCTGGCAAGGCCGAACGAGAGCGGTGCCTGCTCTTCTTCGTCCACCGCGTTGTCATCGTCGCGCTCGGAGGAACCCGCGCACCCTGCGGCAAGCAGAGGAAGGAGGGCAAGACAAGAAAAGATTCCCAAAGCCGACAATCTTTTGCGGTGTGTCATGTAAGTCCCTTTCGACGAAGAATCCGTAGTTGGGACTTCCTTCAGCACATTGCATACCGACGCGCCTTGGACCGTGAGCTCTACGGATGTGGCGCCGATCGACCGCAAATTAGGCTCATTGCGAAATCACGCAGGCAACCGGTGCTTTCCATGTTCACGGTCGGCAAATCGCATTGGATGGGGCGAACGCGATCCACTGTACCAAGTGGGATAGCGCGCACACTGGCAAATTCGTGATGGATCGCGACTCGCGGCGTGTCGCGATCCATCCATTGAATGAAATGGATTCGAGAGAATGAAGCGGAGTTAAGGAACTGGTCGTGAACGGCCGACCCAGTATTTGAGTTCCGTGGGCTCGTGCAATGTCGCACCGCCAATGGACGGCCAAAGAAGGCTCTTGTCGACGGCGCCGGCTGCGGGCTTCGCGTAGTCGCACACTCCATCCGGGAAAATCGATTGGAGCTCGGCAAATTGTGCGTCGGTCATGAAGCCTTTGTAATCGGCTCGATCGAGCGGTTTGAGCTGACACCGAATTACGTCGTCGGTCATCGGCATGCCGGCGACCATGCGCGGTGTGCGCGTGACCGGCAATAGGGTCGAGCACGCTCCCAGACCCGAGTCGAAGTCCTCTGGGATATCGATCTTCAGCGGTACGGTGATATTCAGCAGCGGCAGTCCCGGCAAGATTGGCAGCGCGAGCCCCAGAGGCCCGAAAAGCACATTGGGCAATTCCAGTCTCCCGCCCAGGGTCGAAATGACGCAGCGATCCCCCGCGGCCGCCGGCTTGCTCGCTGCAATGGCGGCCACCCGATCGGCGCCATAGGGCAGATCGCGCAGGGCAGGGAACCACGTTTCCATCGTGGGGTATGCGTCGGGCTGGACGGCAATGCCGCGCCAGATGCTATGGCTCTCGTCCTGTCCAGTGTATTTGCGCAATCGTGCGCGAACGGTGAATGGCCGCACCGCCTCGTGGATATTGGCCAGCGGAATCAAATCGAGGTACGGCGCGAGATCCATGACCGGCGTCTCGGCCATCGCTCCGTGGCCCACGACACCCCCGATGCGGTAGGTCATGGCCTCCACCTCGGGGTCCATTTTCATGCGGGTGGGAACGTAGTTGCCGTCGATGTCGTAGCCACCGATGTTTCGATTGAGGTCCAAAAATTCCGCGGCGCTGATCACGAAATGGTTGAATGCGTCCAACCCGTATTGCACACCCATGTTGTCGAGTGGACGCCGGGCAAAGCCGGTTTTCGGATCGCGCCCGAAGAGGTTCACATTGGCGTCTTGCAAGGTGCATCGCGCCCCGTGCGGATTGGTGACCGGATCGTAACGCAGCTCCTTGGGAACGGAGCCATCACACCCGTTTTTCGCGTCGAGTACGGGCAAGAACGTGGTCACCCAACTCTGGCAAATGCTGTTGAGCGGTGTGCCGCTGAGAAGATTGTGCCCTTCCACCAGAGCGCGCTTCAAGGGGTCCCAGTACCACCCGCGGCCATTGTAATAATGAATCAGCAAGCCACAGTCGCCCACGGTCATGGCCGTGGAGAGGATGTCCGCGAAGGTGGCGCCCGGAAGCGCGGCGCTGAGGAGTCCCGGTGCATTGTTGATGGCATTGAACTGCTGCAATGCGCCACCCGAGACACCGCTGCCGACCATGGCGTCGATCAGGCCGTAGCTCTCGGAGACGTGCTCTTTGACCATCATGGCCGTCTCGATGCTGACCAGCGGGTTGCAATGCACGCCGAAGCTGCTCAGCGTGGAGTGCACGACCACGTCGCCCTTGGCGAGCCGTTGCCCCACCCCGAGCAGATCACCCAATCCGCCGAGCACCTCCGCGGTGCCGTTCGTGCCCTGATGGTAGCCCGTTCCGCACGAAGCTCCGTATGCATAATACACGCGATGATTCCATGTGCCTGCATCGAATGCGGCACCCGGCCCGCGGGCATGGGGATCGTCCAGCACGGCGATGCGCGTGATGCCTCGATTGATGGTGGCCGACTCCAGCCGGACCACGAACGGTACGACCTTGCCTGTCGACGTGACGGTCTTCATCACGTCCGCGGGGTAGGCAGCAAAAGGATCGCTTAGCTTGATGTACCGTTGTGTGAGCGCTGTGCGGTAATACCATTCGTAACGCGTCTGCACACTGCAGTTGGTATCCAGCGGCGCGCCCAAGCCCGCGGCTTCGGTTTGGCAAATGAAGGGCGTCTGATGGGGCCCCGAGAGGACCGGGCCCGTGACGGGATGGTTCTTCACCGTGAGTGCGGCGCGTCGTACGCCGGCCGGTCCACGGGCCGTGGCGACCAATTGGGTGTCGCCGAGCTCCAAACCCGTCACCAGGCCGCGCGCCTCGCCGCGTCCCATGTGCGCGAAGGCCGCCGTGACATCCGTTCCGTTTCGCGTGACCGTGACCTCATCGGCGTCGTCAAGACCGCGAAGTCCCACGAGAACATCCCCGCCGGTCACCGTCTCGGGCAAGGTGGACAAGGTGACGAGTTCGAATTCGCCCGCGCCGAGCGGCGGTGTTTTCCTCGTGTGGTAATCCGCTTCGACCCGATATTCGGTGATGGTGGCGCTCTTGGACGCATCTCCGTTTGGAGCGTCCGCTTTCGACACACCGCTCGAGGACGATGACGGTTCTGCCGAACATTGGGTTAGCGAGGCGCTGCAAAGCGCGAGCAGGCAGAAATCGACGCGGAATCGAATCATGCTTCACCCCTGGCAACCCAGATGGCCGCCGCGCTCGGTATTTTTCTTAAAAGATTACCGGTGCGGTACTTTTCGGGCTGCGGATGAAATGTCCGCTCGAGCTCAGATGCTCCGCTTGATCGCGTCCTTGATCTTCCGAATCTGTGCCTCGTCCCGTTTGTAGAACGTCCACTGCTTGATGCGCTTGGCGCGTACGAGCCCTGCGCGCGAGAGCACCTTGAGGTGCTCGCTCACGGTGGCGGGTGTGACGCGGAGCTTTTCGGCGATGAAGATGCCGCAGACCCCATCCTTGACGAGATCGCCATCGACCTGCGGAGGAAAATGGGCCTCCGGATCTTTGAGCCATTCGAGGATTTGTAGCCTGCGTTCGTTGGCCAGGGCCCGGATTGCGACGACGATGGACACGTTGACAATTTGCCAAATGCCAAATTAGTGTCAAGCCCATCTCCATGACCGAAGAACTGCAGGGGGCACGTATCACCCAGGTTGAAAAACTCATCCGGCCGCATGTGCGCACGACGCCGATCGTGCGGCTCGACGGGGCCGATTTCGGCTTGCCCTCGTTTCCGCTGACCCTCAAGTTGGAGCTGCTTCAGCACGCCGGCTCGTTCAAGACGCGCGGCGCGTTCACCAATTTGCTCACGCGCAAGGTCCCCTCCGTCGGGGTGGCCGCCGCATCGGGCGGCAACCATGGCGCCGCGGTGGCGTATGCGGCGCACAAGCTGGGCATCCCCGCGAAAATCTTCGTGCCCAGCATTTCCTCGCCCGCCAAAGTGCAGCGCATTCGCGACTACGGGGCGGATCTCGTGGTGGGCGGCGATCGCTACGCCGATGCCTTGGCGGCCTGCGAAGCGTACATTGCGCAATCGGGCGCGCTGTCCGTGCACGCGTTCGATCAGGTCGAGACGCTGCTGGGGCAGGCCACGTTGGGCCTCGAGCTCCAGGAGCAAGCGCCCGACGTGAACACGGTGCTTTCGGGCGTCGGGGGCGGTGGGCTCCTCGGCGGCATTCTCGCGTGGTATGCGGGGCGCGTGAAGGTCGTCGGTGTCGAGCCGGATGGCGCACCGACGCTGGCGAAGGCGCTGGAGGCGGGAAAGCCGGTGGACGCGGAAATGGGCAGCATCGCGGCCGATTCGCTGGCCCCGCGGCGCGTGGGCGAGTTGATGTTTCCGCTCGCGCGCAAGTACGGCAGCGGCGTGCGTCTGGTGACGGACGACGAAATACGGCAGGCGCAGCGTGCCCTGTGGAAGGTGCTCCGCATCGTCGCCGAGCCGGGCGGTGCGACGGCGTTCGGGGCGATTCTGTCGGGCCGCTATCAGCCCGAGCCGGGAGAGCATGTGGCCGTCGTCGTCAGCGGCGGTAATACGACGGCGGTGGATTTCGATCGATAGGCAAGGAGACGAGCAATGGCTGGCAAAATCGAAACGCGATTGAAGGAGCTTGGCATCGAACTTCCCGCGGCCACGGCGCCGGTGGCGAATTTCGTTCCCTGCGTCCAAACCGGGAATCTGCTTTACGTGTCGGGCCAAGTGACGGCATTCAACGGGGAAATCCGGCACGTCGGCAAGGTGGGCGGGACCATCTCGCTCGAGGAGGCGGTGCAGGCGGCGCGGCTTTGCGCGCTCAATGTTCTCTCGCAAGCCCGCGCCTTCTTGGGCGATCTGGATCGCGTCACGCGCGTCGTCCAGGTGCAGGGCTTCGTGAATGCGGAGCCGGATTACCGGGATCACCCGAAGGTGGTCAACGGCGCGTCCGACGTGTTCGTCGAGGTGTTCGGCGATGCAGGCAAGCACGCGCGCTTCGCCGTGGGCGTGGGATCGCTGCCGCTCGGCGTCTCCGTCGAGGTAGCGGCCGTTCTCGAGGTGAAATAGGGCGGATCGAAGGCCCGTTCGTCAGCGCGGACGGGCCGTCCGTCGTCCCCGGTGCGCTATCCGCACCTGTACCAGGGATCGCAGTGGCCCCCGCAGCAGTCGGACCAGCAGCAGCTCCGACAGAACTCGCAGTTTGGGCCGCGGCATTCGTTCCAACAGGCCGCGGGTTTGGCCGGGGCGGCAGGGGAGACGTCCGACGGGGCGGAGCTCGGGCTCTGCTCCGTGCCATCGAGGGGGGCGGCGTCCTCCTCGGTTGCGCTGCAGCCTGCCACGACGCCCAAAATGAGAACGACATAACATACGGCCCACGAGCCGATTCGTTTTCGATGCATGGCCTTCCTCCGTAGTGGAAATCCATTTCAAGGCGCTACGTCTGCAAAAGCAGATTCGACCGCGAATAACAATTCGTGTGCCGAGGGAGTGGGGATTTCGAAATATCGAATTTAGGCGCAATCGACGAGGCGACTTCCCGTTGCTGTATCCACGTCAAGCGGCGATTCTGGTACACGGCCGCGGGAAATGGGCCTCATCGCATGTACCAATTGGCGCGGTACACGCGCGGTACATTCAGGACGCTCGAGCTGTCAGGCAGACGTCGCGCTCATTTCCCGCGGCGCATGGTTTCTCGCCAACTCGCGGTGAACTTCAGCAGAAGGCGCCCGAATTGTTCGCGCTCGCGATCGGACCAGTCTTCCATCGCACGCGCGAACTGGGCCTGCCGAAAGCGATGCATCGTGTCTTCGAATTGGTGCCCCGATTCGGTGAGCCGTAGCGTGATGCGCCGGCCATCGGATTGGGAGGCCACGCGTTCCACGTAGCCGGCGTCGATGGCGGTCGCGACCATGCGGCTCGCCCGCGAAGGATCGACGCCGAGCCGCTCGGCCACGAGGCCCACGGTGATCTCACCATCGGGCTCGTCCGCGCCTTCCTGGACCACATCGAGCACCGCCATGGTGCCGAGGTCGACGTCGAGCCCCAGCTCGCGGACGGCAAGCTTTCCCAAGGTGCGATTGGCCATGCTGCGGCGAAGCCGGACCATGCCGCGCTCGACGTCGGCCAGCGCCGGATCGCTCTTCTTCGAAACAGGACGGCTCATGGACGCCGCCAAGCTACCAGGGTGCGCCCCTTGAAATTGAGTGACTTATGCATATGATTGATAAAGTCACACGATTGCTGAAGGCACTCTTTACCGGAGACACCCCATGACCGCTGCAGCGTTCGAAGAGATTTACCGCAAGGATCAACGTGCACCCTGGGATCAGGACGGCCCCACCCCCTTCGTCGTCGAGCTCGAACGCGAGGGCTACATCCGCGGCGCCGTGCTCGATGCCGGCTGCGGCACCGGCGAAAATGCGCTGTATCTGGCCAGTCGAGGCCACGAGGTGTTCGCGCTCGATGGGGCACCCACCGCCATCGAGCGGGCGCGCGAGAAGGCGCGCACCCGCGGCATCGACGTGCCCTTCCAGCTCGCCGACGCGCGCGATCTCGCCGGGTACACCGACCGATTCGACACGGTCATCGACATCGGGCTTTTTCACGTCTTCGACGAAGAGGAGGATCGCCTTCGCTACGCCGCCTCACTCCAGCGCGCTTGCAGACCTGGCGCCTTGGTGCATCTGCTTTGCTTCAACGCCAACAACGACTTCGACGCCACCATCCCGCGCCCGCGCGGCTGCGGCACGCACCCCGTGGACGAGGCCGAGCTGCGCCGTGCCTTTGGCGCCGGATGGACATGGGAGTCCTTTACGGAGGTGACCGGCAGGTCTGCCGCTCCAGGAGGCGGCGCGAGGCGCTTCTGGCTCCTGCGCGTGCGAAAGGCCTCTGGCGTTTGAATCTACCGGTCTCGCGTCGCCCTCTCGTGAGAAGCGGACGAGGGCGCCGGCCCCGCCGGGGATGTTTCGCTGCCGCTGCTTGTCAGGATCGCCCCCCCGGAACTGGGACAAACCATCGAATGTTGCGCTAATTTCTACGAAAATCGCCTAGAGTTTGCCGGCGCATGCCCCGGCATACCGAAGATGAGCCCCAGCTCGATGGCGAAAGTCGCGCGACCGGCGATGGGCTGGTCGTCAAAGTGCGACGCATCCACCGCCGCGACTTGAACCGCGTTTGGGAGTTCCTCAAGCTCTGCTTTCGCGATGTGAACCGCGAGACCGTGGAGTACCAGCGGCCGCGCTCGAAGAAGCGCTTCCTCGAGGTGTACGAGGAAGAAGGGGTGGAGCAGCTTCTCTTCGAAGTGTCCACGGACGATGGCGACGTCGTCGTCGGCTACACCGAGTGCACCTTCGAGATCCTCGGCGAGGACAACTGGATGAACGAGCGCTATTTCGCCAACCGCGACATGCGCCCGCTGTTCATCGAGGAGCTGGCCGTGCACCCGAATTACCAGGGGCAGGGCATCGGCGCCTTCCTCATGGAGCAGCTCGAGCACCTGGCGAAGATCCGCGGCTGCACGCACCTGGTGCTCGAGGTGGCGGAGAACAACGAATCGGCGCTGCACTTTTACCGCGCGCGCAGCTTCTACAAGCTCGATGCGGCCATCTTCATGGCCAAGCGCATCGTGGTGGGCTCGGAGCTGTTGCCGCCGCGCAAGCTGAAAAAAGGGCGCGCACCGCGCAAGGCTCCCGCCAAGGGCAGCAGCTGATTCAGCCGTCCTCGAGCCACGCGAGGGCCTCGCGCATCGTTTCCATCCGCAATGGGTCGGCGGCGGGCACGTACGTGTGGCCCACGGGCCCGAGATCGACGAAGCGCGCCGGGTATCCATCTTGGACGAGGGCTTCCGCGGCGCGTTCCAGCGGCCGGCGCATCATGTCGTATCGGCCGGAGGCAAAGACGGCGCGGCGCACGCCGGCGGCGCGAAGCGCGTCGGCCGTGGGCTGCACGTCGGCGCCGATGAACATGACGCCGCGGTAGCGCGAGTCTTTTCGAGCAATGAGGTTTCGCGCGAGGTAGGCACCTTGGGAAAATCCAATGAGCACGCGCCCGCGCGTCACGTCGACGGCGTCGCCGTAGGTGGCCACCAGCTCGCGTTCGGCATCGTCGATCACGGCCGCGCGCTCGGCGGTGGAGCCGCTCCAAATGGCTCCTCCGCTGGGGCACGGCGTTGTGGCGCTCGGGCAGAGCAACCACGACGATGGCGCGACGCCCTCGCGAAAATAGCCGCAGCCGTGCGAGGGATCGCCGCACATGCCGTGTAGATAAATGGTCACCGGGCGTGCGCCGGGTGAATCCATTTTCGATTCGGGCGAATACGCGTAAATGGGAAATCGTCCCGCGCGCAGCGCGAGCCGGCTTTCGCTGCCGCGGGCATTCGTATCCAATGCGCAAAAGGTGGCCAGCACCGCAGCGCAAATGGCGATCGGTCGAACCATGTCGTCGCTCCTCTGCGAGGTACATCGCGGAGGAATGCGATTTCGTGACGCGCGCTAATGGGTATTCGAACCGAGCTTACGGCCCGCTCCCGCCCGTCGGCTTGCGCGGCGCTCGCCGGGGCGGTGCGGTGCTCGATGGAATGGGCGCAAACGAATCCAAGCCGTGCCCCGAACTGCTCGTCTCGGGCAGCTGCAATTGCGGCGTGGGCCGCAAGGCCTCCGCCGCGGCCGCGCGTGCGCTCTTCACATCGGCATCGTCCTCGAGCTCGGGCACCACGGACACGGCGCGATCGAGCTTCTCGATGCACTCCTTCCACTTGCCCTCGTCGCAAAGCACCAGCGCTTCGTTGCGCTCTCGAATCGCGAGCTCGCGCGGCGTTGGCGCAATCTGCGGTGTCGGCGCGGGATCCCTGGCAATCGGCGCATCCGGCTTTCGAGGCCGGTCGCGCAAAATCCAAATAGCGACCACGATTCCAATGACACCCAATGCCGCCAAAGCCGCCACCTGCGCAGCCCAGCGATCGCGAAAGTGCCTCCGCAGGCGACTCACCCGCTGACGAACGCGCGCCGGCGGAATTTTCTCGCCCTCGGCGATGGACTCCAGCTTTTCACCTTCGCCTTCGCGCAAGAGCCATTGAAACGTTCGTTGCGCATCCTGGCCGTGGGGCAGCTCGCGCATGGCCCATCGCAGCAGATCGTTTACGTCCTCCATCGCAGGCGCAGATTCCAGCGCGGCCGCCTCCGGCGCGTCGAGCACCTCGCGCCGTGCACGTCGATGGTAATCTGCGATTTTGTTCCGTGTGATCCCGTAGATCCATTTGCGCAGCGTCTCGGGATCTTCCGGCCGGTGCGCCGCGGCCATCACTTCCGCCAAGGTCGCTTGAACGACATCCTCGGCGTCTTTTTCGGGAACGCGACGGCGTACGAGCGCGACCAGAGCTTCACGGAATGTCGAGGAGGACCAATCTGCGACGGACATGGCGGCGGGGGACACATCGGATCGTCGTTGCGTAAGAGGAAAGTGTGACAGAGTGCCGGCGCCCGACGCGTTTTTTTTATAAGATGCCCTCGCTCGAGGCGCCCCGGCCCGTTTCGGGCAGAAATAATAGGAGGCTTACCATGCGTTGGAATTCGCTCGTGCGACGGTCTTTGCCTGTATGGCTCGCGGTATTCACCATGGGCTGTTCATCCGAAGCGGACACGCCCGATGATCCTCAGCCGAAGACCTTCGAGCAGGAGATGGAGGCGTGGGTCTCCACGACGGTGAGCGGCATGACGCTCGAAGACAAAGTGAGCCAACTCTTCGTGACGTACATTTACGGCCAAGCGGCCGATGTGGCGCATCCGAAGAACGTGGAAGCCTTCAAAGAGGATACTCCCGCCAAGGTGGTGAAGCGATACCGCCCTGGTGGAATTATCTATTTCAATAATGACACGCGGGACAACATCGATAACCCGCGTCAGATTGCTGCCTTCTCCAACGGCCTGCAGCGCGCGGCGCTCGAGACGGGAATGCACATTCCGCTGTTCATCGCGACCGATCAGGAGATGGGCATCGTGACCCGCGTTGGTCCGCCGGCCACGCAGTTCCCCGGGAATATGGCCGTATGCGCCGGCCGCAATGCCGATGACGCCAAACAGGCCGCGGCCATCACCGGACAAGAGCTTCGCGCATTGGGCATCAACGTCGATTTCGCGCCCGATGCCGACGTGAATTCGAATCCGCTCAATCCGGTCATCGGCGTGCGCTCCTTTTCGAGCGATCCCGCGCTGGCCTCGGAGTTCGTCGCGGCGCAGGTCCATGGCTACCAAGATTCGGGCGACCGCACGAAAACGGTATCGTCCACGGCGAAGCATTTCCCCGGTCACGGCGATGCCGCGACGGACAGCCACACCGGGCTGCCAGTGATTCAGCGCACCAAGGAGGAGTGGCAACAGATCGACGCTCCGCCGTTCCGCGCCGCGGCCGAGGCGGGAATCGATATGATCATGACGGCACATATCCAACTTCCGAAGATCGATCCTTCGGGCGAGCCGTCCACCTTGTCCCGCACCGTGTTGACGGACATGCTGCGCAATGAAGTTGGGTACAAAGGTTTGGTCATCACCGATTCGCTCGAAATGGACGGTGTGCGCATCATGCACCCGGATGCGGACCTTCCGGTGTTGGCTCTGCAAGCGGGCGCGGACCAATTGCTGATGGCGCACGATCTGGGCCTGGCCGTGCAGAGCGTGATGAATGCCATTGCCGATGGCCGCCTCACCGAGGCGCGCATCAACGAGAGCCTCCTGCGCATTCTTCGCACGAAATTCAAGCGCGGCATTCTGCTCAAGCCGTTCGTGAACGAGGACGAGGCGGAGCGTTCGCTCGGCACACCCGACCATCTCGCCACCGCATCGCGCATCACGGATCGCACCGTGACGGTGCTGCGCAACGAGGGCAACGTTCTGCCGCTGCAGGCCGCGCCGGCCAAGGTTCTCGTCACCGGCGTGGGTGCCGTTCCGACGGCCGCGTTGAGCGATGCCTTCAATGCGCACGGCTCCGCAGCGACCACGCAGGCGATCAAGGCAGCGCCGAGCGATGCCGACATTGCAGCCGTCGTTGCGGCCGCGAATCAGTCGGATCTCGTGGTGGTGCTCACCAATGCGATGACCGCAACGGCGAATGCGAACCAGAAGAAGCTCGTGGACCAACTCGTGGCGACGCAAAAGCCCGTCGTCGCCGTGGCCACGCGCAATCCCTACGATGCGACGTACGCGCAGGCTCCCGCATGGCTGGCGACGTATTCGCCCAGCGCGGGCTCGATGCAGTCGGTTGCCAAGGTGCTCTTCGGCGAGGTGCCGCCTGTAGGCAAGTTGCCCGTGCCTCTCCCCGCGGCGAACGATCCCGCGACGATCGTGTACCCGCTCGGTCATGGTTTGACGTGGTGAGATCCATGGACTTCCGCATCGCGTTCCGCGTGAACGCGATGCGGCGGTGCATGTGGTAGGCGTGGCGTAGAAAGATCATTGTTGCGCTCGTCGCACAATCGCAGCACACTGAGGCGTTCGAAGACAACGTTGTCATTCGAGTTCCTGGTGCCATTCGGAGGCTGTGATGAACGTGCGCCGACTTTCCTTTGCCCTCGTGTCCGTTGCTGCTCTTATCCACTGCTCGTCGAGCGATTCGCCAAACCAGCCGCCCGGTGGTGGCGGCAATCCGGATGGCGGACCCGGCACCGATTCGGGGCTCGGCGTGGATGGCGGCGATTCGTCGGTGCCGCAGGGGCCGACCGAATTCTTCTCATCCTTCGAGCCGAAGGACCCGCAGCCCACGTGGACCAACACAGTGGAGACGGGAACCGACGGTACGCCGAAGACCTCCGGTGTGCTCTCGCCGCCGCCCCCCGTGGTGGTGACGGGCAACATCACGGACCGTGTCATTTCCGTCACTGCCAATGGCGAGAACGACGGCGCGGGCGAGGTGGCGGACAACCTGACCGATGACGATACGCATTCGAAATGGCTCGTGTTCGAGAGCTCCGGCTGGATCGTCTACAAGCTCGACGAGGCCATGGCCGTCCGGCGCTACCGGCTGGGATCGGCGAACGACTACGACGAGCGCGATCCGAAGGATTGGACGGTGCAAGGTTCGCAGGATGGCGAAACCTGGGTCGACCTGGACAAGAAGACGAATGAAGACTTTCCCCAGCGCTATCAGCTGCGCGAGTTCGATCTTTCGAGCAACACCACGCCCTATCTCTATTACCGGCTGAACATCACCGCCAACAACAACGGGGGCATCGTTCAGATGTCCGAGTGGCAGATCTTCGATCAACCGGCGAGTGCGCCGGTCGATGCGGGGGCGGCCGACTCGGGCGCGGATGCTGCGCCGCCGCTCACCCCGGAAATGCGCAGCGCCGTGGGGCGTGGCCCGACGCAGTCGCACAATGCCAAGACGCGCGCCGGATTCACCGGGGTGCGCGGATTCGAATACGGCGGCACGCACAATGCGTCGGAGCGCGCGTACTCGTACAACAAGGTGTTCGACGTCGACGTCGTGGTCGCGCAGAACACCGAGCTCTCGTACATGATTCACCCCGCCTTCACGACTGGGGACTTCAATTACCCGAGCACGTACGCCTCCGTTGATCTCGCGTTCGAGGATGGCACGTACCTGAGCGATCTCGGCGCGGTCGATCAGCACGGCGCCGTGGTGTCCCCCAAGGGGCAGGGCGATTCGAAGACGCTCTACACCGATGACTGGAACTACAAGGTCTCCAAGATTGGCGCCGTCGCCGCCGGAAAGCGCATCAAGCGCATCCTGGTGGCGTACGACAATCCGAACGGGCCGCCCGCGGGCAAGCCCAGCACGACCTTCGGTGGCTGGATCGACGATATTCGGATTACGGCCAACCCCGCCGTTACGGTGCGATCGAATCCTTCGGATTGGGTCGATACCCGCCGGGGTACGAACTCGAGCGGCGACTTCTCGCGTGGCAACAACTTCCCCGCGACGGCGGTTCCGCACGGATTCAACTTCTGGACGCCCATGACGTCGGCCAGCTCGCAGAACTGGCTGTACACGTACCACCGCAGCAACAACTCGGAGAACCTGCCGACGTTGCAGGCCTTCGCTCTGAGCCACGAGCCGAGCCCCTGGATGGGCGATCGTCAGAGTTTCCAGGTGATGCCCTCGTCGGCGGCCGGCGCGCCGGTGACGAGCAAGAAGTCGCGCGCGTTGCCCTTCCGCCATGCCAACGAGGTGGCGCAGGCGCACTACTACAGCGTGAAGTTCGAAAACGGGATTCAAACGGAGATTGCGCCGACGGATCACGCGGCCCTGTTCCGATTCACGTTCCCGGACGATAACGCGAACCTGATTTTCGACCATCTGAACGCCAGCGGCGGGCTTACGCTCGATGCGAGCTCGCGTTCATTGAGCTTCTATTCCGACGCCAAGAGCGGCTTGTCCGCAGGCGCCACCCGCATCTTCGTGTACGCCGAGTTCGACCGGCCGGTGACGGCAAGCGCTACGTCGGGCGGCGTGACGGGGTACTTCCGTTTCGGCGTGGATGCCTCCAACCGCGTCGTGAACATGCGCATTGCGACGTCGCTCATCAGTGTGGCGCAGGCGAAGAAGAACCTCGAGCTCGAGATTGCCAAGAACGACACCTTCGACGGGGTGAAAGAGAAGGCGCGCCAGCTCTGGGACAACAAGCTGAAGGTCATCGACGTCGAGGGCGCCAGCGCGGATCAATTGACCACGCTGTATTCGAATTTGTACCGCCTGTTCCTGTACCCCAATTCGGCATACGAGAACGTGGGGACGGCGGACGCGCCGCAGTACAAATACGCCAGCCCCGTGACGAATGCGTCGGGCGCCGGCTCGCCGACGAACACGGGCGCCAAGCTTGTCGACGGCAAGGTTTACGTGAACAACGGCTTCTGGGATACGTACCGTGGCACGTGGTCGGCGTACGCGCTGTTGACGCCGAAGGCCGCCGGCGAGTTGGTGGACGGCTTCGTGCAGCAGTACAAGGACGGTGGCTGGGTCTCGCGTTGGTCTTCGCCGGGCTATGCCGATTTGATGACCGGCACCAGCTCGGACGTGGCCTTTGCCGACGCATACCTTCGCGGTGTCAACTTCGACGCGGCCGCGGCGTACGATGCAGCGGTGCGGAATGCGACCGTGGTCGCGCCGAATGGGAGCGTGGGCCGCAAAGGAAACGCGACATCGACATTCCTCGGATACACGTCCACCGCGACGGGCGCCGGCTTTTCCTGGGCCATGGCTGGATACCTCAACGACTACGGCATTGCCAACCTGGCCAAAGCTCTGAGCAACAATGCGAGCGACCCCCGCCAAAAGGAATATGCTGAAAATGCGGAGTACTTCCTGAGTCGGTCTCAGAATTACGTCAATCTGTTCGATCCTTCGATCCAGTTCTTCCAGGGGCGAGCGGCCAATGGTGCGTGGCGCTTGCCGAAAGAAACCTACAATCCAACCGTCTGGGGATTCGACTACACCGAGACCAATGGGTGGAACATGGCATTCGATCCCGTCCACGACGGGCAAGGATTGGCCAATCTGTACGGAGGTCGGGACAAGCTGGCGGCGAAGCTCGATACGTTCTTCTCGACGCCGGAGAAGGGGGACTTCCGCGGCGGATACAGCGACATCATCCACGAGATGCTCGAAGCGCGCGACGTTCGCATGGGGCAGCTCGGACTGAGCAACCAGCCCTCGTTCCATATCCCATACATGTACCTGTTCACCGGGCAGGCCGCGAAGACGCAGGCCAAGGTGCGCGAAGCCCTGTCGCGACTCTTCATCGGCAGCAACATCGGCCAGGGCTATCCCGGTGACGACGACAACGGTGCGACGTCGTCGTGGGTCATCTTCAGCGCGCTGGGCTTTTTCCCGCTCCAAGTGGGAAGCTCGAATTACGTGATTGGCTCTCCGCTCTTCACGAAGGCGACCGTTCATCTCGAAAACGGGAAGAACATCGTGATCTCGGCGCCGCAGAACAGCCCGAAGAACGTGTACGTGCAAAGCCTGAAGGTGAACGGCGCGCCGTACGGCAAGACGTACATCTCGCACGAGCAGCTGCTCGCCGGCGCCAATCTGGAATTCGTCATGGGCTCCGAGCCCTCGCAATGGGGCAGTGGCGCCGACGACGTGCCGCCGTCGGTGACCCAAGGCAACGAACCCGCGAAGCCACTGCACGATGTGGCCACGGGATGCAATGGCGACGCGCACCTCTACGACAACGACGGCCTCAGCACCGCGACCCTCACCGGCGCGGTGCAGTGCAAGATCCAAGGTACGGCGCCCGTTCGTTTCTACACGCTGACGTCGGCGGCCGACACGACCAATGGCGACCCGACGGACTGGGTCCTCGAAGGATCGAACGATGGCACGACCTGGAAGGAACTCGACAAGCGCACCGGCCAAGTCTTCCCCTGGCGCTCGCAAACGCGCGCATTCAAGGTGGCCGACGCGTCGGCGACGTATGCCAATTACCGCATCACCGTGACCAAGAGCACCAAGCCGACGACGGCCATCGCCGAAATCGAGCTCTTGGCGAATTGACGCCGGCTCGCAAGGAGGTCGCCCCGACAAGGGCGGCCTCCTTCGTCAGCGTGCTCTATTCCTGCCGCGGCTCGGGGCGGTGCATTTCGGCGGCGGCGGCGCCGTCGGCCGAGGAGATGGCCGTGAACTCACCGGTATCGGGGTCGAATCCGTGGATGGCACCCGTGCCGATTTCGAAGATCCAACCGGCGATATGCAATTTGCCGGCGTCGAGTTTCTCGGACACGAAGGGGTAGGCGCGGAGGTGCTCCAGTTGCAGGAGCACGTTCTCGGCGACGGCGGCGGTGATTTTGGCCTCGCCGGGCAGGTGCCCGTAACGTGTTTGGATGGTGTCGCGCAGCCCCTCCGTCTGGGCGAGCCATCGTTTCACGTATTGGAGATTGGCCATCTTGTCCGGTGCGAGGATGGAGGCCATGGCGCCGCACTGCGTGTGGCCGCACACGATGATGTTCTCCACGCCGAGGACTTCTACGGCGTATTCGACGGCGGCGGCCGTGCCACCGGGGAGGTCCGGGCGCGGAATGACGTTGCCCACGTTGCGGACGATGAACAGATCGCCCGGCCGAGAGTTCGTAATCAAATTGGGATCGACCCGCGAGTCGGAGCACGTCACGAAGAGCGTTTCCGGATTCTGTCCACGCGAGGCCAGTCGCTCGAAGAGGTCCTGGTGCTTGGTGAAGAAGTGTTTTTGGAACGAGTGAATGCCTTTGACGAGCTTCTCCATCATGACCGAGGCTCGCATGGAGCCGTGGCCCCCTGCAAGACGAAGGGGTAACCCGCGTTCGCTATGTCGTCAGGGTGACGCCCTCGCGAGCCAGGGCGCGCTGCGCAGCGGGCCGTGCAGCTACCTCATGGGCAAGGCGCTCGAGCGAACGGTAGCCGTCCATCGGCTCTCCGATCCGGTGACCCCACCGGTACATGACGGCAAGGTAAGGATCCACGGCGCTGTAGCCTTCCTCGAGCGCGTGCGTGCGATTCGCCACGCCCGCCAATTTGGCGTCGATCTCGTGGAAAAAGGAACGAACCCTCCGGCGTCCGGTTTCGGCAATGATGCCGTGCGCGGAAGCATCGTCACTGAAGCGTTCGCCTCGCCAGATCTGCGCGAAGGCGACGTGCACGCTGCTCGACAGCCACGCGAGCCACTCTTGAAAGCGTGCGCGCGCGAGGGTCCCCGGCTCGGGGGCGAGCGCCTGCGCAGCCGACGTGCGTTCGCGATCGGCCAGGTAGCTCAAAATGGCACCGGTCTCCGTGATGACGGTGCCCTCGGTGCGAAGGGCGGGGACGCGTGCGCGCGGGTTGATGGCCAAGTACTCGGGGCGGAGGTGTGCCCCTTCCGGAATGGGCACGCGCACCGTATCGAAGGGGCGGCCGATCTCTTCCAAAGCAATGTGAACCGCCAGCGAACAGGCGCCGGGCGAATAGTAAAGGGTGTCCATGGCCCTTACGGTGCGGCAAAACGATGCAGATGAAAAACGCATTGTCGTCATGCGATGTATGCGTAATGCTCATGCATCATGACCCTGCTGGACGTGCGCCATCTTCGGCTCGTGCAGGCCGTTGCGGAATCCGGAACGGTGACCCACGCCGCTGCGGCACTTCACCTCACGCAATCGGCGGTGAGCCGGCAGCTCGTCGAGTTGGAATCGCGCCTCGGCGTGGAGCTTTTCTCCCGCGCGAAGAAGAAGATGACGCCCACGGTCGCGGGCCAGCGCATCTTGCGCACCGCGGGACCGCTGCTCGACGAGCTTCGCGCGCTCGAGCAGGACGTGGCGCAGAAGGCGCGCCCCACGCCGACGCTGCGCATCGCCACGGAGTGTTACACCTGTTACCGGTGGCTTCCGTCGGCCTTTCCGGATCTGCACCGCGTGCAGCCGGAGCTCGAGGTGCGCATCGTTCTCGAGGCGACGCGCCGTCCGATGGATGCGCTGTTGCGCGGTGAAATCGATGCGGCGGTGGTCTCGGGAACGACGCGCGATCGCCGGCTCGCGGCCATTCCGCTGTTCGACGACGAGCTGGTGGCGGTGCTTCATCCCACGCACCCGCTGGCAGCGCGCACGTACATCGAGCCGCGCCATTTCGCAGGCGAAACCTTGTTTACCCACGACTTGCCGCCGGAGCAGTTCTACTTCCTGCGCCAAGTCCTCGGGCCCGCGGGTGTGGAGCCGCGGCGCACCTCGCGCGTGCCGCTCACCGAGGCGATTCTCGAGATGGTTGCCGCCAACCTGGGCATCACGGTGCTGGCGCAGTGGAGCGTGCAGTCCCACGTCGATGCGGGTGCCGTGGTCACGCGCAGGGTGACGCGCTCGGGCCTGTTGCGAACGTGGCGTCTCGCGCACTCGCGCCATGGCGAGATGCTTCCCGCCGTGCAGGCGCTCGCTCGCGCCATGCGTCGGGGGCCGATCTGCGCTACATCGAGAAAATCATGCAAACCGTGACGGACGAACGAGCGCGCGAGGCGGCGGCGATTCTATGGTCGGCTTGGCAGGAGAAACGCCTTCTCGAAGGCTTGCCCGAGCGCTGCAGGCCGCGCGATCTCGGGGAAGGCTACGCGATCCAGCGTGCGCTGGGCGAGCTCGCCGGTGCGACCATCGGCTGGAAGATTGCAGCCACGAGCAAGGCGGGCCAAGCGCATATCAACGTCGATAGGCCGTTTCCGGGGCGTCTATTCGCATGTTTCGCGCACGCATCCGGGGCCACACTGCCCGCGCGGCATCTTCACATGCGCGCCGCGGAGGCGGAGTTCGCTTTCCGTATGGGGCGCGATTTGCCTCCGCGCGATCGGCCCTACGAGCTGGGCGAAGTGATGGCTGCCGTGGGGGCCTTGCACATCGCCATCGAGGTCCCCGATTCGCGGTACCACGACTACGTGGCCGCCGGCGCATGGCAAATGGTGGGTGACGATTCCTGCGCGGGATACTTCGTGCTCGGGCCCGAGGTGGCCGCGTGGAATGGCGACGAGCTACCAGGGCACACCGTTGCATTGCGCAAAGAAGGCGCCGTCGTCGCCACGGGCATCGGTTCCAACGTGCTCGGCGATCCGCGTCTCGCGCTCACCTGGCTGGCCAACGAGCTCTCACAACGCGAACACGGCCTCCGCGCCGGCGAAATCGTCACCACCGGCACGTGCATCACGCCGTACACCATTGGACCGGGTGACGCGCTCACGGCGGATTTCGGCACATACGGCACCGTGTCCGTCGCTTTCGAGCCGTGAGGCGAACTACCACGGGTTCGGCATGCACGCGCCGCGCGTCGCATCGCACCCGGTAAAGCCGAGGGCGGTGCAGTCGACTCGTTCGAGCTTACCGGCGTTGCACAACACCAGCGACGTGCCATCGCAGAGCGGCGCCGGTGGCGGGTAGATGGGATTGCACTCGGTGCCTTGACCGCAAAAGTGCCAATCGTAGGAACCGGACGGCATCGATTGGCACGTGAACCCGTGGCCGACGCCCCCACAATCGACGTTTACCGTGCCGGAGTTGACTTGTGCGAGCAAATCGCTGCCCGTGCACGCGACGCCCCCATACGGGACGATCAGGGCACTGTCCGTCGTGCGGCCGCTCGAACCGAACGGCCCATGGCATCCGGGGTATCCGCTATCCATGCAAACGAGCCCGAGCTCCGTACAGCGCGGGCCCGACTGCAGGACGCCATTCACGCAAACGGTGGGGCGGCCGTCCCTGCAGGATGCGCGAAAGACCGTTAGCTCGCAGGACACGGCGGGCGCAGCGATGCAGCCCGCGTCAGGGTGGCATGAAAGCCCATGGCGCGCGCAATCCACACGAATGCGATGGCGTCCATCGCATCGCTCGAAAACCTCCCCCGCGCAGCTGCTCTTGCAATCGAGTTGCGGTGCATCGTCGATGGTGATCCCGAGGCAATCGCGCAAGGATTGGCAGCCGCTGGTCGCGGTGGAAAGGCAGTTCAAGTCCGCCGTCTGGATGCGTTCGCTCAAAGAGCCCGTGGCGTACGTCTCACGGTACAATCGATCGAGAACCTGGCTCGCATTCTCATTGCGGTCAAGGCAGCTGCCCTGAATCACGGCGGCACGCGCCAGGGCCCGAGCGTCGGGGCCATCGGCATTGGTGCCGGGCGGGGGCGGGAGCGTTTCCGGGGAGCTACTGCAATGAACCAAGAAAGAAAGAACAACGAATGCGAAGCACACCGCTGCAATCGCCCTCGGACGGGCCATGGGATTTACCTCCGGCCGCGCATCCGACGCTTTCTTCGCCTGAAACGCAAGCCGATGGATCCCTATTTTCGCGACGTCGCGAGGGATCTCACTCGATCTTGGCCACCCGGCTCACGTGCCCGTTGCGCGTTCTCGTTCGCAGCCACACCGACCCGCGCACCGCCACTGGACCCGTGTATTCTGCAAATGTAACGCCGTCGGTGGAGTACTCGATGGTCAAGGTCGGATAGCGCACATTGGCCAAGAGCTGCCCTTGCTCGATTTTCCCGCCCGGAAGCGGAACGCGATAATTGACACCTTGCGCCCGCGGAAGCTCGTGGTGGAGGTCCACCGCGCGATAAAAGTCCAATCGCGGCAGCGCGGCTTGACCCAGCGTGTTCACGAATCGCTCCCACGCAGCCGGCATCTCCGCCGGCGCCGGCGTATCCCGATTCCATGCGCGCTCGGCCACACCGAGAATCTTGGGAAACGTGTAATACTCGATCAACTCGTCGGTCTTGACGTTTTCACCCCAGAGCAGCCCGGCCATGCCCAAGATATTGGCGCGTCCCGCGGCGGTGAGTCGTTCCTTCCTATCCCACGCATGCGGATCGAACGGATTGCCCATGCGATCGTGTGTTCCCAGGGCAAAGAGATCGAAAGGCTGGTACTCGAATGTCTTTCGCTCGTCGACGAAATTGGCCCAGTAAAGCCCTGGCTCGTCCGGGTCTTTGTTGTAGGCCATATCCAAGTACAAATTCGTTGCATGCGACAGAATGACCTTGTTCCCGCGATTGGCATATCGGTAGGCAAAGTCTTCTTTGCCCCGGCCCCACACGTTCTGCCAGGGCATGGGAACGAAGCCCTCGAGCTGAAATCCATCGTGCAGAACGTCGTCCCAACCGGTCATCGTCGCGCCCGTGGCCGTGATGATTCGCTGCCACTTGGCCAGGAAGACGTCCCGCAATTGCAGATCGGTCAGGCTCGACGTCTCGGGGGTGGACTTGCACAGCGGCGAGCCTTGCCACCACACATTGCTCTGCAGACTGGGCAGCTCGTCGCCGCCTCCGTGAATCATCGTAAGCTTTGCGCCGGGTACGGCATCGAAACGGGCTTTTAACTCCCTGACGACCTTCGAAAGAAAAGCATAGGACGATGGCAAGCAAGGATTGATGAAGTTGTCCGTATAGCCCTGCACCGTCGTATGCTTCGACGTGTCCTTGGGGTCCACCAGCCGGTACTGCCCCGCCTTCACCGGATCGACGGCGGCGTATTTGGCATACCGGTGCTCCATCGCCCTGACCGCCGCACGCGCGTGCCCGGGCATGTCGATCTCCGGGATGACGTCGATATGCCGTTCCGCCGCATACGCGAGGATCTCTTCGAAATCGCGCACCGTGTAATGGCCCGAGCCTTGGCCTGCGAAGTTGAGCGTGGCCCGTTCGAATCCCTGGTATGCGGGGGATTCGCCTCCATTGGCCTCCGCCTCGGTGCGCGCTTTTCCGCGGATTCCATCGCCCGTGCGCAATCCGTTCGAGGAACCGAGGGCCACGTGCAATTGCCGCTGCTCGTTCGCATCGAAACCGCGCGTCGCACCGTACGACGTCAACTCGGGTATGCCGGGGATCTCGAGCCGCCAGCCCTCGTCGTCCGTCAAATGGAGATGAAGCTTATTGATCTTGTGCAGGGCCAGCAAATCGAGCAGCTTCTCGAGGGCGGCCTTCGAATGGAAATGGCGCGCCACGTCCAAGGCCATCCCGCGGTACGGAAAGAGCGGCGCATCGGTCATGGATAGCGCGGGGAGCTCCACGGTGAGCTTCTTTCCCGGCTCGACGGGCACGAGTTGGCGCAGTGTCTGAATCCCGTAAAACACGCCGGCGGTGTCCGCCCCGCGGATCTCCACTCCATTTCGAGGATCGATGCTCAAGGCATACCCTTCGGGCCCGCCGGCGATGCTCGGATCAAGCACCAGGCGGATGGCGGGGGTCCGCGCAGTCCGTTCGCGCGCATCGATCACGCCGGTGAGAACGTCGCCCAAGGCCGCGCGGAGAAAGGCGGCCTCCTTGGCCAAGCCGCGCGCATGTTCGATCTCGATGCGCGCCCCGCCAAGTCGGTATTGGCCCTCACCATAGGTCACCGATTGTGGCCGCGGCAAGAGCGCATCGCCCGGCTCGAGACGGAGCTTCTTCAACGCCGCATTCTCTTCGTAGCGCAAGGACGCGGTCTGCACGGGCACGACATCGCCGGCGACGCGCTTGGTTTGCTTCGGATCCGACGGATCCATCTGGACCGACGACGAAAGAGCCCACGCCTCCGTGCTCGGCGGAAATACGATATGGAACCCCGACGGCGCGTCGCTCTTGTGGATTGTCCAGCTTACCGCGAGAAACTCGATGACGCGCTCCCGGCCTGGCTCGATGGGAACGAAATTGTCGAGTGGCTCCAGGACGAAATAATCGCCGCTGGCGGCCTTTCGAAGGCGCACGCCTTGTTCGGCCAGGTGCTGCTTGTATTGCGCATTGCCTTCGCCGTCCTTGAGGAAGTTGCGCGGGTAGTAGCTAAAGTAGATTTGCCATCCGCTCGACCCCAGCCGCACGGTGCTGTCGTTGCGTACGGTGAAGCTGCCTAGAAAGAACGACCCGTCGGCCGACGCGAGATTGTTCAGCGGACGAAACGTGATGGAGATGTTGGGCCCGCGGCGCGATGCTTCCAAGTTGGCGGAGTCGGTCGCGTTCGTTTCCGTGTGGGCTGCGCACCCTCCCAAGCATGCCGCGCCCATCCAAATGCCAATCAAGTACGTTCTCATGGATTCTCCATCGAGAGTTGCGGACAGGACTCACCGTTCCAATGGCCGTGGGTGCCAATTTTCGTACAATGGGCGCCCGGAGGTTCAAACGACAATCGTCTGCAGTGCGCTTCGTATTTTCTCCGGGATGGGCACTGCGTGGCGTGTCCCGCGATCGACGAATACGTGCACGAAGTAGCCATGCGCACACGCCTGTTCGCCATTCTCGCGAAAAATGCCAATGCCGTAAGTCACCGACCGATTGCCCAGTTTGTCGACGCGCACTCCGGCGCGGATGGCATCGGGATACGCAACGGCCTCGCGGTACGTGCAGCGTGACTCCACCACCACGCCAATCACCGGGCTGGTCACGATGTCCAATCCACCCTCGCGAATGAGAAAGAGATTCGCCGCCGAATCGAAGTAGCTGTAATACGTCACGTTGTTCACGTGTCCGTACACGTCGTTGTCCATCCAGCGCGTGGTGATGGGGCAAAACCAGCGATAACGGTCCGTCGTCTCGAGGATCTCGCTCATGGCACCGTCCAATCTCGCAGCCGCGACGACAAAAGAAAACCGCCGGGAACATAGCGTCCCCGGCGGTTTCGTCCGCATCTACGAAAAGGTGGACGTCAGTGCGGCAAAGCCCACTGTTGTGCGGCGCTCGCGTTGCAGTCGTAGATCTGCAGCTGCGTTCCATTTTCGGTGGCGCTGTTGGGCACGTCGAGGCAACGGCCCGATTGCGGGTTGCGCAAGGAGCCGTTGGCCCCAGCGACCCATTGCTGGGCGCCCGAGGCGTTGCAGTCCCACAATTGCACCTTGGTGCCATTGGCGGTGCCGCTCGTCGTCACATCGAGGCATTTGCCGACGGCTTGCACCGTGCCATCGCCCGGAAGGCTCCATTGCTGCGCGATGGAGCTGTTGCAATCGTACAACTGCACCTTGGTGCCGTTGGTCTGGCTGCCCTGGTTCACGTCGGCGCACTTGCTCGCGAGCCCGGAGATGGCGCCGGTGGGAATCGCGCTGCCGTACACCTCGAATTCGTAGATGCGGGCGGCGTTGTTGCCATTGTTGGTCGGCGTCGTCGCGGTGAGCTTCACATAGCGCGCCTGGCGTGCGGCGAAGGCGTGGAAGGTGCGGCTCGAACGGTTGCCCGTCGTGCTCGCGACGGTCGTCCAATTGGCATTGTCGAGGCTCGTCTGGACGTTGAACGCGCCCGTGTTCCACCCGGTGGTCTCACCGCCGAGGCCCGCGTGCTTGATGACCACCGACGATACCGTTTGCGCCGAACCGAGGTCCACCTGCAGGAAGGCATTGGCCTGGGTCGAGCACCATTTGCTGTTGTTCACCAGCGCACCGTCGAAGGCCTTGTCCGCCGACTCGGCCGCCGCGCACGGCGTGGAGCCGCTGGCTGCCTTGCCCCGTGCGAGGTTCGTCCCGAGGTTCAGCGCCTTCGGCGGCGGCGTCCATCCCTCGTTGAACGACGGCGGTACGTCGCCGGCGCCCGTGCCCCAGCTCGCGCTGGGCGAGTTGCCCATGGTGTACGAAATCGTACCACCCGAAGCGATGTCCGAGTAGCGCAGGTAGCTGCGGTTCTGCGCAGCGCCATTGAACTGCATGCCCTGCACGTACTGCGGTGCACCGCCGCCGTTGATTTGAATATTGCCGGCCGCGCGCTGAATGGTAATCGAGTTGAACGTCGGCCCGTGAAGGGCGAGCACGTCCGCCCCGGGGATGGCCGGGTACATGCCCAGCGCCGCCCAGACGTACCACGCGGAGGTGGCGCCCAAGTCGTCGTTGCCCGGCAAGCCGCCCGGGCCCGTGTGGAACGCTTCGCTCATGATTCGGCGCACCGCCGACGAGGCCCCCGCCGGGTAGCGCGCGAAGTTGTACGCCCAGGGAACGCCGTGTTCCGGCTCGTTTCCAATCCAGAAATACGGCGTATTGTGCCCCTCGTTCACGCGCGTGAAATGATGGTTCAAGCGCTGCACGGCCGTTTCGGGGCCGCCCATCAGATCGATGAGCGAGGCGAAGTTGTACGTGATCATCCACGTGTACTGCGCCGCGCTTCCCTCGGTGTAGTCGGAGTCACTGCCCGGATCGAGCGGCAGCTTCCAGCTCTTGTCCGAGTTGCGCGTATTGATGTAGCTCGACTCGGTGCTGAAGACGTTGAACCACCACTGGGCGCGCGAGATGTGCGTGTTGTACGAACTCGTATTGCCCAACGACTTGGCAAACGTCGCCACCGCGAAGTCCGACGCCGAGTACTCCAGCGAGTCCGACGCATTGCCGGAGATGAATCCATTTTGCACCAGCTCGGACTGGCGACCGCGGATCGGGCTCCCCTGCATGGTGCCGCCATTGGAGGCCTTGTCCATGAGCGAGAGCGCGGCCGTCGTGTCGAAGTTGCGCGCACCGAAGGCGTAGGCGCTGGCCACGATGATGGGGCCGGGGTCGCCGGTCATGATGAAGTCTTCCACGGTCTGGTTGGACCACTTGGGCAACAATCCGCCTTGCTGCCCGTCGAGGACCATCGACTTGACGACGTCGTTCATCACGTCGGGCGCGACGAGGCCCATCAGCGCGGCCCACGAACGGTAAATGTCCCATCCGGAGTAGTTCTGATAAACGGTCATCCCGCTCGCCGTGTGCACGGCGTTGTCGAACCCTTTGTACTGGCCATTGACGTCGCTGGAGACGCTGGGGCTCTGGAAGACGTGGTAGAGCGCCGTGTAGAACTTCTGCAGATCGTCGTTCGAGCCGCCGCTCACCTGAATGCGATTGAGCAGGTTGTTCCACGCGGTATCGGCATTGGTGCGCACCGCGTTGAAGTCCCAATTCGGGATCTCCGTGGTGAGATTCTGCTGCGCATTGGCCGTGCTCACGAACGAGATGGCCACCTTGAATTGCACCGTGGCCGAGCTGCTCGTGTCGAAGGTGACGTAGGCACCGGTGTTCGTGCCCGAGGTGCTGGCCGAACCCGCCGAAACCGTGCCGCCGTTCCATGTGCCGAAGCCGGTGGGCGCGCGATCGAATTGGATGGCGAAGTAAATGGGGAACGTGTGGCCCGAGCCGCAGAAGTTGCCCGAGGTGACCTGACCGGTGACCGTGCTGCCGGAGACATTCACGGAACCGCTGCGGCTTCCCGTGGCCGAGCGGCTCGTGTTGACCAAAAGGCGCGCCTGGTTCGTGGCGGGGAAGGTCAGCTTTCCGAACCCCGTACGCGTCGAGGCCGTGAGCTCGACATTGGTCGAATACTTGTCCAATCGCGTCTTGTAGTAGCCCGGGGCGGCGGCTTCGTTGCCCTTGGTGTAGCCCGACGCGTAGCTCGTCCAGTTGGTGCCAGGCGATGTGGAGACCGCGCCGGTAATCGGTAGTATCTGGATATCTTGGTTGTTGTCACAGCCTGCGCCTGCAAAGTGGGTGAGGCTGAAGTCTTGAATGGTGGTATCCGAATAACGGTATCCGGTGGCCGAGCCCACGCGCGTGTCGGGGCTGAACTGCACCATGCCGAATGGCATCGCGGGGCCGGGGTAGTCGTTGCCGGTGGACTCGCCGGAGGTCGGCGGCAGGGGCGTCGTTCCCGGATCGGTGCCGATGAACGGATTGACGTATTGGGTGAGGTTGAGCGCCGCCAATTCGGCCGATGCCGAAGTGGTACCTTGCGCCTCTTCGTTCGCGGCGTCGTCGCCTGCGGAGCATGCAGGGACACACGCGGCCAGCAGTGCGGCTGACAACGTTGTCCGGGTGAAAGGGAGATTCGGCATTGGGGCTGGTCCTTTCCGACTCTCGGCAGCAGTTCCGGTACGAAGACAACGTTGTCATCGTCCGCCAGAGCCATTGCTGTGGCCGTCGCCCAGCGATACGTCGAGGCGGACACCTCGGTCAATGCTCTTCGACATGTCGCAAGGCGTCATTCGCTGAACACGCAAAAGAGACACCCGTACTGTTCTTTCTCGAAAGTAAACGACACGACGTCGATCCGGTGATGCGCCATCCGTCGTGCCTCTCGAACATCGCCACTTCTTGGCGCGATGTTCGGAATGGTCACTCAGTCACTCAGTCATTCATTCACTCATTAAGGAGAGAACCCGATGCGCTACATGTGCCTCATCTACGGTGACGAAGTTGGATTCGCAAACCTGAGCCCGGAGGAGCAGGGAAAGATCTATGCGGCATACGGCGAGTTCGAGAAGGAGCTCGCAGGCGCCGCCAACGTCAAGCTGGCGGGTGACGCGCTCAAGCCTCCCCACACGGCCACGAGCGTTCGCGTCCGCAACGGCAAAGTTCAGACGACGGACGGCCCCTTCGCGGAGACGAAGGAGCAACTCGGCGGCTACTACATTTTCGAGTGCAAGAACCTCGACGAGGCCTTGAAATGGGCAGCCAAAATTCCAGGCGCCAAGGACGGCACGGTCGAAGTGCGCCCGATCATGGAGTTCTGATGGAGCCGTAGCAGACGGTGGCGGAGAGGGAGACTCTCCTGGGATTCTCTTCCTCTTTGCGGCACGATGGAGTCGTGGGGATGGGCGAGAGCATGACGGCCGCGGTCGAGCGCGTTTTCCGGGAGGAATCCGGGCGTGTGCTGGCCACCCTCATTCGCGTCCTCGGCGATTTTCAACTCGCCGAGGACGCGCTGCAGGATGCCTTCGTGCGCGCCGCGCAGGTTTGGCCGGGCGAGGGCATTCCCGAGAAGCCCGCGGCGTGGATCACCACCGTCGCACGCCATCGTGCAATCGATTTGCGGCGCCGAACGCGCGGCTCGCCCGTCGAGTCGCGCGATCCGTCGAAAATCCCGGAGCAGGGTGCGCCGTCGCTGCCGGCCGAGATCGAGGTCGTGCCCGACGATCAGCTCCGGCTCATCTTTACGTGCTGCCATCCGTCCCTTTCCGAGTCGACGCGCGTGGCATTGACGCTGCGCACCTTGGGCGGTCTCACCACCGAGGAGATTGCGCGCGCGTTCCTTTCGCCCGAGCCGAGCATGGCGCAGCGCCTCGTGCGCGCGAAAAAGAAGATCCGTGAGGCGAACATTCCATACGCCGTGCCCGCGGCGGACGATCTCCCGGAGCGGTTGGATGCCGTGCTGTCGGTGATTTATCTGGTATTCAACGAAGGGTATTCGGCGACCGCCGGTCCCGATTTGGTGCGCATCGATTTGTGTGCGCATGCGATTCGCCTCGGGCGGTTGCTCGCGGAGATGATGCCGCACGAGCCGGAGGCGCTGGGCCTTCTCGCGTTGATGCTGTTGCACGATGCGCGGCGTCCCGCGCGTATCGACGCGAAGGGTGATTTCGTGCCGCTCGAGGAGCAAGACCGTTCCCTCTGCGACGCGCGGCGGGTGGAAGAAGGCATTGCCCGACTGGATCACGCCTTGACGCTGCGCCGTACGGGGCCGTATCAAATCCAAGCTGCCATTGCAGCGTTGCACGCACAGGCGCAACGGGCCGAGGATACGGATTGGAAGCAGATCGGGTGGCTCTATCGCGCGCTCTATCGCGTTTGGCCGTCGCCGGTGGTGAAACTCAATTATGCCGTTTCAGTGGCCATGGTCGATGGGCCGGAAAAGGGGCTGGCCATCATCGACGCGCTGTCCGGCGCCGAGGAGCTCGCGGGGTATCATCTCCTCCCCGCGGCGCGCGCGGACCTGTTGCGAAGGGCAGGCCGATGGGCCGAGGCGGTCACGGCCTACCGTGCCGCACTGACGCTGGTGAAGAACGATCGCGAGCGCGCATTCCTCGAACGGCGCCTGCGCGAAGTCGACGAAGCCGCAAATGCGAGCCGCTAATCGCGGTTCTCGAACAGGAAGAAGGAAACCGCCAGGCCGCCAGGATCGCCAACTGAACCAACAATAAATTCCAAAAATCAGAGTTTATTGTTGGTTCACCTGGCGATCCTGGCGCCTCTCTTTTGGCGCCCTGGCGGTTTCTTCTTCTCTTCGTGACGCTGTTCGAGGACCGCGCTCGCTGATGTAGGGCAGTCGGTGCTTCAGCACATCAATCCATCTTGGCGTCCTTGGCGTCTGGGCGGTTTTCCTCTTCTGTTCGAGCACCGAGCACGTGTCACTGGCCGTCTTGCGGCAAGATGGTGCGCGCGGCGAGTTCCTCTGCGTTGTACTCGGTGAGGATTTCACGCGCGCGGCGGATGCGCTCCTGCGCGGCCTCGTGGCGCTTTGCCAAATAGGCTTGGCCCGCCGCTTCGTCCGGCGACATGGGCTTGCTCTCCTTGAGCCACTCGGGAAGCTCTTTCCAATTTTCATGGCGCGGGGTGAGCGCCAGAAGATGCACGCGGGCCGACATCATTCCCAACTTGGTGGACACTTCGACGTAATACGTCTTTCCGCCGACCAGGTTGGCGCGAAGCGCACCGGTATTCTCGCCCCACACCACGAAAATGTGCTCTCCCGGCGGGACCTTCACCGAGAAATAGCTTTTGGGCAAACTGTCGCCGAGAAATCGCCCATTGGCATCGAGCACCGTCATGAGCTGGCCGCCGGCATAACCCGAAGGCCGAATGAACACCACGGTCGCTGCATCCGCCGTGGCCGGCGCGGGAGGCGTGCCCGCGCGCATATAATCGGAATGTGCACTGCACCCCACGAACAGGACCATGGCGAAGAGCAAAAAGAGCTTCATGGCCAGCGTTTTACTACGGTCCTTCGGTACGTCGGTGTCGGAGATGGCTCCGTCCCCGAAGTTCCTTACCAGCCCATCCCATCGGCCCTATAGCTCCCCGTTCATGGCTTCTTCCCGCAACGAAACGGTGACCGGAGTCGGTTTGGCGCTCGGAGGCATTTTCTCCGTGCAAATTGGGGCCGCTCTGGCGACGCCCATTTTCGAGCGCATTGGTCCGGCCGCCACGGCGTGGTTGCGCCTTTGTTGGGCCGCCGCCATTTTCTTGGCCATTGCGCGCCCGCGCCTCTCGAAGCTCCCGCGGCGCGATTTGGCGAGCGCGGCGGCGTTGGGCTTCGTCAGTGCCGCGAACTCGATGATGTTCTTCGAAGGCATTGCGCGCATTCCCCTCGCCACGGTCGTCGCCATCGAGTTTCTCGGCCCTCTCGGCGTTGCGGTCTGGCATCGCTCGGGGCCGTGGGGGCTGGCGTGGCCTCCTCTGGCTTTCGCTGGGGTTCTCTTGGTGACGGAGCCTTGGCACGGCGACATCAACTTGGTCGGTGTCCTCCTCGCGCTGGGCGCGGGCGTGGGTTGGGGCGCGTACATCTTGCTCACACAACGCGTCGGCGACCGCTTTCACGGCATCGCGGGGCTCTCCATTGCGATGCCCGTCGCCGCGCTCGCGGCCACGCCCGTGGGCGCATTTCAAGCGTGGGGCCGTGTCGATGGCATCTCTCTTCTATTGTGCGCCGGGCTCGCGCTCCTCTTTCCCGTCGCCTCTTACTCCTTGGAGCTCAATGCCCTCCGCAAGCTCGACACCGCCACGTTCGGTACCCTCATGAGCATCGAGCCCGCCGCAGCCCTCCTCGTTGGCGCCGTGGGTCTGCACCAAATCCCCGACGCGGGGCAGGTGCTCGGTGTGCTCTTCGTCACCATCGCCGCCATCGGCGCTGCACGCACCGGTCAGCGTGAAATTCCGGCCGCGCCCGAGAGCACCCGATCGATGAACGCCGACGCACTGCCCAAATAGTGTCCCGGAGCCGTTGCCTGCGCAATGGTTGCATCGTCCAGGTGCGCTCGCGTTTCCGGCGTGCGCCGCAATGCCTCCGCCAGATCGAGGCCGTCGGCCATGGCCCGTGCGCAGGCGCGTTCGACCAAATGATGCGCCTCGCCGCGGCCCACCTTGGGCGCAAGCGCCATCATCACCGCCTCGGCCATGAGCAGCCCGCCCCCCGCTTCGGCGTTGCGCCGCATGCGCGCTTCGTCGAGGCGCAATCCCGACACGATGCCCCGCGCATGCTCGAGCGCCCCGTGCGCGAGCACGAACGCCTGCGGCACGGCGGCGGGCTCCACTTGCCATGGGCCCGTGGCGCGCTCGTGATCCTGCGCCATCGCGTTTTGCATCAGCGGCACCATGGCCTGCACCGTGCGCGCGGCCGCGAGCACGTACTCGGATGCAATCGGGTTGCGCTTCTGCGGCATCGTCGATGAACCGCCGCGGCCTTCTTCGTAAGGCTCGAAAACCTCCGCGACCTCCGTTTGGCCCAGCAAGATCACGTCCGTGGCGATCTTCGACAGGCTCCCGCAAAGCAGCCCGAGAAAGCCCACGGCCTCCACGAACCCATCGCGCGCCACGTGCCATGGCACGCCGCCACCCTCGAGTCCAAGCTCCGCGGCCAGCAGATCGCCCACCTCCGCGCCGCGCGCGCCCAGCGAAGCGAGCGTCCCCACCGCGCCCCCGAACTGAACGCGCTCCACGCGCGGCCGCAATTGATCCAGCCTCTCCACGTGCGCCACCAGCGGCGCGAGCCACACCGCGCACTTCAAACCGAACGAAATCGGCGCCGCATGCTGCAGATGCGTGCGCCCCACCATGACGGTGCCCCGATGCCGATCGGCCAGCGTGGTCAGGGCATCGATGACCGCCACCGAGCTGGCGCGCACCAGCGCCAATCCGTCCTTCACCTGCAGCGCCACGGCGGTGTCCAGAATGTCCTGCGTCGTCGCGCCCCAATGCGTGTAGCGCCCTGCGTCCTCACCCGCCGCACGCGAGAGCGCACGCACCACGGCCACCACGGGGTAGCCCACATTGCGAACGCTTTTCGCGAGCTCGCCCTCGTCGAGCACCTCCACGCGGGCGGCGCGCGAAATGGCCTCGGCCGCCTCCGCCGGAATGATCCCGAGCCGCGCCTCGCACCGTGCGAGCGCGGCCTCCACGTCGAGCATGCGCTGGAAGAGCGCGCGCTCGTCGAAGACGGCCCGCATCGCATCGGTGCCGTAGAGCGTCCCGAAAACCGGGCTGTCCGCCGGATGAATGGCCACCGCTCACTCCTCCTTCTTCAGCGCCTTCTTGGCCGCGCGCATCGCCGCATTCGCCGCCGGCACCCCGGCATAGACGGCCACCTGCTGCAGCACCTCCGAGAGATCCGCCGGCGATGCCCCCGTGTTCGACATGGCCCGCACGTGCGTCTCGAATTCCTCGGTGTGGCCCAGGGCTGCTAGCAGCGCCAAGGTCAAAAGATGCCGGGTCCGCCGATCCAATCCCGGCCTCGCCCACATGCTTCCCCACGCGGTGCGCGTGAGGAAAGCCTGAAAATCCCGATCCAAGTCCGTGATGGCGGCCAGCGCGTTGGCCACGTACTGCTCGCCGAGCACCTCCTTGCGTACGGCCAACCCGAGCTCGTAGGCATCCGCGCTCGGCGGCCGCAAGAACTCGGCAAGCACCGCGGTCACCGCGTCGGCTTTCTCGAGCATGGGAAGATGCGCCGCCTGCTCGAGCACCACCAGCTTGGCGCCCAGCGCATCGCGGATCGCTTCGGACAAGGCCACCGGCGTGGCGGCGTCGCCATCCCCCACGACCACCAGCGAGGGCACCCGCAGAGAGCGCGCACGTTCGCGAAAATCCCACGAGGCCAGCGCCTCTGCCGACGAGGCGTAGCCCTCCGCCGGCGTCGTGGTCAGCATCGCGCGAAGCCCTTTTGCCTCCGGTGAATCGATGCGCGCCGGCGTCACCCATCGCGCGACGATCCCGTCGGCCAAGGTCTCCATTCCGCCCGCGCGCACGATGCGTGCTCGTTCGAGCCATGGTTCCGGCGGCGGCACCGCCATGGCCGTATCGAACAGTGCGAGCGAGCGCACGCGATCCGGCGCAGCATGCGCCAAGGCCATCGCCACCATGCCACCGAGCGAGACCCCGCCCACGTGCGCGGCACGCAGCTCCAGGGCATCGAGCAGCGCGAGCACGTCGTCGGCGAGACGCTCCACCGTGTACGGTCCCCGCGTCGTTTCGCTCAAACCGTGCCCGCGCAAGTCCGGCCGAATCACCCGAAACGTGCGCGCGAGGACCGCCGCCTGCGGATCCCACAGCCGGAGATCCGTCCCCAGCGAATGCAAAAGAACCACCGGCGGCGCCCCCGGCGGTCCTTCGATGGCAACGTGCGTCCTGAGCGATCTCGTGGCCACGAACATAAAGCGATCTTACTGGTAGGCCTCCGCCGTCGCACCTACATAACGCGCCGCTTTCCTTGGTTCGACGATCAGATCGGTTGCTGCCGGAAGAAAGACCGCGCGTCCATCGTTAGGGAAAGCGGGGCAGGCATGCGAGGGATCCCGGAAGCTTTTCAGAGTCGACGCGCCATTCGAAGACTGAACATTGCCGCCGTTGGCTTGGCACTCGGCTGCATCACCGGCGTCGTCATCGGGCACATCCTTCGCGACGCCATTGGCTATTACCATCCGGGATTCCCAATCGCCTTGGCCACGTTTTGCGTTGGCGCCTTTTGGGCGGCCTACTTTCGCCCGAAGCGCCGAGCCGGCGTGCGTCAATTCCGTATCGGCTGGGGAACCTCGCTGGTGCTGGGCATGGTCAACGCGCAGTTTGCCTGCTTGCTCGCGGTGGGGGCAGATCACGAGCTCGGGCTGCACGAGGCCGGGCGGATTCTCGTGGCCGCGCCGACCATTGGCGTTTTCTTGTGGCTGCCGGCGCTGATTTTCACATTGGTCTGCTTTGGATGGCCCATCGTGAGCGCGCAGGCCCTCGGCGAAAAAGGCCTCGCCGGCGAGGAGCGCGGTGAGCGCATCGTCGGCGTGACGTCCTTCGTGATTGCGGCCATCGGTCTTCTCGCATCCTATGGACTGTCCTCGGCCCAAGTGCTCGAGACCTTTTCGCCCCTTCGCATCGTGGGCTATTTGGGAATGCTCACCGGAGGGCTGGCTGCCTATGCGGCCTTCGTTCGCGAGCGGCGCCGTCGAGCGTTCGTGCGCGATGTGGAGGCGGGGGCCGTGGCAGGCTTTCGTGTGGACCCCAGCCCCGAGGGCAAAGTCCTCGTGCGTGTGACCTCGCAAGGAGAGGGATACCGTGTATCCGATTTTCGCGAGGAGCTCGTCGAGTTGGACGTGAGCGGCGAGGCGAAGCGGGCGCGCTACGGCGAATTGCCATAGAGGGCGCGCGTGCGCGCCATGTTGCGCATCGAAATCACCTCGAGCACGCTCGCCAGCGAGGGGCCCGACAGGACCACAGGTGGCGATACTTCGTGCCGCACCATGCTTCCATCCGAGGCTTTCCAGCGCTGCCCGCTCGATAGCTTGCCGACGAGCCGGCACGTCGGACAGTACGCAAGCTCCAAGGTGGCCGTCCGTCGCGCATGGCGCGGGGCCAGCGGCAGGCCTTGAAGAAGCAGCACCCAATCGAGATCTCCCGTTTTGGCTGCCAACACCGCGACGCGCACTTGCTCTTGCACCTCGAGCGATAAAGTCGCGTGCGTCTCCACCAGCTCGTCGTGGCATGCGCTACAGGCTTCGCGTTGCGACACATTCACCAGGCCCGTGCCCAATAGCGCGGCGGCGGATGCTGCCCCGAACGCGAGCCAACTTGGCTCGGAACCGCTCGCGAGAAAGTACGCCAGGCTTCCCACGCCCGCCGCGAACAAGCCTGCGCCGGCAAAACACGGGACGCGTCGAAAGAGCTTCGTGAGATCCGGCGCCTCATGCGTCGCAGTCGGCAAGGAGTCCATCCCTTCCACAAGAGTTCACCGGAACGCCATCGTCAAATGGATCCGCTCAGACGGAAAAATGCCGACACCACGATACGACGGTGGTCGCCACAGCCGCGCCGTATCCTGACATTACGCTGTCATCGGGCGGACGCATCATGGGACCCATGATGGCCGCGCAACGACACGAACCACTGGATTCGACGCTTCATACCGTCTCGGGCGAGCTGCTCGTGCAGGCGCCGGCGGACTTTGCACACATGCTCTCCTTCATGCGCGGCTTCGCACCGATGGCGGGGGAGCAATGCCTGGGGCGAAGCTCCGTGACGGCTGCGCGAATGGTCGACGGCCGTCCGGTCGTCTTCGAGCTGACCGCCACCGACGATCCCGAGCGCCTCGCCTACCGCCTTCATTCGGAGACCCCGCTCTCCTTCGACGCGCGCGTGCGCCTTCTGCGCCGTGTGCGATTCCAATTCGGCCTCGATGACGATCTCGCCGCGTTTTACGACCTCGCCGAGCGCGATCGTGCTTTTTCACGCGTGGTGACGCAGCTCTATGGCATGCACCACGTGAAGTTTCCCAGTGCCTTCGAGGCGGCGTGTTGGTCGGTGCTCATGCAGCGCGAGCCCATGGCGCGGGCACGCCAGACCAAGCGCGCCCTCGTGGAGCGATTCGGCGCATCGCTCGAGGTGGAAGGGCACGTACATTGGGCCTTTCCCGAAGCGCGCGCCATTGCGGGGGCGTCTCCCTCGGCGGTGGCCGAGGTGGTGCGGCATCCGAAGAAGGCGGCGGCTATTTTCACGCTGGCACGCGCCTTTGCGGAGATGCCCGACGATTTTCTGCGTACGGCATCTCATACCGAGGCGGAGTCGTGGCTGCGCGCCCTGCCCATGATTGGCGACTTCTCCGCGACGTTCATTCTGTTCCGAGGCCTCGGCCGCATGCAGCGCTTCGCCGCCGCTCAAAACGAGCACCTCGTGGAGGCCGCGCGACGCGTGTATCATGCACCGACTCTGTCCGACACCGATATTTCGAATATGGGCGATCGATACGGCGAATGGCGAGGCTATTGGGCCCTGTACCTTCGCGCCTCGGGCACCGTCGGCTGCTGAAAAAAGCGTCCACTCGAGGTGACACCTGTGCACTCGACGGTGCGCCTCGAGGACGCGATCCGGCTTTTTTCCCGGGCCGGGCGATGGCACGCGCGCTGCTCTATCTGGAAGCACCAGGAGGTGATTCCAATGAGCAAATTGCCGCGTGTGAATGTCATGGATAAGCAGATTGCCGTCGCCGTCGAAGAGGAACGCAAGAACGGCGAATCTCTCGGGCCCGAGGCTCTCGAGGCCGTGAACGGTGGCCGCCTATCGTGGGGGTGGGCGCTGCCGATGTACGGCGTGGGCCTGATCTTCAAGATGAAAAACTGGCGCCGGCGCCATTGAGCCCATGGAATCGCTCGCAAATCGCCGCGCCGCGTATGCGGTGTGGGAATTGACACTCAAGTGCAACCTCGCCTGCGGCCATTGCGGATCCCGCGCCGGCGCGCGGCGTGACGACGAGCTGTCCACCGAGGAGGCCCTCGACTTGGTCCGTCAATTGGCCGAGGCGGGCATCACCGAGGTGACCATCGAGGGGGGCGAGGCCTTCCTCCGCGCCGATTGGCTCACGATTGCGCGGGCGATTACCGATCATGGCATGTTCTGTTCGATGGTGACGGGCGGTTATGGCATTTCGCGCGAGACCGCCCGTCGCATGAAAGAGGCGGGCATCGGCGCCGTCTCCGTGTCCGTCGATGGCCTCGAGGCGACGCATGACCGCATTCGAGGGCGCCAAGGCTCGTTTCGATTCTGCTTCGAGTCACTCGGGCATTTCGAGGCCGTCGGGCTCGAATCGAATGCCAATACGCAGATCAATCGCCTCTCGGCGCCGGAGCTGCCCGAGCTCTACGAGAGGCTGCGCGATGCGGGCATCCAGGCCTGGCAAATCCAATTTACGACGCCCATGGGAAATGCCGCCGACCGGGCCTGGCTGCTCCTTCAACCGGCGGAGCTCGATGATGTGTACCGCATGCTGGCCCGCATCGGCCGGCGTGCCCAGGCCGAAGGGCAGGTGGTGCTGGTGCCGGGAAACAACATCGGTTACTTCGGGCCGTACGACGCGACGATCTTCGCTGCGAACGGCGGACGCAAATGGTTCGGATGCACGGCGGGGCTCGCCGTATTGGGGATTCACGCCGATGGATCCATCAAGGGCTGCCCCACACTTCCGTCGGAATACATCGGCGGGAACGTCCGCGAGAAGAGCTTGGACGAGATTCTCGAGTCGCGCGAGCTGACGTTCAATATGGGCGCCGGGACGCCGGAAGGCATGTCGCATCTCTGGGGCTTTTGCCAAACGTGCCCGCACGCCCGAAGCTGCCGCGGGGGCTGCAGCCAAACGGCTACCGTGGTGCTCGGGCGGCGTGGGAACAATCCGTATTGCCACTCGCGCGCGCTCGACCTTCGAAAGCGCGGCCTTCGCGAGCGCGTGGTGCCGCGGCTGCTCGCGATTGGCAAGCCGTTCGATCACGGGGCCTTCCAGCTGATCGAGGAACCGCTCGATGCGCCGTGGCCGCCGGACGATCCGCATCATTTCACCTCCGAGCGCGTCGCATGGCCGCCGGGGTGGGAAGCGTGGGCATGCTAGACAGGGAGGCGTGAAGGACGAAACGCCGTACGACCGACTTCCGTATACGGATCATGCCTACGCGGAGTCGCACCCCAATCGGCTCGCGGTGGTGGCCCGGCTGTCGGGGTGGGTTGCGCCGGAGCTCGCGGCGGCGCGCATTCTCGAGATAGGGTGTGCGCGCGGCGGGAACTTGTTGCCCATGGCGATGAGCCTTCCCGGTGCGGCGCTGGTGGGCATCGATCCCTCGCAGCGGCAGGTGGACGAGGCTCTGCGCATCGCGGGCGAGGCGCAGTTGCCCAACGTCCGCGTGCTGCACACGGGGTTCGAGACGGCGGAGCTCGAGCCGGGCTCGTTCGACTACGTGCTCTGCCATGGACTCTATTCGTGGATCGCCGTGGAGTCGCGCCGTGCGCTGCTTCGTGCCATCGGGCAATGGCTCGCGCCCGGCGGCGTCGCGTACGTGAGCTTCAACACGTTGCCCGGGTGGTACGAGCGCATGGCGGCGAAGGATTGGCTGCGGCGTGCGCCGTCGGACGAGGCACTTGCATCGCTGGGGTGGCTGCGGGAGCAGGTTTCCCCGGAGTTGGCCACGTACCGGTACGGCCTTTCGCGCGTGCTGGAGCGCCTGCACGAGACGGATCCCGCGTACCTGGTGCACGAGTACCTCTCGGAGGAGCACCACCCCGAATACGTGGGCACGTTCCTCGCGGAGGCCGCAGAGGCGGGCCTTGCGTACTTGGGGGATGCCATTCCGCAGAACGTCGCGCTCGAGCTTCTGCCGGACGATGTGGGGGCGCGGGTGCGCGAGCTCGAGGTGGCCACCACGCAAGAGACCATCGACTTCGTCAAGGGCACCTCCTTTCGCCGCGCGCTGCTCGTGCGCGCGGAGGCGTGTGCGGAACGTGGGTGGCGCTGGCCGAAGCGACTCGACCC
This sequence comes from Sorangiineae bacterium MSr12523, assembly GCA_037157775.1. Lineage (NCBI taxonomy): Bacteria > Pseudomonadati > Myxococcota > Myxococcia > Myxococcales > Pendulisporaceae > Pendulispora > Pendulispora brunnea. The sequence continues at coordinate 152,517 of CP089982.1, forward strand.
TGCGGCCATCGGTTCGCTTCGCATCGCGAGCCGGCTGCGCGAAGAGTCACCGGGCAGCGACTTTTTCCGCGGTGCCCGCGAGAGCGTGCAGGTTCCCGACCCCGCGGCGCGTGCCGCATTGCGGGAGCTCCAGCGCGTGGCGCCGCGCTCGCTCGCGTTTCAAGAGCTGCCGGGGGCAGACCCGGCGCTGGCGTCCGAGTTGTTCGACGTGTGGCTCGCGACGGGCGAGCTCGATCTGTACGCGCACGCACCGCCCATGGCACAGAGCGCCGGCGAGCATCCCGAGGCCCCGCCGCTGGTGCGCTTGCAGGCGGCGCACGCGGGCGATGCGACGATCACGAACCTCTGGCACCAAGAGGTGCGTCTGCTGGAGCCGCTCGTGCGCTTCGTGTTGGCGCGGCTCGATGGAACTCGAACGGCGCCACAACTCGTGCGCGAGGCCGAGCGCGCGGGCTTGCTCGCGGACGAGGCATCGGTGCGCATCGCGATGGACCTCTTGGCCGCGTCCGCGCTGCTTTCGCGATGACAAAAAGAAAAACACCGCGCAAGGCCCGGGGGGGGAGAGCCATCCACGCGGTGTCGATGAATCTATTAGCGAGTCGCGTGCCAGGGACGCGTTGCTCGATTTCTCGAGATTTTGCGAATGAGGTTGCCTCGATTCCTTCTCAAAGTGAAATCTGGCATTTCACATTTGGGACCCAACCGTGCACGACTGCCTCGCATTAGGCGCACATTCCCATTCAAGGTAAGAATCCCGTTGGCGTCGAATGCGAAAACGTGTCGTCGGGCGCTACGAATGAGCTGTCCATCCCGATAGGATGTGCAGATGCGCAATGGTCTCGCCGTACTCTGCTTCGTGATCCTCGGATGCGGCACCAGCGACGGCTCGGGCAATGAGCCTGACGGTGGTGGCAGCGGAAGCGATGGCGGCGGTGGCGGTGGCGGTGGGAACACGCCCCCGCTGGGTGAGAAGCAAACCGGTGTGGCCACGTACTACGCCGCCAATGGCGGGGGAAATTGCTCGTTCGATCCGACGCCGAACGATCTCGATGTCGCGGCGATGAACCATGAGCAGTACGCCGGGAGCGCGGCCTGCGGGGCGTGCGCGGCGGTGCAGGGGCCCAAGGGAAAGATCACGGTGCGCATCGTCGATCAGTGCCCGGAGTGCGCTCGGGGGCACCTCGACTTGAGCAAGGAAGCCTTTGCGAAGATCGCCAACGTCGACGACGGGCGCGTGCCCATCACGTGGCAAACGGTGGCGTGCGACGTTTCCGGCAACGTGGCTTACCACTACAAAGATGGCTCGTCGCAATATTGGACCGCCATTCAAGTGCGCAATCATCGCCTGCCGATTCGAAAGCTCGAAATCCGGACCTCGTCCGGCTTCGTGGAGGCCCCCCGCAAAGACTACAACTACTTCGTCGCGGAAAAGGGCGCAGGCCCCGGCCCGGTCACCGTGCGGGTGACCGCCATCGATGGCCAAACCCTGGAAGATACACTCCCGGCCGCGAGCTCCGATGCGACCGCGTCGGGTAAGTCACAATTCAAGTGACTATTTGGCGAGATCCATCGTGAGATCGTGCAAATAGCGCGCGCCGTCGGCGAGCCATTTCGTGGGGCGTCGTTCGTCGGGGCCGTGGGCGCCGTGGCCGGAGAGCGACTCCTTTTTCGAAATGGGGCTCACGCTCACGCCGTAGGCGGCAATGCCGATGGCGCGCAGGTGGCGTGAATCCGTGGCGCCGGTACCCATAGCACCGACGACGGGCACGCCCGGCCAGGTCTTGCCCGCAATGCGCTTGATCGCGGCGGGCACGATGCCGTCGGCGGGCGAGTAGGGGCCGTAGCCGTAGTCCGCGGCCGGCGTGATGTCGACCGCGGGATCTCCCACGATCTTCTTCAACGTCTCCAGCAATTGCTCGCGTGTCTCATCGGGCAAAAGCCGGCAATTGATGTTCGCCTCCGCGGTCGTCGGGAGCACGTTGTCCTGCGGTGCGGCTTGGAGCTGCGTGGTCACGCACGTCGTTCGCGTCAGCGCATTGTAGAACGTATCTTTCGAGAGCACGCGCTCGTCGTCCGGCCCGATGCGCCCCGAGCTCGCGATGCGCTTCAACACGTCGGAGAGCGGCTTTGCGAGCAGCGGCGCCTCGCCGGCGAATTGTTCGCGGGTCACGGGCAGGATGCGCGCAGGAAACCGATGTTGCGAGACCTTGAGCAGCGCACGCGACAAGGTGGCGACCGGATCGGCATCGACGGGCGGCAACGACGAATGCCCGCCCTTGCCCTTGGTCACGAGGTGGTACGTCTGAATCGTCTTTTCGGCGACGCCGGCGGTCACCAGGACCACCTTTTCCTGATCATCCGAAAGGCGCACGCTCCCCAGCTCGTTCAGGGCAATTTCCGAGGTGATGAGGTCCTCGTGGTTTTGCGCGAGCCACTTGGCGCCGGCCAGGCCGCCGGTCTCCTCGCCCGCGGTCAAGGCGAAGATCACATCGCGCGAGAGCACCGGCTTGCTGTGCGCGAGCTCCAGGGCAATGGCCACGATGGCGGCCGCCATGGCTTTGTCGTCGTTGATGCCGCGGCCCCAGAGAAAGCCGTCCTTCTCGGTGACTTGAAACGGAGGCACGGTCCAGGGCTGGCCCTCGACGGGGACGACATCGACGTGGGCAATCAAGAGCAGCGGCCGCTTCGTGCCATTTCCCTTGTAGCGAGCGACCAGGTTGCCGCGTCCAGGGGCGCTCTCCAGAAGCTGCACGCCGCTGAGACCCGCCGCGCGAAAGCGCTCGGCGATGGGCTTGAGGGCAGCGCTTTCATTGCCGTGGCTCGTGTCGACGGCCACGAGCTGCTCGAGCACGGCGCGCGTCTCTTCGGCGAGCGGTCGCGGAGGCTCGGGTTTCGCCGGCGGCGGTGGTGCGGGTGCTGGTGGCTCTTGGGCCGGCGCGGTCGAGGCGGTGACCTTCGCCGGCGGCGGTGAGGAGCTCGATCCCGCGCACGCGGCGCACCCGAGGAGTGAGAGGAGGCCCAGGAAAGCGCAGCGCGTCATGGGCGCGAGGGTAGCCCAATGCCGCGCAGGCTACGATGATTATCGGAAATGCTCGCGCTATTCGAAGTACGGTAAAGGACCGTGCACCTTTTTCCGAATCGTCGTGAATGGGCTGAGGCCGGAAGCAATGTTCGCGAGCGGCTCTTTCGCGGGCACATCGCCGATCTGCGTCCTCAACAACCCGGAGCGATCCTCGCCGAGGGTCCGCAGCGCACCGTGTGGCGTTACCATCGCACGGCGCCGGCGCGCGGGCGTCCCGTGCTTCTCGTTCCGCCGCTCGCGGCCCCCGCGCTCTGTTTCGATCTGCGCCGCGGCTGCAGTGTGGCCGAGCACATGATTGCGTCGGGCCGTCCGACGTACCTCGTCGACTACGGGGCCATCTCTTTCGGTGACCGCCATCTCGGCCTCGAACATTGGGTGCGCGACGTGCTGCCGGAGGCGGTGCGCTCGGTGAGTGCCGACGCCGGCGGCGAGCCCGTGCAGTTGGTGGGCTGGTGTCTCGGCGGCATCATGTCGGTGGTGATGGCCGCCGAACACTCGGAGTTGCCCATCGCGAGCATCGCGTTGGTGGCGAGCCCCTTCGACTTTTCCCAGGTGCCGCTCATTGCACCTTTGCGTCCGTTGTTCGAGATGACCGACGGTGCGATTGGACGCGTGTTCTACCGCACCTTTGGCGGCGCCCCCGCGCGCCTCGTCCAAGCGGCATATCAATTCGCGGGCCTCGAGAAGTACCTCACCAAGCCGCTCGCGATCGTGCGCAACCTGGACGACCGCGAATTCCTCGCCCAAATCGAGGCGGTCGATCGATTCATGAGCAACATGCTGGCCTATCCCGGGCGCACCTTCGGCCAGCTCTATCACCATATCCTCGGCGCAAACGCCCTCGCCGAGGGACGAATGACCCTCGCCGGGCAAACCATCGACATTCGCTCCGTCCTGGTCCCCCTGTTGAACATCGCCGGCGAGGGCGATGGCATCGCGCCCAAAGCCGCAGTCCACCACCTCGGCCGATTGATCCCGAGCACCCAGCTCGAAACATGCCCCGGCGGCCACCTCGGAGTGCTCACCGGCCGTGCCGCAAGGCACACGACCTGGGCCGTCATCGACGCCTTTCTCGATCGAACGAAATGAAGAGGGAGAGAGATTCACATGAAGGCGGGAAGGGATGGAAGGTTTTTGGGAAAGTTTCTTTGATGGTCATCAACCAACAAACCTTCCCGCCTTCATGTGTTCTCTCTCGTTCTTTCGAACGGGCGGATCGACGCTTTTTTCGATCGAACGAAATGAAGAGGGAGAGAAATTCACATGAAGGCGGGAAGGGATGGAAGGTTTTTGGGAAAGTTTCTTTGATGGTCATCAATCAACAAACCTTCCCGCCTTCCCGCCTTCATGTGTTCTCTCTCTTCTTTCGAACGGGCGGATCGACGCCTTTCTCGATCGAACGAAATGAAGAGGGAGAGAGATTCACATGAAGGCGGGAAGGGATGGGAGGTTTTGGGAAAGTTTCTTTGATGGTCATCAACCAACAAACCTTCCCGCCTTCCCGCCTTCATGTGTTCTCTCTCTTCTTTCGAACGGGCGGATCGACGCTTTTCTCGATCGAACGAAATGAAGAGGGAGAGAAATTCACATGAAGGCGGGAAGGGATGGGAGGTTTTGGGAAAGTTTCTTTGATGGTCATCATCAACCAACAAAACCTTCCCGCCTTCCCGCCTTCATGTGTTCTCTCTCTCTTCTTTCGAACGGGCGGACGGACCTCTAAATGAAGAAGTCGGGAATGAGGTCGGCGCCGGGGGTCATGGCGTATTTCGAAAGATCGGTGACCCCGGCGGAGGCGAGCACCTCGTCGTCGACGCAGAAATGGCCGGTGAATTGGCGGCTCGGTTTGGTGAGGATGACGTAGGCGGCATCGGCCATGATGTCGGGGCTGCGGCTGCCGCGGATGGTCTCGTCGCCGCCGAGCAGATTTTGCACCGCCGCCGTGGCGATGACCGTGCGCGGCCAGAGCGCGTTGACGGCGATGCCTTGCGATTTGAACTCCTCGGCCATGCCGAGGACGCACATGCTCATACCGAATTTGGCCATGGTGTAGGCCACGTGCGGGCCGAACCACTTGGCCTCCATGTTGAGGGGCGGCGAAAGGTTCAAAATGTGCGGGTTTTGCGCCTTGAGCAGGTGCGGAATGCACGCTTGCGAACAGGCGTACGTGCCGCGCGTGTTGATCTGGTGCATCAAATCGTAGCGCTTCATCGGCGTGGCGAGCGTCCCCGTCAGGCTGATGGCGCTGGCATTGTTGACCAGGATGTCGATGCCACCAAACGTGTCGACGGCCTGCTTCACGGCGGCCGCAATCTGATCTTCGGCGCGAACGTCGACGACGAGGGGAAGGGCGCGCCCTCCGGCCTTCTCGATTTCCTCGGCAGCCGTATAAATGGTGCCGGGCAGCTTGGCATGCGGCTCGGCGGTCTTGGCCGCGATGACCACGTTGGCGCCGTCGCGCGCTGCGCGAAGGCCGATGGCTTTGCCGATGCCCCGGCTCGCACCGGTAATGAAAAGCGTTTTGCCTTTGAGGGATGTCGCCATGCGGCAAGGCTAGCGTAGCTTTTGTTTCGTGTACGAAAGAATTTGACCGAAGGGCTCTTCGCGACCATTTGGACGAAGGCGAAGGGAGCTTCGCATCAGCCACCTCGGTGTATGGCGTATGTCCACAACTTGGGGGACTCGACCGTAGGCACGGGTTCTGCTCTCGTGTCGCGAAGAGCCAGGAGGGTGCCCATGAACAGATACGTGAAGTGGCTTGCGACGGCTTCCGTCTTGTCGGTGACGGGGGCGGGCTGCAGTGCGAGTGACGAAGGCCTCGATAGCGAGAAGGTTCCCGATACCGAATCATCCGCGATAGGCGAGGCGTATCTGCCTTACGGCGTTTCCGTTCCCGAAGGCCAAACCATCTTCGCGCGGCCGGAACCCTATTCGCCGAGCAAGCACGGTGCGCCCTTGGCCAATTCGCTCGCGGCCGCAAATCGTGCGGATGCGCGCGACATTCCGCGCGATCTCGAGCTGCGTCACAGAGGCCGCCCGGGCGCGCCGTATCCGCCGCCCGGCGACGGCGATCGCGGCTTTTGGGTGAACGCCGGAACGGGCATTTATGCCGGCAACGACGTGCAGGACAACCTCAGTATTCCCAATTCGTCCGTCGGCGCGACCATTTATGCGCCCACGCACCAATCCGGCGGAGGCTCCTGCATCGAGACGGTGACTGCCCATTATCGATACAGTGGAATGGCCACCACCGCGCACGGACACGGTTTTTGGGACTGGTGCCGCGCTTCGCCGGGATGGGGCGTATTCGAGGCCATGGACGCCACGTGGAAAGGCAAATACGCGCGCGTGAATGGTGGCGAAAATGTCTATTTTACCCAGGTCTACAAGACGGGCGGCAATTGCTGGGCGGGCCTTCTTTACAATTATACGAGCGGCGCCTGGGAGACCAAATTGACCAGTTGCGGAACCACGAAAACCGGATTCGGTAACACCGGCTGGTCCATGTGGGAGTCTTGGAGCCTGGTGGGCTGCCCCTCTCTTCCGCGGGTGCGTGCGCAATCGGTTCAGATCCTCAATGGCGCCTGGCAGGCCCTGGCGCCGGCCACCACGAGCCAATTGGGGCCTTCGGCGGGCTCCTGCTTTGCGTCGTCGGCGTACACGTTCAAGGTGTGGACGGCCAACTCGTTCTGGGAGGGCTTTACGCCTTGACCCGCGGCCGGCCCGAGCTCATAAGCGCAAGTATGAAGAAGCCCGTTTGCGCCGTCGTGGGAATTGGGCCCGGAAATGGAGCCGCGTTCGTTCGTCGCTTCGTCGAGGAAGGGTACGCCGTGGCCGCGCTTTCCAGGAGCGCCTCGGCGAGCGAGGCGACGGACGGCCTTCCTGACGCGCACGCGTACACGTGCGACGTGACGGATCCTGCTGCGGTGCAAGCCGCGTTCGATCGCGTGACGGCGGAACTCGGGGACGTATCCGTGCTCGTCTACAATGCCGGCTCCGGCGTGTGGGGCACCATCGAAGAGCTCACGCCGGCGGACTTCGAGGCGTCGTGGCGCGTGAATGCGCTCGGCGCCTTCGTCGTTTCGCAGAAGGTGATTCCGGCGATGAAGCGCGCCGGCCGTGGCAACATCGTATTCATCGGTGCTACGGCCTCGCGCCGGGGCGTGGCCAAAACGGCGGTCTTCGCACCGGCCAAGGCCGCGCAACGCAGCCTTGCCGAATCCATGGCGCGCCATTTGTGGCCCGCGGGCATTCACGTGTCGCTCGTGGTGATCGACGGCGTGATCGACTCGCCGCGTGTGCGGGCGCGCATGCCGAACCAGCCGGCGGACTTCTTCTTGAATCCCGACGACATCGCCGATGCCGTGGTCCGCCTCACCGAGCAGCCGAAATCGGCCTGGTCGTTCGAGATCGAGGTTCGCCCCTTCGGCGAGAAGTGGTAATGGCCGAGCGCCGCCGCGCCTGAGCTGCGTCTCGCGCAGTTCAATGGGCCGCCGCGTAAGGTGCCTTCCTTCTTCACGAGCATCGCCTCGCGGGGTAGGATATTTGGCGCTGGGGTGAGATATAAAATGATCGATCGATTCAAGATTTCCAGAAGTTTGGTTGTGTATCCGCACTAGCCCGGGTCGATTACGGACCTGGGAGAGTCATATGTCGAAAATTCGCTTTGCGAGGCACCTCGTATTTCCGGTGCTGGTCGCCGCCGTTGGTTGCGCGAGTGAAAGCTCGCCCCAAAGCAACGATTCGGAGGCCCTTCAACAGGGGCAAGCCTTCGTTCCCATCTCGCGCACCCTCGCGAGCGCGGACACGACGAGCGTGACGGGGCTGAAGCTGCAGTCCGTCCCGAATGGGAGCGGCAAAGAATCGTTTTACCTGGCCATCAACAAAAAGGAGCTGAATCGCCGGTATTTCCTGTCCGCGTACATGAAGCAGGCGTACCCGGGATCCGTCGGCGCGGGGGCCGCAAGCTCGCTGGGAACGCGCGTGGTCACGTTCCGCGAGCAGAATGGAAAGCTCTTCGTGTTCGACGCCCAGGATGGCCGCGCGTCCAGTGACACGTTCGACCCCTCACTGATCATCGAGGCGTATCCGGTCGTCGACCATTATGCACCCTTCCTCGGCCTTTCGGGACACGACGATTACCTGCTTTTCGATCCCGCGGCCGGTCTGAATCGATTTGGCGTGGTATCGGATTTTTATGCAAGTAGTACGGAGACCCCTCTCCATTTCCAGGTAGACCTTTCGTACCTGCAGAATTTCCGGCGTATCAACGACGGCACGACCTTCGAGCAGGTATTCACCGGTGCAGTGAACGATACCTTACAGGCAGATCAACCTGGGCCCGCGAACTGGTATACGGCTTCCGGCACCTTGGGGATTGCCTTGCGGCGCTACGCCGAGGGCGAAGGGTTTCAGCCTTTCGATGCCAACAGCACGTCGCGTGAATACTATTTCCGCGCGGATCCTCTTCTGGAGAAGAACACGGGGGAGACGCTCAGCCGCGCCATCAAGTGGAACATCCACCCGGGCATGAAGCCCATCAAGTGGGTCATTTCCGACCAATTTGCCGAGGTGGCCAAGCAGTATCCGAAATACGATATCGTCGGCGCCATCAAGGCGGGCATCGAGAACTGGAACGCGGTCTTCGGGTTCAAGGCCTTCGAGGCCAGCGTCGCCACCCCACAGGACTCGTACGCGGACGACGACAAGAATTACTTCATTTACGATGGGGATCCCACCTACGGGTATGCCTTCGCCAACTGGCGGCTCAACCCGAACAGCGGAGAAATCCGCGGGGCGAGCGTTTACTTCAACGCGATTTGGCTGCAAGGGGCCATCGACGAGTTCGACCCGCAGCCCGATTCTGCATCCCGCGCGGCAGCGCGTGCGTCGCAGACCCGTCCCCACGTTCCGCAGATCACCTGGGGGCAGTTCCGATCGAAGCCCTTGTGCACGCTCTGGGAGCCGGGTGCGGGCTCGGCGCGGGATGCCCTTCGGGCCGAGGGCGTGCAGCCAGCGGCAGACGGGGCGCGCAACGTGGAGAAGTTCCTCACGCACGTGGCGGTTCACGAGGTTGGCCACACCCTCGGCCTTCGCCACAACTTCAAGGGCTCGCTCCTGCCGTTGCCGCAGCAAAGCTCCGTGATGGAGTATATCCTCGATCCGGACGCGGTGGCCGGCGGTCGCGACCTTCCCGGGCCCTACGACTACGATGCGATCCGTCTGCTGTATGGGCTCTCGACGAGTGAGCCGTCGCAGGCTTTCTGCACCGACGACGACACCACAGTTGACCCCGATTGCGCGACGTTCGACCGCAGCGACGACCCGTTGGGCAAGTACTGGGGCCCCGCCTACAACACGCTGCTCGGGCGCGTGCTGCGCAATGAGGACCCGGAGGGCGCGTACCTGCGCAGCATCAATCGGTTCTACCTCGGCGGTGCAGCGGGCTTCCTTCGCGCGGGCACGCCGGTCGAGCAGGCGCGCGGATGGTCGCAGCTCGACCAGCTCTTGGCCGTCGGCGTCGATCACACCGCGGACAACTCGAAGTACCCGGGTTACACGGATCGGTTGAGCGCGTTTCAGAATTACTTGCTCAATCGCCTCTTCTTCGACCCGGAGAACGTGCGCGGCGACATCACGAACGATCCCGTCCTGACCGGCGATGCCCTGGCCGCCGTCATCACCTCGCTGAAAGGCGTCATCGTCAACAGCGACGGCTATCGCGCATGGGCGACGCGCCGCACCTCGGTCGACGTGCTGAAGAAGCTGCAAGTGCAGCCGGCGTACGACGCGTTGCTCGCCTCCCGGGCCTCACTCGCGGCGTCGCGTCCGAGCCTGCCGGCGGGCAGCAGCGAAGCGGCGTTGGCCGACGACCTGATCGCACGGATCGATAACGCCACGCACCCGTACTACAAGTAAGAACCGCCCCGTAAGGCGACGCTCCACCCCCGGTGGCCGATGTTTCGTCGGGCATCGGGGGTGTTGCATTTAAGTGGTCGTCGTTTGCGAGACCGCGGAGCCGGCTCGAGCTCGTTTGAAGGGTAGGTGCGCGTGGGGCCGTCTCCGATGATAAATGAGCCGCGTCGATTTCGACATTTCAAAAAAGTCAGTTCGTTATATCCCTTGCTCGAGACGATTGACGACGTGGGAGAGTCACATGTCCAAAATTCGTTCTGCGAGGCGTCTTCTTTTGCCACTGGCGGTCGCCGCCGTAGGCTGCACGAGCGAAAACTCGCCCCAGACCAACGATTCGGATGTTCTTCAACGGGGGCAAGCCTTCGTTGCCATTCCGCGCGCGAATGGAGGAAACAATGAATCGTTTTATTTGGCAGTCAGCAAGAAGGAGCTCGATCGACGGTATTTCCTATCCGCCGATATGAAGCAAGCATATCCAGGAAGGGCGGCCTCCAGCGCGGTCCGCTCGCTTGGTACGCGTGTCGTTGCTTTTCATGAACAGGACGGAAAAATCCTCGTCCTCGACGTGCAGGATGGTCGCACCTCGAAAGACGCGATCAGCGTACCTGTCGACCCGCTGCAGATGGTCGAGGCCTATCCGATCGTGGACGATTACGCGCCCTTCTTCCATTTGGCCGAACACGACCATTACGTTCTTTTCGACCCGGCGGCAGGCATCCGTCGATTTGGTGTGGCGCCCGACTCGTATGAAAGCCAGGCGACGAGCCCGCTCCGTTTGCGCGTGGACCTTTCGTATCTCCAAAGCTTTCGGTCCATCCACGACGGTGCGGCCTTCGAGCAAGTGTTCGCCGGCACGCTGAACGATGCCTCGGGGGCCCCTCGGCGGGAGCCGACGGTCTCGGGCACGCTGGGCATTGCATTGCGCCGCTACGCCGAGGGCGAGAATTTTCGAGCCGCAAATGCCACCGGTTTCTCTCGACCGTACTTCCTTCGCGCCGAGCCGCTGCGGGCGAAGAATCCAGGCGACATGGTCAGGCCCGTCAACGAATTCAGACCCGTTGCCAAATGGAATATCCACCCTGGCATGAAGCCGATTCGCTGGCGCATCTCTCGACCATTCGTCGATTTGGGCACGCAGTATCCAAAATACGATATCGTCGGCGCCATTCAGGCCGGCGTCGAAAACTGGAACGCGGTATTCGGCTTCAAGGCTTTGGAGGCACACGTCGCCTCGACTCCGGATGCGCAAACGGACGACGACGAGAATGACGTCATTTACGATAACGATCCCACGTACCGGTTTGCCTTTGCCGATTCGCGGGTCAATCCGAATACGGGCGAGATTCGCGGCGCCAGCGTCTACTTCAATGCCGTATGGCTGCGGGAGGCCATCGAGCGGCTGGACCCGCAGCCCGGATCGAGCGCGCCTGACAGCGCACGCGTCCCGCAGATCCTGCCCCCGGCTCTTCCGATCACGTGGGGCGAGTTCCGGCCGACGCCCTTGTGCACACTCTGGGCGCCCGGCACGGGTTTGCCGCAAAATGCGGCTACGCGCGTGGATCCGGCGCGCGCGGTGGAGAAGTTCCTCACCTTCATCACGCTGCACGAGATTGGCCACACGCTCGGTCTTCGTCACAACTTCAAAGGATCCCTCGTGCCATCGCCGCAGCAAAACTCCGTCATGGATTACCTCGACGCGGAGGATGTCGTGGCGGCCGATCGCGATCACCCAGGGCCGTACGACGACGATGCCATTCGTCTTCTCTATGGATTCTCGTCGAGCGAGCCCGCGCAGCCTTTTTGCACCGACGACAGCGTCGGCGTCGATCCGACGTGCATGGCCTACGACCACACCGAAGATCCTCTGGCCAAGTTTTGGGGCCCCACCTACAACGGCTTTCTCGAGAGCGTGTTGCGCAATCAGGATCCCACCGGGTCCTTCATGCGCGCCATCCATCGGTTTTACCTTACGGGCCTATCGGGCTTCCTCATCTCGGGCACATCCTCCGACCAGGCGCGCGCATGGTCGCAGCTCGATCAGCTTTTGGCCGTGGGCATCGATCACACGGCGGACAATATCAACTATCCTGGGTACACGAATCGTTTGAGCGCGTATCAGAATCATCTGCTCCATCGACTCTTCTTCGACCCGCCCAATCGGCCTGGTTCCACGGCAAGGGACCTCGTACTCACCGGTGATGCGTTGGCCGCATTCACCACGTCGTTGAAAGGCGTCATCGTCAACGGCGATCGCTACCGCGGATGGGACACGCGCCGTACCGCGGTGGACGTGCTGAAGAAGATGCAAGTTCAGGCAGCGTACGACGCACTGCTCGCCGCGCGCGCTTCGCTTGCGGCCTCGCGGCCGAAGCCGGGTGACGATGCCACGGGCGGCGAGGCCACGCGCACGGACGATCTCATCGCGTGGATCGATAGCGTGACGCACCCGTATTACAAGTAGCCGATCCGCTCGTAGGGCATCCGGCACCGCCCGTCGCCCACCCGGTGTCCGTCGTCGGTTTTCTCGGCGGCACCGGGGGGCGGTGCGTCAGGTTCCAAGCATGTTTGGTCTTTTTGCGAGCACCCTACTGCTCGCAACGCTTACCCTCGAGGATGCTCGGGGGCTCGCCCGGCAGAACATCGATGTTCGCGTCGCCGCGCTGCAGGTGCAGCAGGCTCGCGAGCAGCAGCGCATCGCGCGTGCCGCCGTGCTTCCGCAGGTGGCCGTGCGCGCGGAGTTTGGCGCCATCTGGACGGGCCCGCAGCGTTACACCTCGACGTTTCCCTCGGGGCCGGCCGGCGAGGCGTACGAGCGGCAATCGGTGGAGGTGCCCGCGTACGAGCAAGCCGTCTACAGCCTCGGCCTCGGCATTTCGCAGCTGCTTTACGACGGCGGGCGCTTCTGGAACGAGATTGCGCGCACACGCACCTTGGTCGAGGCGGAAAAAGGGCGGCTCGCGGAACAAGAGCTCGCGGTGACCCTGGAGACCGATCGACTCTATTTCGAGGTGTGGCGCGCGACGCGCGTTCGCGAATCGCTGGATCGGGCCATCGAGCACTCGGCGGAGCAGAAAAAGCGCGCCGAGGTGCAGCTTGCCTACGGCCGTGCGCAACGCCGCGACGTCATCGACGCCGAGCTCAATCACGCGAACGACCAGCTGGCGCGTGCGCGGCAAGAGGCGCGCGTGACCCATGGTCGAAGCGCGCTCGCGGCTTGGTTGCTCCTCGATCACGATGGTTTCGCGATTGGGGCGCTGGCGCCGCTTGGACCCTTGGCACCTGCCGAGCCGGCCGATGCGCTGCCTCGGTGGCTTGCGCGGGCGCGCGCGAAGCGGCCGCTGTTGACGGCGTTGATCCGCGAGCGCGAGGCCGCCGAACGGCAGATTGCCACGGCGCGCGCAGCGTGGTTTCCGCGCGTGACCGCGGAGCTCGGGTACCAGCGGCAGGGGGCGACGTTCTCACCGTTCTTCACCGACCCCTCGAAGCAAAATGCCTTCCAGGGAAGCATCGTGGCGACTTGGAACATCTTCGACGGATTCGCCACCTCCGCGGCGGTCGCAAGCGCGAAGCTCCGCGTCGAGCAAGTGAAGCTCGAGGCACGCCGCGCGGAAGTCCAAATCGAAGCGGAGATACGGCAGGCCGTCGCGACCCATGCCGCGAGTTGGAATGCGTACGTCATTGCCGAGCGAAGCCGCGGGCTCGCCGGGCTCGATCTGCGGCTGGCCGAGGAGCGCTTCGAGGCCGGCACCGGCTCCACGTTGGAGATCCGCGATGCGCAGGTGAAATGGCTGCAGGCGGAGCTCTCCGCCATCGACGCGGAGGCCGAGGTGCGTCTTTCGCGCTCGACCCTCACCCGGGTCGTGGGCGGGCCATGATTTCCCTCGCACGCGCGACCCTGATTCACGAGTGGCGGCGCTTCGTGCCCGCCGTGTTCGCGGTCGCTTTCTCGGGGTTGTTGGTGCTCGTGCAGATTGCGCTCTTGGTGGGCGCCTTTGCCAACGTCACCGTGTACATCGACCAATCGCGCGCGGATCTGTGGGTCGGATTTCGCGATACGCCGGCCGTCGATCAAGCGCGCAACATCCCCGAGCGAACCTTGACCTCACTCTGGATGCACCCCGAGGTGGTGCGTGTGGAAGCCTTCAACTGGGGCGGTGGCGACTTCCGCCGGCCCGACGGCGCACCGGTGAGCGGCTACCTCGTCGGCGTCGATACGCGAGCGGACGCGCTCACCTTCGGCAAGCTTCTCAACGCCGAGCAGCGCCACTTGCTCGACGAGCCCGATGGCATCGTCATCGACGCGGCGGACCAGGAAAAGCTGGGTGTCGAGGTGGGTGATCACGCCGAGCTCAATGGCCGTCACGTCAAAGTCGTCGGCACCGTGCGGGGCATCCGCGCGCCGGGTGGCGCCAACATCGTCTCCTCCCTGGCGACGGCACGCCGCATCGATCCTTCGCTGCTCCACACGGAGGATGTCGCCTATTACCTCGTCAAGCTGCGCGATCCCAAGCGGGCCGAGGCCGTGCGCGATGCGCTGCAACCCAAGGGGACATTTCGCCCATTCACGGTGTGGACGGCGGAGGAGTTCTCGTCGCAATCGCAAATGTATTGGGTCATGGAATCCGGCTCCGGCTCGGGTTTCGCGTTCTCCTCGCTTCTCGGCGCGGTGGTGGGCGCGGTGATCACGAGCCAGACCTTGATGGCGGCCATCGTGGCTTCGCTGCGTGAATACGCCACGTTGCGCGCGTTGGGCGTGTCGCTCGGTGCATTGCGGCGCGTCGTTCTGGAGCAATCGCTGTGGGTGGGGCTCATTGGATTGGTCATTACCCTGCTCACCACCTTCGCCCTACGAATGGCCGCCGATCGCATGGCCGTGACCATGCTGGTTCCGCCCGTGGCGGTGGCCGGCACCTCGGTTCTCGTGTTGGCCATTGCCGCGTGCTCGGGCCTTCTCGCGGTTCGTCAACTGGCGCGGGCCGAGCCTGCGTCCCTTCTTCGATGAGAGACCCTTCCGTGAACTCGACCATCTCCGCCACAGAACTGCACCGCTCGTTCACCAGCGGCAAGACCGTGACCACCGTGTTGCGCGGCATCGACGTCGATGTGTGCCCCGGTGAATTGACCTTGATCATCGGCCCCTCAGGCTCGGGCAAGAGCACCTTGCTGGCGATTTTGAGCGGCCTTCTCCGCCCCGATCGCGGTACCGTGCACGTGCTCGGCGCCGATTTATGGACCTTGTCGCCGGCGCGGCTCGATGCGTTTCGCCTCGCGCACATGGGGTTCGTCTTTCAAGGGTTCAACCTCTTTCCGTCGCTCACGGCGCTGGAGCAGCTTCTCGTCTTGTTGCGCTACCGCGGCATCACCGGCCGGGCGGCGAGTGCGCGTGCCGAGCGTGCGCTCGACGAGGTGGGGCTCTCGCACCGCAAGAATCTCCGACCCGCGGAGTTGTCCGGCGGGGAAAAACAGCGCGTGGCCATCGCACGGGCGCTGGTGAAACAGCCCGAGCTGCTCTTTGCCGACGAGCCCACGAGTGCCCTCGACGGTCACAATGGCCAAATCGTCATCGAGTTGCTCCACCGCATTGCACGCCAGCACCGCACCACCGTGCTCGGGGTCACGCACGATGGGCGTCTGCTCCGGCACGCCGATCGGGTCATCAACGTCGAGGACGGCGTCATCGTGAGCGACGAGCGTCCGTCATGAAGCGCCCTATCATTTTGCTCGCGCTGGCGTTGTTCGCGTGCAGCAAGCCGCTCGAGGAGCCCGCGGAGAAGAGCACCCCATGGGTGGCCGTTGCCAAAGGGAAAATCGATATCGAGGGCGGCGTGATCAAGCTGGCGGCGAGCCGTGATGGCCTCATCAAGCAGGTGTTCGTCGAGGAAGGTGCGAACGTCAAGGCGGGCACCCCGCTCGCGCAGCTCGATGATCAGCAGGCCGCGCTCTCCGCGACCGTGGCGAACAAGGAGCTCGCCCAAGCGCGGGCCGCGCTGGCCTCGTTGGAAGTGCGTGCGCGCGCGGCCGATCGCGAGGTGCGGCGGCTCGAGGGGCTCACCGCTTCCAGCGCCGCGCCGAAGGGCGAGCTCGATCGGGCGCGGGACGAGCAGGCGCTGGTGGCGACCGACATCGCCGCCGCACGCGCCAACATCGAGGTGGCGCGCGCCCGGCAAGCTTTGGCCGCGTACGAGGTGAGCCTGCGCACGGTGCGCGCACCGCTCGACGGCGAGGTCATTCGCCGCTACGCGCGCCCGGGCGACGGCGTCAGCACGCTCAATGTGACACCCCTGTTTCTCTTCGCGCCCGATGCAAAGCGCATCGTGCGCAGTGAATTGGTGGATCGCTTCGTGGACAAGGTAACCCCGGGCATGCCCGCGGAGGTGCTCGTCGAATCGGACGAATCGCAGGTGTACCCGGCGAAGGTGCTGCGCGTGGGGCGCGTCTTCGGCTTGAAGCAACCGAGTGACGACCCGGCGGAGAAAGTCGATCAGCGCGTGGTGGAGTGCGTGCTGGCCATCGACTCGCAGGAAATCCGCATCGGGCAGCGCGTGCTGGTGCGCATTTTACCCTCCGCCCCCACGCCGGAGGCCGACCGCGTTCGCAAATAGCGCATCTTTCACCGCCTGCGCGCGGTCGCGCGATACGGGCACGAGGCACGAGCGCTCGCCGAGTTGCACCAAGAGCTCGGCCATCTCTTTCACGTAGCGGCGCACGAGCGTGGGGCGCACGAGCCAATTGCGGTGCACCCGCAGGAACGTGCCCTCGAACGCCGTCTCCAGCGCGGACAGCGACAAATCCACGGAAAATCGCCCACCCACGCAATGCGCGAAGCAAAGGCGCGCCGCCGCTTCGAAGGCGAGAACCTCTTCCAACGGGACGAATACCAGGCTCGAGCCATCGCGCGCCACGATCCTGCGCGGCCCCGCTGGCTCGGCGGAGGGCTCCTTCACGGGGCGCGCGGCAAGGAGCCGCTCCACGCACTGCGCGACACGAATGGCCGTGAACGGTTT
This sequence comes from Sorangiineae bacterium MSr12523, assembly GCA_037157775.1. NCBI lineage: Bacteria > Pseudomonadati > Myxococcota > Myxococcia > Myxococcales > Pendulisporaceae > Pendulispora > Pendulispora brunnea. The sequence continues at coordinate 169,515 of CP089982.1, forward strand.
GAGCAAATAGTCGCTCACCCCCAGATCGAAGGCCGAAAGCGCGTGCTCGGGAAGGGCGGTGGCCAACACGAATTGGATGGGACGCGCCGGCGAGACGGTTCGGATCCAATCCAGCCCGGAAGTATCTCCGGATTTGCCCGAGAGCATGATGTCCACGAACACCGCATCGACGTCCACCCGTTGGAGCGTTTGCATCGCCTCGTCGAGTGTGGCCACCGCGGCCACGACATCCACCTTGGACGTGCGTTGGAGCAATTCGATCAAGTAATGGCGCGCGGGCCATTCGTCTTCGACGACGAGGGCGCGGAGTTGGGGCGAAATCATGCAGTTTGAGCTTGAACGGCGTTAAGGGAAAGTGTCGCGCGGGTTCCGCGGTCCGAGCTCTCGAGGCGTAAGATAGCGTCGGGAGACTCGAGGGCGAGACGTCTTCGTACCATGTCGAGCCCTCGCGCGCCCTCGCGCGGAGCATCCTCGGCCAACCCCGGTCCATTGTCCTCGACCACCACGACGAGCTGATCGTTGTCGAGATGTGCCGAAAGCCGAATTCGTCCGTCCGACGCTCGGCAAAGCGCCCCATGTTGCACGGCGTTCTCGACCAGTGGCTGCAGCACCAACGTCGGCACTTTGTGCGCGCGCAGGGCGGGCGCCACGTCCCACTCGAAGGCGAGCCTCCCGGCATGACGCGTCTCCAGAATGGCCGTATACCGTTCGAGCCATTCGAGCTCGTCCCCCAGCGGTCGCTCCCGCTCCTGCGATTCGCGCACGAGATCGCGCAGCAATGCGCCGAGGTCGCCCACGAGCTGACGAGCCGTTTCCGGCTCTTCGGTCATCAGGCCGCCGATGGCATTCAGCGTATTGAGCACGAAATGCGGTTCGAGCGTGGTGCGAATCCGATACAGCTCCATTTCGCGTCGCAGCCGGTCCGCCTCGGATGCGCGCTCGCGCGCCTCGAGAAGGGCCGTGGGATAGAAGATCACCAAGGTCCACGTGGAAAGGATGAAAAACGAATCGGCCAATCCCAGCACGAACAAGAATGTCGCCGTCTCGGGCTCGCCGGGCTCGGGCGGGAGAAGCCCCCACGTGGGGAACGCGTGCCGAAGGACCAAAAAAGCGCCATAGCCCGGGGCCGAGGTGGCAGCCGCCACCAGCAGCGACACCAACGCCGCCTTCTTCGGCCCATAGCCTCGCTGCCTACTCCGATGAAAGGCGATGGTGAGCAGAACCATCTGCGCGCACAACCAAATACCGCTGATCACGAAATCGGCGAGCGTGGGCAGTGCGTCGGGAACCCCGAAGGCCGCACGCACGACGTCCCGCACATATAGAACTGCCAGGGCTGCGAGCAGGCCCAGGAAGATGAATTTCGGCTTGGCCACGTGGGAAAACATAGCATCGCCGACCACTGGGTCGATGGGCGGTTCGGGCCGGTGATATCAAAAGAAGCCCCGACCTGCGCAATCCGGTATTCTCGAGGGGAACGGAGGCACGCGATGACTTCTCGCCCCTGGATGCCATTTGCCCTGGCGTTTGCGTTTGCCACGGCCCTCGTCACGACCGCACGCCCCGCCGCCGCGAGGAACTGTTTCGACGACAGGGATTGCGCGGCGCCGACACCCGCCTGCAACGCTGGACAATGCGCCGAGTGCTCTGCGACGAATCAAGGCCAGTGCAGCGGCCGCAGCCCCGCGTGCGTTCTTCCCGCCGGCATATGCGGTTGTGAGAACGACGGCCAATGCGGAAATGCCACATCGGGCCTTCTGTGCACCCGGCCGGCGCCCGCGTCGGGGTCGGCCCCGTACTGCCGCTCGGGCTGCGCTACCGGACGCAATGGGTGCGACACCGACAATGGTTATGCATGCAACAACGGCCAGTGCACGAAGCTCTGCGCTCTGGGAGCGCAGTGCACGTCGCCACCCCGCGACCAGTGCCGCCTTCTCGTGCTGACCCTGACCTGCCTCGAATGCGAGGCGGACCAAGATTGCGCGGCCAAGCCCGGCGCGACCGTCTGCGACACCACGTCCCACAGCTGCGTCCAGTGCAACGTCGATACGGATTGCCAGTCAAGCCCGCACGGTCGCATCTGCCGCGGCGGCAATTCGCCGCAGCGCAGTTGTGGATGCAACAGTGATACGGATTGTGGTGCCGACCGCATTTGCGATGAAACCGTCAAGGTATGCGTGGACGGCTGTCGCATCCCCGGCGGTGGTCAGTGCCCACCCGGCAATCACTGCTTCGCGGGCGACGATGGCGGCTCGGCGTGCGTGCCCATCGATGGCGGCACCGGCACGGGAGACGGTGGCACGGGCCCCGGTGATGGCAGCACGGGCGACGCGGGGGATGCAGGGGGATCGCGCGATGCAGGAGCGCGCGACGCCGGGCGGACCGATGGCGGCGGCGGTGGTGGTGGCGGCAATCCGGGCGATTTCTCGCTGGAGGGCGGCGGATGGTCGTGCGCGATGTCGCCGGCCGAGGATGCGCTCCCCATCGGCGGCATCTTGGCCGTGGGCGGACTCTTGGCCTTCTTCGCGCGTCGCCGCCCCCGGCGCTGAGCATTTACCCGACGACGTCAGAGGAATCGCCTCAGATGTTCCAATGTGACCGCGGGGCGCTCTTCGGCAATGAAGTGGCCGCACTCGGGAATGGCTTCGCCGCGCACGTCGGTCGCGTACCGATGCCAGATATCGACCACGGGGAACTTCTTGAGAAAGCTCTCCGAGCCCCACAAGAGCAAAAGCGGCATGCTCAAGCGGCGGCCCGCCGCGAAATCCGCATCGTCCAAATCGAGATCCGTGGGAAACGTCGCCCGGTAATCGTCGAACCCCGCGCGCAACGCACCCGGGGCGGAGAAGGCGCGCACGTATTCGTCGATGGCCGAGGCGGGCAGGCCATGGCGATTGTACGTCCACTTCTCGAAGAAGTACCCGAGGTAGGCGCCGACGTTTTGTCCCACGAGCTGCTCGGGCAAATCCGGTTGCAGGTGAAACCACCAGTGCCAATAGCCGTGGGTAATGCCCATATCGAGCTGCTCGCGCACCTCGCGCGTGGGCAGTATATCCATGAGCACCAGCCGTTCGACCTGATCCGGCCGATCCAGCGCCCATCGGTGCGCCACGCGCGCGCCGCGATCGTGCGCCACGACCCTGGCCTTGTCGAAGCCCAGCTTCTCCACGAGCTGGGCGATATCCGATGCCATGGTCCGCTTGTCGTAGCCCGTGGTGGGCTTGTCCGTGCGGCCATATCCGCGCAGATCCGGTGCAAGCACGGTGAACTTCGCCGCGAGCTCCGGCACGACGTGGCGCCAGCAATGGCTCGTCTGCGGCCATCCGTGCAACAGCACGACGAGCGGGCCCTTTCCTGCGCGCAGGTAGTGCATGCGCACGCCATTGACCGCGGCCACGTCCGCGTGAATTGAAATTTCACCCATGATCGGTTCCTTCCTTGGTGGCTAACCGTATCATGGGGTTATATCGGCTTGTCGGCAAGGTGCGCCGTTCAAGAAAAGGATTCCGAGGCCATCGCCTTGGGTCGCGCCAGCATTCTCTTCGATCCATGGAAGTACGCGTGTAGCATCGCGCCCGATGGTCAATCCCTACACGCCGCCCGGAACCGCGGGCGTCCATGTGTCGACTCCTAATTATCACCCGTATCCCGTAGCGCCAGCACGCAGCACGGGTCTCACCGTGCTTGCCTATTTCTCCGTCATCTTGGGGGCCATGGGCCTTGGTTTCTCGTTGCTGCTCGTCCCTCTCAGCATCGTCTGGCCCGATCTGGCCTCAAGTTTCATTTACGACCCGACGGCGACGAACGCTTATCGAGCATGGGCATATGTCTCGTTCGGCATCGACACCGTCCTCACCATTGTTTTGCTGATCACCGGCATCGGCATTTTCAAGATGCGCGGCTGGGCACGCACCAACGCTCTCATTTTCGGTGCCGTCAGCGTGGTCATCACCATCACGGAGCAAGCTTTGAAGTACGCCATGAATCCCGGCGTATTCGGTGGATTGATCGGCATCATCGGTGGCACCCTCCTCGGCCTTGCCTTGCCGGTGGTCATGCTGGTCGTCATGTCCCGCGCCGGCACCAAAGCGCGCTTCGAGGCTGCGAACGCCGTTACTCCTCGAGGATGACCGGCGGCAACGCCTCCGCTTCCCGCATCCATTCGAGCACGGTGGGTCGATGCATGAGTCGCTCGGCCCATGCCGAGACGTGCGGCTTCGCGCCCAGGTCGATGCCGTGCGCCTGCAGGCGTCGCACCGTGGGGACGAATGCGAGATCGGCCAGGGACAGGTCGCCCACCAAGTAAGGTCCGCCGTGGCGTGTGAGCTCATCGCTCCAGACGGCGACGATGCGGTTGCCCTCCCGCCGCACCGCCTCGGTCATCGGCGGGCGCGTCGGGTAAAAGGTGCTCTCGAACGAGAGCGGTGCGCATAGATTGGAAAGGCCCGCGTGCATCCAGGCCATGAGCGCGCGGGCCCGTGCACGCAGGTGCGCATCTTGCGGGAGCAGCGGGCGCTCACCGATTTCGCTCGCGTACTCCATGATGGCGAGCGAATCGAAGATGACGGTATCGCCCTCGACGAGCACCGGCACCGCCCCCGGCGGGGAAAACTTGGCCACACGGGCCAGTTCCTCCGCGCGTTGCGGACGTCGAATATCGATGAGGCGCTCTTCGAAAGGGATGCGCTGTTCACGAAGCGCAAGCCAAGCGCGCAGGGACCAACTCGAGGCGTTCTTCGTTCCAACGTAAAGCACACGTTCCATTGCCGCCGACCATAGCCTGCCGACCGTGTGCCGCGAAAGGAGAGGGGAAATAGCGCGTTGCGCCATGCATCGAATTGTTCGCGAGTTGTCACGCAACGATGACGTTGGTCCTTGTAGCTTGCGCGCCTTCCTCGGTAAAACCGGGGGCTGAACGCCGGGGAACAAGGAGGAATGTCCATGAGAATGCGCGTACGTCGCAGCATCTGCATTTCCGTCATGCTCGGAGCCCTATCGGCTTGCGCCGCGAATACCGACGAAACCACCGGATCGACGAGTGCAGAACTTTCAGCTCAGAACGCGGCCGATCGCGCGGCGCTGGCCCTCCATTGGGCGCCGGTGCATTACCAGGACGTGGACCAAACCGGCAGCCATGCACTCGGCGGCGCGGCCGATTACATTGCGCGCTACGACTACGATGGCGATTTGAATGGACGCAACAATTGGGACAATGCGGCCAATGCGAGCTACCCGCTCTCCGCGCACGCCTATTATTCCGTCGCCGAGACGAGCACGCATTGGTTCATCGTTTACGTCTTCTTCCACCCGCGGGATTGGTCGGATTTCTACTTCGACAGCGAGCACGAGAACGATACGGAGGGTGTGCTCTTCACAGTTGCGCGTGACGGCTCGCAATACGGTGTGCTGAAATCCGCGGTCACCGTGGCCCACTCGGACTTCTTCTCCTTCGTGCCGTCGGGCGTCGACTGGAAGACAGGCGCGGAGAGCGTCGATGGCACCTTGTCGTTCGAAACCTTCGAGGGCAGCCCGCACCCGGTCACGGCCCAAGAGGCGAAGGGCCACGGCTTGAAGGCCCGGCCTTATTACGACATCAACGGTGACGGGGTGGTGTATTACCCGTCGCTGACCAACGCGGGGGTTCCCACCGGTCCGAACGACCGGCACGTTTCGTACAAATTGGTCGACATCTTCGCCAGTGGCGGTCTCTGGGACAATCGGAACAATGCCTCCCTCTTCGGCAGCTATGGCTCGTTCGCCGGCGACAACAGCGGAGGCTGCGGCAGCGGCACCATCGGATGCGACACGAATGCCGCAAACACGCCATGGAACTGGGACGATCACGACGACGGCCCGGCGGGTGGCGCCCTCGCCAACGATCCGGCGGGGCTAGTGAAGAACTACTTCACCATCCCGGAAGCGGTCAGCACGACATACACGTACAATCCGTATCGTTGATCCGCGGCGAGCGATGGTAGCATTCGTGCATGGCTGGCTCGTGGGGATCGTGCGGTCTCTGTCACACGAACAAAAATGTCGCTTACAGCTCGGTCGTGGACGATGACGTCTGTTCGGCATGTTACCGGCGAGAGCTTCAGCCACGGGAGCCATGCTCGCGGTGTGGAACGGTCGCGCCCATCCGCTCGCGCCCCGACGGGGTAAACGGATATTGCAACAAGTGCTACCTGCGGGAACTTCACGTGGGGCGCTGTTACATCTGCCGCGTTCGCAAACCCATTGCGATTCGCGATCGCGGCAATCCCGTTTGCCCCGGGTGCTATCGGCGCGAGTTTGCGAGCCACGAGAAGTGCCGTGTGTGCGGGAATGTCGCTCTCGTCGCCGCGCGCTCGCCGCGTGGCGAGGCCATTTGTCCCTATTGCTATGGTGACCGATACCGGCCGCGCGTCCGCTGCTCGCGTTGCGGCGATGTAGAAATCGTTCAAGCGCGTGATCGCAACGGCAAGCCGCTTTGTGCGGCGTGTTATCGCACGACGGTGCAGGTGGCCGCGTGTACCTATTGCCGTCGCACATCGCGCGTGATGACGCGCACCACCAGTGGAAAACCCGTGTGTGCAACCTGTTACGGGCGTCATCACGCACCGCGTGAGAAGTGTGCACTTTGCGGCGAGCTCGAGAAGGTGAAAATGCGTCTCGAGAGCGGGCGCGCGGCGTGCAATCGCTGCTACCAGCGCGAATTGAAAGAGCGCCCCCAATGTGCACTTTGTGGCCAATTTCGCGTGGCCGGAAAGCACATTCGCGGTAAGCCCATTTGCGGAGCGTGCATTCGCCGCAAAGGTGTAGGCCAGAGTTTGCAACTCTTTGGCATTACAAGGACTCGCACCCTCCTACGGCGCGCACGCCGCTGATCGGTGCTAGGCTCCCGGCGGTTCTCTTCCAAAGGAGGAACGCCATGGTCCAGTATCGTGGGCACTTGCTGGTGGGAAGCGTTGCGCTCATCGCGCTCGTTCCCTTCGTCTTGGATTGCGGCGAGCAGTCGCTGCAAATCGCGGAAACGGCGGCGGCCGAATCGGCGCTCGCAATCGAGCGCGTGCCGCAGGACGTGCGGCAAATGCTGCGCGAGATGGATGACGCAAACGTCGAACGGACGATCCGTCGATTGGTTGCCTTCGGTTCGCGCAACACGCTTTCGGCACAGGACGATCCAACGCGCGGCATTGGCGCGGCGCGCGATTGGCTGAAAGCGCAGTTCGAGGCGATTGCCGCCACGTCGGGCGGGCGCATGACCGTCGAGCTCCAGAGTTACGTGCAGCCGCCGGCATCGCGCATTCCGGTGCCGACGAGGATCACCAATGTGGTGGCCACTTTGCGTGGCACGCAGGCCGAATCCGTCGATCGAACCTACGTCGTGAGCGGCCACTACGACTCGATGTGCACCGATCCGGTGAATGCGGTCTGCGATTCTCCGGGCGCGAACGACGATGCTTCCGGCGTGGCCGCCGTGCTGGAAATGGCGCGCGTCATGGCCACGCGCAGCTTCGACGCGACCATCGTGTTCATGGCGGTGGCGGGCGAAGAGCAGGGGCTCTACGGCTCGAGGTACTTCGCGACGCAGGCGAAGTCCGCCGGCCGCAACATTGCCGCCATGTTCACCAACGACATCGTCGGCAGCTCGCGCGCCGACACCGGCGAGCGTGACCCTCGTACGGTGCGCGTGTTTGCCGAGGGCGTGCCCACCGCCGAAACGCCGGAGGAGGCGAGCATTCGCCGCAACGTCGGCGGCGAGAACGATTCGCCATCGCGCCAACTCGCGCGCTTCATCAAGGACGTGGGCGAGAACAGCGCCACCGGCATGCGCGTCAACATCATGTACCGGCGCGATCGCTACCGGCGCGGTGGCGACCACATTCCCTTTTTGGAGCAGGGTTATCCCGCGGTGCGGTTCACCGAGCCGCACGAGAACTATGCGCACCAGCACCAGGATGTGCGCATCGAGGGCGAGATCCAGTACGGCGACCTGCCGGAGTTCGTCGATTTTGCGTACACCACGCGGGTCGCCAAGGTCAATGCGGCGGCGCTCGCGGCATTGGCGCGCGGGCCGGCCGCACCGAAGGGGCTCAAGATCGTGACCGCGCGCCTCACCAACGACACCGAGCTCGCATGGGACGCGAACCCCGAGCCCGACGTCGCGGGTTACGAAATCGTCTACCGCGAGACCACCGAGCCTCTCTGGACGGACACCATCCGCGCCGGCAACGTGACCACCTACGTGGTGCCCAATCTGTCGAAGGACAACTATTTCTTCGGGGTGCGCGCCATCGACCGCGAGGGGAATCGAAGCCCGGTCAGCTTCCCGCGACCCTCGCAGTAAAAGCTACTTCGTCTTCATCTCCGCCAGGGCGTTCTCGAGCGGCGCGGTGTCGAGCGTCGAGCCGACCTGCTGCTCGAGATCTCCATGGGCGATGCCCTGCCCGATGGCGCCGTAAAAAACGCCCTCGCGGATGCCGATGACAATTTCGTCCTCCTCGAGCAATTCCGTCGAGGCGGCATCGGCCACCTGCTCGAGGAGCATCTTTCGATCGGACGAGGAAGCCTTTTTCAAAGGCTCCATCTTGGCCAAGATGACGATGCGGCGGTGCTGGTCGACGACACCGGCCTGCACCACGATCTTCAACTGCTCGGGCGGAATCTTCCGCTCGCCCGTGAGCACGCGTTGCACGCGCTGTCCGACGCCACGCGACACGTCGTCGGCCGCCACGACGCCGCTCGCCAGATCGAGCTTGCGGTTCACCTCTTGAAACGCCGCCCGCTTCGGATCGACCGGCGCCTCGTTTTTCTTGCACCCGGCCGCCAACATCAGGGCCAGGGCCATCATGGCCATCCGCGGTCTCGCTCGCTTCGTCATCACGCCGAGGAAGTCTACCGCAGAAGAAAACCGCCAAGGCGCCAAGAACGCCAGGGTTAGGGGATTCGTGAAGCAACGCCGTCGTCGACGCACCAGCACATCAATCAAATCTTGGCGTCCTCGGCGTCTTGGCGGTTCCTTTCTTCTGCGCCTATCCACCCGTCCGCGCGAGCTGCTCGTTCATGATCAGCACCGCGCCGAGCCCGTGCAGGTCGTTCATCTTGCGCGGGCGCGCCAGGTAGAAGGCGAGATCGCCCACGTTGGTCCCGATGCAAATTTCGCTCACGTTGGTGAGACCATCGCTTCCGTTGGAGACGCGCGCGAGCACGCCTTGGTAGCCCTTGGTCGACACCGTTCTGTAACTCGGATCGATGTAGCCACGCTCCACGGCGCGCGAGATCGTGTACGTGTACATCGCGGAGCACGACGTCTCGGTCCAATTGTCCGAGAGATTCCCTTTGTCGACGACCTGGAACCAACGGCCCGTGGCCGGGTCTTGGTACGTCTTGAAGCCGGCCACCAGCTTCTCCAGCACCGAAAGAAGCTTCGCCCGATTGGGATGGGTCAGCGGAAGGATCTCCAGCACGTCAATCGTGGCCATGCCATACCAGCCGATGGCCCGGCACCAATGTTCCGCCGAGCGCCCCGTCTCCGGATCGGCCCAGCTTTGCGTGCGCGACTCGTCGTAGGCGTGTTTCAATAGCCCATTTTGCACTTGGAGATGATTGGCATAGACGAGAAGCTGCTTCGTCACCTCGTCGTTGGCATACGCGGCCTCGCCGATGCTCTTCCCATATCGTGCCAAGAATGGATTGACCATGAAAACGCCGTCCGACCAAAGCTGGTGTTGGCGCGATGTCGCGTGCCAGAATCCACCGTCTTGCGTGCGCGGATAGGTTTTGAGCCGGTTGCGAATTTGCGTCGCTGCTGTCTTGTACTTGATTTGTTTCGTTTCCGCATAGAGGGCCAGCAGAACGTTGCCCGACTCCATGCTGTCCAGATTGTTGAAGCTATGGTCGATATGTCCATTGCTATCGACGAATCGGTCGGCCCAGCTCCTGATGTAGCTCAAATACCGAGGTTCGTGCGTTCGCTGGTAAACGAGATACTGCCCCCATAAATAGAGACCTTGCGTGTACCCCCAGCCGCCCAATTGGCTCGGTGTGAAGCGCTTCATCGTGGATTCCACGATTGCGACCGACCAGTCGACGTCTGTCCCATTTCCGATGCGCAATGTGACATCGGCATTCAAATCGAGTTCCAATGCAGCCGATTCCGTGGCCGAGACGCCGTCGGTTGTCTGAATTGCATCGGTCGAAACGTCCGTATGTCCCATATTGGAATTGTCCGTTGCGCCGTCCGTGCTATCGTCCGTCCCCCAAGCGCAGGCGGGCATCGCCATGCAAGCCATGGCGAATGCAAAAGATACACGACGGCCAATGGGGCGCAGTTGTCCGCGGCTCATGAGGTCCTCCCTTCGATGTTTCAGGTGGCGATGTTTTAGGGGCTGACGTTGCAGGTGCTTTGAGCGTCCGCCTTGCGAGCACCATACGTCCGATGTATATCGTTTGCCAGTATTCGTTAGGAAGGTTTCTAAATAAAGGAACTGCCCGGCGTTTCGACACAGGGCGTCAACTGGGGCGGTTCAGAGAGGCAGATGAGCTGAGTCTTCCGAGCCGCAAATAGATCCCATCTTTTCGCTTTCTAGCTGAGGAGGAACCGATGACGCATCGAACGTTGACCGCCGCAGGAGCGGGGTTGTTGGTCGTGTCTACCACCTGGGTCGGATGCACGGCCGCCAATCATTCCGATGATGATCCCAACTTGGCTCGTGGCGAAGTTGCGATTCTGGCCACCGACTACGAAGCCGAAGACGGGGTGTGTCAGGGTACGATTGACTCGAATCACGCCGGCTATTCGGGCAGGGGGTTCTGCAACACGGACAATGCCGTGGGCGCCGCCGTCGAATGGACGGTCAACGCAGGCGCTGCCGGCAATGTCTCCATTTCGATCCGCTACGGCAATGGCACCACCGTGGATCGCCCCGCCGATATCTCCGTCAATGGAACGGTCGTCGCCGCCGCCAAGTCGTTTCCGGGGACCGGCGCATGGACCACCTGGAACACCGTGACGCTCAACGTGCCCCTCGTTGCGGGCAGCAACAAGATCCGCCTGGCTGCCACCACCGCAAATGGCGCGGCGAACATCGACAAGTTGAGCGTGGATGCGCCGTCGGACACGCAGGCGCCGAGCGTTCCGGGGAACCTTCACACCACGGACGTGCAGTCCAAGAGCATCACGTTGGCATGGGATCCCTCGACGGACAACGTGGGCGTGACGGCGTACGACATCGGCAACGATGGGCAAAAGATCGGCGAAGTAACCGGTAACCCGCCGGCGGCCACCAAGACGCTCACCGGCTTGCGTCCCAAGACGACCTACCGCCTCAATGTTTTCGGGCGCGACGCCGCGGGCAACGTTTCGCAGGCGAGCAACCAAGTCAACGTGACCACGCCGCCGACGAGCGACACGACGCCGCCGAGTGCCCCGGGCAACCTCGCGTCGAGCGACGTGACGAACAACAGCGTCAAGCTGACCTGGACGGCGTCGACCGACAACGTCGGCGTAACGGCGTATGACATTTATGCGAACAATGCTCCGCTGATTCAGGATCTTGCTCCCACGACGTCGTATACGGTGACCAACCTTGCGGCGAATACCGAGTACACCTTTTCCGTTCGCGCAAAGGACGACGGGAACAACGTTTCCAATGCGAGCAACTCGATCACCGTGCGCACGTCGAACGTGCCGCCGGGCGGCGGTGTGCCGACCACGGTCACCACGGTATCCAGCGGTTGGAGCATTCCCTGGGGCGTCGATTGGTTGCCGGATGGCTCTGCACTCATCAACGAGCGCGAGACGTTCAATATGTACAAGCTCACGCAAAGCGGCAGCAAGACGCTCGTGGGCAAGGTACCCAATGTGGTGACCACCAACGGTGAGGGTGGCCTATTGGGGTTGGCCGTCGACCCGAATTGGAACTCGAACCATTACGTGTACGTCATGCACACGGCGTCGGAAGGCAATCGCATTGCCCGATTGACGTACGACGGTAATTCGCTTTCGGGTTACACGACCCTGGTGCAGGGCATTGCCAAGAACAATTTCCACAACGGCGGTCGCATCAAGTTCGGACCCGACGGCTATCTCTATGCGACGTGCGGCGATGCGCGCGATGGTTCGCGTGCGCAGGACAAGAATTCGCTCAACGGCAAGATCCTCCGCATCAAGACGGACGGCTCGCCCGCGCCGGGCAATCCGTTCGGCACGCGCGTGTACAGCTATGGTCACCGCAATCCGCAAGGGCTCGCGTGGGACTCGGCGGGTCGCCTCTGGGAGTCGGAGCTCGGTGACAGTTCGACCGACGAGCTGAATCTCATCACAGCGGGCGCCAACTACGGGTGGCCCCAATGCGAAGGCAATTGCAACGTCTCCGGGATGACCAATCCGAAGAAGACGTGGTCGACCAGCCAGGCCTCCCCCAGCGGCATCGCCATCGTCAACGACGTCGTCTACATGGCCTCGCTCCGCGGCCAACGCCTCTGGCGCATCCCCCTCAGCGGCACCAGCGCAGGAACGCCAACCGCCTATTACGTCAACACCTACGGCCGTCTGCGCACCGTCGAAAAGATCCCGGGCCAGCAAGCCTTCTGGCTGACCACCACCAACGCTGACTTCAACGGCAGCGGCGGCGCCGGCTCCGACAAGGTGTACAAGATCCTCGTGGAGTAACCGGTCTCTCGGTTAGCTGAGAAAGAATTCACAGGGAGGCGGGGAGGCGGGGAGGACTTACGGCATGGGCGGCGCGGAGCGCTTTTTTGGGGGGTTCAGTTGGCTCACTGAGCCTATTGAATCCCCAAAAAACTCCCCGCCTCCCCGCCTCCCTGTGAATCTTCTTAGTCTACCGGCAGCACTTTGTAGTCATTGCGTGGGAAGTGGACCACGATGTCGCCTGCGCGTTGGTCGCGGCGCGTGATGGCGATCTCGGTGAGGGAGGCGTGGACCAGGGTGCCTTCGACGCGGTCGACGCCGTAGTCGGTGGGGCCGATGGTGATTTTTTGGCCCAGCGCCATTTGGGGCAGTGCGAGGTAGTCGCCCTCGAAGGGCTGCTGCTCACGCGTGGAGCGAGCTATCTCCAGGGCGGCCGATGACGGCAGCTCGGTTCGAGAGCCGTGTCCGAAGGCGCGGATGCGATCCGCCCAGGCGAGGAGGTGCGGATAGGGATTCAGTCGATGCGCGACGCCGGGGTTCGCACGGACGAACCATACGCCGTGGTACATCGCAAAGTCGGCAATGCTCGGCGATGCACCCAGCAAGAAGGGATGTTCGGCGAGTTGCGAGTCCAGCGCCCCCATGAGCGGCTCGAAGCGGCCCACCGCGAAATCGGGGTGGGGTCGCGGCACCGTTCCGCCTGAGAAGAAGGCCGCGCGGTCCTTTCCAAATTGCGCGAAGTGGTCCGCGCCCATCGACTCGACGAAGAATTTGACGCCCTCCGGCGAGATGCCGATGGCAATGCCCGCGAAGAACACGGCGGGCTCCATGTGGAGAAACGCGGTACAGCTGGCCTTCGACGTGGTGGGGAAGAGCGGCGGTGTAGGTTGGAGCCGGTCGAGCACCTGGGCGATGAGCCGCGTGTCGCAATAGACGTCCCGCCCCAATTGGAGCACGGGCGTTTTTCGGTACCCTCCGGTGAGTGCCACCACATCGGGTTTGGGCAGCATGGAGGGGATATCCACCGACTTCCACACCAGCTTTTTGAAGCCCAAGAGACAACGGGTTTTTTCTGCATAAGGTGAGCTAGCGTAGTGGTGCAGGATGATGTCGCTCATGGGTCGGTCCTCGTGAGGTTTTCATGAATGCTTCGGCCACCAAGGGAGCGCGCTACACGCTCTTCTTGCTGTTCCTCATCAACTTTCTGAACTTCTTCGACCGGGTCATTCCCGCGGTCGTGCTCGAGCCGCTCCGCAGAGAGTTCAGCTTGGACGATACGCAGCTCGGCATTTTGTCCACGGCGTTCACCCTAATCTATGCCGTGGCTGGCATTCCACTGGGCCGTCTGGCCGATCGGGTCAAGCGCACCCGCATCCTCGCCGGCGGCGTGTTTCTTTGGAGCTTGATGACCGCCGCCTCGGGCATCGCCGCCAACTACGTCTCGCTGTTTCTGATTCGCCTGGGCGTGGGCGTGGGCGAAGCGAGCTGTGCCCCGGCGGCCAATGCCATGATTGGCGATTTGTACCCGTCCGAAAAACGGGCGCGCGCCTTGGGCTTCTTCATGCTCGGACTGCCCATTGGCAACATTGCCGCCTTTTCGCTGGTCGGGGCACTGGCGCATGCGTACGGATGGCGTGTCCCGTTTTTCCTCGCCGCCGCACCGGGGTTGCTTCTCGTCCCGCTCATCGTGTCCTTGAAGGAGCCCGTGCGCGGTGCCCAAGACGTTCGCGCCGTCGATTCGACGGCGCAGGTCGAAAGGCCATTTCTACGCATCCTGACGATTCCCACCGTGTGGTGGATCATCCTGTCCGGCGCCGCTGCGAATTTTGCAGCCTATGCGATGAATGCCTTTTTGCCCGCGCTGCTGATGCGCTTCCACGGTTTGAACATCCGCCAGGCGGGTGGCGCCACGGCATTGATCGTGGGCCTGACGGGATTGATCGGCCTCACGGCGGGCGGTGCCCTGGCCGATCGGCTGCATCAGCTTTTCCCGCGCGGCCGCCTCACCTTGGGCGCGGTGTCGCTCGTGATCGCGAGTCCGCTGCTCTGGTTCGGGCTGGGGCAGCCCATCGGTGGCGTCGCGCTTCTATGCGTCTTTTCATCGGTCGGATGGCTTCTCTTTTACCTCTATTACGTGACCGTTTATTCGGCGCTCCAGGACGTCGTCGAGTCGCGGCTGCGCGCCACGGCCATGGCCGTGTATTTCTTCTTTCAATACGTGCTCGGTGCTGCCTTTGGCACGACCGTGGCGGGGGCCCTGTCGGATGCGTATGCCAAGCGCGCGATGCTCGCCGCCGGCGCCCATGACATGTCCAATGTGTTTCGCGCCCAAGGACTTCAGGCCTCCATGCAGCTGACCGTGCCCGTGGCCGTCCTGGTCACGGCCATCGCCCTCTGGTTTGCATCCCGCAGCTTCGTTGCGGACGCCAAGCGCGCCTCATAATCGACTATACTCGCGCGCCATGACAAGCCCGTTGCAACATCGCATTGACGTCGCGACGTCTCTCTTGGCGTCGTCGGTCACGCTCGGTCGCGGCGTTTTGGTCGTCACCCCGGCGCGGCAGCCCGAGAAGCTCTTTCGGCTCTACGAGTTCGAAGCGTGTCCCTACTGTCGCAACGTGCGCGAGGTGCTCACCGCGTTGCATCTCGATACGGAGATCTACCCGTGCCCCAAAGGCGGCACCCGCTTTCGGC
This sequence comes from Sorangiineae bacterium MSr12523, assembly GCA_037157775.1. NCBI lineage: Bacteria > Pseudomonadati > Myxococcota > Myxococcia > Myxococcales > Pendulisporaceae > Pendulispora > Pendulispora brunnea. Next base: position 184,843 of record CP089982.1, read on the forward strand.
CCGAGGTGGAGCGGCTCGGCGGCAAGACGCAGTTTCCCTACTTCATCGATCCCAATCGCGACACGCGGATGTACGAATCGGCGGACATCATCGCCTATCTCTTTCGCACGTACGCCGATCGGGATGTGCCATTCAACTACCGTCGCATTGGAAGCTCCTCGCCCATGAGTTCCCTCGCCAGTGGCATCCGCGGCATGCGCGGCATGCGCGCGAATGCCTCCAAAGCCCCGCGCGAGCTGCTTCACCTCTGGAGCTTCGAGGGCAGTCCATTTTCGCGCATCGTGCGCGAGCGGATGTGCGAACTCGAAATCCCGTACGTGCTGCACAACCTCGGAAAAGAGCGCTTTGGCGAGCTAGGAATGAACGGCATGCGGCTCGAGCGCGGAGCGTACGTGCCCACGCCGGGCGGCAAGCGCGAAGCCTTCATGAAGGCGCACGGACGCGTGCAGGTGCCGTATTTGGAAGATCCCAACACCGGCACGAAGATGTTCGAGTCGGCGAAGATCGTCGAGTACCTCGACCAGACCTACGCTGAGTAAGCGCGAGCTCGCGACACGCGAGCTGGACGTGGGCCATCGGAACGCTTTGTGAAAGTCCTTTGGCTTGTGCTCTTCGCTTGGTGGACTGCACTCACACTGGTCATATGTGGGTGCAGCACGAGCCCGAGCACGGACAACCAAGTAGAGGAGCGGACGGGCGAGGTCGCACAGCCTTTTTCCACCACGTACCAAGTGAGATGGAGCGGCAACCTCACGGTCCCGGTAGGCCAGAATTGTCCGACGACGTGCGGCACCCCCGCGGGAACCAGCACCTGCATTTGTGGCGGCCAGTCGAACGCCTGCATCGGTGGCCCGGGGTGGGGTGACAAGAACTTCACCGACACGTCGCCGGCCAATGCCGTGGTGACGATGGTCCATTTGGATATTCAGCAAATGGGCTGCAGCGCGGGCACGGTCTCGGCGTTTCTCAACGGTACGCGGCTCGGGGCATACCAGCCGACGGCCACCTGTGCTTGCAATGCATGCGATCCGCCGCAGACGGTGACGTCGGCGCGCTTTCCGCGAGGCATTCCCGGTTACAATTACGGGGGCGTCAATACGCTGCGCCTCGAGGCATCGTCCGGATCGCCGTGCCTTGCCCGCGTCGACATTCGCGTCGACGGAACGACGGCACGCCTCGTTGCCACACCGGCGACGTACACGTTTGCCGCCCAGCGGGTCGACACCCCGAGTGCACCGCAGAACTTCACCATTCAGAATCAGGGAAGCGAGGAGCTCACCGTCACCGGGTTCGACACCTCGGGGCCATTCGACGTCAGCGGCGGGCCGCGCACCCCATTCCCGCTCGCCCCGGGCCAGACGGCCACCGTGGGCGTGACGTTTACGCCGACCGGATCCGGCCCCGCGACCGGCTCCCTCAGCGTGGCGAGCAGCGATCCGCGAAGCCCGGCGGTGGTGCAGCTTGCAGGGAGCGGGGTGGCGCCGTCGATCAGCGTGTCGCCCAATCCGCGCGACTTCGGCTCCGTGGACATCGGCGGCAATGCCACGGGCACGTTGACGATCAGCAACACCGGCAACGACGTGCTCAACATTTCGGGCATCGCCATGCGCGGTGCGAGCGACTTCACCCTGGTCTCGCCGCCGACGTCGCCGAGGATCCCGGCGGGGCAAACCTTGCCGCTCACCGTGCGTTTCTCGCCCACGGCGCACGGGTCGCGTTCGGCGCAGATCGTCATCACCAGCGATGCCGCCAACAACGATTCGTACGTGGCGTCGCTGACGGGGCGCGGGCAAGGCCCGTCGATGGAGATCGTCACCGAGTCGCCCGTCGACTTTGGCGACACCAACGTCGGCACGAATGCAGCGCCGCAGCGGATCACGGTGCGCAATGCGGGGGAGACGAACCTTCGCATTGCCTCGATGACCTTTTCCAATGCCGATTTCAGCACGACCCAGACCTTCCCCGTCGAAATCGTGCCCAACGGGCGGGCCGACATCCCGCTCGGGTTTCGGCCATCGGCCATCGGAGCGCGCAATGGAAATGCCGTGCTCACGTCGAACGATCCGCTGGAGCCGACGGCGCGCGTGGAGCTGACCGGCACCGGGACCTCGCCGACGTTGAAGGTCACCCCGGCGTCGCTTCCGTTCGGCGACGTGCGCACGGGAAGCACGCCTTCGCAAAAGACGGTCACTCTGGAAAATACCGGCACGGGGCCGTTGATCGTTTCGCGTGCGGCCATCAGTGGACCCGACGCGGCACGCTTTGCTTTATCGGCGGTGAATCTGCCTCTGACCATCGGGGCGGGCGATAGCGTGGACCTCACCGTGAGCTATGCGCCGACGGCGGTGGGCGCGAATGCGGCAAATCTGACCATCGATTCGAACGATCCGAGCAGCGCCAGCATCGTGGTGCCGCTGACCGGCAACGGCGTATCGGCGATGATTTCGCTGCAGCCTGCGAGCCTGGACTTCGGTGCTCAACTCGTGGGGCGCGCTTCGGCCGCGCGCACGGCGGATATTACCAATACCGGCTCGGCGTCATTGAACATTTCGGCGGTGACCGTTGGAGGTCCCCAGGCCGCGGCATTCGCGCTGGTCAGCGCGCCGGAGCTGCCTGCCGTGGTGGAGCCCGGTGCGAAGTTGACCTTGTCGCTCAAGTTCACGCCGGCGGATATGGGCGATTCCGTCGGTGAAGTCGACATTGCGAGCGACGACCCGAATACGCCGAAGGCCATCATTGCCTTGAAGGGAACGGCGGTCTCGCAGCTGCTCTCGGTATCGCCCACGTCGTTGGATTTCGGTGTGACGAAGGTCGGCGTGAAGCCTGCCGCAAAGGCCGTGACCATCACGAACACCGGCGGCGATCCCATTGCACTGGGCAGCGCGGTCGTGGAGGGGGCGCAGGCGGCGGCTTTCCAGGTCACACAGCCAACGGGCTCGGTGCAGCCGGGACAATCCGCGACCGTCAATGTGACGTATTTGGCCAATGCCGCGGCGGAGGCGAATGCCACGTTGAAAATCGGCTCCGCGGATTCCTCGGTTCCCAAGGCGCAAGTCACCTTGAAGGCGCGCGCCGTTTCGAAGTTGTTGATCGCGGACACGGCCGCACTCGACTTCGGGCAGGTCACCGTCGGCCAGAAGAGCGATCCCAAAGTGGTGACGGTGACCAGCCAAGCGGGCGTGCCGTTGGACATCGCGAGCATCGCTTCCGACAGCGATCAATTCGTGGTGAATGGCGGAGGCGCGCAATTGCCGCCGGGTGGAACGGGCACGTTCGAAGTGGTCTTCCAGCCCACGGTTGCCGGGGACGCCGTCGGCACGGTGAAGGTCCTCCTCAAGGATGCGACCACGGAGGAAATTGCCATTGGGCTGACCGGCCATGCCCAGTTCGAGGGCGGAGGGACGGAGCCTCCTCCGTCGAACAACGTGACCAATGCGGACATCTATGGCGGCGGCTGCGGATGCCGCTCGTCGGGGACACCCGGTACACCGGGCAAGGCGTTTGGCGGTCTGGCGTTGCTCGCGGGGCTGCTCATTCGTCGTCGACATCGCCGAGCAACGCGCGCAAATCCTCCTCGGTAAGGCCCTGGAGCGCGCCCTCGCCATCGGAGATCACCGTCTTGGCGAGGTCGCGCTTTTTGGCTTTGAGCGCGAGGATCTTCTCCTCGATGGTGCCGCGCGCGACGAGTCGGACCACCGTCACGGGCTTGTCCTGGCCAATGCGGTAAGCGCGGTCGGTGGCTTGATCTTCGACGGCCGGATTCCACCACGGATCGCAATGGATGACGGTGTCGGCCGCCGTGAGGTTGAGGCCCGACCCACCGGCCTTGAGCGAAATGAGAAAGAGCGGCGCGCGCCCGGTTTGAAATCGGGTGACGACGTCGTCGCGCTTGGTGGTCGACCCATCGAGGTATTCGTACTCGATGTTTTCGCGATCGAGATCCTGCCGCCACAATGTGAAAAGCTGCACGAATTGGGAGAACACGAGCGCGCGGCGGTTCTCCGCAACGAGTTCGCGCACGAGCTCCAAAAAGGTCTCGCGCTTGGCGCTGGGGCTTTCGCCCAGCTTTGGATCGATGAGGCGCGGATCGCAGGCCATCTGCCGAAGCCGCGTCAGCGCCGCGAAGACGGTCATGGGCACGGGCCGCGCGTCCTGTTCGATTTTCTGCCGCAACCCCGCGCGCAGGGTATGGGCCAGGGCATCGTACATGCGCTTGTCCTGGCTGGTCAGCGACACGAAGCGATCGATTTCCGTCTTCGGCGGCAGCTCGCGCAAGACGTCGTTCTTCGTGCGGCGCAGGAGGAACGGGCGCACGATGGCCCGCAGCTCCGCGGCCATGGGGCTCTCGCGCTCGGCGGCGACGGCACTTCCCCGATTGAGCACGATGGGTTGCTCGAAGCGCTTTTCGAAGTCGCGCGCCGTGCCCAAAATGCCGGGGTTGACCAGCGACGCAATGGACCAAAGCTCGCGAAGTCTGTTTTCCATGGGCGTGCCGGTGAGCGCGAGCCGCATGCGCGCTTGAAGCGCGGCGGCGGCTTTGCGGGTGGCGCTGTCCGCGTTCTTGACGTTTTGCGCCTCGTCCAGGATGACGCAGCGAAATGTCGTCGTCCAAAGCGTTTCGAGATCGCGCCGGAGCAAGCCATAGGTGGTAATGATGATATCGCTGTCAGCTATAGTCTCCGGTGATAGCACCCGTTCCTCGCGGGAGAGCCCGTGCAGCAGCCTCACGCGCAAATCGGGGGTGAAGCGCTCGCTCTCGCGGAGCCAGTTGGTGGCCACCGACGTGGGGCACACCACCAGCGATGGGGCAGGGCCCTCGACCTCTTTGCGGCGCAGAAGAAAGGCCAACGTCGTAATGGTCTTTCCAAGGCCCATGTCGTCGGCGAGCAATCCGCCCGCACCGAGGGCTTGCAGGAATTGAAGCCACGAGAGGCCGAGGCGCTGGTACGGCCGCAACGTGGCGCGGAGTCCCTGCGGCATCTCGGGCTCTTCGGCCACGCTGAGTGCGCGCAGTTTTCGGCGCAACGATTTGACGGCGTCGTCGAGCTCTCCATCGTTGTCCTCGAGCCATCGATCGAGGCGCCCGAGTTGGTGCGGCGGCAGCGCGGCTTCGGCATCGTTGCCCATGATTTGCGCGGCCTCGTTGGAGATCGCTTCGATGCTCGCGGAGATGCGCGCCAAGGTGCCATCGTTCAAGCTCACCCAGCGCTCTTTTCGCTGGAGCGCACCGCGGATGGTGTCGAGCTCCACCGGCAGGTCCTCGGTACGGAATTCGAGCCGCGTCTTGAGCCACTCGCCCTCGAGTGCAACATGCACGCGTCCCGCGATGGGGGCGCCGAGGCGGACCCCGGCCAGGTGCTTCGAGAGCTCCACCTCGACGGGCGGATTGTCCGCACCGCGCAGTGCCAAAAGGCCGTGCTGCCAGAAATAGATGGCACGTTCGCCGCGTGCCACGAGGGGGGCCTGATTTGAAAAGTCTTCCTCCTCCTCGAGGTTGCGCGGCTCGAGGCCCGAGCCAAGCACCAGCTCGCGCGCCCGTATTTCGCTTTCGCGATCGCGCCCGTCCTCCGGCGGGGGATTCTCCGTCTCGGTGAACAACGGGATTTCGCGCGCCTTGTAGGCGGCGACGAGCACGCCCTCGAGCGCGAGTGGCTCTCCGACGAGGCGCAGGATCAAGCGCGGTGTCTCGACTGGCGGAAGGCCGAAGACCTGGGTGACGGGCATCTCGATGCCGCGCCCGCGGGTCATGCGCAAGAGGCGCGAGCCGGCGTCTTTCAATTTGCCCGGGGGAACGCTGAGGCGAGGGACGCGTGCGAATTCCTCGGCGAGATCGACGTCGACGTCTTTGGCGACGCGGAAGATGGCGCCATTTTTCGCCCAGACGTAGGGGAACGGCCCGGCGAAAAATGCTGCCTGCGAGGCCGCGAAACGCGGGCCTCCGTTCTCGGCGGCCCAGAAGACCTCGAGGGCTCCGTCCGCCGGATTCACCTCGACGCGCGGGCGCACGAACGCGTTGCGAAAGTCCAAGAGGCCCTTGAAGCCCGCGGCGAAAATGCCGCCGTGCGCGCGCATGGCCTCGATGGTGAGCGACGCATCGACACCGCGCGCTTGGACGGCCTTGCGGCCGATGCCTTGGTCGCGCACGTATTGGAGCACGCGCCGGTCGCCGCTGCGAAACTGCGACGGCGTGGCGAGTTCGCGCGGGGAGAGCAATTTTCGCTCGCCGACCGATCTCACGAAGATGGAGAGCGTGGGCCCGCGGCTCGCGTCGACCCGATCGCCATAACCGCGTCCTTCGCGCCGTTTGCCTTCTTCGGAGGGACCCGCGGCGATTTCCACGGCGAGTTCGCCCGCCGCTGGCGCGAGCCAGGCGCGCAGCGACTGCTCGAAGGCGCGCTCCTCCTCGAGCGCCCGCCGCCGCTCCACGGCCTGCGCCGCCGCGTCGCTCGTATCGTGGCCGGCGAGAAGCGCTTCGCGCAGGGCACCGGAGACGGCGAGATCGACCGCGACCACGGTGGCGTGCACGCAGGGACCGAAAGCTGATTGGCATCGAGAGCACACGGTGACGAGGATCTCGTCCTCCATGCGCAGCTCGGTGCGCTGGCCTTCGTGGAGCACCGCAACGATGGCGTCGCCCGAGATGGCGGGCGGGGTCGCATAGCCCGCCGTGCTCGTGAGCGCGAGGTCGAGCGTCCGCCGGCCGACGAGCCGAGCCAGCATGTAGAGCTCGAGGCTTTCGAGCCACTGGTGCGGGCTGGACTTGACGATGTCGCCGTTTGCGTTCATGTTCACCGGGCAGATTTGCAGAAGAATTGCAGAAGGGAGGTGTGACGTGAACGATATTGCGACAATCGGTTTCCGAAGCCCCTCCGCTGAGTGCGCCTGACCGGTCTCCGGAAAAGGTAAAGCGCTCCGCGGAGCGTAAGATTTACCTTGTTTCGTGGAGCCGTAGGGTCATGCGACGAGAAGACGAGCATTCTGGCTTTCGACATATCCGTTTACAAGATTTGATTCTCGAGGAGCTCCGCGGGCTCCTCCGCGACGACGTTTCCGATCCGACGCTCGAAGGCGTGCGGATCACCGCCCTCGTTCTGTCGGTGGATTACCGGCATGCGCGGGTGCATTTTGCATTGAAGTCCCAGGACATGCGTTCCGCCGTGGAACGCGCCCTCGCGCGGGCGACGCCGTTTTTGCGCGCGCGCCTCGCCGATGCCATCGACATCAAACGCGTTCCCGATCTGCGGTTCGTTTTCGACGCCGCTGCCGCTTTTCCCGAGGGCGAGGGGCAGGAATGACGGCACAGAGCCGCGTCATCTTCGAACCGGAGCGCGGTCAACGCGTTCCGGTTCGCATCTGGGCGAGCCACGCCAGTGAGGCGACCGTGCGCCAGCTTCAGCACATCGCTTCGCAGCCGTACGTCGTGGAGCACGTGGCCGCCATGGCCGATGCCCACGTGGCGGAAGGCGTGGCGGTCGGCACCGTCTTCGCCACGGAGCACACCGTGGTGCCGAAGGCGCTCGGCGGCGATCTCGGTTGCGGCATGTCCGCCACCCGGCTCGCCATCGATGCGCGTTCGCTCGACCGGCGCGCATTGGAGAGCCTCGTCGCCGAGCTCCAACGTGCCATCCCAACCGGCACCGCGACCCACCGAGGCCGCGGCATCGCCGTCACCGACGCGCTCCTCGCCGAGCCGCTGTCGACGCACACCCTCGAGCACGCACGCGAAGCCCTCGCCCCGCGCCATCTTGGCACTTTGGGCGGTGGCAACCACTTCCTCGAGTTGGATCGCGATCCCGAGGGCTATCTCTGGATCCTCGTGCACACCGGCTCACGGGGGCTCGGCGGAGCGTTGGCCGATCACTACGCACGGGCCGCGCCCGAGCCTCTGCACGGCATCGACACCAGGACGGAGCTCGGCGCCGCCTACCTGCGCGATCTCGCCTGGGCGCTCTCCTTTGCGAAGGCCAACCGTGAGGCCATCCTCGCGAGGGCACTGGAAGTCCTGGGAGAGGGCGGCGACTGCGTGGTGGACATCCATCACAACTTCGTTGCCCAGGAAACATGGTTCGGGCGCGAGCTCCTCGTGCATCGCAAGGGCGCCGTTTCGGTTCCTTCCGGCACGATGGCCCTCGTTCCCGGCTCGATGGGGACGGCGAGCTACATCGTCGAGGGTCTGGGGCACGAAGCCTCCTTCGGATCGTGCTCGCACGGTGCGGGTCGCATCCTGACGCGAAAGGAGGCGCGCGCGAAGATTCGCACCGCCGCGCTCGCGCACGCGATGCGGCACGTGGTCTTCCCGAAGAACCTCGAACACAGCCTCGTCGAAGAGGCGCCCTCCGCCTACCGCGACATCGGTGACGTGCTCGATGATCAAACGGATCTCATCGCGCGCGTTTTGCGCCTCGAACCGATTGCCGTCCTAAAAGGCGGTTAGAAACTGAAGGAAGATTCCACGCTCCGCAACGTACCTGGCTTCGATGCAGGCTGATTGCTTCGAGGATCTCGGTATGAGCGTGTGTGTGGAGTTGTTCAACCTTGTGAGCTCGCCCGTTGATTTTCCTCACGTCTTTCTCACGAGGGACTTGGGCGACGCCCGCTCGGTGCGCAAAGCCGTGGAAGAAGCCTTGTCGGACGTCCAGTGGTTCGGTGGTCGTGGCTACATCGCCGAACCATCTGGAACGACCGCGGAGGTTACACTCTGGCGCGATGGAACGGGGGCCGTGGAAGACGGTGTCGTCGACCGACTTACCGTCTCCATCCACGACGATGGCGATCCCATGACCATCGTGGGCCCGTTGTGCAGAATGCACGGATGGAGCGCCTGCGACAGCGCGCTCCACCTCATCGACGCCCAAAGCGTGCGCACCATCTGGAGTTCGACCACGCGCTCCGATGCCGCGCTCACCCCCATCCTGCCCGCGGCAATCAAGATCCTTTCCTAGAAAAGAAGAACCCTCCACGACGCCAGGGTGAACCGGCAACAAACCAAATCAGGGTTCATCGTTGGTTCACCTGGCGATCCTGGCGCCTCTTTTTTGGCGATCCTGGCGGTTTTCTTCTTCGTAACGCTACTCGAGCGCTGGCCAATCCAGCTGCTCACAGCCGCGCGGCGAGCGCGTCGTTGAAGGCGCGCACGTATCCGATATAGCCCGCGCGGAAATCCGCGAGTGTATGCGAATACCCCACGTCGGGCGCTACGCCATTGTCCTCGATGATGTTTTCCTCGGGGTACTGCCCCGTCGGATCGTACACAGTCCCGATTCCACGCGAGAGATTCAGAACGGCCTGGGTATTCGTGAGAGTTGCCACCGCTTCCACGTTGCCTCCGCCGCCCATGGTGGTTTGCCCAAAAAGAGTCGCGATATGGTTCGCTTTGAGGAGAAGTGGAACGATATCGGCACAAGAGACGGAGAGCTCGTCCGAGAGAAGGAGAATGGGCTTGCTCCAGTGGGCCGCGTCCGGCTCGATCGTGGGCTCGAGGGAAATCGGAATCGGGATAGAAAGCGGCTGGTTGCTGCTGTAGGCGGCGTCGATGTCATGGGCGCGTCCCTCGTAGATGGCCGCCGCAGGATCGGCGGGGTTGGCGTCTCGTGTTTCCTTCGCGGCCTTGGCGAAGGTTTGAATCCATAACCGGTCGGCGTGCATTCTCTGCACGTCCCCGTTGATCCGGTGTGGCGCCAGCAGAGATACCACGCCCTCGGCGAAGCCGAGCGACCCTCCGGGGTTGTGCGTCTGGTCGAACACCAGCGCATCCACCTGCGGCTGTTGCTCCGAGAAGAGCGCACGAAGGTAATTGAGCGCCGCCTCGCCCTGCACGTAACTCGGTATTCGAACCAGGAGAACCTTCTTCCCGCCGAGCGAATACGTGGTTGCGAAGAAGTGAATCGCGGCTCCCTGCTGCGGGGTGAGCCCGAACCGCTGGAGCGCCGCGCGGCTGGGGGCCACCTCGCCGGCGACGCCCAGCGATGCCCGCACCGCATCGGTCATGAAAAAGGGCAGTCGCTCGCCGAACTTCGACAGCTCCGCACGGACCACTTCCGCGGTGACGTGCGACACGGCCATCGCTGCGCGAAGCCCGCCCCCGCCCGCGACCGGCGCCGGGGGAGCCGCCGGCAGCAATCGGGCTGCTTCTTGCCAGGTGACCACCTCCGTGCGTTCCGCACCGTGCGCATTCCGCAGGCGCACCTGTGCACGCGCATTGGCCTGCAAACCCTCGGACGCGTACACGGGACGCCGGGTCAGATGCGCGGCGGCGAAATGCCGCGCGGCCAGCTCATTCGCAATACCGATCAGCGGTAGGAACGAATTGGTCAAATCGGTGGCCGAGCGACCATCGATGCTCAATAACTCGTCGCCGACCTGGGCGGTCGAACCCTGTGCCGCTTCATAAACCACGAAAGTGTCGCCCACCGGCATCACCCGAAACGGGAGCCCGAAGGCGTGTGCGTCGTCGGAAACCAAATCAGCGCTCAGCGAAACGTGAGCATCTTTGAAGCGCGCAATGAACTCCTCGAAGATGCGGCGATATTGCGTTTCGCCATTGGCGGCTTGGACGCGTGCGCGATATTCGGCTGCGAGCGCATCGAGCTGGAAGCCATAACGCGCCTCTTTTCGTGTGAGCGCGCCATACAAACCGCGAAATGACGCCGTGATCTGATCGAAATCCGCGAGCGCCTCCGCGCGCGTGATCGATCGAACCGGCTCGCTTCGAGAGCCGATGTCCTCCACCGGCGCCGCGCTGCATGCCGCAAGCAATAGGCACAAGCCGGCCGTGGACGTCGTTGCAAAAGAACGCATCGCCAATCGCTCCTTGTCGGGATAGTCGAGATTGAGCGGGATCAGTTACGTCCGCGCACAGCGAGCCCGCGCGCTCTCGCCGAGGGGGGTGTTCGTGTGGTGCGACGCAGCCGTCACCTTTATGAAAAAAAGATGATTACGTTGCGCTGCCGTCCAACGGGATTGCTCACGCCAGCTTCGCGCGGCCCCACGCCGCAATCGTGACCTGCGGGATGTCGATGAAACAGGGGTCGGCGACCAACTCGAAGAACCCCTCCAAGTCGGCCTCGGACAGAAGCCCTTCGGCGACCAGCGCGGGCCCGGCGTTCGCGATCAGGGGTGACCAGCGATCGCGACTTCCGCCGCCCATACATCCGAGATTGCCCGCGTGCATCACCTCGCCGAGCCCTGCACGTGCCAGTGCGGCGGGGAGTCCTCGGGCCCATTTCAAATCGGTGCCTCGGGTGGCGTGGTAGCGCTCGTACGCGTCCATCACGCGACGCACCCGCGGAAAAGGTGATGTCTCGCTGGGCAGCTGGTACGGCTCCTCGATGAACAAGTAGCCTCCCGGTTTCAGCCAGCGCGCGGCCCGCAGAAGGACATCTTCGCGCTGCGCCAGGTGGCAAAAGAGATATCGCGCGTGCACCAAATCGTACATCCCCGGTGCGTAATCGGTTCGCGTGACATCGGCCTGCTCGATGACCAAGTTCGCCGCGCCGTTCGCGTCGAGGTGCCGAACATCGATGTCCACCGCCACCACGCGTCCCCGCGGACAGCGCTCGGCCATCCAGTGGGCGATGGATCCTGCGCCTGCGCCCAGCTCGAGGCAATCCCACGACGCCGTGATGGGCAATGCATCGAGGATCCCGACGGTGTACGCGTCGACGTGCCGCTGGATGGCCCGAAGTCGCTCCAGCTCTGGGGTACGTGTCGGCAGCATGCTCTTGCTACTCCTAGCCGGGGGCTTACAAATATCGCGATGGAAAACGTAACGACCGCGAAGGTGAAGCTTCCCTCGGGACCGTCGATGCCGCGGGTCGGTCTCGGCGTTTGGCAGATGCCGCGCGGGGTCACGCGCGACGCGGTGCTGTCCGCACTGCGCGCCGGCTACCGCCACATCGACACCGCCCGCATCTACGGCAACGAGGCCGAGGTTGGCGCGGCCGTGCGCGAAAGCGGCATTCCGCGCGACGAAATCTTCGTCACCACGAAGCTATGGAACGACGACCAGGGGTACGATTCGGCGTTGCGCGCCTTCGACGCCAGCATGAAGCGCCTTGGCCTCGACCACGTCGACCTTTACCTCATTCATTGGCCGGTCCAACACAAACGCCGCGACTCGTGGCGCGCCCTCGAAAAGCTTCGCGCGGGCGGGCGCGTTCGATCCATCGGCGTGAGCAACTTCATGGTCTCGCACCTCGAAGAGCTCCTCGCCGATGCCAACGAGCGACCCGACGTGAACCAAATCGAGATTCACCCCTTCATGCAGCAGCGCGAGCCGCGTGCTTTCTGCAAGAAGCATGGCATCGTCGTACAGGCCTATAGCCCGCTGGTGCGCGGCCATCGCCTGGACCATCCCGAGATTCGCAAGGTTGCTCGGCGCATGGACCGGACCCCTGCGCAGGTGCTGCTTCGTTGGGGCCTCCAACACGATCTGGTCGTTCTGCCCAAGTCGGCCGATCCCGGCCGTCAGAAGGAGAACGCGGCGATCTTCGACTTCGCCCTCGATGCGGACGCCATGTCGAGCCTCGACGCCCTCGAAGAGGGGCAGGCCACGGGCTGGGATCCGCGCACGCAGCGTTAGCGGCTTACGGGAGCTCTGCTGCGCGACCGGCGAAGGGCCCGAGTTGGCCGTAGTCGTTGCTGCCCCAGCAGAGCAGCCTGTTGTCGAAGTAGAGCGCGCAGGTATGGCTGGTGCCCGCGGTGATCTCGGTGACGTTTTCCGCGATGACTTTGACCGGGGTCGCCGAAATCGCAGGGCCGCCGTAATCGCCCCAGCAAAACACCGCGCCTTTCCGCGTGAGTGCGCAGGTATGGGCGCGGCCGGCGGTCAGGGCGACCACCCCCGAAAGACCGGGCACGGTGTCGGGCGTGAGTCGATCTTCGATCTCGCCACTGCCGAGTTGCCACTTGTCGTTGCGTCCCCAGCACTTCACGTCGCCGGAAACGACGGCGCACGCATGGTCGGTTCCGGCCGCCACGGCGGTCACGTTCGCCTCCAGCCCTTTGACGGTCGTGGCCTCCTGCACCTTGTCGTAGGTGCCGTTGCCAAGCTGTCCGTGCGCGTTGGATCCCCAGCACTTGAGCGCGCCGACGGTGGTGACCGCGCAGGCGAAGTAACCAGACTGCGCGGCGGCAAGCTTGCGACCTTGCCTGCCCATGCCGGACACTTCGACGGGATCTCCCGAGCCGCCACCCTCCACCGTCTTGGTGCCGACCGCGCCTGGGTTATTGAGTCCGTAGCACTTCGTGCTCTGGCCGTCGGTGAGCGCGCACTGGAAATACAGCCCGACGCCCACCGTGGAGGCGTTCGCGAGTTCCGGCATCTTGCGCGGAGAGTACGTGACGTGGTGCGTGTACACGCCGTCGCCCGATTGCTGGAACACGGTGTCGCCCCAGCAGTAGACCAGGCTGTCTTTGGTCAGCGCGCAGTGCGCGAGCCCGCCACCGAACACGGCGTCGACACCGATATCCAAGCCCTGGACCGGGCACACGTAACCGTCGGGGCAGGCGCGTATGTTCGTGCCGTTACCAAGTTGACCCGAGGAGTTGTCGCCCCAGCACACGACCCCATCCGTCGACGTCGTCGCGCACGTACTCCGTGCTCCGGCGGCGAGGCGATTGGCGGCCCGCGCGACGGGATGAATGTCGGGCTGGCCAGTTTCGGCCGCGTCCGTTCCTGCGTCGCTCGAAGTCGGCGACGGCGGCGGGGTCGGCGTCTCCCTCGTATCGTCGCGTGGATAGACGCCTACTTCGGAGTTCGTGATGCACGCTCCGAGTGCGAATAGCGAGATGAAGAGGAGGGAGACTTTGGTACGCACGGCACGAGCAGGATCCCGATGAGAGGATCGTCCTTTTTGGTGAGGTCCCGTTTCCGTTGACTTGGGTTGACAACTCTATCATGGAACGGCTTCGCTCGTGTCGGACGGAGGACCCAGGACGCCTATTTGTCTCCCATTGGGAATGCCAATCGCCCTTTGTGCGATGTTGCATGCTTGGCCGGCGTACGCTCAAAACACACATGCGCGAACGTCATCCCTCAGTTGGGTACGTCTGCAGGGCGCAGAAAATTGCATCGCAACGAACGCGTTGGCGCAAGCCGTCGAAGCGCGCCTGCGGAGAAAGGTATTCGTCTCCGCATCGCAGGCCGACGTGTCGGTGGAAGGTTCCGTTTCGCAGACCAAACGTGGCGCGGCGCCGGAGTGGCGCGCTGCGTTGACCATTCGCGATGCGCGCGGCAACGTGATCGGCACCCGCGAGATTCAGCGATCGGGGAGCAGCTGCTCGGAGGCGCTCGACGAGTCCATCGTGTTCGTCGTCTCGGTGATGATCGATCCCGATGCAGCCTTGGGAAAGACCACCCCGGAACCCGAGCCCCCTCCGCCCCCGCCACCACCTCCTCCTCCGCAGGTGATCGTCAAGCGTGAGGAGGTCGTGGTTCAAGTCGAGCCACCTGATCCGTGGCGCTTCGAGGCGAACGCAGGCGGCATTCTATCGGTGGGGCTGCTCCCCTCGGTAGGTGCAGGTATGACAGCGGCTGTGCTGCTCAAGCCGCCGTCGTTCTGGGGAATCGAGTTTTCCGGCACTTACTGGGCGCGGGGCACGGCCGATTCGAACCAACCGGGGGCGAGCAGCGATGTGTCGCTCGCCTACGGCGGAGTCGCACTCTGTCCTCTCCATTGGGAAAAAGGGGTATTTTCCTATCGAGGATGTGCAGGATTCGAGCTGGGTACGATGCAGAGTCGCGGGGTGGGCTTTCCCGAAGCACGGTCGGACGAGGCGCTCGTTGCGCATGCGTTTTTGCCGAGCCGTTTCGGCCTTCGGGTCGCTGGACCGCTCGTCGTGAGCCTTGGGCTATCGCTCATCGTGCCGATCGTGCGGACGGAGCTCAGTTACCGGGCGTCAAATGGGTCACAACAGGCCATTTTTCGACCCGCTCCGATCGCTGGAGCAACCGATTTGAGCTTTGGCCTGCGTTTTCCCTGATGTTCCGTCATAAAAAGTCGCGCCGCGATGCATTAATCATCGGACCGACGACGTTACGGCTGTCGTACAGCCATGGGAGCAAGGGTAGTTTGGGGCATTGCATCTACCCCTCAGGAATCTATTGACACCGCCCACCCAACCGCCTCCGACCACGGCGGCCGACGTGGAGCGTCTTTTTCGCGAGCACGGTCCATTCGTGTGGAGATCGCTGCGTCGTCTCGGACTCAACGAGTCCGACGCGGACGATCTTTGCCAAGAGGTTTTCGTGATCGTTTTTCGCAAGCTTCAGGATTTCGAACAAAAGTCGTCGTTGCGCACCTGGTTGTACGGCATCGCCGTCCGGGTCGCACTGGCGCATCGGCGGCGAGCCCGGACCCAGCGTGAGCTTCCCACTGCGACACTTCCCGAGATGGTGGCCACGGATGGCCCCCACGACCGACTTGCCGAGCGCGAGGCCCGGCGATGGCTCGACCTTGCCCTGGATACATTGGATGAAAAGAAACGCGCGGTGTTCGTGCTGTACGAAATCGAGCAACTGTCGATGAACGAGGTGGCGCAGGTGCTCGAGTGCCCATTGCAGACCGCCTACTCGCGACTGCACGCCGCACGTGAGCAGGTGGAGTCATTTTTCCGACAAGCGAGGAAAGGAACTGTCGAGTGAAATCCGATCGTGATCCGCCCCCGCGCCTCGAAGACTGTTCCGAGCTCGATGCGGTTCGGCGCGCCATCGGAGCAGCACGTGCCGATGTGCCCGCGCAGGATCGTATCGGGCTCCTCGAGGCAGGTCTCACCGCGAAGCTCGCCGCCTTGGGCGGAGCCATCGGCGGAGGATTCGACGGCGGTGGCGGTGGCCATGGTGCAGGAGGCGGACTTGGAGACGGTGGCGCGGGAGCAGGTGGCGGCCTGGGAGGCGGCGGCGGTTTGGGCGCGGCCGGTGCAGGAGCCGCGGGCGCAGGCGCCGCAGGTAAAACGATAGTCGCATCGTTCGCGGCGAAGGTCGTCGGATCCGCTGTGCTCGCGACCGGCGTTGCCACCGGTGGATGGTACGCAACGCACCCGGCGGACGCGCCGCGCCCGCACGTGGCCGTGGTGGCATCGGCGGCCCCTGCGCCGCCGCCCCCGCGGCCCAGGGAGTCAGCGCCGAGTCAGCCCGAGGTGGCCGTGCTGCCGAAGGCTCCGGACAAAGTCGTCTCTGCGCCAAAAACGTCACGTGCGAAAGAGGCCCCGGTCGAATCGGAAGTGGAGCTCTTGCGCCGGGCGCAGGACCAGCTGCAGGCCGATCCAAAGCGGGCCTTGGGACTGTGCGAAGTGCACAAAGAGCAATATCCGAATGGAGACCTGGCGCAGGAGCGCGAGGTGCTGGCCATCGATGCATTGCTCCGCCTTCACCGCCGAAGCGACGCGGAGGCGCGCGCCGAGCGGTTCGACAGGGCGTACCCTACATCCGCACATCGCCGGAGAATCGATACCTTATTGACGCAGTGAGTTGACGTATCTGCCTTACCGCGGCGTAAGAAAACGAACCTTTGTTTCATAAAGTGTAGAAGCGAACGGCACTACGGACTGCCTTCTATGCCGTGAATCGCGTGCCCACCGCGTGGCGTGTAGAGGTTTCGACCAATCTCTCACCAAACCTGAATGAAGAGGTTCACCATGCGGATCAAGTTGTCCGTCGCGCTTGCGATGGGTGCAATCGCTTTGTCCTCTGCGGGCTGCGCATCCGAGTCGACGTCCAATGATGGAGAGATCACCGGCACCACCGCGAAATCGTTCGCGGAGTGGAAGCAGACGGTCTACCAGGAGCCCGATACCGGTATTTGGATCGTCGATCGAGATATCCCCATTAGCAGCGAGGCGAAGCTGCAGGCATTTTACGAGCAGTACGTCCAGCAGGGGGCGCTCATCGTCGACAACAACAATGGCGTCGACTCCAAGTGGAGCAATGCACAGAAGCTCAACATCACCTACTGTGTGAGCAAGTCGTCGTTCGGCTCGAACTACAATCGCGTCGTGCAGGCGATGAAGGATGCCGGCAATGCTTGGACGGCGGTGGCGGACGTGAAGTTCGTCTACAAGTCGGATCAAGATGGGAATTGCACGGTGCGCAATCGCAATGTCGTCTTCAACGTGCGCATCGGCGGGTCGGGCTTCTCCGGGCGCGCCTTTTTCCCGAACGATGGCCGCAACGCCCGCGAGGTGCTGATTGGACCGACGGCGGCCAATGGCTCGAACCCCAATGGCCCGGAGACGCTGACCGGCCTTTTGCGGCACGAGCTGGGGCACACCTTGGGCTTCCGCCACGAGCACACGCGGCCGGAGTCGGGTGACTGCTTCGAGGACGACAATTGGCGTGAGCTGACGCCGTACGACGCTTCGTCGGTCATGCACTATCCGTGGTGCAACGGCGCGAACACGGGCGACCTTCGCATCACCGCGCTCGATGCCCAGGGCGCCGCGAAGCTTTACGGCAATCCGCGCTGAGGTCGTAATTTCGAGCGACGGGCCGCAGGGCCTCTGCGACCCGTCGCCTGGAGCCTAGAATTCGTACGGTTGTGTGGCGAATCTGCGCATCGTGGCCGACGTGTTTGGCTAGTGCACGATCACGCCGGAATCGACGGGTGCGCCCGCATCGATGGGCATACCTGCGTCGTCGCAGTCTGGCTCGTCGGTGCCGCCTCCCGCGTTGCCGCCGCATGCGCCTTCGAGCTTGCTCTGAATGGTCAACACCAGCGCGAGGTGCTGCCGTACGGTTGCGCGCGTCTGGATGACGAAGTCGCGGAATTCAGGTGCCTTGCACGAAGGGATGAGCATCTCGATGACGCCTAGCGCGCGAATGTGGCCGAGGACCTGCCGATTGAGATAATGGCTTTGAAGCTCCGACCGCGCGAGCGTGCGCGACATGGTGATGTCCTTTTTGGAGTCTTTGGACATTTCGCGGGAAACGCCGGTTGCAGCCAGCGAGATATCGAGCTTGGCCGTCAACGTTTTCAGCGCATCCCGGTGGGCACCATGTTCCTTGATCATCATGCGCGCGAAGTCTTGCAGACTCGCATCGATGGAGGCGTCGACGACGGCTTTCGACTCCTCGACTTCCCCCATGTCCAGTGTGTCCAAAATGGCGGCGGCTTGTCCATCGGAGCACATGACCGGCGCCGGGCTCGTTCCGCCATCGTGCGATCCGCATCCACCGCCGGATCCAGCATCGTCGTGCGGACATAGGTCGTTCGTGGGATTGTTCGTCTGAGTATCGTCCCCCAAGGCATTTTGGTCGCGGTCGCTCGGAGACTGCGACGAACAGGAAATGAGCACTGCAAGCGACAAGGATGTTGCGACACCGAGCATACGCATCGAATGCATCATGATGAAACCTCCAGGTCCGCGGCCGTGTGCAAAGTGGATGCTCGGAATTCCGTCGCGCCCGATTGATTTGCACTTGGCGTGGGCCGTGCAGCTCCTCCCATCATGAGTACGAGAGCAGAGGAGTTTGCGGCCATCGCCGAGCGATCGGGACCCAAAAAGAAGAAGTCACCCGCGAAGACGACGAAGACGAAAAAGGCTACGGAGGCTCGGGCGCGGGGGCGGGCGCTGCAAAAGACCAGCGGCCGGCCCGCCGGTGGAAAGACGGCGCGCCGCAATATCAAAAAGGACGACGCCGAGCGAGCGACGCATGCTCTGGAGGACTCGGGCAGCGGGCGGCCGTCGCGGAAGTCGACGCGTTCGGGCGCCAATCGCGTCAAAGCGGACAGCCAGTTGAAACGGCGTCAAACGCGCGCGACGAGTGCGCCGAAGACGCGCGCACGCAAAGCTGCAGCGAAGGCCAAGTAGGGGCTGGTTCGATACCGAGCCGCGGCATTCACCTTGCTACTTGGATGGTTCATGTGGCTGCAAGGCGCGTGGCTCGGTGTCGTTGGTATGCTCGTTCTCGCCTGCGGAAAGAGTCAGTCCGGGCGTGTGCTCGTCTTCGTATCCAACGAGGACTCGGGCGACATCAGCGTCATCGACGCGCAGAGCCGCGCCGTGGTGCGCTCGATTTCCGTGGGAAAACGCCCGCGCGGTCTTCGCGTATCGCCCGACGGGCAATCGTTGTTCGTGGCGTTGAGCGGCTCCGTGAAGGCGAGGCCCGGAGCTCCGCGCGACGACCGCGACGATGATGCCGATGGCATCGGCGTGATCGACATCCGGCGCGGCGAGCTCGTTCGAGTCTTGCCCGCGGGACGGGATCCCGAGTCGTTCGATGTGACCCCGGACGGCAAGACGCTGTACGTGTCCAACGAAGAGACAGCGGAGGTATCCATCGTGGACGTGGCATCGGGTCACGTGCGCGGCACAGTGGCCGTCGGTGCGGAACCGGAGGGCGTGAGCGTGCGACCCGACGGGCGCTTCGTGTACGTGACCAGCGAGGCCTCGAACGAGATCGACGTGATTGCCACCGGCGCCGAGCGACTCGTCGCGCGCATTCCTGCGGCGAGTCGCCCTCGGGCCATCGCCTTTGCCAAGGACCGTGGATTCGCCACCGCCGAAAACAGCGGCGTCGTGCACGTGGTGGATCTCGAGAAGAACGTGCCGCTCGGTGCGGTCAAGGCAGGAGAGGGCGGGGCACGGCCCATGGGCATCGCCGTATCCGCCGACGGCGAGCGCGCGTACGTGGGCAACGGCCGGCACGGGAGCGTCGGCGTCATCGATCTCCGTGCGCAGCGGCTCGATCGAACCATCGATGCGGTGGGGGCACGCGCATGGGGCGTGGCGCTTACGCCGGATGGGAAACATTTGTACGTGGCCGCAGGGCCGGACGTGGCCGTTATCGATACCGCGACATCCGGCATCGTGGCCCGCATTCCCGTCGGGACGGGGCCGTGGGGCGTGGCCGTGGCCACGGTGCCGAAGTCATGACACGGCGTGGAGCGATTGCGCTGCTGTTGTCCATTGCGTGGCTCGGCGCATGCCGCAAGCACGTGCACAGCGAGCCCGCGGCCCAGAATCCATGGCTGGACGCTGCGGCCAAGGTGTCGCTCGGAACGGGGACACCGGCCGAGGACGATGGTCAATGGACCATGCCGGCAAAAGATTACGCCAATACGCGCTATTCACGTTTGACGCAGATCACACCGGAAAACGTCAAAGACCTGAAGCTCGTATGGTCGCAAAAGACGGGGGTCGAAGGCGGCCACGAAGCCGCGCCGCTCGTCGTCGGCCGCACCATGTACGTGGTGACGCCGTTTCCGAACCATGTCCTGGCCTTCGATCTGGAAAAGCCGGGTTCCCCGCCCAAATGGACCTACGAACCCAA
The DNA here is from genome assembly GCA_037157775.1 of Sorangiineae bacterium MSr12523. Classification (NCBI taxonomy): domain Bacteria; kingdom Pseudomonadati; phylum Myxococcota; class Myxococcia; order Myxococcales; family Pendulisporaceae; genus Pendulispora; species Pendulispora brunnea. Next base: position 205,112 of record CP089982.1, read on the forward strand.
GCCGGTGCCGGCCGCGCGAGGGGTGGCCTGTTGCGATTTGGTCAATCGCGGAATGGCGTTTTGGGAGGGCCGTATTTACATGAATACGCTGGATGATTTTACCATTGCCTTGGACGCCGCAACGGGGGCCGAGGTGTGGCGCACCAAGTTGGGCGAGGTCACCCGCGGCGAGACGATCACGATGGCGCCCCTCGTCGTGAAAGGGCACGTGCTGGTCGGCAACAGCGGCGGTGAAATGGGCGTTCGAGGCTGGCTCACCGCGCTCGATGCGAAAACGGGAAGCATCGCCTGGCGCGCCTGGTCGACAGGGCCCGATCGCGACGTGCTCATTGGACCGGAGTTCAAACCGCATTATGCATCGGATCGCGGCGCCGACCTGGGGGTGCGGACCTGGCCGGTGGAGCAATGGCGCATTGGTGGTGGCACGGTATGGGGCTTCGTCTCGTACGATCCCGAGCTGGACCTGATTTACTACGGTACGGCAAACCCCGGTCCGTGGAATCACGAGGCGCGACCGGGGGACAACAAATGGACGGCCGGCATCTTCGCCCGGCGGCCATCCGATGGTGCCGCCATATGGTTTTATCAATGGAGTCCACACGACGTGTACGACCACGATGGCGTCAACGAGAATGTCCTTTTCGATGCCACGAGCGCGGATGCGAAGACGCGCAAGGTTCTCGCCCATGCGGATCGCAACGGGTACGTTTATGTGCTCGATCGCGTGACCGGAGAGGTGCTTTCGGCGGCTCCTTTCGTCCACGTTTCGTCCAGCAATGGGGTGGATCTCGCGAGTGGGCGGCCCAATATGGTTGCGGCGCTCGCGCCGACGACGGGAAAGGTGACGCGCAACATCTGCCCGGCATCGGCGGGCGGGAAAGATTGGCAGCCCATGTCCTTTTCGCCCCACACCGGGCTTCTGTACATCCCGCACCAGAATTTGTGCATGGACGAGGAGGGGCTCGAATCCAACTACGTCGAAGGGACGCCGTACGTGGGGGCGAACACGCGATTCTATCCCGGGCCCGGTGGCCACCGGGGAGTGCTGACGGCATGGAATCCCATGACGGCGCGCAAGGTGTGGAGCATCGACGAGAACTTTCCGGTGTGGAGTGGAACGGTGGCCACCGCCACCGACGTCGTGTTCTACGGGACCATGGACGGCTGGTTCAAAGCGGTCCACGCGCGCACCGGCGCGGAGCTGTGGAAGTTCAAAACGGATTCGGGTGTCATTGGACAGCCCGTGACGTACCGCGGGCCGGACGGTAAGCAATATATCGCAGTGCTCGACGGGGTCGGCGGATGGGCCGGTGCCGTGGTGTCGAACGATCTCGATCCGCTCGATGGAACGGGCGCCATCGGATTCGTCCATGCCATGGCCGATCTGAAGAATGCCACCAAGAAAGGCGGCGCGGTTTACGTGTTTGCGCTTCCGTGAGGCACGATGAAGACTCTGCGGCACATCACGATTTTGCTCCTCGCTGCGGCCATCGGCGTGCTCGCGGGCGATGCGCGGACGGCGGGAAAGGAGCCCGCGCGCGTGCTGCGCGTTTGCGCGGACCCGGCGAATTTGCCCATGTCCAATCAGGAAGGGCAGGGCTACGAAAACCGGGTGGCTGCGCTCGTGGCCCGCGAGCTTCACGCCGAGCTCGCGTATACGTGGTGGGCGCAGCGGCGCGGCTTCTTTCGAAATACATTGAACGCGGGGACGTGCGACGTCGTCATGGCGGTGCCCTCTGGTTTGGACATGGCACGAACGACGCGGCCGTATTTCCGGTCCACCTTTGCTTTCGTGACGCGGCGGAGCGATTCGATGGACGATCTTCGCTCGATCGACGATCCGCGCCTGCGCACGATGCGGATCGGGGTGCCGCTGGCCGGCGACGACGGAGGAAACCCTGCACCGGTGCACGCGCTGGCCCGGCGGGGCATCGTCGATGGTCTCGTGGGATTTTCGCTCTGGGGCGAATACCGGCGGGAGCTGCCGTCGGCGGTCGAGGCTTTGCAGCGCGGAGAGGTGGACGTGGCCATTCTTTGGGGACCCGTCGCCGGGTGGGGGGCCAAACGAAGCGCGGTGCCGCTGAACGTGGTTCCCGTCGAGGAAGAACGCGACGAACGTGTTCCATTTGCGTTCTCGATGTCCATGGCCGTCCGCCGCAAGGACGTGGCCCTGGCCCGGGAGCTCGATGCGGTCATCGAGCGGGCCGGTATGCAGTTGACCAATATATTGCATGACGCAGGTGTCCCCCTCTTGCCCCTGGAGCCACGCCCATGACCCCGCGCTGGCTGCTCGCACCGTGCATGGCGCTGGCGCTGATCGCGGCGTGCGAGCGCGAAAAGCGGCCCTTCCAGGAGCCCGCCCCCTTGAGCGCCGCCGCCGCGGGGTACCCTTCGAGCTCCCGCGCGTGGGGCATGCGCAACGCGTGGGGCATCGCCGAAGGCCAGCGCCTTTATGCGCAAATGAACTGCGCCGGGTGCCATGCCCACGGTGGCGGCGGCATGGGCCCCGTGCTCATGGACGGAAAATGGGCCTATGGCAGCGAGCCCGCGACCATCTTCGAAAGCATCATCGCAGGTCGCGCGAACGGAATGCCCTCGTTTCGGTCGCGCCTGACCGATGCGCAGGTCTGGCAGCTCGTGGCGTACGTGCGCTCGCTCAGCGGCCTTGCGCCCAACGATGCCGCGCCGGGCCGTGACGACCACATGTCCACGCGTCCTCCGCCATCGCGCACGGATCCGCCTGCCAATCCGGAGGAAAACCCGTGATGCCCTATGCATCCCATTCGGCCTTGGAGCCGGCCGGGCTTCAAGCCGTGCACATCGAGCGACTCTGGTGGGTCTATTTCGGTATTTCCAGTGTCATCTTCGTCCTGGTGCTCGGCGCGCTCGCGTTGGCCCTTCGCCGCCGCCGTCGGGAGATGTCCGCCCAGGATGTCCAACGAAAGCGCCACGCGGTGACCTTTTTCACGACGGCAACGGTGGTGACGCTTCTCGTGCTGCTGGTCATGAGCATTCTCACCGGCCGGGCCATCGCATCGTTGTCGCTCGACGGGGCAGTGACCGTGGAGGTGAGTGCGCACCGATGGTGGTGGGAGTTTCGCTACCCCGTCGATCAGGGGGCCACCCGCTTCAGCACGGCCTATGAAATGCACATTCCCGTGGGGCGGCCCATTCGAATCAAGCTCGAGGCGCACGACGTGATTCACAGCTTCTGGGTTCCCAACCTCCACGGGAAGCGCGACATGATCCCGGGAAAAACATCGACCCTCGTTCTACGCGCCGATCGCCCCGGTGCGTACGAAGGCCAGTGCGCCGAATTCTGCGGGACCCAACACGCCAATATGCGATTCTTGATCATCGCCGAAAGCGAATCCGATTTTCGCGCCTGGCAAGAGCGGCAACTCGCCCCTTCGGTGCCGCCCGACGAGCCGCAAAAGCAGCGCGGTCAAACCATATTCCTCCAGGGCACGTGTGCCACCTGCCACACCATCCGCGGCACCCATGCTTTTGCCACCGTGGGGCCGGAGCTCACCCACGTGGCCAGCCGGCGACGTCTTGCGATGGGCACCCTGGACAACGACATCGGACACCTCGGCGGGTGGATCTCCGATCCGCAAGCCATCAAGCCGGGCGTGCTCATGCCGGCCACCCCGCTCGCTCCAGACGACTTTCAGGCCCTCCTCGCCTACCTGCGGAGCCTCCAATGATGTCCCGTGCGCGCGCATGGCTAGGCACGACCGAGCACACCGCCATTGGTGCGCGCTTCATCACGACCGCGCTGATCTTCTTCTTGCTCGGCGGCTTGCTTGCCTTGGTGATGCGTCTGCAGCTCGCGGTTCCCTTGGCCAACGTCGTTGGCCCGGACACCTACAATCAAGTGTTCACCACCCACGGCAGCACCATGATGTTTCTCTTTGCCGTGCCGGTAATGCAAGGACTCGGTTTGTATTTCGTGCCCCTCATGGTCGGTGCGCGCAATACGGCATTCCCGCGCCTCGCGGCCTATTGCTATTGGGTATACCTCTGCGGAGGCTTGTTTCTCATCGTCTCGTTTTTGAGCAACACCGGGCCGGACACCGGGTGGTTTGCGTATGTGCCGCTTTCGGGGCCGGAATATTCGCCGGGCAAACGGGTCGACGTGTGGGCCCAAGTCGTCACCTTCACCGAGCTTTCGGCGCTTGGCGTCGCCGTCAATGTCATCGTCACCGTGTTCAAACACAAGGCCCCAGGCATGTCGCTCGATAGGCTTCCCATTTTCGTATGGGCGAGCTTGGTCACCGCCTTCATGGTCGTTTTTGCCATGCCCGCGGTCATGATTGGAAGCAGCTGCCTGGCCTTGGATCGTCTGGTGGCCACGCACTTCTTCAACCCGGCCGAAGGTGGCGATGCCTTGCTCTGGCAGCACATGTTTTGGTTCTTCGGCCACCCCGAAGTGTACATCATCTTTCTCCCTGCGCTGGGCATGGTTTCCGAAATCGTGGTGAGCTGCACGGGGCGCACGCTCTTCGGCTACGTACCCGTCGTATTGGCCAATGTCGGTACGGCGATCATGGCATTTGGACTGTGGGTCCACCATATGTTCGCCACGGGCCTGCCCCAGCTCGGGGCCAGCTTTTTTACCGGCGCGAGCATCCTCATTGCCATTCCCACCGGTGTTCAATTCTTTTGCTGGATTGCCACGATATGGGGGAGCCGGCCCGAGTTCAATGCGTCGTTTTGGTTCGTATTGGCCTTTTTCGCCACCTTTCTCGTGGGAGGCCTTTCCGGGGTGATGCTCGCGTCCGTACCCCTCGATCTGCAGGTGCACGACACGTTCTTCGTCGTGGCGCATCTCCATTACGTGCTCATTGGCGGGGCCGTTTTTCCGCTTTTCGGCGGGCTCGTTCATTGGTTTCCCAAAATAACCGGGCGCCGGCTCGACGAGCGACTCGGCAAGCTCTCGGTGGCGCTGGTGTTCACAGGCTTCAATGTGACGTTCTTTCCGCAGCATGTCCTCGGTCTGCATGGCATGCCGAGACGCGTATACACGTACTTGCCCGAGTCGGGCTGGGGCACGTGGAACATGGTTTCCACGGTGGGGGCCTTCGTGCTCGGCCTCGGGGTGTTGGTTCTCTTGGCCAACATCGCGGTGAGTCTGCGCGCCGGGGCCCCGGCGGGGCGCGATCCCTGGCGTTCGCCTTCGCTGGAGTGGGCGCTCGATTCACCGCCTCCGTTTCGGACCCGGCCCACCTTCGTCGTGTCGAGTGCGTACCCGATGTGGAATGGGGAGTTGGGCCAGGTCACCGGGCTGGCACCAAACGAGCAGCTCGTCACGCGCGCCGTCGATGCCGAGCCGGATCACAAGACGAAGATCCCCGGCCCCACCATTTTGCCTTTGTTTGCGGCCCTGGCCACGACGGCCTTGATCATCGCGTGCATCTTCACCCCCTGGGGACTTCCCATCGGCGGCGCCGCCGTCGGCTCGACGTTGGTCGCGTGGTTCTGGCCCGGGCGTCGCGGCACACCCTCGTTCGAAACGCTGGATCGGCGACGCGCCGAAGCCACGGGGAGCTTTTCCGCATGAGCGCCAGGACCATCGACGCCTCCAATTTACCCATGCATGCATTCGGCGCGTCCTCGCCGATCTGGTGGGGCACCGTGCTTTTCATCGCCATCGAGAGCATGGGATTCGCGCTGATGCTCGCGACGTATCTCTACGTGCGCGGTAACTTCGACGAATGGCCGCCCTCGGCGCCGTTTCGGACGGGGCCGGGGGCGCTCGAGGTGGGCGTCTTGCTGGCGAGTCTCGTGCCTATGGCCCTCTGCTGGCGTGCGGTGCGCACGGAGCGTCTCCTCGCCACGCGCCGCTGGCTCGTTCTCGCGACGGCGCTTTCGATGGCGGCCCTCGCGGTGCGAGCATGGGAGATTCACGCGCTGCCTTTCACGTGGAGCGAGAATGCGTATGCCTCGGTGGTCTGGACGACCGTAGGCTTGCACACGCTGGAGATCGTCGTCGGTGCCGCGGAGAATCTCTTTCTCTGCGCCGTCGTTTTCCGGCGCATCATGGAGCGAAAAGCCTTCGAGGACATCGAAGCGAGCTGCGTATTTTGGTTCTTTGGGGTGCTCGTGTGGCTGCCATTCGCGGGCCTCTTCTATTTGGATGGAGCCATCCGATGAGCGCGCGAAAGCTTGCGCTGTTGAGTCTAGCCGCGGGGCCTCTGGCGGCGCTGGGGGGACAGCTTCTCGATTACGGACTCGTCTACGTGGCCCGCGATCACGGCACGAAACGGGCTCTATTTCTAGGGACGATGGCCGCCGCTGCCCTGGCGGGGGCAGGGCTTCTGCTCGCACAACGCGTGCACCGGCGAGCCTCTCTCTCTCGGGCGGACCGATTCGTAGCGCTTCTCGGCATGGTGCTGAATGCGTTTTTCCTTTTCGTCGTCGTGGCAGGGTACGGCCTACCCGCCTTGCTGCATCGACTCGCGGATTGAACGATGTGCATCGACGCGCGCGAAGCCCTCACGTGGTGGACACTGGACCCTCTCTCGATGGGAGCGGTAGGTCTTTCCGCAGCCGGTTACGGCTGGGGTCTTCGTTCTTTGTGGAGGACGGTCGGCATCGGCCACGGGATTCGCCCCTGGGAGGTCGCATGCTACGTCCTCGGCGAGCTGTCGCTGCTCTTCGCCTTGGTCTCGCCGATCGATCGGCTCAGCGATTTGCTTTTCTCGGCGCACATGACGCAGCACGAGATCATTTTGCTCGTCGCCCCGCCGCTCATCGTGCTGGGCAAACCCACGGTGGCGTTTTCCTGGATGCTGCCACGGTCCCGGCGTCTCGCGCTGGGGCGGCTCATGAAGACGCCGGCGCTGCTTCGCACGTGGCGTGTGCTCAGTGCACCCCTGGTGATCTTGCTCGTGCACATGCTCGTCGTATGGCTATGGCACATTCCGTCGTTCTTCGAGGGCGCACTTCGCCACGAGAACGTCCACGCCGTTCAGCATGCAACGTTCTTCGCCACGGCTGCCCTTTTCTGGTGGGCCATCCTTCGAGGCCGCTATGGGCCGGGCGGTTACGGACTCGCCGTGGCATTCGTCTTTGCCACGGCGATGCACGAGAGCATTCTCGGCGCGCTCATCACCTTGGGCAGCCGACTCTGGTATCCGCTCTACCTTGCGCGGGGTGAGCCTTGGCAAATCAATGTCATGGACGACCAGGAGCTCGCGGGCCTCATCATGTGGGTCCCGGGCGGCGTGGCCATGACCCTGGGCGCGCTCGCATTGTTCGCAGCATGGCTCGGTGAGTCGCGGCGACGGATGCGCGCCCTCGAGCGGAGGCATCCATGAATCGCCGCATGGTCATCCTTGCATGCCTCGTCGCGTGGCTCGCGCTGGCGTGCCTCGCGATAGCGTGCCGAGACCGCGAATCCAAGGCCATCGTATCGACGGGTGGCGTTCCCGCGGCGGGCAAGAAAGCGCTTTTCGAGCGCGGCTGCGGCGCATGCCACACCATACCGGGCGTTCCAGGCGCGAACGCCCTCGTCGGCCCTCCGCTCGACCACATGGCAAGCCGCGTCTACGTGGCCGGCATGCTCACCAACACGCCCGAGCATTTGCGCACGTTTATCACCCACCCGCAGCGGGTCAAGCCGGGCAGTGCCATGCCCGAGGTGCCGCTCTCGGAAACGGAGGCGCGCGACGTCGTGGCGTATCTGTATACGCTCGAATGAACGATTCACGTGGGCGTGAAGAGATGCAAGTCGTGAATCCCCAATTGAGATTCCAATCGAGCCACCTGCTCGACGATGCCTTCGAAGCCCTTTTTTCCGAACAGCTCTTTTTCCTGCCCCTCGAAGCGCTCGCCCAGCTTCTCCAGCTCCTTGTGGCTCATGATTTCGCGCAGCGCCGGAAATAGTACGGTGTCTTCCCGCGCCTCGTGGGGCCGATACATGCGCACGAACGCCCGCAAGGCGCCCACCAATTGGCCCTTGGCCATCGCATTCGACGCGATGGCGGCCGGCGTGGCCAAGGTTCGAATGCGCTCGGTGAGCCGGCGCCCGGCATGATGTTGCTCGCGCAACGTTGCAGCCAGCTCGGCGAGCTTTCCGGCCTTCTCGAAGCGTGGGAAGAGAAACTCCTCCTCGAGCTTCTCGTGGTAATCCTGAATGAAGCGCCCGATGATGTCGGCCGCGCCGTTCAGCGCGTCGAACGGCGGCGACAGATCCGGCGTCTCCAGGCGTCGAGCGCTCTCTTCGTACACGAGCAAGACACGATTGAGCGCGCCGTGCTCGCGCATGAGGTCTTCCGGCGGCAAGATGTCCTCGTCGTCCGCGCCCCGTTTGCATCCCGCGGCGAAGGCGCCGAGCCCGGCCGCGGTTCCGAGCCGCATCGCGTCCCGTCGATTCCAGAGGGTGATGGCCATGCGCTGGCCCTTGGGAAAAGCGCGCCAGCTCGACGTGCCGGCCGCGACATCGCATTCGGGTACGCGTTCTGCTTTTGAGCGACGGCGGAGGAGATCATCATGTCGCACGAGCGCTATTCCAATTGCATCGAGACCTGCAACCTCTGCGCAATGGCCTGTGAACACTGCGCCGATGCCTGCCTCGAGGAGGACGAGATGGAAGACCTCGTCGATTGCATTCGCCTCGACCGCGATTGTGCCTCCATTTGCCGGCTCGCCGCGGCCATCATGTCCCGCAATGGCAAGTTCGTCCAAGAGCTCTGCCGCGTATGCGCCACCGCGTGCGAGGCGTGCGCATCCGAATGCGAGCGGCACGCACACGAGCATTGTCGCGCGTGTGCAACGGCCTGCCGTGCGTGCGCCAACGAATGCCGCCGAATGGCCAGCGCCCCATCGATGAGCGAGCGCGGCGGATTCACCGCCCGCGCGTGACGAAACGCAACGATGGTCCGTATCGCCCCAGCGTCCTGTTTTTCAACCCATCCCATGGAGATACCAAGCGATGAAAATTGGAGGCACCTCCCTCGAACCGCTCTTCATTTGGAAGAAGAAACACAGCATCGCGGATGCCGTCGATTTCGCGACCTCGGTGGCTGCGACCCTGGCACGCCTCGGTAGCGGCGCGTACGTGGCGCACATCGGAAACAGGCCGGCGAAGCTTTTGGAACTCTACGAACGAGAGGTTTGTCCTTTCTCCCGAAAAGTTCGCGAAGCGTTATCCATTCTCGATCTCGATGCCATCGTCCATCCGTGCGCGCCGGAGCCGAGGCGCTTTCGTTCGGCGGTGGAAGGGTACGTCGGTAAATTCCAAATACCACTTCTGGTCGATCCCAATACCTCGGCCACCATCACGGATTCGGACGCGATCGTGCGCTATCTTTTCAGGCACTACGGCGACGGCCAGGTCCCGTTGCCGCTTCGCATGGGACCCCTGACCGATGCCAGCTCGAAGTTTGCCTCGCTGCTTCGGAAGAGCAAAGCGGCCGAGTCGCCGCCTACGAAGGAGCCGGACGATTTGCTCGAGTTGTATAGCTACGAGGCCTCTCCGTATTGCCGTCTGGTGCGCGAGACGCTCATGAAATGGGAAGTCCCGTACATCGTGCACAACGTGGCACGTGGTAGCCCCAAGCGCGGGGCGTTCGTCGAGCGCACGGGCAAGATGCAACTGCCGTATCTCGTCGACAAGGCGCGCGGTATCGAAATGTTCGAATCACGCGCCATCAAGGATTACATCGAGGACCATTTCGGAAGCAATGGCCATAGGCACTGATGGCGATTCGAGCTAATCGGGAATCGCGTAAAAGAAACCGCGCTGCTCGGCGAGGTGCATCTTCGTCTCGAAAAGGTCTGCCAGGCGCTCGCTCGTCAAAATGTCCGATTTCTTGCCATCGGCCACCACGCGGCCTGCGCGCAATAGCACCACGCGCTCCACCTCCGGCGGGATCTCGTCGACATGGTGGGTCACCAGGACCAACGTTCGGCCTTGGTGCACCAGTTGACGGATTGTCCCAATGAGCTCGAATTTGGCCTTCAAATCGAGGCTGGCCGTCGGCTCGTCGAGCACCAGGCACGCGGGATCGTGCACCAGGGCGCGGCCCAACAAACAGCGGCGCTGCTCGCCGGAGGACATTTCGCCAATGGCCTTTTGCGCGAGCGCCGTGGCGCCGAGTTGCTCCAACACGGACTGTGCGCGGGCGCGCTGCTCGGGGCTCGGATTCAGGTGGGAGTGGTACCCAATGCCCACGCTGGAGAAGAAGCCCGAGAGCACCACGTCGAGCCCGCGCACAGTGCGTGTATACTGCATCTGCAGCTCGTGCGAGACGACGCCGAGCTGACGGCGCAATTCGAAGACGTCCCAGCGATCGTGCCCCAAAATGCGCACCGACGAGCCCTCGCGGTGAACGGGGTAAAGTTCGCGCGAGAGCAGCCGCAGCAAGGTGGATTTGCCCGCGCCGTTGGGTCCGAGAATGGCCGTATGCCGCCCTTGAGCGATGCGCAGCGACAGGTTCTCGAAAACGCGGGTGTCGCCGCGATAGACCTCGGCATTCTCGATTTCGATGAGGGGGACGTCGGTGGTCATACGATGTTCCGTTCGGGGCGGGCCGCGCCTGCGGCGAATCGATCGGCGCTCATGCCGGAGACGTCCACCGCGGGGGTGCGGCCAAGGTACAAATCGCGAATGGTTTCGCCCACCGCGGGACCTTGCAAAAAGCCGTGACCGGAGAATCCCGTGGCATAGAGAAAGCGCGAAACGGAGCGGGCCTCGCCGATGAGCGCATTGTGGTCCGGGGTGATCTCGTACAAGCCCGCCCACCCGCTGGCGATGCCGGCTTGCCCGATGGCGGGTGCGCGCTTTTCGGCAGCGGCAAGCAACGTGGGAACCCAGGCATCGTTGCGCTCGAGGTTGAAGCCGGGCGGCTCCTCCTGGTACGACATGCCCACGAGAAGGCCGCGGCCCTCGGCGTGGAAGTAGAAGGTCGACGCGAAGTCGATGGTCATCGGCATCGGCGGCAGGTTGGGCATCGCCTCCGTGAAGAGCACCTGCCGGCGATAGGGCGTGACCGGCAAATCGACACCGACCATCTCGCCGAGGGCTCGCGACCATGCGCCGGCCGTGCAGATCACCGTATCCGTTTCGATGGTTCCATGGGACGTGCGCACGGCGCGGATGCGGTCACCCGCGCGATCGATGCCCGTCACCGCACACTGCGTGGCGATGTGCACGCCGAGCTGGCGAGCGCCCTTGGCGTACCCGTACACCACGGCCTCCGGTGTCGCGAGCCCGTCTTCCGCACTCCATGCCGCCGCGAGCACGTCGCTCGTCTCGATGAGCGGGCTGATTCGCTTGGCCTCCGCCGCATCGATGAGCCGGCTCGGCACGCCGAGCGAGTTTTGCAGCGCGATGCTTTGCTCGAAGGTGCGAACGTCTTCTTGGCGCGAGAGCAAAAAGAGATATCCGACTTTGCGAAAGTCGATGTCCTGGCCCGGCCGCTCCGGAAAGCGTGCGAACGCCTCCAAGCTTCGCAGCCCGAGCTGGATGTTCACCGCATCGGAAAACTGCGCGCGCACTCCGCCGGCTGCTTTGCAGGTCGAGCCCGAGCCAAGCTCGTTCTTCTCGAGCAGGACGATGTTCTTCACGCCCGCCTCGGCCAGGTGAAAAGCGGTGCTCGCGCCCATCACCCCGCCGCCGACGATCACGAGCTCCGCCCGCGAAGGTAGTTCCGTCATAGTTCGATCCTTTTTCCTCGCCCCAAGGTTCGCGCCCTCTCGATGATCGTCCAGGCCGCGGCCGCGTCTTGCACGCCGATGCCCACGCTGTTGTACACGATGATCTCGTCCGCGTTGCGCCGGCCGGGATGCCTTCCCAACACGACGTCGGCCAGCGGCACGAGGTCGTCGACCTTGCGATGGCCCAGCGCGAGGGCCTTCACGATGGGCCCCCCGTGGGTCACCTCCGTTGGCACGTGATCGACGACGAGCACGTTGGAACGCTGCACCGCGACCTCGTCGATCTCGCACCGCTCCGGCGTGAACGAGCCCACCGAAAGCAAGGTGCTGCCGGGCGAAAGCCACGCCCCGTGCACCACCGGCTGCACGCTGCTGGTACAGGCCACGATGACCGAGGCCCCCGCGACCGCGGCCTCTGCGCTGCGGGCCAGGACGATGTCCAGGCCATCCTCCGTATGCAATATATTGGCGGCCTGTTCGCAGTTGGCCCGGGTCGGGCTCCAGAGGCGGATTTCGGCAAAGCGCTGCACGCGGCCGATGGCCCGGATGTGCGCAATGCCCTGAACGCCGCTGCCGATGACCGCCAGCACCGCGCGTTCGTCACGCATGCTGCCGTGGGTGTGCTGCCGCCCGAGCACGGAGACGGCAACGGCGCTGGCCGCGGCCGTTCGCCGGGTCGTCACCTCGTTGCCGTCGAGGATGGCCACCGGCCGCCCGTCGATGGGATCGAGCGCCGTCACCACGGACTGCACGCTCGGCAGCCCGCGCTGCGGATTTCCCATGTGAACGCTGATGAACTTGCTCACCGGTCCGGTGTCGTCCGACATGCGGGCGGCCATGCAGATGGCCATGTCGTCGCCTGCCGGGACGACGATCTTTTCCGGCAGGCGCGCGCCACCGCCCCCGAGCTCCGCAAAGGCCCGCCGCTGCGACGCGATGGCCGTGTCCCAGTCGAACAGCTCCCGAACGTCCGACGCGCCCAGCACGAGCATCTCGTACGCCACGCAAACGCTTCTACACCACATCGCCGCCGGACGCGAGACGCCTGCGTCCGGCACGAGAAAGCACGCCTTGCGAATATATCGTGACACGATATATATCCCCCGTGCCCCCCACCGTTTCCGACGCCGAGTACCGAGCCCTGGCGGACGTGCGTTACCGCATCCGGTGCTTCATCAATTTCAGCGAGGAAAGTGCGCGTGCGGTGGGAATCGAGCCGCAGCAACATCAGCTTCTGCTCGCCATCCGCGGTCTTCCCGAGGACGCGGCGCCCACCGTCGGCCGCATCGCGGAGCGTCTGCAGATTCAACATCACAGCGCGGTCGAGCTCGTGAATCGCTGCGTCGAGAAGGGCCTCGTGAAGAAGAAGCCCGGCGAACGCGATCGCCGCGAGGTCCTTCTCGATCTCACCCCGCGTGGCCGGCGCCTTCTCGAGAAGCTGGCCCTCGCACATCGCACCGAGCTTCGTTCCTTCGCGCCCGTCCTGCTCCACGCGCTCTCCGCGCTCGTTCACGAGGAGGCGTTGCCTCCGACGTAAGGGTCCATCGATCATGGCAGATTCGCAAATCCAGCGCAGTCGAACAGCGGCAGCGAGACAAGCCCGGCGAGGCCGGCGCCTTGGCCTGTCCCAGCACGAGGATCGCGGGACGGCATGACGTCGCTGTTTTTTCTGAACCACACAGCGCGCCGGTCCCGCCGGTTCCTTCTCGCTGCCGCGGTTTCAGCACCACGAAATTCCGAACTTTACTCGCCCAACCGTCTGTCACCGTAGGAGTCCCGTCCGTGAGTTCCGATCCATCGTCTGCAACCCCCGAAGAACTCGGGGACTTCACCACCACCACCCGCGTCGTTCCGCTCACCCTTCTCGCGGCGGCCATCGGTGTGCTCGCCGCGTTCGTCGCCCGGGCGTTGCTCGCGGCCATCGCGTTCTTCACGAATCTCTTTTTCTTCCAGCGTTTCAGTATCCAAAGCGTCAGCCCGTCGGAGCATCACCTCGGGTATGCGGTGGTCCTCGTGCCCGTCGTCGGCGCGTTGATCATCGGTCTCATGGCCCGCTATGGGTCGGAGAAGATCCGCGGGCACGGCATTCCCGAGGCCATCGAGGCCATCCTCCTTCGCGGTAGCCGCGTGCAGGCGCGTGTGGCGCTCCTCAAGCCGCTGTCGTCGGCCATCTCGATTGGTTCCGGAGGTCCTTTCGGCGCCGAGGGCCCCATCATCATGACCGGCGGCGCATTCGGATCGCTGGTGGCGCAGTTCTTCGAATTGAGCAGCGCCGAGCGAAAAACGCTGCTCGTCGCCGGTGCCGCCGCCGGCATGAGCGCCACGTTCGACTCGCCGCTGGCGGCGTCGTTCCTCGCGGTCGAGCTGCTCTTGTTCGAGTGGAAGCCCCGCAGCATGATCCCGGTGAGCGTGGCCGCCGTGGTTGCAGCCAGCGTGCGCCCGTACTTGCTCGGCACCGGGCCGCTCTTTCCCATCGCGCCCACCGTATCGGCGACGCCCCACCCCACCTGGGCACTCGTCTTCGCCTGCGCGGCCTGCGGCATCGCCGCGGGAGTCATGTCGGGGCTTCTCACCAAAGGCGTCTACTTCTTCGAAGACGCATTTTTGAAGCTTCCCATTCATTGGATGTGGTGGCCCGCCATCGGCGGGTTGGCCATCGGCATCGGCGGTATTTTCGAACCACGCGCGCTCGGCGTCGGCTACGAGACCATCGAGTCGTTGCTTCGCGGCGAACTCATTGGGCGCGCGCTTCTCTTGCTCATGATCGTCAAGTCGAGCATCTGGATGATCTCACTGGGCTCGGGCACCTCGGGCGGCGTGCTCGCACCGCTGCTCATCATGGGCGCCTCGCTCGGAGGACTCGAAGCGCACGTGCTGCCCAATATGGGCCCGGGTTTCTGGCCGCTGGTGAGCATGGCCGCGATCCTCGGCGGCACCATGCGCTCTCCGTTCACGGGCATCGTCTTCGCGCTGGAAGTGACGCATGCCTGGGGGCTCATCGTGCCCCTTCTTCTGGCGGTGCCGATGGCCCACGCGTTCACCGTGCTGGCCCTCAAGCGCTCCATTTTGACCGAGAAGGTGAGTCGCCGCGGCTTCCACCTCAGTCGCGAATACGAGACGGATCCTCTGGAAATCCTCTTCGTGCGCGAGGTCATGAGCATCGAGCCCGACGTCGTTGCACGCGCTGCCGCCGCCTTCGACGAAGCGGGAGACAAGCCGGCCGTCGCCTATGCGAACGAGCCGCTTCGCGTGGCCGTGTACCGCATGGCGCAAACGGGCATGACGCGCCTCCCCGTCATCAACGGCGATCCGCGCGCCATCGTGGGTGAGATCACCTTGGAGGACATGCTCAAAGCGCGCGTACGCCACCTCGAAGAGGAGCAGCGCCGTGAGCGCATCCGTCACTTGCCCGCGGTAATTCCGCAGCGCTTTTTGCCCCGCCCCCTGCGCGGAAAGCCGCAGTAGCCGAAGAGCGCTCGGCGATTTAGGATGGCCCTTCCCCGGGAGGGCCATCGTTCATGCCGTCGCGCCGCAAGAATCCTACGGATGCCGTTCTCAAAGAGCTGCGCGCGTTCGGCCTGACCTACCCCGGTGCCCACACGAAGAGTCCTTGGCCAGGCCATTTGGATTTGGCGGTGAAGGACAAGACATTCGCCTTCCTCAGCGTGGAAGGGGAGCCTTTTCGCATTTCGTGCAAGCTCCCGCAATCGCACGCCACCGCGTTGCTTTTGCCATTTGCAGAACCGACCGCGTATGGCCTGGGCAAGAGCGGGTGGGTCTCGGCGACCTTTGCCGAAGGCGAAATGCCCCCGGTCGATCTTTTGAAAGAGTGGATCGACGAAAGCTACCGCGCACAGGCGCCCAAAAAACTCGTGGCGAGTTTGTCGGAGAAACGGAAACGATAGTTGCAACTGGAGGAGGAGAACCATGGCCAAAATGGCAGCTGACAACGTTGTCAAAGTCGTAGGCACCCTCGGAGCACTCGCGGTCGCATCATCGGTTCTCATTTGCTGTGCGAACGATCCGCCGTCGCAGGAACCCGCGGCGGCGGAATCCCGCGCCGTGGCGGCGGGGGTGGCCATCATGCCGCTGGGCGACTCCATCACCGACGGGGCGGGCAGCAGCACGGGCTCGAGCTACCGCGCCGAATTGTGGAAGCGAATGGTCGATTTGGCCGGATATTCCATCGACTTCGTGGGCTCGCATCGAAGCGGGCAGCTTCCCGACATCGACAACGAAGGGCATTCCGGTTGGCGCATCGACCAGATTGCCGCCAACATCGACGGCTGGCTCGGGACCTACAAGCCGCAAATCGTGCTTTTGCACATTGGCACGAATGACATGAATCAGAATTACAACGTGGCCACGGCGCCCGATCGATTGAGTGCCCTCATCGATCAAATTGCCAATGACGTTCCGGGTGTCACCATCGTGGTAGCGCAAATCGTACCGGCGTTGGACGCGACCATCAATGGCCGCATCGTGACGTTCAACAATGCGATTCCCGGCATCGTGCAAAACAAAGTATCGCAGGGCAAGAAGGTGCGATTGGTCGACATGTACCACGCCCTGGGCAACGCCGATTTGGCCGATACCCTGCACCCGAACGATGCCGGCTACGCGAAAATGGCCAGCCTCTGGTATTCGCACTTGGAGCGCATTTTGGCGGACGGGCGCGAGTGGCCGCACCTGGTGACCGGTTTGGAATCCGGCCAGACGGCGCCCACGTGGTTCGATACCGTCGAAGCAAGTGCCAACGTAGGCGGATATCCGTGTTGCAACCTGACGCGCATGGAATCCTCCCCGAGAAACGAGTTGACCCACGGCGGCTCCAGCGCGCTGATGTATTCGGGCAGCGACAACAGCGCCTCGGGACCGTCGTATTCGTACAACCGCGTCTTCGACGTGCACATTCCCGTGAGCTCGGACACCGTGCTCTCGTATTGGGTTTTCCCGCAACAAGCCAATGGCGCTTTCGTGGCACTCGACTTCGCGATGACCGATGGCTCCAACCTTCGCGACTCGGGGGTGGTCGACCAATGGGGCACCCGCGTGCATCCGCAGTTTCAAGGGGAAGGTGGCCATCTGGCGGTGAACCAATGGAACCTGGTGCGCGCCAACCTCGGGCGGCTCACCGGCAAGACGATCGACCGCATTCACCTGGGCTACGATCAGCCGGCCAACACCGGAGCTTTCCGAGGGTACGTGGACGATATCCGTATTTCGGATGGTGCGAACTAGGCGCAACGCCGATCGGCTAGCAGCGCGATAAGCTTCGAGCAGGCCACTGAGATCGGCGAGTTCCCTATGCTGCAGCGGGACGGCTACATATATTCCCCGGCATGCGACTCGCCGTTCTTCTCCTGGTATCCAGCCTAACTTTAGCTTGTAGCGGCGCCGCCGCCCCGAGAGTGCGCGTGGAGCCCATCAACTCGTATCGTGCTTACGGCGAATACCACCCGATGGCTCAGGATGATGCCATCGTGAAGAGGTCGGCCACCGCAAATCTGGAGGGTGCACGGATTCGGATATTTCAGGAAGCATTCCCCGCGGGCATTCGCATGGGCGAAGGGATGCTCGAGGTGGAGCGAGGCTACCAACATCGACTCATCGGCAAATAATGCCTTTTCGTCGGGTAAAGAAGAATCGAAAGACTTTTCAAAAAACTCCTGGAACGATGCGGCTCGATGTCCCTGTTGGAGCAGAACGAAGGGCTCGCCCCGCTGTTGTTGAAGGACGAAGATTTCGACCGTGCTTCTCCCGCCGAGAAGCAACGTCTCGCGTCCGATTTGCCGTACTGCAAGCAGGTGGTCGCTTGCCATATCGCGGGTTTCGATTGCGTAGCCGCGGCTCATCCCGATGCGAAATTGACGGCCGGCGTCTCGGCACCTGGGAATTTCTTGCGAGGGCTCAGCGCATCAACGGCGGCCGCAAGTAATTGGCTAATAAGCCGAGTCTTTTACGCGCGTCAAAAAGGCTCGCCACATCACGATGGCAATGAAGATGTCGATGGCTACGAAGATCTCGAATGTCCCATGAGCTATGATTCCAGCGCGCATGAGAAGATAAGGAACGGCGACGATTCCGACGAATAGAACGATCGCGATGACGAGCAGCGCCCTCCGCTTGCGCCGACGGGAATGTAGGTACGCTTCGAAGTCATCGCTCTCGGCACTTTTTTTGGTCGAGCTCATGTCGGTACCCATATTGTCCCATCAAGGGGCAATGAATCCAGTCGCACCCGTTCTCGTTCGAGCCATTTGGATTATCCGATGTGCTGATGAAACGCTGGTCATTGCAACGCGAGGGGCGGTCTGGGTATTCATGAGAGTCTCCTCCCAGCTTCCCATCGACTGCTCCGCCCCGTGGTTGCTCTTTTTCTTCAGACCCGCCCGAGTCTCGAGTCAGGGCGTCGCGAGGTATGCCTTACAGAATGCATCGAGCGGGGCAAGTCCGCTTTGCGTGGGGCAGGAGGCTTCGTCTTTGTTGATGTGAACCTCCCCCGCTGGCGTAGACACTTGGGTTAGGCAGCTTCTGTTCTTACCCTCTTCATTTCTATTTTCAATTCAAATTCGATCGGGCTTACGTAGTCGATCGACGAGTGTCGCCTTTCGAGGTTGTAGAATGCATCGATGTAGTCACCGATCGCGGCGACGGCAGATCGCCGAGTTTGGTAGACCTCATGGTCTAGCAGTTCGCCTTTGAGGGTTGCGAAGAAGCTCTCGGCCACAGCGTTGTCCCAGCAGTTGCCCCGGCGGCTCATGCTCGCGATCATGCCGTTCGCGGCGATGGCGTTTCGGTAGTCGTCGCTCGCGTAGGGACTACCCCGATCCGAGTGGTGCAGCAAGCCAGCGACGGGCCTGCGGTTGGCGACGGCTCGTCGCAGCGCGTCGTTGGCGAGGTGACGATCGTTGTTCTCGCTCGCCGCCCAGCCAACGATACGCCGCGAGCAGAGGTCGAGGATCACCGCAAGATAGAGCCATCCCTCAAGTGTCCAGACGTACGTCACGTCGGTAACCCAGGCCCTGTTGGGAACGGCGGCTTCGAATCTACGCGCGAGAACGTTCGGAGCGATCGGGTACGAATGCCTGGAGTCGGTGGTTCGGCGAAAGCGTCTTCTTCGTTTGGCGAAGATGCCGTGCTCCCGCATCAATCGTTCGACGCGTTTCTTCCCGACGCGGATCCCTCGGGCTCGAAGGTCACGGTGCACCCGCGGGCTGCCGTACGTGTCTCGACTTCGCTTGTGCGTCGTCGCAATCTCGACCGCAAGCTGCGCATCGCTCCGTTCACGCGAAGGCGTTGGCCTGCTCGCCCACGCATAGTAACCGCTTCGGGACACGCCCAACACCTTGCATAGTACAGCGATCGGGTACGACGCCTTCTCCTCGTGGACGAACGCAAACCTCACGTCGATTCCTTCGCGAAGAAGGCCGTCGCTTTTTTTAGGATGTCGCGTTCCATCTCGAGCCGTTTTACTTTTCTACGGAGCTCCGTGAGCTCGTCGCGCTCTGCCGTCGACAGGCTCTCCTTCGGAGCGTCACCAGCATCGGTTTCCGCGCGCTTGATCCAGGCACGCAAGGCTGTCTCCGTTAGATCAAGGTCTTTGGCAACCTGCCCGATCGTGCGGTCTCCTACCTTACAAAGGCGGACCGCCTCGGCCTTAAACTGCGGCGTAAACACTCTCCGTTTCCTCTTCGGCATCGAACACTCCTGGCGCATCTTCGCGCGTTTCGGGGTGTCCACGGAAGCGGGGGAAGTTCAATGGGATTTCCCTCCAACAGGAGCTCCTGCGCGTGGGGAAACAGGAACGAGCAACCACTGACATTGGTGAGGCGATTGTCCCGAAGATCGACGCGCTCGATGAAGTCCAGCGCATTGTCATCAGGGAGCGAGCGAATGAACGTTCCCCTGAGTCGAAGCTCTCGCACCTTTGGGAGCGGTTGCCCCGCGCTCAAATTCCGCAGGACAAGCGACGCGAACGGATACCGAGAGGTCGAGGGAGGAGAAGTCGTGTGCGAGAGATTGAGCATCTCGAGGGCAGGGAGTCCCTGAAGGAACGGTGTATCGATCACGTCGAGGGAGCGTCCCGAGAGATCGAGTTGTTTCATCGTCCGGGCGTTATCCTCGGTCACCGGGTGTTCGAGGATCGCGGAGAGCCATGAGGCCGCCGTCGCCGGCGTTGCCCCGTTTCGATTCAGACACGCTACCTTGATGTCGCGCCGCATTCCGGGAATGGTCGTCGGGCAATGCTCTTCGTCGCGCGCGATGGGCAGTCTTTCCAGCTCCGCGGACTCGAGCTGCAGCGCCGACAAAAGCGCGAGTGGTCTCAGGCTCTCGATAGGGCTTCCGCCGAGGAGGATGTGGAATCCCGATCCGCTCGCCGCAAACGACGGAATTGGCGACAAATCGCGCACGCTGCCTCGCGAGAGGTCCAAATACGCAAGCTCGGGCATGTTGGCGAGCGGAGCGAGGTTGCCACCGAAATCGAGGCAATCGAGATCGAGCGAACGAATCTTGTCGAGGCGCCCGAGCGGGCGGAGATCGCGTACGATCCCAGTGCGAAGGCCCAATCTCGTTAGCCGTCGCAGATGAGCGAGCGGGCGAATGTCGATGCGCGCGTGCGGTCCCCACTTGTCGGTGTCCGGGAAGAGGATGGGGCAGGCTCCCCACGGTGTCGTCGTCGTAGCATCGTTCGCGTAAATCCTGAGGGTCTCGAGGTTCACGAGGCGTGCGAGGGGTCGGAGGTCTTCGAGCTTTTGCTCCGCGAGCGTGAGCGATGTCAGTTGCCTGAGTGTCGCGAGCGGCGCGAGGTCGCCCACCCGCGGTCCGGAGCTGAAAAACTCGAGGGTCGTCATGCCTTCGAGTTTCGTTTGGGCGACGGCACAATCCTCTGTTTGAACCTTTGCCAGGAGCGCGTCGACCGTGGCTTTGGTGGACGCCGGTAGCGAGGTGGCGTTTTCACAGTAGTCCTGAAAGCGAAGATGGGACGGGCCAAGCTCCAGTGAGGAGGATGCGCTCTCGTCGACGTCGCCGTCGACGTCCGCGTTCGAGGGCGCACTGCAAGCGAATGTGAGTGTCGAGAGTAAGCACGCGACGAGCGATCCCGCCGCGCGATGAGAGAATGAATGGTTCAAGAAAAGCGTCCTTTCAAAAGGCAGACTTGGGGGTCAGCCTTGGTTCGCTCTTCTCTCTTCGATTTCCGCGACGCGTGCAACTGCGCGGCCGTCACGATTTTCGCGACGCCACGACCGAGGGCACGTCGATGCGCCACACGTCGGGGGCTTCCTCCGTTGTGCGGATCGAGAGCCCGAGGAACATCTTCACCAATTCGATTTGCGTGAGGCAATGCATCGACGGCTTTACGGTGCGGATGGTTCCGCCGGCGCCGAGGGCCATGGGGAGAAGCAGCTGATCGGCGAGGTGCTCGCCCACGGGGACGTTGGCTGCGAGGTAGCGCGCGACTTCGCGGGCGACACCTTCGGCTACGGTTTCGGCGCGGACGCCGCGTTCGCCGAAGCCGGTGATCACCTCGATGACGTGATCGCACGCGATGGTTGCGAGCAGCGCGTTTCCGGGACCGTGCGAGTGGCGCACCACGGTTGGCTTCGAGTCTTCGCGCTCCCACGAGAGCAAGTTGCAAAGCGTATCCAGCTCGCGCAGCGCTATGGCCGGTGCAATCTGCGCGATCAAGGCGGTCGCGTGGCGCGCGCGCACCTCACCCCGGTGCAATAACTCGAGGTGCGCGAGCTCCGTCGTCGGATGCACGGTTGCCGTCCACACACCACCGCCCGCAGGGTAAAACCCGTGCCGCTCGAGACGGATATCGACCCGAGCGCCCAAGGTCGCAAGAACCGGTAAGAACGTCCGCTCGAGGAAGTCGAATGGCGGCGCCATGGGGTTGTGCGTCCCGCCCTCGAACGTGAGCGTCGATGGCGCCTTGCCGCCGAGGAGCAATGGCAGGAGAATCGTCTGAAATACGAGTGTCGTGCTTCCCGCACCACCAATGGCAAATGTGTAATCGCCCGAGTGAATGCCATTCGGGTGGAACGTGAGCTCGGTGGAGCCCATTGCCGCCCCCTCGGTGCGCGCGCGACCGATCTCCGTGGCCGCATGCACGGCCGCCAGGTGCTGGCGCATGAGACCCGGCCGCGCGCGCCCCGCACGAATCTTCGTTATCTGGAAAGGCGTGGACGTAAGAAGCGAGAGGGCGAGCGAGGAGCGCAAAAGCTGGCCGCCGCCCTCTCCCATGGATCCATCGATGGTAAGCATTGTCTCTATCCCTTGACGCATACGACTTGTCGAAGCGTATGCACGATGTCGACGAGCTCGCGCTGTGCGTGCATCACGTCGTCGATCGATTTGTAAGCGGCGGGCGTCTCGTCGATGACGTCCGCGTCTTTGCGGCATTCGATGCCCTTGGTCGCCTCCTCGTGGTCTTTCACGGTGAAGGCCTTTTTCGCGGCCGTGCGCGACATTTTGCGGCCCGCACCGTGGCTGCACGAGTGAAAGCTCTCGCGGTTTCCTTTTCCGCGCACGATGAACGAGCGCGCCCCCATGCTTCCCGGGATGATGCCCAGATCGCCCTCCGCCGCGCGCACCGCGCCCTTGCGGGTCACCAGCACGTCGGCACCGTAATGGTGTTCGCGTGCCACGTAATTGTGGTGGCAATTCACCGCCACGTCGGTGAGCTCGAAGGGCGGCAGGTTGCTCCCACGCGCAGCGCGCACCACGGCCTTCATCATCAGCTCACGGTTCGTGGCCGCGAATTTCTGCGCCCAGCTCACCGCCTTCCAATAATCGCCATAGTGCTCCGTACCCTCGGGCAGGTAGGCCAGGTTTTCGTCCGGCAGATTCACCAGCCAGGTGCGCATATCCTTCTTCGCCAGCTCGATGAAGAAGCTTCCGATGCGGTTTCCCACACCGCGCGAGCCGGAGTGCAGCATGAACCAGACGTGGTCGGCCTCGTCCAGGCACACCTCGATGAAATGGTTTCCCGTACCCAGCGTTCCAAGATGGTTCGCCGACGCGCCGCGATCCAGCTTGGGGTACTTGTCCGTGAGCCACTTGTAGCCCTCGTCGAGCGCGCCCCATGCTTCGGTCACGTCCGCGGGCAGGTGTCCCCATGCACCGCGGTCGCCGGGGCCTCCGTTGTTCGTGCGCCCATGCGGAACCGCCGCTTCGATGGCCGTGCGCAGCTCGCGCAAATTGTCGGGCAGGTCGGACGCGCGCAATGTCGTGCGCGTCGCCATCATTCCACAGCCGATGTCCACACCCACCGCCGCCGGAATGATCGCGCCTTTGGTCGCAATCACGCTTCCAACCGTCGCGCCGATCCCCGCGTGCACGTCCGGCATGACGGCGACCCACTTGTGGATGAAGGGAAGCTCCGCCACGCGCCGAAGCTGGGCTTCCGCCTCCGCCTCGAAAGGAACCCCGACGGTCCACGCCTTGATCGGCGTGCCGTTCGTTTCCAAGGTTACGTGTCCCTTCTCGTTGGCGTTGGTCGTCATGCTTCATGAATAAGCACGATTGGTGCCGCCTGCGAAACGGCCGAAAATCCGTTCCGCCTGGTTATCTCTTTGAATAAAGATGATACGTTCGGATAGGAAGGCCATGGACCGGAAAAAGCTCGTCGTCATCACCCTTTTGGGCAGCACGCTCGACCGCGGCCGCGGAAATGGCCGCTGGGATCGCTGGCGCCCGACGGTGGCCCTTACCCAGCACGAGGACCTGCTCATCGATCGGCTCGAGCTCCTGTACGGCAAGGAGAGTTACGATCTCTCGGACACGGTGATCACGGATATTCGCCATGCTTCGCCAGAGACGAAGGTGGTCGGGCACATCGTGAACTTCGAGGATGCGTGGGACTTCGAGCGCGTCTACGGTACCTTGCACGACTTTGCACGGGCGTACCCCTTCGACACGGACAAGGAAGATTACCTGGTCCACATCACCACGGGCACGCACGTCGCGCAGATATGTCTCTTTCTTTTGACGGAGTCGCGCTATTTCCCGGCGCGACTCCTCCAAACGTCGCCCGGGAAGCGAAAGGACGGCAAGGACGCGAGCCCCGGCACGTACGCGATCATCGATCTCGATTTGTCCAAGTACGACCGGCTCGGGTCGCGCTTTCAGAAAGAAAAAGCGTCGGGGCAGTCGTTTCTCAAATCGGGAATCGACACGCGCAACCGCGCTTTCAACGAATTGATCGAGCGCATCGAGCAGGTGGCCATCGGTTCGCGCGCGCCCATTTTGCTTACGGGGCCGACGGGGGCGGGCAAGAGCAAGCTCGCACGGCGCATCTTCGAGCTGAAAAAGGCACGAAGGCAGGTGACCGGCGAGTTCGCCGAGGTCAACTGCGCAACCTTGCGCGGGGATGCGGCCATGAGCGCTCTGTTCGGCCACGTCAAAGGGGCGTTTACCGGCGCCGTCGCCAACCGCCCCGGTTTGCTGCGCAAGGCGCATCAAGGTGTTCTCTTTTTGGACGAGGTGGGCGAGCTCGGTGCCGACGAGCAGGCGATGCTTCTCCGCGCCATCGAGGAAAAGGTGTTCTATCCCATGGGCTCGGATCGGGAGGTCACCAGCGATTTTCAGCTCATCACGGGGACCAATCGCGATTTGCGCGCGCGCATTGCGGGAGGCCAATTTCGCGACGATCTTTTCGCACGCATCAATTTGTGGACCTTCCGTCTCCCGGCCCTGCACGAGCGGACCGAGGACATTCCGCCGAATCTCGATTTCGAGCTCGAGCAAATTTCCGCGAGCCTTCGCGTGAACATCACCATGAGCAAGGAGGCGCGTGAGCGCTTTTTGCGGTTTGCTTCGAAATGGACGTGGCCGGGCAATTTTCGCGACTTCGATGCAGCGGTCACGCGCATGGCCACGTTGGCCGATGGCGGCCGCATCACCGAGCGCGTGGTGGCCGACGAGATCGAGCGGCTGCGGGCAGGCGGCTCGGACGGAGCCAGCCCGGGCAACGGCGCCGGCGATGAAAAGGAGCTGATCGCGCGCGCCCTCGGTGCCGAACGGGCGGCGCATCTGGATCGGTTCGATCGCGTGCAGCTCGAGGACGTGCTTGCCGTGTGCGCGGGGACTCGCTCGCTGTCGGAGGCGGGCCGCGAGCTTTTCGCCCACTCGCGTGCCGAGCGCACCAGCGTGAACGATTCGGATCGTTTACGGAAATACCTGGCGCGCTTCGGCATCGAGTTTTCGGCCTTTCAGCAGCGTCTCACCGCACGGTGAGGACGACACCGGCGCCCACGGTCTTCTTCCCCTCGCGGAGCGAAAACCGCATGCCCGGTTCGACGGCGATGGCATGCTGCAGGCGAAAGCTCACCCGCGTATGGTCGCCGGGCTGCGCGATGTCGCCGGGCACGTCGATCATGCCGGTGACGTCGGTGGTACCGAAGAAGAACTGCGGCATATAGCCCGTACCGAACGGGGTGTGCCGGCCGCCCTCCTTCGCAGTAAGAATGTACAGCTCCGCCTCACCCTCGATATGAGGCCGGATGGAGCCGGGAATGGACACGACTTGGCCGCGGACGACCTCGTCGCGCTTGACGCCCCGGAGGAGCAGCCCGACGTTTTCGCCCGCGCGGGCCTCCGGCCGGTCCTTGTGGAACGACTGGATGCCGGTGACCACCACGACGCGGGGTTTGCCCTCGTCGGTGAGGCCAATGATTTCGACGGTCGCGCCGACGGGGAGAATACCGCGATCGACACGCCCGGTGACGACGGTGCCGCGCCCTTCGATGGTGAATACGTCCTCGATGGGCAAGAGAAACGGCGCCGCGAAATCGCGCTGCGGGTCGGGAAAATGTGTGTCCATGGCATGCACGAGCTCGCGGATGGCCGCGGTGCGTGCATCGTCGTGCTGGCCCTCGTCCACGGCCTGAATGGCCTGGAGCGCGGAGCCTTTGATGATCGGCGAGCCCTCGTACCCGTGTGCCGCGAGGAGATCTTGCACCTCGAGGACGACGAGCTCGAGCAGCTCGGGATCCGCGATATCGGTCTTGTTCACGAACACGACGACGTGCTTCACGCCCACCTGCCTCGCCAGCAAAACGTGCTCGCGCGTCTGCTCTTGCGCCCCTTGCGAGCCGTCGACGAGCACGATCGCGCCATCCATCTGCGACGCACCGGTGATCATGTTTTTCACGTAATCGGCGTGACCCGGGCAGTCGATGTGCGCATAGTGGCGCGTCATCGACTCGTACTCCACGTGCGCGAGGTTGATGGTGATGCCGCGCATCCGCTCTTCCGGCGCGCTGTCGATCTGCTCGAGCGAGCGCGCACGCCCGCCGTGCAGAGCGGCCATCACCTTGGTGATCGCGCTCGTCAGCGTGGTTTTCCCGTGGTCAACGTGTCCGATGGTACCGACATTGAGATGCATCTTGCCCATTGGTCTTCTCCTGTTGGTGTTGGGCCGGGCATGACCCAAGTTGAAAAGCGCACAAACGCGAAAACCCCCTCGGGCGGGGTGCCGGAGGGGGTCTCGTTCAGGGCTGCGAGCTTCCTACTCGCTTCGTTTTGCCCTATTCCGTGTGTCCCTCTCGAACGCACCCATCCGCCTGTGACTCGGATGAGTCCAAACGTGATGAAGATGACGAGTCGAGAAGGTCGAAACGGCGCATGGTCGGGGCAATATGAGCCTGCGCGACGAATTGGTCAAGAGTGATTGGGAAAGACCCATGTGTGCGGTGTGCCATCGCACGATCCGGTGGGGAGAACGAAGCCGTGTCGACGGTAGAAGGATGGATGAATCCGTACGCGCCGCCCTCCGCCCACCTGCCAACACCGCACGCCGCTGAAAAATCCATGCAAGGCTACAGCGGCGCACGGGCCGTGATGGGACCATCGATGGATGCGCTGCCGTGCGTTTGCGTCAAATGCGGAGCCACGACTGGGGTGACCGTGCAGCGCCGATATGTACCCCTCAATGGAACCACGAACGGGCCGGCGACACGACGACGGGCGCGCCCTGTCGACCTTGCCTTTTTGGGCCTCCTCGTCGCCCTCGCCGCGGCCGCCCCTTTTATCTGGTACGTGCGGCCGGTGTTGGTCGGCGGGATTGCTCTCATGGCCGTCGGAGCCCACGTTCGGACTCGTTTCGGGCTCAATCTGCCTTTGTGCGCATCATGCGATGCGCGGTGGCGCAACGGTATCGTTGGCCGCAACATAGGACTGATCGGCATTCTGCTTGGCGCGATGGCACTGTCCATCGGTGCCGTCTGGCCTGGGTTTGCCTTGATCCTTGCGGCAGCTGCCGGCATCGTTGCGGTGAGAATCCCAAAGCGCATCATCGCGTGCTGGGTCATGCCGGACAACGGCGGTATTCTCCTATGCGGGCTCGCGCCGGCCGCTGCGGAAGCAATCGTGGCTGCCTCGGAAGGGAAGAGCGAGCGATCGGGCGTTGGAAGCTAGCAAATGAGATCGCTCGCCGCGTTTCGGTATGGAGGCGATACAGATGGAGACGCATTTATTCGATTGTATCGTACCCGCCCGTTCACGCTTTCGGCGGCCGCTTTTTGAACAGTCGCGATAGCCAGTTGCCCTGTCCCTCGTTGGGAGGGGGATCGGCGGGTTGCATGGCGCGCAATTTTTGGAGCACGCTTTCCATCGCGTCGTGCTCCAGCGGGGACGACGCCGCTGCCATCGCCTTCTCGAGCTGCTTCAAGCGGGAGGCGGAAAGTTCGGTTGCGTGGGATGCGGCAATATCGCGAATCGCGTGGTTGCCGAGGAGCGCTCCCCCGACGGCGACATCGACCCATTGATCCGGGGTGAGCGTGGTCACCGCATTCAAAAAGGGGCGCAGCGCGCTCGCCACGAACGTCGTCTCGAGATCGTCCTTGAAAAGAAGCTCCACCGCGCCATTGAAGTCGTCGCCCGCGTCTTGCAAAACTTCGATGCAGCGCTCCGCGTCCTTGTTCGAGATGGCCACGCGAAACTGGTCGAGGATGGGGACCTCTCGCCGCATTCGCTGGTGCGCCGCTTCCTGCTGCTGCCGGAGTTCGGCTCGATGCTCCGCCTCACGATCGCGGCGCTCCAGATAATAATCGCCAAAGCCCTCTTCGACGGCGTAGTCATCGGCCTCCACCTGGGCCGCGAATCGTTCGAACCACTGGCCAAGTGAGGGCGCGAGAAGCTTGGGCGAGTCGTCATGGTCGCATTGGAACACACGGCCTGTCAGTCCGTGCACCACGAGCGAGTCGGAATCTTGCGCCGCAAAGGGCAGCCAATGATCCGAGAGGAGCTCCTCCTCCGTGCCGCCGGATTCTTTCCACCAATCCGGAGACTCGCGCGCAAATTCGATGCCCGCGAGGACAGTCTCGCGTTGGACGAGTGCCCATTCCACCGAGAGCAAATTGTAGATTTCGATGAAGCCATTCGCGTGCTGTTCGCGTTGTCCGTCGTGCAGAGACCAAAGCGCGCGCAGGTCGGCAGGCAAGGCAACGCCGAACTCCGTTTCGGCTTGCGCGAGACGCTCGGCGGTCGCACCCGGGGCCAGATTCTCCACCAGCAACGGCGCCCCGTGCGTATTCATCCAGCGCGATACGCGTTGAATCGCGGTTCGAATGCGAGCCATGCCGTCGCTTTTTGCGCCAGTCACTCGTTCCAAAGCCTCCTAGGTCCGAATCTGTGCACAATTCGAGACGACCGTCGAGGTTGGATAAATGGCAAATCGGGTGAGAACTTCGTGTTCTCTGCTCAGCGGCGACGGACCTTGCCTACGCCGCTTGGTTGTAGCTCCCCGGCCTGCGAACGCAGCCAGCCTCCTAGGACCTGGAGCCGCAGATCGGTTTCGTGGTGCGCGGGCGAGAGAACGACATACCCGACATCGCCGCGCACGAACCCGAAGGGGGCCACGAGTTGGTTCGTTTTCAGCGCATCGGCGACGAGGGGAAAGGGCCCGATGGCGAGGCCTAGGCCGGCGATGGCCGATTGAAGGCTGAGGGAAAAATGGTCGAAGGTGAGTTGGCGCTTCGCGCGCAGCCGGTGCGAGGTGGCTTTCGACCAATCGCGGAAGGCGTGGGGGCGCGTGCGGGTGTGCAGCAACGTGACGGCCCCCAAGGCGTGCTTGCCTCGGAGACTTTTTGCATACCCCGGGCTGCATACGGGACCGAGCCACTCGTCCATCAGTGGCTCACACGCAATGCCCGGCGCGATGGGAAAATCTTGGCGCCGGATGGCCAAGTCGACGCCTGCGCGCGCGAAATCGATGGGTCCGCCGCTCGATTCGATGTGGACGACGAGGTCCGGGTGCGCCTCGTAAAGGCCCGAAAGTCGCGGAATGAGCCATTGAAGCGCGAGGGTCGGCTCGCACGAGAGAACCAGCGGGCGCTCGTGCCGGCGCTGCATCTCGGCGATACCCTCGTGCAAAATGCCGAAGGCGCGCTCGGTGATCTGCTTGAGCGCGGTCCCCTCCGCAGTCAACGACACCTGTCGCCCGCCGCGGACGAAGAGGCGGACGCCCAGCGCCGTTTCCAAAGCCCGAATCTGCCGGCTGATGGCGCCGTGGGTAAGATGCAAGGTGCGCGCGGCCTCGGTGAAACTCGTCGAGCGCGATGCCACGTCGAAACAGTGCAACGCGTGTAGCGACGGAAGAGCGTTCATGCTGTGAGTTTCACGCACGCGAGCCGCGAAAACAAATCGCAAGCGCTGCTGTGCGAAGATGCTACCCATTGGGTGCGAGGAGAACGCGATGATCGACCTGCGAAGCGATACGGTGACCCTTCCCACACAGGCCATGAAAGAGGCCATGCTGCGCGCCGAACTGGGCGACGACGTGTACGGCGAAGATCCCACCGTCAATCGGCTCGAACGGCACACGGCGGAGCTCCTTGGCAAAGAGGCGGGGCTTTTCGTCACGACCGGCACCATGGGGAACCTGTGCGCCATCCTCACGCATGGTGTCCGCGGCGCGCGCGTCATCGCGGGGAACGAAAGCCACGTGTACCGCTCCGAGGCGGGAGGGGCCTCCGTGTTGGGCGGGCTGGTACTCCACCCGATTCAAAACACGGACGACGGCGGACTCGACATCGACGAACTCACGACGGCGCTCGAGAGCCCGGACGATCCTCACATTGCGCCGGCGGGGTTGCTCACCCTCGAGAACACACAGAATCGATGCGGCGGTGCCGTGCTCGACGCGGCGGCCATCGCTCGGTTTGCGGATCTCGCGCATGCGCGATCCATTCCCGTCCACATCGATGGCGCGCGCCTCTTCAATGCGGCGATAGCCCTGGGCGTCAGTGCTCGCTCACTGGTGGAATCAGTGGATAGCGTGCAGGTGTGCTTTTCCAAAGGGCTTGCGGCTCCTGTCGGTTCGATGCTCGTGGGGCCGGCCGATTTCATCCATCGCGCCCGGCGCATTCGCAAAATGATTGGCGGTGGGATGAGGCAGGCGGGCGTCATCGCGGCAGCCTGCCAGGTTGCGCTCGATACGATGGTGGAACGCCTGGCCGAGGATCACGCCCGCGCGCGCCGGTTGGCCGACGGGATTACCGCGGTCAATGCACCGGAAATCAGCGTGGTAGCACCGCGCTCCAACATCGTTGTCCTCACGTCGAAACGTGCGGACGGACGCATCGAACGTCTTGTGGCAGGTCTGCGTCAGGAAGGAATCCTCGTAGGGGCCACTGCGGCTCGGCTGCGCGCGGTCCTTCACCATGGTATCGACGATGACCAGCTCGAACGCGCGATAGGTGCCTTTCAGCGTTTTCTTCGTGCGGGATCAGGTTGACGCACGTCTGGTGCGGAGGGACGATCCTTACATCGCTTGGTGTGTTGGATAGGGGTGGGACGTGGAGAAGGATCCAAAAACGACGTTCAAGCGTCTTCGGGCAGCGGCCGATGCTTCCGAGGATGCGGTGTCACTTCGCGGCCACCACCTTTACGATCCGGAGGAAGAGATCCTTTTCGTGAGCTTTCCGAAAGGGTTTCACTTGGAAACGCGCTCCCAGGTCGAGAAGGGATTCGACCGCGCTTTGCAGGTGTGGCGTTCGGAGTGCGGGGGCCGGCGGGTGTACTTCGTGGTGGATTACACGAACTTCTCGCTCAACCTGAACCTGAACGACTTTTACGTGCAGCAGGTCAAACGCGTGCTGAACGAGTGCGCGGTCACCATCGTCCGCTTCGGGGGTGACCCACTCGCGCGCACCGGTGCCCGGCTCCGCAGCATGAGGCTGCACATGCCTTCACACCTCTACGATTCGCGTGAAGAAGCGATTGCCGTCGTCCGCGCCCTGCGCCAGGGCCGAATGGAAATTGCGTAGAAGGCTACTTGCATTTCATTCGCGACTGCCTTAAGTATCCGCGACTCGCCATGCGCTGCCAGTGATTTCAAAACCGAGTTTGTAGGGTCCGCCGGATGCCGGCTGCGACTACATTAACGGATCTAAGGTAGCTCCCCTCGCCGGAAGCCGCGCCACCCCATGTCCGCCTCATGTTCATGGCGGTATGCAGCGCGTGTTGGCGATGTGTGCGATGGCTCGAACCGGGACTTTCACTCGAGTTCGTAGCGGGGCGAACGGGCGTTTCTCGACGCCAATGTGCCATTCGTGTCGAAAGACATATGTCGCAACCACCTTTGCCGGCGGCCTTTCTTGCACCACGGTGCGCGTGCCCCTCATTGTGTGGGGCAGCGCAGTACGGCGAGGGCGATTGTCCGCTGACGAGCTTCGGTATGCAATTTCAATTTTACGTATGCCCGCGGAGCGGCATCCTCAAATTGGCACCACTTCGGAAGCGCAAGAAACGACATGATTCGAATCGATGAACGTGCGCACATCGTGGCTTCGCCCTCCAGCTGGATCGAGGGGGAGGCCGAGCGGCAGCTTCGCACCACCAGTGGACTCGCCGGCGTGCGATGGGCGGTGGGCATGCCCGATTTGCACCCGGGCAAAGGGCACCCCATCGGGGCGGCCATTTTGGTCGATGGGATCGTCTATCCGCACTTGGTCGGAAGCGATATCGGCTGCGGCATGGCACTCTTCCGCCTCGAGCTACCCGGCTCGAAGCTAAATGCCGAACGCCTCGCCAAACGGCTTCGCGGCCTCGAAGGAACATGGGAAGGTGACGCCGAGGCGTGGCTGCGCGATCGTGGCGTCGTCGATCCCTCGTTCGTCGATGCACTCGGCACCATTGGCGGAGGAAATCACTTTGCCGAGCTCCAAGCGGTGCACGAGCTCGCCGAGCCATCGGCAGTCCACCCCCTGGGCATCGAAAAGAAGTCGCTCGTTCTGCTCGTGCACAGCGGCTCGCGCGGCCTCGGCGAATCGATTTTGCGCGCCCATGTTGCCATTTACGGCGCCAAGGGACTCGAGGTGGACAGCACCGCGGGGCGCGATTACTTGCGCGCGCACGACCGCGCCGTCATGTGGGGGCGTGCCAACCGCGCCCTCATCGCGCACCGATTTGCGGAATCCGTCGGCGCCGACCTTCACCCCGTGCTCGATGTTTGCCACAATGCCGTCACCCCGCACGACGGCGGGTGGCTTCATCGCAAAGGCGCGGCCCCGCATGACCAAGGGCCCGTCGCCATTCCCGGATCGCGCGGCACCTTGACGTACCTCGTGGAGCCCACCGGCGACGGCGTCAGCTCGGGCCACTCGCTCGCGCACGGCGCGGGCCGCAAGTGGACCCGCAGCGATGCGCGCGCCCGCATGCGCGATCGCTTCCGCGCGGGCGAGCTCCTGCGCACCGACCTGGGAGGCTTCGTGGTGTGCGACGACAAGGACCTCCTTTTCGAAGAGGCGCCCGATGCCTACAAGCGCATCGACCGCGTCGTGGCCGATCTCGTCGACGCGGGAGCTTGCCGCGTGCTCGCCACCCTTCGCCCGGTGGTCACGTATAAGATTCGAAAAAACGGTCGTGAATGATGGCGAGCGCCCACGCCGCCAGCAGCGTGAACAGGGCCCTTTTGATTTGCGCGGAGGCTGTCGGCACGCGGTTGGCATTGTAGCGCGCCACTGCGAACGGCGCGGTGATGGCGTCCGCCGCAACGAACAGCAAGGTCAGAGCCCCGACGTTCGAGTTGCCGGTGGCCATCATGAGCAAGGTATTGCCCACGATGGCCGTCGCAAACACCACGCCGGCGGCCGAGTGCTGCGCGTAAAAGTGCCCGCTCCCAAAGGGAAGTAGCCACGCGAGCGCAAAGGCCGCACGCCGATACCGCCGGCGAATCGGCGTGTCGTCGTCCTCCTCGTCGCCACCTGTCTTCGCCCGAGGCGCGGGACCGCGAAATGGCAGCTGCTCCAACTCGCCCTCGGGCTCGAAGCCTTGCAGGGCCTCCCGCGCTTGCTCGAGCTCGTCCCGGGGCACTGCCAACCGGATGTCCAGCACTGTATTGAAGCGATTGAGCATCGTCGTGGCGACGCTGTTTCCAAGCACCGTCACCGTAATGTCGTGATCGCGCAGGAAGTTCAGCATCATCTCTGCGGAAATCTGATCGTCGAAGGTCCGCAGCGTCACCCACTCAGGTTCTTCAGGTTCTTCACGTTGTTCGTGTTCGCGCGGCTCCTGCACACGGTTGCCCATCGATTGAGCTTACGGTGCGTCCTGCAAGGGCGCATCCCGAAAGATGACGCGGTCGCGTCGCTCCGCGTCACGTCGGGCACGCTTGCATTCGTTAAGCTACTTTACTAATCCCAGCGAACGAGCATCATGATCGAGCGGCGGGCGGCCCTCGAAGGGAGGATTCCATGAAGCGATGGTGTGGGCGGCTTTTGGCAGCATCCGTCACCTGGGTCATTGCGTGTGACGTCCCGTCGGATCCTGCGTCGGAATCGAGCACCTCGACCGATATCGAATTAGGAAAACCGAGCGCATGGTCGCTCCAAAATACGATGAACACGGACGCGGCGTGGTCCGAGTACCTCGGTGGGCTCGACCCGGTGTGGGCTTCGGTGCCAACCAGCTTTTACCAAGCGCCCTTTCTCGGAAATGGCGGGCTTGGAGCCTCCGTGTACCAGACCGGAACGGCGAAACGGCTTTCGTTCAAGCTTGGTGACAACCGCGTGCGCGATCACCAGGGAACGGGTGGCACGCTATTTGGCAATGCGCGATTGCCCATCGGGGAGCTCGTGCTCGATACCGCGGGCGACGTCACGGATGTGGACCTGCGCCTTTCGCTGTGGAACTCCGAGCTCTCCGGCACGATCACGACGACCAAGGGTGTGCTTTCCGTGCGCGCCTACGTGCATGGAAAACGGGACGTGTTGGTCGCATCCCTTCGTGTGAAGTCCGGCTCGGAGCGCGTGGCATGGACGTTTTCACCTGCGGCCGCGCGCAGCCCGCGGCTCGATTTCAAGCCGGCCCCCGATGGATTGCAGACGAATCCGGCGCCGGTGGTGAGCAGCAGCGGAAACGATGGTGCGTGCACGCAGAACCTGGTCGGCGGCGGACAGACCGTCACGAGGTGGCAGACGACGACCGAGTCCGATGGGAAAACGCGCACCTTGATGGCGACCGTGGCCCATTCGTATCCTGCGAACGACGCGGGGACGGTGGCCGCGAAGACGCTGGCCGATGCTTCGGCGGCGGGGGAGGGGACGATTCGCACAGAGCACCGTAGGTGGTGGCACGACTTCTATCCCAAGAGCTTCGTCTCGATGTCCGACACACGGCTCGAAAGCTTCTACTGGATTCAACTCTACAAAATGGCGAGTGCCACCCGCCGCGATCGGCCCGTGCTCAGCACTACGGGGCCTTGGCTCGAGAAAACACCGTGGCCCGGCGTGTGGTGGAACCTCAACGTGCAGCTCGAATATTGGTTGATCAATGCGACCAGTCACCGCGAGCTCGACTCCCTTACGGCATCGCTCGATCGGTACCGCGAGAGCCTCGTGTCCAACCTCCCCGAGGCGTACCGCGGCGATTCGATGGGCATGGCTCGCACCAGCCAGGAAAACCTGGAAACGTCCACCGTGGCCCTGCCAGGCAGCAGCGGCGATCCCGAGGTGGGCAACCTGGTTTGGGCTCTGCACAACGCGTGGCTGACGTACCGCCACGATATGGACGACAACGTGTTGCGCCAATTGGTCTTTCCGCTCTTGCGCCGGGCCGTGAATTTCTATCTGCACTTTTTGACCAAGGATGCCTCGGGCGTGTACCACCTACCAAAGACGTTTTCGCCGGAGTACGCGTCGACCTCGGACTGCAATTACGATTTGGCCCTCATTTACTGGGCGTGCAACACGCTGCTTTCGGCGAACGAACGACTCGGACTGAACGATCCGTTGGTTTCCACGTGGCAGGACGTGCGCGATCATCTGGTGACGCCGCCGCAGGATGCCACCAACGGTTTCTGGATCGGTGCCGACGTGCAATTGACGTCGTCCCATCGCCATTATTCGCATTTGCTATGGTTTTATCCCTTGTACCAGCTGGATGTGACCAACAGCGCCGCAAACCGCGATGCGCTGACCAAGTCGATGGATCATTGGCTCGGGTACACCGGCGCCCTGCAGGGATACACGTTCACGGGCTCGGGTTCGATGTATGCGATTCTTCGTAACGGCGACAAGGCGCGGGGGCAGCTCGAGACCTTGCTCGATAAATACGTGCAGCCGAATACCATGTACAAAGAATCGGGGCCGGTCATCGAGACGCCGCTCTCGGGGGCTCAGACGATGCACGATATGCTCGTGCAGAGCTGGGGCGGAACGGTGCGGGTTTTTCCGGCCGTTCCTGCGGCATGGTCCAATGTGACGTTGCACGACGTGCGGACGGAGGGCGCATTCCTGGTGAGTGCCGTGCGGCGTGGCGGTAAAGCGCAGTTCATTCGAATCAAGAGCCTCGCCGGCGAACCTTGCCGCGTGCACCCGGGCGATCTTGCGGGGCCTCATGACGTGCGCTCGTTGCCCGATGGCAAGCCTGTTCCGTGGAAACAGCAAGGCGACGGCACCTTGGAGCTTTCGCTCGCGCGCGGTGCCGATGTAGCCATCGTCCCACGCGGAACGACGCCTGATCTCACGATCGAACCGGCCGGTAATAACGCGACGCGCTATTGGGGATTGCCGTAAATCGATTTGATTTAGGTCGTGACACCGGTATCATTTGTCGTATGTTCATCTCTAGACTTCGCGAATCGAAGCGCAGCGAACGGAGAAACCCATGCACGACGGCTCGAAAAGGCGGCGGCTCATTGGGGCGGTCATCGCGGCATGCATGTCGCTTTCCTGCAGCGGAAGCGACGTCGCGGACGATGAGAACCTGGAATCCACCGCGCCGGCAGAAACGGCGGCATCGTGGCAACTGAAGTGGAGCCCAGCGGCAAACCGAGATGGCCTGAAGGGGTTCGAAGGCATCGAGGACGATAGGGCGAATTCACATTCCGCTGGCCAGCCGCACATCTTCGTCTCGGGCAACGATTACCGTTTCAACATGCACATGGTCGATCGGGATACCGCCACGGATCGACAGCGCCAAGAGGTGAAGGGAATGCGCACCTCGAGCGGCAGCATCATCGACATGAATTTGGGCGAGACATGGAAGCTTTCCTGGTCGCTCTACATTCCGAGCTCCCTGAAAGCGACGACCTCCTTCTCGCACATCATGCAGCTGAAAATGCCGGGCAACGGGACGAGCCCCATCCTGGTGATGTCGCTACGCCGCCACGGCAGCACGCCGAAAATCGAGGTCAAGGTCATCGAACGCGACGTCCTCGTGGGCGCCATCGATTTAGCGCCGCTCCAGAACAAGTGGATCGACACGGACCTGGAGTTCAAAATTGGCGATGGGTCGAGCGGCTCCGTGCGCTGGGTCGTTCGCGATGGCAGCACCACGGTGATTGATACGAAGAAGACCGGCGTCGATCTGTGGCTTGGCGATCGCGTTCGACCCAAGTGGGGTATCTACCGCTCACTCGGCGACAGCTCGGGCTCCTTGCAAGACTGTTATCTACTGCTCAGCAACATGCGCGGGTATCAGTATCTCTAATCCCCCGAGCGAGCTTTCACGAAGAGAAGAAGGAAACCGCCAAGACGCCAGGGTTGCCAGATGAACCAACAATAAAACCAGAATGAGGGTTTATCGTTGGTTCCCCTGGCGATCCTGGCGATTCTCTCGTGGCGTCCTGGCGGTTTCCTTCTTCCTTGACGAGAATCGCGCCAATAGCCTAAGCGTTTTTGCGGGCGCGGGTGGCGAAGAAGGTGGGCATGTATTTCGCCACGAGTTCGCCCTCGCTGGCGAGGTCGTCGTAGTAGCCGATAAGGGAGAAGCCGGCGTCGATTTGGCCGCCGATTTGATCCTCCAGGGTGTGCCCGAATTGGAGGGCCTCGCCTTTGTCGGTGTAGCGACGGCGCTCTTGGTCGGTGAGGCTCGTCTTGTCCGAGTAGGGGATGCCGTAGCGGATGACGAGCTCGCCCTTTTTCTCCTGATCCACGTCGAAGCAGAATCCCACCGGGTTGGCCAATCCGGCGAGCATCGTGCCGCCGGCTCGCAAGACGCGCGCGCATTCCCGCCAGACGGGGCGCACGTTTTCGACGAAACAGTTCGACACGGGGTGGAAGATCAAGTCGAAGCTCGCGTCGGCCAGCGCGGAGAGATCGCGCATGTCGCCCTCGACGGTGCGAATGGAAAGGCCTTCGCGCTCGGCCACGAGGCGATCTTGCCCGAGTTGCGCGGGCGAGTTGTCGAACACGGTGACGGTCGCACCCGCCGCCGCGAGAATGGGGGCCTGCTGCCCGCCGCCCGATGCGAGGCAGAGAACGTCGAGCCCTTCGAGCTCGACGGGAAACCAAGAGCGAGGCACCGGCTTGCGCGGTGTGAGGATGATGTGCCAATCCCCCTCACGGGCTCGCGCGATCGCCTCGCGGCTCACGGGTATCGTCCAGCGATCGCCCTCGGCGACGGCGCGGTCCCAGGCTTCTCGGTTGTAAGTGCGAATATCCATGTACAGGAAATAGCAGACTGCCGATTCGGTGGGCCTCTACAATTTCATTTCTACGCTCCGTTCGCAGAGCCATTCCTGACGCCGGCGCAGGCGGAGGGAGCCATCTCCCAGCCACCCCCACGCTGCCGCTGTCGATGTTCGGGCCTCAGCTCGCTGCGTGCGTCCGCTGAGAGCAGATCGCACGGGTCGAACCAATGTTCCGTGATCGCTCGTTCCAAGACGGGCGGAATGTCGCCCGTGAAGTCGCCGATGTGCGGGCAGCGCCAATGCCAGAGAGCCCACCGTTCGGGAACTTCTCCGAAGCAAAGGACTTCTTTGACGCCGCCGTTGCAATTGGTCGCAATGACGAGAATCGGCCCGGGCAAGAGCCCGCGGAGATGTTCGTTCGCTGTGGACGGAACGCGCACGACCACGTCGTGGTGGAACTCGCCCTGCTTCCAGTGATTGAGAAGCTCGTACCCGCCGAAATGATGCCGTACTTCGTCGAGCAAGCTTCCCAGACCCAGCGTGTCGGCAAGGGCCTGAACGAAGTGCTTCATGACGGGAACAAACGTAGCACAACGAAAAATCTTCCCCGTCGAATAGAAATGGCAGCGTTCGACGGGCACTACGGAATACACGGTAGGATCGAGTCGGTCGCGCCCAGGTGACATGGCTGTGACGGTGCAGCTCGGCACGTGACCGTCACGAGGGACGATGCGCACGCGCACGTGCACGCCGCCAAAGCGGCACGACGTACCACGTGGCGACGATGAGCAGAAAGGGGAGGAGCGTGATCCACGGCGCCCATCGTTCGCCGACCAGCATGCCCGAGATGAGGAACACGGCACCACAAATCGCCAACGCGAGAAAGGCAATGCCGATGACGGCAAAGCCATTGGCGCGAAGCAGCAAGCGCTCCTTGTCCGGCGCGCGAAAGGCGATGCGATGGTTGGACGAGGGGGCAATCAGGAAGATGCCGGCCACGGTGGTCATGACGAAGGTGAAGAAAAAGACGCCGCGGAGGAAGTCGGACAGCTTGGCGAAGGTCTCGTGAAACGGAACCGTGAGAAGGAAGGCAAAGAGCATTTGCACGCCCGGTAGCGCGATGCGAAGCTCACTCAGGAGCTCGGTGAGCTCGCGGTTGACGCGGTCGTGGGGTGACTCGGTATTCTCGGAGGTGTCCTCGTCCACACCTTGGATGGTACGCATGTTTCGTATTTCGTAAAGCGAACGGAGGCAAGCCGTGAATCGTATCCACGCTCCTGAGATAGAGGATTACGACTGGTGCCCCGCCTTGTGGCGCAACACGCTGACCGACGTACTGCGCGCATCTTCGGAATGGCTCCAGCTGTTCGACAGCGCCGCAGGCATCGCCGCCGAGGTGCTCGCGGGCACGTCGGCCAAGCGCATCGTGGACCTTTGCTCCGGCAGCGGCGGTCCCGCGGTGGCCCTCGTCGACGCGCTCGAGCGCCGGCACGGGATACGCGTCGACGTGGTGCTCACGGACAAGTACCCGAACGATGCGGCGTTCGATCGACTCGAACGTCAACGGCGCGGCCGCATGGTCGGTCTGCGCGAGCCCATCGATGCGACGGCGCTACCCGATCAGCTCGTGGGTCTGCGTACGCTCTTCAACGCGCTTCATCACTTCCGGCCGCCCATGGCCCGCGCTATTTTCGCGTCCGCAGCTCGCGCACGGCAGCCCATTGCGTCTTTCGAAATGGTCGAGCGCTCGCTCCAAGGGGTGGCCATCGTCGGCGGCGCACCTCTCTTCGCCGCCGCCGTCATGCCGTTTCTCTCACCGCGAAGCTGGTCGCGCCTCGCGCTCACCTACGGCCTGCCGCTCCTTCCCGCGATGATCACGTGGGACGGATTTGCGTCGTGCCTACGCGCCTATTCCCCGGAGGAACTTCGCACCTTGGTCGACGGCCTCGAGGACGAGCATTACCGCTTTCGAGTCGTCACCCGCCGCACCTCCTGGCACCGCATCCGCGTCACCGCCCTCATCGGCGAACCCACGCCCCCCGTTTAGCGCTCGAAGAGGATTGGACATGAAGGCGGGAAGGGCGGGAAGGGGTAGGGCGGGAAGGAAACCTGCACGGGCAGCGCGAAGCTTTTTTTTTGGTGTTTTCAGTCCGCTTCGTGCGCCAACTGAAAACAAAAAAAACCTTCCCGCCTTCCCGCCTTCATGTGAATTCTCTTCTTCTCGTACTCAGGGCCAAGCGATCTGGGACGAGGGGTAGTACGTGATCTTCGCTTTTTTCCAGCGGGGGCCGTGGGTGGCGAGGCGGGTGCGGAAGTCGCTCCATGTGCGGCTTGCCGGGGACCAGCCGCGCTCGGCGAGGGCGGGGAGGCGCGGGAAGATCATGTATTCGATGTCGGAAAGCTTCGTGATGGTCTCCGTCCAGAGCGGGGCCTCGAAGCCGGCGATTTGGCTGCTCGGGACGCCGGTCAGGTAGGCGCCCGGGTTCCAGTCGTAGGCGTCGCGCACTTCGATGAGGCCGGCCCAATCTTGGCCGAGCGGCGTGTTCGGATTGTACTTCATATCCAAGTACGTCTTGTTGGCCGCCGAAACCAGGAACTTCATTCCGCGCTGCGCCGCCGCCTTCACGTTGGCGTCGTCGGGTGTCGTTCCCCAGTATTGCGGGAGAGCGGTGGTATCGGGCGTGGCCTTGAGGATTTCGTGCCAGCCCACCATGCGTTTGCCGTATTTGGCCACGATGGGGAATACCCGCTTCTCGAAGGCGATGTAATCGGCTTCCTGCGTGCTTTGCGCCTCGTCGCCGCCCAGGTGGATGTACGGCCCCGGCGTGAGCGCGGCCAGCTCCCGCACCACGTCGTCGACGAATTTCGTGACGATATCGCGGTGTGCCGCGTCCATGCAGAACGAGGAAAACCCGACGTCCGTGCCCGTGTAGAGCGGGGGCGCCTGGTTGTTGCAATTGAGCGCGGGAACCGAGGCCAATGCCGCGTTGGTGTGTCCCGGCATGTCGATCTCCGGCACCACCGTGATATAGCGCGCTGCCGCGTAATTCACGATATCGGTGTATTCCGCCTTGGTGTAATAGCCACCCGGACCACCGCCCACCTGCGTGCTGCCGCCGTACGTGGCCAGACGCGGGTACGAATCGATCTGAATGCGCCAGCCCTGGTCGTCGGCCAGGTGGATATGGAAGTAGTTGAGCTTGTAGCGCGCAAGGTGATCGATGTACCGCTTCACCGTGGCCACGGGGAAGAAGTGGCGCGCCACATCGAGCATGCCCCCGCGGTAATCGAGCCGCGGATAATCGAGAATGTGCCCGCCGGCGATCTTCCACGATGCATTTTCGACCGTGGAACTCTCGATAGCCACCGGTAGCAATTGCCGAAGCGTTTGCACGGCGGCAAACAGCCCCGCGCCCGTCTTGGCGCGCACCAGCACGCGAGCCGACGTCACGTCGATCTCGTAGCCCGACGCGCCCACGCTGTTGTTCGCACCGCTGAGAAGGAGCGCGATGCCGGAATTCGGTGTCCCATTGGCCGGGCGCACCGTGAACGGATATCCCGTTGCGGGGCGAAGGAGCCCTGCCAGATATTCCCCAACGCGCCCTGCCTCGGGCGAATTGGGATCCGCATACACCACGGTGTTTTGCGTTAGTGTGTAATCTTGTCCCGATTTCGATTGAACGGATACCGGCGAAGGAATCACCTTGTCGAGGCCAATGGCAGCAGCCAAAGCTTCGACGGAGTCTTTCTCCTCATTGGCTTCGGAATTCATGTCAGTGTCGGCGCCCGGAGAGCACGATGCCGTGGCTGCGACGGCAGCGAGCACACAGAGCGAGACGGAGAATGCGCGAGGTGTCGTGGCCATTTCGGATAGGGAACGCCGAATTCTCTATTCTAGCAAGCATGAACAATTGGAATGATGCTACGTGCCGCATTGTGAACCGCACATCGGTCTTATGTCGTATTTGAAACCGGCCGCTGGTACTGAAGTGGTCTTATCGGAACCATTCGGTAGAGCTGAGGCCTAAATGGGGCCAGCCCTTTAATAAGGCTACGGAATTGTCGAGCTCGCGAGTACGGTGACCCGATGAGACGAATCCTTGTCCACGGGTCGGTCCTCTGCGTTCTGGCTCTTGGTTGTCAGGCGGGTTTGCCCGAATCGACTGACACCCAATCGAGCGGTGCGCGGCAGCAAGCGTTCACCCGCGCATCGCAGGAATACGGTGTGCCGGAAAGTGTGCTGCTCGCGGTTTCGTATATGGAATCACGATGGGATACCAATGCAGGGCAGCCGAGTCGCAGTGCCGGCTACGGCCCGATGCATTTGACGGATCTCGAGGCGGTCGAATCGTCTTCACACGGCGATGGCGCCGATGATCCGCGCGGTGACGAGGCGCGCCCGTGGACCCGTGCCGACCGCACGGGCAGCCCGGCGGACATG
Source organism: Sorangiineae bacterium MSr12523 (assembly GCA_037157775.1). Taxonomy (NCBI): domain Bacteria; kingdom Pseudomonadati; phylum Myxococcota; class Myxococcia; order Myxococcales; family Pendulisporaceae; genus Pendulispora; species Pendulispora brunnea. The sequence goes on from CP089982.1 coordinate 247,078, forward strand.
CCCGCGCTCAAGACGGCCGATGTGGCCGCGAAGCTGACCGGCGTGGACAAGGAAACGCTGCGCAGCGACCCAGAGCAGAATCTCCGTGGCGGTGCGGCGTTGCTCGCCGAATACCAGCGCGAGCTCGTGGCCGCAGGCAAAGCGCGCGCGGGCAGCACGGATCCGGCGGATTGGTACGGCGCCGTGGCACGTTACAGCGGTGCAACGGATACCGGGGCGGCGCGTCAGTTCGCCGACGAGGTATTCGCCACGATGGCCGAGGGCGTGCAGCGCACCACCGACGACGGGCAGCAGATCGCCCTGGCCCGCACCGAGGTGCAGCCGCAGAAGGCACAGCTCGATGCGCTCGGCCTGCGCGTGACGGCGGAGGGCGAGGCGGAGTGTCCGGCATCGCTTGGTTGCGAATGGATTCCCGCCCCGTATCAAGATTTGGGCGGCGGCGATTATGGCAATCATGACTTGGCCGATCGCCCGATCAGCCAGCGCATCTCGTACATCGTCATTCACGACACCGAGGGCTATTACCCGACGGCGTTGCAGCTCGTGCAGGATCCCACCTACGTGAGCTGGCATTACACGCTGCGTTCCTCGGACGGGCACGTGGCCCAGCACGTGAAAGGCAAGGACGTGGGCTGGCACGCGGGCAATTGGTACGTGAATGCCAAGTCCATCGGTCTCGAACATGAGGGATTCGCCGCGCAGGGCACCTGGTACACGGAGGCGCTGTACCGCAGCTCGGCGAAGTTGGTGCGGTATCTCGCATTCCGCTACGGCATTCCGCTCGACCGCGCGCACATCCTCGGGCACGACACGGTGCAGGGCACGACGCCGGCCACGGTGCGGGGCATGCACTGGGATCCCGGGCCGTACTGGGATTGGGCGCATTACTTCGAGCTTCTCGGCGCGCCGCTTCGCGCGACCGGAGGGTCGCATTCGGGGTTGGTGACGATCAAACCGAATTATGCGACCAACAAGCCGGCCTTCTTCGGGTGCGATTCGAAGCACCCCGCCGATCCGTGTCCGGCGCGCAGCTCGTCGTCGGTGGTGCTCCACACCGAGCCGCGGGAGGATGCGCCGCTGCTTCGCGACGTCGCGCTCCATCCGCCGGACGGTGTGAGCACGATGCGTGTGTCGGACGTCGGCAGCCGCGCTTCGACCGGGCAGCAATACGCGGTGGCCGATCAGAGCGGCGATTGGACCGCCATTTGGTACCTCGGTCAAAAGGGCTGGTTCTACAACCCGAAGAGCAATCCCAGCGCGCTTCCCGCGATCGGTTTCGTCGTCACGCCGAAGCAGGGCAAGGACTCCATTCCCGTGTTCGGTCGCGCGTACCCCGAGGCGGAGGCTTACCCCTCGAACATCACGCCGCAGGCCATCGTTCCGTTGCAGTATTCACTGCCGGCCGGTCAGCGCTACTCACTCGGTCAGTTCGCCGATACGGAGTATCTGTGGGCAACCACCTTCGACCCGGCGAATCACGTGGTGGTCAAAGGCGATACTCGGTATTACCAGATTCAATTCGGCCACCGTGTTGCCTACGTGCAGGCCGACGACGTCTGGCTCCTCCCGAGCCCGCTCGGCGCGCCGTAGAGAAAGAAGAATATTCACAGGGAGGCGGGGACACGGGGAGTTTTTTGGGGGTTCACTTGGCCCACTGAGCCGATGGAAACCCAAAAAAAGCCCTCCGCGCTGGTTCCCTCCCCGCCTCCCCGCCTCCCTGTTCAATCTTCGGGTGCGCGCTAAGCTGGGAACCGTGTTTACTACGCGTCCCGAGCTCATTGGCACACATGGAATGGTGGCCTCCACGCATTGGCTGGCGTCGGCGGCGGGAATGGCCGTTCTGGAGGACGGCGGCAACGCCTTCGATGCCGCGGTCGCCGCGGGCTTCGTGCTCCAGGTGGTCGAGCCGCATTTGAATGGGCCCGGCGGTGAGGTGCCCGCGGTGTTGTTCGCCGAGGGCGAGTCGAAGCCGCGCGTGCTTTGCGGGCAAGGCGTCGCCCCGGCCCGCGCCACCATCGAGCACTATCGAAGCCTCGGCCTCGACTTGATCCCAGGCAGCGGCCTTTTGGCGGCCACGGTGCCTGGGGCGTGGGACGGGTGGATGCTCCTCCTGCGCGATTATGGCACGAAGCCTCTGCGCAAGGTCCTGCGGTATGCCCTCGCGTACGCGCGGCATGGGTTTCCCATCGTGCCGCGCATCACCGAGACCATCGAGGCCGTCTCCGAATTGTTCTCCGCGCATTGGCCGACGTCGGCCGCGCATTGGCTGCCCGGTGGACAGGCGCCGGCCGCGGGGACGCGCTTCGCCAACACGGTGCTGGCCGATACATGGGAACGGCTCCTCGTGGAGGCCGAGGCGGCCGGATCCGACCGCGAGGCCCAGATCGAGGCGGCCCGGCGTGCATGGGCGCAAGGCTTCATTGCCGAAGAAGTGGAGGCCTTCTGCCGTCAGGCCTTTCGCGACGACTCGGGGCGAAACCACGCGGGCCTCATCACCGGCGAGGACATGGCGGCATGGCAAGCGTCCTTCGAGGATGCCCTTTGCGTCGACTTTGGCGCGTGGACCTTGGTCAAGTGCGGCGCGTGGACGCAAGGACCGGTGCTGGGGCAACAATTGCGGTTGCTCGAGGGTTTCGCGGACCGCCTCCGGTACGTGAACGGCGTCCCGACGGCGGAGACGGTGCACCTCGCCGCCGAGTGCGCGAAATTGGCCTTTGCCGACCGCGAGGCGTGGTACGGCGACGATCCCGCCGTCCCCTTGGCGACCTTGCTCTCGCGTGAGTACGCGGCCGAGCGGCGTGCCCTCGTTGGAGACCACGCATCGTTCGAGCTCCGTCCCGGTTCGCCGGAGGGCCGCGCGCCCTCGCTTCCGGCCTTCGCCATGGGCGCGGATCGCGCGAACGTGGCGCTCGCAGGCGCGCTGGGCGATCCCACGGTGGCGCGCGATGGATCGGTGCGCGGTGATACGGTGCACATCGACGTGGTGGATGCGCGCGGCAACATGATCTCCGCCACGCCCTCGGGCGGCTGGCTGCAATCGTCCCCATGGATTCCCGCGCTCGGGTTTTGCCTGGGAAGCCGCGCGCAGATGTTTTGCCTCGATCCCCATCTGCCGAGCGCCTTGAAGCCGGGGCGCCGCCCGCGCATCACGCTTTCGCCGTCGCTCGCGATGCGCGATGGCCAGCCGCACATCGCATTCGGCACACCGGGCGGCGATCAGCAGGACCAATGGCAGCTTTGCTTCTGGCTCGGCCACGTCGTCGGCGGATTGAATCTGCAGGCCGCCATCGATGCGCCCGCCTGGCATTCGTCCGCATTTCCAAGTTCGTTTTATCCGCGCCACTGGCAACCGGGCGAATTGGTCGTCGAATCGAGGTTGGGCTCCGCCGCGTTGGATGAGCTCCGCCAGCGCAAGCACCGCGTGATCGACGCCGGTCCGTGGTCGCTTGGACGATTGTCGGCGGTGTCACGCAATCCGAACGATGGTCTCTTGCGCGCAGCCGCCAATCCGCGGGGCATGCAGGGATACGCTGTAGGTCGATAGTTCGGCAGCGACTCTGCCAACCGCACAGTTTGTCATGGCACCGCGGCGCGTCTCGTGATGTAACCCGGACCGAATTCGTCAAGGTCCGTTACGAAAGACAAGACAGAGGAGATGCGCCATGTCCGACGATAGGTCTTTGGGTCTGCGTGGGCTCGTCAAACGCCGTGCGTTCGTGGGCGCGCTGACCGCCGTTCTATTCGGCGGTGCGCTGTTGGGCTGCAAGAGCTCGTCGTCACTCGCCGCCGCGGAAGGATCGGCGCAAACGACGGCACAGACGAAAGCCGTAGGAGGTGCGGGCGTGATCTTCATCGGAAGCTACGGCGACCCGAACGGCCTCACACTCGCGGCGCCGGCTGCGAAAACCGGTGAGACGGCGAACGGTGCGCTCGCGTTGGCCGGGCAGGGGCCCGCCCTTCCGAAGGCATCGTTCCTGGTCCAATCGAAGGATCGCAAATTCCTCTATTCCGTGAACGAGACCGAGCCGGGCGAGGGCAAGGTCACTGCGTTGGACATCTCCGATCCAGCACAGCCCAAGGTGCTCAACTCCCAATCGAGCCGGGGGGCGTTGCCGTGCCACGTGGCTTTGGATCCGAGCGGTCGCTATCTACTCACGGCCAATTATGGTGACGGTGCGGTGACAGTTCATCGCATTCAGCCGGATGGTCGTCTCGGCGAGTCGACCGACATGGTCAAGCAGACCGGCACCACACGTGAGGCGCACGCGCACCAAATCGTATTCGACCCGAGCGGCAAGTGGATCCTCTCGGTCGATTTGGGCGCCGATTCCGTGTTCGTCTACCAACTCGACGCGAACACCGGCAAATTGAGCAAGCAAGGCCAAGTCACCTTGCCCGTGAAGACCGGACCGCGGCACCTCGCGTTTCATCCGTCGGGCAAGTACGCGTACATCTTGGGTGAGCTTACGCCCGTGGTCACGGTGGGAACGTGGGACGCCTCGCGCGGTAGCCTACAATTGGGCCAGACCGTCAATTCGGTCGCGAAGAACGATCCGCCCAACTTCCCTGGTGAAATTGCCGTGTCATCCGATGGCAAATTCGTTTATGCCTCGAATCGAGGGGAAAACAGCATCGCCACATTTGCCGTGCAGGACGCGGGGGCGAAGCTGGAGTTCCTCGGCACATCGACCTCCGGCGGCAATTGGCCGCGACACTTCACCTTCAGCCCCGATGAGCGCTGGATGTACATATCGAATCAGCGCTCCGGTAAGGTGACGTGGCTTCCACGCGACCCATCGACCGGACGCCTTGGAGCTCCGGCCGGTTCGATCGACGTGCCCACGGCCGCCATCGTTTTGTTTCACTGAGAAAGAATCACAGGGAGGCGGGGAGTCGGGGAGATTTCGGGTTTGAAGATTCAAACCCCTAAAAACTCCCCGTCTTCCCCTGATGATTGGTTCCATCGTCGCTAGCGCAGGGAATTTCTCGCGTCGCCGGCCGCTTTGCGAGGCATGCAGAGCGACGGCGATCGGGTTTGGGCGTGGGAAGAGTTTAGGCGGCTCGAAGTCGATGACGAGAGGCTAAGGCCACGGACAATGCGGATGGTCCGCCGCGCCATGGAGCGCGGCGGCGGCCGTATTTCCGAGGTTTTCTGCGATGCGGCGGAGCGCCAGGGAGCCTACGACCTACTGGAAGGTGCTCGGGTGTCCGGCGAAGCCCTCATGGCTTCGATGAGCGCTGCATGCGTCGAGCGCGGTGATGACGGCGAATTTGTGCTCATCCCCATCGATGGCAGCAACATTCGAGTCGTCGATCGCGACAAGCGCACCGACCTAGGTCTTGTAGGTACCTACACCAATAATGCACGTGGGCTCCAGGTTGTCAGTGCGCTCGCCGTTACAGAGCACGGTACACCGCTCGGGCTATGCGCGCAGACCTGGTGGACACGCTCAACGAAGAAGAAACCGCGTTCTCACTCGACATATCGTCCGGTTCACGAGCGTGAAAGTCGTTACACCGTATGGACGATCCAAGATGCCTTGCGCAGTTACTCGCAGAGCAAATGTAAGCCATGGATCGTCGTCGACCGTGGCGGTGACGCGACGGTCATCCTCGATGAGCTCGTCCGAAGCAGGGCAAGATTCACCGTGCGCTGCTCATGGAATCGGTGCGTCGGAAACCGGAATACCCAGGCAAAACTTCGAGGCGTTCTCGCCAATCAGCGGGTGCAGGCGCACTACACGGTGCATGTTCCACCTGGTCACAAACGGAAGGAGCGTCTCGCGCGCGTGGCAGTGCGACGAGCATCGGTCGAGCTCAATCTGAAGCACGACTGGCAGGCGAAACGTTCCAACCCGACGCTCAACGTTCTTTGGATCCACGAGAGCCGGCCTCCACACGGAGAAAAGCCACTCGATTGGATGCTTTACACGAACAGTCCCATCGAGACGGTGAACGATATGCTGCGCGTCGTGCACAGCTACACGATGCGCTGGCGCATCGAGGACTTTCACAAGACCTGGAAGTCCGGCCATTGCCGAGTGGAAGAAATACGGCTTCGCTCTGCGGCCGCGGTCAGGACTTGGGCTACGCTCCTCGCTGCCGTGGCTACTCGAATCGAACGCCTTAAACATCTCGCCCGTACAGAACCGGACCTTGCCGCCACCGTCGAGCTCTCCGACATCGAACTCGACGCGCTCAAGCTCCTCAAGCGCCAGCAGAAAAAAAAGACCGAGGTGGTAGGAGACGGAGTTCCGACCATCGCCGTCGCCGTGCGGTGGATCGCCGACCTTGGTGGCTACACAGGCAAATCCTCCGGAGGCCCGCCAGGTGCTACTACCATCGGCCGAGGACTCGAAGACCTTGCAGTTGCGGCCCGAGTCCTCTCAATGGTCCGCGAAAACCCGAAAGAATTCGGACTCGCGCGGATGAAGCGATGAATGGTCAGCCGTCTTCCCGTCTCCCTGTTTAATCTTCTTCGGCTATACGCTGGCCGCGCGCGGCGTGTGGTGCAGGCGGAAGCGGCGCGGGGACGTTTGGGTCCACCGCCGGAACGTGCGGAAGAACGAGCCGACTTCGCCGAACCCCAGTTGAAGTGCAATTGCACCCAGGGGGCGGGCGGTATCGGCGAGGTATTGGCACGCGAGTTCGCGCCGCACGCAATCGACCTCGTGCGTGAAACTGCTCCCTACTTGCTGCAATCGGCGCTGCAAGGTGCGCGGGCTCACCCCGAGGGTGCGCGCAACATCCCGCATCTCCGGGTTGCCGTTGACGCCGCCGTTCGTGCCATTGGCGTCATTGGAGAATGCCGCGCGTAGGCACTCCCGCACACGCCCGGGCAGCTCCGTGGACGACGGAGGCGAGGGCAACAGGAAGTTGGCCAGCTGCTGTCCGACGACGAACGGGTCGCAGCCCGGTGCGGCTTCTTTTTGGCCTTCAGCGAGCTCTTGCACGATCTGAAGGACCATGGCGATCACGAACTCGTTGCCGCTGCGCGTAAGGCAGTCAGGATCGGCCGTGGAGAGGCGCTCCTGCAGAGCGAGGTACTTGTCGCGTTCCTCGTTCGTCATCGCGGTAGTGCGCCAGTGTTCGATTATTTTCCCTTCGTGGAAACGCTCGATCTGCATCTGTTCGATCTCGATACGACGCCCGGTAGGCGCGATTCCGAACAGATTTCCTTCGTGCGTTCCGCGTTTGACGACGCGCACCGCCACACGATCTCCATCGTGCAGCTCGTCCCGGACGTCGTAGCGCAGATCCGGGAAGGCCATTCTCATGGCCAAGATCACGCGCTTCAAGCCCTCCGGTCCGGCCGGTTGACCGGGCAGTGCGGACGGATGATTGATGTAATTTGGATGGAGCAGGTCGTCCAGTAGCTCGACACGCCCTTGATTCCAAACTTCACCGAAATAACGAGTTACTACTCGGCTGTGAATCTGCCGCGACAACGAAGCCTCCCTACAACGGCTTCGACAACGAAGCCTCCCTACGAACGGCTATTTCTCTAAGCCAAGACGGCTAAGAAATCGAGAGCGATTCGGAAAGATTTCGAACTGAGAAATCGAATTTCCTTCACGGAATGCTTCGCTCTGGCCATTACCATTTTGGATTAGACCAACGAGGCGAGAGCACCGGGAAGGTTTTCGTGCTCGAACGCGTATCCGCTTCGTTTGGCCGCCGCAGGAAAAGCTCTCTGCGAGAAGAGAACGGCGTCGCTGAATTCGCCGAGCGCAATCCGAAGTGCCATTTTTGGCATTGCGCAAATCGTCGGACGACGGATGGCTTTTCCTAGAGCCCGCGTGAATTCTGCATTGGTAACGGGATTGGGTGACACGGCATTCACCGGTCCGGAGAGCTCGTCCTTACGGCTCGCGTGAAGCAAAATGCCGACGGCGTCGTCGATGTGGATCCAGGGCCACCACTGATTGCCGTCGCCGAGGCGTCCGCCAACGCCCATCTTGAAAGGTCCGATCATTCGCCCAAGCGCGCCACCCTTGGCCGCGAGTACCAGGCCGATGCGAACGCAGATGACGCGAAGTCCGGACTCGCGTGCGGCCATGGCCTCGCGCTCCCAATCTGCGCAGACTTGCGCGAGAAAGTCGTGTCCGCTGGGCGCATTTTCGTCGAGCTCATCATCTCCGCGGTCGCCGTAGTAGCCCACGGCCGATGCCGAAACGAGGACGCGTGGTCGGCCATCGTTAGAAGGTGCAGCGCGGAGTGCGCTCACGAGGTTGCGTGTGCCGAGCACACGGCTCTCGTAGATGCGACGCTTCTTCTCCTCTGTCCATCGCTCGCCGACGGGTTCTCCCGCCAAATTGAAAATCACGTCAGCGTGGCGCACGGCCTCGGCGGGCGCGGGGCCCGCCGTTGGATCCCAGCCGTACACTTTCGGGATGGATCCTCCTGACGATGCGAACTCGCTCCGTGCGCGATCCGGATTTCGAGAGAGGACGGTCGCAATCTCGAGTTTCGAGAGAAGCGCCTTGCCCAGGAGACCCGTAGCACCGGTCAGGAGTGTTCTCACGACTACTTCGCCGTCGCGGACTGTGGCAGTTTGGTGCGCACCTTCTCTTTGAGTGCGGTCACCGCGTCGGCATATGTTTTCTTGGCGGCCTTGATGCGGTCCTCGGTCCGCTTTTGAAGATCGCTCGCCTGCTTCTTCGAGGACTCGAGCGACGTCTTGCTGCGAACCATATCGGCCACGCGCGCTTCGCTCGCCTTCTTCTCCGCGTCGGTGCGTCCGGGTTCCTTCTGGAAGTTGCGCTCGGACTCGATGAACGCGTCGGCGGTGCTCTGGACCTGCGCGGCATCTTCGATCATGCGATCGAGCCGCAGCTTGCGTTCGACGAGTTCGATATGGACCAGATAACTCGCGTAGCTGATGTCGTCGGCCTGCTTCTCCAGCGTGCTGACGTTGTCCTTGCCGAGCGCCTCGCGGTAGCGCTCGATGATCAAGTGCGCCTCGTTGGCGCTGCGTAGCCGCTTTTCGAGTTGGGTGTCGACCCCTTCTTTCAGGGCGTGGGCCGCAACCCCACCCAACTCGACATCACAATTTTTTTGCTTCGCGGCGTACTGACAACTCCAGCTCACCTTTTTCGCAATGTCCGATTGCTCGGCCTCGAAAAAGGTGCGGGCGCCTTCTACTTCGCGATGCCGTTCGGCGTAGGCATAACTCTTACCCGCCTCATCAGCCCGCTCGTAGATCGATTGGACGACATTCCAATCCGGCGCCTTTTTGAAATCGTCGGGATAGCGCGGCATTTCGCCAGCGATTCGCTGGATCTCTCCCTCGCTTTGCGAAAAGCCGCTTCCGATGGCCTGCAGCTCCCCGGGGTACACCTCGGCGTACGTAGCTTGTGTCGCCGAAGATGCGATCTCGGGCCCCGGTTTGGAGGCGCACGCAATCATCCCGAGAACCGCCCCAACACATAGCGCTCGTGTCCACATGCCTTCCTCGCTTATCACGAGTGGCCAGAGACGGGCACCAACGCCGACGCGATTCTCCCCCTCTACCCCCTCAGCCTCAACCCAGGCTCGCTTGCGAGCCGTCGCCTCCTTACGAGGCCGCTCTAGCCTTCACTTGGCGTAAAACGTCGTCGAGCGCTTCTCGCCCGTGCGCGTGATCAGGTTCGCCTCGAGTGCCTTCGCGGCGGCTTGACGGAACGGGATCTTCTCCAGTTTGAGCTGTGCGCGCAGCTCCTCGGAGCGAAGGCCCTTGGGATTGCGACGGAGAACGTCGACCAGACGATCAAGCGACGCATCGGCGCTCGCTCCGCCACGCTTGGCAGGACGACCGCGCTTTGCCACCACCGGCTCGATCTTCGTTGCAGTTTTGCGAGGCCGACCGGGCGATCGGCGGGCAGCGCCCCCCGCATCTCCATTCAGAATCTCCTCGAGCGAGGCAGAACGTGCAGCCTGAAGGAGGCCTTCGGCGAAATTCTCGGCGAGCTGACGGATAGCGGCTTGAAGATTTTTTGACATACGTTTTGAGTAATTCATTTCTACATTCCGAGTCCATTCAAACAGGCGCTTGGGCTCGCAGTTTTCTACGACGCCATCGCCCCTCGTGCCGAGCATTGTATCCGGACACGCGCAATCCATCGCGAAATCCAGGCAAATTACCGTTGCATTATGGTCCGTCAATTCCCCTGGCCAAACCCGTTACCAGGTAGGATGGACCATGGTGGTGTTGGAGTTAGATGATCATCGTCATCTTTCTTGATTGTCAGTTGTCGTCCGTGACCAGGCGCGCGCACGAATCCGTTGCACGATTTACGAGGTGACGATGTCGTTTCGGTAGAAGATTACGCGACGACAATTCGTGGCGGTCGGACTGTGCAGATTTCGCTCTATTTGGCGGCATTTGCTGCCCAATTTGCCGGGATACGTTCGAGGGCACCGTCGCCGAAGACCGTGTCGAGATCGAGGTGTTCGAGGTGAACGTAACCCGTATGGCACCGGCATACGGATTTGGGGCACGGTCGGGCGGACAAATGAGATTCGAAATCCCCGGTGTAGAGGTTGCCCAGCGGTTCGTCGACGAAGTGACAGCGTCGGACGGTCCCATCACCGTCCACGGCAATGACCGAGGAGCCGGTTCGGCATGCGCGGCCGCGACTTCGATGATTGGTCACATTGATACCGAAAAGAGGGTCGACCGCGGTGATGCGCGCGATGTCCGCTGAATCGTAATACCGGCCGAGCTCCTTGACGGCGTTGACCCAAAGGTAAACCTCGGGCGGCAATTGATTTCGCAGATTTTCGATCAGCGGGAGATGTTCTTTCACGCCGACAGCGCCAATGCTAAAGCGGACTCCCCTATCGACGAGGGTGCGGCAGCGGGCCAAAAAGGCCTCCGAGCGCACCTCCGTGGGGTGGTATGTCACCCAAAGGGCGAGGCTTGAAAGGTTACAAGCAGGCAACCAATCGAGCGAAAAGGAGAGGTTCGTTTGGATGGCCACGCGCCGGACGTGTCCCAGATGCGACAATGTGGCGAGCGCATCACGGTAAGCAGCGTGAACCAATGCTTCTCCCCATGGGGTGAAGAAAATGGAGAGCCCGTGCTCGCGTTGCGTGCACCATGCAACGAACCGCCGGAGTGCGCGGCGATCCCCTTCCAACTCGGCGGCGGATTCGTGACGTTTGGCGAATGGGCAATAGGTGCAGCCGTAGTTGCAGCTCGATAGCGGACCGCGGTACAAGATGGTCAGATGGGCGAGGCTCGTCATCGGAGTACCGTCATCTAAGTACATAGAGTGCCATTCTGGAGCGCACTTCCGCGGAGGCGAGCCAGGGCCCAATGGCGTCGGATAGGTCGATACCCGCACGGGTGAGACGGTGTCCGGCCATGAGGCGCTCGGCCAGTGCATTGGCGACGAGCTCGGCGAGCTCGGGAAAGTCCTGCTCCGCGTCGCTCCCGAATCGCGCGGTATAAGCCCGGGCATCGAGGCCATCGGCGAGAAGGGAGAGGATGACGAAGCGACGCCGTTGCTCGCGGTCGTTCAAAACGAAGCCGTAGTCGGTCGAGGAGAACGAGGCATCGGAGCGGGCGACGTAGGCTTCGAGGATCTCCTGCACCCCGCGAGCCCCGACGGCGTATTCATCGGAGTAGTGGAGTCGGGTGGTGTAGGAGCGGGCACCGCACCCAAGGCCGACCATGCCGTCGGTTTGGCAGCAATACACGGGGCCTCCGAGCGAGGGCGCACGGCGCGCGCGAAACATGCGCATGGAGATGCGCTCGTAACCTGCGCTGGCGAGGAATGCGCAGCCATGGCGATAGAGGGAAAGCCGGGTGTCGTCCGGATCCATACCGCCGCGGCGGTCCAATCCGGTGCGGGCGCGCACGTAAAGAGGATAGAGGTAGATTTCCTCGGGGTGGTATTCGAGGGCGGCCCGGAGATTGGCCTCGAAGGAAACGTGGGTTTGGCCGGGAATGCCGTACATCAAATCGATGTTCAAAATCGGGAATTGCGCCGCGCGGATGCGCTCGAGGGCGCCTCGTACGATGGTGGCACGCTGCGGGCGAAGTAGGTCTTTCGCCTCGGTGTCGAGAAACGATTGAACCCCGATGCTGATGCGGTCGACACCGCGCTCGCGCAAGACACCGAGCCGCTCGCGGGTGGCCGTCTCCGGTGATGTTTCCGCAGACGTGGGAATGCCGGCCCGAGCCCCCATGGTGTGCTCCATGACATCGAAGATGCGATGGAGCGCCGGCGGGTCGAGGTAGGTCGGGGTGCCGCCTCCGATGGCACGGCGGGCATAGTGCATGGGGCCAATGGCCTCGCGCACGCGAACGGCCTGGCGTTCCAACGTGGAGAGATAGGCGGTGATGAGCTCCGCCTGGGGCCGCGCGCGCGTGAAAAGATTGCAAAAGCCGCAGCGCATCTCGCAAAAAGGAATATGCACGTAGAGAAAGCCTGCATCGCGCGGCTCGGAGGCCCATGCGGCATCGAGGGCGATGGGCTCGGGCAAGATGCGGTAAGCCGTCTTGTGCGGGTAGGCGTACACGTAACTCTGGTACGGATTGCGGAGGAATCGTTCGGCGAGGGTCATGGCCATCACGGCAGGAGCACCTCCGCGTAGGGAACCGTCCACACCGACGGATGTGCGATGCGATGGCCACGGTAGCCGTCGTCGCCGTAGGCGGTACCATGGTCGGACATGAAGACGACGAGCGTGGGCCCGCGCCGTTCGAGAATGGCCATGAGCTCGGGGAGATGCGTATCCACGTATTCCAATGCGGCGCCGTGCGTCTCGATGGAATCGACGCGAGCGCCGGGCAGGTAATAATGATTGGGCCGATGAATGGCCGATACGTTGAGAAAGAGCAACCGGCGCCGATCGGGCGGGAGGTCACGCGTGAGGCGATCGACGAGTGCGATTTGATGCTCGAACGAGCGACGCTCGCCCACATGGAAGGCGCGCGACCAGTGGCTTTCGGCGAAAAGGCCGGGAAGGACGCTCCCGAGGGGGTTCTCCTTGCTGAAGAAGCCGACGCCCCCGATGCACACGGTATGGTATCCGCGGGCGGCGAGCCCCGAAACGATATCCGGGCCGTCGAGCACGCACGTATCGGGACCGATGGTTTCGCTGCGTGCGAATCGAAGTGCGAAGAGGCGTGTGTGCCGGCCAGGGCGCGCGGGGGTAGGGAAAAACCCGGCGAAGATGGCATGGTGCGCGGCATAGGTGAACGAGCCGGGCGAGTGCCGTTCTTCCCAGCCCCCGGGCCCGAGTCGTGCGGCGAAGTTCGGTGTGCGGCCGGCGGATAGCGCACGGCTGGCGACATCGTAGCGGAGCGTATCCAACGTCACGAAGACGATGTCGTGGGTGCCCACGATGGAGTTCATGTTGAGCATGGGGCCATCTCCGCGAGCTGCGCCTCGTAGGGATCTTCACCGTCGTGCAGGGCACCGCGAAGCAAGTCGCCAAAGGCATTCATTTCGAGCACGGCCATGCGGCGCGGATCCGGCTCCACCAAGAGATCGACGCCGATGGCGAGGCTTCGTGGAAATGCCTTTGCCGCCTTTTCCGCGATGGCGAGCGCGCGCGCCCATGCCAAGTCGCCCATTTTGGCGCGCAATCGATCCGTGTCGGCGCGGCGGCCGCCGATATGCAAATTGGTAATGGGGCCGTGGCCAGCCCGCGCGACGACATGGCGTGCCCGCCCGGCGATGACCAGGATGCGCAAATCGACGGGGCGATTGTCCAGGCCGATTTTGGGCAGCCATGCCTCGACGTGGAGGCCTTCGCGGGCGAGGGCTCCGTAGATGGCCGCGAGGGCACGCACATCGCGATAAAAGAGGAGGCGCTTCGAATTGTACAATTTGGAACCGACGCGCTCCACGGTGGTGAGGGCATGAACGCCGCGCGCATCGGCGTGAAGCGCGACGACGCCGCTGGCGCTCGAGCCATGCGCAAGCTTGAGAAAGACGCGTGGAATCGACTGCGCGCGCATCATTTCGAGAAGCGCCTCCAGCGAATCGGGCGCAGCGAATGCCGGCGGCACGGGAACCGCGTGCGACTCCAAGCGACGATGGCAATCGCGCTTGTCGAACATGCAGCCGATGTCGGATGGATTTCCCATGGTGCGGCCCACGGGAAGCACGGGGGTCACGCTTTGCAGAACGCGGCACAATCCGAGGTACCATGTGCGGACGTGCCGCAATCGCCCGCGCTCGAAGGCGAGGGGTTCGTCGTGGCCTCCGGCGCGCACCAAGGCTGCAAAGGATTCGAAGCTCGAACCAGGCGACTCGATGCGGACCAAGGTGCCCGCGTGCACAGCGAGTGCCTCGGGACCGCGCTCGCTCAGCTCACGGTAAGAAACGACGGTGGCTGCTGGCCATCCGCGGCGGTGCACGGCGGCTTGAAAGCGCTCGACGCGCTCGTCCCCTGGGCTGCCGAGAACAATGCAGTCATTCCGAGACAGCGCAGTACCGATATTCATCGTCCTCGGTGCCGTGCTTCCCATCGTGAAGATCGACCAGCACCGGCCTGAGGGCGGCGAGCTTGGCTTGCACGTCGGGCGAGATATAATGATGATGCAAATCGAGCCGCTCGAGCCGGCTAACATGGGCGCTGGCGAGGAGCGCTTTCGCGCCTTCGTCCGCCAAGGCCCCCAGCGACAAATCGACCACGCGGAGCCGCGAAAGAATGGGCGCCGTGGCCACGGCCGCCGCGACCGAATCGGCCGATTGGGCATTGCGCAGACCGAGGTAGCGCAACTTGGGAAAACGTGAACCATCGAGAATGGGCGCGAGGTCCTGCACTTTGGCGTCGCCGCCGTAACTCTCCGAGCCAAGCCACAGCTCGAGGTGATCGAGCTCCGGAAGATCGGCCGCGCCGACGGCACACACAACGTCTCGCGGCAGGCCACCGGCCTCGAGGACCAGGCGCGTGAGGCCGGTATGGGCGAGCGACGAAAAGCGCAATCCGCCCCCACCGCGCACGCGCAGCTCGCGAAGGCGCGGATACGCCGCGAGGAGTGGCGCGATGTCGCTTTGCTGAATCCAGGATATCTCTTGTTCGTCGAAGGTAATCTCGCCGAGAAAAATCGCTGCCAGTTTGGGCAATCGCGGTGCGGCTTCGACCAGCGCCGCGACCACGCCGGACGAATCTTCCGAGCTGTCGAAATCCCATGGGCCAATGACCAACGCCTCGATATGCACCGATCCCGGCGTGTCGAGCAATGCCTCCAGCAGGTCGGACAATTTCTTTCCCTCCTGCTGCTCGTCGTAATCGATGGCAATGCGCAGCGCATTGGCAGCGTCGAGCGGCTCCCCGGGCTGAAAAGGGACGACCGGTTTCCCGTAGAAGTCGGTGACGTGCTCGCGGATGGTCATGATTGCCGAGGTTATCACGCGCCGAAACAATAAAAAAAGAGCAAGTCGGAGGGCACCGACTTGCTCTTCACGGAGAATTCACCATCGCGGGGTGACGCGATGGTGGTGAACTACGGTTGGGTCTCCGGCCTGGTGGGCCGGAGACCCAATGGGTGGCGATTACTTCACGCTGAAGCTTGCCACGTCCTTCAACGAGGTCGACGCCACCGAGATCAGGTCGACGACGGCATTGGCTTGGGCGCTGGTTGCACCGGCTGCCGTCAGTTTGGCGATACCGGACGCCTTCAAGTTGGTCGACGCCTTCGCATACGCCTTCACCACCAGACCCAGGGCCGCATCCAGATCCGCCGCGGCCTTGGCGCTACCATCGACATTCAGCTTGGCCACTGCCCAGAGTGCCGCCTTGAGGTCGGCGTCCAATTTGGCATTTGCATCGACCGAGGCGTCGACCACGGCGGCCAGAGCCAGGTTGATGCCGCCGACCGCATTCACCAGCAAGCCGATGACGCCTTTGACGTCAGCCGACAAGCTACCGCTCAACGAGCCGGTGATGGCCGTAGCGAAGTCGAGGTGCGCCTTGACGATCGCGTCCAAGCTCGTCGACGCCGAGATGGCGGCCACGAGGTTCGCCGAGGCCTTCAGCGCCAGATTCAATGTCGCATCGAAGTGGACATCTCCTGGGCTGCCGCATCCGCACGAGTGGACGATATCGCTCAGCAACTTCGCCGACAGGCTTGCCTCGAGGGCATACGCCGACTTGAGGGTCGTGAAGACCGCGGCCTTGACGTCGACCGCCCCGGTGAGCGCCGCTTTGAGCGATGCATCCAGTGTGGCGCGGAAGGCGAGGTTCGCCGCCGCGTGGACGCGCGCCCTCAGTTCCGCCGACAGATCCGCCGAAGCATCGAGGGCGGCATCCAGGCTCGCGAACAATGTCGCGGAGAGGTTGATCACCGCGTTGATGGTGCCGCCGATACCGATGCCACCACCACCGCCGCCACCGCCACCGCCGCCACCGCCGCATCCGCAACCCCGGGCATCCATGGTCCGGTTGACGGCTTGCACTGCATCGCGGGTCATCGCCTCGAGGCTATTGATGTCCAGCTTGATGCCGCTTTGCGTTAGCGAAATCAGCTCCGTGCGATGGGCGACGAAGGCTGCCTTGGCCACGGCATGAATGACGGCATGAAGGTCGGCCCCGGCTGCCACCGCCACGGCGACGGCCGCGGAGATGTCAGCATCCAGCATGGCCTTGACATAGGCGGCTGCGTGGGCGCTCAGTGCCGCGGAGCCCTTCAGGGTCGCAGCGATATCGATCAATGCCTTGGCCTGAACGGACGATTGTGTCGAGATCGGTGCGGCGAAGAAGATCTTGCCCGCGGACTTGAAGGTCCCCTCCAAGATGGAGGAACCGATGACTTTGCCCGTAGCGTCGAGTGCCTCGACGACGAGCAAATTGCTGTTGAATGGGATCTTCATCGAGAAGGAGCCATCGCCCTTCATGACGCCTTCGACGAGTGTGCTCAATGCGCCGGTCGCAGCATCGATTTGCGAAATTCGCATTGCTCGTGTCAGATCTACGGTCCTCGCGCCTGCGAGTCCCCAATCCGTGCTACCGTTACCTTCGTTGGTTACGTGTCCCGTTACGACGGAAAGAGCGGAATCCTCAGTTTGGGTATTCTCTGCCCCGCCCATCTGACTGTCGTCTGATCCAGATCCTGCTGAGCAGCCGGCCGCCACCATTGTGCCGATAACCAGTGCCACCAGGCTCCACTTCGAAGAAACCTTCTTCATGAGTTCGCTCCATCAATACAACTGGGCGTTTTGTTTTCGTATCAGAGGGTTAGTATGTGAGGGTCGAATCGCGTAACTGCGCAAAATTGCCACACGCGCCGTTACGACATCGACTCAGTATTGCCACGAATACGGATACGCACGCCGCCTCCTCACTGCAGTGCCGAGGTGCATTGCAGTCACTTCATGCGTTTTATGATGTCGTGACTCGAGCGATAATCGCTCGCGCTGTGGGGTACTGTATTTTCTTCTATGCCAGTGCGGAGCCTCCCCTGGGAAAAACACGCCCCTGCCAGGCGAGCTGCGCGCGAGACCGTTGCGGCCAATTCAACGCAAAAGCGACATTTAGGATGCCAGGGGCGACAGTGTGGATACTTATTTCTGCAAATAGGAATTCGTGGCCCTCCTTATTAAGGAGAGGCGAGGGGCGGAGGGCGCGGGTCCACGGCGGCGCTGAATTCTTGCAGCTGCATCGACCGGAGCACGAGCGGATGACGCGTCTGAAGCGCGTTGGTGACAATACTGCTGCGGCGCGTCGGCTCATCGGCCAAACGGGACACGCGCAATCCAGTGTTTCGCCTTGACGGAAAGGCCGCGTTCGCATCCCCTGGCGCTCCGTGCATGCCGCACGAGGAGTTTCGCAGCGTCGCCTACTGCCTACGCAAAAGGAGACAGAGATCGCCGTGAACGCCAAAACCTTTCGCTATTGGACCCACATCGTATTGACGCTTGGTTTGCTTCTGTTCAGCGGCGAAGCCATGGCCAATACGATCACACAGAATTCCTCGTGGACGATCGATCGTCCCAATACGTCGACCAAGTACCAGGTGGTCGCGTATGGCGATTCGATTTACGCGGGTTACCAAGGAAGCCTTTCCGACGTTTCCAAGCGCGCGGCCACCTGGGTGCAGGGAGAGTACCTCTCCAATGCATGGGGGACCGACATCGACGTGATCCGCCGGACCAAGTCCGGTGCCAGGGCCGACGATATCTACAACAACAAGATCGTCGGCGAGAAGTCGTACATGCAATCGTCTTCGGCCAAGGTGGTGGCCTTCGAGATGTGCGGCAACGACTTCCTGCAGGCGCGCAGCAACTTCGCCGGCCAGTCGGGAACCTGTGACCTCAGCGTGATCGACAACGCGCTCACCCAGTGCACGAAGTACCAAGAGCTGGCCATGCAGGCCATCAATCAGTATGCGACGGCGGCCAAGGTCAAGATGATCATGAACATCTATTACCCTGGCTACGATTCCGACAATGGGCAGTCGTCGTGCACGGTGAATGGGGCGACCATCAACAAGCGCGACCGCTTCTTGCCCTACCTCGCGCGCAGCAACTGGCGCGCGTGTGACTTTGCACGCAAGTACGGCTTCAAATGTGTCGACTCGTTCGCCGAGTTCATGGGCGCCGATTACGACTCGAACAACGACGGGCAGATCGACTCGCAGGCGCTGCGCTGGTCGGCCACGGAGACGGAGGACCAGTACGTGGCCCGCATCACCACGACCTTGAAGTCGACGTTGCGGGACGCGAACGGCCACCTTGCCGATCCGAGCACCAGCTACGACTATTTGCTGTCGGACAACACGCACCCGACGTTCTCGGGCCCGACGATCTACGTCGGCTTCTTCGGCGGCACGGGCACCGGGTCGGGTGCGCCGGATTACTCGGGGAGCCAGATCGTCAATGGCAAGAATCCCATTTACAACAAGTATGGCCACGAGCGCGCCGGCTGGGCGCATTCGTTGTTGAACCCTGCAAGCCCGTAATTCGTCCCCTCGCAAGGCGCGCCGGCGCTCGGTCGATCGCGATGGCGTGATCGAAACCGAGCTGCCGCGCGCCGGCATGTCTCGCTGGCCGTGGCTGCTGGCCGCGTGTGCCTTGGCGGGTCTCGTGGTCGCGCTCGTGTGGCGGCGCGGTGGCGAGAGGCCGCCGCCCACGGAGGTGGCCGCATCGCCGAGTTCGGAGGCGGTGGCGCGATGGCGCGCGAATCATGGAGGAGCGATGCCCGCGCAGCCTGAATCGACCGCAGAGGAGCCCGCGCAGGAGGACGCCGAGGCCGCGCGACCTCGCGAAGGGATTGCCGCGTTTCCCCCGCCGGGGACGAAGCGCATCAAGGTTGGATTGGTGGTGCCGGAGGACTTCCCGCTTCCAAATGGGTACATGCGGCATTACCAAACGACGGACAAAGGCGAAATGCTTCGCGCGATTTTGATGTTTCACCCGGATTACAAACCCACCGATTCGCACGGGAATCCGATTCCCATTCCGGAAGATCGCATCGTGCCGCCGGAGCTGGCGCCGCCGGGGATGCCCATGGAGCGGCTCGAAGTGCCCGAGGACGCGTACGCCGACGCCGGGGTGCGATGAAGATCGCAATCGGGGCCGCATTGTCCGCGGTGTTGCTGGCGCTGTATGCCCAGGTGTCGGGCGCATGGTTCGTATTGGGTTTCGTGGCCCTCGTCCCGTGGCTGCTCGCGCTGAATCGCGTGCGCTCGCTCTGGGAAGCCCTCGGCGGGGGTCTGGCCATGAGCGTGACGATGTCCGTGGCCGTGTTCTCGTGGCTACCCGCGACGCTCGAGCGGTATGCAGGGACAACGTCGTCGGTGTGGCCGTGGCTTCTTTTGGTGATGGCAGCTCCGCTTCTGCAGCCGCAGTTTCTGACGTTTGCGGTGGTGCGGTATCTAAATCGGAAAGCACGACCCTCGAACGGAGAAGAAGAACCGCCAAGACGCCAAGGATTCATGAACCTCAAACCCTTGGCGTTCTTGGCGTCTTGGCGGTTCCCCTCTTCCCTGCGCAAAATGCTCGCGGATCGGGTGGGCCCGGCGCGGTGCGTGCTGGCGGCGGCGGCTGCGTACGTGGCGACGGAGCTTTTGGCGAGCAAGCTGTTGTTCGACACCCTCGGTTTGGGGCTTTATCCGTCGCGATATTTGCGGCAGGGGGCCGATTTGGTTGGCGTGCACGGGCTCACGTGGATGTTGCTGCTCGTGAACGAGGCCGTGGCCGCGGTCATGGCACGAAAGGCGGAGGCTCGCCCGTACGTGGTCGCCGCGCTTGGCCTGATCGGCTTGGACTTGGGATACGGGTGGCTGCGCTGTGCGCAGTTGCGGGATGGGGGGCCGGCGACCGTCGTCGGCGTGGTGCAGGCCAATATTACGAATTACGACAAGCTGCGGGCCGACCGCGGGGCGTTCGAGGCGGTGCGGTACATCCTCGACGAACATTATGCGCTATCCGACGACCTTCGACGGAATGCGAATCCCGACTTGATCGTGTGGCCCGAGACCGTTTACCCCACGACATTTGGCTCGCCCAAAAGCGAGGCGGGGCAGGCCTTCGATACGGAGATTCTCGCGTTTGCGGCGGGGCGGGGAACGCCGGTCGTCTTCGGGGCCTACGATGCTTCCGCGGGCCACGAATACAATGCCGCTTTTTTCGTCGAGGCTGCGTCGCAGAAGCCCGTGCGGGCTTATCGCAAAAGCTTGCTCTTTCCGTTCACGGAACGCGTGCCGCCGTTGCTCGATTCCGAGTGGCTTCGCGCGCGCCTCCCATGGGTCGGGCATTGGGATACGGGGCCCGGGCCCGACGTCGTGAGCATGGCTCTGCGCGATGGCCGTCGGCTATCGGCGCTTCCTCTCATTTGCTACGATGCGCTTTCCACGACGTTCGTGGCCCAGGCGGCGCAGCGCGGGGCAGATCTCATCGTCACCCTCTCGAATGACTCGTGGTTCCCCGACGAACGCGCGCCGCGCCTGCACCTGGTGTCGGCCGCATTTCGCAGCATCGAAACGCGATTGCCGCAGGTCCGCTCGACCAACTCGGGGATTTCCGCGGTCATCTCGCCCGCGGGCGATTGGCTCGCCACGGCTGGCTGGAACGAGCGCCGCATCGTGACCGCGAGCCTCCCCACGGGCGCGCACGCGTGGGCCCCCGCCGTCCTGCTCTCACCGTGGCTCGCGCCTCTCCTGGCCTCATGGGCATTGCTCGAGCTGCTCGCGACTCAATTGAGCAAACGCAACGCGACCAACGCCGGAATCAGAACGAAATAAGCAAATTGGCATAGGCCTTCGCCGATCTTGCGCAGGAGGCCTGCGCGGGCGGCGAAAAGCCAGGTGGCAGCGAACACGGTGGGTTCGACCACGAGGCGCACCACGCTGGCGTAGAGCACGAGGTAGCTCGCCGACGCGGCCCAATACGTGACGAACGATTCCACGTACGGTCGGAGCCCTTGAAGGTAGTACTGGCCAAAGGCGCCCCCGAACATGATGTATTGGTCGAGTCGAAAAAGAATCACCGCGAGGACCAGCGGAAATACTCCCCATTTCGCCAAAGCCACGGCGCGATGATGCCAGGTGTATTTCCACTTGGCATCCGCGTACGCGATCACGGGTGACCTCAAGGCCGGGCGCGCGGCCTCGATATAGGGGAACAACGCGGATAGCAGGGCACCCGGCTCGTTCACCAGGAGCCGATACCGAAAAAGGTGACCCGACCGCATATCCAGCCCGAGCCCTGGCCACGGAAGAGGGATTACGAGCGGTCGAAAGGCTTTTATCGATGCGATCGGTATCTCCAGGCGGCTCCGACGCAATGATAGGATGATATGCGTATCATTCGTCTCGAAGGTCCCCTCGAGCGCGCGTCTCACCCGTGCGACGATGATCCATGGCACGCCGGAGAAGAAGAGGAGCCCCATGGCCACCGCGCGAGGCGGCGCCGTTTGCGTGCCCTCGATGACATCGGTCACGATGTGCTCGACCAAATAGAGCGCGTTCGCGACGGCCACCACCTGCAGCGCGATCGATACAGCGCGCACGATGCGCGGTATGGCGCTTATTTCGAATTTCACGTTCGCCTCCCGTTTCTTGGTCGGAAATGCATGCAGGCGAAGGGAAAATAAACCATAGTGCCTCGCGGCCAGAGCCAACTCGCATCATGGATTGATGACAACGTTGTCTGTCGGTAAATTTGCACCAGGTTCACTGTCTCGGCAATCGCCTTTCCAGGAGGGATGACCATGACGTTGTGCCGTTCACACGTAGCTCGAACTGCAAAACGATATGCACGTTTTGCACGATTCGTCCTGCCTATCGGGACGTTCTTTGGCGCAATGGGCTGTTCCGACAGTGCGCCGGTATCGACATCGGGCGAAGCGCAACCTTCTATTGCTTCAACGATACAGGCTGCACCGCTGACCACTCCGTGGACATCGGATGTTTCGCCCGACAATGCCCTGCCCGAGTATCCAAGACCGCAGTTGGTTCGAAGCAATTGGCAGAACCTCAACGGGCAATGGCAATTTGCCCGGGCGGCCGCGGGGGAGGCTGCGCCCGTCGGACGCGATTTGGCGGAGCGCGTCTTGGTGCCCTATCCCATCGAATCTGCGCTTTCCGGAATTCAGCGGCACGAAGATCGAATGTGGTATCGCCGCACGTTTACCGTTCCGTCGAATTGGGCAGGCCAGCGCATTCAACTGAACTTCGACGCGGTCGATTGGCAAGCCACCGTGTACGTGAACGGCGTTCGCGTGGGCGTGCACGAGGGCGGCTACGACGCCTTCTCCTTCGATGTCACCGATCAACTCCGCGCAGGCTCCAACGAGATCATCGTCGGGGTGTACGATCCCACGGACGCGGGCGGTCAGCCCATTGGCAAACAGCGCCTGTCGCCGAGCGGCATCTGGTACACGGCGGCCTCGGGCATTTGGCAGACGGTGTGGCTCGAGCCCACTGCGCCGGCGCACATCACGCGGCTCGAGGCGACGCCGGACGTGGCGCAGCAGCGGTTGAAGCTCACCGTGCGGGGTACGGGGATTTCCGGCCAGACCGTGCAAGCCGTGGTGACCGATGGCGGCGCCGAGGTCGCGCGTGCGAATGGTGCGGTGGATGCCGAGATTTCCCTGCCGGTGCCCAATCCCAAACTTTGGTCGCCGGATCGGCCGTTTCTGTACGATCTCACCGTGTCCCTGGTGTCTCCCAACGGCACCGTCGATCGGGTGACGAGCTATTTCGGCATGCGATCCATCGCCTTGGCCACCGTCGATGGGGTGCTCCGGCCGGTGCTCAATGGTCAATTCGTCTTTCAAATTGGCACCCTCGACCAAGGGTACTGGCCCGACGGCATCTACACCGCCCCGACGGACGCGGCGTTGAAGTTCGATATTCAGCAGCACAAGGATTTCGGCTTCAACACGATTCGCAAGCACATCAAGGTGGAGCGTCCGCGTTGGTTCTATTGGGCGGACAAGCTCGGCATCTTGGTCTGGCAGGACATGCCGGCGATGAACACCGTGGCGCCGTCGGATGCGGCCAAGGCGCAGTTCGAGCGGGAGCTCCGCGAGATGATCGACGAGCACCGCAACGCGCCGTCGGTGATCACGTGGGTGGTGCAGAACGAAGGATGGGGCCAATACGATCAAGCGCGCCTGGCCAATCTGGTCAAACAGCTCGACCCGACCCGGCTCGTGGACAACATGAGCGGCATCAATTGCTGCGGCGCCGTCGATGGCGGCAATGGCGATTTGGCCGATTGGCACACGTACGTGGGGCCCTCCTCGCCGCGCCCATCGGCGACCCGCGCGGCGGTTCTCGGAGAGTACGGAGGCCTGGGGCTGCGCGTGGAAGGCCACGAGTGGAGCCCCGGAAATGGCTTTAGTTACGAGATGCAGCCCAACGCCGCCGCCTTGAACGACCGCTACATCGGCTTGATTCAGATGAATGCGTCGTTGATGAAGTTCACGGGGCTGAGCGCGGCCATCTACACGGAAATTACGGACGTCGAAAACGAGATCAACGGCCTGGTGACCTACGACCGCCGCGTGATCAAAGTGGATACGGCGCGCATCCGTGCCGCGCACGAAGGCTTGATCCGCGCCTCGCGCGATCGAAACTCCGGCGAAGGCCCCGGGGGGATCCGCTCGGGGCAGCCTCGCTCGTTGCAGGTGACCACCGCCGGTCTGACGAACCGCTACCTGCGCCACCGCGATGGGCTCGTGTACACGGACGTCGTGACCGATGCCGATGGCGATCTGCCCAAGCGCGATGCCTCGTTCAAGGTCGTGCGCGGCCTCGCACGCGACGCGTGCTATTCGTTCGAGTCGCGCAATTTTCCCGGGCACTATCTGCGTCATCGGGGCGCACGCCTCTACAAAGATGCGCGCGATGGGACATCGGGGTTCGATGCCG
Source organism: Sorangiineae bacterium MSr12523 (assembly GCA_037157775.1). Taxonomy (NCBI): domain Bacteria; kingdom Pseudomonadati; phylum Myxococcota; class Myxococcia; order Myxococcales; family Pendulisporaceae; genus Pendulispora; species Pendulispora brunnea. The sequence goes on from CP089982.1 coordinate 271,397, forward strand.
ATGCGACATTTTGCGCGAAGGCGGGGCTCTCGGGCACCGGCGTGTCGCTCGAGTCGTACAACGAGCCGGGGAAGCATTTGCGCCACTTCAATGCGGAGGTGTACATCGCCAGCAATGGCGGGCCCAATGCGTGGGACACCTCGGCCAACTATACCGCGGATGCGACCTGGAACCTGGTCGACCCATGGTGGAGAAGCTCGGCGGACCTGCCGCTGGGCGCGAACGAGTCCTTCCGCGTGATGACCACGGGCTTCACCAATCGGTACATTCGGCACCGCGACGGCTTGGGCTTCACCGAGGTGGTCGATGGCAATAGCCCGACGTTGCTGAAGCAGGATGCCACCTTCAAAGTGGTACGCGGCCTTGCGAACCCCACGTGCTACTCGCTGGAGTCGCGCAATTTCCCCGGGCAATACCTGCGCCACAAGAACTACCGCATTTACAAAGAGGCCCGCGACAACACCCCCTTGTTCGACGCCGACGCCACCTTCTGCGCCCAAGCCGACGTGGGCGGCCCCGGCGTCGTCCTGGAGTCGTACAACATGAAGGAGCACTACATCCGGCACATCAATGGCGAATTGTGGATGGCCCACCCCGGCGGCACCAATTCATGGGACAACCCCGAACTGCTCGGCGTGGACATCTACTGGAACGTCTCTCCACCCTGGGCGCCCTAATCTTCTACATCAGCGAGCGCGATCCTGGAACAGCGTCACGAAGAGAAGAAGAAACCGCCGTTCTTGGCGGTTTCCTTCTTCATAGTCGAGAATCGTGCTCACCATTTAGCGTAATACCTTCTTCAAAATCCGAAACGCTTGCTCCAGTTTTTCGGGAGGGCTGTTGCCATAACCGAAGGTGAGGCCCGGGCGGATGGATTCGACGGAGAACTTTGCTAGGCCCGAGATGTTCAAGCCGGCATCCAGGGCGCGGGTGCAGAGGGTGCGTTCGTCCCATGAGTCGTGAAGTTCGGCGGCGAGGTGGAGGCCGGCGTCGATGGCAATCAGCTTTCCCAAGGTGCGACCGGGGCCGGCGAACCAGTCGACGATGAATTGATGGCGCGCGCGGTAGAGTTTGCGCGTGCGGCGCAGGTGGCGGTCCATGCTGCCGTCGTCGAGGAAGCGCGCCAGGGTGCGCTGGAGAATCGCCGGGGAGTGGCAGTCGAGAAGGGCGCGCACGCTGGCCAAGGTGGAGGCGACTTCGCGGGGGGCGACGACGAAGCCCGTGCGAAGCGACGGGGATAGCGACTTGGAAAACGAGCCGATGTAGAGGACGCGCGCGCCCGTATCGAGTCGCTGCATCGGCTCGAGCGGGCGATCGCTGAAGCGGAATTCGCTGTCGTAATCGTCCTCCAGAATGAAGGCGCCGGTGGCCTGTGCCCAATCGAGCAAGAGGCGCCGGCGCACCAACGACAACACCGAACCGAGCGGAAACTGGTGCGATGGCGTCACGTAAACGAGCCGCGCGCGGGGAGGCAGCGACTCCACGACCAGGCCATGGTGGTCGGCCTGCACCGGAACGACCTTCACACCCCGCAATTCGGCCAATTGCCGAAAGGGCGGATAGCCCGGATCCTCGACGGCCACGGTATCGCCCGGCCGCGCCAGCGCGCTCAGAACGAGGTCGAACGCTTGCTGCGCGCCCGCCGTGACGACCACTTCCTCCGGCGCCGCGCGAACGCCGCGCGAGCGATGGATCCATGTCGCGATGGCCCTGCGCAGCGAAGGCTCGCCCGCCGCGTCACCATATTGCGTGCCCCCGTGCGTGCGGAGCTCGCGCATGGCGCGCCACGTTTGCGTGCGAAATTCCGTGTACGGAAAGGACTCCGCGTCGGGCACGCCGAGCTCCATTTGCATGGCGGCCGGCTCGTTCGGCGGTGCAGGGGACGCCGGCGCATGGCGACCGCGAAGCAACGGGGGCGTGACGCGCTGCAATTGGCTGCGGCGCGCCGGCAGGGTGACACGCGTGCCCGCCGCGCTCGCGCCCTCGAGAAAGCCCTCTGCGACGAGGTAGCCGTAGGCAGTCGTGACGGTGAAGCGCGAAATCGCCAATTGCTTGGCCAGCTCGCGCGACGGCGGCAACCGGTCCCCCGGCCGAATGCGTCCCTCCGCAATGGCCTGGCGAATCTGCTCGTAAAGAGCCCTGGCCAGGCCCCGCCGGTGATCGTCCGCGTTCAGATAGAAGTCCACTTGGTCTGGTCAAATTAACGCATTTTTGGTCATCGACCAAGTCCAAGCGGATCACTAAAACAAGGGCTGCAACATTGAACTGGGAGCCAAGAGTCATGAACAAGAAGACCAACGCCCGTCGTGAGACGAAGCCCCTGGACACCACGGAGTTGGACTGGGTGCCCATCGTTCCCGGCCTCTCCTTCAAGCCCATCACGTACTTTCCCGACAACTCCGGCTGGCAGCTGCTCCTGCGGCTCGAGCCCGGCACCGTGGTTCCGCCGCATCGCCATACCGGCGAGGTGCACGCGTTCAATGTGCAAGGTTCGCGTTACCTCATCAACACGAAGGAAGTCATTGGCCCCGGCACCTACGTTTACGAGCCGCCGGGCAACTGCGACACCTGGAGGCAGCATGGCGACGAGGCGTGCGTCGTGCACATAGAGGTGAATGGATCCATCGAATACATCGACGAGAAGGGCAACGTGACCCGCGTGTCCGATGCGCGCGAGAGCCAGACAATGTACCTCGAATGGTGTGAGAAACATGGACAGCCCGCACGTGTTGCAACGTACCTCTAAGGCGCAGCTACCCGTGCTCTACGCACGCGTGGCGCTCGGTCTGGCCTTTCTTTCGCCGGTGGCGAGCCGATTGGGGCTTTTGGGCAATGGCTCGAACTTCAAGAAGTTCATCGAGTTCACCGCCGAGGTGAACTCCTTCATGCCCGCGGCCACCATCCCTTTTCTCGCCGTCGCCGCCACCATTTGCGAGGCCTCGTTCGGGATTTCGCTCATCGTGGGATTTCGCCTGCGCTGGGTGGCCTTCGGGTCGGCGGGGTTGCTCGCTGTTTTCGGTACGGCCATGGCCATCTCCCTCGGCGTCAAATCGCCGCTCGACTATTCCGTTTTTTCGGCATCGGCCGCGGCCCTTCTCCTCGCGCAAACGCAGCCGCGGTAGCTTACGATGGGTGCATGAACCCTGCCTTGATCGACTTGCCGGAGGCGATCGAAACGCCGCGCCTGTACATTCGCCGCCCTTTGCCGGGTGATGGTCCGGTGCTCAATGCCAGCATCATCGAAACGTGGGAGTCGCTCCAAGCGACGATGAACTGGGCGCAGGAGCGACCGACGGTGGAGGAATCGGAGACCCGGGTGCGGCACCAATGTGCCGCGTTCATGACGAGGACGGATTTGCCCATGCTCGTCTTTCTCTCGGATCGGCGCACGCACGTGGGCTGCACGGGCCTTCATCGCATGGATTGGGACGTGCCCCGATTCGAAATTGGCTATTGGGTGCGCAGCTCGTTCGAGGGGCAGGGGTACGTCACGGAGACCGTGCGCGCACTCACCGACTTTGCCATGGGTACGCTCGGAGCGCAGCGCGTGGAGATTCGTTGTAGCCACCGCAACACGCGCAGCCAGCGGGTGGCCGAGCGCTGCGGCTTCACCTTGGAGGGGCGCTTACGCAACGATGCGCGCGAGCCCGACGGTGAGCTGCGCGACACATTGATCTATGCCAAAATCGCGGAGGCGAGTCGCGCCGGCGCGTCCACGTGAGCGAGGTGGCGCTGCCCCTCGAGGCGAACCAGTCGGGCACCGGGGATCGACTCGGCCAGGGCCACCGCCGACGGGCCGAAGGGCTCGTGCCCCTCATTGAGCGCGCCGAGCAGCACGCGCGGTGGCACCCGTAGCGAGCTCCAATCGGGCGAACGGGGCAACGCGCGCTCCGTTGCCGCAATTTCCGCAATGGCCGCGCGCACGAATCGAAGCTGCGATTGCCATAGCCCCGAGGCGCGGTAGGCGGGGAGGAGCTCGGGCGGGGTCGGCGAGATCTCCGTGACCAGGACCAACATGGCACCCTCGAGATCGCCGCGCGCGGCCAGGGCCTGCGCCTTGGCGAGCGGCGGGCCACCGAAGGAGCGAGGATCGAGCAGCGGCTCGTACACCACGAGGCGCCCGAGGTCCTCGCGCTGCATGGCCGCGTGCAGCGCGATGACGCCGCCATAGCTGTGGCCCACGAGGCACGCTCCAGGGCCCACCTCGTCGAGAATGCAGCGCAAATCATGTACTTCCGTTCGAAGATCGTAGTCCGGGCCCAGAGGACCGCTCGGTGCGCGGCCGCGGCGGTGGGGGACCACCACCCGGCGACCCCGTTGGGCCAGCGCTCCGGCGACCTCGTCCCATTGGCACGCGTCGGCCAGAACGCCGTGGACGATCACCACGGCGGGCCCATGACCTTGGATGCGCTGGACCAACGGCGTTCCGTCCGCCGCCTCGAGCACCCGTTCGACGATGCGGTTCGTGTTCATGGGCATCATGGATAAGGGACGCGCCATTCGCGGGTAGGGGATGCGCCGGCACACGGGTTGTGCCTAAAATTCGGAAATGACCATCCTGCGTGATCCTTTGGCCGGATTGAGCGCGTTCGTGCGCAGCGTCGAGGCGGGAAGCTTCAGCGCCGCCGCGCGCATGCTCGGAGCGACACCGTCGGCGGTCAGCAAGGCCGTCGCCCGGCTGGAGGCCGAGGTGGGTGTCCGGCTTTTGCATCGCACCACGCGCGCAGTGCATCTCACCCCGGAGGGCCAAGCGTTGTACGAGCGCGGCTCGCGCATCGTGCTCGAGGCGTGCGACGTGCGCAAAGAGCTCTCCGAGGCCACCGGCGTGCGCGGTCCCCTTCGCGTGACCGCACCGGTCGATCTGGGGCAGCCGTGGCTCGCCCCGCGCATCGTCGAATTCCTGGAGCGATTCCCCGACGTGCGCGTCGAGTTGAGCCTCACGAATCGATTCGTCGACCTCGTCGAGGAGCGCTTCGACGTGGGCCTTCGCCTCGGCCCCGTGCGCGATCCTCGTCTCGTGCGTCGAAAGCTCGGGCCCACCGGCGCCATTGTCTGTGCCTCACCCGCTTACCTCCGCAAACGGGGCACGCCGCGCCGACTCGACGACCTGGCCCATCACGCGACGCTTGCGTATACGCGCAATGGGAAATCCACGCCGTGGCGATTCGTCGATCGCGACGTCGATGTCCAGCCCGGACCCTTTGGCTCCGACGACAACGTGGCTCTGCTGACCGCCGCACTCGCCGGACTGGGCATCGCGCGTCTTCCCACCTACGTTGCTGCGCCCGAGATCGAGCGCGGCCGCCTCCGTGTGCTGTTCCCCGATCGGCTGATGCAGGGTCCCACGGCGTCCGTCATCTACCCGGAGCAGCGTTATCCACTCGCTCGCCTTCGTGCCTTCATTGATTTCATTTCGACCGCCTTCATCAAGACGCCGCCCTGACGTTTGCCGAAATGCGTTATGTGCCGGGGCGCCACAAGAGCGGATTTGACCCAATCCGCCGTGGGCGAAAACGCGAAAAACCTGCGCCGATAGACCAATCGCTCCGTGGCTTCGGTCCTGCAAATCAGCTCTGCTTCTCTACATTTGGAAGAGAGGTGATCCGTGGATTCCCGTGTGATTAGCACAGCCATGCGAAAAGCAAACTCTTCGCCCCGCTCCCATCCGAGCAAGCTGCACGTTCTCGTCGTCGATGACGATCCGTCCAACCTCGAAGCGCTGCGACTGGTTCTCCAACGAGGTGGCTCGCGCATCACGACGGCCTCGAGCGCCGCCGAGGCCATGGAGGTCTTCGAGCAAGAAACCCCCGACGTTCTGCTCTCGGACATCGGAATGCCTGGTGAGAGTGGATACGATCTCATTCGAAAAGTGCGCGAGCTGCCCAAAGAACGAGGTGGCGACATTCCCGCCGCGGCGCTCACGGCCTATGCCGAGCCAGAAGACCGCGAAGACGCGCTGCGCTCGGGCTTCATGATGCACATTCCGAAGCCCGTCGATCCCGTCGAGTTGCTCACGCTCGTTTCCGAGCTTGCGCGCATGGCGGCGTAGCTCGTGGCCTCTCGGTCACGTGGCCGCGTCGAGGCGCGAGAGCAATACGGGGAGCTCGGCGAGCGAGTCGATGTGATGAAACCTGGGGCGCTTGCGAACGGCCTCCTCGTCCTCCACCCGCTCCGCGGCCCATGTCGTGTGATAGGGCACGTGCACGCCGACCCCGCCGATGTCGAGCACCGGCACCACGTCGGACTTGAGTGAGTTGCCCACCATCAGGAACTTCTCGGGCGCGATGCCCAGCCGCGTGAGAATGCGCTCGTACGTGGCAGGCCGCTTTTCCGAGACGATTTCCACGGCGGAGAATCGATCGCCCAACCCCGAGCGGGCGAGTTTCGACTCCTGATCCAAGATATCTCCCTTGGTGATGAGCATGACTTTGTGCGTCTCGCTCACCTTGGCCACGGCATCGGCCGCGCCGGGCAACAGGTCCACGGGGTGCGATAGCATGGCGCGACCCGCGTCGATGATCTCCTGAATCTGCCGGGCGCCGACCCGTTCCTCCGAGAGCTCGATGGCCGTCTCGATCATCGAGAGCATGAACGCCTTGATCCCATAGCCGAACAGCTTCGAGTTCTTGATCTCGGTGGCCACGAGCCGCTCCTCGATTCCCTCCGAGGAAACGAACGGCTTCATCAACGCGAGGAATTTCTCTTGCGTGACGGTGAAAATGGACTCGTTATGCCACAGCGTATCGTCCGCATCGAAGGCGACCATCTCGATCATGCCGTGCACGATAGAGCCGGGCGGGTCTCATTTCGAGCCAGTCAGGCCAGAATGTGCCGAAGAAGACGGATTGTCGTCGAAGGGGCCGGTCTCGCGAAGCGCACGCTGCAGCGTGATGTCCACGGCACCATCGAGAATGCGCATCGCACTTCGAAGTTCGCTCGGGCTGGCGTGCAGGCGCGCTGCCAGAAAGCGACGCGTACCCGCCACCAGTGCTTCGCGCGCACGCGTCAACCGTCGCGCCGCCGTCACGCGGTGAATGCGGTAAATGGCGCCAATTTCGTCAATCGACAGGCCGTCGATGTAGTGGTGGCGCAGCACGTTGCGCTCGGAGCTTTCCAGCGCGCGCATGGCGGAGGCGAATGCCTGGGCAAATTCGGAGGAGAAGCGCCGCCGCAAATGCGACAGCTCGGGATCGCCGCTCGAGGCGGGCGTGAGCGCGAGCGCATCCTCGTCCAATGCGACTTCGCGCTTGGTGGCGCGAATGGCACTCAAGATCTGCCGTGAAAGTGCGACCCGGAACCATCCGCGCAGGCTGCCGCGGCCCGAATATTCGGCAATCCGCGGCGGGGTGCCGCCCTCCGAGACGAACAACTTCGCGCAGAGCACTTGACGAGTATCGTCGCCCAAGAGGCGTGCGCCCGGGAATCGGGCCAAGGTGCCCTCGGCCACGTCCCGCATGGCGCCGTCGAACACACCGATGGCGCCCGTATCGCCCGACGCGCATGCGCAGGCCAGGTACAGATCCGCGCCGTGCAGCGCGGCGAGCGCCTCTTCGATGGCGCCATTTTCCGGTAGGCGTGCGCCGACGTACTGCGCGAACACGTCCGCCTCCACGCGCACCGTCGGCCATGCGGCCATCGCCGCCGCGAACATGGCATCGAACTGGCGCTCGACGGCATCCCACCCGCGCGTCGCCGTGACTCCGCGCGATTGCAAGCAGGCGGCAAAAACTCCCATCGGCGGCCAGGATAGCACGGTGTCCATTCGGTCTTCGACGAATGCAATCCGCCCTACGGCGAACGGCCCTTGTTTGGATATCCCGCCTTCCGGGTCATCACCGCCACAAGGTGCGATGACGGAGGCGCCCACAGAAACGCCTCAGGCCTGTGGCAGATTTGTGATCGCACGCACCGGTGACGCGTCGCGCCTGCGCTATTTTCGATCCCTTTGGTGCGTCGTTCGAGCCCTGTGGTTGGCCTCGCTCTTGCTCATTGCGTGCGGCGGCGCGGTTCAAGAAGCAGTCCCCTAGGAGGTGCCTCACGTGGCCATCATGATTCGATCCCCCTATCACGTGGCTCGCCGAGCCTCGGACGACGAAGTGATCACGGCGGTCCGCATTCAGGCCGCCATGGTGCGAACGCTGCTCGACGAGGTCGAGCGGCTCGTGCCGCCCTCGGGGCTGCAAGGTTTGCAACGTGCAGCCACTCGTCAGTTGCCGGAAGAACTCGCACGACTCGGTGCCCGCCTGGTGGATCTCGCGGCGGAGATGGCCAACGGTCTGCGCTCGGACATCGCGGCGGATGCCGAGACCGTGTGTGCCAAGCCCGGGTGATAGGGAACAGCTCCCCTAGTGGCCCTCGCGGACATGCGATATACCGCGTTGCCGTGGAGGATGGACCATGTCCAACGACGACGTCTCCGCCCCGGACGAAGGCCGAGGCGGGCACCCCAATGACGAGACGGATGCAACCTTCATCATCGTAGGGGTTGGCGCGTCCGCCGGAGGGATCGAAGCCCTGGCCCACTTGGTGGGCCGTCTCACCCTCGATCACCTGGCGCTCGTGGTCATCCAACACCTCGCGCCGTCCCACGAGAGCTTTCTCGCCCCGCTGCTGGCGCGCAACAGCTCGATTCGCGTGCAGACGGCCGAAGACGGGATGCGGGTCGAGCCCAATGGCATCTACGTCATCCCGCCCAACGTGAACCTGGCCATCCTGAGCGGTGTGTTGCACTTGATGCCGCCGACTCCGCGCCCTGGCCCCGCGCTGTCCGTGGATTTCTTTTTCCGATCCCTGGCGGAGGATCAAGGTTCCCGTGCGGTTGGTGTGGTGCTCTCTGGTACCGGCACCGATGGGACGCTCGGCCTCAAGGCCATCAAGCAAGCGGGGGGCATTACCTTCGCGCAGGACCCCAACACGGCCAAGTACGACGGGATGCCACGGCATGCGCTCGCCAGTGGATGCGTGGACTTCTGTCTCGCGCCCGACGCGATCGCCGGCGAATTGATGAGCATCGGACACCATCCGTACTGGCACGAGCGAGCGGTTCCTCGTCCCAAAACCGAGTTCGAAGGCGTGAGCAAGCTCATTCTGCTCATGCGATCCATGTTCGGAAACGATCTGACGTACTACAAGCCGAGCACCATCGAGCGTCGCATCGAGCGCCGGCTTGCGCTCCACAAATTCGAGAGGCTGGAGGATTACGTCAAGCTCGCGCAGTCGAATCCCGATGAAGTGCGTGCGCTCTACAAAGATATTCTCATCAGCGTGACGAGCTTCTTCCGCGACACCGAAGCATACGAGGCTCTGAGGACGAGGATATTTCCCCGTATGTTGGAGAACAAGGGGCCGGGCTCCAGCATTCGCATTTGGGTTCCGGCCTCGTCCACGGGCGAGGAGGCGTACTCGATTGCCATTGCACTTCTCGAGTTTCTCGACGACCGCGCCCAAGAATACCGTATTCAAATCTTTGGCACGGACGTCGACGAAAATGCCATATCGCACGCCCGCCGGGGTGTTTATCCGGAGAATATCGTCCTCGATGTGACGCCCGAGCATTTGCGCCGGTTCTTCGTCAAAAAAGACGCCAGTTATCAAATTAGCCGGCGTGTGCGCGACATGGTCGTCTTTTCCGTGCAAAACATCACGAAAGACGCCCCGTTTTCGCGGCTCGACTTGGTCAGCTGCCGCAACCTGCTCATCTATCTGCAGCCGGCCATGCAGAAGAAAGTGTTGCGCATTCTGCACTATTCGCTCAATCCAAATGGCTTCTTGCTCTTGGGAACCTCGGAAACCGTCGGCGATTCGCCGGACCTATTTTCCCTGGTGGACCGTAAGAACAAACTTTATGCAGCCAAGCACGTACCAACGCAAACTTCGGCCGACATCGGGTTCGGCACCGGCGTGCGCGAAACGGCGCTGGTCGCTCCCACGACGGCGAACATGCGGCCCATTCTGAACATCGCTGCGCTGGCCGAGCGCAAGATCCTCGAGGTGTACGGACCGCCGGGCGTGGTCATCAACGAGAACCTGGAGATTTTGCATTTCCGCGGCCGGACCGGCCCGTATTTCGAACCGGCGGCGGGGGCGGCGAGCTTGAACATCCTTCGCCTGGCACGACCGGAAATTCACGCGGATATCCGGCGTACGATCCACCAGTCGATCAAGGACGATGTGCGCGCCAGCGCCGTCTGCAAGATGACCGAGAATGGATCCACGCGCTCGTTCCGGATCGATGTGCTGCCGGTGACGGAGCCCGAAACGAAATCGAATTGCATGCTCGTTCTCTTCGTCGAGCTGCCCGAGCTACCAGGCCCGGCCCAAGTGCTGACCCAGGCGCCCTCGGCCGTCGATGAATCGCGCTTGCAGGACATGGAGCGCGAGCTTTTGGTGGCACGCGAATACCTGCAGAGCACCATCGAAGAGCTCGAGAGCGCGAACGAAGAGCTCAAGTCATCCAACGAAGAATTGCAGTCTTCGAATGAAGAGCTGCAAAGCACCAATGAGGAGCTCGAGACTTCCAAGGAAGAGCTGCAATCGGCGAACGAGGAGCTGACGACGGTCAACGACGAGCTACAAACGCGTATGCTGGAGCAGCAGCTCACCAACGACGACCTGCACAACGTCCTCAATGGTGTGGACACCATGCTGATCATCACGGGCATCGATTTGCGCATCCGGCGCTTTACGTTCGCGGCCGAGAAGCATTTGAATCTTCTGCCCGGCGACATTGGCCGGTCCATCAGCCACCTCAATCCGTTCGTCGGCGGGCTCCGGCTGGAGCAACTCGGTGCCGATGTCATCGAAACGCTCACGCCGTTCACGCAAGAGGTGCAGGCTCCGGATCAGCGCTGGTATTCGCTACGGATGACGCCGTACAAGACGCTCGAACACTCGATCACCGGTGTGGTCATCACGTTGGCGGACATCGACGTGCGCCGGCGCGCGTTTCAGCTCGGGCAGGACGTGGCGGAGTACGCGGGGATGTTCCTGGACGTCATTGGCCACCCCTTGACAATCATCGATGCGCGCAAAAAAATCGTGTGGGCCAACCGCCACTTCTACCCCAATTTCGGCGTTTCCCCCGATGGCGTCATCGGAAAATCCTTCGCCGAACTACCGTCGGGCCCCTGGAAGAATCCCAAGTTGGACGAGTTCGTCGAGGCGACCATGGTGACCGGCGGATCGTTTCACGAGATCGAGATTTCGTATGCAGTCGAAGGCGAAACGCCCACTAAATCGGTTCGCGTGAGCGGTAGCCGCATGCCACCCATGGGCGGTAACGCGGGCCTTCTCTTGTTGTCATTCGAAAATGCCACGACGGAGCGTGCATCATCGGCGTGAGGTGGAAGATCTACCAATGAGGTGACACGTGGGAGCCTATCGGGAGGTATCGAGGACGCAGCTGGAACATGCTCTTGAGGCGCTCGAATCGAATACCGGGCTCAAGGAGCCGGTCGCGGAGGTCCAGCGTCTGTTGCACGAGCTGCAAGTCCACCAGATCGAGCTCGAGGCGCAGAACAAGGATCTCAAAGAGGCGCAGCAGCAACTCGAGGAGTCGCGCAGCCGCTACGCCGATCTCTTCGATTTCGCGCCCGTGGGCTACTGCACCTTCGATCGCCATGGGTTGGTGCTCGAGATCAACATCACGGCGACGGCCATGTTCCGCATCGCGCGCGCCAACGCCGTGGGCAAAGGCTTCACGCAGATCGTTGCCCTGAGCGACCCGTCCGCGTTTCGGGCGCATCTGAATACCTGCTTCACGGAAGAGGTGCGCGTGACCACCGAGATCACCATCACACCGAAGGAGCAGGCTCCCATCGTGATTCAGATGGTGTCGAGCCCCGTGATCAATACCAACGGCGTGGTGGTGGCATGCCGAACCACGCTCACCAATATCTCGGCGTTGAAGTCGTCGGAAAATATTCTGCGCTTCTTGGCCGATGCCAGTGAAGCGCTCTCCTCCTCGCTCGAATACTCGCACACGCTCGCGACCGTGGTGCGGCTCGCCGTACCCGTTCTGGCCGATATTTGCTTTTTGGACATTCTGGACGAAGACAACCAACTGCGCCGTCTGGAAGTGGCCTTTGCCGATGAGGGAAAGCGGTTTCTCGTGGATGCCATCAAGCGCGCCGTTCCCGAGCTGGACTCCAAGGCGCCCGAGATCCAGGTCTTGCGCTCGGGCAAGGCACGGGCCGTTTCCGATGGGCCCCGGTCCCTCCACGACTCGCTACCGCCGCAGATCGCGGGGATTGCCCGTTCGGTCCTGTTCGTTCCGCTCACCGCGCGGGAGCGAACGCTGGGCGTGCTTACGCTCATCATGGCCGAATCGGCCCGCTCGTATTCGCCGCGTGAGCTCGCCGTGGCGCAGGACGTCGGCCGCCGTGCGGCCATGGCGCTCGACAATGCGCGTCTCTACGACACGGCACGCCAGGCGATCCGCGGGCGCGAGGACATTCTGGCCATCGTTTCCCACGATTTGAAGGAGCCGCTCAACGGCATCACGCTCGCCTCGTCGACGTTGGAATCGTGGTCCAAAGTTTCGGCCGACGCCCAGACGAACCGCCTCTTGCAGATCGTGCTGCGCTCTGCGCACCGCATGGATCGGCTGATCAACGAGCTGCTCGATTGTTCGAGCATTCAATCGGGGCACCTTTCCGTTCGCAAGCGCGACTGCTCCGTGCAGGAGCTGTTGAGCGACGCCCAAGAGATGTTCACCCAGCTGGCCGACGAGGACGGGATCACCCTCCACGTCGAGCCATTGCCCGCGCCGATGATGATCTCGTGCGACAGAGAGCGCATTTATCAGGTGCTGTCCAACTTGATTGGCAATGGCATCAAGTTCACCGAATCGGGCGGCAGGGTCGAGCTGCGCGTCGAAGATCGCGGCGACGAGGTGCTGTTCAAGGTCTCCGATACGGGCCCGGGCATTCCGAAAGATCGACTGCCCCGTTTGTTCGAGCAATTCTGGCAAGCCGAGGATAGCTCGAAGAAGGGACGCGGGCTCGGGCTGTTCATTGCCAAAGGCATCGTGGTGGCCCACGACGGCAAGATTTGGGCGGAGAGCCGCCTTGGCGACGGGACCACGCTCTTCGTGAGCTTGCCCAAGGGTACGTTGGAGAGCTCGCAGGAGCGTAGGTCAACGCGTCCGCGCGCGCAGCTGGACGACGCGATCATGGTCGTGGACGACGATCCGGAGATACGCGACCTTTTGGCCGGCATACTCGAGCAGGAAGGCTCCATCGTGACGCAGATGCCCAACGGGCGTGCGGCGCTCGAATATCTGCGCGATTCGGGGCTGCGCCCGCGGCTCATTTTGCTCGATTTGCGTATGCCCATCATGGACGGTTGGCAATGCATGAGCGAGCTTCGCAATGATGCGGAGTTTGCCGCCATTCCGGTCGTCGTGGTCTCCAGCGCGGAATTTGCTCCGCAGGCCGCGAGTCTGGGCATCGATTTTCTGGAGAAGCCGGTGCGCATCGATCGGCTGCTGGAAACCGTGCGACGCTATCGTGTGCGATCGTCGTCGGTTTCCTGAGTTTTCTCCGTGGCCAGGCCGCCCAGAATGAGGTCGCGAACGACCTTCGCATTGCGAGCTTGCGCGTGCGCCTTTTCGATGAACTTCTCCCGAAGGTCTCCCGCGGCGGTGGAGGCGAGGCGTTTCGACATGGTCGCACCCTCCTCGAGGGCACGGACAGCCGCCCAGAGCGCGCGCTCGACCTCGTTTGCCTGCTCCGTGTCAATGCTCTCCAATGTGAAGGAATGCCCCGTGTGGCAACGAAACACGGTGAAGTCTCCGAGGGAGGCCTCGCTGACGGTGCCCTGGCATTCGGGGCAGACGAACATGGCGGGGGTTCCTCTCTCTTTTCCCTCGAACCGCATGAGCGCCGGTGAGACTTGGCCTGCGGGAGCCTCGCCCGCGGGCTCGGAGACCAAGCGCGTGATCAACGCGGGGAGCTCTTCCAACGTGGCGACATGGTCGATGGTCGCGTGGTCGAGGGCGCTCTGCGGCATGCTGCGCGCTTCCGCCTCGTGCGGATTTTGAACGATGCCCACGCCGCCCCGCGCTTTGATCGACAGCATGCCGGCGGTGCCGCAATCGAGCTGCCCCGTGAGGATGATGCCGATGACGCGTGGTCCATACGACGCGGCGGCGGTGCGAAACAGCGCATCCACGGCCGGACGATGGCCACTCTCTTTCGGGCCGCGCAGCACGCGCACGACGCCGCGCCCCAGCATGAGGTGATTGTCCGGCGGCGCGACGTAGATGTGGCCGGGGACAATGGTGTCGCCGTGCAAAGCATGCGACGCCTGAAGGGTGCCGCGGCTCGCCAGCAACTGCGGCAGGCGGCTTTGGTGCAGCGGGTGTTCGTGAAGGACGACGAACACCGCCGCCGCGAGGTCGGCCGGCAGTCGCGACACCACGTCGAGCAAGGCGCGAACGCCGCCCGTCGACGCGCCGATCACGACGATGTCTCGATTTTGAAGGGATGAAGGCAATGGGGCTCCTTCCGAGGACGGTATGCACCTCGCGCGCCGCCTCGTGTCGACCCCGCCCCGTTGACAGGCGCGGCGTAAGGGGCCATAACCTGTATCATGCGATTTACTGGTTACGTCCTCGCGGCCGCGGTTTTGCTGGTTTCGTGCACCAAATCCCCGAGTTCGGTGACCACCACGAGCGCCGAGCCGGCGCCTGCACCACCGGTGGGCAAGGTCCACATTGGCGTGGTGGATGCGCCGTTTCATCTCGGGCTCCGTCCGCCCAAGCCGGGGCACGAGCCGGGGGTGCGCAAGCTGGCGGATGCGCTTCGAGGCACCGGGCTGGTCGCCCGGCTCGGTGCAGCGGACCGGGGTGCGGTGCCGCCGCCCGCGTACGCCTTCGAGAAAGATCCCGAGACGCGCATTTACAACGCCGCCGCGATTCGTTCCTATTCGGAAAAGCTCGCCCGAAGTGTCGAAGAGGTGATCCAGCGCGGGGAATTCGCGCTGGTGCTGGGCGGCGATTGCAGCATCCTCGTGGGCGCGCTCTCGGCGTCATCGCCGCGCAAACACCGAGGCCTCATTTACATGGATGCACACACGGATTTCGGTCCGCCTCCCGCGGTCGGTGGAGGCATCGCCCTGGCGCTGGCCACTGGCTACGGCCCGCCCTCGATGCAACGCTTCGGTGGCCGATTGCCCTTGGTGCGCGAGGAGGACGCCGTCTTGTTCGGTGCGCGCGATCCGGACGATCTGCGCGATTTCCGCGGCCGGTCCAAAGTCGAAGCGGTGGACTTGGCGAAGCTTCGCGGAAAAGGAGCCAAGCAAGCCGCCCGCGACGTGGTGACGCGCTTTCGCTCCCAAGGTGTCGACGATGTATGGATCCACCTGGACGCCGACGTGCTCGACGACGCCATCATGCCCGCCGTCGATTCACGCTCCCCCGACGGCCTTTCCTATGCCGAATTGAAAGACGTTCTGTCCGAGTTCTTGTCGTCGGGGTTGGTCACCGGCATGGATATCGCGATTTTCGACCCAGAGCTCGATCCCACGGGAAAGATGGCGCGCGCCTTCAGTGACGCGCTGGTCGAGGTATTGCCATTAGGATTGTCGAACCGCCAAGACGCCAAGAACGCCAAGGGGTTGGGGGATCGTGAATGAGCGCGCTTCAGCACATCAATCCATCTTGGCGTCCTTGGCGCCTTGGCGGTTCGACTCGATCCACGCGTCGACGCGTTGCTCGAGGATGTCCAGGGTCATGGAGCCTTCGAGCAGCACGACATCATGGAAGGCGCGCACGTCGAAGCGATCGCCCAAGGTGCGTTCGGCGCGGGTGCGCAGTTCGCTTATTTTCAATTGGCCGATTTTGTAGCCGAGGGCCTGGCCGGGCAGGGCGATGTAGCGATCGACCTCGTTGGTGATGTCGAGCTCCGGGCGCGGCGTGTTCTCGAGGAAGTAGTCGATGGCCTGCTTGCGCGTCCAACCTTTGACGTGCAATCCGGTGTCCACCACCAGGCGCACGGCGCGGAAAATGTCGAATACGTGCTGGCCGAATTTGTCGTACGGGTCATCGTACAATCCGAGCTCGTCGCCCAGGGTTTCGGCGTAGAGCGCCCAACCTTCGCCGTACGCCACGTGAAATCCATAACGGCGGAAGTCGGGAATGCCGCGTTGCTCGGCGGCGAGCTGCGTTTGGAAATGATGGCCCGGCACGGCCTCGTGCAAGGTGAGGGGCACCATCTCCCAACGCGGCCGCGTTTCCGGCTTGTACAGATTGACGTAATAGAGACCCGCCCGCGAACCATCGGCGGCCGCCGGGAAATAGAAGCCCGTGGTCGCGTCGGGCGCCATGGCCTCCGGGGTGGGCTCGACGCCATAAGGCGCTCGCGGAAAGGTTTTGAACAGCTTGACCAGCAGCGGATCGATCCGCTTGGCCAAGTTGCGCGACTGCACGAGAAGCTCCTCGCCCGTCTCGTAATAGAAGCGTGGATCGGTGTGCAGGAAATGGAAGAACTCGTGCAGCGAGCCGGTGAAACCGGTTTTCTGCTTTACCGTTTCCATCTCGCCACGAATGCGCGCGACCTCCGCGAGGCCCATGCCGTGGATCTCGTCCGGTGTGAAGGCCGTGGTCGTGTATTTGCGCGCCAAAAACGCGTAGGTCTCTTCGCCGCCGGGCCAATCGCCAATGCCCACGGCCTCCGGGCCGGCGGGGAGATATTCCTCTTCGAGAAATTGCAAAAAGTGCCGCATGGCTGGCTGCACGCCGTTTGCCACGGCATCGAGGCCCTCGGCCGCGAGACGCGTGCGCGCGGCGCCGTCGATGCCGGCGGGAAAGCGCGTGAAAGGTCCGTAGAAATCGCTGCGGGCAGGGTCGTCGACGAGTTGTTTCTCGATTTGGGCCGGAATGCGCTGCAGCACGATGCGCGGG
Source organism: Sorangiineae bacterium MSr12523 (assembly GCA_037157775.1). NCBI lineage: Bacteria > Pseudomonadati > Myxococcota > Myxococcia > Myxococcales > Pendulisporaceae > Pendulispora > Pendulispora brunnea. Next base: position 288,300 of record CP089982.1, read on the forward strand.
GGCACGAGCCGCTCGCGGATGCCCTCGCGCATCAAGGCGACGATCCGATCGATCAGCGTGCGGAAACCCCGCAGCCGGGCGATCCAGTTTTCATAGTCGTTTACCGACTCGAAACGCAATTGGTCCGCCAGCTGGTATGCGGTCTGAATGCCGGGGCGCTGGCGGACTCCCTCGGGGAGCCAGCTGAAATGCGTCGTCGGAACGAGGTGCAGCTTGCGCGCGTATTCCTCGGTCCATATTTGGTAATCGCGGCGGAACAAGTCGTAATTCAGCTGGTCCTCGGGCGACAGGCCGTTGCGATCGATGTGGCGCAGCTCTTCGAGGACGGCAAGGCCGTGGCGGTAATCCTCTTCGAGGCCGGCGAGGCTCAGATCGTCCCAGCGATCGTCGTACCGGTGGTCGCCCATCAAGGACGCGTACACGGGGCTGTGCTCGAGTTGGTATTGCCACTCGCGTTGAATGAGGGACGTAAGAGCGACCGCTTGCGACATGAACGAGCCTCCCAATTGCGCCTAGGTCTATAGGAATAGAGCCATCAAGGCTTTTCGAGCAGGGGCGCCACGGCCTGGATTTCACCGGGCGGGCCTGCGCGTCCGGCTTGGCCGGCCTCGCTTGCGGGGACCACCTTTTGGCCACCGACACCGGCTACGCCACCGGCGCTGGTCGACTGCGAGAGCGTCCAGCCCTGGTTCGCGAACGAATCCGCCACGCTGATTTGCGATCCATCGATGATCGGCGCGACACCCGCATAGGCGAAGTCGATGGACGAGCCCCCGGCGCCCCCGTTGCCGCCTGCGCCGCCGCCACCGTGACCGCCCACGCCGCCTGCGCAACCCGGAGCGAGGGTGCCGTTGCCTTTGCCCTCCGCACCGCCTTGTTGCGCTGTTTGCCCGCCGCCTCCGGGACCACCGAGTCCGCCCTTGCCGGCGTGGAGCTTGCTGCCCACGAGCGTCACGGGCGTGCGGAAAACGAGCAGCGCAATGCTCGAACCCCCCGCGCGTCCACCCACGCCTCCTTTTCCTCCACAGCCACCCGCGCCCCCGCCGCCGCCGAAGGCCGTCGAGCCACCTTTGCCGGCGCCACCGCCCCCACCTTGCGCCGTTGCGCCGCTGCCGCCCATGGCGCCGTCCGCGGGCACGTAACCCGCGGCAGTCAGCTGGCCGAAGGCGGCGCCCTCGGGGGAGGGTTCGCCGCCCGTCCCGAATGCGCCGGCGACACCCGCGCCTTGCGGGCAGTTCGAATGCGTATCGCCGCCAGCCCCGGTGTTGCTCGCGGGCTTCGGTGGAATCGCGGGCAGCCCAGCGCCGCCATCTCCATTGCGCCCGCCGCCTGCGCCGCCCACGCTTCGATCGCCGGGCGGTGCGAAGCCTTCGCACGAATTGGGCTGCTCCGGACCGGGAGCTCCGCCATCGGCGTCGTTGCCCTTGGGGGCCGTGGCCGGTGCCCACGGGGAGAGGGTGGGGGGCTCGGGATTCGCATTGGCCCCGGCGCCCGCGGTGATGTTCACGCGCCGCAGGGTGACCCCGCTCGATTGTGCGAACCAAGCTCCAATGCTCGACCCGGAGGGGGTGGACGCATTCGCGCTGGTGAACGAGAGGTCCGCGATGGTGACCGGCTTGTCGATGTTCGCAATCGTCAGGGCCGTGCCGCTCGGAGGAACGATGTTCGTGGCGCCGCCGGTGAAGTTCCAGCTACCGTCGCACGACAGCCCGCCGTACACGCCCATCGGGCGCGGGATGCCGAGTGGCTCGGGGTAATTGCCTTCGCAGATGAAGACGAACGGCTTGTTCCCGCTCTTCTCGAGCGCCTTGGCCAAGCTCTTGACGGGCTCGGTGCGGGTGCCCGCGCCATCGTCTTTCCCGGAAGGCGAGACGAAGACGCCCAGGTCATCCGTCGTGCAGGTCGGTTTCTTGTTCGGCTCGTCCTCGCATTCCTTCGGCACCGGCGGAGGTCCGCTCGGATTGTCGTTATCGCTGCTGCATTGTGCGAGGGAAAACGCAAGAACGCCGAGAAGGCAAGACGAGGCGAGAACAAGTGTTTTTGTCATCATATTTCAATTTCAATTCTTGAGAAGATTCACCACGAAGGCAGGATGATCCGTATAGGACATCGACAGCGTTCGCGTGGAAGAAAAACCGAAAGCAGCTTGCTGCGCGATGATGTGTTGCACGCTGCCATCGCCCTTGCGAAAAAAGCCGCTGGGCACACAGGCCTGCACGTTGGGGGAACCCCCAGGCCCCGCTTTGGGGGCCGTTCCTGCCTGATAGCGCATGTTCAAATCGCCCGCGACCACGGTGGGCTTGTGCGCCGCATGAGCTACGGCCTCGCTCATGAGCTCCTGGCACTGCTTCATGGCAATCGAGCCTACGGTGGCCAGGTGGGTCGTGCAAAAGACGAATTCGGAATATTCGCCGCAGGCCATGACGCGCATTTCACTGCTGCCCGTATCCTGATTCGTGTACCAGCGATATTGCGGGGAGTTCACCAAATCGCCATGATCGGGCCGGGCCAAAAAGCCAATGCCGTATTGGTGACCGTTTTTACAAAAGTAGGGAGGCGGCGGTGTCTCGCTGCCTGTGCGCTTGCGTGCGGGAAAGAAGTACGCCGTGTACCCCGTTTCGTTGCCCATGCGGGCGACGTCGTCATCGCATACTTCGTTGACGGAGACGACGTCCGGCCGTTCCGAATCGATTTTGGCGATGCCTTCGCCAATGGCTTTGCCATCTTCGTAACAACCGGCGAGTCCGCTATTGCACAAATTGAGCTGGAGGACCTTGAACGGCGTCGCCGCCTCCGCATCCGACACTCCGCCCATGGCCAGGTCGAGTGCGACCAACGCGATGAGCGATGCGCGGATCACGACGCCTCCCGCCGAGTCGTGAGCGCGTAGCGTTTCGCGCCACGGGCCTTGGCCTTGGCGGCTTCGTTTTCGCGCGTGCGCGGGGGGCTGTGCGTCTCCATTCCATGCACCACATGGCCGGTGATGCGCGCAATTTCATCCACCGCGCGGTCGAAGATCTCCTGATTGGCCTTCGACGGTTTGCGCGTGCCGCTCACCTTGCGGACGTATTGCAGGGCGGCCGCCCGAATTTCCTCCTCGGTCGTGGGAGGCGTGAAATTGAGAAGGACGCGGATGTTGCGGCACATGCCGCAGACTGTAGCCTCATAACTCCGCGCGGACGAGCGTGAACTCGGCGCAGGCGGAAGCGTCGGTGAGCTCCTCGAATGCGCGTGTTGGGCCGAGCTCCGCGCGCAAGCCCCGAATTCGGCTGCGCTCGGTGACGAAGAAAAAGGTGTGCTCTCCGGCACGCTGCCTTGCGTCGAGCCACGTGCGCATGGGCGAGCCACCCGACATGAAAACGGCCAGATGATTTCCCGTGTAGAAATTTTCACCTTTCCAATTGAGCTCGTAGGCAACCAACGGCGTCATGGTGTCGGTTCGCGCGCGGTAATACGCATCCATGATGGGGCGCTGTCCGCCATTGGGGGCGCAGCGCACGAGGTAACCGTCGAGCAAGACCAACGTGCATCCCACGGCGAGGGCCCCCAATGCGATCACGGCGCGGCGTCGCCAGGTGCGAATGGCGAGCGCGAGGCTTGCCAACGTGGCGAGGGCACCGACGGCGACCAAGACCGGTGCGAAGGCGCGGGCGGCCGGCCACGTGCGGTCGTAGCGATAGGTGAAGAGCTTCACGAGGTGCGATGGATTCGCGCCGAGATCGCGCGAAACGAGGGCGAGGACGCCGGCGGCGCCGAAGGCGAGGACCGCGCTCGCGAGGAGCCGCCGGCGGCCCGGTTTTTCGGCCTCGGAAAGGCGCTCGTCGAGCCAAATGCCCACCAACATGGCCAGCGGCGGCACGGTGGGTAGCACGTAGTGATGAAACTTGGTGCGCATGGCCGACACCAACGTGAAGGCGAAGAGCGCAGCGCCGAAGAGCAAGGTGCGCGCACCCGTGCGGCGCGAGCCGTCTTCCCGCCGCGGGAACGAAAGCGCGGCGGCCGCGAGCAAGCCGGACCAAGGGAATGTCGCGTACCCGAGCTGGCGCACGAAGTACACGAGGCCCACGTCTTCGCCGTCGTTGACGTCGTGCAAATGCCCGAGGGTGCGGCCAATCATGTGCGTCATGACGAGTTCGTCGAGGAAGCCGCGCCCGTGGCGTGCCCAGATGGCCAAGTACCAGGGGCCGATCATCACCACGGAGAGCAAAAGGCCCGTGGGAATTTCGAGACGGCGCAAGATCTCGGGCAGGCGATGCGCGCGGTTCGACACACAAAGGAGTACCGCACCCGCGGCAGGGATCGCGAGCCCGGCGGGCCCTTTCGCCATGGCGGCGAAGGCAGCGGCGGTCCAGGCACCCAACGCGAGGAGATGCGCGAGGCGCGTCTCCGTGGCGATGCGCACGAGCAGCCAAATGAGAAGCGGCAGGAAGAAGGCGACCTGCAGCAGCGGGGAAAATCCGGGGTGGGCTAGCGCAACCTCGGCGCATGCACCCTGTCCGGGAAGGGTGCACGCGTGCGGTGAGCCTGCGACGAGGTGACGTGGTGCGAGCGCGATGACTGCGAGCTGCGGCACCGTCAGAAGCGCGACCCATACTGCGAGGCCCCGCCCGCGCGCCTGCGCACCCTCGGGCGTGTGGAGTGCCCGCAGCAAAAGGCCGAGGCTCGCTGCGACGCCGCCGATGAGCGGCATGTCCGTCGTGGCCTGGTGTGCGAGCAGCGCGAAACCCGGCATGGTCCACAGCGCGAGCGCCCCGAGAAATCCTGCGCGCCGCCCGCACGTGCGCGCGACGCCGTCGTAAAGCAGGTACACACCCACGAGGGCGAGCGCGAAGGCCGGCAGGCGCAGGGCCCACTCGGGATTGGCCCCGCCGGCAAGAATGCCATCGGGCCCGGTGCGAACGCCAAAGACGACCATGGCCAGGGCCTCGAGCCAGAAGGTGAGCACCGGTTTGGTCATGAACCAGCCGTCCTGCCACCACGGGGAGACGAAGTCGCGTCGTTCGATCATTTCGCGCGCGACCTCGGCGTAATGCGCCTCCCACGGGTCGATCAGCGAAAAGGCGCCCAGCATCGGCAATGCGAGGGAGGTACCGAGTGCGACGACCCACAGATCCTGCCGCGGCTTGCCGCGAAAGAAGAGGACCGCGGCTGTGAGCAGCGTGCACGGTGCGAGGATGGCGACGGCCCACGCCGGCAGCACACCGCGCACGGCGAGCCGGATCACGAGCACGAATGAAAGAAGTGCCGCGACGATCATCGAACCTCCAGGCTGCCGCCGCGCACTCGGCCGTGGCCGTCGTTGGGGCCGGAGGTCACCGGCATGCGGCGGTCGTCCTGGCAGGGGAGCTCGCCGATTCCCCACCAGAGAGCATATTGGCCGGCGCGAAAGTGCGGCGGCAGAGTGACCTCGAAGTCATCGACGATGACGTCGCCCGCCTGCCAGACCGGCATGGGGTACGGATGCTCGCGGTGCTCGGCGGCAAAACGCGTGGGCGTGTGGTCGATGTGCAAAAAGGTGCAGTATGCATGGAGTGACTCGGCCGAGCGCACGCGAAGGACGAGGCGCACGTGCATGCGCTTGCCCGAGCTCGCGGTCTCGAGAGGGGCTCCGTGTGCATCGCGAAGGTCCCACCCGACGAGCTCGAGCCGATTGCCCGCGACGGCATCGATGGGGCGCAATCCACCGGGTGGCTCGTTTCGCACGACGGCATCGAGCGGGCTTTCGCTTCGTTCGCCGCTGGCGAGGGAGCTCGCGGCGAGCATCACGGTGCCATCGCCACCGGCCAGAATGGGCACGTTGGCACGGCGTTCGGCTCGGAATGCGGCATTGAGCCGCGGAAGCTCGGGCGAGGCGAGGGCCACGAAGCGGCGCCCGGACGCGGTCTCGGCGAGCCATTTCCCCGCCGCCGTCGCATGGGCGAGCGTCACCGCGGGCGCGTCGGTGATCGCGTGCGGATCGACACCCAGGGCACCGAGGGGCTCGCCCTGGGCGTGAACGCGCTCCCACGTCTCACGCGCGGCCGTTGGCGAGAGGCGCGCGCGCAACGCCGGGTACACGTGCAGCTGCAGTCCGAGCCATGCGATGCCGGCCACGGCGAGGATGGCCACACTGCGGCGGACGGGCAACCATGTGCGCGGCGCCAGCAGAATCGTGACGGTGAGCGCCGTCGTGGCCGCGGTGGCGATGCGCACCGTCTTCGCCGCGACGGCCGTGAACGGCGGCACATTCGTCCCGGGTTGCCCGAGCGCCTCGAGCACCCGCGCCGGCACCGCCTCGATGTCGCGCACGACGAGAAAGCCCACCGCCGCGACCGTCGCCACCAGCACCGCGGGTGCCCGCTCGATGTCGTCCACGGATCGCAGCGCCAGGAACAGCGCCACGAGCATGGCCGCCACGACCACCAGCGAAAGGCGGCCCGACGCATGCGCTGCAAGCCCCACGATGGCCATCACCAGGGCCCCAAGGTGCACGTGGTTGGCCGGGCGCCTTGCAAAGGCCACCGGAACGAGGGGGCTCCACGGCACGAGCGCATAGGCAATGGCCGGCACTGCGGCGTCGAAGCGCACGCTCGTCGTATCCATGCACCTCGAGGACGCGGAAGGGCCCGGATCGGCTCACCAATCTGGTGGAAACCTCGAGCCATCTTTTTTGAGCCGGTCCGCCGTTCCCCGCGTACATAAGGTATGTGCTAGCTCTCGCGCGCCCGCTCACCGCCTCGGCCTCGCCCGCCGAATTGGATTTCGAGGCGCTCTATTCCCAGCATGCGCGCTACCTGGCCGGTGTCGTGCACCGCATCATGGGGCGCGACGCCGAGGTCGACGACGTCGTGCAGGAGACCTTCCTCGATGCGCTCGATGGCCTGGCGAGCTTGGAGGAGCCTTCCGCCGTTCGCGCTTGGCTGGTGACCATCGCCGTGCGCTGCACCCGCCGCATTCTGGCGCGCCGCCGTCGACGCAGCCTGTTTGCCTTCTGGATTCGTGATTTTGCCGCACCCGCCTCCGATCCGCGCGACCGGCAAGCCGTCGACGAGTTGTACGATGCGCTCGCGCGCTTGCCGGAAGATCTGCGCATCCCGTGGATCTTGCACCGGGTGGTGGCCATGAGCCTGCCCGAGACGGCGGCCGCGTGCGAGGTGTCGCTTGCCACCGTGAAGCGCCGCCTCGCGGATGCGGAAGAGCGGTTAGCACGGCGCCTCGCACCGAAAGAGGCAAGGCCATGAATACCTCGCGGCTCGAAGAAGCGGTTCAGCGCGTGCGCGAGCAATCCATCGCATGGGACGGAGCGCGCGCGGCGCGGGTGCTGTCCAATGTCACGCGCCGAAACGAGGAGCGCCTTCGCCGGCGCCGCTGGGCGCAGCGGGCCTTCGTGCTCGCGGGGGCGTGCACCTTGTTCGTGGTGGCATCGCTTCGCGCCGCATCGACGCCCTCGAGCAGGAACGGCCCCGCGAGCGGGTCCTGGGGGTCGCCTTCCCCCGTCTCGAGGAGCGAGCAACCTGCTCTGCAGGGAACATCGCCGCTCGACGATGGCGGCGCGTCGGCGTTAGACGGCTCGTGAACGCGCGACCGACGTGGGGGTGACGCCCAGGACGCGCCGCATCCAGCGCGCCATGTGGCTCTGATGCGAGAAGCCCACGTCCAGCGCAATTTGCGTGGCGGGCAGCTCTCCCTGCTGCAGCAGCACCCGCGCGCGTTCGACCCTTCGCTGAACCACGTATTCGTGCACCGGGATGCCTACGGACCGCTTGAACAGCGTTTTGAAGTGCGAGGTGCTCACCCCGGCGATGCGCGAAAGGCGCAAGAGCGACAGGTTCTCGTCGAGGTGCTCCTCGACGTACTCCTTCACGCGACGGAGCTGTACGGGCGTCAGGCCGCTGCGATCCGGCGTGGGCGCGGGGTAGCGCCCGAGCAAATGCACCGCGAGCGCAGTACCGAGGCTGTCGGTGTAGAGCAACCCGTTGGGAAAGCCCGCGCGGCTTTCCGCTTCGAGCGCCCACGCGATGTGCTCGATCTGCGCGTCGCGAAATTCGTAGCGCGGCTCGATGCCGGCCCGCTGCGGATCGAGCCCCATTTCCTCGGCCACGGAGCGGAGCAACGACGTGGGAACGCGCAGATCCAGCGACGCGCTCGCCTCGTCGTCGAACCACGTGTCGGAGGTGCCGGCGGGCATCAGGCTGATGTCGCCGCGCTTGCGCACGCTTCGATGCTTGACGCACGACGAGCGCACCGGCGGCCCTGCGTGCACGCTGATGACGTGATCCGTGTTGGAGGCGTGCGCATAGTGCCCCGCGGGCGTCTGGCGTAACGAAACACCGAGTCCGATCCGAGGCCGCGTGCGTTCACCCATGTGGGTCGAGACTATAAGGTCGGCCCCCGTGCCTGTCATCCGGTGGGCTGGTCGCTGAATTTCAAGGGCAGAGCGGATCACCCTGCGCGCATTTGCGCTCGGGGACCGATGGCGGCGTCGCTTTGGCAGGGGGCGCATTCGGGGCTGCGATCGGTGCGGGGGGCTGGCCACGGCGTGCTTCGGCCAACTCGCGCTCGAGCCGCTCGCCATTCGCGCGGGCGGTGGCGAGCTCCGCTTGCAGCGCCACGAACTTGGCGCGCTCCTCGCTGAGCGTGCGCTCGACCTGCACCACTTGCTCACGCAGCGCACCGCGCTCCTTCAGAACGCGCACCGTTGCATCGTTGGCGCGCGCGATCTGCGGCTGAAGAAAGCCCGCGTAACCTGCTGCGGCCAGCGCCACGGTCAGCGCGGTCCCCACCAGCATGCCGATCGCGAGGCCACCATGCGCGCTGCCCTTGGGGCGCGTCTCACCTGCGCGAAGCCGCGCGAGCTCCCGTTCGTGCGCGCGCTGGCGCTCCGTCTCCGCCTCGCGAAGCCGAGCCTCCTCCTCTGCTCGCGCACGCTGCGCCGCGGCCTCTCGCTCTTCTGCGGCGCGCTTTTTCTTCTCTTCTTTTTCCGCCTCGGCCTCCAATGCGGCACGTTCACGGGCTTCGCGCTCGCGTCGTTCCATTTCCGCGCGACGCGTGATCTCTTCTTCTTCCCTACATAGTCGCTCCTCCTCGAGGCGGAGCAGCTCCTTCAACGACGTCGAGACCGATTCCTCGCGCGTGCCTTCCATGCACCTTGGACCGCTGCCCGACGTGCATCTTTGGACCTAAAGCTGCGGAATAAAGACGACCCTCGCGGGTTGGAGCGTGACCCCGACGTGCACGATCTCATCGAACGACAAACCAACGAGGCACGTCGCGCCACATGGCGTGCTCGGGCATCGCTGGCCATGGCGTTTGGCCTTCACTCGGTCTTGCTCGTGGCGATGTGGAGAAATCACACGGTCCTCGTGGAGCGCCCCGCGCCCGCGGAGGACGCGGTCGTCGATCTGGATCTTGCGAGCGAGGAAATCGCGCCGCCGATCCAAAAAGAGGAAGAGGCTCCTTCCGAGCGTCTACCACCCGAGCCTACGCCGGCGCGCGCATCGTCCACGACCGCGCCCCGCGCGCCGAGCATCGGGGGCGGCAGCGACACTGTGGCCAACGCCGAGCCCGCAGCACCCGCGCCCTCCGGCTCCGCGTCGGGCGGATGGACCTTCTCGCCCACCGGACGCGGGCCCATCGATTTGGGGCTCGGCACACCGCGCACGGCGCAACAGCTGCCACCCGGTGCGGTGCCGAAGGTCGACGCTCCGGCCGACGAGCGCCCGTCCGCCGGTGCGGCCCTGGCCGATGTGTTCGATCAGGGGCGCGGCACGCCCGTGAAGTTCGCCGTGGAGATGGCGGCGCGCAGCACCGAGGCGCCGGAGAATGGGAAGGCGGTGTTCGACATCACGGTTGGCGTCGAAGGCGGCGTGCAGATCAGCCTCGTCTCCGCCACCACGAATTACGAGGGCTGGAATCAGCTGATTGCGTCCATTCGAAAGCATCTTGCAAAGAAGAATGTACGCATCCCGTCAAATGCGAAGGGATTCCACGTCGTGGTGGAGGTGGAGGCGCACGACCAGCTTCCCGATGGAAAAGCGGTTGGATCCCTCGGTTTTGGCGAAAATCGCAGTGGTGCGTTTACGCTGCCCAGCGTCGAAAACATCGGCGTCCGTCCGACGCGCATCGTCTCTTCGCGCATCACACGCGAAAACAGACTTTAATCGATTGAATGGGATAGGGTAGTCGCGCCGTCCGTAAGGGGCGGGCTTTGGAAACTCCAAATGACGCGGCCCGCGTTTTGGCGAGGCCGAATCCCGAGAGGTTTGCCATGAAGCGACATTTCCTATCGAGCATTCTTGGTGCCGGTTTCCTGGTTGCCGTCTTCACCGCGGGCGAGGCGCGCAGCGTTGCCGCCACGCCCGACACGCACAGCACGCAGACGACGCAAAGATGCAGTGAGCCTGCGCCCGAGGCGGCGCCGGCGAATTCCACCTTCCAGGGCTGTTGGAGCTACTTCCCGCAGGGCCCGTGCCGCGCCGTGTACCGTGACGCGGCTGGCAATGCGACCCTGTGCGGAAAGTGCGGGGCGTCCGGAGAGCCCAACCCGGACGGGTGCAGCCCCATCGGCGACGGCACCCTGGAACACGGGTATTGGTGCTCGTGATGTAAATGCCGGCGGGCTGGAGATAGAACGGAAGAATGACCGTCCTCCAGCTCGCCGACACCATGCTCGATCTTTTGGCGGAAGAAGATCCGCTGAACGAGCTTTTGCAGGGATATCCCGGTTACGAACATCGCCTGCCCGATCCCGAGGAGGCCGCGGAAGCGCGCTTGCGTGAGCGCGCGCAGGCCGTGATTCAGTCGGCACGCGCCCTCGAGCCGCCGGCCGAGGACAAGGTGACGCATGCTTTGGTCCTGCAGCAGGCGGAATCGCTCGTGGACCGGATCGATGCGCGGCTCATCGAGCACACGATGGCGGATTACATCACCGCGCCCATTGCCAAGTTGTTTTTGGCGCTGCCGCTCGTCCGCGTCACGCGTCCGGAGCAGGAGGAGGCTTACCTCGAGCGCCTCGAGGCCGTGCCGCAGTATCTCGGCAAGGCCGCCGAGCGGCATCGGCAGGGTGTCGCGGCCCAGCGCTTTCCCGTCGCCGAGCGCGTGCAGGCCGCCGTAGCGCGGCTCGATGCGTACCTCGCGGAGCCCGAGGTCGATCCGCTGCGCCGTCCGACGTTGACCGGCGCGCGTGCGGAGCAGCGCGAGCGCCTTTTGGCCGAAAAGGTGCGGCCGGCCTTTGCCGAATACCGCGAGGTCCTCGCCGGTGAAATCGCGCCGCATGGCCGACCGGAGGAGCGCCCCGGCCTGTGCTGGCTTCCAAATGGCGCCGCGACCTATGCGGCAGTCGCGCGCACGCACACGACGACCGGGCATACACCCGGGGAGCTGCATCGCATTGGGCTCGAATTGATCGAGCGCCTCGCCGACGAATACGTGGCCATCGGCGGGTCCCTCTTTGGCGTGCGCACGGTCGCCGAGGTGCACGAGCGCATGCGCACCGATCCTGCGATGCGCTGGAAAGACGGGGACGAGCTGCTCGCCTGCGCGCGCGCCGCCATCGATCGGGCGGAAGCCGCCGCGCCATCTTGGTTCGGCCGATTGCCCTCACACCGGTGCGCACTGGAGCGCACGCCCGCGGAGGCGGAGACCAGCGTTGCGGCGGCGTATTACATACCGGCGCCCATGGATGGATCCCACCCCGGTACTTATTATGCAAATACGTACCGCGCGAACGAGCGCAGTCGTTATGGCATGGAGGCCACGTCGTTTCACGAGGCGGTGCCGGGGCACCATTTCCAAATTACGATTGCCCAGGAACTAAAAGAATTGCACATGCTCCGCCAGGTGGCCGGCATCAATGCGTACATCGAAGGCTGGGGCCTCTACGCCGAGCGGCTCGCCGACGAAATGGGTCTCTACTCCGGCGCCATCGATCGATTGGGCATGCTGGCGGCCGATTCCATGCGGGCCGCGCGCCTCGTCGTCGACACGGGGCTGCACGCCCTCGGCTGGAGCCGCGCGCGGGTGGTGGAATACCTGCAGGCGAACACCGTCATGGACGACGTGGAGATCCAGGCCGAAACGGATCGCTACATCGAAATGCCCGGCCAGGCCCTCTCGTACATGGTGGGTCGGCTCGAACTGCAGCGCATGCGCTCCAAAGCCCAGGTCGAATTGGGCGCAGCCTTCGACTTTCGTGCCTTTCACGATCTGCTGCTCGGGGGCGGAGCCTTGCCCATGGCGGTGCTCGACGGCGTCGTGTCCGAGTGGACTCAGGGTTTGCGCACGTCCAAATCCGGATAATGCTTTTTCATGAATGCGAGCGCCAGCGCCGTGTGGCACCGACGGACGTCGGGATTCTTCGCCGTCGGGCAATTGCACCCGAGGTACACGTCGTTGGCGCGCGCAAGCTCGGCCAGTGCATCGAAGGGCCCTCGGTCTTCCGCGAATCGCTCACTGAGCAGCTCCCGGTAACTCGCCGTGAATGCGCGCCACGCCGATGGGTCGTCGGCGTGTGCGAGCACTTCCTCGACCAGGTCCGCCGTGGGCCGGAGCACGTGCCGCGTGTGCTTTCGCGTATCTTGCCGAATGCCCTTGGGCAGACTCGACGCCGGGGCACCGCGCACGATGGAATAACGGGCAAGCATGGCGCCCGGCACGATATTTCATGAGCCCGCTGATGGCATCTTACTTTTTGGGGGCTCCCACCCCTTGACCTGAACTTAACTCGAGGTCCCATAATCGGGGCATGAATGAAGCTCTCTGCTACCCGGATTTCACCCGACCGGACGTCGGCTGCGTCGTCACCAGCGCCTGGTACGTGGGCAGCTACGAGCGGCAGCGCGCTGCGGCCGATGCGGCCATCGAGGCGTGGAAGAATTTACCGTGGCCGCAGGGGTGCATCTCGTTCAATTGCTATTTGAGTCCCGATGGCAAGCTCGTGTGGTTCTATGGCCAATGGGCCAGCGAGGAAGCCCACCGCGAGTTCACGCGCGCGCAGCGTCCCAGCGTGGCCGCCGCCGTCGACAAGGCGGTGACGAACGTTCAACGCATGGGCGTGGTCCGCTCGCACGTGTACCGCAACATGTCCGAGCGAACGGACATTTTTCCAGGCTGCATCATCCTGGTGACCATTGCCACCGCCGGTCCCGAGCGGCAACTGCAGGTCGCCGAGACGATTTTCTCGCGGGTGGTGAGAGGCGGGGCGCCCGCACACGCCGGTGGCACGGGCGGGCACCTCCTGTTCAGCAACGACGGCACCCGCGTCCTCGTCTACGCCGAATGGACCAGCGAGGCCTCCCACCGGGACGCCTTGCAGTCCGGCGCCCTCGGTGGAAAACGCGGCATCTTCGAGGGAATGCCCGGCATCGAGGGCATTGGTTTCGACCGCTACCACCTGTATCGAAGGGTGGTTCGGCCCGAGTGAGCGGTTACCTCATTGTGAATACACCTCGAACTCGGAGCATTGCCCGGCGGGCCACCCCGTGTTTGCGGTGATGTGAAGGCGAATGTACCGCTGCGTGCTCGCAGGGAACGTGAGGGTGGCGGTGTTCGAGCTGGCGGGATCGAAGGTCACCCCACGCGAGGAGAGCAACGTGGTGTAGTTCGAATTGTCGGTGCTGCCGAGGACCGACAGGGTTTGCGTGCGTGTTCCCCAGTTCGGCGTCGGAAGCTTGAGCACCACCCGGCTCACGCTGCGGTTCGTCCCGAGATCCACGGTGAGCGTCTGCGGGAAGACGTTGTTCGTGCTCTCCCAATAGGTGCTCTGATTGCCATCGACGGCGTTGCTTGCCGGGTAATTGCCCAACGAGCTGCTCGCCGCAACCGGCCGATTCAGGGCCAAATTGCCCGTGGGCGGTCCACTGTCGCTGCCCGAATCCGTGCCTGAATCGGTGCCGGCGTCGCCGCCGTTGTCGGCGTCGTAAACGGGAGTCGGCCAGCCGCCACAATACGTCGTGCTCCACCCGGAGTTGCCACCTTGGTCGACGATGGTAAAGGCGCCGCTGCCCATGCAATTGTACATGCCGGCGCGTCCAATTTTGCTGGCCACCACATTGGAGAACGTGGCCTTGCCATTGGCCTGCAGCTGCAGTGCAAAGGTGCCCGCGCCCTGGATGCGCACATTGGAGAAATGCACGTCGTTGGCGGGATTGTCGATGAATTGAATGCCCTCGTAATTGTTGTCCACCAGATCGGTGTCGCTCACGTTGATGGTGCCATTCAACGCCGCATCGCGCCCGTCGAACCAGAGGGCGCCGACACCGAAGTTCCAGTTGGAATCGAGCACACCGCAGCGGACCGTGGTGTTGCGGGCGATGGTGGTGGTGCCGCTGAGCGGGACGGACGAAAAGCGATTGGCCACGTGGATGCCGCCGCCCTGATCCTGGTTGTCGGCGATGACATTGTCGGTCGCGCTGTTGCCGTAGCCGCCGTAAATGGCAATTCCATTGGCCAGAATGGGCGCGATGACCGTGTTGTACGAGAATACGTTGTCATGATCGGCGTCTTTCTCCGACCACATGGCCAGGCCGTCATCGCCCAAATTTCGCCAAAAATTGTTGGTCACCGTGACGTGGCTGACGCCCTGGTGCAGGTTCAATCCATCGGCGGTCTGGTCGAGGATGCGGTTGTCGCGAACGGTGAGGCCATCGAAGGGCCCATCGAGCCACAATCCCACTTTGGTATGCTGAATCCATAGGCGCGCAACCTCGGAGCCACCGCCCAGCGCACCGCCAATGCCGTTGGCCTGGTCGCAGTCGACGCGCTCTTTGACCTCGCCAATGATGGCAAAATCGTACAATTTGACGTTGCTGCTCGTGCTTCCGCGGGTGCCGCCGACGTCGCAGCTCGGGGGCTCGCCGAGGCCGAAGATGCCCGCGCGATTGCCACGCAATTCCGAGTGCCATGCGCCCGCGCCGCGGATGGTGACCTGATTGACGGTGATGTGGTGGCCAATCATGAACACGCCCGGCGGAATCCACACCTCTTTTCCTTGGCTGCGCGCCGCGGACACGGCAGCATCGAAGGCATTGGCGTCGTCCGTTGCATCGTTGGCGGTCGCACCGTATTCGGTGACGGAAAGCGAATTGGCCGGACGCGTTCCCGGGCCCGCCACCTGCTCGAAATCCGCGAGATCGATGGTGTACGAAGGCGCATCGTTACCCGGTCCGACCTGGAGTTTTACCTTGGTTCCCTTCGGAAGCGTTCTGCCGAGCAACGCGCGCGTTTCATCGTAAAAATGGTGCGCTTTGCCGTCGCTGGGGCGATTGGTGAACGGGTAGGAGCCGTAATACCAGGCGTAACGTGATGTCACGTCCAAATCGCGATCTTTGACGCCATCGATGTAGAGTCCCAACTTGGCATCGATGCCGGTGCCCGCCGAGGAATCGGGCAGGCTATAGCGAACATCGATGGAGTTGGCCGGCTCCGTGAGGGTGAACTCCACGTATTGGCCTTGCCCCGACAAGGTAACGGCACGGCGGCCGGAGGCTTCCCCGGCCAAGGTACCGGCATTGCGGTTCATCGCGAGTACGGTGCCATTGGTGACTGCGTTCTCCGCCTCTTGTTCGATGAACGGCACGGTGGCGCCCCGCCCCGGCACCGCAAGTGCCGACACGATGGGAATGGGCATTTCGCCACGCGCACCTTCCTCCGAATTCCCGTCGCTACACGCATAAACGGACAGCAACGTCGCCGCGACGGCAACGCTGGAGCAGATGTGTGTCCTCATGGTCGACACCTCCTCCAGCAAGTAACGAATTAAACGATGCAAAAATCAAAATTAAACTGTGCAAGTAGTTAACTAAACCGGACACAACGCGGCAAACAACGTGACGCGTTGCTTCTAGCGCGTTGCGTAACCAATGAAGAATGAACCGCCAGGACGCCAGGGTCGCCAGGGATCACCAACGGAAAACCCGCTCAATCCAATCAATTCAATTAGGGTTTATGGAGTCTTCATCTGGTGACCCCTGGCGACCCTGGCGTCCTGGCGGCAAAAAAAGCCGCAGGGCACCCTGATCCCACGATCAGCCGCCGCGGCGTTTAACCGTCGACGTCTTCGAAGGCGCGTAGCTGCGCCGCGAAGCTGGGGGCTTCCCATCTCGGTTCGTTGGCGCGGTCGAGTGCGATTTTGCGCTCGGACTCGTAGCGTGCGCGCTCCTTGGCCTCGCGGCGGAGGGCGATGCGCTCGTCGTCTTCGTAGAAACGGGAAGGCTCGAGTGGGCCGTTCAGGTAGCCCATGGGCGGGGGCAAGGAGAAGCCCGCGTGGCGCACGTTGGGGGTCGTGTCGGCCTGGCGCATGCTCTCTCGGAACTTCACCGAGGCGCTGAGCCTCATGCGGAAGCGCTCCTTGGCTTCTTCGAACTCCAGCTCGAGGTCTTCCGCATCGGGCGGAATGGGGGCCTTGCCCTTGATGGCGTCGAGTCGGTGGCCAAGGCCCTCGAGTGATTTCACCCAATCGCGCCGGCTGCGGCTGTCGAGGGACAAAAGCTCGATGGATCGGGCGATGTCCTCGTACTCGGCATGCGCCAGATTGTGCTGGCCCGCCCTTTCCAAATAGCGAAGGAAGGTTTGCAACGCGACGAGGCATGCCGCCGACATGCTGATGGCGGCCAGTGCAATCTTGAACGGCCAGCTGCCCGCGGCCTTTTCCAGCGTACCGAAAATGGTGGTGCCCACGACGGCGCCCATCAGCGTGCTGGGAATACCCAACCAGTAATGACGCCGTTCGAGACGCAGTGCGGCCCGGCGGTGGCTCTTGCTGAAGACTTGCGCCCACGCTTGCCACTCGGCGAGGAGATCTTTGATATCCGGAGGCGTCAAATGGCTGGCGTTCTTGCCCATGGCAACGGATCTGGAAAATGCCGTTTGTTTTGCGTTCTCGGCGGTAATCGCAAGTTTGATATTGCCGCAGGACACCACGTCCCCCGCCACGATGTAGGCTTCCGAAACGGGCACACCATTGAGGCGCGTGCCGTTGACGGACTCGAGATCGGTCATGCGGAATCGATGGCCGACGCAATCGATGGCCAAATGCCGCGGCGAGACGGTGCGATCGCGGAGGCGCAGATCGGACAACTCCTCCGTACCGACGTGAATCCTCATGTCGGCAAAGACGACCACGGATCGACCTGCGTCGATTCCGTCCATCACCGAGACGCGGATGGCTCGCGCGTGTGCCGCCACGTTATCGTGCTCTGGCGGGAGCGTATTACGTTCCTCGCGGGTCATGGGTTGAGCCTACTTTCCGGAGCTTCGAAAGGCCCTTGGACCACGGCCGATTGCAAACCTTGGCTGCATCATGCAAAGCCCCCTTAAGCTGGATCGGAGCGTCGTGAGACGCGCCCTGATCTAGTGACGCTCAAGGTAACCAACTCCTTCCAAATAACGTAGGAGCGTCGCCAAAGTTTTGGCTCAGCGAAGGCGGGATTTACAAGTGTCGTGCGCGCGACATCGAGCCCAAACGAAATTTGCGCGCGCGCATTTCGTGATTACGAAGTAGGCGCCTTCGTGCGCACGCGCATCAATCCTTCTTGTGCGGTGCTCGCAACGAGGCGCCCGTCACGCGTGAAAAAACGACCGTGCGTCAGGCCGCGGGAGCCTTGTGCCGTCGAGCTCTCCATGACGTAAAGAAGCCAGTCGTCCATGCGAAATGGGCGATGAAACCACATCACGTGATCCAAGCTGGCGAGTTGAAGGCCGGGGGTGAGCCATCCCGCACCATGAGGAAACAACGCGGTGGTGAGAAAAGACCGATCCGAAGCGTACGCGAGCAGGCTGCGGTGCAAGGTGGGGCGATCGGGCAAGGTGCCGACGGCGCGCACCCAAACACGACGGATCGGCGGACGCGGCGTCGGGTGAATCGGGCTGTCCAGCACGTCGATGGCGCGGCTTTCGAAGGGGCCCGGGGCCATGGCCAGCTCGCGCACACGCGTCGGCAATTCCGGTGTGAGCGCGGCGCGTTCTTGATCCGTGGGAATGGATTCCGGCGGAGGTACCTCCGGCATGGGATCCTGATGATCGTATCCCTCTTCCAACTTTTGGAACGATGCCGCCAAATTGAAAATAGGTTCCCCGCGTTGAATCGCCACCACGCGACGGGTGTTGAACGAGCCGCCATCGCGGATGCGATCCACGTCATAGACGATGGGGTGGGAGACATTTCCGGGCCGGAGGAAATACGCATTCAAAGAATGCACGTGGCGCTCCGGCGGCACGGTCTGCTCGGCGGCCGACAACGCTTGCCCGAGCACCTGCCCGCCGAAGACCGTTCCCCATCCCAGGTCCCGACTCTGGCCGCGAAATAGGTTTTCCTCGATGCGCTCCAGCGCGAGGAGCTCCACCAACTCTTCCAGAGGTTTGCTCATCGTCAGGCCGATCCTACCCCGCATGCGGTGCGACTCGGTAGATCTCCGGCAAGAAAGCTCGTGGGTGCGACCCCGAGCAGGTCGCGGAACTCCGCCACCAGGTGCGCCTGGTCGAAAAACCCCGCCTCCAGGGCGAGTCGTGCCCAGGCCGCGTGCCCGGCCTTCGCGAGCACGCGGCGAATGCGGGCGATGCGCGCGAAGCGCTTGGGCGAGAGGCCGATTTCCTCGCGAAAAACCTGACGAAAGCGACGTTCCGCGACACCGAGTCGGGCGGCCACCTCGGAGAGCGGCACGTGCGGGGCTCCTTCCAGCTCGTGCACGGCGCGGCGGACGAGGCGCTCGCGCCAGGGCTCGACGCGCTTCGGATCGAGCTGCTCGAGCAGTGCGGCTTCCAAGGTGCCGATCGTCTTCTCGAGCGAGCCGCCCTCGAGGCGCTCGCGCCATCGCGCGCCGTTTTGGCCCCAGATCTCGTCGATGGAGACGACGCGATCGGTGAGCTCGTGCAGGGCGACGCGCAAGAAGGCGCGCGCACTACCCGGCCGAAAAACGAAGCGCGCGTAGAGAGGAACGGCCTCCGCGGGCTTGTAGGATGCACGCATGGTGGGGCCGGTGGCCACGACGTGCGTGCCGCCATGCCGCGTGCAGAGAACGATGGACGATGTGCCGTTGGGCAGGCGGGTGAGCGTGCGCGGCGGCGAGGCGGCCATCGACAAGACGCGAATCTCCGTGATCCATGGCCGGAGTGGCGGGCTAGGTACGAAGGCGCGTTCCTCGATCATGTTCGCATTGTAGGGACGGGGCGCCGAAATCTCCAAGACCGGAACCTGGCGGGGACGCATGGTCTCGCGAAAGGAGAAGACGACATGATTCTGGTGACGGGTGCCACGGGCACCATTGGTCGCGCGCTCATGAACGAGCTGCGTGCCGCTCGTGTTCCTCGGCGTGCGATGGCGCGCGATGCAGTTAAGGCGAAATCGCTCCTGGGCGACGATGAGGACATCGTGCAGGCCGATTTTACCGATGCAGCGTCGCTGGCGGCGGCGGTGGATGGCGTGGACGCGGTCTTCTTGCTCACGGCCGGAGGGCCCGCGTTGGCCGAGCACGATCTCGCCATGGTGCGCGCGGTCCAAGGGACCCGCGTGAAGAAGTTGGTCAAGCTGTCCACCTTTGGCGCCGACACCCTGCCGTTGAAATCGTCGGAATGGCACCGGCCGGGCGAACAGGCGGTGACGCAATCCGGGCTGGCCTGGACGCTGCTGCGCCCGGCCGCATTTGCCTCGAATGCGCTGGGGTGGGCTCCGCAAATTCGCGCGGGCGCACCCATTCAGGTGGCCACCGGCGAGGGAAGGCACGCCGTGGTCGATCCGCGGGATATCGCGGCGGTTGCGGTCCGCGCGCTTACCTCCGACGCGCACGATGGCCAAGCGTATTCACTCACGGGACCCGAGGCGTTGAGCACACCCCGGCAAGTGGCGATTCTGGGTGCGGTGCTCGGTCTACCCATCGCCATCGAGGACGTCTCACCTCGGGTGGCGGCGGACCGTTTGCGTGCGGCCGGGGTGCCCGAAGCTTTCGCCGACGCGGTCTTCGAAGGATACACGTGCTGGCGCGCAGGAAATGTCGCGAGCCGGAGCGACGACATCGAGCGCGTGCTCGGGCATGCGCCCCGCTCGTTCGAAGAGTGGGCGCGCGATCACGCGGCGGCGTTTCGCTCGGATTAGCCCAGGGGCCTGCGGCAGACGAAAATCTCGTCGGAGAAGCCTTCACTGAGCTTTCGCGGCGCGGGCTGCACGGCGTAGCCGGTGCTCGTCAGGACGTCGATCCAAGTCGATTTCCGGAAGAGCCCCTCTACGTGTTGATCGTGCACCGCGCGCATGCTCGTTCCGTCGCGCAGTAAAAATGCATACTCGACGACGTAGGTGCTGTCGTTCGGGTTCGGATCCCACGTCCACTCGAGGCAGCGGAGCGAGCGCGCGCCGTCATCCCCCGTGTGGAGGTGGTGCGACTCGCGGTAGGTCTCGCGCACGTAATCCGGGGCGAAAACAGCCGCCCCGCCGGGCCGGGTGTGCGTAAATGCCGTTAGTGCCGCCGCCTCGAGTTGCTCCTCGCTGGTCAGGTACATGACCGCGTCATGGGCGAGCACCACGTCGAAAACACGATCCATCCGCAGCGAGCGCATATCGCCCGGCACGTGCTCGCACTCCGGGTTGAGCTCCCGACTCAAATCGAGCATCGACTCGGAAATATCCGTCAGCGTGCAGCGGAAACGTCGCTTGAGATGAAATGCATTGTTCCCGGCGCCCGCCCCCAACTCGAGCAGCGTCTCCGGCCTGGGCGACGCCGCGCCTTCGAGGGCCGCTTGGTAACATTCCACTTCCTCGAGATGGTCAGCCGGCGGATCAATCAGGCGATACCAAGGTACGAGTTCCCGATAGAGGAGTGGTTGCATCCTACGCTGCTATCACGGGCTCCGTGGCGCGGCACGTTTCGCTTTTGCCTCAGCTGCGAGGTGTCGCGCGCGCCTAATCTGTAGACGATTCGACATCCTCGAGAACGCGGGGTGGATGCGTTTTAATGACGGATGTCATCATATTTGTTGCGTCATATGGCTGGGCTCGTGTAGACCAAAACGCTCGGAAAGGAGGGGCGCCATGCGGAAAACCGCTCCCTGGATTTCGATGTGGGTCCTATGCGTACTGCTCGGGGCCAGCCCGGTGTACGCCCAACATGAGGCGGCACCAGCATTCAAGGTGTTGGCCTTTTACAATGGCACTTGGGACGCGGCGCATATCGCGTTCGTTCGCGAAGCCAATCAATGGTTTCCGCAGGTGGCCTCTCAAAATGGCTTTTCGTACACGGCCACGAACAATTGGAACATGCTCAACGCCAATGACTTGGCGCAGTACAAAGTGGTGATGTTCCTGGACGATTATCCCCAGACCGCTGCGCAGCGGTCGGCGTTCCAGCAGTACATGGACAATGGCGGTGCTTTCTTCGGCTTTCACGTGGCCGCCTTCAACACCAATCCGGGGGCGTGGAGCTGGTACCACAATCAATTCTTGGGCACCGGCGCCTTCAGGAACAACACTTGGGGCCCGACGACGGCCGTTCTGCGCGTGGAAGACCGCACGCATCCCTCGACGACCCGTCTGAATGCGACGTTCACCTCCTCGGTCAGCGAATGGTACTCGTGGAACAACGATCTGCGGAACAACGCGAACATCAAGATTCTCGCGTCCGTCGATCCTTCGAGTTTTCCGCTGGGGACCGATCCGAATCAGACCTGGTACAGCGGCTATTATCCGATTCTGTGGACGAACAAGAATTACAAGATGCTCTATGCCAACTTCGGCCACAACGCGGTGAATTACGATACGGGGCAATCGCTGTCGTCGACGTTCGCGAGTGAGCAGCAAAATCGGTTCATCATCGACGGGCTTCTCTGGTTGGGTGGGGGCGCGTCGAATCCTCCCGGTGGCGGCCCCATTTCGCCCACGGCCTGGTACACCGTCAGCAACACCGGCAATAGCAAATGTGTCGACGCGCGCGGTGCTGCCTCGTCGAACGGGACGGCGATTCAGCAGTATGCCTGCAACGACACGAACGCGCAGCAGTTCCAATTCCAGCCGACGAGCGGCGGATACGTGCGCATCAACAACCGCAACAACGCGGCGCAGGTCATCGACGTTACCAACGTATCCACCGCCGACAATGCCCCGCTCCAACTCTGGGCCTACGGCAACGGGAACAACCAGCAATGGCAGCCCGTCTCCGAGAACAACGGCGTCTACCACTTCGTAAATCGCAACAGCTCGAAGTGCCTCACCGTGCCCAACGCATCCAACGCCGACAGCGTGCAACTCGTGCAGTACGCATGCAACGGCAGCGCCTCGCAGTCATTCCGCCTCGCAGAAAAGCCCTAAGCGGCACGCTACGCTAAGAGAGAGAGAAGTTCACAGGGAGGCGGGAAGGCGGGGAGTTTTTTGGGTTTGAGGTCGTTTCCTCGGGTGAAACGACGCTAAATCCAAAAAAACTCCCCGTCTCCCCGCCTCCCTGTTCAATTCTCTTCGAGCCGCCTTCCGGGCTCCCTGCGTTCGTTGGCGACACGTCGCGACCGGGTTACCTCCGTCGCTGGTCGTCGCGGGTACCAGCTCGAAAGGCGAATTTGGCCGACACCGGCCATGTGCATTGCGCATCGATCATCCAACGAGCGGTTTCAGGCGGGGGGCCATGAAGCAAAAGAAAGACAGTGCGGTCTCGGTGGACGCGACCACCACGAGCGTCGACACGGATCCAGGGTTTCCGGCGCGGTGGGGCGAGCGCGTGAGTCACGGCATTTTGAATGCGAATGGGCCCCGCCTCGACCGAACCACGCCGGACTTTCTCAGCGTGGTGCGCGATGCGCGTACATCGAAGTACGCGAACACCCTGGATGCATTTCCCGGCGCGAAGGCCGAGACGACGGATCCGGATGCGCCCCCAGCCGAGAGTGCGAATTTGCACCTGATGGGGGTGACGCACGAGGTGGTCACCAGCGACCTGGAGCTTGCGGAGATCTCCACGACATTGCCCTCGGCCACGCCGGTGACACGCATGCGCCCGGCCGATGTGCGCGCGCCGAGCACCGAGACGATCGATGAGCTCATCGATGGAATACCCAACCACGTGCAGCCGCAACGCAAGAAGTGGGAGCGCGCCAAACGTCATGCGGCGCGAACTCCGGCGACGCCGGTTGCGGGCGCGCCTTTCCAAGAGCGCGCGGTAGCGCCGCGCCGGGCTCGACGCGGCCCGTGGACCATCGCGCTGGGCGCCGCATTGTTCGCCGTTTTGCTCGTCGTGGCATTTGCCGTCGTGCGGCTGACCAAATCGGACGATGTCGCGACTTGGTACCAGGCGCCGATCAATACGACGGTGGCTCTGACGGTCGCAATTCAGCCGCCGCCCGCACCTGCCGTGGCGCAGGATCACGTGAGCGTGTCACGCGCGGTGGAACCGAGTGCATTGGCGAATAGCGAACCTGTGCGGAGCGTTCCCCGTGTGGAGCCGAGCGCACAAATGACCATCGCACCCCGCGCGCGGAGCGGAGACAAGCGCGCACCCAGTGAGTTGGCGGGCCGCGGCGACGTGCCGCGTACGGCCCACGCCGACGAGCTCGAGTCCGATGTTGGCAATGCGACTTTGCCCAAAGCTCCCTTGCCACAACCGAGCAGCGGCGTGCGAGATCTTTTGACGGGCCATTGAACGGTCACGTTGGATGGATTACCATTTAGTGCGTGATACATTCTGATTTTCCCCCTTCGACTCGGTCGACCGGGAACGGGCCAGCAAACGGCACGACCCGCGAGACTGCGACTGCAAACGGTCTGACGGCTGCATCGCCTGCCAGCGGCGGAGAAGTTGACGCGCTGCAGGTCCTTTTGCACCTCGAAGAACGCCAGGCCACGCACCCCTTTTGGGACAATCGATTGTTCCTCGCATGCAAGGCGGGCGCGCTGAAGCTCGAGGATTTTCGCTATATTTTCTCCCAGTATTATCTCTATTCGCGGAATTTTACGCGCTACTTGGCCGGCCTCCTGGCCAACTGCGAGGACGATCTCCTGCGCGCGCGGATCACCGAGAATTTGTGGGAGGAAAGCGGTGGAACGGAGCTCGAAAAACGCCACGCGCAGATCTTTCGAAAATTCCTGCAAGAAGGCTTGGGTATCCAAGATCTGGCGGGCATCGAGCATGCCGACTTCTCGCGTTATTTCGTGAAGGAGTATCTCGATTTCATTTTGCGCGGCCACCCCATGGAGGCGGCGGCGTTTTTGTCGCTGGGCACCGAGGGAATCGTCGCTCGAATGTATGGCATTTTCGTGGAGGGCCTGCTCAAAGCGGGCATTCCCGAGGAGCAGCTCTCTTTCTTCCGCATCCACATGGAGTGCGATGACGCCCACGCGTTTACTTTGCAGCAGGTGATGCTCAGCTATGCCGGCGAACGCAGCTGGAGCACACGCTGCCAAGATGCGATGGAGCGCGCGCTCACCCTGCGCGCCCGGTTTTTCGAGAACCTGTACGAGGCGGTGCAGACGCGCCGCGTTCGGTCTATTTTGGAAAAGATCCAGGCGCGAAAGTCGCTGGCTTTGCCCTCCGAAGGTTTCCACCATCCGGCAGGTGCGGAGGGGGAGGCCCTTTATACGAATGCCATCGAAAAGTTGAACATCAAGTTCGAGGTCGACCGGATTCCGTTTCGGCCCGAGGTGCTCGACCCGCGCCTGGTCTACATTCCCCCGGGCAAGTGCAATGAGCACCACCGCCACGCCCACGAGACCGTTTTTTACGTGGTCCAGGGCACGGGCTACGTCCTCATCGATTACGCACCCCAGGAAGTGAAGGCCGGCGACATCGTCTTCGCCCCCCGCTGGTGCATGCACCAAACGCAAAATACCGGCTCCGACGAAATGATCCTCCTCGCAATTACCGACTTCGGCCTGACCGGTAAGGGCTTCCTGGGCGACTACGAAAAAACCGCCCGCATGAAACGCGCCGCGGCTGGAGAGTAAGAGAATTCACAGGGAGGCGGGGAGGCGGGGAGGGATTGGGGTTTGGCCTCAATCCCTCCACTTCTTTTGTTGGCCGCATGGGAGATCCATGCCGCAAAAAAAGAGGGATTGGGCGTAAACCCAATCCCTCATTGCTCCCCGCCTCCCCGCCTCCCTGTTCAATCTCTCGGAGCGGTCAGTTGGCCAAGCGGAGTTCAATGACGCACTCGGGGGCGCCGGTGTGCATGCATTGGGGCTCGTGGATGGCGACGCGTTCGCCGTAGTGTTTCGCCACGCCGCGGGCCATGCCTTTGGCGATGCCGCACATGCGGCGAGTCGACCGGTAGTGAATGGCCACTTGCGACGGATTGCGCCGTTCGGTGACCAATTGGGGAGGGCGCGCCCCCGGGTTGCGGAGGCGCACGATGCGATGGATCATTCGTTCGGTGTTCTCGATGAGATCCAACGTTCGCCAATTGGCATGAATGAGCGAGCGGTACACCTGGAGGAGATCGGGAACGATGAATTCGCCGAAATCCTCCAGAAGGGTGGGAAAGGTCTGCCCCGTCGTCTTGGCGACCGTCCCGATGAGCAACTCCGCTTCGTCATCCGGATATTCGTGAACGGGAAGGTAAGAACGACTTCCTAGGCCGGCATCGGCGAGAAGTGTCGACCAAGCCGGCGCCCCCCACTTCGCACCGACGTACTTTTTCAACTCCAAGAAGATAATCCCATGCATGGTGCACTCGTCAGTTTGGTCAGGTTTGAACCAGGGGTTTCAACTCGAGATCGAATCCGCAAGCCTTGTCCCCCAGGCCCCCGATGCAGGTGATCTCGTGGGCGCGGGTGCGCTTCTTCACGATGCTCTCCACCACGCCCGCAATGAGGCCGCCCTCGAAGTGGCACAAAGTCCGGCCCACCGTTTTGAGGCCCGCGCACGTCACGCACTCGTAAACATCGACGCGAATATGGCTTTCGGCCAGAAGCGGCACCTCGATGATGCCGACCTTGAGGGCTTTGCAGAGATCCAGGAAGTCTTCGAGCTTTTTGAGCCCCAAAGATATTCCCAGCTTTTTGCCGGCGACGTACGCCGTGCCGGCGGCGCCGCGGCCCATGATGTCTTCCAGCGCTACCAAACGCAATAGACGGTAGAGAGCCACCCCGGCGTCGTTGCCCAGGGAGGGGCGCAACACGTTGAGGGCATTGGTGACCTCGACGTTTCTGCTGCGTGCGAACTCTTCGGGGGTCTGAACACTCATGAAGTCCTCTCTCTCTGTCCGTTTAGCTTCTCGCGGGCGCCTTCCACACCGATCGTGACCAGCACCAATTCGTTCGGTGCCGACGCAACGGTGCGCGCCGTCAAAGTGATTCCAGTGTCGTCTTGAACCGATACGCGTTGCACGGCGTGCATGGGAAGAAGGCCGCATGCGCGACCGCCCGCCTCCGTCAGGTAGGCGCCGAACGCGGCGAGCGCCTCTGCGTGGTCGCCATTGCTCGCGACCAAGAATCCCAATTCGTCGGTGAGTGCGGCCGCGCTGACCGAAGGTGAGCGCACGGCATCATCCACGAAGCGCTGCAGCGAGCGCCCGTCGAGTCCCGGTTTCGCCGGCGTTTGACCCAACAAGGTGGGCGAAGGCAGCGAAATCTTCTTGCCCTCGCGCGCTTTGCTCGCGAATTCCACCGCGCGGAGCCGCGCATTGTCGGCCTCCAGTGCGGCAACGCGCTTTCGCATTTCCGAAAGCGTCGCGCTTTCCTGTCGCAGGACCGCCGTGTCCGTGCGCGCAGCCTCCAGCGCTTCCTTTGCGGCGCGGGTCTCCTCGGCGCGAAGGGCGGCTTCACGGCGAAGGGCCTCCGCCTCGTTGCGGGCGGTGTCGAGTCCGCCGCGTGCTTCCTGCTCGAATTTGACCTTCGACTCGAGTTGCCCGCGCAACGTCGAGACGGTGCTCGCGAGCTCCACGATCTTCTTGGTCGCGAGGACTTCGCCCTCGGTTCCGCGTGCCTCGAGTTGCTGGGTGCGATTTTTGAAGGACGTCAGCTCCTTCTCCAGGCGAGCCACCTCGCCGCGGGTGCGCGCCAATTGATCGAGCTCGCGCTGGAGGCGGGTGACCTCGGCGCGCTGCTCTTCCGCGGCTTGCCGCTGCTCGTCGAGCAAAAGGCGGGCACGCTGCTCGGACTCGGCGGCGCGGGTGAGCTCCTGGGCGGAGCGCTCGGCATCCGCGCGCGCGGCGGAGGCCACGGTTTCGTTGTGCTTGGCGCGAAGCTCGGCCTGCGCCAGCTCGGCGATGGCCTGCTCGGCATGCCGGCGCTGCGCTTCGTTCTGACGCCCGATGCGTGCGCGCGCGAGGAAGTAGCCCGTTGCGGCGAAGAGGGCGGCCGCCGCCAGGGACGCCAACCAAATGACGGTCATGACGTTCACGGTTTTCTCCTTTCCACGTGCACTTCGACGCGGCGATTGCGGGCCAGTGATTCGGCGTCTTTGCCTTTGTCGACGGGGATGCGCGCGCCATGCGCGGCGGACGAGATGCGGTTTCGGTCGACGCCGAGTTCCGCGAGTTCTTCGGCGACGGCAACGGCGCGCTGGCGACTGAGTTCCTCGTTGTAGGCGGCGGAGCCGTTTCGATCGGAGTGGCCGTCGATGGTCACGCGCAGGGTCGGGTCGGCCACCAACATGGTCGCGATGGTTTTCAAGTCGGGGGCGCTGTCGCCCGCCGGCGTCCGAGCATTGACGTCGAAGTGCAAGGTCACCGCGCTCCCACCGCGGGTCTCCGTGGACTCGACCTTTGCCTCCGCCTTCGGTGCCGGTTCCGCCTTCGGCGTAGGTTCGGCCTTCTCCTTGATGGGTTCCGCCGTTTCCTTCACCGGCGATGGTGAGGCCATCGCCATTGTGGTCTTTTCGGGAACGCTCGCCAGTGGAGGAGCTGTCGGCGGTGCGATCTGGGGCGCCACGCGCGGCGCGACCGATGGTGCGACCGCCAAAGCGGCGGGCACGAGGCGTAGGTCGATGAAGGCCAGATCGACCGTGCCAAGCGCTGCGAACCCCGCAGCGAGGACGATGGGCTTCATCAGTTGTCCAGGTGCTCCGCGAGCTGGTTCAGCGTGCGTTTCAGCTCGAGGAAGATCATGCCCAGTTTGGCCTCCCGCGTCACCAGGAGTACCAACACCGACTCGGTGCCAATCGAGTTGACGATGATGTAGCCCTTGGCCGAGCGCACGTAGGTCTGCTCGACTTCCGCGCGCATCAAGTCTGCCGCGATGCGCTCGCCGACGCCGAGCAGCGATGCGGCCATACCGCCGATGAGGTCTTCATCGACCTCGTTGGGGATGTGCGAGGCGACGATGAATCCGTCGGAGGTCACCACCGATGCGCCGATGATTTCGGGCGAACTCGTCCGAAGGGAACGGAGCACGTCGTTGAGACGCTCCGTCTTGGTCATGCGGTTCTTTTCCCTGATTGCAATTTCACTGGTCGCCATCGCGGAACCTTTCTTGAAGTCTCTTCAAATTGATCTGATATCGACGTTCGCGCGGATCGAGTTCGATTGCCCGTTTCCATGCTTCCTGCGCGCCGGAGAAATCTTTGGCCGATAGGAGGGCGAGCCCTTCCTCGAAGAGCTTCGCGGCCTCGCTCTCCTGCACCGAACGGGCCCGCCCACCCATGGGGGAGCTGCGGGCGATGGCTGCGCCGCCGAACACCGGTGCCAGCTCCCGCCGCGGCGCGCGCGCGAAGATGTCCGCACCGACATGCATGCGCTGCGCTGGAAACTCGCCCGACCGCTCCACGGGTGGCCTGTCCGACGGCATGGTCGGCGCAGGTACCGGTTGCGTCGCTGGCAATGCCGGTGGTGGCGTGCTCTGGGCCCTGGCAATGGCCTCTGCCAGCACCGAGGGCGCGACGGGCGCCGTGGGCAACTCCGAGTGGGCCGGGCCCGGCTCCGTGCGCTCGTTGATGGTGCGCATGATGGTGCTCGCCAGAGTGTCCGGCTCGCCGAAGATCGACGCCATGTACCCATCGAGCGAGCGCGGATGCGAGCCCGCGTCGAGCTCACGCAACCGCGCTTTGAGCGCGGCCGCCAAATCCGCCGCCGTCGAGAACCGATGGTCCGGATCGCGCGCCATCGCACGCAGTGCCGTCCACGCGAGCGGCTCGGAAATTCCGCGCGCAATCTCCTGCGGCGGTGCGGGGCGACCCTCCAGCGCTCGCGCCAGTACATCGGCGTGGGTGGCGCCGGTATAAGGCCGATACCCGGTGAGAGACTCGTAGAGAACCACGCCCAGCGCATACAAATCGCTGCGATGGTCCACCATGCCCGTGCTCTGAATCTGTTCGGGCGCCATGTACCATGGCTTGCCGATGACCAGGTTGTTCCGGTTTGCGGCGCGCGTGATCCCGAAGTCAACGAGCTTCACCGAGCCGTTGAAGCCCACCATGATGTTTTCCGGGCTGACGTCCCCGTGTACCAGGCCGAGGTGCCACCCGTCGGCATCGGCGTAACTATGCAGGTACTCGAGGGCCGAGCAGACCTCGAGGAGCACGCGCAGCAGAAACCACGTGTCCATGCGGCGCTGCTGCTCCCGGCATTGCTGCGCGATTTGCCTCAACGTGCGGCCGTGCACGAACTCCATGGCGATGTAGGCCTGCCCGTCGAGCACCCCCACATCCATGACTTTCGCAATGTTCTCGTGCTGCAGCTCGGCGGCGACGCGACCTTCATCCACGAACAGGGACATGAGCTCGCTGGAGGCGGCAAGCTCCGGGCGCATGGTTTTCAGCACGCCGCGCTGGGATCCCGCGACGGTCTCGACAAACCAAACGTCGGCCATACCACCTGATGCGAGTTTCGACAGCACACGATACGGACCGAAGCGTTCGCCCTCGAAAGCGGCGTGTGATGCGCTCATCCGCGCTTGTCTCCTGTTCTCAGCCCCCTGGGTGGCTAAGCTTTTCTTCATGTGAATGGAAAGCCCCGTCCGCCGCGACGTTGCGCGACTGTACGATTGCGGCGCGTCGGGCGAACAGGCGTCGCGGACAGATCCGCGGAGAGCCCTGACGGCACATAGCAAGATACGAATCGATTCCGTCTTACTCAAGACCATGTGCACGCTCGCGATGAAGATTTGGCGGACCTTTCGGCTACACGTCTCCCGCGGACGTACCTTCGTATCTCTATTTTCGTCTCATCCAGAATGACGGCGGCTTCTGTGGCGTTAATGCTCTTTTCCCCGTCAATTCGACGACGAGTGCGATGTCTATCGCGTTATGAAAATAGGAGATAAATCCAGTTACCAGCTGGGCCACCCTTTAAGTTTCCGGTCGGGCCTGCGTTTCCGACCGAGACTTCGCGCAAGTCGAGCAGCGGCAGCGGGACAATCCCGGCGAGGCCGGCGCCCTTGCCCGTTGCTTGGGCGTTCGTCGCCAGGCGTTTGGCGAGTCATTCCGATAGAATCGGACATCGCGCCGGCCCCGCCGGATCGTCACGCTGCCGCACCTTGAGTGATGCCAAATCTCGAGACTCGCACGTTGTTCCAGCCGATAACCCTCGGTGTTAGAAGAAGCACGAGGCGGGCGGGAGTGCGTGGTAGGCCGACATTCCATGCAAGCCGTACCGAATCACGGCATAGTGCCGCCATGGCCATTCAGGGCAGCTGCGATCCCAAGTTCGAAAAAATTCGTGACGCGTTCGCCCTCAACTTCGAACGCGGGCTGGAACCTGGAGGTGCCGCTGTCTCGGTGACTGTCCATGGGCGTCCCGTGGTCGATCTTCATGGCGGCTTCGTGGATCGCGGCCACACCCAGCCTTGGCAGAAAGATACATTGATCAACCTTGCTTCGACGACAAAAGGCATCCTTGCCATCTGTGTGCTGCATCTCGTCGATCGAGGAGTCATCGAATTCGACGCGCCGGTCGCCCGCTATTGGCCGGAGTTCGCGCGCGCAGGCAAAGAAGGCATTACCGTGCGCGACGTGCTTTCCCATCGCGCAGGGCTGCCTGCGGTGCGTCCTCGGCTCTCGCCGGAGGCGCTTTACGACTGGACGGCGATGACCGCGGCGTTGGCCGCGGAGGAGCCATGGTGGCCGCCTGGGACGCAGCACGGTTACCATGCGATGACCATTGGGTGGCTCGCGGGCGAGCTCGTACGGCGTGTGACCGGACGGACCGTAGGGCAATATTTGCGGGAGGAACTCGCGTCGCCACTCGGGCTCGATCTGCATATCGGTCTGGGTCCGCGTGAGGAGGCGCGCACCGCCGACGTGCGCACGACGCGGCCCGAGCCCGGGCGAACGGCCTTCGTTCAAACCGTGATGAACGAGCCTGACTCAATGTCAGGATGGGCATTTCTCAATCCCGTTTTATGCTTGACGCCGCAAGTTCTCAATTCGCATGCATGGCGTGCAGCCGAGTTGCCATTTGCCAATGCCCACGGCACCGCATCGTCACTTGCGCACCTCTTTGGTGCGCTCGCGCACCATGCACGTGGGCATGAAAAGGTTCTCTCGGCGTCGATTGTGGATGCTGCGCGCACCGAGCACGCGTTCGGCTACGATCCGGTGTTGCGCGAGGCTACGCGCTACGGCATCGGCTTCATGCTTCCGCACGAGGGCTTCGCCTGCAGCCCCAACCCTCGCGCCTTCGGCAATCCGGGCGCCGGCGGCTTTCTCGCGTTTGCCGATCCCGAGGCCTCGCTTGGGTTTGCATACGTAACGAGCAAAATGAGCGTTCACACCTTACTCGACCCCCGCGCCGCCCGCCTCAGCGAGGCAACCTATGCGTGTCTCTAGGAAAGATTGAACAGGGAGGGGGGGAGGCGGGGAGGGAAACAACGCAAACCCCACCGCGTGCCAAGGCTTTTTTAGGTTTTCAGTTGGCTTCCGCCTCCCCCCCTCCCTGTTCAATCTTCTGGTTAGGGAGCTGGGGGGATGCGCACGGTGAGGGTGCGGGTGTGGCCTTCGGCTTCGTCGGTGACGCGGTGGCCGTGGGCGCGCATGATGCGTTTGGCCAACACGACGTCGGTGCTGGCCCGGCCCGCCACCGCTGAGGACCACATGTCGCCGACGAAGAGGATTCGTCCATCGTCGTCGACGGCGGTTGGATCTGCGTGTACGACGATGTCGATCGTGATGGCGGCGTGGGTCGTGGTGTCGGCGCGGGCGGTGAGCAGGATTTCTCCCGAGGGACCGACTACACGAGCGCACGCCCGAAGCAGCGGTATGAGACCGTGTGGAACGTACGAGTCGTCCACCACGATCTGCGCATCCTCCGGCACCTCGATGGCGTGACGGCAGTCGCTGGCCGCCGCCGCTTCGCGGAGCGCATCGCCCAGCGAACGCGGTCGCAGCGTACCCGGGCGGGGCTTGACCCGTCGCAGGGATCGTACGAGCGATAGCAGCCGGCCGACTTCCTCGGCTGCGATGGATACGTGCTCCTCGTCGGGGGTAGCACCGCGTGCAACGCGTTCGATGAAGCCATCGAGGAACGCAACGGGCGCTGCGAGCTCGTGCACGACATCGTCGGCCCATGCCGCGCCGACGAGAAGGGGATCGGGACCATCCGAGGGAAAGTGACCTGTCATTGCGTGTTCGCCCTGATATCTCCTGCGTCTTTGGTCGTTGCGATGCTCGTGCGCACGCTCGCGATCATCCCTTGGAGCGATGCCCACGAGGGCAGTCCGCCTTTTTCGATGACGCGATCGAAGATCCCGTCCACGTCCACCTTCTCCAGGATGCCCGAGGAGCTCACGAAAATGGGAAGATCCGGTCTCCGGCGTCGCACTTGGAGGGCCAACGTCGAGCCACTCTCCTCGCGATTCGAAAACCGGTAGTCGGTGACCAGGGCCTGGAACCGGTCCAGCAGGTCGGGCTCCTGCTCGAGGGCGGTCCAGAAGGCCACAGGCGACCGGTAGTAGCGGACGATTGCGTCCTCTCCAATGGCGGCCCGCCACGCCAGGTAGATGGCCCGCGAGTCATCGACCAGCGCGAGCTCGCTTCGCCGCCGCGTTCCGAATTGCTCCGGGGTCGACGCCGGCGGCTCGGGTATCGCCGACACCGCAAGCTCCCGGCTATGCGTGGGCAGCCCCGCGCGCGCGACCCGACTCCGTGCCGGCGCCACGGGCAACGTCAGACGAAACTCCACGCCCTCGGCCACGTTCGCGCAGTCGATTTCGCCGCCGTGGGCCAAAATCACCCGTTGCGCGATGGCCAGACCGAGCCCGGTTCCTCCGGGTTTGCCCGCCGAATGGAAGGCCTCGAAAATACGGCCCATCTGGTCCTCGGGAATGGCCGGGCCCGAATTGCCGATGCGCAGCTCGCAAAAGCCTTCTTCCCGTGCCGGCCCGCTCACCATCCAGATGAAGCCAACGCCCTGCATGGCCTCGACGGCATTGGAGATCACATTGGAGAGAGCGCGTCGCATGCGAACAGGATCGACTGCGAGATGCAAATCTCCTTCCACCCCGTCGTAGCGCAGTTCGATATTGCAGTCGGGCCGTGGCGCGAACACATCGCGAAGGCTCTCGGTGACCAAGGCCTCCAGCGGAGTAGGTTCGGGGGTGGGGTAATCGCCGATGTTCATCGTGTCGGCAATCAGGTTGTCCACGTCGCGTGTGGCGCGTTCGACCTCGGGAAGAAGGGTGCGCACGACATCCTTTGCCTCGTCGTACGTGCCCACCTTGCCGAGCGATTGGAGGCCGACACGCAAAAGTTGGAAGGGACGCCTCACATCGTGGGCGAGCATCTGCGTGGTGCGCGTGATGGCGACCGCCCGGGCGTTGCGGTCGTTTTCGGCCTTAAGGGCCAGCATGTCGCGGATGTTATGCTCCAGTATGGCCAAGGCGGGCGCGACGGACGCGAAAAGTTTGTCCACCGCCGGAATGCGCTCCTCGCCGATGCCCTTGAGCACGAGGTAGCGTGTCCCGATTCGGATCTGCGGAAGGTTCTCCGAGAACTTCGCCGGCGCTGGACGGATCTCTCCACTGAGGCAGTCGAGGTGGCGGCGCAGCAGATCGAACGCGCGGTCTTCGAACGCGCGAAGGCCGCCCGTGAGGGCAGCAGGCATGGCGCTCACCAGATCGAGCAGCAGCTTGCCCAGGGTAACGGGCACGTGCGTCCGCAAGCTGACGCCGAAGAAATTCGTATCGGGCACGAACGTCTCGTGGCGCTCGGCCATGCTCAGGATCTTGCGATCGATCTTTTGCCAGGTCTGAAAGGATCGCGTGAGCTCGCGGTGTCGAATGGCCCGCAGAATGTAACTCTTGGCGTCGGCGAACTTCCCGGTGGACAGCGTAACGAGGGCGGCCGCACGAAAGAAAGCGGAGTCGATGACGTGCCCCACGTCGGGCCGCAAGGTCTCGTGCCGTGCAATGACGGTCGCGAGCTCCTTCTCCACGAGATGCCCGTATCCCCGCAAGGCGAGCGGAACGAGCGGCATGATCTCGGCGATGGGCCGGTAGCGAAGAAGCTGCCCTTTCTCGTGCAACTCCAAAAAGAGCGCCGATACGACCTCCGCACGGGCATGGTTGCCCGAATAGGCGGCCGCATAGAGCGAGCTCACGAGGAAGAGCGTTTGGTAATAAGGATCACGCGGCAAGAGTGCCTGCGTTTGATGGGTCACCGTCTCGATGTGCTTCAAGCGAGCGCTGACGAGGACGGTATAGAGGAATGTCGCTACAATGACATTATCGCAGAAGCGCGTTTTTCCGCGCCGCTGCACCCGCGATGCGGTGCGATTGAAGAAGAACCGCGCAATGGGATATCCGACGAGCGGCCACCCCCACGTGGCCATCGTGTGACCCGCGTTGTAGATCACGAGCCCGTAGATGCCCGAGCTCGGCGCCCAAAAGCCAATCAAGAACAGCCGCCAGAGCGAGAGCATCGCGGCGCGATGGCTCACGAAGAACATCGAGTGGAAGCGCGCATACTCGTAGACGAGCATCGCGAGCCGATCCTTCGCGAGCAAGGACGGGGCCACCTCGGGCAGGCTCCGTCCGAGCTTCACGGTCATCAGCGCATGCTCCGAGGCCAGAAGCGGCGGCGTTTCCTCCTCGCGTTCAGCGTAGGCGGCCAAAAGCTTGCCCGCTTGCTCCCAGGCCGCAAAGAGCTCCCCCGACCAATGCAGCTCGAGGACGTCGGACACGTCGGTGGGGACCAGTCCTTTGCGGCGCAACGCAACGATGTCGCGATCGAAATAGGAGCTATCGAGCATATGCCTTCGTAGCGATCTTCAGGAGATCGAGCGAAGTGCGTCCCTCCAGCCAGCGGCGATTCGTTCTGCGTTTCGAATGACCGGATGCTCGGGCGAGCCGCACAAGTTCAATGACTGAAACGCGCCGCTGGACCAGCAGGCAATGTTTGCCGATGCGGGCGTCGCAGGCGACGACACGAGCGACAAACTCGAAGGGTGGACCAGGTCATCGGTCCATGGAAATCGGCGCGTATCCCCCATGGCACTGAACAAGAATAAGGCGGACGACCGCAAGAGGCCAGGCCTGCGCATGGCGAGTGCTGCTACGCGATCGGCCTGCGTGCGGAGCTGATGTGCCCAGGTGTCGCGGGAACCTGCGGCGAGCCGGGTCGCCGCTGCGCCCGACATCTCCACGAGCACGAGGCTATTCCCCGTATAGGAATTGCGCTCGATGGCGCCAAGTGAATCGCGTGATGTGCATATTGCAACCGGGCCATCTCGAAGCTCGGGTGCGCGCTCGAGGATTTCTCCGAGCACGCGCTGAGCGACCGTCCGCTCGTCGTGACGCGCCTCGATGCGCTCTACGTAAGTGTGAAAGACATATCCATCGAGAATGCCCGATATGATGTGATCGCCTTCGGTACGCGTGACATTTTCGTGAACTTTGGTATCGATTCGAGAGAGGAGGTACATGCCGGCAAACGCGTCCATCACGGAATGCGAAGCGCGAACCTCAAGCACGTCCGTTCCGTGCGCGTTGTCCCGTTCCGACGCGCGCACGATGCGGCAGGTGGCGCCGATGCGGGCGCATTCGTCGGCGAGCACGTCGGGCACGTCGGTCATGCCATCCACGCGCAGCGTGAAAAGGGCACTCGATTGGGCGAGGGACGCACCGAGAGGATTAACCGACCGAAAGAGTGGCTGCATGGTACCTCCGGGTGAATTCGAGTTTGCATCGTGCGACGCGGCCCAAGGTCAACCATGCCAACCGCGTGCGGCCTTCGCTTTCGCCCACCGCCTGTTCAGTGAGCTCGTCAGCGCGAACGTCGTAGTTGCCTTTCACGAATTCGGCGATTCGGGCGGGAGCGAACGATTCAACGAAGATCCCTTTTACGTCAGCGGCCACGCGTTCGAAGACTTCGGGCGCGATGGCGCCTTCTTCGCGAATCAATGTGCGTAAGTATCCATACGAGAACTGTACGTGGCGCATTTCGTCGTCCCACAGGGCCTGCTCGCCCTCCGACGTGGCGCTCTTTACCGCACGGGCGCGGTATTCGAGCGCCCCCAGGCTGAATCCCTCGAGCAGCGCTTGAAGGACGAAGACCTCGAGCGTCACGCTGTTCAGCGAGGATACGTATGCCCCGAGTGCCTCGTCGTAGCGTCTGCCGCGATAGGCGTCGGCGCCCAGCCACCGTTCGTAAATTCGACAATGCGCTTCTTCATCGGCCAGTTGGCGCTTGATCATTCCAGCAAATGCGCCATATCCACCCACGCGCGCCTCCAAGGATCGGAGAAGCCCCACCCCGCACTTTTCGCCAACGTACGATTCGTGAAGCAAGAAGAGCCACTCGATCTCGGGATCCGTGCCCGGGAGCAAACGGGAGGAAAGTTCGATTGATTGGCGAGAATGGATCGACGTTGGCTTCGTTTGCGGCCGGGTGCGCGTGAGGGGAGTGAGTCCCGACAGACGGCCGCGCGGGACGCGGGAAGACTGCGGGGAAGAACTAGACAGCGTCAGCTCGGAAGGGCTCGAGCCGAGGCTGGGAAGGGTGGTGCCGTAGGAGCGAATCATGGTAGAACTTTCGAAGTGGGAGGAAGTGCCCAGGGAGCGAATGACGACGAAGTCAGCATGCTGTTGCCTCGAGCCGCTGCTCCTCGAGATGGTGCGTGGCGGGCAGAATCGCGTCCTCGAACAGGCGCGCCGTCACGTCCTTCAACCACGGGGTCGGCCGTCGCGTTTCCTTGGACATGCAAACAAGTTCGAATTCGCAGGTCGCCGCCAGCTTTCCGGAGGTCTTTTTTCGGATCTCGCTCCGTACCGTCGAATCCATCTTTCCCATGCTGACCACCCACGAAGTGATCTCCAGCTCTTCGTCGGCGAAGATCGGAATGATGAATTCCTGGGTGGTGCGCCGGATGTAAAAGACGATCGGCCAACTCGCGATCGTTGCGTAGTCGTAACCCATCTCCTCACGGAACGCCGTCCAGCGGTGTTCGAGGAAGAGCGGAAGGTAGTTCGTCGCGCTCAGATGTCCAAACGGATCGAGGTGATTGAACGACACGCGGTGATGGGTGCGAAATTTTCGAGGTGTCATAGGATCTTGCCCGTCCTTTCGCCAACTCTCTGGTAAAGGTAAACCTGGGAGATTCGAAGTTTCGATATCGGCGAGAGCTCGCCGAGTCTTATAATGAGAATGAATTGGAGACGCCCCGCGCGGGCGTGCTAGCAGGAAAAGAACAATGAGAATCCTCGTCGTGGACGACGACCGTGCGACCCGAAGGCAACTCGTCTACATCGTCAAAGAGCTGCCCGATTTGGAAGTGCATGAAGCGGGCTCTCAGGCGGAAGCGCATGCCTTGCTGGAGCGCCACACCATCGATATCGCACTCATCGATCTGCGGTTGAATGCGGCCGACCCGGACAACCGCGACGGTCTCGGGCTCGTGCGTGAGGTGCGTGCGCGTGCGGCCACGCCCATCGTCGTGAGCGGTTCCGACGGCATGCACGACGTGCGGGAGGCCATGCGCTTCGGCGCGCACGATTACATTCTGAAAGAGGAGCTCAGCTCCGATTTCGTCCTGCCGATTCTCAAGAGCCTCTGTAGCCAGCGGCAGCTCGAAAAAGAGGTCATCACCCTTCGTTCCAAACGCTACCCGCCGCCCACGGATTCCCTCATCGGCCCCTCCGTGGCGATGCAGCGCCTTCGCGAGATCCTTCAGCGCGTCTCCGTCTCCGATCGTCCCGTCCTGGTTACGGGACCCACGGGATCCGGCAAGGAGCTCGCCGTGCGTGCCATCCATGCTCTCGGCGGTCATCCGGACCAGCCATTTCTCGATTTGAATTGCGGCGCCTTTCCCGAATCGCTCATCGAGTCGCAGCTTTTCGGACACGAGCGCGGTGCCTTCACCGGGGCCGATCGCAAGCAGGAAGGCTTCTTCGCGGCGGTGCGGCAGGGAACCTTGTTCCTCGACGAGATTGCCGAGCTGCCCTTGGAGCTTCAAGCCAAATTGCTGCGCGTTCTCGAGACGAGGACCTACCGTCCCGTCGGGGCATCGCAGGCTCGCACCTTCGAGGGCCGCGTGGTGGCCGCCACACATGCAGACTTGGAAGAGCGTGTTGCCAAGGGGCAATTTCGAGAAGATCTCTTTTATCGCCTCAACGTATTGGAAGTCACCGTGCCCTCGCTCGATGAGCGTCGAGAAGACATCCCGTCGTTGGTCGCGCACTTCGCGGCGAAGCAATCGCGCCCCCTCGAGTTCACCGCCACGGCGGTGGAGATGCTCACCAATGCATCGTGGCCTGGCAACGTTCGTCAGCTGCGCAACTTGGTCGATCGACTCGCCGTATTCACCGAATCCCGTGTCACGCCCGAATTGATTTCGTCGCTCCCCGGGCGCAACAAATTGAAGGAAGCCGCACCCCTTGCGGAGCTCGTTCGAGCGGTGCTGCGCTTGCCCGATGTCGACAAGATGCAGCTCATGACCAATGCCTTGGTCGACGAAGCAATGCGCCTCTCCGAGGGCAACAAGACGGCTGCCGCGCGCCTGTTGGGCGTCCACCGCAAGGTGGTGGAGCGTTATGTCTCGCGCGCTGACTCCGCGAACGGACTCGACGCCGACGACTGAGAGCGCGTTGCTCATCGTGCAGATTGTTTTTGCACTCTCGATGCCAGTGCCGTCGTGCCGTCGTCGGACGCGTTGGAAAACTCTTGAATCGTAGCAATGCAGCGGCATTCGACGAGGAGCGGACGGGATCGTCCGCGGCCGTGGACGCATCCGTCCGGGCACGATGCCGCACGCTCCTTTTTCGGGCTCTGCCGTGTGCCGAGCATAAAGCTCGATATTCCAATTATCTATTTAATCAAATCGAATTAGGAGGCGTTACCCGGAGGTCGTCTTCGACCTCTCCGCTGGGAACCGTCCGGTACTGACCGCTGTGCTCCACTCCGTTGCGCGCACGCTCGCGACGAGCTGTTCGAGTTGGGGCCACGAGAGGCCGCCCTTCTCGATGACGCCATCGAAGATACCTTCCACGTCGACATCTTCCAGAATGCCGGAAGAGCTCACCAGAATCGGCAAATCGGGACGCCGCTGCCGGAGGGTGGCCGCCAACTTCGAGCCGCAGTCCTCACGGTTGGAGAATCGGAAATCCGTGACGACGGCGAACAGCCGCTCGAGAAAACCCGTCTCCTCCTCGATGGTCTCCCAGAATGCGGCCGGGGAGCGGAAGTAGCGAAGTTTGGCGTCGTCGCCGATGGTCGCGCGCCACGCGAGATAAATCGCTCGCGAGTCGTCGACGAGCGCGATCTCCTGGCGCGGGCCTCTGCGCGTTGGTCCCGTGGTCACGGAGAGCTCGTGGCAGTGCGCGGGCATGGACCCCGCTCGCACATTGCGCCGGCGTGCCTGCGCACCCGGGAGCGTCAGCCGAAATTCGACGCCATTGGGGACGTTCGCGCAGCCGATATGGCCGGCGTGCGCAAGGACCACACGCTGGGCGATCGCCAGACCGAGTCCCGTCCCGCCGGGTTTGCCCGACGAGTAAAACGCGTCGAAGATGCGGGCCAATTGCTCTTCCGCGATGGGTGGCCCGGAGTTTCCAATTCGCAATTCGTGGAAGCCCTCGTTGTCGCGTGCAGGAGCGAGCGCGAACCAGATGACCCCGGCTCCCTGCATGGCCTCGACGGCATTGGAGATCACGTTGGAGAGGGCACGCCGCATTCGAACGGGATCGACCGAAAGGTGCACGTCGCCTTCGATTCCATCGTAACGAAGTTCGATTTCGCAGTCCGGGCGTGCCGCGAAGACATCGCGGAGACTTCCCATGACCAACTCGTCGACAGGCGTGGGGACCGGTTTGGGACCGCGGCTCATCCTCATTGTATCTTCAATGAGATGATCGACGTCCTGGCTGGCGCGCTGCACCTCGGGCAAGAGTGTGCGTACGACCTCCAGCGCCTCGCCCTGCGTGCGCACCGCCCCCAGCGACTCGAGGCCGATGCGGAGCAATTGGAATGGACGCCGAACGTCGTGCGCGAGCATCTGCGTCGAGCGGTGAATGGTGATGGTCTGGGTGTCACTATCCGCGCGGGGTTCGATCGACATCTGCAGAATGTCGTGCTCGAGAATCGCAAGCACGGGTGCGACGGCGGCGAAGATTCTGTCCACGGTGTGCGCGCGCTTCCGACCCAGTCCATGGGCAAGAAAGAAGCGTTTTCCCACCCGGATCTGCGGAATCCCCTGGGAGAACTCCGCGGGGGTCGTACGAACTTCGGCGTGGGGGCAATCGAGGTGGCGTCGCAGCAACTCGAAGACGCGTTCCTCGAAGCCTTGCGCTCCCTCGGAACGCGATGCCGGTATGGCACTCACGAGATCACAGAGGAGCTTGCCGAGCGACGTTGGAACCGTGGTCTCGAGCTGGATGCCGAAGAAATTCGGACTGTCCGGGGTGAATGTCTCGTGGCCCTCGGCCATCGAAAGAATTCGCTGGTCGATGGCATTCCAACTCTGAAACGATTTAGTCAGCCGGAGATGCCGTATCGCTCGCGTGATGTAGATCTTGGCATTGCCAAACCTTCCCGCCGAGAGGGAAATGAGTGCCGCTGTGCGGAAGAAAGGGACGTGGACCGCGTGATCCACGTCGTCCTTGCGTGCCTCGTGGCGTGCGATCACGCCCGAGAGGGCATCGGCGACGAGGTGCCCGTAGCCGCGAAGGGCCATGGGGAGCAGGGGCAGAATTTCGGCAAGCGGAGTATAGCGACGGAGCTGCGCCGTCTCCTGCAGCGCGAGGTATTGTGCCGACACGACCTCGGTGCGTGCGTGGTCGCCGGAATACGCCGCCGTGTAGAGCGAGCTCACGAGAAAGAGTCCCTGGTAGAAAGGGTCTTTCGGCAAAAGCGGCTGCGTCCGTTGCGACACCGATTCGAGCATCGTCAACCGCGCGCCGGCGAGCACGGTGTAAAGAAACGTTGCGAGGACGAAGTCTTCGGAAAACCGAGATTTCCCGCGTAAGCCCACGCGCCGGGCCGTGCGATGAAAGAAGAATCGAGCGACCGGAAAGCCGATTCGCGACCAGCCGCGCACGGTGAGGAGATGGCCGAGCGCGAAGACCACGAGCCCGATGAGGCCCGACGCTGGGGTTCG
This sequence comes from Sorangiineae bacterium MSr12523, assembly GCA_037157775.1. Classification (NCBI taxonomy): domain Bacteria; kingdom Pseudomonadati; phylum Myxococcota; class Myxococcia; order Myxococcales; family Pendulisporaceae; genus Pendulispora; species Pendulispora brunnea. The sequence goes on from CP089982.1 coordinate 329,697, forward strand.
CAACCCGAGGACGAACAGCCGCCGGAGCGAAACCAAGGCCTCATTGGGAGCCAATCGCATCGCCAGGAAACGCGCATATTCGTGCACGACACGGGCAAGCCACTGGCCCGCGAGCGCCGATGGCTTCACGTCCGGCAGGCTCCGCCCTAGCTTCACCGTCATGAGCGCATGCTCGGCGACGAGAAGGGGCGGCGGCGCACCTTCCCATCGCACGAGAAGCTTGTTTGCCATTTCACGAGCGGCGAAGAGCTCCCCGCACCAATGCAGCTCGAGCACACGAACGACCTCGGGCGGCAAGCTCCCTTGACCGCGCACCGCCACGATATCGCGATTGAAATACGAGATATGGAGCATTACGAGCTCATTTTCCGTGCGAAACGCGTCACTCGGACGAGAGACCGTCCGTTCGTTGCGGGCCCCTTATTTGGGTGACCGTTTGTGCGGTGAGATGGGGTGCGAGCGCAAAAAAGAAGTGAAAAACGAATTCCGTGTAATGCACTAAATGTCAGGACGGAAATACGGAATAAAGGAAATCGCGTTGCTCGAGCGAGAAACGGTGGTGGGTCAAAGTTTCCCAGGACTCATTTGTGTTCACCCCTCCGTATTCTCTCGCGCGTAACCAGGTGTGACGTGCTCACGCAAGTGGGTCAAGTGAAGCAACGAGCGGCCGATCTTTTTCGATGATCGCTGACTGCAAACTGCAGCACAATGCGTATACTGCATCGCGGATCGACGCTGCTTCGATATGCGCCGAAGAGGGCGCCAAGGGTGTGGACGGGATAAGAACATGAGAATGCTCGTCGTAGATGACGACTGCGCAACCAGGCGTCAGCTCGTTTACATCGCTAGGGAGCTGCCCGAGGTCGAGGTGCTCGAAGCGGCCTCGCAGAAGGATGCTCATGCGTTGCTCGAACGTCGCTCCATCGATGTCGCACTCATCGATTTGAGACTCGATGCGGCCGATCCCGACAATCGCGACGGCCTCGCCCTGGTGCGCGAGGTGCGTGCGCGTGCGGCCACGCCCATCGTCGTGAGTGGTTCGGACGGCATGCACGATGTTCGTCAAGCCATGCGCTTCGGTGCCCACGACTACCTCCTCAAAGAGGAGCTCAGCTCCGATTTGGTGCTCCCCATCCTTCGGCGCCTGTGCAACCAGCGGGTGCTCGAGAAAGAGGTCATCACGCTGCGCTCGAAGCGTTTCCCCTCACCCATGGACTCCTTGATCGGGCCCTCCGCCGCCATGCAACGTCTGCGGGACGTTCTGCAGCGCGTCTCCCTGTCGGACAGGCCCGTGCTCGTCACCGGTCCAACGGGCGCGGGCAAGGAGCTCGCTGTTCGCGCCATCCACGCCCTCGGGAGCCATCCCGATGAGCCTTTTCTCGATTTGAACTGCGGCGCGTTTCCGGAGTCGCTCATCGAGTCGCAACTTTTCGGTCACGAGCGCGGTGCCTTCACCGGCGCCGATCGCAAGCAACAAGGGTTCTTCACGGCCGTCGGCCGCGGCACGCTGTTCCTCGACGAGATTGCCGAATTGCCACTCGAGCTGCAGGCCAAATTGCTGCGCGTGCTCGAGACGAAGACCTACCGGCCCGTCGGGGCATCGCAAACGCGCGTCTTCGAAGGACGCGTCATCGCCGCCACCCACGCGGATCTGGAGGAGCGTGTCTCGCGGGGCCTGTTTCGCGAGGACCTGTTCTATCGGCTCAATGTTCTCGAGGTGACCGTTCCCTCGCTGGACGAGCGCCGCGACGACATCCCGGCACTCATTGCGCATTTCAGCGCGAAGCAAACGCAGCCACTCGAATTCACGGCGGCGGCAATCGAAATGCTCCGCGACGTGCCTTGGCCCGGCAATGTGCGCCAGCTTCGTAACCTCGTCGATCGCCTCGCCGTGTTCACGGAGTCGGTGGTAACGCCCGAGTTGATCGTGTCCCTCGCAGGCCGCAGCAAGCAGAAGGAAGGCGCAGCGCTCGCAGGGCTGATCCGGGCGGTTCTTCGGCTGCCCGACGCCGACAAACTGCAGCTCATGACCACTGCGCTGGTCGACGAAGCCATGCGGCTCTCGGATGGCAACAAGACGGCCGCCGCGCGGCTTCTCGGAGTCCACCGCAAAGTGGTGGAGCGGTGCCTCTCGCGGACCGAGGCTACGAGTCACCAGAACGCGTAAAGCATTGACTGGACGGAGGCGTCCGAGGCCCTCGGACGATCCCGTCCGTCCTGCCGAACGCAGCGTCGTCCATTCTCGGGGACCGCATGGCGCGCGTCCATGGCACCGAGGTTGCGTAACGAATGTGCACGAGCGCCATCTGCACACGGGAGCGCAATCATGAATAGCCGCCGCGTCGTATTCATGTTCTCCGGCCAGGGATCCCAATACCACGGGATGGGGAGGAGACTATTCGAAGAGGATTCCATCTTTCGCGACGAGCTCATGGAGCTCGAATCGTGCGCGCAATTGCTCAGTGGAAGATCGGTTATCGACGCCTTCTTGCAACCGGAGCGACGCGGATCGTTCACGCGCCTCTCGGATACTCACCCCGCCGTGTTCATGGTGGAGGTCGCGCTGGCGCGCCGTCTGGCCTACGATGGAATCATGCCCGACGTCGTTCTCGGGGCGAGCCTCGGCGAATTCGCGGCCCTGGTTACGGCAGGCGCGCTGAGCGCGGAGGATGCGCTTCGCATCGTCATCGGTCACTCGTTGGCCGTGGAGCGGAACTGCCCGAAGGGTGGAATGCTCGCCATTCTGGCCTCGCCGGACCTTTTCGAGCGCGAGCCGGCGCTTTTCGCGGAGACGTGGCTCGCTGCCACGCACTTCGAGCGGCACTTCGTCGTGTCCGGATCGACGGAAGCCATTGCCGCGACAATGGGCCGTTTGCGCAAGTGCGGAATCGTATGTTCGCAGCTTTCCGTGAATTACGCTTTTCACTCGCCGCTGGTGAAGGCCGCGGAGGGCACGTTTCTTTCCCTCATGACATCGGCCCACTGGCAAGAGGCTCGCTGCCCGGTGGTATCGTGCGCCGAAGGAGGCGTGATGCGGGGAACGACGCCCGCCGTTGGTTCGGGAATCACGGCCAAGCCGATTCAATTCTCTCGGGCCGTTGCATCCATCGAGGCCGACGGCCCATGCACGTACATCGACCTCGGGCCGTCCGGAACACTGGCCACCTTTCTCAGGTGCCTGCTCCCCAAATCGAGTGATTCGATCGCCATGCGCACGCTGTCGTCGGAGGGGAGGGAGGTCCGAAATCTCGAGCAGATTATCCATCATTTCGGGGGAATGGCGATCAAGAGCGGGATTCGAAACGCGAACGGGGCACCTTCCCACCAGCGGTGGACGGCATGAAGATCGCTGCGCCGCGTCGCAGAGGTCACTTTCGGAAGTGACGGATTGAGCGCGGCTGCGATTTCTTTTTCATAAATTTAGGTTCCTTCCCGCACGAGACTCGAGCGAGTGATTCGGATGAGTGGTTCTTTGCGGCGCGCCCTCGCGTGTGTGCCCCGCGGAGACGCTTGCGAGGCATCGCGTCGAACTCTCATTCCAAGATACCCGGCGGGTATCCGAGGAGGAATCCATGAAGCACTCTCTGTTTTTGGCAATGGCCTTGGCCGCGGTGACCGGTTGCAGTGCACAGGCTGCGGACAATGAAGTGGTGGGCGAATCGAACAGCCAAATCATCGGCGGGACGGTGGACAATGGCGATCCGTCGGTCGTCTACATCGTCATGGACGGCAAATACGGGTGTTCGGGCTCGGTGATCAGCAGCACCGTGGTCCTCACCGCGGCCCACTGCCTTGCCGGGTTCAGCTCCTTCGAGGTGCGCACGGGAACCAACGCGGGCTCGAGCCCCACGTCGAAGCTGGCCGTCAAAGAAGTGCACGCGCATCCCTCGTACAATCCCAATGGGTCGGCGGACCAAAAGTACGACATCGGCGTCATCGTTCTTTCGAAGGCAACGAGTCTTTCGCCGCTCACCATCAGCCGCACCGCACTCACGAATTCGGCCATCGGCAAGGACGTTCGCCTCGTGGGCTACGGCTGGAACGACGGTGTGTCGAAGTCGGGCGGCGGCGTCAAACGCCAAGTGACGGTCGACCTCAACGAGTTGAAATCGGATGACTTTTCCGTCGGTGAATACGGTCACACGTCATGCCACGGCGATTCGGGCGGTCCCGCGTTCTTGGGCGGCAAGATCATCGGCGTAACCTCGTACGGATACGACTATCCCTGGGAAGCGTGCATCGATGCGGGCTTCTACACGCGCGTCGACCTGTATACGAGCTTCATCGACCAATACACGCGCTGAGTGAGACGACGCTGGCGCGTTCGGCGCGTAGGCGCGGACGTGCCAGCACACCGGGGCCGAAGGCGTACCCGCGTGCTACATATCCGGGATGAGCCCGGCCCCGAACCTTTCTCGAGATCGAGCGCGCATCGGCGTGGTGGGCATTCCCGCGTTGGCTTTGCTTCCCTTTGCCGCGTACATGGGATTTTACTGCGCACGCGCCGTGCAGGTGCGTTCCCCGTACGCGGTGGCCGTCGGAGCGCTCATCTTCGTCATTTTCTTTCTTCCCGTGGCGCGTCTCGCGGTTCGAATCTTGCGGTCCCACACGTGGGACAAGGAGATGTCGCCCAAACGCGTCTTCGCCAGGACCGTGCCACTTTACGCGATGGTCCTGTTCTTCCCCGTGGGCAACCTGGTGATGCACGTCGAGACCGTGCTCGGGGCCGAGCCCTCGACGTCATGGCTCTCGTTTCCGATATGGCTCGCGGTGTTGCCGCTGGCCGTGCTGACCGTGGCGTGCGCATGGCCCATTCTTACGGCCGCGCGCGTCCTCGCAACGCAGGCCGTCTCCGCGGTGGACGAGGCCCTTTTGGGCTCGGCGGTGTCGCTCCTCGTGATGGGCGCGTTCGCGCGCCTTTCGGCGGAGGCCGCGCATTTTCATGCGGTATCGCGCGCCATCGGCCTGGTCATGCATCTTTTGACGCTTGGATTTGCCATTGCCGCTGCATTTTGCGCATGGCGGCGTTGGCAGTGGGCCAAAGGCGTGTTTCGGGCCGGCGGCACGCAGTGGGGCATCGTCTCGTACCAGCCCACGATCCATGGTCGGGTGGCGCCACTGGATGTCACGACGGATGCGTCGGCGGCGGATGGCATCATCGTGCGCTACGCGGACGATCCTGGGGCGCCGTACCGTTCGAGGGAGGCGGCCACCGTCGCGGTGGCGCGCACGTGGCTGGACGAAGTGCGCACCTTGCGTCCACTCGCGCGGCGAAGGAGCTTTGCTCTCGCGGTGCTGGGCGCCGCGCTGATGGCCACTCCGTTCCTGGTCACTCCGTCGCCGCGATTGTGGGGCATCCCGGCGCCCGCCGCGGTGCACAACCCGGCCGAGGACACGCGGACCACGCAGCCTTCGGGGCCCCTGGGGTTTCCGCGTCAATGCGCCCGGCGCGATCCGGTGTATTTCATTCCGATGGGCCATCAATCGGGTTTCGATATTCAGGATTTGGCCAATCGATATGCGGCCTCGTACCACCGCCCCTTTCTCGTGCTGAAGCCGCGAGAAATGCCACGCGCCGCGTACAACGAAGATCGCGGACAATGGGATGGCGAAAAGGTACTCTCGAGCCTCGTTCCCGAGGTGGGGCGTATTGCACCGAAGGACGCGACCCTCATCGTGCTCACCTCGGACGATCTGTACCTCGGCAGCGTCGATTGGCGATTTGCCTTCGGCACGCGCGGCCCGCCCAACATGGCCATCGTCTCCAGCGCCCGCATGCGCCTGGAGCTTCCCGGCATCGTCGAGGCCGACCAGATCGATGCCATTGCCGACTACCGCTTTCGCAAGATGATCACGAGAAATCTAGGTTTCGTCTATTGCAACTTGCAAAACACGTTCCGGCCGAAGAGCATTCTCTACTTCCGGAACATGGGCCAGCCGGATCTCGACGAGATGGACGAGTCAGTGTGGTAAGGCCGCATTGCAGGCTTCATTCGGGGCCTGGCACCTCTCCACGTTCCAGGACCTCGAGGCCGCGGGTGCCTTCCATCAGCAGCCCGAGCGCTCCCGCGAGCAACTGGAATGCGATCTGCGAAGCGTACATGAGAAATACATAGGCGGCGCCTGGGCCGGTCACGATGCTCGTCGGGTAGTACATCGTCATGCCCGAGTACACGCCCGCCTGGAACACACCGAGCATGCCCGGAGGCCCTGGAATGATGACGGCGCAGCTCAGCATGCCCATGAGGGTGCACGCCTCTCCGAAGGTGACCGCCGTGCCATCGGCATGGGTCACGCCGCATCCCCACGCGAGCAACCACATGCCGCACGCATTCAGAGCCCAGTAGATGGTCGTCTCGAAGAGGAACCCGAGCAGGTCACGCCCTCGCCCGAAGACATGCAGGCCATCCGCGAGCTTTTCGGCCATTCCCGCGAGGCGCTCGGCGAGCGAAGGCGAAACCTTGCCCACCACGAGAAGCGTCGTCCGATGCGCCCACGCGCGTGCGAAGTAGAATGTCGCGATGGTGATGGAGGCCACGCCGAATAGGCCGAACATCGCATATCCACTCATCCGCACCTGTTTGACGGATACCGGTATGCCTACGACGCGATCGGGGAGGGGATCGACCGTGGGCACGAGCAGGAGAGCCAAGGCCAGAACGACGCTCACATAGAGCCCATCGATGACACGCTCGGCCACGACGCTGCTCGTCGCCGCGGTCAGCGAGATGGGCTTTTCGCCAGGCTTTGCTCCCTGTTTCGCATGGAGCATGTATGGGCGGACGAACTCGCCAATGCGGAAGGGCATCAGGAGAATGGCCGTGAATCCCACCATGGCGGTCGTGAACAATCGCTTCTTCGGCACGTCGGTCACTGCGCGCAGCAAGAATCGCCATCGTATGCTGCGAAACCAGGCAATCGCCGCGAGGATGACGACGTAGCAAGGTACGACCCACCATCGAACCGCATGGAAGTCACCGCCCTCCGGGACGATCTTGAGCCCGCCTTTGTGAAGGGTGAGCCAAATGCCCAGTGTGATGAGGAACGAGGCGACGAGTTTGCCCTTGTGTCGTTTCAAGAAATTCAAGGAGCGTCACCTTACTCGCTCCATGTCCGAACGCTAGCTCGGCCTTTTTCGGCCGCCGCCGCCACCCCAGGTATCGGCCCATTCGGCGATTGGGACGAGTGCGTTTCGCAAGGCTACGCCGCGGTCGGTGAGGCGATAGCCCTCGTCGTCCGAGAGCTCGACGATGCCCGACTCGCGCAATTCCTTGAGTCGCGCATTGAGAACGGTGGGCGAAATGTCGTCACACCGCTCGCGCAGCGCGCGAAAGGTCGCGGGCGCGTCGCGAAGCTCCCAGAGCACGCGCAACGCCCACCTGCGCCCGAGGAGATCGAGCAGGGCCATGATGGGGCGCCCCGTCCGCGATCCGCGCACGGGCGTGCCAGGGCGAGGTGTTTTCGTGCGCGCAGATGCCATGACTACAAAATGTGTAGCATGAGGACTACACTCGCCGCGTGGAAATTGTCCTTCTTACCCTTGCGTGTGCCGTCTTCTATTCGATCTTTGCCATCTTTGCGGGCCTGGCCGGCGGCAAAATCGACGATTGGCTCGCCTCGGTTTTCTACAATGGAGTCGGCACCGTCGTGCCCTTGATCGTGTATTGGGCTTCGTCGGACCGGGGCAAAACGACGTGGCGCGGCGCCTTGCTCGCGGGCGTCGCGGGCGTGGGCATCATGCTCTTTTCCGTCGTGCTGGCGCGCATCTACACGCGCGGGGGAAATCTCTCGTTCGTGGTTCCTGCTTTGTATGGCGGCGCCATCGTATTGAGCTCCCTGTTCGGGTGGCTCGTGTTGAAAGAGCGGGTTAGTAGCCTCCAGGCCGCGGGGCTCGCCTTCATCGTCGCGGGCATTGCCTGCATCGTGGTGGCCAAGCTACAAAAAGTGTAGCGACCGTTCTTGACCCTGGGGTGGTGCTTGCTACACAATTCGTAGCAAGGAGGAGTACCCATGACCGCGCGAATCGCCCCGCTTACGCCGCCATATACGCCCGAGGTGCAGGCTTCCCTCGAGAAATGGATGCCTCCCGGAGCCGCCGTCGAGCCGCTCGTGCTTTTTCGCACCATGGCGCGCTATTCCCTTTTGAGCGACCGCATGCGCGGCCTCGGCGCCGTATTTCTCGGCCACGGCCTGCTTCCAAAGAGGGTTCGTGAGCTTCTCATTTTGAGAACGTGCGCCCGCTGCCACGCCGAATACGAGTGGGGCGTCCACGTCACCGCCTTCGCCGCCTTGGTTGGCCTGGACCCCGAGGCCGTCGCCTCCACCTTGCGCCCCGCATCGGGCGAGGATCTCGACGCGGTCCTACTGCGCTTCGTCGACGAGCTGCACGACACGGGCACCGTCTCCGACCCAACATGGGAGACTTTGGCATCTCACTTCGAGCCAAACGCGATGCTCGAAATGCTCTCCATGGTCGGCTTCTACCACGCCATCTCCTTCATCGCGAACGCCGCCCGTCTCCCCTTGGAGCCATGGGCCGCGCGCATGTCCGGAGCGTAACGCGGCGGTACCAACGGCTCGGTGGGTCGACGATTTGGCCGCGTCCGTTTCACGATGATGCAAGTCGACGACTCCTTGAAGAAAGTCTTCAAAGGGGGCCCAGGCGGCGAAGGCATCATTGAAGGCGACGCTTCGAACCGATTCCTTCAAGCGAATGATTCCATTGCTAAATCCGAAGCTGTGAGGTTTGCGCAAAAGAGGCGTCGGGCGAAAATCGTGAGCTGATTCGGCCGGCCGGTTCGTACCGGGCGTGGCAACTATGTTCGTTTACCAACGATTTACGGACGTTTAACGGGCGACCGGCTGTCTGCGCCCTATAGAGACGCTCTGCCGAGACATGCACTGATTGTCTCGTTCGTTCTCTGCCGCGAACGGCTGTATTCGATTGTTTGCTATTCTTTGTGCGCCAATGCGCGAAAGATAGCGTCCAATACGTGAAGAGAGCTTATTCAGAACTTGGCCTTCACACGTCCGTGCGCGGTGCGAGTGCATGGCGACTCGATAGCTCCATTTCGATCGACGGCCTCGGAGATCGAGACGTTATTTTTAATATATTGACGAAGCTGTGTCGTACTTTCGAAATTCGAAGGGCGGGCTGACTTCGGACTATGTACACAAGAGGAGTCTCCAATGAAACAGGCCATACCTATTGTTAGGCTCATCTGCTCTGCGCTGTTCGTGGTGAGTGCGGGCTGCGGCGGCGAGGCCATGGATGATCTGCGGGGAGCGGATGATGCGCAGGGAAACGGGAAGCCGCCGGACAACGGCGCAGTCGAGCAAGCCGACGCGCAATCGCCGGAGGACGAGGGGGCCGACCTCGCCGACGAGCGGCCGCCGGATGACAAACTCGCCGCGCAGGCTGGAGACGAGGAGTTATCAGATGGCCAGACGGCGAGGCAGGCCTTGGAGGAGGAGGCGCCGGAGGACCAGCTCGAGGCGGCCGCCGAACCATGCGCTAAGTTCTTGGACAAGAATAAGATATACAGAGCTCGATGGACCTATACGACGGACGATCGAGGTCGTGCGCATATCGCTCAGGCGGGCCATCTTTATAACCTTCGCACTCGCGCCAGGACGCCCTGCGAAACGACTGTGGGCGGCTGGGGTGGGGTTGGCTTCGATGGTTCACACCTCATCGCAGCTACGCTGGACGGTATAAGTCAGCGCTACAACCTCGTTCCGTTCCCAAAGATCGCGAACGTCGGGCCCATGAAAGTGTTCGAAAACTTGGCCAGAGACTGTATGAGCACCCAGGCAACTCTGAACCCGCAAGTGGACAACTACACTGTCGTGGCCGTGTACAACCGAAACAACACAGGTGTCATACCTGACAGAATTCAGATGTCCATGGACTACGTGACGAGGGTGCACAATACAATCCACAGATCTACGATTAGGGTCAACATCCCGAACAGCACGTCTAGCGCGTACATGAAGAGGCTCAGTAACGATATACGCAAACAAGGCAGGGACGTGGGATGCAGGAGCTGACCGCAACGGAGAGAGCATTCAAATAGGGCTTTCTCACGCCATCCTGTTGAAGAGGGAAAACCGCCAAGACGCCGAGGACGCCAAGTTTGGTGGATGCACCGAACTCTTGGCGTTCTTGGCGGCTTGGCGGTTCTTTTTCGTGCCTTCGTAGAGTGAACGTTGGTTCGAGGAATCGTGCTCGCTGATTCGGCGTGTTCCGTGCGATCCAATGCGGCCCGCCCCTGCGGGCGCGGAATGCCATGCGGCGCGGGGAGCGAGGGTGACGCGGGGAAGCATGGCATGAGCACCCGCTTTGGGGCGGGCAGCAGCGCGAAATGGGCCCAATGAGAGCACCGGAGAGCGCTGCCGGGTGGGGCAGCATCTTTTCTCCTTCTCCTTTTGCATCTGGATCTTGCTTGTGTGGAGGTGGCGTGTCGGTCGCTTCGGTGCGAACATCGCGGCGTGGACGACGAGCTCGAAATTCTCCAGCGGCGCAGGCTTCGCAAGGTCAAGGTGCGGATGATTCTCGCGGTGGTTGCGGGCATCGTGGTGCTTGGCACGGGGATCTATGTGAAGTTCGTGCGGCCCAAGTCGCCGCTCGGGGGGCCTTGTCGCTGGGGCATGGATTGCTCGACCGAGGCGCCGGCATGCATGCGGGAGTCGATGGAAGGGGGAGGCGTGTGCAGCCATCCATGCGATCCCGGGGTCGATTGTGCGGCGGGGATCAAGTGCATCAGCATCGAGCTGGATGAGCGCGACGATCGCGGGCTGCCGAAGAAGGCAGGGTACTGCTTTCCGCAAGCCTTCATCGATGTGAAGAAGGCACAGCATCGCGATGCCGGCGCGCATCGCTGACGCGCCGCAGAAATAGCGAGCAAATTCGAGAGCGCATCTTTTTCTTGCCGATCCGGGTCCTCGGTTTTATGGATTGATACGTTTCAATTTCGGAGCGGATCCGATCCAAGAAGGGGACATCCATGAAGACGGCATCTCTTCGTGTTGCGGGCACCCTGATGAGCGCTCTCTCGATCGGCGTCGCATGTGCGGGGCCTCCATCGAGGGACGACCCAGCCGCATCCGCCGACGAGCGTACCCTGTCCTCCTACGAACTTCGTGTGGCGGGCCTGCGGACGGAGTACCGCGTGAACCCGTTGGGCATCGACGTCGAGCAGCCGCGGTTCGATTGGCAGCTGCTCTCCGAAGCGGCGGGCAAACGCCAGACGGCGTACCGCATCCTCGTGGCGAGTACGCGCGAGGCCCTCGCCGACAACCGCGGCGATCTCTGGGACAGCGGCAAGGTCTCCTCCGACGAAACCACCCAAATTTCCTATGTTGGAGCACGAATTTCATCGCGCCAGCGGGCCTGGTGGAAGGTCCGAGTCTGGGACGAGAAGGGCACGGCCACGGCGTGGAGCGAGACGGCATGGTGGGAGCGCGCACTCTCCACCGGCGATTGGCAGGCCAAGTGGATCGCGTCCTCCACACCCGCGCCGACGTTGAACTCCGCGCAGTGGATCTGGTTTCCCGAAGGCGATCCCGTCACCAGTGCGCCCGCCGGTGAGCGCTATTTCCGAAAGTCGTTCACCCTGCCCGCGGGCGCCAACATCACCGCCGCGACGTGCATCATGACCGTCGACGACGAGTTCGAACTCTTCGTCAATGGAACGAGCCTGGGCTACGCGAAGCGCTGGGAGGATGTGAAACGTTTCAATTTCGAGCATTTGCTGACACCCGGAACCAACGTCCTCGCCGTTCGCGCCGTGAACACTTCGCAGAGCCCCGCAGGCCTGCTCGCTCGCGCGGACATCGCCTTCACCACCGGCGCGTCCTCGAGCATCACCTTCACCAGCGACGCCTCCTGGAAAGCCTCCGCATCCTCCTCTCCGGCCTGGTCGACCGCCCTTTTCGACGACTCCGCGTGGCCCTCCGCAAAGGCGCTCGCGGCGTATGGCGGCGGCCCGTGGGGCAAACCGAAGGCCGGCTCGGCCCCGGTTTACCTGCGCACGGATTTTCGGACCGAAAAGCCCAAACGCGCGCGCATCTACGCCACGGCCCTCGGCGTGTACGAAGTGTGGCTCAATGGCCAAAAGGTCGGCGACGAGTACCTCACGCCCGGCTTTACCGATTACCGCCAGCGGCTCCAAGTCCAGACCTACGACGTGACCGCGCTGCTCGCGGACGGTGACAACGCGCTCGGTGCCGTCGTGGCGGACGGCTGGTACAACGGCAAAGTCGGCTTCGTAGGCCGCGGTGACCACTTTGGCGCCGGTCCGAACCGCGCGCTCGTCCAGCTCGAGATCGAGCGCCACGATGGCACGCGCACCATCGTGGCCAGCAACGACACCTGGAAGTCCCACGAGGGGCCCATCGTCGCGGCCGATCTGCTCGACGGGGAAGTCTACGACGCCCGTAACGAGCTCGATGGCTGGTCCACGGCCCATTATGACGATGGCGCCTGGCCAGCCGTCCAAGTCATCCCGAACGACGCCCCCAGTCGCGCCCTCGTGGCTGACGTCACCGCGGGGGTGCGCTCGACGCAGGAGCTCACCCCCGTGTCGGTCCAGGAAATGCGTCCCGGCGTTTTCCTTTTCGACCTCGGGCAAAACATGGTCGGTCGCGCGCGGCTCCGCGTGCAGGGCGCTCGTGGGAGCACGCTCCAACTTCGCTTCGGCGAGGTGCTCAATCCCGACGGAACGCTGTACACCGACAATTTGCGCGGTGCCAAGGCGACGGACGTGTACACCTTGCGGGGTGGCGCGGAAGAGATCTTCGACCCGCACTTCACCACGCATGGTTTCCGCTACGTCGAGCTTTCGGGCGATACGGCGGCCCTTGCCAAGAAGCCCGACGCCAGCACGATCACCGGCGTCGTCTTGCACTCGTACATGACGCCGTCGGGCGCCTTCGCGACATCGTCGTCGCTCATCAATCGTCTGCAGAGCAACATCGTGTGGGGCCAGCGAGGCAACTTCGTCTCCGTGCCCACGGATTGTCCGCAGCGCGATGAGCGCCTCGGTTGGCTTGGCGATGCGCAAGTCTTTGCAAGAACGTCGACCTTCAACATGGACGTGGCCAGCTTCTTCACGAAATGGACCCGCGACGTGGACGATGCGCAATCGCCCAACGGGGCATTTCCCGACTTTGCGCCGAGCTTCAGCACCTGGGGCAGCACCCCCGCCTGGGGCGATGCCGGCGTCATCGTCCCCTGGACCATGTACCTCGCCTACGGTGACACACGCATTTTGCGCGAGCATTACGCGGCCATGGTGCGATGGGTCGAGCATATTCGAACGGCAAATCCCGATTTTCTATGGCGAAACCAGCGCGGCAGTGATTACGGCGATTGGCTATCCATCGACGCCGATACCGACAAGGAAGTCCTGGCCACTGCCTTTTACGCGCATAGCGTCGATCTCGTTGCGCGCATCGCACGCATTCTCGGCGAAGATGCCGATGCCCATACCTACGGCGCGCTCTTCGCATCCATCAAAGATGCATTCAAGAACGCCTATGTCGGCGCCGACGGCACCGTCCGCAGCAATACGCAAACCGTGTACGCGCTCGCGCTTCGCTTCGAGCTCCTCCCTGAAAACCTACGCAGCCTCGCCGCGAGCCATCTCATGGCGGACGTCGAGGCCCGTGGTCACCTCAGCACGGGATTCGTCGGCGTCGCGCACCTGCTGCCCGTGCTTACGGCCTATGGCCGCGTGGATCTCGCATACCGTCTTTTGAACACGGACACATTCCCCTCGTGGCTTTACTCCGTCAACAAAGGCGCCACCACCATTTGGGAGCGCTGGGACGGCATCCGCCCCAATGGGCAATTTCAAGATCCGGGGATGAACTCGTTCAATCACTATTCACTCGGCTCGGTCGGCGAATGGATGTACGCCACCATCGCGGGCATCGAACTGGACGAGGCCCACCCCGGGTACAAGCACTTCTTCGTGCGTCCCCGCCCGGGCGGCGGTCTCGAGTCTGCGAGTGGAAAGCTCGATACCATTCACGGCACCATCGTCAGCGATTGGAAAATCGCGGGTCGGGTCTTTTCGCTGAACGTCACGGTCCCGCCCAACACCACCGCCACGGTCAGCGTCCCATTCGGGGGCGGTGAACGCACCGTTGCCTCAGGCCAGTACACCTTTGCGGCACGCTTGCCGGATGGCGGACCGTAGCCAGGTGTGGGCCGCGTCGGTATGGACGCGGGGGTGCCAGATCATCAAATAGCGAAAGCCGGTGAGCTCCGGGGGCGGTTCCAAGACGCGGATGCGCGGATCGTGGGGCTCGCCGGCCATGAGTCGTTTGGGGAGGGTCGCAATTAGATCCGTGCCCGGAATGCAGCGCATGGCGGCGACGAAATAGGGAACCTCGAGCACGCAGGTGCGTTGGTAGCCCAGGGCCATCAGGCGCTGTTCGGGAATCGTTTGGCGGCCGGCCAAGGTGCCAATTCCAATGTGCAGGCCATTCGCGTACTGCTTGAGCGTGATGCGCCTCGTGTGCGGGCTGTCCTTGGAGACGACGCAGACGAATTCGTCCTCGTAGATGACCTCGCGGTGGAATCGCTCGGGCGCGTGGCCGTCGTCGGCATTCAAGGCGAGGTCCAGCCGGCCGTGCTCCAGCTCTTCGAGCGAGCCATCGTGCCAGGCGAGGAACTGGAACGTGACCCGCTTCGACGCCGGCAAGATCGTGCGGCACAGCGATGGGCAAATCACCTGCGCGGCGTTGTCGGTGCAAGCGATGCGGAAGGTGGCGCTTTCCTCGGCCGGATCGAAGTCGGCCCCCGCCAGCATGCGATCGAGCCGTGGAAGGATCGCCGAAAGCTCCGAGAGCATTCGCTGTCCTTTGGGCGTGGGCTCGTAGCCGGTGGCCGTGCGAATCAACAAATCGTCACGAAAGAGGTCGCGCAGACGTTGGAGGGCGCGGCTCACCGCAGGCTGGCTCAGCGCCAAGCGCGATGCCGAGCGCGAGACGCTGCGCTCCTCCGCCAGGACGGCAAAGACGACCAGTAGGTTTAGATCGGCCTGTCGGAGTTGCGTCAGACGCATAATCGATATTGCCACTATGCATTGGAAGTATGGGCTCCCGCAACCCATTCTCTCCCTTGTCGACGCGGACGAACCGCGGACCAACAAGGAGAAACGACAATGGCACAGGTTAAAAAAGGGGCAATCGTGACGGGGGCTTCGCGTGGCATCGGCAAGGCGGTGGCACTTCGCTTGGCCAAGGACGGGTTCGCCGTCGTGGTGAACTACGCAGGCAATTCGGCCAAGGCGCAGGAGGTGGTGGCGGAGATCGAAGCGGCCGGTGGGTTTGCCGTCGCGATTCAGGCCGACGTCAGTGACGAGAAGGATGTGAAGCGGCTCTTCGTCGATTCGCTGCAAGCGCTTGGCAGGCTCGACGTGGTGGTGAATTGCGCGGGCGTGATGCCCCTGTTTCCCATAGCTGGGGCCGATGTCGCGGCGTTCGATCGGGTGATTGCGACCAACCTCCGCGGAGCGTTCCTCATGCTGTCGCAGGCGGCAACGCACGTTCAATCGGGCGGTCGCATCATCGCGTTCTCCACCAGCGCGATCCCCAAGGCATTCGCGAACTATGGCGCCTACCTCGCGGCCAAAGCGGGTGTCGAGACGCTGGTGCACGTTCTCGCCAACGAGCTGCGCGGTCGCAATGTCACCGTCAACTCGGTGGCTCCTGGCCCGACGGGGACGGACCTGTTTCTCAACGGCAAGACGGAAGCCCAGATCGACCAGTTGGCCAAGCTCGCCCCGCTCGAGCGCATCGGCCAACCCGAGGAGATTGCCAGCGTCGTGGCCTTTCTCGCCGGGCCGGATGGCAGCTGGGTCAATTCGCAAGTGGTGCGCACCAACGGTGGCTTCTCTTTTTGAACCTGAATCGAACAGTGGAGATCTCAGTCATGAAAAACGTCATCCTCATCACCGGAGCTTCCAGCGGCATGGGCGCCCTCACGGCGCGCGAACTCGCCCGGGCAGGGCACACCGTTTATGCCAGCATGCGCGACATCAAGGGGCGCAACGCGGCCCAGGCCGATGCCGCGAAGACCTTCGCCGAGCAGACGAACACCGATCTGCGCGCCATCGAGATGGACATTGCGTCGCAGTCGTCGGTCGATGCGGCCGTGCGCCGCATCGTGAGTGCGAGCGGCGGGGTGGACGTGCTCGTTCACAATGCGGGGCACATGGTCTTCGGCCCCGCGGAAGCCTTTACGCCGGAACAATATGCGGAATTGTTCGATACCAACGTTCTCGGCACGCAGCGCGTGAACCGCTCGGTTTTGCCCCTCATGCGTGCACGCGGCAAAGGTCTTCTCGTCTGGGTCTCCAGTTCCTCGGTACGCGGAGGCACGCCTCCGTATCTGGCGCCCTACTTTGCCGCGAAGGCGGCCATGGACCAGCTCGCGGTGAGCTACGCCGGAGAGCTCGTGCGCTGGGGAATCGAGACATCGATCGTCGTGCCGGGGGCATTCACCATCGGAACGAACCACTTCCGGAACGCCGGCCAGCCCGCCGACGCCGCCCGCGCGGCGGAGTACCATCACGGCCCGTATGCCGGATTTGGCGACGACCTCCTCAAGGGCCTGGCCTCCACCGAGCCCCCCGACTCCGACGTGGGCGACGTGGCCCGCGCGATCGCCGATGTGGTGAGTCGCCCGCACGGCAAGCGTCCCTTCCGCGTCCACATCGATCCGGCCAGCGACGGCTCGCAAGTGGTCAGCGACGTGGGAGACCGCATCCGCGCGGAGTTCTTGCGCCGCATCGGCCAGGGAGACATCCTCAAGGTGAAAGCTTCGTAATATCGGTGGGTTAGATCTCTTTCGAAAAATCTTCTCCGCCCTGTCGATCCGACGGTCCCTCGTTCGACGACCTGTAGAACCTCCCCCCCGGGGGGGAGGTCAGGGAGAAAGAGGTCCGTCATGTTCCGTAAGATTGCTGCGGGCGTTGCTGCCGTCATCGTGTTGTTCCTCATCGTCGTGGCCACGCGCCCGTCGAAGTTCCACGTCGAGCGATCCATCGACATTGCTGCACCGCCGCAGTTCGCGTTCGATCAGGTCAACGACTTTCATGCTTGGGTAGACTGGTCGCCCTACGAGAAATTGGACCCGAAGATGCAGCGCACCTTCGAGGGGCCACGAGCCGGCACGGGCGCCGTATATGCTTGGTCGAGCGAAGCCGGGGCCGGCGCCGGCCGCATGACCCTTCAAAAGAGCGAGAAGCCGTCGCTCATCACCATCGAGCTCGCGTTCCTCAAGCCGATGCAGGCCACCGACGTGGCCACCTTCACGTTCACCCCGACGGCCACGGGCACGAAGGCCACGTGGGCACTCGACGGTGACATGAACTTCGTCTCCAAGGCGTTCGGCCTGTTCATGGACATGGACAAGATGATCGGCGGCGATTTCGAGCGCGGCCTCGTTTCCCTGAAGGCCCTCTCCGAAAGCACGTCGAAGTCCCACGTCGAGGCCTCCAACTGATCACCGCGGGAGACGATCATGCGATACCTATGCATTTACAAGCCGCGCAAGGACCAAGAGATCGCCGCGGAGCCCAGCGAGGCCGAGATGATTGCGATGGGAAAGCTCATCGACGAAATGACCCGGGCCGGTGTGCTGCTGTCGACCGAAGGATGCGCGCCCAGTTCGGAGGGCGCACGTTTGCAGCGCTTCGGCGGCGAGACCATCGTCACCGATGGGCCCTTCGCCGAGGCGAAGGAGCTGGTCGCGGGCTTCTGCCTCATTCAAGTGGAGACGAAGGCCGAGGCGGTCGCCTGGGGGCGCCGCTTTCTCGAGGTGGTTGGCGAAGGTGAGAGTGAGATTCTTCGGCTCTTCGAGCCAACCGACTTCGGCGGCTGCCGCGCCATCGCTCCTGAGGCGACCTAGAGTTGCCTGAAGTGGCCTAACGTTGCACGCGGCTCGATTCGCGGACCACGAGCTCGGGGGCGAAGACGACGGTGCGGTGCTGGTGTGTGTCGGTCTCGCCGACGAAGCGATCTTCGGCGGTTTCGGCGATGAGCATCTCCGCCGCGGTTCGCCCGAGTCGCACGGCGGGCTGCCGCACGGAGGTGAGGGGGACGGCGGCGGCGGCGGCAAATTCGATGTCGTCGTAGCCGACGATGGCCATCTCCGAGGGGACGCGTACACCGGCGCCGACCATGACTTGAAGCACGCCCAGCGCGAGAAGGTCGTTCGCGCAGGCGACGGCGGTGGGGCGCGGGCTGACGCCGAGCAAGCGTGCCCCGGCATCGCGACCACAGGCGACGTCGGTCCCCGCGCCCTCGATGACCGTGAGTTGGCGCTCGGGGCCGGGTGCCTCCGAAAGCACGCGCCGCAGGCCCTCTTCGCGTTCGCGGCACTGGGTGAGGATGCTCGGGCCGTTGACGAAGGCGATGCGGGTGTGCCCCGTTTCCACGAGGTGCCGTGCCGCGAGTGCGCCGCCCTCCACGTCGTCCACGGAGACGGAACAAGCCTCCGTCGTAGGGACGCGTCGATCGACGAAGACGCAGGAAATGCCGCTGCGGCGAAAGCGCTCGAGGCTCTCACTCGAGCTGTCGACCGGCGAGAGGAGCACCCCGCGAACCCGCTGCTCGGCGAGCATGGCCAGGTACGTCGCCTCGGCGTCCTGTCGCTGGCGGCTGTTGCAGGTGATGACTTGTAGGCCCTGTTCGTGCGCGGCTTGTTCGGCCCCGCGCGCGATGTCGACGAAGAACGGGTTGCCCAGATCGAGCACCAAGACGGCCATGATGCGGCTCTTGCCTGCCCGCAGCTGCCGCGCCGATTCGTCGCGAATGTATCCGAGCTCTTCGATGACCGAGAGCACCTTGGTTCGAGTCGCCAGCGATACGACGTGCGGGCGATTCACCACGTTGGAGACGGTGCCGACCGATACTCCGGCACGGCGCGCCACGTCCTTAATCCCGATCATCACCACCATCCCCGACCATGCGGGGCAAATGTAACACAAGACTGCGCAGTCCCTTCAGCTGGGCTTCATGTTCACTCGGGCCTTGCGGCCCTCGTAGGCCTCATCTGCCATCGACCGCTCAGTCTGCGCTCGGTTCAACTCGCTTTTTAGTATTTCCAGAAACTCCATGGTGAGCGGGCCGCCTCGACTTCGCCGCCACGCCGCCCCGACCCTCCAGCGTGCCATCTCGTCATCGAGCGCGTGCACGGTGATGCCCTCGATGCGCGGTCTCAACTGCGATTCGGGAATGAGCGCAACGCCCAGCCCGGCGGCCACCAATGCAGGAATCGTCCGGTCCTCGTTGGCCTCCTGCACGACCCTCGGATGAAATCCGTATTTGCTGCACATGCGAAAGATATGGTCGTGAAGATTCACCGATAGACTTCGCCGCGGCATGATGAACGGGGCCCGGGCATAGTCCGCCAAGTTCGCTGCTCGAGGTCGCTCACGCTTGGCGGCGAGCGCGGGCACGATGAGCATGAGCCGATCCTCGAGGACCGGTAGCTGACGAAATTCTTTGGAAATGGGCATGCGGATGAAGCCGACGTGCATGCGGCCGGCTCGCAGCGCATCGATCTGGTCGTGGCTGGACATCTCGTGAAGGTCGATTCGCGCTTCGGGGCGGCGCTTTCGGAACTTCGATACGAGGCGCGGCACGAGAACGATGGTGGCAAACCCGAATCCCACGACCAAGTGGCCCGTCTCCCCGCGGGCTGCACGCCGGCCCGTTTCCACGACGCGATCGGCATGTTGGAGAAGGCCGCGCGCCTCCTCGAGGAAGACCCTTCCCACGTCGGTGAGCTTCGCTCCGTGTCGGCCGCGATCGAAGAGCGGCGCCCCGAGCTGCTCCTCCAACTGCCGTATCTGATTGCTCAGCGCGGGCTGACTCAGATTCAAGAGCTGCGCGGCGGCCCCGAAGTGAAGGCGTTCAGCCAAGACGACGAAGGAACGCAGCCACTCGAATTTCATAGCCAATTCTTATCACCAAGCTCCGTTTATTTCATTGGACAAATGAGTGGGTAGACCGAAACGTAAGCGGCATGAGGATCGCGGTTGATATGGACGAAGTGCTGGCCGACACGCTGATCAAGCAACTGGAGTGGCTCAACACCGAATGCGGCCATTCGTTGACCTTGGCGGACGTCGTCGGGAAAGATCTTTACGACTTCATTCCGGAGAAGCACGGCAATCAGCTGCTGGAGTTGCTGCGTCAGGGAGCCTTCTTTGCCGATCTACCGGTGATGAAGGACAGCCAGGAGGTGCTGCGCCGGCTGGCCGAGGATCACGAGGTGTTCATCGCCACGGCGGCCATGGAGTTTCCTGGGTCGTTCGGGCCCAAGTTTCGCTGGCTGGCCCAGCACTTCCCCTTCATCGAGCCGAGTCACATCGTTTTCTGCGGCAACAAGAGCATCCTCCACGCCGACGCCCTGATCGACGACACCCCACGCAATCTCGCCGGCTTCCAGGGCCGCGGCATCTTGTTCTCGTCCCCGCACAACGTGAACGTGACGGGCTACGCTCGCGTCTCTAGTTGGCGCGAGGTCGAAGAGCTCTTTCGCGCTTAGCCAGGCGGGGGGCGGGTGTCCGGGACAGGCCTAGATCTGTCCCGGACAGGGGGGCGCGCGCGCGAATGGGCGCATTTTGCGGGTGAATGCGATTGGCACTGCGTTGGCAATGCATCGGGGCAGACCTTCGTGCGCGGTGCTCCGGACACCGCGCCCGCAAGGTCGCAGATCAGGACGATGGGTTGCGACAGGTACGAGTGGGACGCAACAGCCCTCCACGTGCCTGTTGATAGCGAGGAACCACTCCTACGGGAGCCTCGCCGGCGGGACCAACACGCGGAGCGGTGACTCTGTACCGGCGGTTTATGCAAGGCGATTTTCTTCTTCTTCGGATTTTTCTTCGTCGTCCGGGAGGAGGTGTTTTGGCGAAGCATGGAGCTCTCCTGTGGCTCGAGACGAGCCCGCTGCGTTTTGAAAAAGATGGGCCGCCAGACGTGCGTTTCGAGTTTGCCGTCAATTGACTCTTCGCGTTCACCGGGCAGCGATGGTCGCGGGTAGCCCCGGGACGCAGTATGGGATTCGTAGGGCGGAGCGAGACGCAATTTACGGGGCGAGCTCTCGACCTTGGCGTTACCTCGGTCGTGCTCACACCGCTCTCCCCGCGTTCATCGTCCTCCAATGGGTTCTCAAAACGTCGCGCGCTCTGCGGCGCATCGGGTGGGTCACGTCATGGTGACCTCCGAAGTCTTACGGCGAGTGTATCGCCGCTGAAGTTTCTTGGTCGCGCGCCGGAGCGCAACGGTGCGCTGAGTTTCATCGCTTCCACGCATGCTCTTTTTCTGGAAAGTCCCCTTTGTGGCCGTATTCGGGTCGTAGAAAGCCCCATCACGACACATCGCCCAGAGCACACCAGCAAGACGTCGGGCCACGGCGACAGCCGCGATCGATCTTCCTTTTTTCTTGGCGATGTTCATTCCCCAAAGACGAATGGGGTCCCCGGCATGCTTGCGCGTGCGCAGTAGGCTGTGGGCTGCTTGCACGAGCATGGCTCGCGCGTGAGGGTTTCCTTGTTTGGTGATGCCTCCGAGACGACGCTTGCTCGGTCCTCCCGTGGTCGATTCGGACGGAACGAGTCCGAGATAGGCGCTCACCGCATGGGCATTCTTGAAACGGTGGGCATCGTCCATGACGGACATGAACGTGGCCCCGACGATGAGCCCTACACCGGGGGCTGTGGCGCAAAGACGTATCCGAGGATCTCGCCCTGCCAAGTTCTGCAACTTCTCTTCCACTCTCACGAGCTGCTCGTCGAGTACTTTCAGCATGGCGGCTAACGGCGCAACAAGCTTCTGCAAGCCAGGATTCATCTCGGTTGCTTCCAAGTGCGTCACGAAGTTGCTGATATCGCACGTAGCAACACGTTTCCCATGTGCACGCGCGAGGCCGCGGATCGTGGTCACGTAACCCGCGCGGGTCTCAACCAGCGCTTGTCGGACACTCAACTGCTCGCGAAGCTCTCGACCTTCCACCGATAGGACGTGGGCTTCGGGAATGCGCCCCTGTTCGACCGCGATGGCGAGGTGCTCGGCATCGAGCGCATCGTTCTTGCGTTTGTGGTGTCCTATCCCGATCGTCTTGAGTCGCGTGGTGTCGACGATCTTCGGCTCGTGTCCCCAGGTTCGGAGGAGATCATGGACGAACCAAGCCTCTCGCGCTGCCTCGAAGGCGACAATGGCCGGAAGCGTCCCGGGCCCCAATCGACCCTTGAGCTGTTCGATCTGTTGCACGCTCGTCCGCTCCACGACTTTCCCATCGCACACCTCGCAATAAGCGATGTGGCGCGCTCCTAAATCCAGGCCTACGCTACGCATGATCGACCTCCCTTGGGCCCCCACTTCTCTTTGTGGCTCTGACCACGCGGGGGTGCCGATAGCTTCGGCGATCGGCGGGAGGTCGATCGTTTTTCTTCGCGAGGAAAGCCGGACGGCGCGCCCGCTGCGGCTGAGACCTTCCATCGATCTCGGCGTTGCAGTGGGCGTGACGTCCGGCGGCGGCGACGCGTCAGGTTTTACTGCCGCCGGTTCATCCAATCTATGGGAAGCGCAGCGGGCGCGGACCGGTGACCGAAACCTCGTTGGGGAAGCTGCAGACACTGCTCGCTTTCACCGGAACTTTTCCTACCCTCATTTTTATCTGGCAGAGAGAAGGCCAGCGGAGGAACGTCTGAGATTGCGCGGATGCGCGATCACGCCGCCGTTTGTACTTTCTTCGCCGTGGAGCGCGGTGCTGTCTACCGGCAGAGCTCCTCGCGACGCGCGCATGGCTCGAGAAGAGGGACTCAGTGCGCGTTCAAAACGCCGGCGACGTGGCCGTCGGGGCGGACCAGGATGGCTCCCGCGTTCTCGAGGCCTGGGCGCACGCCGGCGACGTCGGCATGTGCGACGGTGATGCGATCCATCCAGGGCTCGACCAGCTGCGAGGCGTTTTCGACGCCGCCGTCGAGCAGGAGGAAGTGCCCTGCGTGCATCCGTTGGAATGCGCTCGCGCCGTCGGTCGTGGGAAGGTCGGGCAGGCGACGCCCGACCCACGGATGCGCGCGGTCGCGGCCGTAGTCGATGCCGATGCCGGTTACCTTTTCGGCGAGGCGGCGGTTGGCTTCGGGGGCAGTCAGGAGCTCGGCCAGGGTGGCGCGGAGCGCGGCGATCTGCGGAGTGAATCCGATGAGGGCCTCCTGCGCCCGGGTGTTCTCGAGGACGTCCGCGCCAATGGGATGTCGCTCGTCGTGGTAGGTGTCGAGCAAGGCCTCGGGGGCTGCACCGCGGAGGACCGCGCCGAGCTTCCAACCCAGGTTGCTCGCATCTTGGAGGCCGACGTTCATGCCCTGGCCGCCGGCAGGGAAGTGGATGTGCGCCGCGTCACCGGCGAGGAAGATGCGGCCTTTTCGGTACGAGGCGGCTTGCCGGGTGGCGTTGCCGAAGCGCGATAGCCAGAGGGTCTCGGTGAGGCCAAAGTCGGTGCCGGCGATGCGGCGCATGGCATCCCGTAGCTCTTCTTCGGCGGGAGGGCACTCCTTTGGGATGTGCATGCGTGTCGGGTCGACGATGACGACGCGGAAGGAGCCGTCGGCTTGCCGCAGCATCATCATGCCGCCGCGTTCGTTGACGATGGCGGTCACGGTCGGTGGTTGCGCGAGCCGGGCGTCGCCTTGGAAGGCGGTCATGGTCGCGTCCGTCCCCGGGAACGAAATGCCCGCGGACGAGCGCACCGTGCTTCGTGCACCGTCGCACCCAACGACGTAACGCGCCCTCACGATGTAGTCGCCCTCGTCGGCGCTGCGCACGTGCACTTCGACGCCGCCCTCGTCGTGATGGAGCGCCGAAACGGCGTGTGCAAAGCGAAATTCCGCGCCGAATTCACGGGCCGCGGCCTCGAGCAATTCCTCGGTGCGCCGTTGCGCAAGGGCCAGCGTGTACGGAATCTTGGTATCGAGCGGTGCCAACGCAAGGCGCGTGTCCAGCACGGCATAGTGCGCCGTGGGCAGCAGCACGCCCTCGCGCATGAACCGCTCGGCCAGTCCGCGCATCTGCAGCAACTCCAGCGAGCGGCTGTTCATCGTGAGCGCCTTCGAATAGGGCGAGCGCATCTTCTCTGCTTCCAAAACGACGACCTGCGCGCCCGCAAGCCGAAGCTCCCGCGCAAGAAAACACCCCACCGGCCCCGCCCCCGCAATCACCACATCCACCATTGTTGTCCAGTCCCTTTCCCACCCCCACTCCTCCAAAAAGAGGAAGGATTTTTCTCGTCCCAAAAACTTCAATCCGCATCTCCTTCTCGAAGAAGAAGATCCTTCTCGAGGAAGAAGACCTTTCTCGAAGGAGAAGATCCTTCTCGAAGGAGAAGCCCCTTCTCGAAGGAGAAGACTCTTCTCGAAAGAAGCCTTCGAAAGAAGCCCTTTCGAAGGAGAAGACTCTTCTCGAAAGAAGCCCTTCTCGAAGAAGGAACCCCTTCTCGAAAGAAGCCTTCTCGAAGAAGGAACCCCTTCTCGAAGGAAGCCTTCTCGAAAGAAGGAGCCCCTTCTCGAAGAAGACGCCATTTATCATTGAACGTCGTTCAACTTGAACAATGTTCAAGTTAGGGTTGGGGGCCGACGTGTCAAGTGCACCTGTGCTAGGGATAGGCCGGGCATGCCGCGTCTCACGAAGGAACGAATTCTCAGCGAGGCGCTCGCTCTCTTGGACGAGGTCGGCACCGAAGCGTTGACCATGCGGCGCCTCGCCGACCAACTCGGTGTCCAGGCCGGTGCGCTCTATTGGCATTATCCGAACAAACAGAGCCTCGTGGCCGCCATGGCCGAAGAAATGCTCACCGACACCGCGCTCCAGGCCGACGGCGAACCCGAGAAATGGCGCGCGCGCATCGTCGAACAATTGATGGCGCTCCGCCGCGCCCTGCTCGCGCACCGCGATGGAGCCCGCGTCTTCGCGGGCACCTTCGTCGCGGAGCCAAACACATTGACCTTGGGGGAGGTGCTTCTCGGCGCCCTGCGCGACGCAGGGCTTGGAAAGAGGGAGGCCGCATGGTCATGCTCCAGCCTGGTGCACTTCGTCATTGGCTTCGTGGTCGAAGAACAGGCCGCGCAGGGCTTCGACCCCGCGACGCTGACGAGTCAGGTCGATCGCGAGAGGTACCCGAACATCGCCGCGGTCAAAGGACCGTTCACCAGTCAGGACTTCGACGCGCGCATGAAGTTCGGCCTGAACCTCATGCTCGACGGAATCGAGCGCGGCCTCGAATCGCGCGGTGCGTCGTCGGGAGGACGCACCCGCAGGGCTTGAGCGCCTTGCCCCGCGCGAGGCAGCGATCTAGGATGAGCATGAAACGTTTCAAGTGTCCCCGGAGGCCCTTAAAATGAGCGCGTCGGTCAAAGCAAAGTTACGCACGCAACAGATCGAGACGCCCTCGTGGGCCTACGGCAACTGTGGCACGCGTTTCAAAGTGTTCACGCAGGCGGGCGTGCCTCGCACCGTCGAGGAGAAGCTCGACGACGCGGCGCAAGTCCATGCCTTCACCGGAATCGCGCCACGCGTGGCATTGCACATCCCTTGGGACAAGGTCGACGACTACGCGAAGCTCTCGCGGCACGCACGTGCACTCGGGATCGAGATTGGCGCCATCAACGCCAACGTGTTCCAGGACGACGACTACAAACTGGGCAGCGTCACCAATCCCGATCCGGCGGTGCGCAAGAAGGCCCTCGCGCACCTGCTCGAGTGCGTCGACATCATGGACCAAACCGGTTCGCGGGATCTCAAACTGTGGTTCCCCGACGGGACGAACTACCCCGGCCAAGACGATATGCGAACGCGGCAGGAGCGCCTGTCCGAGGCATTGATGCGGGTCTACGACCGGTTGGGAAAGGACCAGCGCATGTTGCTCGAATACAAACTATTCGAGCCGGCCTTCTATACGATGGATGTGCCCGATTGGGGCACCGCCTATGCGCACTGCCTGCAGCTCGGTGAGCGGGCACAGGTGTGTGTCGACACCGGTCATCATGCCCCGGGCACGAACATCGAATTCATCGTAGCCTTCCTCCTCCGAGTGAAGAAGCTGGGCGCCTTCGACTTCAATTCGCGCTTCTACGCCGATGACGATTTGATCGTGGGCGCGGCGGATCCCTTTCAATTGTTCCGAATCATGTACGAGGTGGTTCGCGGCGGCGGCTTCGACCGCGATGCCGGTGTCGCCTTCATGCTCGACCAGTGCCACAACATCGAGCCGAAAATCCCCGGCCAGATTCGCTCGGTGTGCAACGTTCAGGAGGCCACCGCCAAGGCGCTGCTGGTCGATCGCGAGGCGCTCGTCGACGCGCAACGCAGCGGCGACGTGCTGCGCGCCAACGAGGCCTTCATGGATGCCTTCAACACCGACGTGAGGCCCATGCTGGCCGAGCTGCGCCAAGAAATGGGGCTCGACCCGAATCCCATGGAGGCCTACCGCCGATCCGGCTACCAAGAGCGCATCGAGGCGGGGCGCAAGTCGGGCAAGCAATCGGGATGGGCGGCCTGATGCGCATCGTCGATCAATTGATTGCGCGCTCGAATCGGTTGGGGGCCGATCCGGCCAATACGAATTACGCAGGTGGCAATACTTCGGCGAAGGGTACCGATACCGATCCGGTGACGGGCAAGCCCGTGGAGCTGCTCTGGGTCAAAGGCTCGGGCGGCGACTTGGGTACGCTCACCGAGTCGGGGCTGGCCGTATTGCGTTTGGACCGACTGCGCGGCCTCGTGGACGTGTACCCGGGGGTCGAACGCGAAGACGAGATGGTCGCCGCGTTCGACTTTTGCCTGCACGGGCGAGGCGGCGCCGCCCCGTCGATCGACACGGCCATGCACGGCCTGGTCAATGCCCCGCACGTCGACCATTTGCACCCCGATTCGGGCATTGCGCTGGCCACGGCCGCCGATGGCGAAAAGCTCACCCGGCAATGCTTCGGCCCGCGGGTCGTGTGGGTGCCTTGGCGGCGGCCAGGATTTCAATTGGGATTGGATATCGCCCGCATTCAGCAGGAAAACCCCCAGGCCATCGGTTGCATTCTCGGCGGACATGGCATTACCGCTTGGGGCAATAGCTCCGAGGAGGCGGAGGCGCACTCGCTGGAGATCATCCGCACGGCCGCGCGTTTTCTGAAGGAGCACGGCTCCGCGGAACCCTTCGGCCCGGCGCTCGATGGATACGGGCCGCTGCCGGAGACCGAACGGCGTGCGCGCGCGGCGCAGCTCGCGCCGGTGATTCGAGGACTCGCCTCGACCGATCGGCGGCAGGTGGGGCACTTCACCGATGCCGCGCCGGTGCTCGAGTTTCTGGCTCGGAGCAAGCATCCCCAGCTGGCCATGCTGGGCACCTCGTGCCCGGACCATTTCCTTCGCACGAAGGTGCGGCCCATGGTGCTGGACCGCCCGGCCTCGGCACCCCTGGAGGACGTCATCGCGCGCCTGCGCGAACTTCACGTGGAGTACCGCAAGGAGTACCGCGCGTATTACGAGCGCCACGCGAGCGCGGATTCGCCGCCGATGCGCGGGGCCGATCCGGCCATCGTGCTGGTGCCCGGCGTGGGCATGTTCTCCTTCGGTGCGGATGCGCAGACGGCGCGCGTGGCCGGCGAGTTCTACATCAATGCCATCAACGTGATGCGCGGCGCCGAAGCCGTATCGCGGTATGCGCCCATCGACGAGCGCGAGAAATTCCGCATCGAATATTGGGCGCTCGAGGAAGCGAAATTGCGCCGCCAACCGAAGCCAAAGGCGCTGGCCTCGCGCGTGGCGCTGGTGACCGGTGCGGGCTCGGGCATCGGCAAAGCCATTGCGAAACGGCTCTCCGCGGAGGGCGCGTGCGTCGTGGTGACCGATCGCAACGCCGAAGCGGCGCAGGCGACCGCGCGCGAGCTGGGCAATCGCGACAAGGCCATTGCGGTGCCGGCCGACGTGACCGACGAAACGCAAATTGCCGCGGCGTTCGCCGCCGGGGCGCTGGCCTTCGGTGGCGTCGATCTGGTGGTGAACAACGCAGGCCTGTCCGTTTCGAAGTCGCTGCTCGAGACCAGCGTTCAAGACTGGGACCTGCAGCACGACGTGATGGCGCGCGGCTCGTTCTTGGTCTCGCGCGAAGGCGCCCGCATGATGATCGCGCAGGGCGGGGGCGGCGACATCG
Organism: Sorangiineae bacterium MSr12523; assembly: GCA_037157775.1. NCBI lineage: Bacteria > Pseudomonadati > Myxococcota > Myxococcia > Myxococcales > Pendulisporaceae > Pendulispora > Pendulispora brunnea. The sequence goes on from CP089982.1 coordinate 357,919, forward strand.
TGTACATCACCAGCAAAAATGCCGTGTTCGCGGGACCGAACAACGTGGCCTACGGCGCCAGCAAGGCCGATCAGGCCCACCAAGTGCGGCTCTTGGCCGCGGAGCTGGGCGCCCACGGGATCCGCGTCAATGGCGTGAACCCCGACGGGGTCGTCCAGGGCTCCGGCATTTTCGCCGGCGGGTGGGGCGCGCAGCGCGCGGCCGTTTACGGCGTCAAAGAGGAGGAGCTGGGCGCGTATTACGCCCAGCGCACCTTGCTCAAGCGCGAAGTGCTGCCCGAGCATGTCGCCAATGCCGTCTTTGCCCTCACGGGCGGCGAGCTTACCCACACCACCGGGCTTCACGTGCCCGTGGATGCGGGGGTAGCGGCCGCGTTCCTGCGGTGAAGACCTTTGCCGCGGTCGACCTTGGCGCGTCCAGCGGACGCGTCATGGTGGGAAGCGTGGGGCCGCGGTCCTTGGATCTCACCGAGGTCCATCGTTTTGCGAATCGCCCCGTGCGCGTGGGTGAAACGCTGCACTGGGATATCCTTGCATTGTACAAGGGTATCCTCGATGGATTGCGAGCCGCCGGCCCGGTCGACGGCATCGGCATCGATTCGTGGGCCGTCGATTATGGACTGCTCGATGCGCGGGGCGCCCTGATTGGCAATCCGGTTCACTACCGCGACGAGCGCACCGCGCGGGGCGTCGCCGAGGTGCTGGCCAAAGTTCCGCACGAAGAGCTTTATTCGCAAACGGGAATTCAGTTTCAGCCATTCAATACGGTCTTTCAGCTCGCCGCCGAGCGGGGGACGCCGGCGTCGTCGATGGCGAAGCAGGCGCTGCTCATTCCGGATTTAATCGGATATTGGCTCACCGGCGTCGCAGGCACCGAGCTGACCAATGCATCGACCACGGGCCTCCTCGATCCGCGCGCCAGCGTTTGGTCGCGCACTCTGGCGGAGGCCGCCGGCGTGGACGTGAATCTCTTTCCGCCGCTTCGGCGGCCGGGGGACGAGCTAGGACGGCTCCTTCCGCACGTGCGCGACGAAGTCGGCTTTGATTCCACGGTTTACAACGTCGGATCGCATGACACGGCATCGGCGGTGGCCGGCGTGCCCGCCCGAGCCGATGCGCACGCCGCCTACGTGTGCGCGGGCACCTGGTCGCTCGTGGGATTGGAGCTCGAAGCGCCGATTCGGAGCGAGGCGAGCCGCAAGGCGAATTTCACCAACGAAGTGGGCGTCGACGGCACCATTCGCTATTTGCGCAACGTCACTGGCCTTTGGCTCTTGCAAGAGTGCCAGCGCGTCTGGGAAGCCTCGACGGAGCTCGACACGCTCCTGCGCGAGGCCGCCGAGGTCCCTGCGCGTCGCAGCGTCGTGGACGCCAACGATCCGCGCTTCATGCCCCCCGGCGACATGCCCGCCCGCATCGCGAGCGCGTGCGAGGACGCAGGCCAGCCCGTCCCGCGAACCCGCGCCGAGACCGTGCGCTGCATTCTGGACAGCCTCGCGGAGGCCCACCGCCGGGCGATCGACGACGCCGCGCGGCTTTCCGGGCGGCGGGTCGACGAGGTTCATATCGTGGGCGGCGGCGCGAACAACGAGCTTCTCTGCCAGCTCACCGCGGATGCATGCCGCCTTCCCGTGGTGGCGGGCCCGGTGGAAGCGACCGCGCTGGGCAACATTCTGGTCCAGGCGCGTAGCGCCGGCGCCTTCGAGGGAGGCCTGGCGGAGATGCGCGCGCTCTTGCGGGCGACGCAATCGCTACGTCGGTATGCGCCGAAGTGAGCCCGGCGACTTTCCCGTGATGCGCCTGAAGGCACGCGTGAACGCCGTCACCGAGTCGTAGCCGAGTTTCGCCCCCACCTCACCGTTGCTGAGTCGTTGGTCGCGCAAGATCGTGCCCGCCACGTGCATGCGCCAGCGCGCCGCGTATTTCGCGGGCGGGGTTCCCACGCTCCGCGTGAAGCGGTCGCGGAAGCTGGAACTGGAACAGCCCGCGAGATGCGCCAACGCTGCCAGCGACCAATGCCGCCCGGGCTCCCGGTGGATGGCCGCAAGCGCGCGTCCGATTTTCGGATCGCGGATGGCCGAGAGCCATCCGTCGCCGTTGCTTGGCTGCGCTTCCGACCAAGTGCGGATCACGCGGGTGATGACCACGTCCGCCAGTCGCGTGAGCACGGTGGCCGAGCCCATTTTCTCGGCGAGGATCTCGTCCGCCATGATTCTCAACAGCGGCTCGAGTGCCTCGCCCGCCGCGCGGACGATCAATTGTGCGGGCATGAGCTCGATCAAAGGATGCGCCGACGGCGCATCGAAGGACACGCTGGAGCAAAAAAGAATCGCACCCGGTGGATGGCAGCCATCGAGCGCCAGGCGATAGGTGCGATGGCCGATCTCCTCGCGCACGATGTCCGGCAGCGGCGTGCATTGTACCGTTTCGCTCGATGCGAGCGCGTGCGCATCGCCGCGCGGCAAGAGCACGACGTCGCCCGCGTCGAGGCGGTGCCATGTGCCGTCGGGGGCCTTCAAGAGCGTCGAACCTGCGGCGACGAAGTGAAAGCGCGCTTCGCGTTGCGCTGGCAGCTCGATACCCCACGGTTCACGAAGCTCGCAGCGACCGTAGGACAAACCGCTGATGCGAAGATCGCCCAGAATATCGCGGAGCGGATCGGGCTTGGCAAAAATGTTCAACGTAGTTTCGCTCGGCAACATCGATGTAAAACCCATGCAGCAATGAACGCACCGTCGTAGCCGTTTCGAAGACTTGGCCGATATCGTTCTTTCAGTGAGCCTGGCCGTAACCAACGTGGTGTTCGACGCCGGCGGGGAATCGCTGGGCACCTGGTCGGGAGAATGAGCCTCATGAGCGCGGAGCTCGCTTGTGGCGGTGCGGTGGCGTGCCCCGTCCGCCCGGCGGGATCTCGAGCACCGGCATCTTCGACGTGGTCATTGCGCAAAAAAGAATAGGGGATGGCTGGTCCGTCGAAACGATCCATTTCCAATCATTTGGATAGACCATGCGTAATCGGTATTTCGAACGTGGCCACGGCACCACCGTCCGGGTGGTTGCGCAACGAAAACGTACCGCCGTGAATGGCGGCAATGCGTTGAACGATACCGAGGCCAAGGCCCCAGCCGCGGCTGCCTCCTGCCGGATAACCCGGACCCGCATCGCGCACGGATACGCGCCCATTGGCGACGTGAACGGCACGCACGCCGCCCCCGTGGCGTTCTGCGTTCGAGAGCAAATTGCGAATCGCCACTTCGAGGAGACGTGGGTCGCCGCGCACGATGGAGGGCTCCGCCTCGATGGCGATGTCCTCGCTGGCGAGCGACTCGACCAGAAGGTCCAATCGCAACGGCTCGGCGTGCACCTCGGTGAGATCCGCGTCGAGCCGCGCATAGGCGAGCACCTGCTCCAGCACCCGCGATGCCTCGTGCGTTAGCTTGGCAATGGGCCCTTCGACGGAGCCCGCTTCGACGGCGGCGACGAGCCCGGTGACGGGTGTTCGCAACTCGTGCGCCGCCGTTTGAAGAAAGCGCTCCCGCACCTCCAAGGCGCGGCGCGCCGGACGGAGCGTTCGCTCGGTCATGACGCGCGCCACGAGCACGCCGAGCGCGGCAAGAGCCGCGGTGGCCATCACGATCCACACGGTGAAACGCGTCTGCTCGGCGCGATGCGGTGCGGGATCGCCTGCGACCACGATGGTAGCCCGGGGTCGATCCGCATCGTCGAAGGTCGTCTTCGTCAGAACGCGAATTCGCTGCCCATTGGCCAGCACCGCATCGTGCGGCGCCGCATGCAGATCGTTGGGATCGATGGCGTACCGCCGGGGCTCGGTGGCATAGAGCAACGTCTTGTCGTCCGAGTCGACGACGTAAATGTCGAAAGGTCCGTGCACGATGTCGGGCTCACGCACGAGTGGCTCGACATGGTAGCGGCCTTGCGCATCGAAATAGGTCAGGCCATACACGGCCGTCGCATGAACGGCGAGGCGCGCGTCGAAGTCGGCATCGCGCGCGCGACCGAATGCCACCACCGCGAAGGTCGCAAGGGCGACCAGCGCCGCCGACCACGCGAGCGAGTACACCCGCGCCGTGCGCCGGGCAAGGCGATCGAGCTCGAGCCGGGCGCGCGGTGCATGGCCATCGTTCAGCGGCATGGATCCTCGAGGACGTATCCCACGCCGCGCACCGTGCGAACGAGGCCGGGTACCCCGAGCTTGCGCCGGAGCGAGGCGATGGTGGCCTCCTCGACGTTCGACGCGAGCGTCTCCGCCGCATCCCAGCAATGCCGCACCAGCTCCTCGCGCGAGACCACGCGCCCTTGCCTCGATGCGAGAAGCTCGAGGACCGAGCGCTCTTTGGGCCGCAAGGGCAGGAGCACACCGGCGCGCCGCACCTCGCGCCGGCCGAGATCGATCTCCACCTCGCCGATCCGCACGATGGGCTGCTGCGGCAAAGGACCCCGGCGACCGAGGGCACGGACGCGCGCGAAGAGTTCGGCCATGGCAAATGGCTTGGTGAGGTAGTCGTCGCCGCCGGCATCGAGCCCGTCGACCCGATCGCGAACGGTGTCGCGTGCGGTGAGGAACAACGCCGGCGTCGCAATGCCCGTGCTCCGCCACGCCCGAAGACCGTCCCGCGCATCGCCATCCGGCACGGTGCGGTCGAGCACCAGCACATCGAAGGGCTCAGCTCGCAGCAGCGCACCGGCCTCCTCCAGCGTGCGTGCGGTCACCACGGCGAGCCCCTCGCCACGAAGCCGCGATTCGACGGCCTGGCGGGTTTCATCGTGATCTTCGAGGAGTAGAATGCGCATCGGGCGATCAGCCAAATTTAAGGTAAGGCCGACATGCTGTCTTCGATGAATGGCCAATATTCACTTTTGATGGGCGCATTGATGATGCTGGGCCCGTTGACCGCTTGCGCCACCGAGCGCATCCCGGCCGACCTCGTCTGGCGCAACGGCCGCATTCGCACCATGAACGATGCGCAGCCATGGGCGGAGTCCGTGGCCGTGCGCAATGGTGCCATCGTCTTCGTCGGCGCGAACGACGGTGCGGCGAGCTACGTCGGCGCCAGCACCCGCGTGCTGGATCTCCAAGGGCGCGTCGTGCTTCCGGGCTTGCACGATGTGCATCAGCACACGCTGGAAGCGCACCTGCCCATCATCCGATGCAGGCTGGATCCGAACGTGAACGACGCCGAAGATTACATTCGCACCGTGTCGAAGTGCTCCGTCTCCAAAGGGACTTCGTGGGTGCTCGGCTCCGGCCATCGCATTTCCACGCTTCTCGCGGCCTCGCGCACACCGCGCGCCATCCTCGATGCGGCCATTCCCGATCGGCCGGTGGCCATTTTGGAGGAGACGTCGCACAGCACCTGGGTGAATTCGCGTGCGCTGCAGGTGCTCGGCATCGATGCGCACACGCCCGATCCGCCCGGCGGCATCGTGTTGCGTGCGGCGGACGGAACGCCGAACGGTGTGCTCGTCGACGCCGCCGGCGAGTGGCCATGGGACCGTGCGCTCGCGCGCAGTCCGGAGCTGGACGAAATCAATTATCGCGCCTTGCTCGATGGGATGGCCCACGACAACGAATATGGCATTACCTCGGCCTGTGACGCGCGTGTCTATTGGGGGCGCGGGCACCTGGATGCGTATCGCCGGGCCGAAGAACGCGGCGAAATGACGGTGCGCATGGTGCTGGGCCTATGGGCTTATCCATTGAAGGCCGACGATGCGCAGCTTGCGGCGCTCTCCCAGATGCGTCGCGACGATGGCGGTATGGTGCGGCAGACGCAAATCAAGATTTACGCGGACGGGTTGACCCAGAATACGACGGCTGCATTGCTCGAGCCGTATCGCTCGAAGACGCTGGGGGCACCGCGCGGGCTCAATTATTTCGACGGGCCACGCCTCGCGCGTTACGTGCGCGAGCTGCAAGCGGCGGGCTTCGACATGCACATCCACGCCATCGGCGATCGCGGGGTGCGGCAGGCGCTCGACGCCATCGAGGCGGCGCGCAGCTTGCCAGGCGGGACGGGCGCACGCCACCGGCTCACGCACGTGGAGCTCGTGCATCCGCAGGATCTGCCCCGTTTTCGGGCCCTCGGCGTGTTTGCGGACGTGCAGCTCTCCGAGGAGAACGACCCCGCGCATCTGCACGAGCTCGAGCCCTTCGTGGGTGCCGATCGCATCAACGAGCGCGCGTGGCGTGTGCGCGATCTGCACGACAGCGGCGCCATCGTGACCCTCAGCTCGGACTATGACGTGTGGGATCTCAATCCGTTCGCGGGCATGCAGCATGCCCTGACGCGGGGTGCGCAAGCCCTGCCCAACCTCGACGCAGCCCTTCGCGCGTATACGGTGAACGCGGCGCGCCTGATGCGCTCCGAAACGCGCACGGGCAGCCTCGAAGTCGGAAAACGCGCCGACATGATCGTCATCGATCGCGATATCTACGCCATTCCGGCGGACCAAATTGCCCGAACGCGGGTGCTTCGCACGATGGTCGATGGTCGCGAGGTGTACGTGCGGTAAAGTCAGGGGCCGCGATGGCCGCCGTTTCGGAAGAGGAAATCGATGGGCTCTACTCGGTCCCGTTGTCGGAGTTCATCGATGTACGCAAGGCGCTGGCCACACGCGCGAAGAAGGAAGGCGACAAGGAGGGCGCCGCGCACATTGCCGCGCTCCCCAAGCCGTCGGCGGCCGCGTGGGCGGTGAATCAATTGTACCGTCATGCCTCGGACGAGCTCGATGCGCTCCACGAGGCGGGCGCCTCCCTGCGGCGGGCGCATCGCAAGGGGGCCAGCGGCGTGCGGGAGGTGTTTGCCGCGCAACAGGCGCAGCGCGCGGCCATCGACGCGCTGCTCCAGGTTGCGCGAACCATTTTGCAGAAGGGGGGACTTGCCGCGTCCGACCTGACGTTGGATCGCATTGGCGAGACGCTGACGTTCATCTCGACCTTGAACCGGTGGGGTGACGCAGAGCCGGGGCGGCTTTCCAAAGAGCTTGCCCCGCCGGGCTTCGATGCGTTGCTCGAGGTGCTGGGGGACGGCGAGGAGCTTCCCCCTCCGATCAAGAAGAAGGAGCCCGCCGCGAAGGCGCCGCCCAAAGCACCCGCCGATTCCTCGCACCAGCGCAAAGCCGTCGCCGAAGCGCGGCGCAAGGCCGAAGAGGCGCTCGCAGCGGCGAAGAAGAACAAGGCGCACGCGGAGGCACGCGCCAAGGAAACGAACCGCGCTGCCGATGAAGCGCAGAAGGCCGCCAACGATGCCGAGTCCAACGCGCGCCATCTGGCCGACGCCGTCAAAGCCGCGGAGGCGGCCCTCGCGCGGACCAAGCGCGAGGCGAGCGAGGCCGCCAAGGAGGCGAGTGCTGCCGCCGATCACGCCGAAACGGCGCGTACGACGGCGGATCGGGCGCGTCGCGCGAACGACGATGCGGCCGACGAACTCCGCAAGGCCGAAGCGCACCTCGCATCGGCGAAGAAGGCCGAGGCGGCCCTGAACAAGGGGCGGTGACGTATGGCCTTTCGCACACTCCTTGGACGCGCCCGCGAGCTCGCAGAGCTGGAGGCGGCGCTCGACCGGGCCATCGCAGGCCGCGGCAGTGTTTTCCTTCTTTCCGGGGAGCCCGGCATCGGAAAAACGCGGCTGGCCGAGGAGCTTGCCGCCATCGCGGAAGCGCGGGGTGCTTCCGCGTACTGGGGTCGCGCGTGGGAGGCCTCCGGCGCGCCCGCATGCTGGCCGTGGGTGCAGGTGCTGGACGCATGCGGGGCGACGGACCTCGTCGCGCAGCTCGAGCCTTTGCCGGCGGATCCGCGTCATCCCGAAGTCGAATCTCTGCGGCTCGGTATGGCGATTGCCGCATTCTTGCGTGGTGCGGCCTCGGGGAGGCCTCTCGTGCTGGTCTTCGACGATCTCCACGCCGCCGATCTCGCATCGTTGAATCTACTGCAGGTGGTGGCGCGCGAGCTTCGCAACCTGCGCGTGCTGCTCGTAGGAACGTACCGCGAGCTGGAGGCGCGGCGGGCCCCGCAGGTGTCCGCGTCGCTGGCGAAGCTCGCCCGCGAGGGAACGCTGCGCCCGTTGGGCCGCCTCGATCGCGCGTCGGTGACGCAGTGGATCGCAGGCGCATTGGGGGCGGCACCGCCCGAGGCGCTGGCCGCGGCGGTGTTCTCGGCAACGGAGGGCAATCCTCTTTTCGTCGACGCCCTTGCGCAGCTGCTCGTCTCGCGTGGGTACGCGACCGCGCTGCCGGCAGGATTCACCTTGCCCGATTCCGTGCGCGAAACGGTGCAGGAAATGGTCTCCCGCGTTTCGAGCGACGTACGCGACGTGCTCGATGCCGCCTCGGTTCTCGGCCGGGAGTGCTCCGTGATGCTGTTGCAACTCGTTTGCGAGAGTCCCCTTGCGCGGGTGCTCGAGGCGACGGAGGAAGGCATCGCGGCGGGCATCCTCATTGCGCGGACACTGCCCTCGAGTCCCGTGCGCTTTGCACATATTTTGATCCGCGAGGCGCTCTATCAGGGGCTCTCCGCCTCGCGCCGCATGGCCATTCATGCGAAGGCGGCGCGTGCGCTCGCGACGTTTCACGCGACCGACGTCGAGCCGCACTTGGCCGAGCTCGCGCATCACGCCTTCGAGAGCGCGCCGGTGGCCTCTTGGCCAGAGGCGGCCGATCTGTCGACACGCGCCGGTCGTCGTGCCATGGCCCTGCTGGCCTTCGACGATGCCGCGGGCCATTTCGAGCGCGCGTTGGTCGCACGGGATCACGCGGGATGCACCGACGAAGCACAGCGCGCGGAGCTACTCTGGAGGCTTGGGCTCTCGCGCATTCGCATGGGCAATGCGCAGGCGGGCAAAGACACGTGTGTCCAGGCCGCGGGGTTCGCCGAGCGCGCAGGCCGACCCGATCTGTTTGCGCAGGCGGCGCTCGCGTATGGTTCGGAGTTCTGGTTCGGAAATGTGGACCGCCGCCTGGTCGACCTGCTCGAGCGAGCGCTGTCGCTTGGCAGCATGAGCGAAGAACTGCGGGTCCGCACGATGGCGCGGCTGTCGGCGGCCATGGTTCCCGCGTCCGATCGCACCCGATCGCTGATGCTCGCGCGCGAATCGGTGGCGGCCGCACGGGCACTGGGTGACCGCCGCGTGCTCGCGGCCGTGATCTATTCTGCGCGTGCCGCGTACGGTTCGGGCGACAACCTCGACGAGCGCATCGCCCTCGATCGCGAGCTCGCGCTTCTCGCGACGAGCATTGGCGACAAGATCCTCGAGGTGCATGCGCACGGACGATTGGCCATCGACGCCATCGAGCGGGCCGATCCCGCCGTCGTCCATGTGGAATTGCGCATTCAGAGGCAGCTCGCGGAGGAAATCCGCGTGCCGCAGTATCGGCTTCACGTCGCGATCCTTCATTTGACGTGGGCGACGCTCCTGGGCGACGTCGATCTCATCGCGCGCATCGAGCGGGAGGTGCGCGAGCTGTCCGACGCCGGCGACGACCCTCACGGGCTGGCCGTCATCGAGGCCAATCGCGCGATCCGCGCCGAAGTACGCGGCGATGCAGCTGGCGAGGCCGCGGCCATGGCGGCCCTCGAGGCGCTCAGCCCGAAGAATCCCAGATTGGGATCGTGGCTCGCCATACGCCGGGGTGTGCGCAGCGAATCGCTTTCGCCGGCCGAACGGCGCGACATCGCTTCGAAGTTCGTTCCACCCGCGTGGCCCCAGGGCATGGGGGCCTTTCTTCCCCAAGTGGTGCCCATCTTCATCCAACTTGGCGACCGCTCGGAGCTTCGCGCGTTGTACGAAGTGATGTTGCCCTATGCCGGCCAAATCACGATTTACCCCGGCGTCATGGCCAGCATCGGGCCGGTGGCGTACTACTTGGGCCGCCTGGCGACGGCGCTTGGCGAGCCGGAAAAGGCGCGCGTTCACTTCGAACAGACACTGGTCATCTGCCAACGCGGCACGTTCGTCGATTTCGAAGCGCATACCCGACGCGCGCTCACCGCACTGGGCCGAGCCGCGGCGGCCCCCGTGCCGCGTGCATCGGCTCCATCGCTCGAACGAGACGGTGAGTTCTGGGTATTGCGCCACGATGGGCGTGAGGCGCGGTTGAAGGACAGCAAGGGCCTCCAGTATTTGGCCGTGTTGCTTCGGGAGCCGGGGCGCGAATTCCACGTGGGCGATCTGGTGCACCGCACCGACGGATCGGTGGAACTCGGTGATTCGGGAGATTTGCTCGACGAGCGCGCCAAGTTGGAATACCGCACACGTCTGACCGAGCTGGGGAGCGCACTCGAAGACGCGGAGGCCCGCAGTGATGCCGAAACGGCGGCCCGCATTCGCGATGAACGCGCGTCGCTTGCCGGCGAGCTTGCGCGCGCGGTCGGCCTCGGCGGGCGGGGCCGCAAAGCCGGTGCCGCGTCCGAACGGGCGCGCGTCAACGTACAACGGCGCATCCGGGATGCGCTGTCCCGCATCTCCGAGCTGGAGCCCACGTTGGGGCGGTACATCGAACTTCACGTCCGAACCGGGGCGTTTTGCTCGTGGGAACCCTAGTCGGAACAATGTTCCGCGCCATGGAACGCCTGTTCTCTGCAGGTGTTGCCCATGGGGAAGCGTTGCGAGAGAACCCTCGATTCGCCGCTGTTTCACAAGGATGACGTCGTTTCCGCCGACGCGGTTTCGCGCGTGCGGCCGAACCGCAGCTTCGCGCCGTCGAGCGGGACGCCTTTCTTTGGCTTGGCGTTCTTGGGCGGGGCGTTGGGAGGCGTCATGGGGGGAGGTGCGACCGCGCTCCTTCACACGATTGCCGTGACACAAGCGCCACCCTGGATTCGCGCTTTGGCCGCGTTCGGCGCCCTCGGGAGTGCGGTAATGCTCTTTCTATGCTCCCTGCGATTCGTTATTTCGATACTCGGCAATGTGTCACGCTAATTGAATAAAACGAGGAGTGGGCAAATGGACCAATGGGACGATCCAGAGGTGGTCGCGGCCTGGCGTCGCTGGCGTGCTCGGTTTGCCGAGCAGACGCGGGTCTTGACCGAAGTGCTTCTCGAAGCCGCGGGCGTTTGGCCTGGGATGCACGTTCTCGATCTGGCCAGCGGCGCCGGCGAGCCTGCGCTGGCCCTGGCCAAAGACGTCGGTCCTCGCGGTTACGTGACGGCGACCGACGTGTCCGACGGGATGCTCGCCATCATCGCGGATGCAGCGCGCGCGGAGGGATTGGCCAATATCGGCTGCCGCAGGGCCGATGCCGCCGCGCTGACGTTCCCGGACGAGTCGTTCGATCTCGTAACGTGCCGCCTGGGGATCATGCACATTCCGGACGCGGAGGAGGCTCTGCGCGAAGCGCGGCGTGTGCTGAAGCCGGGGGCGCGCGCGGCGTTTCTCGTGTGGGGCGGCTCACCGGACGAGTCGGGTGCGTTTTTACATTCTCGCATCATTGCGAAATACATCGGGGTCCCGCCTCCGCCGGCGAATGCTCCGAGCGCGCTGCGTTTCGCCTCGCCGGGATCGTTGCCTGCAGCTTTGCGTGAGGCGGGCTTTCGTCAGGTGGAGGAGATGACCCATCGATGTGTCATGGCGTGCCCGGGCACTCCCACCCAGGTGTGGAGAAGCATCCGCGAGATGGCCGGGCCGCTGCGCCAGCTCTTGGCGCGCGCCCCGGCGGAGACGCTCGAGCGCATTCACGAAGAAGTGGAAACGGCCTTCCAGGCCTTCCGCAAAGGAGAATACGTCCAACTGCCCGCCACGGTACACGTGGCCACGGGCCTGCGTTAACCGATATCGCGGGCGCGGAGGTTTTCGAAGGTGGCCTGCGGAAGCGGCGACCACGGTTTACCCATTTCGATGAGCTCCCCGCTGATGGGATCCATGCGAAGGTTGGCCTCGGCCGGGTAATAGCGATTGTGAAGTTCGATGAGCTCGTTCAATTGGACGAGCTGGCGATCGAGCCGGATGCGCAATGTTTCGGGGCGTTTGGCCAAGCCGCGGTCGAGCAGGACGAGGCCGCGCGCGATGGACTCTTCCAGGTCTTCGATGTGCCGCTTCCGGCGCATGAACGCCGGCGGACCGGCGACCACTGCGCGAACCCGCTCCTCGACGGTCAACGTGAAATTTCGCGGCGCCGCGGCAGTCTGGCGAGGGGAACCCGTGGACATGCTCCGAAGCGTAGCGCGTTCTCGCGGAAGTGCCTGTGCGCGCTGGACGTTTTCCTGCAGTCATGATGGCATCGAGGGGCCGCACCGCCTTTGACGTCCGCCGCGGCTTGGACCGAGCCGGTCGCGATCGATGCACTCGCCGTGGATTGTGCCGTGGCGGCCCCTCCGGTGGAGGACTTCACGCCGCAGCCGCTGGCGTGCGAGCTGCCTTGGGAGCAATCGTGCTCGTACGATCCGTGTTTCTTCAAGCAGCAGGAGTGCCAGCGCGATTGTGGCAACACATGCGGGTCGTGCGAGGCCAGCTGCACGAACACGTGCTCCTCGTGCAAAGCCTCGTGTGCCTCGGGAGCGGCGGGCGATGCGTGCCGGCGCGCGTGTGCCTCCACCACGGGAAGCTGCCGGCAATCGTGCATCGCGCGCCGCGACAAATGCGCGACCGCAGGATGCACCGCCGCCGCGCAGCTCTGCGCAAAGAACGAGCCGGTGAAGTGGAAGAAAAACGGCTGCTGGGGGATCTGCCCAAAGGTCAATGCATGTTGGGACCTACTTCGCCGACCGTTCGAGAAACGCCGAATCGAGACTCCGTAGTTATTACGGATAGCCATTGCCGCTGGCGCCAACGAGTGCCTGGCACATGGTATCGTGGCTGCTGATATGAAGGTTAAATATTTGTAACTCGTCGATCGTTCGTTGGAGTTCGTCGCGGACGCGATACAAAGTTTCGCTGTCGTCGGCGCCCGGTGATTGTCATCGGACGAGCCGCGCTCTCCGCCATTGGGACGAGGAGCGCATCGAACCCCAGGAGTCGAAATATGGAACTGGAAAGTGCCCGTTCAACGGTCGGCGCGAGGCCTTCCTCTGCGTTCTCCGGGTCGTTGGTTGAGCGCATGGATCTCATCGGGCGGGCTTTTTTGCGTCCTTCGCCCATCGTTCCACTGGATTTCGCCGCAGCCAATCTTCGAGCAAAGCTCGAGTTCTGCAACCCAATCGGGAGCATCAAAGACAAGCCTGCCTTTTGGATCGTCAAATCGGCCATCGAACGCGGCATCGTCGACGAGAAGACCACCATCGTGGAGTCCTCGTCCGGCAACTTCGCCATCGCGCTTGCGGTTCTCTGCCGCCATCTCGGGTTGCGATTCATTCCGGTCATCGACCCCAACATTTCGGCGCTCAATGAAATGTGCCTTCGCAACCTGTGCCGGGAAGTCGTGAAGGTCAGCGTGCGCGACGATACGGGCGGTTTTCTCAAGACGCGCATCGCGAAAGTCAAAGAGCTCTGCGGCGAAATCCCCAATTCGTTCTGGACCGAGCAATACGGCAACCTCGACGGCATGGCGGGGCATTATCATTTGACCGGCGGCCAGATCTGCGCGCACGTCAAAAACCTCGACTACGTCTTCCTCGGTGTCAGCTCGGGCGGCACCATCGCGGGCGTTTCGACGCGGCTGAAGGAAAGGTTCAAGCACGTCCAGGTGATTGCGGTGGACGTCGTAGGTTCGGTGATCTTCGGCGGACCTCCACGCAAACGCTACATTCCAGGTATCGGCGCCAGCATCGTTCCGGAGCTCGTCGGAAAGGCGGCCATCGATCGGGTCGTCATGGTGTCCGAGACCGAAACTTTGCAAGGTTGCCGGGAGCTCTTCGCCCGCGATGGTGTATTTGCCGGAGGGTCGAGTGGCTCCGTCTATGCGGCCATCAAGAAGACGTTGGGAAATGGGAAGATTCACGCCAAGCCTGACGTTCTCTTTCTGTGCTGCGACCGGGGTACGAGCTATCTCGACACCGTGTACAATGACGAGTGGTGCGCCCGGTTGATTCGCGACGCTACGTTGCAGGGCGCGAAATCCCTCACATCGTAGGAGACAAGCACATCGTGAATTTCGAATTCAAAGTCATCAGTGGGGCCATTGCACACGAGATCATCCACTCCAACTACGAAATGTGTCAAACCATCATCGCCGAGGCGTATCGCCAATATGCGGATGGGAAAGCGTCGGCCCCGACGTGCCATTTCCTCCGGTTTCCGGATCGACCCAACGCGCGCATCATCCCTTTGCCCGCGCGTATCGCGATGGGCGACCACTGCATCAGCGGCATCAAGTGGATCGCGAGCTATCCCGACAATGTAGCAAAAGGGATTCCGCGTGCATCCGCCGTCCTCATCCTGAACGACGAAGAGACGGGCTACCCGTTGGCGTGCGTGGAGGCTTCGCTCATCTCCGCCGCCCGCACCGCCGCATCGGCGACCCTCGGTGCGCACCATTTGGCACGTGGCAAACGGCGGGCCAAATCTTTGGGAATCGTCGGCAATGGCATCATTTCGAAGTATATTTATCAATTCTTGATCGGGACGGGCTGGGAGATCGATGAAGTCCGGCTCTTCGACAAGAACCCCGCGGAGCCGGAGCGCTTTCACAAGAACGTCATCCAGGACCGGCGCCATCGCGTGGTCACCCACACGGGCGACCTCGAATCGCTTCTCGTCGCCAGCGATCTCATCGTGTTCGCGACGTCGGCCGGTGCACCCCACATCACGGACAAGGAGCTCTTCGCGCACAATCCCATCGTCCTTCACATCTCGCTGCGGGACCTTGGCGCGGACATCATCGCCGGGGCTCAGAATTTCGTGGACAGTGCCGAGCACGCGCTGTCGAACAACACGTCGCTGCACCTGGCGCAGATGGAGATGGGGCACGCGGACTTTTTGACCGGCACCATTTCCGATCTGATCGAGGGCCGGCGTGTGGCCGATCCGGAGAGGCTGCGGATCTTCTCGCCCTTCGGTCTCGGCGTGCTCGATCTCGCCCTCGGCAACCTGGTCTACCGCCGGGCCGTCGAGACGCGCCGCTTCGTCGCAGTGGACGACTTTTTTTACGAGAGAGAGCGCTGAGGCCCCTCATGATCCCAAATATCATTGCACCGTATCTCCAAGAGCACCACGGCGTGTTGCACGTCGGCGATCATTCGGTGATGGACCTGCGCGAGCGCTTTGGCTCGAATCTATTCGTGTTCTCCGAGTCGCAAATCACCGAAAACGTGCGCCACCTCCAGCGCGCCTATCAGGCGCACTATCCGCGATTTCGCATCATGTACGCGAGCAAGGCGTGCTCGAATCTGGAGATTCTGCGGCATATGGTATCCCTCGATTGCGGCATCGACGCCAACAGCGGTGGCGAGCTTTTCAAGGCTCGCCACATCGGCGTAAACCCCGAGCGCGTCGTCTACAACGGTACGTCCAAATCCGTCGACGAAGTCACCCAGGGCGTGCTCGCGGGCATTCGGGCCTTCAATGTCGATTCGATTTCGGAATTGAAGCGCATCGGGGACGTTGCCCGCCGACTCGGGCTCACCGCCAACGTCATGCCGCGGGTAATTCCGGGGGTGCTCGGCGGTACGGTGGCAGGCTTCGAGACGGGGCACGTGGGCTCGAAGTTCGGGATGCCCTTCGAAGATCTTCCCGAGGTGGCCCGGGTTCTCCGCGAGTACCCTTGTTTGAAGTTCCGAGGCTTCCACTGTCACGTCGGCTCGCAGGTCGTCCGCACGGAGGCCTTTTCCTCCGCCATGCGCAACGTGGTGGCGGAGATGGTGCGGTTTGGTCGCGAGACCGGATTCATGGCCGATACGATGAACATGGGCGGAGGCCTTCCCATCCCTCTGGTTCCCGAGGGGACGATGCCCGCGCATCGCGATGGAAGCCCGCTTCCCGAGGACGTGCAGGCGTTGATGCGCGGGACCATTTCGATTCCCGACGTGGCGGCGGAGACGGCGGCCGCTTGGAGGGCCGCGGGCGCGGATCCGGCGGATTTCGATGTTTTCATCGAGCCCGGTCGCAGCGTCATCGGCACGGCCGGTATTCTATTGAGCACCATCGAAGCAAGGAAAACGCGACCGGGCGGAGTGGATTGGCTGCTGAGCGATTGCGGCTTCAACACCATGCCAGAAACGCTTTGGTACGATTGGTATTACCATGTCGTAGCCGGGAATCGCGCCCGGGAGGCTGCCGATACCGCGTTTCGGCTGGGCGGCCCTCTCTGCGATACGGGGGATTCCCAGCATGACGAAACGGGGCGCGGGCGCCTGCCCAATGTCCGCTGGCTGCCCAAGAACACGCGAATTGGCGATTGCCTGGTGGTTCTCGGCACGGGTGCGTACTGCATCGAGCAACAAAGCAATTACAATGGCCGGCCCCGCGCGGCGGCCGTCATCGTTCGTTCGAACGGGGTGGTGGAGTGGATCACGCGGCGCGAGACCTACGAGGACCTGATCGCCCGCGATTTCGGGGCGAGGCGCGCGCCGTGAACTTGGAGCACGTGGTGGGCCTCGCGTGCTTGGAATCGGGCACGATGCACTCGCCGGACGTCCTCCGCTATGGCAGCCCGAATCCAACGAGCGAACTGGGATTTTCCCCGCTCGACGTCCGCTATGACTACGCGGTCGTGAAGCGCAAACTCGGTAGCGCGGAGGCCCTCGCGATGGCGCCGCTGATCATGCAGTCGTTCGCGCCGCTGCTACCGATTCCCGATGCGTCGTACCTGTCGACGCTTCTCGTGGGGGGCACGCCGCTTCTGCGCAGTTCGCGGCTGTCTCGCGAGCTCGGTGTGGAGCTGTTCGTCAAAGACGATTCGCGCAATCCGAGTGGCTCGTTGAAGGATCGGGCCTCGGCGCTGGCGGTTGCGCATGCAAGGTTCTTCCGACGCGACAAAATCGCGGTGGCGAGCACCGGCAATGCGGCGGCTTCGCTGGCGAGCCAAGCGGCTTCGGCGGGGCTCACGGCCATCGTCTTCGTGCCCGCGCAGGCGCCGATTGCCAAGATCATGCAGGCGGTGATGTACGGAAGTCGCGTCTACACCGTGAATGGCAACTACGATGCGGCCTACGAGGTCTGCCAGCGCGCGTGCGAGTGCTTCGGCTGGTACAACCGTTCGACGGGCTACAATCCATACATGACCGAGGGAAAGAAGACCGTCTCCTTCGAGATGGCCATCCAATTCGCACGACTCGCCGGCACCGGTGCACCGATGAGCGCGCCCGATGCCGTCTTCGTACCGGTGGGCGATGGGTGCATCGCGGGGGCCGTTCACAAGGGATTCGACGACCTCCTCCAACTGGGCTTCCTCGAACGAATGCCGCGCATCTACGGCGTTCAATCCGACAAGAGCGCAGCCATCCACCGGGCGTGGGTGCGCCAAGCTCCCATCCGAAAGGTGAACGCCACGAGTCGCGCCGACAGCATTTGCGCCGACATGCCTCGCGATGGCGCCAAGGCTCTTCGCGCCATCCGTGAGACCGGCGGCAGCTTCCTGGCCGTGTCCGATGGCCACATTTTGAAGGCCATCGTCGATCTCGCCCGCAAAGAAGGCATTTTCGTCGAGCCCGCGGCCGCGGCGTCGCTTGCCGGCTTGTGCAGCGCCCGCGCCCAAGGGTTGGTGCGCGACGGTGAGAAGGTGGTTCTGCTCCTCACCGGCTCCGGCTTGAAGGATCCGCTCGCCGGCGCGGAGCTGCTCGCCAAGCCCCTCCGCGTGTCGACCCTCGACGACGTGAAAAAGGTGGAGCACCTTTCGGCATGAATTTCCTTCTGCTGGTGGCCGCGTCGTTCTTGTTCGCCGTGGGCGGTCTCTTCATGAAGTACTCGCTCGGCCTGACGCGACTGGGCCCCACCGTGGTGGTGCTGCTCCTCTTCTGCATGGGGGCGGCATGCCAAACCGTGGCGATGAAGCACGAGGAAATGGGCGTTACCTACGTGGTCGTCCTCGGGCTCGAGGCGGTGGTGGCATTTGCCCTCAGCATTGGCGTACTGGGCGAATCGCTCTCGCCGCCAAAGTTGGGGGCGGTACTCTTGATCCTCGCCGGTATTGCTCTATTGAAATGGGTGTAGAGGAGTACACCCGTTGTTGCAGCAGATCTTGGACGAGATTCCCGCGTTTGCGGGGTACAAAGATCGCCAATCGGTATTCCTTTATGCCAACAAAGCTTATGCCGTTCTCATCGGATTACCGCATTCCGAGGACGTCGTCGGCCGCACGGATTTCGACATGCCCTGTGAGACGGTGGCATGTGCTCCGATGTTTCAGAAGCAAGATCAGGAAGTGCTGCGCTCACGCCAGCCGCTGCGAATCCTGGATGTGCATCGCTTCGCCGACGGCAAGTGGCGCGCATTTCTCGTGACGAAGACACCTCTTTTCGGAGGTTCTTCGGAGAACGACGAGCCCATCGGCACGATGTTTTACGGGGTGGACATCACGTCGCCGGGCATCATCGAGTTGGGCTCGGTGCTCGGCCGGATCCACGCGGGCGCGGATCCCAAAGCGCTGGTCGGTGCCGGGAGCCATCTCGTCGAAGGATTCTCGGCCGATACGGGCACCTTGACGCGTCGGGAGGCGGAGATCCTCTTTTTTCTTCTTCGCGGAAAGAGCGCGAAGGAGACCGCGGTCATTCTGTCGATGTCACGGCGCACGGTGGAGCAGCACATCGACAAAATGAAGCAAAAGCTCGGCGCGCGAAGCAAATTCGAGCTCATCGAGGTGGCCATCGAAGCGGGGTACATGCACCGCATCCCGGATTCGCTCTTCTCGAGGCAGCTGTCGATAACCTTGGGTTGAGCAATCCTGACACGATGCTGTCATCGCCCCTGGGTAGCGTCGGGGCCATGACAGAGAACATCGCAGCGAAGTTGGTGGCGACGTATTTCGAGTCCTGGCGGAGCAGGGATTTCGACACATTGCGGTCGATTCTCGCGGACGACGCGAACTTCGTCGGTCCATTGGGCACGGCGGAGACCGGGGATGCTTGCCGGCAGGGGCTCGAGGGTTTGTCGAAGATCACGACGGACATCGTGATCCGGAAGATGGTGACCGATGGCAACGACGTGATCACGTGGTTCGAGCTCCACACGACCCAGGCGCCACCCATGGCCGTCGCCAACTGGAGTCACATCGAGAACGGCAAGATCAAGCGAATCCGCGTGACCTTCGACCCACGCCCCCTCACGGGCGGGAAGAAATGAATGACCCTTTGGCGACGGTGGCGTTCGTTACAACCCGAAGAGCAGTGTCAGCAGTTCGTCGATGTTCTCCATCTCTTGGACTTCGGCGCGTCCAACACGGCAACGACCAGTGTGTGCAGGTCGAGCTCTCCACTCTGGAGAACGATGAAATTCGCTGGCTTGCCGCCGGAAAATCCGGTTGCCGACGGTGATTTTAGGATGTCCCCTTTTCGTGGCTCTCACTTGCACATCCGATCGAGGAGTTCATTCGCAAGTCGCAGGCGCTCACGCGTTTGTGGCGACATCTTCGCGAGTGCCCCGTTGAGAGCTCGAATTCGGTCCTCTCGAAGTGCGCGCAGCCGTAGTTCTCGACAATATTCCGCTTCCGAACGGTCGCCAGCAAGCTGGCGCAAAAGGGCCCGATCCTTGGCAGGGATGTTGAGATTGATGCGCTCCATGCATCCTATTCTAAGGATGCGCTAGCGGGATGCAGAAAGGTACATCCCTTGCGCAGGCAGCAGCTGTACCGCTCAGCGGCGAGACGTGATCCGCGCGAGAAGTTCCGCGTTCTCGGGGACCCCACTGAGGAAGCGCTCGCGATCCGCCGTGTCGTGGAACGTGGCGGCGCGTGCCATCAATCGAGCGTGCGCCTGCTGCAGTGCCTCCGTGGGGGACTCGCGGGTCTTGGCGTAGACGAGGCGGATGCGCGATTCGGCGTCTTCGAAGGTGCCGATGCTGGTCAGGATCTCGTGGGACGAAGTGGCGGCTTCGCGGGCTTCGTCGAGGCGGCCGCCGTCGAGTAGGACCTCGGCCAGCACCGCGAGGGCGTGCGCGCGGTAGGGCGGGGACGCGATCAGCGTGCCCGCGGCCTCGCGTGCCGTCGATTCGGCTTTTTCGAGCGCGCCCGCGGAGCGGTGCACGTGGGCCAGCGCGGTGAGCGCAAAGCCCGCGAGGACGCGGTTGTGCGAAACGAGGGATGTCGCCGCGATGCTCGCCTCGTGCGCGGCCTCGTCGAACAGACCACGCTGCGCGATCGCCAGGGCCAGGATGGCCCGTGCGGTGTCACCTGCGTAGGCGAGCCCGATGCGCTCGGTCAGCGGGATCATCTCGCGCATCATCTCCTCCGCGTCGCCGGCGGCGCCCGCGAGAAGCGTCGCATGGCCCCACCACGCGCGCGCCAAAAGCGCATTGCGCGTATCGCCCGCGCTCTCGAAGGACCGAACGCAGGCTTCGCCGAGTTCCTTGTAGCTGCAAGGATTTCCGCCCAAGAAGCGCGCGCACTGACGTTGCGCGAGGAGCGCCCAGCCCCACGCCACCGGATCGGCCTTCGTCGGCTCGTCGCAGAAGGAAAGGAGCCGCTGCAGGAAGGCGCCCGCCATCGGGTAAATCCCCAGCGCACACGCGAACGACACCACGAACGACGCGGGCATCACGTACGCCGCGCGCGCCTCGGGCAGCGGATCGATGCTCTGCAGCTCGCCGACGACCCCGGCCAGCGCCGGCACGTTGCCGTGGTGCGCGTGCACCACCAGCTTGCCGGCCATCGTTTTGCACCACAGCGCACTTCCGCGCGGCAAATTCGCCGATGCCTCGTCCAGCCATGGCGCGACCGGCTCGTGATCGTTGCGCCAGATGTACGTCTCGGCTTGCACCAGGCGAAGCGCCCCGAGGCGCTCGCCGGTGACACCTTTGGCGATGGCCCGCTCCGCATCGCGAAGCGCCGCGTCCAGGTGATTCGCCTCGAAAGCTTGCTCGGCCGCGCGGCACCACCAATCGAGCGCCCGAACCGGATCGCCGGCGAGCTCGTAGTGCTCGGCCAGGTACCCGGCGTCGTCCTCCCCGCTGCGTTCGAGCCACGCGCCTGCCACTCGATGCGCCGCCGCGCGATCCTCGTCCGTCAGCATGGCGTACGCCCCATCACGAAGCAGCGCATGCCGAAAGCCGTATTCGTCCTCGCCCGCGAATTTCCCGGCCCCGCGGCGCACGATGATCTCCTCCTCGAGCAGCAGCGACAGCTCGCGCGACAGCGTCGCCGCCCGCTGCTGTCCGCCGAGGAGCTCGGCCACGCCACCCCGCCAGAAGACCTCGCCGAACACACTCGCCGCGCGCAGCACGCGCCGGGTGCGCGGTTGCAGCCGCTCCAGATGCGTGTGCACCATCGCCAGAATCGTATCCGGCAGGCCCTCGTGGTTTTTGCCCTGTGCGATGGCCCGGATCAACTCCTCCAGATAAAAGGCATTGCCCTCCGCGCGTTCCACCAGGCGCGCAATCAACTCCGCGCCGACCTTTTCCCCCAACGCATCGCGCACGAAGCGCTCCGCCGCCGTTCGCGACAGCGGCGACAGAGAAATCTCCTGCATCTTGCGCCGCTGCCGCAGATCCGGAAATTGCTCGTGCACCTCCGGCCGCGCCAGCGCGAGCAGCATCCACGGGCGCGCGTGCAGATCGCGCAGCGCCTCGCCGAGGCACTGCACCGACGGAAGATCTGCCCAGTGCATGTCCTCGATGACCACGATGACCGAGCCCGACGCCGTCTCCGCGGCAAGCAGCTCCTGCCACGCCCGGCGGATCTGCTCGAACATCACCGACGGATCGCGCCGCGCGGCAGGAAGCTCGGGGCTCGCGTCGTCGGGGAACGGCACAGTGGCCAGCTCGCCCACGAACGCCGCCACCCGCGCGACATTCTTTCGCGGCACCCGCTCCGCCACGCGTGCCACGATCTTCTGCTGGCTCAATTGCGCAGGCTCCCCGCGCACCAGGCCCGCGTGCCGCCGCACGGCCGGTGCGAGCAGCGAAAACGGCGAGCCTTGTCGCATCGAATCGCCCGAACCGAGCCACACGCGCGTGTTCGGCGCACGCGCTTCCAGGCGATGGAGAAACTCTTCCCGTAATCGCGACTTGCCCATGCCCGCCGGCGCCGTGACCAACACGCTCTGCGCGGACTTCTCCGAGACGCACTCGTCGAACGTCGCATCCAGCAGCGAGAGCTCGCGCTCACGCCCCACGAACGCCGCAGGCCGGCCGAGCAACGTGCGCGCTGGCACGACGTGCTCCCGCTCGCCGTGCAGCTCCAGGTGGTCGCCCGTTCCGGCCACCTCGAACCGAGCATCGAGCAGCGCCGCCGTCACCTCGTCGATGCGTATGGGCAGCGACCGCAAGCTCGGGCGCGGCGTCGCTCCTGAACGCGGCATGCGACTCTCGGGCGGCCGATCGAGCTCGCGCTCGAAGAGCCGCGCCGCGCGCTCGATGGCTTCGTCGATCGTGTCCGGCCCCGTGCGCGTTCGCCCGAGCTCGCGCCTCCCCGTGGCCAGCGCCATCGGCACCCAAGGCATCGCCGCGCGCAGCACCAGCGCACACCGCGCCGCGCGCATGGCTTGATCCGTGGCCGCCGTCTCACTGGCCGCCGCCCACAGCGTCATCACCAGCGCGCCGTTGCCGAGCCGATCCACCTTGGCCCCAAAGGGCCGCACCAGATCGGCGAGCGCCACGGGATCGAGCACCGCCCGCCGGAAATCGCGCGAGTAGACCGCCACCAGATCTTCCGACGTGCCCAATGTCGATGCGTACGCCAGCGAAGCCTCCGCCGGCGGCGTGACCAGTGCCTTCGGATCCCACGTCACCGCTTCGCCGGCGACCACCACCGAGACCAGCCTTCGCTCCGCCTCCGTGATGACGGGCACGCGCATCATCGAGGGGGGCGCCATCGACATGAGCCCGCGGTGCGCACCGATCTCGCGCAGCTTCGCCAACACGGCGCCGCCATCGAGCGGACGCTCGCTCCGCTCCTTGGACAACATGGCCGCCACCAGAGCATCCAGCTCCTCGGGCACGTCGGGCAGGCGATCGCGAAGGCGCGGCGGCTCCTCGAGCACGATCTTCAGCAGCACGGCCAGCGCATGGTTCGCCACGAACGCCGGCTTGCCCGTGATGCACTCGAACATGAGGCAGCCCAGGGAAAACACGTCCGCGCGGGCATCGACTTTTTCGCCGCGAATCTG
The DNA here is from genome assembly GCA_037157775.1 of Sorangiineae bacterium MSr12523. Lineage (NCBI taxonomy): Bacteria > Pseudomonadati > Myxococcota > Myxococcia > Myxococcales > Pendulisporaceae > Pendulispora > Pendulispora brunnea. The sequence continues at coordinate 381,061 of CP089982.1, forward strand.
CTCGGGGGCCATGTAGCCCGGCGTGCCGATGACGCGGCCCGTGGCCGTGATGGTCGTGCGCGTGTTGGTCTCCAGGCGCGCGATGCCAAAATCGAGAAGGCGCAGCCCGCTGTCGCCTTCGCCCGAGGCCGGCCCCACGCCCTGCTCGCGGCGCAGAAGGAAGACGTTGCTCGGTTTGATGTCGCGGTGAATGACACCGTGTGCGTGGGCGTGAGCCAAGGCCTCGGCGAGGTGCCGGAAGATGCGCAGTGCCTCGTCGAGTTCGAGTCCGGTGTCCTCGTCGCGGTGCCATTGCAGTCGCGAGCCGAGGTCTTCCCCATCGAGCCACTCCATGGCGAGGTAGGGCTGGCCATCGGCGGTCAAGCCGTGCGCGACATACGAGACGATGCTCGGATGGCGAAGCTCCGAAAGAAGCGTGGCCTCCAGCATGAAGCGGCCCTCGCTATCCTCGCTTCGGCCCAGGACCTTCAGGGCCACCGGCGCGTTCGCTTGGAGATCGTGTGCAGAATACACGATTCCCATGCCACCCTTGCCGATCTCCCGGTCGATACGAAATCGCTCCGCGACGATGTCGCCTTGATGCACGGACGACGAGTATAGACGTAGGATAGCCTGGTGACCACGACGACACTGACGTCGACGGACGACTCCGAGCAGACGGGCAACGACGGTGCCCGCGAGCGCAAGGACGTCGGGTTCATCATCGTATGGTCGTCGTCCGAGCCGCATCGCGTGGGCGAGATTGCGCTGCTCACGAGCGAGAAGGACGTTTACGTGCTGGGGCGCAGCGACAAGCCGGAGCCGGGCCCGGGGGACGTGCGCCCGCGGGTGACCTTCTTCCGGCAGCGCCCCGGGGAGGTCACCCGGGCGGGCCCGCTCGAGTCCCAGCGGATTTCACGCGAGCAGCTCCAGGTGTGGCGCGAGCCCGGCGAAGCCGTTCTCCACGTGAAAAACGTCGGCCGGTGCCGTCTCTTCGGCGAGAGCGGCGACACCGAGGTGTCCGAGCTGAGCGTGCGCCCGGGCGATCTGCTCGAGCTGCGCGGGCAGGTCCTTCTCATGTGCGTGGAGCGCCTCGCGTGGGTTGGGCCCTCGGGTGCATTGCGCGCGTATCCGCCCTTCGAATTCGGCATGGCCGATGCGCATGGCATCGTCGGCGAGTCGCCCGAGGCGTGGCGCATGCGCGAAATCGTGGCCTTCGTGGCGAAGCGCGCGGGGCACGTGCTGGTGCGCGGCGATAGCGGCACCGGCAAGGAGCTGGTCGCGCGGGCGCTGCATGCTCTGTCGGATCGGCAGACGCGGGCCATGGTCTCGCGCAATGCGGCGACTTTGCCCGAGGGCCTCATCGACGCGGAGCTTTTCGGCAACGCGCGCAACTACCCCAACGCGGGCATGGAGGCGCGTGCGGGGCTCGTGGGCGAGGCGCACGAGTCGACCTTGTTTCTCGACGAGTTCGCGGAGTTGCCTTCGGGGCTGCAGGCGCATTTGCTTCGCGTGCTCGACGCGGGTGAGTACACGCGCCTGGGCGAGCCGCGCCCGCGCCGGGCGGACTTTCGCCTGATTGCGGCCACGAATCGGCCGCTCGCCGCGTTGAAGCAGGACGTGCTCGCGCGCCTTCCATTCCGCATCGAGCTCGCGGGCCTCGGCGAACGCCGCGAGGACATCCCGTTGCTTCTCGCCCATGTGTTGCGGAGCATCCACGCGAGCGATCCCGAAGCCGTTGCCCGCTTCATGGACGGCACCACGCCGCGCCTTTCTGCGGATCTCGTGAAGTCGCTGCTGCGCCACCCGTACACGACGCACGCGCGCGAACTTTCCACGTTGGTATGGCAATCCGTCATGTCGAGCCCCGGCGATCGCCTGGAGGTGCCCGAGGTGCTGGCCCGCGGCCCACGCAAAGAGGTGGACACCAGCCCCGATATCCGGCTGGACACCAGCACGGGCGAGCTGCCCGTGGCCGGCGGCGACGAGGATTCCCTGAGTCCCGCCCGCATCCAAGCTTGCCTCGACGCCCACAACGGGGTCATCGAACATGCCTGGCGCGCCCTTGGTCTGTCCAGCCGCCATGCCCTGGCACGCCTGATTCGAAAACACCGGCTCGAACTACGCCGATCTCCAAAGTAGAGTCGAGGTTTGCGGCACACCGCCCCCGTTCTTGCTTGCCGCGTGCATGGCCAGTTGCTGCAACTCGATTGTGCCAATATCGACGAAATTGCTGAGTTGTTGTAAAGAGGCGCACGATGCATATGCCGCGCCCTCTGCTACCTGTGTTCGCTTGCGCGCTGGCTGCCTGCGCCAGCACCTCCCCTACCGCCCCGCAGGCCCCTTCCGTCGACGTCGCGAGTCCGATTTTGCCCGAAGTGCGGGCGGCGGCCGCCGGACCGCACCACGCGTTCAACGTCGATGACATGCTCGCGATGGAGCGTCTCGAGCAGCTCGACGTGTCCCCCGACGGAAAGCTCGTCGTCTTCACGGTCTCCACCGCCGACGTGACGGCCAACAAGCGCCGCACGGATCTCTGGCTGGCCACCGTCGACGGCGCCTCGGTGCGCCGCCTCACCACGCACCCCGAGGGTGACTTCGGCGCGCGCTTCGCGCCCGATGGAAAGAGCATCTACTTCATCTCGCGGCGAAGCGGCTCCATGCAAGTGCATCGCCTCCCGCTCGAGGGCGGTGAGCCCAGCCAGGTCACCTCGCTGCCGCTGGACGTGGATTTCGCCATTCCGTTTCCGGACGGCAAGCGCCTCCTCATTGCGATGGAGGTCTACCCCGATGCGGCGACCGTCGAGGAGACGGCCAAGCGCGACGAGGCCAAGGCGAAGTCTCCCTCCAAGGTGATGGCCTTCGACCAAGCGATGTTCCGGCATTGGGACAAGTGGGACGATGGCAAGCGGTCGCACCTCTTCGTGTGGCGCCCCGACGGGCCGCCGATCGACCTGATGAAGGGCTCTCCTTACGATGCTCCGCCCGGGCCGTTCGGCGGTCCCGATCAAGTGACCATCTCCCCGGATGGACGCGCCGTCGTCTTCGCGTCGAAGCAGGTGGGCCGTGAGGCCGCGTGGTCGACGAACATCGATCTCTGGCGCGTTCCCACGGATGGAAGCGCGGCGCCGGTGTCCCTGACGTCGAAGAACCCGGCGGAGGATACGTCCCCGGTCTTTTCTCCCGATGGATCGAAGGTCGCTTATTTGGCGATGTCGCGTGCGGGCTTCGAGGCGGATCGCCGCCGCGTCGTCATCCTCGATTGGAAGAGCGGGCAATCGCGCGTGCTGACCGAGGCGTGGGATCGCTCGGTGGCCACGCTGACCTGGAGCCGCAACGGCAAGACGCTGTACGCGACGGCCGACAATCTTGGGCACCGAAGCCTCTTTGGGATTGCCGCAGACAGCGGAAAGGTGACCACCCTGGTGCAGGAGGGCACCGTGGCGGACGTGCAGGTTGCGGGCGATCGCCTGGTGTTCCTGCGCGATACGCTGACCAACCCGGCCGAGATTTGGGTCTCCGGGTTCGACGGGCGCACGCCGAAGCCGATTACGCACATCAACGATGCGCGCGTGGCCGCGATCGATTGGGGTGAGCCGCAGCAATTCACCTTCGATGGCGCCAAGGGCGAGAAGGTGCACGCGTGGATCGTGAAGCCGCACGGTGCGCGTGGTCCGGTGCCGGTGGCGATGCTGATTCACGGAGGACCGCAGAGCTCCTTCGGGAACCACTTCCACTACCGATGGAACCCGCAGATTTACGCGGGGCGCGGCTTCGGCGCGATCATGGTCGACTTCCACGGCTCGACCGGGTACGGCCAGGCCTTCACGGATGCCATTCGCAACGATTGGGGCGGGGCGCCGTACGAGGACATCATGAAGGGGCTGGACGCGGCGCTGGCCAAATATCCCTATTTGGATAAGTCCCGCATGGTGGCGCTCGGCGCCTCGTACGGCGGATTCATGATCAATTGGATCAACGGCAATACGGATCGCTTCAAGGCGCTCGTTTGCCACGACGGGAACCTCGACGAGACCACCGCGTACTTCGACACCGAGGAACTCTGGTTCCCGGAGTGGGAGCACGGAGGCACGCCGTGGGACAACCCCGAGGGCTACTCGAAGCATAGCCCGATGAAGCTGGTGAAAAACTGGAAGACCCCGACCATGGTCATCCACGGCGGCAAAGACTTCCGCGTGGTGGATACCCAAGGCATGTCCACCTTCACCGCCCTGCAGCGCCGCGGCGTCCCCTCGCGTTTCGTGTACTTCCCCGACGAGAACCACTGGGTTCTGAAGCCGCAAAACTCGAAACGCTGGCACGAAGAAGTGCTCGGCTGGATCGAGAAGTATTCGAAGTAGTCACAGGAAGACGGGAAGCAAAAAACTTCCCGTCTCCCCCTCGGAAACGACGCTCCGCGGAGTGCAGACGACGCACGGATAGAGTGCTGTAGGTGCACTGGAAGACATTCGGCACAGCGCCTAGCTTGAGCGCCGTGTGGAGCCGCATTCCAGCATTCCAACTCGCCTCGGCGGCATGTTTGCCGGCCATCGCCATCGCGTTCGCAGGAATCGGCAACCTTTGGCGCATGCACGATGCGCCATCGTATTCTTATGATCGTGACATCGCCCCGATCGTGAATCGCCGGTGTGTGCATTGCCATTCCTCGGACGGCCTTGCCGCGCGGCCGCGGCTCGACAGCTACGAAGCATTGTCGAAGGTGGGCGCGACGATGAAATACATGGTCCAAGCGCGCATGATGCCGCCGTGGATCGCGGAGAACAGCGGCACCTGTAGGACCTGGAACGATTCGTCGTGGCTCACCGACGGGGAGCTCTCGACGTTGGTTCATTGGCAAGAGCAGGGGATGCCGCGCGGCGATCCCACCGAGCCATTGGCGCTCGAGCGCAAAACCCTGCCGGAGCTCGGGCGCGCCGACGTGACTTTGGACACGGGCGCCGATTACGTGGCGGGGCTCGGGGCCAGCGCGTATCGATGTTTCGTGGTGGACCCGGGACTTTCGCGCGACCGTATGCTCACCGGCATTCGCGTCGAGTCCTCCGATCCGCGCATGGTTGCGCAAGTGACCATATTTTCCACGGCCTCCAGCGAGGCGGATGCCGAGGCCACGCGCCTCGATCAGGAGGACCTGGCCCCGGGCTATTCGTGTTACGGCTCGCCGCGATTGGATGCGGCGCGGCTCGTTGCGAGCTGGACGTGGGGGGCGCCGTCATTGCCATTCCCGGAAGGCACCGGATTGCGTCTCGCAGCCGGGCGCAAGATGGTGGTCCAGGTCCATTACAACGTGATCACGTCGGGGCTGGGGGTGGCCACACGGACGCGGGTCGATCTGAGACTCGATGACGTCGGGCAGGTTCGCGAGGCCTCTTTCGTGGCCCTTTCCGCGGGGGACATCGCGCTGGCCCCCGGGAAGGTCCACGTCGAGGCCGAGGGCGAACGCACGGTGGATCGCCCCGCCACCGTTCTCGCCGTCGCCCCGCAGATGCACACGCTAGGGCGAACGATGCAAATCGACCACGCCCACGGTGCGTCCCGCGATTGCGCCGCAAATTTCGATCATTGGAATTTCTACAGCCAACGCCTCTTCATTTACGAAAAGCCGCTGCGGCTCGAGCTGGGGGATCGGCTCGAAGTGACGTGTGTTTACAATACGGAATCGATGACACGCCCCGTGCATCGCGGCGAGACGATTCGCGATGAAGAATGTAAAGCCAATCTTTACATCGTTTCGAACTGATTCGTTTTCGGAAATTCAATGTCAACTCGACTCGCCTCCATGGCCGCAGGCACGCTGTTTCTTTGTGGCATGCCGCTCTACTTGGCGCTCGACCGCATGATGCTCCTGCCACCGTCGCTGCGGGATCGCCCTTGGCCGCTCGTGCTCTTCGTCCTCCTTGGCACTGCCGGCATTCTCGGAGCGGTTCGCTGGAGGGCCAACGTCGTCATGGGCGTCACGGTAACCTGTTTGCTCAACGTGGCCGCTCTGAGCTCTCTGGCACGCTCGCACGGACTTCCGCCGGTTCCACCAGGGCTTGCCCTCGGAACGAGTGTGCCGGCAGTCACGTTGCAGGACCAGAACGGCACCCCCATCGAATTGGACAAAACCAACAGGCCGCTCCTGCTGGTCGTTTTTCGCGGTGTCTGGTGCCCTTACTGCCGAAACGAACTGTCCCGACTTGCGCAACAGATCCCCCGTTTCTCGACGACCGGTGTCCGCGTGTACGGCGTCAGCGCGGACGAGCCCGATGCACTCGTTCGCTACCAACGCTCGTCCGAGCTTCCCTTCGCCTTGTTGTCGGATCCCGAGCAGAGGGTCACGCGCTCGTGCGGCGTTGCGATGCATTGCCTATTGTTGTTCGACCGAAATGGTGCGCTCCGGTGGGGAGTATTCAGCGAAAGCTGGCTCCGCCCGATCCGGTACGAGGACGTTTTACAAGCCGCGTATCGCCTTCCATAGATGCGCGAGAAAGGAATGGCCGTGAGCCTACATACGTTGGCACGCATATCGATTGGCGCGAGCCTGCTCGTAGCGAGCTTCGCCTCCGGATGCTCGGGGGCGAGCTCCAAACCCGACGAACCCGGCACGGAATCGAGCGCTCGAATGTCGTTCGCCGTCACGGCCGAGGGGCCGTTCATCAACCCACTGCGGATCCCGCCGACTTCGACGACCCACCATCTCACGATCCAGGCGGGCACCGCGCAGATGAAGCCGGGGAATCCGACCCCTATCGTGGGCTTCGACGGCATCTTTCCCGGGCCCACCCTGGTCGCCGAAAAGGGTAAAACGATGTCGGTGACGCAAACCAATGCGTGGAGCGAAAATGTGACCATCCACAACCATGGCCATAAAGTCGCTGCCGAAAGCGATGGTCACCCGGTCGAGTACATCGCGCCCAATTCGTCGAAGGTCTACACCTATCCCAACGACCAACGCGCGGGTACGTACTGGTACCACGATCACACGATGGATCTGACCGGTGCGCACGTCTACAACGGACTTGCCGGGTTCTACATCATCCACGATCCCGCCGAGGACGCGCTCAAACTCCCATCCGGCGAATACGATATCCCCTTGTTGCTCCAAGACAAGCAATTCGACGCGGACAATAACCTCGTGTACGTCGGCCAAGCCAACGGCTTTTTCGGCGACACGCCGGTGGTCAATGGCGTGGCCAATGCCGTCCACGGCGTGGCCAATCGCAAATACCGTTTTCGCTTGCTCAATGGTTCGGACATTCGCCTGTGGAACCTGCAGCTGCGCGCTGGGACGACCCCCCAGAGCTTCCAGGTCATTGCGTCCGATGGCGGGCTGCTCCAAGCGCCGGTCAGCACGACCAGCCTCTCGATTGCCCCGGGTGAGCGCTACGACATCGTCGTGGACTTCGCGCCCTACGCCGTGGGCACCGTACTTTCCTTGTTCAACACGGATGCCACGCCGCCGGCCATCGGGACCTTGATGCAATTCACGGTGGATCGAAGCGAAATGGATACCAGCACGGTCCCGAACGCGCTGTCGACGATCACGCGTTACACGGAGGCCGAATCGACGGGGTCGGACAATATTGCCTTCACGTTCGCGAACGGCAGTTGGCTGATGAATGGCCTTACGTACGATCCGGCGCGCATCGACGTTACCAATCCGCTCGACGCCGTCCGGATCTGGACATTGACCAACAACTCGGCCTTCGCGCACCCTTTCCACAAGCACCTGGTGCAGTTCAATGTCCTCGACGTCAATGGGCAGCCGCCGGCCGCCCAGGATATGGGCTTCAAGGACACCGTCCAGGTCCCGCCAAACGGCGGCACCGTGCGAATCATCTTCAAGAACGAAGGATTCACGGGCACCTACGTCTTTCATTGCCACAAGCTGGGACACGAAGACCACCGCATGATGCTTCAGGAAAGCGTTACGCCTTCGAGCGAAGTTGGGGACGAGGCCAGAAGATGATGAATCCGTACAAGAATGCCACCCTGGCCTTGCTCGTTGCGTTCAGCGCAGGTTCGTGCGCGACGGCTTCCTCGCACGATGCCGTCGGGTCGAGCGATGTGCCTGCACCTCCCTTCCAGGACGAGCTGCTTTCGGAAGAGACGGTGAGGGTGTCCGAACACGTTTGGGCGATCCTTGGATTTCCCAACATTGGTATCGCCGTCGGGAAGAATGCGACGCTGGTGGTGGACACGGGCCTGGGCCGGCGCAATGGAGCCACGGCGGCAAAGGTCGCGACGAAGCTCGCGCCGAGCAATCGCCTCGTCCTGACGACGACGCATTTTCACCCGGAGCACGCAGGTGGGGTGCTCGGGTTCCCGGCCGGCACCCTGTTGATTCGCAACAAGGTGCAGCAGGACGAGATGGATCGCCACGGTGAGGACATGATCCGGATGTTCGCGGGCCAGAACAATCAATGGAAATCGCTGCTTGCCGGCGAGCAGCTCCGGGCACCGGACGAGACCTTCGATCGGGAGCGAATCCTGGACCTCGGCGGTGGCGTGACGGCGCGCTTGCTCTGGCTGGGCCCAGCCCACACCCAAGGCGACGAACTGGTTTTCGTCGACCCGGACAAAACGCTGATTTCGGGTGATGTGGTTCAGAACAAGGTCGGACCGTTCATTTATGGCGAGGGCGGCACCCCCGCGAGCTGGATTGCAGCGGTCGACGAGGTTGCGAAACTCGGACCTCGCCACGTGGTTCCAGACCATAGCCCCATCGGAGATGGCTCACTCGTGGAGCAGGAGAAGTCGTTTCTCGTCGAGGTGAGGGATCGCGCCATGGCGCTCGAGCGGCAGGGGGAGGGCGCGCAGCCGGCAAGCCGGCAGATCCGGGCCGCGCTCAAGAAAAAGTATCCCGATTGGACCATCGACAACCTGACGGGTTTCGTGAAAGGCGTTTACGCGAAGTAATCCGCCTTCGAATACTTCAAGCTAGAAGAGAGAAATTTACATGAAGGCGGGAAGGCGGGAAGGTTTTTTAGTTTCCAATTAGTCATTGAGCCAATTGGAATCCAAAAAACTCCCCGTCTCCCCGCCTCCCTGTTCAATCAATCAGGGAGAGACCCTCCACGTCACCGTGTCCTTGTAGGTGACCCCAGCCTTGCTACCGGTTACCTCGACGAGATTGGCCCCGGGCGAGAGCGTCACGTTGGCCCAGGTGTACACGTGGTTGCTCGAGGTGACGGCGCTGCCCACGGCGTTGCCGTTGATGGTGAGGCGGGCGCTGTCGACGGTGCCGTAGACCTTGATGGTCGTCGTGGCGGCGGTGCGATCGGTCCAGCGGCGGCTCGTGATGTAGACGAAGGGGGTCGCTGTCCAATTGGCCTTGTACAGGTAGAACGCGTCTTTGCGCGTCGTGCGATCGTAGGTCACGAGACCCTTGTCGTTGCGCCCGTAGGTATCGCCCTCGCTGCGCTGATCGGCGGCGAAGTCGAACATGTTCCATACGTACGTGCCCCAGATGAATGGGCGCGCGGCGATCTGTGACCAATGCGACTCGTGGTAGATCGATTGGTACTCCTCCGGGTGCCAATCGGAGTCGGGAACCGGCTTGGGCGGATTCTCCGCATGCTGAACGATGCTCGCACCCGCACCGTATTCACTGATCCCGATGGTCCGCGACGGCTGGCTGCTATGCAGCCCGTCCGCCCACGGCGCAAAGTCGTTCGACGATGCGGAATACCAGCCATAATACTTGTTGAACCCCGTCGTCTCGGCGTGGGAAATCAACCCGCTCGTATTTCCCAAGTTGTGCGCGTACGTGGAAAGCCGGTCGGGATCCTCGCTGGTCACCGCGTCGGCGAGGCTCTGCAGAAGCGAATTCGTCGCCGCATCGTCGGTGCGCTGCTCGTTGCCGATGCCCCAAAAGACGATGGACGGATGATTGTAATTCTGCCGAATCAATTCACGCAGCTGCTGATCGGCATTCGCACGAAATGCTGCGCTGTCCGTGATGGCGTTCACCAGCGGGATCTCCGTCCAGATCACGTACCCGCGTTCATCGGCTAGATCGTACACCTTCTGATCCTGCTGATAGTGCGCGGTGCGAAGCGAGTTGACCCCCATTTCATCCATCAAATCGAAATCCTGCACATGCTCGACGTCGCCCAGCGCCCAGCCCTTGTCGAGCCGGTCTTGGTGTCGATTCACCCCGTGCAGCGCCAGGTGGTTCCCATTGAGGGAAAATCCCGTATTTGCATTGACTCCGAAGGTGCGCAGTCCGAGCGGCTGCGTCACCGCGTCGGCCACGACACCGGTGTCAATGTCGACGAGCTCCACCGTCGCCTTGTACGAATACGGATCGGTGCGCCCATTCCAGCGCCGCGGGTGCGTGATGGTCACGGTTTGCGTCACCTGATCGCCCGTCTTGGTCGCCAAGGTTCGCGTGGCCGTGCTCGAATCCGCGACCACCGCGCCCGCGGCATCCGTCACCACCGTGCGCGTCTTCAGGCGGCGGGTGCGTGCGCTGTTGTTCCACGTCTTGGTCGTCACATCGACGGTCGCCGAGTCCGCGCCCACACTGCGCTGCCGCAGGTACACGCCGGGACCCGAGTAGTCGAGCATGCGAATCGACAATTCGTCGGTGACCTCGAGGCTCACGTGCCGGTAGATGCCCCCGAAGAACGTGAAGTCCGCATTGAGCGGCGCGATATTGACATTGGCCGCGTTGCTCACCTTCACCGCGATGACATTGTCGGTGCCGAGGCGTAAGGCCGCTGTCGCATCGAACCGAAAGCGTGCGAACCCGCCCTGGTGCTGGCCCAGGTGCGTGCCATTCACCCAGACGTCCGTTACGGTATTGACGCCGTCGAACTGCAGCCAAAGCTTCTTCCCCGCGAGGCTCGCATCGGCTATGAAATGACGCCGGTACCATCCGATGCCGCGGTAGTAATCATTGTTGCCGTCCTGTCCATCCTTGGCATTCCACGTATGCGGTGTGTTGACGGATGACCAGGCCGCATCGTCGAACTGCGGCGACTGCGCATTGGAAGCATCCGCGCGCAGAAACCGCCAGCCGGCATCCAAGGCGATGTGCCGGCGCACAGCGGGCGCAGCATAATTCGATGACATCAAACCTTCTTCGATGGGTTCTCCAGAATTAACCGTGCCATCCGACGAGGATGCGCAGCCCGTCAGGAGCACTCCCGATAGGGCTGCATACGTTCGCCACAATCGCGCCATGTCGATCCCTCCGTTCGTTGGCCTGCAAGTTAGCCGGCGAAGTGCGACTTCGTCGCGGGAATTGCGGCTCAGATGAGATATACTTCATGGATCGTGGCCGACACTTGGCAATACAAGCCGCTCTCGGTTCGCGAATTCGCTCTTGGCCAAGGGCCCTTTCGCGTGCGTGGCCTCGCCTACACCACCACGCTCGCGTACATCGAAAAGAAGGTTCCCGGCGGCCGTCCGGCGGTATGGGCTGCACTCGCGGGCGATCCCTTCGCGCCATTTTTCGAGCAAATTTTCCTGCTGGGAAGTGACTACGACATCTCACCGTACGTTCGGCTCGCTGAGATCGTTTCCCGGATCGAAGGTATCCCGATCGGTCGCTTCATCGAAGAGCGCGCGCGGTGGGCGGCGCGTGCCACCACCCAGAGGCTATGGCGTCATCTCCTCCACGCGCGCGCGCCCGAGCCCATGGCGGAGCGGCTTCACCTCGCGTTCAACCGGTACTTCCAGCCGTGCGCGTCGAAGACGACGTTGGTGCCACCCGCGCGCCTCGAGGGAGAGCTCACCAAGCTGCCCAAGCCCATGGATGGCCTCTTCGTGCGGGCCACCGCCGGCTTCGTGGCGGGCGCCTTGGAAATCGTCGGCGCGCGCTCGGTGAAGGTCGACTTCGACGCACCGCGGCCCGACGGTCTGCTCTCCGGTGTTCCGCTCGAGCGTGTACGATTCGTCGCCACGTGGAAATGACGAAATCCGGATTTGCCAAAGTCGTGGGCGCCGGCGTCGCCGGGACCACCATCGAGTTTTACGACTTCTTCGTCTATGGCTCGGCGGCGGCGATTGTCTTCAACAAAGTATTCTTTCCCAACACCGAGCCACTCGTGGGCGCCCTGTTGGCCTTGACCACCTACGCCATGGGCTTTCTCGCGCGCCCGCTCGGCGGTGTCATCTTCGGGCACTTCGGCGATCGCCTTGGCCGGCGCCGCACCTTGATGGTGAGCTTGATCCTCATGGGCGTTGCCACGGTGGCCATTGGCCTCGTGCCGAGTTACGCGACCATCGGCATCGCCGCGCCCATCGTGCTCACGCTCTTGCGCCTCGTGCAGGGCCTCGCCCTCGGCGGCGAGTGGGGCGGCGCCGTGTTTCTCATTGCCGAGCACGGACACGATCGGCATCGCGGCTTTTGGAGCAGCTGGCCCCAGACCGGTGGCCCGCTGGGCAATCTGGTGGCCACCGGCGTGCTCTCGCTAATGAGCACCACGGTGACCGACGCGCAATTTCTCCAATGGGGTTGGCGCATTCCCTTTCTCGCGTCGGCGCTGTTGGTCCTCGTCGGGCTTTGGCTGCGCCACGCGGTCGAAGAGTCGCCCATTTTCGTCGAGCTCCAGGCCAAGGCCAAAAACACCAAAAAGCATGCACCATTGCGCACCGTCCTCGCGCGCCACAAACGCGCGGTGGTCCTCGCGGCCATGGCCGCGGTGGGCGAGAAGGCCAGCTATTACACCTTCAGCATTTTCCTTCTGACGTATTTGACCGAGGTGCTTCACCGCCCCAAGCAAATCGGACTTACCGCCGTGCTGATCGCCTCCGCCTTCCAGGCCGCGGGCATGTTGCTCGGCGGCTGGGCCAGCGACGTCGTGGGGCGGCGCCGCATCAATATCGTCCTCGTGGTGCTGCTGGCCGCGTGGGCATGGATCGGATTGCCCCGGGTCGACGAGGGCACGTTCGGCGCAGTGTTGTGTGTGGTCCTCGTCGGACTTGTCCTTCACGGCCTTTTGACCGGAGCGCAATCGGCCTTCTTCGCCGAGCTGTTCCCGAGCACCGTGCGCTACACCGGCGCGTCGCTTGGCTACCAATTGGCATCCGTCGTCGGAGGCTCGGCGGTACCGCTGCTCGGCGTCGCGTTGCTACGGCGCTACCATTCGACGGCGCCCATTGCGTGGCTGCTCATGGGCACACTCTCCTTGACGTTTCTCGCATTCATCTTCGCGGGGGAAACTCGCAAGTACGATTTGCGAACGATTGCCGACTGAATCCCTCACGCTCCCACGTGCGACGTCGGTCGGTGCCTGCTGTCGCCGTCAAAAAAATAGAGGGCCGTCGTTTTCCTGACCAAGAGTCAACAGCGAGGGCCATGGGGAAGATGAGGCAACACCGCGAGCGCGGAGATCCGCAGCGCGCGTCAACTACTACACAATGGAGGCCTGCCATGAGGAAGCTGGCGAGGACATGGGGCATGGTTGCGTTGATTCTCGGGACGAGTTTGGGCATGGGCTGCTCGTCCGGAGATTCCGAGAATACCGGGAAAGACGATTCGGCCCTTTCGACGATTTCAGGGCACGTCACCGCGCAGGGATCGGGGAGCGTGGGTGCGGGGTTGGCAGGGCAGGGCACACTAGGGGTTACGAAGTCGGTCCGAGCGTCGGCTTTCGCCGATGGCAAATTTTCCGTGGTGGCCAATGCATCTTTGGACGCCAATGGTTCCTATTCGCTCAGCGTACCGGCCAATTTGAAGGCCGATATCGTGCTCGTCGAGGCGCTCGATGCGTCGGGTAAGGTCGTGGGGTCCGCCATTTTGGAGGCGACGGCGCACGTGGCCGGTGGGGCCGTGATCGCGGCGCCCATTTCGACGGAAAGCTCGATCGAAGCCAAGGCGCTCGCCGACCTCGCGGTCTCCGGATCCATCTCCGGCGAGGCATGCGTGTCGCTGGCGGCCGAATTGCACGGGTTCGTCGATGCCACCGTGGAGGCTCAGATTGCGGCGGCGGCCAATGCGGGCATCAGCGTGGATGCCCTGGTGCATTCCGTGGCCAAAGCCGCCTTCATCGCCCATTCGGCCCACGCGCGCGCGCTGGCCAATGCGCACGCGAGCCTCGATGCGCACGCCGTGGCGCAGGCCCGAATCGATGCAGCGGCCAGCTTGAGCAAATCCCTCGACGCCACCATCGGCCTCGATGCGCAAGGTGCGGCGACCGCGTCGCTCCAGGCCAACATCGATTTCAATGCCAGCGTCGACGCCGCCATCGCTGCTTCGGTGGCGGCCGACGTGCACGCGAATGCCAAGGCGGCTGCGGCACTCGCCTTCAACGCCGCATTCTCCGCGTCGCTCGAGGCGAGCATCGACGCGCACGCCGACGTGAAGGTCGAGGCGAAGAAGAGCATTTTCCTCTCCGTGCAAAAGTCGGCCAAGCTCGAGGCGGATGCGACGGTTCGCACCATTCTCGATGCCCTCGTCACCAAGAAGGCCCCGGCGGCCTCCATCGCCATCGTGGAAAGCGCGGCCCTGAAGCTGCAGACGGACATCAACGTGGCCGTCGACGCGCAGGCCATCGTGAAAGCGCGGGCGGAGTTCCTCGCGAAGATCAACTCGAATTGCAACTTGGGGTTCCTCGGATTCGCCTTGGATCTGGCCCTGAGCATCCAGGCGAGCTTCGAGGCGGCCATCGGCTTCTGCCTGCAGGTGCAGGCGGGGGTGGGCGTCGACCTCAACGCCTCGCTCGAAGTGGTGAAGAGCATCGCCGTCGATCTCGACAAGGGCAAAATCGATATCGACGCACGACTCAATGCCGCCTTCGACGGTGTCGTTTCGGGCTACTTGAAGGTGTCCAATTCGTGCCCCAACGGCGGTGGCGGAAGCAAATTCACGCCCGTTCCGCGGAATCCGGTGCACTAGCAAACCGACGTTCGGTGGGCGCGCGCCAGAATGCGCGCGCCCAATGGGTTGCTCCCGTAAATGCTACATCCGATCGGGAACCGAAATACCGAGTAGCCCGAGCCCGAGGTGCAACGTGCGCGCGGTCAGCTCCGCCAACGCGAGGCGGGACGCGCGCACGGTGCCCTCACTGGATAGGATGGGGCACTTTTCGTAGAACGACGTAAAGGACGTGGCGAGCTCGTACAAATAGCTCGTGAGCCGGTGCGGCTCCAGCGTGGTTTCCACCGCATCGACGGCGGCGCCGAGGCCCAAAAGGTTCAGCACCAAGGTGCGCTCGGCAGCGTCCGCGGTGGCGGGCAGCTCCACGGGCCCGAGCTCCACGCCGGCATCCAACTTGCGGAACACCGAGCGGATGCGAGCATGTGCATACTGCAAATATCCGCACGTGTTCCCATCGAACGAGACCATGCGGTTCACGTCGAAGACGTAATCCTTCACGCGGTCGTTGGAGAGATCGGCATATTTGAGCGAACCCACGCCCACCATGCGCGCGACCTTGGTGCGCGTCTCCGCATCGAGGTCGGGCGCCTTGGTTTCGAGTACGGCCTCTGCGCGCGCGACGGCCTCGGAAATGAGGTCGACCAGGCGCACCGAGTCTCCCTCGCGGGTGCGCAGCATGCGCCGATCGGCACCGAGCACCGAGCCGAAGGCCACGTGCTCCGCGCGGGCGGGCGGTTTCAACCACCCGAGTTCGCGCGCGGCCGTGAACACCATGCTGAAGTGCTGCGTCTGCGGTGCACCCACGACGTAGAGAAGCCGCGTCGCCTCGACGTCGAAAAGCCGATAACGGATGGCCGCGAGATCCGTGGTGGCGTATCCGAAGCCTCCATCCGACTTGCGGACGATGAGCGGAAGAGGCTCTTTGTCTTTGTTGGTGAACCCTGCAGGGAAAACACAGAGGGCGCCATTGTCCTCGCGCGCGTAGCCGCGCTCTTGCAGCTCGGCCACCAGCGGAACGAGGCGGTCGTTGTACATGCTTTCCCCCGCCACGTCGCGGTCCTGCAGAGTGATGTCCAAGGCCGCGTAGATCGTCTCGAAATAGCGCTTCGAGATGTCCACCAGGGTGCGCCATCGTTCGAGCGTCTCCGCGTCGCCCGCTTGCAACGCCACCACGCGACGCCGTGAGCGCTCGGCAAAGGCGGGGTCGTCATCGAACTTGCGCCGCGCTTCCTTGTAGAAGGCCGTCAGGTCGGATACTTCGTAATCGCCGGCGGATGGTTGCCCTTGGCGATCGAGCAGGTGCTCGATGAGCATGCCGAACGGCGTTCCCCAGTCGCCGACGTGATTCTGCCGGATGACCGTGTGCCCGCGAAACTCGAGCAGCCGCGCCAGCGCATCGCCCAGGACCGTGCTTCGCAGATGCCCGACGTGCATCTCCTTGGCGACGTTGGGCGCGGAGTAATCGATGGTGATGCGCTCCGGCGTGTTCGCACGGGCCACCCCGAGCCGGGGATCGCGCAGGCGCTCGGTCGCGGCCTTGACGAGCCACGACGAGGCGAACGTGACGTTGATGAAGCCGGGTCCGGCAATCTCCACCCGTTCGACGAGATCGTTCGGCGGTAGGGCCGCGACGAGGCTCTCCGCCACCGCGCGCGGCGCCTTCCGCACGCGCTTCGCGAGCCCGAGCGCGAGATCCGCCTGCGCATCGGCATGTTGGCCGCGGCGCACCTGCGGATCCACATCGGCATATTCGGGCCCCAGCGCAGCCACCGCAGCATCGCGAACCAAGCTTTTCAGCACTTCCAACGGGTCGAGCATCTTCCGCGTTGGTATATCGCGATTGGCGCACCGCGGCCGGCCGATTTCGTAGCGGGCTCACCCAGGCCGGCGGAGGCTGATAGTTGCTAAAGCAACAAGGAGGGATCGCGATCCTCGGGATCGTCCCTGATCCGAAGGATCACGATCGCTGTACCGCTATGTCACCGGTTTCCTAGAACGCCGTCAAGGTGATTGTGGCGGAGCGTGGTGCTTCATCCTGGATGTAGGACGCAAAGTCGACCACGTCGTCGAAGGGGAAGCCATACGCTTTTCCGTTGGAAGTGTTGGCGTGGATGCTCTTCGAATAGTGATTGGTCACCGCCTGCTGATAAAACGTGGACGCGCTGGTGGTGGGCTGACTGGGGTAGTCCCGCAAAGTCGACCGGTTGAATGCCGCTCCCAAGACAGCGGCGACGGCGCCACTGGGTTGGCCGCCGGCGTCCAATGCACCGTTGCAGAAGAAGATGTCGCGCGTGGAGGGTTTGGCGAAGGTGCGCACGCCACCGTCGAAGACGAGGGATCCACCGCTCACGCGGCCAGTGTAGGTCGTGGTGTTGATTTTGACCGATAGGTTCGTACCCGCATACTTGTTCCACACGTCATTGACGTACCCATCGAAATACGTCGACGAAAAGAGGCCCGCATTGATGCCGTGCCCCGGTGCAATGACACGCATCTTGTCCCCGATGACGAGGCGCGAGAACGCGGATTGCGCCGCGATGGCGGAAAAGATGCGATCGCGCCCGCCCGGGACGATGCTCCCCGTATTTTGGCTTCGCGCACCGTCCAGTTGGATCGATAGCGGAATGCTGAATTGATCCACCATGGTGGTGTTGCAGTACATTCCACCGGTGGTGAAGTTGAATTCGAGAAAGTCGTGCAAAATGTTGTAATTCGGGTCGCCCGATACCCAGCCCGCAGGGTACTGCAGGCCCGGGCGTCCGTCGCCGGCGACGACCACGCGGAATTTCAACTTTTGTCCGATCGCGAAATAGATGCGACCAGCCATGTTGGGCAAGGTCAGCGGTGTGCTGCCGGAACTTCGCAGGGGTATGGCATAATCGGTATAACCATCGGGGCCATTGTCGGAGAGCGCAATGGGCGTCGCGACGCCGTTTCCGCGCGAATAAAGTTGCCGGCCGGTGCCCGCCTCGGTGCCGACGATGTAAACCCATATCGCGTTGTTGGCATAGCGCCCGGTGCTATTCACGATGGAAATGGGGAGCGTGGTGGCCGCCCGCGCTTGGCGAGAGAGAGAAAGCGACGTACACGCGAAGGCGGCCGACAGCCCGCCGAGAAGTGACCTTCGGCTTATCATTCGGGAATCCTCCTCGGCGGGCGGGTCTGCAAGACGCGAGCCCCTTCCGAGTGTCCCGAAAAGACTTCAGTTCAGCTCACGCAAGAACGCTATCAAATGCTCTTGCCATACGGAGGCGAGCAACTGGGTCATGTGCCCGCGTGTGCGTTCGCCCGCGGGAACGATGACGAAGCGCGCCCCCGGCACGCGTGGAACGAGCCGCGCGAGATTCCCCAGCGACACGGCATTGAGCTCGTCGTCGGCGAAGTTGATGGCCAGCACCTTCGTCTTGATCTTCTGGAGATCCGGCTCCGGATCGTAGTCACGTGAAGCATCCAGCGCATAGACCAGGTTGTTTGCATCGAGCTGCGCACCACTGCGATCGCCGAATCCCTTTTCGGGGTGGATGAAGGCCGTGGCCTTTTCGATGCTCGGAATGGCCTGCTGAAGGTGCCCGGGGTTGTCGGTCATCATGTAAAAGAGCGGCATCATCGCGAGAAAGCCATTGGGCTGTGCGGTGTACTCGCCGCCATTGTATTGCGGATCGCCTTTGGTGGCCTCGACGATCAGGCGTCGCCAGAGGAGGTTCCGCCCGAGGATGCGCGTCGGTTCGCACGCAATGGGCACGGCCGCATCCATCATGTCCGGGTACTTCTCCGCCCAGAGCCACGTGTGCATGCCACCCATCGACGTGCCCAGAAGCAAACGGAGATGCGATATGCCGAGCTTTTCGGTCACCAGGCGATGCTGGAGCTCGACGATATCCGCATAGGCGTAATGCGGAAAGCGGGCGTGAAGGCCTTCGCTCGGTTTCGATGATTGCCCTGCGCCGACATTGTCGGGCATGATGACGTAATACTTCGACGTATCGAGCGGCTGCCCAGCCCCGAACATCGCGCTGCGGAACGAGTCCGTGAGAAACTGCCGCCCGCGCCCCGTGGTGCCATGAAGCAGCAATACGGCATTGTCGACGGCTCCGTTCGCGCCTTCGTGGGGCTTGCCCAGAGTCGTGTAGTGCAAACGGAGCTCGGGAATGGATTCGCCACTTGCGAAGCGAAAGTCGCGAATCGTGTAATCGCCTTCTCGTTGGCCGGGGAGGGGAGGCGGTTGGCCGGCGGCTTGGCTCGTCGGCAAGGGGGCAGCGGAGGGGGCGGCGCTCGATGCATCCGCGGGGGGCTTCTGGTTGCATGCGATGCAGGCCATCGTCACGAGGACTGCCCTGCCAAGGCGGAAGATCGAGCGTCGTCGGTCGCGGTGCGGCATGGGATTTCCTCCGTGCTATGCCGCACGAGGGTACCATCAGCGCGTGCAGGCCGCACCGCCGCCCGTCACGGGGGCCATGCTGAGGCCGATGCCGTATTGCGGTGCCCCGTGCGGCGCGGCGTTGAAGTCGCCGGGGACCTTGCCTGACGCAGATATAAGGTCGGCGGGGCCGGCCCATAGTGTATGCGCCATGTTGGTCGGGATCTTCGAGCTGGACTCGAGGACGACGACCACGGTGTTGGCGCCCGGCGAGTGCATGCTCGGCACGCGCACGAGCCGAACTGTCGCTTTGATGCCCGGATCCTCCGCACCGAGGGCGGAGAGGGGCGCCAAGCACGGGCCATTGGCGCTGGTGAGAGCGTGGTCGATGTTCTCGACGACGGCCACGGTATGCACGGGATTGTACGGAGCGAGTGGCACGAAAACGCCATTTTCGTAGGCCGACCAACCCGGGGGCAGGCCTTCGCGTACCTCCGTGATGCGAAGACGAACGGGCACACTCGGTGTCGTCTCGTATTGGTCGCCGACGCGTTTGGCGATTTTCCCCTCGAAGGCGCGCCCTTCCCAGTTGCGGAAAAAGAGGGCATCCGCAGCCTTCGCAAAGCGAACGAGCTTCGTCACCTTGCCTGCCGAATCGACCGTCGCGCGATAGAGGTGGTCTGCCTGGTATTCATGCGAAGCCTTGTCCCACGTCTCCGCCCTGGCCATGCCATCGGGCAATGCATAGTCGTTGCCCTGCGCATCGCGAAAGCTCGTCGCGGATGCAATGCCGCCCACCACTTCTCGATTGCCACCTTCGAGCGGACGAGGTGCGGGGACATGCAAATAGGGCGGTGTCGGGTAGCCGTCATCGCAGACGATGACAGGGCCGGCACTGGTCTGCTCGATGCGCTGGTTCGGGCAAACGGCGTCGTCATTCGGGTGTGCGTCTGACTCGTGGTGCGCGTCCGGCCCAGCATCGATGGCGGGCGGCGCCGCATCGCGATCGCCATTGGATGGGGAATCCGAACTGCTGCATGCGTACACGCTCAGAAGAGCGAATGGGAATGTGAGAAGGCCAAGCGAACGAAGATAAGGTAGCATTCTAGGCATTTAACAGCCTGCGGACCTCATGTCCAAGCTCCCCGGCGGAGTGCAACGGACCGCGAGACGAGGACTTCTTTCGCGGCGTCGCGAAAAATCCCGTAGTGTCGTCCAAAGCGCGCGGTCGCGGTGGCGACCCACGGTGTTCTCACGTAGATCCCATCGCATGGCTCACAATCCGTACGAGGTGCCACGTTCTCTTTCAGCACCTGGCGGCGAGGGCGATTCGGCCGACCTGTTCGTGCAGACTTTGCCGCCGCCCCTTCTCAAGCTGGCGGGGCTCGCGTCGCTTTTGGCGGGGTTGGTGGATCTGTTTCTCGTGATGCAGTTCTTCGTGGCCATGTCCGCTTGGAGTGCACGCCCGGGGCCGGTGCTCTCCGCGATTCTCGGACTCCTGTTCGTCATGGGGATTCTCTATTTGACGGTGGCCTGGGGCATCGTCAAAGGTAAGATCCCTTTCGTCATCGTGGGGCTGTTCGCGGCGTTTTTTAGTCTGCTGGCCTCGGGCGCGTCACTCTTGTTCGTCATTTCATTGGCGGGGCTTGGGGCCATTGGACTGAGCATGGTCAATGTGGTTCTTTTGCTTTTGAACATGTCCAACGTACAGCGAATTTCCAGGGCATACCGTGCCCTGCGCACCCAGGTGGATCCTTCATGAAATGGTGGCTTGCCTTGATGTTGGGTTTATCGGCCTGCGGAGCCCGGCCCGCCGCGACGGCGCATCGGGAAGTCGGGGTGGAAGGGTGGATGCTCGATGCACAAGCCGCCACCACCGCGTACGTAGAGAAGCGATATTCCGATTGCACCAGTCTGTCCCTGCGCGCGAGCGAGCACGCATCCGGCCGTGCGAAGGCCGATGCGTTCGTCAGCGCGGCAGGCTGCGAATTGAAAGCTGGCCACCGTGCGGAAGCCATTGCCCTCTTTCGAAAAGGACTCGAAACGAGCGCCTCGTATTGCGACGACACCATCGAAAACGCCAACCTACAGCGAGAGCTTGCCGATGACCCGCAATGGGCCTCGTTCGTCACGGAGTTCAAACCGGCTTGCGCGGCGTACTTGAACTCAATCAACGGCGAGTTGCGTGACATTTACCATGCTGACCAGGACGACCGGCGCGCTGCACCGGAAAAAATCGATTGGAAGGTGGTCAATCCGCGCGACGCCGCCCGCCGTGAACGCGTGAGGCAACTCGAGGCGGCGAAGCAGTTGCGCACGGCGGACGACTACTACCATGCTGCCATGGTCTTTCAGCACGGCATCGACGAATCGAGCCATGCTACGGCCTTCCACTTCGCGAGGCACGCCGTCGAATTGGATTCCAATTTCGTCAAAGCTCGCTGGCTCGTCGCGGCGTCCCGCGATCGGTACCACATGTCGCGCCTGGAACCGCAACTCTACGGAACGCAATACAAGATCATCAACGGAATTTGGATCGTGTGGCCGGCCGACCACCACATCACCGATCGCGATCGCGCTACCTGGTGTGTCCAATCGTTGGAAACCGCGAAACAAAGTGTCGCTCGAATGAATGCGAAGTCGCCATGATGCCGCCCGGCAAAGGCGTCGACTGGACCAGTCCCCCTCTTTTCAATTTTCGAGCGACTCGGCTACGGTTGGTGGATGCATTGGGGCAACCCGACGGAGTCGATCTCGACTCCAATGGGTTGGGGCCGTTCGATGCGTGGGTCGTGCGTGCCCGATGCGGTATGGAGATCGTGGTTTGGCAATTTCATCTTCGACCGGATGGGACCGGGATGGTGGTGGACGAGCATGACATGGCCAACATCGAAATACATGCGAACAATCGCGATTTCGAGCACATTTGCTTTCATCTGCCCCTTGCAATCGAGCAGCTTTCCAAGTGGGTACCGGATCCGTTGAACGAGGCGCCCCGCGCGTGGCGCCTCGTTCGGCAAGACGATCATGGGCTTCGATACGTCATTGCAACCTTCACATCGCGTTGCGAGGCCGATGCCGCGTTGGCGACGTTCGAGGCACACTCGCACAAGCAGATGTACTCGGTCGAGTCTCGTTAGCAATCGGAGATCTTACTCGAATCACTCGCGCGGTCGACTCGCCGCGAGTACGAGAATGGGCGGGCGCTGGTTCTCCTGGTCCAAGGCAGGTCGTTTCGCCAAGGCATCGTCGACGGGGCCCGGCTCCCCCAGATGATCGAGCCGAAATCCACGCGCGAGCAAGGTGTTCACGTAAGTCTCCACCGTACGGTGAAACTTCGTCACGCCCTCGATGAACCAGGTCGTCTTCCGCTCGCCTTCGTTACGGTATCGCGTGAGCAGGGCCATCGACGACGCGAAGGCCCTGCGGAGCTCCTAGATTCTCGAGGTGCTCGGTTCCCCAGCGGCGTGGTCGTATTCAGCACTCAATCGGCCGAGCGCCAACGCGCCGAGGTAAAGGCCGAAGTCGCGGAGCGCGACGTCGAAGTATTGGCGCGTGAGAAGCAGATTGATGATGATGGCTCCGAGCCAGCCGGCTACCAGATACGCGCCGGCTTTGGGCCT
Source organism: Sorangiineae bacterium MSr12523 (assembly GCA_037157775.1). NCBI lineage: Bacteria > Pseudomonadati > Myxococcota > Myxococcia > Myxococcales > Pendulisporaceae > Pendulispora > Pendulispora brunnea. Next base: position 403,850 of record CP089982.1, read on the forward strand.
GAGGGCAACGAGCACGCCGGCGGCAATTTCGACGACGCCGACGACGAGCATGAATGTGCCCGCGCCGCTGCCCAACATGCGAGCAATGGGCGGTGCGAGGTATTGGTCCCAGTTCACGAGCAAATGCAAAAACTTGTCGACACCTGCAATGATGGGCAGCACTGCAAAGCCGCAGTGCAGAATCTGGTAGGCCTGGTAAGCAGGGTCGTGCTTTCGAACGACGGGCTCGCCGTGCAGGCGAGGATGCGCGATGTTGGCCATGGTTTCGCCTCCACCATGGTGACCTGCAATGGCTGCACCCAAGTCGGAACGGCTCGGCCCTCGAAGAGCAACTTATTCCAAGTCTGCCGCAGGTGCCGTCCCTAACCTGGTCGCAGATCGGAGGAAAGCCATGGCTTCCATTCATCGAGAGATTCTCATCCAGGCACGCGCCGAGACCGTATGGGACGCGCTGCGTGACATAGGTGCCATTCACACGCGGCTTGCACCCGGGCTCGTTACCAACGTCCAGCTCGAAGACGGCGGGCAAGCGCGGATGGTCACATTCAGCAGCGGCATGACCGTGCGCGAGCTCATCGTGGACGTCGACGATGCGGCGCGCCGCGTGGCGTGGAGCGTCGTGGGTACATCGATGACGCACCACAATGCTTCGGCCCAGGTATTCCCAGATGGGGCGCACGCGTGTCGTTTCGTCTGGATTGCGGATCTTCTTCCGCACGAGATGGCGCCCACCATCACCCGGGCCATCGAGCAGATCCTCGCAGACGTGAAAGTGACAATGGAACGCACCGAGCATAAGAACAATTCGGCGCACCCAAGCGTATAAGCGGCATGAATCCATATGCTGCTCCGGTCGCAGCGGCTGCGCCGGCCCCGTCCGTGCCAAGACGTCATTGGGCAAGGGAGACGCTTCTTTGGCTGGTGGCGGCCCTTGGCATTGCCGCGTGCACGTTGTGGCTAATGGCTCGGCCGGAGCTGCACGTGCGAGGAACCTACGGCCTCGCGCTGGCAGGCCTCGTGGCGTTGGTCGGATTCGGGCGAGGTATTCGCTTTGCGATCAAAGGCCCTCCGCTTGGGAAGGCTTCCACGATTCTGTTCGTATGTTCACTCCTGGGAAATCTCTTCGTGGCGGGTGTGGGTGCGCTCTTGGCGATGCTCTCCACGCTGCAGTTCCAGCGCGGACGTCAGCTGCGCCGCTTTGGACGCGTCCTCTTGGCGCGCATCGAAGAAGGGCCCACGTGGGCCAGTGTGACATCGACAGCGTCCGTCGAGGGGATGGCGCGCGCCATCGAAGACGAGAGAGCGCGGGCAGGGCTGGCGGCGCAATGGCGTGAGAATGGCCGAACGGAGCACGCGTCCGTGGCAGCGTTTGCGCGGCTCACGTTGGATCTCATGGCACTTGGCGCGCCGCCGTCGCTGATCGCAGCCTCCAACCGCGACGCGCTCGACGAGGTACGCCACACGGAGCTTTGCTTCTCGTTGGCGAGGGCGTTGGACGGTCGCGCCGAGGGGCCGGGGCCATTTCCGGAGGCGCAACGCGCGCGTACGCTGGTGGGAATTCGTGGAATGGCGTTGATTCAATTGGCCGTCGATTCATTGATCGACGGGGCGCTGCACGAGGGCGTGTCGGCGCGCATCATTGCCAAATTGGCCAAGCGCTGCGAAGTTCCTGAGATTCGCGCCATTTTGAAAGAGATTGCCGCCGACGAAGGTCGCCACGCGGCGCATGGTTGGGATGTCGTCGAATGGTGCGTCGCCCAGGGTGGCACGCCTGTCTTGAACGCGCTGCGCGCGGCACTCACGTCGCTGCCTGCGACCATGGAGTCGCCGCTTCCCGAGGCCGCCGTCCGCGGTGCGTGGGAGCGGTACGGCATTCATGGGCACGCGCTCGAGCAACACGAGTACACCAAGGCGCGCGCGGAGATTTTGCGGCGCTTGCAAGCGATCTCGCCGCTCGCTCAGGACCGTGGCGCCGCGGTGAGCAAGGCATCGCTCGTGCGGCGCATCGTCGGCGCGGCGTAGCGTTCGCTCAATGCCAATCGGCGGGCGGCCGCACGGGCAGGTCGTAGCGGCGGCGAATGCTCGTCCCGCCGCACGCGGACACGTCCGCACCGTAAATATGGATGGAGACGACCTTGCCGTCGGTCCCATTGCGCACCGCGTGAATGTCGCCCGGTGGCGTCAGGTACGCCGTGGTCCCCGTGGGGCTGAACGCGAAGCCCGTCGGGACGAGGTGCGCATCGCCCCCCGCACCCACGAGTTCGTAGCGCACTTCTTCTTCTTGTCCGCGGTACGTCCCCACGACGCACCACGAGACATGATCATGAATGGGGGTCTGCTGGCCGGGAAGCCACACCAGCGCCACCACCGAAAAGGCGCCACCTGGTTCCACATGCAAAAGGTGCTGACGGTACGATTTCGGATCGGCCTCGAGTTGCTCGGGGCTGAGCAAATCCGGCTGGCGAAGAAATGTCGCGAGCACGTCCGCAACGCGACGCGCCCTCTCTCCGCTCGAAACGGCCGCCGCCGTTGGGGTGGCGTGGACGACTTCTCGGAGCGCACCAATGAGCTGTCTGGCGCATAATGTATAAGAGGTATTCATTTAATTAGCACCTTACGCGCGACGCTCCTCATTTATGCTGACAGCAGGGGGTTGCGCAAATGTTTGCCCGCGTTCTGGCGCGCATTGCTCCGCTATGCTCTCCACCAATCCGCTATGGCGGATGGGGGCATGCTCGCTGCAGGATTTGCGCAAACGCGGTGCGCTTTCCAGCACATTGTTCCGTTATGCTCATCAGCGATCCGTTATGACGGATGGTGCGCAGCACGGAGCGACGCTGCGCGTTATCGCGCGCCGCCGTCCGGCGACCCTCATTTGAAATGGACGCATGGAAGAGGGGAAAAGCCGCGCTTCGAAAGGACATGTACGCCGAACGGACGTTCGGACAACCGATGTCAGAACCACGGCGTCGCGACGGTGTCCGGTATGCGGAGCAAGGTTTCCGAACGACGCGCGCCGTAATGAATACCTTGGTCGCACGCATCGAGCAGGGGCAGTGCCTGGTGACTGGATGGCTTGGAGCCCATCATCGTCATTTCTGTTCATCTTTGGGCATACTTCGATATCGCTCTGCGTGATTCGGGCTCGACCCCGGAGCGTTGATGGTCGACGTTTTAGAAACGCAGGACCAAAGGTCTTGTCGTGTCCAAATCGCGGACATGTAATATATCTAATTCTTATTGATGCATTGAACGGACACTGGTGCTGGCGTCAACCGTCATGTACCAACTCGACCAGGCGACTTGGGCTCCATCTCATTTTACGGAACGATTGCCGCTAGCGGACGACTCTCGCCTGAAGCGATGCGACGCGCAACTTGCGCGAAAAGGAACCGCCATTCACGAGCGTCTTGTCTCTCGGGGCGGATTACCTATGCATTCTTCGAATCTGCCTCGGTTGCTATTGGCTCGACATGCGAACACGTTCATAATGGTGCAGTTGAAACATGGACCCGACACGACGTTACGTGCTTGTACTCGTTGGCGGGGACCATGATGGGGTCGCGATTGTCGATAGGACGACGCGAACTGCCCTCGTCATCGACGATGATGAAACAGACTTGGCCGTTATCGACCGCAGGCGAACCTCGGGCGTAGAAGTGCTCGACAGATTTTCATGGTTGTGACGTTGCGAATTTCGCCAATGCCGAATGGCGTGATCCGTTGAAGCAACCCAAGTCATAATCGGTGGATGGGGGGATATTTCGTGACCGCGAGTCAGAGTAGAGCGCTTTCGATTCTTTTGCCGCGTCGCCTGGGGCGGGGTGAAGCTCGCCGATTGCTTGCAAAGATTTTCGAGATTCCGCCGAGCGAAGTTTGCGCCATCGGCGGTGGAACGGAGGGCGCTGCATCCGTGTACTTCGAAGAGAATTACCTGGAGGGCCACGACTATCCCGAAGAGCTCAGCGTCTTCCCATATCGACCCTCGCGCATTCACTCGGATGTGGACTTGGCGACAGCCATTGCGCGCATCTTGGGTGCGGGGGTACTTGGCTCCTTTCCGGCTGGCGAACCACAGGCGCATATTCCTTTCCTCTGGATCTTGGTCCAGCCCGATGGCCAACGATTCAAGGTGCTTCAGAGGCCCGAATGCGAGCCAGCGATCATCATCGATCGAAACAGCCTCACACCCTGGAAACCCACCAGCGACGCACCGCCGGGGCGGCACATGAAAAGATTGTTCTTTCGATGCGACGGCGGTCACTACTTTCAGGGCGCCTGCTGCCCCTTCGACGGATGGTCCATGGCCGGCGTGGCCAAGGCGGCCGAGTACTTCGACACCCTCGGGCAATCCGGCGAGCCGCAGGAACTCGAGGCCATGAAAGCGTTGCGCCTCAGCGATGACCTGATTCAAAGAATGCTCATCATCGAATTCGGCGACGAAAACGCCATATTCGAAGCCTTGGCCCCCGAGCGGTGCCTTTATCAAGGCAAGGAACTCCTTTGGTCCGAAGCCGATGATACGTTGTCTTGATGGCCTGTGTCGATCGAGCGCGGCCGGACGGTGATTCGAAACGGCGGCTCGAAATCGTCAATGACGCGCATGCTCGCATGCCCGAGGCGACGCGGACGGAGGGGGACCTCGAACGGAATCGCGTCGGCGATTCTCGGTAGTCCAAGCGGCCCCGTTGCGTCGCGACCCGTCTCCTACTACGAGTCGTTCCATGAGTCGGAATCGCCTGTTTTTGTGTCTCTCGGCCCTCGCCTGCATGGCCTCGTGCGCGGACCCTGCGCCCCCTCCCTCGACAGCGGCCGCGGCCAAGCCGGTCGAAACGCCCGCACCGACGCCGCCGCCGGCGCCCCCGCGCGGAAAGCCCAAGCTGGGCACGTTCGGCATCGACATGGCGGGTGCCGATACCACGGTCAAACCGGGCAAGGACTTTTACGCGTTCGCCGGAGGCCGCTGGCAAAAGGATACGCAGATCCCCGCAGATCGCTCGCGGTGGGGCGTGTTCGACCAGCTTCGCGAAGAGTCGGATGCCAATGTGCGCAAGATTCTCGACGAGCAGGTCCAGTCCAAGTCGACCAAAGGCGACAATGCGCAGAAGGTCGCCGACTTTTATGCCGCCTACCTCGACACGGCCGCCATCGATCAAAAGGGATTCGCCCCCGCCAAGGCCGATCTCGAGGCGATCGCCAAGGCGAAGACCCTCGTCGACATCGTGAAGCTGATGGGACGTCCCGATCTGCCCGTCAAGACGCCGATCGACATGGAGGTCATCCTCGACGACAAGAACCCCGATCGTTACGTCGTCGGCGTCAGCCAAGGCGGCCTCGGCTTGCCCGATCGCGAGTTCTATTTGAAGAAGGAAAAGCAGTTCGAGGAAATCCGGACGAAGTACCTTGCGCACGTCACCAAGGTGCTCGCGATGGTTGGCGACAAGCAGGCCGCCGCCAATGCCAAAGCCATTCTCGCGCTGGAGACCCAAATTGCCGAGCGCCACTGGCCGATTGCCGAGCGTCGGGAGCGCGAAAAGACGTACAACCCGCGCACGATTGCCGAGCTGCAAAAGGAAGCACCGCAGTTCCCGTGGAAGGTGTACCTCGACGCGCAAGGCTACGGCAGCGAGCCGTCGGTGATCGTGGCGGAGAACACCGCGGTCGTAAAGCTGGCGCAGCTTTTCCCCACGACGCCGATCCCCACGTGGAAATCCTACCTGACGTACCACTTCTTGCGGTCATCGGCCGACGTGCTGCCGACGCAGCTCGACGACGAGGTGTTCGATTTCACCGGGCGCACCCTGAATGGGCAGCCGCAACAGCGTGAGCGCTGGAAGCGTGGTGTTGGCGCCGTCAATGGCGCTCTCGGTGACGCGGTAGGTGAGCTGTACGTCGCGCGCTTCTTCCAGCCCAAGGCGAAAGCGGAGATGGACCGCCTCGTCGAGAATCTGCGCAAAGGATACGCCGCGCGTATTCAGTCCGTGGATTGGATGACCGCGGAGACGAAGAAGGTCGCGCTCGAGAAGCTGGCAACCTTCCGCCCGAAGATCGGATATCCGGTCAAGTGGAAGAACTACGCGTCACTCCAGGTCGCGGTGGGCGATGCCTTCGGGAACAAGCGTCGCAGCCAGGTATGGCACCATGAATACGAGCGGGCGAAGCTCGGTAAGCCGAGCGATCGCGACGAATGGTTCATGACGCCGCAGACGGTAAACGCTTATTACAATCCGACGTTCAACGAAATCGTCTTTCCGGCGGCAATCCTCCAGCCCCCGTTCTTCGATCCCGAGGCCGATCCGGCGGTCAACTACGGTGGCATCGGCGGCGTCATCGGCCACGAAATGGGCCACGGCTTCGACGATCAGGGCGCCAAGTCGGATGCGAAGGGCGTGCTCCGCACCTGGTGGGGACCGGCCGATATCGAAGCATTCAAAAAGCGCACGGATGCCTTGGCCGAGCAATATTCCATGTTCGAGCCGCTCCCCGGCATCAAGGTCAATGGCCGGCTGACGCTCGGTGAAAACATCGGTGACGTGGGCGGCCTCACCGTCGCGTACCAAGCCTATCAGCTCTCCCTCGAAGGAAAGCCTGCCCCCACGCTCGACGGATACACGGGCGATCAGCGCTTCTTTTTGGGCTGGGCCCAAGTGTGGCGTGCCCTCTATCGCGATCAGGCCCTGCGCAACCAAGTGCTGACCGATCCGCACTCGCCGGCGCTCTATCGGGTCAATGGCGTCGTTCGCAACCTCGACGCCTGGTACAAAGCCTTCGACGTCAAAGCGGACGATCCTCTGTATTTGGCACCGGATAAGCGCGTCAAGATCTGGTGACACCTTCCGACCAGCGGAATGGCAAGAGCCCAGCGCTTTTTTTTGGCGCTGGGTTCTTTTTTGTGAACGGTTTTTCGAGACCGCGATTCGGCGAGTTGCCATGAATCGACGCGCACCGCGACAACGAATTTGCGCGACGGAAGCGGACGGAGAGCGTCTTATCTTCGATGAAGAGAACTATCCTTCTGTGCTTGCTTGGCGGGGTCGCGGTGGCTTGTTCCGATTCCTCGAATCCGACGAATACGAAACAGACGGGCGACCACGTCGACCCCGCGGTGGCCCAAACCGGGCTGACGGTCTCGGGATGGTCCAAACTCGATGCAGCCTTGCGCGCGCGCACATTGTCAGCGGGCCCGGCTGAAAAGCCCGAATCGTCGAAGACGATATCGATCTTCGTCGAATCGAAGGATCCCGAAGCCACGCGGCGAAACGTGGTGGCGGCGGGCGGTACCGTCGGGACTGTGGCGGGCGATGTCATGACCGCACGCGTATCCAAGGAAGCCATCGCGGCCATTGCGAATACTGCCCCCGTGACGAGGCTCGAAGGTGGTGTCCCGCTGCGGCGGAAGCTCGACAAGGCCCTCGCCGCGGTGAAGGCCGATCAAGTGCATGCCGGCGCAAAACCGCTTCCCGGCTTCTTCAAGGGTGCGGGCGTGCTCGTGGGCGTGGTCGACGATGGACTCGAGCCACAGCATGCGGCTTTCAAGAAGGCCAACGGCACGACGCGCGTGCGTGCCATTTGGAATCAGGCGGGCGTGGGCGCGGCGCCGGCGGGATTCTCGTACGGCACCGAGTGTACGGCCGCGCAGATCGACGACAAGACATGCACCTACCAGTCGATCAAAGCGCATGGAACGCACGTGACCGGCATCGCAGCGGGCGGGCCCGTTCCTGGCGCATCGTACGTCGGTGTGGCCCCGGAAGCGGACATCGCCTTCGTGGAGATCGGCAATCCACCAGGTATTTCCGATGACGTCGAGGCGCTGAGCACCAGTATGTGCGACGCCGTTGCGTATCTCTTCAAGCAGGCCGACGCGCTGAAGGAGCCTGCGGTCGTCAACCTCAGCTTGGGCGAACATTCTGGACCGCATGATGGCTCGTCGCTGGGCGACAAGTGCCTCGACAACCTTTCAGGGCCTGGAAAGATCATCGTCGCGGCGGCCGGCAACGAAGGCGGGGGAAGCGTGAACCCGCTGGAGGGTACGCCGGTCGTGGTGCATGCATCGGCGACCGCGTCGTCGAGCCCCATCGTTCTCAAGTTCCTTCCGGGGCACACGGAGGACCCGGAGACGAAAAAGGACATCGTGCAGGTAAGCGCCAATCTTTGGACCGACTCGAACGTGACCCTGTCGGTGCGCGTCGGACTTCAGACCAGCGGTGCGCCCGTGTTCTCCAACCCTGTTACGATTGGAACCCAGTTGCCGGCGACGAAGCTCTCCGCAGCCTCGCTGGAGTTGGGCCCCGTCGCTGGCGCGGGCACGGCCTCGCCGGCGGGGCCGCGTAACATCGCGATCAGCCTGGCCGACGAAAACAAAGACGAGATGGAAGGCCGCGCGATATGGCTTCTCGAGGTCACCGGAAATGGGCATTTCGATGCGTTCATCGATACGACACAACAAGGCGGATTCATTGCCTCGGGCCAGGCGCCCGGTGTGACGGTCGACAGCAACATGACCATTGGCTCGCCCGCATCGGCCGCCAAGGTGCTTGCCGTCGGATCCTTCGTGTCGCGCAATTCGTGGACGTCGAGCGATGGGCAACCGCAATTGCAGAAGGACGGCCCGGATGATGCACTGGTCACGATCGGGGCGTTGAGCACCTTCTCGAGCCATGGTCCCATGCGCAATCCTGCGGCAGCGACGAAGCCGGATATCACCGCACCCGGTGAGGTGCTCGTCGCGGCATTGAATCCTTCCGCACCGGAGGACCCGAAGCAAGTCGTCAAGGCAGGCACCGATGGCTTCGTGGCCATGCAGGGGACGAGCATGGCCTCGCCGATGGCGGCCGGCGTCGTGGCGCTCTTACTTCAACGTGATTCGAAGCTCACCGTCGACGACGTGCGGGGCATTCTCGATCGCACGGCGGTCAAACCCGAGGGCGTCCAGGATCTGCCGAATACGGCATGGGGACGCGGAAAGATCGATGCGCTCGCCGCATTGACGGACAAGCGACTTTCTTCGGCGGACTCCAGTTCCGACTCCGGTGGATGCAGCGTCTCGCCGGCGGGGAACGTCTTCTCTGGCATCGCGGCGCTGACATGCGGCATCGGAGTACTCTTGATGCGCCGGCGACGCCGCGAACCATCGTGAGATCGTCGCGTGCGAATCAGTGAAAGAGAACGAACGTGGGCTCGAAGCCCATTTCGCTGGCCAAGAGCTTCGGCAGCACCTTCCGCGTCTTCGCATCGACGAAGTTCACACCCGCACCCTTGGTGCAGAAGCCAGTGATGCACGTATTGGCCAATGCGACCAGCGTGCCCTTCGCGTTCATATCCACGGCATCCATCCCATCGAACGCGTCGACCAACGAGCCGGTGCGGTCCTGAATGGTGCCATCGGCTTTGACGAGGGCCGAGAAAAGATGCGTCGACGTCGTCGGGGTGCTCGTATGGTAAATGATGAACAGATCGCTGTAAGGTGCACGGAACGACACCGCACCCTGAAAGCCGCTTTGGGCTTCTTTCACGTCGTGCACCGCGAGGCCCTTCGTGTCGATGCGAAAGAGCATGCCCGTGTCCTGCGGCCGCACGCCGATGGCCGTGACCAATAGCAAATTGCGCTTTGCATCGAGCACCATGGGCAGATCGGGCTCGAGGCCGGAATATTTGCCCGCGCCGTCGGCCTTGGGGAGCTCCAGCTCGATCTTCTTTTTCACGGCATTGGAGCGCGTGTCCACCACGGCCAGCGCGCCTTGCTCGGGGCGATGATTCGCCTTCGTGCGGGCCACCTGGGCGAAGAGCACGTTGCCATTGCAATACAACCGGCGCGGCTCCACCGAGCCGCCGGCGCTCTTGAACGAGCCAAGGTCGATGCTCGCCTTCACCTTGCGGGACGGAAGATCGATTTGAACGACCTTGGCCTGCGACTTCTCCGAGACGTAGATCGCGGTGTCGCTGGCAAACTCGAAATCCGCAGGATCGGTGACCGGCAGCGTGATCGTCTGCTCGAGGGCGGCCGTGCTGGCATTCACGACGAGGAGCCGGCCTCCCGAATAGAGGAGATAGAACTTCGCGCCGTGCGTGCGCATGGCCAGCGGCATTTCCTCGGCTGGCGTGGCGATGCTCTTTTTGGAAAAGGTGCTTCCGACGTGGAAGACAGCGAGCTTGCCCAGATCGTCGCCTGCGATGAAGGTCTCGTCGAACCCTTCGAGGCGAAACTCTCCGGCAAGTGCATCATCTTGCGTCGAAACGTCTTCTGCGTCGTCGGACGCAGAACCGCAGGCGGCTGCCGCGAGCGCGAACGCCGCTACCCATGCATGGTAAATCGATTTCACGTGTTCCCTTCGACGCCACTCGCACATTCTTAGCGAGAGCGTCCCTCGGTTTGCGGCGAACTATGCGACATACCGCACTTCGTGCAACGTGAAACTTTGTTTCTCACCCGCGCTGCGCGAGCCAGGCTGAAGAGCCCGCGCTACTGCAACAACGCGAGATCGATGGCATCGGCCATGGCCTGCATACCGGCTGCATTCGGGTGCAAATGGTCCCCGGAATCGTAGCTCGATTGCATGACCGCAGGATCTTGCGGATCGCGAATGGCCGCATCGAAATCGATGATGCCGTCGAAGGCGCCACTGGTGCGGATCCACGCATTGGCCTCTTGGCGGACGAGTTCCCCCGTGTCGCGGTAATAGCCCGCACCTTTGTACGGGAGCATCGTGGCGCCGATGATGCGGACACCCGCTGCATGGGCCTTGGCAATCAATGTGCGGTACCCCTCAATCAACGCGGGCGCGGTGATGGGAGTGCCGTTGGGGCCGGCGTTGTTGCCAATGTCGTTGATGCCCTCCAGGAGAATGATGTCGCGCACGCCAGGGAAGGCCAGGGCATCGTGGTCGAAGCGCGCGAGGGCGCGGATCCCCTGCCGGAGCGTGGGCGAATCCGTGAGGACGCGGTTTCCTCCGATGCCGGAGTTCACCACGGCCATCGGATGATCTCCGGCGAGGCGCCGCGCGAGTGCGTCGGGCCAGCGACGGTTGGCCCCGGTGGGGGTGATGGATCCATCGGTGATCGAATCGCCAAACGCTACGACCGTGCCGCGCGCCTCGAACGGGAGGACGTCCAGTCCCGAGAGGAAGTACCAAGATGTGCGCGTGGTGCCATAGCTGGACGCGCCCTCTTCGGTCGTGTGATCGCCATCGCCGGACACGTAGGCCGTCTGGAAGGCCGACGAGTGAAACGTGGCCGAGCCCGTGGGATCGGGCAGGTACAAACTGACGATGACATTCTGTTCCGTGTCGACCGCCATGGGGATGGGATCGCTGACGACTTCCGCACCGGCAGGAATGGAGACGCTTTCCCGGGCGCGAAATCGCACGGCGCGCAGAGAGCCCGCAACTGCGGCGGCGCCTTGCTCCTGCAAACCAATGCTCACGGCACCGACGGACAACGGAATGGTGCCGCGCAAATTCGAAAGATGAATACGCAGCCCCGCACCACCGGTGCTGGTGTGTGCAACCATCCGAATCGTCTGATGGTTGAACGCCGGGCCGCCCGTGGTCATGCTCGGTCCCCATACGGCCACGCGATGGCCGGCCGACGCCTCGGTGGATGCCGAAACGACACCGGTGTCCAACGTGCAGACAATGGCCAATAGCGCGAGCAGCGATGTTCGTTTCATCGGAATCGTTCTACTCGGCTTTCGCGATGCCTTCGAGCCGAAAACGGCTCAAGCCCGTGTCGCGTCGATGTCGCTCGAAAGCTTGGCGCAAATGCGGCTCACCTAGGGCATCTTCTAACGACGAATTGGCAAATCGACAAAGATGGTGGTCCCGAGCGGCCCATCCGTCGCTGGACGGGAAGAGGGGTGAAGGGCCATGTGAGCCCTCGGACATTACTTACTTGGAATTTTCGGTCAACCCGATATTCCGTAGCGCCGGCCGTGCCTTCGACCGGCGACCTCGAGAATTCGAGCGAGATGCCGCTGCGCCGCCGCGCTGCGGTCTTTTCGCAAGGTCAGTGGTAGGAGTTGATGAATGACGAAGCCCTCGGTCGCCAAGAGTCCGAGAAGCGGGCGTCCCATATCGTCGTCGTACGTCGGTGTTCCGATGCTGTCGAGGAGCCGGCGCAATGCCGCATCGGACAGCGACAGCGTCGAGACATCGGCCATGCGCGGCACGATGTGTTTCCCAATCATGCGAAACGTGGATTCGGGGATGTCGGCGCGATTGAATTGCTCCAAGATCATGCGAATCATCGTCCAATCCGACTTGGCGAGGAAGGCGCCGATGCGGTGCGCGCAGGTGCGGTGCAGTTCGTCGTTGGCGCTTTCGCAGCGCTGCATCCATTCGAGCCACCAAGCGAAGGGCCGATGCGCGAACGGCCTTGCCGCGGTGCGGTCAATCGCGCCGCCCAGTGCGGAGAGTACGCCCTCGGACATGCGGCAATTTTCGGTGAGAAGGATGGCGAAGGCCGCATCGGGTGGGAGCGAGCGCCAAGGCTGGCTTCTTCCCAGCGCCAGGCGCTGGCTATCGGTCAATCGATGCGACGAGGTCACGAGCTCCATGAGGATCGGCTTGGTGCGCTCCTCGTCCTCGCCAATGTAAACCTGGAGAAGCATTCGCCCGAACGACGTCGTCCGAGTTTCGGCGCTTCGTGTGAGCGCTTCGCGCCACTGCGGGTTCTTGCCCACCAGCGACTTGCAAACGTGCAATGCCCAATGCCCCGCGCTCTCGTCCGCCGTTCCCGAGGCGATGGCGTCGGCGAAGGCGGGGTCGACTTCGAATTCCGCGGGCAATGCTCGATAGGAATAATACATTAGGTTGGTGTGCAACGCCCAAGCCGCATCGTAGGCACCGCGTTTGATGAGTTGCATGAGGTGCTTTCGCGCAAAGGCGCCATCCCACGCTTTGAGCCCCTCGTAGAGCGCTTCGCGCACGTAGCCTTCGGCCTCGATGAACTCGAGCACGAGCTTTTCGGCTTCGCGTGGCGGCAAAACTTGAATGAGCTCTCCGACCCGCGAAATGCCATCCAAGCGGCGCCGCCCGCGGCTGGCATTCGGGAGGTAATTCTCGCGAACCCAGTAAATGAGCGCGTGGACGAAGGGATAATTGGCCTGGTCGCGAACGGTGGCGACCAAGGACGTGATGAACCCATAGTCATCGTCGAAGCCGTTCAACAAGCCAATGATGGCGCTCTCGTCGGAGGTCATCTTGAACGACAGCCCCGCGGCCACGCCACCCAAGGGCCCGCCCCTTCGCGAAAGGGCCTCCAACTCCCGCTGATGCTCCGGTCCGACGTGAACGCTGGCCAATGCATCGGCAACATCGAGCATATGCTCCAGATCATTCTCGGCCGCCCACGTTTCCGCGCGGCGGTGCACTTCTTTCAGGACGGTCGCAATCATGGCATTCCGCCCGTCGCGAATGAATTGGGTCGCGCGCAATGCCAGAACGATGTCCACGGGAACGATGCGTGCAAAAAGCGATGAGGCGGTATCGCGGGGCAGGGAGCTCAGTGCAAAAAGTGTGGCATGGTCCCATCGCCGATCGCGCAGGATTTCTTCGATGATTTCGGTCGATTGCCGATAGCGATTGGCGATTTCGACGGCGGCCAGAAACTCGGTTACGGATTGATGAAAGAACGTGACCCGCAGTCCAGGCCGAACCAGGAGAATGCCCTCGGCCATGAGGAAATCGATGGCGTCGTCCCCGCGGAGATTCGTGCGCGCATGGGTGCAACGTTCGCGAATGTCGTCGACCGGAATGTATTCACGACCCGAGCTGATGGCCTCGAAGGCAATGCCTGAAAGCAGAGGAACGAAGTCGAGTCTCGACGGATGCGTCGCCGCCCACCGTGCATTCACGTGTTGAAATAGGGCCGCATAGACGTCGTTCGCCGTAACGACGCGATCGATGTCGATGATGCGATTGTATGCCAGGGAAAAGAATGACGGCTTGGTGAAAAGATTCACCATTTCGCCTTGGTCGAAAATGGTCGGCAGCCTCCTCCCGCGAAAGTGCGCCACGACGAATGACTCTTCGATGCCGTCCACGGTGTACACGGGCAGATTGAGCCGCGCCATGGAGTGCCCATCACGCACACTGAGCACGAGGCGGCAATCCTTGGTATTCGCCGCATTGACGAACTTGAGGATATCGCGCTCCCACTCTTCCTGGTGCTCGCGCGGAATCTCATTCACGGAGTCGAGTAGGAGAGAGCACGGCCGACTTAGCAGAATGTCGTCCAGGAGTAGCCCAGTGGGCAGCTGTTCCTGCAGAAGGGCGCGCAAGTCACCCGCGTACGACGCCAGGTCGACATAAAGCGCGATGGCTTTCTGCTCGATATCCGCCGATTCGTCCAAGCAAGCCGCATTCAGCGCCGCCCCGACGTCTGCCGCATAGGCCTTGAGAGCAAATGACTTTCCACTGCCCGGGTCCCCGGTGAGGACGAAGCTTTTCGCATGGGTGCGCAGGAGCTCGGGCAATGTGCCGAGTGTCTTCGTCGCATTGGAGAACGACTTGGCCGTCCGCGATGTCCGCGGGCGTACTTTGAGCGGAAGCTCGAGAGCATTTTGCGGCCGCACCTCCTTCATGCGCGCTGCGAGGCGCATGAGTTTGAGGCGTTGCTCATCGCTTGACGATGCTCCCGGATTCGTCTTGGTTGGTTCTTGCCGAAGGGCTTGGAGGAGCGAAAGAAGCTCGGAATGCTTCCCGTCCGAGTTGTCATAATTGATGATGTCGATGTTGTAGTTTTGCTTCCAATAACGACGCTTGGCTTCGTCGAAGCCGGACATGATGGCATAGTGTTCGCCGGCATGCTCGGACAGGGTCGCGGCGAGCGTGTCCTTCAGTAAAAGGAAGTCCGGATCGCGGAGGCCAAATCCGATCATGACCATCGGACGCGTAGCAAGAATGCTTTTGATGGCATTGAAGACGTGCGAAAACTCCCCGAACATCTTTCGGTAGTGTTCTCGCGACAGGACGATGCTTTGGGCATCCATCACGTCGCCGTGATACTTGAAAATGAAATTGCGCGCCTGCGCGGTGATGATGTCCGCAACCTCGAGGGGTTGGCGATTGGTTACGACGCGGGGGCGGTCGTCAGGTCTGTATTCGTCGATGGCGCGTTCGATGAGTTGATCGTAATTCGTGGTAATGAAGCAGGTCGGGCCGAGCCTCACGAGCGTCCGGTGAATCTCAGCGGGTTGGACACTGCCGGCCTTGCACTGCTCTCGTATGAACCGGCCAAAATCACGTGGATTCAGCTGTGTAGCAGCATAGCTGGCCGCGAGAAGTGGATCTCCGGTGATTTGGTGCTCTACCTCGCCGATTTCATCCCGAACGATCTTGCCATTCTCCCCGCAGTCTTCGACGAACTTGGCAAGGTTCATCAGGAATTTCCACCAGCCTGGCAGACCGGCCGCACATGAAGGGCCAGAGCCCACGAGAAGAACCGTATCGGGTCTCGCCAAGGTCTTTCGTAGTTTGGCGAGGAGGGCTTCGCGAGGACTCATTCGAGGTTACCCGTGTTGTGAGCGCGGATTTCGTCTTCGCCCCAGGTGGGACCGTGCAGTGTCATGAGCCTTCGGCCTTGGAGCCAGTGGGGAGGCTGGTCCAAGCGACGGACGATGAACCGGCCTGTCGCCGAGTTCATGAGCTTGTCCACCGCGCCGCTGACGTTGAAATTCGGTGGTGAGCCCAGTGTATCGATGGCCTTTCGCTTCTCCTGTGCGGCATTTAGGCGACCGATGGCCACCGTGTTGGCTTGGGAAACGACCTTGTAATCGACGTCGGTGAAGTTCTGTGTGCAGAACAGCCCGCACACCCCGTATTTTCGTCCTTCCTTGAAGATGCGCTTCAAAAGCTTCTTCGAAGGAGGTTCCCCATGCGGAGGCATGTAGGGCCCGATCTCGTCGAAATAGAGGAGAACGCGCGGCGTCGCTCCGCCGCGCTGGCGCAACATCCAGCCGTAAACGTCGGCCAGGACCATCGCGACGAAGCTCTCTTTGTTCTGCTGATCGCCTAGACCGTTGAGCCAAAGGACATTGAGCGGCGTCTTGCCTGGCACGCTCGGTTTGAGCAGGGCATCCAGGTCGAACGGTCTCCCTAGTTTGAAAAGCAGGTCCCGCGAGCCCATGGTGAGCAGGCGCAGCGCCTGAACGAGCCTGGCTCGCTGCCTATCATCGAGGAGCGGATTGTCGAGTTCCTCGTCCTCTGCAATTCCGTTGATGAGGTCCTCGATAGCCAGCGAATCCACTTTCTTCATGGCGTGGCGAATCCGCTCCGCGAGGTAAGCGGCGGCGTTGTCGCGCCATCCGCCGGGCAATCGTACGTGGCCGAGCAGATTCTCCGTTACCGCCTCGGAGTAGACCGTGCTCTCTTCGAGAGGCATATCCCGCGACGGGAACCGCAGCGGATTGAGCGAAATGCGCAATCCTGCATCGCTCATCGGCGTCAGAAGGCGAAACTCCGCGCGCTCCACATACCTATCCCGGCGCGCCCGCAAGGTTGGCTCGATGGTCGCATCGTCGAGCGGCTTGGCCAGCGTCAAAATGTCGCCTTGCACATCGAAGGCAAGCACCGGGATGCCCGCGAGCACGGCTTCCTCGACGATCGACTTCGCCAGGTACGTCTTCCCCGATCCGGACGCACCGAAGACGGCCACATGGCGCACGAGCTCGTGCGGTTCGAGCCGTGCCGGGTCTTTGTTGGGAACCATTCCGATCCACAACGGATCATGCTCCATGTCTTTGGGAATCGGCTCCTTCGAATCGATCTCAGGATCCAGCGCCGGCGGCGGTCGCGTTATCGGCCGCACCTCGTCCACTTCGTCGGTGAGCGTTCGCCCCCACGTGCGCCAGCACGCCTCACGCGCTGGGCAGTCTCGGCACGTATCCTGATCGCGCGCAGCCGGCGGTGGTTCGCCATCGAGCCATATGCGCATATTCCGCGCCAGCGCTTGCAGCTTCTCCTTGTCGTCCTTCTGCGGAGGAGCCACGGAATCGACCTGAATCCGCTCGTCCACCACGTGGACGAGCGAGATCCGGGCGGGTCCACCTTGGGCCGCATACGCCATTCCATAGAGCCGCATCTGCTCGAGCTTGGCCTGCTCGGTTCCCGTATACGTCTTGAGATCCCAGATCCAGGTCTGTCCGCCCGAGCGGCACAACAAATCGACCCCACCTTCAATCGTGGTGCCGTCGAGCGGAATTCTCACCGTGTTTTCGGACTCGGCGAAGGCCGCATTGCCCCCTGCTTCGACGACCAGCGGCGTGAGCCGGTGCGCGATGTCATGCACGGCCTCGGAGAATCGCGCAAGATCGTCACCATCGACCCGGCTGGCGGCTTTCTTGGCCTGGGCGTACGCCTCGCCCAAACCCAATCGAAATAGCGCATATTCGACCGCACGCGGCTCCGGCGACCCTTTCTCGAGTAGAGCGGCCACCTCCTTGTTCTTGCTGGCATTGGCGGCAATGACCTGCAGCGTATCGTGCGCGGCTTGCCCGAAGGTGTCGGCACTATGGGGAACCACGCGATGCCCTTGTTGCGCGAGTACGAGCTGGCGCGGGCAGCGCGTTGCGGTCACGACGTCGGCGAGGGAAAGGGAACTATCACTCATAGAGACAAAGCCTCCGGCCGAAGAAGGGCCACCGGGGATCGATTGCGATCGGCCACGACCTCCACGAGCTCACGCGTCGCAAGCACATTGAGGGCCGCGTGCACCGTTTCGACGGACAGCCCGAGCGTCGAGGCAAGGTGCGCCGCCGGCTCGAAAGCTCGCTTGGTGCGAAGGTGCTCGAGGATCGCGGCCAGCGGCCGCTCATCGGCTTCCTCTTCCAGCGGATCGCGAAGCGTGATCGGCGCTTCGTCACTCCGCACGGGGAATGCACTCTCGACGATCCGTCCTTCGATGGACAGATTCGGCTCGAGCTGCTCGACGGCGAGGTCGAGTGCCATCTTGCGATCCACCGGCACGTCCCCTGCCGCCGCAGCATTGAGCAGCGACTCGATGGCCGCGAGTGTTGCAATTTCCCCTACCGCAAGAGGAACTACCGTTCCGCGTGGGGTCATCTTCGCAAGGGCCTTGCGCGCCGCTGGTGGCAACGAAAAGGTCTCTTCGCGAAGAAGCATCGCCATGTCCGCTTGGTTGGTCTCGAGCACATCGGACAATCGCCGCATCGTCGACGCTGCCGAGTTGCCGTGCTGACTGTTCGAGCTTTCGAAGTAGATGCGTTTGCGCTCACCGTCCCGCGATAGAACGACGCGCACGCCCTCGATGGTCGACCGCCGCGCCCGATGCAGGGATACCTCTTCGACGAGCGCCTCCTTGATCTTTCGCTTCGAGTCCAAGGCTTGCTTGAACACATCGTGCGTGACGGCCTGAGCGATCTCGGCCCGCGAATCGGGTGGGCGGGTGATTCGCTTCTCCTCATCCATGAGCGTATCCAACTTCCGCCGGATGATGTCCTTCGGAGGTACGTCGACCTTCGGAATCGGCGCAGGCGCCCCTCGCGGTGGAGCCTCTCGAAGCAGCGCCTGAAAGTAGCGGACGACGGCGCGCGGCGTGCGAAGGTTCTGATCCACCACGTGGAAGAGAACTTGTTCCTTCGACAGCGGAAACAACGGATCGCTGGGTCGTTCTGCGACGCTGTCCCAGAAATGCTTCATTCGGGTCTCGACGATGAGCAGAGCTTCGTCTTTGGTGAGACCCTTCAGGATGATGCGTGGAGTGTCCTCGAGCCGATCGAGAACGTGGGTGGCGACTTGCTCTCGCAAAGTTGGCCAATGCATCGTTTGGCAAAAAATGAGAAGCACCGTCCCGGGGACATCGTTGTAGAGACTCGTGATGACCTCGAGGAAAGTCGATACCGCGTCCGGGCCCAGGCGGATGGTCCCCTCGATTTGATCGAACGCCAACGCCACGGGCGTGCCCGCCAATTTCGCGAGGGCGAGAAGCGTTCTAAGCCCGCGCGCGGCATCCGCCTCGTCGTCGAGAACGAGCGAAGTTCCAAGTGCTTCGAGCCGCTCCGAAGAAAGGCTGGCGCCCCCCAGCCAATCGACGATGGCCGTTCGCTCGGGCTCGTCCCCACGTGGGAATCGGGCGAGCACGCGAAAAACCTCACGATCGACGACTGCCAGCTCGGCGAGGTGAAGGGCCGCGTCCACGAACGGCCCCTCGATGGTCGGCCACGCCAGTTTGAGCAGATCGACGCACGACGAGAGGTATCTATCGGGGTTCGCGCTCGTCACCTCCTCGAGGCGGGCACGAAGGTCGGCGGAGGCTCCTTTGTGGGCGACGAGAACCTTCGCGACCTTCAGGAGCGCGCGCCAAATGAGAATCTCGATCGGCGTATCGGTGCGTTCGTCGATATGGATGTTGCCGGCTAGCCGAATCGAGAGCTGCCGAATGACTTCCTGCAAGATGTGGTGGTGCGCACGCGTGAGCGAGCGAAGCGGTGGAATGACGGTGAGTGCGAAGCGTCCCGTCGGAGTGTTTCGGCGCCAACCTTCTTCGGATTGACGTCGCAGCCACGCAATCAGGTGCGTCTTGCCCTCTCCTGCATCTCCGTTGATCGCCAAGAGCGACGTGCGCCCCGTCTCGCGCGCATCATGTACGAGTTCGAGGCATCGTTGTCTTACCGCGGCATGAATGCTGGGGACGTCCGGGGTCTCGCGAAAGGCGTTGGCCAACACCGCATCGGAGAACGGGCTCGGCGATGCCGCCAGGATCTCCTCGAACCGGGCCGCATTGTCGACCGGTGGCGCGCCGTTCGAATCCTTCTTCCAGATGGTCTTCATCGGGCCACCACGTACTGAAGGTGTCCGCGGCCTTGCTCCTTGATGGAGAGCTCTGGCTCGGCGAGTCGCTTTGGATCGTCGGCAGTCTTGAGATCGACGATGAAATCGCGCTCCGCCTGGAGAAGTCGATCGTCGAAGGTTCTTCGCGACCATCCGCGTACGAGAAATGCTCGTCGGAGCTCGGGGATTGGAACCAAGCCATCGTGTCGCCCGCGCCGATCGAGCTCCGCGAGAACCCTCAGTAGATCGGCGTCGAAGCCCTCGTCATCGAGGGAATCGCGCGTTTCTCCGTCGGCTTCGTCGTCCTCGAAGGACTCGTGTGCAAGCAGTGTTGGTTTGGGTGCCAGTGCGCGCTCGAGCAGCTCTTTGAGCGCGTTGAGTTGCTCCCCTAGATCGTCGACCTTCTTCGATACACTCGCCACCGTTGCACGCGGTGGCCTCGGTTTAGTCCCTACCTTACGACCTTTAACAGTCTTCGCCCCCGTATCCACCGTCTTTCGACCCGCCATAATCGAACAACTTTATCACCAAGCCCTAGGTCCGCGGCGGTGCGAAATCGAATGGACCTTTGCAAGTTGCTTTAAAATGGGCGCCGCTTCAGGCAATGCAATTAAAGCGCCTTAAAACGCTTTTGCCCTTCGTTGCGGCGCCGCAAATGTGAGCGCGTCGGCGCGTAGTGTGATGTCCAATTGGCTCCCAATCCGTTATCACGAAACCTTTGGCCCGCGCGGCCGACGCGCCTCGACGAGGTCAATCGTGACCCGCCTCCTGTATCCAGGCAACGATTCGACGCTCCAAAATGTCCAATGGCATTGGCCCGCCGAGCAACACCGCGTCATGGAATTCGCGCACATCGAAGCGATCGCCCAATGTGCGCTCCGCCCGGCGCCGCAATTCGCGAATCTTCAATTGGCCGACTTTGTACGCCAAGGCTTGACCCGGTTGAGCGATGTACCGGTCGACTTCATTGGCGACTTCGTATTCCGCTTGGGGCGAGTTCTCCAGCGAGTAATCGATGGCGCGCCGGCGAGACCATTGCTTGGTGTGCAACCCGGTGTCGACGACGAGGCGGATGGCGCGCCACATGTCGAATGAGAGTTGCCCGAACTTGTCGTATGGATCGTCGTACAATCCGAGCTCGTCGCCCAATGTTTCGCAATAGAGCGCCCAGCCCTCGCTGTAGGCTACTTGGCGGCCGTAGCGGCGGAAATCGGGAATACCCTCCAGCTCCGCGGCCAGGCTCACCTGCAAATGATGTCCTGGAACCGCTTCATGCAATGTAAGCGGCACCATTTGCCAGCGCGGCCGCGTTTCCAGCTTGTAGGGATTGACCAAAAAGACACCAGGGCGCGAGCCGTCGGAGGCACCGTGGACGTAGAAGCCCGTCGTGGCGTTTGGGGCCATTGCTTCGGGGGTGGGCTCGACCCCGTAGGGCTGCCGCTGGAGCGTCTTGAATAGCTTGACCAACAATGGATCGATGCGCTTGGCCAGATTGCGGTAATGGGCCACGAGCTCGTCGCCCGTTTTGAAATAGAACCGCGCATCGTTCCGGAGAAAATCGAAGAACGCCGGCAGCGATCCCGAGAAACCGGCTTTCGCCTTGACCGATTCCATCTCCGTCCGCAGTCGCTCGACCTCGGACAGACCCAATTCGTGAATCTCGTTCGGCGTCAACGTCGTCGTCGTGTATTTTCGCGCGAGAAAGGCATACGTCTCCTCGCCGCGCGGATATTGCCAGAAGCCCACGGCCTCGGGCGCGGCGGGAATGTACTCCCGCACGACGAACTCCAAAAAGTGGTGCAACGCCGGAAGCACCCCGTTCGCAATCGACCGCTCCGCCGCCGCCGCCAGTCGCGATCGGTCCCCCTCGCGCACCCCGACCGGAAACCGCGTGAATGGCAAATAGAAGTCGCTCTCGCGAGCCTCGGTCACCAACTGCTTCTCGATTTGCGGCGGAATACGGTCCACCACGGCGCGAGGGTGGACGACCCCCTCGCGCACGCCTTCGCGCATGCCATCTACAATCTGGTCCACGTATCCGCGGAACCGCTCGAGCCGAAGTATCCATTCTTCGTAATCGCTCGATGTCTCGAAGCGCAGCTCGGGCGCCAATTGTGACGCCGTGGCCACCGCGGGGAACTGCCGTGGGTACTCGGGCAGCCACCCCAGATGGCTCGTGGGCAACAGGTGCAATCTGCACGCATACTCGTCGCGCCACGTTTCGTAGTCGCGGCGCAACAAATCGTAGTTCAATGGATCCGCGCCCCGCTCGATCCTTCCTAGCTGCTCAAGCACCTCCACGTTGTGCCGATGATCCGCCTCCATGCCCGCGAGGCTTCGGTCGTCCCAGCGATCGTTCCATCGCCGATCGCCCATCATCAGCGAGGTGTAAACGGGACTCCGCTCGAGCTGGTACTGCCATTCACGTTGCATCAGCGCGTGCAACTCGTCCGCATGCGGCATCGGGATCCTCCTTCGGATCCCGATTCATAGGGCCGAATCCCCCCGGCATCACGTTCGATTGATCGAGACGCCTCCGTCCACCAACAAGGCCGTGCCCGTCACGAAGGATGACGCATCGGACGCCAGGTAGAGCGCGGATTGCGCGATCTCGTCCGGCGTTGCGGTGCGCTTCAGGGCGTGAAGGCCGATGACGAAGTTCCATGCGTCCTCGGTGGCGTTCATCTCGCGCGCCATCGGTGTGTCGGTGCCGCCTGGCAAAAGCGCATTTACGCGCACCCGCCGTGGCCCGAATTCGGCCGCGAGGGCCTGCGTCAGACCGATCACGCCCGCCTTGCTCGCCGCGTAACCCGCGGCCCCGGGGATGCCGACGGTGTAGCCGACGAAGGTCGATGTGAAGATCAGCGAGCCCCCTCCGCGCTCGAGCATGGCCGGAAGTTGGTACTTCGCGCCGAGGAACGCGCTGGTCAGATTCGTCTCGATGGTGTGCCGCCATCCCGCCACCGAAACGTCGGGGGTCGGGCCCATTTCGCCGGTGGTCCCGGCGTTGTTCAGGGCCACATCGAGCCCGCCGAAGCGGCTCACCGCCAGATCGACCAAGGCGCGCGCATACGCTTCGTCGGCGACGTCGCCCGCCAGGGCCGCAGCTTGGCCGCCCGATGCTTCGATGTCGGCGACCAACGCATCGAGCTCCGCTTTGCGGCGAGCGCCGACGACGACCTTGGCACCTTCGCGTGCGAACAACTTCGATGTGGCATATCCGATTCCAGAGCTTGCACCGGTAACGATCGCTACCTTGTTGGAGAGAGCTTTCATTATCAAGTTTCCCTTTTTCGAGAGCAGGAGGCGGAAGCGCCTCGCTTCGAAGGGCAATCTGGGGCATCGCGCATGCGCCGGCGCTCCGTTCCTTGCTCTGCAATCGCGCCAAGCACCGGCTCCGTGCGCCGCGCGCCACGCACGAGCTATGAAACGATTCAGCTTGAGCCGCGCATCCGTGTCGTTCGGACTGCACCCTTCATCGCTCTCGTTCTATGATCGAAGCGTGACGACAACCGACGCAGGGTGGACCATCGAGGAGCTGCTGCAAACGTGCATCGCGGAGGCACTCCGCGGTGCGAATGACGGGGAGCCGTATTGGCAATCGGTGCGCGAGCTGCAGGCGCGCGACCCCGATGAAGTGTGGAGACATCTGGAGCCAATAAGCCAACACGAGCATGCGCGCGTGCGCGCCATCGTTCCCGACGTATTGCGATTTTTGGGACAGGGAAGCCGTCCTCGCTTGCACGACACCGTTGCACTTTTCGAGAGCATGCTTCGCGCTGCCCCCGCGCCCGAACTCGTGGCGTCGATCGGACTTGCGCTCGGGGAACTCGGGGTTGCCGAAGGCGTCGCGTTGATGCAGCCGTTTGCGCAACACCCCGATGCGGACGTGCGCTTTGCCGTGGTGAGTGCATGCCTCGGTCAGAGGGAGCCGGCGGCCATCGAGACGCTCATCGCACTCTCCGCGGACACCGAGGACCATGTTCGCGATTGGGCCACGTTCGGCTTGGGAACGCAGGTCGGCCCCACCGAAGAGGGCGACGAGAACGCGGTCGACACGCAGGCACTGCGCGATGCACTCGCCGCACGGCTCGAGGATTCTCACGTCAACACGCGCTCCGAGGCCATCGTCGGGCTCGCCGCGCGGCGCGATCCCCGCGTTTTGCCCATCTTGCAGCGCGAAATCGATCGCGGTCCCGAGCTGTCCTTGATCCTCGAGGCCGCGCGCTGGATGGCGTCGCCCTCGCTTTACGAAGGACTGAAACGGCTCGAGGCGCACGAAGATCCCGAACGGCGCAAGTTCTGGCTCGACCACGGCCTCGCGGACGCGATCGCTGCATGCGGCCGAGGACGCTCCGTGTAGCGGCGAAATCCCAGATCAAACAATTGTTTCAAACGATGGTTTGACAGGACGTCGACCCGGCGTCATAGATCGGGTGTCGGGTCGCTCGGGCGTATGCCGTCGGGGCGATCCGTCAGAAAGAGAGGACTTCATTTCGATGAAGTGCGTGAAGTATGGTTTGGCCGCGGGCGCGATGGCCGTGGGCCTCGTCATGGGATGCAGCGACGACGATTCGGCACCGGCGAAACCGCCGGCGGCCACCACCGACGCGGGGGACATGTCAAAGCCGGATGCAGGCGCGCCGGGCACGCGCGCGTGGTACCAATTTGGATTCAAGGACGAGGTCCTCGACCAAATCGTGCTCTTTTATCTCGGGCACGTCTGGGATCAATCGGCCGATGCCGGCGAGGTGCTGGAAACGGTGGGGCGGGTCAATGAATCGGATCCCGCAAGCTGGGCGCGGGAATGGCGCAAAACCGCGGAGCGGCTTGGCACGCTGGCGCAGGAAAGCGAGCGCACCGGGCATCCTCTTTCGGCGGCGCAGGCGTATTTGCGCTCGGCCACGTATTACCGTGCAGCGCTGCACCATCACATGGAGCCATTGGCTGCCGAGGTCCGCGAGCTGGCCCAACGCGAGGTCGATTCTTTTGGCAAATACCTCGCTCTTTCGAAATCGCCGTGCGAGGCCGTCCGAATTCCCTACGAGAATACGACGTTGCCTGGATACTTCTGCAAATCGCCCTCGGCGACGACGAAAGCGCCGGTCCTCTTGTTCCAGGAAGGGCGCGACGGGTGGGCGGAAGACGGCATGTTCGTGGTCGGCGAGGCCATGAAGCGCGGCTACCACGTGCTCATGTTCGATGGGCCAGGCATGGGGCAAGTGCTTCGTTTGCAGAACCTTCCTTTCCGGGCCGATTGGGAAAATGTGGTGACGCCCGTCGTGAATTACGCCGTCGGTCGCGCCGAGGTCGATCCGGCGAGAATCGGGCTCATGTCGTTCAGCATGGGCGGCTACATGGGCCCGCGCGCGGCGACCAAGGAGCATCGCTTGAAGGCGCTGGTGGCGAATCCGGGCGTCATCGATTGGAGCGCCATCATGGAAGGGTATCTCCAGCAGGTGGACCCCAATCTTTTGACCCTGGTCGACACGGACGAAGCGGCCTTCAATGCGAAAATCGATGCATTGATGCAGAATGACGCGTTCATGCGCTGGGGCCTGAACGACTTCATGTGGCATCACGGTGTGAATACGCCGGCCACATTGATCAAAGAGCTGCGCAAATACAAACTGGGCGATGCCGTGAAGGACATTCAGGCCAATACCCTGGTCGTCGATGCCGATGCTGAAACGTATGGCCAGTCGCAGGCGCTTTTCGACGCGCTTCAATCGAAAAAGCAATACCTCAAGTTCACCGAGGCGGAGACGGCTCAGTTTCATTGCCAGCCGGGCGCTTCGGCCATCGCCACACACCGCCTTTTGGAGTGGCTCGAAGGCGCACTCTAATCACGCGCCGCACTTGCTCGAGAAGACACGGTATATCGCCGCTTGGCGTCATTTCCTGATTCGCAACGAACTTTTCGTCGAATCGAAAATCGTGAACACGACGTGGGCAACTGGGGTATGAAAAATTCCTTCCCACCTGGCGAATGACAGGGCGTGATGACATCGTCGTTCGGTCGTAGTCGCTGGATTGGCTTGGAATGCGGATTATCCGCCCATACCTCGGGAGCAGGCGATGAGTGCGAAAATCGGAATGGGATGCATCGTCCTTGGTGGTGCAGTCCTACTTGGGACATGGGGCTGTGCAGCCGATACGGAGGTTGGGGGCGGGGAGTCGACGTCGGAATCGCCGTTGGCCCTCGGGGAGGATCATGCAGCCGGTTCGCAGATCCGGCTGCATGAGGGGCGGCCCCTTTCGGAGTCCGAGGAAGAGGCGTCGCTCCTGGCGACGGTGCCCGGCCATGACGTGAGCAGCCATCAAGGCAATGTGAACTGGTCCACCGTCGCGGCCAATGGGGCGAAGTTCGTCTACATCAAAGCGACGGAGGGGACGAGCTATACGAATCCGTATTTCACTCAGCAATACAATGGTTCGTACAATGCGGGCTTGATCCGGGGCGCGTACCACTTCGCAACGCCGAATAGCTCGAGCGGCACCGCGCAGGCGAATTACTTCGTCGACCACGGCGGAGGGTGGTCGGCCGATGGCAAGACGCTGCCGCCCGCGGTGGACTTGGAATACAATCCGTATTCAGGCGGGAGCTGCTATGGCCTGAGCACCAGCGCCATGGTGACGTGGATTCGCGATTTCAGCAATCGCGTCAAAGCGCGCACCGGCCGCAATCCCACGTTCTACACCAGCAGGGCGTGGTGGAACCTCTGCACCGGCAGCAATGCGAGCTTCGGCGCCAATCCGCTCTGGATTGCCAATTGGTCCTCCACCGTGGGGACACTTCCCGCCGGTTGGAGCAAGCACACCATTTGGCAATGGGACGACTCGGGCACCTTTCCCGGCGATCAAAACCGGTACAACGGCACGCTCGATCAGCTGAAAGCTTTTGCCAAGAACGCCCCCTAACCTCTGCCCCTAACCTCTGCCCCTAACCCCTAAGCCCTCGAATCTCCGCATAGAGCGCGTCGATGACCGCGTCGCACTCGTCCTCGCGGATGCACGGGTGCGGCGCGAGGCGAAGGCCCGCGTTGGGCCGCGCATCCACGTCGATGCCTCGCGCTCCAAGTTTGGCGGCGAGGGCGCTTGCGTTGCGTACGTCGAGGCAGACCATGCCACCGCGCCGGCTTTTTGCGACCGGCGTGGTGACGACCAAGTCGCGCTCGCGGGCGCACTGAATGAGCCGATCCGTCAGCAGCAGGCTTCGCGCGCGAATGGCATCGATGCCGGTGTCCATCACCCAGCGGATGCCCGCGCGCGACGTGTAGATCGGCTCCATGGCCGGTGCACCCCGTTGGAACTTTTGCGCGCCCTGCGCCGGTTCGAAAGCGTGGCGCACGTCGAAAGGCTGCCGATGGCCGAGCCAACCCGGGTACGTCGGCACGAGCTCGTCGCATAGGCTTGGCTCGACGTAGCCGAAGGCGAGCCCCATTCCGCCGCCGCCCATCCATTTGTGAAAGCCGCCGACGATGGCGTGCGCCCCCAGCTCGTGCACCCGAACGGGCACGATGCCGAGCGCCTGGTACACGTCGAGTACGACCACGGCATTCACGCGTCGCGCGGCGCGGCAGATGGCCGCAGCGTCGAGGAGGGCACCGGTGCGCGGTGAGACGAGGGAGAACGACACGATGCGCACGCGCTCGTCGAGAACACCGAGCCAGGTCTCGATATCGATGTAGCCATCCATGCCGGTGGGGATTTCGACGATTTCGAAACCGGCCGCGGCGCGTGCATGCCAGAGGTAGCGCGTAGAGTGGAAATCGGCCGAACCGACGACGATGCGGCGCCGCGATCCCACCGGCTCGATCGATGCTGCCAACGTGGCTTGGGCCGTCGTGGCCGTGTCACATAGAAATACCGAGCCTGCGGGCGCGCCGAGGAGCGTCTCGGTGTACGTGCGCATCTCGTTCCAGCGATCGATCCATTCGGGAAGGCACCGCGATCGGTGTCGGAGGGTTCGCCCGTAGGCGTAGAAGTCGGCCAGCATCTCGCGCGGGTAAGGCCCCAGCGTCGACGCGGCGAAGTAGGTGCGGTCGCGGAGGACCGGAAAGCGCTCCCGCTCCTGCTCGAAGTCCATCATGGATAGCAGACGTGATAGGTGCCATCGAGAAAGGCCCACGCGGCATCGGCCAATTCGCGTGCGCCGCGCGCGGCGAGCCGGGACTTGCGGCCCGCGGGGATGAATCGGGCGAGGACGGTGGCTTCGTCGACGTGTTCCAGCTCAAGAGCTTCGTGAAGGGTGAGCCACTCCAGAACGTCCGGCGGCAAGGGATCGGAGGCGCGGCGGAATTGCTCGCCGACGAAAAGGTCGAACTGTTTGCCGTAGACTTCCATGATGAGGGCCGCGCCAAGCCCCTCGTACGGACTGCGCTCGCAATAGAGTTCATCTTGCACGCGCGCGAACGCCGCGCCGGGGGCGAGGACTTCGTCGGTGATGGGGGACGGCAGCCAAGGCATCAGTCCGATGATGAATCGCTCGAAGAGGTCTTTGTGCAAACGCGTGGGATCGCCATCGCCCAGCTCGTCGTTCAATTGCTTGACCAAGATCGAGCGAATGCCATCTTCTTCCACGGTGGCGACGATCCGTGCGAGCCGCCGTGCGAAGTCGCGCGTGATCGCACGGCGCACGTTGAGCATGAGGAGGGCGAGCTTGCGAAGATCGTGCGGTTCTCGCTGGATGCGTTGCAAAAGGGGATGCGTCGTGATGGGCGCGCCCTCGCAGTGTCGGATCACGACCGAGGGACAATCCGAGTCCGCGCTCGGTGCCACGGTTGGATGGCGGACGGCATCCCCCAGGGCGGTGGGCGCGAAGTAGACGTTCACGCGCGGGGCCCGGCCCGTGCGAAGGCCCGCCCAAGCGATCAGGCCGCTGCCGGCATCGAGTGGGCGGGTGGCCAGGGATTCGAGAGCGCTTTCGAACGGCGCCGGGGCCATGCCGAGGGCGCTCATGGCCCGAACCAGGCGCGCGCGTGCATCGGCGTCGTCGCCTGCGAAGGCGCGAATCGGGATATAGCTGGTGACGGTTCGCGGAACGGCGTGGCCGCCGACGAAGGCGAGGCAACTCGCGGGGGCGCGCTCGGACAGGATGCCATGGCCTCCGCTCAGCATTCCGCAGAAGGATTCGACGAGCTCGGGGGTGGCATTCGGAACCGCGCCGGCGACGCGCACCAAATCGTGGAGGGTGCCCTGCCGGTGGAACCCGTAAACTTTGACCCGCGCTTCGTGGCCGGCGACGAGGTCGAGTGAGACGAATCGCAGCTCGTCGAGGTAGGGCCCACGCGGCATCGCGCGCACGACGGTCGACCATGCTCCGGGAAACCCGAGCCGATGGAGCATCTCCTCGACCAAGCGCGGTGCTTCGTGCGGGCCGTGCACCTGCGGGTTGAAATAGGCCTTGAAAGACGGCGTCCCCTGGGCGTCGAAGCTTGCGGCGAACCAGACGAGGAAGGAGCCGTGGGCACCGTGTTTCGGTAGGAACAAGTCGGCCACGGCCTGGAAACGCGAGAGATCGGCCCCGAAATCACGACGCAGGGTCTCGGCGGCGGCGAGCCCGCACTCGAGCAGGTGGCCCATCGTCAACCGCGTTGTCGGATCCCGCGGGGGCAAGGGCTCCGCGAGAACGCGAATCTCGGGCTGGGCCCCACCGAGGAGCAGGGAAAATTCATAAGGGCTATGGTCATCGGAAACGAAGGAGTCCCATCCCTTGGGGACCGCGTTTATCGGCAAGAGCGCATCGAATACCTGCAAAACGCGGTCGGGGGCGTCGCTTCGATGGGTCGCTCGCCACAATCGTTGAAGCTGATCCCGGCCATACGCATGCAACGAGCGTTCGTTCGATGCGCGTCCCGATTGCATATCACCCTCCTCCATCACCCCCGTAGTGAGGAGAACGTTCTCCCCTCCTCGCGAACCTAGACTGCCCAGTAGTGCGGAAGGGGAGTCCTGGCTATGAAAATGAAATGCAATTTCGAAATTAAAATGAGATATCCCGCCCAGCGATGAAACCGGTAACGAGTTTCCAGGCGTTGTTCGCTTTGCTGGGTACGGTTCTCGTGCTCGATTCGATGGCGTGTGAAGGAGACACCGCCCAGACCGACGTTCGTGAAGAATCAGGAACGGTGACGTCGACCGATACGCCCATCGGACTGGCCTTCGAGATCGACAACGGTGTAGGGGTACCCTTGAAGGTCCGCCGCGGGCAGACCTTCTATATCGATCAAATCGACATCCGCGCCTCCATCGATTCGACGGTCGACGAAGGCATTTCCGGGCTCGCCCAGCGGGGCGACTTTTCGAATCTCGATTGGCGCGGGGGCCATCTTCGCCACGGGCACGATCACGAACGCGACCACCACCACCACCACGATGACGAGCACGAGCACGAGCACGACGGCAACCGCGGGGTGGACGTCTCCTTCTCCGGGGAGAAAAACGAGGACGGCACCTTCACCCGCCGCATCTTTTATCGAGATTTTCCATGGATGAGGAGCCCGAGCACGCTCACCGTCGAACCGATCGATGCCCAGGGCAACCGCACCGGGGAGCCCGTCGTTGCCCGCATCGAGACGGGCGGAGGGGGTGAGCACGATCGCGAGCACCATGACCATGATCACGAGCACGGGCGTGACCCGTCACAGAATTTCTTTTTCACCCAACGGCTCCGCGCCATCCAGTGGACGCGCGACTGTCCAACGAACATCGATTGCCGAAATGCCCGTCGGTTCAGCGAAGAAGGCTTGGTCGAGTTGCGGTATGCGAACCGGACGAATCCCACCTTCAAGATGCAGCCGAATACCGTCGCACTTCGCGTGCAGTGGTCGCTCAAGCCCGCGGGGCAGTCGTACCGTATTCCCATCACGCAAGTCGACCGGCCGAACTGGGACTACGGCTTTGGCATCGATATCCGCGCGCTCACCCCGCCAGGGGCCAATGGTACGTATGCGGCCGGGCAGAAGATCACGTTTCAGTTCACCTTGAAGGACGGAGCCGGGAAACCGCTGCACGCGCCCGGGGTGATGCCCAGCTTTCAGGACTTCATGAACGGAAATGTCGAGTCGGGTATCCAGTATTGGCGTGGCTTTCAAGAGCCAAATGCCCTTTACTACCGGCGCAAGCACCGCGAAGGGCATCTCAATTTCGCCATCGTTGGCCCCATTCAGAACAACCGCGCAACCTACGATGTGGTGAACATCGTCGAGCGAATGGACCCGACGACGGGCATGCTCACCACCGCCGTTCCGGATCGCGGTGGGCTTTACGGCCAGGCCACGGCCGTTCCCAGCTTTGCGGTCATCTACGGTCCACGCAGCGGTTGGGCGAATCCCTCCACCGACACATGGACCTTCGAGTTGCCCGCCGACGCCAAGCCGGGGACGTATTACGCCGTCGTCAAGGCGCGGCGAAAATACCTGGGCCAGGAGCTCCCGCTGGGCAAAGTGGTGGAGTTCCAAGTGGGGAGTTCGCAACGCACGGAATACCGCCCCATGACGGCGTACTGCGAGAATTGCCACAAGAACGGGGGAGACCTTGGCCATTCACTCCACGGTCTCGACAACCGCGGTACCTGCACCGCCTGCCATGCCCCGCTCGCCACGGAGATGGATAACCAGCTAGGAGCGCGTGTGCATTTCATTCATTCGCGCACGGCAGACTACAATACGAAGATCAAAAAGTGCGGCGTTTGCCACCTGTCCGGGGATCGAATCGAGCGCCCGAGCAAGGGGGCGTGCCTGTCGTGCCATCGGAAGTACCCCTCGGACCACGTGAGGGACTTCGGCCCCATCACGGATTCGTACACCGGCGGGGGAGCCGACGCGTTCGTTCGATGCACCGACCGGTGCCATCGCAAACACGATGATTGAGGGGGAATATGAGAGTCCGTTGGACGGTTGTGCGGGTTATATGGTTGTTCGTTTTCGTGGGATGCATGGCCAGCGGCCAATCCGTGGACCCGGTCGAACCGGCGGGCGGGCCCGAAGGCGGCGGTTCCTTCGGCGCCCTTGACGCTGGCATCGACGAACTGTTGCCCGACGCGGCGTGCGCCGCCGCCGAATCCGAGGGCAAACTGGTTCCGGTCAACTTGGTATTCGTCTTCGACCGATCCGGGAGCATGTCGGACTTCGGTAAGTGGGAGCCGGTGGTGCGAAGCATGAAGGCGTTCTTCGCCGACGCGCGCTCGAGCGACATGAGCGCATCCCTCACGTATTTCCCCAAGTCATCGGATTTGTATTGCGGAAGCACCGAGTGCTGCTCCATCGATTCGTACGCCGAGCCCAGCGTAGCCTTGACGCCGCTGCCGAACGGTACGCTCTTCGCGGCGTCGCTGGACGGGGTGGTTCCCGGCGGAGGAACGCCCACGGTGCCGGCGATGCGGGCGGCGATCCGTCAGGCTCGGGGCATTGCCCAGGCGCCCGCGCATCGCGGAGAATCGGTGGCCATCGTGCTGGTCACCGACGGAATGCCAAATGACAATTGCGATCCCCAGCGGAGCTCGGTCGAGTTGACCGCTGCGGAGGTGCAGGATGCGAACAACGGCGAGGCATCCCCCATCAAGACGTATGTCGTCGGAATCGAGAGTCCCTACCATGCGGGCGCTTTGGACGATCTGCATCACGTGGCACGGCGCGGAGGAACGGGGCAGGCCACCATGGTCATGCCGTCGGACGCGGAGGGTACGGCGAAGGCCTTCGCCGACGCGCTCGATGCGATCCGCACCCGGACCATCTCGTGCCGATTGCTCATTCCGCCGCCTCCCGAAGGAAAGGTATTCGATCGGCGAAAGCTCAACGTCACGGTGAGCGATGGCATAGGGGTCCACAATTTGGCGTACGACGAGAAATGCCAAAGCGAAGCGGGATGGCACTACGACGACATCGCCGCACCGTCGTCCATCGAGCTCTGTTCCCCATCGTGCAACGAGGTCAGGGGCGGAAGGGGAATGAAGCTTGCGGTGCAATTCGGTTGCGATACCCGAATTGCGGTTCATTGATGGCTTGTCGAACGCCGGCCCTCCGCTAGACTTCAGCTCGGAGGCAATTCGATGTCGCCAGAGTCTGCCCGTCTTCTTTGGCTTGCACTATTCGGTTGTGGCCTTGCCGGATGCCAAACCGCGCACGCGCAGGAGCATGGGCAGGCGACGCGTTATTGGGCGAGCACACGGAGCGTCACCGTCGAGTTGCGCAAGTCGACCCAGACCATCTGTCCGCGGGCACCGGTGCAGTTGTCCGTGCTCGTCGACGGGCGTGCGGCCAAAAAAGAGGCCCTGTCGTCGCTCGACGTGGCATTTCGCAGCCGGCAGGGCCTCATCGACGAAAATGGACTTTTCACGCCGCACACCGGCCTTCGACCGACCCTCGCGGCACCGTACGAAATTACGGCGGAATTCGGGCCGCGCCCGGCCGAATTTTCCTTCGTGGCCTCGTACAAACCGGATTACGCGTGCATTCGCTCGGCGGGGCACGGCGGTGCGGCGGGCGCGCGCGGGCACGATGGCGATGACGGCGCGCGCGGATCGGCCGGAAGCGACGGTGGCACCTACGGCGATGGCCGCCCCGGCGAGCCGGGTGGTCATGGTCGAGTCGGGACCGATGGCGCGGATGGCGCGGCCGGGCCGCATATCGTTGCCTATGCAACCTTCGTCGCGACACCGTTCTACGAGAAGCTCCTCGCCGTGAAGCTCGAGGGCGACGTCGAAGATTTCGTTCTCGCCCCGGCCGATCGCGTTCTCGTGCTCGATGCCGCGGGAGGAACCGGCGGGGCAGGCGGGGCTGGTGGTCACGGAGGCTCGGGTGGCAAAGGCGGCAACGGCGGTCTGCGCAACGGAAACGGTGGCAACGGTGGAAACGGCGGTGCCGGCGGGAATGGTGGTGCCGGCGGGAACGGTGGTGCCGGCGGCCTGTTGGAAATTGTGTATGATGCACGCTTCCCCGAGCTGCTCTCGTTGCTTTCGGCCGACGTCTCCGGAGGTCGCGGCGGCGCCGGTGGAAGTGCGGGGCCCGGCGGAAACCTCGGCTTCGGCGGCAGCGGCCGATTCACCAGCGGCCAATGGGGCATTCGCGGTGGCGAGGGCAAGACCGGCGATCCGGGAAAGGCCGGCCAACCCGGCGTGACGATGAAACGCGCCGCCGCGGTCGATCACGTCTTCGCGAACATCGAGGGCCTCACCTTGTTTCAGGCAGGAACGCAGACGGCGCGTCGCTAGAGCGCCAATGCGGAGGGCGCGTAGCCAAATTCGGTGCGGAAGGCGCTCGTGAAGTGGCTGTGCGACGAGAAGCCCGTGGAGAGCGCAATGTCGGTGAGGCGGCCTGCGCCGCGTCGCAGCTCGAACAGCGCGATGCGCAGACGCACGCGCGTGAGATACCCGTGGATCGTCTCGCCGGTGACCGCGCGAAAGACGCGGCTCGCGTGGAAGGGCGACGTTTTGCACAGCCGCGCGATGCGCTCCAAGGTGAGTCGCTCGCCGTAGCGGAGCGCGATGACGTGCTGCATTTCCTGGGCGAGCGTGCGCCACGACGCGGGTACATCGCGCGCGGGTAGCCTCACCGAGGGCTCGAGGAGGACGCGGCCCAAGATGGCCAGCGCGGCTTCTTCGACGGCCACCGGATCGGTCGCGCGCAAAAGCCGCATGTGCAACGTGGCCACCTCCGCCGAAATCGGGTGTGAGGACATGGTGCCGCGCGGCAGCGCCTCCGCGAGCTCTCCCCGAACGAAGATCAACGTGCTCGTGGCCGGCTTGCTCGTGGGCGATGCGCGCGTGTAGTCGGCATGGGCCGCGCTGAAGGCCGCCGTCGCAGCATGGATCACGTGCTGGTGCCGGCCCACGGCGCGCAGGTGCATGCCATCGCGCGGCAGATCGAGCTCGGCATAGACGGGCACCTCTTTGAACCAGCGCTTTTGCACCCCCCAGCAGTGCCACTCGCCGACCAGGAGATCGCGCCCCTCGAAGAGCGGACGAATGCGGGAGTGCGGGTTCCAGATCATCGGAGCCAAAGCATACCCGCGTGGGATTTCATTGCCACATCGAGCCTTTGGCGTCACGATCGCGCCGTGGAAGCCATGCACGCGGCTGCGATTCCCCGCGAGGTCATCGCCCGTTTCGAGGCGATCGTCGGCGCGCGTCACTGCATTTCCGACCCCGAGCAGCTGCGCACCTACGAGTGCGACGGGCTGACCAGCTTTCGCGTGCGGCCCGCCCTGGTGGTGCTCCCCGGCAGCACCGCCGAGGTCGTCGCCATCGTCCAACTCGCCCGCGCCGAGGGATTGCCCATCGTGCCGCGCGGCTCGGGAACCGGACTCTCCGGCGGCGCCTTGCCCGTGCCCAACGGCATTTTGCTGGGGCTCTCGCGCATGAAGCGCATCCTGGAAATCGACTTCGACAATCAGTGGATGCGGGTCGAGCCCGGGGTCATCAACCTGGACATCTCCAAGCGCCTCGCGCCGCAGGGCTATTACTACGCGCCCGATCCCTCGTCGCAGCAGGTGTGCACCATCGGCGGCAACGTCGCGGAGAATTCCGGCGGCGCCCACTGTTTGAAGTACGGATTCACCACGAACCACGTGCTCGGCGCCAAGGTGGTTCTCTCCGACGGAAGCATCGCCGAACTGGGCGGTCCCGTGCTCGACGCGCCCGGGTACGACTTGCGCGGGGCGCTCGTGGGCAGTGAGGGGACGCTCTGCGTGGTCGTCGAAGTGGTGCTGCGCATCCTGCGCAAGCCGGAGGCCACGCGCACCTTCTTTGCGACCTTTCCTTCCACCGAAGAAGCGGGAAATGCCGTGTCGCTCATCATTGCGGCGGGCATCGTCCCCGCGGCCATCGAAATGATGGACCGCTTGGCCATCGTGGCCATCAAAGCGGCCACCGGCGTCGACTGGCCCGATGTTGGCGCGGCGTTGTTGATGGATGTGGATGGCCCCGTTGCGGAGGTGGAGCACACCGCGGCGGAGGCCACGCGTCTCACGCGGCAGGCGGGCGCCCTCGAGATCCGCGTGCCCCGCGATGCCGCGGAGCGCGACGTGATGTGGCGAGGTCGCAAGAGCGCCTTTGCCGCGATGGGGCGTATTAGCCCGAATTACGTGGTGCAGGACGGGGTAATTCCGCGCTCGGAAATCGCGCCGGTGCTGCGCGAGATCGAGCGGCTCTCGGCGTCGTCGGGGCTTCGCATCGCGAATGTCTTCCACGCCGGCGATGGGAATTTGCATCCCCTGGTGCTCTACGATGCGGCGGTGCCGGGGCAGGAGAAGCTCGCGGAGGAGACGGCGGGCGAGATCCTCAAGATATGCGTGCGCACCGGCGGTTCCATCACCGGTGAACACGGCGTGGGGGCGGACAAGGCCCCGTACATGACCGAGATGTTCTCCGAGGACGATTTGGCGACGATGAACATGGTGCGCTGCGCCTTCGATCCCGAGGTGCGCATGAACCCTGGCAAAGTCTTTCCCACGCCGCGTCTCTGCGGGGACAAACCCGGCAAGTACGTTCCGCATGAAACGGAGACCGCAGGCCTCGCGGGGCGCGGCTGATGGACCTCGAAGCGCGGGTGGAGCGAGCGCCGGCGAGTGCGGACGAGTGCGCGCACGTGATGGCGGAGTGCGCGCGCGAGCGATGGCGTGTCGGCTTCGTGGGCGGTGGGACGGAGCTTTCGCTGGGCCATCCGCCGTCGGATCTCGATGCAGTGGTTCGCACGCGCGGCATGGCGCGCGTGCTCGATTACGCGCCCGCCGACATGGTCATCAGCGTCGAGGCGGGCGTGACGCTCGCCGAGGTGCAAGCGGTGGCGCGCGCCGAGCGGCAGATGCTGGCGCTCGATGCTCCGCACCCTGCGCGGGCGACCATGGGCGGTATCATCTCCACGGGAGCCTTCGGTCCGCGGCGTGCGCGCTACGGGGCGGTGCGCGATCTCATCATCGGAGTGACTTTGGTGCGCGCCGATGGAGTGGTGGCCCGCGGTGGCGGCAAGGTCGTGAAGAACGTCGCGGGCTTCGACCTGCCCAAGGTCGTATGCGGTTCTCTGGGGACTTTGGGGCTCGTTGCTACGGCAACATTTCGCCTGCACCCCTTGCCGGATGCCGCGACGACGGTGATCTTTCCTGGTGTTTCCGCGGACGAGGTGGTGACGAAGGTGGGGCAGCTCTGGCAGGCCCAGCTCGAGCCCACCGGTGTGGTGGCTTTGGGAACGCTCTCCAGGATGGATCTCGGGGTGCGTTTCGAGGGGTTCGAAAAAGCCATCGACGCCCAGGCGCTGCGCGCGTGCGGCCTCGGCGCGGAGCGGCTCTCGGAGGAGGCTGCGGCCGCATTTTGGACGCGGCACGATGAGGCGCGCACGCGTGGGGCGTTGCGCATCAAGGTGGCCACCTTGCCCTCGCGCCTCGCGCCGCTGGTAAAGACGCTCGAGCCGCTGATGCACGCGCTCCACGGTGGTGCCTTCGTGGGTTACGCGAGCCTGGGGCTCGGTTTCATCACCGGAGATGTCGGCGATGCGCCGGCCGTGATCGCGGCCCTGCGTTCGGCGCGCGAAGCGTTGGTCTCGGTGCCGGGGGCGGCGGGCTCGCTCGTCCTCGAGGACGCGCCCGCGGAGGTTCGCGCGGGCATCGATCCCTGGGGGCCGGCGGCGGCGGGATCCTTTGCGGTGATGTCCGAGCTCAAACTGCGCTTCGATCCGGAGCGGCGTCTCAACCCGGGTCGTTTCATCGGAGGCCTCTGACATGGCAGAGCGGAAGCTCATCGACGAGTGCGTCCACTGCGGTTTCTGCCTCCCTACGTGCCCCACGTACCAATCGTGGGGCGAGGAGATGGACTCGCCGCGCGGGCGCATCTACCTCATGAAATCGCTCACCGAGGGCAATGTGCTTTCGCCCACGGTGGTGCGCCATTTCGATCAATGCCTCGGGTGCATGGCCTGCGTGACGGCGTGCCCTTCGGGCGTGAAGTACGACGCGCTCATCGAACAGACCCGCGCCGAGGTGGAGCGCTCCCCGGCACGCACCGCCTCCGAGCGCTGGTTTCGCGGCATGATCTTCGCGCTGTTCCCGCATCCGAGTCGCCTCAAAGTGATGGTGGCGCTGCAGCTTCTCTACGTCAAAACGGGGCTGCGCTGGCTGGTGCACAAGCTGGGCATCTTGCGGCTCCTGCCTGCGCGGTGGCGCAACCTGGAGACTTTGATGCCCGCCGTCTCGGCGCATCAACTGCTCGCGCGGCTTCCGGCATTCACGGCAGCGCAGGGGGCCCGGCGCGCGAAGGTCGCGCTGCTGCCTGGCTGCGTGCAGCGCGTCTACTTCCCCGACGTGAACGAGGCAACGGTGCGTGTGCTCACGGCCGAAGGATGCGACGTGGTCATCCCTCCGGAGTTGCGATGCTGCGGCGCCCTCTCGGTCCATGCCGGGCGTGCCGACGAAGCGCGCGATTTTGCGCGTGCCGCCATTGCGACCTTGGAACGCGCCAGCGTCGACACCGTCGTGGTGAACGCGGCCGGCTGTGGCTCGTCGATGAAAGAGTGGGGCCGGCTGCTCGCGGACGATCCCGCGTGGGCCGCGCGCGCCGAAGCGATGGCGCACAAGGTAAAAGACGTGACCGAGCTACTCTCCCAATTGGGCCCCGTGGCGCCGCGTCATCCTGTGCCGTTCAAGAAAATCGCCTACCACGACGCCTGCCATCTCGCCCACGCGCAGCGCGTTCGCGAGCAACCGCGCGCGCTCTTGCGGGCCATTCCCGGTGTGGAGATCACCGAAATTGCCGATTCGGATCAATGCTGCGGCAGCGCCGGCATTTACAATTTGGTCGAGCCGGAGAGCGCCCGCGTCATTGGCGCGCGCAAAGTCGACAATGTTCTCGCCGCGGCGCCCGAGCTCCTGGTGAGTGCCAATCCGGGTTGCACCCTGCAGATACGCATGCTCCTCCGCGAGCGCGGCGAGGACGTGCAAACGGCGCATCCCATCGAGCTCCTGGACGCGTCCATTCGCAATACGACCTTGCGCGGGTGACGCGACGCCTTCCGATCGTGTACAACGCGATACGTGAAGGGTGAGTCGGCTCTCAAGCGCGATCTCGGGCCGTTTCTCGCGACGTTCATCGTGGTGAATGCGATCATCGGTACGGGAATTTTCAAGACGCCCGCCACGGTGGCGCGCCAAGCAGGTTCTTTGTCCGCCGCATTGCTCGTGTGGGTCGCGGGCGGGGTGGTCTCCCTCGCGGGCGCGCTTTCGTTGGCGGAGCTCGCGGCATCGATGCCGCGCACGGGTGGGATCTACGAGATCCTACGCCGCGGCTACGGCCCCGGTGTCGCGTTCCTGGTGGGCTGGACCAAGCTCGTTTTGCTGATTCCGAGCGCCGTGGGAAGCTTTGCGCGCCTCGCGGCCGAGGCCACGACGTCGCTGTTCGGGCTCGTGCCAGATCCCGTGCGCGAAGGCCGCGTGGCCGCGCTTTTTCTGGTGGCGAGCATCGTGGCCAATCTGTTCGGCGTGCGCCAGAGCGCCGTGCAGCAGGCCGTGATCACCTTTGCCAAGTACCTCGGCGTGCTGCTCATCGGTGTGCTCGGGTGCCTGCTCTCGGCCCGTGCCGGGGTGGAGTCGCTTCCGCTCGCGCACCCGCTGCCCTACGCCACCGAGCCCAGTGCGGTGGGCATTTTCGGCGCGATGGTTTCCGTGATGTGGGCCTACGAGGGCTGGGCCGATCTCTCCTCACTGGGCGGCGAGGTGCGGGAGCCGGGACGAACGTTGCCTCGCGCCCTGGTCGCCGGCACGTGCCTCATCGTGGCGGTCTATCTGTTTGCGGTCATGGGGTACGCGAACATTCTCGGCCTCGAGGGGCTGCGCCGTTCGGGCACCGGCGGTGAGATGGCCGCGACCAACTTGGCGACCTTGACGTTGGGGCCCATCGGCCGGCGTGCGGTGGCGGCGTTGGTGCTCATCTCGTGTGTCGGTGGCTGCATGAGCACCCTGCTCACGGCGCCGCGCCTTTTGATTCCGCTGGCCACCGACGGCCTCTTTCCTCGGGTGCTCGGCATCGTCTCGGGCCGCGGCGTTCCCTGGGTCGCGGTGATTCTGGGCGGATTTTTGGGCTTGCTGTTCGTGTCGTTTCGTTCGTTCGAGCAGCTCACCGATGCATTCGTGTTCGGGTTTTATCCCTTTTACGGCGCCGCGGTGGCCGCCCTCTTCGTGCTTCGCCGCCGCGAGCCCGACTTGCCGCGTCCTTTCCGCGTGCCGCTCTATCCCGTGACGCCCATCGTGTTCGTATTGGGCGCGCTGGCGGTCCTTCTGGGCAGTCTGGGCGACGCCGACGAGAATGCTCTTTTCTCGCTGCTTTTGGTCTCGGTGGGCATTCCCATTTATCTCGTTTGGAGCAAAGTGGCGTCGC
Organism: Sorangiineae bacterium MSr12523; assembly: GCA_037157775.1. Classification (NCBI taxonomy): domain Bacteria; kingdom Pseudomonadati; phylum Myxococcota; class Myxococcia; order Myxococcales; family Pendulisporaceae; genus Pendulispora; species Pendulispora brunnea. Next base: position 443,996 of record CP089982.1, read on the forward strand.
GCCGATTGAGCAGTTTGAATCCGAACCAGCCCCAATAGACGCGGTGATGGGTGATGAGCCCGTCCGCGATATCCATCATTTCGACGAGATCGACCTGATCCCCGTGCGGTGTCGCGCGGGGATACTCCCAGGTCAATTGTCGCCCGTTGCAGAAGAAGGTTCCGGTTCGGTACCACGTAGCTTCACCCGGGAACTTGCGAATTCCCGCCTCGAAGAAGGGGCGAATCTCGTGTTTGCCTTGGAGAATGCCGTCCGTTTTGCCCGGGAGCATCGCAAGGGCCAAAGGTGTCTCCAGGAGGGCGTCTTCCGCATAGAGGGAAAGCGTGCCCTCGATGTCGCGGGCCTTCACGGTGGCGTGCCACTGCTCGTAAATGCGAAGGATGTCGGCGGAGGTTGCGGTCATGCACCGAGCATGGCATGGCCTATTTGGAAATGGCTTCGATGGCCATCGAACCGTGCCGCAGGCTCAGTCGTTGGATATTTCGTCCAGCATTGCGGCCAGCGCCATGCGGTGCGCGGCCACCGCCTTGGCAGTGAGACCGAGGGCTTTTGCCGCGTGGGCATCGCTCTGCGCACCGTCTTCGAGGAGCAGCGACGCGTACCTCCGAACGCCGTCCTCGGCGTTGGAGAATTCCGCAAAGAGGCGTCCCTTGGCGAGTGGGTCGTCGATCATCTCGAGCAGGCGGTTGCGAAGCGAGAGCGTCTCCACCTCGCCCGCGCGCGCATCGCGGCGACGGGGCGGCTTTCGCTGGCGCTTCCTCTTCGTCGTTTCGTCGGGTCCCGGTTCCTCGGCCAACTCGGCGGCGAGAAATTCCGACGGCTGAAACGAGCTACCGTCGCCCGACTCGACCACGGACGGGCCAATGGCCTCGAGCAGTTTGCGTTGCAGGTCGAGGAAAAAAGGATGAAACCCGACCCTTCCCGGATACCTGAAGACGATCGTGGAGCGGCATGTGGCGAGGCGCTCGAGGGCCATCGGCTCGAGGATCAGCGAATCGGGCACGTACCCGGTGGCGGCCGCAATCTCTCGCGCTCGTTCCGCACTGGGAGGTGCGTCCTTCTCCAGATCCATCGACAGATCGTCCGCGATGGCGTCCACGTCCTCTTCCTCGTCGCGAAGATCGTTCGTCGTGAGTACCGAGAGGCCTTCCAGCTCCGACGAATCCGGCAGGGTGAATGCAGGCTCCCTGTCCTCTCCGGGAGTCGCGTAGGCGTCGACCAGCGCCACCAACCTACTCAGAACTTTTGCGGCTTCCTCACGTGAAAGTGGCGTGTGGTAGCGCTCCCGGAAATACGTCGGCATGCACGATTCGAGCGGTAGACTAGCACGCAGAAATCCGACGACGCGCGCCAGAAAAGATGCTCTTCCGCCGAATGGAATCGGGATACCTTCCGTAATGAAGCGTGAAGGAGTTCTTCTCTATGCGATGGTACATTCTTGCGTGTTTGGCGTTGTCGGCGGCGGGATGTGACGCGGGTGGACCCGCAGTCGAGGGGGAATCGAGCCGCGCCGCGCTCGATGACACCGCACCTGTGGAGAATTGGGACTACGATCTTCGTGAAACGAGTCTGTCGCTGGATCTATCCAATTTGACGGCAACGGCGACCATCGAGATTGGACCGAATCTTCGCGGAAGCGCGTCCTTCGAGATTGGCGACCTGGACATTCGCAGCGTACGCGATCGCCGCGGGCCGCTGGCGTACGTCATCGACGGTAAGAAGCTGCACGTAAAGGTGCCCCGTTCGGCGCTGGCCACGACGTTCGAGGTGGCCTATGCCTTCAAGCCGCACACCCAATTCGATGGGTGGGATCCCGGTGCAGGCCTAACGTTTCTCTGGCCGTATTTTTGCGGGAATCTTTTCCCGTGCAAATCGTCGCCGGCCGACGGTGTCGAGTTCCGGATGAGCGTGACCGGCGCCCCCGCGGGCAAGAAGGTGATCTATCCATCGCATATTCCGAACGATGCCCCGTCGTACATGCCGGCGGTGGCCGTGGGCGATTTCACCGAGGTGGATCTCGGGCGGACGCTCTTCGGGACGCAGGTGAAGGCATGGCACCTGCCGGGCCAGGAAGAAGTGACGGCCAAGGGCACGGCGCATCTGCGCGGGGTGTTCGAGTTCTACGAAAAGACATATGGGCGCTACACGTTCGGCGACGTGGCGGGGAGCGTATCGGCCAATTGGGGCCCCGGCGCTTACGGCGGAATGGAGCACCACCCGTATTGGCATGTGTCGAGCGGCTCGTTCGACTCCGAAGAGGTGCACGCGCACGAGGCGGCACACGGGTGGTACGGCAATGGCGTGCGCATCGCGTGTTGGGAGGACTTCGTTCTCTCGGAGGGCTCGGCCACGTATTTGGCGGCACACGCGTTGAAGAAACAGGGCGTCGACATTTGGCCCCAGTACGACTGCCGATTGAAAGCGCGCTGCGACGCCGATCAGGCGCACTCGCCCAATACGGTGGCGCTGCCGGACAATACCTGCAATCAAATCGATATTTTCAATCACCCGATTTGGTCAGGCGTGCCCTACTACAAGGGCGCGCATTTCTATCGCAAGGTGGCCGAGTTGATCGGCGAGGAGCGGCTCGATCGTGCGTTCGCGGAGTTCTATGGGCGCTACCACAATCGCGATGCGCGCATGCAGGACTTCCTTCGTGTCATCGAGCGGTACGCGGGCGCGAAGGCGGGCGATGTCGAGGCGCTTGCCACGGGGTGGCTGCGTTCGTTCGAGTGCCCGGCGGATTGGCAGACGCTCTGCCCGAACGGGCCGTGAACTCAACGCAGGAACGCGCGCATTTCGTCGTAGAGTAAATCGGGTATCTCCTCGGGGATGTAATGCCCCGAGGGGACCGACATCCCGCTGACGTTCTCCGCAACCTCCCGCCACAACGCCAAGGCGTCGTAACAGTGTTCGATGAGGCCATATTGGCCCCAGAGGACGCGGAGCGGACATGCGAGTTTGCGGCCGGCCTCGCGATCGGCTTTGTCGTGGTCCAGATCGATGGTGGCCGATGCCCGGTAATCTTCGCACATGGCGTGGACGGCGCCGGGTTGGCGGAGGGCTGCCTTGTAGGCTTGAAGTGCCTCGGGCGCGAAGATGGAGAGTCCAGCCGGGGGGCTGGTCATCACCTTTTCGGCGTAGGCCTCGGGGGCGGCTCCCACGAGTGTCTCGGGAAACGGCGGCGGCTGGATCAAGAGGAACCAATGGAAATAGTACGTGGCAAATGTGCGATCGGTGCGCTCGTACATCGCCAACGTGGGGGCAATATCGAGGAACATCGCCTTTTCGACTTGGTCGGGGTGGTCCGCGCATAAACGGTGTGCCACGCGCGCGCCGCGGTCGTGGGCGCAAAGGAAGAAGCGATCGAAGCCGAGCGAGCGCATGACGGCGACTTGGTCCTGGGCCATCGCGCGCTTGCTGTAGTTCGAATGATCGGGCAGCCCCTGAGGCTTGCTCGATGCGCCGTAACCTCGCAGATCGGTGACGACCACCGTGTAATGCTCCGCGAGACGATCGGCAATCTTGTGCCAGATGAGGTGCGTCTGCGGGTGCCCGTGGAGGAGCAGCAGCGGAGGGCCGTTTTGGGGACGGCTGATGCGGCCAGCGATCTCGGCCTCGCCCGTGTTGACGTGGAAGGAGTGGAATCGCTCGAACACGTGGCCCTCCTGCTTGGGGATCTGACCGCGATGTTACAGGCGCCGGCGCCTCTCGGGTAGCATGCTTCTTTGCGATGACCTGGCTCGGCTATGCGCTTCTGTCGGCGGTGTTTGCGGCGCTGACAGCTATTTTGGCGAAGATGGGCGTGCAGGGTGTGCCTTCGAACCTGGCAACGGCGATTCGTACGGCGGTGATTCTGGTGTTCGCTTGGGGCATCGCTTTCGCCACGGGCGAGGCGCGGGCGCTGGGGAACATCAGGCCGCGGGCGGTGACGTTTCTCGTGTTGTCCGGCCTCGCAACGGGATTCTCGTGGCTGGCCTATTTTCGCGCATTGCAGCTCGGGCCCGCATCACGCGTGGCGCCGGTGGACAAATTGAGCCTGGCGCTGACCATCGTCCTTTCGGTGGTCGTTCTGAAGGAGCAGCTCACGTGGAAGCTCGCCTTGGGGGTGGGGCTGATCACCGCGGGGGTGCTCGTTACGATCCAGAAGTGAGGCCCTGAGGATTGCCCCAGACAGCCGCGGCAATGCGCCAGCCGTCGGTCGTCTTGAGCAAGAGCAGATGATCGATGTAGCGCGTGCCGCGCGAGACGACTTCCAATTTGGCGTGGCCGATGCTGCCGGAGCCGGCGGCGTGGAGAATGCGCCATTTCGCTTCATGGCCATCCTCGTTGCGCGCTTTGCGGGCCGCGTATTTCGCGGCCCATTCGGAAACGCTCTCGCGCAGGTAAGGGGTTCCGCGTTTGGCGTTGACCGCGCTGTACGTGCAGTCTTCGAGGTGCGTGCTCGCGAGGAGTGCGGAATCGTGTTCGCCGGCGGCGCGGATCTTCTCGTCGAGGATGCGGCGGACTTCGGTTTCGTCCGCCGGGGCGGGGGAGTCATCGCCTTCGAGTCGTTGGAAGACTTTGTCGACGATGAGCCAGCCGTCGGGGCTTTCGACGACCAAGAGGTAATCGTGAAAGCGGTACGTGTCGAACCTCGAATGCGCTTCGACGAGCGCCATGGGTCCTTCGCGATCGAGGATGCGAAGGGAGCGTTCGAGGGCAGGGCGGCAAGGACTCGCCGTATCGAGAGCGCGCCACCAAGGTAGCTGCGCGCGCGAATGCAGCGCACCGGCTTTGTCGAGCCACAACATGTGCGCAGCCGGATGAAATGCCGAGCGCAAGATTTCGCCCGAGCATTGGTCGCTCGCCTTGAAATAGGCCTGAACGGCCTGTTCTGGCGCGGTGTAATGAGCGGTATTCGGGTTTTGCATGGGAGGAGCTTTTGCGGCAGCCGTCGAGCAGCCTGCGAGAAAGATGGTGAGATAGCGCAGGTAACGCACGATGGGACGATGCCCCGGCGTGGCGCTTGGAGCCAATCGATACTCTGCATAATGTCCATAGATTTTGTCGATGGGCGCAGCCCTTGCTTTTTACCGCTCCGTCGCCGGCGTGACGCGGCGGGCCGGCGGGGTGACATGCACCCCCGGGATGGGCGCGTCGAGAGGCGTCCCCGGTTCGTGGGTCAGGAGCTTTTTGGGCTCGAGAAGCGCGTCGCGTTTCTTCTGCTCGGCAACCTGAAGGTGGCTCTGGCGAATGAATTCGACCAGACCGTTGGTCCGCGAATAGTCTTTTGGCGGCTGATACTCCGAGCTTTCGTCGAAGACGAAATGGTGGTCCAAGAATTCTTGTCGCTCTTGGATCTTCCTTTCGTAGATCGTGCGCAAGTCATCCTGGTCCCGAATGATGTACGGGGTCAGAACGAGGACCAGGTTGGTCTTTTTGACGATGCTGGTCGTCGTACGAAAGAGTGCCCCCAGCAAGGGAATGTCTCCAAGCACCGGGACCTTCTGCTCCTTTCGTATCTTGACGTTGCGCATGAGGCCACCAATCACCACCGTCTGCTGATCGCGCACCACCACGGTCGTCTCGGCGGTGCGCTTGGTGATGGGAATGACGCCGAGCCCTCCCGCCGGTTCGCCTCCCTCGCTGATCTCCTCTTTGAGCTCGAGGCGAACCTGGTTCGAGTCGTTCACGTGAGGCGTAATCAAGAGTTTGGTCCCCACTTCGGAGCGCGCCCCGGTGCCTCCCCCGAGAGCACCCAAGCCCCCCAAACTGCCGAGCGCCGCAGCCTGCGGAGATCCTGGTGTGGCACCGGGGAGTACTCCAAGCCCCGACAATCCGGCGTTTATCTGCAAGGGTATGTTCTGCCCGACGACAATCTCTGCTTTTTGATTGTCCGTGGCCAAAATGTGGGGCGTCGACAGAACATCCGAGTTTTCGTTCTTGGCAAGCGCCTGAATGAACACACCGAACGATGGAATCGTTACGCCCGGGCCCAAGACGCCCTCGGCACCGGGGATCGCCGGACCGCGAATGCCCAGCGCCAATCCCTGGACGTCGTCGTGCGAGGGGGGCCCGAGCGACTTGAGCGGATTGAGCCCGCCATAGAGCAGGCCGCCTCCATCGTTCCCGAAGGCATCGCCGCCATGATAATTGACGCCGAACGTATTGGTATTTTCGACATTCAAGTCGAGGATGACCGCTTCGATGAATACGGACCGCCGCGCGATATCGAGCTTGTCCACGACCGCCCGAAGCGCGGCGTAGTCGCGGGCCGACGAGGTGACGATGATCGAGTTGGTCGCCTTGTCGGCGCTCACCTTGAGTGCACTTTCGAAGATTCCCGGCGGCCCGCTCCGTGGGCTCTGCGGCGTGCCTCCGCCACCGCTACTCGTACCGCTTGCAGCCCCCGAGCTTTGGCTGACCATCTCGGTGAGCGTTTTGGCGAGTTCGACGGCGTCCGCATTCTGAAGCGAAAAGACGTGAACTTGTCCGTCGCCCGTCTGCGGCACATCCATCTTCTTGATGAGTTCGAGGGTGCGCAGATATGCCTTTTCCGTGGCGACGACGATAAGTGTGTTGGTGCGCTGGTCCGCCACGATTTTCGCGATGTGAAGATCGCCACTCGGCGACGACGGAGCACCGTCTTTTCCACTCGTGGGTTTCGCGTCGAACAGCTCGTTGAGCCGCTGGGCCATATCGGTGGCAGGTGCATAATGAATGGGCTCGACCCATATCTTGTCGCCCGCGCTCGGCACGTCGACTTCGTCGACGATGGTCATCAGGCGGCGAATGTTGGCCCCCGTATCGGTGATGATGAGAAGATTCCCCGGGCCATACCAGGATACATCGGCATCCTTGCTCTTGAATTTCGTGAGTAGGGTGCTCACCTCCTCCGGATTGGCATTTCGCAAGCGGTGCATGCGCGTCACGTAACGATCTTCCACCGGTGCTCCTTCCTGCGGGCCGATGGTGGGGGTCGATTGCGACGCGACGCCGGCGGTCTCGACGATTTTCAGAAATCGGCCCTGCGGAATCACCGTGAGGCCATTGGTCTCCAAAATCGAAAGAAAGGCCTGATACGCCTCTTCGACGGTGACCTTCGTCGGGGAATACACGCTTGCTTTGATATTGCGTACCTTCCCTCCGAAAATGAACTTCTTACCGGTCAGCTGTCCGACGACCCGTACGAGCTCCGTCAAATCTGCATCCTCGAGGGCAAACGTCACTCGATCGCCGGGATGTCGCGGCTCGAACGCCATGCCATTCTCGAACTGCGGGAGCTGTTTCGTCGAGGACGGGAGCGGAGGTGTCTGCGCCCGAGCATCGCGCTCCGCACCGAGGATGAACGTCGTCAATGTCAACGAAAGAACACGAATTCGATTTTGCATCGATCACCTGCGGCTCGCATCGCCAAATATCGGACCGGCCGATACAACGAGTGCGCCTACGGATGTATTGCCGGCTTTCGTGCCTTATCGTTAAAATTGAATAGGCGATAGTCCAATTTTCCATGCGCATCGGTAAATTGAATAATTGGCAATATCTTGTAAGTGGATAATGTGGGCAAAGACAAATTGGCACCGCCACTCATGGCAGCTGCCGCCCGATTGGTATCTTCGCAGCTCGTGGGTGCTCCTCGAGCTTTCGACATATTCGCCATCGAGCGTGGCAAACCGCATTGTACCTACGGCCCACGGAATTCATCGATGAGGGCAGCGCCGGCTTCTGCTTGCCCGAGGGTGTTTCGTGGATACGTTGAGCGCGATGTCGTTCAGGGGCCAGGCACTGCGCAATCGTTCGTGGGGACGCGCGTTGCGTTGGCTTGTCATGGTCGTGATGCTCTCGTTCGTGGCTCCGCATGCCGTGGCGGCCACGCCGCGTGCGGTCGACGGCATCGCGCTCGTGGCGAATGCGCTCGCGGCAGAGGCGGCGCCGGCCCGTGCCTCACGGGAGGAACCGGCACGCGGTGTCTTGCGCGGGCGTTCGGCCCCGGTGCGGGCGGTCTCGTGTGCTCCGCCGAATGATGGGGTGCCCGTCATTGCGCGCGGGCGAATCTATTTGCGCGACTGCGCCCTTCTTCGCTGATCGCGCGGCCGGTTCTCGAACCGCCGCCCCCGATTCCTTTGCGAAGAGGAGCCTTTCCATGTCCGTGACCGATACGGCGTGCCGCCGGCTACGTCGTCTGCCGTCCATCTCGTGGCGCATCGTACGCATCGTTCTCATTGGATTTGCGGCGCTGGGGCCCAATGCTCCGCCGCCCCCGCCTCGGCCCCCGCCGCCGATCGAGTTGCGCATCGACGACGGTACACCCGCGGACGGCGAGCAAGCCTAGCCTCAACGCGTACCGACGGGCTGCGACGCCTTCGCGAGTCTTGCCGACGCCGTCCTGACGTGCGCGCGCAGGTCGAAGCTCTGTGCAGAGCGCCCGAGCTCTCGCGCCGTAGGCTGCGCGGGCGGACGAGACGCTGGGCATACCCATCAAAGTGGAAATCTGGAGTCTGCTCACGCGTAGAGACGTCTTCCACAGCGCGGTGGCAAGTCCGCGCTGGAACGCGTCGGCGGCGTATGGGAGCGGGCCGCTCACAAGGCGTGATTTGCCGTGAACGGGGGTTCACGACTCGTCGCGTGGAACATGCGGACAAACGGCGGCGCAAACGAGCGCTCCGCGCGTTCGCACACATGCTGCTGCTGGCATTTCTTGTTTTGCCAGACGAAGAGAGAGCAAAGGTCCGGTGGATGCGATCAGTTCTGCAGAGGCAGCTACCCCAACGAGGAATACCGCCACCGGTCGGCGCCCGCTGCGCGACCCTTCACACGCCGCGTGGTGTTCCCGCTTATTCGGGGCTCCCTCAGGAGCCGGTTCCGACGTTCACGGGCACGCGACGAGCTGTCGACTCCCAATCGTACCAAATGTCGACCCATCGTCTGCGGTCTCGACCCCGTGGTGTCCGGAGCACCACGCAGTACGAGACCTGCCCCGACGCATTGCCAGATTGAAGCCAGCGTTGCGGCACCCCCTCGAGCGAGGAAAAAGCATATCTCGAATCGAGTGATCCTGTCCGGGCCACATTTGCCCTGTCCTGGGACAGTCGCTCCCAAAAGGCAATCGTTAAGGTCGAATGATAGCGGCATAAGTCACCCCTCTGCCGACCAGAAGGGGTGCTCGAGCCACCGACGCAAACCGGAGGGGCACAGCGATCGTGGCGACCGTACAACGAGATCAAAATGTGCGTCATCCAATGAAAACGCGCGTCCACACGTTGGAGGCATGCGCGACTCGAGGATTCCGGCGCGTGAAACGGGCCACGGCAACGTACGCCACCGGGGAATGGCGGTGGTCCGTATCGTGTTGTCGACACGTGTGGCAATTGCGTCTGAGGGAGCCTGCTCGAGAATCGCGAGTGCACGGTTGACGAACTCCGCAGCGTGTCGGCCCGCCCAGAAAAGCTGCCCCCCGGGCACATTCACCCTCGCCAAATTCGGTGAACGCCTCGATATGTGCCTCAGATTCGAACCAAGGAACTAACGTGCGAAGTACGATGATGAACCCCTGGCGCGCCACGACACTCTCCGTCGCATTGGCCTGTGTCGCGGTTGCAGCCGCATGCAACGACCCACTCCATCCCAAGGGCCCCGGCAGCGGCGGCGGTGGTGGATCCGGCGGCGGCGGTGGTGGCGGTAGCTCTGATCCCGGTGACAGCGGCACGCGCGACTCGGGCCCTACTGGACCGACGCAATCTTGCAACGACTGCGCGCTGCAGGCCTGCGTCGTGTACAACTCCATCTGCCGCGCGAATGCGGATTGTGTCGCCATCGTCGCCACGTGCGGCGAAAGCGTGTGCCGGTATTTCGACCTGCCTTGTCTAGACAGCTGCGCGCAGCGGTATCCTGCCGGGTACAACGCTTACGCCAATTGGGCCTATTGCAGGGTGAACGCCGCGTGTTCGAGCTGCTCGGGATCGTGCGTCGTCCCGCCGCAAGTCTGTGGGCTCCGAACAACGCAGCAGGACAACCTCGATGCCGACTCCGACGCCGGACTCGACGCCGGCAGCGAGTCATCTCCCGAAGACGTCGACGCGTCGGCGGATTGACCGCACTTCACCGAAGCGCCGACATCGCCGCCGACACCTTGGCCACCGAAACCGGCACGGGTGTCTTCAGCTCGGGCGCGAAAATCGCCACCCGCAGCTCCTCGAACAACCACCGCAGCTCGCGCGCGCCGTTCGCGTCCCGCAGCGCGCGCCGCTTGTCCAAAAAGGCATTCCACAGCGGCGCAAACGGCGCCAGCTTCTCCATGTCCTTGCGCGGATCCGTCACCGCACGTCCCAAGCGCGCCTGCGCCGCCCGCAGATACCGCGGAAAATGCTCCAAGCGCCCCAGCGACACCGACTCCATCAGGTCCTCGGGAAACAGGTGCTCGAGCTGCGCGTAGATATCCAAAATAGCGGCCCGCCCGCTGGGGTGCTTCGAGGCCGTCTTCAATGCCCGCAGCGTCTTGTCGAGCTCCGCCGCCACCGCGGTGATCGCATCGGCGAACGCACGGAACAACGGCGCAATGCGCGGCACACCCGCGGCCAGCACTTGGTCGAACGCCCGCTTGTCGCGAGGTAAACCTTCGCCCAGCCCAAACGCCGCATCCACGATGCGCGCCACCACTCGCTCGCGAAAAAGCTCGTTTTCGGCGCGCGAAGTCAGCGCGCCGCCCGGCCGCGGGAACGCCGGCGGAATGCGCGGTGCAATCCCCGAAACCGCGCCCCGCGCCGCCAGGATCAACAGCCGCCGCACACCTCCACGCGAGGCCGATTCGGCCGCGCCCGCCGTTTCCATCAGCACCAAGTCCACCGACGTCCCGCGATCGACCAGCGCCGGATAGCTCCGCACATCCATGTTGCCGACCCGCCTCACGACGAACGCCGGCAGCTCGCCAAAGTCCCAGCCCGTAACCCCCTTGCGCTCCCACTTCGTGGCCGGCGCGGCTTGCTTCCACACCGCCCGCGCCCGCGCGCCGTGCTGCTTCAGAATCGCATCCACATCGCGACCCTGCGCGACCACCTTGCCGTCGTCGCCGATCACCCGGCACGTCAGACGCAGATAGCTCGCGACCATATCGGGCCGGAATGCATCCTCCGGCACCTCCATCCCCGTCTCTTCCTCCACGGCTCGCGCCAGCGCTGGAATCATCGGTCCACTAAACGGCTTCAATTTCGCCGCCACCGTCCGCGCCAGCTCGGGAATGTCACCGAGCTCTCGCCGCGTCCCCCGCGGCAACTCGTAGAGCAGCGCCGCGATCTTCTCTTGATGCCAACCCGGGATCGTCCAATCCAATTCACCCGGCTCCAATTGCGGAAGCAACACCAAGGGAACCGTCAGCGTAATCCCATCGTCGTCGGCCGATGGCTCGAACCGGTAGCTCACCGGCAAATTTGCACCGTGCAACTTCACGGTGTCCGGATAATCCGCTGCCCGAAGCCCTGGCTCGCCCGCCAAAACATCGTCCACCGAAAGAAGGAGGCACTTTGGGTCGCTTTTCTCCGCGCGCTCCCGCCACGCTTCGAATGTCTTCCCATTGACGACTTCCTCGCCGACACGCTGATCGAAAAACTCCAGCAGCGCGTCCTCGCTGGCGAGCATGTCGCTCCGCCGCGCCTTGTCCCGGAGCCGCGATACCTCCTCCATGAGCTCGCGGTTCTTGCGTTGAAACGTGCCCGGTGTTTTGTATTCGCCGCGCACCAGCGCATGCTCCAAAAAGATGCGCCGCGCCGCTGCAGGCGCAATGCTCGCGTAATCGACACTTCGGTCGCGCGCAATCGACAATCCGAACAACGTGGCGTGCTCTCGCACCGACGCGCGCGCGGACTTCTCCGACCAATGCGGATCCGAATAACTCCGCTTCAGCAAATGGGCGCCTGCTTCCAGCAGCCAATCGGGCTCGATCTTCGCCACCATGCGCGCGAAAAGCTGCGTCGTCTCCACGAGCTCGAAGGCCATGATCCAGGCCGGCGGCTTCTTGGCCAACGCCGACGAGGGGTGAATGGCAAATCGGGTCTGCTTCGCCCCAATATAGATTCTCTGCTCCGGATTCCATTGCCCAATCTTGGACAACAACCCGGTTGCGAGCGCCCGGTGCAGCGCATTCTCCGGTGCGGCCACCTTCGTCGTCTTCAGCTCGCGCGCCACCTCCTCGAGCTGCCGATGAATCTCGCCCCATTCGCGAATGCGCAAGAAGGACAAAAAGCTTTCCTTGCAGACCCGCCGCAAATGCGATTTCCCTTTGCGCTCCGCCTCCCGAACGAAGTCCCAGAGCCGCAGCAACCCCATGAAGTCGGACCGCTCGTCGCGAAAGCGGCGGTGCTGCTCGTCGGCCTTTTGCTGCGCATCGCGCGGGCGCTCCCGCGGATCCTGAATGTTCAGCGCCGCCGCGATGATCAGCACCTCCTTCAAACAACCCAGCTCCGCGCCGGCCAAAATCATGCGCCCGATGCGCGGATCCACCGGAAAACGCGCCAGCCGCTGCCCAATCGGTGTCAGCTCGCGATCCGCTCCCAGCGCTCCGAGCTCCTCCAGCACCCGATAGCCCTCGGCAATGGCGCGGGGCTGCGGCGGATCCAAAAAGGGAAAGTCCTCCACATCGCCCAGGCCGAGCGACTTCATACGAAGAATGACCCCGGCCAACCCGGTCCGTTTGATCTCCGGATCGGTGAACGCCGGCCTCTGGGCAAAGCTCGTCTCGTCGTACAGCCGCACGCAGATGCCTTCGCGCACGCGGCCGCATCGACCTTTGCGCTGTTCGGCGCTGGCCTGGGAAATCGCCTCGATTTGCAGGCGCGTCGTGCCCGAGCGCGGCTCGTAGCGCGACAAGCGCGCGATGCCCGCGTCGATGACGTACACGATGCCCGGAATGGTGAGCGACGTTTCCGCGACGTTGGTCGCGAGGATCACCCGCCGCTGCGGAATGCTCGCGAACACGCGCGATTGCTCCGCGCCCGACAACCGCGCGTACAGAGGCTGTACGACGGTGTGCCGCAACTCGCGCGCGGCGAGCTCGTTTTCGGTCTCGCGGATTTCGCGCTCGCCCGGCAGAAAGACCAAAATGTCGCCGCGCGGATCGAGCGAGGTCACATTGGCCACGGCGTTGGCCACGGCCTCGGCGAGATCCACGTCATCGGGCGGCGGCTCGTACAGCACGTCCACCGGGTACGTGCGCCCCTCCACCTCGATGACCGGCGCTCCGCCGAAAAACGAGGAGAAGTGCTCCGTTTGCAAGGTCGCCGAGCTGATGATCACTTTCAGATCGGGCCGCTGCGGCAGAATGCGCTTCACCCAGCCGAGAAGAAAATCGATGGTCAGGCTTCGCTCGTGCGCCTCGTCGATCACCAGCGTGTCGTACCGACGCAGCAGCGGATCGCCCTGGATCTCCGCCAGCAAAATGCCGTCGGTCATGAATTTGACGTACGTGTGCGGTGAGGTCCGATCCTCGAAGCGAATCTGATACCCGACGTCGGTGCCCAGCGGCGTGCCGAGCTCGCTGGCCACGCGCGCCGCCACGCTCGTCGCTGCAATGCGCCGCGGCTGCGTGACACCAATGCGCTGCTCCAACCCGCGGCCCATGGCCAGGGCAATCTTGGGCAATTGCGTGGTTTTTCCCGAGCCGGTCGCACCTGCGACAATCACCACCGGGTGCTCGTGGACGGCCGTCGCAATGTCGGGCACGCGCGCCGTGATGGGTAGCTCCGGGGGAAACTGTACGGACATGGGCGTGTCGAAATAGCAAAAGTGATCATCGAGATCACCTTCACCGATCGGGATCGCCATGATCGATCCGATCACCTGACACTCGCCCTCCCCTAATCCTCCCCCTCAGGCGGAGGGGGAATCCGGTGCCTCGAGGGAAAGAGTCGATCTCGTTGGTCTCGGAATGGTCCTTGCGAAGGGCTCGCGTCCCTTTAGCCCAGCGAGGAAACACCATGACCAAGTTCTCCATGCATTTTTCCGCAGCGACCGTCGCTCTGGCCATGATGGCCGCCGGGTGTGCCACGAACGCGACCGAAGAAAACACCACCACGGAAGACAACGTTGCCAGCACGAGCGACGCACTCGCGATCCGCTCCGCGGCGCCGTACCTGTACATGGGCTGGGGGAATCCTCCGAGCCCTTCGACGGTCATGAATGCTACCGGTGTCAAATGGTTCACCATGGCCTTTATCCTTTCGTCCGGCGGCTGCAACCCGGCCTGGGATGGCTCGCGTCCGCTCTCGGGAAGCGCCGACGCCAACGCCATCACGCAGATCCGGAACGCGGGCGGTGACATCGTCCCGTCGTTCGGCGGATGGAGCGGCAACAAGCTCGGTCCGAATTGCTCGAGCGCCTCCGCACTCGCCGGCGCCTACCAGAAGGTGATCAATGCCTACAAACTCAAGGCCATTGACATCGACATCGAGAACACCGACGAGTTCGAGAACAACACCGTCCAAGATCGCATCTTGGGCGCGTTGAAGATCGTCAAACAGAACAACGCCGGCATCACGACGATTGTCACCTTCGGTACGTCGAAGACCGGACCGACGGCACCGGGCAATCGCCTCATCGAGCGCGCCAAGGCGCTGGGCGCGAACATCGATATCTTCACGATCATGCCCTTCGACTTCGGCAGCTCGAACATCTACAACGACACGGTGGCCGCCTCCGAGGGCCTCAAGAACAAGTTGAAGTCGACGTTCGGCTGGAACGACGCCACCGCCTACTCGCACATGGGCATCTCGGGCATGAACGGCCTGTCCGACAACCAAGAGATGACCTCGCTCGACACCTGGACCCGCATCCGCGATTGGTCCAAGGGCAAGGGGCTCGCCCGCCTGGCCTTCTGGGGCGTAAACCGCGACCGCGGGTGCGCCGGCGGCGGTGTTCAGTCCAACTGCAGCGGCATCGCCCAGGCCAATTGGGCCTTCACCAAGATCACCGCGGGTTTCTGACCCTCGGACCCGGCGTTCGCCCGTAGCGTGAACCCACTGGGGCGTGCGAAAGTGTCCTCATGGACACCGCCCGCCCCAGTTTCGAAGAGCTCTACATGACGCTCGCCTTCGGCATGGCCCGGAGGTCGACGTGCCTGCGGCTGCAGGTCGGGACCGTCATCACCTCCACGGATTACCGGCAGGTGCTCGCGGTGGGGTACAACGGCAATGCCTCCGGCCTGCCCAATCAGTGCGATACGGACATTCCGGGTGCCTGCGGGTGCCTGCACTCCGAGGAGAACGCCTGCATCAACTGCCAATCGCCGCGGCAGCTCGGCAAGGTCGTTTTCGTCACGCACTTGCCTTGCGCCATGTGCGCGAAGCGGCTGATCAACCTCGGTGGCGTCACCAAGATTTACTACAGCGAGGAGTACCGCAAGCGCGATTCGCTGGCCCTCCTGGAGTCCGTCGGGATCATCGTCGAGCGGCTCACCATCCCGCGCGCCGACGCGCGTTGACCTGTTCGAGCGATCTCAGGCGTCGACGACCCGCTCGAGCCTCACCGGGAGCCCGTCTTTGGGAACGGGCAGCCCCGCGAAGTCGAACTTCGTCTTGTAGTTCGGGGCGACACTCCAGCGATACCGGCGCAGGATGCGGTGAAAAATGGCTTTGATCTGCACGCCCGCAAAGTGCATCCCGATGCATTTGTGAACGCCACCGCCAAAAGGCTGCCAGGCGTAAGGATGTACCTTGTCCTCACGACGGTGCGGCGCAAACCGTTCGGGATCGAAGCGCTCGGGTTGCGACCAGTACTCGGGCATGTGGTGCGCAAACTGCGGCAACACCGCCACGAACGTGTCCTTCGGCACGAAGTGGCCGCAGATGGACGTGTCCTTCACCGTCTTGCGCGCGAGGTACGGCACCGGCGCGACGAGGCGCATGGCTTCCCTCATGACCCAATCGAGGCCTGAAAGCTTTTCGAGATCGCCGAACTCCAATTCGTCCTTGCCCAGGGCAAACGATTCGTCGCGCAGCCGCTCCTGCCACTCGGGGTGCTTGGCCAGGTAATAGGCCATGGTGGTCATCGTGATGGTCGTGGTGTCGTGGGCGGCCATCAAGAGGAAGACCATATGATTGATGACGTCGTCGTCGGTGAATCGGTGGCCGTCTTCGCTGGTGGCGCGGCATAGAACCGCGAAGAGATCGCTGCTGTCCGAAGCGCGTTTGGCGGGCAGAAGCTCGCGGAAGAATCGCTCGAGCACGCGCCGGCCGTGCAGACCGCGCGCCCAGCGCGTACCGGGAATGGGGTAGCGCAGGACCGCGAATCCAGCCCGCACCGTCTCGATGAAGGCGCGGTTGATCTCGTTGGTCTCGCGCCCGAGTTTTGCGCCCATGAACACCTCGGTCGCCAAGTCCAAAGTGAGCTGCTTGATCGATGCGAGAAATGGAAACCGCGCGCCCGTGCGCCATCCGGCCACGCCTCGCGCGATGGCCGGCGTCATCTTTTCGAGGTACCCGCTCAATCGCTCGTTGGTAAAGGCGTGTTGCAGAATGCGCCGGTGGTGCAGGTGCTCCTCGAAATCGAGAAGCATGATGCCGCGGTGGAAGAAAGGGCCAATCCAATAGCCCCAACCCGGGCCGTTCGCGAAGGCCTTGTCTCGATTCTGAAGGACGACCTCGGAGGCTTTGGGACCCAAAGGAAAAACCCAGTACTGGCCGAGGATGCGGCCCCACGATACCGGACCGAATTGCTCGTAGCGGTAACGCAGAAAGGGCATGGGATCGCGGAGAAAAACCATGGCCAGCGTATGTCCGAGCCACGGAAGCCCGTCGTCGCCGGGCACGGGCTCGAGATCGCTGTCCTCGGGGATCCTCGAGAGCGGGCGCAGGACCAAAAGACGGCGGTTCGTGGCGATGAGGATCCGATCCGTCAAACTGGCACGTGGCATGACGAGCTCCTCAGACATGGGCGGGATGCGAGGTGTCCGGCTTGATGATGCCACCCGCGCTGCGTGCCCCCTCATGGAAGATCTCGATGAGACGCAATTGCTCCTGACGGCCTCGTTCGATGAGGCGCCGGTATCCGCCCGGCAAGGCGCGATGCACCGCCTGCCAGACGAAGCGGCCTGGAATGGTCAACATGGGATACCACGGCAGAATGGTGGGCACTCCGAGCTTGGCCAATCCCTTTTTGCCAACGAGAAACCGACTCATGCTCAGGTGTTTCGAATGCTCGAAACGCCGTCGTAGCCATTGAAAGTGCGCGTAGTGGCGTGTGAGCGGCTCGGCAGCCAGCGATTGCGCCAAAAGGCGCGCGCTTTCACCGCCGCGCGGATGGGTGCTGACGGCGTGCATCAACAGGCGAATGGCATCGTGTACCGAATCGAAGAGAAACTCGTCTTTGACGCCAAGGAGCCAGGCCACATAGCGGCCGTGGTGAATGACGGCGTCGCATTCGTCGCGCGTGATGGGTACACCCAGGAGGCGACTGGCAAAAGCCACCAGCGCGATGCCCAGAATGGTGGCCAGCATGTCCGTTTGGTTGATGGGCAATCCCCACATGGCAGCATCCCATTTGGGATTGCGCTCGAGGGCGCGGTTCACCAATGCGTGCACCATGCGGACGCGAATGGTGCTCTTGAATCCCGCGCCGAAGCGCTCGAGGCCGTCCGGCGATACCGTGTCCGCTCCCCAGGTGGCGGTTTCCGCGAAGCGGCGGCCGCTGCCCTTGTGCAGGGCACCGGTCATCATGAGTTGCTCGTTGAAGCCGGCGAGGAGGTAACCGCCCATGATGGACATGTCGCGGCCGATGTACACGGCCATGGGGCCGATCGCGTTGACCGCACGCGCGCCGCGGCGCACCTTCGCCATGTCGACCCATTTGGGGCGGCGATCGATGCGCGCGAAGAAGGCGCGCAGCTCCTCGGGTGCGTCGGGCACGGACTCGATGCCCTGCTCGAGGGCCTGCTCGAACAGCGCCTTGCCCTGCTTCGCATCGGTGGCGAACATCCAATCGACGAGGCGGCCCATCGGCTCGTCGCGTTCCCAGAGACCGTCGATCATGCGCTCACGCAGGGCCGCGTCCCAATGGACGGGGCCGCCGACGACGGCGTGCATGATCCGGTCGTGCAGCGCGCGCGGTAGCCCGGAAATCAGCGCGGGTTCGCGCCGCGGGAAGGGTGGCACACGACGGGGAACGCGCTGACCATCCATGGGTCAAGAGATACATGATATGCTCCTCGTGTTCCACATGTTCCATTCTCGGCCGAGAAGCCCTAGGCTCATTTCCGAATGATCCCGCGCCTTTCCGGGCTGCTCGCCCGAGCCATCGAACCTACGCCCGAGTCCGATGCCTTCGCGGAGCGCATTCTGGATGCGGCGCTGCTCGAAATTGCGGCGGTGGGCATTCAGCGGCTGACCCTCGTCGACGTGGCCCGGCGCGCGGGCGTGGGGCGCGTGACCGTGTACCGTCGCTTCGCCGATCGCGAGAGCCTGCTCGAGGCCCTCGCGCAGCGTGAGTCGCGGCGGTTCTACATCGCGGTGAGCGAGGCCGCGGCCCGTGCGGCGACGATAGAGGAGCGCCTCACGGAGGGATTCGTCACATTCGTGCGGTTCGCGCGCACGCATCCGGTGCTGCAGCGTCTCACGCGAACGGAGCCGCACGCCCTTCTCGAGTACGTACTCGGCGACGATGCGGCGGCGTTTCGCGTGGGCTGCAGCTTCATGGCCACGCAGCTTCGCAGCGTGAACGCCGTCGAGCCGGAGCGGCTCGAGTGGGTGGCGGAAACCCTGGTGCGCATCGCGCTGTCCTTCGTGCTGCCGCTGCCGAGCGTGGTGCGGTTGGACGACGATGCAGCAGCCCGCGCCTATGCGCGCGATTGCATTCTGCCGCTGGTGGCCTTTCGCCAGCGAAGCGGCGTGGTGCCCTCCCAGCCGTGAAAGGCGCGGGTGAACGAATTGACCTCCTCGAAGCCAAGGAGGTACGCGACCTCGTTGGGCTCGAGGTTCGTGTGGGCCAAGAGCCGGAGTGAGGTGTCGCGGCGCACGTCGTCGAGCAGCTTTTGATACGTCGTCCCGAGTTCCTCGAGGCGCCGCTGCAGGGTGCGCGGGCTGATGTGCATGTCCTCGGCGATCTTCTCCACGCTCGGTCGCTCGCCGTGCATGCGCCGCCCGAGCGCGGTTCGGACGTCGTCGGCGAGGGAGCGCGAGGTGAGGCGCTCGCGCAATTGCGATTCGAGCGTCGGGAGCATCAGCTCGAGCAGATCGGCGTTGTGGGTGAGGAAGGGACGCGCGAGATCTTTCTCGTCGAACACGAGCCGATCGAGCGATGCATCGAAGTGGATCTCGCAGCCGAAATGGCGGTGAAAGAGCGCCTCTTCGGCCCGCCGGCGCGCGAGCTCGACGCGCACCGGTATGATCGGCGCCCCCGAGCCGCGGCGCCCTACGACGACCAACGTCGAGAAGGTGGCATCCACGAGGAGCATGGGCATCGACTCCTCGAGGTGCATCCAGTGAAAGGAGATCCGCGCCTCGCCGCCGGCCACCTCGACGGACACGCGCTCCGAGCAGACGAGCCGCTTGTAGCGTGCGAACTTCTTCAACGCCTCACCGAGGCTCGGCGAGTGCAGCGCGGTCATCGTCACGATGTCGAGCTGGTGGGGCAGGGCCTCCGACCCGACACGCAGGCCGATGTCGCGCGCCGGCATCACCTCCTCGACGGCGCGCCAGAACGCGAACAGCTCGGCCGGCGAGATGCGCGCCCGCGAAGTCTGGAACCGCGAAGGCAGGATGCCCGCGCGGTCCAAGACGCGGCGCACGTCGACGCCCAGCTCGGTCAAGCGATCGAGCAGGGCGCTCGGCACCGGGACCAGATCCGCAGGCAAATCAGCCCCCGCGTTGCTGCGAGGCGAGGAATTTGGCAATCGGCGTGTCGGCAAAGTCTCCCATCCCCTCGAAGTCGGTCGAGACGCTGAGAGTTTTCCATTTCGCGTCCTCGGCTGCACGCGCCTTGAGCACGAGATCTGCGCAGAACGCGGCATCGGACCCGGCCAAGAACCGAAGCGGCGGCTCTTTTTCCGCGGCGATGCGCAGGATGGCTTGGGCCACCTTGCTGGGGTCGCCGCGCATGATGGCCGGGCCGCGGTTCTGGAACATGGCGCCCACCGTCGCTTGGTAGTCGGGATCGATGTCGTCGATGCGCATCGACGGGCCGGCCCAATCCGTGCGCATGCCGCCCGGCTCGATGACGGTGACGCGGATGCCCAGCGGGCCGACCTCCTTGGCGAGCACCTCGGAGAACTGGGCGACGGCAGCCTTCGAGGCTTGGTACGCCGCGATACCCGGCGATCCCATTCGGCTGCCGACGGACGAGACTTGGATGATGTGCCCATCGCGCTGGGCGCGGAGCACGGGAAGTGCGGCGCGTGTGACGTTCACCACGCCGAAGAAGTTCGTCTCGACCTGCGCGCGGAAGTCGTCTTCCGCCATGTGCTCGATCGAGTTGACGTTCGCGTACCCTGCATTGTTGACCACGACGTCGAGCCGGCCAAACGCGGAGGTGGCAACGGCGACCGCCTCGCGTGCGGCCGCCGAATTGGTAACGTCGAGTGCCACCGCGCGCACGCGGTCGCCGTATTCGGCCACGAGCTCGCGCAGATCCTCCGCCTTGCGCGCGGTGGCCACCAGGCGATGACCGGCTGCGAGCACGGCCTTTGCGAGATCACGGCCGAGGCCGCGGGAGCTTCCAGTGATGAGCCAAACCTTCGACATGGGATGTTCCGTCCTTTCTGACGACTCCCATCGTGAGGTTGCGGGCAGCGCGGTTCCAATCGGATGGCGCCAAAGAATCATCGCATTGCGACATGTCTAACCCCGCGGAAACATGTGAAAATACGGCTTCGCCTCCTCGATGACCCGCGCGACCGAGGGGCGCGTTCGAAGGCGTGCGAGGTAGGCCGCCGTCTTCGGGTGCGCATCCCCGAAGGGCACGACCAGCTCGGCGTAGAAGAGGGCAGGGGCCGCCGCGCAATCGGCCATGGTGAAGTCTTCCCCGATGGCCCACGTGCGGGTGGCCATTTGCTCTTCGATCATGCCGTAGGCGACTTGCAATTTGCCTTTGGCCTCCTCGACGCCGTACGCGTCGTGCGTGCCCTCGGGGCGAATGCGGTCGACCACGATTTTGCTCATGGGCTCCTGCACGTACAAGTCGTAAAAGCGATCCCAGAGACGCGTCTGCAGTGCCAAATCCGGATCGGCAGGAAACAGCGGCGTTCGCCCGGGATAATGGCGCGCCAGGTACTCGAGGATGATGCTCGTCTCGGGCACGGTGCGATCCCGTGCGTGATCGCGCAATAGCGGCATCTTTCCCACGGGCCAGAGGTTCTTGTAATGCGCCGCATCGGCCTCGTCCATGAGATCCACGAGGCGTGCTTCGAAGGGTATTTCGTTTTCGTAAAGTGCAATGAGCACTTTTTGACAAAAAGATGCCAGCGGGTGCATGTAAAGCGTGAGGGCCATGATGACTCCTGTTTATCGCCACCAGCGGTAGCCGTTGCTGCGGAATGGGACGCCGAGTTCGCGGCAAACGTCCGCGATGAAGTCCGGCGTGTAGAAGTAATTGCGAATATGCGCGACGCGATCTCCGTCGAGCTCGAGGCGGGTGATGGCGCGCACGGCCTCTCCGTCCTCGTGCTCGTACCACGAGAGGAGCAATGCCTCCCCGCGGTGGATGCGCAGCTCGGCCCGCGGCAGGGTTGGCCGGACGCCTCGGAAGAAGCTGGGGTCGAAGCCACACGGGCCCTGGGGATCGGGATTGGCCATGACGCGGCTGCCGAACAGCATGCCCGGGAGGATGCGCGCGCGCGCCGATTCGGGGCCGTACTCGGTGGTGGCGCCGACCACCTCGATGGTCATCGTGTCGAGGAGCAGCGCCGTGAGCCGGTCGATATCGTGCGCGTTGAACGCTTCGCAAAAGGCATCGAGCGCCGCGGGCACGGCTTGCGCGGCAGGCATTTCGGGCTCCGGCTCGACCAACTTGTTCCGTCCGCGGTGCAGCGCACTTTTGACCGTGCCCGGCGTGGTGCCCAGTGCTTCGGCGACCTCCTCGAGGCTCAGTTCGAAGACGTCTTTGAGCACCACGGCGGCCCGCTCTTGGGGCGAAAGCCGAACGAGAAGCGTGCCCGCAGCTTCCCGCGTCGCGCGCGGTTCCTGCGAGGCGGCCGGTTCGACGTCGACACCCAGGCGCTCACGGCTTCGCCGCATCTGATCGATCCACAGGTTCGAGGCGACGCGGAACAACCATGCCCGCGGATTCGGCGGGCCCTCCACCATGCGACCGAGCGTGGCGAACGCGCGCGCCATCGTATCTTGCGCCAGGTCCTCGGCATCCCAAGGGCTGCGCGTCAGGTAGCGGCAATAACGGTACAACTCGGGCCTCAGCGGCTCGTACACATCGAGAAAGCGATGCCAGGAGCCTTTCAGGGCGCCGGAAAGCTCGCTCAGGGAGTCGGTGGACGGGGTGGTCATGGTGGGAAAACGGCGACGGCCGCCGAAAGGATAGCGCGTCGCGCATTTATTTTGGCGGTCTCGGCAAGCTTCCCTCGGGGGACCGCGGTCGGTAATCTGCCGGCGTTGACCCGGCGCCATCTCCTGCAATCCATCTTGTCGTGCGCGGCCCTTTCGGCATGCCGTGGTCCAGAACCGCATGCGGCGGTGGCTCCGTCGAAAGAGGGGCTGCACCTGGTGACGTTGGGCACCAAGGGCGGGCCAACGGTGCGTGTGGACCGCATTCAACCGTGCAATCTGCTGCTGGTCGATGGCCATCCCTACGTGATCGATTGCGGTCTCGGGGTGACGCGGCAGCTCGTCAAGGTGGGGGTGGCGCTCGGGGATTGCCGCTCGGTCTTCATCACGCACCAGCATTCCGATCACAACTTGGAGTTCGGCAATCTGGCCCTCTCCGCGTGGAACGCGAACCTGTCGGAGACGATGACCTTTTACGGTCCGCCACCGATGGCGGCGATGCTTCGCTCCTACCTGGAGACGAACGCCTTCGACATCGACACGCGCATCGCGGACCAGGGCCTGCCGGACGTGCGCCGTCTGGTCGCTGCACGCGAAATCGCGGAACCGGGGCTCGTTCTCGACGATGGGCGCGTTCGCGTTTCCGCGGCGCGGGTGAACCATCCGCCGATCGAGCAGAGTTACGCCTTCCGCTTCGACACGCGCCATGGCTCCGTGGTCTTCTCGGGCGACACGACCCCGTCGGACGCGCTCGTGAAGCTTGCGCGCGGGGCGGATTGGCTCGTGCACGAGGTGCTGCACCTGCCCTCGTTGGATGGGTTGGTCGCAACAGGCCGCACGGAGCCAAAGCTGCGGGCGCATTTGCTCGCGTCGCACACCACGAACGAGCAAGTCGGCAAAGTCGCAGCGGATGCGGGGGTGAAGCACCTGGTGCTGTCGCACCTCGTGTCGTTCGGAACCGTCACCGACGAACAATGGCTGGCATCGTGCAGGGGCCCTTACGAGGGCCCCATTTTCGTTGCGCACGATGGTCAAATGATCATTTGAGACCCGTATCCACGGCCGTCATCAAGGTGCCGGTGTCTCCGGACATCTCCCAGGCCATGGCGCCGAGCAGGCCCTTGCTCTTGATCCACGCCGTCTTCTTCTGAATCGACCATGCGTCGTCGAATGTCCACCATTGGCCGCCGTTGCCGGTGAAGCAATACGTGGCCACGGAGGCCTCGTCATGGCGCACGGTGCAATTGGGCACGCTGGAAATCAAATTGGCATAGCCGCGTGTTCCCGCCTCCTCTTGGAACTGCCCCGGCGCCGCGCCGTTGGCCGCTTGCCATTCACCGAATTTGCCTCCATCGGTGACGCTCTGCCATCCGCGTCCGTAAAAGGCCAACCCCACGGTGAGCTTGCGCGGGCTCACCCCGGCGGACGTGTACGCATTGATGGCGTTCTCCACGCTGAAGTGGAACGAATACGGATCCTCGGCATCCGCATAAAGATTGCCTTGGTGCCCCGTGCGATTGGGCTCCCAGGAATTGTCGCTGCCGGCGCCGTGGAAGTCGTAACCTTGCACATTGAAGATGTCGAGCGACGTCGCATCCTGCGCCAGGTCCCACCCCGCGGCAATCTTCGCCGGATCGGCCGGGGTGAACGCGGTGAGCTGGTAACGCTTTCCGGTTTGCGTGCCCAATGCATCGAGCTGGCGGCGGAATTCGGCCAGGAGCAGCGCGAGGTTCGCCTTGTCGTTGGGGCTCACATGGTTGCCTGCGTGGCCTTCCGCGCCCGGCCACTCCCAATCGATGTCGATGCCATCGAAGATGCCCGCCGCCGTTCCCGGCCCACCCGCGCTGTTGTACACGGGCAAATTGCCCTTGATGTACATGTCCACGCACGAGCTCACGAACTTCTTCCGCGCCGCATCGGTCGCCGACACGTCGGAGAAGTACTTCGAATACGTCCACCCGCCGAGGGAAATGAGCACCTTCAAGTTGGGGTATTTGGCCTTCAGCTTCTTGAGCTGGTTATAATTGCCGCGGAGGCTCTCCCATCCCGTGTCGGCCACGCCATCCACGGATTGCGCCGCCGAGAAGGGCCGGCTGTAATCCGCTTCCGCATCGCCGGCACCATCGCCTTGATTCGGATCTTGCGGATTCGACGTTGTAGCCTTGGTCACCCCGTGGAGGCACGTCAGATTGACCGGATCGATGTTGCCGAATGCATAATTGAGGTGGGTCAGCTTGGCCGCGGCACCGGTCGTGTCCAAATTGCGCACGAAATATTGTCGCCCGTAAATGCCCCACTGGACGAAATAGCCCACCCGCGCATACCCGTTTACGATGTCGCTGGTGGTGACACTCAATGCGGTGCTCGCCGCCGAGGTATTGTCGTAGCCATCGCGTGCGCGAACGGTGAAGGTGTATTTCGTCGACGGGGCAAGCCCGCTCACCTTGGCCGACGTTCCCGTCACCGTGGCGGCGAGGGTGCTGCCCGAGTACACGTCGTAGGCGACGACCCCCGTGTTGTCCGTCGAGGCATTCCATGCAAGCGATACGCTGCCAGCATCGACGGCGGTGCTGCGCAGGTTGCCCGGCGCCGTGGGCGCCTGCGTGTCGTCGGACGGGTTGTTCGTGCGCACCGTGAGCGGGGCGCTCGCCGGCGAGGCGGTGCCTTTGCGATCTTTGGCGCGCACCGTAAACGTGTAATCGGTATTCGGCGTGAGCCCGGTCACGGTGGCCGTGGTATCGGTCACCGACGCGGCGAGGGTGCTGCCGCGGTAAACCTCGTAGCCAACCACCGGCAGCGATCCGGGTTGTGCGGCATTCCACGCCAGGGTCACCGTCTTCGTCGTTTTCACGGTGGCCCGGAAATTCGTGGGCGCGGCCGGCGGCGCGTCGGCCGACCCATCGCAATTGGCATCATCGATGCGGCAACTCGTCGGCGTCGCCGTGGAGCTGAGTCGGAAGGTCGGGCTGTACGGGTACGTGGAGCGGCCCGGCTGCAGCGTGTTGATGTAATACGCCGGGGTCAGGGTCACATGGGTCCCACTCTGGCTCACCGTACCGTGTTCGCCCGAGGTGACGGTCACCCCCGAGGGCACGTCGAAGGTGATCGTCCACCCCGTCACCGCCTCGGTGCTCTTGTTCGTCACCGTGTATTCGCCGGTGGTGCCGTTCAGCGCGAGGGCCGCGGTCAGTCGCCCCGCGGCCAGCACCGGTGATGCCGTCGTGCCCAGCACGAGCTCGTTCTCGGCCGTGCATCCGGCCCCTTCGAAGGTCGCGGTGAGCGTCACCGCGACCGTCAATCCGTAAGCCCATCGACTGAATTGAAATTTGGACACGGGATTTCCTCCTGCTAAGCCGCCAACGCGGAATGCGCGCGCGGCTACGCAAGGAGCATTCCCTCCTAGGAAATCCCGTTGGGTCCTGTCGCGATGATCGATCGGATCATGGCGAACCCGATCACGGCCGGAAATGATGCAGCACGGCGTCGTTCATCCATTTGCCCTCCGCGAACTTGCGCCGCATCTCGGGCGTGTCGTTCATGACCAAGATGAGCTCCCAGTACCGCCCCACACGAGCGTCGCTGTCGAAGCGATCGTAGAGATCGCGCCGCACCGCATCGCTGAGGGGAACGCCACGCGCCTCCGCGAGGTTTGCTGCATACCGTTCCAAGATGGCGCGGGCTTCGTCCGAGTCGGGCGCGATGCCGCGTGTTGCGGCGTCCGTCAGATCGTCCGCGATGGCTTCGCAGGCGCGTTTCATCGCGGCCATTTCGGACGGTTCCAATGCATTTTTGGCCTGCTTTTGCAGATTCGCCACGAACGTGCGATCGGCGAGCAGCTCGGAGAGCTCGATCCATGCATCGTGCTGCTCGGACGTGGGATTCTCCGGCAGTTGGGGCATGGTGCTTTCGATCACCTGGCGCTTCCAGGCCTCCTCCACGTTGGCACCTTGGAATGCATTTTCGAAGAATCCTTCGATGACGGCTTTTCGTTGTTCTGTGGACAATCGGGTCACGGCACATATCCTCCTTACGTCGTCGGCGGAGGGCTCGGAGCGGAGGGCTGCACGCAACGCGGCCCCGATGCGCTGCAGGGAAGCGATGTGCGCTTCCACGGCGGCGAGCCGGAGCCGGAGTGCATCCGCGAGCGACGCCTCGCGTTGCAGCACTTTCTTGATGGAATCGAGACCAAGGCCCGCTTCGCGCAGCGTTCGCACGAGGTCGAGGCGCACGAGTGCCTCCTCCCCGTACAAGCGATAGCCGCTTCGCGATCGCTCCGCCGGGGGAAGCAGTCCCTCGTCGGAGTAGAACCGCAGCGTCTTCACCGGCATGCCGGTGCGACGTGCAAGCTCGCCAATGGTCAACCGCTCTTTTGCCATGCCGTGAGTCTGGAGTCTCCAGTCGCTGGAGGGTCAATGCCCGTCGTTCAAAAAGCTTCGCCTACGTTGATGTAAAAGCGCAATTCGTCGCCGTAGGCAATGTCGAGCCTCAGGTTGACGGGGACGTCGGCCAGGGGGGCGAAGCGGAGTCCGCCGCCGCCGGCGAACCTCACCGGCGAATCGCCGACGTCGCTCAGGGTATGCGAAACCTGCCCCAGCGACGCGAAGCCCACGGCGCCAAAGCGCCAGAAGAGCGGCATGCGGTATTCGATCTGCGCGGCGAGGTAATTTCGGTCGCGAAAGCGGCCTCGAAAATAGCCGCGCATGATCGAGTCGCCTCCCATGAGCCCCAGATCGTAGAACGGCGGCGCACCGTCGCGGATCTCGGCCAGCGCCTGCAGGGCGAGCACGTGCCGATCCGCCCAAGGAAGCGAAATGTACTTCCGGGCATCGACGCTGAGCACGTCGTAGTCGAACTCCGAGCCCAACGCCGGCCTGGCCATGCGCGCGAAGACGCGGATGATGTGGCCATCGCGCGGGTAGATGGTGCTGTCGCGCGTGTCGTAGAAGCCTGCGAGGCCGACTTCGACACTGCGGCCCCCGCCCGAACCCGGGACGATGCCTCGCTCCAGCATGCCCCCGGCCTCGGTCTCGGTGATGTTCGTATACGCAAATCGCGCGTCAGGACCCAGGTACATGCCTTTGAGAAGGCGCAGTTTGGGGCTCAGGCCGACTTCGAAGCCCACGGGCGTGTAGTCTTCGTCGTCCTCCTCGTTCGTATGGCTTCCCAGGCCGTAGAAGACGTTCGGAAATCGCGAAGCACCGAGCACGCCCCCGAGCTGCACGCGGTCGTTCCAGAGGTACACGTCGGGCACGAGCTGCAGGGCCACTTGCCCTTTCACCGTCACGGCGACTGCGAGCATGATCTGCGACTCGCGGTGGCCCGCCTCGGGTGGGTAGCTGTAAACGCCGACGGCGGCGCCGCCGAGGAGCAGGCTCGTTTCGGGCGTGTAGGCCGGCACCACGAAGGGGACCACGGAGAGCTTGCCTTCGGGGGCAGGCGGCACATCCTCGGCCCTTGCCGCCGAAGAGGCCAAAAAGACAGCGGCCAAGCCCCATCGTGTCGTCGCTCGCATGAACTCGAGACGCAAGGTACCGGCTCATTCCTCGCGTGGGCACCCAGAAATAGGAACAGGGAGACGGGGAGTTTTTGATTTGGGAACGGTGACCACCGAACCCTCAAAACTCCCCGTCTCCCCGCCTCCCTGTGAATTTCTCTTCTTCTAAGTGCGCTGCCAGACGCGGACGTAGTCGACGAGCATGTACAGCGGGAAGTCGGCCTTGTTGGGTTGGGCGCCCGGGAATTGGCCGCCGACGGCCAAGTTCAGAATGATGAAGAACGGCTTGCGGAATTCTTCCTGGTTGGCCGCAGAGATGTTCACGGTGTGAACGGGGTTGGGCTTCGTCTCGCGGTCGACGTACCAGCGAATCTGGCTCGCGTCCCACTCGATGCTGTAAAGGTGGAACTGCGCCACGTTGCCCGTCCCGTAGGTGTTCGGCAGATTGTTGTTCTGCCCATCCGCCCAGGGGTAGACCCCAACACGGGAATCCCAGAACAGGTTCTGGAAGGTCACCGTGTCGCTGTTGCGGTGCTCCATGATATCGATTTCACCACAGCTCGACCAATTGGCTCCCATCCGGTCGTAATAGCCGATGGGCGCATTGTAGTTGCTGGTGTACGTGGCATCGTTGGAGGTGCCCATCATCCAGAATGCCGGCCAGCTGCCCACGGCATTGGGCATCTGGATGCGTGCTTCGATGCGGCCGTACTGCCAGGAGCGTTTGCCCTGCGTGGTGATACGGGCGGAGCGCTGGTACCAGTCGCGTCCCGCAATGTTGGTTGGCGTGTTGTTGTAGTCCGCTCGGATGACCAAGTTGCCACCCTGCAAATAAGCGTTTTCGGGACGGTACCACTCCCATTCGCCGTTGCCCCACCCATCGAAGGCATTTGCGCCCGGATTGAGCCCGTTGCCCACGTGGTAGTTCCAGTTCGAGGCGTTGGGCTGCCCGCTGCCCTCGAATTGGTCCTCCCAGACGACTTGCCAGTTGCCCGAGGGCGGAGGCGCCGACCCCATGGTGAATTGGGTCCATGACGTGTCCATGGCCCCGCCGCTGCTATTTCCAATGGTGAAGAAGTACCGCACGGTTGCACCGCTTGGTACGTTGTTGACCGTGTACGTGTTGTTGTTGCCGCTCACGGACATTCGGAAATTCTGCTGCCCATCGCTGTTGATTTGATAATGCAGGTCGGCCCAGGGCGCGTCGTTCACGTAGAATTGGACGCTGCTCGAGGAGACGATATTGTACCCATACGTTGCCGCCGCCGCGTCTCGAATCGGCAAAACGGCAATGGCCACGGCCGCGAGCAACACGGCCATCAGCATGGCTTTTACCCCACGATCGAATCGATGATTCTTCACCATCGCAGCACCTCCATGGCTGGTATGCGCGTAGCGGCCGGCATACTGCGTTACGTGGCACTGCCGTGCAACGAAAATGAAACTCTTGTATCCGCAAAGTGATCGCTATTAAGTGGTATTGCTCGGCTTTGGCTTTAAATGCCGAATTGCGTAGCTGAGCGTCACGAATTAACGATTTGGTCAATGGTAACGTGACACCGGTGTCGTTTAGTGGCTGTGCTCGCTCTTTGCGGCAAACCGGCCAATTGGGCGAAACGCACGCGTCCAAGATGGATTTGCGCCCTGCAAGATGTTTTGGTTGACGCTGGAGGCAGCGCCCGCGATGACGACCAAAACGGTTTGGACCTACTACGAAAATGACTGGCACCCCGGCAACGTGCGGCTCCTTGGTGCGGTGTCCCACGCCACCTGGCTCGCGTCGCTGGTATTCGACGGCGCGCGCGCGTTCGAGGGGGTTGTCCCGGATTTGGATCGGCACTGTGCGAGGGTGAACGACAGCGCCCGCGCCCTCGGCCTGGACCCGACCCTGTCCGGGGAGGCCATCATCCAGATCGCACGGGAGGGGTTACGCAAGTTCGCGCCCGATGCTGCCGTTTACGTGCGGCCGATGTATTGGGCCGAGGACTACGACGTGGGGGTCATCCTGCCGTTGGCATCGTCGGCGGCCTTCGCCTTGTGCCTCCAGGAAATGCCCATGGTCGCGCCCTCGGGCCTTTCCATCACGACGACGCAATTCCGAAGGCCCACCCTGGAGACGATGCCGGTCAACGCGAAGGCCGCCTGTCTTTACCCGAACAGCGCTCGCATGCTTCGCGAGGCCAAATCGCGCGGATTCCAGAACGCGCTCTGTTGCGATACGCAGGGCAACGTCGCCGAGTTGGCCACGGCCAACGTGTTCATGGCCCGCGGCGGGGAGGTCTTTACCCCGGTGCCCAATCGCACCTTCCTCGACGGCATCACCCGGCAGCGCGTCATCGGCTTGCTGCGTCATGCCGGCGTCACCGTCCACGAGACCACGTTGACGGTGGACGACTTCCGCCAAGCGGACGAGATCTTCAGCACCGGCAACGTCTCCAAAGTCGTGCCCATCACGCGCTTCGACGATCGGACCCTGGAATATGGCCCAATGGCCCGAAAGGCGCGGCAGCTCTATTGGGATTGGGCCCATTCTTGAGGGATTCTATTTCGTAATTGCGGCAATATCGTGAATTGCCTCGACGGCACCGGGTCCCAAGAACGGTCCACCGCCGACGAGTGAATCGCGACCGGTTGGCTGGTATAAAGCACTCTTGCCGGTTGCGAGGTCGAGCCCAAACAGAGACGGCACAATGAAACGTCCGATCATTGTAGCACTTGCGGGCGCGGCTCTGTCCGTTGCCGTCTTGACTCCCGCGGCCGGCGCTACGCCGACGCCGTCGACCATTGCTTGGGGCGCCTGTTCGGATCCCACACTCACCAATGCAGGAGCGGAATGCGGCACGTTGGACGTGCCGCTCGATCCGGCCAATCCACGCGGAAAAACGGTCACGCTTGCCCTCTCCCGGGTGCGGCACAAAGTGGCCGATAATGACTATCAAGGTGTCGTTCTCGGGGCGCCGGATGCCTTGACGGGATCCGGTCTCAACATGTCGCTTCTCGGAGCGCGCATTCCCAATGGTGCGGGGGGCGCGTACGACTGGGTTGGTTTTGCGCGGCGAGGACAGGCGCCCAGTGCGCCGGCGATCTCGTGCGATCCGGGGCACTTCGCGTACAATCGTCCCTATTACGTGCCGGCGACGCCGGCTGCGGAACAGCAGTGGCTCTCGCATACGAAAGCGTATGCGGACGCGTGTGCGAAGAATGCGCCCGCGGATTTGCTGGACCATATGAAGACCGTCGACATGGCCGCCGATATGGATGCCATTCGCATCGCATTGGGTGTCGAGCGCGTGAATCTCTATGCCCAATCGTATGGCACGTACCTCGCGCAGGTGTACGCCACGAAATATCCTGGACGGGTTCGGCGCATGGTCCTGGATAGTATCGTCGATCCTCGCCGCGTCTGGTACGGGGCGGGCGCTTTCGACCAGAACGTGCCCCTCCAGCGCAACTTGGAAATATGGTTCGATTGGCTCGCGTCGCACGACGACGTGTATCACCTCGGCAAAACGCGGCAGGACCTGCGGAACGTGTGGAATGCCCAAGTGCAAAAGCTCGCCACGGCCCCAGCGGCCGGAGTCATTGGGCCCTCCGAATGGATTGACGTGTTTCTCTACCCCTCGTATTTCCAGCAAACCTGGCCGCTGCTCGGCGGGGTGTTCTCGAATTGGGTCAACAAAGGTGACGCGGAGGCGCTGAAGGCCTTCTTCTCGCAGGTCTATCACGTGGGCGGCGAGAGCACGTACGCGCCGCAGCTCGCGCAGCTGTGCACCGATGCTCCCTGGCCGACGAGCTGGGGGCAGTGGCATGCCGACTCGGTGGCCTCGCATGCGCAGGCGCCGGTGACCACATGGGGAAATACTTGGGCGAACGCACCGTGCTTCTTCTGGCCCGCGCGTTCCGGTTATCCCGTGACCGTGTACGGCTCCTGGGGGCAGACGGCGCTTCTCGTCGACGAGACGCTCGATGCGGCCACGCCCTTCGAGGGCAGCCTCGAGGTGCGTTCGCGCTTCCCGAGCGCTGCATTGGTTAGCGTGCCCGGGGGGACGAACCACGCCGGCACGCTCAGTGGCAACGCGTGCGTGGATTCGAAAATTGCCGACTACCTGGCGACGGGCGCGCTGCCTCGTCGGAAGCCGGGCCGCGTGGCCGACGTCGAGTGCGCACCGCTTCCGCTGCCCGCGCCAGCGACCCCATGACTTCGGCGCACGCGGAGGTGCCCGAACGCGTTACCCTGTGCGCATGGGAAAGCGCTCCGTCATGAAATTCGACATTTCGAACTTGGGTGGGTCGAAATATCGCATCACGGTCCACGAGGGGAACTCGTCCACCGAGCACGAGGTCACCGTCACCGAGGCCGACATCCAGCGTTACGCCCCGGGCGCGACGCCCGAGCACCTGCTCGAAGCGTCGTTCGAGTTCCTGCTCGAGCGCGAGCCCAAGGAGTCGATCCTCTCGAGCTTCGCGCTGCCCGTCATCGAGCGGTACTTCCCCGAGTACCCTCGGCAAATCCGCACCGCCGTCCGCACATCCTGACGCCGGCGCTAGATATCGCCGGTCATCTTTAGATAGTAGGCACGGCCCGGTCGCTGCAACCCGAAGACGTCGAAGACTCGTTCGTCGGTGACGTTCTGCACTTCGAAGGTGGTGGTGACCGTGGCCGGGCCCGCGAGAATGTACGAGATGCCAACGTTGTGGGTGATCTGCGATGGGATCACGTCCTTGTAGACGGTGAGGCCCTGGCTTCCCCAGGTGCGGTAGAAGTCGTGCACGTACCGGCCCGTGTAAAAAGGTTCGATGCGGTCAGTAGGGGTCACGATGTTGCGGAACCGCAGCTCGGCGCCCCAGCTCCCGTACATCCACGGCCGGTTGGCAATGCGATCGCCGTCGAAGGCGCGAAAGGGACCCTCCGTGGACACGTTTCGCAGATTCTGAAACGTGAAGCTCCCGTCGAGGCGCAGCCAGCGGCCCGGCAGATCCCACGAAACCGCATTCTCGATCCCGTAGTTCCGCGTCCGATAGACGTTCTGATACGTAATGAACTTGTCCGAGGGCAGCGGCGTAATGAGATTGTCGCCGCTTCTGAAGAAGAAATTCACGTCCACGACGAACGAACCCACTGGCGTCCGTTTCAGCTCCACACGCGGGCCCAGGTTGAAGTTGTGGCTCGTTTCCGGTTGCAAATCCAAATTAGGTCGAATCAATACACCATTGCCGAACATCTCGAAAGCACTCGGGAGCCGTGTGGCATATTCGTACGATGTCTTGGCATACAGCCACGGCGTGAATCGATAACGGAGCGAATCGCCTGCCCCCAACGTGTGCGAGCTTCGTGAAACCGAGTTGAAGCTCGTCGTCCCGGCGACCTCGCCTTCCATCCGCATCACGTAATCCTTGGCCAGGACCACGTTCTCCAGGCGGTCGCCAAACCAATGGCTCTCGTACTCCATGCCGGTGACCAATTTGAAAAGGTCCCGTTTCCCGCCCTGCGGATCGGGCGCACCGGGATTGGGCAGAATGCGCTCCTCGCCCGTGCGAAAAGTGGCTTGGGGCGTAACGCTCAACCGAACGACGTGGGAGGGGTGAATGGCCCAGGAGAGCACGGCATTGCCATACGCATTGTTTTGCCAGAACGTCTGGTCGTGCGGAATCTGCTCGATTTCACCGCGCGGAAAGCGCTCCCTGGTTCGGCGTCCGAACCAATCGTATACCCATTCCGAGTCGTCCACGAAATCGATGATGCGCCGGGAAAAACTGGCGGTCGCCTTCAATTCGAAATTTCGTGCGAAGGGCTGCTCGTAGCGCAAGGTGGCGCCGTAAATGGTTTCTCCGTAGGTGACCTCGCCGTAGGGCACGGTCATCGCGATGTTGTTCTGCAGATCCTTGTCGTAGGTCGATGCGAACGCCTTGAGGATCAGCAGACGCGCCCACGGGCGATCGACCACGCCCACTTCGGCGAAGCCGCCGTAGGCCATGTAGCGATCGTGAAAGCGCTTCACCGTGGCCGTACTGCTGCGGCCGAGCGCGTCGGCCACCTCGGCGTCCACGGGATAATTGTTCTTCGCGTGATCCAAAAAGAGCGACGCGCCGGCGACGAAACCGGACTCGATATCGCGGTAGCGACCATCGAGGGTGATGCGATTGGTTCCAAAGGACCCGACCTGGTAGGAACCCCGCAGCCGGTTGTCGCGACGCTCGGTGGTGATGACGTTTACGCCTCCGCATAACGCATCGGCGCCGAATCGAATCGGGAGGACTCCGCGATAAATCTCGGCGCGCTGAACGAAGTTGACCGGCACGTTGCTCACGTCCAGCGGAAATCCGGCGTACTCGAAGGGCACTCCATCCAAGAAAAAGCGCACTTCCTCCTCGTGGCAGCCGTTGAGCGACACACGCGTGTTCGCACCCAGCCCGCCCAAGCGCTGAACGGCAATGCCTTGGGTGCGCGCCAGCACCTCGCCCAAATCGGCACTTTGCTGTTGCGCACGCCGCGTGTCGACGACGGTCACCGCCTCCGCCGACTGCTGCAATTTTTGCGCGGCGGTCGTGGCCCCCTTCACTTTGACCTCGGCAGGGGGATCCGCTTCGCCCGCAGCCAGCGCGCGCGCCGATCCAAGAACGGGGAGACTACATGTAAGTGCAAACAGGATCTGCTTCACAGCGCGCGATCTGTATGGCAACTGATAGTCACTTTCAATATCATCAGCGCATGATCCGTCTCTTTCGTCCTGCGCCGGCGCTCGCGGCCCTGTCGTTTCTCGCCACCCTCTCCTGCAATGGGACGGACGATCCGGCGCCGTCGACGGAGCCCGATGGCGTAAAGCCGCTGTATGCGCTTCTGAGCTTGGTTTCCACCACGGACAGCAATGCCTCGTACGTGAACCTGTTCGACACGCCGGACATCACGGAGGTGAAATTCTCCGGGGCCCGCGAATTTCCCGGTGCGAGCGGCATCGATGCGGTCAACGGAAAGCTCTTCGTCTCCAGCGGCGACGCGCCGTTGGTCATGCGCTTCGGCATCACCGAGGCATTGACCTGGAAGGACGAGGGCTCGGTCAACTTTGCCAATTACGGTTCGACCGCCGGATTGTGGGGGAATGGATTCGGCAATTCGAAGGGCTATATGACCTTCAACTCCGTCGAGCGCGTCGTTTGGGATCCGAGCACCATGACCATCCGCGGGCAAAATGTCGCAGGCAACAATCTGGTGCGCGACCGTGACGGCCTCTTGGTGCGCGCCGCCTACGATCGCGCCCTCGTGCCGCAGGGGACCGAGCTCTATTGGCCCTATTATTGGTCCGACAACGACTATTTTCGTTTCTCACAAACGTCGCAAATTGCCCTTTACGACACGGCGGCCGACCAGCTCCGCAGCTTGATCGACGCGCCGTGCCCCGGGCTGGACTTCGCCAGCAAGGACGACGATGGCAATCTTTACTTCAGCAATTGGGTTTTCGCCGTGGCGCAGCCGGCGTTCGACGCCAGCGCGCCCCAGACGTGCACGGTGCGGGTGAAGGCCGGGCAGACGACCATCGATCCCGAGTTCCGCGTTCGCTTTCCCGAATTGACCGACGGCCGTCAGGGCGCCGCCTTCCATTACATTGGCCAAGGCAAAGCCTTCTTTGCCGTCTTCCATCACGAGGCCGTTCCGGCCGGCACCCTTCCGCGCAAGGCCATCGAGGACAACTATTGGCGCTTCTGGACGTACGACATGGTCACGCGCACGGCGAAGCCGCTCGAGGGCATCGACGTGTTTGCGGGCGGCTACCGCGCCGCAAAGGTGAACGGGCGCACGTTCCTTTTGCTGCCGCGCAAAGACTACTCCTCCACCGTCGCCTACGAGCTCTTCGCCGACGGCACCGTGAAACGCCTCTTCGAGTCCGTGGGCTGGGCGTACCAGTTCTTGCGCGTGCGTTAGATTGGCAAACGCAGGGTGCGCGGCTCGCACTCACGCCGACGAGGGACGAAGATAGGCCGTGACCAGTTCCGCGAGCTCCTCGGCAAAGTGCTCCGTTCGCAACAACTGCGGCTCGTCGGTCAAGACCGAATCCCTGGATAGAATCTGAACGGCCGCCTGGAGGATGGCGTCTACCGTTGCCTGCGCGCGCTCTTGAGTGGGCCTTCGTCGGGCAGTTTTGCCACCAGGCGTCGCCGCCCCAGAATCTGAACGCGACGCGACTTGTTTTATGGTCGGTTGTTTGAATGCGAATGAACTGAGATTGCAATCAATCTGATTAGGGAGTTCTTTGACGTTCTCTTCGTTCCGTTCGCAGAGCTGTTGTCCTAAAGTTAGCTGCTTCAGTCCGAACGCTTGGACGTCCCCTGCGAGCCGCGAATGTTCGTTGTGGGCCACGCATCTCAGGGCGTGTCTCGCAAACGAACTTGGCGTTTCACGGAGCCATGATGGGCTCCGAAGCCGTTCTTACACGCCTCGACTATTTTTATGAGGTAGGAAAGTATGAATATATGACTGGGAGAGGGCGTGAAGGTGAATTCGCCTTCATTCGTCATGCTTTGTGCGCTGGCGCTCGTGAGTCTTGCAGCGAATGCATTCGCTTTCGCCTTCCTGCGACGGAAATCACCTGAACAAAGGGGCCTCAGCCGGAAGGTGGTCAGTACGAGTCGTGTCGCCAGACACCGTACTCTTGTTAAGAGACGATTAATGTCCAATTAACAGGCCGACCGCGGCGGCTGACCCAAAGCTCATGCTGCACAGAAACTTGCTGCATGATGAAGACCAGTTCTTGAGACACCAACGGCTCGTCGAAGCCGAGGAGGTGGGTGGTTTCATGGGAGTTTGCGGGCTACTTCGATGCGGGCCGTTCCATCTTCTTGCGGCCATGTCGCTTCGTGCGCGTTTTGGCCCCAGCATTCGGTAAGGCGGCCGGCTGGCCGATAGGCTCGCATGTTGAATCGTCGGTGTCGTGTGCAGCCGACGCGAATTTTTGCTTGTTGTCACAAGGAGAATTCGTTGCTTGGCCGCCGCACGATTGGGGCAATCGTTGTATTCGAGATTGGGCGTCATTTGCGAAATTTACGCCCGAACGCGCGCGATGCCGAGTGCGTACGTTGAAGTGGTGGACGCCTCGAGAACGTAAAGTTGGCGAAATCTCTATTTGAAGTCGACAATGCGTAGCTTTTTTGCGCACGCGACGAGTGCTCGTGTCGGAAGGGAGTTAACCATGTTTGAATATGGAAAATATAGTCCTCGACCTCATTTTTCAGCCGACCGGGGCGAAACGGCGCTCCGTTCCCCTGCGCGGTTTGCTGCGCTGATCGCCCTCTTCGCCGTCTTCGTCGGTGGCGCCGCATGCGGAAACGACGGGGGTGCCAATACGGATACCGAGACCGGCGCCCCTGCCGTGGTCAGCGATGCCTTGGCGAGCAATGCTGCCATTCGCCCGTTCCGCGTCCATTTTCCAAAGGAAGACTTGGTCGACCTTCGCCGCCGCGTGCTGGCGACGCGTTGGCCGGATCGGGAGACGGTTGCGGACCGCTCGCAGGGGACGCAACTAAACAACCTTCAGGAGCTCGTGCGTTATTGGGGCACGGACTACGACTGGCGCACATTCGAGAGAAAATTGAATAGCCTGCCACAATTCAAGACGCGGATCGAAGGCCTGGACATTCACTTCATCCACGTCCGCTCTCGCTATCCGAACGCACTGCCGGTGCTGCTCACCCACGGCTGGCCGGGCTCGATCATCGAGTTTCTAGGGGCCATCGATTCGCTTACCGATCCCGTCGCCCATGGTGGACGAGCCGAGGATGCGTTCGACGTGATCATACCATCGATTCCCGGCTACGGCTTCTCGAGCAAGCCCACCGAAACGGGTTGGGATCCCGTGCACATCGGGAGGGTTTGGGCGGAGCTGATGACGCGACTCGGGATCACCCGGTACGTCGCCCAGGGCGGCGATTGGGGCGCACCGATCACGGGTGCCATGGCGCTTCAGAAGGCCCCGGGGCTGCTCGGGATACATTTGAACTTTCCTGCGAGCGTGCCGCCGGACATTGCGAAGGCCATCAACAATGGCGACCCGGCGCCGCCCGGATTGTCGGATGACGAGAAGTCGGCATTCGAGTCCGTCAGCAGCTTCGTCAAAAAGCAACGCGGTTACGCCGTCATGATGGAAACGCATCCTCAAAGCGTAGGCTTTGGTCTGACCGACTCCCCCGCTGGCCTGGCCGGTTGGGTGTATGAATTCAACGATGGCGAGCCGCAACGTTTGCTTACCAAGGAGCAGGTAGCGGACGATCTCACACTTTATTGGCTGACGAATACCGCCGTATCTTCCGCGCGGCTCTACTGGGAGAACAAGGCTCCCATCCTGAGCTCGGAGGCGAACAATACGAAGGCGATTACCATCCCCGTGGCGGTGACGGTGTTCCCGAACGAGATCTACCGCGCGCCCGAGACTTGGACGCGGCGGGCCTATCCAACCCTCACGTATTTCAGCAAAGCCGACAAGGGCGGCCACTTCGCAGCGTGGGAGCAGCCCGAGCTTTTCAGCGCGGAGCTCCGTGCGGCGTTCAAATCATTGCGGTGATGTTTCGCAATCTCACTCTAGCTTTTTCCGAGATTCAGCAGTGGAAACGACTTAGCCATCTCCTGCTTCACGTCAGCCGCGGTGATCGCGTACTGGACATCGGCTGCGGAACGGGTGCCGACGCGATCGCTCTTGCGCCGCGCGTCGGCACCAAAGGGAGGGTCGTTGGAGTCGATCCCGATGCAATCAGGATCGCCATCGCACGATCGAGCGCCGAATCGCTGCGCATTCCAGTCACGTTCCAGCGCGCCGACATTCACGAGCTCCCGTTCGCCGACGGGAGCTTTACCCACTCCCGGCTCGACCGCATGCTGCATTCTTTTTCGGATCTCGGCATTGCCCTCCGAGAAGCCATGCGGGTCACGGTCGCGGGAGGTCGCTTCGTCCTGATCGAACCCGATTGGCGCACATTGACCATCGCGGGCGGCGATCCGAAGGTGACGCCTGCCGTGCTCGATGCAGCGCGGAATGTCGCTCCTACGCCGGCATTCGGGTCGGACCTTCGGTGCCGCCTCTCCGCGATTGGATTGCACGTGCTCGAAAGGCACTACTTCGAGTTGGAACTTCGTGACTTCGCGATTGCGCGCGCCTTGTTCTCACTCGAGACGCTCCTCGCGCGCGCTTCCGCGTCCCACGTGACGGTCGCGGAGGCCGAGCGATGGCTACGCTCCCTGCAGTTCGCTTCGGCCACCGGAACGTTCCGTTGCACCCTCGGCAGTGTCACGGTATTGGCCATGAAGTCGGCCAATTTTCCGCGCTGAGTGCTCTCGCGTTCCTACACCGCGACCAGCGTCTCGAAGCCCCCGAAGATCATCCGCTTCATGTCGCAGATGGGATTCTCCTCGGACATCAGGTCCTTGAGGCGCGGATCGTTCATCACCTTCGCGTTGATCTCGTCGCGTTTTGCGCGGGACTCGAACACGATCCATGCGAAGATGACCGTCTCGTCGGGCTTGAGGAGCACGCTCTGCGGGAAGGACGTGAGCTCGCCTGGCTTCACGTCCTCGGCTACACACTCGCGGTATTCCAGCGCACCGTGTTCGCGCCAAACCCGGCCGGCGATGCTGGCGACTTCGCGGTACTTCTCGACGTTGCTCTTGGGAACGGCCAACACGTAACCATCGACGTAAGCCATGGCGACCTCCTTGGGTTTCCAAGGATCATACGTCGAAACCACCGCCATCGAAATCGTCGCCGCCGAAGTCGTCGCCCGGATCGACATCTTCGTCGTAGCGAGCATCGTCGACGGTATCGCCGTCATCTGCGGCTGACTCGTAGCCCTGGTAGTCGCGTGCGGTTACGTCATCCAGCAGCGTAGAGTGGTGATCGTAGCCGCCGAGCAGCTCGTGCGCGATGGCGGTGCCGATGAAGCTGCCGGCGATGCTTCCAAGCAGGCTTCCCCCGATCACGCCACCCAAGGATGGGCCGCCACCAACGCCGCCGCCAAAGGTGCGCTCGAGGATGCCAGGTTGCCGGAGTTCGGCCCGCGTGGCCATGCGCGCCATGCTCTGCGGATCGGCCTGCCCCGACGCTGCCGTTTTTTCGTATTCAGGAACGGCTTGCCCGAGCTCGCGCAAAGCGCGGGCGCGTTGCTCGGGGGTGAGCTGCGCGAAAGCCTCTGCATGGGCTTGTTCAATGGCCTCGGGTGGGGCCGTGCGCAGCAAATAGCGGTAACGTCGGAGGGCCTCTTCGTCGCTCGACACCGCCGGTGCGGGGGGATTCGCCGGTTGTTCACCGAACAAGCGATTCAATATGCCCATGGGAATACCTCCGTCGTGACGGGCTTGGCTGAGTCGTCTGCCATTGCACGCTGCAGCGTAGGCACGATTGGCGCCGCGGGAAAGGTCGAGCGTTGCTGTCCGTTGTGCACGTGGCGCGAACAAATTCGTCACACGGAGGCAATCGTGATCCATGGCGGGTCGCCAGAGGACGCGTTACGACATGAAGCAGCATGCGCATTTCGTTCATTGATCACGTGCAGCTTGCGATGCCCGCGGGCAGGGAAGACGAGGCGCGTGCCTTCTACCAGGGCACGCTGGGTATTCCCGAGCAGGCCAAGCCCGCACACCTCGCCAAGCGCGGCGGTGCATGGTTCGAGCGGGGCACCCTCAAGGTGCACGTCGGCGTCGAGAAAGACTTTCGCCCGGCGACCAAAGCGCACGTCGCCTTCATCGTCGAAGGCTTGGGCGAGTTGGTCGCGCGATGCAAAGGCGCCGGCTACCGCGTCACCACCGACGAGCCGCTCGAGGGCTTCGACCGCGTGTACATCTACGACCCATTCGGCAACCGTTTGGAATTCATGGAACCAACCAATACATGGTCTGGGTAGCGGGAATCGCACCTGCAACCTCTCGGTCCCAAACCGAGTGCTCTACTAGATTGAGCTATACCCAGGAAATACGAGGTTCGATATTGGACCCCCATGGACGAGTGCAGCGCGCACACGCTGCACTCGTCCGGTTGCGAAGGCGCGACTCGCACGCGCCCCTCTTGGCTTTGTGCCAAGCGAGCTACTCCTGCTCCACTCCGCAATGTGAAGAAACAACACGACGATGTGCATCGAGCTTCCAAAGGGCTCGATGAAGTTATGTAAAGCTAGTTCGTTGAATTAAGAGAGTTGGATATGGTTCGAAGGTCGTATGGCCACAAACGTCGAAGGCCGCCTTGGTTTCCCTAGGCGGCCTTCCGAGAGTGTCGCTACGACTCTGGACTCCGCCTAACTAGGGATGTTCTCCGGCTTAATGAGGCTGATGCACTTCTTGTTCCCCAAAAGCGAATACCCCTGCCACATGTCGCGGTCGCGACGTGGCGAGGAGTTTACTACGCAAAGGGACCTGAGGGACGTCATAGCGTTACCACACCTTTATGTGTCGCCTACCCAGGCCGGTCAAGGAGAAATCTTTGGCTCGAATCAAAAAAATTCGCAGGATGCACGGCCATGGAAGACGGAGATGACGTGGTCGTGCTCGCCGCCGGGGTACCCCCGACCGACGAGGAGCTCCATGCCTTGTTCACGGTGTCGTGGTCCAATCATCAACCGCGGTCCTTCCGTCCCATTTTGGCGCGAAGCCTCACGTGGGTGACCGCCCATCGAGGTGGCCATCTGGTGGGCTTCGTGAACGTGGTTGGAGACGGTGGCCTGCACGCGTTCATCCTCGATACCACCATACATCCCGACGAGCGACGACGTGGACTCGGCGTACGCATCGTGCGGTATGCGGCGGACGAAGCACGACGTCTCGGCGCAGCATGGTTGCATGTCGATTACGAAGCCCATCTACAATCTTTTTACGAGCGATGCGGATTCGGGCCGACCGCCGCGGGGCTGATGCGGTTATAGGCAATTTCGCATCTCGTATCCGTATCCGAAGACAGATAAACAAGAGACATGAATACACGCTATTCGGCTCTCGCTCTGGGAGCCTGCGGTGCCCTCGTGCTCTCGAGCTGTCAGTCTTCCGACGACGCAGCCTCTTTCTCCACCACGCAGTCGCTGGCCGCCGCGCGGTCGCCGGTCGCGGTATCGCAAAAGCAACAGAGTTGGGTATTCCGCGATGCTTCCGGCCGCGAAGTCGTTTTGCGCGGCTTCAACGTGTCCGGCAGCACGAAGCTTTACGAGAACAGTCTTTTGCCATTCCGCAATACGGCCGACGCCGCGCTCTCCGCACAGGCGATGCGCGACCAAACGGGGGCGAATGCCATTCGCTTTCTCATCAGTTGGGAGGGGGTACAACCCAGCGCGGGGAACATCGGATACGCCTATCTCGACCAGGCGATCGCGCAGATGCGTGAATTCATCCAACGAGGAATCTACATTCTGGTCGACTACCACCAAGATCTCTATTCTGCGCACCTGTTCAATCCGGGCAGCTGGTACACGGGCGATGGCGCCCCAAAGTGGGTGATCCAGGCGGGGAACTACCCCGTCGAGAATTGTGGGGCCTGCATTCTCTGGGGCCAGAACATGCAATCGAACGGCGCCGTGCGGCAGGCCGCTTACGATTTTTGGCGCAACCGGCAGCTGAGTACCTCGGCGGGCACCGTGGGGGTGCAGGACGCGTTCCTTCAGCAAGCGTCTGCGGCCATGGTGTACATGAAGCAAAAGCTCTCGGCGGAGGAATTCCAGAGCGTCTTGGGCTTCAACCCGTTCAACGAGCCGTTCGACGGCGGGTTGGATGGCAAAAGTGGTTTGGAATGGGAAAAGAATTACCTCTGGCCCTTTTACCTGCGCTTCCGCACGGCCATGGATAATTCGGGGTGGGGCGCGAAGCCGGCGTTCGTCGAGCCGCTCGTTTTCTGGAACACGTCGTTTGGCGAGGAGGGTGGCCTCTCCTCCGTCGGCACGTTCGGGACGAAGTTCGTATTCAATAGCCATTACTACGACGGCCCGCGCATGGTCATCGATCCATCGCCGGCGTCGGATGGCGTGTACGACGGGGCGATGAATCGGATCCGCACGCGCGCAACGTCCGTGGCCACGGCGCCCTTCGTATCCGAGTTTGGCAACCGGATGTCCGGCAACAGCAGCGATCGCACGCCGTGGATGGTGCGGGCCATGTACCAGGCCATGGACACGGGGGTGGCTGGCTCACGTTGGTGGACCGATGCGGCCTCCGGTGGCACTGTGCTGTCGTCCACCCAATGGCATTGGGACATTTACAATGGCCGTCATCATGAATTGATGAACGGCAACCCCGACAAGGTGCAGACCGAGGCCGACGGGTGGAACGACGAGGACTTCTCCGCCGTCAAGCTGGATGCGGCGGGCAAGGTCACCCTGCGGTTCGACGCGCGCGTGCTCGACCGCCTCTATCCCTCCGCGGTGGCGGGCGACATTCTCGCCTTCGGGTACGAGGATCTCGCGCGCTCCGGGTTCGGTGGCAGCGGCAACCAGCAAGCGTGGCTGACCGTGCCCTCCTCGATGCCCAATGTCGCGTCGTTGGTGTCGGGGCGGCAGTTTGGCATTTTGGTGTGGCGCGAAACGGCATCCGGCGCACCCACGGAGCTGCACCTTCCGCAGTCGTTCGCTCCTGCAACCACCGCCGTGGTCAGCGATATTGCCCGATCGAGCAGCCTTCCGGCCTCGGGCAATGTGTCCGTCACGACGGAGCTTGGCTCGAGCACCGCACGCCGTTTG
Source organism: Sorangiineae bacterium MSr12523 (assembly GCA_037157775.1). Lineage (NCBI taxonomy): Bacteria > Pseudomonadati > Myxococcota > Myxococcia > Myxococcales > Pendulisporaceae > Pendulispora > Pendulispora brunnea. Next base: position 487,631 of record CP089982.1, read on the forward strand.
CTCATTGCCGCCGGCAGTCCGGGGACGGTTCACTTCGCGCTGTTGGTCAATGCTGCGAGTGGTCCGGCGGTGACTGCCGATCAGCTCACCGCGGCCCACAACGAGCTCACGACGTGGAAGGGTCAACGGTTCCCTTGACCTCGAGCCCGCTGGCGCAGCCGTAGAAGTCATGGCACGTACATCGAAGGGGAGGTACGCCGCCATGAACCATCCCATTCGATTGGTTGCCTTGGTGCTCGCGATAGGGGTCGTGGGCTGCCCCACGGCCTCGAACCGTCGCGGTCTGGTGATGAATCCCATCGACGAGCGCGAGTCCCGCGTTCGGTTCTACACGCCGGCCGAGGCCCGCGAGGGCGACACGGTTCGCGTCTTCCGAGACAAATGCGGAACCGCCACCCGCGGCCCGATTTCACCCAATTGCCGTATGACGCCCATTGGCCAGGGGACCATCGTGCGCGTCATCGATTCCCACGAGGTGACCATGCAGTCCGAACCGGGCCTCACCGTCAAACAAGGCGATACCGTCGAACGCTAAGGCTCCACGGCCTCCAGTTCCTCGATGCCGATGCTGCGCTTTCGGGTGGCCGTCGTCTCGGGGTTGACGATGAACTCGCGCCGCACGATGAGCGGCGGCCCGCCCGTACGAACATGGTAAACGGTGCGCAGGGATTGGTCCCCGTCCTGCGGATCGAACAACACGCGGTACGCGGTGAATTCTCCTGCGGGCACACGCACGGGCTCGATGCGCTCGACCGAAACGACGAAGGGGCGCGGCGCCTTGCCCGGCGTGAAGTCGTCGATCAAATCGACGCGCGCGCGGTAGCCGGCTTGGAGCGGCTGGGCGAGCACCCACAGATCGAGTCCATTCCAAGGCCCCGTTTCCACGAATCCGGAAATGGGAATGTTGACCGCCGTGACGTTGCCTTTGCCATCGTCTTGCGTGCCCACGATGCGTTGCGGTTCGAACATGAAATGGGCGCGCGCCCGGACATGGAAATCGTCCGTTTCCAAGGTGGCCAGGGTCGCGCGATCGACCAGGGTGGTGCCCTCGAATTTGCCGCCGCGCTTGATATTGATCTCTTCGAAACGGTAATGGCGGCGCCAGACGGACTTGCCCGCTGCCGTATCGGCGTCCACGGAAACGTACAGCGTGGCGTGCCACGTGGGATGGTCACCATGGTGCTCGGTGTGGTAGCGCGTCTTCGACGGCTGCACGCCCGCCGACGGCGCCGATGCCGGTGGGTGCTGGCACGCGACGAGGTATAGTGCGCCCATGAAGGCAGGTGCGATGACCCCGGTTCTCATAGCAATGGGGTTGACGTTAGCATGCGCCAGCAGCACCGAGCCGCTCCAAGGTGCCAACACCATCTCGGGGCAGGTGGAGGGCCGTTCCCTCGAACTGCTCGACACCGTGGCGAAGATCTTTCCCGGCCCGCGCCTTTTCCTCGTGCTGTCCAGCGCCGGTGCGCTGTGCTTGGACTACGAGGGCGCCGGAGGCTTTTTGCAACACAAGAACGAGACGAGCCTCGTGTTGGAGGTGCACTTCGCCGGGGAGCCGGCGCCTGGCACCTATGCGGTCGACCCTTCTGCGCCACCGTCGACGGCGCATGCCTCGGGCCAATTCACCGTCAACGATGCCACCTGCGGGATCGCCTTTTCGCAGCCGACCGACGGTGGCGGGACCGTGACCATCACCAAGCTCGATTCCTCGGAGGTTGCAGGCTCGTTCGACGTCAAGTTCAAGGGTGGCGGTTCCCTTCAGGGAACCTTTCATCGCACCCAGTGCCCCGACTTCGTCGATCGCAACGCACCCGGGTGCAAATAAGAGCTACCTTGGGCCCATGCCGAACGTCCGGATCGAAACCAACAAGGGAAGCTTCGAAATCGCCCTCGACGAGCAGCGCGCCCCGAAAAGCGTGGCGAACTTTCTCGCCTACGTGGACGCGCAGCAGTACGACGGGACCATCTTCCATCGCGTCATTCCAAACTTCATGGCGCAAGGCGGTGGCTTCGATGGCGCATACTCCAAACGGTCGACGAATTCCCCCGTGCAAAACGAGGCAGACAACGGTCTGAAGAATCGCCGCGGCACCGTGGCGATGGCCCGCACGAGCGATCCGCACTCCGCGACGTCGCAATTTTTCGTCAACGTCGCCGACAACGACTTTCTCGATCATCGGAGCAAGTCGCCGGAGGGCTGGGGCTACACCGTATTTGGCACGGTGGTGTCAGGCATGGAAACCATCGACGCCATCGTCGCCGAGCGCACCGGCTCGGGCGGTCCCTTCGCCAAAGACGCGCCGCTTCAGCAAGTGGTCATTCACTCCGCGCGGCGCCTGTAGTTCTTTTTTGCCGGGTCAAGGGCCGCAGAATTTCCTGTTCTGCGACCCGCCGCCCGTCGAGTGGCACGTAAAGTTCGGGTTGGCCCGTTCGCGGCAGAAGGCGTTGGCGTCCGCGCCCGCGGGCAGGTTGGCCGATTCGCAGCTCAACACGCAGTACTTTTGCTCTGCCGACTGGACCGGGGAGCAGACTTCCTTGATGCCATTCGCGCATTCGCCTGCAATCGCGCAGCAATCCGCGTCCTCGGAGCAGGTGTGCGTGCAATAGCCATCCTTGAGTTCCGTGAGGCAAACGACATTGCCGCGCAATGCGGCGGCGTCCAGGCCGGAATAGCATTGGTTCGGGTTCGAACAGGTGAGACCCGTTGGGGGCGGACGGTCGTCCGAGTCGCTGGAGCTGCTGGAACAGGCCACGAGGGCAAGGCAGCCCGCGATGATGCTGGCAAATCGATGCAGGGTTTTCACGTCGGGTGCAGTGGTCCGACGCCCGCGCGATCAGGCAGCGCGGCCATACTTTTTTCCGCGACCCCCACCGGAGGCCCTTCCGGACGAGCAAGGGCCCCCGCCGGAGCGCTGATCAATACAGGTTTTGCAGGGCGGTGACGTCGGTGCTCGTGAAATTGCCGGTCTCGCTGCTGCGGAAGCAGGAGTTCATGAGCGAACCGCCCACCGTCGCCGTACTGGGCGTTCCGGAGATCAGGATCGCGCCCACGTCCGAGGCGCCTTCGTTGCCGCCCGAGCCGCAGCTGATGCTGCGATTGTAATAATCGGAGTGGCGGAATCCGATGGTGTGGCCAATCTCGTGGGTGATGACGTGTGTGACCACGCTGGTGCCGTATTGCGACGTGGACGAGGCCACGTTGATCGCATTGTAGGGGCGACCGCCCGACGGGAATCCGGAGCTACCGCCCGCCGAACCGGAGGTGAGGTTCGCCGTGATGGTGGCGCTGCAGCCGCTGGTGCTGCCGGTGGTCCGGCGCAACGAGAAGGAAAGGCCCAAATTGTTGTAGTTGGAAATCGCCCGGTCGAGCGCGGTGCTGAACGTGCCGGTGTACGCCGACCCATTGACGCAAATCACCGACACACTGCTGCTGACGAGGTTGGTCGTGCGGTATTGCTCTTTGGAGTTCGAGCCATCCGTCTGCAGCATTTCCCGCGAAGCTTCGAGGCTGACTGCGGCGTCCCGGCCGACGTAGACGACTCCATCGACCTCCATGATGTCGTCCGCAGGAAATCCTGCCTTAACGAGATTTGAGATGATTTCTTGGTTCGTCGATGCCGTGGACTCCGATGCATCGGAATCCGACGCAGCGCATCCCGTACCCATGGCCAGCATCGCCACGAAACCAATGAGAGTCTTCGCGTAGTTCGCTTTACCGAGAGTCATAGTACGCCCTTTCCCAGCGGATTTTCCGCTGGTCCCTGTGCGAAACGTCTTTCGACCGACATGACTCCGCAGTTCGCGCCGCGGCCGATTTTTCACGGTCCGCACGCAGTGCTCACACCGCAGGTCGAGCCTTCGTCCTCGAAGGCGACCCTGTGACTATTGCACAACTATGAAACGATCAACACGATTTACATTGCTTGACGATTTAATGTAGGCGCACGCGTCCCGTTATCGGTACGACCGAACGGCGGTAATGCCATGCGGCACCCACATGCCGTTTCAGCCCTGTTTCGAAATTCGAATTCGATGGCGAATCGACGGGACACTCCCAGCTACTAGGGAAGGTATACGCGTAACCAACCGGTGCGTAGTTTGGATCGTCTTCCACGTTCCTCGGACGTGCGTCCAATGGGACGGAGGTATTCGCAAGTCGCCAATATCGAAGTTCGCGTCGAGTGGATCGTTGCTCCGTCGCAACATCGTTTCGCGTTGCGTAATGCGAAGGGGGCCGTGGAGTTTGCGCCAGGAACCGGCGCCATCGTTACGGAAGTGCTCGCTACCTCGAAGGGAGGACTTCTCGTGATAGCCTGGCGCGATGGCACAATCACTTGCGGGGAAAGTGGCTTTGGTCACCGGCGGGACGCGCGGCGCGGGACGCGGCATCGCCGTTCAGCTCGGCGCCGCCGGGGCGACGGTCTATGTCACGGGGCGATCCAGCGGCTCGCAACGTTCGGAAATGAACCGGCCGGAAACGATCGAGGAGACAGCCGCCCTCGTGACGGAGGCCGGGGGGCGCGGCATCGCCGTGCAGGTGGACCATCTCGTGCACGAACAAGTGCGCGCACTGGTGGATCGCATCCGCGCCGAGCAGGGAGCGCTGCACGTGTTGGTGAATGACATTTGGGGCCTCACCAAGATGGAGTGGAACAAGCCTGTCTGGGAGTGCGATCTCGAGGGAGGGCTGCACCTTCTGCGCTTGGCGATGGATACGCACGCCATCACGAGCCACTTCGCTTTGCCGCTGCTCATCGAGAAGCCGGGCGGCCTGGTGGTCGAGATGACCGATGGCACGGACGAGTACAATGCCAAGAATTACCGCGTGTCGTTCTTCTACGATCTGGCCAAGGCGGCGGTGAATCGCATGGCCTTCGCGCTCGCGCACGAATTGAAGCCACACGGGGCGACCGCGGTTTCGCTCACGCCGGGCTGGCTGCGATCGGAAATGATGCTCGAAGTCTATGGCGTGACGGAGGCGAACTGGCTCGAGGCGACCAAGCGCCAACCGCACTTCGCCATTTCGGAGACCCCGTCGTACGTCGGCCGCGCGGTGGCAGCCCTCGCCGCCGACCCCGAGGTGTCGCGCTGGAATGGGCAATCCCTGTCCAGCGGACAGCTCGCGAAAATCTATGGCTTCACGGATCTCGACGGCAGCCAGCCCGACGCATGGCGATACATGGTCGAGGTGCAAGACCCCGGAAAACCCGCCAACGTCACGGGCTATCGATAATCGCGGTTAACTCTCTGCCAAGAGTTGGGCGATGGTGGCCTTGAGTTTGGCGTGGGCCGCGTCGCCCTCGAGGTATTGGCCGCCGGGGTGGACGTGGCGCACGATGCCTTTCTTGTCGAGCACGAAGGTGACGCTGGTCCAGCCGGTGTCGACCCCGTTCATCCAACTTTTCAGCGTGCGCCAATCTTTGTCGAAGGCGAGAGGGAAGGTGAAACCATAGCGCTTCGACGTGTCGCGGTAGACGCTTGGCTCGAAAGGGCTGTCCTCTTTGTGGTGGTACATGCCCACGACGACGAGGCCCTTCGAGCCGTATTCGCGATCGAATTGCCGCAACGCAGGCGCCGTCGCCGAGCAATAGGGGCAACCGGCCGTCCACCATCGCACGAGAACCACCTTGCCGCGAAGGTCCGCGAGGCGAAGGGGCGGCGAGTTGACCCATAACTCGGGCTGCCACTCCGGGGCGGGTTTGCCATAAAGGGATTCGACACCGGTGCGCGCCTCACGCGCGGGCTCGGAGGCGGAGGTCGTCGTCGTTGCTTGCGGCGGCGGCGGCGGCGGCACGGGCGTACGCGAACAGCCGCAGGCGAGGAGCGTTGCGCATGCGAAAACGCGGATGGGGGTAAGTCGCTCGAACATCGTACGGAAGCGTAGCACCCGAAATCCGTGTACGGCCGCTCGGAACGTGAGACACACGTTCCGCATGGGAAATATCCGAGTCGCATTGCTCTCCAAGGGCGACGTTCATAGCGTGGGTGGCGTTCAGACATCCGTCCAGCGCCTGGCGCACTCTCTCTCGGAGCATGGCCCATTCCACGTGGACATGATCACCCTGCGGCCCGATCTCGACGGGGCCTCCCGTGACGGCTGGTTCGATGAAACCCCGAGCACCACGAAGGACGGTGTCGCGCACTTCGAACTTGCGCCCTTCTGCACGTCGCCCGACCCAAGTGAACGCGGTTTTGCCATGCACCTCGCGCTCGTCGAGCTATGCCGCCGGCGCGCCTACGATCTCGTTCACGGCTTTTACGCAAGCACCGCGGGCTTTTCCGCCGCATACGTGGCCATGGAACGGGGGCTTGCGTCCGTGGTCAGCTTGCGCGGCAACGATATCCATCGCGACATTTTCCACGGCTCGCGGCTCACCCACTTGAGGTGGGCGCTCGAACACGCGACCCAAGTCACGGCGGTGAGCCGTGAAGCCCTGCATCGAGCCGACATCCTTTCACGCTGCGGGAACAAAGGTCGCTGCATCCTCAACAGCGTCGACCCCACGGCGTACCACGAGGGTTCGACGCGGCCTGAAATGGGGAGCCCCGTCATCGGCGCCATGGCCAAATTTCGCAGCAAAAAAGGGCTCACCGTGCTGCTGCGTGCATTCCGTCTCCTCCTGAAGGACTTCCCGGAAGCCCATTTGTGGCTCGTCGGCGACATCATCGACGAGGAAAAAGAATCGATGCATCGTGCGATGGACGAGTGCGGTCTCGGTCGCCGGGTCACCCTGACCGGATTCGTCCCCCGCCATGACGCGCTCCGGTTCCTTCGCGGCATGGACGTCTTCGTTTTGCCATCGCTCCACGAAGGATGCCCGAACGTGTTGCTCGAAGCGATGCTTGCCGGTGCGCCCATCGTCGCCACCCGCGTCGGTGCCGTTCCTGAAATGCTCGTCGATGGCCGCGAAGGCATCCTCGTGGAGCCTGCCTCCGTCCCCTCCCTTCATGCGGGCATCGTGTCGATGCTCCGCGGCGACCGATCGAGTTTCTCCCGTCATGCCCGCGACGCGGCGCTTACTCGCTTTTCGCCCCAACGCGAACGAGATGCCTTCATCGAGGTGTACGAAGAGGCGCTCCGCGCACGGGTCAATCCGACCCGAGCACGGTCATGATGCCGGCGTTCAGAGCGATGGTATGGCCGTACCGGTCGAGGATGGCCGGCGTGTACGCCGACCCGAGGGCCTGATCGAGGAATTGCCGATTCACGATGCGCCCTCCCTGTTCGATTTGGTACGTATGCCCATCTTCGCTGGTGACGAAGACGGTGCCGCGCACATCGACGGCCGGTGCATTGACGCACCACTCGAAGCCGCCCGCATGCTCCGGATCCTCGACGCAAACCACGTTGCCCGAGGCGTCCCGCTTGCACATCTTCGTCTCGGTGTTTTTCGTATTCCATTCGAGTTTCAAGTTCGCATCGAGTTGTGGGAGCAGGAATGGGCCGTACGTGCCGGTGGTGAGATAATCGTCGAAATAGTGATTGTCCTTGCTGATGATCGAATACGTCCCATCATGGCGCCAGACGGCGGGCGTGACGTCCCAGCCAAAATCGAAGTTCGCGAGGTACTCGCCGTCGGACGTGAAGGTGAACAAATGCCCGCGGCTGTAATTGTAATTGCTGATCGTGCCCAGTAGCAGCTTCCCATCGGGCAGCACCACCGGCGACGACGTATCGCCATCGACGAACGCGCCTGCCGGATCGTCGCCCGTCGTGCGGTCGACGCCAAAAGGCGCACCGTTGCGGCAAGGACTCGGCTCCGTCGGATCGCTCTCGTACGCATTGATGACCCCGCAGCCGTCGTGCACCAGACCCCGCAGCGAGCGGCTCCATCGGAGCGAGAGGTCCGACGTGCGAACCGCGATGAAATACGCATAATTCCGGTCTCCGACGGCGCGGCTTCCGGTGTAGAGCGTCTTGCCGTCGGCGCTGAGTGCCGGTGCCATATCGATGGGCGGCGCCTGCCCGAGGCAGGGGACGGGCGCTGGCGGCACCACCGCGCCATTCGCGTCCATCACCGGCCAGGGCAGGGGATCCCTCGGGCGCACGTAGCTGCCCCGGCACATGTCCGTGGGCGCCGGTGCACCCGGCGTGAGCGCGGTATAATCCACGACGCGGTATCTGCCATTCGCGCCAATCCGCACCAGGAGCGCTTGCGTTAGGCGTCTATCGGGATCGGCTTTGAGTACGTTGTAATACAGATTGCCGTCGTCATCGACCGTCAGCGGACTAGCGACATGGTACGCAGGGTCGACCACGGTGCCGAATGGATTGAGTCGCGCGATGGCGCGACCGTGCTTCGGTTCGACGACATGCACCGTGCCGCCGGCGCCTGGCACGAAGAGCACGCGCCGCCCCAGGGCCGATTGGAACACCTGTTCGAAGGCCCTGCCGCCCAGCACCGAAAAAGGCTTCCAATCGCTGGTGAACGTCCAGCGCTCGGAAAGGTGTCCATCGTCGTTGTCGTAGGCCACCATGTTCCAATGAATGAACTCGGTATTCTGCTGGCCGCACGGTGCAGGTTGGCCGGATCCGGGCGGATCGCACGGAACGAACCGTCCGCTTTTGCGCGACATGAAAACCTGATTGCGCCGTGTGAGCGGCATGGCGTAGTGAATCGCCAGGGCAGCGTTGGGGTGCTCGGCCACCTCCTGCTCCACGAATGGGTCGTAGATCGCCGAGGAGATCGTCTTTTTCAGGTCCTGCCCCACGACGCAGGTGCGATTCTGATGCGTTGCATCGCCGCCAAACTGCGTGCGATCGCTGCAATGTTTGCCAAAAAGGTCGTCCTCCTCCGTAAGCCCTTGCGTGCTGCTTTGCGGCGCCCCGTCCGAGTCCGAGTGTGCTCCACAAGAGAGCACGAGCAACGCCGCGGCGGAAGCCGCGAGCCATCCAGCATTCATAGGTCACCTCGTTGGGTTAAGTCGTGTCGATGCCGACACGCGAACCCCCAACGATACGTCTCTACGCCACTCGTGCAATTGACGATCAGGTGTAAATGTCCCAATGACATCCATTCTTGAAACGACGACGTGTCGTGCGAAAACACGCCAATTGTCCAAGGCCATGGACAGTCGTTCCAGAAGACCGCGCCTGTTCGGTATTTCGTCAGGACATCATCATTCGTCGTCATGAATGGACCCAAAACATTGGCATTCGGTGGCATGTTGGTTCTTCTGACGGCGTGCGGAGAGTCTTCCTCCGGAGCGAGCTCGGAGTCGCGCAGTGAAGGCGAGGACTTGGCCAAAACGCAGCAGCTGAACGTAAGCGTCTTTCCCGGGGCTTCCAATTGGCCGCTCTGGGTGGCGAACGAGAAAGGATTCTTTTCGCGTGAGCGAGTTCGGGTCGATGTGAGCCCGACCCCCAATTCCGTCGAACAGATGACGGGGCTCATCGAGGGACGCATCGATATTGCACTAACGGCCATCGACAACATCGTGGCATACCGCGAGGGCCAGGCACCGGTGCCGGTGCTCGGGCCGGATCTGGTGGCCGTGATGGGCATCGATCATGGCTTTCTTCGCGTCATATCGGCACCCGCCGTGCGCACGTACGAGGATTTGCGCGGCAAGACCGTGTCCGTCGATGCCCCGGCAACGGGATTTGCGTTCGTTCTTTACGAAATGCTCGACCGTGCTGGGTTGAAGTACAAGAGTGATTACACCATCGCGAGTGCGGGCGGCACGGCCAGTCGGTACCAGGCCCTGATGAGGGGCGAGCAGTCGGCCACGTGCCTCACGCCTCCGTACGACATTCAGGCCGAGGCGGCGGGATACCATCGCCTCGATACCGCGGTGGAGATTCTCGGGTCGTACCAGGGGCTCGTGGCCGGTGTTCGCCAATCGTGGGCCCGCGCGAACCGGCGCGCGATGATTTCGTACATTACCGCTTATCGAAATGCCGTGAATTGGCTTTACGATCCTCGGCACGAGGCGGAGGCCATTGCCATCTTCGGTCGCAACATGCCCGATATGCCGGCGGACGTGGCGGCCAAGGTCCACCGCGCATTCTTCGTGGATGCCAATGGCCTCTTGCGTGATGGGGCCATCAACGTCGAGGGAACGAAGATGGTGCTCGCGTTGCGTTCGAAGTACGCGGAGCCCCAGAAAGAGTTGACCGATCCCGCGCCGTACATCGATACGAGTTTTCTCGAGTCCGCATCATCGCGATGACGGGACGCGTTATGATGATGGGCGACATTTATGTCTTGATCTTCGGCGCGGTTCGCATCATCGTTCTACCGCATGACAACGTTGTCGCGGCGTCGGTTCGTGTCGGGGTTGGGTGCGGGCGCGGCGGCGCTGCTCGCTGGATTTCGCTTGGATGGCCCACGCGTCGCGCACGCGGGACCGGTGCAGGCAACGAGTCGCGACTTGGCTTTGTACCGGCCGGTCACGGCATCCTCGACCGACTACGCCGCGACCCAGCCGGCGTTCGCGGTCGATGGAGTGGCCAGCGCCGGCGTTCGCGGCTCGGGTTGGCGGGCAGCCCCGGGCGCTGATCCGCAATGGATCGCGGTCGACTTGCAGGCGCGCTGTCGGATCGAATCCGTCACGTTGACCTTCGAGGCGACCAAAGACGATCCTCCGTTCATTCCGTCGAACGATGGTGATCCCTGGCGGAACACCACGGGCTGGGAAGTGCTCTCGAGTGCCCCCACGGCCTTCCGCCTCGAAGTCTCCAATGATGGAACGTCTTGGCGAAGCGTGTACGAAACGACGTCGACCGCGGGCGGTGTCGTTCCGATTGCCTTGCCATCTCCGGTGACCGCGCGGTGGGTGCGTCTGCTGGTGACCCATCGGCTGCACGAGAACAACCCCGTGGGCCTGAACGGGTTCCAAGTGTATGGCACCTGCGATCGCGATCGCCCGCCGGCCAAAGGCTGGACTTCGTGGGGCACGCACCGCACCGAGGTCTTGCCCTTGGCCGCCGCGGCCGACGGCTCCGTGCCGCTCGAATCGGGGTGGGTGCTCACCTTGGACGATTGGGCGGGAAGCAGCGATGGCGCGGTGCTGTCGGGTGCGAACGTGGACGCCTCGGGGTGGCTGCCCGCGATCGTGCCGGGCACCGTGCTCGCCGCTTTGGTGGAAGAGGGACACCTGCCCGATCCCGTATCGGGCATGAACAATTTTCACGTGCCGGAGATGCTCTCGCGGCATGCCTGGTGGTACCGCAGGGCCTTCACCTTGCCACGCGAGCTCGACGCGCGTTCGGGCCGTCGCATTTGGCTCGAGCTGGACGGCATCAATCACAAGGCCGAAATCTGGCTCAATGGTGCAGCCATTGGCACCTTGTTGCATCCGTTCGCGCGGGCGTCGTTCGATATTACCTCCGCGCTTCGCTCGGCGCGGGAGCTGCAGGCGCTGGCCGTGCGGGTTACGCCCATGCCGACGCCGGGCAACCCCGGCGACAAGGGGGAGGACGGCAATGCCTTCGTCAACTCGGCGCGCCTGTACCTCGATTCGCCCACGTACCTGTCGGCCTCCGGGTGGGACTGGATGCCTTCGGTGCGCGATCGGGCGGCGGGCATCTGGAACCACGTGCGACTGCGATCGACCGGCGATGCGGTCATCGGCGATCCTCGGGTCAAGTCGGTGCTGCCGTACCTTCCCGATACGAGCGCGGCGGAGCTTACCTTGACGATTCCCGTCCGCAATGCGGGAAGCTCCAGTGCGTCGGTGATGGTGCGCGCGGAATTCGACGGTATTTCGGTGAGCAAGACCGTGTCCGTCGATGCCGGGGCCACGGTGAACGCGGTCTTCAGCCCCGCGGATCACCCCGAGCTGCGCCTCGAGGATCCCGAGCTATGGTGGCCCAACGGCTACGGCGATCCCGCGCTTCACGATCTTACGATTACGGCGTTCATGGGCGGCGAGCCAAGCGATCGCCGCACCACTCGATTTGGCATTCGGCAATTCGATTACAGCTACGATCTGCCCATCGTCATCGACCCGGCGACGAGCTCCGCCCGGCAGGTCGTCGATTTTCCGAAGCGCACGGCGCGCCATGTGCGCATTCAATGCGGACGGCGTGCCACGGGGTGGGGCAATTCGTTATGGACTCTATCGGTCCTCGACAGCGCATCGCCCGACGTCGATCTGGCGTTGCACGGCGCCGCCACCGCGTCCTCGACCGACAACCAGTGGAACGTCCCAGGCAATGCCGTCGATGGCGATCCGCGCACGCGTTGGTCGTCGGCCTACGAGGACAACCAATGGATTCAAGTCGACATGGGGCGAAGTGTGTCCTTCGACCGGGTCGTGTTGCTCTGGGAGACGGCCTATGCGGCGACCTTCACCGTGCAGGTGTCGGACGACGGCAATACGTGGACCGACGTGAAATCGGTGAGCAATGCGCCGGTTCCTCTGCGCATCAGCGTGAACGGTGTGCCCGTGTTCTGCCGGGGTGGCAACTGGGGCTGGGACGAGCTTCTCCGCCGCATGGTGCCCGATCGGATGAACGCCGTCATGCGGATGCACAAGGATATGAACTTCACCATGATCCGCAATTGGATCGGGTCGAGTACGCGCGAAGAGTTTTACGCGCGCTGCGACGAAAACGGCATTCTGGTGTGGAACGATTTCTGGCAGGCGGGCCCCTTCCTCGAGGATCCACCGGGGTATGGCGCCATCGCGCGGGATACGATTCTGCGTTACCGCATTCACCCCTGCATCGTGGTGTGGTGTGCCGCGAACGAGACGGATCCTCCGCCGGTGGTCGATACGGCCATTCGCAAGGCGGTGGCCGAAGAAGATGACGAGATTCTCTATCTCGGCAATTCCGCGGCCGGCTTCGTGTCGGGGCATGGTCCCTATTATTGGGTCGACCCTGCGAGGTATTTCGATCCGAGTACGTATGACACCGGTAACTTCGGTTTTCACACCGAGATAGGCATTCCCACGGTGCCCGTGGCCGAGAGCATGCGCAATCTGGTGGGCGACGCGCCGGCCTGGCCCATTGGCGCGGCCTGGTACCATCACGATTGGTCGACGAAAGGCAACCAGGGGCCGCAGCATTACTTGAGCGCCATCGACGAGCGCCTCGGTGCTTCGGAGAGCCTCGACGAGTTTTGCCTCAAGGCGCAATTCATCAATTACGAGAACATGCGCGCCATGTTCGAGGCGTGGAATGCCCACTTGTGGCAAGATGCCAATGCGCTCCTTCTATGGATGTCGCACCCTGCATGGCATAGCACCGTTTGGCAGACCTACGATTACGATCTCGACGTCAATGGCAGCTATTACGGCGCACGCAAGGGTTGCGAGCCTTTGCACATACAGGCCGATCTTTCGAAATGGCAAGTGATCGCGGTCAATCACACGCGGGTCGCAGTCGAAGGGGCCACCGCCATTGCCGAGTTGTACGATCTCGCCGGGCGTGCCCTCCCGGGTGCCCAGTCGCAGACGGTGAACGTGGGACCCTCGGCGACCGCGCCGGCCTTTACCGTGCCCTTTACGGACTCGTTGCCGTCGCTGCACCTCTTGCGATTGACCTTGATGGACGCCGAAGGCAGCGTCCTCGCCGAAAATACGTATTGGCGTCACCGCACGGCCGCGGACATGCGTGCGCTGAATGACGTCCCCCGCACCAAGGTCTCCGTGCGGGCCAGTGGCGTGCGCAAGGCGGGCGGCCGCCGCGAACTCGTGGCGACGGTGCGCAATCAAGGCAAGAGCGTGGCCGTCATGGTGCGCCTTTCCCTTCGCGATCGCCGCACGGGCGCCCGTGTTCTGCCCACGCAATACAGTGACAATTACCTATGGCTCCTCCCCGACGAAACCCGCACCATTGCGCTTTCTTGGGAGGACAAGGCCTTCCCCTCCAACGCCGTCCGCGTTCTCGTCGAAGGCTACAACGTGCCCCCCACGGAAGATTGACGCTTCCGGCCCGTGTGCCGCAAAATGGCATCGATGATGCGATCCCACGCGCTGCGGGGCACCTCGTGGCCGACGTGCTCGAGAACGAGGAGTTCGGCAACGGGGATCGCACGGGCGAGTGCCCGTCCATGCTCCAAATGAAATAACGGATCTTCGTCGCCGTGCATCACCAACGTGGGAACGGTGATCTCACCGAGCCTCGGCCACCATGGCCCCTCACCGTCGTCCCGCATCGCGTCGTGATTCAGCATCGCCGACGCAATGTCGAGATCGCGGTCCACTGCGTGTGCCGCAATGTCGCGCACGCCGGCCTCGTCGAAGGGATGCGCGGCGAAGGGCCGTGCACCCTCCACGATGAAATCGATGACCGCGGCACGGTCCGACCAATCCGGGAGCGGGGCTTGCGCGGCGTGCTCGAAATAGGCACGAAGCTCGTCGCTCATTTTCGGTAGACCAGGATGAAGCGCGCTGGTCGACATCAACGTCAGGGACGCCAGCTTGCCGGGATGATTCAGCGCGAAGAGCTGCGCGATGGCTCCGCCGCTCGACATGCCCACGACGTGGGCGCGCGCTAGCCCGAGAGCGTCGAGCAAACCCGCGGCGTCATCCACCAAATCGCGCGACCCATATTGCGGAGCGCCCGGTGCATCGTGCATCGAGCGCCCCGTATCGCGTTGGTCGTAACGAACGACGAAATGGTGCCCTGCCGCAAGCCGCTCGCAGAAAGCGGGCTCCCACCAATCCATGGACGCGGCCCTGCCCATGATGAGCAAAATGGGTGAATCCCCGGCATCGCCAAAGGTCTCCACACAAATATCGACCCCATTGGCGCGAACGACTCGTTCTCCGGATCGCGTGCTCATCGAACGGAGATAGCACGCGGACAGGCTCAGGGGAGTTCGTTGACGCCAACGGGCTGCACGTTGTCGACGAGGGAAGGATCATGGCTTCCCGTTTCGCCGGGCTTCGCCTCGGCTGCAACCGAACTTGCGGCGATGAAACCGCTTGGGCCACCCTTGACCGCGGTCACCGGGATCTCGATCGTTTGCTCATCGCCCGACCATAGCGGTTCGGCGAGCACGCACTCGACGATCTGCGGCATCAGTGGATCCTCGTCGGCAAGGAGCAGTTTGCAGCCGCGGGGAATCTCATCCTCGATCACATTGATGAAAAAGGGTGAGACGTACACGAGACGTACGGGATCGCGCGTTTTGTCGGGGCCTTGATTGCCCACGACGAGCTTTTGCGGTTTGATCTCGCCCGGCGCTATCGAAGGCACATCCCACGACAGATACACGTTGGCACTGTATTCGGAGGCCGCTGCCTTTTCCTGGCTCGTGGATTCGAGAAATGCCACGAAGGGTGCGGTGAAATTCGTCGTGAAGTTCACCTCCGTATCGACCCGTTCGTCCGGTGCGACGATGGCCGCGCCATAGGCCATGCCAACGAGTGTGCTGTTGCTCGTCGTCATGTGGAACGTAAACGTCACGCTGTCGCCTTCGCGAAGATCGGCGGGTATCGTGCAGTCCACGATCTCGGGCACGAGCGGGTCCAAGTTCTGGTACGCATACTCGCAGCCCTCCGGAAGCTCTTCGCTTCGATCGAAGTTGACGAAGGTCGGCGTTACGTAGACCAAGCGAGACTCGCCTCGCGTCGGCGCACCGGTGTTGGTCACCACGAAGTCTTGTGTGGCGGGTTTGCCAGCCTCGACGGAGGTGTTCGTCGAGAAGAGCTGCAGGTCCACCCGTCCCGGCGTGGCGAGCGCGCTCTCACTGCTGCCCACCGCCGATGACGGTTGCGTGCACGCCGATAGCGCAATCGAAAGGCCTGCGGCCGCGGTAATGCCCGCGGTCGTGCCGTAGCGACGTGTAAACATGATTTCCCCCCCGAGAAGACATTTGTTGTCCGCACTATCGAAGGGCAAGTTCCGACTCGATACTTTTCGTCCCTCGTGTTCGCTGCGGCGTTCGATGTCGTGTTGTCACCCGTAGCGCGCAAGCCAACCCGTGAGCCACTCGCGCACGGTGCGCCGGGTGGCTTCTTTCACGTTGTCTTGATTGGCGGCCAAGAACAAAGGGACGCGCACATTCCAGCCTTCGACATCGATGACGGAGAGGAGACCTCGCTCGATGTGCAAACGGGCGGCGAGGATGGGACCGAAGACGACTTGGGGGCATTGGACGGCGAGTTCCAGGCCCGTGCCGAAGGTTTGCACTTCGTGACCGAGTTTGCGCTCGCCCACGCGCAGAGGGCACTCATCGTCGCCGAACACGGCGCGTTGCGTGGTGTACGTCGGCGTGATGAAGGGGACATCCGCGAGCTTCGACGCGGGAATCGGCGGAGGACCGAGGGATTCGACCAATGCGGTATTTCCCACGAGAACGCTGCGCATCTCGCCGATTTGTTCGACGTGCCACGCGGCCCCGAATCCATCGGCACCGGTGGTCAGCGCCAGGTCGAAAAGGGCATCCGGTGCGAGGCCGCGGATCTGCGACGGTGGAAGCTCCACCCCGCGAAAACGATGTTGCGGCATCGCCTGCGCGAGCAGCGGCAAGCATTGGCCCAAAAGATACGAGGGTGACGCGATGGTGAGGAGCGCGCCCCTGCCGAAAGGATCCTCGCTACGGAGGGCGCGAATCGTCCCCACCACCTCGTCGAGCCGCTGGGCGATGCGCAGGCCCACCGCCGAGGGAATGCTTCTTCCCGCCCGCCGATCGACCAGCTTCATTTGAAATTGTCGTTCGAGCCGGCTAACGGCCTTGCTCACCTGCGACGGAGTCACGCCAAGTTGGCGCGCGACGTTCGACACGGATTGAATCCGGCATACGGCGATGAACGTCTCGATATCCGCGAGTCGTAGGTCAGGCAAGACCATTCATCTAGGTACCTGCGCCAACCTCGTCCACCCCTATTTGCCGTTGCGCGACCCGCGAACTTCGTTGACGAGCATCATAGTGAAAACCAGCATCGGCCAGCCGACGAAGCGCGACACGTATGGCATCGAAATCAGCACCGATGAACATACGCAAATAGGGAAGATGGTGCTGCGTCCCCGCCGCGTATGGCCAAGGCCATGCTGGCGCAAAGAGGACACCGGTGTCGCGAAAGCAATCCATCTTGAAACGATCCAGCCCCTCTGGAATCGAAGCGTAAGCTTTTGGCGCTGCAAACATGATATACGAGGTGGTTTTGCCAAGATGGACCGCAGCCTCGGGATAGTGCAGACGCGCCTTCATGAACTCTCCAATGAAGCGTCGCTTCTCCGTGTAGAGGCGTTGCTGATTGCGGA
The DNA here is from genome assembly GCA_037157775.1 of Sorangiineae bacterium MSr12523. NCBI lineage: Bacteria > Pseudomonadati > Myxococcota > Myxococcia > Myxococcales > Pendulisporaceae > Pendulispora > Pendulispora brunnea. Next base: position 504,795 of record CP089982.1, read on the forward strand.
GAAATTGTCGGCTCTCCGGCGCTCGCAGCCAATCGGCCATCGCATGCTGGTGAACCCCGCCGTACATCAGCGAGTTGTGCAGTCGGTAGCGATTGACCAAAAGATCCAATATCGCAGGATCGGCCACCATCCCACCCAGGCCCCAGCCATTGCAGTGGAACTGTTTACCCAGCGAACGAACCGCCAGCCATCGACAGCGCGCGTCCGGATCGCGCCGGGTTGCGAGCTCGCACAGAAGAAGGCGCAACGCAGACGTTGCCGAAACGCCTTCGTCGTGGACCGCGAAATAGGCATCATCGACCAAGATGGCCGCCTTTCGGTCCATGGCGATTCGAATCAGCGCCGAGACGAAGTCCGCATCCCAGTTCACCGCCGTCGGGTTGTGTTGGGCGTTGATGACGACCATGGCCAGCCGCTCTTCGGGGTTGGCGTCGATGCGGTCGAGCACGGCGTGCACCTCCTCGAGGGAGGGACGGAATCCCGTCTCCGGGCGCAACGCGTGGTAGCGCACGCGGTACCCAAGCGGGGCCAGCGCACCCTCGTAATCCCAACTAGGGCCGGCGGCGAGCACCACCGGCGTCCTCGACGCCGACGCGACGTCGCCTCGGTCGAGCAGCAGGCGGCCAAAGTCGAACATCGCACTGCGGGTGCCCGACCAGGTCACGGCCACTTCGAAGTCGCGCCCCGTTTCGGCGACGCCGGCGAGCCCGTGGTCTTCGATCAAGTAATCGCGTACGGTGCGGCGGAGAACCGGCAAGCCGTACATGGACAGCTGATACCCGTGGACATGCCGAGGTTCGGAGGTCACGCGCGTGACCAGGCCCGGAGCCACTTGGTTCCAGGTCTCGCCAAAACTCATGCAAATGGGCGCGCCATGGGGACAGCCATCCTTCAAATACCGGGTCAGCAAGCCCACGTCGGGCATTCGGCTGGTGAGCACGTCGTCCTCGAGAAGCGATTCGAGCGTTTCCTGTCCGATCATTCCGGCTCCTTCATAAAATTCAGCGAACGCACCTTGGTGGTGCACCTCGCCGAATGTGCTTCATGGATGGCGGCTTGGACCAGGCCGCTGGAGGGAAACGCTCTTTGCCTGTTCGGCAATGGGCTTGGTCGGTTAACCTGTACTGTGGAGGATCGAACATGAGTGACGTGGGTGCGAGGATGCGAACCGGCCATCCGCATATTGCGGAGGGGGACGCCTACATTCTCGAGCGCGTCCGTGAGTTCGCCCGAAACCGCCGCGCACCGCGCGTGCTCAACGTCGGCTGCGGCGGTGGTTACCTCGCGTGGCGCCTCGCCGAGGAGTTCCCCGAGGCGCAGATCATCGCGCAGGAGGACTACGAGCCGGCGTTCGACGAACTGCGCAAGCGTCTCGGCAACACGCGCGTGCGGATGGTCACGGTGCCCCTCGAGCAATGGGCCGAGCCGGTCGACATGGTCATCGGCTGGGGCGCGCACCACCACATGGTGCCGTCGTACGTCGACCGTGTGCGCGACACCCTGACGGAGGGCGGGGTGTTTCTCCTCGGCGACGAGTTCTGCCCCGATTACTGCAACGAGGCCGACCGACGCCGGATCGAAGATGCCGAAATCATTGCCATCGTGGACGGTTTCGTCCTCACGAATGCCAACGAGATCGCCGAACACGCGCGCTCCGGGCGCGTTCCCGACGCGGCGCGCGAGATGGAATCACGGCGCCAACAAGCGTTATGGCGCTGGTACCGATATGTCGTCGATTATGCGATGGAGCGCAATCACATCGATATTGCGTCGTACGAGCTCAATGCCGCGCACAACGATCTGCTGACCGGCTCCAGCGAAGAGCACAAAGTCGCGGCCCGCATCGTGGAGCGCGATCTGGTCTTGCGCGGTTTCCGCCAACGCTCGCGCCACGCGCTGGGCCCCGTGGACGAGCCGGAACATCGAAGCTTCGTCCTTTACGAACTCGTATGTGACACCCCGCGTCGATAAAACTGGTAGGTAGGACCTCTATTGAGATCGAATGGTCGATAAGGCTGGATTTGCCATTTCGTCTCCGAATACGGTGGTGTGTGATCGGATCTTTGGGTAATGTATATTACCGTTGGCCGAGAAAGTTCTAGCCTTCCGCTGTAGTGGCGACGCCATGCTCCGGGTCCCTCTCTTGGCCCGCGGCCGCGTGCGCGCAACGTGGCACGCACCGCGCGGGACCGGCCGCCGCCATCGATGGAGATGCTCGTTCACGTGGTGGCCGACTCCGTGGACGCGCTCGATCGCGGGGAGTTCACCTTGGTCGTGTCGCCCAATCCAGGCTCGCCCCAGGCCGGCGCCACCGTGGGTCGGTTTGCCTATTGCCTGCCCGGGGCAGAGAGGCTGCGGCACACCCTCCAAACCATGTCGGGAAGCCACCTTTCGCAGCTTCCCGTGCAACTCCATTTTCAAGTGGAGGCCAATCGATTGCTTGCATGGCTGCGCGCTCCGGGCCCGGACCCTTTGTTGGACATGGCGTGCGATGTCGTCGAGCTGGTGCGCGCATTCCACGACGGGTACGGCGCACCCTGGTCATCGTGGCTCACTGCGGCGTACACCAAGCAGCACGCGCACCACCGGGCTTTCGTTGCGCGCCGGCGTGAGGCCTTGAAGCGCATCTCGCTCGATGGAATGGCAAAACCCGAGGATGCATGGCCCCGGGTGCAATTGGGTATCGACCCCAAGTCCGAATCCGAGGTGATTGCCATTGCCCGCGGGGCCGTACAAGCCCATCTCGATCGCCGGCGGGCGATGGCATGAGCGCGCGGGATTGGGTGCACCGGCTGGCCGAACGGCTGCGCGATCCCGCGGTGCTCGCGGGCAATGCGGAGTGGTATCCCACGTCGCTGGGCGACGGGCACCCGGGCATCGCGCTGCTTTTCGCGACGCTCGCGCGGGAGGACCCCGCGTGGGCACGTGCCGCGCACGCACATTTGTCGGCCGCACTCTCCCTCGTGCGGCCGAGCAATTCCGAGTGCCTCTTCGTCGGCATGCCAGCCGTGGCCTTTGCCGCCCGCGCATCCGCGCAGCGTCCCGGCGAGTATGCCAAATTGCTCAAAGCCGCCGACCAACGTGTCGCCGCGCAGGCCGAGCGGATTCTCGCGGCCGATGGACTGCGCCTCCGCGCAGGCGTCGCCGGTGTGCCCATGGCCGTGTACGACGTCGTCTTGGGGCTGAGTGGCCTCGGGCGCTATTTGCTGGCATGTGGGCCCGAACAGGAGGCGCTTACCGAGCGGATTCTCGTGCACCTGGCCGCATTTACCCGCCCCTTGCAGCACCGAGGCCGGCGTGTGCCGGGGTGGCTCATGCCCGATGGCCAGCTCAATTTGGGGCTCGCCCACGGCATTCCCGGGCCGCTCGCATTGCTCGCGCTCGCCTACGAAATGGGTATTCGCATTCCAAACCACGAGGAGGCCATTCGCACCATCGTAGAATGGATACTCGCTCGCCAGGGCCACGACGAACATGGTCCTTATTGGCCCGCCGCGATTCCCCTCGAGTACGAGATGCACTGGCCATCCGCGCCCCTGCCGCCGACCCGCACCGCGTGGTGTTACGGCGCCCCGGGAATTGCGCGTGCCTTGCATTTGGCATCCCGCGCCCTCGGCGAGTCCAGTTGGTGCGACGCAGCCTGTGCGGCCCTCGAATCGGCTTTGCGGCGTCCGCCCGAACAACAGCGGCTCGACGATGCGACCCTTTGCCATGGCCATGCCGGTTTGGCGCGAATCGTCGGCATCATGGCCCAGGAAACGGGGTCGAATGCCCTATATCGGGCACATAGGCATTTGGTCTCGCATTTGATCGAGCAAGCGGACGACGAAAGCCCCTTCATCTGGAGCGATCGCCCAGGGTTTCTCGAGGGTGGCGTCGGTGTTGCGCTCACGCTCCACGAACCCGCGGACAGTGCATCTTCACGCAACCTTCCGTGGGAAGCGGCTTTGTTGCTTCAGTGATGCGCGCAATGCCTCGACATCTTTGATGTCGATCGTGATTGTAGTGCGTTCACCATAAATTAACTATTCGTACGAATGGACGGGCGAGTCATTCGGTGATTTGGATGCCGCCGGGAAGAACCACGAAGAAAAGACTGTCTTCTTCTGCAAAGCCATCGTGGACCTCTCCCGGTTCGGTCCAAAGGTAGTCACCGGGCAACAATACGCGTGAGCCCACCCGTAGCTTGCCCGAGAGGAGGTACGTCTCCTCGCCGCCGGGATGCGAATGGAGCGGGGCGTGAGAGCCCTTCTCCATGCGAAAGACCATGGTCATGCCTTCGCCTTGGCCGCCGTGCCGGCGGAGCACGGAGACGTGCACGCCTTGGCCCACGGTTTTGAAGGGTTGCTCGAGATGGGAACGATACGTCGTCGTGCTCATGCATCGACTATGGGTCGTTGCACGTCATGTGAAAAACTCATACTTTGCATGAGTTCATGAGGTGCATTCATGTCGTCGATCCTGGAGATGCGTCACCTGCGGCTTGTGCGCGCCATTGCCGAGGAAGGCGGCGTTACGCGGGCGGCGGCGCGGCTTCATCTCACCCAATCGGCGGTGAGCCACCAGCTTACCGAGCTCGAGGGACGGCTGGGCGTGCTTCTCTTCACGCGGGTGCGGCGGCAGTTGAAGCTCACGCCCGCGGGGGTGCACCTGCTCGAGGCCGCGCGCACCATGCTCAACGATCTCGCCCGGGTGGAGCGCGAGTTGCAACACGCGGGGACGCGCAAACGCGAGACCTTCCGCATCGTCGTGGAATGCTTCACCGCGTACCATTGGCTGCCGTCGGTTCTCGCCGCGCTCGCCATCGAGTACCCCTATGTCGACGTGCGCATTGCCCTCACGGCGACGCGCGAGCCCGTGGCCGCGCTCCTTCGCGGTGAGTTGGAGCTCGCCGTCGTCAGCTCCCCCGTGCGCGACCGCGCGCTGGTCGTCCAAAAGCTCTTCTCCGATGAATGGACGATCATCGTCGCGCCCGATCATCCGCTGGCGTCGCGGCCTTATATCAACGCTGTCGAGCTCGCGCGCGAGAAGGTCCTCACGCACGAGGCACCTCGTGCCGACGTCGAGCGCTTCCGTGAGCTCATGGCCAACGAGCGCGCGTCCGTGCCGCGTTCCGCGAGCGTGCCGCTCACCGAGGCGTTGGTCGAACTGGTGAAGGCCAAGCAGGGCGTCGGCCTCGTCTCGCGCTGGGCCGTGGCGCCGCAACTCGCACGCGGTGAGGTCGTGGCCCGGCGGTTCACGCGCAAGGGCCTACCCGAAACGTGGTCTGCCGTGTACCGCCACGATGCCGCCACGCGTTTTCCGCTGGCCCACTTCGCGGAATTGCTGCGCGCGCTGCGTCCTTGAGATTTCTTTACGAAGCGTCACCGGAATGGCCGTCGCTCCCACCACGTCACATGGAGTATGAAGACGCACTTAGTTCTCTTAATGCTCGCCCTGCCCGTGCTCGCTGCCGGTTGCTACGTGCAAGAGGGGCCGCCTCCACCCCCGCGCCACGTCGTGGCATACGAGGCGCCGCCTCCGCCCCCACCCCCCCAGGTGGACGTGATCACGGTGTCACCCGGCCCGGATTACGTGTGGATCGGCGGCTACCACCGCTGGAATGGGCGCGCTTATTACTGGGTACCCGGCCACTACGAGCGCCGCGCACGCCGCTGGCGCTAGTTCGCACAAGACGATACGGGTGTGGTCTCCGCGACGAATGTCCGAGGTACTTTGACTCTGCCGGTGCCTTCGCCCTTCTGCCAGCTGCTGCTGCCGCTGTTGCGAATGAAGGAGATCTGCGTGTAGTCGACGATGTCATTCGTCACGAACAGCTTTCCCTCGTAACCCGGCCGGATGGTGAAGTTCCTGCTCTCGCTATTCGTCACCGTATACGATTCCCAGTTTTCGACCGCGGTGGCGACGGCCTTGGAGTCCTCGGTCCCCCACATCTTCGATGCATTCAGCGAGAGCTTCACGGCTTTCAACTCGAGCCCAGCCTCACCTCCGATGGTCGTGGCTTCCTTCTCGGTCGTCGTGTTCGTCGCGGTGATGGTGATCTTCTTGGAGACCATCGTAGTGCCGGCCGTCGTATTGCCGTAGGTCACATTGTCTTGCGTGGCATTGCAATAGGGATTGCCGGCTACGTCACCGCGTTGTTTGTAGGCCACGTGATCGATCCGTGTGCAAATCACCGCGCCGGTGGGGAGGCCAGGGACGGTCGAGTCGAGGACGGTCCTCGATGTTTGAACGAATTCGGTGTTCGGTGGGCATACGGGCACCCCATCGCTCGCGCACTGGGAGGACGTATCCGTCTCTTGCGGCGTTTGGCAGGGCGAGCCCGTCGGGAACAGCGAGCACTGGTTCGCCGTGCTGGCCCCTTGGCCTGCCGATGGCAGCAACACCACGCATCCCGTCGTCAACGGGCCAGCGTCTTGTGTGAGGCCTCCTCCGTCTTCTTGCGTGAGCGGTCCGCCCGTGACGTGCAGATCCGATTCCGAAGTGGCGCTTGCCTGCGCCCCACTGCCCGAGCGCGGCGATTGCGTCTTCAGATCGGCGGCGATCCGGCCCAGGACGCGATGGGCCTTGTCGTCGTCCTTGAACGTGTTTTCGACGACATCGGAGGTCGTCTCGCCGCTTCGCCGCAGAGCAAGCGCCGCCTCGGTGCCATTTCCTTTGAGTGTCGCGACGAAGACTCCTAGGCCCAGACGCGATTGCTCGTATTCGAACATGCGAGTACGATCGGCGTCATAACCGCGTACGACCGTCGTCGTCGGATGGCCCACCCCTTCGTCACGAAGGTCGACTCCCCACGTTGCCACTCCAATCTGGGAACGGGTCTCCTCCGAGGCATCCAGCACAATCCGATCCGAAATCGGCGGAGCCCCTGCCGAAGACGAACACGCGAACGGAGCGCTCGTAGCGGCACACGACAACAGCAGAGCGACATATCGGGATCTTGCCATGTTCAATGTCATCGCAAGACGCATACCGCCAGAGGTGGCACCCATCCAACGCCGAGCCAACGAGGATTTCGTGGGTTCTCGGCGTCTCGCCATCTCGCCACGAAGAAGCGCGGAACGTTCGTTTCCAATGCGCGGAACGGTCATTTCCGGATCGTCGTCGAAGTCGTTTTCAATCCGAGCGCGCGTTTGGCCACTAGGGACTAGAGCGCTGTCCGCATGCGGCGGACGATGTCGCGCAGCTCGCGTTCGTCGAGGGCTGAAAAGCCCATACGAATTGCCGAGCGGGGGCGGCCGTGGAAATCGAAAGCGCGGCCGGTCATGAATGACACGCCCTTCGCGCGGGCGCGCTGCAGCCAACCTTCGACGTCCACCTTGGGATCGACGGTGAGCCAGAGGCTCATGCCACCGGCGGGAACATCGAAGGTGAGCACACGCCCGAGTTCGCGTTCCAGCGCCTCCGAAAGCGCATCGCGCCGCGCCTCGTAAAGGCGGCGCATCTTGCGCGCGTGCCGGCGCAAAAGGCCGTCTTCGAGCAGCTCGCCGATGGCGCGCTCCATCGCGGGATTGCCTCGATCGAGGCGCGCCCTCCGCGCCGCCAGTTCGTCGAGAAGCGGGCGCGGGCCTGCGACGAACCCGAGGCGCACGCCCGGCGCGAGGATCTTGGACATGGTGCCCAAATAGATGACCACGCCGGCATCGTCCGCACTCGCCAGCGGGAGCACGGGCCTGCCGGCATAATGGAACTCGAAATCGTAATCGTCCTCGATGATGGCCACGCGCCGGCTGCGCGCCAGATTGAGCAATTCGATTCGCCGCGCCGGCGACAGCGAAACCGTGGTGGGAAATTGATGATGCGGAGTCGTGTACACCGCACGAAGCGGCCGCGTCGCTGCGAGCGCGGAAAGCTGGTCCACGCGCAGCCCTTCGCGGTCCACGTCGATGGGCACGAGCTCCGCGCCGGCCAGGCGCCACGCGTCCCACGCCACCGGATAACCGGGATTCTCCACGGCCACCACGTCCCCGGGCCGCACGAGCGTGCGCGCCACGAGATCCAGTGCCATTTGGCTCCCATTGGTGATCACCACGTCGTCCTCTTCGCAGGCGAGCCCGCGCATCTCCGAAAGAAGCGTTGCCAGCGATTGCCGAAGGGCGACGCACCCGCGCCCGCTTCCGTACCCCAGCGGTGACGCCGTCTTGGCGCGAAGCGCCCTTCGATATGCGCGCGCCAAAAGGTCCACCGGAACGAGGCGGAGATCCGGAAGGCCGCCATCGGGAAGGCGCGTGCGCGCGTCCGGCATGGGGATCTCGGGCCCGAGCCGCGCGGGCACGAGGTCGAAGCCCGTGGTGCTCTTCGAGCGCGTGCGGGGCAGCGACCGCGGCGGATGCGCAGGAATGGCGTCGGAAACGCGCAGGCTTCGTTGCTCCGAGACGACCCACCCGCCGTCCTTGAGCTCACGGTAGCTTGCCAGCACCGTATTGCGGTGCACGCTCAGCGAGCGCGCAAGGGTCCGCGAGCCGGGAAGAACGGTGCCAGGCCGCAACCTCCCGCGCCGGATATCGGCGCTGATGGCGCGCGCTATCTGCAAAAAAATGGGCAATTGAGAGCCCGGATCGAGGGCGACGGGAAAGACCCACGGACGCGCCATGGTCCAACGCATATGTCAAAACTGGATCTGTTGGCTAGACCAGCGTGCCACATACATGGCTCATGCAAAGCAGAACGCTGGTTCAGCCCGCGCAGCTCGTGGTGCGTTTTGGCCTCGGTACGGCATTTCTCTCCGCTGTGGCCGATCGATTCGGGCTTTGGGGCCCAGCGGGAACCCCTGGGGTCGCGTGGGGCGATTTCCTGCACTTCACCATGTACACGCGCGACATCACCTGGTTCATGCCCGCGCTGCTCACCCCCCTGCTCGCTTGGATGGCGACGATTGGCGAAACACTCTTTGGCGTTCTCTTGCTTCTCGGTTATCGCACCCGTGAGACCGCGCTCGGAGCCGGCGGGCTGCTTCTCACGTTCGCACTATCGATGACCGTGTCGAGCCCGGGCCTTCACGGCGTATTCACGTATTCCGTGCTCAGCGCCGCGGGCGCGGCGCTGCTCCTCGCTACGGTGCCTGATCCCGCGTGGTCGTTCGACGCGCTCGTGCGAAAGAGTGACCCTGCGGCATGAGCGCTGCTACCGCCCCGGGATGCACAAGAGCCGACTTTCTACCTTCGTTCTAGACTGTCGCGTCGAGGACATCGACGTCGCAACACGATTTTGGAGCCAAGCGCTGGGCCGTACGGTCAAGCCCGTGGCGCCCGACAGCGAAAACTACCGCGAGCTGTCGAGCGACGCGCACGAGCCCATGCTCCTGGTCCAAAAGGTCGATCACCCGAGCCGCATCCACCTCGACATCGAGGCCGATGACCTGGAGGCCGAGGTGGCGCGGCTGGAGTCACTCGGTGCCAAGCGAATCGAATTCGTGCGGCACTGGTGGGTCATGGAAGCGCCGACCGGGCAGCGCTTTTGCGTGGTGAATCCGCAGCGCGGTCCGCTGCGGGAACGTGCCAACACGTGGTGAAGCTCACCGAATCTCTTTGCTGGGCGCCTTTGCATCTTGCACGACGATTTCCACGCGGCGGTTGCTGGCGCGGCCTTCGGCCGTCGCGTTGGAGCCCACCGGATTGGCGGAGCCCATACCGGTGGCCGTGAGCCGCCCCGTCGGGACGCCACTCGATGCGAGAAATCCGCGAACGGTCTCGGCGCGTGCCTGCGAAAGGCGGTCATTCGTTTTGACCGAACCGGCGGAGTCCGTATATCCCTCGATTTGAATCTTGATCGATGGATCTTGCTCGGCGAGCACGGTTGCCAATTGGGTCAACTTGGCTCTCGCCGCCGGAAGCAGCGTCGATTTGCCCGCAGGGAACAGCGACGAGCCCGGAACCGTGATGATCGTTCCGCGGTCGTCCTTTCGGACCGAGGCAATTTGGTTCAACTCGGCCATACGCCGATCGGCAGCTTGCTTGTCCTGGCGCTCCTTTTCCAATGCAGCCTCGAGCTTGGCCTTGTTGGCCTTGTCGACTTGCTCGTGCACGATTTTCTCGCGCATCACGGCGTCGCGCTCTTGCTGAAGCGCGAACTGCGTCCGCGCCTTGGCGTCGGCGCATTCGGCGCGTCGTTGGGCCGCATAGGCGAGATCCTTCGTCTCATCGGAGTCGCCATCATCGTCGAACGAACGCTCGGCCACGTCGAGCGTTTGACGGGCCACGCGCACGTCGGCGGGCGCGAGCTCGCGCGCCATTCCCTGCGAAACGCCATTGTACGCCGTGCGTGCGCGCACGAGCTCGTTGGGTGTCGTCGTGCTGGCACATGCCGCCAAGAAGCAAGCGAGTGGCGCCAGCGCAAATACATATTTCGATTTCATCGCTTGCCTCCGGGCTCGGGTCCATTCGGTGGCGGGAAGGGCAGGGTTTGCGGCGGCGGCGGTTTCACCGGGCCTTGCACGTCGGTGCCGGTGGTCGTGGTGGTGCCCGCGGGCGTGCCCGGGAACGTCGGTGGCGGTGGCTTGTCCGCCGGCCCGGTGTTGCTACCGGGAACGTTCTCTTGCATGCTCGCCACGAGCGCGTCCACGCGTTGTTTCGCGGCCATCGCCTGGCGTTGAGCATTGGCCTCACGCGCCTCGGCCAGCGCGAGATCCGCGTCCGCTTTCGCGCGTATGAGAACGTAGTCGGCGCGCTTGGTGTCTCCATCGGCGATGAGGCGCTTTGCACGCTCGATTTGATCGTTGGCCAGTCGCAAATGAAGCTGCGCGCGCGGATTCGTCGGCGCGCCCGCTTCCTGCGCGGCCCTTGCCGTGTTCACCGTCTCGGTCATGCGTGCCGTCGGTGTGGGATAGCTCCCGCATGCCGTCAACGTCACACCGAGTACCAAGAGTGTCGTTCGCAACATGGTTCTTCTCCTCGGCCGGATGCACCTTTACTTAATCGATGAAGTCGGCGCAATTTGCCCCGATTGCACCGCGACACTTGCGAGCTCCGTTCCATGCGTACGTCGTTTTTGTCGCGCTTCGGGTCGTGTGCGGGGCTCCTTTTTGCCACGCATTCCCGCGGAACGAGGCGATAGGCCGCGTTCTGACGCGATTGCGCGTGCAGTGGCATCCAAATCGAGATGATGGGGGGGAAGAAAGCGACCTTGGCGCTTTGCATCGCCATGTTCGCAGCAACCGCATGCAGTCAAGGACCGCTCGAAGACGTTGGCGAAGTGTCCTCTTCGGAATACGACTCAGCCGACGAAAACTCCGCGGTTCGATACGAAAACGAGACGTACGAAGAGGCCGCGCAGCGCCATTCGGCGATACATCGGAGCAAATATCCCGAAGCGTTCGATTCGGCGGTGTCTACTGCCGAGCAAAGCCAAGTGCCGGTGGACAAAGCCGATCTGTCGCGCATTCCCGTGTGGAATGACTCGGAAATCGTGCAACACTTCGAGCGCACGCGCGATTTGCGATTTTTGTCGACCAGCGATCGGCCGTGGTTTTCGCGCCGCCTTTCCTGGCTGTACCCCGACGATGGCTGCTACGCGCGGGCCGAGCTCGTGAGTGCCAAAGCCGACGAATGGCTCCACAAGCGGCCGTATCGCTTGTTTGCATTTGGCAATTTGTTGGTCAATACTCCCAACTATCCATCGGGCAAGGTCCAATGGTGGTACCACACCGTGCCCGTGGTCAAGAAGGCTTCGACGGGGGAGCCTGTGGTGTTCGATGCGGCGCTCGATCCGAGGCGGCCCATTCCTTGGCGGCAATGGCTCGCACTGCAAGTGTCCAACTTGAACGACGTGCGCGTTTCCGTGTGCGATGGGAATACGTATGGGGCGGAGCACCCGTGTTTCGGTGCGCCGGCCCGCACGGCGGAAGCCTTGTCGGACCAGAAAAATCGATTCCTCGGCCGCGAATGGATCCGCCAAGTGGAAATGCTTCGCGACCCACTGCGGGTATTGGGCGATTCCCCCCCGTGGTAATCGCGGCGGATCAATACTCCCAGAAAATGCGCTGGAGCTCTTTGGGGTTGCGCGTTTTCGTCAGCGCCACCATCGCGAGGATGCGGGCCTTCTGCGGATTCAGATCGTGGGCGACGACCCAGTCGTATTTGTCGTCCGGCTGCTCGGCATTGCGCACCACGAAACCCGCGGGGACGCGCGCCGAGCGGATCACGTTGATGCCCTTGCCGCGGAGCTCTTGCAGGGCGGGCACCACGCGATTGGCCACCGAGCCATTCCCCGTGCCCGCATGCACGATGGCTTGAAGGCCGGGCTGCGTGCCAATGGCATCCACCACCGCGCGCTGGGCATTCTCGTAGCCGTAGACGATTTCGACCCTGGGCAGATTCTGAATCTGGTCGATATCGAATTCGCTTTGCGTGGTGTGCCGCTTGATGGGGGCGCGGAACCAGTAATTCTTGCCCTCGACGACCATGCCCAGTGGGCCCCACTGGCTCTTGAAGGCCTCCGTCTTGATGTTGACCAACTTGGAAACGTCGCGCCCGGTGTGGATCTCGTCGTTCATGGTGACGAAGACCCCTTTGCTTTTGGCGTCGGCCGAACCTGCGACGCTCACCGCATCATAAAGGTTGAGCGCGCCGTCGGCGGAGAGGGCGGTGCCGGGGCGCATCGAACCCACGACGACGACGGGCTTGTCCGTGTGCACCGTAAGGTTCAGGAAATACGCGGTTTCCTCCAGCGTATCCGTGCCGTGCGTGATCACGATGCCATCGACGTCCGCTCGTTTGGAAAGGTCGGAAACGCGGTGGGCGAGCTTGAGGAGATCCTCGTTGCTCAGGCTCTCCGAGGCGACCTGCATGACTTGCTCGCCGCGCACTTCTGCAACGCGGCCCAATTCGGGAAGTCCCGCAATGAGCTTGTCCACCGCCACTTTGGCAGCGCTGTAACTGGCACTGTTGACGCTGCTCGCCCCGGCGCCGGCAATGGTGCCGCCCGTGGCCAAAATCACGATGCGCGGTTTGTTGGCGGCCTGCGCCGTTGTCTGCGCCACGGCCGGGGGATCGAAAGTCGTCGCGGAGGCGGCCAGCACCATGGCGGCCAAGACGGATCGCACGAGAAAAGAACTTCGCATGACCCGCCAATCGACCATACCGCGCAGCGGCGGGCTACTGATTATTTCGGATTATTTGGCACGCCCAGAATCGTTTCGCCCACCGTGGTCTCGAAAGGTCGCCGCGGAATCGTTCCGAGGTGGCGTTCGAGACGTTCGGCGCCAAAGCGCCATGTCTGAGCATAAAGGCGCTTGTCGGGTAGCTCCTCGTCGGTGATCTCCTCGAGGGGCTTGTGGACCACACGGCTACGACTCCCGGTCAGTGCAATGAGCTCCATATGAAGATCGTGCCACGCGAAGTGGCCCGCAAGCACATTGAGCGGGCCGCCCGTCGGGCGCATCGTGCATTCTGCGACGATGGTGGCGAAGTCGCGGACGTCGATCCAGGCATCGCGGTAGTCCATCCATTCCTCGGGCGAGGTGCCCGGCAGGACGATGGGGAGCCCCGCCTCGAGGCGTCGCCCCAGGAGCCGTTTGCGTGCCGTGGGGTGCGGTCCCCAGATGTACGGTGCGCGCAAAATGACGTAATCCGTGCGGCCCGCGCGCGCGGCGGCTTCGATGAGGAGGCCCTCGCAGGCGATTTTGCCGCGGCTGTACGCGTTGAGCGGCTCGCCGGGCTGGGTCTCTTCCGTGATGGGGCCGGGGCCCGCGTATCCATAGACGTCGAGGGTGCTGATGAAGACGAATGGCCCTCGCTGCCAGTTCGCCAGCAACGTCTCCATGGCCGTGACGTCGACGGCGGGCGTCGTCACCGTGCATGCGGCATGGACGATGCCATCGACGTCGCGTGCAGCTCGGGTCAGGCTCTCGGGGTTGCCCAGATCTCCTTCCGGCCGGCGCAGAACGCGCACGGCGTGTCCGCGCCGCTCGAGTTCCTGCACCGCGAACGATCCGACGAGCCCCGTGCCTCCTGTAACGAGAATCATGGTTTCCTCTGCCTATCTGCCTACATCAGCGAGCGCGATCCTCGAACAGCGTCAGGAAGAGCAGAAGAAACCGCCAGGACGCCAAAAGAGAGGCGCCAGGATCGCCAGGTGAACCAACAATGAACTCTAATTTTATGGGATTTATTGTTGGTTCAGTTGGCGATCTTGGCGCCTTGGCGGTTTCCTTCTTCCTGTTCGAGAATCGCTCGCTTGGTTAGCCGCGTGCGATGAGTGTAGCGCCGCCGGCGGCGAGGGCGAGCCCCGCGGCACGGCCGGCGGTCAGGTGCTCGCCGAAGACCATGATGCCGGTGATGGCGAGGATGGCGGTCACCGATAGATTGGCAATCACCTGGGCACTGGCGAGCGGCCAGCCGGAACGGTAAACGAAGAAGAAGCCCGCCTCGATGCCGAAGGCCGCGAGTCCCAGCGCCAGCCCGGCCATGCAATCGCGCGCCGCCGGCAAGCGTGCATCGCCGCCGCGTGCGAACAGCATGACGATGGCCACGGCGAAGGCCGCACCGTAGGCAATGGCGAGCATCGGCCAAGGGCTGACCGCGCCCGAAGCCTTTTGGGCGACGTGATAAACGACGCCGGCGACGACGACAATCGCCAGCGGGAAAAAGGCAGACATGACCCACGTGTATTCCGTGGAGGGTCATGCGTCCATTGCAACGTTTGGATAGAACCATGCATGCAGCGTATAGTTGTCCCCAATGGATCCCCTGTCCCAGGACCAGCTCCAGGCTTTCGCCGCCGTGGCCCGCGCCGGCAGCTTCACGCGCGCGGCGGGGGTGCTGCATTTGAGCCAGCCTGCATTGTCGCGCCGAATCACCGCCCTCGAGGAGCGCCTGGAGACCACGTTGCTCGTGCGCGGTCGCGCGGGGGCGGTGCTCACGGAGGCCGGGCAGCGGCTCTTGGACTTCGTCGAGGCGCAGCGTGCCCTGGAGGAGGAGCTCGTGGGCGATCTCGCGCCCTCGCCCACCTCGTACCGTGGCGTGGTGCGCATCGCTGGTGTATCGTCGCTGGTTCCACCGGTGGTGCTTCCCGCGCTGGCGCCGTTTCTGCGCGAGCACCCTGCCGTGCAGGTGGAGATCCACCGCGAGCTCGATCGGCAGGTCATCAATGCCGTCGTGGCCGGCCGGATCGACTTCGGCATTTCGCAGAATGACTCGAACATGCCCAGCATCGTGGACGTGCATCTCGGCGACGAAGAATTCGTCATGGTGGAGAGCCGCATCCACCGGGTGCGGCGTGATGTATTTCTCGACGTCAGCCCCAGCGACCCCACGACCGAGTTGTTCCTCGCCGCGCAGCCCGCGCACGTGAGGCCGCGCGGCCGTTTGACCCGTTCCTTCCTCTTCGACGAGCCTGGGATCCTGCTCGGGGTGGAGCTGGGGCTCGGCCGCGCCGTCAAGCCACGCCACACCGTGCCGCGTACCGCGTCGGTCCGGGTGGACCTGAACTTCGTTCCGCAGCGCAAACCGGTCTTTCTGCACTACCGGCGCCAGGGCTACTATGGGCGCCTGCATCAGGCCATTCGCGGTCTCATCGAGGCGTCCGTGCGCGAGCGCCTGGCGCCTACGCGAGAGAACCGCAAAAGGGGGAAACGATGAAGGGCTCTTGTCTGTGTGGCACCGTGGCCTTCGAATCGGACGGACCGGCGGCCGACTTCGTGCTCGATCATTGTTCGCGTTGCCGCAAATCGACCGGCTCCGCGTTCTTTGCCGAGCTCGTCGTCCCCCTCGCGGGGTTCCAATGGGTGCGGGGCGAATCTGCAATCCGTGTTTACGAGGCGCCCGTGCGCGAGACCCCACCGGGGTACCAAAGGGCATTCTGCACCCAATGCGGAAGCCCCGTTCCCATGATCCATTCGGCGCATGGTCTCGTCTCGATCCCGGCCGGGAGCCTCGATGACGATCCCGGCGTACGTCCCCAGCGCCATATCTTCGTCGATGCGAAGGCACCCTGGTTTTCCATCGAGGACAGCCTGCCCAAGTTCGGCCGAAAGTGACCTGTGCAATGCTGCAATCGCGATGTGCAGAAATGCTATCTGCGCACCGAACCGCGCCTCGCCTACCTCCCCATGCATGATCAGGCCGACGCTCGTTCTTCTGGCATCCTTGGGCACAAGCTGCGCGCCGAGCGCCATTGCACACAACCGCGACATCGGTAGAAGATATTTCGAAGAAGTCTGGAATCAGGGCAAGGTCGACGTACTCGACGAGCTTTTGACGCGCGATTACGTGAACCACACACCGAGTGTGCCCAATCCTCCTCCCGGGCCCGAGGGCCTC
The DNA here is from genome assembly GCA_037157775.1 of Sorangiineae bacterium MSr12523. Lineage (NCBI taxonomy): Bacteria > Pseudomonadati > Myxococcota > Myxococcia > Myxococcales > Pendulisporaceae > Pendulispora > Pendulispora brunnea. Next base: position 521,051 of record CP089982.1, read on the forward strand.
AAGCCCATCGTGCAGGCCATTCGTCGGGGCTTTCCCGACCTTCATTACCGAATCGAGGACATGGTGGTCACCGAAGACCGCATCGTTCTACGGACGATTGTGTCCGGTACGAACACCGGCGAATTGTTCGGCGCGCCGCCCACGGGCCAGCGCGTTCAGGTCAATCAAATGAATATCGAACACATTCGCAATGGTCGAATCGCCGAACATTGGCGGGTGACCGACGAGCTTGCAATGCAGCAACAGCTCGCCCGGCGATGACGCGATATCCAAATTGGCTCGATTGTAATTTTTCGTAGTGTGGATACTTGCTTGACTTGGCTGTTCCGCCCGGCCATGGTCATCTTTAATGTCGACCATCATTGTTGATGGGTCGCGTGCGTCTTTGTCGCGCGTTTCCCTTCTTTTTGCCTTCATGGCGGCCCTTGGATGCAGCTCTCGCGACAGCGATGATGCGCCCAACCAGGATGCCCTCGCGGCGTCCTATTCTGCGGGAAGTACCATTCAGGCGGAGGCTTATTCGAGCAAATCGGACCCGAATCCGAAGCTCGAAAACAACGATACGACGATTGGATTTTTCGACGGTGGCACCTGGCTCTGTTTCAACGACGTGGACATGACCGGTGTGACCGGTCTCGACCTCCAAATGGCCGCTGCCAATACCGGCGGCATTTTTTCCGTCAGGCTCGATAGCGGCACGGGAGCGGAAATTGGCCGCTACACGGTTTCGACGTCGACGGGGGGCTGGGGCACTTGGCAAACGCGCACCATGTCTTTGTCTGCCGCGTCGGGGGTGCACACGCTTTGTTTGCGCGGAGAATCCGGGGCCGGAATTCTGAATCTCGATTGGATCAAATTGAATGGCACCCGCGGCTCGAGCCCGGTCGGAGCCACGGTCCCATTCGTCAGTTACGAGGCGGAGGCGGGGCGGCTTGGCGGCGGTGCCGCGGTCGTTTCGCTCACCTCCGCGCCGAAGACGCGGTATTCGAGCCCCGAGCTCGAGTCTTCCGGGCACGCGTATGTCCGGCTGAATGCCACCAATCAATACGTCGAGTGGACGAACGATACGGGCAAGAACATCAACTTCATCAATGTTCGTGCGTCCATTCCGGACTCTTCCGATGGCAAAGGTCAGACGGCCACCTTGGACCTTTACGTCAATGGCACCTTCCGGCAGGCGCTCACCCTCAGCTCGAAGCAGACGTGGGGCTACGAGGGCACCGCGGATAGCCAATACAACAACGAATCCCAGAGGCCCAGCGATGGCAATCCGCGCACGTTCTTCGATGACGTGCACGCCTTCATCACCGGTGCCGCGGTGCCGCCGGGCGCCACCATTCGCCTACAAAAGAGCTCCTCCAACGCAGCCGCGTTCTACTACATCGACGTCGTCGATCTGGAGTCGCCGCCCCCGGCCCTGGGGCAACCGAGCAATTCGCTCTCCATTCAGTCCGATTGCGGCGCCGTGGCAAACGATGCCAGCAAGGACAACTCCAACGCGATTCAGAACTGCATCAACCGCGCGAAGTCCGAGGGCAAGTCCCTATGGATTCCGCCGGGCACCTTTTTCGTGAAAACCCAAGGCGGCCTCAATGCCAATGGCATCACCATCCAAGGTGCTGGCATGTGGTACAGCACCATCTACCGCAACAGGAACCTGCCCAACGTGGATGGCTCGGGGAACCCGCAGCCGCTGGGCGCGATCTTCAATTTGACGTCGTGCACCGTGCGCAACTTCGCGCTCGATTCCAATGCGGCAAGCCGCGCCCAAATCGATGCGGCCGGCGGCGGAATGGATACGACGGGCACCAATTGGCTGGCGGAGGGCATCTGGACCCAGCACACCATGTCCGGCTTCTGGGCCTCGGGTACCGGGGGTACGGTGCGCAACTCGCGCCTGACGAGCATTTGGGCCGATGGGATCAACATCAACAACGTGAGCAACGGCGGCACGGTTGGCAAAGACCTCACCGTGCAAAACAACTTCGTCCGCGGCACGGGCGACGATGCCATCGCCATCAACTCGGTCGATTGGAACGACATTGGCGGTACCCGCGTCCATTACACGGCGATGTCCAATGCCAAAGTTCTCGACAATACATCGATTGCACCGTGGGGCGGAAAGGGCGTGGCCATTTACGGCGGCGGCGGGCACGAGGTGAAGAACAATTACATGAGCGACACGGCCCGTTACATCGGCCTGGGCGTCGGCAAGTTCGGCGCGAATGGGTCGAACCTCACGTCGGCCACAGTGAGTGGAAACACCGTGGTGCGGTGCGGCGGCAACGCGTACGTGCAGAATCAACCGGCCTTGCACATCGGCTACGGCGGCGACGGACACGAGACGGGCAGGATTGAAAACGCCACGGTCACCGGCAACACCATCGTCGATGCCCTCTACAATGGCGTCGCCTTCTCCGAGAGCTTCGGCACCTTGTTTCAGAGCAATCGCATCGAGCACCCCGGGCTCGATGGAATCGTCGTCTCGCCCAACTTTTACCCGGCGCCGAACGGTTCGGCACAAATCCAAGACAATACCGTGGTGAGGCTCGATTCCGGAAGGGTCGCGTATCGCAATGCCTCCAAAGGCTTCATCGTGAGCCTGGGCACCAATCGTTGGTAGGGGGGTATGCCACGCCTTCGCGCTTGACCACCATGGACACCAGAAAGTAGCCTGGCGGCCGCTGCGTCGTTCGGTCTGCATCTTGCCGAACTCCACCGGCGATCGTTCGACCTTTTTCGAAGGCTACTAGCAGGTGGAGCAACCAGCCATGGTGGAGAAGCACTCGTGAGCGCAGGGCCTACCACGGATCCGCGCGTCGAATTGACCTGGCGCGGGGTCATCATCGGCGTCGTCATCACCGTCGTCTTCACCGCCGCCAACGTGTTCTTCGGCTTGAAGGCCGGTCTGACGTTCGCCACGTCGATCCCCGCCGCGGTCATCTCGATGGCCATTTTGCGGTACTTCAAGTCGTCGACCATCCAGGAAAACAACGTCGTTCAGACGATTGCCTCGGCGGCCGGTACGCTGTCGTCCATCATCTTCGTGCTGCCCGGCATGATCATGGTCGGCTGGTGGACGGGCTTCCCGTTCTGGACATCGTTCGCCATCTGCGCGTTGGGCGGCATCCTCGGCGTCATGTACTCCATCCCGCTTCGCCGGGCGCTGGTGACCAACTCCGATCTGCCCTATCCCGAAGGCATCGCCTGCGCCGAGGTGCTCAAGGTGGGCAGCGGCGAGGGGGACACGCAAAGTGAGGAGGGCAGGGCAGGCCTGCTCGCGGTCCTTTGGGGATCCATCACGTCGGCGGTCTACGCCGTGGTGACCGCCACCCAAGTGCTGGCCAGCGATGTGGTGAGCTTCTTCCGCGTGGGCGCCAAAGGGGTCACCGGCTTCGACGTCAATTTGTCCTTCGCGCTGTTCGCCATCGGGCACTTGTGCGGCATCTCGGTGGGGGTCGCCATGCTGACGGGCGCCATCATCGGTTGGGGATGGGGCGTGCCGCACTATTCCTCGCTCTCGGATGCGGCGGGCTCGGTGGCCGAGCTGGCGCAGTTCACCTGGAGCCGCAAGGTGCGCTTCGTGGGCGCGGGCACCATTGGCGTGTCGGCCATTTGGACCTTGGCCAAATTGGTGAAGCCCGTGATCAGCGGCTTGGCCTCCGCCATGGCCGCCTCGCGCGTGCGCAAGGCCGGAAAGGCCGACACCCTCCCGCGCACCGAGCAGGACATCCCCATTGGCATCGTGGGGCTCATCACCCTGGGCTGCTTCGTCCCGGTGGGGGCGCTCCTCGGTTACTTCGGCAACAGCGCCGGCCTGGGCGATCACCTGGCGACCCTGGCCATCGGCGGCGTGGCGTACGTCGTCCTGATGGGCTTTTTCGTCTCCACGGTGTGCGGCTACATGGCCGGCCTCATTGGCTCGTCGAACAGCCCCCTCTCGGGCGTCGGCATTCTCGTGGTGATTGGGGCGTCCCTGCTGCTCGTGCTCGGGGTGAAGCCTTACGTGTCGCCCGAGGCGGGCAAGGCGATGGTGGCCTTCGCGCTCTTCACGACGTCGGTGATCTTCAACGTGGCGGCGATCGCGAACAACAACTTGCAGGACCTGAAGACGGGCGAGTTGGTCGAGGCGACGCCTTGGAAGCAGCAAGTGGCGCTGGTCATCGGCGTGGTGGCCGGAGCGGCCGTCATTCCGCCGGTGCTCGATCTGTTGAACCATGCCTACGGCTTCACCGGCGCACCGAACGTCGATCCGGCGCGCGCGTTGCCGGCACCGCAGGCGGGCCTCATCTCCGCCCTCGCACGCGGCGTCATCCAGGGCGACATCGACTGGAGCCTGATCCGCGTGGGCATCGGCATTGGCGTGGTGGTGATCGCCTTCGATGCGCTGCTCGGTAAGAGGAAAGACGGCATTCGTATGCCGCCGCTCGCCGTGGGGTTGGGCATCTACCTGCCGACGGCGAGCACGTTGATGGTCGTGATTGGCACCTTCGTCGGCTACTACTTCGACAAGCGCGCCGACCGCGGACCGAACGCCGAGTCCACGAAGCAGCTCGGCGTGCTCCTCGCATCGGGCCTCATCGTCGGCGAGAGCATCATCGGTGTGATCATCGCCGCCCTCGTGGCCTTCTCCGGCAAACCCGCGCCTCTGTCGCTGGTCGGCCCCGGCTTTGCGGATGCGGCCATTTGGATCGGCGGCATCGCCTTCGCGGCCGTCGTCTTCGTGTTGTACCGATGGGTGGCCGGCCTCGCCAACGCATCGGCGCGACGCTGATTCGGCGTGATTCCCGCGCTTGCCGCGGAGTTCGACATAACCGGCAGCTCTTCCTCTTCGCACCTCCCTAGGTACAATGAAAGCCTGGGGAGGAATTTTCGATGGGGGAGGACAGGAGCAGCTTCGACGCGGATGCGGCGCGTGAGCAGCCGACCGTAACGCTCGGAGAGCCGGTGGCGGTGGGCTCATCGGTCGAGCAACTCGCGTCGGGGACCGTCGTCGGGCGGTACGTGATCGTCCGGGCGCTGGGTCGCGGGGGCATGGGCGCCGTGATGCTGGCGTACGACCTCGAGCTCGCGCGCGATGTCGCGCTGAAGATCCTCCATACCAAAGTCGCGTCGGAGCAGGCGCGTCTGCGCATGATGCGCGAGGCGCGTGCGATGGCGCGGCTCTCGCACCCCAACATCGTGGCCATTTACGACGTAGGGACGCACGACGGAAACATCTATCTCGCGATGGAGTACATCGAGGGCGACACGCTGCAAACGTGGTTGAAAACGCCCCACTCCCGCCGCGAGGTGCTGTCGGTGATGAAGCAGGCCGGCCGTGGCTTGCGCGCGGCGCACGAAGCCGGAATCGTGCACCGCGATTTCAAACCGGCCAATGTCCTCATCGCAAAAGATGGCCGTGTGCGCGTGCTGGACTTCGGCATCGCACGCACCGACGGCTCCTATGCATCGCACGAGTCCGTGCCCGCGCCGTCGGGCCCGAACTTGGCGCCGTCGGGAGAGCCGGAAACATCGCCCTCGTCGACGGGGATGGCCGTCGGCGCATCGTCCGTGTCGGAGCCTGCGAGCGACGACAAACTGACCCAGGAGGGGCACATCCTCGGCACGGTGGGCTATCTCGCGCCGGAGGCCATCGCCCTGGCCGGCAGCAAGATGGATGCGCGCAGCGACGTGTTCAGCTTTTGCGTGACCTTGTGGCGTGCGCTCTACGGCGTCAGCCCTTTTCGGAGCGAATCGCTCGACGATTACTTGCTGGCCGTCCACACCTCGTCGCTCAGGCGCCCGCCGGGAAAGGGCGTTCCCACGTGGTTGCACGACGTCGTGCGAAAGGGATTGCACCCCGATCCCTCGCAGCGATTCGGCAGCATGGACGAGCTTCTGCGCGCGCTCGATGCCAACCCGTGGCGTGCGCGCGTGGCCGGATCCCTCGTGGTGCTCGCTGCGATAGCCGCCGTCCTCGGAACGCTGCAGCATCGACGATCGCTGCGGGTTGCCTGCGAAGAAGAGGGCGCGGCCCTGGCGACGCATTGGGGCGATGTGCAGCGCCAACAGATACGCGACGCGGTGGTTGCGGCGGGTGGCCCTGCAGCGCAGGATCGCACGGATCGCGTGCTGCGGGCCCTCGACCGGCACGCGCTGGACTGGCGGCGCGAGCAACAGTCGTCGTGCGAGGCGACGCGTCTCGCCAAGACGCAGACGCCCGCCGTGCACGAAAGGCGCAGCGCATGCCTCGCGAGCGCACGCGGGCAGTTCGACGTCATCGTCGAGGTGCTCGGCCAGCCCGAGCCCACCTTCCACGAGCGCGCCATCGATCTGGTGGGCGCGCTCTCGCCACCGCATTTGTGCCGGGGTCGCGAGGTCGATCATGCGTTCGTGCCGCTGCCGATCGATCCCGTGGCGCGAGCGAAAAGCATCGAGGCCCGGCGGTTGACGGTGCGCGCCCGTGTGTTCGGCGAGGCGGGTCGCTGGGACGACGCCCTTTCTGCCGCTCGCCACGCGAAAGACCTCTCGCACGAGGCCGGCGTGGTCGCCGACGAGGCAGACGCACTCCTCACCGAGGCAAAGGTGCACAACCTCATGTTCCACCCGGCGCTGGCGTTTTCGGCGGCTCGGGAAGCATTCATGAGCGCGGAACGAAGTGGCGCCGACCGCATCGCGGGCCGAGCGGCCGCCGAGCTGGCCTTCGTCTTGAGCGCGGCCTACACACGCTTCGACGAGGCGCGCGGTTGGCTCGACGTCGCGCGCGCCAAGCACGCTCGCCTGGAAGGCGACGAGGCCCTCGAGCTGCGCATCCTCAACATCGGGAGCGTGCTGGCCGCGCGATCGAACGATCCCGTGCATGCTCTCGAAGACAACGCGCTCTACATCGAGCGCCTTGCGGCCCGCTTCGGGAACCAGTCTCCGCCCGTCTGCATGGCGCGGCACAATCGGTCCCTCGAGTTTCTCGTGGCACGCGATCCGAAGGCCAGCATCGCCAGCGCGCTCGAGACCATTGCATGCTACGCGGCTGCAACGGGGCCGCACGATCCGTGGCTTGGAAATACGTATGCCGCCTTGACCGAAGGGCTTACGCGCGTGGGCAAGCTCGACGACGCGAGGGCCGCGGCCCAGCGCGGTCTCGAGTTGCGCGCCTCGCAGGGGCACAACGATTCGGTCCAGGGCGAGCTTTACGAGCACCTCGCCATCGTCAACGAGCTCGAGGAGCGCTTTCCCGAGGCGGAGACGTTCGCGCGTCGTGCGCTCGGCATCGCGGAAGATCAAGGCGGATTCGTCGGCGAGAACATCCCGACCATGCTCTTCGTGGTCGGGGCGGCACGCCTCGCGCAGGGCGATGCGCGCGACGCACGGGTGCATTGCACGCGGGGTGTCCGTCTCTTGGAAGAGGCCCACCGCCTGCGCCCGGATTGGACCTACGAAGGCGACGTGCTTCGCTGCCTGGGGGAGGCGGAGTTCGCGCTCGGCAACGTGCTCGTCGCGCGCAAGCACCTGGAGCAAAGCCTCACGCTGCCTTTGCGATGGCACGACGATGATCTCCCCCGCGCCCGGTTTGCCTTGGCGCGCGCGCTGGCCGTGCCGCCGAACCCGGATCATCCCCGCGCGAAGCAGCTGGCCACGCAGGCCCGCGACGAACTGCGCACCGCTCTACCGGCGCGACCCTGGCTCCAGCCGGTTGTCGAACGCATCGAACGCTGGTTGGCCGCGCCATGAGCCATCCGCCAGCTCGTGAGCCTGCTGAAGCAAGCCGATGACGTCTTCGTCGGAGCAGGAAAATGCATCGTGGTACCAGAGACCAACGGCCTCGAGGTTGGCGACCTTCTCGAGGCAAACGAGATCGTCGGCTTCGTTGCGAAGGGACTGGAACACGTCGTACGCCGCCACCGGCAGGGCAAGGATTCTCTTCTGCGCGCCGCAGCGTTTGAGGGCCCGAAGCGCCGCGGGCGCCGTGTTGCCGGTCGCAACGCCGTCATCGACCAGGATCACGGTTTTCCCCCGCACGACAGGTCGCTCGCGTCCCATCTCGAGCCGACGTCGCTGATCGGCCACCTCGTCCCTCGTCTTTGCGACGAGGGCATCGATTTGCAGCCTCGACGCCCGTAGGGCTGCCACCATCGCAAGGTCGAGAAAGACCTCATCGCCTTCCGCGACCGCACCGATTCCAAGCTCGGGCTCCAAGGGAACCCGAACCTTGGATGCCGCCCACACGTCGAGCGGCGCGCCAAGCGCCCGCGCCACCTCGAACGCCACGGGTACACCTCCCGGCGGTATACCGAGCACCAGCGGCGACGCCGCCTCATACGCGCGCAACGCGAAGCCGAGCTCGCGTCCTGCATTTTGCCGGGTCCGAAACAGGCGAGGGGAAGCCATGATGCGGATCTCCATTCAAAAACGGCGCCAATCCGAAGCCCGCGGCCGCCACGTCGCCCTAGAGAGATTCACAGGGAGGCGGGGAGGCGGGGAGTTTTTGTTGTTTTGGCAACTGTGTTCTCATTGAGAACACAGGGTTCAAACCAAAAAAACTCCCCGCCTCCCCGCCTCCCTGTTCAAAATTCTCCGGAGTCAGAGGGCTACGCGGGTTTTACTTTTGCGTCAGCTTGAAATCCTGTGAGGTGACGCCGGTGCAGGGCATTTGGACGAGTTGGACGCCGTCGGCGGTGGAGCCGTTGGGGACGGTGAGGCACTTGGAGCTGTGTTTGCTCACGATGCGGTAGTACCCGTTGAATTGATTGACCAGCCGCCATTGCTGGTTGTTTCCATTGCTGTACGACCAGAGCTGCACCGGCGCATTGTCGGCTTGGGAGACGCCTGCCACGTCCAGGGATTGGGCCGCATTGAGGCGATTGTTGATGCGGCTGAAGCTCTTGCCGGTGTTTTGGATCTGAAACTGCTGCCCTTGCGCGCTCGTGCACGATGACTGCTGGATCGCCGTTCCATTTGCCGAGGATCCATTGCGCGCCTCCACGCATTTGTTGCTCGCCCGGTTGGTCAGCGAATACCACGCCGTCGGCGAGGGGCCGGTTTGCGGTACGGCGCCTGCGCGGGCTTGGCCGGCGAGCCACAAAAGGCCGTCCACGATGAAGTGGTTCTGATCTTCGCTGCCGAAGGTCGAAGAGAGCCCCACCTTGGGCCCGTAGTTCATCGCGTTGTGGCCGAAGTTCGCGTACAGCATCTTGTAATTCTTGTTCGTCCACATGATGGGATAATACCCACTCCGCCAGATGTTCCCCTCCTGGTTGCCGAGCGGGAAGCTGGACGGGTCGACCGATGCAAGAATCGTAATATTCGAATTCTGCCGTAAATCGTATTGCCAGCTATACCATTCGCAAACTGCAGACGTGTAGACCGCCGGGAGCCGTAAGGTGGAAGGGTGATTCCGGTTGTCGACCTTCATCTCCGCAGTGGTCGGAAACCACGTATTGGAATTGAATTTCCCCGTGCCGAGGAAGGTCTGATGGAACCAGGGCCAGATCCCGTCGGTGTCGTCGTTGTAGGCGGTCACGTGGAAGCCGAAAAAGGCTCCACCATTTTCCATGTAGCGCTGAAATCCCGCCTTCTGCGCGGAGCTCCCCGGCTGGGCGTCGAGGAACATCACGACTTGGTACTGCGAGGCCGTGAGGTTGTTCAATAGATCCCAATTGGTCGATTGGGTGTAGCTAAAGTTATTGAGCGAGGCGACCTGCTGGAACCAAACTGCGGCCTCTTTGTCGAAATCGATGTGCGCATCGTCGTGATCGGCGCGGTAAAGGGCCAAAACCTTGAATGCGGGGGCATCCAATTCGGCGGGCGCAATGGAATCCTTACTATCGGCGGATGCCGGGCCTGCGGCCAAGCAGAGACACGGGGCCAAAAAGACAAATGCTCGCCCGAAGATGCTGCGATGTTTCTTCAACACGGCTCGCCCTCCTCAAATTGGATTTTTCGACGTCGTACGACGATATCTGCACCGATATTGGAAACCGGTGTCACGGCGATTGTGCATTCATTGAATTCATCGAATCAAGCGCGCAATCGCATAACGATGACGAAAAACATTAATGACGCGCCGTGTCGGCGGACGGCATCGTTGTGCGCCAGGCATCACGAGCGACTTGACAACTAAGTCTTTAGTACTAACTTCTTAGTCATGTCCAAGGAAGCGGCCGAGAAGCGACCCATGCTCACGCGTGCGGAGTCGGAGGTCATGCAGGTGCTCTGGGAGCGCCAGGGCGGCACGGTGCATGAGGTGGTGGAGCACCTGCAGCGTCCCGTCGCGTACACCACAGCCCTCACGCTTCTACGGATTTTGGAGCAAAAAGGCTACGTGCGGCACGAGCCGCACCCCGACGGCGGGCGCGCCCACGTGTACCGGCCGACCATCGCCGCGTCCAAAGTTCAGCGCCGCCACGTGCGCGATCTCGTCGACCGCCTCTTCGGCGGGCGGGCCGAAAAGCTCATGGTCGGCCTTCTGGAAGACGAGTCGTGGACGCGCGACGAGCTCGAATCGCTGAAGAGCGAGATCGAGTCGCGGCTCAAGGCCGAGGAGCAACACACCAAAGCGGCCCCCGAATCACGGCGGGCGAAGGGGGGCAAACACCATGAATAGTCGCATTCTCGCGGAGTTCGCGGAGCGCCTGAGCAGCCTCACCCTGGCCACGTGGGGCTTCGGCGTTTTGTTCGCGTGGGTCGCCCTTGCGGTGTGCGGCTTCGTCGTGGGCATTCCCCTCCGCAAGGGTCGCCCGCAGGCGGCGCCGGCATCGCCCTCGTTTCGCTACCGAACCGCCGTGGTCGCGTTTTTGGGCTCCGCGGCGATGGCGATCCTGCCGTCCATCCGCGAGATGAGCGGCGGCGTTCTGCAGACCCAATGGCAAACCGCCACATGGTCCAAAGCAGCCCCGCTGCGCGATGCCGCGGAGTGGGCGCGTCCTCTGGTGACGGCCAACGGCGCGTGGGATGCGAGCCCCATCGGGCGCGCCCTCGCCGCGGTGGCCATGCTTTGGGCCTTCGTCGTGGCCATCGCGCTGGCGCGCGCGCTGTTCCTCCACGCGAAATTGACGGGCACGTGCCGCCGCGCCTTCGAGGCGCCCTCGTTCGTGCATGCGCGGGCCGCGATCATCGCGCGGCGCCTCACCATGCCCGTGCCCGCGCTCTTCGTCTCGGACGAGACGGACGTGCCCTTCGCCACCGGCGTACTTGCGCCGCGCGTCGTGCTGCCGCGCGCGGAGCTGGATACCTTCTCCACCGAGCAACTCGATTTCGTGCTGCACCACGAGATGGTGCACATCCAGCGCGGCGATCTTCGCGTGGCCTTCTTGGTCGGCGTCGCCCGCATCCTGTTTACCGGCCATCCGATGAAGAATGCCTTCCTCTCGGAAATCGCCTGGGCGCGCGAAGCCAGCGTCGATGCCCGCGTGGCCGCAGATTCTCCCTTGCAATATGCAGCTTTTCTTCTGGAACTCGCTCAACGCACATTGATGCAATCGAACATGAAAGGAACCGTACCCATGGCCGATTCGAATTTGTCCCGACGCATTGCCCTTCTCCTGTCGCGCGGATCGCACGCGCCCACCCGTGGTCAGCGGCGCGCCTTGGTGCTCCTGGCCCTCGCCGGGTCGGCCTTCGCCGCGTGCCTCTGGCTGGCACCTACCTCGTGGGCGTCGCAGCCGCAGGTCCAATCGTCCTCGCAAGTGCAAGTCCAGCCCGTCCACTCCGAGACGTTGGCCGAAGGGAAAGACGGCGGCTGCCAGCACTGAGTGCCATGCGAAAACGCTATTTCCTATTGGCACTAGCGCTCCCCGCATGCGGAACCGCACAGACGCCCGCCCGGCCAACCGAGGTGGCACAGGCCCAAGTCGCGGCATTGCCCACCGGCGACATTCACGATTTCGATTGGGCACCCGGCAGCTGGACACTGGCCAATCGTCGCCTCAAGGCGCGCAACGTGGGAAGCCACGAATGGGAAGAATTCCCCTCGTACAACCGCACGTCGCAATACCTCGGCGGAATGGTCAACATCGATCAAATGGATATGCCGACCAAAGGCTTTTCGGGCCTCACCCTGCGTGTGTTCAATCCCGAAACGCGACAATGGTCAATCTATTGGATCAATAGCAAAGTAGGCCGAATGGATCCGCCGCAGGTGGGTGGCTTCACCGGCAACCGTGGAGAATTCTACGGCGAGGACGTGGACAACGGACACCCCGTGAAGGTGCGCTACATCTGGACCAAAACCGGCCCGGACACCGCGCATTGGGAGCAGGCCTTCTCGTACGATGGCGGCCGCACGTGGGAAACGAATTGGATGAACGATCTCACGCGCACCGGGCGCTGAGTCGATATTCCTGATTCGTACAATCGAAGGACGAGTGTCGTAGCCGAAGACGACACGAGAATGGCGCGCTGTGCCATGTCGAAGGCGCGTACGCTCGTGCGGGAGGTGTCTTCATGCTGCATCGACTTCGCTTCGTTGGCTTCGCGTCCGTCCTCGCATCCGCATGCGCCGCCGCATCCCAGGCACCGAGCCAGGGCAATGCGCTTCGCAACGTCGATGTGACCGTCGTGTACCCCTTGCCCGCGGCGGGGCAAGAGGACGATTTGGTCAAACCCACTGCCGCGGGCACGAACGGCGTCCTGCTCCCGCGGGACGTCTTCGAGCAAGGCCGCATGCCCGAGCTGGATGAGCGCGCGCCCCTCGGCGACGAGGAGGAGCGTTGGTCGTCTTTGCGCGTGCTCGCGGTGCGCTTCGATCCGTGTCCGCGCGTCGTTCTTCCGCCCGCCGCGGGGACCATTTGCGAGCCCGAGATTCGTCTCGTGTTCCAATCCTTGCGGCGTGAAGGCACCGTCGTGCATGCGCGCGATGGTGCCATTCACGGTTTCTACCGATTGAGCCAAGCACAATGGGCCGAGGTCGTTGGCGAGTTGCGGGCCATTCGTGCCGAAAACGCGACCGCGCCCGAGGTGCGGCTCGACGTGCATCCTTCGTTGAAAGGGCAGGGGCCTCGCGGAGCGTATGGAGTGAGGCTCGCCTCGATTCTTTCGCGGTATGCGGGAGAGAAGAACCTGGTTCGGGTCACGCACTTTCGCCGTCTGCGGCGCGCAGCTGCGCCCATCGGGGATTGGACATTTGCCATTCGCGAGCGCAATGCGGGCGGCGCGTGGAGCGATGCGACGATTGCGACGACGTCGGTGAAGGAAGAGTCGCTGGTGACCATCGTCGGAGGCCGCTGGGATGCGGACATCACGCCGGTACCGCCCGCCGCGAACGACGTGACCAAGGTCTTCAAGGGCCAGACGGCCGACGCACGTGAGAATTTTCGTCCGGTCGTGCGAGCTTTGAATCCGCGCATCCATTCGTCGGAAACCATCGACTGCGCGAGCTGCCACATTGCGCCCGACGTCGCCGTATTCCTCGAACGGGAGCAGCCCGTGACGTCCTTCGACGAGCGCTTTCAATCGCGCTATTCGTTGGATGCCGCACACAAAAGCAACGAAGAAGCCATCGGATTCGAACACATGCACATGCTCTCGTACTCGGGGACGTCCTTGAGCGTCTCACATCGGGTCGCCAACGAGACCGCTGCCGTGCTCGAGCTTTTGAATGGCTCGTGAATGCCATCATCCGGCTTGACTTCCACCTGGCCGGGCAAGTCACACTGGTGCGATGGGGACACGGGTGTGCAGGGGTGACTTTGCTCGGATGACGTTTCTGAGTGCGAAGGCCCTCCGCCACTGGCCATTCGCGAGCGCATCGCCGCGGACCAGCTCGACCTCTGGCGGCGCGAGGCATTCCAAGAGCTGCGCGCGGCGTTTCGAAGCGGCGATGCTTCGAATGCGCGCGAATACCGCACCGAGATCGGCTGGCCCATCTTTCGCTCCTGAGTCGATTACGCTTGCCGTACCTCGAATGCCCGCAGCTCCGAGTACGACATCCCCATATGGCCAAAATGCGGTCTCCCGTCTTGGCTGCACTGGAAAAGGCACACCGCTGTCACGCGCATGGGCTCGTTCATCTTGGGATAAGTCACGCCCGGCGCAGGAGTGAACCAGTGGTCTCCCAGGAAGGAGGCCTCGAGACCCGTCCGCCACGTCCCGGTGATCCTCACGATTTTGCCGTGGAATGCCATCGGCGAACGTGCGAGTGCCTCCTCATTCACGTCAATCAGTTCGACGACGCGCGGCAGCCCCCAGAGTCTCTGAAAGTCTGAAGCCAATTGGCGGGCTGCTTCCGGTTCGAGCGGCCCGATGGAGACCCTCGTTCCGTGCAACCCATTGGGCAAGTACGAAAAGACGAGATACGATTCTTGCGCACGATACGCCGTCTTGGTGCCCTCCTCGATCTGCACTTCCGCAGGTACGGCCTCGATGCGAGGGCCAAGGTAAGAATACGCGCCCGATGAGGTAGGTCGACGGAAAGAGAACCCCCGGGGATCGCGGTCTACTTCTACATTGTCATAGGCAAGAAAAGGGGGCGGTCGTGGCGAATCGATGGGTACTCGCGCTTTGGCCTGGCGCGCCGCTTTCTTCAGGGCCACGCGGACGATGATGAGGCTGGGCAATACGAAGAGAATGAACGATGTTACCAGGAATATCGTGAATCGAATCATGCAGCGAGCCTCCCCTGCGATTGCCGGCTGGAGCCAACTGGAGGGCCGAAGTGCATCCGATTACGCCGTAAGCTCCGGCGAAAGAGCTTCTACGGTGTCGGGCAGGCCCGGCCCTCGGTCACGGGACCTACCCCGTCGTATCGCGAAGTAGGTCGAACGCGACACGGTAGTCGTCTTCTCCTTCGGGGACCCTATTGGCGAGATCGGCAAAGACGCTCCACGTGCCGTCGCGCTGAGCCTTTTCGTGTTCGGCTGCGGTCATCGGCAACATCCAATAGTGTCCGTACTCGAACTCACTCGTTCCTGGATTCCCCCCGGAGTCGACGAGCACCGCCGCGTCGGTAGGGCGTTCCGGTGAGTTGAATGGGCCGAGACCGCTCATTAGCATGTGCGGCGAGGCTGGCAAGAGGGCCGATCGATTCAATATCGAACGTGTCAAGCGCGTTCCCCCGGGGCCCAAATCGAGGGTATCAGGGATGGCGAAGTGCTCACCGTCTAGAGCCATCCACGAGGCAAGCTCTTGTCCCGCGAGTGCGAGCCATCGGACCAGGCGGGGGTGCTGCACTTCCTCCCAATTCCATCCTGGGAATCTCGAGCCGCCGCGCCACGAAAGAACGACCCCCAGACGTGCAGGGAAGGGATCTTCGGGATCTCCAGCCGAAGGGTAAGTGGCAAGCACCAATTCGAACCGGCGGAATGCCTTGCGCTTTTCTCGATAGGGCTGCTCGATCGTACAGAGTCCAATGGTGGATAGGAGCCAGATGACCGGTGACATGTCATTCCAGGCAAACATTTGCGCCAGCACGAAGATATCCGCGCAGAAGGTCTCCTTGTGCTCGGGGACGTACAACAAGGTCTTATCAGGCTGCATTCCGCGCCGCGTGCGTGCCTGGAAACTTGGGATACCTTCCAAGACTTTCAACAGCTCCGAGCTTGCGTGAGACAAAGGTCCGAACCACGGGCGAGTAAACTGCCCGCCATTGCGAATGGATGAATCAAGCACGTTCATTCTTTATCACGTTGCCGACATGTGCTCGAGCCAGTCGTGGGAAAAGAGAACGTTTTTCTTTGAGCATTCAGGTGAGAACTGCCCATTCTCGTTCTGCGCCTAGATGAATAATAAGGTCGCTTGCGGCGGTGCAGGCTTCACCGATGTTGCGCATTTTGCGAGCATGGCCCCCTCGACGGCGGCATCGAGATCCGCATCGTCGAAGACGCGCCGGCCGCACGGAGATGGCCCAAGCGGCCATCGGAAAATGTGAACGCAAGGAAGTTCGTTGCTACTCGTTGCGTAGTTGGATATGTGAGATCGGTCTCACCCCCCCCTGCGGGGTCATTCACCTTTCAAGGACTGCCACTCATGAGCGAATCCCAAGAGAGACGAATCAAGGTGACGTTCGAGACGACCTTTCCGACTGTATTGAAGAGCTTGCACGAACTGAAGTTCGATTATGCGCGCGGCAAGGGGATCGATTTCGAACCATTCGAGGAATTCTTGTCCCCGATAGAAACGTCGGATTGGATTCAGTTGTGGAGCGGAAACGACGAAGTCGATGGCCGGGATTTTCGAATCTTTGGGCGAGATGGCAGCGGGAGCCATGGCGCGTTTTGGCTGGCTCGAGAGGGAAAGCCCCTTCTGGATCAACCCATCGTTTTTGTTAGCTCCGAAGGGGAGGCGGGGGTGTTGGCGGCGTCGTTCGAAGACTATCTGTGGCTACTCGCCCAAGGTTACGGGCCTCGCGAAGCCTTCACTTACCAGTGGCAGCTTCTGCACAACCGGCCGCTGGAAACACGGGAGCCGAATGCGGCATTCAAGAAATTCGCCATCGAGCACGCCAAAGATAGCGAAAAATCGGCTGCAGAAATTCTGACTACCGCACACGCCGAATTCCCGAACTTCGAACGCGATCTCCAGGCCCTCGGTAGGTAGCCGCGCCCCTGCGGCGAGACATTACGCTCTATCCAGCTCGCGCTCGAGGCTGGCGAAGAGTTGTGTCCAGCCTTCCTGGCGCATGCGCGGATCGTCGGAGCCGTCGAAGTAGGCGCCCTGTTCCGTATACGTGAGTTTCGTGCCCGTGCCCGATGGGACGATTTCCACGGTGGCGAGGGAGGCGGAGATGCGCTTGTCGCCCACCGTCATGGTGTACGCGAAGACGATGCGCTCATTGGGCACGATGTCCTGGTAGACGGTATCGTTGGCGATGGGCGTGCCCGCGGGCGGTGCGCCCTTTTCCTTGCTGCCCGCGAAGGTAAATCGCGAGGTTTCGACGCCGCCCACGCGGAAGTCGCCGGCGTATTCGTTGACGCGCCACCCTTCGCCCTCCACGAACCAGCGCCGTTTGGTCTCAGGGTTGGCGAAGGCGGCAAAGACGCGGGCAGGTGCCGCTTTGTACTGACGCTCGAGGCTGAAGGTGCTGTGCACGACGGACATGATGATTACCCCTTTCTTCCTTTGTTCGAAGGCTCGAGGTCTTCCTCGTCGAGAATGTCGCCGAGGCGATCGAGCCGGCGTTCCCAAAGCGATCGGCGCTCTGAAATCCATTGCTCGGCGAGCCGTAGCCCGCCCGGTTCGAGCCGGCACGTGCGCACGCGGCCGACCTTCTCCGTACGAATGATGCCGCTTTCCTCGAGCACCTGCAGGTGCTGGACGACCGCGGCCAAAGTGATCTCCAGCCGTTTGACGAGATCGCTCGCCGAGGCCGGCGAACGACTCAACCTCTCCACCAACGCGCGCCGCGTAGGATCGGCCAAGGCGTAAAAGACACGGTCGACGGCCTGTTGCTTAAGCATTGACTTAAGTATGGGCGCGCCCGAAAAATTGTCAAGCGATGGCTTAAGTATCCAGGGTGGGCGCTAGAGCGGGGCGCGTTTCAGCAAGTTGGACACTCGTACTGCTTGTGCTGTCCGCCCCACGAGCGACTGGGTGGCGGCTCGAGCTGCAGCGGCTTGATTGCCCGTTTTATCTTGAATAGGGCACAATCCTACAACGCCCCGCACCGTTGTCCGCGAATCACGGCGGTGCGATGGCGACGTATTTCGTTTCCAGGAATTCGTCGATGCCGACGCGACCGCCTTCGCGGCCTAGGCCAGACTCTTTGACCCCGCCGAAGGGGCTCGCCGGATTGGACACGATGCCCTGATTGAGCCCCACCATGCCGGTTTCGAGCCGCTCGGATACGCGGAGCGAGCGCCCGAGATCGCGGGTATACACATAGGCGACGAGGCCATATTCCGTATCGTTGGCCGCCGCGATGACCTCGTCTTCGGTCTCGAACGTGTTAATCGGCGCCACGGGGCCGAAAATCTCCGTGTGCCGCATGCGCGCGTCGGCGCTTACGTCGAGCAAGACCGTCGGGCGGTAGAAGTAGCCCGGGCCGTCGAGGCTCGTGCCGCCGACCAAGAGTTGCGCGCCGCGCTTGCGGGCGTCGGCCACCAACGAGGCCACCTTTTCCCGCGCGCCCGCATCGATGAGTGGGCCCACTTCGACGCCGGGCTCGACCCCGCGCCCTAGCTTCAACGCGCCCATGCGCGCGGCAAGTCGTTCCGCAAACGCCGGCGCAACCCGCTCATGCACGTAAAAGCGGTTTGCGGCGGTGCAGGCCTCCCCGATGTTGCGCATTTTGGCGAGCATGGCCCCCTCGACGGCGGCATCGAGATCCGCATCGTCGAAAACGATGAACGGCGCATTGCCGCCGAGCTCCATCGAGGCTCGCACCACGTAATCGGCGCATTGGGCCAGAAGCTTTCGCCCCACCGCGGTCGAGCCGGTGAAGGAAAGCTTGCGCACCCGCCCGCCGCGCAACAAGGGCTCCACCACCTCGCCGGCCCGCGTCGTCGGCACGACATTCAGAACGCCGTCGGGCAAGCCCGCCTCCTGCAGAATGCCCGCCAAGGCCAGCATCGAGAGCGGCGTCTGCGGTGCGGGTTTGAGCACCATCGTGCAGCCCGCGGCCACCGCGGGGCCGATTTTCCGCGTGCCCATGGCCATGGGGAAATTCCACGGCGTGATGAGCAAGGCCGGCCCCACCGGCTGGCGCATCACCAGAAAGCGTCCGCGGCCGTTGGGCGCAACCGCGTAGCCGCCGTCGATGCGCACCGCTTCCTCGGAGAACCAGCGGAAAAACTCTGCGGCGTAGGCGATTTCGCCACGCGACTCGGCGAGCGGCTTGCCCATTTCCAGCGTCATGAGCCACGCCAGATCTTCCTGCCGTGCCATGAGCAGCTCGAAGGCGCGCCGCAGGATTTCGCCGCGGTCGCGCGGTGGGACGGCGGCCCATCGGGGCTGTGCTCGCACGGCGGCGTCCAGCGCGGCTGCACCATCGGCGGGTGTGCCGTCGGCGACTTGGCACAAGATCTTTCCCGTGGAGGGATCTTCCACGGCAAACGACTCCGTGGCCTCATGCCACGCTCCGCCAATGAACGAACCCTTGGGCACCGCTGCGATGATCGCTCGTTCGCGCTCGCTCTCGGACATCGTATCCTCCTTGCCGGAGGCTTACTGTAAATCGTAAGATTGTCGACAATCTTCTTTCCGCTGAACGGAGGCTCTCTCATGGCTCATCTGTCGCCCCTGGTTCGTCAGGCCACGCCGGTCCTCGCCGCGCGCGGCGAAGGTGTCTATCTCTACGACGACGCCGGTCGCGCGTACCTGGACTTCACGGCCGGCATTGGTGTGACCGGCACGGGGCACTGCCATCCGCATGTCGTCGAGGCGGCACAGCGCCAGGTGGCCACGCTCATCCACGGACAATTCACCACGGTCATGCACAAGCCGCTCTTGACCTTGGTGGAGCGGCTCGGGGAGGTGCTGCCACCGGGCCTCGACTCGGTGTTCTTCGCCAACTCCGGTAGCGAGGCCGTCGAGGCGGCGATGCGCTTGGCCCGGCAGGCCACGGGGCGGAGCAACGTCATTGTGTTCCACGGCTCCTTTCACGGGCGCACCGTGGGGGCGGCGTCGATGACCACCTCGGGCACCAAGTTCCGTGCCGGATTTGCTCCGATCATGGGTGGCGTCACCGTGGCGCCGTTTCCCTATGCGTACCGCTATGGCTGGGACGAGGCGACCGCCGTCCGTTTCGCACTGCGCGAGTTGGATTACATTTTGGCTACGATTAGCGCCCCGCGCGAGACCGCGGCCTTCGTCATCGAGCCGGTGCTCGGCGAGGGCGGCTACGTACCCGCGCCCAAGGCTTTTCTCGAGGGCCTGCGCGAGCGGGCCGACGCGCACGGCATCGTGTTCGTCCTCGACGAGGTGCAGACCGGTTTCGGCCGCACGGGCAAGTTCTGGGGCCACCAGCACGCGGACATCCGCCCCGATGTCGTCGTGATGGCGAAAGGCATCGCCAGCGGCTTTCCATTGTCGGCCATCGCCGCCTCGTCGGAGCTCATGGCCAAGGCGTGGCCCGGCTCGCAGGGCGGAACCTACGGCGCCAACGCCGTGGCATGCGCTGCGGCCCTTGCCACGCTCGATGTCATTCGCGACGAAAAGCTCGTGGAGAACTCCGCGGCCATGGGCGCGCGGCTGCTCGAAGGGGCGCGGCGGATTGCCTCCGAGCATGCACGCATCGGTGACGTGCGCGGGCTCGGTCTCATGGTGGGAAGCGAATTCACGCGCTCCGACGGCGAGCCCGATGTCGCGACCGCGCAGCGCGCCCAAGCTGCTGCGGCCGAGCGCGGGCTGCTCCTGCTCCTCTGTGGCACGTGGGGGCAAGTCGTGCGCATGATTCCGGCGCTCGTCGTCAACGCGAAGCAGGTGGACGAGGCCCTGGCCATCTGGGCCGAGGCCGTGCGCGAGGCGTCTGCGACCTGAGCGTCAGCGCGAGCCAACGAGGCGATCCAGCGCATCATCCATGTGCGCTTGGATCGCCGCCATCAGCTTGGCCTCGTTCCCGTCTTTGAGGGCCCGCAATATCGCCGCATGCTCCGTGGCGACCCGCGTGAGCGAGCCATAGGTCTGCCCCAGTGTGGTAATGCACAGCCGCGTCTCGGTGAGGAACGTCCGCGCCATGCGAATCAGGCGCGGACTGCCCGAGGCCTCGACGAACGCCTCGTGAAACTGCATGTCCGCGGTGCTGAGGGCCATGCGATCGCCGCGTTTCGCCGCGTCGTTCATTTCCGTGAGGATCGGCTTGAGGCGCTTCACCGCCGCGGCGACGTCCTTCGACAGAATGAGCGACGCCGCCGCTTGATCGATGGCCTTTCGCACCACGTAAAGATCGCGCACGTCATCGTCGTCGAGCTCCACCACGAAGAGGCCGCGGTTTCGCTCGCTGCGCAAAAGCCCCTCCTGCACGAGGCGCTGCATCGCCTCGCGCAGTGGCCCGCGGCTCACCCCGAGTTGGGCCGCGAGCTGCATTTCCACGAGCTGCGAGCCGGGTGCGAGCTCGCCGAGCACGATGGCCTCGCGCAGCTTCGAGGCCACGATGCTCGGGGTCGATTCGATCACGTGGGGCACGAGCACGCTGCCCGCCGGTTGCGCGCGCTGGCTCATGCTCGCCCCCGAAACAAGGCGCCCATCGCCGTGCACGAGGGATGCTCGCCCGCGAGGCGCAGGCCTTCCCAGATGGTGACTTGGTTGGCCGTCAAAACCGGCTTCCCGAGGCGCTCTTCCAGCTCGTCGAGCCACGCAATCGAATGCAGCGCCGTGTCGGGGACGAGAAGCGCCTCGGCGTCCGGGCGATCGCCCGCCGCCGCCAATGCGAGCACCTGTTCGCGCCCGAGGGCCCCTGCATCCGCCGCAGTGGGCACGCCGTTGCTGGACAGCGACGTGACCTCCACGCCACCGCGTTGAAGGAAGTCGACGAACTTGCTCGACACGTCGTCCGGGTACGTGGCGGCGACGGCGACACGGCGCACGCCGAGGGCCTTTGCCGCGTGGACGAACGCGAACGACGTGCTGGAGGCCGGAACGCCGAGCAGCTTTGCGAGGGCGTGCACCTGTTCGCGCGCTCCATCCCAGCCGAACACGAAGCTTCCACTGGTGCAGGCCCACACCACGGCATCGGCGGCGTCGCGAAGTTCCTCCGCACCGGCGGCGAGCCGCTCGGGCGCCCCCAAGTCGAGCAGCGCATCGACCCGGTGGGCGTCCTCCCCCACGGAGGTGTGCACCAGACGAAGGTGCACATCCCCGCCGAGGCGCGCGGCTGCGCGCGGATAGTCGTCCTCTGCCCCATAGCCGGGGTACAAAAACCCAACCCTCGTCATTTTCCTAAGCTGCCTCCCGTTTCGTGACGCCGACCTGCCCGGCCTGCCCGACATCTCCCGTCCCGCGGAGCGACAGGCCGAGTGTTTCCGGTGAGAATGCGACGGCCACGAGTCCGATTGCGCACGTGGCCATCATATAGAATGCGGGCATCAGGTCGTTACCCGTTTTGTCGATCAGGTACGAGATGATCAAAGGTGCGGTTCCACCGAAGAGCGACGTCGCGATGTTGTAGCTGATGGCAAACCCCGAGTAGCGCACCCTCGTGGGAAAGAGCGCGGGAAACGTCGCCGACACGGTGCCGAGCTGGAGGGAGAACAGAAGCCCCAAGGCCACGAAGCCCACCACGGCAAAGGCCCAGCCCCGGCCCATGAGCAAAAACGCCGGAATCGACAGGAGCAAAATGGCGCCGCCGGATGCGAACCATAGCGGTTTGCGCCCCACGCGATCGGAAAGCCTTCCCGCGAAGGTAACGGCCGCGAGCATCCCGACGTAGGCCGCAATGGTCACGAGCAGCGCACTGCTCGAGGACAGATGCAGCGGACCGCGCAGGTACTCGGGCATGTAGGTGAGCAAGGTGTAGTCGACGCCGTTCAGCATCACGACCATGCCCATGCAAACGAGCATCGGCCGCCAATGCTGAAAGAGCTCCGAGAACGTCGAGCTCTCTGGCGCGTTCGAGTCATGCGACTCCGAGAGCTCGCGGAACACCGGCGTGTCCTCCAGCTTGGAGCGCAAATAGAGCCCGACCCCGCCCAGCGGCCCCGCGAGCAAGAAGGGAATGCGCCAGCCCCACGACTCCATGGCCAAATCGCCCAGGAAAAGATGGGTGACGGCCACCACGCCGGCGCCGAAGACGTAGCCCGAGAGGGTGCCGAATTCGAGAAAGCTGCCGCAGAAGCCCCGCTTCTCGTCGGGCGAGTACTCCGCCATGAACGTGGCCGCCCCGCCGTATTCGCCACCGGTGGAGAAGCCTTGCACGAGGCGCAGCACGATGAGAAGCATCGGTGCGGCCGGTCCGAGCGTGCCATAGCCAGGGAGCAGGCCGATGAGAAACGTGCACGCCGACATGACGATGATGGTGAGGGCAAGGATCTTCTGCCGCCCGATCCGATCGCCGAGGGGGCCGAAGACCATGCCGCCGAACGGCCTGACCACGAACGACGCAGCAAAGACGCCGTACGCGGAAAGTAGGGATACGACAGGATCGTCCGAGGGAAAGAATACGCGCCCCATCGTCCCTGCGACGAAGGCGTAAATGCCGTAATCGTACCATTCCGTGGCATTTCCCATCGCCGAGGCGGCAATGGCGCGCCGCAAGGTTTCGCGATTGTCCATGGTCTCCTCCCGAGTTCAATTCGACCCTCCGACCATGAGCAAGCTCTGGCCCGGCCCGCGGGCCTGCAGCGAGAGCGCGCGCAGCACGGCCCACATGGTAACTTGGTTCGCGGTCAATATCGGTTTGGCGAGAGCCGCTTCGAGCGGCGCGATGACGTCGTAGGTGGGCACGTTCGTGCAGCTCACGAACACGGCCTCCGCGCCCGGATCGTCGCAGGCGAGGATCATGTCGGCGACACGTGCATAATCCACGGTCCAAATGTCATGGGTGAGGCATAGGTCGTGGCTTTTGACCACGTCGACCGCGGCCTCGGCGAGGAACGCGCACAGCCGATCGGTCACCTCCGGCACGTAGGGCGTGGCCACCGCCAAGCGCGTGATTTCCAGTGTGGAGAGCGCCTCGAGGAGCGCCCCCGAGGTGGTGACCGCGACCGGCGCACCGGTTTCGCGCATGGTCGTGGACAGATAGCGCTCGCCGAGCCGCCCATGCACGAAGCTACCCGAGGTACAGGCGTATGCGACGGCCTCGGGTCGGACGGTGACCAAGGAGTGAACGCCCTCGATCACGGCGGCGGCATCGCTCACGGTTTCCGCCATTTCGATGCCCACGGGCAGGGCGAAATACGGAGTACGCGTGGTGTGCAACGTGACGCCGTCCGGCACCCAGCGCCATAGCTCGTGATCCAATGCGAAGTCGTAGGGTGCCACCACCCCGATCCCACGGCGCGGATTCGGTCCCGGCGGAACGACCAGGGCCGACATCAGACTTCGTGCCGGGTGTAAATGAGTCGCTCGCCCACGCTTCCCGAGCGCCAAACGTCGTTGCAGGCCGTGGCCATGGCATCGAGATTTTCGACGATGGACGCATAGACGTTGCCAACGACCCAGCCGACGTCGCCGTTCAATAGTAAATTATTGCGACCATAGAAAATGGCCAGATCGATGAGGCTGGGCAAATGTTCGATACCTTTTTCCTGCTTGAACCGCCGATCGAGCATGCCCGCAGCAAAGGAGAAATAGACGACGTCGCCCGGTATGGGGGTGACCGTCGGATTCTCGATGCCAGGCTCGTGATCCGCAAAACGCGGCACCATCGTGTACACTTCATTGCGCGCGTATTTCGCATGATAGGCGTCTCCTGCCAGGGGCAAGGCTTTCCATACGGCATCGCAGGAGCGCGGAGCATCCTCGTCGAGCAAGCGCGCCACGCAGGACACGCCGCGCTTCTCCAGCGTGATCTTCATGAATCGGGGCATGATGCCTCCTTGGTAGATTGTTGACAATCATACAAGAGGCCGGTAGCCTGTCAACCAATGCACACCGATCCGGTATTTCTATCCGCGCGATTGCTCTTGGATGCGTACCGCAGCGGTGCGCTTTCTCCAGTGGAGGTGGTGCGCGCCGTGCTCGATCGCATCGAGAGCACGAATCCGCGGGTGAATGCCTTTTGCCTGATTGCGAACGACCAGGCCCTCGAGGCCGCACGGGCTTCCGAGGCGCGCTGGCGCGAGGGCAAGCCGTGCGGCGCATTGGACGGGGTGCCGGTGTCCATCAAGGACATTCTGCTCACGCGGGGCTGGCCCACGATGCGCGGTTCGTTCGCCGTCGATCCCGGGCAACCGTGGGACGAAGATGCACCGAGCGTTGCGCGCTTGCGCGAGGCCGGCGCTGTCTTCGTGGGGAAAACGACCACGCCGGAATTGGGCTGGAAAGGCGTGACCGATTCGCCGCTCACCGGCATCACGCGCAATCCATGGGATTCATCGCGAACGGCGGGCGGTTCGAGCGGTGGGAGCGCCGCGGCCGTGGCGTTGGGCATGGCGCCACTCTCCGTGGGGACCGACGGCGGTGGATCGGTGCGCATTCCCGCGGGGTTCTGCGGCATCTTCGGCCTCAAGCCGACTTACGGGCGCGTCCCGCTGTATCCGTCGAGCCCATTCGGCACGTTGTCGCACGTGGGGCCGATGACCCGCACGGTGGAGGACGCGGCGCTCATGATGGACGTCCTTTCGCGCCCCGACAGCCGCGATCCTACGGCACTGGAGCCGCTGCATGGCTCCTTCGTGGAGGGACTCGCGCTGGACGTCTCGCGTCTGCGCATCGCCTTGAGCCCGCGCCTTGGGTACGTGAAGAACGTGCACCCCGAGATCGAGGCGGCGATTTTGCGCGCGGGCGAAGTCTTCGCGCGGCTCGGTGCCGCGGTCGAGCAAGTCGATCCGGGCTTCGGCGATCCCGTGGAGGCTTTTCACACCTTATGGTTCGCGGGTGCGGCAAAGGCCGTTGCCTCGCTGGATCCGCAGCGCATCGACCGGCTCGATCCCGGGCTTGCGGCCATCTGCGAGGAAGGCCGTCGCGTGAGCGCGATGCAGTACCTCGATGCCATGGCCGTGCGCACGGCCCTGGGGCAGCGCATGGGGCGCTTTCACGAGACGTACGACGTGCTGCTCACGCCGACGTTGCCCATTCCCGCCTTCGAGGCCGGCCGCGAGGCCCCCGAGGGATCGCCCTCGCCGCGCTGGACCGGATGGACGCCGTTCACGTACCCCTTCAACATGACGCAGCAACCGGCCGCGAGCATTCCCTGCGGCCGCACCACCGAGGGCCTGCCCATGGGCCTTCAAATCGTCGGGGCGCGCTACGCCGATACCAAGGTCTTGGCGGTGAGCCGCGCCTACGAACACGCTACCATGGGGGCATGAGCGAACCCGTCAACGAGCACGGCATCCTTCACGATTTGCCGGCCGATCCTGCGCGGCGATTGGCCATCTTCAACATGGAGCAAGAAGGCCCTCAATTCTACCTCGAAGGGCAAGGCGAGGGCTTCTCGTGGGCATGGCGTGGCACGGAAACTTCGCTCTACGAGGCGGCGCTGGAGCGTTTCCCGTACGGCCGCTATTGCGCCACGGCATTCCACAAGCGATGCATCTTCGAGCGAGGAAAGCTCGTCATCGAATGGCCCGAGCTCACCGCCGCGGAGTGTCGCTTTCTCGTGCAGGTTCTGCCCGAAGCGCTCCAACCTTCCTCGGCCGGCTCGGATTGGTATTGGCCGCTCGTGGAGCCGGAGCCTGAACCTGTCACGAAAAGGCGTCCGTTGCGGTACTGCGGAGCGGCCGATACCTATGTGGATGCGAAGTCGAAGGCCGAGAAGACCTCGCGTGAGGAGGACACGCTCATCATGGTGGTGCGCCGGGTCGCCGTGATGAGCATGTACTGACTTTTTACAGAAGTGCGATATCGACGCGGCGGTCTTGGGCCCAGCTTGATTCTTCCGTTCCCGACGCATCCAATTTGCCGCGCGACGTTTCGACCAACTTGGCTTTCTCGACACCCAGCTGCGAAAGGTAGCCTGCGACGGTGTCGGCGCGGCGTTCGCCCAGTGCAAAATTGTATTCGACCTCGCCGCGCGAATCGGCGCGCCCAATGAGCTTGAGCGAGCGCCCTTTGAGCGGACCGGTTGTGACGCATTTGGCGATTTGGTCGAGCACGGCTCGGTCTTCCGGCTGAAGATCGTGCTCGTCGAATGCGAATTTCGGCGCCCGATCGACCTTGTTGATCACGATATTGCAGGCGGCCATGATGTCGCCCGACACCGCAACACCTGGTCCTTTGTACGGGACCGCCGGCGGCGGGGGCGGAGGGGCAGCTTTGGGCACCATGGCCACGGGGCGGGGGGCCTGTTCGCCGCCGCATCCAGCAAGAAGCAAAAGCGGCAGGGCGAACAACGGCAGAGCGAAACGCAAATGTGAATGCATACGAGCCTCCGTAGACGTTGGCGACTTCGTTGCCCACGAATGGCGTCGAATTCATCTCGAATGGAATGCGATCTCGACGGAATAGTGTAGCTCGTCGCGGCGTTTAGCGCCCGCTTATAAAAATGGGCGAGCACGATCTCGAACAGGAAGAAGGAAATCGCCAGGACGCCAGGGGGGCCAGGATCGCCAACTGAACCAACGATAAATCAAAAAAATGAGAGTTTATTGTTGGTTCACCTGGCGATCCTGGCGCCTCTCTTTTGGCGTCCTGGCGGTTTCTTCTTCTCCTCGTGACGCTGTTCGAGGATCGCGCTCCCTGACTTAGAACGTAAACGACTCGGGCTCCGCCATGAGGAATTGCGGTGCGGGGCCGGGGCGTCCCGATCGGCCGTCGCTGCCGCTGATGCCGGATTCGCCGGTGCGGCCGTCGGACGGATTGCATTTCTTCTTGCTATCCGAGCCGCCAAACCCACCGTACCCGCCGCTGCCTCGGTATCCGCCTCGGCCGGCGTCGCCTCCGCGATTGTCGACGCGTATCAAATTGGCGAGCTCCGGATGGCTCGCATCGATGTACACCGTGACGGCGCCGCCATCGCCACCATCTCCGCCGTCGCCACCGTTGCCGCCGTTTCCACCATCGCCGCCGCGGCGGCAGGTGCCCCCGGAGTCGCCACGCTGCCCGTCTTCGCCCGAGCCGCCCTTTCCCCCTTGGCCACCGCGATTCATAATCGTGATTCTGCCCGCTTTGGGATCGACGAAATACGTCACGGTGTAATCGTCACTCAGGCGCATCACGCGGACGGCGGCGAGCGTTCCGCGTTTGGTCTCGACCAATTTGACGCGTGCTACGACCGGCGTCGCATCGCGGCCGCTGCGGCCACTCCGACCGTTGCCGCCGGACCTCCCGCGCGACGAGAAGGAGGAAAAAAGGCTGTAGCTCATGGATCCGGATTCACCTTCGGCCCCGGCCTCGGCGCTGAACCAAGCGCCCTGATGGCAAGCAAAGTTGGGCGTGAGCTCGATCGTGCCTTTGGCCGCGCGGTTCTTCTCCATGGCGACGTCCAACGTGACGTTCTTTTCGAGTGCCGGGGTGATGTCGTCGTTGGGGACGAAGGCCACATCCAGCTTGTTCGACACGACTTGTCCCATCGAGGGGCTGACGGCCCATACCAATTCGGCGGCATCGAACTGATCGGATCGATCGCTGGCATTGGTGGACCGCACGCTGCCGTCGCTCATTTTGGCCTGCACCGCGAGCTTGTTTTCACCCGTTGGACAGAAATACGCTCCTTCGTACGACACGACCTCGAGGCGTTGGACCTTCGATGCATCGATGGCGGGGATCCCGCAGCCAGTTACTCCAAGCAAAAGAATCGCCGCCATGGTGGCGGAGGTACATCCCGGATATGAATTCACAGTGCCATGGTCTATCGCACCATCCGTGCCACCGCGTGTTTTCCCGCGTGATGTGGACCAATGGCATGGAGCCGGCGCGTCGTTCGCGTGGCGGCGTAGCAACAGCCTTCGCGTCGCGACGAAGGGCGCGGGCTCCGCACCAAAGACGCCGAAGATGGCGTCCATTGCCCCGTCACGCGTGCAGGTAAACCAATACGGCGCGCACCGCTTCTTCTTTGGCGGCGGCGAGGGACATGCGGGGCGGGCGCCGTAGAACGACGCCATGGGAAAGCGCCTCGATCATCTGGGTGAGAACGAACAGCTTTCGTTCGAGATCCCCCGAGACGCCGAGCTCTTTCGGGCGTGAGGAGATGGCCAGTCGAAGTGCGCCGTGAAGGCGCTTTTCGAAATCACGCGCCACCTCGGCGCCGTGGGGTGCGCCCGTCGAAAGAAGCTCGTGCAGCGCCGGATCGATGGCGTGCACTTCGATCATCGCCTCGACCAACGCGCGCACCACCTCGTCGAGCGGGGAGGCCGCGTGTTCGACGAGCGTGCTCTCCACCAGGCGGCTCGATTCTTCGATGTGACGATTGAACAAGGCCGTGTAGAGCGCCGCCTTGTTGGGGAAGTATTGATAGATGGATCCGATGCTCACGCCGGCCGCCCGGGCAATGTGGTTCGTGGTGAGCCCGCCCGCACCATCGCGCTTGAGCACCTTGGCCACGGCGTCGAGCACGGCATCGACCGTCTCCCGGGAGCGGCGTTGCTTGGGCTGGCGTCGAACCGGTTTCGCTTTTCGCTTCGCTTTCGTCGGGGGCATGCTCCGCGAAATCTGAGCAAATCTACAAGAATGTGCAAGGCGCTTCGGCCGTTTGCTTGCAACCTGCGCCCGCGGCAACGCGAGCTGACCGGCCCGTGTTGGTGGCGTAAGGTGTTCTCACATTCCGAGCGATCGAACAGATTCGGACCCGTCGCTCGGGGGAGATCTATCATGCTATCTGCCTCGACTCGAGCCGCGCAGGAGCTCATGCTCCATCTTCACGGCCAGTACTTCTTTGCGATCGGTGCGGCCGCCAAATTCGGTTACGCGGACCATCTTGCGTCGGGCGCCAAAACGGCCGACGAGCTGGCACGGCTGACCGACACGCACGGGCCGACCGTGTACCGGCTTTTGCGTGCGCTGGGCGATATTGGCATTTTCGAAGAGAGGGAGGGGCACTTCGCCAATACCCCGCAATCGGAGTTGCTCCGCGCCGATCATCCGACCTCGCTGCGACCGGCCGCGCTCTTTCTATGCCACGAGAGCATCGTCACCACCTGGGCCAACCTCGATTACAGCGTGAAGACCGGCAAACCCGCCTTCGACCATGTCTACGGTACGGGATTCTGGCATCACATGAAGGAGCACCCCGACGTGGGACCGCTCTTCAATGCCACGATGGCTTCGTACACGTCGTCCCAAATCGAAGCGGTGCTCGATGCTTACGATTTCTCCGGCATTCAGCGGCTCTGCGACGTGGGCGGCGGTCAAGGGCGCATGCTTGCGGCCATCTTGGCCAAATATCCCAAGATGCGCGGAATCCTCTTCGACCAGCCGCACGTGATTGGCGGCGCCGCTCCAACCCTCGAGCGCGCGGGTGTCTCGGCGCGGTGCGAGCAGATTGGCGGCAGCTTCTTCGAATCCGTGCCCGCGGAGGCAGACGCCCATCTTCTAAAGGCCATCATCCACGATTGGAACGACGAGGACTGCCTGCGCATCCTCGAGGCGGTGAATCGTGCTTCCAAGCCTGGGCAGAAGCTCCTCGTCATCGACGCGGTCGTGCAGACGAATCGGGCGCCGGGGAATACCCTCGACCTCAACAAGATGGTCGATTTGGTGATGCTTCTCTTTACATCCGGTGGCCGTGAACGCACCGAGCGCGACTTTGCCGCGCTCTTGGGCGCTTCGAACTTCGAATTGGTGCGCGTGCTGCCGACTCAGTCGCCAATCAGCATCATCGAAGCACGCGCGAAATAGCGGATACCGTTCGTCCCCCAAGGGGAGGCTGCCGCGCCGTCACTTCGCGAAATAGGTCGTCGCGCGCTTCTGGCCTTTGGCCGTAATCTTTTTGCCAGAGAGCGCATCCTTGATCGGGCGGGGCAGCTCCTTCGGCGCAAGCGACAGCTTTTCACGAATCTGCTCCGCGCGCAGACCCGCCGGATTTTTCTTCAGAAGGGCAACGATCTTGTCGACGACGACGCCGATCTCGTCGTCCGAGCGGCGGTGCAGGCGACCGTTGCCGCCCTTTCGTTCGGGTGCTGCCGCCGGGGCAGCGGCGCGTCCCGTGCTTTTCGCGGCGGGGACGGCGGGGCGGCCACGGCCCTCGCCGAGAATCTCGTCGAGCGGAGCGCTGCGGATGGCGCTGAGCACGTCACGGGCGAAAGTTTCGGCGAGCCTGGTCATTTCCGTTCTTAGGTTCATAGCGCGCGAACCTATTCATATGCGCTCGCCCGTCAAGCATCTAATTGGCCAAACCGAGTTTCTGGCGGAAGGTGGCGATGTCGGTAAAGATGGAATCGCCGCCGAACGTCAGGCTGGCGACGGAGCGTTGTGCCGCGTCTTCATGGCCGAATCCGCAGGCATCGCGAACGATGACCGGAATCAACCCTAAATCGCACGCGTGGCGCGCCGTGGGCTCGATACCCACCTCGAGTGCAACCCCCACGATGGCCACGGCTCGAATTCCGCAATCGCGTAGTGCCATGGTGAGCGGTGTTCCCTCGAAGGCAGACATGGCGAGCTTGTCGAAAATGGCCTCGCTGGGGCGCGGCGAAAGCTCGGGCACGATGGGAAAAGCCGGTGAATCGCGCAAAAACCAAGGCTTTACCAGCTCCGGTTTCTCCACGCGCTGCCACGTCATGGCCATTCGATACTGGAATGAACCCATGAGTTCCCGCGGCAACGAAAGGTGGCGCGTGTAAAAAATGCGCATGTTCACCTGGCGGGCGGCCTCGAGAACGTGGCCCACCCCGGCGACGATTTCTTTACTATTCTTCACTTGGCGGACGATTCCGACCTGCATGTCATAAACGAGGAGGGCCATCTCCCGCGGGTTGCACACGTCTTCGAGTGAGCGCGGGATGCTAAGTCCGGAGGCTTCGTGCATGACTCGGGGAATAGCTCTGGGGCAAGCCATCCGTCGAATCGATTGTTTTCATGCCAGGCATCGATTCGGTTGATACTTGGGCATGCTTCTGCACGGTATCGACATGAATCTCATCGTTGCCCTTCGCGCGTTGCTTCAGGAACGCAACGTCACGCGGGCGGCGAAGAAGGTCGGGCTCGGTCAATCGTCGATGAGCCACGCACTGGCACGCCTTCGCGCCCATTTCGATGATCCCCTTTTGGTGCAAGCCGGCCGCACGATGGTTCTCACGGAGCGTGCCAAAGCGCTCATGGGGCCCGTGGAGGCAGCCATTGCACACTTCGAGCGCGTCTTTTTGAGCCGTGAATCCTTCGACCCACGCACCTCGGAGCGGACCTTTCGCATTGTCTCCACCGACAACCTGGAGCTTTATCTTCTGCCGAGGCTCATGGCCGTGCTTGCGCGGGAGGCCCCCAAGGTGGATTTACGATTTCACCACCTTCCATCGAACTGGGTGGAGGCCCTTCAGCGTGGCGATTGCGATCTCAAGTTGGGTCGCAAGTATGCGATCGATCCTTCGCTGCATCGTCAGGATTTGGTCGAGGAACGGTTCGTGTGCGTACTTCGAAAAGGGCATCCTCTTGCCGCGCGAAAGCGGTTGACCTTGGCGGAGTATGCCGGGCTTTCGCACGTGGTCGTATCGCCCTCGGCCGCGCTGGGCGATTCGGTGACGGGCTTGGTGGACGAGCTGCTGCGCAAGCAGGGGGCCAAGCGGCGAATTGCATTGAGCGTGCCCAATTTCCTCGTTGCACCGTTCGTCGTGGCCGCGAACGATTTGGCGCTGACCGTGTCCGCGAGGTTGATCGATTCGTTCGATCGCGCGCTCCGGCTGCGTGTCGTGGAGCTTCCCCTGCGACTGGCGACGTACACGTTGAATCAAGTTTGGGCCGAGCGCGTGCACCAGGACGAGGGCCATCGGTGGCTTCGTCAGACCGTTGCGCGCACGCTGGCCGCAGCCTGATCGACCGCGTCGCGCAATATTTACCAAGTCGCGGCGGAGGTGCATCCCTAACGTGCCGGCATGCACGATTTTCGATGGGGCGCGGCATGCGCAATCGCCGCGGTATCGGTCCTTTCAGGCCCTGCGCAGGCGTCGGACCATTTGGACGCTCCGTCGGTCACGGCGGATCCGGCGGCCGACATAGCCGATCTCTTTGCATGGATGTCACCGGACGGGCGGCGCGTGAACCTGGTGATGACCTTGGTCGCGCATCGATTTTCGGATCGGTTGCAATACGTGTTTCACGTCGATAGCGGGGCGCGCTTCGGCAAGACCACGGCGAGCACCTCGATCGCGTGCCGGTTCGATGCCGCGGGCACGGCGGAATGCTGGGCGGGCGACGAGGATTACCTTCACGGCGATGCGAGCCAGCCTGCGGGGCTCGAAGGGCGAAATCAGCGATTCCGTGTTTTCGCAGGGTTGCGAGACGATCCCTTTTTCAACAATGTAAAGGGTGCCAGGGCGGCGATGAACGCGGCGGGCAACGCGAAGGCAAAGGTGGATGCGGCGGGTTGCCCGATGTTGGACGAGGCGACCTCGCGGGCGGTGCTGGATGCATGGCGGCACACGGACGGTGGACCGGCGCGGAACTTTCTCCAGGGGTGGAAGGTGGCGGCGCTCGTGGTCTCCGTCGATCGCGACGTGGTGGCACGTGGCGGGAAGCTTCTCGCGGTCTGGGGCGGGACCTACGGGTCGTGATGAAGCTGCAAAAGATGGTTTGCGCCGGAGTGGCCGCGGTGCTGGTTTGCGCGTGTTCGTCGTTGGTGCCACATACGCAGGCGCGTGGTTTCCAAGGCGAGGTGCCAGAGCGCCCGCGGCTGGGTGCGCGCATCGATCGCATGGGGCGAGCGCTCACCGGCAATGCGCTCATCGAGCCGATGGGACCCGATGACGTGGCCGATCGCCGCAAGGAAGCATACAATCGCGCGGCGCAGGCCGATTGGCCGCAGTTCGTGCCGGACTTGCAGGCCGGGCTGGCCCTGTACGACGGGCTCGATGGGCAGTGTGGCAATCAATGGCTTGCGGCGACGCCGGCGCGGTATGCCACCTTGGCGAGGGTGCTCGCGGACGATCGGATATGGATCGACAGCGACGTCGCGACCTGCGCCGAGTACCTGGCGGTGGAGCGCGCGGAGCTCGAGGGCGGGCCGCACAATGACTGTGGAGGGAGGCGTCCGACGGACGATGTCATTGACGTCTTTCGATCCCGGCTCGTGAACGGCTCGACGGCGGGGGTGGACGACGGCGTGCCGTACGACGATCGCGTGCATTCTGCAACGGATTTTCCTTTTCTGGCGGCGCCTGCGGTGACGACGTCCAGCGTGATTGCCATCGAGAACCTGGATCGGCAAATCGCGCAGCGCGGGGACGAGCCAGGGGTGGAGGAGCTTTTGCTGGCGCGGGCGCGATTCTTTGCCGACTACGAGGCGCT
The DNA here is from genome assembly GCA_037157775.1 of Sorangiineae bacterium MSr12523. Classification (NCBI taxonomy): domain Bacteria; kingdom Pseudomonadati; phylum Myxococcota; class Myxococcia; order Myxococcales; family Pendulisporaceae; genus Pendulispora; species Pendulispora brunnea. Next base: position 554,933 of record CP089982.1, read on the forward strand.
CGATCGGGCGAGCTCGATGGCCGAAGGTCGATTTCGCACCGCGGGCGATCTGTTGCGGCGTGCGCGTGCGCGCTCGGCGGTGCATCGGTTCGGCGATGCGCTGGCGGATGTCGAAGCGGCCGAGCGCGCGGGCTCGAATGCCGAGGAGGTGGCGGCATTGCGCGCGTCGATTCTCGTGGCCATGGGGCGAGCGGCCGAGGTGCTGCCCCAGCTCGAGGAGCGCGTGGCGCGTCACCCGGGGTTTGCAACGCGAAGTGCGCTCGCGGGTGCCTACGCGGCGCTGAACCGCTTCGAGGAGGCCGATCGCGCGTACGTTGCGGCGCTGGGCGATCTCGATACGACGTTGCCATTTCCGCATGCGTGGATCCATTTCGCGCGCGCATTGATGTGGACCGAGCGCGCGGGCGAGGCGGTGCGCGGGGAGGCGTCGTACCGGCAGGCGCTGGCGCACTTGCCGGAGTTCGCGACGGCGAACATCCATCTCGCGGAGCTCGAGATGGCACGCGGTGACGCAACCTCCGCGTTGGCCCGGCTCGAGCGGGTCGTGGCGGCCAGCGGCGAGCCGGAGGCACTCGGTCTGCTCGGTGCGTGGCACGTGCGCACGGGCGAGGCGGAGCGCGGCAGGCGTGAAATTGCCCGCGCCCGACAGCGTTTCGAGGCGCTGCTCGCGCGCCATCCGCTAGCCTTTGCCGATCATGCGGCCGAGTTCTACCTTGGTCCCGGCGCGGATGCCGGGCGCGGATTGAAGCTGGCGCAATTGAATCTATCGAACCGCGAAACCGATCGCGCGAGGGCGCTGGTGAGCCAGGCGCAAAGGAGACTGAAATGCATCGCCGACAATTCATGCAAATGACGATCAGTGCGCTCGCCGCGGGCCTTGTGACACAATGCAAATCGAGCCCATCGCGTGCGAGCATGCCGGTGTCGATGGACGCCGCGGCCTTTCGCGCGGAGCGTCGGTACGTGGAGACGCGATTTGGGAAAATTGCCTATGTCGAGCGCGGGGCAGGGAAGGCTGCGCTCTTTTTGCATGGGTTTCCGCTCAATGGATACCAATGGCGGGGCGCGCTGGAGCGCTTGTCGGTGCGGCGGCGATGCCTTGCACCGGACTTCATGGCGCTCGGGCATTCTCAGGTCGCGGAAGGCCAGAGTGTGGCACCCGACGCACAAGTGGCCATGCTGATAGCCTTTCTGGATCGATTGGCCATTCCAGCGGTGGACGTGGTGGCCAGCGACATGGGCGGCATCGTGGCGCAGCTTTTGGTGGCACGCCATCCGGACCGGGTGCGCACGCTCTTGCTGACGAACTGCGACGTGGAACGCGAGGGCGCCCCAGCGTCGGTTCGTTCACTCCTCGCGGACGAATCCATCGCCCGCACCGCACGGGGGCTTGCCGGGCAGGCCTACTCGAAGCCCGAGGAGCTCCGCGAGGAAACGATCGACACGTACCTGGTCCCGCTGCGAAGAATGCCCATTAAGTCGTATCGGACGGCCTTCGAAGTCAACGCACTGGCGGGCATCGAGGCGGCACTCCGTCGCTGCACGGTGCCGGCGCGCATCGTATGGGGCATGGCCGACCGCATCTTTTCACCAGCGAGCGCTGGATACTTGGACGATATTCTGCCGGAGTCGCAAGGCGTGACCGAGATCGAAGGGGCGAAACTCTTTTTCCCCGAGGAGTATCCCGATCTCCTCGCCGACGAAGCGCGTTTGCTCTGGGGCAAAGGTTAGTTGATTGGACTAAGCGAACTTCGCACGCAGAAGGAGAGATGCTGCCCCACCCGGCAGCGCTCTCCCGTGCTCTCATTGGGCCCATTTCGCGCTGCTGCCCGCCCCAAAGCGGGTGCTCATGCCATGCTTCCCCGCGCCCCCGCCAGGTCCCCGCGCCGCATGGCATTCCGCGCCCGCAGGGGCGGGCCCCACTCGAGCGCACTGAAGCACCGACGCCGGCACGGAACGCTTTTTTTGAGACTTTCCAGCTCGCCCAATGGGCCGGATTGGAAAACAAAAACCTTCCCGCCTTCCCGCCTTCATGTGAAATTCTCTTAGGCCGGACAAATACTCTAGGGCGTTGTCGTGACGTGGTGCCCGGCCCGGCGGAGGGCTTCCACGGCGTCGTCGCGCCGCGTTTCGGGGATGAGCACCAGGTCCGCCTGAAACGTGGACCCGACGAAAACCGAGATACCCGCATCCTTCAAGGGGACGAGCAATGCGCTGAGCATACCCGTCGCATCCAGATCGTGCGCGGTGTCACCACTGTAGAGGGCCAACCACGCCTGTGGCTCGGCGTCCTCCGCCGGGCTCACCACCGTGAGCCCATCCGGCGCCCGCACCATCACCAGCCACTCGACGTCGGCCGGCGGCATCCGCGCCGAGGGATGATGTGCAATCTGGAAACGCCCAGGGAGAAAACGCAGTCGTTGAGCCGAAGGTGCCATCTTGTTCGTCAGGGTGGCGTTTTCCGCCCGCCAACGTCAACGATGTTGACAACTAAGTCTTTAGTACTAAAGTCTTAGTCATCAACCCGTACCATGCGCTCAGCGCGGGGGTGCTTGCCCATGCAATATCGAACCATGTTCGTGCTCGTCCCGGTGTTTGCCGTCACCGCCTGTGGGGGAGCGCAAACCGCGCCACATACGGCGGAAACCCATTCCGAAACGATCCAGATTTCCAGCGGCGGCGATATGCACGATTTCGACTTCCTCGCTGGTGATTGGACGGTGGCAAGACGCAAACTCAAAGTCCGCGGTGTTGGAAGCGACGATTGGGACGAATTCGTGGGGACCACCAAGACCACGCAGTACCTCGGCGGAATGGTCTCCGTCGAAGAAAGCGCATCCCCGACGCGCGGCTCCACCGGTGTGACGGTCAATGTCTTCAACCCCGAAAAGCGGCAATGGTCCATTTACGAGATCAGCGGCAAAACCGGCAAACTGGAGCCGCCGAACGTGGGCAGCTTCGCGGGCAACCGCGGCGAATTCTATGGCGACGACGTCGACGACGGCCGCCCCATCAAGGTGCGCTACATCTGGCTAAAACAGGGTCCCGACGCCGCCCGCTGGGAACAAGCCTTCTCGTACGACAACGGCCACACCTGGGAAACCAACCGCACGAGCGCATTCACCCGTACTGCGCGCTAGAACGCGATCCAAAGCGGTCGCGGTAGGCGGCGGGCGGGATGCCGAGGCGGCGGATGAAGGCGCGGCGCATGCGCTCTTCGTCGCCGAATCCGCAGGTGTCGGCGATTCGTTTGACCTCGCTGTCGCCGGTTTCGAGGTGGCGGCATGCGGCTTCGACGCGGAGATCTTGAACCAATTTGGCGGGGGTGCCGCCGTGCCAGCGGGTGAAGTTGCGTGCGAAGGTTCGCGGGCTCATTCCGACGGATTTGGCGAGGCCTTCGACGCTGAGGTCTGCGTCGAGGTGATTCATGATCCAAGCTGGGAGCTCGGCCATTTTGGAGTGGGACGAGCCCGCGCCCAAACGCGTCTGGGCGGCGAGGGCGCTGCTGAATTGCGCTTGGCCGCCGGAGCGGTGGAGAAAGATGACCATTTCTTTCGCCACACCCAGGCTGATTCGCCGCCCGTAATCGTCTTCCACCAGCGCCAATGCGAGATCGATTCCCGCGGACATTCCGGCCGAGGTCCAGATGCCGCCGTCGCGCAGATAAATCGGATCGAGCTCCACCCGCGCTTTGGGATACAGGGCTTGCAGCCTTTCGACTTCGCACCAATGCGTCACGACGCGCCGGCCATCGAGCAGCCCCGCCGCACCCAGGAGAAAGGCGCCCTTGCATACGGTGCACGTGCGCCGCGCCTTTTTCGAGGCGCGGCGTACCCAACGCACGAGGGCCGCATCGCGGGGGAGCGATTCCGCCGTGGGGCCACCCACGACGATGAGCGTGTCGAGCCCCGCGATATTCACCGCGTCGAGCCGCTCCGTCGAAACGACGATACCGCAGCTCGTGCGGATAGGACCGCCGGCTTCCGAGAGAAAGACCATGTCGTAGCCGCCGTCTTTTCCGAGCAGATGATCGGCGACGCTGAACACCTCGGCGGGCCCATTGAGGTTCAGCGCGAGGGCGTGATCGACGAGGATGAAGGCTACCGTGCGACGGGCGGAACGCTTTTGGATGGCCATGGCAGGAAATGAGGGCAGTGTACCCTATCCTGACAAGCCGCAGGGCGTGCAAGCAGCCTGATCACGAGTCCCCGCAACGCCTTCGAAAATGAACGCACGCTCACGGTTCGAGCCGCGTCTTTTCATCGAAGGAGGCACGCATTGCGCGAACAGCTCGCCAACGGATGCTCTTCAATCAAGATTAACATCGGATTTACATTTTTCGCGCTCGGAAAAATCGCATCCTGTTCAATCCAAGCACAACGCTGGATGTGAATGTTCCAAACGAGAGAAAGGGTGTTCGCTATGTCGCTTGCTCGAACATTCCGTGGGGTCCATTTGTCTCTCGCGCTCGTAGCGCCGGCCGTCGTCGTTGCTGCGGGTTGCGCGCAAACGGGCCATTCTTCACCGGATGAATCCAATGTGCTCTCGAAGGGCGATGCCTTCGTTGCCATCGATCGGCCGCCTCGATCGGCCGCGCAAGGGCTCGTGACGCAGTCGGTGCCGAGCACCGATACACCGCGATCCTTTTACCTGGCGATCAACCGCCGAGAGCTCGGGGAGCGCTATTTCCTTACAGCCTACGTCAAGGACTATTATCCCGGTACGGTCGGTTCGTTGCTTACAACGCTCGGTGTTGGGGCCGCCATCTCCTTGGGCGTGCGTGTGGTCACGTTCCGGGAGCAGAATGGCAAGCTCTTCGTCTTCGATGCCGCGAACAACTATGCCACCAGCGACACGTTCGACCCGTCGCTCATCATCGAAGCGTACCCCATCGTGAAGTCGAGCGGTTTCGACGAGCTCACCGGCTCGGAAAATTATGTACTTTTCGACCCTGCGGCGGGCCTGAATCGCTTTGGTGCGCTATCGGATTCGTTCGCGTCAGGTTCGCAGCCGTCGCATTTCCAGATCGATTTGGCTTTCCTGCAGAAGTTCCGCAAGCTCTCCGACGGCGTTACTTTCGAGGAGGTTTTCACGGGCTTCAATGACGACAAGATCCTGAACCCCCGCGACGGGCTCGAATCGAATCGCTTCAAGGTGTCGGGCACCCTGGGGCTTTCACTCCGCCGCTACCTAGAGAGCCCCGATTACGTTGCCTCGGCGTTGCCTTCGAAAGAATTCTACTTTCGCAGTGCCCGGCACTCGAGGAAAAACACGGGCACTGCATCGCAAACTCCGATCAAGTGGAACATCCACCCCGGGGGAAAGCCGATTACGTGGCTCTTGTCGAATCACTTTCTCGAATTGAAAGATGATCCGGTCTATGCGCCCTATGACATCGTGGGCGCGCTCGAGCGCGGCATCGAGAGGTGGAACGATGTGTTCGGTTTCAAGGCGCTCCAGGTCAAGGTGGGGAGTCCGGACGATTCATTCGCCGACGACGACAAGAATTACATCATCTTCGACGCCGACCCGACGCAAGGATTCGCCTTGGCCAATGAACGCACCAATCCGAACACCGGCGAAATTCGCGGTGCCAGCGTCTACTTTGGTGCGAAGATGCTGTCGGTGCTCAATGAATTGGCCGACGATCCGCCCGCCTCCACGGAGGTGGCGCAGTCGGACGTCACGCCCCCGACGCACGGCGCCGTACCCGGCCTCGCCTGGGGCGACTTCCGCAGCGAGCCATTGTGCGCGCTTTGGGCTCCGGCGATCGCCGAGCTGCATTCGGCGGCGCAGGCCGCGGGCACGTTGCCGCCGCTCACCAAGAAGCAAAAATTCGAGGGGTACATCACATGGCTCATCGGGCACGAGATTGGCCACACCTTGGGACTGCGGCACAACTTCAAGGGCTCGCTGCAGGCCCCGTCTTCGTCGGTGATGGACTACGTCATCGTGGACGATTCCCCACGACTCGGCTCGCCGAGGCCATACGATCTTGCGGCCATCAAGTGGCTTTACGGCCTCTCGCGCGAAGAACCGACGCAGCCGTTTTGCGTAGATGCCGACGTGAAGCTCGATCCCGATTGCTCTCGGTACGACTTCGGCACCAACCCGCTCGCAGACGACGCGGCGCCTTTTTACGACAATGTGCTCACCACCTTCCTCAACGGGACGGGGGACCCGCCGAACTACTCCCTGAACCGCGTCCTCAGGTGGGTTCGCACCGGTACGCCCGCGCAGCACCTGCAAGCATGGAAGGCGGCGCTCGGGCCGCTGAAGGTCCCCGTCGACGCCAACAAGGTTGCGACCATTCCGGGGTATGCCGCGCGGGTGAACCAAGCCACCAACCGTCTCTTCTCGCGCCTTTACCTGGATCCTCTCGACGATCGGGCTGACCTCTACCACAAAGACGCCCTTCTCGACGATCCGCCCTACGACGCCGAGGTCACGCCGCTGATCATGGCCGAATTGAAGGCGAACCTCCTCAACGGCGATTCGATTCGTTCGTACGCCACCCGCCGCATGACCGTAGCCGTTCTGAAGAAGCTGCAGCTCACCGCAGCGCTCAGCGTGCTCGTGGAGTCACGCGCGACCATTCAGGCGACGCGCCCGGGCTTGACCGGTGATGACGCCGTCCTGACCGACGAACTGCTATCTCGTATCGATGCAGCCGTGAAAAGCTATTTCAATTGAAGAACGGCGGACGGCGATCTATCGAGAAATACCTACCTCAAACCTCGCACGTGGGGTTCGCGACGGGGTGGCATTCCTACTAGGCAGCGGGCCTTGCTCAGTGGTCGGCGTCCGCATCGCAGCCGTTTGGCTTCAGCACCCGCTTCGTCGACGGCGGGTATTTCGCCAGCTTCGATGGGGGGCGGATCGGCCTCGGCGTGAAGTTGCCGCCGCAGTTCGGGCAGATGCCACCGAGGGAGCGGGTCACGCAGTCGCGGCAGAAGGTGCATTCGAATGTACAGATCATGGCCTCCGCCGAGTCGGGCGGCAGGTCTTTGTCGCAGCACTCACAATTGGGGCGAAGTTCGAGCATGGGAGCGTTTCCTTTGCGGTGCTGGCAGTTTGCCACGGACGGGGCACGGCGCCGGCTCTTCACGCTCCAAAAAATGCTCGCCGCGCTCGCACGAGATCTGCACGAGCGCGGCAAGGTCGACCTCACCGCTCGTCCGCGAAACACGGAAGAACGGCTGATTGGCGACGAAACGAGGTCTAGAACGAATAGCCCAATGCAAAAAGGAAGCGCGGGCGGATACCGCCGCCGGCGACGATGGCGCTGGCGAGATTCAGGTTGTCGGTGTTGATGTCCTCGCTGGTCTTCGTGTACTGAAGGCCGAAACCTCCGCCGACCACGATGCCCGGTCCGATGACGGCTTGTCCGCCGATGTCGAGGGCGGCGCCGTAGTTCAAGAAGGAATCGCTCGATTTGGCCCCGCCGTCGTTGCCCGAGCTCTGGCTGTACGAGGCAAAGAGAATCGAGGGGCCGACGAAGAAGCCATTGGCCCCTTTGCTACCGGTGTAGAAGCGATAACCAAGTTCGCCACCGAAGCCGTTGAGCGAACCGGCGTCGACGTCCTGCCCGTTCACGGTGATGGTGACGGGGACGTGCGCATAAAAAGGATTCAACGTAATGGCATGGTGCGGCATCGGGAGGAATTCGCCCTGGATGCTGTATCGTCCAATGCCGATGGCCAATGGATTGATGGCGAGTGCTATCCGCTTGAAGTCGGACCCCTCGGTCTCGGCGCGTGGCGCATCCTTGGGAGGAGGCGTTGCCTCCTGCGCGCTCGCGGGGAGGCTGAAGAGAACACCGACCGAGGACAAAAGGAGCGCAGCGAGGAACGGCGAACGGCGAGAACGCATGAGAACCTCCAAAGAAAGCGATGGAATGTCGCGTTGTGTGGAGGGTTGGACTCACGCATAGCGAGCCTATTCAAACTTCGTAACGTCGGCGTGATTTGCATTCGTTCGTTTCGATAACGATGCAAACCACGCCATTTTTCCCAGGAAGATCACCTGAATGGGGCGGACATGGCGTTCAGGAGGCTATTCGACGCGTCGTCCTCCGAGAGCTCCCACATGAAGGTGCCGAGCAGACCATTCTGCTTGGCAAATTGCGCCCGAATGCCGATGGATTGCGGGTTTTCGTAGCTGGCGAACTTGCGCTCCGCCGCGTTGTAGAGCCACGGCGATTGGGCCACGGGATGCCAGTATTGCTTCCAGGCCGGGTTGTTCAGCAGCGGCTGAATGTCCTTCCACGCGCCAACCTCGAAGGTGCTCGCCTTGGCCTGATAAAGCCCATGGTTGGGGCCTTCCTGCTTCACCACGAATCCGCGCCCGTAAAAGGGAACGCCGAGCACGAGGCGCTCCGGCGGAACGCCATTTTGGCGGTAGTACGCCACCGCGTTGGTGACGTTGTTCCATTTCCGCATCGGCTGCCCCAGCGGATCCTCGGCCACCTCGCTCATGGGCGCATTGAAGGTCGCCACCGACGAGAAGCCCGTGCCCATGTCGTAGGTCATCAAATTGATGAAGTCGAGGACGCCGCCCAGGGCGCGCAGGTCGAAGCTCGCCGCAGGGTCATACGGACCATCGGTCTGCAATCTTCCCGCGGGCAGGGCGGCGGTGACGAGATATTTCGCCCCGCGTTGGCGGCCCAGGTTGTCGAGTTGACGGCGGAATTCCTGGGACAGGAGCGTCATGTTCTGCTTGTCCTCGGGCCGATCCGTGATTTCGACCGGCCCGCCCGATACCGGGAATTCCCAATCGAGATCCACGCCGTCGAAGCTGCCGCGGTAACGCGTGAAGAAAGTGTCGAGGCAGCTCGTGACGAACCGCTGGCGCGACGCCTGGGTGAGCGCCGCATCGGAGAACCCACCGGCGCCCCAGCCTCCAATCGAGATCAACGTGCGCAGCTGCGGATACTGCCGCTTCAGTGTCGCGAGCGCATTGAAGTTGGCATCGGCCCCACCCGGTGCCACGCAGCGGCCATTTTGGATTGTCGCAAATGCATAAAACAAATGCGTAATCTTGTTGGCGGGAATCCGTGATACCGGATAGGACGAACTGGCCCATCCCGCGTAATACGCGCCGATGACCGGAGTCGGTGCGGCGAGCGGTGCGTCGTCCGAAGCCGCATCCCTCGGTTCGTCGCCGGCGCAAGCGGCGGTGGTGGCGGCCAGCACGAGGGACAAAAGCCCGATGGCGCGAAGGCGGAATTTCATGCGCGGGACGTTACCATCTGATTGATGATGGACGTCATTTATCTTACCCGGGTGCGCGGGTGTGGTTTTTACACGATGGGGAAACGACGCTCAATACCCGCTAAAAACGCCCGACGGCGCCGATGCCGCTGGTGTCGGCGTAGGGCATGACGCTCGCGCGCGTGCTCGTGTGCGACGTCGGTTGCGTCAGCAACAGAATGGCGCCTGCGATGCCGCCGACTGCGGCCACGGTGAATCCCACGGTGGCGATGGTGCTCGTCGTTTGATAGCGCGAACGATCGCTCTCGTAGCCATTGAATGCCGCGCGATCGCAACCGGTCGAGCAGGGGCTGCTCGAGAGGGAGCTGTGCGCGTTGATCGCAAGGAGCCCGCTGATCGCGCCCGTGACGAGGCCCGCACCTCCCACGCCGAGTGCCACGAACCCGAGGGTTCGCTGCGTTCCGCCTTGGCTGCGCGCGTGCGGAGGCGGTGGGACCGGCTCCATGGCGGGCGTAGGGGCCGCCGCGACCTCGGGCGGCGTCTCGCGCGTGAGCGCCAGCGAGATATCGTGCGAGCCGCCTTCGACGGAGGTCACGGAGTTCTCCGCCGGTACGTACCCTTCCGCGCGCGCCGCGATGCGATGCGGCCCCGGATCGACCAGCCGCTCGCGCCCGAGCGTCTCGTTGGGGATCGCGGTATCGTCGATGGTGACGACGAACGCCGGGGTCGTGGCTGCCGGAAAGCCCGCCACGCGCACGACCAACCGCGCACACCGGGCTTTCACCGGCCCGATTTCCTTTTTTGCGGATTCGATGGCCTTGAGCATGATGGCATTCGCCTCGGGGGGCGGGCCCTCGTCGATGATGCGCTGATAATGCTCGGTGGCGGCGACCAGCTGACCGAGTTGCGCCTCGGCGCGCGCGACGCATAGGAGGATCGGAGGCGCGTGGTACACCGCGTCCGCGCGGCGACAGAACGACTCCGCCGCGCGCCAATCGCCGCGATCGAGCGCGGCAAAGCCTTGATCGCCCAACTGGCGCGCCAGGGCTCGGGGTGATGATGGCTCCGCGGCCGGAGGGCGCGCATGCGCGAGGTTGGCCACCGTGCATGCGATGGTGGCGGCGAAAAGCTGTCGTACACGTTGATGCATCAGAGACCCGTTCGGCTGGGGGTTCGACTGGCCGGAGGCCGGCGTGCAGGGCGAGGTGCCTCCGAAGGCGCGGCGGACGCGGATGCCGGTGCAGGCGTCGGAATCTCCACCGCCGATGCCGTGGCCTCGGGCGTGGGCGGCGGCGCCGGCGCGGGCTCCGGCGCAGGGACAACCACCGTCGCAGGCGCGTGCGCAGATGCGGGCGGCGGCTCCGCGCGCCCGCGCAGGTGCGCAGCCAGCGCTCCCGTGCCCATGAGCAATGCCGCCCCGCCTGCGAGGGCAAGTCGCCTCCATCCGTACACAAATGGAATCGCGACCATCCCCTCCCTGGTCGTCGTGGCCGCCTCCTCCGCGACGATCGGCACGACGGCAGACTCCACCGGCGGCGCCGTCATCACCAGTTCCTGCGACGATGGAACACTCGGCGCGGCACCCCGCGGGGCAAGCACGCGCTCCAACTCCGCCGTGAATTCGGCCGCCGTTTGGAAGCGGTCCCTCGGCCTGCGCGCGACAGCCTTTTGCCACCACTCGTCGAACCCGGCGGGCACGGCCCCCACCGACGAAGGAACGACGATCGGCTTGCTGCAAATCTCGAGCACCAAATCGCCGAACGCCCCCGCGACGAAGGGCAGCTTGCCGAGGAGGCACCGATAAACGATGACGGCAAGCGACCACAGATCGCTCCGCTCGTCGACGCGCCGCGTACCGCGGATCTGTTCGGGGCTCATGTACACCGGCGTGCCCAGAAGCTCGCCCGTGGTCGTTTCGCTCGCGACGGGGATGCCGACGCTCTTGGCAATACCGAAGTCCAGCACCTTCGCCACCTCGGCATCGTTCTTCTGCGTGCCGTCGTCGTCGTACACCAGGAAAATATTGTCCGGCTTGAGGTCCCGATGCACGATCCCGCGTTCGTGCGCTTTTCGGAGGGCACGCGCCACGTGGCGAGCAATGCGGAGTACGTCCTCCGGAGGCAGCACCATCACGCGTTTGAGGCGCGTGCGCAGATCCTCACCCTTCATCAGCTCCATGGCGATGTACGGCAGGCCGTTCCATACACCGTAATCGAAGATCTGCACCACGTGCCGCCCGCTGATCCCGGCTGCGGCCTTGGCCTCGCGTTCAAAGCGGCGAAGAAGCGTTTCGCGGTCGTGCCCTTCGCAGGTGATGAACTTCACCGCGCACGGAACGTCCAACGCGACATGGTGCGCTTCCCACACCGATCCCATTCCGCCTTTCCCAATCAGGCGAATGAGCCGAAAGCGCTCGGCCACGAGGGCATTCTCGGCAATGGTCGCGCGCGGCGCCGATTCGTCTGGCCCCAGGGGAGCTACCACATTGGGTAGTCTATCTTGAAAATCGGCTTGCGCGACTCCCTCGCCCGAGGGGACCATGTTTGGTTTACATCGCGTGATATCGATCCGTTCGCGCAAATCGGATATACTACCTGCGATGGTTCCCCTCACCAAATGGTCGCCGCTGGTCCGTGCTGTATTCGGGGCTGCGCTTGGGCCCTTTGTCGTTGCCGCTGCATTTGCAATGGGAACAGGGGCATGTGGCACCGTCCTTGGCGATGTGCCGGACGGCCACTTGACCGAGGACGCAGGCCCGCTCGATTCCGGCACCGATACCGGGGATGGCGCCGTGGCCGCGGAAGAGATCTGTTTCGTTCCAAATGCGGACATTCTCGACCTAGCTGTCGATTCCACCGATCTCTATTGGCTCCGCGCGCCGCCTTCCGGTGGAAAAGAATTTGCGGTGGAGTCGTGCTCGAAGAATGGAGGGCCTGTCCGACAACTCGCGGCATTGCCGAGCAAGCCCGCGGCACTCGCGTTGTCCGACAAGTACGTATTTTGGACCATCAACACCGGCGGCTACCCGCTGGAAGGGACATGGCGTGTCACCAAGCTGGGCAACGAGCCACCGCCAACCAGGCCGCTGGTCGGGATAGGTGGAGCGGGTCCTGTCGCCATTACCAATGGCAATTTGGTGACCGGCACGCACGGGGGCGTGATTACCATCAACTCGCCGGACACGGGCGAAGTCCGCAACGCACCGAATGGGCTGGGCGATGTCACCAGCCTTGCCGTTTCGGGTGCCACCTTGTTCTTCACGAATCAGAATGACGGGAAGATCATGAAGGCGATCATCGGCTCGCAAAGCCCGGCCGAATCGTTCGAAGTCGCATCCGCCGCGAAGCCGTTTCTCCTTTCGTACGACAGCGACTCCCTGCACTGGGCCGTCACCACCAGCGACGGAACGACCATCCGGTCCAAATGCAACGGTGACGACTGCGAGACCAAGGACATCGTCGTCCAACGTGGCGATTTCGGGGCGTTCGCCGTTCGAAATGGCGCCATATACTGGACGGTCAACGAAGGAAACACCGGTGTGGTGTACGGATGTTCTGATATGTCGAGTTGCCAGGGGCAAACCCGTGAGCTCTGGAAGGGCAATGCGCAGGTTTCCCGCATTGCGGTGGATTCTTCCCATATGTACGTGGGGGCGCGGCGCAACACCGGGGGTTGCATCGTGAAGCGCGCGCGCTGACGTTGGATAGAGGAATATCCGAGCGGGCATCGAGCGATCCTCGAGAAGGTAATTAGTCTGTATCCGTAGCGGTGTCGAGGCGAAGAGGTCCGCCGCCCCGATATGCAAACGGTGCGCACATGGTCGTTGGCCACTTAGGACAAGCCGTGTCCTCGCAGGATGGAAGGCTCGCCAGGGATCGCCGGCTGGAAGCCGGGTGCATGTCGTACTCGCTCGCGTTGATACGACATGGTTTTCTTTTTGATCAAAAGCCTGTCCGGGAGGACGTCCACTGGACCGGGTGGATCAATTCGACCAGGAAGTGACAGCGCTTGCTTTCGCGCACAACGCGCCACGGAAGGCGCATGGGACGCAAGGGCGCAACGGAACTTTGCGCAAGCTTCACCCATCGAAAATTTAACCATTGTAAAGGTTACATTTTCGATTGGATGTCCGCAGGACGCAGGCCCATCGTTCGGCCCTGGAGGTTTCCGTGGACAAGCTCGGACCAGCGCCGCCCTTCCGGGTCTTCGACGTGCGGGGGCGTAGCGTCATGCCGGCCACGTTCGCCGGGCAAACCGTCATTCTTGCCTTCTTCGACGCGTGCGGATGGCAGCATGCACCGGAGTCGGCGTACCGCGCGCTTCGTGCGGAATTGCGCGGATTGGGCGCGGTACTCGTCATCGTGTCGCACGATGGCATTTGGTCCTTTCGCCCGGACGACGATTTGGAGCTCTGCGTCGCGCGTGATGATCTGGATACCGCGCAATTGGATGCGCTTCGCGGGCGCTACGGCGTGCGCGCGGGCGTTCCTTCGTTCTTCATCATCGATGGGCATGAGCAGGATGCGCAGGCGAGACTGCGATTCTCGCGCCATCTGCCCGCGAATGCCCCGCCCTCCATCGAAATGCTCGTCTCGGCCCTTTCTGCCGCCGGGCGCGCGGTCGTTCGCGACCACTCGGTGTCGCGGCGCGAGCTCGTTCTTTCGAGCTTGCTTGCCGTGTTTGCGGTGGCCCTGGTCGAGGCGTGCGCCGGCGGTGGAAAAGACGCGGTGCGCAGCAGCCCGCGCGCGCCCGCCGCGGGCGGTGCGGCATCGGGCACGGAGTTGGACGTCACCTTGAACGTCAACGGCGAAGCGCGTCATCTGCGCATCGAGCCCCGTGTCTCGCTGCTCGACGCGTTGCGCGAACGGTGCGGCCTCACCGGAACGAAAAAGGGGTGCGATCACGGCCAGTGCGGTGCATGCACGGTCCTCATCGACGGCCGCCGCGTGCATGCATGCTTGACCCTCGCCGTGATGGCGCGCGGCAAGATCACCACCATCGAGGGCCTTGCGCGCGGCGATCAGCTTCACCCGATGCAGGCCGCGTTCGTCGAGTGCGATGGCCTGCAGTGCGGCTACTGCACACCGGGCCAAATCATGAGCGCCATCGGCCTTCTCGTCGAGGGACACGCCAAGACCGACGACGAAGTGCGCGAAGAAATGAGCGGCAACATCTGCCGTTGCGGTGCGTATTCCAATATTGTTTCCGCAATTCAATTGGGGCGGGGAAAGGCTCCGACATGATTCCCTTCGGCTACACGCGTCCCGCCGACGAGGCAGGCGCCCTCCACGCCGGATCGACATCGGGCGTGGCCTTCATTGCGGGCGGCACAGGCATGGTCGATCTCATGCGTCTCGGCGTCGAAACGCCCGCGACCTTGGTCGATCTCAATGCGCTGCCGTGGACGAAGGTCGAAAAAATGGCCGACGGAGGTTTGTCCGTCGGGGCGCTGGTGAAGAACAGCGATCTGGCCTGGCACCCGGAGGTGCGCGCTCGATATCCCGTGTTGGCGGAAGCTCTTTTGGCCGGCGCCTCTCCCCAATTGCGCAACATGGCCACCGTCGGGGGCAACCTGCTGCAGCGAACGCGCTGCGCGTACTTTCGCGATATCGGCGTTTCGGCCTGCAACAAGCGCACACCTGGCTCGGGCTGCGCGGCGTTGGACGGAGGGTTCGTGCGCATGCACGCGGTCCTCGGCGGTAGTTCCCATTGCATTGCCCTGCACCCTTCGGACATGTGCGTGGCGTTGGTCGCGCTCGATGCCGTGGTGCACGTGCGCGGGCCTCGGGGCGAGCGCTCGGTGCCGATAAGCGAATTCCACGTCGTGCCCGGGGCGCACCCCGAGGTGGAAAGCGTTCTCGCGCGCGGTGAATTGGTGACCGCCATCACCGTGCCGCCCACGCCCTTCGCCGCGCGCTCGGCCTACGTGAAGGTGCGGGATCGCGCGTCGTACGCGTTTGCGCTGGCCTCCGCGGCGGTGGCCTTTCATCTCGACGATGGCGTCGTTCGGGACGTGCGCGTGGCGCTCGGCGGAGTGGCCACCAAGCCATGGCGGAGCCAGGAGGCGGAGCAATCGTTGCGCGGGCAACCGCCTACCCGTGCCGTTTTCGAGCGTGCGGCCGCCGCGGCCTTGAAGGATGCGCGCCCGCGCCCGGGCAACGAGTTCAAAGTGCCTCTCGCCCAGCGGGTCCTCGTACGCGCGCTGGAGCGGGCAGGAGGTATCGCATGAGTGAATCGGTCGTGGGCAAAGGCATCGACCGCCTCGATGCCATCCTCAAGGTGACGGGCAAGGCGGAATACCCCGCCGAAACCGGTGTTGCCAACATTGCGCATGCGGCCGTCGTCACCAGCACGATCACGCGGGGGCGCATTGCTGCGCTCGACACGCGCGCCGCGGAACGTGCGCCCGGCGTGCTTGCCGTGGTGTCGCACCTCAATGCGCCGAAGCTGCCGGGCATCGACAAGAGAGCGAGCCCCGTCGACCCCGCGCTGCAGCTCTTTCAGAACGACAAAGTCGTCTACAACGAGCAACCGGTGGCCTTGGTGGTGGCCGATTCGCTGGAGCGCGCGCGCCACGCGGCGAGCCTGGTCGTACCCCGTTACGAGAGCGCCTCCTTCACCGTGGACATGAACGCGGAAGCGCCGCGCGCGTACGCGCCGCCGAATTCGCGATTCCCATTGGACTCGCAGCGGGGCGACGTGCGCTCGGGCCTTTCGGCGGCCAAGGTGCGCATCGCGCAGAGCTACACCACGCCCATCGAGCATCACAACCCGATGGAGCCGCACGCGGCCATCGTCATTTGGCAGGGCACGGACCACGCCACGGTGTACGTGACCACGCAGGGCATCTTCTTCGTGCGCCAGCGGTTTGCCTCGCTATTTGGCATTCCCAAAGAGAACGTGCGCGTCATATCGCATTACATTGGCGGTGGTTTCGGCTGCAAAGGCGTGCCCTGGGTCTACGCGCCGCTAGCTGGCCTGGCCGCCAAAGTGGCCGGTCGCGGCGTGAAGCTCGTGATCACGCGGCAGCAGATGTTTTCCATGGTGGGGTATCGCTCGCGCACCGTGCAAAAGGTGGCGCTGGGAGCGGACTCCAGCGGCAAGCTGACGGCGATTTCGCATGACGTCCTTTCGGCGACCTCGCGGGTCGACGAGTTCACGGAGCCGGCGGCGCTGCAGACGCGCATGCTCTATGCCTGCCCCAACACGAGCACCAGCCACCGGCTCGTTCGGCTCGACATTCCGACGCCCACCTTCACGCGCGCTCCCGGAGAGGCCGTGGGAACATTTGCGCTGGAGTCTGCGATGGACGAGCTGGCGTATGCGCTCCAAATGGATCCCATCGCACTTCGATTGCGCAATTACGCCGAGACCGATCCGGACAAGAACCTGCCGTGGTCGAGCAAATCACTGCGCGAATGCTACCGGCGTGGGGCCGAGAAGTTCGGCTGGCCCGCACGCCGCCCGCCACCGCGCAGCATGCGCGATGGCCGGTGGTTGGTAGGCTTGGGCATGGCCACCGCGACCTACCCGGCGAACCAAAGCGATGCCTCTGCGATCGCCCGCGTGCGGGCCGACGGTACGGCCCTCGTGCAAGCCGGCTCGCAGGACATCGGCACCGGGACATATACGATCATGACGCAGATCGCGGCCGACGCGCTTGCGTTGCCCATCGAGAAGGTTCGCTTCGAGCTGGGCGACACCACATTTCCCGAGACGCCGAACTCGGGCGGTTCGCGCACGGCCTCCAGCGTAGGATCGGCCGTGAAAATGGCAGCGCTCGCCGTGCGAAAGAAGCTTGCCGAAGTTGCCGTGGCCGACTCGAAATCACCGCTCCACGGCCTCGAGGTCGAAGGCTTGGACGTCGCCGACGGTGCGCTCTACGCAAAGAGCAACCGCGCTCGAAGGGACTCCTTCGGCGACATCGTGGCCCGCAGCGGCGCTGCGGAAATCGCCGTGCAGGTCGACAACAAGGAAAAGGAAGACCGAAAACGCTATTCGACGCATTCCTTCGGCGCGCAATTCGTCGAGGTGAAGGTGGACGAATCCCTGGGTACCGTTCGGGTGAGCCGCTTCGTCGGTGCTTTCGCTGCGGGGAAGATCCTCAATGCCAAAACGGCGCAAAGCCAATACCAGGGCGGCATCGTCTGGGGCATCGGCCTCGCGCTCCACGAGAGCACCCACCGCGACGAGCGACTCGGCCGCATCGTCACCCGCGATTTGGCCGACTACCACGTCCCGGTGCACGCCGATATCCCGCACATCGACGTGGTCATGGTCGACGAAACCGACCCCTACGTGAACGAAATTGGCTCCAAGGGTATCGGTGAAATCGGCATCACCGGCGTCGGGGCTGCCATCGCCAACGCCGTTTACCATGCCACCGGCCGCCGCATCCGCGACCTCCCGATCACGCCTGACAAGCTATTGTGAATCGCCTACTTTGCACTCCGTGGACTTGAGTGCACTGGAACGCCGGGTGGTCGATGCGGTCGATGCGAACGAGCTGATGGCCGATCTCGAAGCATTGGTGGCCATTCCGAGTACGGGAGGGTCGGATGCCGAGCACGATGTGCAAGCGTGGTGCGCGCGCCGCCTCGCGCAGCTCGGGGCCAACGTCGATCACTGGCGCATGGACCTGGAGGAGCTGGTCGCGCGTCCGGATTTTCCAGGCCAAGAGGTGACGCGGCGCGAGGCGTACGGCTGCGTGGGCAGGTTGGGCGGGTCGAGCGGGTCGAGCGGGTCGAGCGGGGAGGGGAGGCCGGCCCTGGTGCTCTGCGGACATGTCGACGTGGTGCCGCCGGGCAATCTCGATGCGTGGCCCGATCGCGACCCGTGGAGCTTGCGCGTCGAAGGCGGCGCGATCGCCGGGCGGGGGACGTGTGACATGAAAGGCGGACTGGCGGCGATCTTCGGTGCCGTCTCGGCGTTGGCTCGCGCGGGCGTTCGGCTGCGCAGGCCGCTCGCGGTGCACGCCGTCGTGGGGGAAGAAGACGGCGGGCTCGGTGCCTTCGCCACGCTTCTCCGTGGTCATGTCGGTGATGCGTGCGTCATTGCCGAGCCCACCGCGGGCGCGATCATTCCGGCCAATGCGGGCTCGCTGACGTTTCAACTCGATGTGCCCGGGCAAGCTGCACATGGCTCGACGCGTACCCTCGGTGTGAGCGCCATCGACAAGCTGTCCGTGTTGCTTGCCGCACTTCGCGAGCTGGAGGGCCATCGCAACGCGAACCCCGATCCATGGCTTGCGCACCTCGATATGCCCTACCCGCTATCGGTCGGCATCGTGCGCGCCGGCGATTGGGCGAGCACGGTGCCGGACCGCGCGCTCGCCGAAGGGCGTTATGGCGTTCGGCTCGGTGAATCGGTGGACGCCGCGCGCCGGGAATTCGAGGCTGTCATCGCCCGAGCCTGCGCGGCCGATCCCTGGTTGGCCTCGCACCCGGCGCGTGTGCAATGGCCCGGTGGTGTATTTGCCAGCGGGCGGTTGCCCGAGCAACATCCGTTGACGGCGGAGTTGTCGGGCACCATCACGGCGTTGGGCGGGGGCGCTCCAGCGGTGCTCGGCGCGCCCTATGGTTCGGATTTACGGTTGTACATCGGCGCGGGGGTGCCCACCGTGCAGTTCGGCCCCGGCGACATTCGGTACGCGCATGCCCTCGATGAACATGTTTCGCTGGCCGAAATGGAAAGCGCCGCTCGGGCATTCGCACTCCTCGCGCTGCGCCGCTGCGGCACGGAGTAAAGTTCTTTTAGGGCTTGTCGACGGCGACCACGTTGTACGTCGTCGTCGGGGTCGGCGTGGTGGTGAAGCGCGCGTTCGGCAGGTACAGACGACGCCCGAACGAGGCCACCGTCGGGGGCACATCGAACCGCGGATCGGTCAAATGGCCGGTCACTTTGCCCGAGCTGGCGTCGTCGGCCAGCTCGATGACCACGATTTCGTTGGACTGATTTCGCACGACGTACAACGTGCGGCCTTCGCGAAGCAGCCCGTCACCATTGGTCAACGGCACGCCGCCGACATCGATGGTCCGGGTCGCGCCACTGCCCGGATCGACCCGATAGAGCTTTCCCGTCGTCGTGGTCACCACGATCAGCGAGCGACCGTCGGGCGACGTGGTAATGCCATTGACGTTGGTCCCTTCCGTGTAGACCAGGTCGCCCGTGAACGGCACGCGCACGACATCGCCGTCGGCCGGGAGATCGGCTTGCCCTCCCAGCGGCACCTTGTAGAGCACCGGCGCCGTCGAATCCGTGAACCATGCGGCATCTTGCGTGATGATGACATCGTTCACGAACGTGTTGTCGGTCGCGAATTGGTAACTCCGCAACACCTGACCATTGTTGGCATCGAGCACCCGCGCGCCCCCACTCGATCCTCCCGCCACGAAAAGCCGCTGTCGAGCGTCGAGCTTCAGCCCCACCGACTGCGTGCCTGGCCCTGCACTGAGAATGGAGCCCTCCCCATTGCGAAGATTGACGCGATAAATGGAGCCGTCGGCCAGCGAACCGAAATACGCGAAATACGCGATAGGCGATGTGCCGATGGCGATCCCCTCCGGTTGAAAGCCGTTGGGCAGCGAAAAGGTCGTTGGCCACTTGGAAAGATCGTCGTTGGCATCGGCGGCAGCAGGCTCGTTCGAATCGGTGGCCGAACGACAGGCCGCTCCCACCAGCGCAAACAACGACAACATGGCCATGGGCCCAAAGGAACGATGAATTTTCATGACTGGGATTTGCCTCGACCGGTCGGATCTTCCCAGTGACGATCGGCGAGCGGCTCCGGCCGATGGCCGAGCGGTGCACACGCGCGACGAGCGGGCCTGGCATATCAGGACATCGTCGCTTTGAGCCTCGTCGCATGGCGCCGGCTAATCGGCAATCCATCGACCAGGCCTTCCACGAACACGAGAAATGTATCGTCGCCCGCGCTCTCCAGATGCTTCACGAACTCCAGATGAACGATGGCCGTCCGATGAATGCGCACGAAATGCTTCTCCGGCAGCCTGCGCTCCCACTCATTCAGGGAGCGGCGCATCAACACCGTCTCGCCCGTGGCAAGCACGATTTCCGTGTAGTCGTCGGCGCCTCGCAAACATGAAATGGTGTGCACCTTCAAAAATCGCGCGCGCTTGTTGCTGGTCACGAACAGATGGTCATCGAGCGTCAGGGGCCGTTCGCCCGCGGGGGCTTTGGCCGGCGTCTCGCTTTCCAGGATGCGCGCGATGGTTCGCTGCAATCGCTCCGGCGAGACCGGCTTGAGCAAATAGTCCAGCGCATTGATGTCGAAGGCGCGAATCGCGTGGGCATCGTACGCCGTGACGAACACGATTTGCGCCTGCGTTTCGATCTCGGACAATAGATCGAAGCCCGATTTGCGCGGCATCTGCACGTCGAGGAACACGACGTCGGGATCGAGGTCGATGATCTGGCGCACCGCCTCGTCGACGTCGCCCGCCTCGCCGACGACCTGGATCTCTGGATGGCGCTCCAACAGAGCACGCAGATCGCTGCGCGCCAATCGCTCGTCGTCGACGATGAGGGCTCGTTTGCGCACTTTCATGGACCGACCTCCACGACGATGGATGCACGAACGTTCCCCTTGGCGTCGTCCGTGGTGGTGAAGACATGACGTTCGGGAAACGCTTCACGCAGTCGCTCCCTCACGTTGCAGAGACCGGTGCCCGTGCCATCCGTCGTTGGCGCCGTGAGGGGATCGTGGCCCTTTGCCGACTCGGAGATCCAATGCCCGGTGTTGATGACGTCGATCCGCAGCATCGGGCCGTCCCGTTTGGCGAGGAGCGAAACGCGAAGCGGCATGCCGCTGGTCTGGAATCCATACTTGATGGCGTTTTCCACCAATGGTTGAACGATGAATCCGGGCAATTTGACCGCCTCCGCCTCGGGGTCGATATCGAAGGTCACCTCCAGACGCTCCTCGAAGCGAACCTTTTGAATGGAGAGGTAATCCCGGACGGCTTTGAGCTCGTCCGCGAACGACGTGTTCGGCCCGTGGACATCGAGCAGCGAATACCGAAAGAACTCGGCGAGCTTCGTGACCATCTCGCACCCGGCCTCGGGATTTTCTCGGATCAATGCACGCACCGAATTGAGCGAATTGAAAAGAAAGTGCGGATTGACCTGGTAGCGCAGCATGTTGAGGCGGGCCTGCGTCGCCAGCGCGGTGGCCCGCAGGGAACGCTCGGTCTCGACCTCCAGATCGCGCCGGTACAAATAGGTGAAGTACACGGCCGTCCACGCGGCGAGGGCGACCGTCCAATTGTAGAAGAGGCGCAGGTGCGCGCGAACCCCTGCTTCCTCCCAAGGGAATCGCGAGATGACGAGGGCACCCGCCCCGCCTACGACGAGGGAGGCCACCGCACCCACGAGCCCCATCTTCAGCAGGGGCAAGCGCCGAGGCCACAACCACGTGTAAAAGCGAAAGAGGGCAACGCTGGAAAGGAACCCCACGCCGCCTTTGAGCAGCTTGGCTCCAAAGTCGAGCGCGTATCCCGTCCAAGGGGTTCCGTCATCGGCATCGGCCCAGAACCACGCATGGCGTGCGAGGGCCCAAGCGCACCAACACAGAGCTTGAACCTTCCAGCGCATGCCATTGTATAGCCCGCCCATGTGCGCCGCGGATATGTGGCGCCCGGTGGAATTCGGTGAGCGGTGCTCCCGTGCGGCGAATGGTGCTTGCATTGGATGTGAAAGTCATTTTCAATAGAGTGGTGCGAATCGCGAATTCCCTCTTGGTTCTCATGGTCCTGTGGTTCGTCGTGGGTTGTGGAGGCCGCAGCACGCCTTCACCCATGACGTCGAGCGCGACGGTGGCGTCTTCTGCCGGCCGATTTGGCGTGCTTCTCATGGCACATGGCGGTCCACCCGAATGGAATCAAGCGGTCCTCGAGAGCGTGAAGCCGTTGCAAGCGAAGTACGACGTCGAAGTCGCATTCGGAATGGCGGACGCCGCCAGTCTGCAGGAAAGCGTGCGAAAGCTCGAAGCGCGCAACGTGCGCAGGATCGGCGTGGTTCGCCTCTTCGTCAGCGGTGAGAGCTTCTTGCCAGAGACGGAACAGATCTTCGGTTTGCGTCCGGGCGCTCCCGCGGCCAATGGCCCGCACCCGATTCACACGGGCCATGCGGGACACAGCATGGCGTTCTTCCGCGTCAAGTCGAATGCGTCCTTCGCCATTTCGACGGAAGGGCTCGCCGACGCGCCGGAAATGGCCACTATCCTCGCCGACCGGGCGGCTGCCCTGAGCAAAGCGCCCCCGCGCGAGGATGTTCTCATTCTTGCGCACGGCCCTGGCGACGACGCGGAGAACACACGATGGATCGCGAGACTCGACGCCCGCGCGGCGGTCGTTCGCACGCGCGCTCCCTATCGGCGCGTTCAGGTCGAAACGCTTCGCGAGGATTGGCCGGACAAGCGCGCCGCTGCGGAGAAGCGTATTCGCGCTTTCGTCGAGCGTGCTTCCGCCGAAGGTGGGAAAGCCATCGTCATTCCCTTCCGCGTGCAGGGTTTTGGTCCCTACAAGTCGGTCCTTGAAGGACTCGATTACGCGGCCGACGGCGCGGGGCTCATTCCGCACGCGGAGGTTGCGAAGTGGATTGAACGCCAGGCCGTAGCCTTGGAACAGGGGTCGTTCCGCGCACCGCTCGCTTCTTGAATCAGCGAGCGCTGCATTGATGTGATTCGTACCTCGGCATACCTACTTCGCACGAAATGGCTATTTCCGAGCCGATCTTGGGCTACTAGTCGTGGCTCAGAATGAAAAAGCTCCGCCTCGCCTTCGTTTGGTTGCCCGCGCTTCTGGCCTGTAGTTGCGATGACTCCCCCACGTCGTCGGATGGATCATCGCTCGCCGAGCAGCGCGTTCAACTCCGTCTCGACGTGCTTGGGTCGAACGAGTCGTCGCTTCGGGCGGTCTTGCAGCAGATTCCCAAAGGGGCCGATCTGCACAACCACATATCGGGCGCCGTCGCCATCGAGAAGTTCATTCAATGGGCGAGCGAGGACGGATTCTGCACGGAAGGGCCCGCGTGGATGGCCACGCCCGGGCCGTGCACGGGAACGCAGGTGCCCATCGCCAACGCGAGCACGGATGCGCAACTGAAGGCGAATATCTTGTCCAGTTGGTCCATGGAAGGGCATGCGCAGGATGCGTTGCTCGATCGCCACCAGCATTTCTTCGCGACGTTCGACAAGTTCGATCCGGTGATGGGCGACGCGCGTTACCCCTATGGCATCGCCGACGTTCTCTCCACCGCTGCCAAGAACCATCAAACGTATCTGGAGTTGATGCGGAGCCTGGACTCGTGGGACATGGGCGAGCTCGTCGAGAAGTTGATGCCCGAGACGGACGCATGGACCGAATCGTACTTGCTCGAAAAGCGCGCCCAGATCATCGCCAATTCGGATTTCCAGAAGTACCTCGACGGTCGCACGACGAAGTTTCGCGATCAGGTGGCCGCGGCGCGCACGTTGCTCAAGTGTGGCACCGCGGAGGCCGATCCCGGGTGCAACGTCGATGTCCGTTTCGTGATGGAGTCGTACCGAACGAAGAGCAAGCAGTTCGTATTCGGCCAATGGATTTACGGCTTCGAGCTGGCCCAGAGAGAGCCGGCCGTGGTCGGCGTCAACATCGTTTCGCCGGAGGAAGATGCGGTATCCCTCCAGAATTACAGCGACGAGATGCTCGCGGTGGGCGTGCTCTCGAAAATGAACACCGCCGACCCTTCGCGCAAACCGGTGCACGTATCGCTGCACGCCGGGGAGCTCATTCCCGATGTGTTGCCGCAGACGCCCGAAGGCCAGAACCATTTGACCTACCACGTCGACCAAGCCGTCGAAATGGGGATGGCCGAGCGCATTGGTCATGGTACGGACATCGTCTCCGAGTCCGGCAAGGATCCCGCGATTTTCGACCAATTGCGCGATCGCAACGTGCTCATCGAAGTATCGCTGAAGTCGAGTTCACTGTTGCTCGGTTACGAAGGTGACCGTCACCCGCTCGGAACTTTGATTCAAAAGGGGGTTCCGGTGGCGCTCTCGACCGACGATCAGGGCATCTTCCGCACGAACATCACGGACGATTGGATGCTCGCCGTCACCCGCAATCGTCTGAACTACCGGACCTTGAAGAAGCTCGCGCGCGCCAGTGTGGAGCATTCATTTTTGCCGGGCAAGAGCCTGTGGGCCGAGCCCAATCGCCCCGATCGGGTCGTTCCCGAATGTGCTCGAGACAACTTGGGTAAGGCCACGGTCTCGCAGGGCTGCCTCGACTACGTCCAAGCCAACGAGCGCGCGGCCATGCAATGGAAACTCGAACGCGAGATCGCGGCGTTCGAGTTGTCCGTGCCATGAGCGCAGCCGGTCCGGCGTCCGCAGGCGGCGCATTTTCGAAGGATTGACTTC
Source organism: Sorangiineae bacterium MSr12523 (assembly GCA_037157775.1). Lineage (NCBI taxonomy): Bacteria > Pseudomonadati > Myxococcota > Myxococcia > Myxococcales > Pendulisporaceae > Pendulispora > Pendulispora brunnea. The sequence continues at coordinate 579,569 of CP089982.1, forward strand.
GAGCGTGCTCGAATTCCTACCTTCGGGCGCATGACGACACCCCAACACAAAATCGGATCGGGTTTCGGCGCCCGAAGCACGGCCGCCGAGGTACTCCGCGGAATCGACCTCACGAGAAAGGTTGCCATCGTCACCGGTGGCTATTCGGGCATCGGGCTGGAGACCACACGCGCGCTCGCGAACGCAGGCGCTCGTGTGGTCGTTCCCGCTCGCCGTCGCGCCACGGCGGAGCAGGCGCTCGCGGGTATTGCCAATGTCGAAATCGACGAGCTCGACCTCGGAGATCTCGACAGCGTCCGCCAATTCTCCGAGCGATTCCTCGCATCGGACCGCAAGATCGATATCCTCATCAACAACGCCGGCATCATGGCCTGCCCCGAAACGCGTGTGGGGCCGGGCTGGGAGGCGCAATTTGCCACGAATCATCTTGGGCATTTTGCATTGACCAACCGGCTCTGGCCGGCCATCGCGCGCGGACGCGGCCGGGTCATTTCGGTATCGTCCCGGGGTCATCGGTTGTCGCCAATCCGATGGGACGACGTGCACTTCCAGAACGGCTACGACAAATGGCTCGCCTACGGACAAGCCAAGACGGCCAACGTGCTTTTCGCCGTGCATCTCGATGCGCTCGCGAAGAATGCGGGGGTTCGTGCTTTTTCGCTGCACCCGGGCGGTATCCTCACGCCTTTGGCACGCCATATTCCCAAGGAGGAGATGATTGCGAACGGCTGGGTCGACGAAGAAGGTAAACCGACGAATCCGTCGTTCAAGACTCCAGAACAAGGGGCGGCCACGCAGGTTTGGGCGGCGACGTCACCGCAGCTCGAGGGAATGGGCGGAGCCTATTGCGAAGATTGCGACATCGCCGAGTCGGCCGAATCGCCCCACGATGAAAAGACGTTCACCAGCGGCGTTCATGCGCATGCACTCGACCCCAACGATGCCGCACGACTGTGGAAGCTCTCGGCCGAGCTCACCCGAGTCGATGCGTTCGCCCGTTGAGCGCCATCGGGTTGCGTTTCACATAAGCGCTCGCGGGAAAGCGGTATTGAGTGCAATCGGTCCGCTTGGTGACACTTTGCGGGTCGTTCGATGAAGGAGGCGTGTGCGGGCCGTTCGTTCGAGACCCGCCACGCGGGCGCGATTCCTTGGTTTCATGGATGAGAGAACGTGACGGGCACGTCTACCCACATCGATATGGACATGGTATGGCGAGCGACCACCGTCTCCAATTCCCCAGAGCTGGCGCGCTTCCTCGGCGATGACATCGAGGTACTCTTCCGGGAAAAAGAGTTTTGCGCCCGGAAGCGCCGCACCCTCGGGCACCGGGCGAGGTAATCGGCGCTCGTTTGCGCAAAACATCGTCGCCGGTTTCCTAGATGATGCGGGCAGGCACGGCGCACTTTTTCAATGCAGCTTTGGGGCCGGCGCGGGGACTCGGATCAAGGCCCAGCAAATAGGCATTCACCAGGGCGTTTGCGCTCGGGCGAGCTGACCAGCGGGCCCGAATAGCAATCTTGTGGCCCTCGCGCAAAACTCTTGTCCACCAGTGACGGCATGAGCCATGTATCGGCGAAGTTGCCCTCGCACGCAGCCTCAATGGCAGGCACGACCTTGGGGGGGCGGGCTATTCGGCCTCGGTGTCACAATTGGTGAGCAAAAGCGTTCGCACCAAATGGCCACTTGCGAGATCGGCGTGACGCTCTGATGCGCCGCGACCTGCGGAAAGCCAGGGCCCATGAAGTCGGGCGCGATGCATCTGCGGTGTGCCGAAAGGCGATCTACCGCGCCGCGCCACTGATAGCCATTCAGGGCAAATCGTACAAGAAGAGGGCGGCATCACCGGTGCCGCGCTCGATATAAGCAATCTTTTTAAGGGCAACTCGCCGAATCGGCGCGCTGCGGTCCATGCCGCCACGTGCGTCGGCGTGATCGGCTTGAGTTGCGCAGCTGCCGCGTCGCGTTCATTCGCGCCTTGCGGCCCTCATAAGCTTCATCAACCTTCGACTTCTCAGTCTACGCTCGGCTCACCTGGACGCGAAGCGCATCCGCCCAGCGTCCCCGCCGCGAGTATCCAAGCCATCACTCCCAGGGATTGTCTCCAAAGCATATACGACCTCCGTGCGTTTCGCGCGAGGAATCCGCTGTGCCCGATGTCGGGTCGGCGTGGTCCTAGACGTAAGCGCACGCAGGAAGGCGAGCAATGACCTGGGAGGTCATGTGGTTGCGGGACAGACGGCCCGCTGGCGGGCCGTGTCTGCCAATCGTTACTTCGCGAAGTAGGTCGTCGCGCGCTTCTGGCCCTTGGTCTTGAGCTTCTTGGCGCCGAGCAGGTCCTTGAGCGGGCGGGGGAGTTCCTTGGCCTCGAGTCCGAGCTCGGCGCGGATCTGCTCCGCACGGAGACCTTCGGGGTGCGACTTGAGGAGGCTAACGATCTTGTCGCCCACGGCGCCAATCTCCTCCTCGGAACGGCGGTGCAAGCGGCCGCCTCGTTTTGCTTTCGGCGCCTTGCTTGCCGGGGCGGCTGCACTGGGGCGGCCTGCGGGGGCCCGGCTGGATGACGAGGTTGCGCGACCGCGGGCCTCGCTGGAGATCTCCTCGAGCGAAGCGCTGCGGATGGCGGCGAGCACCCCTTGTGCGAAATTGTCGGCTAGTCGGCTAATCTCATTCTTTAGACTCATAGAACGCGAACCTATCCATATGCGCCGCCGCGTCAAGCTTTTAGATGCATGAAGCGATGTAATTCCCTCATTTCGAATCGGGCGCTTCGCCAATCGACCGAGCGGGGCCCCCGGGAATCCGCCCTAGACTCCAAACGAGCCCCGCAAACAAAAGAAACGATACGGAGGCCGCACACGGGCGCTCTTAGAACAGCCACAAGAACAACAGCCTGCGTCGCGATGTTCCTCGAACCGGTCGCAGAATGAGAATCGATGGCAGATGAGGCCTATGAGGGCCGCCAGACCCTCATGAACCGGTCGCAGAATGAGATTCGATGGCAGATGAGGCCTATGAGGGCCGCCAGGCCCTCATGAACCGGTCGCAGAATGAGAATCGATGGCAGATGAGGCCTATGAGGGCCGCCAGGGGTCGCGGGACGGTCGCAGAATGGGAATCGGTGGCAGATGAGGCCTATGGGGCAGAGAGGCCTATGAGGGCCGCCAGGGCCCGTGAGTCGGTTGCAGAATAGAAATGATGGCAGATACGGCCAATGACGGGCGGGTAGGTCGCCTAGCCCGCTTGCGGGGGAGTTGAAAAGGGTTGCCCAATTCGCCTGAGGGCCTCGCCTGAGGACCCCAAAGGCTAAAAGCGCGTAAAGACTTGGCGCCGCCATTGCTAACATGGAGTGTTCAAGGTAAGTTGGGCTAACGTGGGCGAAGAATCTTTGGAAAATTCCGAAGTTAGAAAAACGGTTGTCGTGAATGCGCCCCCTTCCATGGTTTGGGATGCGCTGACGAATCCAGATTCCATCGCCCGATGGATGCACGACTCGGAGTTGACCGTCACATCGGACTGGCGCGCTGGCGAAGCCATCGTGTTTCGGGGCAATTTGCACGGTATCGATTTCGAAAACAAAGGGACCATCCGAAGGTTCGAGACCGAAAAAGCCTTCGAGTACGATTATTGGAGCACCCTTTCCGCTTCGAAACTACCGGACGCGCCAGAGAACTACACAACGGTATCCTTCCAGCTGGCCCCCACGGAGGCCGGGACCGTGCTTGCCTTGACCCTGAGCGATTTCCCCGACGCCTCCGTTTATCATCACGCCAAGCTTTACTGGGGCGTTACCTTGGACGTGCTGAAAGCTTTTTGCGAAGAACATCCACGTTGAATGACTGGACCTTGGTGGGATCCGGCGGTTCACGTCGCCACGTCGCCACGTCGCCACGCGACATCGCTCTAGCCGGTGCGCACTCACCGGCCCGAGGAGCAAGACACGACTCCGTCACAATGCTTTGGGCGGCTCGAGGTATTCGTCTTTGCCTTCTCGGCCAGATGAGGGCGCGGATTCATCCGATGGCGACGCGCTAGGGGTCGGCGGAATGACGACTTCCAGAAACGGAACCCGGAATTCCAGTCCTTGTATATTTCCATCGCCAGCACCGTCGGCCGGCGGCGGCGCATCTGCCCCGCAGGCCCATGCCAACTCCCATGATCCGACGGTTCGCGCCAATGTGCGGGTGTGCTTTCCGGAATAGGGGTTGGCCCCTAAGCTGCGGGATCCGATGAATTACGCATCCCTCCTTTTGACGCTCTTTGCTGTCGATATGCTGTCCGTGATTAGCCCCGGCCCGAACTTCGTCGTGGTGATGGAGACGGCCGTGGTTCATCGAACACGCGCGGCGCTGGCCGCGGTCGTAGGGGTCGCTGCGGGCGACCTCGTTTGGAGTCTCGTTGCCCTTCTCGGCCTATCGGCCGTATTCACGCTCTGGCCATGGCTCTACGGGGCCATGAAGTTCGTGGGCGGAGCGTATCTCATTTATCTCGGCGTCATGGCCTGGCGAAGCCGCTCGGAGTCGCCTTTGGGGGCAATCGCTGCCCAAGAGGGGACCCCGACGCGTTCCCTCGCGGTGGCCTTTTTCCGCGGATTCATCACCACCCTGACCAATCCCAAGTCCGTGGCTTACTGGGGCAGTATCTTTACGTTGTTTCTCAAGCCAGGCATGCCGCTTTGGGTCGAGGCCTCGGCCGTCAGCATTGGCGTCATTGATGCTCTGTTGTGGTACGGTGCGGTCGCGCTCCTGTTCTCGAGTGCGCCGGTTCGGGCTTTCTACACCCGCGCCCAGCGATGGATTCAGCGCATCACCGGTGCGGTCATGATCGCGTTCGGTGCCCGTCTGGTTCTGGACAAGGATTGAGCCGGCGCGCAAAATTGGGCATGCTCACCCGGGAAGCCCTCGTCGAACGGATCGATGGCGGCGCATCTTTCGACTATCTCTTTTTCTGGGGCCACACACCCAAGCGCCCCAATGTCGTGGATGCGTCGTGCCTTAGCCAATGGTTTCCCGCCGACTTTAGCGTTGATGGGGTGGATTACCCCACGGCAGAGCATTTCATGATGATGGAAAAGGCGCGCCTGTTCAAAGACGACATCGCCTGCGAACGGCTCCTTCACGCCGGCCCCCCAGCGATTGCCAAGGAGATAGGTCGCTCCGTCCGAAATTACGACGACGATGCTTGGGCGAGCGCGCGGGTAGATGCGGTCGTTCGCGGCAACCTGGCGAAGTTTGGGCAAAATTCCGACTTAGCCAGGTTTCTTCTTGGCACGCAAAAGCGCGTTCTCGTCGAGGCGAGCCCGCGCGATCGCATTTGGGGTATCGGTTTGGGCAAGGACAACCCGGCGGCACGCGATCCCCGTCGGTGGCGCGGGCAGAACCTGCTCGGTTTCGCGCTCATGGACGTACGCGAACGGTTGGCGGAAAAGGCCTAATTCCCCTTTGCTTCGCCGCGGGGCCGTTCGGGTGTTCGGGGTCTTATGGCAACGCAAAGCTGCCAACGATGCCTCGCGCAAGCTGCAAGTCGCTCGCTCCAGGGGCGCGAAGCCCAGGTGATGGGCCGCAGTATGGACTTCGATTATTCGGGCGCGTGGAAATAAATGGACACGTTCGTGGGCCCGTCTGATTCGATGTTCCTGCCCGATTTCGACCAGGCCGCCGACAGCTAGGGGATATCGCGAGCGCCTCCGACGATGGGGCAGCGCTACGTGTTCGACTCACATGCCTTTTCAGCGGTGACGTATGGGGAGCTCAGCGCGAGACGGTTGATGGCTTCACCGACGGATGTTGCGGCAGCGGTGTTTGGCACCCGGGGCCCGAGCGTTGCTCGCGCCGCAAATGGCAACTTACGGCCACGAGTATGTCAGGCGCTCCACGCTTGCCTCGTGGGCGGAGCTACGGCACGACAATTTGCTTTATACAAAGCAATCGGTCACCGCGATGATTGCGTGCGACTATCCCGACGGTTACGTGGACCCGTATCCAGGGTTCTTCGACGCGCTGGAGGCACTTGCGACCAAGGGGCGATTTCGGACCGTCGATTACTTGAATCATATGGTGTTCGTCTCGACGGAGAGAGAACACGCACGAGTGGCGCTATGCGCTCGAAAATGCGCCGCCTCCGCCACCTGGCTGGATCCGTCCGATCCTGCCGAGACCCATTCGTGGAGTGGAGGGTGCAACTTGCGATGGCGAGATGCGTCGTCTTGGTATGAGAAACGCTTTGTTCGCCATGTTCACGGTCACGGCCCTCATGGCATCGTGGACCGGATGCTCGAGCGGGGGCTCCGACAACGGGGATCGTCGACCCATTGGCAATGTTGGTGCGAACGGCGGCACCGTATCCGCCGCCGGCATCACGTTGCGCGTTCCCCCGGGGGCCGTCGATCACGACGTGGCCGTCTCCATCACCCGGCTTGCCGATCCGGCGCCCGCCGGGTTCGTGGCGCGCTCGCCTCTTTATCGGTTCGAGCCTGCCGGACTGCAATTTCGCGTTCCCGCGGAAGTCGAATTCGCGCTCGATGGTGCGGCAGGCGATGCGGGTGTGTTCTGGAGCGATACCGGCGATTCGTTCAGCGCGCGACCTTCCACCGTCGAAGGGGCGACGGTTCGCGCCACCGTGGAGCATTTCAGTGTTGGCTTTGCCGGTACACGGCGGACTGCTGCGGATTCAGGCACACCTTCGGACGCGGGGGCCGTGGTGTGCGAAGCGCCCCGAGCGGATTTCTTCGCCGCTGGGAATCCAGGGGCCATCGTCTGGAATGGCGATGGGTACGGTGCAATCTGGTACATCGGTGGAACTGCGCAGTCGGGCCTCCATTTCGTCCGGCTCGATCCTGCGGGGCAGCGCGTCGGGGAGCCGGTGCGGCTTGGGGATATTCGCTCGTTCAAGCTCGTGGCCACGCCCAATGGCTATGGACTTCTACGGTCCACGCCGAACGGGCTGCTTTTGACGCGACTCGATTCGACGGGACACGCGATCGGGGCGGACGTGACCGTGTCGACGGGCTCCAGCGGCGACGATATCGACCTATCCTTCGAGGCAAACGAGTTCGGGGTAGCTTGGCAGGCGTACCGCGATGGTGCCTATGTCATTTCACAGGCGCGCTACGATGCCGATGGTCAGAAAGTCGGAACGAGCGTGGTGATCCGCTCGCTCTCGTCCACGGCGTTCAGTCCCAAGTTGGCTTTTTCGGGCAACGAATACGGCGTCGTCTGGCAGGATCGTCGCGACGATAGCAATGGGGAGATCTATTTCGCGCGGGTCGATGGGAACGGTCAGAAGACCGAGGTTCGGCTGACGAATGACGGTGGTTTGGCCTCTGGCTCGCCCGAGATTCGATGGCTTGGTACGTATTTCGGCGTTCTCTATTTTCAAAAAGCTGGCGACGCGAATCAACTTCGTTTTGCGCGGTTGAACGCCGCGGGCCAACGACTCGGGGACGACGTTACCGTGGCGAACGCGGGGACGTACGCGACCGCCAGTGCGGTATGGACCGGGAGCAAGTTGGGGGTCTCCTTCGGTCAAGCCGATGGGCAGCTCGGGCTCTATCAACTTGATGCACGTGGAAATGTGCTCGGTGCCGGGCTGTCCGTCGCCAAAGGCTATGATTCGTCGCTTGCGTGGACGGGCAGCGGTTACAGACTCCTCTGGTCGTCGCTCGAGGCCAATCAGAACATCGTTGTTCGAATCAGTCCATTGCTCTGCCCTCCGTGAAATCAAGCTGCGACGCGGACCGCGCGTCAATGCGCGCGGTCCGTGCAAATCGGCGCCACGGATCGGCCCTGTCCCAGGACAGGCGCGGCCTTGCGCGCGTCGTTCCCGTTCCACCCCTCCGCGACCGCATTCATCAACGCGCGAAACTCGCCCGTTGACGCTTACCCTTCTTTCGGGCGAAGCGCATTGCGAATCGCTTGCGTAACATCCGGCGGCAAGCTCGCCTCGACCAACGTCGCACCGCTGAAGCGCGAAAGCTCGGACACCAGCACATCCTCGCGGATGTGACTCACGAGCAACGCCAGCGCCGTATTCCCGGGTTTTACGGCTTCGCGGAGCTCGTGCACCTTCGCATCGGGAATTCCGTAATCGTTGAATTGTGCAACCAGTGCACCGACGCCCGCGCTCACCGCGCCACCCAGAACGGTGCCGACCGGCCCACCGAAGAAGGTGCCAATCAGCGCGCCCCATAGACTGCTGCGCAGGGCCGCATCGCCTGGCGTCTCGTCCACGGTTTCTTGCACATGCACCTTTCCTTCTTGGTCCTTCTGAACGAAGACGGCATCGTGCAAAACAATCGCGCCTTCAGTCTGAAGACGCGTGGCCGCAAGCAGCGCCTCCTGCGCCTTGAGCGGGGAGTCGAACGACAAAACGACCAGGGAGCGGGGATCAGTGGTGGTGGTCATCCCTTGACGATTCCTCATCTCCACGGGCCCGCGCAAGAGCCTTCGTGACGGCCAGAACGGTCGGAAAGCCCATCCGAATCGAGCCCAACACATCCCGTCCCTTGACGATCCTCCGATCACGTAACATATGAAGTGTCATGATACACGACGTCATCATCGTTGGAGGCAGCTACGCCGGCCTCTCGGCCGCTTTGCAATTGGCCCGGGCGCGCCGCCAGGTGCTCGTGCTCGATGCCGGGCAGCGGCGAAACCGCTTTGCATCGAGCTCGCACGGCTTTCTAGGACAAGACGGTGCCTCACCCGGCGCGATTGCGGCGAAAGCCAGGGCCGAAGTTCTCGCGTACCCGACCGTCGCCTGGTACGACGCCATGGCCACCGACGCTCGCGCCACGCCGGACGGGTTCGTCGTGAAGACCGGTGCCGACGTCTTTCGAGCAAAACGAATCATCTTGGCGACGGGCGTCGTCGACGAGCTCCCCAATGTACCGGGCTTGGTCGAGCGCTGGGGAAAAACCGTCTTTCACTGTCCATACTGCCACGGCTACGAGCTCGGACTCGGACGCCTCGGCGTGCTCGCAACGAGCCCACTCTCGTCATTCCACGCGATGCTCGTGTCCGAATGGGCCGCGCCCGGTCAGATGACGCTTTTCGTGCTCGAAGGCTTCGAGCTGGACGCCGATCAAGCCGCGCAACTCACCGCACGGGGCATTCGCATCGAACGCGAACCCGTCGTTGCCGCGACAGGCGAAGCGCCCGCCTTGAACGTGCACCTCCGCGACGGACGCATCATTCCGCTCGACGGGCTCTTTGCCCATTCGCACACGCACCTCGCCAACCCCTTCGCCGAGCAACTCGGGTGCGAACTCGAGGCCGGCCATTCCGGCTGGTTCTACAAAACAGACGCCATGAAGGAGACCACCGTCCCCGGCGTATTTGCCTGCGGTGACAATTCCGTTGCGGCAGGCTCGGTTGCCACCGCCGTGGGCGACGGCGTTCGTGCAGGCACCGCCGCCCACCGGTCCCTCGTCTTTCCGCGCTGACCCGTTACGGCATGACCGAGGCGCGCTGATTGGCAATGTAGGAAATGCGATCCATTTCCATCGCGGGATCGCCGACGCGCTTCGTAAAGGCGCTGCCCTCGAAACGAGCGTACGTCACGCCCGCCGTCGAAAACGTCACACGTTCGATGGATTGCACACCACCGGGAATGTACGCGCCGAACCAGTGATCGTCCTCTTGGCTCTTCCAAGTGACCAGTGAAAGCTCGGCCCCGGGAGGATAGTGCGCATGCCCGGCGCGCCCCGCTTTCAAGGCCAGATCATTTCCGAAGAGCATCGACATCGTATTCGGCGTTCGCTCCACGAACGCGGACATCACCTTCCACTCGCGTGAATCGAACTGCGAAGCCTCCGTCAAGGACGCGAGCACGTTGCGTGTGTCCGAGCGCGTCGGTTTGAGGAAGGGCTCCTCCTTCGCTGCAAAGTCAATCGCGTTGCTGAACACGAAGTCGTAATCGTGCATCGGGGCGTGACAGTTCACGCAATCCATCGTGAACGACGGATCCTTGTCCCCCGGCTCCAAGCTCGTGCCCTTCCAGCGGGCGTAGCCCCAACCCTGGGTGGAGGCATACTTCTTCGCGTCCTTGATCATGAATGCGACTTGCTTGAACTCGCCCGTCCGCGTCGTCCCATGTGCGTCCGTGACGGCTTCGAACTGCATTTTCGCCAGCACGGCCCCATCCGGCCAAGGGTTGGTCTGGTGATTGCGCACGGCCTTCACCGCCACGTCGTTGCCAGTGATCACCTTCATGGCACCCTGATCGGGCCGGTCCGTCATGCTGATCGGCGCCCAGTCCTTGTACTCGGGCATGAACACCAGATCGTTGGCGGACGGCCGCACGTCCTTCGCAGCGCTGACGGCATGTGTCCATGCCACGTATTGCACGTCACCTGCCGCCGTCTTTTCGGCATTGGGCACCGGTTTCGGAATCAGCGTTGCCAGATAGTTCTTCAGCACCGCAATGTCATTGGCCGTCAGCTTGGCAGACGGGTGCAGGGCCGTGTACTTCGCCGGGGGCATGGTCTCGAACGTGGCTTGATTCAACGCCTCGAAGAACTTCGCTTTTCTCTGATCCATCGAAAGTTGTTCCCAGTACGAGAAATTGAGAACCGAGCGCGCCTCCTTGACGTCGGCCGCTACGAGCCAGATGGCGGGCGAAATCTGATCGAACCACGCCAGGTGCGTTTCGTTGGAGTGACAGTCGTAACAAGCACGCTGCAAAATCTCTTTGACGTGCTCCGGTGCCGAAATGTCCCCCGTCACGGGAGGGTTTTCCAACTTGGGTCGAACGAATTGGAGCCCCACGGCAGCCACCGCGCCGACGGCGAGCGCGGCGTGCCATTTCTTGGTAATGAACGAAAACATCAGTACCTATCGACGTCGATATTCTTCAAGAACCCCGCCTCGATCTGCTTCAATGAGCCCAAAGACGTATTGATCCTGGCTTGATGATGACCATCAAGCGCGACTCTTCCGGACATTTCTCTTGGCTCCTCCAATCGGCGGACGACGAAGTCTGGGCTTGCCGTCATTGCGGAAATAGACAACGGGCTCCTTGGAAATGGATGGATGCGGATCGATGGCTTCGAGCTCGACGAGCCATTGCGGACGATCCGTCTCGATCATCGAAACGTCGCTTCTATCCCTCGCACCGTTCCGAAAATAAATGATGGCCTCCCGAGAAACGGGGGTACGAGCCTTCGACTGCATGTGTTCATCTCCTAGCGAGCGAAAGGTTCGGGAATACGGAATGGAAGCCAATGGCGTCCGGCAACCGACTCTCGATGCATACGAGTGCGCTCTCGAGGGTGTAGTCGCCGGATGAAAGAATCGCGTCGGGGAAGGCGGCGCGAAAGCGCCTGGCAATATCAAGATCAGGAACGGGTCGCACGATGTGCACGTAAGCGATCTCCTGATCGCTCAATGCGGAAAGGACCGCCGTGAAAAGCTCCGAAGGATCGCCGTCGAACTTCCCGTCGAACCTTCCGTAGGGTGACAAGCGAACGCCGACGCGCGTGCTGCTCCACACCTCGGTCAAAGCCTCGATGACCTCGGAGAGGAAGTGAATGCAATTGTCGATGCTGCCGCCGTAACGGTCGGGACGATTGTTCTTCCCGCTGTGCAGAAATTGGTCTGGCAAACTGCCGGACGTGGCGTCGAGTTCGATACCGTCGAACCCGGCGAGCCGGGCTTTTTGCGCCGATATCGCGTAATCGGCAATGACGGCATCGATGCCGGGCCCGTCCACCGTTGCAGCAAATGAAGCCTCCGCACCGGCCGGATGGACGAGTTGAGATACGATGAGGCCGCCCCGATCGTGAACGGTATCGGTGGTGTACCGCCATGTTTCGATGGTTTCACTGGTTGAAATGGGCTCGCTCACGATGAGCCCGCCCACGCTGCTTACGGCTGCGTAATCCTGCGGCGATAGAACCACCACCCGATGGGCGAGGTGGAGATCTCCCATATTCAAGGTCGAAAAGAGCTTCGACATAGCCAGCAAAATCCCTCGACGCTCATCTTGGGATACCGGTTACCGTTCGCCTCGTTAATGCGCGTAAATTCCCACTTTACGGGACGTGATCGGTCCGACCAGTCACTTTGTAGTGGAGCCCGCTCGAAGCATTGCCGCAGCGCGTATCAAGTCTTGCGTGTCGAAACCCTCGGTAAAACGGCCAACCACGGCGGAAAGTCGCTCGAGCGCTTCGGCGTGTCGGTTTCGACGTTGCCATAACTCCGCAAGGGTGGTCGTCGTTCGAAGCTCCCAGGCCAACGCCCCCTGGCTCCGCGCAACATCGAGTGAGCGAAGAAGAAGCGCCTCGGCCCGCGCTTCGTATTCGACGTTGCCCTCGGCCAGGAGCCGCGCAGCTCGAATTCGAAGCAGCTCGGGTGTCGACCAACGCTCGTAGCCATGCTCACCGCGTGTGAGCGCAGCGTCGGTGGCGACGCTGGCATCCATCGTTGCGACCATCTCCGAGAGGAATGCCCCCTCCATAGGCTCTTGCCTTGGGTCGAACGTGCCGTCCAAAACGGCTTGATACGTTTTCCCGAAGCGGTGCGACAAGACGAGGGAGTGCTCCAACGACGACGTGAGAAGCGTCTCCGTGAGCTCTTTGGCGGCCGCGATGTCGCCCGTCCAGAACGCAACGGGAATCGCCCCGACGACGAGAATGTAGCCCAATGGGAGCGGCTGGCCGATGATGCGCGCAAGCTCGACGCCTTCGCAGGCGCACTCCCAAGCCTGCTTCGGATGACCCTGGAGCCACAGAATACGCGCGAGCGTCGGTCGAATCGCAACGCGTGAATCGAATTGGATGCCCCGCTGGCGCCCTTTGCGCGCGGGGTTGACCGCGTCGGCCAGCACGCGTTGCGCAGGAATGCGCGCCCCTGCCAGATCGCCCATGCCTTGACGTGCGAGGCAGGCCATTCGCCGGCACGTGAGTGTGACGCCCGGGGAATCGATGGCCGTCGCGATCGATTCGTATTCCTTCGCCACCTCCAAGGACTCCGCGTAGTCGCCGTTGTGGCTGAATCCAAGGTGCAATCCCCAGAGTGCGCGGAGCTGCGCATCGACGAGCCCCGCGCTGCGAGCCACTTCGAACGATGTTCGAAAGGCGCCGATCACGGTCTCGATGGGCTCCGCGGTGTGCCACATCGCGTGCCCATACACCTCCCACAAGCGGCTCGATGTGGCCGAATCCCCCATGGTGGTTTCGGGCTTCTTCTCGAATACGGCTTTTAGCCGTCGTGCGTATTCGCCGAAGAGCGATAGCGTGTACCAGAGCAACACGGAGTTGCCCATTAGCTGAAGGCCCGCATCGCGATCTCCGGAATGGGAGAAGGCCCAATCGATGGCCCCGCGCAGATCGTCAATCATGCTGCGATGGCGCTCGGTCCACAGTTGGCTGTCCGTGGACTCGTAGTCGAGTTCCGCCGCTCGAAGCAATGCGAGGACGTGTGTCGCGTGACGTGCGGAGATCTGGTCCCATTCGCCGGGCGCCAGCTTTTCGGCTGCGAAGGCGCGGGTGGTGTCCAACAGCCGGTAGAGCGGCGTTTCCCCACCGATGTCGGCCGTGACCAGCGATTTCGCGAAGAGATTCGAGAGGTACGTCAGGGCGTCTGCACGAGACCATTGCGTACCCGCTACGGCAATCGCGGCATCGGCGGTGAATGTGCCTCGGAAGACGGAGAGCTGCCGCAGCATCGCTTGCTCTTCGGGCGGCAGCAGGTGGTAGCTCCAGTCCAACGTGGCCGCGAGCGTTTTGTGCCGAGGAAGCGCCGTTCGACGGCCCTGCGTCAGCACGTCGAAACGGTCGTCGAGGCGAGCGGAGATTTCGCGTAGGCCAAGCTCGCCCACGCGCGCGGCCGCAAACTCGATGGCCAGCGGCATTCCGTCGAGGCGGCGGCAGATGGCCGCGACCGTGGCGGCGTCGGCATCTTGCAACTCGAATCGATCGGAGATGGCCCGCGCACGTTGAACGAAAAGGTCCACCGCGGGATAGGCGAGCGCCGAGGAGGCGGTCAATCCGTCGGTGACGAACGGATGCGAAAGCGAAGGCAGGCGATACGCCCATTCTCCGGTGGCCCGCAGAACTTCGCGGCTCGTGGCGAGGATGCGGAGCTCGGGAAGTCGCGAAAGCAGCGACTCCGCCAAGTTCGCCGCGGCGTCCACCACGTGCTCGCAAGTATCGAGAAGAAGGAGCATCTGCTTCTTGCGCAAATGCGAAAGAAGGCCGGCGAGGGGGTCGTTCGTGAGCACGCCAATTCCGAGCGCCGAGGCCAGCGCGCTCGTGACGAGCCCCGGATCGGAAAGGGACGAGAAGTCGACGAAGCAAATGCCATCGGCAAAGCGCCGCAGGCATTGCCGCGCGACCGCGACCGCCACCGTGGTCTTGCCCACGCCGCCGGGCCCCGCGATGGTCACCAGCCGTTGTTCGGCCAGCGAATCCGCCAGGAGCGCAATCGTTTCCGTGCGGCCCACCGTGGTGGCGAGCAACGCGGGAAGGTTGTGCAGCACATGCTCGTTCGAGAGCGTTTCGACGGCCTCGTCCATCCGGCGCGAGACCGGAAGCGTGAATCGATAGCCGCGCGGGACCGTTTCGATGGCGCGCAGGCCCTGCTCTCCGCGGGCCAGCACTTTGCGAAGGGCCCCGATTTGAACGCGCAGATTCGTCTCCTCGACGACGACATCGGGCCAGACCAGCGTCAGCAGTTCGTCCGCCGTCACGACGGTGCCCGCGCGTTCCACCAAGACGCGAAGAATGTCGAAAGCCTTTGCACCGAGCCGCAACGGCTCCTCGCCCAAGAGCAAGCTGCGCGATTCGGGTGCAAACCGAAATTCGCCGAAGACGTAGGCGACCGCGCTCACGTGCGTAGCTCCCGTTGATATTGAATCGTCACAATTCGACCCCGCGCCCCCAGGATTCTACTGCTGCATCTACATAGAGTCGATTGATGCCGTGCGCTCGAAAGACACATCTTGTACCGTTGGAACCATGAAATTGCCGAGGACCATTCAGTTCGCCCTACTTGCAATGTCTACGCTGGTCGCCGCGGCTTGTTCCGCAGGATCTTCACAGCCCGAGCATTCCGGTGACGCTCCACAAAAAGCAACGGCCGGTGAAGGTAATGCACCGGCATCGCGTGTCAAAATGACGGCCGAAGAATGCAACGCAAAAGGCACCGTCATCGGCGATATTGGCGATGGCAAGACGCAGGATCCCGCCTACCGCTGTGCCGATGGTCGGGCTCCCATTGGCAGCGTTCCCTCGGGCATCGAAGGTGCGGTCTGCTGCCCCAAGTGAGCGGGTGAGGGGGGACTCTACTCGAATAACCCGAGCATCCGCTAAAGCGGATCGATCGCCTGCCTCGGAGTGCCCCACATCTTGACATTCCGCCTCGCAGGTATGCGTCGGCAATTCGGCGATTCCCATGCCCCTTTCAAGCGGAGCGTAGGGCACGCCGATGCGGGAGACCACCCCCCGGGGGGGATGCGATCTCTCGCGGAACGCCGAGCACGAGGGGGTGGGCAGCGCACATGATTCCTGCGCCGGAGTCGGACGAGGGAACGAGGCCGTAGGCCGCGCCGGGCGCGTTGGACGGAAGCGGAGTGGCGCCGACGAGGCGGCCCGCGCTGGATCCAAGTCGTGTCCGTGCGCACGAAGACGTAGGCTCCGTCGTGGGATCCATTTGGCTCGCTCCTTCCAAAGCGTATCCCACGATTGGCAAATACGTCCGCAGATCCTGTCCGGGCGTGACGAGAAGACATCTTCGAGCAAGATACTCGTCGAAGACGTTGTTCTCCTCGAGGAGATTCAATTCGACATTGGGGTGCTGCTCCGGCGCATCGTGGAATGGGGGTGGAGATCATCCTGGATCGCCCGTATCGGTTTCGGGCGAGGGGCGGGCGCGCGATCCGTGGGAATGTGCCCGTGGCGGGATGGGAGGCGCATGGCACGCCGGGTGCTGATGGCCCTCTGCGACTCACAAGGAGAACGATATGTCAATGAGGAGCCGTATCTTCAAGGCGCTGTTTGGAATTTCGCTTGCCGTTTCCATCGTACCGCCGGCCGCCGCCGCGGACACGACGGATGCCCCCGACTTCGATGAAGCGGCTGCTGCCGCGTATCCTGGTGGTCGACGGATCTACACCGTTTCTCTGGGCTCGATCCCCGCGCCGAATAGCACCGCGACGGACGCGTGGGTGCGTCTCGCGACGTACTACTTCTCGACCGACGGTACCGTGCAGGAGGCGTTCTTCTATTGGGATCGCGACACCACGGTGGGCGCAGCATCGACCGGCGTCACCTCCGCCGGATGCGATGGCTGCGCCGTCCGCACGGCGAAAGGATTCGAGCCAGGCAGCGGCGGAAAGAGCCTGACGGGCACGTACACGGCGACGGACAGCGCGCTCACCATCACGTGGAGTGGCGGTTTACGCGAGACATGGAACATCACCCACCCGGCGAACGATGTTGCGATGATTGCTCTCTCCGGATCCAATTACGGCGCGAACGTCGGCTACGGCTTCGGCAGCAATGCCTCGAGTGACGTTTTCGTTTCGGTGAATCAAGTCCCGCGCAAGAAGTATACGGGTCGATATGCCGGTTACTCCGGCGGGACCAGCGGTGGGGCCGCCGGCCCGAGCTCTTTGGATCTCTCGCCTTTCTCGACCTGCAATGGCAATTGCCTCAGCTGGCTCAGTCCTCCCACCACGACGTGCTCGGCCTGCTCGAGCGGCGACGCATCGCCGATCCGCTATTACATGGCAGGCGCGGGCCGCCGCAACTTCTACGAGCACTGGTGCCGCTGCCTCACGTCGGCCCAGTGCTATACGGGAGGCTCCCACCGCAAACCGCAACTCCAGGTCATCGGCGACAATGGCACGTTCCACGGATGGGTAGGCGTCGAAGCGTCGAATTCCGCCGCCGGAACCGGCTACTTCGCAGTTCACTACCACGTCGATCTTTGAGGCACACTGGAGCGACCCGTCCGCGATGCGCTGGCCCGACGGCGCATCGCGGAAACGCTGCTCCGGGGCGGGGGTGATGGATCGGAAAGCCACCCATTGGCGCCCGAAGCCATTGGCATTTTGGCGCGCCGTCACCCTGATTTCAGCTTGGTCCATGCGGTACGACTAGGAAAATGCTCAGGGTCATCTTGCTTGTCGTGCCATTGTTACTCTGGATCCATTGCTCCAATAAGGACAATGGCGGAGGGGGCGAGGAATCGGTCACGTGCACCGATAAGACCTGCTCGTGCAACGGCGGCGCGGAATGCGATGCCACGCAGGCCTGTGGCGACGCCAAGGACTGCTCACTGACGTGCTACGCGAAAAGCTCCTGCAGTGGTTCCTGCGGTGAGGGGTGCATCATCGGCTGCGATTCGGAGGCCACGTGCAGCGTCACGGTGGGGGCCAACGGCAGCGTGGGCTGTGATCCTGGATCGACCTGCCACGTGACCTGCACGGGGCCGTGCAACGTGGACTGCACCCCCGGCGCGAAGTGCGATTTGAAATGCGCGTCGGACTCCGCGCCGCGCAAGATAAGCACCGCGACGTTTTGCAAATGATGGGCTAATCGCTGTCGTCCGCATCGCAGCCCCGCGCCCATCGCGGCACCGGGTAGTGCCCTTTTTCGGCTGCGGCGCGTGCACTTCGAACGAGGAATTCACGGTGAACGCTGGTGCGGACACCGATGGATCCATTGGGGTCGCCGTTCTCGCCGATGGGAATGAAAGTACCGACGGCCACGACCTTGGGCCTGCCGCGATCGAAGCTCGATTGATCGATGAAGTTCCCATCGCCCAGCGCCAAGCCCGGTCCAATCAGCATGAGCGACTTCGGCATATTGAAAAGGTTGTTCGGCAGATCCGACGTGATGTCGACGATGGAGCACCCTTCGTCGGTATTGGACGCGCACACGAAGGGAACATTCTTCAGAATGCGCCGCGTGTACCCTCCGGTATCCTCGGTAATGGCAAATGTAACGGGGTCCACATGCAGGGCGACGCTGCCCCGTCCGATGAGGGTGAGGCCCCGCGGGGGATGGACCGCGACATCGCGGCGAACATCGATGTCGATGGGTCGCGTCGTGGCCATGGGCACGTTGTTGGCGAGAACGAGGAGCGCAAGCCCGTCATCGCAAAAGCGGTCCGTCGGCGGATAGAGGACCTGCTCGACATCGAGCCACACCGGATTACCGCGAATCGCCGAATCACTGAGCGTGACCTTCAGCACCGCGGGCGGCGTACGGGTGAAGGTCCCATGGCAAAAAGGTTCGCCCGCGGGAAACGTCGCGCGATCAATCGAGCCTCGCCCGAGCAGCACGAGATTCGGCGCCACCAAAGTGCCGGTCGTGGGCCGCCGTCCAAGGCACGCCCCAATCTCGCCCAGCGCGGGATCCTGATTGGGCGCCTGCCGGCAGATGCCCACATCGTAGCGGTGCTCGTGATCCTCGGGCGCACCGAGCAGAGGACTCGCCTGCGACGCCTCCGCAGCCGGATCGTCCGGGGTGGAGGTGGGGCTTGCACAGGCAACTGCGCAAAGGAGCCATGGAATGAGGGGGAGGCGCGATGTTCGAAGGAGGTGCATGCCGTCCTCTACGCGAACCCCGCCGCAGCCGAATGAGCCGCCGCGCATTTTGACCACCGGCCCCCTTGCTACTGCCGAGCCGAGGCCGAGACCGCTCCCGCCGCCCCCTTTTTCGGTCCGCACCGTCCCGAATCGGGCCGAAAAATAGCGGGTACCGGCGGCCAGCCCCGCCGCACTCGCAGGAGAGCTTGTGCTCCGCCGGCCAGTAGGCTACACGGATGCTTCTCAGATCGGTACGCGCCCGTAGCTCAGTTGGATAGAGCGATGGCCTCCGGAGCCATAGGTCGCAGGTTCGAATCCTGCCGGGCGCGCCAGTAGGGAGCTGATTCGAAAAGCGTGACTCGCGGCTCCGGACGACGCGCGAGCGCGAAACGGCTCGAAAAAAAGGCTTCAAACGCGTTCTCCGGTGTCTCCATTGAAAAGGGAAACGCATGCAGAATGCACGCAAAAGGACCTAGAGTTGCTCTCCATGGGGGCCCTCCAGAATGGAGACACATGGACAGCAAATACCCACGGCTCCGGCGATCTAACTCACTGCTCCGGAGCCCTTGTGCAATGGCTCCGGACAAACGTGCCACGGCTCCGGAGAATTTGTGCAACGGCTCCGGTCAGCCGAGCTGAGTAGAAGGATGGGCACGTGCAACAGCTACGGACCCTCGCGGGCTTGCGCCTTGGCTTCATGAATCATGCGAAGCGGTGGTTGGCGCCGCGGCACCGGCCCTCGTCGTCCCCCGTCGGGGAGCGTTGCCCCTTGGCGGTGGCATGACCATGCCCGAAGAGAGGGTGCTCAGCGCGAACGGAGCTCATCGCTCGGCGCTCGATCGCGCCACCATCGACAGGCGCGAGGCACCCCAACCGCGCCTTCGCCGCGCCAACTCCGTCGTTCGGCGATCCTCCCTGGAACGGGGGCCAGCGCGCAGCTCCATGAGGACCACCGATGAAACTTCGCGAATGAATCCAGGCTTGCTCGGTTTTCCCGCCAGAAAGCGTCTTCGCTCAGAGCTTCGTTTGATCGAGCTTGAGATGCTCGTGCGACTTCATGTTCGCATTCTGCAGAAATGTGTACACGCTTTCATGCATCGCGCCGGCTTCTCGATCCGGATGCCCTGCTCTGCGAAGGGGCGGCTAATCGTCACGTGGTCGGTGGACTTTGGATAGTTGGGATTAGTATGGGGGGGCGGATCGCCCGAGCGGATCCATCAGTCCTTCATCGCGCCCTTCCAAGGCCTTCTTCAGATCAGGCAAGGGCAGCGACACGGCCGGGGTGATGAGTTCCTGGCGTATCCGGGTCAGCTTTGAGTACTTGATGCGCCACCGTCCGTTAATCTTCACGTAGGTCTCGTGATAGTGCCCGTGTCCGTGCAGACCGAGCACGGGGGTAAAGTCGACCCAGTCCTCCAGCGCCCAGATTCCCTTCGCCGTAGTGGCCGAGGTCAGCTCGATTTCGGGCATGTGCACCTGGTGCGAGGTGGTTTGAGATGGTTTTCCGAGCTGCTGGCGCACGAAGGCAACGAACTCGTCGGCCCCTTCGATGACTTTGCCGGCCGCCTCGGAAGTGTCGCTGACAAAGTCGTCGGTAAAGACCTCGCGCCAGGCTTCCCATTGCTTCGTGTCCAGTAGACGACAGTAACGAGCCTTGAGCTGTTCGATTGCCTCGATCTCTTTGAGTGTCTGGACGTCGTCTACCCCGTTGATCGCCGAGTTGGTCGTGACGGAATTGGGTAAGCCCTCCCTGAGTCCGGTGACCTGGGTGGTTGCAAAAGATAGTGCGGAATCCTTATTCTGGAGGTCACCTCTCGTACCGTCCGACGAACACGCCGTCACCAAGCCCGTGCCTAGAATCAATGCGACCATGCTCAGTCTCGCAGGCATCTTCCTCATGGGAGCCTCCTTTATGTAGTAATCGGGCGTCCGAAGTTGCTCGTGCATTCGGCGCGGTATCTAACTGCGGTCCTTTGATTCTTTTTCATCGTGTCCGGTACTTCAATATGGCTTCAGTTTGTCTTTGTCGGCATCGAAAACGACTATGAACGATCCTTTTTTATGGAAATGCGAGTGTGCTTCTTCTGCATTGCCGCGCAGTCGAGGCGGTCCAGGATGGCACGCGGCACCGCGACGATCACCGGTTTCGGCGCGACGGCCCGCGCGTGGCGCGCGCGCGACACTCGGCGGGAGAGAATCCCGTCCACCGCTTGAACGCTCGATGGAACGCGCTTGGGCGTGAGAACCCGAGTTGGTAGGCGATCTCTTTAATCGGCATTTCAGATTCCGTGAGCCAGCGGGTCCCCGTGCTCGCTCGGACGTCGTCGGCGAGAGATCCGAACGATCGACCCTCGGCTTCGAGCTTGCGACGGAGGCTGCGCTCGCTCATTCCAAAGTGACGCGCCGTCTTCGAGATACCCGGCAGGGACTCTGGCGCGGCGGAGTCAAGGTAGGCCGCGACTCGGGAGGCCCAGGACGTGTCGGCAGTGGCCCAGCGTACCCGTGCTTGGGCTTGCAGGATATTCTGGAGTACCTTGTCTTCGTGAGGCTGCTTTCGTTGCGCGAGTGAAATCGGAAGTTCGAGCGCGGTTTCGTCCTGATCGAAGTCTACTGCCAAGCGGAATCCGCGATCATATTCGTTGCGATATGCGGGAGCGGGATACGCGAAGCGGACGCGGTGGGCGCGTGCGTCCGGTCCGACGAATCCACAGAACATCTCCCAATTCAGGCGCATCGCCAGCTCCGACTTCACCCGGAGTCCC
The DNA here is from genome assembly GCA_037157775.1 of Sorangiineae bacterium MSr12523. NCBI lineage: Bacteria > Pseudomonadati > Myxococcota > Myxococcia > Myxococcales > Pendulisporaceae > Pendulispora > Pendulispora brunnea. The sequence continues at coordinate 600,862 of CP089982.1, forward strand.
ACCTCCGTCCGGGCCCGCGGAAGGAGCTTGACCACGAATCGATCCGGGAGCTCGTGAAGGGTGAAGGTGTCAGTGTCGCAATACGCTGGCATGAAGCGAACCACGGCGGACATTGCCTCAGAAAATGTGGGGACCACCGCGGACAGTTGGTACAGCAGGCCCCAATTAGCGGGACTCATGCTCTTGGCCCACGTGAGGCCGAAGGCGGAATCTCCTGTCAAGGTCACGGCTCGCACGAGGAGGTCCTCGAATAGCTCGCCATCGATATATGTTTCAGTAGAGAAATCTATACCCTCCATCCGCATCCCAGAGAGGGCCGTACACGGCGGGATCCCGCGCTTCGCGAGCTCGCTCAGCAGCACCCGAGCCGCGATGGATGTGACCCTCATGAACTCATGATACCGCATTTTATGCGTGATCCCGCGGTTCACGCAAGTCGGCCGCAGCTGATGGCCGGTACGGTGTCCACATGGCCGGGAAGGTGTTTCGTCTCGGCCGCTACAGAAAGCGTTTCGGTGATTCGCGTCGCTCGGCGCTCGCCTTCGGTTCGAACAAGTGAGCAAAGTTGGTTCTCTGAAGAAAGAGACTGGCGTATTCGAACGCTCGGCCCGCCTGCCATAGGGCGCCTTCGCGTGCTCCTCCAGCTACCGGATCGTCTAGGGTCGAGCACCTCGATTATCGACAAGGCTACGGGAGAACTCGTCGAGCAGAGTACCTACCGGCAGCTGGAAGGATCACCGTCGTTTACCCAATTGTCTTTTCGAGCGAAGACGCACGTGATGCATATCGCCGGGCCATGCTGAGCGCCGCATGATCTGCGGTTTTGGTCGCGGTCGTCGACGGTAGCCCGGCGCGTGGTGCTCCCAGCCGCATCGGCTTGCACGATGCGCGAAGTTATTTACGAGCTACGCTGGTGCCTTTCACACGGCGAGCGAAGCCGCGTAATCATCGCGCGTGCGCTCTTGCAGCGGGCGGGGATCGTTCTGCTGGACGAGAGTTTTGGCGGTCTAGACCCTCACACCCTTCGCCGTGCCGTCGATTGCGTAAACCGTCGTGCCGAGACACTGATCGTCGTTGCCCATCCATGAAGCGAAGAGGATGCGTCCGTTCGGGCCCCCTACGAAGCAAGGTAGATATGACTCAGTCCGGGGGAGGCTTATCAAATCCGGAGAAGGTCTATCGCCTCAGCCCTGGCCTTGGTTTCTGAATACACCGCGTCAGCGAGGGCGCGGCGGCCAGGCATGGCCTCCTTGTCGGAATGTCACACAATCCGGAAACGAAAATCGATCACGCGCGCGATGGCTTCGAAATCGGCTGCATTGGCCGTGAGCAGTTGCGCACCCGTATGCCTGCAGGAAATTGCGATGAGCACGTCGTTCACGAATGAGGCCGAGGTCACGTCGAACCCTCGACGCCGCAGTTCGAAGAGCGCGCCGCCAAGCTCGAGCCACATGTCTGCTGTCGGCACGATGAGACGCGGTGCCTTGGCGAGAGCGGCGATCGTTCGGCGATCCTCCCTGGAACGAGCGCCGGCGCGCAGCTCCATGAGGACCACCGATGAGACTTCGCGAATGAATCCAGGGCCGGTCAGCAGCTCACTTCTTGCTCTTTTTCGGAGCCAGTCGATCCACACGTTCGTGTCGTGAAGGACGCGCAAAAACATCTTCGATCGTCTTCCCTTTCCCGCCGACGGAATCGATCACGGCGATGAATTCTCGGTCTGCGATCAGGAGGTCGAGCGCCGCTTCGATCGTGGCCTGCTCGGTTTTCGCGCCAGAAAGCGTCTTCGCTCGAGAGAGCTTCGTTTGATCGAGCTTGAGATGCTTGTGCGACTTCATGTTCACATTTTACGGATTTGTGTACACATTTCAAGCGCCAGAGCGCCGGCGTGCCGTGCCGCGATCGGACGGTCGCACCGGATCGGATGAAGGTACGTCCCGAGTCGCTCCGACTCACAGACGGAACAAGAGCGCACCAACGAAAATATCGGGAAAGCGAAAGCTTTTTCGGGGTGGAGGTCACCGATCTCGGCCCTGCGAGCGGGGCGCGTGCGCCTCGATCGCGTCCCGTTCCTCCAGGCCGTCTGTCGTATGGCTGCATGCCGCCCGAGGGCCCGCGCGTGCTAGATTCCGGGCGTGCGTCGTTCCATCGCTCTTTTCGCGCTTCTTTTCTCATGTCGCTCGCCGGACGCCCCGGACGCGGGGATAGCCCCCCCTCCCGCCGCTTCGCAGGCGCGCCCCACAGACCGCGAACTCCCAGAGACTCCGCGCGACCCTCGCGAGGCCGTTCTAGCGGATGCCGCGATCAACCTTCTGTCGGAGCACGTGCTCGGCAAGCCCATCGACGACGCGACCTCGAAGGACGCGTTCGAGCGCATGGTCGAGGATCTCGACGCCGCGAAGATCTTCCTCCTCGAGGGGGACGTGCAGAGGCTCGCGCGTTTCGAGACGGAGATGGACGACGAGCTCCGTTCTGGCGATCTCGCTCTCGGACGCAAGGCGGCGGCGCTCCTTGCCAGCCGGCGCCGCGTCGTCGCCGACATCATCGCTGGGATTCTCGCCAAGCCGCTCGACTTCACGGCGAACGAATCGATCGAGACCGACCCGAAGAAGCGTGCATTCTGCAAGTCAGAGGAGGAGCTGACGGCGCGCTGGCGTGGTGAGCTCAAGCTGCGGGTCCTCGAACGGACGCAGGAGCTCGAAGAGATCCTCGAGAAACGGACGCAGCCAAAGGTGAACGGGAAAGCCCCCGACCCCGACGATGCCAAACGCGACGCGGCCGCGGAGAAGGCACTCGGTGACATTCCCCCGACCTTCGAGGGACGACGCGACAAGGTGCAGAAGGAGCTGGCCACCCGATTCGCGACGCAGTTCACGCGACTCGCCGCCGTCGACAAGCTCGCGCCCGCGGCGACGTTCATCAACGCTGTGAACGGCGCCTTCGACCCGCATACGGACTATCTTCCACCCGCCGAGGAGGCCGAGCTCGACATCGCTCTCACGGGCCGCCTCGAAGGCATCGGCGCCACGCTGCGTGAGCAAGAGCACTACATCCTCGTGAACGACCTCGTTCCCGGCGGCGCCGCATGGCAGCAGGGGAATCTCGAAGTCGGCGATCTCATCATGGCGGTGACGCAGGAGGGCAAAGCTCCCGTCGACGTGATGGACATGCCGATTGGGAAGGTCGTGAGCATGATCCGCGGGCCGAAAGGCACGGTCGTCATCCTCACGGTCAAGAAGGCGGACGGATCGGTCAAGACGATCTCGATCACGCGCGACATCGTGCGCATCGAGGCCACGTACGCGCGCGGCGCTATCCTGAAGACGAAGGGCAGCGGAGAAATCGGGTACGTGAATCTTCCCGGTTTCTACGGCGAATCGAAAACGCCGGGCGAGCGCAACGCCACCGACGACATGCGCACGATCCTGACCCAGCTCACGAAGAAGGGCGTGACGTCGCTCGTCTTCGACCTCCGCGGCAACGGGGGCGGTCTCCTCACGCAGGCGCGGGACGTCGCCGGGCTCTTCGTGAAGGAAGGCCCGATCGTCCAGACGAAGGTCGGCTCCGGGAAGGTGGAAGTGCTGCGTGACACGGATCCATCGATCGCGTTCAACGGAAACGTCGTCGTCCTCGTAGATCGCTTCTGCGCCTCGGCCGCTGAGATCGTTGCGGGCGCGCTCCAGGATTACGAGCGGGCGGTGGTGGTGGGGACCGGCGCGACGCACGGCAAGGGGACCGTGCAGGTGGTGATTGATCTCGATCGGCAATCGAAGGTGAAGGGTGACCCGCTTGGCCTCTACAAAGTGACCGTTCAGGAGTACTTCCGCGTGAGCGGTGGCTCGACGCAGCTGAAGGGCGTGGTGCCCGACATCCTTCTTCCCGATCCGATGTCGTTCGTCGAATCCGGCGAGCGCAAGCTACCGCACGCGATTCCCTGGTCGACGATCGGCCCGGCCCCGTTCGTGAAAGTGCAACACGCGTGGAAGGCGCCCGACCTCGCGTCTGCGAGCGCGACGCGCACGAGCAGCAACGTCGATCTCGCCACGGTCTCCAGGTTGGCGAATGTGATGGCGGCACGGAAGGACCAGACGCTGAAGCCACTCGAGCGCACTGCCTGGCAAGCCGAGTACAAGCGCACGAGGGCGGATCTCGACGCGCTCGATCCGAAGAAGCACCAACCGAAGCCGCTCATGGAAGTCGTGCCGCTCACGCCGCAGACGTCGTCGGATCCGCGTTTGCAACGGCATCTCGACAAGTGGAAGGGCACCCTCGCAAGCGACCTCTGGGTCGACGAGACCACGCACATCCTCGCGGACATGAAGAAAGCTCACTAGGCTCCTTCTTTCTCGTGCGTCGCTCCTCGAGTCGTTGTCTCCGGGTAGCCGTCACTATCTCCAAATGTTTCCTCCACGACTCAGTCCGAGAGAGGCTTATCAGGAATAACAATGACTGCCATTCGCTTGATTCTGAATTTGAATTTCTCTCGGTGACGTAATCTCGAGATCATGGTCAAACGACCCTGGGGGAGCGCCGCACGCGTTGAAGGCTCGATTGCATATCGGTCGGCAGCTTCGAGCGGTGTGAGGTCCCCTTCGTGATTCCGCGTTGATACGGTCTCGATGCGCGGCGCGGTCGAGTGGTTCCCGCTGGCAAGGTCATTTGGGCCGTGATAGTGTAATAATTGAGGTTTCATGACCCATCTTCGTCATCGCGATTACGAGCAAAGTCGAGGGATTCGGGGCTCGGCCTTCACAATCTGGTGGGGCGCGTCGATCATCTCGCTGCCGGCTTTGCTCGCGCTGGGTTGCAACAATCGCGCTGACCGCCCCGCCGGCCCGCCATCGGAGAGCGCAATCGCGCCGGCGCATAGCACTTCTGAATCCGTGCAGGCTCCGGCTGCGTCAGAGCTCAAGGCAGGCGCGCCGGCTCCTGATGTGACTTTGACATTGCAGGATGGCTTTCAGCTTCCGCTGTTGTCGGAGAAGGGCAAACCCGTAGCTGTCTACTTTTGTTCGTCGGATGAGAATCCCGATTGCCTTCGCGAAGCACACGGGCTGCGTGATCACTGGAGCGCACTGCACAAGCATCACGTCGTCGTGGTCGGAGTCTCGGCGCGAGACGCGTCATCGCACCGAGCCTTCATCGCCGAACACAAGCTGCCGTTCGATCTCGCCACCGACGCAGATGGCCATATCGCGCAGGCCTTCAAAGTGCCAACGCGCGGCGAATATAGCCCTCGCACATTCCTGATCGGCAGCGACGGCAAGTTGCGAGGTGTGTGGCAAACGGCCAATCCCGAGGCACTCGTCCAGGAGATTCTCGCGGCGGTTGAGTGACCATTGCGACTGACATGATATTTACAGGTTCAGCGCGGGCACTCGTGAGGATCACGCGATCAGTATGGTCTCGCTCTCCTTCAGGGCCTTCCGTCGTCCCTACGATCCCCTGAAGACGGGCGCGAACGAAAGCTGACCGATGAGGAACAAAATGGGCGTTTGCGCGCGTGGTGGTGGTCCCAGCGGTTTGGAAGATGCACGGAGGCCGTGCTGCCGGCCAGAGCTTGGCCATGGCAAGCCGGAGGCGAGCGCCCGCATCGCGAAACGCGAGGCGCTCGCTACCGGCAAGACATTCTCACCGGTTACTGAGTGGTCGTACCTTGGGCTTTGTTGTACTTGTCAGCCTTGGTGATCTCGCTCAGACTGTTGTAGCGTTTTCCGTCCTTGAGCTGGAATGCGCGCAATTGATTGAGGACACCTTCGGGCGTTTTGTTCTCGATGGCCTTGGCGATGAGTTCCTCCTTCGTCGCCGGCCAATTCAGCCCCTCGAGATACTTCTCTCCTAGAGCCTTCAATCCATCGTTGAGTTTGTTGACAGCATCAAACATGACGAGCTCCTTGTTCGAGTGGGAGATTCCGTACTCAGAAGACGACATCGTCATTGCGGTAACGTACTAAGGAATAACGCGTAACCTGCGCCACTCGACGGCGACGCAAAGGCAATCCTCATACTCGAACTGGAAGCTTCCGCGGCGCACGTACTCGAGGCGTGTCGGGGCGGAGAGGACCTGAGCCTGCTGCAAAAGCGCCGCACCCGTCGTAACTCACGACAGGACGACCGAGACAACAAGAGCCTGAGGTCGTCGCGCGGGCATTGGAGCAACCCGTCACACGTCACGACACCCGTGTACCGTCTCGATGGATGCGTCTCCAGAGATACGCGTGCAAGATGCATGCAAAATGACCCGGAGTTGCTCTCCAGAGTGGAGACACATGGAGAGCAAATACTCACGGCTCTCTCTCGGAGCGGCGCGCCGGGGGCCGCGACCCCATGATCCCCCTTCGAGGGGAAACCTCGGAAATCAGCAGCTCACACTCGGGCAGCGACGGCTTGGATCTCGACGACCAGGTTGGATTCCGCCAAACCGGCGACAATGACCAAGGTGGTGGCGGCGGCGTGACCGGCTAGTCGCTTCTCTCTCTCCCTGCGATAGAGTGGCACGAGGTCAGGCCGGGTGACGAAGCCTTCGACCTTGACGAGATCGGTCACCGTCATGCCGGCATCCGTCAGCACCGCGAACAGATTGTCCCAGGCCAGCTCCATCTGCCTCTCCGGATCCTCCGCAACGATGCCGTCGGGTGTGGCCCCCACCTGACCGGAAACATAGAGCCAACTTGCGCCGGCGGGCACGGAGGCGCCATGGCTATAACACGAGAAGGGCGGTGCGATCGTGGATGGGTTGCGCAATTGAATGGTCATCACTGTTCCCTTTGAAATGTCGTTTTGGACGGCCGTAGAAAATGAGGTCACCGGGCTCGAAACGCGTCAGGCGCCGAGCGCCAGTGCAGCGCGAAGGCCCGCCACGCTGCGTTCAGTCAATGGCGTGGAATACGAATTGATTGCCGCTTTTCGTCACACGTCCGATTCCAGGAAAGTCCAGATGCGCTCCAGCTACGAAATGGTTTGGTCGTGTAGCGCGATTCAAGAGGACCATCCTTGCCTTGCGTGCATTCGATGGATCGTCATCCCACTGCCACGTAATTTCTGGGCGTGCGAATTGAATGGATGGGACATGAACGGTGTCACCCCAAGCGATCAAATGTCCGACGCTGCTTTCGATGTCATAGGCGGTATGGCCCGGCGAATGTCCGGCAGCCTTGACCGCAGCGATGTGCTTGCTGATGGGGAATTCGTCGTCGATTGGGGTTGCGCGATCTCGTAGACGCGCCAATCGGCCACTGAAAATCGATATCTCTTCCTTTGCAAGGAATATTCGTTCGGCTCGAGGAAAAGCCTCGGAACCGTCTGCGGCGATGAGCCCATTCACATGATCCTCGTGTGTGTGGGTCAACGCGACGTGCGTGACGCTGGTTCTATCGATTCCCGCTTCCCGCATTCCGTCCAGAAGCGCTCCCATCGTCGAATGCCACGTGTCTGCTGCGCCGGTGTCGATCAGGACGGAGCGCTCATTCTCGATGATCAGGAACGCATTGACCGACAGCCGCAGTTGGCCGTCGACGAGGTGAACCCCGTCAGGTGGCGTATCGAAAGGCCTTCCGGACTCCTGCCGCAGTCGTGTCGGAGGCATATCGACGTATCCATCCCGTAGCGCAACGACCTTCAGGTCGCCGAACTCGAAGGATGCGTAGTCCTTTCCTTTCGCAATCAGTTTCATGATGCCGTCACGATGTTGAGAACCGTATCTCCTTTAGAAGAAATTGCAAGCCCCAGGGTCTCGAAACCGCGCAGAAGGCGCCCAGGTGCCGTCGGCCTTGCTGCGGAGAGCGCTACGGCATCACTTGCCAGGCCCTCTCGCTCGAAAGCGCGGGCTTGTTGCCTCTGGCCCGCGACGGTAGCCTCCATCATCGGTGCCAGAACTCATCTTCTATAGTGGAAGATGGCGCCGGTTTCGAGGGCTCGCGTGACGACCGCAAAAGGCAGCAAGGTGAAAAAAAGAAGCAGAAATGCAAGTGAGGAGGAAGACGGAAGCGACGACCTTTCGCTCGCGTTGGGCGCTCGCGTCCGCAAATTGCGCGACGCTGCCGGAATGACATTGGAGCAACTATCCCAGCAGTCGGGGGTTAGTCGCGCGATGCTTTCCAAGGTCGAACGCGGCGAGAAGAGTCCAACCGTTGGCATTGCAACGAGAATTGCCCGCGGGCTGCAGACATCATTGACGGAGCTGCTTGGTGGAAACGCATCCGAAGGGGCTATCGTGCTCATGCGCAAGACGGCCCGTCCCGTCTTTCGCGACCCCGAAACCGGCTTCGAGCGACACATCGTGTCACCAGCCACGGGCGGTACACGCGTCGAACTGATTTACCACTATTTACCGGCGGGGATCTCCACAGGGTTGCTTCCAGCGTATCCCCCTGGAACGGAAAAGCAGATCGTGGTCACGATAGGTAATCTCGTCGTGGAATTCAAAGGATCCAAAGAGCATCTAGGCCCGGGAGACTCGCTCTTCTTCCAAGCGAACGTAGAGCATGGCTTTGCAAACCCCACTGCGGAGCCATGCGGCTATTTCATGGTCATATCGCGCCACGCATGAAAGCTGGCTGAGTGATGCACGCACTTCCCATGCGGTCGTGGATCGCGGGATGAGCCACGCGATCATCTTGCGCGCAGGAAATGCGTTTCTTACAGATTCCGCTTCGGAGGTGTTCCATGTCCTACCGAGAACGGCGGCCCGCAATACGGCCGAAGGTCGTGAAACGGGTGTGCTAGTGAACGCACATGAATAGCCTCAGCGGGATCGTCGTTTTCGTCAAAACTGCCGAGACTCTGAGTTTCGTGGCCGCGGGGCGTGCGCTCGGATTGACGGCGTCGGCGGTGGGCAAGAGCATCGCGAAGCTCGAAGAGAACCTGGGGGTGCGCCTGTTTCAGCGCACGACGCGCACCGTTCGTCTGACGGCGGCGGGCGAGCTATTCTTCGAACGTTGCCAGCGCATCATGGAGGACCTGAAAGACGCGGAGACCATGCTCTCGCACGTCGCGCAGGCACCCCGAGGGCGACTGCGCGTCAGCCTGCCGACCATCGGCTACCGCTTTCTACTGCCGGTCTTGCCGGAGTTTCGCCGCCTGCACCCCGAGGTGGAACTCGATCTGGACTTCAATGACGCCCTCGTCGACATCGTCAACGAGGGCGTCGATATCGCCATTCGGAGTGGAAGCCTCCCGGAGTCACGACTGATTTCGCGCCGCCTGGGAACCTTTCGCTTCGTTTTGTGTGGGTCCCCCGGATATTTGAAGCGCAAAGGTGTGCCGCGGGTGCCGTCGGATTTGAAGCAACACGATTGCATTCGTTTTCGCTTCCTCACCACGGGAAAGCTTCAGAATTGGACGTTGTCAGGAGATCCGGCGTGGTCACAACTTCGTCTGACCGCGTCCATGACGTGCAACAACATGGAGGCGGTCCTTGCCGCGGCCATCGACGGCCATGGGATTGCCTATATGCCGGACTTCCTCGCGCGCGACTCCATCAAGGCCGGCGCCGTCCAACCCGTGCTCGAGCGGTATCTCCAGGACCATGGGCAATTTTGGGCGCTTTGGGCCTCGAGCCGGCAGCTCTCGCCGAAGGTTCGCGTTTTCGTCGACTTCATCTCCGAGCGACTCTTCCGCGTGAATCGCGAATAGGCAGCAGCTTGCGCGAGCATGGCATTCGTCGCTCAATCTGCTCTCAACCCACCGCGCTCTGGGCGTCGGGCTCGGGATCAGCCAAGTGCGGCAGCTTTGACTGGCTCAGAAATCCGAAGACCATGCCGGCGGACACCACCGTGATCGTCGCGAGGATGTACAGCAGGATGTGGAACGCCTCGCCGTAGGCATACACCAACGCCTCGTGGTGGGTGCCCGGCAGCAGCGATGTCGCGTGCGGCACCTCGCCCATCGCGAGCCAATGTGCGGCTTCCGGCAGTGCGGGCGACGAATTGGCAGACGGCGTGGTGCGTAGAGCGGATTCCGCCAGCCCGGCGAGCAGCGCACCGACGATGGCCAATGCAATGCCTTCTCCCGCGACCCGTGTGGTGCTGAAGATACCGGTGGCCATTCCGGCGCGCTCCTTCGGCACGACGCTGACGGCCAGGCCATCCATCAGACCCCACGGCAAGCTGATGCCGAATCCAATGAGCAGCATGGGTAGCGCCAGCACGTCGGCCGGCTGCCCCGGCGCGCATTGCGCCAGCCACACCAGGCCGCCCGCGCAAATCAGCAGTCCCACGCCGGAAATCAGCCCGGCCGACACCCAGCGCGTGAGGATGCCTGCAAGCATGGGCACCACCAGCATGGGGGCGGACAGGAGGATCATCATGCGGCCTGCCTCGACGGCGCTATAGCCTTCGATACCGATGAAACGGATCGGCAGTAGCACCTGGAGCACGACATAAGAATAGGCGGGTGCAGCAGCGAGAAACTGCACACCAATGAAGCGAGGATATCGGAACAGCGATAGGTCGAGCATGGGCCGGCGCACGCGGTTCTCGACCATCACGAACGCCACCATCGATGCCACGGAACCCACCAGCAACAGCACGACGGGGATGCTGGTCCAACCGCTGTCGGGCGCCAGCAACACCGCATAGGTAAATAGGGTCAGTGCGGCGGTGAAGCTGATGGCGCCAGGCCAGTCGAGGCCGACCGCGTCGGGGTCGCGCGATTCGCGCATGCAGCGGGCTCCGAACACCAGCGCGAAGGTGCTGATGACGGTGACGCTGAGAAAGACCGAGCGCCAGCCAAAGTGCTGAATCATGAATCCCGCCAAGATGGGGCCGAACGCCAGTCCGACGCCAAAGGTGGTCCCGAGCAGGCTGAAAGCGCGCGTGCGGGCCGACCCGTCGAACTCCTGCGCCAGCGCCGCTGCGCCGCCGGAGAACGCCGCGGCCCCGGCCACGCCTTGCGCGGCACGCAACACGTCGAGCCATACGATGTTCGGCGCCGCCGACGCGGTCAGGGCGGTCAGCGCGAAGACGGCGACGCCGCCGACGAACAGGCGCTTGCGGCCAAATTGGTCCGCCAGCGCGCCCGCGGCCATCAGGCAGCTACCGAAACTGAGCATGAACGCGTTGGTCACCCAGCTCAGTGCGATCGCGCTGCTGCCGAGATTTTGCGCGATCGCCGGCAGGGCCACTGCCGGGCCGGTGAAACTGAGAGGCATCGCTAGCGCCGCAAGGCAGACAGCGCCTAGGACCATCCGTTTTTGTGTGGTGGTATCCACACCGGTACCGGTGGAGTTCATCGTATTTCCTTTGTCCGAGATGAACGGAAGATAGGAAGGCCCGAATACCGTTGGAACCGCCGCCACTTTCCGGACTCTCCGGACAAATAGTCTTCAATGGGAGGGATGGATTGGCCGAGGGGCCCCCAAGATCGAACTCGATCGACCTTGACGATATGGTCGTCTTGCGATCATCGTGACCCCGATGCTCCATCGCCCTTACGAGATTCACGAGGTTCGAGGCTATCGGCTGTTGGACCCAGATGCCTCGTTCGAGCGGCTCGGTCCCTGGGACCAGCCCTGCGACCGTTTCCGAGCGACGCTGACCTGCGTCGATTGGCCCATCGATGTTCCCCTCGCGGTGCGCCCGGGCGAACGGCATCTACCCGGACGGATCGAGACGGTGGGGGGGCAATGGGTCCGGTCGATTGAGATCCTGGAGCGCGCGCCCTGCGAGGAGCCCATCTGGCCGCCTCTCGAGGGCGATCACGAGGTCGAGAACCTGCGATTTGCGATCACGCTCGAAGAGCCGCTGCCTCCGGCCTTCATTCCGTATCGGCAGCATCCATACCGCGAGGGAGAACTGCCCTTTTACGAAATTTTGGAAAGGCTGCTTGCAGAGCAATCGGTTCGCTTGTCGGGCGTGCACGAGAGCGCCAACTGGTGGGCATTCGGAGTCTATCAGATTGGGAGCTGCGGTTTCGCCGTCGCGCGGGCCGATGCTCGCGTGACGCACTTCGGCTCCTTATTTGGATGGGACGATTGGATCTGGGCTCATGAGCGCGGCCTCCTCACCGGGCCGATGGATCTGGTGATCGAGTCCGTCGTCGATTTGGAAGCATCGATCGCGCTCCTCGAGGAGATGCGCATCGGGCGCCCCGCTGACAATCGCGACCGCTTGGCGAATCCTCCCGCGACTTATGCGCGTGCCGTGAACTGGAGACACATTCGGAACCTACGGCACGAGAGCGAGGGCGCCTTCGAATGGCGCCTGGCCCCAGCACCGCTCTAAATCGCAGCGCATGATCGAGCACGCTCGCTCGCGCAGCGTCTGCAGATGACATGCGTGCGTCGATCCGCGACGCGGCGCAGATGGCACCGATGTAAATTCGGCCTCCACTGCGCAGGCATAGGCGTTGCTCACCGACGGGGCCATGCAACCCAAATCACGCGATGAGGGGTTCAACCCTTTATCCTATGAAGAGTACATGCGGCTCGAGCTGCCGCCGAGCAATGATGCATCGCTTTCCGGCAAGGGCGCTCCCGTCGTTTCCACCGAGACGGCTGGGGGAGCGCGGGGTGTTCGCAGCTACGAATACGTTCGGCGCGGTACCAATGAATTGGCCCTGAACCTTTGGACGCTGGTCAGCCGAGCGAAGGACCTGTTCCAAATGTTCAACGCGGCAAGGGCATTCTGCGCTTGGTACAATCAGAGCCCCGTTGCGGAAGAGAAGAACGCGAACCATCCGCGCGAGCAAACCCATCGCATGCTCGACGATCTCGTCTCCACCGCGGGAAACAACGGCATCGTGGGCGTCATCGAGAATCAGTGTGATCAGGACTTGATCCTGGACGACTGGATTCACTGGTATGGCTGGGTCGATCGTCTGAAAATTCCTCAAATCATTGGCTCCTACGAAACGCGGCCATTCGACTGCGTCTACAGCGGCGCGTTCTGGCACACAGCGGCCGTGGGCTTCCGCTATCGAATCGGAAAAGCTTCGCCGGGCCAGACCCAGTGGTATGCGTATATCTGCTTTTACAACAATCGATTCAGTAGTAATTATACCTACGTGTACATCTCACGAAATAAGAATGAGTCGTGGGACACGCTCTACGACGCGATGGAATCGAATAGCTCCATCGCGAACGGTCCCACAGGTTGTCCTTATTTGATGAGCAGCGCCATCACGCTCAATTATCGAGCGGGCGCCTATGCGCAAGTTGCACAGGAAGATCGCGCAGACCTGCTGACGAGCTTGAAATACGCGCTGCTCCCGTGGCGCACGCCCGTCGATTACAAGGACGAATTGTGAGGCAAAACCAATGAACGACATCATGTGGTGCGTTGGCACGGAAGACAACGTGGGCGAGTGGAATTACGACACCAACGGCTGGAACGATCTCGGCAAGATCGGAAACTGGAAGTTGATCGATCTGGCCTTCGACCCGAAGGATCAGGTCTGGTGCGTCGGCAGCGCGAACAACGTCGGCAAATGGGACTCGGGTACCAATCGATGGGACGACGAAGGCCGTCTCGGTGGCTGGAAGCTGCTCGCCATCGCCTTCGACTCGGATGGCACCTTGTGGTGCGTCGGCACGGACAACAACGTGGGCCGATGGGATGCGGAGGGCCGCAAATGGAAGAATTTGGGCCACGTCGGAGGCTGGAAGCTGCTCTCCATCGCGTTCGACCGCAAAGGTACGTTGTGGGGCGTCCGAACGGATCACACCGTGGGCAAGTTGAACGCGGCGCACGATGGCTGGGAGAACCTCGGTCAGCTCGGACACCAGCCGCTGCTCGGCGTGGCCTTCGATCGCGACAACGTACTTTGGGGTGTCAACACGAAGCACGAGGTCGGCCGGTGGGATTCGGCCAAGAACAATTGGCAGAGCATGACGCGTCTCGGGGGCTGGCAGATTCGCGTTCTCGTCTTCAACAACGGAATGGAAGGTTCGGCGCGCCTTGCGCGTGGGACCGGCAACGCACCTCCCGCGACGTAACGACTTTGTTTTCTTGGCCTTTATGGCCGATTGCTGCGATCGAGACGTTTGTCGGGGCGCAGCGTCGGCGCGGAGTGTTGCCCGCGGTCAAGCACCATGTTATGCGGGCGGCGCAATGCGCACCAACTTCTCATGGGGTGTTCTTTCGTTGTCCTTCTTCGTCGCCGCGTGTGGCGGCGCCAACTCCGGTGGTACTGGCACCCCGGTCGCTGCGAAGCCCGCGGCGAGCGCGCCAGCTGCTCCGGCCAACAGCGCCGGTGAGGTGACCGCCGACACTCTTTTCGTGCGGGAGTCGACAGGACTCAAAGCGGTGAGCGCGAAGTCGGGCGACGGCAACCTCGCGGTGTCCGTCGAGAGCTCGGCGCAACCGACCTTCGAGGCCAAGAACAACGTGCCGCAGGTCACGATCCCGATCGGGGCGGAGCAGCCGGTCATCTGCCTGCTCCGCGGTGACGCGCCGTCGACCGGGAGCCTTCTACGCTCGCTGATCAGCGGCGTGCAGAAGGAGGAGCCGAAGAACCAGATCACGATGCTCGACGCCGCGGTGCTCGGCAACGTGCCGTACTATCTGGCCGAGCTGCAGTACATCGACGAGAAGACCGGCAAGCCGCTTCTCGGCGCACTCAAGATCGCCGTCTTCGGTCGGGCGGGGGACACTCTCCTGTGCATGCACGACGAGCTGGGCTACCGCGCCACCTTCAAGAGGGTGGCCGAGTCGGTCGCCAAGACCCTCCAAAAGAAGAACGCCGAGGAGCCGACCGCGCCGAATGAGCTCGAGATCCTGTTGGCCAAGGTGCAGCAGCAGCCCATGGGTTACACACTCGAGCGCCACTTCATCACGCCGGAAGGGACGCACGTCGAGATCGAGTCGTCGACGATGCTCGTGCGCCGCTCGGCGACGGAGCTCATGAGCATGGAGTCGGTCCGCGTGACGGAGTCGAGCAAGGACGGGATCGCGACGAAGATCCGCACGCTCTCCGAGGAAGGGGGCGAGCAATCCGAGTCGCTCACCGTCGAGCGGAAGTCGGGCGGGAAGTACCACGTCGAGGGGACCAAGAGCGGCAAGGCGGTGAAGGGGGACTTCACCAGCAAGAACCCGATTTGGGCCTCGTGGCGCCAGCGTGCCGAGGTGCGCGACAAGATGCTGCGCGGCCGTAAGGTCCGCGAGCTGAGCTTGAGCGGCTATTCGTCGGGTGCCAATCCGACCGGGATGACGCCGACGACGTACAAGGCGACGAGCGACGCGAACGCGTTCGACATCACGCACGGCGAGATGCAGCTGCGCGCCACACTCGATGCCGACGCGCGCACGACGCAGATGGGGCTCAAGATGGGGGCGATCGAGATCGCGTTCGAGCGCGCGGTCCTCGAGTCGCACAAGTGAACGGCGCGATCAGCCGGCGTGCGTGGCTCGGGCTCGTGGCGGGCGGGGGGCTGCTCGCCGTATCGCCCGCGCGGGCCGCCGAGGACACGCCGCCGTTCCTCGACGTGATACCCCTCACGATGGAAGGCGACGTCGCGCTCGAGGGGCCGGTGCACCTCACGCTCAAACGCGATGACAGCGCGGCGCTGGCCGCGGCGTTGCGCGCGAGCCACGGAAAGGTGGACGCGACGGCCGATGGCGTCCGTGTGCGGCTCGCGCAGTACCGGCCGGTGACGGCGGATCGGCCGCAAGGTTTCACCCGGCCTTCCTTCTTGCTCGACTACGACGAGCCGGCATTTGCGCCCGCGGCGGCGCTTGCGAAGGCGTACCTCGAGAAGAAGGCGGGCGAGCCAAAAGCGGCGGCGCTCACGGCGTTCGTGGCCGAGTTCATCACCAAGAAGAACCGGATGCGCGGGTTCGATGTCGCGTCGATCGTGGCCAAACGGGGCGAGGGGGACTGCACCGAGCATGCGGTGCTCCTCGCGGCGTTGCTGCGCGCCAATGGGATCGCGGCGCGCGTCATCTGCGGCCTCGTGCTGATGAAGATGGAGAGGCCGCTCGCCTTCGGGCATGCATGGACCGAGGCTTGGGTCGACGGTGGATGGAAGCCGTTCGACGCGGCTGCGACGGCGAAGCACCGGCTCGGGCTGTTCGTCGTAACCAACGAGGGCGCGGGATTCTCGGCGGGGCTGGCGGCGAAGTACCAGGCGCTGCTGCCGACGCGCCTGGTGCTCGCGGCGGGGTAATCGGCAGGCTATATCTCGAATCGGTGATGTCTCGTTCCGAGGGAGCTCACGCGAAGGTACGGCTCGTGCTCCGTGCACTGGCGCCAATCTTCGTGTGTGCAGCGCTTTTTCATGTCTACCGTGTCGTCGCACCCGTGCCGGACGAGCCAACATGGCGTCACGCGCTCTTCATTGGCTTGAATCTGCTGATTGCCGCCGGCCTTTGGTACGAACCCCGGCGGCTCCTCGTGCCGTTTGGACTTTTGACGGCCCAGCAGCTCATGAGCCATGGTGGCTCGCTCTACACGGTATGGCATATGGAGCACGCCATCGATTGGCCCTCGATTGGCGTGTTGGTTTTGATGCCGGTGGTGTTCGTCCTGTTGCTGCGTTTGCGCCAGTGACCATGCGCTAACGCCCCGGTCCAATGACGAAGGCCAATGCCGACGGGATCCGCTTTCCAAAGTGGGTGGCATTGTGCTCGTGGCCAGGATCGAGCACCGGGGTGACCAACGTCATGAGTGTGCGTCCCTCGACGTAGCCTGCATCCGTGTAGGCTTGAAAGAGAGCTCGATTGCTCGCGATCATGATGTCTTTGAGGTCGGTGTCCGGATAATCCTCGCCGCCGCCGACGTCGGCGTACACCTTCAACGTCTGCTTCGGACCGGTCTTCGCGTCACGGACCATGCGTACGGCAAGGCGATCGTCCCACCACGCCGACCCGGACAGCGACACGATGCCTCCGAACACGTCCCCGCGTGTCACGCCCGCATAGACGGACATGAGCCCTCCGAGCGATCCGCCGCCAATGAACGTGGTCTCGCGCGCGGGCCGCGTTCGCAGCTCGGCATCGACGAGCCGTTTGAGCTCGTCCACCAGCATCGCCAAGAACTTGGGGCCGTCGCCGCTCTTCTTCACGCTACCCGTCGGGTCGAAGGCCTCGGTGGGGGTGAGTTCCAGATGTCGGTCTTCCAACGGGTCCGACGAATTGGCCAACACCGGACTGTCGATGCCCACCACGATCGACTCCGCGATCGCACCCGTCTCGGCGGCTGCATCGAGGGCATCGTCGACGAGCGCATCGCCCAACACCGCCGTCCCGATGACCCAATTGCTGAACATGGCTTGACCATCCATCATGTAGATGACCGGAAACCGCGCGGTGGGATTTTCCTCGTAGCTCGGGGGCACGTACACCTCGATCGGGCGCCCCATCCCATCGGGTCGGGGGTGCACCTTCGATTTGAACTCCGGCCAACGTGTGCTCACGCTCCCCCGCGTCTGGAAGAAGTGTGGATAGATGTCCACCCTCTGCCCCGCCGCTATTTTGTAGTCGGGACCGCGCGCAGGCACGCCGTCGAGCACGGGCTTGACGCTCAACGCCGAGGCAACCTCGGTGAAGGAGAATTCCCAAGTATCGCCTCCGAGTGCGGTCCCCGTTCGAGTCCCGCGATCCGTCGCGAGGGTCAGCGTCCGAGCGCCAACCGGGTAGTGCACGCGAATCGTCGTCTGCGCCTGCTCGTCGGAACCAGACGCGCAGCCGAGGAGCACGGGAATCCATGCTACGGATAGGCATCGAATGACCTTCATGACAGACTCCATGTTTGTCGATCGGATTGGGCGTGCAACCCAAATTCGATGCCCGCCCCGTCCGCGCCATTCATCTTCCGTCGTCAGGTCGCCGGAGTCGCAATCGTCGGATGACATGTTGGGATATCCCGAACTCCAAAGTTCAATCTTTGGCCCCCTGTCATCTCCAAGTGTCGAGCAGAGTCCTTCGTGGAACTGACCAGCCGACCGGACAGTGAAATGCCCACACAATGGCAACGAGGCATTGATAAGATTCACCGCCGGCGGCGTGATCGGTGTGGTTGCTCATGCGAGCGACAGCGGGTATTGCGCCGATGTGCGCAACTTCGGGAGTCAGTTCCGGGCGACGTTAGGCCTGCATCGAGTGCAATCCGATCTGGTTGCCTTCGAGGTCGGCGATGATGGCGATGAAGCCTTGCTCGCCGATGGACGTGTGCGGCGCGATCTCCTTGGCGCCGGCGGCCTTGGCGCGCGCCAGCGTCGCTTTCACGCCGTCGGGGGCGTCGAGGTAGATGAGGACTCCGGCGCCGGGGGTGAGGCGCGGAGCGGAGACGAGCGCTCCGGTGACGCCCTTTGCATCCTTCTCGACGGGGAAGATGGCGTGCGGCTCACCGCCAAACACCTCGCGTCGTAGCTTCGTATCGAAGGTCTTCTCGTAGAAGGCGGCCGCCTTGTCCAATTCGCGGGCGGGAATCTCGAACCAGTTGATGCTGTTGTTCTTCACGGGAATCTCCAAGAGTGTTGGTGGGAGCGTCGATGAACGACGCTCCTGACCCTGCCACCGGCTCTTGACAGCTTCCTGTCAGGTTTTTCCTGTCATCCGAGAACGCGCAGCGATCCTTTGACGACGCCGTAACCGCTGTCGGTGCGGAGCGTCTTCCAGATGCGCGACGAGCTCGACGGATCGTCGATGGCTTGGCGGTACGAGGTCACGAGGTGGCGAACGTCTTCCGCGGTCTCGCGTACGAGCTCGATTCGGAAGCGGCGCACGCCCGCTCGCACGAGCTCCGGGAGGAGCTGGACGGCGCTTTGCGCGCGGGCGTGGAAAACGGTGTTGCGGCAGCCGACGTCTGCTTCGACCGGATGATCCATCCCCGCGCGATCGCGCAGCGAGACGCGATGCTTCTCGCACGGTCGACCGCACGTCTTGTAGTCGCGGCCTTCCGAGAGCAGCGCAGCGATCACGCAATGCTCCATGTGGAAGAGCGCCATTGGATGGTGCAGCACCGTCTCCATCCATGGACCGAAGCCCGTGCGCGCGAGAACGAGCAACTGGGAGGCATCGAGATCGAACGATGGCGTGAAGGCATCGAGCCCGCGACCGAGCACTTCCGCGGCCGTGATGCGGTTCGTCACATTGAGAGAGAAATCGCCAATATTGGATCGTGTCGAATCGAGTTCACGCAACGCGCCGAGCCCGCGAACGAGGACTGCGTCGGGAGACAGGGACGCCAGATAACGATCGATCTTCTCTTCGCCCGGCTTTCGAATGCGCGGCGGGGCTACGCCGATGAATGCTCCCGGACGCGTCCGCAGCGCCCGCACCGCTTCACCGGTTCCGGTGAGCTCGAGAAAGTCGAGATATACGCCTGCAGCGCCGGCATCCAACGCGCTCGCGGCTTGCTCCAGCGTGCGACAGAGCACATAGAGCCCACCCTGCGGCGGCGCGCGGTCGGGCGGCACGGCCGCGCGGAGCAACTCCTCGGCGCCCGTGTCCGTGAGCGCGACGGGCAGTCGTTCGGTGAGCGCTGCAACGAGTGCCCTGCGCGCGCGGTTTACCGACGACAGCGGAACGATCACGTGCGGCGGCAACGCCATCTCCAACGTGTCGAGCTCGAACGGCGTATCACCGAGGCGCCCAAGCTTGTCGCGCAATGTCGCCTCGTCGACAGGAGCGGAACGCGCCGCTTCAATCGAGCCATCGCCAACGACACGCGCTCGACGCTCCCCTGCCGAGCCCTCGAGCACGAACGGCTCGCCGATCGAGCCCGAGATCTTCATGCGAAGAGGCGTCTTCGTGTTCGCCGCATCGCGCGCCCGAATGCGCTTTTCCACGCCGGGCGCACTCGTCTTGAAGACACGTCCGCTCGCGAGGTCCGAAGGGACCTGGGCATCCGGCCCAAGCCACACGCGCACGACGGATCCATTCGGCGCGGTATTGCCGATCACCTCCCAGACGCGCCCGCCGAACTCGCCGGCACTTGCAAAGCCGCCTTCGACGAGCAAGCCGTCGCCGCGCGCAATCTCCGTTTCTGCGCGAATGCACAACCACGCGCGGCCGCGTGCGCGTTCGACGCGTTCGAGCTTGCCGACGAGGAGGCCGCGATGATCGCACGAGCGACCTTCGACGAGGCGCTGGTGATCGACACCGTGAAAGAAGCCGACGCCCGAACCACGCGTGAACGTTTGCAGCGCGTCATTGCGATCTTCGTCCGTCGGTCCGGCGCTCGCCCCGAGCGCCGCATCGCGCGCTGCACGATAGAGCCGCGTCGTCGCTGCGACGTATTCGGGGCCCTTCAGGCGTCCTTCGATCTTCAGCGAAGACACTCCGAGCCGCGCCAGATCTCCGACGATGCTCGATGCCTCGAGGTCCTCCGGCGACAGCAGGTACGCGCGGTCCCCTAGATCGACGCGCTGATCATCCACGACGAGCTCGTACGGAAGCCGGCACGCCTGGGCGCACGCCCCGCGGTTTGCGCTTCGGCCGCCAATCGCCTCGCTCGTGAGGCATTGCCCCGAATACGAGATGCACAAGGCACCGTGAACGAAGACCTCG
This sequence comes from Sorangiineae bacterium MSr12523, assembly GCA_037157775.1. Lineage (NCBI taxonomy): Bacteria > Pseudomonadati > Myxococcota > Myxococcia > Myxococcales > Pendulisporaceae > Pendulispora > Pendulispora brunnea. The sequence continues at coordinate 621,309 of CP089982.1, forward strand.
ACTTCGACATCCGTGCCGGCGCGAATCTTCGCGATGTCGTCGAGCGAAAGCTCGCGTGCGAGGATGACGCGCGTGGCGCCGAGCTCCTTTGCCAGCTCGACCGACGCTGCATCCGTACACGTCATCTGCGTCGACGCATGCACGGCGAGCGCCGGCGCGATCGCCCGCGCGAGCTTCGCCACGCCGAGATCCTGCACGATCACCGCATCGACCCCCGCGGCCGCGCAAGTCCGAATCGCGCGCTCGACCCCGGCCACCTCGTCGTCGAAGACGAGCGTATTCAGCGTCACGTACCCCTTTACCCCGTGGTCGTGCAAATACTGAATCGTCTGCGCGAGCTCTTCCTCGTCGAAATTCGTCGCTCGCGCTCGGGCGTTGTACCCACGCAACCCGAAGTACACTGCGTCGGCCCCTGCCCGAACGGCAGCCTCGAGTGACGCTCGATCTCCAGCCGGTGCGAGAACTTCGGGAAACATGGCCCGCTTCTTACCGCACTCCGCTTGCCCGCGCTCCTCTTGACCTCGAATATCCACGAAAAGGCGTAAAATCCTACCTGAGCATACTCGAGCTCGCCGTACCCGTCCGGTATCGACACTCCTTCCTCCAAGCGATTGACCTGAGCTCGGTCGGCTCTAACGTGGTTCGAGAATGTCTCGAATGAAGGGAGCGCAGCTCCGGGGATTGATCCGCGACTGGGTCGAAGGTTGGGCGCTTTCGCGCGGTGTCGCAGGCCCCGTGGAGGTGCCGGAAGGCCTTTTCCTGCATGTCGGGCGTCCCGATCATATCGCGCGCTACGTCTTGCCGGATCACGATCCCGCCGCCCTTCACGATCTCGTTCAACGCATTACGACGCCAGGCACTGGCTAAAAATTTGTGCCTCCCGTGACGAAATTGCGTTGCCCTCCTCTTGGGCCATCAGCGAACCCGAGACCCTGATGGTGATGCCTTTGCGGAGCATGCCGCCGTCGACGATTCCCGGACCTTACGAGATGGAAATCGTCACGCACCCGCATACGACGGATGTCCGCCTTCGAGCTGCGGATCAAGTCATCGCCGCGAGCGGCCGAATGGCCATCCACGGTGCAAGTGCCATCATCGATCAAGTGGAAACGAATCCGGCGCATCGGCGACGAGGCTTGGGTAGCTTCGTCATGAACGAGCTATGCACGCGCGCCGCGCTTCGTGGAGCATCGCGAGGGGTTCTCGTGGCCACGCTCGAAGGGGTCGCGCTTTATCGATCTCTCGGCTGGACGATCGAGTCCCCCATCACAGCGGCCGTTCACCGCCCGGACACAGCGCGCGCTCCGAGTCCGTAGAAGAGAGGGCTCGAAGCGCATCGGTGAGGGGGAAGTCGAGTTCCGGGTTGTTGCCGGATGGGTGTGCTGAATCTAGGGTGTTTTCCGTGCCGCCGCTGGCATCGAATCGCAGGTGCCCGTGCCATGGTTGTCGTGGACATCGAACGTGCCCGTGTAGCCGCCGTCTTGAAGTTTCTTCAAAAGGTTCTTCGGCTGGCACTCCGGGAGGATCTTGTTCGAGGTTACGGTGAACTTGCCGCCGAGCTTGGACACCTTGGAGAGACCCGTGATGTCGGTGAGGGTCTCGTGGCCATTGATTTGGAGGTCTCCGCCGATCGTCGTGAGGGCCGAAAGGGCTCCGAGCTGCTGCAACTTCGAGTTGTATCCGATGGTGAGGTTGCCGCCGACGCTCGTCAGATGCTCGAGCCCGTGGAGATCCGTCAAGGCGAGTTGAATCTGCAGGGTCAGGTTGCCGCCGACGCTCGTCAGATGCTCGAGCCCGCGGAGCGATTTCAGCGTGTTGGAGCTCGACAGTGTCAAATACCCAGAGATGCGCGTCAGCTTCGAGAGGGGCGAGAGATCGGTGACGTTGTCGCCATCGGCGCCATGGTAATAGAGATGGCCGTCGATCGCCTCGCAGCGCGAAAGCTGTTGGAGCTCCTCGTAGCTATGGATTGAAAAATAGCCAACGCACGTCTTACCGGGGTACTCGGCCGCGCTGCGACCACTCAGGTAATGCTCCTTGCATACAATCGCCTTGAGTACCGTATCGCGCTCGCCAAACGGAGTGGGAAGCGTGCCCCGCTCGAGAAACGTCGGTCCCTTGTCGCACGTCGCCTCGCTGCCGTCGGTCGTATAGCGAATGACGCCGCCCTTGGTCCGCGTCGAAATGGTGACGGCCACCGGGTGCTCCGGATCGTAGCGGTCCGCCGGCGGATCGAATGTGGGATTGTCGGCAGCGAGGATGTAGTTCTCGTGAAGCCTATTGGAGGCCGTCATTCCAGCTTTGCACGCAACCGCGTAAATAGAAGTCTGAGTTTCCGTCAAGGGAATAGGGGCCGTGTACGTATTCGATCCGGGCCAGCAGGTGCCTGCCTCGGTACACGTTGCCTGCGAGGGTTCGGAGCCGTAGCAAATGGTGGCGCCTTCGGTTCCACTCGTGAGCGTTACCGCAGTATCATTGTAGAATCGGCCCGATTTCGGTTCGAAGTGGACATCCTCGACGGTGCCGGGCGTAACTTTGATGATGTATTCGCCCGAATGAACATCGGAATCTTGAAATCCCTCCGCGGTCGCCATGGCCTTCAAGGTTGCCGTTTTCACCACGGTGAGCGGCGACGTGTAAATCGGCGACGACGCATTCGGCGTGGTGCCGTCGAGCGTGTAATGAATCATCGCGCCCGGTGTCGTGGTGGTAATGGCAACCGTCGCCGTTGCATCGAATGTCCCGGGAGGCGGAGCGAATACCGGTGTCGCAACGGTTTCTGCCGGGACACCCGAGTCCGATGCGTCCGTACCTGCGTCACCGGAGTCCACACCTGAGTCATTTTGCGGGCCGGAGTCCGTCGGGATGATAACGGGCGTGCTGCTTTCGTCGCCACACCCTGCCATCCACGCGGCCGCCGTCAAGGCGGCGGCGCTCCAAAGTCCTACGAATAAGCTATTCTTGAGAATCGTTTGATGCCGAATCATTGAAGTTCCTTTGGTCGAAACCGATGTTTTCGGTTTCTTTTCATGTGAGACGCACGTTCATGGCGTTCGATGCAGTGTCGCCTTACAGCTCCTTCGTCATGAAGACGCGGCTCGTGCCCGGTGGGGCACAAGGGACCTCGCCGAACGCGCGCCATCCGTTTCGCTCGTAAAATCCAGGTGCTTGAAAGCTGATCGTGTAAAGCACGGCGCTCCGGCAGCCGCGCTTGCGGCCCTCCTCCTCGAACAGATGCAAAATCTTCGTCCCGAGCCCTTCGCCGCGGAGCGTTTTGGGGAGGTAGAAGAGATCGAGAAAGAGGAGCCCGAGCGACGAGCGCCCGATTGCACCGCCGACGATCTTACCCGTTGTCGGATCCTTCACGGTCACGGCGAGCGCGCGCCGGTCGCTGTAGCCCGTGGCCTCGTCGTTGAAATCGGCAAGGCCACCGTCGATGACGGCCTCGGCATCGGGGTCGACCGAATCCGTCACCAAGAGCTCGAATGCGCGCATACCCTTGATTTCGGCCGCGCGTCAGGAAAGGTTGTCCCTTTGCATCCGAGCCGCTAAATGAGCACCGTTTTGGGGAACTCGGCCGCCAGATGATCCAGGACCGCGCGGACTGACGGAAGGAGGCCTTGGGTTTTCCTGCGATGACCGCCGCGGCGCGCGGCCATGATGCGTATGTGGCCGTCGACGCTACGGGGACGTTCAGCAAGACCAAGCGCGAGGTCAACCTGCTGCGTCTGAGCCAAGCTGGCGTCATCCTTTCCGACTACGCGACCCTGATGGTCGAGATCCTCAAGGACAATGGCCGGCCGGAAGCGGGGCCCGTCTACGACGCCCTCGACATGCCTTGGGCGAAGCTGGTCGGCCAGATCGTGGCGTCATATAGGAAATAAAAGTTCTCAGCCCTACGACGGAAAAATTCTCGATACCCGATCGTGTCACATTTTTCGGCGGGCTCCGTATTCATGGGTGTGGCAATCAGGCCCCTGAAGAAAGAGAGCATTGGACGATGGGACTTCTGCGAAAATCGCTGCTAGGCATCACGGTCGCGTTGTGCGCTGCGTTGAGCTCTCCGGCCGGCGCCGCCGAGCAAGGCGTGCGGATCTCCATTCACATGCCGAAGGGGAGCGGCGAAATGCCCTCGCCCGAGAAGATGGTCGACGCGCTCGCGGCCGAGGGTAGCCCGCGTCGGGTCTTGGTGACGCGGCGGCTGGACGAGTCCGGCGTCGGGTTGAACCTCGACCTGTGGGGTTCTACGCCACCCGCGGCGGAGATCCCAAGCCAACTCCGTCGGACCTTTCCGGCGCTCGAGAAGGCGGAGATCCAGTGCTCGACGCTCGATGAGAGCCTCCCGCCCAAGTAGCGCGCGCGGTGCCCCGACTCGACATGCGTGATCCCCTCAGGGCCCTGCGTGATGCGCGCCATGCGAGACTCCTCCGCGCGAGCCAGTCCGGCGATCGCGCTGCGTTCAAGTCGCTGTACCGCGCCCTCTACGAGCCGGTTTCCGGATATGTGAGGCGCCGCGTACGGACGCAAGCGGAGGCGGAAGACGTCGTCGCGCAGGTGTTCCTTCAGTTCGTGGCCGCCCTGTCCAAGGTGGATCCCGAGCGCGGTACGGCGCTCGCGTACGTGCTCGCCATGGCGCGCAATGTTCTGGCCGATCGCGCGCGCGCTGCGAGCCGCCCTGCGGATCACGAGGCACTGGCGCCGGAGGCGTCCGCGGTGCGGGATCCTTACCAAGCCCTCGCGGAGGCCGAGGAGCGGGCGACACTCCGCGGGCACGTGGCGGCCCTTCCTACGGAGGTTCAAGAGCTGTTGAGACTCCGGTACGAGGAAGGCCTGCGCTACGTGGAAATTGCGCAGATCGTCGGGAGCGGCGAGGCCGCCGTGCGCCAACGCATCTCGCGCGCGGTGCGTGAGCTCCGCGGCGCGTGGAACGGTACGGTCCAAAAGGGAGTGATGACGTGATGCGCCGGGAACTCGAACGCGCTCTGCGAAGAAAGCCGGTTCCGATGGATGCCCATCATCGCGATACCCTCGGACAGAACCTCCTCGCGGAGTTCGAGCGAAACGCACCTCCGCTACCTGCGCCGCGGCGTGTGCGCTGGCCTCGTTATGCGTTGGCCGCGCTGGCGGTGGCCTCACTGCTCATTACGAGCCAGGCGCCTGCGGAGCTCGAGCTCGAAGTGGGCAAACGGATCACCGTCGAGCCGACCGAGGTGGCAAACGGCGAGGAGCTCGAGAAGTATGCTCTCGCCCTCACCGAGGCTTTTCAATCGCCCTCACCAGCCGGCGTGCGCCAGCGCATTCACGCGCAGGGCTCGGGCACGGTGCGTCTGACGGTGGACATATGGGGCAATCCGCTCGGCACCGACGCCGAAATCGAAGAGCGCGTGCACGGGCTTACGGGGCTCGGCTCCGCTCGGGTCCAGGTCGTACCCCTGCGCGGGCGCATTCATGACACTTTGTTTGGAAAAATTCGGCATCTCCTGCACCCCGGCGCGTCGCAAGCGGAAGTGGAGCTCGCGCGCCAGAAGATCATCGAGGAGCTTCGTCGCGAGGACGCCGATGGCCTGTTCGACGCGGAGGTTTCCGTGGATGCGGACACGCGTCGCGTGCGGGTGAAGAAAGTAAAGCGAGGACCATGACGTCACGATTTCGGAAATCGTATGTGTGCGCTGCGATGGTTGCTCTTACGTGGGCGTGTGGCTCCTCCTCGGACAGCATCACCGAGGATACCGCGGCGGAGCGCGCCGGCGATCCGAGCCGAATGGGCGACGCTGAAATCGTCCACGACTTGCGCCGGCAGCTTGCACGAATGGTGGAGGAGGACCGTTTCTCGGGAACCGTGCTTTTTGCGAAACACGGTAGACCGTTGTTCGCGCAGGCTTATGGTCTCGCGTCCCGAGCTTTTGGCGCCAAGGTGGAGCTCGATACCAAGTTCAATATGGCCTCTACGGCAAAGTTGTTTACGTCCATTTCGGTTTTGCAGTTGGCGGGTGAGGGAAAGCTGTCGCTCGACGATGCTTTGAGTGCCGTGTTGCCTGACTATCCGAATCAGGATGTCGCCCGCAGGGTCAAGATAGGCCAACTGCTGGCGATGACGTCCGGACTGGGGGACTACGTCAGCCTGAAAATGCTGGAGGGGAATCCCGAACGGCTGCGAAGAATCGAGGATTACCTGCCGTTTTTCGTCAACGATCCGCTGCGATTCGAGCCTGGAACGCAGCAGGCGTACAGCAATGCGGGATTTCTGGTTCTCGGGTTGGTGGTGGAGCGACTGTCGGGTCAACGGTTCGAGGAATACGTGCGTACGCATATTTTCGAGCCGGCCGAAATGGCCCATTCGGGCTTCTACGCGTTTCAGGACGATATTCCGAATCTGGCATTGGGCTATACGCGGGCCACCGAGCCGGGCGCGCCATTGACGGTGGCACTGCGACTCGGGCGCGGAGCTTCTGCGGCCGGAGGCACCGGCACGTACACGACGGTCGAAGATCTGCTGCGCTTCGCGCAGGCCATTCAAGCGGGCAGGCTGCTCGATCGAAAATATACCGATCTCCTGATGCGATACAGCCCCACGGAGATGTGGCATCTTAACGGCTTCGAGCAGGACTACGCTCGTGGCATTCATATCACAGGACATGGTGGTGCGACCTCGGGGACCAGCACGAGGCTCTCGATGTATCCGGATCTCGGGTACACCGTTGCGGTTCTGTCCAACTACGACGGTGGAGCGAGGCTCGTCGGTGATCGTTTGGAAGCACGATTGACCGGCGAGCCCACGCCCCGGGCGATTTCCGTATCCGAGGATGTGTTCCAGGCATTTGCAGGATCATACGTCGACGGCGGATTGCAGCCCATCGTCATCTCGGTCGATCGCAGGGGCGCGCTCTTCGTGGCGATTCCCTTGCAGGGAAAACACAAATTCGTTCCCCTTTCCTCGGACGAGTTTTTCGACGACGACATGCTCACGCCGCGTCTTCGATTCACGAGGGATGGAGGCGGTACCGTCACCGGTCTGGTTCTAAGTGGCATTGGCCGAGAGCCGATCAAGGCGTCCAAGCAGCCGTAGCTTTTACCGCGAACCGGCGCGATGATGCCGGACCCTCGTCACGAATTCGCTATTGAAGCAAGGTGCGCGCGGGGTCGAAGCCCTCGGCGATGATCACGTCGGCGTCCCACGGCATGTACACGAATCCGCGGCCGTTGTGCCACGCCTGCACCTGGCCGTTCTCGCGGATGATCATCAGCTCCGCGCGTCCGTCGGCATCGAGATCGGCCAGCCGAACCCGCTCCGGATCGTTGAAGCCTTCTCCAATGACCACGTCGGCGTTCCATGGCATATGGGCGAAACCTGCGCCGTTGTGCCATGCTTGGATGTTGCCATTCGTCTGAATGGCCATCAGCTCCGCGCGCCCGTCCCCATCGAGATCGGCCAACCGCACGCGCGCCGGCTCGTTGAACCCTTGGCCGATGATGTGATCGGCGTCCCACGGCATGTACACGAAGCCGCGACCGTTGTGCCACGCCTGGATTTCCCCATTCGTTTGAATGGCAATGATTTCCGCGCGCCGGTCGCCGTCGAGGTCGGCGAAACGCACTCGCGCCGGATCGTTGAAGCCTTCGGCGATGATGATCGACTCGCCCCAGGGCATTTCGGTGAAGCCGCGGTCGTTGTGCCAGGCCTGCACGGCGCCGTTTTCTTGGATGGCAATGATTTCCAATTTGCCATCGCCGTCGATGTCCGCAAATCGGACCCGCGCCGGATCGTTGAAGCCTCGGCCCACGATGGTGGAGCTGCTCCACGGCATGTGGGCGAAGCCCGAATAGTTGTACCAGGCCTCGACCTCGCCGTTCTGCTGCACGGCAATGATTTCCGCTCTGCCCTCACCCGATAGCGATGATGCACGATGCACGCGAGGCCCACCGTAGGCGGCCAACGCGGCCTTCGCGTACTTGATGCGATTTTCCGTATGGCACGTACCGCAGCGTTCGAAACTATCCTGAAAGACGATGGTTGCATCCACGACATTTCCCGTTGCGCGCAGCTTGGCGAGCCCCCATGCGGGTACGGTCTCGAGCTCGTGCCACAGATATTCGAGTTGCAAACCCAAGTCCCACTCCGAGCGGCCGCGTTGATGGGCATAGGCTACGAGCTGGTCCCATCGGCCGCCGGCGCTCCACTGCGCAATGCCGCGCCCGAGCCCGGGTGATTGCACCGCCCTCGGGTTCATGCCCGATTCGGCATCGAGATTTCCCACGACGCCTGCGGCTTGAAAGTCCGTGAGGCCTCTACCCACGAGGAACTCGAAGGCCGCTTGGTCGTTGGGCGACGGGGAAACGGCCTGGCTGGTCTCGCCAACCTCGTCGTCCGACTCGGCCGCGCACCCGGCGATCAGTGCAAAAGATGCGGCAGCCAACGGTGCAAAAAGGAATCGTGCCATACGCTTCATCAGGAGGCTCCTATAAAGAGAATTTGTCGCAATCAATTTCAAAAGTTGGAAAGGCTCGTTACTGCAGCAAGGTGCGCGCGGGGTCGAAGCCCTCGGCGATGATCACGTCGGCGTCCCACGGCATGTACACGAAGCCGCGGCCGTTGTGCCACGCCTGCACCTGGCCGTTCTCGCGGATGATCATCAGCTCCGCGCGTCCGTCGGCGTCGAGATCGGCCAGCCGGACCCGCGCCGGATCGTTGAAGCCTTCTCCAATGACCACGTCCGCGTCCCACGGCATGTGCGCGAAGCCTGCGCCGTTGTGCCATGCTTGGATGTTGCCATTCGTCTGAATGGCCATCAGCTCCGCGCGCCCGTCCCCATCGAGATCGGCCAACCGCACGCGCGCCGGCTCGTTGAACCCTTGGCCGATGATGTGATCGGCGTCCCACGGCATGTACACGAAGCCGCGACCGTTGTGCCACGCCTGGATTTCGCCATTCGTTTGAATGGCAATGATCTCCGCGCGCCGGTCGCCGTCGAGGTCCGCGAAGCGAACCCGCGCCGGATCGTTGAAGCCTTCGGCAATGATGATCGACTCGCCCCAGGGCATTTCGGTGAAGCCGCGGTCGTTGTGCCAGGCCTGCACGGCGCCGTTTTCTTGGATGGCAATGATTTCCAACTTGCCATCGCCGTCGATGTCCGCGAATCGGACCCGCGCCGGATCGTTGAAGCCTCGGCCCACGATGGTGGAGCTGCTCCACGGCATGTGGGCGAAGCCCGCATAATTGTACCAGGCCTCGACCTCGCCGTTTTGCTGCACGGCGATGATCTCCGCTCTGCCCTCACCCGATAGCGACGATGCACGATGCACGGGCGGCGGGTTGACCACCCCATTGCGCCGGATCGCGTGGTAAACGCGCCCGTCCCCTGCGAATTTCACGGTGTTGCCGCTCCGTGTGAAACTCTGGACGGCCTCGCGGGCCACCCGGTCGCAGTCGTATTCCTCCAAAATATCCATCGTGTTGCTGGCGACGAAATGCGAAAACAGCTTGATGTGGCCATTGGTCACGAGCGCGTCGCCAGCCTGCAGATTGTCGATGGAAATCGTGGTCCACCCGTTTGCGCCACCGCGGTCGTTGACGAAGGTGGCGGTGGTCAGGTCCGCACCGAGTTGCCAACTCCACGCGACATAGCCGGAACAATCGCTGCGATAGGCGTCCCACGGCGCCGGGGGGCGGTTGCAGGTGCCGCCGCAAAGCACATCGCGCCCTCCGCGCACGCCTCCGCAGTAGGGAACGGCTTTGTCGACCCATTCGTGGGCGCGCGCCATGATTTCGCTCACCGAAATGGGTTGAGAGGTTTCCTCACTCGTTTCCTCCTCGTCCACTGCAGGTGCGCAGGCGGGAATGAGAGATGCTGCAAATAGACCTAGGGTGAGAAATCGGACGACGGGCTTCATCGGATATTCGAGCTCCTATTGCGGATTCACATCACGTTGTTGTCGTATCGAACGCCCGCGCGCACGGCTCGCCGTCGAGCCGTCGGTCCGGGCCAGTTCAATTCGCACTACGCAACGTGTGTGCCGATGAAAGCGCTAATCGAGAAAGTCAGAATTCCCGAGAGATCGCCATTTTCCACTGGAGCCCTGTATCGCGACCAGCGTACTTCCGCCTGGTACAGCGGTACACCGCTCGGTACGTTGCCCGCGACTTGGCGCTTCCGGCGTCATGGCGGTTTCGAAAAGGTCATTCGTCTCATCGCTCACGCCAACGAGGCGCGCTTGGTCGGGCTCGGCGGCATGCTCGTCGTGCAACAAGCGCTCATCGATCTCAATGGCGGACAATCGTTGTCCGTCGTCGCCGCCGAGTGCAGGTTCTCGAGCAAGCCCGAACAGTGAGCTCTGCTGGTTCGGCGCGTGCTGGTAGATGGATCGTGCGATCCAAAAATTTTGGATCCATTGCGTCCCGAAAATGGAGCTCGCGGGAGCTCGATATTCAAATTGCTCGAATGAAAAGCCCATTTGCTGCGAGGCACATCGCTTGCTGAAACGCTTGTCATCCTCGAACGGCTGCCCTGGAGGTCGAAATGACAGCTCGCAAAGTCGGCTACGTGATCTCGTCGCTCATTGTCGGCATCACTCTTTTCGCGTGCACGGGCTCGAGCGGTGATCCCGCGGTAGACGAAGACAATAAAGAGACACCGGGTCGAGAGGGATTCGCCGGCACGAAGAATTTGTGCGTCAAACAGGCGGCGAACACGTTCCACTGCATCGACGATACGCGGTTCGAGCTGTGCACCGGCGGGGATAACTTCGTCATCAATTCGTGTCCAAAAGGGCTCTGCGCAACACGTCACCCGGCGAGCAAAAATCCGTGTGTCGGTGCGGACCGCGCGAGGGAGATCGACGGCGTGCCGCCCACCCCGCCGAATCAGATCGACGATACTCCGCCGGGAAATGCGGGCGGCGAAAACGGCAATCCACCTCCGACGAACAACAACGGTGGCCAATGCGTCGGTGGCCCCGCGTTCGACCCTGCCGGTGCGAAAAACGTGGGCAATGGCCGTGGTGTGCAGTTCATTGGCGGCCAATGCCTCAGCGCTGCTGATTGCGCCTCGGGCTGCTGCGCCTTGCCTTGCGGCATTTGCTCGGGTCCTGGCGCCCAATTCCAAGCTGGAAAGCAGGGCTGCGGGTTCGTAGCGCGACGCTGAAAGGCACTGCGACAGCATAATCAGTGTTCGTTCGGTGACGAAACTCTGCCTCTGAACATCACCTCAGGGGCTCGCCGTTCTATGCAACATGTCGTAGCCCCCGTTCGGATTGACCATCGCGGGGGTCGACCATGTCCAGGCAGTTTCGTTGATGAGGCGTGCATGGCGTACGACCCTGTCATCGGCGAGATACACGAGCTCGAGGACCACGCCCGGCGTGACGCCGCGTGCGATCGCGACGCCACGATTGGTGTTGGCTTGCCGAGCGAGTTCCATCGCGGGCGAGGAACCGCCGGTTCTGGGCATCGAGCTTCCCGGGATGGATAAACGGGTGAATGAACGGCTTGATTAAACTGATTTGATGTATGGCGTGGTCGTGGTTAGTTCGATGAAGCCGAGGCGCTCGAGGATAGGTCGGCTGTCGGGCATGGCGTCGACGTGGAGATAGCGAATGCTGCGGTCCACGGCGAGACGGGCGCGGTGGGCGACGAGGGCGCGGTAGATGCCGCGGCCGCGGTGGGATTCGAGGGTGCCGCCGCCCCAGAGGCTGGCGAATTCGGTGCCGCGGTGGAATTCGATGCGGGCGGAACACACGGGGCGGTCGCCGTCGAGAACGAGCAACGGGACCATCGAGTCGGGGGAGTCGGTGAGTTGGGCAAGGAGGCTTTCGCCGAAGTCGGGGCGGCTTTCGCCGAAGACTTGGTCATGCAGAGCGACCATGCGCGCGATGCCCGCGGCGTCGGTGATGGTTTCGATGCGGATGCTTTCGGGCAAAATGACGTCGATGGCGATGTCTGCGGCGTTTGCGACCATGACGGATTCGGGCTCGCCGGCTTCGAATCCGGCGGCGACGAGGCGTTCGGGAAGGTTCGAAGGGCCATCGTGGCGATGGTATTTCCACTCGAACGAGCGGCCCAATCGGGAAAAATAGGCGACTTGCGCGGCAATGGCATCGTCGGCCGTGGCCGCATCGAGTTCGGACCAGATGACGGAGCATTCACCGTCGGAGTCGGGATTGACGTGGCGGAGAATGGTCGCGTCCCATTCGGCACGGGTGCCGGGGGTACTCGGTTGGGCGTTGCGGCGGATCTGTTCGTCGAACACGGCGAGCGATGGCGGGGGGCTTTTCTTCATGCGGGTCCTGGGTCGAGAGTCGCAATATACACGGCTGCGCCCGACGCCAAACTACGCACTACCTTCCATCCCAATTTGCCAGGATGCGCAGCTTCTCAACCTGTAGGAGCCCCGCAACCTCCGCTCCAAACGTTGCCCGACCTCTTGGCAACGCCAATGGCTTTTCCAGCAAAAAGCAATTTGGTGATGCGTGCGTCTGCCCCGATGTTTCTGGACCGGCGGATGGACGCTGCGCTGGAACCGACGCGCCCTGTGGCTCTGGACTGGCATGCGTCTCCTCAGGTCGTGCAGACAAGGGCAATGCACGGAGGTCGGCGTCGTCGGATTCTTCTGCAAAAAGTAGCCTACCTGTCGTTTTGTCGCACAAGACGTCGCTGCTGGGCATATCCGACTATCGAGCGGAAGGTGAGATGAAGACGCCCGCGTGAGATGGCATTTTCGGTCCTGATCGGGCGAGTCGTCTTACCATCGCTGCCATGAAGGTATTGCGAAACAGCGCGCCGGCCGCGTTTTCGGCGGTCTCCATTTCCCTCGGAACCCTTTTCTTCGCCTGTTCGGATTCGTCCGATTCGCCGATAGGCAATCCTCCAGGCGGAAGTGCGCACGATGCGGCGCCGGATGCCCCTTCCACCGCGGAGGGAGGCGCCGCGATTGACGCTGCGGGTGATGCGGCCGACGCCGCACCGCTCGAGCACTACGAACGACTCGTCAACACGTTCATCGGCACCAAGGACGATGGCAATACCTTCCCCGGAGCGGCGGCGCCCTTCGGAATGACGCAGGTGAGCCCCATTGGGGCGCATTACGCAGGTTACCTCTACAACAATTCCATCATCAAAGGCTTTGGGCACTTCTTCATATCGGGCGCGGGGTGCTGGGAGCAGGGCGGACAGATATCCGTGCTCCCCACGGTGGGAACCCTCGGCCCCACAGGAAGTGATTTCGACGTCTCGTCTCCGGCCACCTTCGATCACACCAAATATGGTGCTGACTACACCCATGATGGCGAGGTAGGGCAGGCCGGGTACTTCAAGGTTCGTTTGACCAAATACGGCGGTATCGATGCGGAGAATACCGCTCTCACCCGCGCCACGTCGGAGCGCTATACCTTTGGTAGCGCTGCGCAAGGCAATGTGTTCGTCAACGTGGGGCAGGCGAACGACAAGCACGACGTGAAGGCGAGCAGCATCACCGTCGTGGACGATCACACGCTCGAAGGCTACGTCGATACCCAGAGCTTTTGCGGCGGCACACGTTACAAGACGTATTTTCAGATCAAGGCCGATCGACCATTCAAGGCTCAGGGCACGTGGAGCCCGGCCGGCGGCGACGCCCATTCGAAGCACAGCGAAGGCGGCGAAGGGCTTCGCGGGGCCTGGATCACCTTCGATACGGCGAGCGAGAAATCGGTGACGTTGACGACGGCCATTTCCCACGTCGACCTCGATGGCGCGCGCAAGAACCTGAATGCCGAAGGAATGCGAGACGGCAAGCTCAAGACCTTCGATGCCGTGCGGCAGGAGAGCCAGGCGGCGTGGCAGAGAGAGCTCGCCCGCGTGAAGGTCGACGGAGGCAGTAGCGACCAAAGGACCGTATTTTACACGGCCCTCTACCATGCTTTTCTCCAGCCCCTCACGGGCAACGACGTGGACGGGCGATACGTGGGATTCGACAAGGCCATCCACCAAGCGAGCGGCTTTACCTATTACGAGTTCTTCTCGCTATGGGACACGTACCGCGCGCAAAACCAGTTTCTCGCGCTGGTGTTGCCCTCGCGGGCGCGTGACATTGCCAAGTCCATCCTTGCCATCCACGATCAGGGCGGCTGGCTTCCGCGTTGGGCATATGCCAATTTCGAGACCAACTGCATGACCGGCGATCCGGTCACCTCGTTCATGGCCGATCTCTGGAGTTATGGGCTCCTGCAAGGCGAGGAGGAGCATGCGTACCAAGCCATGCTCCAAAATGCGGAGCAGCTTCCGCCGGCCGATTCACGCTCGCAAGGGCGGGCGGGCAATACGACGTACATCCCCAAGGGATTCGCGTTTTACGACAAGAATTTCGTCAAGAAGGGGCAGGACGCGGATCCCCAGCACGGCGGTTCGGCGACACTGGAGTACGCGGTCTCGGATTGTGCACTCTCGGCCATGGCCAAGGCGTTGAACCATACCGACGATGCGGCGAGGCTCCAGAAACGCGGACAGAATTGGACGGCGGTGTGGGACGATACCGTGGAAGACAAAGACCACGGGGGCCCGTACAAAGGTTTCCCGCGCCCGCGCACGCAGGATGGCAACTTTTACACGCCGCCCGACAAGCCGTACACGCCCACGTCCGAGGACGGCTTCCACGAAGGAACGGCGTGGCAATACCAATGGCTCGTTCCCCAGGATGCCGCTGGTCTCGCCGAAAAAATGGGCGGGCGAGAGCAGGCGACGAAACGGCTCGATACGTTCTTCGCCTATGACGATCTGCTCGTCGATCCACGCAAGACGGCGCACGAGAAATGGGTCGTGGGGCCGTATGCGTATTATAACCAATTCCGATACAATCCGAACAACGAGCCGGACCTGCACAGCGCATTCATGTACGCGGTGCTCGGGCAACCCTACAAGACAGCGGTGGTGCTCGACGCCGCGCAAACACTGTTCACCAATGCGCCCAATGGCGTCACCGGCAACGACGACCTGGGCACCATGTCGGCGTGGTACCTGTTCGACGTGATGGGCCTTTATCCTTTCATGCCGGGCTCGGGGAATTTCCTTCTGCATCCGCCCCGCTTCGCGCGGGTGGACGTCCAATTGGAAAACGGCCAGCACATCGTGCTGAACGCACCGGGGGCGGGGTTCGACAAAGTGCGCTTCGTCGACCAGGTTCGCGTGGGCGGGGAGGTGCTCGACAAGGTCTACGTGCCCGTCGCGAAGCTCCAATCCGGCCAAGTCGTGGACTACACGCTGACCGATCAAATCCGTGCGGATGGCTGGGGGACCGCTTCGGAGGCGGCGCCGCCATCCTTGTGCCCGGTCACGCATTAAGGGGAATGCGGGGCGCCAAACCAGCGCGCGAGGGCCGACTCCAGGCCCGCCGTGTCCGCACCATCGCCCGTCCACGCGATGCAGCCGTCGGGGCGCACGAGCAGCGAGCTCGCTGGGCTGACGGCGGTGACGCGCACGACGCGGACACGTGCGGACCACGGCGCGGCGAGTGCGCTGGCTGCGCCGCCGGTGCCGTCGACGAGCAGACCCGTGCCCTCGTGCATCAGCGAGTACAAACCTGCCTCGCCGTCGGGCAACGATAGCGCGAGGTTTGCGACCAGCCTTCCCACCCGCGGATCGTCACTGCCCAGATCGTAGCGCGTGGGAAGGCCGCTCAGCATGTCGCCGAAGAAGCGGTTTCCCTCGTCGAGTGCCATGATGTCGGACACGATCTTGCGCAGGGCCGTGGTGAAGACGTCCGGCCGCATCAGCGCGATTTGGGCGCGCGTGTTCTCGAGGACGGCGGCTGCCACGCCGTGGCGCTCCGCAGTGTAGGTGTCGAGCAGCGCGGCCGGCGCCCACCCGCGCACGGTGGCCGCGAGTTTCCACCCGAGGTTCACCGCATCGAGCAGACCGAGGTTGAGTCCCTGCCCTCCGAAGGGCGAGTGCACGTGCGCAGCATCACCGGCGAGCAGCACGCGCCCGCGACGGTACTCCGTGGCCTGCCGCGCGTTGTCGGTAAAGCGCGTGGCGGTTTGCATTGCGGTGATGCGAACATCGGCCCCGGACACGCGCCGCAGGGCGCCTTCCACCTCTTCGCGCGTGATGGGCGCATCGCGATCCGGTGGCGGCCCATCGAATTGAACCACGAAAATGCGGCCAGGCACCGGGCCAAAGGCGAACATTCCCACCGGCGTGCGCCGCCAGCCGAGCGGCAAAAGGCGCTCCGGATGATCCAATTCCACGATGGCCTGGTGTCCCGTGATGGTCGGATCGGTGCCAGGAAACTCGAAGCCCGCGCGTTTGCGCACGATGCTGCGGCCGCCGTCGCACCCCACGAGGTACGCGCAGCGCAGCGTTCGCGTGCCCTGCGGCGTGCGCACGTCGAGCGTGACGCCGTGACCATCGTCGCGGAAGTCGATGACCTCTTGCTCACGGCGCACGTCGATGCCCATCACCCGCACGCGTTCGCCCAAGATGCGCTCGAGCGCCTGCTGCCGCACGCCGCGAAAGCGTCGGTGTGGCTCGCGCTGCCTCGTCTGGTCGATGAGAAAGAGGCCGGCGAAGTGCCCGCCAATCTTGCCGAGCCTCTTCGCGAGCTCCTCGCCCTCCGGTCCTGCGCTCTTGGCCATCGCGCGAACTGTGTCGAGCATCGCGCGCTCTTCGGCGTCCATGTTCGGTCCCAATCCACGGCGCTCGAGCGCCTCCCCGGCAAGTGCGCCCATCGCGCCGGCTTTGATCGTCTGGTCGGGCGCGGCGAGCCGATCGAGCACCACCACGGACGCACCGCCGAGCACCAGTTCGATGGCCAAAAGAAGTCCCGTGGGCCCTGCGCCCACGATGGCGACATCTGCCGTTTCGTTTCGCATGAACTTGAGTCTAGTAAGAAAATTTATTGGATCAAATTTTAAGCCGGGTTAAGTTTTATCCCATGGCGAACGACGATGGCTTGCGGGCGCGGAAAAAGCGGGAAACGCGTGAGCTGATCTCCGCCGTGGCCACCGCGCTTTTCACCCAGCGCGGGTTCGACGCCGTGACCATCGCGGAGATCGCCGAGGTCGCCAACGTTTCCAAGGTTACCGTATTCAATTATTTCCCGCGCAAGGAGGACCTCTTCTTCGATCGCGAGGAGGAGATGCGTGAGGTCGCCCGCGACGCGCTTGCCCGCCGTCCGCGTGGTCGATCGCCATTGGCCGCCCTGTGCGATCTCGCGCGCGAGCTGCTGGAGCGTGAGCATCCCTTCGCCAAGTTCACGGACGGCGTTTCGCAATTCTGGAGCACGGTCGAGGCCAGTCCTTCGCTCCGCGCCCGGGCTCGCGAAATGCGGGACGAGTTCGACGTGGACCTCGCCGCCATGATCGCCGACGCGGTCGGGGAACGAAAGGACGACATCGTCGCGCGCATCCTCGCCACGGGCTTGTCGACAGCGTGGATTCTCGCCTACGCCGAGGCCATGCGCAGACACCGCCGGGGCGATGCCGCCTCCAAGGTGCGCGCGACGTTCTTGAAACGACTCGAGCGTGCCCTCACCGTCGTTCGCAACGGCACGAAGGGCACGCCCTACGAATGAGCGAAGCTCGTTCATTGCAAAAGTGGGTCGAATAGAACCCATCTCCATCTAGTTGCGATTCCTCGAAGGATCAGCCGTCTCGCGGCGCGCTCGAGCTCTTCCAGATCGAGGCTTGGTCCATCGAGCGTCGATTCTCCTCGACCCGCTTTGGCCGAGGATTACGATCGCTAGTTTGTTTGCCGACTCACACGGCAGTCGGATTCGTCGACTTGGAACCAGGAGGGCGATGATGGACAAGCAACCCGGCATCGGCATCAACGAAGGTGGGATCGCGGCACCTTGGCCTTGGAGCAAGCCAACGGTCGCGGGCGTCGGCCCGAACTGCGGCCCCTCGGCAGGTGGCACACGAGTGACGATTCTCGGCAAGGGATTCATCAATGCCACCGCCGTCCATTTCGGAAGCGTGGGGGCGCAAAACTTCAACGTCGAATCGGACACCGAAATGACGGCCACGTCGCCCGCATACACGGCAGGAGGCTCCGTCGATATCACGGTAACGACCTCGAAGGGGACGTCTCCCGCCAACCCTCCTGCGGACCAATTTACGTTTCTCACGAGCACGAACACGACGCAAGTGATGATGACCCTCGCGGGATTGGCCGCCACCGGCGCGGCCGAGCGCCCATCCGGAGAGACCGTCGAGCAGCAACAGGCTCGCATTCTCGCGGGCATCAACGCGCAGCTGGCGAATTCCAATCTTTCCACGGCCAACAATTGGCAGGCGATCTGGGTGGGGCTAACCCAAGATCGCGCCAACCTCGTCTACATCGCCGAAAACCCCTCGAATTCAGGAGGGCCAACGACGTATGCCGTCTGCCTCCGAGGGACCGTGGGCGGGTCACCCATCGACAGTGCCGAAGATATGGACGTTGGATCCTTGCTCCCATTCGGTCCTTTTGGGTCCGGGGGCCCGCTGGGCAACATCTCCCAGGGCGCCATGATGGCGTTCACGGAGATCATCATGGGCACGACGCTCATGGCCACGCTGACGCCTCTCATTACCGCGCAAAGCTCAGGGCCAACCATCTATGTGACGGGACACAGCCTCGGAGGTGCATTGGCCACGACCATAAGCCTCTATCTTGCCGCCCAGACGTGGACGCCGAAGCCCACTCTTCAGGTATTCACCTTTGCGGCCCCCACGGCCGGCGATGGGAATTTTGCCAGCAGCTTCAACGCCCAATTCCCGCAGGCAACGTGTGCGTGGAACCAATACGATCTCGTTCCCAATGCCTGGCAGAACCTCGTCAATGGTGAGTCGCAGAACCCACCTACACCGGAAAGCGTGGAGTTCTTCTACCCGCGAATGAACAGTCCGTTGCTGAGCGCGGAAGTCAAAAAGATTGTCCAAAATATCGCGAGCAAAACGCCCGTGGCCAATCCCTATACGCAGCCGACCCAGCAGCCGGCACTCAATGCGTATTTTGCGTGCACCGATCCCGATCCTTCCGATATCAGCACCTTGGATGACTGGCTGGCGGAAGTTGCTTATCAGCATGCCAACGACACCTATCTCATGTTGCTGGGTGCCCCCACGCTGCCGGCCGTCGCGCCAAGCATTGCATCGATCACGCCGAGCAGCGGGCCTGTCGCCGGTGGCACCCAGATCACCATCACGCCCCTCGGGGTCACGTTCAGCGCCGATAGCCAGGTCGACTTTGGCGTTGTCCCGGCCACGAGCGTCGAAGTCAACTCCAACGGTACCATCACGGCCACGTCACCCCCCGGAATCGGCACCGTCGACGTCCGGGTGACCAATATGTTTGGAACTTCGACCGTGGTTGCAGCCGACCAGTTTACGTTTACGCCTTGAGGGCTGCGGGCGACCAGCTGTGCGCGGCGCCGAAGCCGCGCATGCCTGGGCCAATTGTCGTGATGGCGCGGATTGTACCGAGCGTCGGTCACACGGTCGACGGAGGACGCGGCGCTACAATGGCAGCATGAAGACGAGATTCTCGAAAATCATGCTTCTATTACTGGCCCTGTGCGCTTTGCCGGCACTCAACGTCGCGTGTGGTGACGACGATCCCGGGATACCCGCGCCGGACAAGACGGCGCTGCTTCGACAGACGTTGCAGGACAAATTTGCGGCTTCGCATGCCGTTGGCGACTTCCCGGGTGGCACGGCCGGCGTGGTATTGGCGGATGGCTCGTCGTTCGGGCTCGCGGTCGGTGTCTCGGATCGCGCGACGCAGCGACGGATGTTGCCGGGGGATCTCCTGCCGCAAGCCAGTGTGGGCAAGACGTACGTGGCCGGGGTTGCTTTGCAGCTGGTTCACGAAGGCAAACTGGCGCTAGACGACAAAGTCGAAAAATACCTCGGGGAAGAGCCCTGGTTCGGCCGGCTTCCCAATGCGCACGACATCACCATTCGCATGATTATGAAGCACACCAGCGGATTGATGCGCTACGAGTACGATCCCAATTTCACCGCCGAAGTGAGGAAAGACCCTTATCGTATCTGGAAGCGGGAAGAACAACTCTCGTTTCTCTTCGACAAGGCCGCACCTTTTCCTGCCGGCCAGGGTTGGGAATACTCCGATACCAATTACATGGTGCTTGGGCTGGTGATCGAGCACATTACGAACTCCACGTATTATACGGAGGCGAAGAAACGCCTTTTCGACCCTCTCGGGCTCGACCACGCCATCTTCATGGACCGTCCGGATATTCCCATCGTGCAGGGTTATGCGGGGGACTCGAATGTCTTCAGCGGGACCGACGCCATGATGGTCAACGGCAAAATGACCCTCGATCCGGGCTTCGAGTGGTGCGGCGGTGGAGTTGCATCGACCGCCGAAGAACTGGCGCGCTGGGTCAAACTGCTCTACGAAGGGCGCGCATTCGATCCGACGATGCTTCCCGCGATGCTCGACGGCGTGCCTGCGCCGGCCCTAGGAGAAGGAGCGAAATATGGAATCGCGACCATTTTGCTTCCGTCGCGCTTGGGGATGACCTATGGCCACAGCGGCACGTTTCCGGGCTACCTGACGCGGGTCATGTACTTTCCCGATACGAAAGTGGCCGTCGCCGTGCAAGTTAACACGAGCCCCTCGACGTTCGATCGCAAGAGGCTCGTCGATACTGCGGTCGAATTGGCGGTTATCGCATCATCGCGATGAGTCGGTAAAGCGGTGCTGCCCCCGCTCGGTTCGGCATGGCCACGCCCCTCCCTGCGGTCGGGCGGCGCAGGCGCGGTTCCGGCGAGGATCGGTCGAAGATCATCGACGTCGTCGGATTCCTTGCACGAATCAACATGCCCTGCTAGACAGTGGGCGTGATGTCGCGTGCGTCCTTCTTTTTTAGCTATTGGGGCTTCGTCTAGAAGCGAGCGGCCAGTAGCGTACCAACGATTTCAGGCCGTCTCGATTCGAGGCGGCCTTCGTTGTTTTTGACGACAGCACCGCCCACGAATCCGAGACCGCCCAGCAAGGAGCCAGGTCTCATGAGTCCAGATTCGTGCCGAACCGAAGGCGGTCTATCCGTTCACCTCGAAGTCGAGGAACTTTCCTCACCATGCGACATGTCGGCGATGGCCGAGCAGCTCGATCGATGGCGCGGCGCCGTGCTGTGCTCGGGGGTTGCGTCGCGGCCGGACATCGGATTCGTTCATCCCCCGCTGGCGGTGACCCTGCGCCGCTCGCACATCGTCATCGAAGCGCTGAATGCGCGCGGTGCCGTCTTGATTCCGTCGATCGCCGTCTTGTTCTACGAGCTCGATATTTTCGCCGAGCTGCGTGCCGCGGGTAAACGCATCGCGGGCCGACTGAACTTTGCGAACACCACCTCGCAGGCGATCGATGCGCTCACGAAGCTCGTGTGCCCGGTGGCCGATCCGAACCTGCGGCTGTACGGCGCCTTCGGTCGCGAAGGTGATTCGGAGACGCGAGATACGGTGCTCTACCTGCCAGACGAAATTCTCGTCGCGGACCACGCGAAAGGCACCGGAAGCATTCTGCGCTACGATTTCGTCGCCGCCGGGCGTTCGACGCGCGGCCTCGCCCGTGCAACGGTGGCGGCGCCCTACGTGTCGCATTCGGCGTCGCGCAGGGATCCTCCGAGCGAAACCTTTGCCCGATTGCGCATGGTCGCGCCCGCGGCCTACGGCGCCTTGATGAACATCGGCCGCGGGGAATTCCTCATCGCCACCACCCGCGAGATGGCCTCGGGGCGGGTGATGCGCATGAAAAACGGCATTGCCGAGGTTCGCCTCGGCAATGCCGCACTCGTGAGTCCCGCAGCCTGACGAATTCGATCTACTGCGCGGCGGGAATGAGGGCTTTGAACCAGCACGTGGGAACGTCCTTGCCGTTGTAGCCCGGCACACCCGTGCTGGACGGCAAGCAACGATATTTCGCGGCTTCGCGCTCCGATTCCACGTTGTTCTTCGGAGCCGCGCTATTGACGCCCGGGATGACCGAAAGGTCGCCCTGCACCCCGCAAAGCGCACCGGTGATGTACGTGTCCAATCGACATTGTGCACCCGGATAGCTGCGATAATTCGTCGCCGTCACGACCGTGGTGTCGGGCGTCGAAATGTCGACAGTCTCGCCGGAGAGCGTGGCCAAAAGCGCGCCCAGCGAGATTCCGCCCGACCCGATGCGATAACACAGGTTCTGCTCTTCGGCCGTCGCCCACTGGGCGTCGCACTTATCGCGCAAGATCTGGGGCGCGGAGGTTCGGAACGCCGCATTGCCCGCTGCGTCGTCTTTCCAGATTCGGCGCGCGCAGATCTGCGTTGCGAACCAATCCGACTGCCCCTCGGCCGCCGCCCAGTCGTCGCGCTTGAAGACATATCCACCAAGGTGATGGCCGAGTTCATGGCACAAAACGAGGGTGAAACCTTCGGGCGTCACCTCGGGGCGGCGCGCCAGACCGCCGTACATATTGACGATCCAGGAGCTTCCATTGCGCGACGCGCTCGCGTTGACCGTGCTGTTGTCCCAGAGCGAGTTGACCACCAGCGTACCGTTGTGACCGGCGACGACGGGCGTGAAAATGGAACTGGTCTGGGCGATCACACCATCGAACTGCTCTTTGGTGAGGCCACCCGAATTGAAAAGACCGTCCTGCAGGTGGAGATCGTTCGGCGGAACGAAGACGTCCAACTGAACGGGCCCACCCGTCGCCGACGTGCTCGATAGGCCAATTGCGAACACGGCGCCGACTCCAGCTACGCTCCGGAGTGCGGTGCGATAAAGTCCCTTGTTCATGCTTTTCATTCCCTGGTGAAGAGCCAACGATTGCGGACGCAAAAGGTCGCCGTCAGGGGGGCAATCCCCGCTGGAACCTTCCGAGCTTTCGCTTCCGCAAGTGGAAACCCGCGGACGCCGTCAACTGCGCGTTTGCCGCAAGTCCACTCCTCCGGAGCGCCTTCATCGGTAGCTAGCACGCTGTGAAAGCGATGAGGTGATCATTTCACCAATTCGCTAAACTTCATAGATGACCTATCCCACATAGGCGCGCCAATTCGGCGCAAATTGCCCAAGAATCGGAATGCCCCGTACGACCGATTGTGTCAATCGCCCGTCGCGGAACTTCGGTGACGGCAGCGTGTCGAATTCACATGGTGCCCGCCACATGGCACGAAAGTCTTTTGAGCGCGAGGCGATGGCACCAATATGCCAACCGACCATCGGTACAGCGCACGACAACGTCGCGCTCTGCCCATTTGGACATTCGACGATTGCGCGCCCACGTTACGGTAATGGCTAGTTACGATTCGGTGAAACTCTACGTCGATATAACGCACTTCATAGAGGAGAGAATTCACATGAAGGCGGGAAGGCGGGAAGGGGTTTCGGCGTGCGCAGCGCGGAACGCTTTCTTGGGTTTCCAATTTGGCCAACTCGGCCAATTAAAAAATCTCAAACCTTCCCGCCTTCCCGCCTTCCCGCCTTCATGTGAATCTCTCTCCTCTCGGCGCCCAACGGGGCCGAGGCTGCATGGTCACTTCCGGCCGCCCTCCCGCGGGTTCCGAAATCGCATCGCGCATTGATGGAATGCGTTGCGTCATCCCAATTTCCGGGAAACGTCTTCCTTCCTCCGGTCGAAAGTTAAGCCGAACATGCGAGCGTCCAGCCATACCGAAGTGCTGTTCGTCAACCACTCGAGCCTGCTCATCCGGTACGGGGATGAGTATCTTCTCACGGACCCTTGGTACCAGCGGCCGGCGTTTGGGAGTTGGCTGCCGGTTCCGCCGATGGCCGTGCACCCCGCGAGTCTCGTCGCGCTGGGCAGTAAGCTGCGGATCTTGATCTCGCATGCGCACGATGATCACTGCGACAATCAATTTTTACAGTTGTTCGACAAAAGCTCGGCGATTGTCTCGACGAATTTCGCGTCGAAGAGCGTCGAGCGGCGTCTCGGCAAGCTTGGATTCACGAATCTGCACATGCTTTCGCCGGCCGGCGAGCAGCTCGGTTCATTTCGCGTGCGAAGTTTCGTCAACGAGAAGCTGTCGCACGATGACGCCCTCTATCTGATCGAGACGCCCGACGCTGCGGTCGTTCACGGCAACGACTTGTGGGTACCCTTGGAGAGCGCGCCACTTTCCGCCATCAAAGCTGCCGTCATCGAGAAGGGCGCGAATCGCGCGCTGTATGCCTCGCAGACCAATTCCGCATCCGGGTTCCCGACCACGTACCGCAATTTCAGTCCGCAAGAGAAAGCACGGCTGCTGCGAAAGAAGGTCGACGGAATGATCGATGCCGGGCTGCAGAACGCAGCCGCCGTCGGCGCCTCGCATTTTCTGAGCTATGCCGGGTTCTCCGGTGCCTTCGTCAAGGACAAGGAAGAATATCTCGGCGATGCCATCATTCCGGACTACGACTACATCGCCCAACATTTCGGCTCTCGGATTCCGAGCAACGTGACCGTGCTGGACATGCGGCCGGGCGACGCTTTCGATTTTCACGAGGTGAAGAAGAGCTTCTTCGGCAACGACATTGCCGTTCGCGATCTCAAGCAGGCGGCGATCGACTACTACCGAGCCTACGGTGTCGTCGACACATGCGATACATTTCGTGTCGATTCGGATTCCATCGAAAACGGGGCCATCGAGGAGCGGCTGGAGCGGTATCTCCTGGAGTTCGACAAGTTCGTAAAGGGGCACGTCGAGCGCACCAAGTTCGAGTCGACCATCCTCGGGAAAACGCTCGAGGTTTTCGTGGAAGATGTCGGAGTGCACCGTGCGTTGCGCTTCGGTCATGGCCTGGTCCACGGTGAGGAGACGTGGAACAAGCGAATCGTGGTATCGAGCAAGTTGATCTCGATGGTCATGGAAAAGAAGATCCTGCTGGAAAATCTCTACACGGGCTTCAATGCGGAATTTGTCAGGAATCCCCCCGACGTCTACAATCGCGACATCGTCATGTATCTGGTGATGTTCTCCTACGCATACATCAACCGCCGCCAGCCGACGTGAGGCGCAGCCCAATGGCCAGCATTCCCAAGTTCTCGAAACTCGACACCGACTTCATCGCCAAGCGAAACGCATTCTTCGAAAGTAACCCGGTGGATGCGAAGTTCGCCGTGGACAACTGGAGTCTGTTTCTAGGCACGGTTCCGATGGGAACCTTTTTGGCACGTTACGAGTTGCTGAAGAAAATCGTGGACGTGCCGGGCCATGTTCTCGAATTCGGGGTCTTCAACGGCTCGAACCTTCTGTTCATGGCCAAAATCCTCCGGTTGCTCGCGCCGCACGATCTTCGAAAGCTCTACGGCTTCGACACGTTCGAAGGCCTGCAGGAGTTCAACTCCAAAGATGGCATTGCGGTCGAAGACCGAGGTCGCTACCGCGGCCGGCGCGAGCTGCTGGAGCGGTCCATCGCGCTGCACGGTTTCGAGGACAGCATCGAGCTGGTCGCGGGCAAGATCGAAGATACCCTGCACGAGTTCCTGAAGACCAACGCCCACCATCTTTATAGCTTCGTCTATCTGGACACGGACCTTTACCAATCGACGCAGCTGGTGCTTTCCGAGGTGTGGCCACGCTTGTCGCCCGGTGGCATCATCGCGTTGGACGAGGGGTATCACGATCGCTTCCCAGGGGAAGGCATCGCCGCGCAGGAATTTCTAGCGGCGCACCAAGGGCAGTGCAACGTGGGAGCCATCCCCTTCGCCCGACAGCCGATGTTTTACATTCAGAAGCGCTAAGGACTCAGCCATTCGCTTCGAGGCGGAGTGCACCTGGGGCATGATCGGGAACAGCGGGGCGGAGCGGCGGGATGGGCGCGATGGACTGGTACGCCGTGCCGAGCGGAGGCCGCGGATCGACATCGCCGTGGTTTGGCCACATCGACATGGCACGCTCCGCCTGGGCCGTGATGGTGAGCGATGGATTGGCCCCGAGATTGGCGGAAATCGCAGCACCGTCCACGACGTGCAGGCCAGGGTGACCGTAAACGCGATGATAAGCATCGACCACGCCCGTTCGCGCGGAATCGCCAATGACGCAGCCTCCCAGAAAATGCGCTGTCATTGGCGTATTGAAGATATCGCCCCAGGAGCCGCCGGCAATACCGTCGATCTTCCCGGCAAGCCGCCGCACTGTGTCGTGAGCGACCGGGATCCACGTGGGATTGGGCTGCCCGTGGCCTTGGGTGGACGTGAGCTTGAAGCGTCCGCCCAAAGCCTTTTTGCCCGAGACCGTGATGGAATTGTCGAGAGTTTGCATCACGAGAAGGACAATGGTCCTTTCCGCCCAACGTCGGACGTGCCCAAAGCCTAGGAAGTACAACGGACGCTTGGCGATCTCCTTCAGCCAGGTGAAAAGCCGTGGATACGGTTTGCCGCCATCGGCCAAGGCCGTTGCCAGCAGGCCCATGGCATCGTTGCCTTTGCCGAAATGATTCGGCTCGATATGCGTATGTTCGTCGGGATGAAACGATGACGTAATGGCAATGCCCCGGCTATGGTCGATGGCCGCGGTTTTCGCCGTGGCGCCCAAAATGGCTTCCGAATTGGTGCGCGTGAGGACACCAAGGCGCGACGAGACGTGCGGCAACACACCGGTGTCCCGCATGCGGTGCAGTAGCAGTTGCGTATTGTAGGTCCCCGCGGCAATGACCACTTGTTCGGCGCGGAATGTCCGGCGGTTCTTCTTCCACCATGCGGACCTGCCCGTGCGCACTGTCTCCACGAAATAGCCGCCGCCGTCGGCGGGTCGCACGGCGGTTACCGTGCACATGGCATGGATTTGGGCGCCGGCTCGCTCGGCCAGGTAAAGGTAGTTGCGATCGAGCGAGTTTTTCGCATTCTCTTTGCAACCGATCATGCAGGCGCCACATGTCGTGCAGGTGCGACGGCGGGGACCCGCACCTCCGAAGAAAGGATCGTCGACCTCGGTGCCGGGGGCCACGCCTGGTTCGCCGAAGAACACGCCGACACGCGTTGGATGGAACGATGACCCAACGCCCATCTCGTCGGCAATCTCCTTCATGATCTCGTCCGCACGCGTAACCACGGGGTTTTCCACCACCCCCAACATGCGTTTGGCCTGATCGTAGAACGGTGCAAGCTCACGGCGCCAATCGGTGATGTGTCGCCACTGCGGATCGTCGTAGAACGCGGACAGCGGCTCGTAAAGCGTGTTGGCATAGACCAGTGAGCCGCCTCCGACGCCCGCCCCCGCGAGCACCACGACATTCGGCAGCACATGAATGCGCTGGATGCCATAGCAACCGAGTTTTGGCGCCCACAAGAAACGCCGGACATCCCATGACGTTTTCGGCAAGCTGGTGGGCTCGAATCTCTGCCCGGCTTCGAGGACGCCGACCCGGTAGCCTTTCTCGGACAACCGAAGGGCCGTGACGGAGCCTCCGAATCCCGATCCGATCACCACCACGTCGTAGTCGAAGCTCATGTTCTGACCTGCCTTGGTCAAAAATGTAACTTCGGTGTCAATTATCGGCCAGCATAAAGTGACGCGCGTGTCATTTTACGTGGTACGCTGTTCGGGATGAGCTCGGGCACGGGCAAGCAAGCGCCTCTCGGGAAAGCACCGCGTCCACTTCGTCGGGGACGCGGCCGGCCGCCCGCGTCCGCACCGGCGGGCGACGACTTGCGCGAGCACGTCATCGCAGCCAGCGCGCACGTCTACGCCGAACACGGCTACCGTCACACGACCGTCGAGAGGATCCTCGAGGCGGCGGGGATCTCGCGCCCTACATTTTACAGGCTCTTCAGCGATCGGCGCGATGTCATCGAGGCACTCGTCGCCCGCGCCAACGATCTTCTGTACGCGCAAGTGCTGGCCGCCGCCGAGCAACAACGCGATCTGCGGGGGGCCGTCGTGGCGGCGGTGGACGCGTACTTCGAATGGGGGCTCAATCTAGGCCCGATGGTCGGGGCCATCTACAACGAGATCCACGATCCGGAGTCTCCGGCGAGCTCCCATCGCGCGCGTGTGATTGCACGAATGATTGCCCTTTTCGATTCTATTGCTGCCGAGCACGGGCGGCCGCGTCTCGACCCTATTTTCTGGGACGCACTCGTTTGCGCAGCGGAGCATGCGGCGAGTGGGGCATTCTGGCCAAAGCGCCGCCCGCCCGCCGAAATCGAGCGACGCCGCGCGGTGGTCCTGCGCATCCTGCTGGCGTCGCTCGCGTCTCCTCGAGAGCGGGTCCCCCCGCTCCCGCTCTACGATGGCGCGCCCCCAAAGTGACACGAGGCGTGCTTCTACTTGTGGGCCGTGCCCTTCTGGGTAATGGTGCAAAGGCCGCTGCGACCAACGAGTTCTACGCCGAGCGTGCTGCCCGTGAGGTTGAAGGCGGCGGACGTAAAGGTAATTTTGGTCCCGTTGGGGAGCGTGCACTCCGTCGATGCTTTCAGCTTCGCGTGCGTGGCGTCCGTTTCGACGAGGGTAATCGCGCACCCCTGCACCGTGGTGGTGAGCTCATGGGCCGCGGCGCCCGCGGCAAGGTCGAATGCCTTTCCCGTCGTATCGACGACGTCCGGACTGCAGGGAGACGTGATCTTGCTGCCGGATTGAAAGGTCCAATGTCCGAGGTAGGCGTCGGCATCGACGTCGTCGTCCGCGTAAGCGGTTCCTGCAAATCCGGCGATAGCTAGAACGACAGCGAGGGTCTTGTGCATGGAAAACCTCCCGTGGAGTTAGGTGGGTCCTCGCTTATTGCCGAGATTTGGATTCTCTTCTCACCAAACGCCGCGCTGCATCCAGTTAGGTAAGTTGGACGCTGGCGGTGTACGCCCATGCGCCGCTCGCGCCTGACCTCGTCTAACCGGTAGAACGACCCTCGCCTCGAACGACGAAGAAGCGTTCACGCACCGTCGCACGGGGCCAATGACGAATGCATTGGTTCGATGCATATCGCGCCGGACCTTTTCCTGGCGCGCTTGAAAGAACGAAATGGGCGGCGAGCGATCCAATGGATCATCACGTTTCCATGATACGGACGCAAATATCGTTTTGATTCGTGTAATTGTATTAAAATTTGATTTTGCATCTATCGTGATTCTAAATGGCAGTGTTCGCGTTGATTTGGGTTCTTGCTTCGAGAATAGGAGGGAATTCATGTCCAGCGATTTCAAATACACTGCATTCCGCCGCGACGTGACGCGTAGGCAGGCACTCCGTTTGGTCGGATCGACCCTGGCGATAGCGCCGCTTGCGCAATGGTTGATCGGGTGCGCTTCGGAAGAAGGCAAGAATAGCGGACCGGTCGCGTGGGCCAGCGGCGGGACGGCGGCCATGCGAGGCGGTTATCCAGATCCGTTCAGCACTGGCCTGGGGGCCACGTGCAAGCTGACATGCAAGCAAAACTTGGGGCCTTGCTACTCGGCCGTGACGAGCCTGCGCGAAGACATCAGCGAGGGAGAGCCCGGGCTCCCCACGCGGTTTGCCTTCCTGGTGATCGATGAGCAGTGCCGGCCGGTTCCGGATGCCATCGTCGATGTATGGCATGCCTCCGCGGAGGGCCTCTACTCGGGAGAGGGCATCGCCGAAGAGCCGCACGGCGAGGGGAACTTGGAGGGGTGTGTGCACGGTGATACTCGTGCGCTCCGCAGCAGATGGTTCCGTGGCCAGCAGCGGACCAATTCATCGGGCCGGGCCGATTTCAATAGCTGCTTTCCCGGATGGTACAGTCGTCGAACGATTCATGTTCACGCAATCGTCCGGATCGCCGAGGTAGAATCGGAAACCGTGCAACTCTATTTCGATGACGCGCTCAACGACCAAATCGTGGGCACGCAGCCGATCTACAATGCCCGCGGCCCCCGCGATTCCACCAACGCCACCGATATCGTGGGCAGTCGAATCGGCGCGGAGCTGCTCCCCGACTACCTCTTTCAGACCCGACAGATGGCCGACGGCGCACTGTTGGCGTGGAAAACGCTGGTCGTTCGAGCATCGGGGGTCGACGTCTGTCGCGTCGGCGCCCGCCCCGCGTAGCACCCGCGATTCGATTCGGAGAGGTCCCTTCGACATGGCAGCGCCGGGCGCGGTCGAGACGGGCGGTTGG
Source organism: Sorangiineae bacterium MSr12523 (assembly GCA_037157775.1). NCBI lineage: Bacteria > Pseudomonadati > Myxococcota > Myxococcia > Myxococcales > Pendulisporaceae > Pendulispora > Pendulispora brunnea. The sequence continues at coordinate 651,331 of CP089982.1, forward strand.
CCCGTCGATTTTCTGCGCCACTTCCCACGGAAGAGCGTCTCCAAGGTGCTTGGCTGAATGACCCGCCAAGCAGCCTCGAGTCCAGAAATAGGAACCCATGAAGAATCGAATTCCCGCGGTGTACGTACTCGTATCCGTCCTTGCGTCGGCGTGTAGCATGGACGCAACCACGGAAAGCCCCACCCAACGGAGCGCGCAGGCCATCGGCGGGCACGCAAACCCATCGAACGCCGACTACGTCGTTTCGGTCAACGGATCTTGCTCCGGAACGTTGGTCGCGCCCACGAAGGTCGTGACGGCCCAACACTGCATCCATTCCGGGGAGAATCGGGCTGGCGGCGTCGTGGCGACGCGCGCCACCCAGATCGGCGCACGGGACGTCGCCGTTTTGACCTTGAGTCGTGCGCTCGACCTTCCCACCGTGCGCCTCGCGCGCGAAATCCCGGGCGTGGGAACGAAGGGCACGCTCATCGGATTCGGCCGCACCGAGGATTCGAGCGCATTCGATACCCGCCGTGAGGCTCGGTTGCGTGTGTACAAGGTGGGGTCGAACGTCGCGGACGAAAGCGATCGCATCGGCCCCACGGGCTTCTTTGCCCGCAACGCCGACTCGCGGGGTTGCGGAGCGGACTCCGGCGGCGCGTTCATGGTTGGAGGCATGCTCGCCGGCGTCACCGTCCTCGGCGACCCTTCGTGCAGCCACCCCGATTGGGATACCGGGTTTGCAGCCGTCGGGTCGCTCTACGATCAGCTTAGCACCGCCATCGAGGACTAAAGCGCGCCCCTTCAGGCCGCGATTCAGTGCAGCGCCGAAATCGGCACCACCGGGATCACGAGACTCGAGGGGTGGCTTGGATCGTTGTACACGGTCATGGTGCCGATGGGGCTTTGCAGAACGATCTGACCCCCCAGCGGCACACCTTGCGGTGCATTGCTCGGGCCGATGGCAATGCGCAAGCGATGCCCGGCCTTGATCCTTGCGGCGGCGGGGAAGATCTCCACGGATAGCTTCATCACCTCGCCCGGGACCACGGGCTGAGCCGACGCTTCGGTGAATGCGTGCCAAGGCTGAATCATTTCGCCATCGAGCGTGCGCGAACGCGACGGATCGACTTGGCGGAACTGATCGTTCAATAGGCCATTGCTAATCGGGATTGCATCCCCGAAGACATCCACGTCGTCGATGCGCACCGAGATGGATCCTCCTCGCTCCCCGGTCGAGGCCCAAATATCGGCCTGCATCGGCCCGTTGATGTACATATCCTGGGTCAGCACCGGCGTCTCGTAGAGCAGGTTGAACAACTCGGTCAGATTGTCCCGGTGGAAGCAGGGAATGGGCAGGAGGCTCAAAGCACCGAGCGTCCATTGGGAGGTGCTGATCGAGCAAATTCCGTTCAGCGGATACTGGACCAGCTTTCGCGGATCGTTTCGCTCGTAGGGGGCGTTCCCGGGGGCGGCCATGGTGAGCTGCTTGTCGCCGTGCAGGTAATATCGTTGTGCGTGTGCCTGCGGATGCGGCCAGTCGGTGCTGGTGACCATGTGGCCGTGACCAAGCACGCTCTGGGTGACGTTGGGCAAGGTATCGGCGCCGACGCTCAAGCCTTTGACGTATTGGTCGAACCAGCGCAATTGAATGCGATCGAAGATGGGGACGCCGTCTCCGGTCATCCCCAGGTTGAGGGCCATTTCCGCGTGCGTTCCCGATCCCACGAGCATCTTGGTGGGCGCATGGTTCTTGATGCCTTCGTACATCAAGGGCATTCCGCGCTGCCAAATGTCGTGCGCCGTCGTCACGATGAACGTGGGTGCCTTGATGGCATCCGTGGCTTCCACCGGCGATCGGCCGGCAAAGAAAGCCCCGTCGTATGCGAGTGCCGGATCACCCAGCACGGCGCTTACGAACTTCGGCACTTGGAAAGAGGTCAGCGCGTTGTTCAAGTGATCCAACGTGACCGGAAGCGCCCGCACCGGGTCCAGCAGCAGCTGCGGATTGAGCGTCGAAACCAACGTGGTCAACGAAAACCACGTGCTGAAGAAGAGAAGATTGCCCTGCCCTCCGGTGATGGCGACATCGCGGTACGTATCGCCACCGGCTCCTTCCGAAATGACCGCCTTGATCGCCGGATGCCCCGTTTGCGCGAAGAGAAAGGAATGAATGCCCACGTCCGAAATGCCGGCGACGCCGATGTTTCCATTGCTCCAAGGCTGGGAAACGACCCAATCCAGCACCCGCACGTCATCGTCGCGTTGATGTTCCGGATCGAACGCTTTCCACACGCCTTCCGAATTGCCCGTGCCGCGCCCGTCCACCGATACGCTCGCGTAACCGTGTTTGACGATATAAGGATCGTGCGCGCCAATGACGGAGCCTAACCACGAAAGGCTGGGCACGACGCCGTCCACCGCATTGGAGGCCACCGTGGAAAGCGCCGCGTTGTAATCGGTCTCCTGCAGCACCACGGGGAGCGGCCCTTGGATCGGCTTGCCCGAAGCATCCGCCGGCAGGGTGACGATGACGGCCAGCTTCACACCGTCGGCCATGGTGATGTACTGCATCGGCAGGGTCACCGTTCTCGGATAGAGCGCGGGCGGATCGTACGGCGTCCAACGCGCGTCCGCAGTGCCGGAGACGGGCACGCTCGGCTCGCTGGTCTTGCCACGCGTGCCATTGGTGGTCCAACCTGCAGCCGCCGTTGCGCCGGCGCTGCTCGGATCGAGCTCGCCTCGATCGGTCTCGGTGTCATGGTTGGATGTCGCATCGTTCTGACATCCGATAAGGGCTACGGCCAAGCTCGTCAGGAGGAATCGTCGGATCACTGGGGCAACCTGCCTTTCGCCGCGTTCGGTCCAAGGAGCTTGATCGACGTAGGCGCGCAAAGCGACCGGGCTTTCCCGACGTGCATGCGAATGCCATCCTTTTGAGCGCCGTTGCGATACCGCGCCTACATGTCCGTATGCGTCAGCCGGGGACGATGGCGCGCTTTTCAGCGGCGAGCAGGACCGCGATGAGCAGTGCCGCGGCCGTCAATTCTGCGGCTGTCGAGCCGTGAATTCCCGCTAACACGGTGAGGAGGACGAGTGCCGCGCCTGCGGCACGCGGTACGGGCCAGCCAATGCCCAATGCATATCGAAACAGCGCCGCGCCCAACAAGAACAACGCGGCGCCACCGGCAATGAGCCAAGCAGGGAATGCCGTGGTTCGAGCCATGAGATCGTTGACGGACAGGCGCGTTCCCGCGGCCACCGCCACCACGCCGCCGATCATCAGAAGGTGCGCCAGACCATAACCCGCAACGGCGCCCACCACCTTTCGCGCGGGTGACGCTCGTTCGAACGCGTGCGCGGCTCGCTCGTCCTCGTCCACGAAGTAGACGCTCCACATGGCGGCCGTAAGGGCCAAGCCTGCAAGCACTCCGAAAACCAGGGCCGCATCGACGGCCCTGTGCTGCGCGGCAATGCCCACGCTGAGCAGCGACTCCCCGAGCACGATGAGGATCATGAGCCCGTAGCGCTCCGCGAAGTGCGACGCGCGCAGGCCAAAGCCCAATCCGGCGCGTCCGAGGAGAGGCGTCGCAATCTGCACCGCGAGTGCACCGCACCAGAGCCACCAATCCGCACTACCGTGCGCCCATCCGGCGGCGAGCACCAGGGATGCACTCGTGAGATTCCACGCCCCGAGGCGGAAAATGGCACGCCGTGGAGCCCGATCGGGGGCGAGCCAAAAGCCTGTAAGATGCACGAGATTGACGAGCATGTACCCCAGGCCGAAGACGATGCCGTCGTCCTCGAAGGCGCGCGGCACGGCCAGGGCACATAGGAAAAAGCCGGCCATCCCCGAGAGAAGCAACCATCGCCGTGGCCATGTGTTGGGGGCCGTCGCGTTGGTCATCCACGCGTAGCCGCCGTACATCCAGAAAATGGCCGAGAGCTCGACCGCCGCGCGCGCCAGGCCACCTGCGTCCGGTGCATTCACCAGCACCGTTGCAACCTGGGTAATCGTCAACGCGAAGACGAGGTCGAAAAAGAGCTCCAGCGTAGAAACGCGCTCCTGCGCTGTCGGATCCATCGTCGTGGGCATGCTACCCACCGACGTTTCGATGGCGCAAGCGTGAGCATGCGGGGCCGAGGGGAGCGCGGCCCCGTTTCGACGCTCGTGCATCTCTGCAATCGCACGCCGAGACGGGCCGCGCAGACCAGGGTCATCGTTCACTCGATGACGTGGCCGACACCGATGATTGTGGCGTCACGCCTCACCGAGCGTTTTCAGGATTGGCTGGCAAGCCAAACCTCCAGCTCTTTCTCCGCGGCCTTGCGTTCGAGGCCATAGAGCTGTTGCAGCTTTCCCACGAGACGCTCGCTTTGCCCTTCGATTTGGCTGACATCGTCATCCGTGAGCTTCCCCCACTTCATACGTACGGTTCCTTTGATCGTGTGCCACTTTCCTTGAAGTTCATCCAAATTCATTCTGACCTCCTTTCGAGGGGGCCAAAGCAGGGGCCATGCCGGATGACGCGATGTGCTAGGTACGAACGCTCTCTGCCAAATCAAACGGGAAGGTTCGGAAAAAGCGTTGGCGCCATCTCCACGGCAAATTCCTTGAACAAGCGCACCGGCCGCGACATGTGAAGGTTGCTCAAATGCACGACCGACAAATCGGATGTTGGAAAGTGCCAATCGGGCATCACCTCCACGAGCCGCCCCTCACGCATGAGCGAAGGCTGCACCACCGGGGGAAGATCTCCGATGCCTGCACCGGTCAGCAAAACGGCGGCGAGGCCGCTGTAGTCGTTCATGGACAGATGCGGTTCGAATGACAACGTTTCTTGATCTTTTCTGCTTCGATGCCGAAAGATCCAGCGGAGGCCAGGCCTCCAGTGCGAGAACGTAATCAATTTGTGATGGAGCAAATCCTTTGGCGATTTCGGAGCCTTGACCTTTTCGAGGTACGTGGGACTCGCAACGAGCTGATTTCGAAAGGTAAGGATCTTACGAGCGACGAGTGACGAATCGACGAGAGGGCCGACGCGCAATGCGAGATCGACACCATCGGCGATGTGGTCGACATACCGATTCGTGATGAAGACCTGCACTCGGACATTGGGGTAGGATGCCTTGAACGCCCCAAGCAGCGGAGCAACCAGTGTGTCCGAGGTGCTCAGCGGCGCGGAGAGCCGTAAAACTCCCTCGACCGTGGACAACTGGTTCGAGACCAGGTTGTCGACGGTTTCGCTCAGTTCTGCGCTGCGTTGAGCGTGCTCCAGCACCTCCGCCCCGACATCGGTGAGCCGCAAACTGCGGGTCGACCGTTCGAGCAGGCGCACACCGAGCTGATCCTCGAGCTCGGCGACGCGGCGACTCACCGTGGAGAGCGGGATGTTGAGGCGTCGCGCCGCCTTCGAGAAGCCCCTCGCTTCGACGACTTTGGCGAAAATCGCCAGGGAATTCAGATCGGCCATGTTCGTTCGCCTCGTCGGGGAGAGCGTACCTCGTTCGGCGTCCGATTATCCCATTTATGGGAAGGTCCTTCTCGGTTTCGACGGCTACTGGTGTGCGGCGCCGGACGACAAATTGATGCCTGCCGTTCGACGACACGAACGAGGAGATCGCAAGGATGACGAATTTTCGCAGTTTAGCCTACGTGGCCCCGGCAATGGCGGTGGCCGCGACGAGTTGCGGCGCGCATGCGCAGCCACCTTTGCAAGCGCCGCCGGCATCTGCCGTCCCGGTGACCGTCGACAACTACAACCGCGCTCAGACGGACGTCTACTTTGCCCAAACGCTCAAAGCGGGCACGTTGGGCCAATTCAAGCATGGCCGCGAACTGGCCCCGGTCACCCGCGGGGGCATCGTTCGGCCCAATCGTGACACGCTCTATTCGTTCGCGGTGTTCGACTTCGACGCCGGCCCGGTGACCATCACGCTGCCAGACGCCGGCCATCGTTTCATGGTGATGCAGGTCGTCAACGAGGATCAGTATACGCCGGCGGTCTTCTATGGTGCGGGCCGATACACGCTGACACGGGAGGGGATCGGCTCGCGCTATGGCATGGTCGTCGTGCGCATGGTGCTCGATCCGGCAAACGCGGACGATGCACGGCAGATACACGCCTTGCAAGACAAGCTGACGGCAAGCCAGCGAAGTCCGGGCACCTTCGAAGTCCCCAAGTGGGATGAAGCAAGCCTCAAAAAGATTCGCACCGCTCTCATGCAACTCGGGGAAACGGTTTCCGATACGAGGCGCATGTTCGGCGCCAAGGCGGAGCAAGTGGATCCGATGCGGCACCTGATTGGAACGGCCTTGATTTGGGGCGGTCTTCCCGAGAGGGAAGGGCTCTACCTGCCGATCACGCCCGAGCGGAATGATGGCACGACCGTCCACAAGCTCATGATCAAGGACGTGCCCGTCGATGGCTTCTGGTCGATCACGGTCTACAATGCGGAAGGCTATTTGGAGCCGAATGCCAACAACGTCTATTCGGTAAGCAAGATGAACGCGAAGCCGGATGCGGACGGCTCGATCTCCGTGCAGTTTGGCGGGTGCGATGGCAGAATTCCCAATTGCCTGCCCATCATGAAGGGCTGGAACTACACGGTGCGCCTCTTTCGCCCGCGCTCCGAGATTCTCGACGGCACTTGGAAGTTCCCCAAAGCGCAGCCTGCGAGTTGATCCCGAGCTGTGTTGCCGCTGCTCCGCGGCAACACAGCTCCGGACTACGTGTTAGCGCGCTGAGGCCTAACGCTGTCCCATGGCGATGAGCTTTTTGACGATACTGGGCTTGACGTACGGATTGCGGCCGTCGGGGGACACGACATTGTCGGCCAGCGTATCCATCGCGATCCACGCGAAGGGTGCGACCTTGAGCCGATTGGCCTCCGCGGAGGCATCGTCCAGGTACTCTCCGCCGATGATCTTCGCCCTGTTGTCGGTCGGGGGCCTATCGAGCTCGATGACCGCGACGACGCGCAGTTCGCGTTGAGACTGCAGCCCCGATACGGGCGCAACGTTCGGGCCAGTTTCGGAGACCCAAAAGACACTGACGTCGACGAACACGAACCCTTTGGCTTCGTCATCCCACAGATACTGCGTATAGGGCCCCGTGCGGCTGCCGGTTGCGACCAGGTTGGTCGCCTCCGCCTCGTTCAGCGCCTCATACCTGTTGACCCGGTAGCGGAACGCGGGCTGATTCCAAATTTGGTCCGTGGTGTTCGGCTGCTGCACGTCGAGTACGAACGGCTTCTTCTGCTCTTTGAGCTGGCGATGAAGCACGATGAGGAACGCCCCCGCGTTGAGCCCCTGGCATCCGACGGCCCCGCCGTCCGGCGTGACCTTGCGCACGATGCGGCCATACTGATCACGCTCGACATCCATCGTATCGCAGCGACTGCCGATCCAGCGCTCCCGGGCATCGTAGTAAGCTTCGGCCATGAGGGCATTCACGTCACCAATCTCGAACTTCACGCAGCCCGGCGTGCCCTCGGCGCAAGCAGCGACGCCGCCAAATGCACTATGCTTGGCGAAAACAGCGTGCTTCAGCGGAGCATTCGACGTCGCCGCGGCCGTCCAGCCATTGCAAATTCCTTCCCAGCCCGCGACCTGGCCGCCGTGTGCGCCCTGGCCATGATTGCTCCAGTTCCACTGCCTTGCGGCATCCATGTCTTGTGGATTCGTGATGGTGATGAACTTCTCGAGCGGTGACATGATGTCGCCGCCTTGCCATCGCACGTCGATACCGTTTTCGGTGTATGGCCAGTACGTATCTGGATAAGGGACGTGCTCGTCATCGGTGCCGAATGTCATGCCGACATCGGCTGTCGAAATGTTATCGACCAGGAACGAGGAGAAAGATGGCAATCCTGCGACAGGCGGAAACAGGCCATTCGGATCGTCTGCCGGCGAGATTCGATCCGGTTGGCGTTCCGTCCGGGTCATTTCCTCGGAGGATTCGCCGGTTGTGACCGAACAACCGGCCGATGCCAGGACAATACTGAATAGAAGGATGGGCGAACGCATGGTGAGCTCCAAATTTGGGCTTTGATTGGTTGATGGGGCTTTCGCGGCAGGTGCAGAGCCGTGATTCATCCCCAAGTTGCGTGCCTCCTTCATGGCCGGTGTTTAACTTCGTTATGTCTAATTGAATGAGCGGGCGCGTGTCGGCCGGCCGCCACTCGGTCGGAAGTCCGACGACGTTTACCGAGTGCGCTTACCCTAGGGGCACTTTTTCAGCCCGTGAGCGCTCGGATTCGAGTCGAACGCGCTCGTCGTGGACAGATCGACGGCAGCCACCCAACCGTAATTCGCGTTGTCGTCACCTTGTGTATAGTACCAAGTCGTATTGCCACCTGCGTGCTTGTCGCCTGTTCCCCAGCAGGTAAACCAGCTGTACGTCGTGCGTAGATGGTTGACGACGGTTCCGCCATTCCTGGGGGTGGATCGCATGTTGGCACCCGCCGTATTCGCACAATAAAGCTTCTTGTCGTCGGAATGGACCGAGCAGGCGCTGCCGCCGCCACCGCAGTTCCTACCCGTAATGCTCTTTTGTCCGTAGCTACCCGGGTATGGTGCGAGCGATGCCCCCTCGATGACGATGTTCTGGCCGACGCCATTGAGCAGCTGTTCGTAGTGCAGGTGAGCCCCGCTGCTATTGCCGGTCGACCCAACGACGCCGATCTGCTGGCCCTGACTGACCTGGGCCCCATCGGGCACGGAATAGGCCGACAGGTGAAAATAGTACGTCTGCCACCCGCCACCGTGGTCGATGACGATGTAATTGCCGGCGCCGGAAGGTTGAGAATGCCTCGTGGCCCGTCCGGCCGCCGACGCGAGTGCTGGAGCGCCTGCGGTTCGGCCCGAATTGTTCACGAAATCCAGTGCACGGCGCACTTCGGCGCTGTGGTGCGAATACGTCCAAGACTCGTTGCAAGGAATGGGAGCCTTGAAGTTGGGGGCCGCGAGCGCGGCCTCGTCCCCTGGATCCTCCGGCGCGGATCGATCGTCGAGCATGGCACTGTCATCGAGTGCGGTACCTTCTTGGAGCGCCGCGACATCGGGGCTGGTCGCGGTGCCATTGTCTTCTCCCTCGTTCGTCGACGCAGTGCATGCCACCATTCCCGCACAAATGAAGATCCACGGAATGATGCTTCGTAAATGGCTCATAAACGTCTCCTGGAACATGAAGTTCGTTCGAATGTAGTTTTATGCCCCCCCCTTATGGATTTACTGGCACTTCTTCAGCCCATGCGCGCTCGGATCCGCATCAAAAGCACTCGTCGTGGATAGATCGACGGCGGCGACCCAGCCCCAATTCGGGTTGTCGTCGCCCTGCGTGTAATACCAAGTCGTGTTGCCGCCCGCGTGTTGGTCCCCCGTTCCCCAGCAGGTGAACCAGCTGGGCGACGTGCGTAGACGGTTGACGATGGTGCCCCCGTTCCTCGGCGTGGAACGCATGGCGGCTCCCACCGTGTTGGTGCAATAGAGCTTTCCATCGCTATGCACACCGCAGTCGCTACCGCCGCCGCCGCTGGCGTGCCATTGACCGAAGTCGTCCGTCTGCGCGACATCGATGTCGCACGAACCGCCGGCGATGACGACGTTGACATCGGTTTGCCGTAGCTGCGCGCGGGGATCCCAATTTCCGCCGGACCAAGCGAACGTCTGCCAGCCCCACTTGATCTTTCCGGCGTCGAATAGACGTTTGATGACGTAATATCCGCCGTATGCTCCGATGCGGTCCCTCGGGATGACCGAGGCCACGCCATCGAAATAGGCATTGATGGTCGATTGTTGACCGGGCGTCGCGTCGAAATCGACGCTGAAGTAGATCGGGCGGCCGGCCGGCATTCCCGCGGCTGAAGCAAGGCGTTCCGCCTCTTTTGCGTCTTCGACGCCGCCGTTGAAACCGTCCAGTGCATCGTCGGCGCCCCATTCCCAATTGGATACGATATCGAGGCCGGCTGCGGTGAGCGACTGGGCCTCACTGGCCGTTAGAATTTTCCCACCAGCGCCGCCCGTCGTGTAACTCAGGTATCGAACGGCGAACGTGTAGCCCGCATTCTTCAGGCCTTGGGGCGACGGTCGATCAAAGGAATAATCGACGCCTCTGCGGCCCGCGAGTTCGTCTGTCTGGGTGCCGACACGCTCGTCATCTCCGGTGTCGCTGCTACATCCAGTCATTGGAACGCATGCAACCGCGACGAACGACCACCCAATGACAACGTAAAATGCACGATTTAGCATAAATCGATTCCTTTACTTGATTGAGAATCCTATTCCGAACCGACGATGGCGCGGCAGCCAGCACCCAGCATCCATACCTCCCCCACGTGTCGAGTACTTCGAGCCGGCAATGCCGGCGAGTTGCAGCGTGTGTGGCTTTGGCGACGCTCGCGCGCTTCGAGGGCGCCGAGACGCGGAATTGATGGCGAGTTCTTTCGAACTCCAACGAGGCCTATCATGCCGGCTCGACGGGTCAAACGACAAAGAATCGGGCAGGTCGGGCGTGCAAATGCCCCGTGGTCGGTTGGGCAGAATTTGCTCAACTGTCGAGTAGCGCTTCTCGAAGCGCCTCGAGTCGTGCGCTATCGCGCGGACGCGCGCTCTTTACTCCGGTGAGTGAGATTCACGGCGCCAGCGGGCGGGCGTGATACCGATGTGGTGCTTGAATGCACGCTGAAAGGCGGCCTCCGATTGATATCCGACGGTGGCGGCGACGTCGGCGGTGGAGGCCGACGTCGTTTTGAGTTCATTGGCCGCGACGGTCATGCGGATGTCCGTCAACAGGTCACTCGCCGAGCGGCCGAGGGTTTGCTCGAAGTGGCGCGCGGCGGTGGCTCTGGACATGCCGCAAAGGCGCGCCAACTCGGGGAGAGTCCACGGGTGCGCCGGATCGTGAAACATGGCCTCCAGCGCGGGCGCGAGCCGCGGATGTCCGGCCAGAGCCAGCAAGCCGCTGGGGGCCTCTTCCGTGTGGCTCGCCAATCGCAACACCAATGCAAACAGGGCAGTCGACAACGCGTTCAGCATGGCGCGGCCGCCCAGTCCATCGGCCGCGGATTCGATGCGCATGAGGGATACGAGCCCCGCCAGGTGCTCGCGGGATCCGGATTGCGCCGCATTTGCGCGCACAATCAGCCGGGGAGGGAGGTAATCGCGCAGCAGGCGATCGTGCCGCGCCGTGAGGACGAAGTGGCCGCAGAGCATATCCAGGCGCTCGCCCTTTCCCGCATTCTCACTGATGACCAGATTGAGCGCGGAGCGGTTCCGGGCGGGGGCCGGCCGCGTGCCGCTGCCATCGTGCAGCAGATGCCTCTCTCCATCGGGAAGCATCAGGATATCGCCCGCGGAAAGGTGCGTCGGTGCGCCACCGGCCGAGTCGTCGAGCACGGCCGCGCCGCCAAGGACGATGTGGTACGGAATCTCTCCCGATGCCGCCGGCCCCTGGGCAATGCGCCAAGGAGCGCCATAGAGGCAACGAAGATCGACGCGACCCCGGACGGGCATCATGTCCAGGAGCCGACTCAGCCAATCGATGGGTGGTGACATGTCGGACCTGCAGTCGACGAATGAGCATCTAATTGAGTTGTATAGACATTAACAATCTCACGCGCCATGTGCAAAGTGACATTCGTCGCCGCGGTTCGAACGACCGCGCCCAGACAAGGAGACGGAACGATGAACTGGCTCGTGAAAATTCTGTCCAGGTCCAGCCTTCTCGGCAAGGACCGTGATTATCATGTCGTTCGCGCGTCGATGGTGATTCTGTTTCTATTTTTCGGGTATCAGAAACGGTTCGATTACGAAGCGCAGACGCTGATTCCGTACATCAAGAACGGCCCACTCATCTTCTGGATGTACCCCGTCTTCGGCATCCGCGGTGCCAGTTGGTTTCTCGGGGTATCCGAATGGTTGTTTGCCATTCTTTTGTTTCTGGGCTTCTGGAACAAGCGCCTCGGAATTCTAGGTGCGCTGGGGTCGGTGGCGAGTTTCGTTGCCACCACGACCATCATTCCTTTCATGCCCGGTGGGTGGGCCGAATCGGCAGGCGGATTTCCTGCGATGACGGGCAACATTCCCTTTCTCATGAAAGACGTGGTTCTCTTGGCGGTATCCATCTATCTGTTGAATCAGGACGTGATGCGAGCATCCGTCGAGCAGCGCGAGGCTTCCCTCGAGGTTCGACCCGCGCCCGTTTCGGCCTAGCGCGATCGTCCCAATGCGATGAGCGGGCGTTCGCCCTTGGTGTCGATCTCGCCGAGGCAGGCGCCCGAGCCCCGGGCCAAGTCTCGGCACGTCTGGGGCCGTGTCTCGTAAACGCTGCAGAGAAATTCGCCCGTATCCTTGTGCACGACCAGCGCGGCGCAGTGACCGTCGCTCATTCGCATGTATGCGCGGTTCGCATCGAACCAAACGAGGTCCTCGGCGCGCTCCCCGAGCCGCTGATAGTCATCCCCGCTCACCCGTATGTACGTAGCCAGTCGCGAAAAGCAGCAGGCTCCGCATGCGGTACATTCTGGAATGGGGGGCGAATCCGTCACGATAGGATGCCCCATCATGCTCGATCAGGCCGTGGATGGCCAGAAGATCGAATCCCGTTCAGCCCGGCGGCAGGGCCTTGTCAACCGATGCGTGACACGCCAGTGGGAGCCTGGACTTCACAAGGGCGATGTTGACGACCAACGGCAGGAAGAAAAATCTGGAACTCCGAGTACGGCGAGAACGACGCTACCGGCAATGCGCTGGCATCGAATCTCAATTTGGACTTTCGCTGGCTGCATCCCACGGCGTGGGTCTATTGGCAAGCGCTGGACGGCCTCAATTGGGGATTGATCTACGCCGATGGCACGGCGGGCACGCTGGGGTAGGTGAACAACAAGTACTTCGTACTTGCGCAGTACTCCCGGCACATTCGTCCTGGGATGCGCATTCTCGACGGCGGTGAAGGCGATACCGTGGCAGCCTACGATGCGACGGGGCACAAATTTGGTCATCGTGACGACGAATTATGGCACCGCACAATGGATCGATTACGACCTGTCGCGGTTTGCGACCGTGTCTGGGCAATCGGGCCTCGTCCCCCGGTGGACGACCACCATCGGGACTGGTACGGGCGAGCACTACGGCTATCACACCGATACGCAATTGCAGGGCAAGCGCTTTTGGTCCTGGTTTCCGGCCAACACGATTCAAACCTTCGAAATCGACGGCGTGACGCTCTGAGCTGACGTCACGATCCTCGTGGGAGGCGGATGTCGGCATGCCATCCGCCTCTCGGATTCAGCGTAGGGCTGCCACAATTGTGTGAAGCATTTCGGAGCGGCGGTCGAGAGATCTTGCACGATCCCTATGCTCCAACGACGAACGCTTATTCGACGCTTCTCTTCTATTGCTGTCCTGTCCACCGCAGCCGCGCTCGCTGTCGCATGCTCGGAGTCTTCGGGCACCACACCGGATCCCATCGGACCGGGCGACGCCGGCGACGGCGGGCGGAAAGACGTGGCCGACAAACCGGACGCCGACAAGCCGGACGCCGAGGAGCCGGACGGCGCCATCCCGGACGAGCTCGGCCCGCAGATCCTCTCATCGTGGCCGATCAACGGTGGCGAAAACACGGTGGGCGGTCCCATTCAGGTCAAGTTCACCGAGCCGGTGAAGCTAGGCGCGACCGCCACCCAACTGCTCGTGGACGGCACGCCGGTCGCTGCCACGACCAAGCTCTCGGAGGACGGCACCGTTCTCGATATCGTCCCAATCGCGGACATTCTTCCGCCGGCCAAGGTGAGCGTGCGCTTCGGCGACATCTCCGACCTCCACGGAAACCCGCGCATCGACGAGCCCTTTACGTGGACGGTTCCTCGATGGTTCCACGCGGGCAGTTTGCCTCGGCCCGAAGACACGACGTTTCGCGTGGCCAGCGGCCCGGGCGATGCCATCTTCCTATCCAGGTTTACGGCGACGGGCCCGGACGGGGTGGAGCTCACGGTATTCAAAGTTGGGCGCAACGATTTCGGCTTCGAGGCGCTCCCGGTGACCGTTCGATTCAATTTGGTCACTGGGTTTCCCACTAGCCAATTTCCTGAAGTCCGCATCGACAACTCGGGTGCCCCGGTGGTGGCAATCTACGATCACGAGGACAAGATCCATGTCCTGCGATGGTCGGGGGCTCAATGGAAAGACTTGGCTCCGCCGATGATGGCGGGCGAGCGAAACTCGCGTGCGCTCATCGCCATCGCGCCCGGCGATTCGGGGAAGATCACGCTGGCCTACGAGGTGAGGGGTACGGGGCCGTCCCCTAAAAGCGGCATTCGCGTGCAAGAATACGACGGTGGCCGGTGGCTTGCGCTCGGACCTTTGCTCGAACAATCGACGATGGCAATGCCTTTGAAGGCGTTGGTGTTCGATGAGCAAGGTATTCCGACGATGGCCTGGGAAAAGCTCTTCGACGGGGCTACCACCATGACGTGGAACGGCACCGGGTGGATTGCGTCGAGTCCCGTGGTCAGTAGCGACCTCGTGACGAAGGACATGAGCATCGCCTGGGGCGATGGCCACAGCCTGTTCAGTGTGGTGGGCCTCTCCCAGGGTATCGAGACCGGGCCGTACCGCAATCGGGTCCTGCGGCTGGACGCTCCACTCGGCACGTGGAATGAAGTCGGGGCCGCACTTCCCGACGTCCCGCTGGGTCGCCCCGTCACCTTGCTCCCCGCCGGGGCAGGCCATCTCTTTGCATCGTTTGCCACCCAAGCGACCGACGCGATCCCCGCGAAATTCTGGGCACTCGACATCACGAAAACGGGGTGGAGCGAAATGACCGGCCTCGAAATCCCGCCGGGATGGACCGAATCGGCCGGTGCAGCCGTCGATGGACGCGGCGTCCCCATCGTTGCCGTCACCACGAAGGACGAGGTGCGCGTGCTGCGATTGAATCGGAAATGAAGACTTGGCACCAATCGAACATGGTCAGCGCGGCAGGATTCGAACCTGCGCTCTTCGGCTCCCCGAGCCGCCGTTTTGGCCTGGCTAAACTACGCGCTGAGGCGGCCCTGTTTTTCGTCTGGGCCCGGAGCCGCACAACGACGCGCGTGAGAACGCATCGCGGGAACTCCAAGACGTCGGGTGCAGCTTTGCGTGGGAGTGCACGCTCGCGTCCCAACGAGCGGCGCCGTCACGCTACGTCCGTGCGATGCTCGATGGCGGGGATGTAGTAGTTCCTCCACATGGAAGGAACGTCATTCCCAGGGTCGAGCATGGGCGCGAACGGCAGGGAGGAAGGCTTGAATGGCTTTCGCAAGAGCGTCATTCCTGCCTCCTCCGGCAAGCGGCCCCCTTTTCGATCGTTGCAGGCGTAGCACGAGGTGACGATGTTCTCCCAGACGGTCTTGCCGCCGCGAACGCGGGGCACGACGTGGTCGTAATTGAGAGCATTCATCATCTTGCGTACGCCGCAGTATTGGCAACGAAACCCGTCGCGCGTGAAGACGTTCACGCGCGAGAAGCGGATCTTGTGCTTCTTCGACACGCTTCCCTTGGTCAGTCGGACGACAGCGGGCGTGCGGATGGTGATCGACGGCGCGGCGATGGGTTCGTCGTATTCTTCCAGCACCTCCACCTTGCCGAGGTGAGAAAGAACGACGGCGCGTTGCCAGGAAATCACCCGGTGAGGGGTCATCCAGGGAGTGAGCATCAGGGTTCGTGTCGACATGGGCTCTTTACCTCTTTCGTCTCTTTCGTATTCGCATGGCACTTCTCCGAAAATTGAAAGATGAATTTCGTTCGCCTATGCGAGCGAAATGTTCTTGATGGCACCGACCCAGTGATCGGCGGAAAGCTCGCCCTTCGCAAAGAGCGCAATCACGTCGAAAACGGAGTCGGAGAAGCCACCGACGTTCAGCACGTCGTCGCGCTCGTGCATCTGCGTCGAGCCGTAGGGCTGAATGTCGATGAGTACGAGCTTGGCCTTGGGGTTACGCCCGCGGAAAGTCTCCCATTCGTCGGCCATGACCGTCGAACGATGACCACCCGACCGCGCGAAATCCGCCCAGGACATGTTGTCCGAGACGTAGATCACGAGGTCACCCTTCGCGCGCTTCTCGTTGAGATGGCGGAGCGGCGCACTGCACGCCGTACCGCCGCTGGGCAGATTCGCCAAGAACTCCGCATTGGTCATGACGGAGTCGAGCGGGTTGAGCCGGCGCGGCATCTTCACGACGTCGTCCGAAAACGGAATTACCTGGGCGGAAGAATTCCGCCGCAGAAACGCCGCCGAGACGAGGGCCGCGATATCGACACACCGCACCGCGGAGGTCGCCCCCTTGCGGTATCCGGTTGCCGCGCTTTGCATCGAGCCCGAGACGTCGGGGCAGAGAAAGACCTTTCCCTGCACCTCCGGCACGTTCTCGATGGCGATCTCCATCGCCTCTTGCAAGGCCATGGTGATCTCCGACGGCATGTCGTGGCTCGCTGCCTTGAACGCGGCAAGGAGCTGGAACGGGAAGACGCGCGCGCGGCGCACGAGCTCCGTATCCCGAAGCTTGGCGGCGACGAACGAGACCATGCTCGGATCACCGAAGACCCCGTGGCGCAGCAGCGTATTGAGGTTCATTCGGAGCTGCGTCCAGGACATGCCCTTGGCGATGGCCGTCCAGCGATCGGTATCGAGATTCAGTGCCGTGAGCATCTCGAAGGGCACATCCGGGATTTCGCCCGCACCCTTCTTGAACGCCTCGAATGCCTGCACCGAAGCGGGGAGCTTCTCGTGCGCGACATCCTTGCCAATGAGGTAGCCGTAAAGCGCCTCACGCACGGTGTCGACCTCGCCCTTTTCGTTCTTCGGCGACGGGCGCACCATCTTGATGACGTCGGCCATCGAGGGGGCGGTGCCGAGCGATTGCCGGAAAATGGCCTCTGGCTTGCGATTCGAGAACCACGCCCGTGCGAGTCGCTTCGGCGCCGAACCGAAGGACTTGCGGCCCACGGTGCCGGAGCGGACGATCTGGACGAAGTTGCGGAGCATCTTGCCGTTGTCGATGACCCGCGGGAACACGGACGCGAGAAGACGGACATCCTTCGCGGCGAGGTAGGCGGTCAGGAAGGCGGGCATGTCCTTCATGAGCCCCTTCTCGCGTGTGTACACCGCGAGTTGCGCAACGAAGTGGGGATCGGTCTGACGCACGAGCTCGAGCACCTTCTCGAGTTGTTCCTCGGCGTGTGCGTAGTAGGTTTGGCTGAAGGTGCCCGTCGAGGCGTACTGCGCGAGCGCATGCTCGGGCGAGAACGCGTAGGCACGGCCGCCTGCCTCGTTCTTCGTATCGGCCGGCTTGAACTTCGACGCCGGTGCAAAAAGTGCCTTGTGTGCCATGACTGCGTTTTCTCCTCTCCGAGCGCGTAAACGTGAAATGCACAATCGGCGGCTCGCGACCGGTTGTGCGTTGGCTTTGAATTCGACGGCAATGGCCGAGCGCCTCGTACGGGAG
Organism: Sorangiineae bacterium MSr12523; assembly: GCA_037157775.1. Lineage (NCBI taxonomy): Bacteria > Pseudomonadati > Myxococcota > Myxococcia > Myxococcales > Pendulisporaceae > Pendulispora > Pendulispora brunnea. Next base: position 668,797 of record CP089982.1, read on the forward strand.
TCGAACCCGTCTCACTCCGTAGACAGCGGAGCTGCGACGCCGGTCGCATCACGAGGCAATGATTGGTACCAAGTTTTCAAGGAGCAGGGCCCTCGCGGGCACACGTCACCCTTCGTCGCGCTCGTTCCGAACGCGGATCTCTTGCGGCGAAGGAAAAGCTTCGCTCAAATACGTCGAAGGCCACCGAGGATCGTTCCTCGGCGGCCTTCATGGCTGCGCGGAGAACGCCTCGATTCGACCTACGGATCGCCCTTCGCGCGACCCGACGCGAATGCCCACGCTGGGCACACGTATCCCGTCGTCCGTCCCATCATCTGGGCTCGTGCGAAGGATGGATTGGTCCTTTCGAGAAGTAGATGCCGTGATTGTTTCATGGAAAACTATCGCGTTTGATTGTCCGTTTGTTTCTCCAACAACGTCGTGATCTCGAACGCGGATTTTCCGCGTACAAACGCCGAAGGCCGCCTGGGTTTCCCTAGGCGGCCTTCCGAGAGTGCGCTGGCACCACTCTGAAAAAATCCGCCTAAACTCGGAGGGGACCTCCGGGGCTTGCAAAATCGATCGCGGGGCAACCCAGGATGAGGACGCATTGCTGCCACGTCGGTTTACGCGACAAGCTGGCAGCTGATTGGTGGGGGCGTCGGGTCATCATGGCTTATGAGAAGGCGGCCTCTTGGCTGAGCTTTCTTCCTCGCGGGCTGACAAGTAGACGCGCAAGGCGCGGCCACCATTCAGAGGTTTCGTTCTTATGAGGCTCTTTCTGGAGTCGGTCAAGAAAAAATCTGGCGCTCAATCAAAATAGATCGAAGGCGTCATGTGCGCATCAGATGGATTTCACCTCGCCGCCATCCATCCGCAGCGTGGCTCCGGTCAGCCATCGAGCGCCCGGCGATACGAGGAATGCCATGAGCTTGGCGATTTCCTCGGGCTCACCGTAGCGTGCGTTTTCTCGAGGTTGGTGCGATCGCGCGCCGCGAGCACGATGGCCGAAAAGTCGCGCGCGAGACGGATGGCGGTGGAGCGGCCGATGCCTTGGCTCGCTCCCGTGACGATGGCTACCGACATGTGGATTCTCCTGTCCGACGAAGACGCGATTCGTTCATTTCGATTCACGGACGTGCGAAGCGAGAAAATGGCGCATCGCATCGGCGATCGTATCGGGCGCCTCGTCGAGGGCGAAGTGGCCCGCGTCGAGCTCGCGGATCTCCGCGCTGGGGACGTCGCGCGCAAAGGCCCGTGCGCCCTCGACCAGGAACGACTTGTCGTAGCGGCCCCACACGACGAGCGTCGGGGGTTGGTACTTTCTCAGATACGCCTGCCAAGTTGGATATGCGGCAACGTTGGTGCGGTAGTCGTAAAAGAGGTCCATCTGAATGGCGATTTGTCCCGGTTGCTGCAAGAACGCCGTTTCGTCCGTCCAGGTGTCCGGATCGAAGAGCTCGGGGTGCGGACTGTTTCCTATGTGGCGCGTGCGATTGGCCTCGAACGATGCCAGATTCGCACGGACCGTCGCTTCGTACTTCGCGCGATCGGCCCAAAAGGCTCGGCGCGCATTCCATAACGGGCCGAGGCCTTCGTCGTAAGCATTGGCATTTTGGATTACCAGCGCCTGCACCCGTTCGGGATGCGCCGTCGCGATGCGAAAGCCAACGGGCCCCCCGTAGTCTTGCAAGACCAACGTATAGCGTTGGAGCGAGAGGGTTTGCGCGAAGTGATCGATGATCTGCGCCAGATGATCGAACGTGTACGCGAATTGCTCGGGCGGCGGCGCGGAGGAGTGCCCGAAACCGGGAAGATCAGGGGCAATGATATGGTAGCTCCCGGCGAGCCGGCGCAGCAGCGGCTCGTACATGCGCGACGAAGAGGGGAAGCCGTGCAACATCAGAAGCACCGGCGCATCGCGCGGGCCCGCCTCGCGATAGAAGATATCGAGGCCATCGACCTTGACCGTCCGATAGACGGTGGGCGCGGGGCTTGCGGCCACGGCGGCGGCCGGCGGTTTGGTGGCGGAGCCGGAACACGCGGAGAGAAGCCCGAACGACGCGATCGAACCGGCCGCAACGAGAAGGTTTTTCCATGTCATCATGATGGGTGCATCCTAGGGCACGACACGGAGCGAGATAATCACCCTCTGTCGAGATGCATTCTCTCGTCACACGGTAGAATCGTTTGCCATGGATCGCATCGAGGATTTTGCCGCGTTCGTTGCCATCGTCGAGCAAGGGAGTCTCACCGCGGCGGCGCGGCAGGTGGGGCGCTCGCTCCAATCGGTCAGCCGCTCCCTCGCTACGCTCGAGCGCAATCTCGGGGTGGAGCTCCTTCGGCGCACCACGCGCAGTGTGCGTCCGACCCCCGCAGGCCTCGCGTTTTACACGCGGATCAAAGCGGCGCTCGCGGACATCCAAGTTGCCAAAGTAGAAGCCTGCGGAGCCGCTCTTTCGGGGCGGCTGCGGCTCGGTTCATCGTTTCTTTTTGGAGCGATGCACCTGGTGCCGGCCATGACGGCGTTTCTCGAGCAGCACCCCGGTGTCATCGTCGATCTGCAGCAATCCGACGAATTCGTGAATCTCGCGGACGAAGGCATCGATGTCGCCGTTCGCATCGGCACGTTGTCCGGCGCGAGCCTGAAAAAGCGCCGGCTTGGGCTGATGCGCGACGTGACGTTCGCAGCCCCGAGTTATCTCGCGAAACATGGATATCCCAAGTCCCCGCACGATCTCGCACGGCATGAATGCGTGGACCGGACGAGTATGCGCCCTGCCGGGCGATGGCGCTTTCGAATCGGTGGTGCCGTTCAATCCGTTCGCATCGGCGGGCGCTTCCACGCGACCGGCGCAGCCGCGTGCAACGAGGCCGTCATGCGCGGCTTTGGCATTGGTCGCGCGCTGCTCTACCAGATTCGCGCGCAGGTCGACTTCGGCCAGGTGGAGCTCATTCTGACGGAGTTCGAACCACCGCCGGTCCCGGTGCATGCCGTCTGGCCCGCCCGCCAGGTGTTATCGAGCACGGCGCGGCGATTCGTCGATTACCTCGCCGCGCGCTTCGCCGGCGAATCGTGGTAGCTCGGTTCAAAGTTCCGCAATCCATTTCGTGACGAGCTCAATTCCCGATGCATCGACTTCCTCGCTCGCGATGGGCGGCATGGCCTCACGCGTGCCACGTTTGGACATGCGGTGTACGAGGCCACTCTGTTCGGCGTGCCCTGCCAAGATGCGATTCGCATAGGGAGAATGCTGCCGTCGCAAAATGGGCACGCCCACGGCGGTCTCGTAGATTTTCGTGGCATGCGGGTCGCGTTCGGCGGCTGCGCCTGAAGCAGAAGATGCCCTTGCGGGAAAGGGCGCGCAATATACCAGGTCGTTGATGAACTGTTTCCAATATGGATTGGAAACCTCGTCCCACGTGCGTCGGACGCAGCATCGGCGGCTCATCCTGAGGTGGGGAGGCATCTGGCCGCGATTTTGCTCTAAACTTGGGCCTCGATGGCCACCAAACGAAAGAAGAAGAGTGTTGCGCCGAAGCCGGTTTCGAAGAAGGGCACGGCAAAGGCAAAACCGGCGAAGAAGCCTGCAAAACGTGTCGTGGTGACGCCCAAGGCGAAAAGCAAGGCACCGCGCGCAAAGAGCACGAAAAGCACGAAAAGCGTGAAGAAGAAGAGCGTCGCACGGAAGCCGGCGGCGAAGCCCAAAGCCGTCAAGAGGCCCGCGAAGAAGGCGAAGGCAGCGCCGAAGCCGAAAGCCAAGGTCCGAGCTTCGGTGAAGAAACCGGTCGCGAAGAAGTCGGTCGCGAAGAAGCGCACGCCGCGGCGTGATGCAACCGGCCACCTCGACCCGCAGTACGCGCGTGAGCTTCGCGCCCGGAGCCGCGAGGGACAGGAGGAACCGGAAGGCCGCGCGTTCTTCAAAGAACCCCGCAATCGTGAGGAGCTTTCCGAGCGGAGCGGCGAAGAAGCCGTCCGGGCCATGACGAGCGGAGAGGACGAAAACGAGCTCTTTGCCGACAGCGATGCCTCCGATGACGGCGGCCCGTTCGTCGAGACCACGGGGCGCGAAGAGTATGCCAATGGCATCGACGAATCGAATCCGCCCGACGCCACACGCGAGCCCTTTCCCAGGGTCTGAATCGCTGGAGCGCGAGAGTGCGAATCGTCGTAAGTATCCACGACCATGGCGCAACTCTTCGAGCCGTTTACCCTTCGGTCCGTCACCTTCAAGAATCGCGTTTTCGTCTCGCCCATGTGTCAGTATTCGTGTGCGCACGACGGCCTTCCCACGCCATGGCATCACATGCACCTCGGCCGCTTCGCGGTGGGAGGTGCCGCCCTGGTGTTCACCGAAGCTGCCGCCGTTGCGCCAGCCGGCCGCATTTCACCGCACGATCTCGGCATTTGGTCCGATGCGCATGCTCGGGCGCTCGCGCCCATCGTGGCATTTCTGACCGAACAGGGCGCCGTACCGGGGATTCAGATCGCGCACGCGGGGCGTAAGGCAAGCACCGCGGTTCCATGGGAAGGCGGGCAGGGGGTGGCTCCCGAACGCGGCGGGTGGACGCCGGTTGCGCCAAGCGCGCTCGCCTTCTCACCGACGTATCCCGACCCTGCGGCGCTCGATACCAGCGGCATTGCGGCGGTCGTCGATCAATTCGTGTTGGCCGCGAAGCGCGCGGGCGACGCCGGCTTTCGCGTCGTCGAGCTGCACATGGCGCACGGTTATCTAATGCATGAATTCCTTTCGCCTCTTTCGAACCGGCGGACGGATGCATGGGGCGGGGACTTCGAAGGACGCGCGCGCTTGCCACTCGAGGTGGCCGCCGCGGTGCGGGATGCGTGGCCGTCGCACCTGCCGCTGTTCGCGCGCATCTCCGCGACGGAATGGGCAGCGGGCGGCTGGGATCTCCCCGAGAGCATTCGCTTTGCCGCATGCCTGCGCGAACGGGGCGTGGATCTCGTCGATTGTTCATCGGGCGGGGGCGTCCCGGATGCGAAAATCCCGGAAAAGCCCGGCTACCAGGTGCCCTTCGCGCGCGCCATCCGAGAGGAGGCTCGTGTGGCCACGGGCGCCGTCGGCCTCATCACCGAGCCGGCGCAGGCCAATGACGTTGTCCAGTCGGGCAGCGCAGATGCCGTACTTCTCGCGCGCGCCATGCTGAACGATCCCAATTGGGCACTCCACGCCGCGCACGCGCTTGGCGTGGATGTGCCCTGGCCGCCACAGTATCGCCGGGCCAAGCCGCGTGCCTGAGAGACCGCTCGCCGTGCGCACGATCCGCTCGTCCGCTCCGGTGGACCGTTCGCCGACGGCGCATTGGATGCGTTGCGGAATCCGGACAAATGCATCCCATCATGCGCAATCGAATTACGATTCTGGAAAAGTCGCTGAAGTGCCTCACGCCGTTGTTGCTTGGCGGCCTTCTCGGTTGTGAGGCCGGGGGCGCTGCGTCCACCTCGACGGCGGTACGAGGTGCAACGTCGTCGGAAAGCGTCGTCGTTCTCGGTGCAAAGCTCATCGATGGAACCGGCGGCGCGCCCATCGAGGACTCCGTCCTGGTGCTGCGGGGCGATCGCATCGTGGCCGTGGGGGCCGCCACGGCGACCGCCATTCCCACGGGCGCGCGTGTCGTACGCTATTCGGGTAAGACCATTTTTCCTGGCCTCTTATCGAATCACTCGCACGTGGGCATCGTCGATGGACTCGTTGCCGGGTCGGCGCAGTACAATCGTGCCAATATCCTTCGACAAGTGCAGCAATACGAAGCTTACGGCGTGACCACGGTGACCGCCCTGGGCTTCAATGGTGCCATTTTCGATGGATTGCGCGCGGAACTGCATTCGGGAAAGACAAGTGGCGCTGATCTGTTCGGCGTCGATCGCGGTATCGGTGTTCCGGGCGGTGCGCCCTCGGAGGCGGTCGTGCCGGTGGGCGCGGACCAAATCCTTCGCCCCGCGACCGCCGAGCAGGCGCGCGAGGCCGTTCGCGCCATGGTGAGCCGCCGGACGGATCTCGTGAAGCTCTGGATCGACGACTTTGGCGGCACCCTCCCGAAGATGCCTCCCGAAGTCTCTCAGGCAGCCATCGACGAAGCCCATCGACACGGCCTTCGCGTGGCCGCGCACATTCACGACTTGGGCGATGCCAAAGCGGCCGTGCGCGCCGGCGTGGACATTCTGGCGCACGGCGTGCGCGATCAGGTCGTCGATGGTGAGCTGACGAATCTGCTCAAAGAGCATGCGACATGGTACGTGCCAACACTGCAATTGGATGAATCGGCATTCGTGTATGCGGATCGTCCGGCATGGACCACGGAACCGTTCGTGCAGCGTGCCTTGCACCCCGACGTGCGCGCGCAATTCGAGGACCCCGCATGGCGCGAACGGATTTTGGCCGCGCCCGCAACGCAGGCCGCGCGGGCGGCTCTGGCAATGAATCTTCGCAATCTGAAGATCCTCCACGATGCGGGTGTGGCCATTGGCTTTGGAACCGACTCCGGTGCGACGCCACTTCGTATTCCGGGGGTTGCCGAGCATCGCGAGCTCGTCTTGATGGTGGAGGCCGGGCTTACACCGCTCCAGGCCATTGGGATTGCCACGCGCGATGCCGCGGCCGTGCTTCGCCTTGGCGATCGCGGGACCCTCGCGCCTGGAAAGCTGGCCGACTTCGTCGTCGTGGATCGGGACCCCTTGCAAGCCATTGCAAATACCCAGAGCATTGCCGCCGTGTGGCATCGCGGCCAATGCGCGGGCTGCAATGCGACCTATTTGGCGCGATAATTCGTCAATAGCGCTTGGGTCGAAGGATGGCGTTGGCTCGTTTCAGGTCCTGCGTGTCGAAGCCCTCGGTGAACCGATCGTACACGGCGGCGAGCAGGTCGTGCGCCTCCGTGTGTCGGTTGCCGCGCTCCCAAAGCTCTGCGAGGGTCGTCGCGGTTCGGAGCTCCCAGGACAACGCTTGCTGACGGCGAGCGATATCGAGGGATTGGCGAAGAAGGGATTCGGCTTCCTCCGCGCGATCCAGGATGCGGGTCGCGCGGATTCGAAGCAATTCGGCCGTACACCAGGTTTCGCCACCTTTTGCGGTGCGCGCCAAGGCGGCTTCACTGGCGCGTGGCCCATCGATGGTGGCCATGATGTCGGCGAGGTACGGATCCGCCGCGATCAATTCGCGGCATGCGTCGAAATGACCCTCCAAGTTGGCATGGTAGGTTCGGGCGAACGCATGGCATCGGACGAGGTAATGCTCCAACGAGCTCGTGAGAAGCATCTCCGTGTATTCTTTTGCCGTGGACGTGGCGCCCGTCCAGAGCGCAACGGGAACGACACCGACCGTGATGATGTAACACAATGGGAGCGCCTGGCCGAAGGCCCGCGCGAGCTCGACGCCCTCGTGGGCGCAGGCCCACGCTTGCTTTGGAAAGCCCTGAAGCCAAAGGATGCGCGAGAGCGCCGCTCGAATCCCGATGCGCGAGTCGAACTGAATCCCTCGTTGTCGGGGCTTGTTCGCATGGATGGCTGCATCCTCGAGTACGCGTTCGGCATGAACGCGCGCGCCTGCCTGATCGCCAATGCCATGAAGTGCAAGCGTGGCCATGCGTCGACGGGTGAGCTCGACCCCGGGGCGATCGACGTTCGAGGCAAGCACGTCGAATTGTTTCGAAATCGCCAGGGCCTCTTCGTAATCGCCATTGTGGCCAAAGGCCACGAGCAACCCCCAAAGCGCGCGGAGCTGCGCGTCGACGAGCGATGCGCCTTTCGCGATTTCGAGCGCCTCTCGGAAGGCGCCGACCACGGTCTCGATGCGCTCCCCGGTCTGCCACATCGCGTGCCCGAATACGTCCCTGAAGCGGCACGACATGGCCGGATCGGCAATGGGCATCGTGGCGAGCAGCGCGACGGCGGCCTTCATCCGGTGCGCGTATTCGTCGAACAACGATAGGGCGAACCAGAGCAATACGGAATTCGCGAGGAGCTGCGCGCCCAAAACATGATCGCCCGATCCGGACATGGCCCAATCGAGTGCATCGCGCAAATCGTCAATCAAATGGCGATGGCGCTCGGTCCACCGTCTCGTGTCCGTGATCTCGTAATCGATCTCGGCGTCCCGGAGTGCGGCGAGGACGTATGCCGCGTGACGTTGGGAGACGTCGTGCGATTCGCTTTCCGTCAGCTTTTGCATCCCGAAGGCGCGCGTCGTATCCAACAAGCGATACAAGGGCGTTTCGCCACCGATGTCGGCCGTCACCAGCGACTTGGCAAAAAGGTTGGACAGGTGCGTCAATGCGGCCGATCGCGTCCATGACGTGCCCGCCACGGCGACCGCGGCATCGGCGGTGAACGCCCCGCGAAAGGCAGAAAGTTGCCGCAGCATCTCTTGCTCTTCGGGCGGAAGGAGCTGGTAGCTCCAATCCAGCGTCGCCGCGAGCGTCTTGTGCCTCGGAAGCGCCGTCCGGCGTCCCTGCGTCAGCACACCGAATCGGTCATCGAGGCGGGCGGCAATCTCCCGAACGCCGAGCTCCCCCACGCGCGCCGCGGCAAATTCGATGGCCAGCGGCATTCCATCCAGCCGGCGGCAAATGGCGGCCACGGTGGCCGCATCGGCATCGTTCAGTTCGAATTGATCCGTGCTCGCCTGCGCGGTTCGAACGAAAAGATTTATCGCGGGGTAGGCAAGGGCGTCGGCGGCCTTCAGTCCGTCGGTCCAAGAAGGGTGCGATAGGGACGGAAGGTGATGCGCCCATTCCCCAGCGGCCCGCAGAACTTCGCGGCTGGTGGCGAGGATGCGTAGCTCGGGAAGCCGCGAAAGGAGCGCCTCCACCAGGGTTGCGACCGAATCCACGACATGCTCGCAAGTATCGAGCAAAAGAAGCACGCGCTTCTTACGCAAATGAGAGAGCAGACCGGCGAGAGGCTCGTCGGGAAGAACGCCGATTCCCAGTGCTGACGCCACCGCGCTCGTGACCAGGTTCGGGTCGGAGAGAGACGCGAGATCGATGAAGCACACGCCGTCCGGAAAATGCCCCAAGCATCGTCGCGCCACCGCGATGGCCACGGTGGTTTTGCCGACCCCGCCTGGCCCGGCGATGGTGATCAGGCGATGCTCGGCCAGCGAATTCGTGAGGAGCGTGATGGCTTCTGCACGTCCCACCGGTGTTGCGAGCAACGCCGGTAAATTGTGCAGGGCGGGAATGGCGTGCTCACCCGATGGCGGGCCGCCGGCTTCGTTCGCAGCGGGCGACTCCGGTGCATCGGATGCATCGACGGATGCGACAGAAGCGACGGGCAGCGCGAAACGGTAACCTCGAGGCACCGTTTCGATGGCGCGCTGCCCCTGCTCTCCGCGAGCGAGCACCTTGCGAAGGGCCCCGACTTGCACGCGCAGGTTCGTCTCTTCGACGACAACGTCGGGCCATACGAGTCCGACCAGTTCGTCGGTGGTGACGACGGTGCCCGCGCGCTCGACCAAGATGCGAAGGATGTCGAAAGCGCGCGTGCCGAGCCGAACGGGCTCATCGCCCAAGAGCAAGGTGCGGGATTCGCCCGCAAGGCGAAACTCGCCGAAGGCATAGTCCGCGGCGCTCAATTCTTTTGCTCCGGCCGCCACCCATTCGTCGCGCGATGACCCCTCACGCGGGGGATTCTAGGGCCTCGGCCGCAGAGAGTCGATCGTTGCGTGATATCGCTCCGAGGATCGCACGCCGGAACCCATTCATCGACCGTGCGCGGCAGTGGTAGTGTCGTGCCAATGATTCGCTCGCATCGGGTTCGTGCCAATGGGCTTGTCCACCACGTCATCGAGTGGAATCCGCACGAAGATGGGCGACGCTCGAATGTGCCGACCATCGTCCTTCTTCACGGCTTCATGGACGCGGCGCGCTCCTGGGACCTGGTGGTGCCGCATCTCCTGCAAGGCGGACTGCGCGTGATCGCTCCCGACCTACGCGGTTTCGGCGACACCGAGCGCGTGCCCCAAGGAGGCTATTATCACTTTTCCGATTATGTCGCGGATGTGGCGGGCATCGTGGACGAGCTCTGTGGCGATGCAACGTTTCATTTGGTCGGTCACTCCATGGGCGGGACGGTGGCGACGCTCTATGCAGGTGCGCGACCCGAGCGGGTGAGTCGCCTTGCGCTGCTCGAAGGGCTCGGCGTTTCCGACAATCCACCGTCGGCGGCTCCGCTTCGGATGCGCCGCTGGCTCGAGGATCTCGAGCAGCATCGTCTTCGCGGTGGCGGTCGTGGTCCGCGCACGATGGAGCATGCCCTTGCAGCCCTGAAGGTCAATCACCCCACGATTCCCGAGGAAATTCTGGAAACGCGCTTGCCGCACTTGATCGACCGCGCGCCGGATGGGTCGCTCTTCTGGCGGTTCGATCCCCTCCATCGCACAATGGCTCCGACCCCCTTTCGGGCCGACGCCCATGTCGAGTTCGCCGCGCGCATCACGTGTCCCGTTCTCATCGTCGGCGGCGGCCCACGTGGCTACCACCTCCCCGACGAAGAAGCGCGCATCGCCCGCTTCCCCCACGTCATGCGCGCCGAAATCGAGGACGCAGGTCACATGATGCACTGGACCCGCCCCCTCCAGGTCGCCGAGGCCTTGCTCGGCTTTCTCTGAGCCGGGCGCGTAATGTAGAATCGAGAATATCGATGAATCGAAATATTCGTTCGGCGACGAACGAAGTTGGTGGGCAAGGACCCGCGCCGAGACCAAGGTGGAGGGCGAGTCAAGTGCCTTCAAGTGGACACCGGTGTGTTGCGGGGACTCGATGCGCCCATGGCACGGATGAACGATGGCCTTTCAGAAGTGAGAGCTTCGATGGCGTGCACATCGAGAAATCGTCCCTGAAATTCGATGATGAGTGGTTGGCATCATCTTGGCATTAGCGTGGACCCGGCATCACGCGGATGGCTCTCTCCCCCCCGGGCCTCTCGTGATGCCGTTTTTCATTTCGCTCGTGCCCCGCGATTAGCGGATGGCCGGGATCTCTTTGGTGAGGCAGTGAATCGAGCCCCCAGAGTGGATGGTCGATTCGCTGTTGATTCCGACGACCCGATAGCCGGGCATCGCGGATTCGTACGCGCGGCGCGCTTCTTCGTTCTTTTCGGCATCGTCGTAGAAGGGGACGATGACCGAATCATTCACGATGAGCGAGTTCGTATACGTGTACCAAGTGCCTTCGCTCACCCAACCTTTGACACGTGTGACCTCGTACTGGCCGCGCCCGCAGGCGAGGTTGCGGAAATAGGTGGCGGCTTTGTCGGTGGTGGACTTGAACGGCTCGTCCGAGGTCTGGGCGACGATGACTTTGCACTCGCCAACGAGCTTGGCGAACATATCGATGTGACCCGTGCCATCGGCCGGCTCTCCATCCGGGTTTGCCGCGTAATCCAGAGCATGAACCTTTCGTGCGCCGACGTACCGTTTGAGGGCCTCGTCGACGGCTTCCCGACTCAAACGGGAGTTCCACTCGTAAACGACATTGGTCAAAAAGACATTTCCACGCCCATCGGTCATGTAATTCCCGCCGTCGAGCACGAGGCTCGTCGTGTAACACCGGGCGTCCAGGGTATTGGCGACCTTGCACGGCATCGCATCGTCGGCGGGCCGGGTTGCATAGCCGGCGTATCGGGTATCGACGATGCCCAGCATGTGGGTCGAGTCGTCAATCCCGACCGGGCCGTAATCGCGCGACCAGGCAGTGTTGGACGTGTAACCGAGCCTTCGGTACCGATTCGCCGGCACGCCGGGGATCGACGCGGGCCCGGAGACCGTCAGGACTTGCGCCCCCGCGGCGGCGCTCGCGACGGCGACTTGGCCGAGCACCTCGGTGTAGTCCCGCCACGTGATGAGCACCGCGTCGACGGGCTCGTACTCGGCCGGCACGCGGTACCCCGCCGGCGGGGCCGAGCCGGTTGGCTCGTCGTCATTGAATGAGAGCGAGCGCTGCATCGCCCGCTCTTCTTTGGTGATCCAAACGGGCAGCGGGCCGCCACTCGTTACGTGGTTCGCGCCGTCGGTATTTCCGACGTTCGCGCCGGCTTGCTCGGCTTGCGAGGAACAACCAAAGAGTGATGCCGCCAGCACGAAATGAGGCACTATACGAAATAGTCGTCGTTGCATCGATGTTCTTTCGGTGTTGGAGTGTCCTGCTTACGTCACGTCTTCGATTCATCGACGACGGCAGAGTGGCGATCGGCTCGAAAATGGATAACGCGTTGCCGGCTCGTTGGCCGCGTCCATCCGTGCTTGATCGAAGCCGTCGCAGAGCATCGCGTCGAATAGATCGGCCATCGTTTGGGCCGGATTGGGAAGGACTTGGGGCGGCGATGTCGCCTGGCACGCGTTGCTTTCGTCATCATTCCATTGGTGAGCGAAGTAAGCGCGTTCGTACCCTCTACGTCCGCCGGGCAGCGCCACGGTTTTCGTCATGCGCGGACTGGCCAGCGCCGTCAGAATCGGCCCCGGATCGGCCGATCCTCGACTGAGCTTCAACAACGTGGCCGTGACTTCGGATTCCGTCATTCTCTGCAGCAAACCGGGAGTGCCCGACGGCGATACGTCCTTTTCCGCGGGCGTCGGTCGTGGCCATGGTTCGCCGTTGACGGTGTATTCGTCGTAAGCGCAAGTCAGGTTTCCTGCCCTAGCGAAGTCGGTATAGACAGAAGAGTTCAGCGCGTACATGGCAAACCACGACGCGAAGCCCTCCGACCACGCCTGGCCAGGGTACAAGGGACACGAAGGATCGTGCGTGCCGCCTTCGGGAATCGGCTTGCCGTACGCGGCCATCACGTAATGTCCAAATTCGTGCTGAACCACCGAGTCGGAGAAGTACATTTCGTCGTCGGTCGCCGAAAACAGCAAATCGTGGCGGAATCGGGTTGCAAAGAGCAGCCTTTTCTCATCCTGCTGACATGCGCCGCAATCCCACTCGACGGAATCGCCCATCCAGATCACCAGGGGCGCACCGCCCTTGCCGTAACGGCGTTTCAGATCGCGATAGCTCGACCCAATTTGGTCGAACACGTTGGCGATGCCACCAGCGTGACGCATGTCCGAGAGTGCCAGTGGTATCTGCAGATCGACGTCACCTGGAGGTAGATCCGCGGCCGTCCAATCCCATGACCACACCTGCGGCGTTTGCGTCCCATCGCGGTACACATCCAACGCATCGAGTTTTTGCTTCCCTGCGGGCAATCCCGGGTCGGCCACCAAATAGGCAATCCCGCCCGCACCGTCTCCCGCGACCGTCGCCAGCCTCAGAACGTCGCCCGCCTCGAAGGTCGTTGGCACGTCGATGCTGAATGATCCATCGTCCACCGATGTCGTCGCGGCGGAGATCACGTCCGTGCCCCGCTGGAACGTGACCAAGAATCCCCGCGCGGGGGCTTCGATGGGGGTGGCCTCGATGGCCGTTCGGCTGGCGTTCTCTCTGCGACGCTGGAACGTGGCGCGGCCACTCCTGGTGGTCAATGCGATTCCAGGGCGCCGGCATGTCGAAGTTATGGGGGTGCTCACGCATGTCGTGCTGCAAGGACTATCGACCCACGCCCCGTCTTTGCAGGTGCGTAGCGTGTTCGTTCCCGCGCACGCGGTGTCGCCGGTTCGACAACCGACTTTGAGCACGCAATTGGCTACATCCTTGTCGTCGATGTGGCACTCTTCTTCATCCGAGCATGTGGCGACTTGAAGGCGGGCCTTGCCGCCCTCGGTCGGAATGCCGCAGAACTCCACCGTTTTCGAGTCGACACACCGCCCGTCAGTCGGGACCCCGTTGCAGGCATCGCTCGGAAGCGATGTCGCTTTGGCTGAATCGCCGTTTTCGGCGCTGCTACTGCAGGCCGCGAGAAAGGCGGTGCTGGCGAATACGCCTAGCGCGGTCAACAGGTGGCGGCTCTTCATTCCTTTGAAGGAAAGACGCGCACGCCCCGCATCAGGCGCAGAAAAAATGGGCGATTCCGATCCGGATGCCCGCTACGGCGCGGGCCATCCGTCAGAACGACCTTAGCCGTGGTCGACGCGCCGCCAACTTGCGACCTTCATCGCACGGGGTGATGCATCAGGCAGGGCGAATTCTGTAGAGAGGATAGGACTTGGCACCATGGCTTAGGAACGACGTGCGCAGATCGGCGGGAAACCGGAATCCGGTTTCCCCACCACCTGTTGTCCGCATCGCTCCCCGTGCAGCGGGGACGCCGTTGGGGTAACGTGCGCCCCCTATGTCGATTGGATTGGCGATATTTGCCGTGGTGTTGGCCCTCGTGGCGGTGGTGTTCGAGCTTCGGACGGGCCACATTCCGAATTACCTGACCCTGCCCATGATACCCCTGGGCGGCCTTTGCGGATGGCTCGATGGGCAGTGGAGCTCCCACGGGATCGGCCTTGCGCTCGGAATCTTCTTTGGATTGGTCGTCTACTTCCGTGGTGCCGCGGGAGGAGGAACCGTCAAACTTTTCGCTGCCGTCTCGGGATTCCTCGGCGACGACCGGGTCGTGTCGGCGGTCATCGTTTTCGCCGGGCTTGCAGTGATCGCCCAATTGCTCGAACGCCTGCGCGAACGCCCCATCGAAGTGCCCAGCAGCCCATTCATCGCCGGGGCCAGCGTCGTCGCCATCCTCTACCGCTCTTTCGTACCTTAGGTGCCTCCTTTTGCCGCGGCGCGCTGGCGCCGGTATTCGGGGACGGGGAGGCCGCCCCAGCCCCAATTCTCGGTATCGACTTCCTCGATGACGACGAAAGTCGCCTCGAGGGGCTTTTTCAGCACATTGAGAAGCAATTCGCTAACACCCTTGATGAGGGCCGCCTTTTCCTCGGCCGTTACGGAGTTGCGATCGGGGCTGGTCCCCTCGCGGGTGACCTGAATGGTGACCATGGGCATGGGAAATCTCCTTTTTCGATATTTGCCAAAGAGGCGGACTACCAACGACCGGCGTTCTGGCCGCCGTCCACGTGAAGGATCTCGCCGGTGACGAAATACGCCGTCTCGAGGAAGAGGACCGCGTCGACGATGTCGCGAATCTCGCCCATGCGCCCCACCGGATGCAGGGTCGCAAGCGCCGCGTGGGTTTCCTCGGCATGCATGGGCGTCTTGATGATGCCCGGGGCGACGGCGTTCACGCGGACTCCGGTCTTGGCGAACTCGATGGCGAGAGACTTGGTGACCGAATTGAGGCCGCCTTTCGTCAGGGACGCTAGCGCGGAGGGGACGCCTGCCATCGGTTGATCGACCAGGCTCGTGGTGATGTTGACGATGTGACCGGAGCCCTGTTTCAACATCTCCGCGGCGGCGCGCTGGGTGACGTGGAAAAAGCCGCCGACGTTGGTCGCCATGTAGCGCGCATATTCTTCCTGGGTGAACTCGATGAACGGCTTGGCGAGAAAGATGCCGGCATTGTTGACCAGCGAGTCGATGCGGCCAAAGCGCTCGAGGCCTTCGCGAACGACCCGTTCGGCGGTTTTGGGATCGCCGACGTCTCCAGCGACGGTGAGAACGTTCGCGTCGGCGCTCGGCTTGATGGAACGGGAGCTGGCGACCACGCGGTAATTCCGATCGCGGTAGGCTCGAACCAAGCTGGCTCCAATGCCTTGGGATGCGCCGGTGATGATGACGACCTTTTGTTCGTTGCTCATGATGATCCTCGATGGATGGTTCCGGTCGCGTCTTCGCGGCCGTCCCGCCGCCGTCGGCGTCGGTGCCATCAATCTGGATCCAACCGAGTCTCGGGAGAATGATCGTCGTTCGGCAGTCACTCAACCGATTTTCGGCATAATCAATCGAGGCCCGCGGCTTCGGCGGCCATGCGCGTGAACTCCGTGCGCAGGCGGGGCAGCGCAAAGTCCACGAAGGCGCGGACCTTGGGTACCGACATCCGGCCCTGGGGCGTGAGCAGATACACCGGGAGCGGCGGATGCTCCGCCTTGGGCAGGACGACCTTCAATCGGCCATCTTTGACGTGTTTGGCGACATGGTACGAGTACACCCGCGTCAGTCCTCGGCCTGCGATCGCCGAGGCGACGGCCGCGCGGACGGTGTTCACGATGAACCGCGGTGTGAACTGGACGGTCCGGGGGATGGTCGAACCTTTGGCCGGCATGAAGCCCCACGAGTCGAGCCCGAAGTTGGTAAACGCGACAATCTGGTGTTTGGCGAGATCTGCCGGTTCCTTGATGCGAGGGTGGCTGGCGAGGTACCGAGGCGAGGCGACGACGACGCGCCGGACTTCGCCTCCGAGTTGAAGTGCGATGAGCGACGAATCCGGAAGGTGGGCGATGCGCAGGGCGACGTCGACCCCTTCGTCGACCAGGTTGACGTGGCGATCGAGGAGGAGAAGACGAACCGAAACGGCAGGATGCAGGTCCAGGAAGTCCTCCAGAATGGGCTGCAGGACCTCTTCGCCGCTGACCGGCGGTGCGGAAATGGTCAGCATGCCGCGGGGCGCCGAACGTTCGCCCGCGGCGAGCATGTCGGCCTCCTCGAGATCGATGAGGACACGGCGGCATGCGACCGCATACCGTTCACCGGCCTCGCTCAACTTGAGCGATCGCGTCGTCCGATGCAACAATTCCACGCCGACGTGTGCCTCCAGAAGGGCCAGCGCACGGCTGACCGCCGTCGGCGACCGTTTGAGTCGACGCGCGGCGCCCGCGAGACTCCCTTCGTCGAGGGCGGCGATGAAGATTCTCATTGCGTCGATGCGATCCATGGCTCCTTGAAGTGGCCATTCTAGCCGCCACGCGCGATCCTTCGGCGAGCAGACTCTGGAGGACGTCGCCATTTGTGTCCCACGTGCGGCGAATCGACATGAAAAACGCGGTTCGAAGGTGTCGCGTTTTTGGTTGCGATGCCGAATGATCACGCGCACCTGCAAGGGCATGGCGCGTTGACGCTCATCGGCATGGCCCATGCGAACGGCGACCGGCCATGAAAAACAACGGCGAAAGGCGAGCATTCGCGATCTCCGCCTGGCAGGCGAGGCGGGGAATCGTGATGCTGGGGGCTGGCATGTGCCTCGTCGCATCGTGCCGCGTCGGCTCGTCGGGGTCGACGGCACGCGTGGAGGATCGCCTCGGTGGCGCAGTCTTCACTTCGTTCGACGCTCAGCGAGATGGCTGCATCCAGGGCAATAATCCGAATGGTGTCGATTGTAATAATTATCGTTCCAAGGAGGACGTCTATGCGAGCGGCGGTCCGGGGCCGTCAGGCCTCGACGATGGCCAGTATTACTTTGCCGTGCTCGTGCCTGGCTTTCAGAACGGCGGATTCATCGAGGGCGCCGATGGAAACCTGAGTGATACGACGGCTGGTTCCACGGCGGGCGATCTCGGGAGTGGCGACTCGATGGCCAATCGAACGTACACGGTGGAAAACCACGAGATTACGACCTACAACGGGACGCACGCACCCGGGACGTCGCCGAACGGGACGAGGGTTCTGCAGCTGGCTCCGTTCGACGATACGAGCAACCAAGGCGGGGTGTACATCCTCGCGATCTGCGAGGTGGGGGCGACGAGCCCAAGGCAGTGCAAGTTCGACGCGTTCCATGTGCGCGATTCGGAACCGGACGCGGGGACGAGCGATGCGGGGCCCGATGACGCGGGGTCGCCACCGGTCGATGCGGGACCGCCGCCGCCGGTCGATGCCGGTCCGCCACCACCGGTGGATGCAGGACCACCGCCGCCGGTGGATGCGGGACAGCCGCCGCCCGAGGTCGATGCGGGACCACCGCCGCCACCCGTCGATGCGGGACCACCGCCACCACCAGTCGACGCGGGCGCGCCGGACGCCTGCGTACACTGAGTCTCTCCAATCAATTCAACGAAGCGTGGCCCATGGCCTTTGCTCAGGGCCGCGCTTCGTACACCAGATTGAACGGCGTCTCGGCGGCTCGCCGAAACCGCGTGAAGCCCGCACTGGTCGCCAGCGCGCGAATGCGTGCTTCGCCGGCTTGTGCACCGAGCGCGAGCCCCTTGTCGTCGGCTTTCGAAGCGGGGGTGCAAATCATGGTCGACGCAGAATAGAAGATGCGGCCGACGGGATTCAGATTCTCGGAGAGCGAGTCGTTCGCGAACGGCTCCACGATCATGCAAACCCCCTCCGGCTCGAGCGCGCCGAGCGTATGACGCAACACGGTCTCCGGATCGCCCATGTCGTGCAGGCAATCGAAGAACGTGACCAGCGAATACCCATTGCCGGGAAACGCTTTCGCCGGCGCCGTCTCGAACGAAGTCCGCGCCTCGACGCCCGCGTCCTCCGCCGCGTGGCGGGCGGCCTCGATCGATTCCGGGTGGTAGTCGAAACCGTGGAACGTGGAGCGCGGGAAGGTCTTCGCCATCAAGACGGTCGACGCTCCGTGGCCGCAGCCAATGTCCGCCACCCGGGCGCCCGCCTCGAGCTTTTGCTGAGTACCGGCCAGGGCGGGAATCCACGAAGATAGAAGATTGGCAATGTAATTGGCCCGAAAGAACTTGGCGGTGCCGACGAACAGCGAATGATCGTGCTCGTGCCAGCCGAAGCCTTCGCCGCTGCGAAAGACCTCGGCAATGTGGGATACATCGCGGAACATGGCCATGCCCACCAAGAAAGCCCCTGAGATATACGTGGGGCTATTGGCATCGGCCAGTGCGGCGACCTGTTCCTCGGTCATGTGAAAGCGTGACGTGTCCGCGTCGTATTCGACATAGCCCGAGGCGGCATTGGCAGCCAACCATTCGGCAACGTAACGCTCGGTCGTGCCTGTCTCCCGCGCCAGCTCGGCGGGCGACATGGGACGCATGGCCAATGCACGATAAAGCCCCAACTGCTCGCCCAGGACGACCAGCGGCGCGTGCAATACGGCCCCATAATCCGCTGCAAAGCGGCCCATGAACGCGTGCATTTTTTGCGGGTCAATTGCCATACAGTCGTTAGAGCCACGGGGGAGCACGGTAAACCAATAAAAAGATGTAAATCGTCGCCGTCCACACGATTAACACCGGAAAAACGGCCGCGACGGCTCGCACATGAAAAGCGAATTCAGCTTCAGAAGCGATGCCTGCGCCGCGTCATCCATCGTGCATGCCCATTGGCCGTGAACGGCGTTCAGCGTGGGGGTGCTTCGCCGGAGGAGCGCAAGGCATCGAGGGTGGCGTGGACCTCGTTGGGCGAAAGCTCGCGTACGAGGGATACGTCGCACTTCAATGCGGCGAAGGTTCGGGGCATGGTCCACGAGCGGCTCATCGTCTGTGGTCCCACGATGAGTGTGCGCATTTCCCGGAAAAACGGCACGGTTTCCGGGCGGCCCTCACCCCAGACCCAATGCCATGCAGGATGGGCCTGTTGGCTCCAATCGTATTGACCGGCCTCGTACGTGTAGAATTGGAACGAACCCGAGACGGAATCGGTGGAGCGCGTCGGAGCGTCGCCGCGAATGAAGGCGATCACGTCCGGCGGGTTGCGTTCGCCCCGAATCCCCTGCTCGATGAGCACGTCCGATACGAGGGCGTGAAGATCGAAATTGCTCACCAGACCATCGACACGCATGTGAAATGCGCGCTTCTCCATCGGACACACGATCAGCCAGGTGGCATCGAGCACCACACCCAGAAGAACGTCGAGCCACTGCGCCTTGGAGGTTGCCAGCGCCCGCGCTGCGCGACGGAGCTCGCCATCGGACACGGCGCGCATCAGCAGCGCGCGATCGCGCGTGAGCGCCGCCACGGTGGGCAACGTCCATATTTCCAACGTGGAAAGGGCCGATGCTCCGCCGCGGTCTTTCTTGAGGTGCGCGCGAAAAAGATCGAGGTCGATGGACCGGCCGTCGATGTCGACGATGCCGTCCTTCGGATCGGAATCGCCATCGGATGCCAAATCCGCCAGGCAGATGTCGGCGTAGCGCCGGGCGGCTTGCAAGACCGCGGGCATCTTCGCGAGGAGCACCTCGGCCAAAAGGCGCGGTGGGGCGCCGTTTTCGACCAGCGAACCCGCGCCGATTGCTGCGTAGGCAACACCATCTGCATCGTCCACGCGCGAGCGGGCGAGGCGCGCGACGAGGACCTCGCTCGCGCGCGTCAGCTCGGCCACGCTCGCGGATTTCGCGGCTTCGTGAAGGCGCACACGGCAGCGGTGAACCTCCGAGCCGTCCCAATCGACGCCGTCCACGGCCGAGGCCAACTCCTCGGCCACCTTCACCACGTCCGTCATTTCCATCATCATACCAAGAAATCGGCATGTTGATGGCCTTGCCACCGCTGTCACTTCGTCTCCCGCGACCCTACATGGCCTCCGGTATCGTGCTGGGCGAAAGGACGGGATGATGGCAACGATTAAAGCTTTGCTCTTCGACGTATTTGGGACCTTGGTCGATTGGTACGGCTCGATCCAGGAGCGCGCGGAATCGATCGCTGCGCGCGAGGGTGTCGTACTCGACGGTGGGCGCCTGGCACTGCTTTGGCGTCAACGCTATGCGCCTTCGATGGCCACGGTCACGAGTGGGAAGCGCCCGTGGTGCGACTTGGATCAGTTGCACCGCGAATCGCTGGACGAAGTGCTCGCGGAGCTGGCCGTGGATTTGTCTCGCCCCGCGCGTGAAGAGCTGGTGGCCGGCTGGCACGAACTGCGCCCGTGGCCCGATGTGGTAGCGAGTCTGCCCCGCCTGCGGGCGCGGCGAATCACGGCGGCCCTTTCCAACGGACACGTGCGGCTGCTCGTTGATTTGAAGCGCCACGCCGGCCTCGACTTCGATACCATTTTGTCTGCGGAATTGGCCCGTTCCTACAAGCCCGAGGCCATCGTTTACCAGACCGCCGCCCGCCTTCTCGGCCTGGAGCCGGACCAAGTCATGCTCGTCGCTTGCCATGCGTGGGATCTGACCGGTGCGGCCAAAGCAGGATTGCGCACCGCGCACGTGACCCGCCCGGCGGAGTGGGGCCCCGGTTCGGCGGCGCCTCCGGTTTCGGCGGAGATGAATGCGCGCGATCTCGCCGATCTGGCCGATCAATTCGACGCGTTGGATCGCACCGCGTAAGCGCGCCGCATCATAGTGAAAACGGCTGGAAATACGTCGGAACGACGACCTTGGTGTCCGGCGCGCAGCCGTGGACTTCTTGCTCGAACTTCGTCAGCGATTCGCGGGTGTCCGCATCGAGGGTTGGGCCGTTTGGCTCGACCGGCTTCGTGTGCGCATCGAAGTGGTTCGTGAACACGCGCGCGGGCTGTCCCAGCGCGTGCATCAGACGGCACGTGTAGCCGGGAACCTTTTCGCGAAGTCCGGTCGCCACGATGGCCACGTCCGGTCGCAGCCCTTGCAGTTCGCTCTCGATGTAATTCGCCGAGCCGATGAACAGGATCGAGCGACCGTTCACGCGCACCAAATATTGGAGCGTCTCGCCCGGGAGGTACCCTTCGGCGGCCATCGGCAAAGTCACCCCGCGCGGGATGTTGCCCGATGGCATGCCGATGAGCGAATGAAGCGCGTGGATGGCGCGCACCGAGAAGGGGCCAATCTGGAACGTCTCCCCGCCGCGCGCCTCCCGAAGCTGCGATTCGGGCACACCCGAAGAACGCAGCACGTTCAGCGCGCTGTCGGTGCCGGCGACGGTGGCACCCGTGCGCTTGGCGAGAAAGGGCACGTCGAGTACGTGGTCCCAATGGGAGTGCTCCACGAGAATTCCTTCGGCCGAATCCGGCGCATACCGCGCAATCTGCGCTTCATCGGGCACGAGCGGTCCACCACCGTCGTGAATCGGTGCCCGCGTGAAATAGGGATCGACGAGAAGCACGTGGTCGCCGGCCTGGATTTTCCAACCCGCCACCCCGAGGTACGTGAGCCGAACGGCGTCGGACACGTGCGACGGGGTCGTTGAATCCGCAGTTTTTGCCGCGCAAGCCAGAAACGGGAGGACGCCGGCGACCAAAGCGAGAATCGTACGCATGCCGACTTCATAGATCGACTGAGGTGCGAATGCTAAAAATTTAGCACTATCGATGCTGATTTTTTAGCAGCCTGGACGGGCCCCTTCTCTATCTCACGAAGATCCGCGAAAAGGAGCCGTTGAGCGGACCGTCGAGGCGTCCTGCGGCTTCGACGGGCATTTTGCCGGTGTAAATGACGTTGCCCACTTTGACGGGGAAGGGGACCAACTTGCACGTGGGGTGCACCAATTCGTATTCGAGTGGTTTGTCGAGGTCCACGTTGTAGAAGTAAACCTGCGGATCATCGTGTGCCGAAATCGAGGGTGCGTCGCTGAGGCGCCCATCTTTGAAGTACTTGACGCGTGCCGAGCTGCCGGGAGGAACGACGACGGTGCCCCCGCTCGGGTCGTCGCAATTCCCCAGGTTGACGAGCGTGAAGTGCTGAACGCCCTTGTTCGGATCGTAATCCGCAATGCGCCCGCGACTGGCTTGGGCGCGCGAGAGTGGGGCCAGCTCGAAGCCGCCGCGGTCGAAGTCGCCCAGCAAAATGTACTCCTGCCATGTGATGGTGACGAAATCATTGGCCGAAAGCGTGGGCGTGAACGGTCGGAACTTGGGCAATTGCGGAATGGTCCACCTGCCCTGGGCATCGGTGATGGCCCTGTGTTTTCCGGAGTCCGCGTCCACCGTGACCCCGGGGACGGAGACCTTCGTATCGAGATTGGTAATGGCACCCGTCATGGCGGCAGAACGCCGGCTCGTTGCGAGCTCGGAGTCGTCTTGTTCGGGCGATTCAGAGGGGAACGTTTCTGGCGCGCATGCCGTCATGGAAGCCAAGCCGAGCCAAGCGATGATGGACCACGTCCGCATCGAATACCTTCTTTCTTCGTAATGCAATTCGCCGCGAGGCCCCGATTGACCTCACCCCGAGACGATGATGTCGGTCATCGCCCACGCCATGGGCGATGTTGATGAATTCACGCTCTCGACGAAATGGCGCGTGCGTACCGCCCGGGAGAGATTCCGACGATGCGCCGAAAATGGCGATGAAGCTGGCTTTCGTCGTACAGGCCGACCACCTGCGCCACCCGCGCCGCGCTGCATCCCGTGGCGAGGAGTTCGCGCGCGCGTGCAATCCGGATTTGCGTCAAATATTCATAAGGTGGAATGCCTAGCTCGGTACGAAAGGCTCGCACGAGGTGGTATTTGTTCATTCCCACCTGAGCGGCCAGTTCATCCAGCGAGATCTTTTCAGCGAAGGTGTCGTGCAGGAATTCACGCACGCGCGAGATGGTGCGCGGCACTTCGGGCACCGTTCGCGTTTCCGTGCACGAGGTGAGCACCTCCCCGAGCGCCTCGGCCACGATCACCTGCGTTTCCAGCGCCGAGGCCGATCCATGAAGGGCATCGTGCATCGCAAATGCAAGGCGTGTGGCACGCGGATACGTTCCTTGCGCGACACGCCGGAACGACACGGCCGGGGGAAGGTCGAAGGCCTCGGCGGCTTCGGCGATGGCCTCGCGACCGAACGTCGCCTCCTGCAAAGTGAACGGAGCGTGAATCCGTTGATCCCTATGCACCTCGCCCGGCTCTTTGAGCTTGAGCGCCCCGCCGCGAAGGGTCACCGTTTCACGGCGGTACCACCAATCCAGCGAGCCGTCGTAAATCACCCCAATCGTGTGGTGACTGGTGTACGACGCCGCCATGGTGGAATTGTTTTCGATGCGCATCACGTTCACACCGGTGATGCCTTCGGGCTGCCATACGAAGACCCGCGTGCCGCTCGACGGTGTCTCCCGGGGCGCGTTTTCGCGCGCCGCTTTCGCAAGAATATCGAAATTTGCACTGACAGTGGCCGCGACGCCCGCGACGTTGATGCCCTTCACCCACTCGAGTTTACCGCATTCCAGCGTGTCCGACTTGGGCGATGTTGACGCGCCCGATCATAGTCGCACGGCGACGTTTGCTGCCGGACCGAAGAAGCTTTGCTCGGGCTCCTGTTTGATGGCGCGCACGCCCACCCGCAAGTCGAGACGGCCGACGGACACACCGGTTTGAAAGAGCAAATCGAACACGGGAGGCCCTTTTTCGAAAAAGCTTACGAGGGTGGAGCCGTAGAACATGAATGGCCGAAAAGGGTACGCGCGAGCCTGCACCCCGACGTCGGCTGCCCAGAGTCCCTCGAGTCCCTTCAAGCCCATGACCGAGGCGCCGAGAATGCCATAGAGTTCCACCTCCTTGGACTTCGCGCCCAGGAGGTTGGGGCCAATGTGGAGCCGCTTCCAATTGAGCTCGGTGTCCTCTTCCCCGACTCCCTGCGCGGCCTCGTGGAAGTTATCCCAAGTGAATTCGAGCATGAATGCGCCGACGAAAAGGCGCGCACCCATATCGAGTACGAGTACCTTCTCGTTGGTGGGCAAATAGGTGCCGAATCCGAGTTCCAGCACACGAATGCCCCGTTTGGCGGCGCTGGGATCGAATTTCCATTTGCCGTTCTCTTCTTTGTAAGGAAAAGCGTAGGCCGTACCCTCGCGGTCTCGGCCATAGATGTCCGCAGCCATCCACCAAAAAGGGTCCGGATTGAATTCGTAGACGCTGGGGTCCGAGGAGCTCGCGAGCGATCCGCCGGTCGACACGGAGGAGGAAGAGGACGAGGAGAAGGAAGTGGAATGTCGATGTGAATGATGCGAGTACGAATGTGAGCGATGGGATCCGAACGAGGACCGCGAGGGCGAAGAGCGCGAGGGCGAAGAGCGCGACGGGGACGAGCCTCGATGCGAGCGATCGAAGCGCTTCAGCGCTTGGGCATGTGCATGTCGGTCATCGTAAAAAGCAAAAACTGCGACGGCGACACAGGCGGTCGTACAGGCTCTTGCGGGTCGATTCATGCCGCTCCGTTGGGTCGAATGCTCGGTCTCTAGCCACGACCTAGCAACGACCGCGCCGCGCCCGCCTTCCGAGAATTGCCGCGTGCAATGGCCTTCCCAAGTTCGAACCGTAAAGCGCAGACCACACCCTGTGACCCGCCGGTAACGCCCTACAATCCGACGAGAGCGTGGCGCGTTTCGCCGCGCCTCGGACTCGAGCCGGCGAGGGGGCTACTCCGCTTTGGGCGAAACGGACGCGACGACCTTGCTTATCTGAATAACGGGTTCGCTGTTCGTATAATTCGGAATGTCCGCCACGAGCTGCTCGAGGTGCAGCTTGGCCGCTTCGTGAAAGTCGTCCGCAGTTTCGAAATACAGGTAGCTCGCAGCCAAGTACGGCGGTGACGAGTCGGGGGTGGCCCCGGTGAGCCCATCGTCGATTTCATATCGGATGGGCTTCAGCAGCTTGCCGGCGAGGGGCATGTGCTCGTTCGTATAGTACGCGAGGTCGAACACCTTTCCCTCGCCCGCGGGGTAGATAACGGACACTCGAATCATGCGCGGAGGCTAGAAGACTTTCACCTTCGCCCGCAAGCCCGACCCGCTACGCTCGCGCTACTGGAGCACGCCGTAGTCGGGCAACTTGAATCCCTGTTCGTAATCACCGCCTTCGAGATCGGTATCCAAGTTGCCGATGTTCGCGGTGATGGTGTACCCGCTCGACGCAAGCTCACGGCGGCAGCGTTGCTTCGAGGCGGCGCGAGCACCCGAGCCGTTTCGAAGGCAGAGCGCGTCCACCGCATACCCGACGCCCTGAAGCGCGCGGATGGTCGAATTTCGCGCGCCCTCGGAGCGGTACGATACGAACAAAATGGCATATCCGTGCTCGTGCGCCCAGCGGGCGACTTCGAGAACGGGCGCATTGGCTCGCCCGGCCTCCTCGGGGAAATCCGAGGAGACCAGCGCCGTGTTGTCGATATCGAGGACGATCGCCAAGTTCGAACCACCGCGCGAAAGTCGATTCTGCAGGTAGGGACCGACATCGCTCACCGCATCTTCGACGTCCCTCTGCCACGCCTCGTACGAGATGTCGGCTGCAACGGCGGTATGCGAAAACGTTGCCCACGCAGCGAGTGCAAAGGCCCCACAGATGCTACGCACGGCTTTGAAAGACGATGTCATCGAAAATCCTCCTCGGGCCTCAATGGCCCGAGGTTGCCGTTCGCGCGTCACGTGAACGTGACAATCTCGAGACGGCTCGACGAATCGTTCCGCTACTTCAATGCGGGCGGATCGCGCGAAAGGACGCAGAGCAACGTCTCGCGATCGCACTCGACCGGGAAGTCCGGGTCGACACCCGAGCCCAAAAAGAGAACCTTGCCATTGGCGAGTTTGGTATCGGGCGGGGCCTCCGCGTTGCAGGCCACCGGAAAGGGCGTGCCATCGCCGAAATCGCACGAGGTTCGCGATGCAAAGAGCGCGGCCCGCCCGTCGTATTCGCACGCGTCACCGTCGACCGTGTAGCGAAGATGGATGCGGAATTGATTCCCCGCATGCGCAGGTGTGAAGTACACGTGCCAATCGGAGAATTCGTACGCAATCGAGGTCGCCGCCTTTTCCGGCAGCGCCGGCTTTTGGTTCGCGGGATCGGCCGGTACCTCGGGAAGATGCGGCAGCTGCTGGATCACCGGGCTCGGACGGGGAATGTCGCAGAAATCATTCTGCGGTTCATCCGTGGTGAAGCGCCCGCCCGCATAGGTGTGGTGCGTGGGATCGGGATCGACGTCGGCGCGGGGATCGAGTCCGAGTCGCTCCTGCGCCTCGTCGACCAACGTGGCCAAGGCCAACGGTGTGAGCGCCGCAGGGAAGGTCTCCAGTGCGGGCTTCCCATCGTCGCCGATATCCATGTACGAGTTGACCAGGAGCACGTCGGCCTTCAAGTTGGCGCAAGCCCCGCTCCCGGAAAGCAGCGTATATTTGATCGTGTACGAGCCCGTCCCCGTGCGGCAAAGTGGCTCGGATTGGCTGCAACCTTGAGAAAAGGTGACCGCCAGGGCTGCGCCGAGCACCGCCGAAAATCCCAAAGAACGCGACATGACGTATTTGGACATTAGAAGCTCCCTCGAATGCCGAAGCGGAATTGACGCGGCTCTTGGTAGTAATCGGCGCGGCCGAAGTTCGGATTGATCGAGCTCGGCGAGAAGGGCGTCCCGTCCTGCCCGCGCACGTTGTTGGGAAGGTCGGCCCGCGTCCCATTGGGAATGGCCCGCGTGTCGGCGGACGTGTACCGCTGGTCGCGGCTCATTTCGCCCTGGAAGTTGAACAAATTGAAGACGTCCATCGTAAACGCCAAGGTCATGCCGCCGCCGAAACGCACCTGGTAGCCGAGGTGCGCGCCGAAGTTGTACGTCCACGGCAGACGGTCGCCGGTGCCGCGCGGCAGGATGTAAATGAGATCGGTGCCATACGTGCGGTGCCCCCCGAGGAAGTTCGTCGGCCGGCCCGAGGACGCTTGAAACGAGCCGCCCACCTGCACGGTGGAGTCCGAGGTAATCGCAAAATCTTTGGCGCCGAATACCTTGAAGCTATGGCGCCTGTCGCCGGGAAGATCGCCCGTTTGATTCACGAGCAAGCTCTTGAGATCGTACGTCCCATTGATGTTCGGATCGAGCTGCCCCGTGGTGGGATCGTAGAGCCCTGCGACGTTTCCGCGGAGCCAGGACAACGTGTAGCTCACCTGCGCAAGCCAGTTGTCGCTGAAGTTCTTCATGAAGTAGGCCGTACCCGCGTCGTAGTTGCGTGTTGCCTCCGGGAAAGCCTTGCCGATCCCCTTTCCCGGGTTGCCAATGAAGTACGTGGCGCCTTCGTCGTTGCTCATGTCTTCGATCACGTTGTTCATCCAGCGGCGCGTGTACGTCAGGCCAAAGCGGCCGTTCTTGACGATTTCGTACTCACCACCGGCCACGATCTCGCTGGACGACTGCGGCGAAATGTCCGGATCGATCACCCCCTTGCCGCCACCGATGGTTGCATATTTGCGATCGGGCGTGCTTCCGGCGGCTGCCCCAGCACGAACGCGTGCCGCGTCCGTACGACACACGCCGGAGGCCTGTGCGGGATCGAGTGGATTGCACTTTGCCGGGTCGACCGATTGCTGAAGCTGGGTTTCGCCGGTCTGCCGATCCAGAAGATTCAGCGGGACGCTCTCGTAAAACCGCGCGTAGTTGACGAAAAGCTTCGACCGACCTGCCTGCGTGGGGTCGAAAATCAGGCCGAGGCGGGGCGAAATCTGGTTCGGCAACGTCATGAGCATCTTGCCGTCACTGCCAAACATCAATTGATTGTCGTAGCGAACACCCGCATTGAGCGTCACCTTGTCGAAGAGTTGCCAACTGTCCTGGAGGAAGCCGCCGACGTTGAGCGAATACGTGCGCGTGACCCATCGGTCCACTTCCACCGGCTGGTCCGGCCCTTGCAAATAGCCGTAAGCGCGGTGCGCCAAAAAGCTCGACCCGTCCGTGGCCTCCCGCCACCGCATGCCGCCCGTATATCCGCGGCTCCACCAGGAGGTCAGAAGCTCGACATCGACGCCAGCCTTGATCACGTGGTGGCCGAGGGCTTGCGCGAGGACCGTGCCCACGCTCTTGAACGAGTACACGTCCATGACTTGCTTGTTGATGAAGTCGGCCCCACCCGCCCGATATTCCGGCACAGGACACGTCGGAAGGGTTTTCGGTTTGCCATCCGAGCCGGTGACCGTGGCCGTTCCGCACCCCGCTACATTTTCGAAGTCCGTGAGGCTGTGCGGCGATGGATTGGTTCGCCGGTACCACACGTGCGGAATGGCGGAGTACCCAAGGCCGCTGCCCACATCGAAGCCGTCGGCGGGGAGCACGCCCCCGACCTCGTGGTGCCACCCCAAGGTGGTTTCGACGATTTTCGATTTGTTGTCGAAGTCCGTCGTCCACTTGAGCACCGTATCGAACGCGCCAGATTGGTACGTGTGCGCCTGCGCGCCATAGGTGCCGAAGAGATTGAACTCCCGGGTGCTGGCCCCTTCGACGAGGCCCGTGGTCGGGTTCACGCCGTAATCGCCCCCGCCGCCGGCCATCGTGGGCGTAGCCGCGAAGGTCAGCGCGAGCTTGTTGCTCGAGTTGATGCGGTAATCGAGCTTCGCGAAAATTTGATACGAGGTGGCGGTAGCCTTGTACTGCTTGT
This sequence comes from Sorangiineae bacterium MSr12523, assembly GCA_037157775.1. Classification (NCBI taxonomy): domain Bacteria; kingdom Pseudomonadati; phylum Myxococcota; class Myxococcia; order Myxococcales; family Pendulisporaceae; genus Pendulispora; species Pendulispora brunnea. The sequence continues at coordinate 697,761 of CP089982.1, forward strand.
TCGTGCCGCCAATCTCCGACGTGCCGGCGACGGTTCCATCCGGATTGTACGCCGTCGCCCAGATGGATCGGTCCAAGTTGTAAATGGCACGCGAAACTCCGAATCCGACGTAATACCAGAGCTTGTCCTTCACGATTGGCCCGCTCTGGTCGAACCCTATGTCGTAAATGTTGCCCAGGGAGCGGCGCGTCTGAATGGCCGTTCCGGTAAAATAAGGATACTTGCGCTTGCCCTCCAGCGCGCCCGGCGTCCAATTGGCCCATGCTGAACCATGGAATTCGTTGCTGCCCGACTTGGTGACCACGTTGAGAATGCCACCGGTGGACCGGCCGTACTCCGGCATGTACCCACCGGAAAGGACGTTCACCTCTTTGATGAACTCGATCGACAGCGGCGATCCGTTGATGCCGTATTTGGCACTGTTCGTACGAACACCATCGACGACATATGCATTCTCCGGGGACGTCGCCCCGCCAATCGAGGTGCCGTATTGGTCGGCATTTGCCCCGGGCGCGGCTTCGGCCACCGATTCGAAGGTTCGCTGCGCGCCGCCATGCGCTCCGGGATTGGTCACCGGGACGCGAAGCACGAAGTCCTCGTTGATGCTCGTTCCGGTGCTGCTGGATCCCATGTCCACCACCGGCGCGATGGGCTTTATGACCACGACGGGGGCGACGAATCCGTCGGGAAGCAACTCGGCGTCGAGTCGAATGGTGGCATCGGCCCGGAGTTGTATTTGATTGCGCTGATATGCGCGATATCCCTCTTTATCGAGGTGCAGCTCGTAATCTCCCGGCGGCAGTGAGGGGATGCGATACGATCCTGACGCATCGGTCGTTACGATTTGCTCACCTTGAAGAGCTTTCGATGTCAGGGTGACGACAACGTCGGCAACTCCTTTGTTGGTGGCAGCATCCTTTATTTTGCCCGTGAGCACCGCAGTGCCCTGCGCCCGCGCCGGGGCGGCAATGGCCATGGCCGCAGACAGCGCACCAATGGAAAGTGCCCATGTTGAAGAATATCGAAACCGCATGTCTTCCCCGCTCTCCCGACGCGCTTTTCGTGCGCTATCGCGCCGTTTCGCTGTCTTGTTGAAGTGGCAAGCGTACTACCCCACGATACTTTACGAAGAGAGTGAACCATTCACTGGCGTGATTTCAAAGTTAAATGATCGGATATCGACGAATACGCATCAGTGACAATTCACTAACGCGCGTGCCAGTGATTTGACGGGCGGCCTTACACATAGGGCGGACGGCGCGATGGGGGGGGTTGCGCAGAGCAGCAATGAATCTTCGAAAGGTCGCCAACGATCTTGCGCAACTTGCGCCAACGCTGGCCGACAATGCCGTCATTGGGGGCACTTCGCAGATTGTGCGAAAAGTCGTAAGTGCTTTCCGCGTATTTCCAAATATCGTTCTCCGAACGAATTGGCATATCGCACGATGTCGAGGTCCGTGTCCTGGTCGTCGGGACGCAACGACGTGCTGCCATGCAGACGCGAACGCACGAGGGGGGTCGCGGGCGACCTCGGTGTCCCGTGAGGTCAAATTGACTCACGCGGATGGTCGATGGTGGCCATGGCCCGATACGCTTCCAGGTTGTCGGGCCAGGTTGTCGGGGCGAGCGGTGGTCGGCTCAGTCACACGTTCGTGATTCGTCGCAACGATGTGCAGCGTACGTGCTCAGTTGGGAAGTGATTCGGAATCACTTGCGCCGGCTGGATTATCGAACTACCGTGCCTCGCGAATCCTTTCGCGATCGTTCACGATTCTCACGAGAACGATGTTCGCCGTGAATACTTGGGGGGCCGGGAGGCGTGTATGCCGCGTTGAGCCAGGGTCAGTGACGACACCTGCGCTTTTCGAGCACCACGTCCAGTGAAATATAGGGCGTATTTCGAATTCGTTACACGGTTTCGTCGTGCCGCCGTGCCCTCCACCGTCGATGTCGATTCGCGACTGCCAGAAAGGTGTCATCGAACATGTCCCGATTGGCAACTATGCTTGTGCCTACCGCGACGCACGATGCGGGGAAGTTCGCGTCGTCGTTGGTCACGGATATGCGTGGAGCTCCATCGGTTGCGCTTCCCGATTTGTTCCCCGGCCATAGTCCGGTAACGCCCGCTGCACCACTGCGATCGCCGGCCATTTCGGGTCCGAAAGGGCTGGGAACCTCCGCAGCTCGGCCGATCGGCACGCGGCACGGAGAAAGCGTGCCGAGCCCGCGCGGCGAGCCGTCGTCCATGACGGGGCCGAGGGGCCTGGGTACCTCCGCGGCTCGACTGATCGGCGCCATTCAAAGTGGCCCGCGACCCAGCCCCGGGCAGAACGTGGAGCACGGCGAATCGGTCATCGTCGACCAGGCGCTGCTCGAACGCGTATCCCAATTAGGATCGTCGGCGGCGTGGGTGAGTCCCCATCAGCCGGAGAGTCCCGAGCTTTTCTGTCCCGGGCCCGTGCGTGACGATCCCGCGTTGGGCCAGCTGGTGAACGACCAGCTGGTCGCCTGGGCGGGCGAAATGGGTATTTACCCTGGTCAGCTCGACCATTTGCGAAAGTGTGACTTTGGCCGCCTGATGATGCTCACGCATCCAGCCACCAACGATCCGGATCGGTTGCTCGCGGCCGCAAAGGTGGTCATCGCCGAGTGGGCATCCGACGACTACTACCTCGACGAGGAGAAGTTCGGTGCCAACCCGGCCACGGCCGCTGCCCGCTACGGTCTTCTCTACGGCATCGTGGATCCCGTCGCACTTCCCACCCGGTATGCGGGGCACGTCGACAAGCACCTCGAGGAAGATGCCATCGCGCGGGCTTTCCGCTCCGGCATGGAGCACCTTGCCAAGTACACGACCACCGCACAAATGGCCCGCTTTCAGCACCAAATGGCCATTTTGTTCACGACGCTGGATCAGAACGCGTCCTGGCGGCTCACCAAAGAGCAGCCCGCCGTTTGGCACTACCTCGTGCACCGGCAGCACAACAGCTACCTGCCTCCGATGATCTTGGTCGACCCGATTGCCGGCTACGAGCTCTCGCCGCAGGAGTTCTACAACCCCAGCGTGCGTCGCGCGGTGCTCATGATTGGCCTCGCCGCGGTGTTGCTCAACGACCTGTACTCGGCGTCCAAGGAGTCGGACGACGACATCAGCTTGCCCGAGGCGATCATCGCCGAGGAGAAATGCACCCACCGGGAAGCGATCGCGCGCACCGTGGAGATCCACAACGAGCTGATGCAGACATTCGTTGCCGAGGCAGCGGTTCTCAGTGCGGCAGGTTCGCCGTCGCTCCGGCGCTTCTTCACCGATCTCTGGGCGTGGTGTGGCGGTAGCCGTCAATGGCACGCCACCACCCTTCGCTATCACTCGAACGACGCGAAGCGCTCCCAGGAAACCTCACAGCAGGCCGACACAACGGCATAACCGGATACGCGCACTGAAGTTGCCCGTAGGGGAAAGGACAGCCAGCCACGATGACAGCAATAACCACCGACAACCGTCCCGTTCTGCGAACTCCTTACCAAAAGTCCATCGCGGCGTATTGGAACGCCGAGCGGGACCCGGTCAACCTGCGGCTTGGCGACGTCGATGGCCTCTACCACCACCACTATGGCATCGGCGATGTCGACCCCTCCGTGTGGGAGGGCCCGGAGAAGACGCGTGACGAGCGGATCATCGCCGAGTTGCATCGGCTCGAGTCCGCCCAGGGTGACTACCTCATCGATCACCTCGGCGACATCTCGCCGGAAGATCGTCTGCTGGACGCCGGCTCGGGGCGTGGTGGCACCAGCTTCATGGCGAACCAGCGATTCGGTTGCCAGGTCGACGGCGTGACGATTTCCACCGCCCAGGTGGAATTCGCCAACAATCAAGCCGGGCAGCGCCGCGTCTCCGACAAGGTGAAGTTTCACTTCCGTAACATGCTCGATACGGGCTTCGAGACGGCCTCGATGCGCGGCATCTGGACCAACGAAACCACGATGTACGTGGACCTGTTCGAGGCCTTCAAGGAGTTCTCGCGGCTGCTCAAGTTCGGTGGCCGCTACGTCTGCATCACCGGCTGCTACAACGATCTGACGGGCGGCCGCTCCAAGGCCGTCATTCAGATCGACGAGCGCTACACGTGCAACGTGCACGCGCGCAGCGAGTACTTCCGCGCGCTGGCGGCCAACAACCTGGTGCCGATCAACGTGGTCGATCTCACCGCCGCGACCATTCCCTATTGGGAGCTCCGCGCCAAGTCGTCCGTCGCCACCGGCGTGGAAGATCCCTTCCTCACGGCATACCGCGAAGGCAGCTTCCATTACCTGCTCATCGCGGCCGACAAGATCTGACGTTCGACGCAAAATAAGAACGCTCGGCACCGACGCTCGAAATCGAAGCGTGGGAAGCCGAGCGTTTTTCTATTTCTTTGCCGCAGGCCCGTTCAGTGAAGCACGATGCCGGCAGCGCTCTCGGCGTCGATGCGTTTGCCGGCGACGGGGACGCCGTTGGCCTTGAGGTCGAAGGCCAGGATGTCCCAGTACTCGGTTTCGGAGACCGATCCGGGCTTGTCCGGCGGCATGGTCTTCACGACGAACTGCGCCACGTCGAGTGCCGTGTGGAACTGGTTTTTTCGGTATTTCTGCTCCGGACGCGGATCCAGAGGAAGTGCTTCTTTTCCGACGACCGGCGGAGCTTTGCGGCCACCCTCACCGCTTGCACCGTGGCAACGGGCGCAGTGCTCCGCATAGAGCTTGGCCCCGCGCTCGGCCTGGGCCTCACCGTCCCCGGTGCTCGTGGCGGTCGTGGCGGTGGCGGCAGGTTGGTTCGAGCCGCCGCATGCGATGGACAGACACGCAACGAGCAGCGACGAACCCAAGAGTGCTCGATTCATGAAAAGCCTCCAGCGCAATCCGGCGAACCGCCGGAAGTGGAATCCTAGACCGCGCGGTGGGCAGCAAAAAGGGTTCCCGAGAAAATCTGCCTGAGCCCGTAAGAATTCGTGGGTCCGCTTTCGTACAAGTCTCAATGAACGAGCGATCCAGATGGTTTGCCGCCACATTGGGCGGATTATTCCTGGGGGGATGCTCTGCCGAATCCGCACCAAGCGAGGCGCCGTGGCGCGTTTCGTCACTCGGTGAGCAGGACGAGTCCGTCGTCATGACCGAATCGGGGCCGGTGAAGGGCGCCCTGTTCGAGGGGTACCGCAGCTTCCAGGCGATCCCGTACGCCGCGCCGCCGGTGGGGGAACGTCGGTGGCTCGAGCCCGGTCCCGTTGCCGCGTGGTCGGAGCCACGCGATGCCACCAAGCCACCGAACGCGTGCGTCCAAGGCGGTGGGGCCAAGCCGGTCTCCGGCGCCGAGGACTGCCTCTACCTCAATGTGACGACGTCGCGCGGAACGGCATCGAGCGGGCTCAAACCCGTCATGGTGTGGCTGCATGGTGGCGCGTTCACCAGTGGCTTCGCGCACCGGTACGATCCGCATCGCCTCGCCCAAGCGGGGGATGCCGTGGTCGTGACAGTCAATTACCGCCTCGGAATTTTCGGCCTGCTCGCGCACCCGGGCCTTTCCGACACGGATTTCAGTTTGCTGGATCAGCAGGCGGCGCTCCGCTGGGTGCAGCGCAATGCGCGGGCCTTTGGCGGCGATCCGAACAACGTGACCTTCTTCGGCGAATCGGCCGGCGGGTTGAGCGTGTGTGCGCATATGACTTCGCCATCCTCGGCGGGGCTCTTTCACCGCGCGGGGATTCAAAGCGGGATCTGCACGACGGATTGGCCCGATCAAGGACTCGATCCGGACAGCCCCGCAGGGACGGGATGGCTGTCGCCCGAGGAGGCACGCGCGCGCGGCGTGGTCGCGGCCCAAGGTGTGGGCTGCTCCGATCCGAAAACGGCGATCGCATGCATGCGCAATATCTCGGCGGCGGACTTGCTCGCATCCCCCGCGGTGCAGGGGCCGCCCGCATTCGGATATCTGTCGTACGGCTCGCGCATTTTGCCGCAGCACCCCGCGAAGGCGCTCGCCGAAGGGCGCTTTCATCGCGTCCCCGTGCTCGTGGGGTCGAATCTCGACGAAGGCCGCGCGTTCGTGCTCGCCTACCACGCCCGCAATCCCATTACCGCCGAGCGCTATCGCGAATTGCTGAGGACCTCGTACGGCGAAAATGCCGATCGCGTCGAAGCGCAGTATCCGCTCAGCGGCTACGATTCTCCGGCGCTGGCATGGGCGGCGGTCATCACCGATCGCGTGATCGCTTGCCCGACATTGCGGGGCGAGCGCTTCCTCGCGGCCAAGACGCCCGTTTATGCCTTCGAGTTCGCGGACCGCAACGCTCCGGCGGTTCTCCCCGTTCCGCCGGGTATGCCGCCGGGGGCCATGCACACGTCCGAGCTGCTTTATCTATTCGATATACCGCCGTTCAATCCCAACTTCACGGAGGTGCAGAAAGCGCTCTCCGCGTCGATGGTGCGCTATTGGACGCGCTTTGCGAAGACCGGCAATCCAACTGCGTCCGAGCTGCCCGCCTGGACGCGTTTCCGCGGCACGAACGCAGTGCCCTACGTGCAATCGCTGGGCACCGGGGACGGGGGAATTCACGCCGTCGATTTCGGCGCCGAACACCAATGCGACTTCTGGAACAGTCTCGAATGAGCCGGTTCCCTTAGGCAAGTGGCAGGGCGGCGCGGCTTCGTATTATGAGGGGGACATGCCGCGTCGCTCTTTCTTCTCACACGTGTTCGTGATTTCGCTTGGTTTGCTTGGTGTGCTCGGTTGTCGGCCTGCGGAGGAGCCCAAGACGGATGCCCCGCCTGATTGGCTCGAAACGCAGGCCAACGACGAGGGAAAGGTCATGTCGTCCGAGCAACACGGGCAGCGGATCGGCGACGTGCTCCGCGGTCTTGCCCTCCGCGAAGACGATCACGAAGATTGGACCGTAGAGCTCGACGGTCGCTACTGCTACTGGTTCAACGGGGCGGGGGACGAAACGGTGAAGGGCATTTCCCTCTATCTGCGGGATCCGGACAACCGCCGCGCCTCGCATCGTCATGAGAAAACGTCGTCGCGGGTCTCGCTCGAGTATTGTCCGAGGGTATCCGGCTCGTATCGCTTGCAGGCCAAGATCACCTCGGGCCATGGCCATTTTGCCGTCACGATCTTCCGGTCCGAGCCGGGAGAAAAGCCCGAGAACAGCGCGGCCAAATAGGGCCGCTCGTGAAAATTCTCGGCGTTGCGGCAATGGTTCGGCCGCGGCAGGTAAGCAGCGGCAAGGGGGCTCGGCCTTGCAATGTCCCCTTGTGCGTGGAGCGCGAATTCCCCATCGTCTTCGCGAATGGACGAGTTCTCGCTGGACGATCGCTATCTCCGTACCGAGGGGACGGTATACTTAACCGGTATTCAGGCGCTCGTGCGGGTGTTGCTCGATCAAGCGCGGTACGATCGACGGCAAGGTCGCGCGAGCGCGGCCTTCGTCTCCGGGTACGAGGGCTCGCCGCTGGGCGGTTTCGATCTCGAGCTCGCTCGTCGGGCGAAACTGTTGGCTCCTTTTGGGCTCGTGCACCGCCCGGGGCTCAACGAGGAGCTGGCCGCAACGTCGGTCATGGGCAGCCAATTGGCGCGCCGGCCCGCCGGCGTGGTGGGCATTTGGTATGGCAAGGCCCCCGGTTTGGACCGCGCCACGGACGCCCTTCGGCATGCGAACATCATCGGCACCGATCCACGTGGCGGGGCCGTGGCCTTCGTGGGCGACGACCCCAATGCGAAATCGTCGACCGTGCCCACCAGTTCCGAGCAGGCGCTCGCCGATCTGGCGATGCCCGTGTTTTACCCGGCCGATTCCCAAGATTTGCTGGAGTTCGGTCTGCATGCGGTGCAGCTCTCGCGGGTGAGCGGCGCGTGGGCTGCAATGAAGATCGTCGCCAACGTGGCCGACGCGGCCGGGACCGTGAGGCTCCCGTCGACGTGGGCGCCGCCCGAATGGCCCCATGCCTTGCACGAGCCCAATGCTCGCCTGCTCGGCCCTCAGATCGCGCTGGAGCGCAGTTTGTACACCGTGCGGCTTCCGCGCGCGCTGGAGTACGTGCGGGCGAGCGGCATCAATCGAATCATGGGCACGTCCGAGGATCGCATTGGGATCGTCGCGTCCGGTAAATCGTATTTGGACGTGCGGCAAGCGTTGCAGTCGCTCGGACTCGACTCGGAAGCCCTGCGGCGATTTGGCATACGAATTCTCAAGCTCGGTGTGATTTATCCGGTCGATCCCGAGGTCGTTCGTTCGTTTGCGTCGGGGCTCCAGGAAGTCATCGTGGTGGAGGAAAAGCGGAGCTTCATCGAGGCAGCCATCAAAAGCATTCTCTATGGCCGGGTCGATGCTCCGGAGATTCATGGCAAAGGCGTGTTTCCCGAGTACGGCGAGCTCGAGCCCGATGCCATTGCGGCCGTTCTGGCGCAACGGCTATTGGCGCGCACCGAGATCGACTCGGTGCGCGCGTGGGAGCAGCGAAGGCGCCCGGAGCGGGTCGCCGTTCCGCTGGTTCCGCTGTTGAAGCGAACTCCGTATTTCTGCTCGGGGTGTCCGCACAATACGTCGACCAAGGTGCCGGAGGGCGCGCTGGTCGGGGGAGGAATCGGCTGCCACACGATGGGCTTGTTCATGAATCCGGCGCAGGTGGGCAACGTCATCGGAATTACGCAGATGGGAGGCGAGGGGGCGCAGTGGATCGGGATGTCGCCCTTCGTGGATACGCCGCACCTGGTGCAAAACATCGGCGATGGTACCTTCGCCCACTCGGGCAGCTTGGCCGTACGCGCGTCCATCGCCGCGGGGACGAACATTACCTACAAGCTGTTGCACAATTCGGCCGTCGCCATGACGGGCGGACAGAGTGCGGTGGGCGCGCTGCCGGTCGAGCGCATTGCGGAATTGTTCCTGGTCGAAGGGGTGAAGAAGGTCATCATCACCAGCGACGACCCCGAGCGCGTGCGTGCCCTCTCCCTGCCCGCCGGCGTCGACGTGCGGCACCGCGACGAGCTGGTGCGCGCGCAAGAGGAGCTCGCGGCCATTCCAGGTGTGACGGTGCTCATTCACGATCAAGAGTGCGCTGCGGAAAAGCGCCGCAAGCGACGCCGCGGCGTGAAAGGGACGCCTGCGGCCCGGGTGGTGATCAACGAGCGCGTCTGCGAGGGGTGTGGCGATTGCGGCGTGAAGTCGAATTGCCTCTCCGTGTTGCCGGTGGAGACCGAATTCGGGCGCAAGACGCGCATCCATCAATCGTCGTGCAATGTCGATTACTCGTGCGTCGGCGGCGATTGTCCGTCGTTTCTCACCGTCATTCCCGGCCAACGCGCGCGCCGCGAGCCGCCCAAGCTGGAGTCGAGCGCGCTGCCCGCCGTCGACCACGGCCATCGCGATTTCTCCGTGCGGATCGCCGGCATCGGCGGCACCGGGGTCGTGACCATCTCGCAAATCTTGGGCACCGCGGCAGCCCTTGCCGGCAAACACGTGCGCACGCTGGATCAAATTGGCCTTGCACAAAAGGGAGGCGCTGTCGTTTCCGACGTCAAAGTCACGTCCGAACCGATCGAGCAAGCGGCGAAGCTCTCCGCGGGCGAGGCAGATTTGTACCTCGCATGCGATGCCTTGGTGGGCGCCGATCCGCTGTATTTGGTCGCGGCGGATCGGTCGCGAACGATGGCCATCGTCTCGACGTCGGAGGTGCCGACGGGTGCAATGGTCACCGATACGCATCTTTCGTATCCGAAGCAAGGCGACCTTCGCTCGGTCATCTCCTCGGCGGCGCGAACGTCGTTCTACCTGGATGCACGCGCATTGGCCGAAGAGCTGTTCGGCGACGATCAATGTGCGAACATGCTGCAACTCGGGGCCGCCTATCAAAGCGGCGCGATTGGCCTGCCCGACAGCGCCATCGAACGGGCCATTCACCTGAATGGCGCGTCCGTCGAGCGCAACGTGCAGGCATTTCGGTATGGCCGCCGCGCCTTTTGCCAACCCAACGAAGAAGAAGCGCGCGAGCCGGTTGCGGATTTGACCCAGCTCATCGAGCATCGCGCTGCGGATCTGGCCGAATACCAGAGTCCGAGTTACGCGCGAATGTACCGCGACTTCGTCGAACGGGTGCGGGCGTACGGCTTGGAGAAGGTGACCCACGCCGTCGCCCGCTACTTGTACAAACTCATGGCGTACAAAGATGAATACGAAGTTGCGCGCCTGTCCTTGATGCTGGACGTCGAGGCGCAATATGGCGCCGGTGCGAAATATTCGTACCAGCTTCACCCGCCGATACTTCGCGCCCTCGGGTTGAAGCGAAAGCTCTCCCTTGGGCGCTGGTTTCGCCCGGTGTTTCGAATCATGCGCGCCATGCGCATTCTGCGCGGCAGCTGGTTCGATGTCTTCGGCCATGCACAGGTTCGCCGCGTCGAACGCACACTCATTGGCGAATACCAGGCCGCCGTGCTCGACGCCCTCGCGACGAAAGGCGACGCCGACACGATCGCTGAGCTGGCCGCGCTTCCCGACATGGTTCGCGGCTACGAAGCGATCAAGCTGAAAAACGTCGCCGCCTACCGTGCGCGCCAGAGCGAGCTGCTCGCAGTGCTGCGCGGGTAGCCGCGCATTACTTCGTGCACGTGAGGTTCGAGAGGCCTTTGCCCCCACTGATCGTGTTGTCGCAACGCACGACGGTGCCGGTCACGGCGGCTACCGCGAAAATGCCATAATTGGGGACGCCGCTGATTTTGTTGCCTTCGAACGTGTTGTCATTTCCCCAACCTTCTACCGCCTGGTGAAGTTGGAACCCGTCGAGCAGCGCGGTCTTCCCCGTGTTGTTCTTCAGCAAATAGCCGTTGCCTTTGACGTCGATCCACGAGTCGGCGTAGTTGTCGCCGGACATGCCGTTTCCGTCGAAGGTGTTGCCCTCGATGCGGCCGCCGGTGGTGCCCTCCTTGATATCGATGCTTTCGGCGGTCACGCCGGGGCCGATGCGGTTGTTGAGCACTTGGTTCCTGTCGCTCTTGTCCGGCTTGCCGCCGGTCTGCGAGCCCCAGTTCGACTTCGCGCTGCCGATGTAGACGCCTTCCCCGAAGCCCGCGTTCGCCTTTCCGGTATCGCGGATTCGGGAATCGCGAAGAATGTTGTCGCTGCTATGCGTCCGGAAATGGATGGCCTCCATGCCGGTGTCGTACACTTCGAGATTGGTCAACAGATTGTGATTGGCCGAATCGAGCATGATGCCCTTTTGACTCTGGGTGACGCTGAAGCCCGAGAGGACCCAATAGCTTCCCTTGAGCGAGAAGCCGTAGCCGCTTCCCGAACTTCCACCATTCAAGATGGCATTGGCCGAGCCGCAGAGCCGAATGGGCGCACTCGCCGTTCCCGACGCAGTGGCCGCGAACCGGCCAGCGTACGTGCCATCGGCGAGTTCGATGCGATCGCCCGCCTTGGCATCGGTGAGCGCTTGTTTGAGCTGCGCAGCCGTCGAGACGCGAACCACGCGCTTTGCGGAGTCCGAACAGGGTGCCGCCGCCGCATTCTCTGCCAGATCGAGCGCTGTGGGGGATGATCCCATCGAGTCGTCGTCCCAGGAAGACGTGTCGGCGGTGCACGCCGTCAACATCGGCGCGGCGAAGGCAAACCACAGGAATAGACGACCGTTCATGGCGCTGCGGTGATTGGAATCATGGAGCATGAGAGTCCCTCCGCGTGGTGTGTCACAATGCGATAGGACGAACGCGCTCACTTGCGCTTCTTCGCGCTTCTTCGCGCTCGAAGCGATTGTGCGGCCCATCGTTCATTGCGCGGATCTCCGCGCAAGTTTTCTATCGGACGGCGTTAAGGTAACCGGTGTCATAAGCCGGATCAAGCTCGACCGACGCCAAAATGATTTCGACGCGTTACTGCGTTGCGTCAACGTATTTGAATTGTGCTCCGCCGAACGACTACGTCGTGCGTATCGGATACGGAAATTCCTCGGTCGGTTCCGTGGGGAGCAATGTGTGGAACTTGCTCAAATCGAGTACGAGCTCTCCCGACGCTTCCTCGCGAAGTACGTCGGCGTGGCGGGCTCCCCACACGATTCGGTCGTCGGTGTAGCGATGGCGCGCGTGCACCGATTGTAGGGAGGTATCGTCGGTCCCAATGAGCGTCACCATCAACTCGGTCTCGGAGGCCTTGAGCGATGCCGGCGTCTCGCCGTAAAGCATGCTGCCGGGAACGATGGAGTGCATGGCCGTCCACGAACGGTAGAGCGCCGGCGTTCGCTCGCGGACCAGCGGAAGATCGTACATGCGGTAGAAGGTCACGCCCTCGCTCGTACGCTCCGTGCGTACCAAGACGACGCGCAACGTGGCCTCGACAATCTGGTTGTTGCGCGCATTGCCGGCGCGAAACATCAACGTGGGTATGCCATTCATCGGCGCAATGGCCACCTCGTTCGAGAAGAAGATGCGCGATTGCGATTGCGAGAACTTCGCGAAGACGATGCCCGTGGCCATGGCCGTCACGACGAGACTGACCACCGCCTCCGCCACCACGAGGACATTCGCGATGGCCGATACGGGATACATGGCACCGTAGCCGATGGTGCCCATGGTCTGGACACTGAAGAAGAACGCGTCGACGAACGAGCCCTCCCGCGCGTTGGCCACGCCGTGCGTGGCCATGTAGCAAAGTGCGAAAAGAGCGTTCAGCGCGAGAAACATCCCCACGATGGTGAGCAGGGCCACCCACCATGGGGCGGCCATCATGGCATGGTAAAGATCCTGTGCCACCGCGCGCGGCGCATTTTCCACGCGGATGTCGTTGTCGGTTCGAAGGGGCTTTCGTCGCAACCAGGGCATCGTATCGAAGGCGCCATCTTACACGCTCCCCGAGCGAACGGTGGGCAAGGGAATCGCGCGCGCGAAGACGTTGTCCGGGTCGAATGTCCGTTTGGCGTGGGCGAGGCGGTTGGCGTTCGGTCCGTAGCTTGCGCGGATGTACTCGGGATCGTCGCTTTCAGCCAACACGTTCGCATAGCCTCCGGGCAACGCGAACGGGGCCAAGGCCTCCGAAAGATCCGACACCCATGCGCGGTGCAGCGCCGCCGCGGAATCGGGGTCGCTGCCGCGTTCCCACGTGGCAACGATCTCCACGAGCACGTGTTCGCGGCGCAAACCGAAGGCCGTCACGTGCGTGGGGACCCGCGTGGCCGCACCGCGAAACTCGTGGGTTACGATGGCGCAGCCCGGTGAGGGGCGGGCCTGCATCGCGGCAAGAAAGGCGTCGATGCTTCCCGCCTCGAGGCGCGGCAACAAGCGCGAACCCATGATGACGTCGTTGCCATTGACGGTGTGCTCGTCGAAGAGCGAATTGGCCGCGCCCGGTGGCCGATGGGCGAGCATCACCGCCAGCGGCTTGCCGAGAAGCGTGAACGGTGCGACCTGACGTTCGGCGTCCGCCGGATGGCCGATCCATGTGGGTGCAATCATGAGGACCGGCTGACCGTCGGGGCCGGCGAGCAAGCCGATCTGCACGGTCAAATCGTCGGGGGCCGAGTCCAGAAACTCGGCACACGCCCGTAGCACCTGCCTGGACTCGGCCATCGAATAGAGAATGGGCCCTGCATAGACGGTATCCAAAGCGTGCAGCCGATGGCGCATCTGCGTCACCACGCCGAAGTTGCCGCCGCCGCCGCGCAGCGCCCAAAAGAGCTCGGGGTTGCTCACGTCGTCCGCCATGACCAGGCTCCCGTCGGCCAGGACGACTTGGGCCGAGAGCAGGTTGTCCAGCGCCAGGCCGTGACGGCCAATGAGCGCGCCGTAGCCGCCTCCGAGCGTCAATCCGGCCATGCCAACGGCGCCCGAGGACCCCGTTACCGCCGCGCGCCCGATGCGATCGGCCACGCGAAACACGTCGCGCGCGAGGGTACCTCCGCCCATGCAGAGGACATTGCCGTACGCTTCGAGGCTCATATTGCGCATTCCGGTCAAATCGATGACCAATCCGCCGGGGCAAAGAGCATTGCCCGTCCAACCGTGGCCGCCGCCGCGCACGGAGAGAGGTAAACCGTGCTCGCGTGCGGCGCGTACGCAAAGCTGCACATGGACGGCCGTTCGACAATGGGCAACGGCCAGCGGCGGTGCCCCGCTTGGCCGCGCCCAAATATCGGTGGCCGTGGCATAACCGACCTCACCGGGGCGGGACAAAGAGACCGCCATGTCGAACCCGGCAATGGAATGAGCAGTGATCTTGGTCATTTGAAAGAGCTCCGCATGGGCATTCGCAACGACGCCTTCCCCCTCCTTTTGGGGACGAGGCGCAGGCGCGATATTGGACGTGCGTGCTCTTCGCCGGCGCGGCGATGTGAAATTTTTACCGCCGCAGCCTACCGGGCGGGACTCCGTAAATCTTTTGTGACCAGCGTGTAAGGTGGCTTTGATCGACGAAGCCCGTTGCATATGCAACTTCGGAAAGCGTCTTTCGTCCGTCGCGAAGCAGATCGCGCGCGCGCTGCAGGCGAAGCTGCATGACATAGCGATGAGGTGACACTCCCACCGATCGGGCGAACACCCGCGAGAAATGGAATCGACTCTGGGCGGCCACGCCGGCCAGTGTCTCCACCTCGAGGGGTTGATTGATGTTGGCGTGGATGAATTCGGTTACACGTAAGAGTGCCGCAGGGGTCAACATGCCCCGAATGGCGGCGGCGGGTCGTGTCATGTGCTGCTCCACGATATGTTCGACTAAGGCGTCTGCGACGCTGCTCCAATAAAGTGGCCCATTGCCAAATCCAAAGGATGCCTCGGATGCAAGCATTTGCGCAATACCATCCAGCGCAACATCGTATATCGAGAAGCATTCGACGAGATTCGCTCCCGGTCGATAGGCTTGGGCCGCCGCGAGGGCGAGGCGCTCACGCGAAATGGTGATCGCGAGCACCTCGAGACCCTGCGACGACTCGGCGGAGGCATCGATGCCGGCAGGGCAAATCGTCGCCGATCCAGCGAGCACGACATGGTCCATTTGGCGCCCCGCGAGTTGGCAATTCAACCGGGCGGGCGTGTCGAGTTGAAGGAAAAAGACGTGCTGTGGCAATTCGCCGCGATAGTGCGCACCCCCCGCGAATCGTAACCGGCGGACATGGATGCCGCTTTTGCCCGGCGGATCGCCATCGATCGTGACCGCCGGCGGCGTGCCATCGGCTTGCGCAACGCGAAAGCCTCCAATCGAATGGTCGATATCGAGCGAACCCATGCAAAATGAAATGCCAAAAGCGGCGGAGCACAGGATGTATGTGGCACTGCGCAATGATTGGAAAGGGGATCGCTCGCAATGGGCATTAGGCGTGAGACATTCCGCCGTCGACGGTGATCTCCGCCCCGGTGGTGAAGCTCGATGCTGGGGAGCCTAGAAATAAAATCGCCTCGGCCACTTCCTCGGCCTTGCCCCAGCGGCCCATGGGAATGAGTCTTTCGACATACGCGCGGACTTGCGGATCGGCGGTGGCGGCGGCGGAAAGGGGCGTATCGATCGGGCCTGGTGTGACGACGTTCACGCGGATTCGGCGTTGGAGCAAGTCGGGATCGGTGCCGGCGTTGCGGGCGAACGCACGCAGAAAGCCTTTGCTGCCCGCGTAGAGGGCATCGCCTGGTTGCCCTTTTCGCGCGGCCACCGAGCCGACGAAGATGACCGATGCGCCTTCGGCAAGGAGGGGCAGTGCGTGCACGAAGGTGAAGACGGCGCCCTTGCAGTTGACGCCCATGAGCGCTTCGTACGATGCAGGAGCGAGCTCCTGGATGGGCGGTGCAGTGGCCACGCCGGCATTGATCACGAGTACATCCAAGCGACCATGACGCGTTTTCACCTCGGACATGAGGCGCGCGATCGCGTCGGGATCCGTCACGTCGGCGGCGATGGGCTCCGTGCGTTCGATGGGCACCCCCGATGGCCGAAGGCGGGGACCTTCCCGACCGACCACGATGACGCGGGCCCCCTCGGAGGCAAGGCGCCTTACCGCGGCCGCACCAATGCCGCTCGTACCGCCCGTGACGAGGGCGATCTTCCCTGAAAGTTGCATGGATCTCTCCTTCATTCGGGCTCGACACGTCGCGCCCGGCCTGATAATCAACAGGTGTTGACATCATGGATCTAAGAAGGGGCGACCAGCTTGTCAACGAGTGTTGACAAAAAAGCGCGCCGCGTGCCTGCAGCGGAGACACGGGAGCGCCTTCTCGCTGCCGCGCGGACGATGTTTTGCCAGGCGGGATTCGATCAGCTGGGCGTTCGAGAGTTGGCGGCGTCGGCCAAGGTCGACCCGGCCATCGTGATAAGGCTTTTTGGCTCGAAGGAAGCTCTGTTTTCCGCCGTGGCCGAGGGCGCGTTTTCCTTGGAGGAGCCGTTCGACGGGCCGCTCGATGGATTGGGGCTGCGCATCGCGCACTTCCTCACAGGAAAGAGCGACGCAGAGCCGACGGATGGCTTCGACGGGTTTCGCTTTCTGCTGCACTCGGCCGCGAGCCCCATCGCCGGACCCATCTTGTCCAAGGCGCTGCACGCGGGCTTCATTGCTCCTCTTGCGAAGCATTTGGGCGGGCGCGATGCGTCGACGCGTGCGGCGCTCCTCACCGGGTGCGTGCTCGGCTTCGTGACATTGCGCGTGGGACTCGGCTCGCCCGAGTTGGACGGTGCTCCGGCGGGGCGTGTGGCCGCGCGGCTGGGGGCGGTCTTGCAGGCATGCCTCGACGTGCGCTGAGTCAGATGTGCAGCGCGGCCGCCTCGAGCCGCTCGACGAGCCAGCGCAGGCCGGGATCGCCCGCGCTCCGCGTGCTCCAAGCGGCGTGCACGATCATCTCGTGAAGGGGTAGCGGCGGTGGAAACGACGCCAGCCGATACCGCTTTTCGTAATGCCGCGCGAGGCGCGAGGGGAGCGTCATGATGGCGGACGTGCTTTCGATCACGGGCGACGCCATGGCAAAGGTGGCAACGCGCAGGACGACGTGCCGCGTGAGACCGTGTTGGGCGAGCGCCGTGTCGACCGCGCCCGGGCCCGAGCCTGCGGGGCTCATCATGACGTGGGGGAACTCGGCAAAGCGCCGGAGCGTGGGCCGGCGGCCCGCGAGCGGGTGCCCTTTGCGCACCAAGCAGGAGAAGCCGTCGGTGAGCAGGGGACGTCGTAAAATGCCTGCGCGCTCGGGCAATACGCCGAGGACCAGGTCGAGGCCGCGTTCGAGCTCGACGTCGTAGCGCGGTGTATCGAGCACGCGCGCATCGATGGCCGCGCCCGGGGCCTGCTCGATCAGGCGCGCGATCAAAGGCGGGAACAAGAGGGTCGCCGCGAAATCCGTCGTGCCAATCTGAAAGCGTCGTTCCGTGGTGCGCGGGTCGAACTCGGGGGCGCGGTGGACGACCACGCTGATCTCGGCCAGAACGCGCTGAAGGGGCGCGCGAAGGTCCTCCGCGAACGGCGTGAGAACCATGCGCCCGCCGCGCCGCACGAGAAGCGGATCCCCGAAGAGATCGCGCAGGCGTGCCAAGCGCTGGCTGGCCGCCGGTTGCGTGATGCCGAGCTCCTTGGCCGCGTGGCCGAGGTTTGCCCGACGGAGGAGCACGTCGGCGCTGACCAGGAGATTGAGATCCACGGTTTTGAGGGAGCGGACGTCCATTCGCCAGGATTATAGTACAATACCGTATATCAATTGGATTGCTTACGCTCGCGTCGCTAAGCACATGGGCATGTTCGAGAAAATACGAAGGCCTTGGTTCTCCTATGGCGTTATTCTCCTAGGCGGCCTGCTGGCCAGTTGCCGTTCCGCGTCCGAGGATGTCACGAGTTACGAGCTTCCTGGGAGCGACTTCTATCCCGAGGGAATCGCACGCACGCGCGATGGGACCTTGTTCGTGGGCAGCTTGACTTCCGGATCCATCGTGCGGCTCGGGCCGGGGAAACGGCAGGCGGAGGTCTTCGTGCCCAGCGGCGAAGTGGGGCAACGCGCGGTGGTGAGTGCCGCGGGCATGCTGGCCGATGAAGAGCGGGGCATTCTATGGGTGTGCGATTCGGCCATGGGCGCGCCGCTCACGAGCGGTGTCGTCGGGATCGCGCTGAACGACGGCCATGTGGCTGCGCGCCATCCTTTTCCAGCGCCGAAGGGCCTTTGCAACGACGTTGCATTGGATGACGAGGGAAATCTGTATGCAACCGATTCGTACGTGCCGCGTATTTTCCGGATCGCGGCCGGAGCGAAGCTCGCCGATGGACCGGCCACCGAGTGGGCGACGGATCCGCGGTGGGCGGTCGAACCGGGGCAGTTCGGATTGAACGGTGTCGTTTGGGCAAATGGGAATGTTTACGTCGCGCATACGCAGAACAATGCGCTGTATCGGATTCCCGTGGGGACGGGCGGCACCGCGGGGGTGGCGACGGCACTGACCTTGGACCGCACGCCGAACGGACTCGATGGGCTGAAGGTCGCTGCCGATGGCAGCCTCGTATTCGTCGAGGGGTTTGCGAATCAACTCGTGCGCGTTGCGCTGCCGGGCGACGATACGGGGAAACTCACCGTGCTGGCCCATGGCCTGAACGAGCCAACGACCTTTGCGCTGCTCGATGGCGGTGCCTGGATTGTCGAGGGGCAGCTGCTGCACTTGTTCGGGCTGGAGTCCACACCGCCGCACTTGCCATTTCGGGTGGTGTGGAGATCGTTTTGATTAGCGGGCCGCTTGAAATTCGTCGCGAAGGACGCCGATGACGGCGTCCATCACGGGCGTTCGTCGATCCTGGGCGTAGAGGCCATATTGGACCGTGAGGGGCTCTGGCACGCCGGGCTCCGTTTCGAGCGTGCGCACCGCCCCCGCACGAAGCGAGTCGGGTGGGAGCAATCCGACGCCCAGGCCGTTTTCGACGGCAGCCTGCAGGGCCGTGATGCTCTGGCTCGTGAAGGTGACTCGGTGTTCTCGACCGATGGCGGTCAGGGCGTCGAGCATGCGGCGGCGCCAGAGGCAGGGGGCGGCGAAGGCGGCGAGATCGAGCGGGCGTTCAGGATCGAGGTCGTAGTCGATGGCGCATGTCCATTGGAGCTCGACGTTCCACGTGATGAGGGCATCGGCCACGACGACGGAGGTCGGGCCGATCATGAGATCGAGTCCATCCTCGGCCCAAATGCGTCCCAGGGCGACGCTGTGTTCGACCACGACGTCCAGGTGAATGTCGGGATACGCGCGATGAAGCCGCCCGAGCGCGGCGGGGAGTGCTGCGGTGGCCACTTCCTCGGCGAGCCCAATGCGTACGCCGCCACGGACCGCCCCGCGCTGGAGACGTGAAAGGGCTTCGTCGCTCAAAGCAAGAATGCGGGTTGCGTACCCCAGGAAGACTTCCCCCTCCGGGGTTGGTACGACGCCGCGGCCGGTGCGCCGAAATAAGGGGCGATCGAGCAGGCTTTCCAGCCGGCGCATCTGCATGCTCAGCGCAGATTGGGTGCGGCCGGTCTGTGCGGCGACCTTGCTCAGGCTTCCTTGGCGGCAGACGGCCACGTAGGTGCGAAGAAGGTCGAGGCCGATTTCCTCAGGTATCATTTTCGGTGAACTCTGATGTAACGGATATCAGCCTACACGTATGCCCCGCGTGCCGCTACGTCTCGGGGCATGAAAAGAGGGACGAAAGCCGTGAAGGGTATTCGTGTTCACCGCCATGGCGGGCCCGATGTGCTCGCCTATGAAGATGTCGAGGTGGGCGCGCCCGGGCCCGGGGAGGTCCGCGTTCGCAACCATGCGATCGGGGTGAACTTCGTCGATGTCTACTTTCGCACCGGCGAGTACGCTCCACCGCGTTTGCCGTTCACCCCAGGAAACGAGGGCGCCGGTGAGGTGGTGGAGGTTGGCGCAGGTGTGACCGATTTCGCGCCCGGCGACCGCGTGGCCTATGTGGAGACGCTCGGCTCCTATGCGGAGGAGCGCATCGTGCCGGCGCACTTTCTCGTGCATTTGCCGGCTGCCATCGACTTCGAGACCGGTGCCGCGATGATGCTCAAAGGCCTGACGGCGCAATACCTCTTACGGCGCACGTTCGGCGTCGAAGCGGGGCACACCGTCTTGGTGCACGCTGCGGCGGGTGGCGTGGGGCTCATCGTCACCCAATGGGCGAAGCACCTCGGCGCGAGGGTGATTGCAACGGTGGGATCGCCCGAGAAGGCCGAACTCGTGCGCCGGAACGGTGCCGATCATGTCATCGAATACAGCACGGAAAACTTCGTCGAGCGCGTCAAGGAGATCACGAACGGGGAGGGGGCCCACGTCGTCTACGACGGAATCGGAAAAGCGACCTTTCCGGCCTCCCTGGATGCCTTGCGGCCTCTCGGAACCTTCGTCAGCTTTGGTTCGGCGTCGGGGCCGATTGAACCGTTCGACATCACGCTTTTGGCGAAGAAAGGGTCGCTCTTTGCGACCTGGCCGATTCTCTTCACGCACCTCGCGCGCCGTGAGGACGTCCTCGCCATGAGCGAAGATCTCTTTCGCGTCGTATCGAGCGGCGCCGTGAAGATTGCCGTCCACGGTCGCGTGCCCCTGTCCCAGGTTGCCGAAGCGCACCGTCGGCTCGAAGCCCGAAAGAGTACGGGCGCAACGGTATTGCTCCCATAGCGGGCTGCAATTGACGTATTCCCGCTGCGCCCCCATATCGCGACCCTCGAACGGATTCATTCGCTGTTGAATCCGGTGCCAAGGAGCAACGATATGAAGTCCCTCTCCACGCTCACCGCGATGGGTGTCCTCTCTTGCCTCGGGGGCGCCGCATGTGCGTCCCCTGCGAAAGATGCGGAAACCGAACAACCGGGTGAGTCGACGGCCACGCTCGAGCGCCATGTGGCCCCAGGTGGGAACTTCGATCTTTCGGTTTGGGAATTACAGGAACCGGTCGGCCCGCCTGGGCATCCGACGACGATTGCGTCCGCACGGCTCCGCGGTCCGAACGGATTCCAAGACAGATATTTCTATACGGACTCGAACGACGACGGATCGATGACCTTCTGGACTCCGGAGAATGGCTCCACCACGGCCAACTCGGACCACGCTCGCTCCGAGCTTCGGGAGATGAACGCCAATGGCTCGCCTGCCAATTGGAATCCTTTTTCGGGGAACCATACCCTGAGCGCGACGGTCAAGGTCTCCAAGGTGCCCTACAAGGTATGCGTCGGCCAGATTCACTTGGGGACGGGGACCCCGCCTTCGAGCAAGCCGCTGCTCGAGCTCTATTATTACAGCAGCGGAGAGATCACCGTGGGCATCCAGCGCTCGCCCACCGATGGCCAATACACGGACAATCTCGGCCACGCCGACGTCGGCTCCCCATGGAACTACGAGATCGGCCTTTCCGGACGAACCATCTCCATCACCGTCGATGGCCGATCGAAGCACTACACGATGGCTTCTTCGTTCGACCACGAAGGTATGTACTTCAAGGCCGGCAATTACATCCAATCGTCCGGGGGCAGCTCCAGCGTCGGCTCATTGGTGCATTTTTACAAGTTGAGAATCAGTCACCATTGAGGCGCGTTCGGCCCTGCCATGCATCCAGCAGCCGGACCATGGCAAGTCGCGTTTCGGGCGAGGTGCGCGCAACGTCATTTCGCTCGCCGGGGTCGACGTCGAGCCGATAGAGCTGTTCGAGCCCGGAGTCCGTTTGGAGATATTTGAACGCGCCCTGCATCACGGCGCGAGACTCGAGGTGCAGCAGCCCCCATCGGTGCTCGGCATAGAAGAAGAGCGGGCGGGTGCGCTCCGCGGCAGGCGCCTCGTCGAATACCAAGTGCAAGAGGTTCCAGCCGTCGGTCGCGGGATCGGGCTCTGCATTGGCCAGGGCCAGAATCGTGGGGGCCAGATCGGTCAGGGAGACCGGAACGTCCACCGTGCGAACGCGGGCGCCGGGGATTCTGGCCAGAAGGACCACCCGCGTGTCGAGCTCCGAAAGCGATTGCCCGTGGCCGAGAAACCCGTGCTCGCCGAAAAGCTCGCCGTGGTCCGAGTAGAAGATGATCGCCGTGCGCTGGCGGTCGTCCCGCTCCTCGAGGTTCGACAAGAGCCGCCCGATCTCGTCATCGCAATACGCGAGGGCGCTATCGTACCGGTCGACATCGCCTTTGCCGAAGTTCCACGATGCGTGCGCGATGTACGGGTCGTGTGTGCATTGATAATGCAAAAAGAGAAAGTACGGCGCGCTTGCCGGAGTGGACTCCAAATAGGAAATCGCGGCGTTGGTCGTCAACGTCGCGTCCTCCGCGTGAAGATCGTCGCCCTCATCGACCGGCCACGGCGTGCGCCAGATTCGAAACCCACGCCCCATGCCATGAAAATGCGACATGACGTGCGAAATGGTCCACCCCGCGCGATCGTACCCCAGTGGTTCGAGCCGCTCGGCGAGGGTTATCGCGGATGGCAGTAACGTGATATCGACGGCACCCCTCTGGTGCGGAATCCGGTCGGCAGCCCGGCCCGTGAAAAGCGACGCCATGGCAAAGCGCGTGGCCGGCGAGGGCGTGTACGCGTGGCGAAACCAGGTTGCGGACTCGCGAAATCGGTCGATGTTCGGCGACGTCGGACGCGCATAGCCGTCCAGCCCGAGATGGTCAGGACGAAGCGCATCGAGGTGCACGAGCACGATACTCTTGGGGGCCGATGCAACGGGAGCAGGCGCCGTGGGCCCGGTGGACGCGCTTCCCAGCGCGGTGGCATCGTCGCCCGAGCAATTCTCGTCCACGCCATTGCCAGGCACGTCGATCGCGCCGGGATGGATCTGCGGATCGTGGTCATTGCAATCTCCGCCCAAAAGACCTGAATATCCGTCTCCATCGTGGTCGGTCGCAGCGCGAAAAAGCGCAATGACCAGGGACACGTAGGGGGCGCGATAAAGGACGGTGAGTTGCGTGGGGCTCGGCAAGGTCAGAAGCACGAGCGACACGAACGGCCCAATCGCGCCGGCCAGCACCAGCGATGCGATGGCCCGGCGTCGTCCGAAGCGCCGTCCCAATGCGCCGCGAACGCTGGGCAGGTGCCCGACGAAGAACGCGAGGGTCACCGCGCCGAGCAGGACGGCGTACTGCGATGGAACGAGGGCGCAGATGCCCACGATGGCGAGGCTGGCGACGCCCGCGAGTTCGAGGCTGGCGGCGCACGCATTCCACACGAGCCGTTGCCGCGCGTTCGCGCTCGAGCGCCATCGCGAGAGCCAAGGGCCGATGCGTTGTGCGGCGAAGGCCACCGCCAAGGTGCCGGCGAGCACCAGGCCGAGCGCACTCAGCACGATCAGAGACGCCGCGATGGGGGCGCCGTGCGTTGCGATGAAGCCGCGACCCAGGATCGCCGCTCGAACCATGGTGAGCGCAAGAACGGCGGTTTCTCCAAGAACCGCGAGGCGCTGGGCGTCGACGTCTTCTCCGCCGAGCCCCTCACGCAAGCTGCGTGCGAGCCGTCGGACCTCGGGGCGCGACAAGAGCAGCCACGCGGCGAGCGACAGCGGAGCGACCATGGCCGCGGCACCGGCAGCGGCGCCGATCGCCGCGACGAAAACCGGAACGGCCGTTCGCGAAACGAAGAGCGCGCCCCGCGCGGCGGTGGCGCCCTCCACGAGGGCCGCGGCCGCCGTGGCGAGGAGAAAAGCGCTTCGTGCAACCTCGATGGGCCCCCCCGTGCGTGTCGTCTCGTGGGCCATTCGTCTCGTGTCGAACGTGACGTGCCGGTGAACAAAGTGACAACGCCTTTGCGTTTCTTTACGGTGTACACAACCCGGCGCCGGGGTGTGCCGATGATCGCGGCATGAACTTGATTCATTCTTATCGAGGGCTCCTTGGGGCTGCCCTCGTGTTGGCCCTGGTCTCGAGCGTCCAATGCGGTGGAGACGACAACGGCCACGCTTCACAGCCGGACACGAAACCGGACGCGGGCGAGCCCGATGCTCCCGCAACGCCGACGCTCACGTTGGCGGACAAAACCGTCGATCGCGCCGTGGTGAAGGTCCGGCCAAGGACCACGGGCGGGTGGGTCGCACTCGAAGAGCAGATGGGACATTGGAGAGAGGGCGAGATCGATCGAAACCGGAGGCGTGCCCTCGTATGGAAGGAATCGACGGCCGACAACGCGCATGAAATCGCCCGGTTCGTCCCCGAAGAAGGCTCTTTGGTCTCCGACTTCACGGTGCACCCGTCGGGCGCGGTCACGGCGGTCGTGACGGGGCGCAGCCTTTCGGACAATCGCCTCTATCGCTTCGACGACTCGGGGCACGTGACGGCAACGGTCGCGATCACCGATCCGGATCTGGCGACGGATCCCGCGCCTTACAGCACGCCGATGGGAATGAGCTCTCCGGGCGAACTTCGATGTCCCATGAGCCGCATTTCCGCGAGCATCGAAGCTGTGGGCGACGATGCCGTCGTCTCCTTCGAGACCGGGGCCCACGCCGTTGTCCTTCACCGGTACGATAGCGATGTTGCGGCCGGCTACGTCAAAGCGTGGCGCCGCCTCGTCGAGCCTGCGCTTTACATGCTGGCATTCGGCGGCACGCAAAACGTGTCGACGTTCGACACCGGCGATCATCTGACCGGCGCCCATCGGGCGACGCTTGCGGTCGGGCCCGACAGCATGGCCGTGGTGGTGGCCGACGCGGACGAATTCGCGCAGCGCGGCGAGGCACACAATGCTTTCTTCGGCGATGGCATCCCGGAGAGTTCTTACGGCTCCGTTCTCGTGACGCGCTACGCGTTCGACGGGACGCGGCTGGGAACGAGTGTCATCCCGGAATTCTTCGAAGCCATCGGCCGCGGCGCCGCCATTCGGGACCATGCTCTCTACGTGGTCGGAGCTGGCGGATATCCCAACAAGGACGGCTTCGGCCTCGACGGTCGCGTCGCCGCCCTCGACATGAACGATGGAAAGCTTCTCTGGGCCACCAACATCGATTTCCAGCGCAGCGACTGGTTGATGGACGTTGCACCGACCAAGTCCGGGCACCTTTTCGTGACGGGAATGTCCGGCTTCTGGCGAAATTACGACGGAATCAGTTTCGGCGAAGAATCGGAATCGCTCGTTGCGGAATTGGATGACCAAGGTCACCTGGTCCGCCGCTTCGTCTTCCCGCAACGACCGCGCAACAATCAAGTGCGCAGCATCGCCCCGTCGGGCGACACACTGCTCCTGGGCGGATTTTCCAACGGGCCCGCCACGCACTCGGGCGACGAAGATCTCACCCGAATCAAGGCCGACGGCGAGGTGTGGCGCTTGTCTCCGTGATCGCGGTAATCCTCGGTTCCGCGTAGTCAGATGCGGCGTTGCACGTGAAGCTGGAAGCCGCGTGCGACGCCGTCCACGTCTTCGAGGCCCGGTTTCAGCGTAAGCGCGGGTATCTCGTAGTCGCCGCCATTTTGTCTTCGATACGCGATCGGCGTGTCGGTCCAAAGGCCATCGAGCCGTTTGCCCAGCTCCTCTCGGGTACGCGCGAAGCGGGCTTCATCCATTTTGGAGCTTCGATAAAGGACGAACGGCGGCAGCACGTCGAACCCTGGATAATGCAAGATGCCGTGCGTAATGGGAAAAAGCACGTCCTCGATGGGCCCATTGATGCCCCGCTCGCCGTAATGCGACTCCCAGCCGCCCGTCGTCACCACCAGCATGGCGCGCTTCCCTTTGAAGACACCTTCGCCATAGCGATCGCCCCAATGCTTGTCGGAATGCTCCCCCACGCCGTAGGCGAAACCATACGCATAAACGCGTTCGACCCATCCCTTGAGGATGGCGGGCATGGAGAACCACCAGAGCGGAAACTGAAAAATGACCGCATCGGCCCACCGAAGATCGGCCTGCTGCCCAGCGATATCCAACGCCTGCGTCCCCGTGGCAAACGCATGCTTCGAGTCGGCCATCAAATCGAGCCGTCGTCCGCGATCGCGCTCCAGGAAATCGTCCCCATCCGCAGCCGCTTTCCACCCCATCGCATAAAGATCGGAAACGCGAACATCATGCCCCGCCCCCGCGAGCCGCTCGACGGTAAACGACTTGAGCGAACCATTGAGCGACATCGGTTCCGGGTGCGCATAAACGACGAGAACGTTCATGCCCCGTGCTTGGGCCCTCCGCTTCGGCCGAGCAAGTACGCACACGTTTGATGCGTAGTATCAAAAAGAGAAGCAACGGCTTTTGCTGGAGAACCAGGCTAATCTCGACCGGGCAAATGACCGTCTTACGCACACCATGGCCCCCGAAGCTTGCCTCTCCCATCGAGGTGGCGCCGCTGGGCGCCCGCCATGCAAGCCTTTGGCTCGTTCTCGGAAGGAGCGGGGAGCTTACCTTGTTCGATGCGGATGGGGGCACGTCATCGGAGAAGATGACCATCGCGCTTCCAGAGGAGCCAACCCGCGAGCCGTGGAACGGACACGCGATGACACCCCAGCTGCACGCATCCGCCGATGGGCGGTTCGCCGCGATCGCCAACGACTTTGGGCAGCGCGGGCTGGTGGTGGATCTGGAACGCCGCGCGGTGACGATGGAGCTCGACGGCCAGGACGAGGATTGCGAAACGGTGCCATTCTCGCTGGCATTTTTCGACATCGATGGGGCCTGCCGCCTCGTGCACCGCACGGCCTGGAATCGCCTCGACATCTCCGACCCGGCGACGGGCACACTGCTCACGGACCGCGGCCCCACGAGTTCCGGCCACGATCTCGACTACTATCACGGCCGCCTGGAGGTGAGCCCGGACGGAGCGCACGTCTTGGACGACGGTTGGGTATGGCACCCGGCAGGCATCCCGACGGTCTGGAGTCTACGCCGTTGGCTCCGCGAAAATCCGTGGGAGTCCGAGGTTGGCCCTTCGCGCTGCGAGCTAGCGATCCGCACGCACTATTGGAACCACGGCATGTGCTGGGGTTCCCCGCGTTGGTTTGCGCTCGCGGGAATCGGAGACGATGACGACACCATAGTGGACGGCGCCCTGATCTTCGAACTGGACGATACGGGTTCCATCCCCATGGTGGACGGGCGCGCACGTCACCGGGCATTCGCGGGCCCGGCGGGAAACCTATTTGGTGACGGCGATCGCCTCTTCTCGAGCGACCCGACGGGCCTATCCATCTGGGACATTGGCGATGGGGCACGTGTGCAGCACGTACCGTCGTTTTGCCCGACGCGGCACCATCGCGCCGCTCGGGAGTTGGCGCAAATCACCGCGGACGCATTGCTTCGTTTCCGCTATTAGCGCCGCGAACCGCCTCACGGGCCGAAGATGGCGTTGCGGCCTTCGGTGGAGTCGAACATGGCGTCGTTGTCGTGGCCGATGCCTGGAACGTCGACCCGATCGTGCGGGGCGGAAGGGTAGTCCTTCTTGATGGCCGCGTAATACGCTTTGCCGCGCTCGAATCGGTTCTTGCCTTGCACCTTGGCGCTGCAGTCCGTGTCGATGCTGTGGTCCTGATTGACGTCTTTCGTACCCAGTAGATAGGACACCCTGCGCTTCGTGTAGCGATCGCGGATCTGTTGCTCGGTCAGTGCACCCATGTATGCGTTGCGGTGGTCGAGCCCGTACTTGTAATCGTTGTATCCTTCGCAGGAACCCGTGCTGCGAGGGCGCTCGCGGCTCAAATAAAGATAAGACGACGGGTTCGCCGGCACGAATTTGAAGGTCACGCCCTCGATCTCTTCGGGGGCGCGGCCGCCCGCTGCATATCGTTGCACGAACTGCCCGCCCGCCGAATGTCCCACCATCGAGATCCGCGTCAAATTCGGAAAGCGGCTCTTGTCGCCCAGCGCGTGCAGCATCTCATCGACCGCTTCGAACGAGCTCACCCCCCTCGGGGATACGGCCCCACCGCCATCCTTCCACGACGAGTCGCCCCCGTTGGTCCAATACGCGTCGCCGCGCGCTGGATCGTCTTCGTCCGTCTGAAACCACGGTGCGAGAATGATGGTGTTCTCCGCAGCCCCCGCATGCTCCGCGGCCGTCACCATCGAATCGAAATAGCCGCGCGCATTGCGGCCGGTTCCGTGGATGACCAACACGGCCTGCGTGGCCTGCGTGCTGCCATCGAGTGAATGCGTATGATAATAGGGCAATTTGGCGCCCGACTTCAGCGAAAGCCGGTCGATGCCGCCATCCCTGGAGGCCGTGCAGGCATCCGACGACAAGGACGATGGTGCGTCGCCGATGGGCGCCGGCTCTTGTCCCGCACAGCCTTGGAAAAAGATGGCGCCGATGACGAGCAGGAACGATGAAGTGCGTACTCTTCGCAGTTTCATTGGAGGTACCTTCGTGGGTTGTGCGCAATTCGCATCCAACGCGCAGTCGGTACTCTACGGGCGTTTTCTACTTCGTCAAGAAACGCTGGCTGACGTTTCTTTGCATCAATGCGTGTCGCGTCGGGCCCTCAGCGGCACCTCGCTCGTCGCGGTGGCGAGCATCAGAGGCTCCCTCGTGCGACTGCGGCGCGGACGGCGCATGAAATACGGCGAGGAATCGGCAGGCGCACGGCAGACCGGCGGCCTTGGAGCGACGTCGTCGGTGGGCGACGGTGTGGATATCGAGAGAACGTAGATATCGACATAGAAACGCAACATGGCAAAACCCGGAGTGGTGTGAGTGGCATTCGGCTCGGACAAATCGCTCAATCGAAAATGAATAAACAACACACGGAGTACTGCCCGCCTCGACGAGGCGTGTCCCGCGCGCGTGGCAATCGCGCGAGGCATCGGGCGGGCAGTACCCGCGTGCGCCCCTCCCTTCCCCTGTCAACGGCCAGATCAGGGCTCCACCTGCCGTTGCCAAGTCGTGCAAGCCTCATAGGGCCATGCCGACCTTCCCCATCGATTATCGATTATCGACGTGACCTACGTTACCAACCAAGTAATGCATACGACGTGCGTGCAGCGTGGTCTCGACGTCAACATGATCTTCGTCCCCTCCAGACCTGCCTACCTGCCAGCGCATGTCCTTACCTTCTCCGATGCAGCTCGAACATCAAGCGTACCGTGTGAAGTTGCTTTTCTGCACCGTCAGATCGCAGCTGGGCAATTGGAACTTATGGCGTCATTGGAACGAGGGGCGGCCGAGCGTCGCGCAGGTTTTTCGCGGTCTCCCGATGCTGGTGCAACGGGTGAGCAACCAATGGCCTTATTGAGCAAAGACTTGCGCAAACCCCGCAGCTTTTTCGCGATATGCGGAACGCGCTGAAATCAGCGGCAACGCCCGCACGGGCATGGTTTTTCGAGATCGAAGTTGGGAATGCGAATACGTGTTCATGACGAGAGGTGCTGCCGCTCCATCGCGGCACTCGCATCGAGGAACCCCTGGTTTTCCTGCTGTTTCATGGATAACGAACTTGCGTGAATGCGCGCAATTCGCTTATCCACGGGCGATTGCATCACGAACAATCGAAAGAACGGGTTCGTACTCGCCTGGGCGAGCGTGCTTTCGGCGAAAAGAATCGTCGGGTGCGCTACGGCGACGGTTCGGCTCCAATGCGGGTTGGCAGGCGTCATCCAAGCGGACGTTCTCCAAGAGAACGACGACGCATTACGGTGCTGGATCGATGAGCGCGCGCAGGGCGCGTTCGAGCACCCGCTCCAATGCGGCCGGCTTCGCGTTGGCAAGTGCGGGAAGGCCCATGGCCTGGCGCATCATCTGAAAGCCTGCGACGAGGGACAAAATGATGGCCGCGCGCTCTGCGCGATCCGGGCCCTGCAACGCGCGCGCGAGCGTCGTCTGATAGTGAGCCTGGATTTGCTCACGCCCGATCGCGGCGGCTTGTTCACTGGCGGCGGAACGCAGCATGATGAGAAAGCCTTCGAGCGGCGTCGCGTCCCTTTGCGTGAGTTGAACGAGTGCTGCGGCCATCGTCTCACTGGGGCAGCCCGACTCGATGAAGTCCGGCGTGAGAATGACCGGTTTGGACATCGTCTCGATGGCGACTTCGGCAAAGAGCCGCTCCTTCGAGCCGAAATACCGGTTGATCAGCATAGCGGTCACACCCGCACCCGCGGCGATTTCACGGACCCCGACACCGTCGTAACCGAAACGAGCGAACGCTCGTCGCGCCGAATCGAGGATGGCCTTTCGCGTGGCCGCCGCGTCCCGCGGGCGCGAGCCTTCCGGGGTCTTCTTTTTCGCAGAGCGTGATGGGATCGTTTCAGCGGGCCGCTTCTTCATGATCGAGGAGGTTGCGTGCGCAGTCGACGACGGTGGACGTCGCGGGGCGAGGGGAGAAGCCGAGAATACGCTGCGCCTTGGCTGAGTTGAAGAGTTGGCGGCGGCCGAGAAGCGGTGTGAGGGCGCGCAGTGGTGGTGAAAACCATGCCAATGCCCGGAGAACGATGTTGGGGAGCTTTCGCGTGGGTACTTTGCTTGCCTGCGCACCGAGCTCGGCGCGGAGGGTCGTGGCGATGTCGTCCATCCACATGAAGTCGCCGGCCGCGATGAATCGTTGCCCGGCGGCTTCCGCGGCGAGCATGGCGCGAACGTGCAGGCTTGCGAGATCGCGCACGTCGACGACACAGAACCCGAGGCCAGGCACGCCGGGCAACTTGCCTCCAAGGAGTCGCTCGATGAACTGGACCGACCCGAGATTCGCGATCGAAAGCACCGGGCCAAAAATGGCTCCGGGCAGGATCGTGGTCAGGGTCGTGGTGCCCGCGTCGCGTGTGCCCATGAAATCCCAGGCGGCCCGTTCGGCGGCGATTTTGGATCGCCGGTAGGCATTCAGCGTGGGATGGGCAGCCCCGGTCCATATCGTCTCATCGCCCGCCGTCTCCAGACTCGGTGGGGTGCACGCCGCCGTCGACGACGTCATGACCACGCGTTTCACCTTGGCCTTGGCCGCGGCACGAAGCACGCGCAGCGTTCCCTCCCGCGCCGGCAGCATCAGGGCTTCTGGATCTTTGGCCCCATCGTTGCCCAGCGGAGACGCCACGTGGAGCACGTAGCTGCATCCCGCCATGGCCTCGTCCCAGCCTGCGTCCGCGCCGAGATCGGCCTGCGCGAATTCGAGGTCCCCCGCGGGATCGACGACCCGCGCCACGGCCGCGCGCACCGCCTGCTCTTTCGACGTGGAGCGCACCGTGGTGCGAACGCGGTACTTCTGCCGCAAGAGCTCGACGATGCAATGGCCCGCGACGTATCCGCTGCCTCCCGTCACCAGCACCGTGTCCTTCATCACGCGGCCTTCCAATCGCGAATGTCGGAATTGACCAGCAGGTGTCGATCGGCCCCGTGTTTGGCCACGTCCAGCAGACACGACGCGAGCTTGTCGCAATCCACGCTGAGGTCTTTGCCCATCATGGACATGACGGTGCCAATGGGCGCGAACAGGCGTGCCAGATCTTTGCGAGGGCCGCTTCGTGCGGTGGGCCGGATGTAGCCCGGGCGAAAAACGAATACGCTTTCACTCCAGGCTTCGAGCTGCCGCTCGGTGCGTCCTTTGATTCGGGCATAGAGAGCGCCCTTCTTTTCCTGCGGATCTGCGCTGCGGCCGCTCACGAAGCAAAATCGCGCGTGAGGATTGGCGGCGAACAATGCCCTGGCCGCGGCCATCGTATAATCGAGTGTGATGCGAACGTATTGCTCTTCGGTTATCTGAAATTGGGAGACGCCGAGCGACCAGATGCATGCATCGCAGTCGCGCAAGTCGAGTGTGGAGTAGTCCAGAAAGTCGGTGATGACGACTTCCTGCAGCTTGGCGTGGGCCATGCCGACCGGGCGCCGCGTGAGCGCCGTTACCCGCTCGATCCCATCGTCGTCGAGCGCTTGGCGAAGGACTTCATGGCCGAGAAAGCCGGTGGCCCCCGTGAGGAGTAACTTCATGTTTACGAGTGTAGACATCGGGCTGGCGAAAGTCTACGGGTGTAGATATCATTCTCCTCCCACCCTCGAAGGAGGCACCCGATGGCCGCCAAATGCGCTGTCTTTTCCCCTGTTTCATTGTTGGGAGCGGCTCCAGCGAGCCCTGCCCCAAGGCGACGGACTCTTTTTATCGCTGCCATGGTGGCCCTCGCGTGCATCGCGTTGACCCATTGCGCAGCTTTTGGTGCCCGCCCGACCGGCGAGCGGCTCGCACGCGCCATGCGCTCACCGCAATGGCACCATGGTCGATTCGAGAATCCCCAAGCCTCGTGGACCGATCTCACGGCCAGCTATCTGCGATTGTTCGCCCGCTCGGAGCCGGACACGCAGCCCAGCGTGCCTCTCGAGACTGTGTCGCCGGCATTCGACACGCCGCCCGCATCGGGGCTCGCGGTGACCTGGTTCGGGCACTCGTCGGCGCTGTTGGAAATCGATGGCGTGAACGTGCTCGTCGATCCGCTATGGAGTGCGCGCGCGTCGCCCATCGGATGGCTCGGTCCATCGCGGTGGTTCATTCCGCCGGCCAAGTTGGACGCTCTTCCGGTGGATGCCGTCGTCATTTCGCATGACCACTACGACCATCTCGATTACGGCTCCATCCTGACCCTGAAAGGCACGCGCGCCCGCTTCGTCGTGCCCCTTGGGGTCGGTGCCCACCTCGAGCATTGGGGAATTCCCCGCGAGCGCATCACCGAGCTCGATTGGTGGGAGTCCACCCGTATCGGCGGCCTCGACGTCGTGGCCACGCCTGCCCGTCATGCGTCGGGGCGGGGTTTGTCCAAGAGCAATCGCACGCTCTGGGCCGGCTTTGCCTTCATTGGTTCGAAGCATCGCGCCTGGTACTCGGGCGATACCGGTTTTCACGACGATTTGGCACGCATCGGCGAGCGCTTTGGCCCGTTCGATGTGACGCTCATCGAGTCGGGACAATACGATGCCAATTGGCCCGACGCGCACCTCGGCCCCGAGCTCGCCGTGGAAGCCCACCGCCGGGTGCGCGGCACCGCGCTTCTTCCCGTGCATTGGGGCGCGTTGCAACTTGCCCCGCACCCATGGACGGAGCCCATCGAGCGCGTGCTCGTTGCGGCCGCATGCCACGACGTCGAAGTGCTGGCCCTACGCCCCGGCGAACGCGTGGAGCCCACAGAGCACCCGCCGCTCGAGCGCTGGTGGCCGAACGCCGCATGGCGTCCCGCAAGCAAGGCGCCGGTGCTCGGCACCAAGAACGGCAATGCCGCCGAGCGCATCGCGCTGCCACCCTGCACGCGCTCGGGGTGAGGCTTCTTCGATGATCGAATGCAACCGGCCGTTGCCGCACGAGTGCGGCGGTTTTGCAGTTCTGGTTTGATCGGATTTGATCGAGACTCGAGCAAACACGACGTTTGATTCCAACCGCGTTGCTCGACCGCGCGCCAGGTTGCGTGGACCCAGTGGCCTATGTAGTCTGAACTACATCGATGGGTAAGGGGGTCATGGGGCGTGCGGAACTCGCTCCCAGCACGGTTTTCGCGGACCGGTTCATGCTGGATAGTGTCGCCGGTAGTGGGGGGATGGGGGTCGTCTACCGTGCGCGCGATCGGAAGCGCGATGGTGCAACGGTCGCACTCAAAGTGCTGCACATCTTCGAAGGCCACCGGTACTTCCAGGAGCGATTCGCGCGCGAAGCGTACATGCTCTCGGAGCTTCGCCATCCCGGCATCGTCGCGTACATCGATCACGGCATCACGCCGCAGGGACAGCCATTCCTCGTCATGGAGTGGCTCGATGGCGAGGACCTTGGCGATTATCTCCACCACCACAACCTCACCTTGGGCGAAACGGTCAAGCTGTTTTGCGGCATCGCCGATGCGCTCTCGGCTGCGCATCGTCGCGGGTTCGTTCATCGCGATCTCAAGCCGGAGAACATCTTTCTCCGCGACGGCTGCCCGGATTCGCCAACCTTGCTCGACTTCGGGGCGGCACGGCTCGTTGCATCCGATCTGACGGCCGCCGGCATCGCCGTCGGTACACCTCTGTACATGGCGCCGGAGCAAGCGCGCGGGGCGCGGGACGTCGGTCCCAGCGTCGACGTGTTCGCCCTCGGATGCGTGATGTACAAGTGCCTCACGGGTCGCACCCCCGTGGCGAACGGGCACCCCACGGTGGTCCTCGCGAGCATCCTGCTCAACGAGTTTCCGCCCCTGCGGTCGCTTCGCCCGGCGACGCCGGAAAAAGTGGATCTCTTGCTCGAGCGCATGCTCTCCAAAGAGCCGTCGCGCCGGCCAAAAGACGCGCACGCGCTGCTCCAGGAATTGCTCGCACTGGGCTCTCTCTTGGACGAGCCGGCGCCTCGCAAATCGCGGTCCGGATCGCACCGGATCCCGCTCGCCGACGAACTGCAGCTCGTTAGCGTCATCTTCGTGGTCGAGGAGAAGCCCAGCGAAGCCCCGGTCATCGAAGACGACCCCATGCTCGAAGCACCCGCCCGCCGCGCCCAACGGCAGGCCCTCGGCGACGCCGTGCACACGCTCTTCGGGGCTCGGGTGGAGATCCTGCGCGACGGATCCCTGGTCGCGACCCTCGCTCAAACCGAGCACATGACCGCCAACGATCAAGCCGTGCAAGCGGCCCGCTGCGCGCTTTTTCTCCGCGAGCAGCTGGGGGCGCCCCCACCGCGGCGGCGCATCCTCATTACGACCGGCCGAAGTCTGGTCGAGGGCAAACACGCGCCCAGCGTCGAAATGTTCAGCTGCGCCAGCACGCTGCTCAATCGATCCAATGGGCCTCTGCGAATCGACCCGAGCGAAGGTGCTACCGACATCCGGCTCGACGAGATGACCGCGCACCTCCTCGATGCGCGATTCGACATGCACTCGGATTCGGGGTTCTTCGTCTTGGACGCGGAGCGAACGTCCGACGAGGCGCGTCCGCTGCTCGGCAGACCGACCCCCTGCGTCGGCCGCGACCGGGAGCTCACGCAGCTCCAGTTGCTTTTCGACGAGTGCTGCGAAGAATCGGTGGCGCGTGTGGCGGTGGTGATCGCGCCGCCCGGCATCGGCAAGTCGCGCCTGCGCCACGAGTTCGTCCGGTACGCGCGACGGGACCAAGCCAACGTCGTCTGGTTCGGGCGAACCGATCCAACGCGGGCGGGTACGCCGTATGGCCTGCTCGCCGATGCCATATCGCGCCTCATCGACATGCGCGAAGGCGAGGACCTGGTGGCGCGGCAAGACAAGCTCCGCACGCGCGCTTGGCGCAACGTGCCCGCACACCAAGCGGAGTTCGTGACCGAATTTCTGGGCGAGCTTTGCGGCATCCCGTTCCCTTCGGACAAAAGCCCGACGCTCCGGCTCGCGCGCACCGATCCGCGCACCATGGTCGCGCAAGTGACGGCCGCGTTCGTCTCTTTCTTGAAGGCCGAATGCGAAGTCCACCCCGTGCTGATCGTCCTCGAAGATCTGCATTGGGGTGACGGCCTCACGGTGCGGGTCATCGATGCCGCGTTGCGCGACTGCCGGGACAAGCCGGTCATGGTTCTCGCGCTGGCGAGGCCGGAGGTCGAGGACCTCTATCCGAAATTCTGGAACGAGCGCAAACGGCAAGATCTCTACCTCGACGGGTTGAGCAAACGGGCGAGCGTGGAGCTCATCACGCGGGTCCTCGGACCGGACGTTCCGCCCCATGTCGTCACGCGAATCGCCGAACAAGCCGCCGGCAATGCGCTCTTTTTGGAGGAGTTGATTCGCTTCGTTGCGGAAAATCGCTCCGATGTCATGCCCGATACCGTGCTGGCGATGCTCCAGGCCCGATTGCAGGGCCTGACCCCGGAATTGCGAAGGGTGCTCCGGGCCGCGAGCGTTTATGGCACCACGTTTTGGCGTGGCGGTGTCCTCGCCCTGCTGGGCAACGATCGGGTCTCCGCGGCCAACATCGATGAATGGCTGGACGAGCTGCTCCAACGCGAGCTCATTGCCCAGAGCCACACGAGCCATCTGCTGGGTGATACCGAATATGCCTTTCGCCACGCCCTGGTGCGCGAGGCGGCGCACAGCCTGCTGACCAACGAGGACCGCGCGGCGGGGCATCGCGCTGCAGCCGCGTTCCTCGAATCGATGGGCGAACGCGAACCGCACGTCTTGGCCGAGCATTACGCGTTCGCCAACGATCTGGCGCAAGCTGCAGGGCTTTACGCGCTTGCGGCCAAGAAGGCTCTCGACTTCGGGAATCTCCGAGAGGCCGTCCACCTCGCGGAGTACGGAATCGAGTGCAGCCCGCAGGGCGCCCTTCTGGGAATCCTTCTTGGCATCGAGGGGAGAGCGCGCATGTGGGAATGCGATTACGTAAACGCCTACGCGTGCGTCTCCGAAGCGCTCACGCTACTGCGCCGCGGTAGCGCCCATTGGTGCTACGCCGTGGGAACGACGATCACGGCGGTGGGAGCGCCGCTCAATCGATACGACGAGATGATTGCCTGGGGCAACGCCCTGCGTGTGATGGATCCCGAGCCCGGCACCAGCGCCCTTTATATGGAAGCGTTGCGCCTGGTGGCGGCCATGCTGACCTTCCTCGGGCGCCGGACGCAGGCCGAGACCTACTTGGCACGAATGGACGAAGTCACCGGCACGACCGACAACGTCTTGGTCCGAGGTCTGCGCGAGTATTCGCACGCCCACGTAGGCTGGTTTCTTTCCCGCGATCCCTGGGCCGCATCGCTCGCCGTCGCGCGCGCCGAGGAACTGCTCGAAATGGCGAATTGCCGGCGCAGTCTCACGTTCACGCGGATTTACCGCGGTGCCGTGCTTGCGCATTTGGGAAGCGTCGACACGCGCGAACAACAGTTCCGAACCGCCCTCAGCGACGCTCTGCAAGATGGTGACCGCTGGACGAGCGGTGTGGCCA
This sequence comes from Sorangiineae bacterium MSr12523, assembly GCA_037157775.1. NCBI lineage: Bacteria > Pseudomonadati > Myxococcota > Myxococcia > Myxococcales > Pendulisporaceae > Pendulispora > Pendulispora brunnea. The sequence continues at coordinate 734,481 of CP089982.1, forward strand.
CGACCATGTTGGCCATGACCCTGGTCGACAAAGAAACCCCCGAAGCCATCGCCGAAGCCGAGCAAATGGCACGAAGCTTCGCGGCCGATGACCACGCCGGCGATCAAGACCTCAAGGGTTTCGCGAATGCGATCCTTGCCCGGATTCTCCTGGACCGCGGTGAGCTCGATTCGGCGGAGCGGCACGTCTTGAAGTCGCTTCGCATGCTGACGTACCTGGTCGTGACCTATCCTTACGCCGAGGCTGCGCGCGTGACGATCTTGGTGCGCCAGGAAAAGTTCGCCGAGGCGCGCGATTATGCCGAGGAAGCTCTGGCTCGCCTCGAGCAGCGCGGGGGCGGTGGATTCAGCGAGGTACGCCTGCGATTTGCGGCGTTCCAGGCGTACGAAGCGGCAGGCGATCCCGAGGCGGCTGGGATCCTCGAAGGCACCCTCGAACAGATTGCCATTCGCGCCGCGGCCATCGACGACCCGGACGCGCGAACGCGATTTCTCTCGAAGAATGGCGTCAATCGACGCGTGCTCGAGGAAGCGCGCAAGCGCCTGCCGCAAGAGAGGCTCGATTCGTTCCCCTGTTATCTATGATACGTGACGGAGAACGAAAGGATCATCGCGTGAAGTTGGTAATCCCCCGGGGTTACGCTCGGATTGTCGCGATTGGCGTCGATGTGTGCGCTCGCAAGGCTGTACAAGGCGCCGAGGTCGAGGTCCACGCGTTCGAAGCGTAACCCCGCCCCCAAGTGAATCGAGTGCAGCCACCCCGGGGGCGTGGCGAAGAAGCTCGGCCTGCTCGACGGCACGGCGGATTGTGTCGCGGAGTAACCCGCCCGCAGCGCGATCCTGCGCTCCGGCGTCACTTCCACGCCTGCCCCGGCGCCAAGAGCATTGTTCCAATCGAGCGGATAAACCGATTCGACGGGCCCGAACGGCGTCTGCACCGTCGTCTTGATCGACTTGCTCGAGTCGGAATAGAGCGAATACCTCAAGGACAGGGCCAAAAGTACCTTCTTGGATGGGGTATACGAAGCACCCAATTTGAATCGATGGGGCGAATTGAACTCCGATTCCGTGTCCATCGCCCCCGTGGGGAAATGCGCATCCGTCGTGCCACTCAGCGTGGTGTCGATGCGCGAACGATAGCTGAATCCAAAATGGAGCGACTCGATGGGACGATAGTAGATTCCCGCATGCACGCCGAGCCAATTCCACCCATCGTACGAGTAGTCCGTGGAGGGCTGCCCCGGCGCCGCGGGCTGATGCCCCGTCTGCGTCGTATACGTCATGCGGTATCCAAGCCCCACGGAAAGGCCGTCGGCCACACGAACGGACACGGAGGGCGCAACTTCGATTTGGGCGAGTGTGGCTCGTACTTCCTCGTGATCGGTCGTGTCGGAATATTTGGCTCCTGAGCCGATGGTCGGAAAAACGCCCGCGCCGACCACGATTCGGTCCGTGAGCCGATACGCCGCGCCGACCAGAAAGACCGGGTAAACCTTGCCGGCGCTATCGACCGACGTGTTGGGACCATCGAGCGGTGTCGTCAACACCGCGCGAAGCGGAGATATCGTGAAGGTGCCAGCAAAGGTTCGAACACCGTCCAGGGTCGCTGGATTGAGGGCGACGGACGCTCCGCTTTCGATGTAGCTCACCCCCGTGCCCGCCAGCGCCATCGAGCGCGCATCCAGTCCGCCTATTTCCGTCGTCGCGCGTGCCTCGCGGGTCGAAAGGACCACGCCCAACACGGTGAGCGGGAATATCAACCTCGCAACGCGATCAACGGAATAGCGTATCGAGGAATGCATTGCTGAAGATCCGGTTTGGATCGTACGCACCAAGAATCGCGACCGCGGTATCCCAATCGTCCCCCTTGGCTTGCCCCGCGCGGAAGGAGTCGGGGATGGTCCTCGTGAGCGTCGTTCTATCGGACCAACCGGACGCGGGGCTGAAGCCCCACCCTTTGGGCCAATTCGGGCGGACGGTGGCATAGTGGCCCGAATAATTCGACCATATCCATCGTTCCAAATCGGAGTAGAACTCGTCGGCGTGCGGCATCGCCGGGATGCTCTGGATATCGAACCAGACGCAGGTATCCCACTCCGGGTGATCCGGGCGCGGCCGGCAACTCGACAGCAGCGGTGACTGCGCCGCGGGCATCTGAACTTCGTGCGCATGGTCGAGCCCCGTCACCCGGATTTCGATGGGCCCGGCCATGGGGAATTGACCTTTCGCCTGGTAAGCGGCAATGCGCCGCCTGTACTCCTCGTAGAATTCCCAGACGACGCGCTGTACGTTGCTCCGCGCGGTGAGGACGGCATATCCGGCGGCGCCGACTCGCAATGTGCTCGGCTTGACGTAGAGCAGCACGTCTTTCGACCATCCCCAGATGTCCCGTGCGCCGGTGACGGTCAATCCGGTTGCGGCCAGCACCATGAAGAGGTTCATCAGAATCGGCGTAAGTCCAGCGTTGCCTGCGGTGATGCCCTCGATAAGGTCCGATACCCGTTCGTCGAGCATATTGGCAAATGGGTAATTGTACGGAGCGCGCACCTCGCGCGATAGCGAAGGCTTGTTCGGCGCCAGCGACCAGACCTTGATCCACGGTGAGGCGGTGAAGGGGAACCAGATGACCTCGACCCGGCCTGCCTGCTCCACCAGCGCGGCCAGCGAATGCGGCCCGGCGGATGCGGGCGGCGCAAACACCGTACCGACGGGGATATCGACCCAGCTTTCGCAGCGGACGCGCGCGTTGCTCGCCACCTGCAGGGTCACTTCGGTGACGAAGGTCCGTCCGAGGTGAACCAGAAATGCGCGCATGTCGGGATGATCCCGCCCGAACGTGCGCAACACGTATTGCTTCTGCGCATCGTCCCAGACGACGGCCGTGAGCGACAGAATCGCATTCGAGAGCGAGCCATAGCCCACGCCCGGAACCAGCGCTTCACCCCGCGCGCGAATCGCCGCGCCGTGAGCGCCGACCGCCAGAACGCCGCCCACGGTGAGATCGCCGGCCGATGGGATCGCCGCGAAGCCGAGCCCGCGTGCCTCGAGCTGTTCGAGCAGTCGGTCCATCGTGGTTCCCGCGCCCGCCGTCACCGTCTTCACGGCACCTGCCGTGTTCACGCGGACCTCCGTGAGGTGCACCGTCGTATCGACGAGAACCGTCTTGGCCACGTCCGCATGGTTCGGGAGAAGGAGCGGCGACCAATTGTGCCCCATCCCTTTGGCACGGAGCCGGTACCCATTCTGGTGGGCCCAATTGACGATGGTCACGACGTCCGTGGCGTCGGCCGGAGCGCACGTCCACACGCGCTCGACGAAGATTTGCCCCGACCAATTTTCGAAGGCCCGCTGATAGAGCGGAATGGATCGCGGAAAACCCGGGGGCACCGCGAGCGTGGACTGTGCGCTGGCGGCGGGAATGCGGAACAGCGAGGCCCATCCGAGGGTGCCTGCCGTGATCCCCGCGGTTGCCGAGAGAAAGCGCCGTCGAGACTTGGACTTCACGCCTCGCCCCTCGATGCTTCAGACTCATCGATGGCCAGTGACACTGCCATTCCGGTCCTTGGATGATGCGCTTGTACGCAGTGGGTCGTCGGCAGCGCAACGATGGCCGCGGGCCTAGACGGTAGGTAGGCGGCCGGCTGCCACAAGCGGCGACGCTCCGCGTCCAGCACGGCTTCACATGCTAGGATCGCGTCGTGTGAGCGCCGTGTAACTTGGGAATGCCATGAGCCACTCGGAATTCGCTCCGAAAATGGTCTTCGCGGATCGGTTCACGGTCGAGAGCGTGGCCGGGCGAGGCGCCATGGGCGTGGTGTATTGCGCGCGCGATGGGCGTCGCGACGGTGCGAAAGTTGCGCTCAAAGTTCTTCGCACGGTGGGGCAGCGTCAGCAATTTCGGGAACGATTTTCGCGTGAGGCGTACATGCTGTCGGAGCTCCGGCATCCCGGCATCGTGGCGTACGTCGACCATGGCGTTACCCCCGCAGGCGAGCCGTTTCTCGCCATGGAGTGGCTCGAAGGGGAAGATCTCGGGCAACGCCTCGACCACGGCGGTCTCACGTTGGTCGAGACCGTGCGCCTGTTTCATGCCGTGGCGGATGCTCTTTCCGCGGCCCACCGGCGCGGGTTCGTGCACCGTGACCTCAAGCCGGAAAACATCTTTCTGCGCGATGGCCGTCCCGATGTGCCCATCCTGGTCGACTTCGGGGTGGGACGCGTTCCCGCCTCGGAGCTGACGGCTGCGGGTGTTGCCATCGGTACGCCTCTGTACATGGCGCCCGAGCAGGCACGCGGCGAGCAAGACATCGGACCGAGCGCGGATGTCTTCGCGCTGGGGTGCGTGATGTACAAGTGCCTCATCGGGCGAACGCCGTTTCCCGACGAAGGGCATCCCACCGTCTTGTTGGCCCGCATCCTGCGAGGCGATGTTCCGCAATTGCGCGCCCTCCGGCCGACCATGCCGGCGACCCTGGACGTCCTCCTGCAGCGGATGCTCGCCAAAGAGCCCTCGCGGCGGCCCAAGGATGCCACGGCGCTTCTCGAGGAACTGCAAGCGCTGGGATCGTTTTCGGACGAGCCGGCGCCCGAGAGAATCGTGCGCGTTGCCGCGCCCCTGTCCATCGAGCAGCAGCTCGTCAGCGTCATCTTGGTCGTCGAGGAGGTGGTGCAGCAAGAGGTGCACGAGATGCAGGAAGTCCCGGTCCGATGGGACTTGAGGGCGCGGCGCCAGGGCCTTGCCGATGCGCTTCGGGGACGCTTCGACGCGTCGGTCGAGATTCTGCTCGACGGTTCGATGATTGTGACCTTGGCGCAAACGGAGCGCATGACGGCCACCGATCAGGCCGCGCAGGCTGCGCGGTGTGCCCTCTATCTGCGCGAGAATCTGGCCTCCGGCAGCTCGGGGGAACGCATCGCCATCACGACGGGCCGCGGCGTCGTCTCGGAAGAGCAGCTCCCGAGCGGCGAGGTCTTCGATCGCGCCAACGGATTGCTCCATCGCGAGACGACGAAGTTTCAGTTGGACTCCGGCGACACCTCACCCGGCATCTTGCTCGATGACATGACGGCGCACCTCTTGGATTCGCGCTTTCAATTGAGACAAACGGACGCCGGTGTCTTCGTCCTGGATTCGGAGCTAGGCATCGACGAAGCGCGTCCTCTGCTCGGCAAGCCCACGCCGTGCGTCGGTCGCGAGCGCGAACTGACCGCGCTGCAGTTGCTTCTCGATGACTGCTGCGAAGAATCCCTGGCCCGGCTCGCCGTGGTGATCGCGGCACCCGGAATCGGCAAATCGCGGTTGCGCCACGAGTTCTTGCGCCGCATCCAGCACGACAACGTGCACGGGGTCGACGTCTGGTTCGGGCGGGGCGACCCGACCCGCGCGGGAGCCCCGTACGATTTGCTCACCGATGCATTGCGACGCCTCATCGACGTGCGCGATGGCGAAGCCCTCGCCGAGCAGCAGCGCAAGCTCGCCGAGCGCGTGCGATGGCACGTGCCGCCCGAAGATGCGCAATTCGTCACGGAGTTTCTCGGGGAGCTTTGCGGCATTCCATTCGATTCGGACACGAGCCCGAAGCTCCTGCTCGCGCGCGCGGATCCGCGCGCGATGGTCGCCCAGATCATGGGCGCATTCATCTGCTTTCTGCGTGCGGAATGCGACGCCCATCCGGTGCTCATCGTCCTCGAAGATCTGCATTGGAGTGACGCGCTCACCGTGCGCGTGATCGATGCGTCGCTGCGGGATTGCCACGACAAGCGCGTGATGCTTCTCGCGCTGGCCAGACCCGAGGTCAAAGAGCTGTATCCGAAGCTGTGGGCCGAGCGAAAGCGCCGTGACTTCGTGCTCGACGGCTTGAGCAAGCGCGCCAGCGAGCAGCTCGTCACCCGAGCCCTCGGCCCCGACGTCGCACCGGAAACGGTGGCGAGAATCGTCGAGCAGGCGGGGGGCAACGCGCTCTTTCTCGAGGAGTTGATCCGCTTCGTCGTCGAGAACCAATCCGACAGCATGCCCGACACCGTGCTGGCGATGATCCAGGCGAGGCTGCAGCGCCTCGAGCCCGAAGTGCGGCGCGTGCTTCGCGCGGCATGCGTCTATGGCACTACCTTCTGGCGTGGTGGTGTTCTCGCCTTGCTGGGCAATTCGGTTTCCGCCGCCAGCCTCGACGAGCGGCTGGAGGAGCTCGTCCATCGCGAGCTCATCACGCAGAACAGCACCACGCGGCTGCTCGGCGACACCGAATATGCCTTTCGCCATGCGCTGGTGCGCGAGGCTGCACATGGCCTTTTGACCGACGAGGATCGGGAAGCAGGGCATCGCGCGGCGGCGGCGTTCCTCCAATCCATGGGCGAGCGCGATCCGTCCGTTTTGGCCGAGCACTACGCGCTGGGCAACGAGATGGAGGAAGCGGCCAAGCTTTACGCGCGTGCGGCCCGCAAAGCCGCGGATTTTGCCAGTCTTCGCGAGGCGACCCAGCTCGCGGAACGAGGCATTGCCTGCGGTGCGAAGGGGGAGCTCCTGGCCCTTTTGCGCAGTGCCCTGGCGCGTGCGCTCCTCTTCGAGTGCGATTTCGCAAAAGCGTACGTGCACAGCTCCCAAGCCCTCCCGCTCTTGCGCCGCGGGAGCGACGACTGGTGTTACACGGTGGGAACGATGACCGCGGCCGCGCCAACGCAAGGCCGATTCGACGCCCTGGTCCACTGGGGCAACATGCTCCGGGAGACCGATCCCGATCTTTCCGCCATCGGGGTCTATTTCGAATCGCTGCTGGTCCTGGTCGGCATGATGACGTGGTTGGGGCGGCCCACGTACGTCGAGACGTATTTGGCTCGCGTCGACGAGTTGAGCGTCATGACCGACAACGTCTTTGCGCGGGCCGTATCGGAGTACGCGCACGCCACCGCGTGCTGGTACCTTTCCCGCGATCCGTGGACCGTCGCGACGGCTGCTGCCCGCGCGGAAGCGATTTTCGCGCCCATTGGCTACCGGCGTGTTCTCTCCCAAGTTCGCGCATCGATGGGGGCCGCGCTCACCCATATGGGAAGCCTTGGCGAAGGAGAGGAAAAGCTGCGAATCGCGCGCGCCGATGCCCTCGTCGACGGCGACCGCATCACCACCGGCATGGCAACGACCGAGCTGGCCATGGCCCTCGTCGACAAGGAAGATGCCAACGCAAGCGATGAGGCCGAACAGATGCTCCGGAGCTACCTGTCCGACGAGCAGGCCGGCGACGTCGGCCTGCGCGGTCTTGCGCTGGCCATCCTCGCGCAGATTTTCCTCGACCGCGGCGATCTCGAGTCGGCGGAACGGCACGCCCGAAGCGCGCTCGATCTGATGACGCTTTTCATCGTCGTTCGCCCGTACCCGGATGCCGTGTTGGTGAAGATCTTGCTGCGAGCCGGCCGGCTCGCCGAAGCGCGCGAGCACGCGGACGCGGCGTTGGCGCACCTCGATCAGCTTGGTGGTGGAGGTTTCGCCGAGGTTCGACTGCAGTTCGCGGCCTTCGAAGCGCACGCCGCCTCGGGCGATGCTTCGGCAAACGGAATTCTCGAAGGCGCGGTCGAACAGGTCCGGATTCGTGCCGATGCCATCCCCGATCCGGACGTGCGGATGGGGTATCTCGCGAACAATGCGACCAGCCGCCGCGTCCTCGAAGAAGCGCGCAAGCGGCTGCCCAAATCGTGACCCCGCCCTCGCGCAGGCATGTGGGATGTGGTAATCACATCACCTAAGGGGGAAAGGTCATCCCATGGGCTCGGAGCTCGTGCCCGGAACGGTCTTCGCGAATCGCTTCATCGTTGAGCGCGTTGCTGGTCGAGGGGGAATGGGCATCGTGTACCGAGCCCGCGACCAAGCGCGCGATGGCACGCCGGTCGCACTCAAAGTGCTCCCCACCTTCGGCAACCATCGGGACTTTCTGCAGCGATTTTCCCGCGAGGCGTACATGCTCTCGCAGCTGCAGCATCCGGGCATCGTGGCCTATGTCGATCACGGCGTCACATCCACGGGGCGCCCCTTTCTCGCCATGGAGTGGCTCGATGGAGAGGATCTCGGCCAGCGCCTCGATCGCTGCGGCCTCAGGCTGAGCGACACCATTCGGCTATTTTGCGGCCTGGCCGATGCGCTCTCCGCAGCGCATAGCCGTGGATTCGTACATCGCGACGTCAAACCCGAGAACATTTTTCTCCGCGACGGCCGGCCGGACTCGCCCATCTTGCTCGACTTCGGTGTGGCACGGCTGGTGGCCTCCGAGCTGACGGCCGCGGGCATCGCGCTTGGCACGCCTCTTTACATGGCGCCCGAGCAAGCGCGGGGCGATCGCGACGTCGGGCCCAATGCCGACGTGTTCGCACTGGGATGCGTGATTTACAAATGCCTGACGGGGCGGACCCCCGTTCCCAATGGCCACCCCACCGTCGTGATGGCCAGCCTCGTGCTCGACGATTTTCCACGGCTCCGAACGGTTCGACCCGCCTTGCCGGAGAAGCTGGATGCGTTGCTCGGGCGCATGCTCGCGAAGGACCCGCAGCAGCGACCCGCGGATGGGAGTGCGCTGCTCGACGAGTTGTACACGCTGGGATCTCTCACGGACGCGTCGGCGCCGGAACGGCATGACGAGCCCGGGACGAACATCACCTGCGATGACGAGCTGCAGCTGGTCAGCATGCTCTTGGTGGTCGAGGAGCGGGTGAGCGAGCCGCTGCCGACCCAGGAAGAAGTCATCAAAGGTTCGAGCCGCAGGACGCAACGGCGGGAGCTCGGCGATGCGCTTCGAGCTCGCTTCGATGCACGGGTCGAGATTTTGCTCGACGGCTCGATGATCGTCACCATCGCCCAATCCGCCCGCAGGACGGCCAGCGATCAATCCGCGCAGGCCGCTCGGTGCGCGCTCTTTTTGCGTGAGCAGCTCCCCGTGCACCGCATGGTGATCGTAACCGGTCGAAGCATCGTCATTGGAGAGCACTTGCTCAGCGGCGAGGTCCTGGACCGCGCCAACACCCTGCTCGCGGAGGTGGAACGGATCCAGGTGTACACGAACGATACCGCTCCGGGCATATGGCTCGACAGCATGACCGCGCACCTGCTCGATGCGCACTTTCACGTGACGAAACAGCCGTACGCGGGTTGTTTCGTTTTGGACTCCGAGCTCGGCATCGACGAAGCGCGTCCCTTGCTCGGCAAGCCCACCCCGTGCGTGGGCCGCGACCGCGAGCTCACCGAATTGCAGTTGCTTCTCGACGAGTGCTGCGAAGATTCGGTGGCGCGGCTCGCCGTCGTCATCGGACCATCTGGAATTGGCAAATCACGTTTGCGCCATGAATTCGTGCGGCGGGTGCGGGAAAAGCACGCCGTCGATGTATGGATGGGGCGGGCCGATCCGACCTATGGCGGAGCGCCCTATGCCCTGCTGGCCGATGCCCTGCGCCGTCTCGTGGACACGCGCGATGGCGATGACCTTTCGGCGCAGCAGCACAAACTGGGCGAACGGGTGCGGCACCACGTGCCTGCGCGCGATGCCCAATTGGTCACCGAGCTGCTCGGCGAGCTATGCGGTATTTCCTTTCCCTCGGAGAGGAGCCCGAAGCTTCGGCAGGCGCGGATGGACCCGCGCAAGATGGTTTCGCAGACCACGACGACGTTCATTTCGTTCCTGCGTGCCGAGTGCAGCGCCCATCCCGTGCTGCTGGTCCTGGAAGACGTGCAGTGGGGCGATGGGCCCACGTTGCGCCTCGTCGACGCGGCGTTGCGCGACTGCCATGACAAGCCGGTGATGGTTCTCGCGCTGGCGAGGCCGGACGTGAATGACATTTTTCCGCGGCTCTGGACCCAGCGCAAACGTCAGGATTTCCATCTCGATGGCTTGTCCAAGCGGGCGAGTGCGCAGCTCGTCAGCGAGGTCCTCGGCGCCAACGCGCCTGCGGAGACCGTGTCGAGAATCGTCGAACACGCCGCAGGGAATGCGCTCTTTCTGGAGGAATTGATCCGCTACGTCGGCAACGAGCGCTCCCATGCCATGCCGGACACCGTATTGGCGATCCTCCAGGCGAGGCTGCAAAATCTCGAGCCGGCGCTGCGGCGGGTGCTTCGCGCCGCGAGCGTCTACGGGGGCACGTTCTGGCGCAGCGGCATTCTCGCCTTGCTGGGCGGGCGCACTTCCGTGCCCAACATCGACGAATGCCTGGAGGAACTCGGCCATCGCGAGCTCATCACGAAGCATGTCACCAGCCGGCTTCGCGGCGACACCGAATACGCCTTCCGCCACCATCTCGTGCGTGAGGCCGCACACAGCCTGCTCACCGAAGAAGCCTTGAAATCGCGCCACCGCGCCGCGGCCGAATTTCTCCAGGCTCGAGGCGAAAACGATTTACGCGTTCTGGCCGAGCACTACGCCCTCGGCGGGGAGGCCGAACGCGCCGCGAGCCTCTATGCGCGCGCCGCGGCTCAAGCCTCCGCGGCAAAGGTGAGTTGAAACGAGGCACCGCCCGCGCCGTTGACCTCGAGCTCCGCATCGAGTTGTTCCGACAAGGTGCAAATGAGCTGCAGGCCCAGAGAATCCGATTTGCGAATATCGAGATCGCGTGGCAAGCCGATGCCGTTGTCTTTCACGGCCAGCCGGAGCCGCCCCATGTCCAGCTTGGCCAGCTCCACGCGAATCGTCCCCTGACGCCCGTCGCGGAAGCCGTGCTTCAACGCATTGGTGATCAACTCGTTGAGCACGAGACCGCAAGGAATGGCCCGATCCACGGCCAGCGCAAGATCGTCGATGGCCAGTTCCAAGGTGACGCTCGCGAAAGCCCCACCCGTCGCGCGGAAGACATTGGTCGCGAGGCTTCGGGCATATTCCGAAAAAGGAACGCGTGAGTAGTCTTTGGATTGATAAAGCTTCTCGTGAATGAGCGCAATCGCTTGCACGCGCGTCTGGCACTCTTCCAGTGCGTCGCGGTTCGCGCCCACGTCGAGCTTTCGAACTTGCATGTTGATGATGCTGGAAATGACCTGCAAATTGTTCTTCACCCGGTGGTGAATCTCTTGAATCAAGACTTCCCGCTCCCGGAGCGCCTTGGACAGATCCGCCGTGCGTCCGCTGACCCGTTCTTCCAGCTCGGTGTTGAGGCGTTGGAGCTCGTTCAAAAGCCGGTCGCGCTCGTGTTCGGCGTGTTTGCGCTCGGTGATGTCGGTATTCATTCCGATCCACCCGCGCACGCCCCCTTCCACGTCGAGGAGCGGGACGGCCCTTGCGGCGGTCCAGCGCCATTCACCACTCACGTGCCGAATACGGTATTCGGTGTCGATGGCCGATTTCGTCGCGATGGCCTTTTTCCACAGCACATCCACCCGAGCGCGGTCCTCCGGGTGGAACGCGTCGAGCCGTTCGCCTCCGCGCCATTGTTGGTACGTCTGGCCGGTAAAGGCTCGCCAAGAGGGCGAGTCCTCGACGAATACACCGTCGGCTGCGGCGGTCCACACGATTTGCGCGGACACCTCCACCAGCGCACGGAAGCGTTCGGCGCTTTCGCGAAGCGTGGCCTCGGCCATCTTGCGCGCGGTAATATCGACGATCGAACCGAGAACGAAATCGCCATCCGCGGTGCGCATGGGATTCAATCCGATTTCGACCGGCATCTCCGAACCATCTTTGCGTATGCCATAGAGTTCGCGGCCCGCGCCCATCGGCCTATTTCGAGGCTCTTGAAAAAAGGTGTCCCGATAGCCGGGATGCCTCGCGCGCGACTTCGACGGCACCAAGATCTCCACCGGCTGGCCAATCAGCTCCTCGCGCGCATACCCGAACAATCGCTCGACTTGGGCATTCACCAATACGATCTTTCCATTGCGATCGACCATGAGCATGCCGGTCGATGAGGCCTCGATCGTTGCGCGAAACTTCTCCTCCGCCTGGATGGCCCGCGAGGCCTCCGAGCTGCGCGTTTCCAGCGCGCGCTGCACATAAGAAGCTTGGCCCGTGGCCATCAACATCACCACACCGAGAATTCCAACGAAGAGAAGCCCTCCGGCCAGCACCATCCATGCTTGCCAGCTGCGATGGGTCGTCATGTACATATCCGTGGCGGTGACCGCAAGGTTCCAGCGACGTCCGCCGAAGACGAAGGTCTCGTTCCATGTGCGCGAGCCCGTGCCCGCCGCCGCACCCGAGCTCGCGTACACGAGGCCATTGTCTTGCGGGGAGTCTTCGTCCAAAAGACGAAAGTCGAGCCCTTCGTGCTCGATGTCGCGCAGCGCGGTTTCCACGACGTCCTGTATTCGGAAAACGCCGACGACGTACCCGCGCAAGGATTGTGAGGCATAGACCGGTGCGATCAAAAGAATCCCATGTTGCCCGGCCGTCTCCTGAACGAGCGTCAACGGCGATGTCAGGCTCGGAAGGCCGGAAATGCGCGCCTTGCTCATCGCCTCGAATCGAGTCGGATCCGAAGCGATGTCGAATCCTATTGCGGAGCGATTCCCTTCCTCGGGCTCCAAGTAATACACCGGCGCGTACTCGGCGCGGGTCGTCGCCGGCTTGAGCGCGCCCGTCGAGGCCTGCTCGGTGATGGCAAAACCGGCCGCCGCTTCGAACTGCGCCCTTCGCGTGTCGTCGACGACGGGGGTCCAAGCCAGGCCCTGGATCCCCGGGTACTTCTTCAGCGCGCGCTGGCAGAATTCGCGGAACTGCTTTCGGCTCACGTCGGGCGATGCTTCGAAGAGACTCGAGAGAAAGCCCACCACTTCATCGTATTCCGAAAGCCTGGCATCCAGGGCGTGCGCAAGGGGCGTTGCCCGCCGCTCGAATTCGGTTCGCAAGCGGGTCTCCTCCCATGCTCTTGCTTTCAAGAACAACACGGTCACCACGCCGAATCCGACGAGCAAAGGAATGCCAACGATGGCACGGCGGCGGCGCCAAACGGGGTCGAGGCCGGGGACGAAGAGCAATGCGAGCGGTGCGAAAATCAGGACGCCGATGGCGTCGCCCACCCACCATGTCCACCAGCTGAAGGCAAACTGGGACCAAGGGATTACGCCCAATCCGCACAGCGTGGTCATGCCCACGGTGGGGCTCACCAGGCACGATATGGGTCCCCCGAGGAATGTGAACTTCGTGATATCGCGGTCTACCTCCAGCGCCGTGGGAAACCCTACGAACCTGCGGATGAGCAGAGCGCCCAGCGCGGCTTGGCAGGCCGCACCGCATCCAATTCCCGCAGCGATGGCCATCGAACGAACGAGCGCTGCACTGCTGCTGGTGTCGATACTGGTCCAAGCATTGACCAGGAACGAGCCCAATGCGATTCCAGGCACCACCCGCAGGCCCCAAAAGAGGGCGCACACGAGCGCTATGCCCGCCGCGGGCCACACCGCCGTCGCATAGCCGGGAGGTATCGCCATGAGCAGCGCAAACTTTCCCGCGATCCAGTAAATCGCCGCGGCCAACGATGCGCGCGCTATCCAGTCGATGCCAGTGCGCGTACGCGCATCGAGAGTGTCGCTGCTCATGACTTTTGGCTCCCCCTTCTCAGATTAGTGCAAACGGACAAGGCTGGTGCTTTCCAGGAATGGCATCTTCAAGATGCCCGCACACGGTTCTGGCGCACGTGGGCGCACCAAAATGTGCGGGCTCCGTTTCTCTTCGGCGTGTGCACCATGGCACACTGAGAGATGCGCAAATACTCGGTGCTCATCGTCGAAGATGAGCGAATCGTCGCGATGGACCTTCAGCAGATTCTGACGGCGCTTGGATATGACGCTTATGGTGTTGCATCGTCGGCCAATGAGGCGTTTGCGCGCGCGAGTGAAAAGCGTCCGGACGTCGTTCTGATGGATATCCGCATCAAAGGGCAGCTCGATGGTATTCGGACCGCGGCCGTCCTCCGCGAGAAATTCGATGTTCCCGTCGTCTACCTCACCGCGCATGCCGACGACGCCACCATTGCGCGGGCCAAGAAGACGACGCCGCACGGGTATTTGCTCAAGCCGGTGAAATCCACCGAGCTCAAAAGCGCCATCGAAGTGTCCATTTATCGCCATGAGATGGAGAAAGAACTGCGTGCCCGCGAGGCGTTGTTCCGAGACACGCTCGCCTCCCTAGAGGATGGAATCGTGACGGTGGATGCGCAATCGCGCATCGTGCAAATGAACGCGGCCGCTGCGAGCCTGACGGGCTGGGATCCCGCAGAGGCAAAAGGGAAATCCATCGAGCTCTTGCTCTGCCCCAAAACGGGGGTGACCCGCATCGATGCCGGGCTGGGAACCGACCTGCCCGACCTGGTCGGGGCCGTGTTGGAGGATGGGCTCACGCGCCACGGCGAAGGTGTCGATAGGCCGGCGGGGCGAAGTTATGGCTACTCGATAACGCCCATCGGCGACAGCGTTGGACGCAGCGTCGGTGCGGTGATCCATTTGCACGACATCACCGAGCGGCGCCGCTCGGACGTGGAAATTCGAGTGCTCCACGAGCACCTGACCGAATTGGCGACGACGGACGAACTCACCGGCGTGGCCAATTATCGGGCCTTCAAAGAGCGTCTCAAGCAGATCGTGGCCGAGGGGGAACGCGGTCGCGCCTTCGCCCTGGCTCTTTGCGACGTGGACGACTTCAAACGAATCAACGATGGCTTGGGCCACCAGGCGGGCGATCAAGCGCTGGCAGGGGTTGCCCGCGTATTGAAGAGCAACGTTCGCGAAACCGACTTCGTGGCCCGCTACGGTGGTGACGAATTCTGTATTCTATTCACGGACGTTTCCGAGGAAGCGGCCGTTGCGCTCACGGAAAGGCTTCGCCAGTGCATTGCCGCCATTCGCGAGCCAAGCGCGGTAACGGCGAGTTTCGGTGTTTGCGGTTATTCGACATCGTTCCACGGCGACACGACGGCGTTCATCGAAGCCGTCGATGCGGCCTTGTATCGCTCCAAGCGCGAGGGACGAAATCGGGTGGAGCTGAGCAGCGTCATCCACGCGGATGGTTCACGCGGCTTAGGTTGAAGGCCGAAACGACGCTCGTCGCCGTACGCGGTAGCCTAGTCGAGGGGCTCGACCATGCTGGAATTCCTACGGCGCATCTTTTCGTCCGACGGGTTCATGCCCCACGGACACTGCTATCTGTGGAGTCCGGAGATTGTCTGGCTTCATGTCATCTCCGACGCGCTCGTCGCCCTGTCGTACACGACGATTCCCTTTACGTTGTACTACTTCGTTCGAAAGCGCCGGGACCTGCCCTTCAACTGGATGTTCCTCTGCTTCGCCGTGTTCATCATCGCGTGCGGCGCCACGCATTACATGGAGATATGGACTCTCTGGACGCCGGTGTACCGGCTGTCCGGTGTCGTCAAAGCCATTACGGCGGCCGCTTCGGTTCCAACAGCGATTCTTCTGGTGAGGCTCGTGCCCAAGGCCCTCACCATTCCGACCCCCGCACAGCTGTCGAAGGCCCACGAGGAGTTGAAGAAGGCCCACGAGGTGCTGGAAACCCGCGTTCGCGAGCGAACCGAGGCGTTGCGCCGCAGTGAGAGCCGTTTTCGCAGGCTCGAGGAGGCCGGGATCATCGGGGTGATGACCGCGGATCTCCGCGGAGGCATCCTCGAGGCCAACAGCGCTTTGTTGAGCATGATTGGCTATACCCGCGAGGAGGTCCTCGCGGGCAAAGTCCGTTGGTCGGACATGACGCCTCCCGAATGGCGAAGCCTCGACGAGCGCGCCATCGAGCAGCTCCGGACGACGGGAATCGCCAAGCCGTGGGAAAAGGAATATTTCCACAAGGATGGTGCGCGGATCCCCATCGTTCTGGGCGTGGCGATGCTCGAGGGCAGCAGTGACGAATGCATCGTCTTCATCGTGGACCACTCGGAGTACAAACGCTCCGAACGGGAGAAGGTGGAGTTGCTCGGGCAGCTGCGCGCGCTCAACGGCCAGCTCGAAGAGCGCGTGCGCGCCCGCACGGCGGAGTTGTCGGCGATGCTCAAAGAGCGGGAGATCCTCCTGCAAGAGGTCCACCACCGGGTGAAGAACAACTTGCAAGTGATCTCCAGCCTCATCAACATCCAAATGAGAAAACTCGACGAGCGCGGGAGCCGCATCGCGCTCGAAGAGTGCCAGACGCGCGTGCAAGCCATCGCGCTGATTCACGAGAAGCTCTATCAATTCCAAGATTACGCGCGTGTTCCATTTTCGGAATATGCCAAGAGCCTTGCCGGCAACGTGCTCGCGGCGGGCATCGCCCCGTCGAACATTGCACTCCAGCTCGCCGTGGAAGATCTGACCATCGCCGTGGACAGGGCAATTCCGTGCGGGCTCGTGTTGAACGAGCTGATGACCAATGCCCTCAAGCATGCCTTTCCCGACGGGCGCCGTGGGACGATTCGCGTGGGCCTATCGCGTTTGGAAGATGGGCTTTTGCAGCTTTCGGTGCGCGATGACGGTGTCGGGCTGCCCGCCGGGGTCGACGTGCAAAGGGCCGGTTCGCTGGGGCTGCAGCTCGTGTCCACATTGGCCGAGCAGCTCGAGGGAACGGTGACCGTCCGCAACGACCTTGGGACGACCTTCGAGCTGACCTTTCCCTCGGATTGATGACCCGCGCTCTAGGTATTCTCGATGTATGCGCAGCACGTCCGCACCGGCGACGCGGAATGGCCGGCCCTCGCCATCCTCGGGTCGAGGTCCACATATCGAGCGCGGACCGTGCGACCGCGACCAGTCTTTTTCACCCCTGGAAGCGCGTCGCTACGAGGTAATCGCACCAGCGCATCACGCTCTCGAGGATAGGAGGATGCTCGAGCCCCATCGCGGCGGCGTGCGCCTCCGCAGTCGCCGTGTCGTAGCGGTCCTCTGAGAGGAACGTGAGCGTCTCCGGCTCGACCCCGGTGAGTGCTTTTGGCAACGCGCGAACGAAGCCCGCGCATAGCAAGAGCCGCGGCGAGGTCACCCCGAGGTGGGCCGCCGCGGCACGGATCAAATCCGGAAGCGGCGGAGTGGCCGGGTCCAGAACGCATAGCTCCTGCCCGAGCGTCTCCGCGCGCTCGGGCACCGTCGCGAGAAAGGCCGCGAGGTAGTCGACCGTCACCACGGGCACGAAGGTGCGCGAAGTACCGACCAGCGCGGGCAGCTTGCGCCTCCAGAGTCGCTCGATGGTCTCGCCGAGGCCGAGCACCTGCGTGGTCTCTCCCGTGCGCGAGTCCCCGATGACGCTGCTCGGGTGAACCGAGGTCCACGGCAGCCCCCGCGTTTTCGCGAAGTGCTGCAATGTCAAATAGGACTCGTGCTTCGAAGCCTCGTACGCGCCATGCCGTTGATAGAGTCGCGTCTGCTCGGCAGGACGCAACGGGTACACGTCGCGCGAAAGGCCGGGCACCGGCCGCGTCATGCGGTAGCCGCCGACGAAGACGAACCGCCGCAGCGCGCGCCGGGCCAGGGCCCACTCCGCCGCATGAAGCGAGCCCTCGACATTCGCGCGCCGCGCCTCGTCGGTCTTCATGCCGAAGGCGTAGCGCCCGGCCACGTGGAACACGTCCCGCACGTCCTCGAAGCCTTCATCGAGCCCGAGCGACGGAGCCTCGACGTCGCCCTCGACGAACACGAGATTCCCGGGCTTGCCACCGATCTTGCGCACGAAGGCCGCGAGCTCTTCGGCGCGCGCATCGGCGCGGCGCATCACTGCAGCCACGCGCCGCCCGCGTGCGGTGAGCGCTGCCAAAAGCCAGCGCCCGACGAGCCCCGTACCACCCGTGACCATCACCTCGATGCCGGCGTTTTTCATGCATTCAGCATGGCGCGCCCCAAGTATGAGCAAAAGAGAATATATCTCATGCCAAACCATGAGCGATTTCGATATCCACGCGATCAATCTGAACCTGCTGCCTGCGCTGGAAGCGCTCTTGGTCGAGGGCAGCGTTGGCGCGGCGGCGCGGCGCATGCACGTCAGCCAATCGGCGATGAGCCACTCGCTCGCAAAGCTCCGCGAGCTGTTCGACGATCCGCTTTTCGAGCCGTCGGGACGCCGCCTCGTGCCCACGGCGCGGGCCATGGCCCTTTCGGCGACGCTGCCGCTGGCGCTCGAGCACCTTCGCGATGCGATGAGCCCTGCCCAACCCTTCGATCCGCGCGCGTCGGTCCGCATCTTTCGGCTCGCCACGGTCGACCACTTCGAGCTCACCGCGCTGCCGGACGTGCTCGCGCACCTGCAGCGGCACGCGCCCGGCGTCGGCCTGGAGATCGAGCGCTTCTCGCCCGCGAGCCTGGCGCATCTCGTTGCGGGCGAGCTGGACCTCGCCCTCATCGGCGGTTCGGTGCCGACGCCGCCCACGGGCCTACGCCGCGCGTCCCTCTACCACGAGCCCTTCGCGGTCATTGCGCGGCCCGGGCACCCGCGCATGGGCCGGCGGCTCGATCTCGGCACGTACCTGGCACTCGGGCACGTGCTCGTCAGCGTCGAAGGGCGCCGCGACGGCGTCGTCGACCGCGCCCTCGCGAAATTGGGAAAGACTCGGCGTGTGGCCTTGCGTGTGCCGCACTTCATCTCCGCGCCCATGGCGGTGCTCCATTCCGATCATATCTGCACCATCCCGAGCAGCGTTGCCCGCCGCGCTCACGAGCTTCTTGGGCTTCGGGTCCTCTCGCCCCCGCTTGCCGTGCCAGCGGCGGAAGTCGTCGCACTCTGGCCGGAGCGCCACGAGAACGATCCCGCCCGGCGCTGGTTTCGCGACCTGTTCGTCTCGGGGCGGGCGCTCTCGTCCCATGCGCGCGCCCTCATGCGCAGGCGCGGCGTGGAAGGTGTATCCTCGCGCGGTGGCGCAGCTCCTTCCGTATCCGCCGAAGCCGAAAACGAAACCCGCCACGAAACAGGCGTGGCTCGCGGCCGAACTTCTCGAGCTCGCCGCACGCGGCGCCCCCAAGGAGGGTGACACGGAACATGCCTTCCCCGGTTTGCGATTCTTACGTGTCTCCAGGCCGTCCACCTATCGCAAATGGCACGCCTTCGGACCGATGCTCATCGTGGTGGCGCAAGGGCGCAAAGTCTCGACCTTCCGCGGTTTGAATCTTAGCTACGATCCGTCGCGCTTCTTCGTGGTCACGGGGGCGGCGGAGTTCGAAGGCAAGGTCATCGAGGCCACGCGCGAAAAGCCCTTTCTCGCGTTTTGCTATGCGATCTCGCCCGACATCGTCGCAAAAACGTTGCTGGCACTCGCCGGTGAAACGCCCGAGTCCCCCGAGGAAGACGTTCCCGCGTTCGTCGGTGCAATGGATACGGCGATGCTCGATTGCGCCGTCCGATGGTTGCGCGCCCTGGAGGACCCAGTCGAACGCCGCGTCGTCGCCCCGCTGGTCGTCGAAGAACTGGTCTTCCGGCTCCTGCGCTCGGACGCCGCGGCCGCCATCCGGAGTGCCGTCGGCCAGGAGCGCGATACCGACAAAGTGCAATTGGCGATGCAGTTTCTCCGCGCCAACGTGGAGCGCCCGCTCTCCGTCGAAGACGTCGCCCGCCACGTGGCCATGAGCTCATCGCACTTCGCCCATCGCTTCCGTGCCGTCGCGCGTGTGAGCCCCATGCGCTACTTGAAGCAACTGCGCCTGGAGCATGCACGCACCTTGATGGTCGGCGAGGGCCTCCGCGTCAGCGAAGCCGCGGTCCGCGTGGGCTACGAGAGCACGTCGCATTTCACGCGCGACTTCCGCCGCCTTTTCGGCGCCTCGCCCGGCGAATACGCGCGCCGCTTTCGCGAAGGGTAGTTTGGTTCGCGTCGCAGGATTGGGCACCATCTTCGCAGAAGCCGTCGTGGTGGGTTGGCCGTCCCATGCCCAAACATGCTCCTCGACAAAGGAGGATGTCGCATGCGCGCCATCGTTGTTTCGGAAATACATCGAGAGTGGACGCTCACCCAAGTTGCCGATCCAAGGCCGGGTCCCGGGCAAGTTCTCATTCGCGTTCGCTATTCGGGAATGTGCGGCACGGACGTGCACCTTCACCGCGGCCAATTCCCAGCGAAGCTACCCATCGTCGCAGGCCACGAGCCCACGGGCGAAATCGTCGAACTCGGCCCCGGTGTCACGGACTTGAAGGTGGGGGATCGCGTCGGCGTCGTCTGGGATCAAAAGGGCTGCGGCCGCTGCAATTCATGCCAATCGGGCGAGCCTTGCCCCCATTCGCAAACTTGGATGGACCTCGGCGGCGGCAATTCCGAGCTGATGCTCGCATGGGCCTCCGGGTGCGCGCTCATTCCGGACGGACTCGCGCTCGAGGCGGCGGCGCCCATGTTTTGCGCCGGATACACCGTCATGAGCGCCTTACGAAACGCGAACCCGAAGCCTGGAGAGCGCGTCGCCGTGCTCGGGGTTGGAGGCCTCGGCCATCTTGCCGTCCAGGTGGCGCACGCGCTGGGACTCGAGACCTTCGCGATCACCGGCCAGGCCAACAAGCGCGCGGAGCTCCTGGCCCTTGGCGCCGACGACGTGGTGGTGGCGGCCGACGACCCGGGCAAAGCGCTCCTCGACGCCGGAGGCGCCGACATCGTTCTGTCCACCACGAGCTCCGCCAAGCAAATTGGCTCTATTTTCCACGGCCTGCGGCGCCGCGGCCGGCTGGTCAACACCGGCGTCGCCGACGGCCCGGTGAGCATCGATTCGTTCGCCGCCATGCTCGCCTTTTGCGAGTTCCGCGGTGCCGTGCCCGATCACCGCGGCCACCTCACCGAGGTCCTCGAGCTCGCGGCCAAGGGCAAGGTGAAACCGAAACTCGAGATCTACGCACTGGAGCGGGCCAACGACGTGCGCGATCGCCTCGAGGCCGGCAAAGTCCGCTACCGCGCCGTACTCGCCCACGCGTAAATCGTATTCCGTCAATGCACTGTCGTGGTCACCTGACTTGTCAGACGTCGGCGTGAACATTCATTTCACACCAAAAATCGACATTCGATATCGCGATTATTAACAATTTCGTAAGATCTGCCGAGTAGACTCCAACGTGAATCGCCATCAAGGGGTATTCATTTTGGAGCTCGACGACTCGACGGTATACGAGGAGCTCCGTGCGTACATCGCGCGGGAATTGCTGGATGGACAGGACGATGGCCTCGACCGAACCACGCGTTTGCTCGAGTGGGGAATCATCGATTCGATGTCCATGGTGGCGCTGCTGGAATTCATTCGAGAGCGCTTTGGCGTCGCCATCCCGGACGACGACGTCATACCAGCTCATTTTTCCAATCTGGATGTGCTCACGCGATGCATATTGCGGCTCCACGCACTCCAGCAGGCGTCCGGCGAGCCGCGAACTGGTACACCGAATTACCATTATGCACTGATCCGCGCCCTCGAGCCGTATGGAGTCGTCTCCGAACGGCTCGAGGGGGAGGGGACTTCGGTGCACCATCTGCGCACGGTAGGTCGAGAGCCTGCGTGGGTGCTCCTACCGGCACTGGGTAACCCCGCGAGCTCGTGGGGAATCGTGTTGCGCGGCCTCGCCGGGGAACAAGAGGCCATTGCGCTGGATTTCGCTGGCTTTGGTCTCACCACGGGGCCTGTCGCCGCGCCCACGTTCGACGATCAACTCGCGCTCACGTTGGATGCCATGGAGCGATTGACCCGCGGCCGCGTGGTCCTCGTCGGCCACTCGGCAGGCGCCATGGTGGCCATCGACATCGCGCGGAGATTTCCTCACAAAGTCGCGGCGTTGGTCGTAACGAGCTTCGGCGCCATCGCCGAGCCCCGCGCGTGGTGGTCGTCGCTTCAGGAGCTGTCGCGCGATCCGAGCACCTTCCTCCAGCGCGCGTATTACGGAGCTCCGACCCTGGGCCGCGCGCTTCGCGGGTTGCTTTCGAGCGCCCTCGAGAGCACGGCCTACCAGAGCTTCCTCGACGAGCGCGCGCTCGATCGAATGCCGTCCATCTTCGAGGGGCTCACCGTCCCCACTTTGTTCGTGGCCGGCGAACAGGACCGCATCATCCCCGCCTCCGCGGTG
This sequence comes from Sorangiineae bacterium MSr12523, assembly GCA_037157775.1. Lineage (NCBI taxonomy): Bacteria > Pseudomonadati > Myxococcota > Myxococcia > Myxococcales > Pendulisporaceae > Pendulispora > Pendulispora brunnea. The sequence goes on from CP089982.1 coordinate 756,424, forward strand.
AACGCCGCCGTCGCCGCCGTCCCGCACGCGCGGATCGAGTGGCTGGCGCGCTGCGGGCATTTCCCGCAGGCGGAGCGCCCTCAAGAGCTGTTCACCTTGATGCAATTGTTCGTCGCATCCCTGTCGGAGGGCACATGAATCGACGTTACGACGCCGTCGTCATCGGCGGAGGCCCCGGCGGCGCGGTGGCCTCGTATTTTCTGCGCCAGCATGGATTGTCCGTTCTCATGTTGGAGCGCACCCCCTTTCCGCGTTACCGCATCGGGGAATCGCTCACCGGCGTCACCGGTGATTTCATTCGAGAATTGGGGCTCGTCGAGAAAATGGGCGAGCATCGATTTCCGCCCAAGTCGGGGGTCAAAGTCCTCGGGCGCGAGGCCAAGAACGAGTTCTTCATTCCCGTGCCGCGTCCCACGTGGCAGGTCCTGCGGTCCGCGTTCGATGGCATCGTGTTGGAGCGCGCTCAGGAAGCGGGCGCGGAACTTCGTCATGGCACGGTGACGGCGGTCTTGCGCGACGGCGACCGCATCACCGGCGTTCGCTACCGTGTTTTCGAGAGCGACGAAGAGCTCGAAATCGAATGCCGCGCCGTCATCGATGCCAGCGGACACAGCGCGGTCCTGTCGAAGCTCGGCCTCGCGGGCCGCCGGCGCGTCGATGCCTTTGGACGGCAGATCGCCGTCTTTTCGCAATACCACCGTCCCATCCGCGACCCTGGGGCGATGGGTGACAACACCTTCATCTTCTATTCGAAGCAATACCACTGGGCGTGGTTCATCCCACTATCGCCCGACGTCGTATCCGTCGGCGTCGTCATGCCCGTGACGACCTACAAGGAGCGCGGGGACTCCCCCGAGGCGGTGCTCCAATGGGGTCTGGAAAACGTCAATCCCGATCTCAGCCGGCGTGTCCGCGACGCACGCCAAGTGGAGCAGGTGCGCTTCATCCGCAATTACTCGTACCGCATCGAACCTTTTGCAGGCAATGGCTGGTTTTGCGTGGGCGACGCCCACCGTTTCACCGATCCGATCTTCTCGTTCGGGGTCTCCCTGACCATGCTCGAGGCCAAGGCAGCCGCCGCCGCGGTCGCCGAGGGCCTTCGAACGGGCGACTTCCGCGAGCCCGTGGCCAACTACGTGGCCTACAGCGATGTCGGGCAGAATGCCATTTACGACTTCATCCGCTATTTCTGGAAGTATCCAGCCTTCTTCGGCATTCAGAGCCAAGGCCGCATGCGCAAGAGCATCATCAGCCTCTTCGCCGTGGAGTGCCACAACGAGGAGGTGCAACTCATGCTGAAGGAGATGCGCCGCAGCCTGTACACCATGCAGGCCGAGCAGCTCCCGGGCGAACGGCTTCGCGCCATCGGAGAACGAGCCTTGGCGCGCTTTACGGATTTTCAAGGCATCGACGCCATCTACGTCGCCGAGCGCGATACGGGCATCCATCTCTCCTTTTACTTGGACGAGAGCACCGACGACGTTCGCGAGTCGCTGGCGGACTTCGAACGCGAGCTGGACGCCGATTTCGGCAAGGACCGCGTCATCACGGCGAAGTGGCCCGCCACCGCGCCGCGCGACACCGCGGCCTCTGCCATCTTCGACCGCCGCACGCTTCGCGTGTCCTAGATAGAGGCCCCGCGGACGTGCTTTCATGTACGCATGACGGACGTTCGCGGTAGGAGCATTTTCGGCACATTCTTTCATGCACCGGCGCCCGGGGCGCTCGAGGTGCTCCACGAAGCGGTCGTGGCCGTCGATGAAAAAGGCACCATTTCACGGGTGGCGCGCCGTGGTGAGTCGGGCTACGAGGCGGCACGCGCCGCGGCCGATGTCGTCTTGCCCGATGGCTGTTACCTGCTGCCGGGCTTCGTCGACCTCCACGTTCACGCGCCGCAGTATCCCCAGTTGGGGCAGGCGCTCGACGTCCCGCTGGAGGTATGGCTGCAGAAATATACGTTCCCACTCGAAGCTCGTTATGCGAATACCGATTTCGCTCGGCGCAGTTACGAGGCGCTGGTGGCCGATCTTCTCTCGCACGGCACCACCACGGGGTTGTATTTCGCCACCGTGCATCAGGAGGCTACGCGCCTCCTCGTGGACATTTGCCTCGAGAAAGGCCAGCGCGCGCTCGTCGGCAAGGTCGTCATGGACGATCCGGCGACGTGTCCCGACTTCTACCGTGACGGTTCCACGGAAGCTGCGCTCGCAGACACGCGTGCCTTCATCGACTACGTGCGCGCTCACCCGGACAATGGCGAGGCGCGCGTTCTTCCGGTGGTTACGCCGCGGTTCATCCCGTCGTGCACCGACGAGAGCCTCGCGGGGCTTGGCAAGATTGCCGCCGAAAGCGGCTGCCACGTGCAGACCCATTGCTCGGAAAGCGATTGGGAGCATGGCTTCGTCCTCGAGCGTCACGGCGTCACCGACACCGAGAGCCTCGACCGCTTCGGCCTCCTCACGCGTCGCACTGTCCTCGCGCATGGCACCTTCATCACGGGCGCCGACATGGATCGCATCGCGCAGCGAGGCTCGGCCGTCGCGCACTGTCCATTGTCCAATGTCTATTTCTCCAGTGCCGTCTTCCCGCTTCGCGCCGCGATGGCCCGCGGGGTGCGCGTGGGCCTCGGCACCGACATTTCAGGCGGTCCCTCGGCGTCGCTTTTCGACTCCGTGCGCATGGCCCTCGCCGCGGGGCGCATGCTCGAAATCGGTGTGAATCCCGATTTGCCGCCCGAGCGCCGCGGCCGCCCCGATTCGCGCATCGATACCGCGACGGCCTTTCACCTCGCCACCGCCGCCGGCGGTCACGCGCTCGACCTCCCCATTGGGCAATTCACGCCGGGGTATCACTTCGACGCGATGCTCATCGACACGCGCGTCCCCGACGGCACCATCCGCATCCTCGCCGAGAGCAGCCTGGAGGACGTGCTCCAGAAGATCCTTTATCTGGCTTCCAAGCCCAACATCGTCCAGGTGTGGGTCGGAGGTCACTCCGTGGCGACACGTACCCCCAGCGCGATCAAGACGGTACCGAGCAATCCATCCTGAACGCGACGCGCTCGGCGCGACCGAAGCAGATCGCGCAGCCGATGCACGGCCAGCGCCGTGAGCGTAAGGCCGCAAAGGCTGAAAAGCACCGCGAGCATCGCCAGCCCCAAGGCCACGGGCAGCGCATGGGACGGTTCGCTCGTTCCAATGAACTGCGGCAGCGTGGCCACGAAAAAGAGCGTTGCCTTGGGATTGGTCAGGTTGCACAAAAGCCCCTGCACGAACGGTGTCGAGCCACGGACGCGGGCGGTTTCTTCCGCCGGCGGAGCCTCGGGGGCGCGGTACGCGGCCCAAAGCGTGCGACCGCCCAGCGCGATCAGCAGAATGGCACCCACGAGCTTCAGCGCGGCGAAGGCCGCTGCGCTTCGCAAGAGGATCTCCGCGAGGCCCATGGCGACGGCCACCGCGTGGACGAAAAGGCCCGCGGCGCATCCGATGGCGGTGCGCACCCCCGCGCGCTTTCCGCCGGCCAACGCCGAGCGAATGACAACGGCGGTATCGAGCCCCGGTGTGATGGTGATGAGCAAGCACAAGAGCAGATAGGGGACCAGCATGGCCGTCATCTTAGCCGCTCGGTTTCGCACTCGCACGGGATCCTGGGGCGTGGGAGAATCGCTGCCGAAAGGGGGCATCCATGGCGATCGATCCGCGCACCACCGCCGTCGTTCTCATCGAATATCAAAACGAGTTCACCTCCAAAGGAGGCGTACTCCACGAGGCTGTCGCACCGGTGATGGCCGAGACGAACATGCTGTCCAACACCGTCAAATTCGTGGATGCGGCCCGCCGCAAGGGCGTGACCGTCATGCACGCGCCCATCACGTTCGCGGCCGACTACGGAGAGCTCACCAAGCACCCGTACGGCATCCTGAAAGGCGTGGTCGATGGCAAAGCCTTCGTCAAAGGCTCATGGGGCGCGACCATCGTCGATGCGCTGAAACCCGCTCAAGGCGATATCGTCATCGAAGGCAAACGCGGCCTCGACACCTTTGCCAGCACGAATCTCGACTTCATCTTGCGCAGCAAAGGCATCAAAACCGTCATTCTCGGCGGCTTCCTGACGAACTGTTGCGTCGAATCGACGATGCGAACCGCCTACGAGCACGGCTTCGACGTGATCACCCTCACGGATTGCCTGGCCGCGACCTCCGCCGAGGAGCACCGCAACGCTCTGAAATTCGATTTCCCGATGTTCTCCAAGCCGATGCCCTCCACCGAGGTCATCGCGCAGATCGGTTGATTGATCCAAAGCGGCGCGGGCGATCGCAAGATCTTCCAAGAACCCCGCGCCGCGCGTCCTTAGGCTCTCGGGCATGGAGGACGTCAACATGTACGATCATATTGGCCTATTGGTGAGCGATCTCGATGCCAGCGTGCGTTTCTATACGGCGGCGCTGGAGCCTCTGGGCTTCGTGCTCTGCTCGAAGGATGCGTCGTGTGCAGGATTCGGCCCCGCCGGCGAGCCCGCCCTTTGGCTCTATCCGGCGTCGCAACCCGGCGCGGCGAAGACGCATATCGCTTTCCGCGCTTCCGGGCGCAAGGCGGTCGACCAATTCCACGCCGCCGGCACGAAAGCCGGCGGGCGCGATCACGGCAAACCTGGTTTGCGGGCCGACTACAGCCCGACGTATTACGCCGCCTTCTTGCTGGATCCCGACGGCAACAACGTCGAAGCCGTCTGTCTCAAGGCTCCTTGAGCGAGTTCATTGCGAAGATCGGACCGCTTCGGTGAGCAGCAGCTTCCACCCGGGAATCGCCGTCGTCGATGCCTTGGTATCGAGGTGGCTCGTCAGCTGATAGAGCCGCTGCGCATCGGGCAGACCCACCGCGAAGCGGTCGCGCAAGAAATAGGGCGGTATCGCCTGGTAATTCAGGCGAGCCCGCACCTTGGCATGGCCGCCCACCGCAGCGAGCGGCACGCGGAAGGTCACCACGTCGCAGCCGCACGCCGGTGATCCATCTTTGGGATACTCCGCATCATCGTCCACCCCGTGGGGCTCGAGTCCATCGGGGACCACGCCATTTTCCATCGTGGGCGCGAAATGCGATTTCCAGCCCGCCGGAAGAAGACGATTGTCCTTGATGGACTCGTAGATGCCGAGAAAGCTCGTGGTGAGCTGGTGGCTCGAATCGAGGGTGCGCTCCTCGTAAATCTGCACTTCGTCTTCGCGCGTGATGACGCGATGGTGCGGCTCGTATGCGGTCGCATCGAGTTCGCTCGCGAGCACGTTGCCGTCGTGCCCCACGATGGCGCCTGCGCCGTTGGTGCGGCCCGACGCCCAGAGAACGCCGCCCGAGCCATCCTCGATGGCCACCTCCAAAAAGGCGCGCCGGAAGGCCACACCCGAGGGAAGCTTGTGCCCCGCTTTGTTCGTCACCGTGACCGCGAATTCCAGCGCCCCATCGCGAACCTGGGGCGCACCAATGTCGATCGTCGCCGCCGTATCGGCAAAGGAACGGCCGCTGCGCAACGCCGTGGCCATTTGGAGGCGGGTCGGCTCGCCGTACTGGTTCGACATGTAATCGTAGTCGGCCAAGCCGAGCACGCGCGGCGCCTGCGCGAACATGCTCAACGTGAACAAATTGATGCCATTGAGCTGATGCCGCGAAAACGGCTTTCGCTCGACGAGGTCCACGCCCACGTGCAAATCGGGCACGCCGGGCAAATTGGCCGTCGGAAAATCCGCATCCTCGATGCTGGCCATCTTCTTTTGCAGATCGGTCCCGCCGAACTCGCGCGGCATATGGCAATCTTGACACCGCTTCGGGTTGCTCCCGTCGTGCCCTTCGTCTTTCACGAAGTCGTCGTTCTTCCGGTACACGCTATCGCGCCATTCGAGGAACGTCGCCTGCTCGTAGACGAAGCGGTCGTCCGCACACGAGCCAACTTTGCGCACGGGAAGCCGCACGGCATGGCACGAACCGCACAGCGCGGCGCTCTTCATCACGCGATCGCGTCCGCCGTCGCCCGACGGCGTCTTTCCCAGCGAGCGCACCATGGGATCGACCCGGACATCGGCCGCAAAGGGCCCTTGCAGATCGCCCGGCGCAGTCGGCGTCCAATTTCCCGTGTAGCTCGCCGGCGTACCCAGATCTTTCGCGCTGATTTGATGGCACACGGTGCAGGTGATTCCGTCCCGCGCCAAACTGCCATATTTGCCGTCCGGGCTATCGGGCAATGCGTAGACCATCGCATGCTCGAATTGTCGCGACGGTGCATCGATGTGCAGCTGATGCTGCCCCGCCGCGCCGTGGCACTTGTAGCACAAATCGGTAATGTCCTTGGCGCAGCCGCTGCGGTGATCCGTTTCCCACTCGCGCTGGGCGCGGAAAACGGGATCGCGACCCGCGAGTCCCATCATCGACATCGACCATTCGCCGAACGGCGATACGTCGGCAAAGCCCTGTTTGCCTGGAGTGAATTCCCCGTCCCGCGACACCATGGATCCATTGCTGTCGAGCTTCTGGGCGATGTGACCGACGGCCGAGTGGCACCCCCAGCACTGATTCGACGTGAGAAAGGTATCCGGCTTTCCATCGTCGGCTTTCGGGACCACGTGATCGAAAAAGCGCGGAATGTCTTCATGGGGCGCCTGCTCATTGGGCGGAATCCCAAACAGGGCCACGAAGTCCGTATCCGCACTTCCCAGCGCATGCGTGATCTTCGGCCGGTCGGGATGGTCGGCGATGTACGTCGACGCCGGCGTATTCTTGTATGCGTCGTACCCGTAATCGGGATTCTTCGCATCCGCTTTGTTCCACAACCGACGGAAGTTGTAGATCGTCTGTTTCGGCTCGTGCACACCGCCCGTGTTCTCCGGTAGGTGCGACGTCTGCGAAAAGGTCAGATCCCGCTGCGAGGCATGGCAGCGCAAGCACGGTTGGCCGAAGCTGCTCGGCGGCCGGCAGTCGTCGAGGCGCAACGTATCCGGCGATTCCCAGGCGAGGGGAGGCCTGTGACACTTCGCCTCGCCATGGCGTCCCTCTTCTTGGGATATCTCCGCCCAGAACCACCCGTCGCGCGCGTCCTTCGGGCGCCTTACCATCGGTTGCCAGGCGACGAATTTGAAGACCCCGCCGTCCTCCTTGGCCTCGCCAAGCGGTTTGTACCGTTCTTTGATGATGAGCGCCTTGTCGGGCACCTCGCCCTCGGGTCTCCCGCGCGCTAGCCACGCGGCCACCTCCGGCGAATACCAAACACGCACCCATCCGTGCGTGTCACCTTGTGTTTCCGTCCCACTGAGGTGGACGCCGTCTTCACCAGCCCAACCCGGCTGGCGATAACACTGTTTTTCGACGAACGCGTGAACACGTTCCGTGAGCCCGGCCTCGAGCCGCATGCGCGGATCCTCGACGGTCGAAGGGGGTTGCGACGCCACGATCGCATCGGAATCCTCGAACAGCGCCGCGCGGAGGCGAGCGCACTCTTCCGCGCTACCGAGTTCGTAGCCTGGCTCGTAGTCGCGAGACTCGCCACATCCCGCCATGGCGAGCAACGACACGGGCGGCAGCGCGCACGAAAGCCACAGTTGCCAACGCACCATGATCGACCCCCTGTCTCACATCGGATGATCCGGCGCGTGACGCGAGTCGATAAAAACGTTGCCCATCTCGCTGCAAAAAAAGCATGCCGCGTCCGCTCGGTGTGAGACGAACAGCGCGCGAACGATCCGTGCCCTGGACCTATGCCATACGGGCCCCATACTCCAGAGTATGGAACCCATGGCACCTCCCCGAACGCGGGATCTTGCCCGCGTGGACTTCCGCGACCAACACGAAGGGCCGCCCGCGGATGCGTCCCTCGATGAACTCGTGCACCGCCTCTTCCGAGACCGACCCCGCTGGGTCGATATCGCCATGAGCGTGCGTCATTTCCTCGTCCGCCCCTTTGGACTGGACACCACCTCGGGCTCCGACGCGCCACGGTCCCTGACCGAAGGGACTCGCGCAGGCCCTTTTTGGATCCTATCCGTCAACCCTGACGAAATCGTCGCGGGTCTCGACGATCGCCACCTCGATTTCCGCGTCTACCTCACGAAGAAACAGGGCCTCGTCGTTCGCACCGACGTCTCGTTCCACAACGCGTTGGGGCGTATTTACTTCGCCCTCATCCGGCTCGGCCACGTCTGGGTCGTCCGGAGCATGCTCCGCCGAACGGTGCCCTCGATCGCGTCTGCCGCATGACGAGGATCTCGGTCGACAATGTTCGACACTCCAAGAGACCCGCGCGCCGTACGAACCGCGTCCAAGCGCCCCTCGAGAGGCGGACTACTTCCATGTGTGAATAGAAATTCATGATAATTGGATAACCCCCAATCGAGTGTTCACATCACGTCGTCGCCACCGACGATGACGCACGCCCCTTGACTGCAAACGGCGCTCTTGCCGCGACAGGGATCGACGAAGCAAGCACCCGGGTTTTTGCACGTCGAGGATGAAGCTTTCAGCGAAGAGCCCGTCTGGAGCAGCGCATCGCAAGCGCAATTGCCTCCACACGTATTCGGCACTGCGCGGCAGTCGGAATCTTTGACACACGTATTCGGAGCCAGTGCTTGCTGGATCGACGTCCCCTCGTCCACGACCTTCGGAGTCGCCGATGATGTTTCGTCGTCCGATGCGCCCGCACACGCTCCAATGAATAGACAGCCCACGAGGATAATTTGTTTTGCAAACCGCGTAACAACCATGACGAGTCTTTATAAGCAGCACCCAGCCCGCGAGAAGAGGTAGGACCTATTGCTTTCACTCGTTTAGCGGGGAATTTACGCCTTTTACATTTGATTTACGGTCCTGAAGCCGAGCTCTCCACCGATTGTTATTTGCCAATTGAAACGAAATAATGGGCATTACCGCCTGCCCGCGCCCGTCATTGCGGCGGTGTCATCCTGACATCGCGACCGAGCGTCCGGTCTAGCTCGCTCGCAGGAAGCCCACGAAAATCGCAAGTCACCCGGTCGGATGACGCGACATGTAGCTGACGCATGCATACGATGGTCGTTTGGCAAGGGGGCGTCCTCAATGTCCGTCTCGAAACTATGGCGCGTGGTCGGAGTCGGTTCGTTCGTCGCAGCTGGGTACGTCGGCTGCACGTGCACGCCGCCCCCGAACAACCCCCCCGCCGGCGAAACCTGTGTGAATCCGAGCTTTTCGCCCACCAAGTGGGCGTTCGTCGATCAAGGCTGTGGCTGCCGACAAGACGATGCCAAGTGCCTCTATGAAGCTCGGATCATGCGATGTTTTGCCGCTTCGAAAGCGGAACCGTACCATTGTGGCAACTTGCCGCCGATCTCGTTGGCGAAGGACAACCAGCGCCAAGTCTGGGAGAGGCTCGACCTATCCGCACTCCAACTCTCCAAGGAAACCGTGAGCCGACTTCATGACTGCATCGACGAAGTAAACAAGGAACCCAGCATCTCGAGCTGCCCCGCCGGCTCCTCCGGCAAGCCGGTGGCCGGGCATTTCTCGAGGAGCTGCGAAACCAGCGCGGGCCTGCAGGCTTCTTCCGCATCCTCGGAAGCCTTCGACTCAGGCTCGCCGGCACCCGCGCAATATCCGTGCACCGGAGGCGGCTGCGCACTGCCCGAGCCCAACGCGCTCTGGTACCCGTGCACCGGCGCCGGCTGCTGCCTGCCCGACGGCAAAGACGCATCCACCCCGCGTTGACCCTCTCGAAACCCGATTAGGGACAGCGCAAGGGAAGCCCCTCGATCCTCTTCGTGGCGGCACGGAAAATCGGACCCGGTTCGATGGCCTCGTTGGCCATTCCGTGTTCGTCCGTGCCCACGCAGAGAAGCGCAAAATCGATGGGCGACTCCCCGGTTGCCAAATCGAAATCGAGCGGCGTGGCTGCACCGCGCAGATCGATTGACTTTCCCTCCTGCAGCAGGCGGAAGGCTTCGAAAATCTTGGTCGGCCCCACGTCGATGGGTTCACCCGGCGGAACCAATCGACCGATCCCGCGCGCCAAATTCGAGCCGGTCATGGGCAGATCGCCCATCGCGTAGGCGGCATAGGCCAGCAGATACACCGCATCGTACACGGCCCCGGGCGCACCGGATTGGGTCACTTTGGGCGTGTAGGTCTCATTGTAATGCATGGTCAACTTGGCATTGACCAATGTCGACGTCGGCAGACCCACCCCCAGAAAACGCCGCCGCCGCTCCGCGTTCTTTCCCAAAAGCTGAAAGAAATCGTCCCCGTACATTCCCGCAACGACGTAACGCGGTCGGAAACCCTCCGACCGCGGCCACCGCGTCTCGAGGGGCGCGAGCACCGTTTTGGTATTCGTATCGAACCCCGCGCTGATGATCACGTGCGGCCGGAACTTCAATAATGCATCCACGATGCTGGAATCCGCAATGGGCCGCGGATCTTGCGGATTCGTGTACAAAAGCTCGAGGTAATTCGAGCCATTTTCGACGGCGCTTTTGCCATTGAAGCGCAACGTGCCGAGCAGCGCATCGGAGCCGCTCAGGCCCGTCGTATTGCGGATTCGCAAATGCACCACGCGCATGGGTTCATCGGGCTTCAGCACGTGTGATGCGCGCAAGCTGGGTTCGATGACCTCGGCCACCACCGCGCTCACGGGAATCATGTTCACCGCCGTGTTGAAGGTGGTGCGCCACACCAGCCGCGGCTCGTAGGGCGGGTGCGGAATGGTCGTAATCAGCGAACTCCGGTTTTGCGTCGCCACGGCCAGGATGCCATTGGGAATGAACGACTCCGTGGCCAGGTCGATGACCTCTTGGCTCGAGGTAAAACCGATGACGGCGGGCACCTGAAGGTCCACCAAGTGGCGCGCGGCCTCTTTCGGATTCACGGCATCGTCGCACGCGATGATGCCAATGGGGCGAGCCGGCTTGCCGGGGGCGGGGGAGGGAATACCCCGTGCAATCTGCACGAAATCGCGGCGCGCCAGGTCGACGGTGTTGACGCTTTCCAGGCCGAACGCCTCCGCGTTCTTGCCTGACATGGGAAACATCGCGCCGAACCAAATCGTCGCATCGTTCTCGATGTCGCCTTTTTCCGCGAGCACTTTGCAGCCCGGTGCTTCGAGCGACACGCACGCGCCGTCCGTCGATTTGCGGCAGATATATGGATGCCCGTCGTTTTGCCTGACGCATGCGGCATTCGAGGTACACCCTGCGAGAACCGGTGCATCCTGCGTCGCCTCCGCAGCGGGATGCGTCCGCGCGCGCGACGCCAAGCCGATGCCCGCCGCCCCGGCCACCGCCGCCACCGCCGCGCCCATCGCGACCGCCGCCCAACGCGGCACGCGCCGGCGCCGCACGGTCTTCGAGTTCCCATGATGCGGTTCCGTGCGCGTTCCCGTGCTGGTGCGCCCCGCCGGATCGATGCCGAGCGCGATGACGGGCAGCGACGGAGCCTGCCCCAACACGGGAAGCACCTCGAACGACTCGTCCGCCCGTGCGGCCAGCCGCGCATCGATCTGGGCCTTGTCGGCAGCACGGCGCTCGGCAAAATAGGCGATCATCGTGCGCGCGAGCTCGACCCGCCCCACCTCGCCCCAGCGCGTACGCCGCTCGTGCGAAAGCGCGACGCGCAGTTCCTCCGCCGTCGTATAGCGTTGGGCAGGATCGAGCGCCAGCGCCTTCATGCAAATGGCCTCGAGCGCCTCGGGCACATCGGGCCGCAGGGTGCGCGGCGGATCGATCTCGCCCCGATCGAGCTTGTGAAAGAGGAGCGGCTCGGGCACATCCGCCCAGAGCCGCTGCCCCGTGAGGCACTGCCAGAGCATCACGCCCACGGAGAAAATGTCGGCGCGTCGATCCACGTTCCGCCGGCCCGCCTGCTCCGGGGCCATGTACGTGATTTTGCCCTTGATGATGCCGGTCGACGTCTCGTGCGAGGAAATCGCCGCCTTGGCGATGCCGAAATCGAGCAGCTTCACCGCTCCGTCGTAGGTGACGAGCACATTGTGGGGCGACACATCGCGGTGCACGATCGCGAGCGGCCGCCCATGCGCATCGGTGAGCTCGTGCGCGTAGTGAAGCCCTGCGAGCACCTGCTCCAGCGCAAAGATGCCCACGGCCCAAGGCAGCCCGTCCTTCGACGAAGCAGCCGTGCGCATGAGCACATCGAGGGTCTGCCCCTCGAGGTACTCCATCTCGAGGAAGTAATGCCGCGCCTCGAACCCGACGTCCCAAGTGCGAACGATGTTCGGATGATCGAGCCGCATCGCCAAATGCGACTCATCGAGAAACCCCTGGAGAAAGCGCAAATGCGACGCAAGCTCCGCCCGCAGGTGCTTCACCACGACCAACGCCGGCCGCTCCGCCACCTGATCCCGACGTGTCGCCAGGTAAACGGTGCCCATGCCACCGCGCCCCAGTTCAATCAACAGTCGATGCTTGCCTGCTGCGCGGCTCTGATTCATACCCCGCCCGGATCGCGACCTCCCAGCATAGAGCCTGCTTGAGCGTGGGCTAGCTAAGCAATCAAAATGTGTGACTTCTCGCACCTCTTTCGATGAAGAGGTCGCTTCTGCTCGACGCCAGGCTCACATGGCAAAGGCGAGTCGGAAGGGAAAATACCAGGTCGGCGTTCCAAGGTCTTCGACATCGACGATGCCGCGCGACATCAAGAGTCGCAGGGCACCGAGAGCGTCAATGGCCAAGACGTCGATGGTGGTCACATCGCCAGGCATGCCGGTGCCTTCATGGCGTTTCAACATGCGTCTGATCGCAGACCGGGCGCCGCGCCGGTCTTCGACGAGGCAGGCACTCACGAGTGCAGCCTCGGGCATGCTCGAAGGTACGTGGGCTAGCTCCTCACGTACGTTGCCGTCGACCAGCAGCGCCCGGACGGCGCGTGCTGCGCGCTGTTGGGCGAAGCTGCACGTTCGCGAGTTCGGACCCAGGTACGGTGCGTGGGGCGGATCCCACATGGGCTCGACGAACCTTCCGAGCAAGCGCGGCGTCACCAGCGGCGAGTGCGGCCCACGCATAACCGAGCGTCGCCCACGAATTCGTGGACGAGTAGTCGGGTTCGAGCGGCAGCGAGTCCGCCATGGCGAGGAACGCGAGTAGATCTTCCTTCGTAGCAATGGGCGTTGTACTTCGCTGAGAACCGGCGAGCGTGCGCTTCGGTTCCTCAGCGTCCCGATAGCGCTGAAGATCGACGAAATTCGAGGCGGCTCGCCGAAGCCATTCCCCGACGACGGTCCACGGCTCGCCCAGCGCATAACGCACCTTCGCGATCCACAGCGCATCGCTGCTCCCGAAGTCGCACGACTTGTCCGCCTCCAACTGCGAACGAAAATGCGCGAGGCTCGACTCGAGCGATGCTCGCGTTCTGCCTGGAACTCGAATCCTGCCGCGCGACTGATCCATTCACGAACCTCTGCGCTAAGGAGTTCGTCCGGCGTTGTCGGGAGTTGCGAACATTCCGGGCCGTGCCTGAACCATCAAATGTGTAACGTTTCTGCGGCATCCACAGCATGAAGCCGCTTCCCCGTTGTGGGATGGACCACTCCCGTGTATGAGAGCTGAGCTGCCAATGCTGGGCGCGCTTCTCTTCCACGCGCTCCGCGGCCTGCCGAAGGATGGTCGACGATGTTGAAGAATGACCGATTGGGTACGAAAACCTGGCGCCTGGTCTCGCTCCTCGCCTGCACCGCCGCGCCGTTCGCGGGGTGTTCGGGGCATGAAGATGAGACGGTGGCCCGAGGTGCCTCACAGGCGTTGGTCGGAGAGGGCATCGTCATCAGCCAGCTCTACACGGCGGGCGGAAATGCCGGCCCCCCGGTGGCTACCTTCAATCGTGACTTCGTCGAGGTTTTCAATCGATCGAACGTGCCTGTATCCCTCGCGGGCCTGTCTTTGCAGTACGGGTCGAACACGGGAAATTTCGGCGGAACGTTGTCCGATGGGGGGCTTGGCGGCAACGTTTACATCTTCCCCTCGAACGTCACGCTCGCACCGGGGCAATACTTCCTCGTTGGTATGGGCTCGACGAGCGCGACCAATGGTGCGGCGCTTCCAGAGGTGAATGACAGCGGGACCCTCAACATGGGGGCAACCAATGGGAAAATCGCTCTTGCCCGCACGGTGGAATCGTTGAGTTGCGGTAGTTCCGCGACGCCATGTGATTCGGCAAAGATCGTGGACATCGTCGCTTTTGGTAACGCGACACCGTTCGAAGGCACCGGTGCGACGGCGGCTCTCAATACGACGTTGGCTGCTCTCCGCAAAGATGCGGGATGCATCGACGCGAACGACAACAAGAACGACTTTACTGTCGAGACGCCTGCACCGCGAAACGCGGCCAGTGCAGCGCACGTGTGCGCGACGGATGGTGGTGCTCCGGATGCAGAGGTGGATGCCAATCCCGGCATCGACGCGGGCAGTCCCGATGATGCCGGTCCCGCCGATGGTGGCGGCGGCACGCCGGAGGATGGTGGTGGCATCGACGCGGCACCGGAGGATGCGGGGCCCGCCGACGCCGGTCCGGAGGATGCCGGCCCTGTGGATGCCGGTCCTGGCGATGCATCGACCGACGGCGGGAATGACGCCGGTCCACCGGGTGATGGAACAGGGGTCGTGATCAGTCAGATCTTCGGCGCGGGTGGTAACTCCGGTGCGAGTTTCAGCCGCGACTACGTCGAGCTGTTCAATCGATCGAACGGGCCCGTGTCGCTGGCTGGGCTGTCGGTTCAATATGGAAGCGCGACGGGCGACTTCTCGAACAACTCCTTCACGGCGCCGGTGGTCCTACCCAACGTGACCTTGCCCAAGGGTGGATACTTCCTCGTGGCCTTCGCGGGCGGCGACGCCGGTACGGGGGCTGGGCTCCCGAAGGCGGACGCGGAAGGGCTCACCAATTTCAGCGCCACGAAGGCCAAGGTAGCTCTTGCACGTGTGATTACGCCGCTCGGATGCGGAGGCGCGACCCGGTGCCCTGACACCAACATCGTCGACAAAGTCGGCTACGGCGACAACACCGTGACGGACTGGCTAGGCAATAGCCGCGCGCCCGCTCCTGCGGGCGGCGAGAACACGACGTCGATCGTTCGGAAGAACAACGGCTGCCAAGACACGCGCAACAACGACGCAGACTTCGCACTGACCAAGCCGGCCACGGTACCCCACAACAGCGAGTCCACGCCCGCTCCGTGCTCCGAGACCCCCACCGACGCGGGGACGGACTCCGGCACCGGTCGAGCCGATGCGGGTAAATCCGATGGCGGCACCGGCAATCCCTTCGACTCGGGAACGCCGCCTCGCAACGATGGAGGCAGCGGCAACGGTGCCGTCGATGTCGACTCGGGCTGCTCCTGCAGCACCCCCGGCTCGAGCACCCCGATGAACAAAGGCCTCGCCTTCGCCACCTTCGCTGCCCTCGGCCTGGCCATCACCGCGCGCCGCCGCCGCGCTTCGTAATGTGCAATGGCAAGGAGCTGGACGATCCCCGTCCAGCTCCTGTCTTGTTCAATAATATTGCCACTCGAAGTTGAGCGCGGAGCCCATGACGAAGGCGTCCTTGTACTTGGACGGAAACACTTCCACCGCGAAACGCAGCGAGTGGTGCTTCGTCGATAGGACGCCGAATCCTGCGCGGAAGGAGGCGCCGTAGCCGACTTCGGTGTCGTTCGTGCCCGTATGCAGGAACGTATTTTCACCGAAAAGAACGAGCCCGGGTCCTCCGCTCAGCATGATGTCGTCGTTCACCCAGAACTGAACGTGGCCGCCGTAAAAGCCATTCACGAATTGATGGAGATCACCGTGAGCGTCTTCACGGAAATATGAGGTGCCCGCGGCACGGGCTAGAAGAGCCACGTCCGGGGAAAGAAAGCCTCCGACGCTCATGGATAGCGGTGCGAGACCGAATCGCGTGAGGCTCTCCCCGCGCTCCGGCGAGACGTGGGTGAGCGCCCCGCCAAGCCCGAGTTCCAACGTGAAACCCTGGCGCAATGGACGGGAGGAGACGCTTTCGTCTCCCTCCGCCGCGTGCGCAAGTGACGGGAACCAGGCAGCGGCGCAGCATGCAGCCGCAATCGAAGCTTTTAAGAATTTCATATTGGGCGCCGGTTAGCAGAAAGCAGGCCAAGGCTTCGCACCGAACTTTCCCGGGGAAAGTCCACCCATTGCCCGCCAGAGATAACGCCCGTTGACGCCCTCTCGGAAACGACAGGGGGCCCCACGCACTGTCCGAGTACGACTTCGCGACCATCCGCATCGGGCGAAGGCAAGGAGCCGGACGTCGCCAGCTCCTTGCTCTGCGCATCACCGCTTCGCGCCAAGGCGATAAAGCATAGCCGCGACCCGATCGAGCAATTCGTCGGCGGCCTCGAGCTCGCGCGGTTGCACGTAGCCCCAAGCGACAGCCACGCGCAACGCAGCCCGCGATTCGCCGTTGGAGCCAGCCGCCGTCGAGAAGCGTGCGATGCGATGACCTCCCTGACTGCGATTTCCTTCCGCAATGTTGAGCGCGACGGAGCTGAGGGCCCGTCGAAGCTGCTCGCCGAGATCCCGGTCACAGCGGCGAATGCGAGCCACAACGGGCGCAAGGACCTCAATGGCCTGAACAGCGAGTTCGAGAACCTGAAAGCGAGAGGGGCGGTGGGGCGGGGTTGCTTGCATGCCCTTTTCAAGCGAAAGAATCATGACAACGCCCAGCCTCACCCCCCGCCAACCGCCGGCGTTGGCGTGATTCTTTCGCGCACAGCAGGCAAGCAACCCCGCCCCACCGCCCCGCCGTGAGGTCGACCCGCGATCTGTCAACGATGTCCTGTCCTGCTCCCTGTCCTGCTCCCGGAGTCGGAATCGGAATCGGAATCGGAGTCGGAGTCGGAATCGGAATCGGAGTCGGAGTCGGAATCGGAATCGGAGTCGGATTCGGAATCGGAGTCGGAGTCGGAATCGGAATCGGAATCGGAATCGGAGTCGGAATCGGAGTCGGAGTCGGAGTCGGAGTCGGAATCGGAGTCGGAGTCGGAGTCGGAGTCGGAGTCGGAGTCGGAGTCGGAGTCGGAGTCGGAGTCGGAGTCGGAGTCCCTCGGCAGCCGCCTGGAAGCCGGCGAACCGCCGGCAAGATGCCGGCGCTCCATGCCGGCGCTCCATCAAAAGCGCGCGGCAAAGAAAAAGGCCCCCCGCCCGCGAACCGGGGGGGAGCCCTCTTCATTCAGCCCGAAGCGACGGCTTACTGCGTCTCTTCGAACTCGGCGTCGATGACGTTGCCGTCCTTCTTCCCTTTGCCATCGGCACCCGGGGCGCCACCCTCGGCGCCGCCGTTCGGCGGGGCGCCCGGGGCGCCGCCTTCGGCGCCGGGGGCGCCTTGGTACATCACGCTGGCGATGCGGTGCGCTTCCTTCTCCAGCTTCTCGAGAAGCTCCGTCACCTGGGCGTCGTCTTGCTTCTCGACGGCGGCGCGGCCTTCCTTGATCAAGCCCTCGAAGGTCGACACGTCGCTGGCTTGCAGCTTGTCCTTGTTCTCGCTGATCGTCTTCTCCAGCGAGTAGCACAGGTTGTCCAGCTTGTTGCGCCGCTCGATCTGCTCGCGGCGGGCCTTGTCCTCTGCCTCGTTCTCGGCGGCTTCCTTGACCATGCGCTGGATGTCCGAGTCGCTCAGACCGGAGTTCGCCGTGATGGTGATCTTCTGATCCTTGCCCGTCGCCGTGTCCTTCGCGTGGACCGACAGGATGCCGTTCGCGTCGATGTCGAACGTCACCTCGATCTTCGGCACGCCACGCGGGGCCGGCATGATGCCCTCGAGGTGGAACTTGCCCAAGGTGCGGTTGTAACGCGCCTCGGTGCGCTCGCCTTGGAGGACGTGCACTTCCACGCTGGGCTGGCTGTCCGTCGCCGTCGAGAACACTTCCTTCTTCTGCGTCGGAATCGTCGTGTTGCGCGGAATCATCGCGGTCATCACGCCGCCGAGCGTCTCCACGCCGAGCGACAGCGGGGTGACGTCGAGAAGAACCATGTCCTTCACGTCGCCGGAGAGAACGCCGGCCTGCACCGCCGCACCGATGGCCACGACCTCGTCCGGGTTCACGCCCTGATGCGGGTCCTTGCCGAAGAACTTCTTCACCGTCTCCTTCACGAGCGGGATGCGCGTGGAGCCACCGACGAGGACGACCTCGGCGATGTCCGAAGGAGACTTCTTCGCGTCGGCGAGCGCCCGCTTCACCGGCTCCATCGAGCGATCGATGAGCGGGGTCATCATCTGCTCCAGCTTGGAGCGCGACAGGCGCATGTCGAGGTGGACCGGGCCGCCCGGACCGACCGTGAGGAACGGCAGGTTGATGCTCGTCTCCTGCACGCTCGACAGCTCGATCTTTGCCTTCTCCGCGGCCTCCTTGAGGCGCTGCAGGGCCATCTTGTCCTTGCCGACGTCGATGCCCGAGGTCTTGCGGAACTCCGCGACCAGCCAGTCGATGATCAGGTTGTCGACGTCGTCACCGCCGAGGTGCGTGTCGCCGTTGGTCGAGATGACCTGCACGACATTGTCGCCGACCTCGAGGATCGAGATGTCGAACGTGCCACCGCCGAAGTCGTACACGGCGATGATCTCGTCGCTCTTCTTGTCCAAACCGTACGCGAGCGCGGCCGCCGTGGGCTCGTTCACGATGCGCTTCACATCGAGGCCGGCGATACGGCCGGCGTCTTTCGTCGCCTGGCGCTGGGCATCGTTGAAGTAGGCCGGGACCGTGATGACGGCTTCGTTGACCTTCTCGCCCAGGTAATCTTCCGCAGCCTTCTTCAGCTTTTGCAGGACCTTCGCGCTCACCTCGGGGGGCGACACGACCTTGCCACGCACTTCGAACGCCGTGTCGGCGTTGGAGGCCTTCACGGCCTTGTACGGAACGCGCTTGAGTTCTTCGGAGACCTCATCGAAACGCCGGCCGACGAAGCGCTTGGCGCTGAAAATCGTATTCTCGGGGTTGGTGACCGCTTGGCGCTTGGCGATCTGACCGACGAGGACCTCACCCTTGTCGTCCCACGCCACCACGCTCGGCGTGATGCGAGAGCCTTCCTCGTTCACGATCACTTTGGGTTCCCGACCCTCCATGATCGCCACGACGCTGTTCGTGGTGCCGAGGTCGATGCCGATGATCTTACCCATGGTTTTTCGTCCTTTTTGCCTTCTCGTCGAGTCAAGAATTTCAGTGCGGAAAACGTCGATACTTCGAGGTCCGGCCCCTACAACCCAGGTGAGACACACGTCTCCGGGGACGGGTCATAGTCCAGCTCGCGGCGCCAGGGGAAGGTCGTGCCCAGGAAATCGGGTTCAACCCGGGCCCCGTCTCCAAGAGGCGAAGGCGAGGCCCAACCCCGCCAAAAAAGCCCGTGAAATCGTGGGCTCCCGGCTGGCCAAGGGTTGGAGGGGAAGCTAATCACATGGACGCTGGCGTCAACGGTTCCGGCACGGTTCTCTCCGGCATTCGCCCCCAGGTCTGCCGAGGGGTCCTTTGCCGCCCGATCGGCTTCGTGGTCGCATTGGCCCAGTGTATGGATTGCCGCGGTGCGTGCCCCCTGGTAGAGTCCACGCCACCTTAATCCAAAGCGCATCGGCTCCACCGGTCTTTCGGGCGTCTTTCGGGCACGCACCCGCTCGGCTCGAGGCGCGGCCGACCCAGCTTCGCATGCGACAGCCCAAGCAAAAGAACACGTTGTTGATGACCCCCTCGGATTCCCCGCCCGACGATGGGCCGCGGTCCGACTGGCCCGATTTACCTGAGCTCCCCTCGTTCACGATCCAACACGCCGACGAGTACGTGGCCCGGCAAGAGCCGCCCGAAAGTCTCTCGGCCGAGGACGCTGCAGCGGCCTTCAGACCGGACGAGGACGCGATTCTCGAGCGCCATGCCGGAACTGGACTCATCCGCCATGACGCCCCCCTGAACGAGGCCAACATCGATCCGGACGCGGCCAAAGTCGTGCGCCGGTTGGAACGCAGCGGCTACCAGGCCTACCTGGTGGGAGGCTGCGTTCGCGATCTCCTCCTCAATGGCCGCCCCAAAGACTTCGATGTCGCCACCAACGCGCGCCCCGAAGACGTACGCGGCTTGTTTCGCAACTGCCGCATCATCGGTCGCCGTTTCCGTCTTGCCCACATCCTCTTCGGCGGTGGCAAGGTCATCGAGGTGGCCACCTTCCGCCGCAACCCGCAGGTCGAGAACCCGGGCGAGGACGACGCGCCGCCGAGCTACGACGACCTTCTCATCCGCAGCGACAACGTCTTCGGCGACGCGCATGAAGACGCCCTCCGGCGCGACTTCACCATCAACGCGCTCTTCTACGATCTCGACCGGCGCCAAGTCCTCGACTGGTGCGGGGCGATGCAGGACATCCAGCGTCGCGCCATCCACACCATCGGCAACCCGGTGGTTCGCTTCCGCGAAGATCCCATCCGCATCCTGCGCGCGATCAAATTCGCGGCGCGCCTCGACCTGGGCATCGACCCCGACGTGTACGAGGCCATGGTCGGTTGCCGGGACGAGCTCGCGAAGGCCGCGCGCCCGCGTATTTTCGAAGAAATTTTGCGGCTTCTGCGGGGTGGCGCTGCCCACCGTTCGATGTGGCTCCTCTGGGAGACCGGCATCATGGCCGTGCTCATTCCGGAGCTTTCCGCCTTCCTCGACGACGGAGACGCCACCGACGGTGGCGCGGATCGCTTCTGGCGAAGCATGGACATCATCGACGAGATGACCAAAGAGCGCGGCGGTCCGTTGGACGACGTGGTGCTCTTCACCACCTTGCTCCGCGAGCCGCTCGAAGAGGCCACCTCCGGCGTTCGCGACCGCGGGCAGGCCACCCTCGAGTTCATCGACCCCATCATTGCGCGCATCGCCCTGCCGAGGCGCGTGGCCGATGCCATGCGCGGCATTGCCGCGTTGAAGCCGCGCCTCTGGACGGCTGCACGCAGCCTCCCCGAGGGCGAGGTTCCGCGCCTCGGCCGCCTCGCGCGGAGCGAGGTCATCGTGCAAGCGCTCGATGTCGTCGAGATCGATCTTCGCGCGCGCCAGATGCCCGCCGTGGGGCTGCAGTCGCTCCGGCGCGAGCTGCCCGCGGAGTTGTACGATCGCAGCCGAGGCACGCCGCGCCGCCGGGCCATGCCCGAGCGGCGCCGTCTCAGCAGCGGGCCCCCCGCCCGCCGCCGCTAAGCTATTTCCCCTCGGTAAGAAGCTCCCGCAGCGCTGCCGCGTTCGACACCGGCAGCGAGCACGTTCGCCCGCGGCAGACGTAGGCCACGGGCGCCTCGCCCTTGGGTTCCTTGCCCTCCGCCAGCGCCGCACAAGCTTCTCGCGAGGCCGCGTCGTTCGGGTCGAGCCAGGCCACATTGCGGTTCGGGAGGTACGCGCGGAAGGCCTCGCGCGCCAGCGCCTGCGTGCGCGCATCGTCGCGCTTTCCCACCACGACGACATCGACGGCCCCGCGGGCCAGCCGATCGAGCACCGCCAATGTCTGCCCGAGGCCGAACGGATTCTCCAACGCCGCCGGCGCAAGCCGCTCCAACTCGGCCACCGCCGGCTCCGCGTACGAAGCTTCCACCAAGCTTCCCAAGCGAAGCAGGAGCAAGCATGCCATCGCTTGCCCGCTCGGCACGGCCTGATCGTACGGATCCTTGGCGCGGTGGATCAGCGCCTCGCCGTCGTTCGGCGTGAAGAAGAAGCCACCCTTGTCGCGGTCCGCGAAGTGCTGGAGCAACGAATCCGCCATCGCGCGCGCGGCCGTCATGTACTCGGTCTTTCCCGTTGCCTCGTACAGATCGACGGCGGCATTGCCGACGTATGCATGGTCGTCGAGGAAGCCGGGGCCCTTCACGATGTCGCCCTTCACGTGCCGGAGCACGCGCCCCCCGTCCAGCAACCGCGCCCGCAGAAAGCCGAATGCGCGCTCCGCGAGGGCGAGCATCTCCGGCGCATCCAGCGCGATCGATGCATCCGCCAGCGCGCCGATGAGCAGCCCGTTCCATCCCGCGAGGATCTTCTCGTCGCGGAACGGCTTTACGCGCTCTTCGCGCACTTCGAAGAGCTTCGCCTGAATGCGCGCGAGCAAGCCTTTCGCATGCTCGTGCGTCATGCCCAGGTCCCGCGCCACCGTTTCCAGTGCACGCGGCGTATGAAGCACGGTCTTTCCCGTTTCCTCGAAGTTCCCTTTGTCCGTCACGTCGAAGTACGCGAGCGCAAGCTGCGTAGCCTGGTGCGAATCGACGTCGTCTTGCGAAGAATCGGCCGCCAGCGCCGTCTTGATCTCGTCGCGCGACCATACGAAGAACTTCCCCTCGACGCCTTCGCTGTCGGCATCTTGCGTCGCGTAAAAGCCTCCGCCTGCGTCGGTCATCTCGCGTGCGACATACGTCGCAATCTCGCGTGCCGTTTCGGCATACCGCGGCTCCTCGAGCCCGCGTGCGCCATCGGTGTAGAGCCGGAGCAAGAGCGCGTTGTCGTAGAGCATCTTCTCGAAGTGCGGAACGAGCCAGCGCTCGTCCGTCGAGTAGCGATGGAACCCACCGCCGAGATGGTCGTAGATACCGCCCGCCCGCATCGCATCCAAGGTGATGGACACGTGCGCACGCGACGGCACGTCCCCGTCGAGCGCCGCGTAGCGCAGGAGCAAATCCACGGACATCGTGTTGGGGAACTTGGGCCGCGAGCCAAAGCCACCGTGGCGCGCATCGAAACGCGGCGAAAGCTTGGCCACCGCCCGCGCGAGCCGCTCCTTGGCCGACAGGGCATGCACTGCCGCGGCCTCGGCGCCTTCCTTCTCGGTGGCGGTTGCCTGGGCAATGGCCCGCGTCAGCTCGGCGGCCTGCAGATCCACCTCACCGCGCCGTTCACGGTACGCCGACGAAATCGCCTGCAGCACCTTGGGGAAGCCCGGCATCCCGTAGCGGTCGTGCGGCGGGAAGTACGTGCCGCCGAAGAACGGCTTTTTGTCCGGCGTGAGGAACACCGTGAGTGGCCAGCCGCCGTTCTGCCCCATCAACTGCACCACCAGTTGGTAGATCTGATCGAGATCCGGCCGCTCCTCGCGGTCCACTTTGATGTTCACGAAGAGCTCGTTCATCGCCTGCGCGATGTCCGGATCCTCGAAGCTTTCGCGCTCCATCACGTGGCACCAGTGGCAGGCGGAGTAGCCGATCGACAGCAGGATCGGCCGGTCCTCGCGGGCCGCGCGCTCGAGCGCCTCGGGGCCCCACGGATACCAGTCGACCGGATTTTTCGCATGTTGAAGCAGGTACGGTGACGCTTCCTTCGCGAGCCGATTTTCGTGCGATCCCATGTGAAGACGCTAGCACCACAGGCTCCCGAAGATCCCCTGGCCGGAGTACTGTGCAGGGACATGCCTCGGGCAGCTCGCTCTTCTCGCGAATCCCAAGACCAGGATGCGGTCGCGCTGGCCCAGCGGACCCTGCTCGAAGGTGTCGGTGCCGAGGTCGCTGCAAGCTTTCCCGGCGTCACGCGCCTCGGCGGGCAAATCGTGGCGGCGCTTTACTTGGCCGAAGGCCCCGTCTCGATGGACGAACTGAGCCTTACGCTCGGTCGCTCCAAGAGCAACATCTTCGGCAACCTGAAGAACCTCGAGGCGGCCGGCATCGTGGAGCGCCAGCGCATCTCCGGCGAGCGCTTCGATGCCTACTCGCTTCGCGGCAAGTACCCCGATGTCATCATCGGCGCCTACCTCGCGCGCCTGCGCCGGGTCGTCGCCGACAAGCGCGCCCTCTCCCAGCGCGCGCTTTCGCTGCTAGGCGATGCCCGCGGCAAGGAGGCCGAGGCCCTCCGCACGCGCCTTCACGATCTCTCGCGCAAGTACGACCGCTTCGGTGTTCTCTTCGAAGCGCTGCTGCCCGGCATCGATGGCCCGTTCGATCTGGAGTCGCTCCTCGACGCCGTTCCGGTCAACGTCATCTCGGTGTTGGCGAGCCTCACCCGCCGCGCCGCCGGCCTCACGGCGGGTCTCACCCCCCCACGCGAGAAACGCAACGGCAAGAAATAAGCTTACGCTGCCGTGATCTCGACGCGCAGCAGCTTGCGCCCGATGAACAGGTAATCCCCGTGCGTGAGCTCGCGCTCGCCCTTGAGACGGACGTACGTCCCATTGCGGCTGTTGAGATCCGTCAGCGTCAGCCGCCCGGTGTTCTCCTCCAGCTTGCAGTGCGAGGCGCTCATGTAGAGATCCGTCGGGAAGTTCAAATCCCCGCCTTCGCGCCCGATCTGCAATCCCTGGTTGCGCGCACACACCGTCATGCCCGTGGCGCCGCCTTGCAGCAGCTGCGTGATGCGGAAGGGGCTCTGGTGCTTCGGGGACGAATAGAAGTACGTGCCATCGGGTGCGGGGCCGTCGGCCTGTTTCGGCGTGGCGTCGATGCGAAAGAGCTGCTCACCCGCGAGGAAGTGATCGCCCACCGCGATGTCGACGGTGCCGCGCACGCGCAGGAACACGCCGTTGAGCGAGCCCTCGTCGCGCACCACCAATTTGCCGCTTCGGTAGAACAGGTTCGCGTGCTTCGGCGACACGAAGGGATCGTCGGGGAAGACGAGCTGCCCGTTGCGACCCACGATGTGTTGCTCGGCGTTGAGCTGGTACGAGAGCCCTTCGACCCCTTCGCCGCGGATCAAAATGAGCTTGGCTTTGCCCGGAACCTGGAGCTGACCGAAAAACTGCGTCCGCGCATTCAAGATCTCGGGAGGAACCGCGGCACCGCACCGACCGCAGAACTTGTGCCCCATCGGCACGGGGGTCGAGCACGACCTGCAGACGAAGTTTTTCGCTTGATCCATGAGTTCCTCCAGACTCAATCCGGATGCAACTTGTCCAAGAGCGCCTTTGGCTTGCGCACGCTCACCTGACGCACCCTGTTGCAAAACAGAATTTTCCGCTTCGCGCAAAGATGAAGTCGACGTCGACCGCGTCCGAGTCGAAACGCGGCTGTCGAATGCCCCCGATGACGACACCGCCGAGTCACCCATTCGTTGTTGCCCAGGCACCCGCCCCGTGCTGACGGGCGGCGGCGTCGGAGGGGGGGGTTCCGCGGACTTCGGGCCCTCGCCCGAACGCGGGCTGGCGTTGTCGAGATTCGCCGCCGCGGACGATCCGCGCCGCGGACGAAGGGGATCCAAGAAGAGCGCCGACGGGGGCGCAATGTCGCTGTTCTCCAGATCGGGCTGACTCGGTGCAGGCTCGCGTGACGCGAGCTCGCCCTCCACATCGATGTGGGTATCGCGCGCCGTCGGAGGTATCGACGCTGGTCGCGGAAAAAGCGCAAGCCCGTGCCCACACGATGGGCACGTGGCGGTCTTCATAGGGCTGTACCAGTCGCAACGCCCGCAGACGATGCCGAGCTCGATCTCCATGGGGTAGTTTCGGGCGGAGCTTATCAGATGTACGTGCGGCTCGTCCTTTGCCGATCACCGGCGAGACTATCCGAGCACGAGGTCGAAGCCCACTTCTGCGCCATTTTTGCCGTTCTGGGCAAAGACGGACCCCCCATGAGCCTCGATGATGCGCCGAACCAGGGCCAAACCGAGGCCCGTCCCTCCGGTTGCGGACGATTCCGGCCGGACCCGAGCGACATCCCCCCGCACGAATGGGTCGAAGATTCGCGGCAAAAGCTCGGGCGCAAAGCCAGGCCCGCGGTCGCGGACCGTGGTGCGGAGCTTCCCATCCGACGTGCGCGAGACCTCGACGAGCAACGGCTCTGTTTCGGGATGCCCATGGGCCCGGGCATTCGCGAGCAGGTTGTGCAGCGCCCGCCCGAGCAACGCTCCATCGATGGTCACCTGCGCCGTTTCGATGCTTTCGTCCTCGATCACGAGCTCCACATCGCCGGGGCGCTCGGTGGCCATGCGCGCCCGCACCCAGGCGAGGTAGCCCACTTTTTCCGTGCGCAGATCCGTGAGCCCCGCACGTGTGACCGCCAAAAGGTCCGACAGGATGGCGTCCACGTCGACCAGCTGCCGCTCCACGCGATCCAGTGCGGTGGTGCCTTGCTGCTCCCGCGCGATTTCGAGCGCCACGCGCGCACGCCCGAGCGGGGAGCGCAGTTCATGACTGATGGCCGCGAGCAGCTCCCGCTGATCGCGCAGGGTGCGCTCGACGCGTTCGGCCATCGCGTCGAAGGCGCTGGCCACTTGGTGCACTTCGTCGGACACGGGTTTGCTGGCGGACGCGCCACCGACGCCCGTACGCGCGCCCAACTCCCCGCCGCCGAAACGATGCGCCGCATCTGCCACGCGCTCGAGCGGCCTCGCCAGATCGCGTGCAACGCGATCCGCTGCCAGCGCGAGCACCAGGGCTCCGGCGAGCAGACCGGCAAAAAGACGCCACCAGCGCGTGTTGGGGATGTTCGCGGGGAATGCGACCGCGCCCAGGATTTCGCCATGGCGCATGACGGGGATGTAGCCGTTGCGTTCCCGGTCGAACAGAAAGGGGCCACGTCCGCGACCGCGGCGCGCATTCTCCGGGATGGCGTGCGGATCGCGGCGCAGCTCGAAAGCGTAGCCGGAGAGTTCGCGCATCTCGGCGATGTAGTTTTCGGCCGCGCCGGCATCGTCCCAGAGGGTCTCCAGCCGCGAGGCGATGTTGCGCCCCATCATGCCGCTGGGCACGGGCGGGGCCTCGGGGCGCATGAGCGCGACGGTGAGGGTGCTCGTGCCCATGGCGAAGACGATGGCCGCGAGAAACCAGAGAAAGATGCGCGTCTTCAGGCGAAGCACGGGCTCACCGCGCGGGCTGCACGAGCACGTAGCCTACGCCGCGCACCGTTCGGATCCGACGCGGATCGCGCGGATCGTCCCCAAGTTTTTGCCGCAGGTGGCTGATGTGCACGTCGAGCGAGCGATCCACCGAGGGATCATAGCCGGCGGTCGCTGCCGCATCGCCTCCTCCTTTGACCGCCGCCGCGAGCTCCTCACGCGTCACCGTCTCACCGGCCCGCCGCGCCAGGGCAACGAGCACGCGAAACTCGAACGACGTCAGCGGCACGGCTTTTTCTCCGAGCGCCGCCGCATGCCCGGGGACGTCGACCCGGAGATCGCCCACCTCGAGCACGTCGCCCATGTTCGCGGCTCGGCGTTGAACATCGGCCGCCTGCGGCGAACCTCCGCGAGTGCGCCGGAGGACCGCCTTCATGCGCGCGAGCAGTTCACGTGCGTTGTACGGTTTGGGGACGTAATCGTCGGCCCCCAGCTCGAGGCCAACGATGCGATCGTTGTCGTCCCCGCGGGCCGTCAGCATCAGGATGGGCAGCTCAGGCCGGGTTTCGCGGATGGTGCGGCATACGGCAAACCCATCCATTCCCGGCAGCATGACGTCCAGCAAGACGACATCGACGGCTGCGGCTGCCGGGCGGGCGAGCCGTTCCAGCCCCTTGGGTCCGGTGGCGGCGTGTTCCAGCTCGACTTGGTGGGTCGCCAGGTATTCGCGCAAGAGCCGCGCGAGTTCTTCGTCATCGTCAATCAGGAGCGCTCGAATCATTTTCTTACAGAGCAACCAATCCTTGGACGACATTGTCGCCGCGAAAAGTCGCCGGGGTTCGTAAAGAAAAGTAAGCTCATGCTACGTTAGAGTTTTGCTCGCTTTTCCGCGCACTTGGAAAAGCACTTGGAGGTTTCCCGTGGAGTTACGTCGGACGCCGCGTGCCCCCATCGATCTGGTCGTCGAGTTCGTGTCCAAAGCCAAAGAGGCGGACAGGCGCACGGGGCGCGCCAAGGATATTTCGCTCGGTGGCATGTTCGTCGAGACCGTCGATCCTCCAGGCTTCGGCGACGAGGTCGTGATCGAATTGACGTTGCCTGGGCAACGTTCAGCCTTTGCGATACCGGGCGTCGTTCGGTGGACACATCCCCATGGAATGGGCGTCCAATTCCGAACCTTGAGCGCCCGGGAGACGTTTGCCATCACCGAGATCGTGCGCGCGAGCGAAGGCCGGTAGCGCCGATTCGCGAAGCTCGTCACTCACTCACTTGAAAGCGGGATCTCGACGTCGCCGCCGTGGGGGAATCTCGTCTTGTAGATGATGCGCGAGGCGCATTCCTGCGCCTCGGGGGCGAGCGGTGGATTGAAGCGTGCAAAGTACACCGATCCGTCCTCGGCGACCTTGAGCGAAAGCTT
This sequence comes from Sorangiineae bacterium MSr12523, assembly GCA_037157775.1. Classification (NCBI taxonomy): domain Bacteria; kingdom Pseudomonadati; phylum Myxococcota; class Myxococcia; order Myxococcales; family Pendulisporaceae; genus Pendulispora; species Pendulispora brunnea. The sequence continues at coordinate 784,553 of CP089982.1, forward strand.
GGAGCTGACCGTCACGCGGACGGTCGCCTCGCGAAGCTGGCTCGCGACGCAGGCGCGCACGCCTTTGGCGATGATCTCTTCGGGCTTCATCGGCGCGGCGGGTGCCGATGCGGTGCGTACGTCGGGCGTCTTCTCGCGCGCAAGTGTCTCGCGCAGTTGCGGGCGCGATGCATCGGGCCGATGCCCGCCCAACTGCACCGGCGTGCGAATGGACGTGGGCGTGCGATCGAGCCGGAAGGAGCCGGAGATGTCGGCCGTTTCGAACTCGACGTGCGCCGGTGCATTCACCACGGTGCCCTCGGTGAGGCCGGCGCTCGGGATCGGGCCGACGGCGACGACGCCTTCGGTCAGATCGACCGCCACGTGTCCGCCCTCGCGCGAGACGCGCAAGTGCGTTCCGTGCACGGCGACGCGGACGCCATCGATGTCCACGGCAAAGGCTTCACCATGGTCGACCGGAGCAACCTGCGCTTCGACCGCGCCCTTGGTGAGCGTGAGAACCAGCGGCAGCTGTGCGTGCTGCACCTCGACGCGGGAACGCTCTTCGAGGAGCCACGTGACGGCGGGACGCGATTCCGGCCCGCTGATGAAGATGGCGCGCGCATCGGCCGTTTCCACCGACTCGGACAGCGCGAGGGTGTGCCCCGGTTCGACGGCGGTTCCGGCGATGCGGATCTCCCCCGTGCCCTGACGTTCGCGGAGCGATGCGGCCGATTCACCGCGTGCTCGTTCGGGGGCTGCGTTCGGGGAAACCTCGGTGGGCTGCGTTCCGATTTGCGTGCCCTGCACGAGGGTATTCTCGATGGGCGTTCGGGTCGGACTGCGAAAGACGACGAACGCCGCCGCGGCCGCTGCCACCAACGCAACGCCGCCCCAGAGCCGGGGCGATCGCACCGCACTCCGCTCGCGTCCCGTTCGTGACTCCGAAATGGAGACGGGCTCGCGGGCGATGCGTTCGAAGAGCTTCTCGTCGATGGCGGAGAAATCTCCATCGATGCCGCGGTTCTTGGGAACCAAGTCCTCGCGGGCTTCGCGCAGTATGACGTCGAGTGCCGTCTTTCGATCGCGTCTCATGGATCCCCCCCGTCCTCCAGATCGATCGTAGATTTTAGCCCGGCGAGCGACGGTTCGTCGGCCAACATCGCTTCGATCTCACGCCGTGCATAGAACAGACGGGTGCGCACGGTAAGTACAGGTGCGTCGACGATCTTTGCAATCTCCGCAGGGGCGATCCCTTCGAGCTCGTGCAGAACGAAGACGATGCGTTTCTTGTCGGGCAGCCGCTCCAGCAGCCGCTGAAAAGCACGAACGCGTTCTCGACGCGCTGCATCCTCGTCTGGGAGCGCCACGCGTGGATCCGCACTCAAATCGGGCGGGGCCTCGTCCGTCAACATGGGGCGGCTGCGGGCCGCGCGCCGATGCATGAGAACGACGTTGACCGTCACACGATGAAGCCAGGTGGAGAATTTCGACTGTCCGCGAAAATCTTTGAGGCTGCGATAGACCTGGAAGAAGACTTCCTGGACGACATCGTCGAGGTCCGCACTGGCGCCCAGCATCCGATAGACGAGCCGTGCGACGTCCGCGCGGTGTCGCGCATACAGTGCGCGGAACGCAGCCGTGTTCCCGCGGATCGCGTCCGAAAGGATCGCGTCGTCCTGAACGGGGGCCACCGCAACGGGGCTCGCAACCGCAAAGGTCTTCGTCGTCGTTGTTCGTGCAGCCGCGGCGGCGGCCTCCGCACCCGCAGTGTAGGCCTTGGCCGCCTCGCCCGGGGAAGCTTCCCCAGGTCCAAGCACGGTCCCGGACTTACGTCCCTCCGGACTCATGCGCCAACCCCGCACGAGGTTGGAATCGAAAACGAGCGCCGCACCCACCACGCTCTAACGTTGCGCAGGAAAACGTCAACATTCACTCGCTTCGAAGCCGCCTTGGGTGACTTCGATGCCGGTGCATGCCCAATGGGCCCCGCGGACTTAGCGGAGGAGGCGAGGGCGGGGGCGGCGGCGGTTGGCGAGGTCCAGCACATCGACGGTGAAAAGCACGACGACGATGACGAGCGCAATCGGCAGCATGGATTGCACACTGCACGCGTCGTGCGGAGAGGGCGAATTTTCAACATCACGACGCGCTGCGGCGCACAGCGCGAAGGGATGGCTTGCGAAGGAAGGGCGAGATTGAGGCGAAAGACTAGAAAAGCGCCTTGATGTCGACCGGCTCCTGCTTCTTCTGCTCCAGCACCTTGTTCACGGCGCGGAGGAGGCGGGTCTTTGCCGGGCCGCTCAAATCGCCACCCTTGAGGGCTGCATCGAGCGCGCGCGGGGTGACCGGACGTCCGCTGTGCGGCTTGCGCGTCTCCTTCTCGGCCTTGTCGCCCTCACCACCCTTGGCGCGGCGCTTGGCCAGCCGGATCGTGCGGTCTTCGCGGGTCAGTCGCTCGATCGCGCGCGAGGCCACGAGAACGCGGCGCGGGTCGATCTTTTTCGAGGAGAGGAGCTGAGCAAACTTCGTGTCGGACATGGGGCGGGGACCCTAGTTTAGAGTGGGCGCCCGCGCAAGGACCGCCAACGGCCCGAGCCTTTTGTAAGCCTGTCCGGGACAGGCCCGAAATCGTCCGGGACAGGGGCCTAGGGGCCAAAATAGCGGATTTCCGCAGGCAAGCGAACGGCACGGGCGCTGCTGTTGGCCTGGGCATGTACGTCGATCCCGTGCTGGCGGTGGGGCTCGCCATGACGAGCGGCGCCTTGCTGCGTCATCACGCGGCAGAGGTGCTTGCGGTCGCGGTGGCTTGCCTCGTGTGCGTGCACCTCACCAAGGGGCGAGCTCTCCTCATGACGGTCCTGGTGGCGCTTGGCCTGGGTGTCGGTTGGCTTCGCGCCGGTCACGCCATCGCGGCGCACGAAGACGTGCTGGCCCGGGTGGGGGAAGACGCACCGGGCATTCAACGCTGCGATGGCACTGCGCGGGTCGTCGGTTCCCCGGTGCGCATGGGAGGTTCCGTGCGCTGGCTGGGCGAGGTGCTGGATGTCTCGTGCGGCGAGCGCACCATTCGCACGCCGTTTCAGGCCTCGTTGTACGACACCGACGTTGCGGGTGAGCCCCTTGCGCGCGGCGATCGGGTGGCCTTCGTCGCTCAGCTGGGCCCCCCGGAACGGCTGACCAACTTCGACACGAGCGATCCGCTTCCGGCGGAGGTGCGGCGAGGTGCCGTTCGTTCCGGAGGTCTTCTCGATCGACACCTGCTCGCGCGCGGGCGTGGGCCGCCGGCCTGGATCGATCGCACCCGGGCGGCCGTGCGCACGCGCATCGATGCGACGTTCCCCGCCGATACCGCGCCCATGGCACGAGCCATGGTGCTCGGCGAAAACGATCTCACCTCGGACGACGCCGCGGCCTTCCGCGGGAGCGGGCTGTCGCACCTTCTTGCCGTTTCGGGCATGCACCTCGTTCTCGTGGTGCTGGGGCTGACGCGCCTCCTGCGCGCGTGCTTCATTCGCATCGAGGGCATCTCGGCGCGCATCGATGCCGGTCGCCTCGCCGATGCCGTGGGCATCGTCGTCTCGTTTCTCTATGCCGATTTCGCCGGCTCGAGTGGCTCGGCGCTTCGCGCGGCGTGGATGACCAGTGTGATCCTTTTGGCGCGGCTTCTCGCCCGCCGAGGTGATGGTGCGCGTGCCCTCGGCCTCTCCATCGTCGGGATGGCCTGGCTGGACCCGCTCGTGGCGTACGATCTGTCCTTCGTGCTCTCCGTTTTGGCGACGGCGGGTCTGTTCGTCTTTCGTCCGGCCATGGCCAATGCGTTCTCGAGCGCGCTGCGCCTTCCGGGAAAGCTTGCGCAGCCGCTGGCCGCGACCTTGGGCGCCACGGTGGCATGTGCACCGGTGACGTCCCTGCTTTCGACGACGCTGCCCCTCGGCGGCGTGCTCGCGAACCTTCTTGCCGTTCCGGTGGGGGAAATCGTGTCGCTGCCGCTTTGTCTGGTCCATGCGCTCCTGGCACCGCTGCCCATGGCGGAGCGGGGGTGCGCTTGGGTGGCCTCGCTGGCCCTCGCCACCGTACGCGGCATCGCCCGCGCCTTCGCGCGCATTGGTTGGCTATCGATCGAGATACCGCCCCCCACGTCCGCGCAGCTCGCCGTGCTTGCGTTTGCCCTTCTTGCATGGGGGCTTCTCCAGCGCTCCTCGCGCCGGCTGGTCGTGATGGCGACCTGCCTGGCGCTCTGTGTTGCCTTGGAGATCCCCGCGCGCCGGGATGGTGCGCCCTCGGGAAAGCTGCGGGTCACCTTTCTCGATGTGGGGCAGGGCGATGCGGCGCTCATCGATCTTCCCAATGGCGAAGCCATGCTGATCGACGGAGGCGGCATCGTCGGCAGCCCGGTCGATGTCGGGGCCCGCGTCATTGCCCCCACGTTGCGTGCGCGCCGTCGCGACGCCCTTGCGCTCGTGGTGTTATCGCATCCGCACCCGGACCATTTCGGGGGCCTTCCCACGGGGCTCGATGGCATCGCCGTGCGCGCGCTTTGGGACACGGGTCAGGGGGAGCGCGAAGGCACCGGTGGCGCGTACGCGGCATGGCTTCGCACGTCGCGCGCGAAGGGCACGCTCGTGCAGCGGCCGGAGACGCTCTGCGGGGTTCACGCCATCGGCGGGGTCACCGTGGAGGTGTTGGCGCCGTGCCCGGAGGCATCGGCGGACCGCGGGCCCAATGACAATTCGTTCGTGCTTCGAATTGGCTACGGCTCGCGGCACATTCTTTTCACGGGCGATGCGGAACGGGAGGAAGAAGGCGATCTCTTGCGGCTTCCGGCCGGTGCGTTGCGCGCCGATGTTCTCAAGGTGGGGCATCATGGGAGCCGCACTTCGACGTCGGCCGACTTCGTCGCGGCCATTCGTCCCGAGTGGGCCATCATCTCGGCGGGGGCGCGCAACCGCTTTGGTCATCCGGCCGGCATCACGCTGGCCACGTTGCACGCGGCCGGCGTGCGCACGTACCGGACGGATCGCCATGGAGCCGTTCTCGTCGAGACGGACGGCCGGTCCATCTCCGTGAGGTCCGCCGAATGACCCTGCGTTTACTTGCGATGGCGCCGTTCCACGTCGGCCAACCGCGCGACGCCGGCGGACCCTTTGTCGCCGGGAGGCGTATCGAACCACGCGGCGAGGATCTCCTTGGCGACGTCGCCCGACAGGGTGCGGTTCGAGAGGCAGAGCACGTTCGCATGGTTCCACACGCGGGCGCCCGCTGCGGTGGGTGGGTCCGCACACAGCGCGGCGCGGATCCCTTCCACCTTGTTGGCGGCGATGCTGATGCCCGTCCCGGTCCAGCAGAGAAAGATGCCCTCGTCGCACTCCCCTCGGCGTACGGCGAGGGCGGCTTGCTCTGCCGCCTCCGCCCAAGGCTCGTCGTGGGCGCTGGCCACGGCGCCGAAGGGAACCACCTCGTGGCCTCGGCGTTTCACCTCATCCGCGATGATCTGATGAACCGGATACGGCTCGTCGGAACAGAGTGCGATGCGCATGAATCCTTAATGGCACGCCGTGCTGCGTGCGGACAATGGACGCCGTCAGGCGGGCTTGCGCGGGCGCAGAAAGACGGAGGCCAACGTGATCGACACGAGCGCTGCGCCTGCGCCGCTGGTGAACGGTGCGCTCGGTCCAATGCGCGCGTACAAGATGCCGGCGGCCGTGGGACCCAGCGTGCGCGCCAGCCCTCCGGCCGATTGTGCAAAGCCGAGGATGGCGCCCCGCCGCGAGCTGCCGGCCAATTCGGCGGCCAAGGTCGACAAGCAAGGGTTAATCACGCCGAGCCCTGCCCCGAGCAGCACGAGCCCCACCACCACGGCCGCCACCTGGCCGCTCCACGCCACGACCAGCAGCCCACACATGGCGCACACCGATCCGGCGATGATCAACCGCCGCGCGCCCCAAGCACGGGACATGCGCCCGATGAGACCCCCTTGAATCACGAGCATGATGAGCCCGAAGAGACCGAAAACGTGCCCGATCTCGCGTTCGGTCCACCCGAGGCGCACGTTCGTGATGAGCGGGAGGGTGACGTTGATGGTGCTCAGGTAGAGAAACGTCAAAAAATACAACGCGAAGACGATCAGGATCCCGCGCTGCGAAATCGCCTCCCACAAACTGGGGCGCTGATCCGTCGCGCCCGTGACGTCGCGGAGGCTCACCGATTCGGGGCGCCGCGTTTCCGGCATGAAGAAGAAGGCCGCCGCGAAATCCGCGAGCGCGAGCGCCGAGGCCACGAGCGGCGGCGCCCATTCGCCGAAGTGGCTCGCCGCGCTTCCGAGCACCGGGCCCAGGACCATGCCCAGGCCGACGCCCGCACCGATGCGGCCCATGCCCTTCGTGCGATCCTCGGCATCCGTCACGTCGGCGATGGCCGCTTGGCAGGCCGCAATGTTGCCCGACGTCGCACCGGCCACGATGCGCGAAATGAAGAGCAGCGGAAGGAGCGAGACCTTGGTGGCCAGCGCAAACAGGGCCATGGAAACGGCGTTCCCTGCCAGCGACACGAGGATGACCCGCCTTCGTCCCACGCGATCGCTGAGGCGCCCCAGCACCGGCGTCAGCAGGAGCTGGGTCAGCGAGAACGACGAAAGAATGAAGCCCACCGTCTCGGCCGTCCCGCCCATCGACTTCACGTAGAAGGGCAGCAGCGGGATGATGATCCCGAAGCCCACGAGGTCGAGGAACACCGTGACGAAGGCAAACGCCAGCACTCGCTCTTTTTGCGGCATGACGTGCGGCTTTCGGGCTCGGGTTACGTGCGGGCTACGGTGAGGACTTCGGGTAGAGCGCGCACTTGCCCTTTAGACAGCCGCACGTGTTCGAGTCGGCCGAGGTACAGGCCATCATCATGGTGCACATCGTGTCGGGCTTGCGCGGCACCGCCTTGGCCTTGGCCACACATGCGGGTGCGTGGCAAGGGACCGACGGAGCGCAGTCGGCATCGGTGCTACAGGCGTCTTCGCTCACCACCGGCTCGCACAAGGAACAGCCGCACTGCTTCGGCGTCGACGTCGAGGCCGTCCCGCTCGCGGCGGGCGCGCTGGTCGCGGGCGCCTCGCTGGATGCACTGCCCGCGGGGGGAACGTCAACCGTGGCCGGCGGCGGGGACGACGAGCCCGACGCACACGCGGCAAGGGCCAGCGCAAGGAGCGTGGCTGCACCGAAAAGAGGCCTACCGAACGAAAGAGCGCGCATGGCCGCTTTATACATCGTTATCGCGTGGATGCGGGCAGCACCGCATTGGCCACCGCCGCCGCGTTCGTCTTGTGATGGCGGTAGCTGGGATCGGCGGTTCGCAAAGGATGCATACCGTCGACGTGGCCGATGAAAGGCGGGTGAATGCTGTAGCCGAGCATGCTCTGCAGCCTCGGCGAGGCCCGCCGGACGATTTCGGCCGACGCAATCAAGAGCTGCGACTCCTGGGGCCGAAGCCACGGCTGGCAATACTGCGGGCTGATGCAAAGCCGCGTTCCCCGCGATCGGTTCGCGCCCCCGCGGTGCCAGAGGCCCGCATCGAAGACGAGCACGGAGCCGGCCGGCATGATCGCTGGGACCACGGTGTGGGCGCGATCGTCGGGGTGCTCGAAGCCCCACAGGTGGCTGCCGGGGACGACTTCGGTGGCGCCGTTTTCGGCGGTGAAGTCTTCCAGCGCCCAGATCGTCGACACGCCAAAGCGCATCGCGCGCGGCCGCTGCGGCATGTAAAAGCTGTCGTCCGTGTGCCAGCCCTGGCGCGTCTCGCCGGGGTGAAGGCGAATCGATTGCAGCGTGGAGAGCAGCCAATTCGGGGCGAGGAGCGCATCGAGCAGCGCGGCGATGCGCGGATGCTCCGCGAGTGCGAGAAACACCTCCCCCTTGCCCGCGAGCGAGTAAACGCGCGTGGAAAATTCACCCTCGAATGGATTGCGCCCGCGTGGCCGTTCCCGCTCGAACGGGGCCAGCGCCTTCTGGAGCTCCGCCCGCTCGCGCTCGTTCAAGACGCCCTCGAGGATCACATAGCCGTCGCGTTCGAGGCGGCCGACGTCATCGTCCATTCTTTAAAGTCGCACGTCTGTGCGACTTGTGCAAACCCGCTCGATTTCCTGCTCCAAGAGCGATTTGCACAGATCGAAGACCTCCGGTCGAGGGTCGACGAGCTGGCGGAGGGCGAGGCCGTGCGCGAGGGCGACCAGGCGCTCCGCCTCGGCGTCGGCATCGACCCGGGAGGCGAGCTCGCCGCGGCGTTCGGCCGGTCCAAGGACGGCGGCAAAAAAGCCAACGAGGGCCTGGTGCGTGCGCATTTGCCACTCGGCCATCTCGGGATCGCTCGAGGCCGCGGCGGTGATGGCGCACCAAAATCGCCACCACACGCGCACCTGGTCGCGCTGGAGCAGGTAACGCTGGAACAATCGGCGGAGGGCGGAGCCGGTGTCGCCTTCGTGTGCGCTCCAATCGGGCGGTGGCTGGTAGGCGTACGACAGCGCGAACCGAATGAGCCCGCGCTTGTTTTCGAAGTGGTAGTTCAGCGTCCCGGTGCTCAGGCCCGTGGCGGCGGCCACGGCACGCATGGACGTGCCGTCGATTCCATGATCGGCCACCAAGCCGAAAACGGCGATGGCGACCTGCCTCAAAAGCGTCGGATCGGCGCGGGGACGGGCCATGAAGGAGAGTCCTAGTGGAACACGTGGCGTTCGCGAAGTAGCATCCGCCGCACCATGTCGGAACGTATCGTCACGATGATTTCGAAAGAGGAGATCGACAAGCGCGTCCACGAGCTGGGTGCGGAGATCTCCGACCACTACAGGGCCAACCCCCCGGTTCTGGTGTGTGTCCTCAAAGGAAGCTTCGTCTTCGCGGCGGATCTCGCCCGCGCCATCGATGCCCCCGTTCGCATCGACTTCCTCGGGATGCGCTCCTACGGCGAGGGAACGGAGTCGAGCGGCGTGGTGCAAATCACGCAAGACCTGTCGCGCCCCATCGCAGGCGAGGACGTGCTCATCGTCGAAGACATCGTCGACACCGGCCTGACCATCGCGCACCTGATCGACCTGTTTCGCACGCGCGCCCCGCGCAGCGTGAAGGTCTGCGCCCTGTTGCACAAACCGGCGCGCGCCAAGGTGCAGGTGAAGGTCGACTACCTGGGCTTCACCATCGAAGACCGCTTCGTCGTGGGCTACGGATTGGACTGGGCGGAGAAGTACCGCAACCTCCCGTACATCGGCGTGGTGGAGAGGAGCTGAACATCATGGCCGAGTTGGACGAGAAGAGCGCGAAGCGCCTCAAATTCCTCGAGAAAATTACCGCCGACGGTTCGACGGATCCCCTCGCGTGGTACGGCCTCGCGCTGGAATACAGCAAGGCCGAGCGATACGACGAAGCGCTGCAAACCTTCACCACCTTGCGCACCTTCAACGCCGACTACGTGCCCATGTACTTGATGTGCGGCCAAATGCTGAGCAAGTGCGAGCGCTGGTCCGAGGCACGCGATTGGCTCGAGGCCGGCGTCGCCGTGGCCACGCGAAAGGGAGAATCCCACGCCCTCGGCGAGCTGCGCACCGCCCTGCAGGGTGTGCTCTTCGAGCTCGGCGAGGAATAGCCGCTACTCGCTGTTCTCTTTCTTCTCTTGCACGGCCGCGCGCAGCCCTTCGATGCGCGTGCGGATGCGCGCTTCCTCGCCACGGTCGGCCGGCTCGTAAATGGCCTCGCCGACCAGCGCCTCCGGCAGGTACGTCTCACCGGGCACGACGCCGCCCTCGAAGTCGTGCGCGTACTTGTAGCCTTGGCCGTAGCCCTCGTTCTTCATCAGCGACGTGACGGCATTGCGCAGCTTCTTCGGCACCGGAAGCGCGCCGTGCTGCTCGATGAGGGCGCGGGCCCGCTGCCAGGCTTTGCCCGCCGCGTTCGACTTCACCGTGGCCGCCAGGTACGTCGCGGCTTGCGCCATCGCGTACAGACCCTCGGGCATGCCGATCCGGCGAAACGCGCTGTCGGCGGCTTCGACGACCATGAGCGCGCGCGGATCGGCATTGCCCACGTCCTCGCTCGCGAAAATGAGCATGCGGCGCAGCACGAACAGCGGATCGTCGCCCGCATCGAGCATGCGCATCATCCAGTAGACCGCCGCATCGGGATCCGAGCCGCGCATCGACTTGATGAACGCGCTCACCACGTTGTAGTGCTCCTCGCCCGCCTTGTCGTACAGCAGCGGATCGTGGCTCTGGCCCGCGATCACCGCGTCGGCGGTGAGCTCCTGCTCGCCCGCCGTATCGAGATAGTCCACCGTGGTTTCCAGCGTGGTGAGCGCCCGCCGCGCATCCCCGCGCGCGAGCCGCGCGATGGCCGTCAGTGCATCGGGCGTGGCGCGCACCTTCCGCGCACCGAGGCCACGCCCTTCGTCGGCGAGCGCGCGTTCGAGAAGCGACGTGAGCTCCTTTTCGTCGAGCTGCTCGAGCCGAAACACTTTGCACCGCGAAAGGAGCGCCGCATTGACGGCGAACGACGGATTTTCCGTGGTGGCGCCAATCAGTGTGATGGTGCCCGCCTCCACGTGCGGCAAGAACGCATCCTGCTGCGCCTTGTTGAAGCGGTGGATCTCGTCGACGAACACGATGGTGCGCTTGCCGTGGTAGTCGAGCCGCTCGCGCGCCTCGCCCACGATCTGCCGCAGGTCGGCGAGGCTGCCCAGGACCGCACTGAAGAGCACGAACTCCGCCTTCGTCCCCTCCGCCACGATGCGACCCAGCGTCGTTTTACCTACACCGGGCGGTCCCCACAGAATCATGGACGGCAGCCGATCGCCGGCGATGGCGCGGGTCAGCAGCTTGTTCGGCCCGAACAGGTGCGCCTGCCCGACCAACTCCTCGAGTCGGTGCGGCCGCATCCTCTCCGCGAGCGGCACGTGCGCCTTCGCCGACGGATCGTTTCGCGCCGCGGCTGCGAAAAGGGTCTCGCCACCCGAATGAGAGCCGCGTGCTCGCGATGCCATGTGCGTGGTAATAGTGCACGTCCGCATGTTCGTCATGGTCAAGAGGCCAGGGGGAGCCGCCTTCTTTTCGCTTGCCTTCGCTTTTTGTCTCGCGGCCTGCGGGGATGCGAAGCCCGCCGACACGGCTTTCGAGCGCCGCGGTTTCGAGCTGGAGCTCTCCGAGCTGGAAATTCACGGCAGCGGGGTCGACCGCTTCGCGCATTGCCCGTCGAGCGGCAGCCTCGGGCAGGCCTGGATCCCGGCGCACGTTTCCGACGCACCGCACGACTCGGCGGTGACCGAGCGGGCCATCGAGCAGACGCTGAAGCCGTTTCGAAGCTGCTACACCAAGGGCACGTTGCACCGATCCAACGGCGACGGCCGCGCGGCCATCGCAGCACGGGTCGGTCCGGGCGGGAAAATCGCGTCCGTGGAGAACTACGCCACCTGCGGCCTGCCCATCGACGTGGTCGACTGCATGGTGACGGAGGTCTCCCGCCTCACCATCGAGGCGCCGTCGGATGGGAGCACGCGAACCGTGGTCATTCCTGCGGTCTTTGCCCCGCGAAACGGCTACGCGGCCTCCGGCGGATCGGCCTCCGACGCCTACGCCGCCGAGGCCTACGTCATCATGGAGCAAGCGCGCCCCGGCCTTCATGCATGCGAAAAGGGCGCACGCACCGGGGCGACGTCCGTGCAGGCTCAGGGCGTTTTCACCCTGCAGCTCGATCCGCAAGGCCGAATCGTGCAGCAGCAAGTCGAACCGTGGACGGGCCCCGAGGAGCTCAAGGTGTGCACCTCGGCCGTCCTATCCAAACTGGGCTTTTCCAGCCCGCCCGAGGGGGGAGCTCGCATCCACGTGCGCATTGCATTCAATCCTCGGAGAGCGTCACCCTAAGACGAGAGGGGACGGAGCCATGTCGTCGTCACCGCGGGTCGTCGTCATTCCGTTCGGGGTTCCGCCATCGGGGGAGGGGCTGGGCCTCGGCCTCGCGGCCCTCGTGCACGGGTTCGTGCAGCTCCGTGGTGAGAGCGTCGCCCTCGCGCAATTGATGTCGCAAGAGCCCGAGGAGAACAAAGGGCCCAAGCCGGTGGAGACGTTCCTTCCGCCGCAGGCCTGGCGCGATCTTTCCGCACGCGGAGAAACGCCGCCCGACGTGCACATGGTGATGACCGGCGCCTTCGAGCCGCCCGCCGATGGCCTTCCCGGCTCGATCCAATTGCTCGCGTTCGACCCCCGCGACGGCGTTACCCGTGCGCGCGTCGAGGCGCATTTGGACGATCGCGGAGCCGGCCGCACGCTCTGCGAGGCCTTCGAGGACTTGTGCCGCCCGCTCGAGGGGGAGCTCGGCGTCTTTCGCGACATCGGCGATCTCGAATGGGAAGCTCTGGAGAGCGTCTTGCGCGGCGAGCGATGCCTCGTCCACGATCCGCGCCGCGGCCGGCCCTACGACCGACGCGCGGCGTTGGTGCATCTCGAGCGCGCCGTCGAAGATGCGCCCGCGTCGCGCTTTGCCGCGGGTCGCTTGGCTGCGACGGCCATCGACGCCGTGATGAACGGCCGCGACCACCGCCTCGCGGATGCGGCCATGCGCACCTTGCATCGGGCCATGGCGGGTGCGCCCGAGCAAGTCGATCTTCTCGAGGCCTCCGCCGCGCTGCGCGCCCGCACGGGTGATTTGCGCTCGGCGGAAAGCGACGCGCTCGCAGCCATCGCCCTCGAGCCAAAGCGCGCACGCCTCTACGGCCTTCTCTCCGAAGCGCGCCGCAGCCAGTCGGATCTCGACGGCGCCATGGCCGCCGTCGATCGCGGCCTCGAAGTCGCCTCGGAAGATCCCGTGCTTCTCACCGAGCAAGCCATCTTGCTCAAGTTGAAGGGCGACGTCGTGAACGCGCGCCGCGCCTTGGAGCGCGCGCTGCTTGCCGCCCCGCCGTTTCCCGGCGCCTTCGTGCAGCTCGCCTCCATTGCCGTGGAGCAGCAGGACGTGCTCCTCGCGGAGGCCCTCGTCGATCGCGCGCTCGCGTGGAATCACCCGCACCCGGAGATCCTGCGCCAGGCCATTTTGCTCTCCTTTGGAGCAGAGCCGGAAGGCATCGCGCGCGCGACCCGCATCGTGAAACTTGGTCGAACCCTGCTCGATGGATTACCGAACGATGCATGGGCCCACTTGATGCTCGGTCGCGCCCTGAAGCAGCAGGGCGAGCGCGAGGAAGCGCTCGCGGTCCTGCGCCTCGCCGAACGCCACGCTCCGGGAACGAACATCGCCTCCGAGGCCGTCCGCGAGCGGCTCCCGTTGGAAGATCCCGAGACGTCGCTCGAGCTCGAGAGCGTCATGCATGGCGCGATGCACGCCCCGTTGCCGGATCTTCCGCTCATCGCGGCGCGTGCGCAGCGGCTCGCCGAGCGGCACACCCTCTGGATTGCGCACTACGCCGTGGGCATCGCGCGAAGGCGTATGGCCGCGTGGGGCCTGGCTCGACGCGCCTTCGAAGCGGCCATCGCCCTTGCGCCGGGCTCACCGGATCTGCTCTTGGAGCTCGCGGAGGCCAGCATGGCGCTCGGCGAGGGCGACGAAGCTCTGCGCCTCGCCGAGCAGGCGCGGGGCGTGGCCGGCGATGGCCCGCGCACGCTGGGAGCGCTTGCAAAAGCGGAGTGCTCGCGAGGAAACTACCGCGAGGCCGAAATATGGGTCCTTCGCGCGCTGATTCACGATCCCAAGGACGAGGCCAATGTCCGCCTCGAGGCGGAGATCCGCGTCAAAAGCGAAGCCGCCTCGCGCACCCCGAGCTCGCCCTCGGGCACGTCCGCCCGCCTCAAGGACGTCGTCACGAAGTGGGTTCGCCGCCGATAACCATCGCCCCCGACGGCTGTACGCGATGACGGAACGGCGTCCTCACCGCCTTGCCGTCATCATGGCCGTGTTGATCGGTGGTACCACGGGCGGCGCCGCGTGCATCCTCGCCCTTTGGCTATGGGACCTTTGGCCCCCGCGCCCGCGTGTCACGATCCAGGTTCGTCCGCCCGAAGCACCGGTGGCATCGGTGGCCGATGCCGCACCTCCTCCTGCGCCGCAGCCTGCGCAGCCCGTGGAAATCGTGCCCGAAAAGCGCGCGTTCAACGTCGTCCTGATCACCGTCGACACCTTGCGGTTCGACCTCGGCTTCATGGGCTACCCGCGTCCCATCACACCGAACATCGACGCGCTCGCCGCGCGATCCACGGTCTACGAGCGCGCCTACGCCACGGCGTCGTACACACCGAAGAGCCTCGGGCCGCTCCTCATTGGCCGCTACGCGAGCGAGACGTTTCGCGATCCCGAGCATTACACGACGTTCTTTCCCAAGAACGTCTTCCTCGCCGAGCGCTTGCACGACGCGGACGTGCGCACGTTCGCGGGCATGTGCCACCACTATTTCAAGTGGGACACCGGCTATCGCCAAGGGTTCGACGTTTGGGACACCGCCGCGATGCCGAAAGGCATGACCGACAACGACACGAGCATCACCGGCGAGCGGCTCACCAACCGGGCCCTGGCCCTCCTCGCCGATCCCGCCAACGTCGGACGTCGCTTTTTTGCCTGGTTTCACTACTTCGACCCGCACGCTCCGTACGTGCCGCACGATGGCGCACCCAGTTTTGGCAAAAAGGGCCCTCCCACCAAGCGCACGCTCTACGACCAGGAAATATGGTTCACCGATCAGCAGATCGGCCGCGTGCTGGACTTCATCGCCAAGCAGCCGTGGGGCGCCGAAACGGCCATCGTGCTGACCGCCGATCACGGTGAGGCCTTCGGGGAGCACGGGCACTTGATGCACGGGCGCGAGCTTTGGGAGGCCATCGTCCGCGTGCCTCTCGTCATGTACATTCCGGGCGGCAAACCTCGCCGCATTGCCATTAAACGCTCGCAGATCGACCTCGTTCCGACGGTGCTCGAATTGGCCGGTGCCCCGGCGCCCACCGATGGTCTATTGCGCGGAAAAAGCTTGCTCGCCGACCTGCGCGAGGACGCCGAAATCGAGGAGCGCGACGTCTACCTGGACATGCCCGAGGGGCCGTTCAATGAAATGCGCCGCGCCATCATCACCGGGCCTTCTCCCGGCATGAAATTGATCGATTTGGGCGACCATCGGTATGAACTCTACGATCTCAGGGTCGATCCCGAGGAAAAGAGGGACCTGGTGCTGAACAAAGAGCGGTTCCGGGCCTCCCTGACGAGCTTGCAACGGTTGCGCGCGCAGCTGCAGGAAATTCGGCCGACGCGGTGATATAGAGAGCTCGCGATGTTTTCTACCACCGACGATCTTCGTATCGATCGCCTTAGGCCACTCATTCCGCCTGCAATTCTTCTCGAAGAATTTCCCATGTCGAACGCGGCGCTCACCTGCGTGAACGACGCTCGCCAGAACGTGGCGCGCATCGTTGCGGGGCAGGACGATCGCCTCCTCGTGGTCGTGGGGCCCTGCTCCATCCACGATGTCGATGCAGCGCGCGAGTACGCCGGGCGCCTTCGCGAGCTAGCTCCCACCTTGGCGAACGACCTCCAGCTGGTCATGCGCGTCTACTTCGAGAAGCCGCGCACCACCGTCGGATGGAAGGGCCTCATCAACGACCCCAACCTCGATGGCAGCTTTTCGATCAACGTGGGCCTGCGCCTCGCGCGCAAGCTGCTCTGCGATCTCGCGGAGATGGGCGTCCCCTCGGGGTGCGAATTCCTCGATACGATCACGCCGCAGTTCATCGCCGATCTGGTGAGCTGGGGCGCCATCGGTGCGCGCACCACGGAGAGCCAAGTGCACCGCGAGCTGGCCAGCGGTCTTTCGATGCCGGTCGGCTTCAAGAACGGCACCGACGGCGACGTGCAGATCGCCATCGATGCCGTGGGCGCTGCCGCGAGCCCGCACCAGTTTCTCTCCGTCACCAAGCAGGGCCTCGCCGCCATCGTCGTCACGCGCGGCAACGAGAGCTGCCACGTCATCCTGCGCGGAGGCGCCAAGGCGCCGAACTACGACGAGGCATCGGTTGCAGCCGCCTCGGCCCGCCTGGAGAAAGCGAAGCTCGCGCCGTATTTGATGATCGACTGCTCACACGGCAACAGCAAAAAAGACCCCGCGAACCAGCCTTCGGTGGCGGCGGACATCGGTGCGCAGCTCGCGCGCGGAAGCAAGAACATCGTCGGTGTCATGCTGGAGAGCCACCTCGTGGCCGGCCGGCAGGATGTGCCGAAAGACGGCGGGCAGCTCACCTACGGGCAGAGCATCACCGATGCGTGCCTCGGCTGGGATCACACGGTGGAAGTCCTCCACCAACTCGCCGCCGACGTTCGCAAGCGCCGCGAAGCGCGCTAGCTTCTCGGCTTCTTAAGAGCGGGCGCCAAAGATCGCGGTTCCAACCCGCACGATCGTGGCGCCCGCGGCAATCGCTGTCTCGAAGTCGCCCGACATACCCATGGAGAGCTCCGGCAAGACAGCCGGACCTCCGTGCAGATTGCGCAGGGAGGCCAGCGTCTCGAAGACCTGCCGGGCCACGTCCAGATCTCCCTCCGGCGGCACGGTCATCAGACCGCGGACCGAAAGGGTAGGGAACGCGCGCACGCCGGCGAGCACCTCGGCGAGCTCGCTCGCCACGATGCCGTGCTTCTGCGGTTCGCCGCTCACGTTCACCTCGACGAGCACCTCGAGCGTGCGGCCCGCGGCCTCCGCCCGCCGCGCAAGCTCTTTGGCGAGCGAAGCGCTATCGACGGTGTGGACCACGCGGGCGCGCGGGGCGACGAGGCGCGCCTTGTTCGACTGCAGGTGGCCGATGAAGTGCCACTCGATGTCGCTCAGATCGGCGAGGGCATCGGCCTTGGCGGCGAGCTCTTGCGCGTAATTTTCACCGAAAAGCCGCTGGCCGGCGGCGTACGCCTCTCGAATGGCCTCGGGCGGCATCTTCTTCGAAACGGCGATGAGGCGGACGGACTTCGGATCACGGCCCGCAGCGCGCGCAGCCTGCTCGACGCGCGCCTGAATGTCTGCGAGCCGCTCCGCGATTCCGCCCAAAGGGACGTGCTCTAGATGGCGCTGTTGCGGCGCTGGACTTCGATCCACTCTTGGACGACGTCGTTGCTCAGACGATCGTAGTGGACCTTGCCGGCCGCAATTTCGCGCAGCGCGGTGACCGCCGGCTTGTTCTTCGAATGAACGAGGGCGGTGGCGCCCTTCATGAGCTGACGGGTTCGCTGGGCGGCAAGCACCACGAGGGCAAAACGGTTCTCCTCACGCTCGAGGCAATCTTCGACGGTGACGCGGGCCATGCTGGTCTTACTCCTAGGGCTGCCGATAGGGAACGGGCTGGGGAAACTAGTCCGCCTGGTGCGTTCCGGCAAGTCCCTCGTTTTTCGAGCACCCGTCGAGCCGTAGGCGCAGTGTTCGACGGAACGGACCGGTCCGAACCATCGCCTTCGACGTCGTGTTTTGGGACAATCTCGTCGCATGTTGCGTCATTGGTGTGTTTTCGTGCTCCTCGAACAAGGGTAGGGCTGATAAAAGACGCTATCCTTGCTTGACCGTAGGGAGGAGTGGCCGAGCGGTTTAAGGCACCGGTTTTGAAAACCGGCGATGGCGCAAGTCATCCGTGGGTTCGAATCCCTCCTCCTCCGCCCCACCGCTTGTCTTGTCTTTGAAAAGCCGAGATTCCCCCGGTGGAGTGAACCGTTGATTCAGCCGAAGCAAGACCTCGTTCTCCAAATCAAGGACATCCTTTTGGCGGACGGCGATCGTGCAACCAAGGGCAGCCAGATCTGCAAGGTCATCCGTACCCGCCTCGACCAGAAGTGGGTCGGCATCTACGACGTGCACAAGAGCGAGTACGCCGTGGTCGCCTGGAGCGGACCGGCCGCACCCGCTTTCTTCCGCTTCGCCGGCGGGAAGGGCCTAACGGCCGAGGCCGTCACACTTCGCAAGACGGTGGTCGCCGGGGACGTCAAGAGCGATCCCCGCTACGTGAGCACCCACGGCAACACGCAATCCGAGATCATCGTCCCCATCATCA
Organism: Sorangiineae bacterium MSr12523; assembly: GCA_037157775.1. NCBI lineage: Bacteria > Pseudomonadati > Myxococcota > Myxococcia > Myxococcales > Pendulisporaceae > Pendulispora > Pendulispora brunnea. The sequence goes on from CP089982.1 coordinate 802,551, forward strand.
GCTCCGCCCGCGACACCGTCGTCGGCACCATCGACGTCCAAAGCGAACGCCTCCACGCCTTCTCCAAAGCGCACCGCGAACTCCTCGAGGAGTGCGCGGCCGCCTTGCTGCCGCTCTGGCAATAAGCGGCGCTTCACAAAAGGAAGAAGGAACCGCCAGGACGCCAGAAAAGATTCGCCAGGATCGCCAGCTGAATCGACAATAAAACCCAAATCAGAGTTTATTGTTGGTTCACCTGGCGATCCTGGCGAATCTTTTTTGGCGACCCTGGCGGTCTACTCTTCACGGGTCGAAGTTCGCGACGAGGGCTTTGGCTTCGACGATGTTGTCTTCGATGGAGCAGTAGGTCCAGCCGCCGTAGCGGCCGGCCGAGTAGATGCCGTGGGCCTGGAGGATGCGGGAGAGGCGTTGGTGTTCGGCGATCGATTTGCGTGTGATGTGCACGTAGGCCGGATCCATGACCACGGAGTGGTGGGCGACGAGGCGGTGGCCTTGGGTGACGCCTTCGGCTTCGAGATCGGCCAGGACGCGTGCGAGGGAGGCTTCGACGTCGATGGCGGCGTCTTTGGCGAAGCCCAATTCGACGTAGAGGCTCATGCGATCGGTGTCGAAAATGTTGTCGTAGTAGCCAATGCGGTAAAAGGACCGCGCGCGATTCGGGTAATACATCCAGTGCACGTCGCGGGCGCCTTTGCGGTCGAATCCCAAGTTGAAAACGAGCACCTTGTTCCAAGAAAAGGCGCTTTCGTCGTGGGCGAGGCCCGCGAGCTTCAGCAATTTGGGAAACGGCGCGGAGGACACCAGGCGCTCGAATTGAATCTCGCGCTTCGTGGTGCGGGCCACGCGGTGGCGTAAATCCAAACCGACCAATGCCTCGCTTAGCGCGATGTTGTGCGGATGCACCTCGCTGGCAATGGCATTCACGTATTCGATGGCGCCGCCCTCGGGGTAGGTGAACGTCGCGTTGTAGCTTGCATTGTCGGCAACGCGCATGTTGCGCACGATGTCCGTCAGGTTGGCGTGGGGGAAGAAACGCCCCATCGCATCCTTGTCGAGCGTCGACAAATCGCAGGCGTACAGCTTTTCATTGTACGGGATGAGAAACTTCTCCGCGATGCCACGCCCGAATCGCGCATAGAGCATCTCTTTGAAGTTCGCCGCCTCGCCCTGCGACGACGCGAAGTACAGATCATACAGACACTCGATGAACTCCGCCTGCGGGAGCTGATGAATGTTCTTTTGGAATGGGAAATCGATCTTGCGGTCGCCGTAGGCGATGTACGTCTTCTTTTCGACCACGCGGATATCTTGCTTGGGCATGCGCTTGCGCAGCCACGCTTCGACCTCCGGGTGCTTGAAATGGAAAAAGTGGCCCGAGTAATCCCAGACGAAGCCTTCCTTCTTGATGGTCTTGCAGTAGCCACCAATCTGGGTGTCGGCCTCGAGAACGAGGTAGTCGGGATCGCGAAGGAAGGCTGCTGCCGTAAGGCCGGTGATGCCGGCGCCAACGATAAGATGACGACACGTTTCCATGGATGTTCGGATGCATGCTGCCACGAAATGCCCACCGCGGCGTCATGGGAGCGTCATCTGCTTGCAGGACCGTCAGCTACGCCGCATCTTTCTTTGGCCATCCCATGGGACACGACCACGCGCACCACGATCACGGCCACGGAGCCGCCGAAGGCTTCGACGATGGGCGGGCGTATCTCATTGGAATCGTGCTCAATCTCGGCTTCGTCGTGGTGGAGGTGGCGTTTGGCCTCTTCGCCCACTCGATGTCGCTCATCGCCGACGCCGGGCACAATCTGGGCGACGTGCTCGGCCTCCTCGTGGCCGGCGGTGCCAGCTTGCTCGCCCGCCGAAAGCCGTCGCTGCGGCGGACCTATGGGTTTCGGCGCGCCACCATCCTCGCGGCGCTGGCGAATGGACTGCTTCTCGTCGTGGCCACGGGCGCCATCGTGTGGGAGTCGATTGGGCGCCTTCGCGAGCCCGGGACCATCGACGGCGGGCTCGTGGCCGTCGTGGCCACGGCAGGCGTGCTCGTCAATGGCGCATCGGCGCTCTTCTTGATGAAGGGGAAAAAGCGCGATGTGAACGTGCAGGCCGCGTTCATCCATCTGGCGGCCGACGCCGCGGTGTCCGCCGGCGTCGTGGTGACCGGTGTGCTCATTCGGTTCACCGGCGCGAGCATCCTCGATCCGGTGGTCAGCATCGTGCTGTCGCTCGTCATCCTCGGCTCGACGTGGTCGCTGTTGCGCCGTTCGCTCGACCTGGCGCTCGACGCCGTGCCCGAGCAGATCGACCCCGGTCAGGTGCGCGGCTACCTCGGTGGCCTTCCCGGCGTGCGCGAGGTGCACGATCTGCATATCTGGGCGATGAGCTCCACGGAGACCGCGCTCACCGCGCACTTGGTCACCGTCGATGGCGCCTCGTCCCCCGGGTTCTTGCGTGACGTGAGCAACGAGCTTCACTCGCGCTTCCACATCGGCCACGCCACCTTGCAGCTCGAGGCGCACGACACCAAGGCTCCCTGCGACGTGCCCTGCCGCCTCGCCACGGACGAAGCCGAGTAAAGGCTACTGCGCGCCCTCGAGCACGCGGCGTACGCCCACCTCGGCGAGCGAGGCGCTGCTGGCGAGGTCGATCATCTTGAGGCGCGCGTCGTGGAAGCTTTGGTACGCGTCGACCAATTCGAGCACGGAGAGGCGCGCCTCGCGGTAGCCGGCTTCCGCCTCGGAGCGCATGTTCATGCTGATCTGGCGCGTCTCCGTGCGGTATTTCTCCAGGGTCTCGCGCCGGCGCACCAGCTCCGCGTGCGAGGCGGTGAGGCGCTCGCGCGCGGCGATCACGATGGCGTCGGCCAGTGCCTCGTTCGCATCGGCGCGGGCGCGGGCGGCCGGCACGATGCCTTGCCCACGGTCGACGAGCGGGATCGGCAGCACGATGCCGACGCCCAGATCCGTCTGGTTCGGCGCTTGGCCGTAGCCCGCGCCAATCCGCACCCCGAACCCCGGAAACACGGAGCGCTGGGCCGTCTCGATGTCGAGTCGCGCGGACTCCGCACGGTGCTGCGCGGCACGCAAATCGGTGCGGTGCGACAGAAGATCGCGCTGCAACTCCGGCAAGTTCGGCAACGGCGGCGTGGCATCGAAATCGTACACGGGATCGCCTCGCAACGTCGCGAAGGCAGGTCCCACGGCGGTCGCCAGATCGCCTCGGGCGCGCGCAATCTGCGCCTCGGCCTCGCCCAGCTCCGCGCGCGCCGACGCCAGCGCGATGGCAATGCGCGATGCATCGTACTGCGGGGCCATGCCCGCGCCGACCCGCGCCCGCACGATGCGATCGGCCCGCTCCAGATCGCGGACCGTCTCCTCGGCCACCCCGCGCCGTGAGATCTGCGCGGCCAGACCGATGTACGCTTCCTCCGCGTCGAACGCGAGCCTTCGCGCCACGCCGGCGCCGTCGGCCTCCGTGGCACGCATCTCGGCCTCGGCCGCGCGCCGCCGCGCCTTGGGGGCACCTGCCACCTCGACGAACTGCGTGATCCCTGCAGTGCCGTAGCCAAATCGGTCGAAGCTCGTGGTGCCGAGGGAACGCGTGTAACCTGCATCCAATTGCGGATTGGTCCACAGGCCCGCGGCGGTGGCTTGCGACTCGGCGGCCCGCACGTTCGCCTTCGCCGCCGTGAGCAGCGGGTGCCCGACCTTCAGCGCCGCCAGCGTTTGCTCCAGCGTAAAGCCGTGGGGGGCATCGGTCTCGGGCACGGTGATGACCGGTGCCGGGCCCTGCGCATGCGCGCTCGGTGCGCCCAGGAGGAGCGCGGCCACGCCGGCGACGAGCGCTGCATGCCAGCGTCCGCCCTTGGTGACGGCGTACGCCAGCGGCACGAGCAGCATCACCATGGGAATGCCCACGATGAGCCCCGCCAGGATGGCAATGGCGAAGGGCCGCTGCGTCTCACTGCCCATGGCATGCGAGAGCGCGCTGGGCGTGAGCCCCAGCACCGCGAGGGATGTCGTCAGAAGCACGGGGCGAAAGGCCGTCTTGGTGCCTTCCACGATGGGGTTCGCCTCGCCTTGAAGCTCCGCCTCCTCGATGCGTGTGAGCAGCAGCACCACAGCGAGCACCATCTGCCCGAGGAGTGCCACGCACCCCACGGCGCCGCTCACCGAGAAGTTTTCCCCCATGAACCGCAGGCCCGCGATGGCGCCGGTGATGCCGAAGGGCAGCGCGCCCATGATGAGCAGGGCCGGTCGCACCCGGCGAAAGTGGGCGTACAAGATGCCGAATACGGCAAACAACGCGAGGGGAACGGTGAGCCCGAGACGCTTCATGGCGCGCTCCTTGTTCTTGAATTCGCCACTCCACGACAAATACGTCTCATCGGGAACTTGGATGTCTCGGATCGCACGTTTTGCCTCTTCGACCGTACTTCCCAGATCCCGGCCGCGAACATTAAATTTGATTGCGACGAAGCGCGAAAAGTCCTCCCGCCATATGGCCGTGTGACCGCTTCCGTAACGAATGGCCGCCACCTCGGAGAGCGCGCTCGAGCGCTCGGGCGGGCCGACCAAAAGGCGCCCGAGCGCATCGGGGCTTCCGCGCACCACGTCGGGAAGACGCAGCGCCACGTCGTAGCGGCGCTCGCCTTCCCACACTTGCGTGGCCGGCTGCCCGCCGAGCGCGACCGCCAGCGTATCTTGTACATCGCCAATGGAAAGCCCGCGCCGGGCGACGGCATTGCGATCCAGCTCGATCTGAAGCTGCGGAATATCGCCCGCTTGGTACACGGACAAATCCGCCACACCCTTCACGCTGGCCAGGCGCGCGACGATGTCGTGGGCGAGCGCCGTGGTCTTGTCCAGGTCCTCGCCGTGCACCTTGATGACGACCTGGCCAATGATGCCCGATATCGTCTCGAACACGCGATCGGTAATCGGTTGCGAAAAATTGTGATGGGCCCCGGGAATATCGGCCAGGCTGCGGCGCAATTGTTCTTCCAGCTTCGCGCGCGTCATGCCCTTTGGCCATTTTGATTCGGGCCATAGTTTGACGAAGAATTCGACATTGAACGACCCTTCGGCCTGCGTCGCCTTTTCCGGACGGCCAATGTGCGAGAGCACGTCGGCCACCTCGGGGAACTTGAGAATGCGCTCGCGCATGTCGGCCGTCGGGTGTTTCACCTCGTCGAGGCTAATGGTCGAAGGGAAGGTGGTGGTGATGTAGAAGCCGCCTTCGTTCAGCTCGGGGAGGAATTCGCTGCCAATGCCCTTGGCGTAGAGACCAATGGCGAGGAGCGTGGCGAATCCACCGGCCAGAACGAGCCGCTTCCGCCGCGCGGCCAAATCGAGGATCTGCAGAAATGCTGCGCGGATCGCCAGCAGCCAGCGCGCCTCCGCCGGCGGTGCGCGGTTGGGCAAAAGCACCGTCTCCAATGCCGGCACCACGAAGGTCCCGCACGCGAGCGCCCCGATCAGCGCGAAGGCGTACGTGTAGGCCATGGGGGCGAAGATGCGGCCCTCGGTGCGTTCCAGCGCGAAGATCGGGATGAGGGCCACGATGATGATGAGCATCGAGAAGCCCACCGGCCCGGCCACCGAATCGGCGGCCCGCTCGATGAGCATCTTTTTCTCCTCGCGATCGAGCGCGTGGGGATGCGTACTCATCGTGTGCAAACTCGCCTCGAGGACAATGACCGCGCCGTCGACGAGGATGCCGAAGTCGATGGCGCCCAGCGAAATCAGGTTGGCCGGAAGCCCCATCAGCCGCAGCCCGATGAAGGCGGCGAAGAGCGAAAGCGGAATCACCACCGCGACGATCAAGGTGCCGCGCGCGGTGCGCAGAAACAGGTACAGCACGAACACGACGAGGAGGGCGCCCTCGCTCATGTTGCGTCCCACCGTGGCCAAGGTGGCCTCGAGCAGCGAGGTCCGATCGTAGAACGTGTCGATGGTCACGTCCTTGGGCAAGACGTCGCGCTGGAGCTCCTCGATGCGTGCGCGCAAGGCTTTGAGCACGCGGTCCGGGTTTTCCCCGCGGCGGAGCATGACGATGCCCTCCACCACTTCGTCCTCGTGTCCGCGACCCACGGCGCCGCGGCGTGGGGTCGAGCCCTCCACGATGTCGGCCACGTCGCCGATGCGGACGGGGACGCCGTCGACTTCGCGCACCTCGGCGAGGCCGATGTCCACCGGCGAGAGCACGGCGCCGAGGCCGCGCACGATGAACTCCTGCGAGCCGAGCCCCACGTAGCCGCCGCCCGCGTTGGCGTTGGTGCGCGCGAGCGCGTCGTACACCTCTTTGAGCGACACGCCGGCCGCGGCCAGCCGGCCCGGATCGATGCGCGCTTGGTATTGCCGCTCGAAGCCGCCGAAGGTCCACACCTCGGCCACGCCCTGCACCGCTCGAAGCCGCCGCTCCACGACGAAGTCGTTGATCGCGCGCAGGTCCTTCAGGCTGCGCGGGCCGCGCAGCGTATACCGGTAGATCTGCCCCACGGGCGTGGACTGCGGGCCCATGTCCGCGCTGGCCGATTCGGGCAGGTTCGCCTCACGCAGGCGCTCGGCCACCAAGGTGCGCAGCTCGAAATCGGTGCGCGCGTCATCGAAGGTGAGGGTGACCAGCGCCAGCCCGAACACCGAGACCGAGCGCAGGCCGATGAGGCTCGGCGTGCCCGATAGAACGCGCTCCAATTCCAAGGTGACGCGCTTTTCCACCTCCTCGGCCGATTGCCCCGGGTAGACGCCGACGACGTCGACCTGCGGATCGGTCACGTCGGGAAAGGCCTGAATCGGCAAGGATTGGAACGCGAAGATCCCTGCAACGGTGAAAAGCGCTGCCGCCAGCAGGACGAACCACGCCCTTTGAACCCCCAGTCGCGCGAGCCATGCGAACATCGTCAGAGGACTCGGTCGAGCTCACCATCGAAGAGCACCGCATTGGCGGTGACCACGCGCTCGCCGGCTTGCACGCCTTTGACGATTTGCACGTTGTCCCCCACCGCCGCGCCGAGATCCACGGTGCGGCGCGAAAGCCCCTCGTCGCCCGTGGCCACGAAGACCACACGCGCATCGCGCCGCAGAAGCACGGCGCTGCGTGGCACCACGAGCACGCCGGTGCCGCGCACGGTGACGTCGACTTTCGCCGTCATGTCGGCCGACAATCGCGGATCGCTGGTGCTCGGCGCGCACGATGCCTCGACGGTGTGCGTGCGCATGTCCAGCGCATGCACCAGGTTCACCACGGAGCCCGCGATCTTTCCGCTGCCCAGGGCCGGAACGCAGACGGAACAGGGGCTGCCCTCGCGAAGGAGCGGTGCATCGCGTTCGGGAAAGGCTGCACGCACCACCACCGCATTGGGATTGCCAATGAGAAAAATCGGTTTGTCCGAACTGGGATCGACCCGTTCCCCCGGTGCAATTTGCCGGGAAAGCACGCGTCCTGGCGCGCTTGCGCGAAGGACGAATTCCTCGCCGCCCTCGCCCGAGGTGCTGGCCGCGGCGAGCGCCTCGCGGATGCCCTGCAGTTCCGCGGTCGCCGCGGAAAGGCGCCCCTTCGATTCGATGAGCTCCCGGCCCGAGGCCGCGCCCTCTGGAACGAGTTTCTCGATGCGCCCGACGGTGTCGCGTTCGGTGTCGACCACCGCTTGCAGCTTGCGCGCATCGGCGCGCATTTTCGCGAGATCGCTGCTTCGCAACGTGGCGAGGGGCTGCCCGATGCGCACGTCGTCTCCCACGGCCACGTGCACGCGCAGCACGAACCCGGAAAACGGCACGCGAACCGCGTACGATCCATTGGGCGCGAAGGCCACGCGCCCAAAGCCTTGCACGATGGCCTCCACGTCGCTCTGGGTGGCGGTGGCGAAGACCAGCTTCTCGTACAAATCGTGCCGAACGCGGAGGTCGTCTTTGCTGACGATCTCATAAGGAGGTGCAGGAAGGGCGGCGGCGGCCGAGGGAACGTGCTCCGCGCCTTGCGCCTTGCATCCCCCAACCGACATCAGCCATCCGAAGAGAAAGAAAAACCGGAGCGTGCCGGTCTTTTTTGGACGTGCCACGATGTTATAAAATGTAGTCGGCCATGCGGATGGTCGGTGCTTACATCAGTGTAAGAGGGATGGCCTTAGTTTCTAATGACACTATCCCCGAGTTTTTCTAGCCCCTCCAGCCGGAGATTCCGCCGTGAAAGTACTGATTATCGAAGACGATCCCACGCTCGGTGAATTCCTGGTTCGCGTGGTGGCAGAAGAGGGCGATACGCCGGAGCTTGCGGTCGATATGACGACCGGGCTGGCACGCGCCCGCAGCGCTTCCAATGACGTGATCATTCTCGACTGGATGTTGCCCGACGGCGATGGCCCGACGTTCTGCGATCAGCTTCGGCGTGCGGGCGTGCTGACGCCCATTTTGATGCTCACGGCGCGCGGTGAGGTTGGCGATCGCGTCACCGGGCTGCAATCCGGCGCGGACGACTATCTGGTGAAGCCGTTCGAGGTGGAGGAGCTGCTCGCGCGCCTCAATGCGCTGGTGCGCCGGAGCGCGCAGCTCGCGGAGCTTCGCGTTGGGGAGCTGGTCATCGATCGATTGCGCCGCCGCTGCACCTTGGATGGCAACGTGCTCGATCTTCGCTCGCGCGAGTACGAGCTGCTCTTGCGCCTCGCGATTGCGCGGAGCGAACCGGTCTCGCGTGCGACCTTGCTTGCGGACGTGTGGAACCTCGGGTTCGACCCCGGCTCGGGCATCCTCGACGTGCACGTGAGCCGCCTGCGCGACAAGCTCGGAACCGACGCGTGGCGCATCGAAACGGTGCGCGGGGTGGGCTATCGCCTGCGCGAACGTCGCGACGAAACATGAGTTTTCGCGCGCGGACCACGGCGGTGTTGGCCGCAGTCACCGCGCTCGCCTTGGGGGGCGCGTTCGCCGCGGTGCTGGTGGCGTTCAACGGGCTGCAGCAACGTCAGCTCGACGCATCGTTGCTCGCCGTCGCACGTACCGAGGCGGTGGAGGTGCATCAGCACGCGTTGCGCTTTTCCGATCGACCCGGGCCGGCGGCGAACGACATCGGGCCACTGACCAAGTTTGGCATCATCTACGAGGACAGCGGCACGGTGATCGCGGCGACGTATCCGTTCGAGCGGACGCCGCCCCACCTGGCCGACATTCGGCATCCCAACGCGCAGCCGTTCAATTTCCTCTTCGAGCGCGAGCACATGCGGGGCGTGTTCATGCCCATCCCGCAGCACGCGAACACGTTTCTCTTCCTGGCCACGTCGCGCGAAGACTTCGAGGGCGACAAGGAGTACCTCTTTCGCGCGATGCTCGCGGCGGTGGTGGTCGCGGTGGGCTGGGCCTCGCTCATCGCGTATTGGATGAGCGGAAGGCTCACGCGCGATCATCGCAACATCGCCGCGGTCGCGCGGGGCGTGGCGCGGGGCGATCTCACCGCCCGCACCGACGTGAGCTCGCCCGATCCCGAGATCGTGCAACTCGGCTCCGACATGAACGACATGGTGGAGCGGCTCGCGGAGCTCGTGAGCTCGCAGCAGCGCTTCATCGCGCACGCCGCCCACGAGCTGCGCTCGCCCCTGACGGCCTTGTACGGTGAGCTGCAGCAAGCGTTGCGCAAAGAGCGCGATGCCGCGGCCTATCGTCAGGCGATTCAACAGGCACTCGAGGCGACGCGGCGGCTCAAGTTGCTCGCGAACGATCTGCTCACCCTGGCCCGTACGAAGCAGGACGCGGGCGAGAGTCCCGAGGCCATCACGCTCGAGCGGATGGTCGAGGATGCGCGCAAGCTGGTGGCGGATCTCGCCACGTCGCGCGAGGTCGCGCTGGACATTCGTCTCCCGAAGGCCACGGTGTCGCACCGGCACGGCGACGTAACGCGCCTGTTTCGGAACTTGCTCGAGAACGCCATCATGCATTCGCCCTCGGGCGGCGTGGTGCGGGTGGAGAGCGAGCACCACGGGTCGATGTTGCACACGTGGATCATCGACCAGGGGCCGGGCATCGACGAAGAGGATCAGGAGCGCATCTTCGAGCCGTTCTTCCGTGCGCCCAACGCGGCGAAGACGCGCGACGGTTCGGGCCTCGGCTTGGGCATCGCCCGCGAGATCGCGCGCGGCTACGGCGGCGATGTGCAACTCGACACGAGTTCGCGGGCGCCGGGCGCGCGGTTTCTCGTGGTGCTTCCCGCATCGTAAAAATATGTCGCTTGGACACGGAGGTCAGTACTTACTGAACTCCTGCCTGAGCTTTTAGGTCGAATATGTTTGAGGCGCTTCCGTCTCTCGTCGTATGAACCGGTCGCAGAATGCGAAATCGAGGGCAGATAAGGCCTATGAGGGCCCCCAAGCCCCGAATGAGCCGGTCGCAGAATGAAAAATCAAGGGCAGATGAGGCCTATGAGGGCCGCTAGGCCCGAATGAACCGGCGACTGGATTGACCCTGTTTTGCAGCGCCTCGAAAGACGTCTCTAAGGGCAATAAGGAGTCACTATTCATGCGACGAACGATTCTTGGACTCGGCATGTTGGCGGGTGCACTTCTCGCGAGCAGCACGGCACATGCACAAGGCAAAACGGATCTCGGACAGAAGGGACAGTTCATCCTCAGTGCCGACCGGTTGTTGCCGGTGATGGCTTATGAAAGCCGCAAAACGGGGGACGATGACAATGGTTCGACGACGGAGTCGAGCCTTCGCTTTTCACTCTTGACGAGCAATTTCACGCATCGCACGGTTTTCGACGTGCCGCGCGTGTCGCTCGACTACGCGATCATCGACCATCTCACGTTGGGTGGTTCGGTGTTCGTGGCCTTCGATCTGAGCCACGAAACGAAGTCGGAGGAGAACGGCAGGAGTGTCAGCGTCGACCAAGCCAAGGAATCGTTCTTTGGTTTCGCGCCCCGCGTTGGCTACGTGCTCCCTCTTTCCGCGTCGGTTGCGTTTTGGCCGCGTGGAGGCGTTTCGTACATCCGCCGGAGCTTCCAGAGCCCCCAGGTCAACGATGCCGACTTCAGCGCGTCGATCGATCAGTTCGCCCTCGATCTGGAGCCCATGTTCGTGCTCTCGCCCGTGCCCCACTTCGGCATCACGGTCGGACCGAACATCGACATCCCAATCACGGGTACGTCCAAGGTCGATCTCCAGCGCAACGGCAAGACCACCTTGTCGGTCGATGCCACGCAGTTCTACATTGGCGCGAGCGCGGGCATTCTCGGTTATTTCTGAGTCGTATCCGCCAAATAAGAAAACGCCCTCGCCAGTCCGGAGAGAGGGGGAAAAAGTACGAGGGGACCCTAGTTTAGGTGCGTACCGTTTCCCACCCTCTTCGGAGCGACGAGGGCGTCGTGTTTCTGCTCGTGTCTTCTATTCGGTGGCGTCGATTTCGAGCGAGATCGCCGTCGCGTGAATCGTGGCGGCGAGGCGCACGGCATCGTGGACTTGGTCTTCGCTGAGACCGTGTTCCAACACCGTTTTCTCGTGGGCCTGCACGCACATCTCGCATCCGTGGATGGCGCTGACGGCGAGCGAGAACAGCTCGAGGTCGGCCTTGTTGTGCGCGGGGGCGGCCAGGCGATTCATACGAAGGCGCGCCGGCTTGTCCGAATACGTCTGCTTACCGATCATGTGACGGAATCGGTAATAGACGTTGTTCATGGCCATGAGGGCCGCGGCGGCCTTGGCGTCTTCGACGACCTTGGCATCGACCACGCTGGCGGAGTCGGAAACGAGTGCCGCGCGAAGGCGCGGGCTGCGCGCCGCGATGGCCGAGGCAATCGCGACGCCCCACTTCTGATCCGTGGTCAACGAGCTGGTACCCGTGAGGGTCGACTGCAAATTGAGACGAATGTCTTTCGCCGCCTCCGGGATCAGCGCGCGAAGCGCCTCGGTGGCGGGAATTTCCGTGCTCACGCAGCCTCCAGGGTGGGGTCGCCCTTCTTCCAGTTGCAGGGGCAGAGCTCGTCGGTTTGCAGCGCGTCGAGGGTGCGCAGGACCTCTTCGACGTTACGGCCGACGGACAGGTCGTGAACGCTGGCGAAGCGGATGATGCCCTCGGGGTCGACGATGAACGTGGCGCGGAGCGCGACGCCGTCGGTCTTGTGCAGGATGCCGAGGGAGGCCGAGAGCTCGTGCTTGACGTCGGCGAGCATGGGGAAGGAGAGGTCCTTCAGGTCGGGGTGGTTGTTGCGCCACGCCAAGTGCACGAACTGGCTGTCGATGCTCGCACCGAGAACCTCGGCGTCGCGGTCGCGGAAGTCCTGCGCGCGCTTGCCGAACTCGGCGATCTCCGTCGGGCAGACGAACGTGAAGTCGAGGGGCCAGAAGAAGAGCACCTTCCACTTGCCGGGGTAGCTCGCCGAGGTGATCTCCTGAAACTCCTTGCCCTTCTCACGGCTAACCACAGCGTTGAGCTTGAACTCCGGAAGCTTGTCTCCAACGGTCAACATAGCGATAGATCTCCTTGAATTCCTTGAGGATTCCTTGGTGACGTCTTAGATTTAGACATAGTCTAATAATAGTTTTCAACGCGTCAAGAAGCTTCGACGCAAGGCGCGAAATGCCCGGAGATCATCAACCCAGGAGAGTTTTACGCGCCACAATGTACGGATCGCGCCAAGTGCACCGCTGGAACGCCCCTTGCTCAGGTCGCTGCCCGGAGGTGACCCGTGGTGAGAGTTTTCGCGGCTGCAGGGTTCGTCGGGTTGGCGTTGGTGTGCGGTGTCGGGTGCAATTCATCGGACGGGGACGCGGCGAGTGGAAGCGATCGGCTCGCGACCAACGACGATGCGGCGGACTTCTGCGACCACACGCTCGGCGTGCTCGCCAGGGCGGTCGACTCGTGCTGTACGGCAGCCGACAAGACCACGTCCGAATACGGCGTGGCCAATGGCTTCATCGTCGCGCTCGCACCGCAGTGTGCGGGCGCCGTGCAGCGTTCGACGGCCAAGCAACGCGTACTGCTCCATCCCCGCGATGCCGAAGCCTGCTACGCGGCGTACGCAGCGAGGCTCGGAGGCGCCGACAAATGCGCGAACCTCACGATGACCTTCAGCGATCCGGCCGGCACCTCCTGCCGCACCACATTCACCGGGGTTCAAGACGCCGGGCAGCTCTGTGGCGGCGATCACGAGTGCAAGGACGGGCTCACCTGCGTGGGCGCCACCGCCACAGCCGACGGCATGTGCCAACCGCCCCCGCCGGTGGGAGCGCCATGCGGCTCGTCGGGGACGGTCTCGCTCGAGTTCGGATCCCACCCCGCGTGCGCCGCGGGGGCCTATTGCAAGAGCGGCACGTGCGCGCCGCGGATTGCGGCGGGTGAGGCGTGCAGGATGATCGGCGATGACAAGTACTCCGATTGCGCCGAGGGACTGCATTGCCACCTGGGCAAGTGCAGCGCGGAGGGGCCCGCCGGCGCGGGCGGTGCCTGCCGCTCGGGGTCCGACTGCAATCCCGGTTACTACTGTGATGTATCCAGCGGTGCACAGGGGACGTGCGCCGAGCTGAAGGCCGCGGGGGGAACCTGCCACGGCGGTGGAGGATTCACCACCGAGTGCAAAGGTCGCTGCGATGCCAAGGCTGGAGCGACGGGAACGTGTGTGACGTTCTGCGGTTCGCAGTGACGTGATATAGCGAAGCCACGCAACCCGAGCACCTTCGCAGGCCCATCACGCTCGTTCCGCTCGTCGGGGCGCTCTACTTCATGGTCTCCGGCGGGCCATACGGGCTCGAAGAGCTGGTGCAGAAAACCGGTTTCGCGGCGGCCATCGCCATCTTGGTGGCCACGCCACTCGTGTGGAGCCTGCCCACGGCGCTGATGGTGGGCGAGCTCGCGGCCGCCGTGCCCGAGGACGGCGGTTACTACGTCTGGGTGCGCCGCGCGCTCGGTGACTTTTGGGGATACCAGGGCGCATGGCTCTCCCTCGCGGCCAGCGTCTTCGACATGGCCATCTACCCGACGCTGTTCGTCCTCTACTTGCAGCGGCTTTGGCCTGCGATGGGACAGCCACCGTATCCCATCCTGGTCTCCATGCTCGTCATCGGAGCGTGCGCCGCGTGGAACATGGCGGGCGCGCGCGCCGTGGGCGATGGCTCGGCATTGATGACCGTGCTGCTCGTGGCACCGTTCGCAGTGCTCGCCGCGCTCGGGCTCCTATCGCCGCGCACGATGGCGAGCGCGCCGCCATCGCTTTCGCTGGCCGATGCCGGCTCGGGGGTGCTCATCGCCATGTGGAATTACATGGGCTGGGACAACGCCTCCACCGTCGCCGGCGAAGTGCATCGCCCGCAGCGCACGTACCCGGTGGCGGTGCTCGCGGCCATCGTGCTCATCGCCTCGAGCTACGTCATTCCGGTCGCCGCGATGTGGTACGCCGGCGTCGACCCCTCCGCATGGCAGACCGGCTCCTGGGTCGATGTGGCGCGTGGCTACGGTGGGGCGGCCCTCGCGACCTCCATCGTGGCCGGCGGGATGCTCAGCTCCCTCGGCATGTTCAATGCGCTGTGCCTATCCTATTCGCGCTTGCCCGTCGTCTTGGCCCGCGACGGCTATTTGCCGGCCGTGTGCGCGCGCCGATTTCGCGCGAACGATGCGCCTTGGGTAGCGATTCTCCTGTGCTCTGCGCTGTGGACGGCGTCGCTCGGTCTCAGCTTCAAGCGGCTCGTCTCGCTGGACATTTTGCTCTACGGAACGAGCCTGGTGCTCGAGTTCGTGGCCTTCGTCGTGCTTCGCCGCCGCGAGCCAGACCTGCCGCGCCCCTTCGTCGTCCCCGGCGGGCTTCCCGTGGCCATTCTCCTTGGCGTGGGGCCATTGCTCGTCCTCGGCGTGGCGCTACTCGACAATCTTCACGAGGACGCCTTCGGCATGAACGCCCTCGTCTTCGGTGCCCTCGTCGTCGGCGCGGGCCCCATCTTGTACGGGGTCACGCGCCGACGATTCACAGCGGATGCTTCTACGGCGTCGTCGACGTCTCCGACGCGTTCCAGCCCGTGAGTACGACCGTGGGCTGCGCATTTCCAAGATCGCTGGCCGCGAATTCGCCGACCAACTCGCGCTTCTCGCCGGGCAACAGCGAGATGTAGTTGTCGCTCCACGTCGACGGCAACACCTCCGGCCCGCCCGCGCCCTTCGTCACGCGCACGCGCACCAGGAACGAGATGCCTTTGTTGTCGTTCTGCACGGTCACGCGCAGCTTACGTTGCGCGCCCGTTCCTTCCGCCACCGCGGTCAATGTCGGCTTCGTCGCGGGCAGCGACTTGAGCTGCGTCAGATCGGCGTGCTGCGTGGTCGGTGCGCCCCACCAATCGTGCTTGCTCCAATCGATTTTGTCCGTCTTGGTCGAGAGCCAATAGAAATTGTTGCTCACGACACGGTCTTGATTGTCGCGCAGCACCAGCCGCACGAAATACGTCGGGGTGAGGTTCGCCACCGCCGGAATGGTCAGCGCGGCGGTGCTCTTCGTCGTATTCACGG
Organism: Sorangiineae bacterium MSr12523; assembly: GCA_037157775.1. NCBI lineage: Bacteria > Pseudomonadati > Myxococcota > Myxococcia > Myxococcales > Pendulisporaceae > Pendulispora > Pendulispora brunnea. The sequence continues at coordinate 818,025 of CP089982.1, forward strand.
TCAGATTCGTCTTCTCCTGGGAGAAGAGCTTTTTCGCATTGATGTCGTAGACCTCGGCCGTCGCCTTCAGCCCACTCACCGAGCCCGCCGTGTCGTTCACCACCACCACGGCGCGCGTCTCGTAATTGTAGATGATGTGCACCGGGCGATTGGCCGTCTTGGTGCCGTAATATCCACCCGACGCGGCCAGGTAATAGTCGTACGAATGCCAGAGCATCGACGGCCAGCCGTTGTTCAGCATCCACGAGATGATGCCCGTGGTCTTGCCCTTGCCCCAACGGTACGACTCGAACTTGGCTCGCTCGCCGTCGTAGGCCAAAGCTTGCGCCTTCAAGACGTAGTTTTCGAGCGTCGTGGCCTTGCCATAACGGCCTTCCAGGGCCGCCGTATGGATATCCAAGTTGGCAAACGGCCCGCCGCCCATGTGGTAATGCCACACCTCGTTGATCGGCCAAAGCTTGTCCGCGGGAAGGAACTTCTTCAGGCTCTCGATCTCGGGAACCGCCGGACCGATGCCTGCCTCGCTGATGAAGCCACCCCACGCCCCGCCCTTGCCGTACTTGTCCTGGTACCAGTAGACGGGCGGAATGTAATCGTAGGGGCCCGGCATTTTGAAGCCCGAGGGCCCGGTCAGCGTGCTCGGATCGCGCTCCGATGCCTGATTGTGCAGCGGCAGGTTCCATCGTGCCTGCTCGGCCGCGCGCAAGTAGATCTTCTCGATGTCTTCCGGCGGGTGGCTATCGCTCCCGTAGAGCCAGCCGAGCGAGCTCGGGCGGCTGCGCAGGCGCAGCAGCTGGCTCTTCATCGATGCCTCCGCGATGCCCCAGCTCTCGGACGTCCACTTGCCGTGCCTCTCCGGATCGATCCAAGTTTCCCAAATGCTGCAACACTCCCAGCCGGTTTGCACCAGGATGCCTTCGCGGTCCGTCACCTCGAACAAGTGATCGTTGGCGAGCTTGCCCTCGATGCGGATGGTGTTCATCCCCATGTCTTTGACGAGCTTCATCTCCTGCTCGTCGCGCTTGTCGTCGTAGCGGAAGAGCATGTTCTGCGTGTAGCCGCCGCCGCGAATGAAAATGGGCTTGCCGTTGACCTTGTAGCTGGCCCACTTGCCGTCCACGAGGTTCATCGCGATTTCGCGGATGCCGACGCGAGCCTTTGCCCGATCGGAAACCTGTCCATTCACCACGAAATCCAAGGTGAGATCGTGCAGGTTCTGTTCGCCGTAGGCGTAGGGCCACCAGAGCTTCGGCGATGCGATGACCAATTCCGGATGCTTGTCCGGCGTGATGCTCAGCTGCTTCTTCTCATTCGGCCCGAGGGTCACCGTCTCGGTGAATACGATGTTCCCGAGGGTGCCTTTTACCGTACCGGTGACGGATGCATTGGTCGCGTTGGTGAGCTCCGCATTGACGGTGACGCGTGCCTCGTTGGTGTTCGGCACCTTGGAGACGATGGTCGGGTATTCGACTTTGACCGCGCCCGTGGTGGTGAGGAACACGTCCTGCCACAGGCCCATGTTCTTGTCCGCCGCCGTCGGATTCCAATCGATGAAGCTCGGCGCCAAGTCGGTCTTGTGCGGCGAGAAGATCTCGATGGCGAGCGCATTGCGCTGCCCCGGCTTGGCGGCAGCCGTCACGTCGAGCGCAAATCGCCGGTACGAGCCCGCGATTTGATCGCTGGAGGCGACCTTTTTGCCATTGAGCCAAATATTGGCGCGGTAATTGATACCATCGAAATGGAGCCACGTGCGTGCGCCACCATTGGACGGAAGCTCGAATTCCGTGCGGTACCACCAGGGCACCTTGTACGGATTCGTGTCCTTCATTTCGTACCAGGAGAAATTTTCGCCAATCGGATAGTCGGTCGTACCCGGGATGTTGCGCATGTTCATCCCGAAGTTCGGATCGGGGAAATCCCCATGCGCGACGCGCGCCGAGACCACGGTGGTGGGGACGGTGGCTTGCGTCCATTGGTTCGTGTCGAAGCCCACCATCGATAGGGTCGCACCATCCTTATTGAGTCCGGCCGATGTGCGAATCGCCCAACCGTTACGTAGGAACAACTTGTCGGCCGGTGCAGGCGCCGGACTATAGGTGTCGTCCGCCGTCGAATCGCTCGTCGACGAATCGAGTCCTTTCGGATTGTCCAGATCCCCGGGCTGGCCGGGCGGATTCGTGGCATCCTCACTGCTGCAATTGGGAAGCAGCGCGGCGAATGCGGCCGTGCTCAAGAGGGCCAGTGCCCTTCGTGACATCGTCAGAGAACGAATCATTGCGACCTCCTCCACATCCCGGGTCTTCAAGAATGACTCGTCTAGTTAGTAAAGTTTCTTAACGAATGCAAGCCTCAGGGGACCAGGACAGCTCGGAAGCGCACAGTTCCAGCGGCGACACGGTCGTAAGCTGTGCGCACGTCGTCGAGGGTGAAGGTCTCCGTCAGCACGCGGATCTTGCCGCTTGCCGCAATGGCCACCGCCTCGTGCAGGTACTCGCGACCATTTTGCTGCGAGAAGATAATTTTCTGCCGATTGACCATCATCTGCGGGAACACGGTGCGGTTCGGGATGACGAGATCTTCCTCGGGGCCCGCCGCTCCCATGACGACCAAGCTGCCCTCGGGACGCAATCCCAGAAGGGCGTCGCTGGCCGGGCGGTACCCGTTGCCGGTCGACAGAATGACGTCGGCGCCGCCCACGCGGGCGAGCTCCTCGCCGCTGCCTACGACTTCATCGGCGCCCAATTCGCGGCTTAGCGCGACTTTGTCCTTGGAGCGCGTGACCGCGACGACGCGGAAGCCGGCGGCCTTCGCATATTGCAGCGCAAGGTGACCGAGGCCTCCAATGCCCACGACGGCCACCGTCGAATGGGGCAACGGTTCGGCGGCACGCAGGCCGCTCCACACCGTGTTGCCCGCGCAAAGGATGGGCGCCGCGTTCTCGAAGGAAAGCGCGTCGGGCAGGAGAATGGTCGCGGCCTCCTCCGCCACGAGGTACTCCGCGTGGCCGCCGAATTGATGGATCATGAGGAGCTTCTGATCCGCGCAATAGATCATCTTGCCGCGGCTGCACCACTCGCAGCGTCCGCAGCCGGTCTGCAGGCTGTTCGTGCCGACGCGATCCCCCACGTTGCGGGTGCGAACGGAGGAGCCAACCTCGACGATCTCGCCGACCGGCTCGTGGCCAAGGACCGACGGCGTCTGCAGATCGAAGAGCCCTCCCTGGGTGAGGTGCACGTCCGTGTAGCAAAGGCCGCTCGCGCGGATGCGAATGAGAACCTGCGTGGGGCTGGGGCGCGGCGTGGGAACGGCTTTCACCTCCCAGGGGGCTTTGATGGCGGTAACAACGGCGGCTTTCATCGTTTCGTGAATCGTCATGCCGTTGAAACTAGAGAGTCGGAGACCCAAGAAAAAGTAGCGAAATCTTGATGCACTTATTAGCCTGGCTAAGCAATGAAGGACGAGCTGGCAGGCATCGCGACGTTCCTGCGCGTGGCGGAAAAGAAGAGTTTCACGACGGCGGCTGCCGAGTTGGGGGTCACGGCATCGGCCGTGAGCCAAACGGTGCGGCAGCTGGAAGATCGGCTGGGCGTGCGCCTCTTTCAGCGCACGACGCGGAGTGTGAGCCTCACCGAGGCGGGGCAGCGCCTCTTGGATCGCGTGCGCCCCGCGGTCGCGGACGTGCGTGATGCCGTGGAATCGCTGGCCGAGTTGCGCGATCGCCCGGCCGGCACCCTTCGCATCACCATTTCGCAGGTGGCCATGGCCATCGTTCTCGAGCCGGTGATGGACGCGTTTCTCGCGGAGCATCCCGACATACGGCTCGATCTATCCATCGACGATGGGCTCGTGGACATTGCGGCGCACGGCTTCGACGCCGGCGTGCGCCTCGGCGAAGTGCTCGACAAAGAGATGATTGCGGTGCGCGTCTCCGGCGAGCAACGCTCGGCCATCGTGGGGGCGCCGAGTTACTTTGCCAAACACGGCAAGCCGAAGCACCCGCGCGATTTGCATCGCCACGATTGCATCGGATACCGCCGCATCACCGGCGGCGATATGTACAAATGGGAATTCGACGAGCCCGACGGAAAGGCCTTCCAGATGGCCGTGGATGGCCGAATCGTCGCCAACGATGGAAATATGATGTTACGCGTCGCGGCGAGGGGGCTTGGCGTTGCCTATGCTCTGGAAGACGTTGCGCGTCCCTATCTCGAGCGGGGCGATTTGGTGCGTGTGCTCGCGGATTATTGCGCGCCGTTTCCGGGGTTCTTTCTTTATTACCCCAGCCGGATTCAAGTACCGCTCAAGTTGCGGGCACTCATCGACTTTTTGAGCAAAGCCCCAAAACGGCGCAAGCGAAAAACCTGATTGTGAACGCCGGGGTCTTCCGTTTTGAAGATCCGAACGGATAATTCCCTTTAGAGGGACGCGTTCAGATGAGACGCCGGGAATTTCTCCGTGTGGCCGAAGCGGGGGCGGCGCTCGTGGCGTCCCGGTGTTTGTTGGGCTGCGGCGACGATGCGATGCCTCCAGGCAGCCCTGCTGCCCCTCTTGTGCCGCCGGCGAGCACGCTTCATCTGCCGAGCGCGGAGGAGATGCTCGGATGGATTGACGCGATTGTGCGTCAAGGCATTCGACGCCCGGGTTATGCCGCCGATCGGTGGGTCGAGGAATGGGCGCTCCAGCGTTTTCGAGACATTGGTCTCGAGGACGCGCGGCTCGAGCCGGTGACCGTGCCCTATTGGGAAGCGCACACCGCCGAGCTCACCCTCGCGGATGGGACGAAATTCGTCGGCTTCGCCTTGCCGCACACGGCACCGGGCGTCGTATCGGCGTCGTTGGCACGCTTCGATGGAGGCGCGGTCGAAGGGCGCATTGCGGTGCGGGAAATCGGATTTGCGCAGTACCCACAAGCGCTGGTTCGCGGTCTGGCGACGAGTACGTACGATCCTACGAACGAATTCGACACGCTGGTGCAGACGGTCCCGTTTCACTCCGAGCAAAACCATGTGATGGACTCGACGGTCGCCAAGAAGGCGGCAGGCTTCGTCGGATTGCTCACGGGGTTGCCGTGGGAGACGTGCGACTATTACGTGCCCTACGACGCCGAGCCGCGCCCCATCCCAGGAATCTGGCTTTCCGGCGCCAATGGACGCGCCTTGCTGGCGCGCATGGCGCAAGGGCCCCTCGAGGCGCGCCTCGAGGTGCAAGCCGAGCGGTACGATGTGACGTCGCACAACGTCGTGGGCACCCTGCGGGGGCGATCCAACGAATGGGTGATCATTGCCTCGCACCACGATGGACCGTGGGCGTCGGCGGTGGAGGACGGCTCGGGGATCGCGATGGTGCTCGCGCAGGCGACCCATTGGGCGGCGGTGCCCGAGAGCGAGCGGCCGCACAATCTGTTGTTCTTGCTTTGCGCGGGCCACATGGTGAATGCGGCGGGGACGCGCGCATTCATCGCGGCGCATGGGGATCTTCTCGCGAAGACGGTTCTCGAGGTGCATCTCGAGCACGTCGCGCGCCGGTGCGAGCCCGATGGTGCAGGCGGCTTGCGCGCGACGGAGGAACCCGAGGTGCGCTGGTGGTTTACCTCGCAAAATGAAGCGCTCCGAGCGACCGTGCGCGAAGCGATTGCGAACCATGCGCTCGGCCGCTCTCTGATTTTCCCCGCCACGGCGTTCTCGCCGATGCCGCCGACGGACGGCGCCTACTTCTATCCCGCGGGTGTGCCGCTCGTGCACTTTCTCACCGCGCCGATGTACCTGTTCGATTCGCGCGACACGATCGACAAAGTGCACGGGCCGAGCCTCGTTCCTTTGAGCCGCGCCGTGGTGCAGATCGTCGCCTCCACGCGGGATGTCTCTGCGGCGGCGATGCGAGCTGGATGATGGAACGACGCGACTTTCTTCGCCTGCTGACCTATGGTTATTTGGGTTTCGGCTGCCGGGGAGCCATCGTCGATGCGTCGTCGCGGGATGAATCCTTTTTGCAATTGGGTCAGCCATGGGGAACGCGCGTGAGCCCCTACGGCCAGTGGGTGTCGCGTTTTGGCCTGCCGGCGTTCGCCTACGATGCCGACCAAGACTCGATGCCCGAGGCCGAGTGGGATCCGATGACGGGACCGCGCACGCGGCGTCACTGGCTGATGGTCGGCAACCGCGCCATTCGTCTGTGGTCGGCCAACGATGGGACGGTGGGACTCTTCGACGAAGGGTACGGCTTGCGCTGGATCGTGGCGCCGGAGCCCGAGGGTTCCGGTGTGTCGGTTCTGCAGGACGGCGGCAAGCGTTGGAGCAGCCGGTACGCCGAGCGCGCGGGCGCGGCGCCCTCGGTGCGGGTATTCGGCCCGACCTGGTTTCAGGTGAGCGACGCGTACGAGGGGCTCACGTTGGAGCGCACGGTGCTCTGCCCCGAGGGCGAGAGCCCATGGCTCCTGGTGCGCGTGCACCTCGCGTTGCATCGCGCGAGCAAGGTCCGGCGGCCGCTTCGCCACGTGGAGCAGTGGACCTTGCGTCCGCGGTTTCTGCAGGTAAAGCAGACCCCGGCCCAGGCGCGAAGCCGCGCGGCGTTGGCCGTTCGGTACGACGTCACGCATTGCGACCGAGGGCTCCTCGCGCGCGAGCTCTTCGCCGATCCGAACGGATCGGGACCGGCGGCGGAGGCGGCGAAGTTCCTCTTCGGCGCGCCCGCGGAGATCGTACTCGAGCCGCTCGGTGCCACGGAGGGCAGGGCCTCGTTTCGGCTCGCCGAGGGCGAGGCGCATCCCACGCTCGAGATCGAATCGGCCCTGGAGCTCACGCCGGGAGAATCGCGCGAGCTCTGGTTTCGATTCGGTCTCCGCGACGAGCGGCCGGCCCCCGAGCCTCACGTGCTCGCGGCGCAGTCGCTTGCATCGTTGCGTGCGCGCCTTCCCGTGGCCAGCGTGGACGATGCGCCGGAGGCCGCGCACGAGATCCCCTGGCACACGGCGCTTCTCACCGGCAGCCTCGCGTGCGATCGCGTGCTGGGCGGGCACACGCTGAATCAAGGTTCGGCGTACGCGTACCTGTTTGGCTTCAATGGCGCCGCGCGCGATCCATTGCAGCACGCCCTTCCGTTGGTCTACATCGAGCCCGACACGGCCCTCTCCGTGTTGCGCAACACGGTGGCGTGGGCCAAGCCGGACGGGGACCTTCCCTATGCGCTGAACGGCGCAAAGCGGCCGACGAACTTGCTCTGGCGTCCGTCGGACTTGAACCTGTGGGTCTTGTGGCTCGCCGCCGAATACGCGGCGGCCACGGGCGATCTCGCGGCGTTCGACGAGCCGCTCGCGTACCATCCGGTGTACGGAGCCGGGGCGGTGCCGCTGCGCGAACATTTGCGTCGGCAATTTCGGTTCTTCATCGACAGCGTGGGTCGGGGAGAGCGCAAGCATGTGCGGATCCTCAATGCCGATTGGAACGACGTGGCGCTCGACGCAGCGGGGGTGGATCGCGACGCGATGATTGCGCACGGGAGCTCTGTGCTGAATTCCGCGTTCGCGTCGTGGGTGCTCGGCGTCTTTGCTGCGCTGGCGGAGCGGCTTGGAGAAGGCGCCTTGGCCGCCGAGGCGTGCGAGCAGTCCGAGGAGCTGCGGCGTCTCGTTGCGGCGGCGTGGAATGGTCGCTGGTTCCATCGCGCGTATGGGCCGGGCGGCGCCATCGTGGGCGAGACCGATTGCTGGCTCGAGGTGCAGCCGTGGGCCATCTTGTGCGGGGCTGCGGACGCGCAGCAGGCGCGCTCACTGCTGGAGCTCATCGACCAAGGCCACCGCGAGGGCTCGCCGCTCGGTGCGCGTCTCAAGTGGCCGGACAACTCCGACGCGGATTGGGGGCAGGGCACCAAAGGGGGCGTCTGGTACGCGATCAACATGACCTTGATCTGGGCGGCGACCCGCGTGGCGCCGTCGCTGGCAAGGGACGAGTGGCGGCGAATGAGCCTTCGCAGCCACACGGCGAACTACCCGGATATTTGGGAGGGAACGCTATCGGGCCCCGACGCGTGGAACGCGCCCGAATTTCCCCGACCGGGCCGCACCTGGGCAACGGCGAAGTTCGCGATGCAGCCTTTCCCGGTGAACAACCTGCACGCCCACGGGCAACCGCTCCTCGCGTACCTGCGCTTGCTCGGCATCGAACCGACATCGCGCGGCAGCCTCCTGTTGGGGAAGGCGGCGAGCGGGGCAGGGACCTTTGCGAGCCGCGTGCTTCGGATCGATGGCGACGGCCACGGTCGCCTGCGCACGAACGGGGAGGTGACGCTCGAAACGCGCCACGGCATCGTGCACGGCGGCCCGGGGATCGTGCGCTTTTGAGAGCGACTGCTCTTTTCGAGCAACCGCACCCGCGGCTTGGTCGAAACAACGAGCACAATGACACGAACTGCGGTGACCGCCGCCGGGTTTCTCGTCCTAGGTATCACCGTTGCGGGCTGCGGAGACGATTCGTCCCCGGGTCACCACTTGACGCCCAAGACGGGGGATCGCATTCCGCGCATCTCCGGGCTGGCCTTCATCTCGCCGCCGACCGATTCGGCGACGGATTTGCCGTTGGCCCCGATGGTGCGTGTGGCGGTGGTCGATTCCATGGGCGTCCCACTCGCTGCGTGGAACAAGCCGGTCACGATCTCTCTGAGCGAGAACGCGCCGGGTACGATCTTGGCGGGGCCGCATACGGTGAACTTGGTGGAGGGCTCGGGTGAGTTCGAGGGCCTTTCGCTCAACGTCGCAGGCACCTATTCGCTGGTCGCGTCCACCCCGGGGCTGCCTCCGGTCACCAGCCGGCCATTCGTGATCAGCAACCACGGATGGTTCGCGGCCCGCAAGGGCCTCGAAGGCGCGGGCGACGGCGCTGTCACGGTCGATCCAAGTTCGCCGAACACGCTCTACTTCGGCGGTGGCGGACGTTACGTCTCCGAGGGTTCGGGAGGTGTGTTCACGTCGACGACGGGCGGACAAACCTGGTCTGTCGCTGGCGCAGAATTGCCCGATACCGCAAAAGTCGTGGGCATCGACCCCGCATCATCGGCCGTGTATGCGTTTGACAAGGATGCCCACGCGTGGCGTAGCCAAGATGGCGGCTCTTCGTGGACTCTTTTGAACTTTGGGTTTCCCTTTTTGGATATCGCCGTGGACCCTCGAACCAGTGGTTCGGTTTGGGCCATCGCCACGGACCGGCGCACGCTTTACCATACCTCCGACGCAGGGCGGACTTGGTCGGCGGACAATGCCAAATCAGATTGTTCCTACCTCGACGTCGACCCGACGGATTCGACGCTCATCTGCGATGGCGGGCTCCGTCGCATGACGAGCGACAGCGCGGCCTGGGATGTGCCGTCGGGGCTCCCCAGTCCGTATTTCGCCTGGTTCCATCATGTCGACCACGCGGGCAACATCTACAGTGCGGGAGGACAATGCATAACATGGCCATGCCCCGGTGCCGCGATTTACAAGCTGGCCAAGGGCAGCTCCACTTGGCGCAAGTTGACGGCCCGAGGTTGGACCAACCTCGATCACTATATCGGTCCCATCGCGACGAGCCCGTCGAGTCCCTCGACGGTGTACGCCGTCGGATGGGACGGGCTCTATAAATCGGTCGATGGCGGCGAGACGTTCGCTCTTACCGGAAACGACTATTTCAGTTGCTCCTCACTGACGATCGATCCCTACGATCCCAATGTCGTCTATGCCGGCGTTTATGGTGGCCCGGCCAAATCGACCGACGGGGGCCGCACCTTCACGCGCATCCTTACGGGATTGCACAACGTCCGCGTGGACCACTTTGCGGTCGGCGCAGGAGCGGCACCCACGATTTACGCTGTCGCATCCCCCTGGGGGTTGTTCCGCAGCACCGACGGAGCGCGCACGTGGTCTCAAAGCTTCACCAGCGTCAAAGCCATCGCGACCGATCCGGTGCACGAGGGGCTCGCCTGGGTGCACTCTTATGATGGAAGCATCCAACGAACCATCGACGGCGGCACCACATGGCATGAAGTATCGGCCAAGGGCCCGGACGCGACCGTCATGCTCAGCGACGGTACGAATCTGTGGGCGGCTGACGCGCATGCGAAGGTGTGGCAATCCACGGATGGAGGCAAGCATTGGCCCGTGGCCGGTGTGGACCTTCCCGGCAACGTGAACGCACTGTTGCTCGACCCGGCAGACCCAAAGACGCTTTATGCCGCCACCACCAAGGGCTTTGCGAAGTCGACGAACGGCGGTGCGAGTTGGTCCGTGTCCGGCGACTGCAGTCCGAGCATTGGTACGGACCAAGCTTTGCTGTCGATGGCTATCTCGGGGACCCATCTCTACATGGGAGGCACCGAAGGTCGGGTTTACGTCTCCACCGACGGTGGCAAAACGTGCGAAAGGCGTCTAGCCTTCAGCGCGGGCAAGATCCGCGGGCTGGCGGTCGATTCGAGCGATCCGAGCACCGTTCTCGCAGTCACCGAGTTGAGGGGCATCTACCGCCTCACCGAGCGCGGTGGAGACGACGGCCCCAGCAACGTCGGCTTGCAGGGACTAAAATTCAACGACGTCATCGCGCCTGCTGCGTGGGGCCTGCACACGTTCTTCGCGGCCTCGTCGGTCTACGGAGTCTTCGAGAATTCGAGCGGTGGTCGATGAGCCGCCGCGGGCACCTGCGATATCGCGCGAGGTGACGAGCCCCTTCATGAATACGAGCGACGGACGATGAGATGGCCGAGGCCATCGAGAATGCGCGCCAGGCCAAATTCGAAGCCCTGGTTCTGCAGCGGGCTCGCGGACGCGGAGGTCACCACCCGCGTGGTGGCCGGGTAGCGATCGGCGCGCCCGCGCAGAAGCTCCGTGAGCAGTTCGAGCAGGAGCGGCTCGTCGGCGCCTTGCTGGCTGCTCGTCGTCATCGTCTGTTGCGCCATGTTTCGCACGTGCCCCAGAACGACGAGGGTCGCGTCCAGTTTCTCGGCGCCGTCGAGCGGCGTGCCCTCGAGTGCGGTCAGCGCAGACTCCATCCAGCCTAGCTCGTTGGGCCCGATCACGCGGTGCCCCACCGTGGCGCCGAGGAGCCAGGGATGCGCACGAAAAATGCTCCACATGTGGCCCGCCCACGTTTCCAGGTTGGCGCGCCATCCGGCGGCGCGGTCGAACACGGGGGCGTTGCCCATGGCCATGTCGATCATCAGATCGACGAGCTCCGTCTTGCTTGGCACGTACCTGTAAAGCGACATCGTGGTAAAGCCGAAGGTGGCCGCGACGCGCTGCATCGACACGGCCACGAGCCCTTCCGCATCCGCGATGGAAATCCCCGCCTCGGCGATGCGCTCCACACTGAGCCCTGGCTTGGGCCCGCGGTGGGGACGCTCCCGCACTGGCGTGAGCTGCCAGAGCAGCGCGATGCTGCGAGCTCGGTCACCGAAGATGCTCTTCTTCTTCATCTGTGTACAATATACACAAAATAGTATATTTGGTACACAGTTCGTACGAGACCATGCCGGTGCCGCCTGGCGTCCCTTGCTGCGTTCTGCATCTGGAACGAATCCGCAACGAACTCCGGAGTGGAGCATAGTTGGTAATGTACGTAATACGCTGTATGCCACAATCCGTGGTCGAGACTCGTGCTCTACATAGATGGATATCGACTGATTGGTATGGTGTGTCGCATCCATTGAATTAAATTTCGTATGTGACATTTGCGTGCTATTCGAATGGTGCACAGTCCCCCGGATGAGTGGTTTTGCGGGTCGAAGGCGCAGCCCGCGAAGACGCTTGCGGAGTGCCGGCGCTAAACCTTTCAATCGCGAGGAGAAAACATGCGAAAGATGTTCTTCGCCATGGCGGCCATTCCGGCATTGCTATTGGCACGTCACGCCTCCGCCGACGGTAGCCTCGACGTGACGTTGTACGCTCAAAAACAGAGCATGTGGTGCTGGGCAGCCAGCGGCCAAATGATCATGACGTACATCTCACCGGCCAATGCGCCGAGCCAGTGTAGGCAGGCGAACGTGCGGTTTGGCAGAACGGATTGCTGCACGTCGCCCACGCCGCGGGCCTGCGACGATGGTGGGTGGCCCGAATTCGAAAAATACGGCTTTTCGTCCAGAACCACCTCGTGGGGATACGCGCTCACGGAAAGCCAAGTCAAAACCCAGATCGATGATCGCAGAACCCCTTTTGCCTTCGCGTGGGGGTGGAATGGTGGCGGAGGTCACATCATGGTCGGCACCGGCTGGTCGCAAGATGCCGATGGGACCATGTACGTCACCTTGAACAATCCAGGACCGGTTGGCGTCGGCGAAGAGCAGACGATTCCCTACGACGAATTCGTCGGCGGAGACGGTTACGACCACTGGCATCAAATGGATTATTACGATATCGCCAGGAATACGGGGGTGACGCCATGAGCTCGCGAAAGATCATCGCCGGGTTGTTCTTCGTGGCCATGGCAATAGGGTGTGCGTCATCCCCCTCCGAAGACCCTGCTCCGCCCGCGCGGGGCCCGGAAAGCGCCGCGGCCGCCGCCATTCGAACGTTGCGGCACGTGACGGAGAATCAACGAAGGGCGGCACAGGACACGACACCGTCGGCCTCGCACTTGGATGGCGCCTCCCTCGGCGACGGTGTCCCAGTTCGTAGGGTGCGCCTCGATGCGCTGCGCGCCTATCGCACGACCGACGACCCGCGCGCCTTGCTCGTCGACCATGGTGCCTTTCTTTATCCCATCACCGTCGGCGACGAGGTGCGCTCCTCGGTCGTGATGGTGCAGCGCCAGGGCCGCTGGGTGCCGTCGAGCTTCGGTCGCGTGGGCCTCGCCAGGGCGCTGCATGCGAATCGGCAGCAGCTCGACGCTCGGCATGCGAAGGCCGTCGTTCTGGTGGAGGTTCCCGCGCTGCAAGCAAGATTCATGGGGCATGAAGGCGATGACGGCCTTCATCTCACACCGTTGCAGGATGTGGAGGGCACCCCGTTGCGCGCCGGAAAATCGGAGAAAGCGGCCGTGGTCATGGCCGCCCTGGTGCCGCTGGCCGCCCGAATCGACGACAGCGCGCCACCGCGTTGAGCGTGAGCGACATCGCCGTGTCAATACGATGAAGGCTTTCATGTCCAAACGTGCTTTGCCGTAGGCGGCCATAAGGGGGCGGAGGCGATGCCGATGAAATCGGATTCGAACTGCGCAGTTCTCTGTGGGTTGTTCCTGCTCGCGGGCTGCAGCACTCACGATCCCAGCGATCCCAGCGAGCGCACCGAACCCGGCGAATCTCCTCCGTTCCCCCAAGCCGTCGTGGCCTCCCCGCCGCCAACGATTCCCGCCTTGCGCGAGTGGCGGTCGGCGTCGGGGGTGGCCTATACCTTCACGCGAAGGACGCGCATCGTCGTGCACTCGGAGTACGCGTCCGATTTGCTCGACACCGCCGCCGTGTTTGCCGCCGATTTGAAGAGCCTCAGCGGTTTCCCCATCCCGATTATGGCCGGCGGTGCGAGCGATGTTCGAGAGGGTGACGTCTTTTTCGAGCTTGGGTCCACCGATGCGGAGCTGGGCACCGAAGGGTATACGCTCACGGTTGGCCCGTCGATCGCAGTGCGGGCGCGCACGTCGGACGGCGTCTTTTACGGTACGCGGACGCTCCTGCAGTGGCTTTCCAAGAAGTACACGCTCGATGCGGGGACGGCACGGGACTGGCCGCGTTATCCAGAGCGCGGCCTCATGGTCGACGTGGGACGCAAGTATTTCACGGTCGGCTGGCTCCGTGGCCATATCCGCGAGCTCGCCTATCTGAAGATGAATTACTTCCACGTTCACCTTTCGGACAACAAAGGCTTTCGGCTCGAAAGCCTGAAGCACCCCGAAATCGTCTCCTTCGACCATTACTCCAAAGTAGAAATGGCCGAGCTCCTCGCCCTCGCAAAGGCCTACCACGTTGCGATCATTCCCGAGATCGACATGCCCGGCCACATGGACCCGATTCTGGCCGCACACCCGGAGCTGAAATTGAAGAGCTCCAATGGGACGGTGCAAAACGGCTTCATCGATCTCTCGATGGAGAGGTCCTACACGCTGCTCGAGGACCTCATCGAGGAGTATCTGCCCTTGTTTTCGTCGAAGTATTGGCACATTGGCGCGGACGAGTACGTCAGCAACTATGCCGACTACCCTCAACTGCTCACCTACGCTCGGGCGAAGTACGGCCCCAACGCCACCGCACGCGATGTCTATTATGGATTTATTCATTGGGCCAACGACATCGTTCGTGCGGCGGGCAAGACGACCCGGATGTGGAACGACGGAATCGCGAGCCACGGTGCGCCCGATACGCTGAAGGTCGACGCGAACATCGTCGTCGACTATTGGACCAATTCGGGGCTCAAGCCGCAGCAGCTCATCGACACGGGCCATGACGTCAACAACAGCAGCTGGACACCGACGTACTACGTTTTGGACGGCGCAAAGCCCGATCTGACCTACGGATACGAGAGGTGGACGCCGAACATTTTCGAGCGCGAAAATACGGTTTCTCCGGCGGAGCCGCACAACCTTGGTTCGAAGGTTCACGTGTGGTGCGACAATCCGAACGCGGAAACCCAAGAGCACATTCGCGATGGCATCCGTCCTGCGCTGAGGGTTCTCGCGCAGCAAACCTGGGGCTCGCCGAAGCCTGTTTCATCCTACAACGGTTTCCAAACGCTTATGGACACCGTAGGCTCGGCGCCCAGCGGGACGGACGTGAAATCCGACGATCTCGCGCTCGGCCGCCCGGTGACGGTATCCAGCACGGAGACGCCGAACTTCCCGGGCACGCGCGCCGTGGACGGCACGCACGCGACGCGCTGGTCGAGCGAAGCAAGCGATGCGCAGTGGATGCAAATCGATTTGGGCAGCCGAAAATCAGTGCGCAAAGTCATTTTGAACTGGGAAGCGGCGTACGCCACGTCGTACGAGCTGCAGATCTCCGACGACGCCTCCAGCTGGACGACGATCTACGCGACCACGAAGGGCAGGGGCCTCACCGAGACCCTCAGCGGGCTCGATGCCCACGCGCGCTACCTTCGATTGAACCTGAAGAAGCGCGGCACGCGGTATGGCTATTCGCTGTACGAGGTGGAGGTCTACGGGTCGTTCGAGGAGTGAAAGGCTCTTAATTTACCTATCCGCACCGGCAATGGGCGCATTCCAGTGCCGCCAGAGTGCCAGCACGCGGACGAGGCAGATGAGTGCGGCACCAGCCAACGATACCGGGCCCGCCGGGAGTGCGAGCCTTGCCCCGAGAGTGACCACCATCGCTCCCGGGAGCGCGGCGAGCGCGTAGATTTCCTTGCGGAGAACGAAGGGGATTTCGCGCAGCAGGACATCGCGCAAGACGCCGCCGCCGATGCCGCCGATCATCCCGATCAAGCACGCGGTGTGCATGGGGGCGCCATGCCCGAGGGCGGTGACGGTGCTTGCGGTGGTGAACAGGCCAAGACCGACGGCGTCGGCCAACAAGACGGCCTTGCGCAATCGGGCGACGTGGGGATGCAGCCAAAACACGGCCAACGCGGACCCGCCGGAGACGACGAGGTTGCGCCAATCGACCAGAGACGTCGGGGGGCTGATTGCAAGAAGCACGTCCCGCGCGATGCCGCCGCCCAACGCGGTGACCATGCCGAGAACGACGACGCCGAAGAGATCGAGACGAGCTCGCACGGCAGCGAGCGCCCCTGAAGCACCAATGACACCAACACCGACCAACGCCAACAGAGTGAGCAACACGGGCGCACCGTAGTACCCCTGGGCTCTGCGCGGAGGCGGATTTTCGATGCGTCGAACGTCCCCTCCACGACACGTAGGACCACGTAGCGTACCCAACTGCCGTCGCCAGACGACCAGCCGCGGAGCGTTCTCAACCTGCGACATTCGTCCCGATTCAAAGGCCCGTTCGGACCGAAGTACTCCATCTCGAGCAGCTCCGCGAGAGTGGTCTTAATGTCAAATGCGCGAATTTGCCATTCGCGCATCAATTAATATTTCATAATGTGGATCGGCTGCCTTGCAGCGCGATCCATGAGCGCGAGATGTAATATGCAAATAGCGGCTTGGCTCGTGTCCCACCTTGACGCGACGCCAGCGGCATGCGAAAGGCTCGAAGGCGGTTTCGGAACGGAGAGCGTCTTGGCCAACGGCTAAGGCAACTTGGATGGGCGAACCCACGAAATGACGTTGTAGATATCCAACTGGTTGCTCGGGGGGAAATGACGTGACGAACCTATTGTGGCTGTATGACCTTTCCGATTTTTGGTTCTGCCTCATCGTCGTCGGGGCAACATCTTTCGTCGGTGTGGCCGGTCTCGTGCCGGCCCGCATCCTTTTGAAACGCTATTTGTACAAGACGGGCCACAAGAACGAAGTCGTGAGCTATTTCCTTGCGGCCATCGGAGTCTTTTACGGCATCACGCTCGGCTTGATCGCCATTGGCTCGTGGGAACAGTTTTCCGATGTGCAGTCGAACGTTTCCGACGAAGCGGCGATTGCCGGCTCACTCTATCGCGATCTGTCACAATTCCCCGAGCCCGCACGTACTCGCCTTCACGATGAGTTGCGCCAATACATCGTGGCTACCATCGAGAAGTCATGGCCGGGCATGCAACGGGGCGAAAATCCGCGCGAGGTGACCGAATTGCTCTCGCGCTTCACCGATCATTTGGGAGCGTTCGAGCCCGCGAGCGCACGGGAGCAAGTTCTCTTTGCCGAGGTGCAGCGCCAGCTCAATCGCATGACCGAGATGCGTCGCAGACGCATCGAGGCCATCGCGAGCAACATGCCCGGGGCCGTCTGGGTCATGGTCTATGCGGGGGCGTTCATCAACATCGCCATCTGCTGGCTGTTCATGATCGACAGCTTTCGTCTGCACGCTTTGCTCGTGTGGAAGATGTCAGCCCTCATCGGCTTACTCCTCTTCGTCACGTTGGAGCTTGACCGGCCGTTCCGCGGGGACCTGAGCATCGGGCCCGATGCGTTCAAGCTGGTGCACGACGACATCATGATGGCGCCCGACCAGGTCCCGCGAGCAACGGCGCGCGGCGACAAGTGATCGCGGCGCCTCCTTTCATGACGACGAGGTTGCCGTGGGACGCGAGAGGGTCTCGTCGAGATACCCCACCGCCGCGAGCTCCGCGGCATTGCGCAGGGCGATGTCCTGTCCGCGGCGCAGCTCGCGGTACAAGTCGATCGCCGCTCGCAGCGCTTTGCCACACGAAGCGCGGTCGTGAAGGCACAGCGTTTTCTCCAGCGCCGCCGATGCCTCGGGTGAGGCCTGCTCGATTCGTCGCACCCCCGTCGGCCGCTTGCCAGCACGTAGGAGCAGGAGCGGGCCGAGCACCTGTTGGCGTAGATAGCCGATGAAATCGATGGCCTCGAACAATTCGCCGCGGCCGATTTTCAGCGCACCATAGTGGACCCAGATCCAGAAGCGATCCTCGATCCATTGCAAATCCGGCTGCGGATAATGGGCGCGGGCGCCGGTCAGGGCACGCGACACATCGTCGTTGCGCTCCCAGAGAATCGCAGGATCTTCGACACGGTTCGTGGCGAGATCGGAGAGCGCAGCAAACTTCAAATCGACGTGCAGCAATGGCGGGCCGTAAAGGCAAATGAGCAAACGCGGCTCACCGACGTGCTCTCCCGTGAATGCCGTGAGAAGAGGCCCGCACCGTTTGGCGATCGCGAATCGTTCGCGGCTCACGGCCGCCTCGCTCTCTGGATAGACGGCGATGACGAGATCGAGATCCGAGTACGCATCCATCCCCGTGAGCCAGGAGCCACCGGCGGCGATGCCAGCGATTCGGGAGTCCTTCGAGAGCTCTGCAATGATACGGTCGGCGGTTTCGCGATGGATAGGCAGCATGATTTTCCCAATTGGGTCCCTTCGACCAAACTATGGCGATGGCGTGGCACCACGGGTAGGCCCAGATTTGGAGCACCTCATGATGCCAGCGGGCGGCATGCGCGCTAGAAGAAGATGACCTGCGAGTCGAGCTCGATGGCCGTGCGACATAGGGTCGCCAACGTTTCAATCTTGTCTTCGTACTCGGCGAGGGAGCGCGGTCGCTGTTCGACTCCATAGACCCCATCGGCCCATCCCATGGGGCCGACCCACGTGCGCGCACCGCGTTCGGCATCGTTCGGGTCGGCGCTGGAACGATAGCCAGCTTCGGGCGCTAGATGGGAGACATCGGTGAGTTCGTAGACGGCGGGTCGGTGGAAGAAACGCCGGCCACAGACGCGTATGCCTCGTCTTCCCTCGTCGAGAATGCGCGAGCGAGCCTGCACCGCTCGGAAAAGCTCGTGACCTGCGTTGTCTTCGACGAAGATCCCTCGCTCGTCGCAACTGAGCGTGAGTCCATCGTGCCATATGCATCCCCATAGGACGAATTCGTTCCGGTTCAATCGAATCAGTTGCGGAAAAGTCCCCAGGTCCGATTGGCGAAAATGTTCGAGCTCTTGAAGCACGCGCTCGCATGCTTCGGGGGAGAGCCTCTCGCGGTTGCACAATGGACCGGTGAGCGTGGGGAGCGTGCCATCTCGACCCGCGTGGAAGATGGCCTCACAGAATGAGCCCCATCCGCTCATATTCGCGATGCGTTCGCTCATGAACCAGAAATTGCTATGAGGACACGGATCCTGATCCACCCATGCGGAGAAGCTTTCGTGGACGCGCTCGTGGCCCTCCTCGGGCACGGTCAACGAGGGCATGCCTTCCTCGTCCGTCTCGACGATGTTTGCTGGTACGTCCGCAGGCAAGGGGGCAACGGTGCCATCGCGCCAACACCGGCAAGGGATGAAGGCATCTACGCCCATGCGAACCTCGCCGAATCCTCTCGCGCGAACAACCATGGCTGGCGGCCGCGGAATTCCGTCACGGTTCTCACTCGTTCTTTTACTGCAGGCTCGGTGCTGTCCTTCCCCGCGCAGCTGCCTGCATTCAGGGTGTGCTCCCGTGGTTCACGGAGCACGCTGTTCGATCGTGCCTAGTTGGATATGTGGTCGGTTCGACCGACTTCGTTCGCGGGCGCTTCCACGAGCTGGTCATCCACGACCGACGGTCGGCATCCCAGGACTGACGATGGTCATTCGACACCGCCGACCGAGCTGGCGCGTCCGCGAGATGAAGCAGAATGGGACAGCTGGGCGGCGAGTCGCCCAAGTTGCCCGGTGAATCTGCGGAGAGGGCGGGATTCGAACCCGCGGCAGAGTTTTAGCCCTGCGCCCGCTTAGCAAGCGGGTACCTTCGGCCACTCGGTCACCTCTCCAAGAATGAGCTCCGAAAGAGGCGCCGAACCTATCTCACTCCGAGGGGAACGTAAAGTCGTGCAGTGAGGAAACTGGTTCGACAGGTTCGACGTGGATCGGGACGGGCAGGGGGCCCTCCACCTCGGGGCAGATCTCCGGGACCCCCGGGCCGATCGGCGGGACCTCGGCACAGATCTCCGGGGTTGAAGGTTCCGGGGTTGAAGGCTCGGGGCTCGAAGGCTCCGGGGTTGAAGGCTCGGGGGTTGAAAGCTCGGGGCCTGAAGGCTCCGGGGTTGATTCTAGAACGGCCGTGTCTGCCACAAAACTGGGTGAAGAGGGGAGAGGCGGAGGGAGCGACGGGACCGGTAGGGGCAGGGGAGGCGGCGGAGGAGGCGGCAGCTCGAAGCCGATGCACTCGGGTTCGAACCTCGCCAGCCGGGTCGCGGCGACACGGACCGCCTCCGGGTTGCTGTCGATAAGGACGAAGCCCCGGTCGTGGCGGATGGCGGCCTCCGCCGTAGTGCCGCTGCCAGCGAAAAAATCGAGCACCACGTCGCCCGGGCTGGAGTGCACCTTGATGACGCGATTGAGGATGCCGAGCGGCTTTTGGGTGGGGTAGCCGGTTTTTTCGCGTCCCGCCGTGGGGACGATGGTGTGCCACCACACGTCCGTGGGGGTTTTTCCGCGCTTGGCTTTCTCTTTCGAGACGAGACCCGGCGCCATGTACGGGATGCGGTCCATCTCGTCGAAATGAAAGACGTAGTCGTTGGGATCCTTCGTGTACCAGAGGATGGTGTCGTGCTTCGAAGGCCAGCGATTCCGCGAGCGGCCGCCGAAGTCGTACGCCCAGATGATCTCGTTTTTGAAGTGTTTCCGCCCGAGAAGGCGGTCCAGCGCCACTTTGATGTAGTGGACCTCGCGGTAGTCGAGGTGAACGAAGAGGGAGCCGTCCGGCGTGAGGCACCGCAGGGCCAGCTGGATGCGGGGCATCAAAAACGCTTCGAAATCGCCGAAATCGTCCTCGTAGGAGCCACTTTCGACCTTGGAGACCTCGTAGCGGCGCCCGCCAAAGCCGCCACGGTCACCGGCCCCATCGGTGGCAACGACCCGGATGCGCTCGCGCTTCTGGGGTTCGCCCGTGTTGAAGGGCGGATCGATATAGATGAGCCGTGCAAAACCCTCGGGCAAAGTCGGGAGCACCTCCGCGTTGTCGCCGAGGATGATTCTCTTCATACCGGGCCAGGTTACGACCGTTCTGGTTCGGATGGAACGCGCTCCCCAACGTGTGCTAGGTTTTCACCAGCTTCAACGGGGAGTCGCACAGCCCGGTAGTGCACGAGCTTTGGGTGCTCGTCGTCGGGGGTTCAAATCCCCCCTCCCCGACCCTTGCTCTCGGCAAAAGCCGAGAGCCATTGAGGGGGGCTTCGTCGTTCCTGTACTTCGCAAAGCCTCCGTACAGGAACGAGCAAATCCCCCCTCCCCGACCCTTGCTCTCGGCAAAGCCGAGAGCCAACGAGGTGGGCTTTGTCGTTCCTGTACATCGCAAAGGGGGAGCTGGCGTTTCCAGAGCCTCGTGAAGTTGGATCCGCTCCGAGGAGCGAATGGATTCTTTGTGTGATAGCAGGCGCGATAAAAGTCGCCCTTGCGAAGTTCGGGGCGAGGTGTGGAGCGCGAAGACGGCATTGGATTGAAGGCTCCTTTGAGTGCGGCGCCTGGGAGGCCGACGCACAACCTGGCGCCATTGAGGGTGACGATGGCGCTGAGTGGAATTGCGAGCGCTGCGTTTGCGGCGATTGACCCATTTGAAGAATCGATTGACGACATCGATGTATCGATCACGCCACGCGTTCTGCCGTCCGTGCTCCTGTAGTGGCCAATCGTTGGTGAACCAGTGCGTGCGTGTACCAATTGTATCGTTTGCCGGTGTGCTGTTTGGTACACGGCTGGAGGCGGCGACTCGCGTTTTGGGCCGAATACGTTGGATGAGAACTGCAAACGCAGTGGTTCGGTTCTTGGATGGCCTTTGGTCGCCGTTTCGCTAATAGGAGTCAATCGTTCCATGCAAGTTCGTCATCGCCCCGTGAAGCTCATTGGCCTCGTTCTCGTCGCGCTTGCCAGCGCAGCCTTCGTGCCGGCACTTCAGGGGTGTGCCACCGTGGATAGCGTGAGGGACACGCCGATTACGTACGGGACTCCGCGATTGTTCACGGGTGAATACAAGACCATCATTCAAGCATCGCGCAAGGCGCTCACCGACGGCGGACTGAGCACCGAACTGGACTATGCCGTCGACGACCATACTTGGATGCTACTTGGAAAAGATGGTGCGGATATGACCAGCTGGGGAAGTTACGTTCGCCTGGTCGTTGAAAAACAAGCCGGAGGCGCATACGTGCGTCTCTATGCGAAGAAGGCCATGGCGACGAACGTCACGGCGAAGGACGACTACCAAGAAGTGTTCGATCGCATTGCTGCGAACCTCCCGCGAACGCCCACGGCGCCCGCAGGCAATGCCACCCCCGTGCTGGCCGCCACCCAAGTCGCAAGCGCCAACCCCGCGCCCGCGGCAACCGCCGCCCCGGTTCCTGCCGCAAGCGTCAGCCCCGCACCCGCGGCAAGCGCCCAGTAAATCGCTGAAAAATGGCGACCCCGCGAGGGCGGGGTCGCCTCCAATTCAGCGGCACGCGCCTTTGTGCAAAAGGGTTGCGCCGCTTCGGCGCCGCACACAATCGTTGCTATAGGTCTGATTGTCGCAACCACAGACCGGGTCCACTTCTGCCGTACACCTCGTCGGGCGCGCAGCGCACATTCCACGTGCAGTGCATTGGCCCGCGGGTTTCTCGCAGAACTCTCCGCTCGCGCATTGCACGTTGCTGGTGCAGGCCGTGCCAATCTGCGCGGCCTCCGATGCGGATAAGTTTCCCTTTTCCGTATTCTGATAATCGATAGCGGATTCGCTCGCCGCGGACGGCTCCGTATCCGTCGCATCCGTCGAGGAGCATCCGACCACGCCCAGGGTGAGCGCGGCGAACAAGTAAAGCGTCATTCGGAACATGCACATCCTCCTTGGCTACGCAAACATGTAGCCGTTCTCGCATCTCTCGAAGGAGCAATGGGCATGCCTCCACCCGAACGAGCTTTCGACTCATGAAAACATTCCCACGGCCCGCGCGCAAAGGGGGCGCTGGTCCGGCTCATCGTGGAATGCGCGTGGAGATCACTCTGGATCACGCATCCCACGGGCAGGGGCATTCTCGACCATTGCAACTGGCCCGCGCGATCGCGGTACGGGCGCGGTACATCCTTGGTACGGTACGGCGCCCAAGCCATGGATCACCTGCTCGCTATCCGCGTGTTCGCCCGTGTCGTCGAAGCTGGCACGTTTACGAAGGCAGCCCAATCCCTTCAGATGCCGAAGGCGACGGTCACCAAGCTGATACAAAGCCTCGAGGCTCACCTTCGCGTGAAGCTCCTTCAGCGCACCACGCGTCGGGTCACCGTGACCCTCGAGGGCTCGGAGTATTACGACCGCACGCAAAAGCTCCTGTTCGACCTCGACGACATCGAGGCGGGCATCACCAAGGCCCATGCGCGTCCGAGTGGCCGATTGCGCATCGACGCGCCCGCATCGCTCGCGCGGTTGCTGCTCATTCCTGCTCTCCCCGACTTTTTGGCGCGCTACCCCGAT
Source organism: Sorangiineae bacterium MSr12523 (assembly GCA_037157775.1). Lineage (NCBI taxonomy): Bacteria > Pseudomonadati > Myxococcota > Myxococcia > Myxococcales > Pendulisporaceae > Pendulispora > Pendulispora brunnea. Next base: position 840,969 of record CP089982.1, read on the forward strand.
GTTCGAATCGAATTGGGCGTGAGCGATCGGCCCGTCGACATCGTGCGGGAGAACGTCGATTGCGTGCTGCGTGCTTGTCCTCTTTTGGAGAGCTCATGGGTCGCCCGTCGCGTTGCCGAATTGGAACACGTCACCTGCGCATCCCCCGCATACTTGAAACGATACGGCACGCCGGAGCACCCATCGGATCTCGCTCGACGGCATCTCATTGCCGGCTATTTCTCGGCGAACACGGGCCGGCTTCTTCCGCTGCAATTCACGCGCGGCGACGAGCGCATCGAGCTGCGAGGCCGCTTTGGCGTGGCGGTCAACGATAGCAATTCGCACGTCGAAGTCGCGCTCGCGGGTCTCGGTGTCATCCAGACCGTCGAATTCATGGTTGCCGAGGCTATTGCCGAAAAGCGACTCGTTCGCATTCTGCCCGATTGGAAATGTGAGACCCAGTCCATCTATGCCATTTACCCCTCGCGCCGACACGTGGGTGAGAAGGTGAAGGTCTTCGTGGATTGGGTGGCTCAGCTTTTTGCCAAAAATCGTACGACCCGCCCTCGCAGGATTGTTCACCAGCAGAAACAATGAAGTGGCGAAGTTTCGCCTAATCGCGCGTCGCGAGGGGCCCATCTTCTCCGGTCATGACGAAGATACTCGCAGGCAAGGTAGCGCTGGTGACCGGAGGCTCTCGAGGTATCGGCGAGGCGATTGCGCACGCGCTGGCCGACGAAGGCGCGGACGTGGCCATTGGCTATGCAGCCTCCGTGGAAAAGGCGGAATCGCTCGCACGGGCCCTCGAGTCCAAAGGCGTGCGGGCGGTGGCAGTGCGCGCTGATTTCACGGAGCGCGCACAGGTCGAGCGCATGGTTCGGGTCGTCGTGGAGCGGTTCGGAGGCCTGGACATCCTCGTCAACAATGCCGGCATCGGCCTCACCGGCGTGGTGGCCGGGCCCGATGCCGATGTCGCTGCCCTCGACCGGCTCTGGGCCGTCAATGTCGGCGCCGTTGCCGCCGCCGTTCGCACCGCCGCGCCCTTTCTCCGCGAGGGCGCCCGCATCATCTCCATCGGATCCATCGCCGGCGCTCGCACGCCGAGCGCCGGCATTGCCGACTACTCCGCGACCAAAGCGGCGGTCGCGGCGTACACACGCGGGTGGGCACGCGACTTCGGCCCGCGAGCCATCACCGTCAACGTCATCCAACCAGGTCCCATCGAGACCGATATGAATCGCGAAAGCGGCCCGTCGGGGCCAAGGCAAAAAGCCGCCACTGCGCTGGGACGCTACGGCAGGCCCGAAGAAGTCGCCGCCGCGGTCGTCTTCCTCGCAAGCCCGGCGGCATCGTTCATCACCGGCGCCACCCTCGACGTCGACGGCGGCTCGAACGCGTAATCGCGATGCGCGAAATCAAATCTCAGTTCTCGGTCACCGATAGCGCCTTGGCGGCCTGCACCCCCAGCGTGACCGGCTGCTGCCCGCCCATTTCCGCCATGGAGACCATGGTCTTGCCGTCCTTCTCGACGGCGCTGGCGAACACGATCACGCCATCTTTCATGTATGCGCGGCCCAGCGCATCCTCCGGGTGCTGCAAGCCTTTCCATCCGCCATTCGTCATGTCCGCATCCATTTGATCGAGCACGTCGCGCGGGGTCGCCCTCGAGAGGTAACCGCGCACGCCGTAGGGCGTCCCTTCCACCGTGCCGGAGAGAACGCGGCGCGCTTGGATGGGGCGCGGCAAGAGCGGATTGTCCGACCCCGGTTCGAAGGTCTCCGTCGGCATCAGGCGGTCGATGCGGAAATGGCTCTCGGTCCACAGCATCGTGATGCTCGTCACGCCCTTGTCGACGGCCGCGTACGCGTAGCGCAGCTTGCCCAGTGCGCTCAAATCGTGCGTCTTGTTGAACTGCTGCAATCGGCCGAGCAGCGTATCCGGCGTATCTTCGGTTTTGATGAAGCAGAGCACCACGCCCTCGAGCTTCGTCGTCGAGCGAATCACGCCCATTTCGGGCACCGCCTGCGGCAACACCTTCGCCGAGTCCAAGGCCGCCTTGCTCCACGTCCCCACGACGCCATTTTCGCGGCAATGGTTTTCGAACTTGTCCAACACGGTGTTCAAGTCATCGGGGCTCGTGCCCATGCCCATCGAAATCGATTCGCCGTCGATATCGATCTTCGAGCGCTCGTGAATCATGTGCGCGAGCGGCGCCAAACTGCGTCCGAGCTGCATCCCCGTCTTGGCGACCTCGGCGCGCGCGGAATGCACGGAAAATGCGCCGAAGACCAGCGCGATCAAGAGCACGTACGCGAACACGCGCAGGATGCCTCGATAGGTGCGGGCGCGCTTCGAATTGAAGTTGCTTCTGTTGCGCAAAGCCATCCACATCAATGCCCACATGATCGGCTCCTACAATCCCACCGCGCCCTTGAGGGCGTGGAATCCGGCTTTGAAGGCTTCGAGAAGAAAATCCAGACCGGTGGCGGGGCTGCAAAATACGTACGAGCTGGCCGTCACATTCTTCGTCCAGCTCAACACGCTCAGTCCGGAGTTCGTCGCATCCTTGCTGGCGTTGCCCGTGGTCGTGAAAATGCCTTGGCTCACCATGCCATCGACGGGGCTTTTGGCGGCGACCTCCCCAGCCCCCTGGCCACTGGGCATTTCCGGCTTGATGGGAAACGCTTTGCCGCCGCCGCATCCACCTTGAAGTGCCTGCGAAAAGGCACCATTGCGACTCGCTGCCATGACCTCCTGCTTCGTGCTGTAGCCGGCGTAGAAGAAGGTCAAGAAGCCGAAGAAGCTGATGAGCACGGGCATGATCACCGCCGCCTCGATCATGGCCGCACCGCGGCTGCGGATGCGACGAAGGGATTTTTCCATCAGATCGCATTCTCCTGATCAGTGGTAATTGTCGGCATCATCGAGAATCTCTTTGCCAGCGTTCTTGATGGCATTACCCGCTTTCGGAAGCTCCTTGTTCGCGAAGTCCGACCTGTCGAAAGCATTCCGTGCCTGCTTCGTGATCGCGCCGGCGAGCTTGTCGGGCGCCCCGATGCCTTTCAGCCCCGCCTCGAGGCCGTCGAAGGCCAGACCGAGAACGGCCGTCTGCGTGCCATTGACCAGATTCTCGAACAGAAGCTGCGCGGGGCTCTTGTATTTCATGAGCCGCGCCCTCCAGCCGATCGAATAAAGGGCGTGCTCGCGCCCCACGCCCGTTCCGGCAATGGATTGGCCGTTGCAATCACGCTCCCAGAAGTACCCGTTGCACTCGTAGAAGAACTCGGCTTGGGCGTTGTAAGCGTATTCTTTCGGCCCACTGTCGCCGCCACCCCAGGTCGAGCGCGCCCCTCCCAACTTGACCTTGCGCTCCCACTTGTCGGAGAAGTTGCCATTGGCGAAACCGTAAACCTGCGTTTGCGCCGAGCCATTTCCGCCGGCCATCTTTTTGGGGCCAGGCCAGTCGAATGGCCTCTTGTTGCACGCGCGCTCGGCGTAGATGCCCGCCACCGTGCCGATGACCAAGTCGATGGCCCATTTCACCGGGCTCGGAAGATGGAGCAGATCGGCAATCAGATCGGGCACGAAAACCATGGCGCGAACGCACAACGTCTTGTTCGGCTCGAAGGCGACGGGCAAACCGAGGCGGATCGTGCCGGCGATGTCGTTGACGTCCTTCATCTTGTCTTCACGATCGCGCTCCGCCTGCTTCTCGGGTGAGAGCGGCTCCTCGTTTTCTCGGTCCTTGGCGTTCTTCTTGGCTCGGGAATTGTTCTTGTACGCCGCCTTTCCCGTGGAAAAACCTGCTCCGGGTATATTTTGCAATCCAAAAGCGGGGAAGGGGCCGCTGTTCTCGAATCCTTGATAGTGCGATGCGACCTCGGGTGCGATCATCAAGGTGCCGACCCACGGTGTTGCCACGGCAACGACCGCCTGGCTCGCGCCGAGAACCGGCAGGGCGACGGTCAGCACGCCGTTCTGCACGACGTTGGTATTGAACCGATCGACGCTGATGCCCTCGGGCTCGAAAATGATCGATGCCATCATGGCGTCGGCCACGATTTGGATGAGCAGGTAAATGCCCACCAATGCCAACATGATGATGTTGATGACCGCGATGAGGTCCATCCCTCGCGCGTCGACCGCGGCGACGGAAAATGCCATGGCGTCGGCTGCTTCTTGCCCCCGGTCCCGGAAGATGATCGCCTGGCCAATGCCAATCAAGAACCAAAGCGAGGCGACCAACGAAAGGGCCATGAACAGCCCCATGACCATGATGGCGCCGCGCTGATCATCCTTCAGGGATGCTTTTCCGATTCGGGATTCACTCACAAGCATGGCTGTAGGGCGCTCCGTGATGCGGGAGGGTGACTCGGACTTCCTTTTGCAGCTTTCCCCCGTTGCAAACGATGTTCTTTCCCAGCGGCACGGTGCACGTATATGCAAACCGCAAGGTCGCGGGCAGCGGGCCGTAAGGTCCTGCGCCCGAGTACGAAGCCTCCACGCTTTGCACCTCGATCTTCGACGACCACGGGCCCAAAGCGGCTTTTGCAGCCGCGGGCAGGTCGGATGCGGGACTACCAGGCATGCACTTGCCCTGCGTCACCGACGCGTAACGTGCGGTAACCGTCGCGGCGTGCCGCATGACGATGCCGGCCGTGTAGGCAAAGCCTAGTTGCGTGAAGGAGAAGAACGCGAGTGCCATGGGCATGAAGGCGATCACGAATTCCACGGCAATGGCGCCTTGGGTGGCTCGGATCAATCGTCCGGTGGTCCTCACTGTGTTCTCCTCGGAAGTGCGTCCAATGGCTCATCGATTCATCTGTCGCGAAAGTCTCACTCGCTGACGCGCTTTTTCCCGACTTCGGAAGTAACGCGCCGCCATCGTAGAAATGACGACAGCCACGCGCCCGCGCGTCGAGGAGCAATTTGGCCTATCGATAATGGATACGAAAAACGTTGCCGCTCTCATCGAGCGTCGTTCATATTCCGTGCAGTGCGCTTCGTTTGCGTGAAAACGCACGAGCCGCCAAATGGATCGCTTCGGCCTTACGAAGGGATCTCACGACGGCTCTCGCGGATCGATGCGCCACGCGGTGGCGTCAAAAGTAAACCTGCCCGCGAAACATCAGCTCATGCAAGGTGTGACGCGGCGCGAGTGGGCTCGTGGGCACGGCCACCTCGGGAAAGACGTACGTCTCGAATTCGATGCGAAAATCCCAGCGCTTCAGGAATTGCCCTGCAAGCGACAGCCGCACGCGCCGGAAGGCAAACGTGGGTTTGAGGCTCGTGTCGCCGATGCCCGGCCCAAAGTAACTGAGATGATCCATCTGGAAAAAACAGATGGGCTGATTACGAAGTTCTCTTTTTCGTCGCGCAGAGTGAATGACCCATTGCGATATCCGGCAAGAGACGCCGGGCACCCGATACGGGATCTGCTGTTGCAGCACGCGCAAATAAGACGACGGCGGCGATGACGGGATAACCGATCTTCATGCGTCGCTCCTCGTGATTAGGTTGGAAATGCCACCTTCGCATGTTTTGAGTGGGCTTCGCCGCCAATGGGCATGTGGGATTGTCGAAATCGCATCGAGCGATTACCGCGCAAAGTTCAAGTCGTCATTTTGATATCGAAGTGACACGTTTCGAATCACTCACCCGTGCATCGATATCCAATCGCGAATGCGATGGCCTTCCGACGCGCAAGCAGACCCATCCGACAGGAAATGGTGACAAACGTCATCATTGGATGCAAATTGACGACTTATTTTGCGCAATAAGTCGACATGCAGCCAAATTTGGCCAACCGGAAGGCAGGCGTACCCATGAGAGATGCAGGACGATCAGGCCTCACACGCACGCTCACGCGAAAACGCGCGTGGCGCACGGTCATGGCGCTCGGCGCGACGGCGCTGCTTACGCAGGGCGGCGCATGCAGCTCGGACGACGACAAGAATGGCGGCTCGCCCGGAACCGGGAACGATGGAGGTGGTGTGGCCGATGTGAACGTCGGCGACACGAACACGGGATCGACGCCGCTTCCGCCCAAGCGAGGGTGGGCCGCACCGTGGATCGAGCACCAAGCGGAGGACGGAACGACGAATGCGACGGTCATCGGGCCGAGTCGCGTCAAATGGGACGCGAACCACATCGAGGCCGAGGCCATCGGACGCAAAGCGGTTCGCCTGGACAAAACCGGAGACTACGTTTCGTTTCGCACCACCGCGAAGGCCAACTCCATCGTGGTTCGCTTCTCCATTCCCGATGCGCCGGAGGGCGGCGGCATCGACGCGACGCTCGGGTTGTACGTCAATGGCGTGCGCGTAAAGTCGCTGGCGCTCACCTCACGCTACGCGTGGTCCTACAAAGGCGGCCTCATTGGCGACTCCATCGTGGACAAGCCCGCGGAGCAGCCGCACACCTTCTTCGACGAGGCGCACACCCTGCTCGACGAGATCCCCGTGGGCGCCGAGGTGAAGCTGCAACGCGATGCGCAGGACACGGCGAAGTTCTACGTCATCGACTTGGTCGACTTCGAGGAGGTCGCGCCGCCCCTGACGATGCCCGCGGGCTTCCGTTCCGTGACGGAATTCGGCATACAGCCGAACGACGGGAAGGACCACGCGAACGACATCATCAATGCGATGAAGCAGACGCAGAAGCTTTGGTTCCCGCCTGGCGAATACTTGGCGCAGAAGATCGACGGGGGCAACCTGGGCATCGACAACGCGGGCACGGAAATTCGCGGCGCCGGCATTTGGCACACTGTCTTCAAGGGGCCGAAGTGGATGTTCTTCTGCGTCGGCGCCGATACGAAATGCAATTACCGCGACTTTGCCATTTTCGGCGAGGCCAAGGCGCGCAACGAGGAGACGGCCGGGCCCCAGAAGGCCTTCGTGGGCCCGCTCGGCAATGGGTCGGTCTTGGAAAATCTCTGGATCGAGCACGAGGTCGCCGGCATTTGGGTGGGCAATGACCCGCCGTACCAAGACGCGCCCACGCAGAACTTGACGGTGCGCCACGTGCGCGTGCGCAACACGTACGCCGATGGCATCAATTTGGACAATGGGACGTCCAATTCGCTCGTGGAAGAATCGCACTTCCGCAACACGGGTGACGATGCCACCGCGATTTGGTCGATCAAATGGACCAAGTGGGTACGCGACAAATCGTACCAGATTGGACCCGACTTCATCCGCCCCGAAGCCCGCAATTCGCCGGACCAAGGCGTGGGCCACGGAAATACGATTCGCCACGTGTCGGTGCAGATGCCGTGGCGCGCGAATTGTTTTGCCAACTATGGCGGGTACGACAACCACTTCGAGGACAACACCTGCGAAGACGTTCTCACGTACCCGGGCATCCTGATCGACAACGAGTTTTCCTCGTATCCATTTGGCTCGGGTGTGACCACGTTCAAGAACATCTCGGTGACCCGCGGCGGCGGTGAAATGTTCTTCGAGGACACCGACAAGCCGTGGCTCCACGGCGCGCTCAAACTGTATTTGCGCGAGGGCGACGTGAATGACATCCTCGTGGAAAACGTGGACCTCATCGAGCCGCTCTATGCCGGCATCGAGTTCCGCGGATTCGGCACGGCCTACGTCCCAAAGGGTGAAAAGTACCATCCGGAGCTCTTGGCAGCCGCGGACAAGGCCAAATTCGTCAACGTGACCTTGAAGAACATCACCATCACGAAGGCGGGTACCTACGGCATCGAGATCCTCGACGGCGCCACACGCGGAAGCGTGACCTTCGACAACGTCTCGATCTCGGGCTCCACCAAAGGCGCCATCGAGCGCGGCGGGGCGCCGGATTCATTCTTCAACAAGGTCGGAACGAACCCGGGCTGGTAGGCTTTCTCGAAGAGGAAGAAGGAAACCGCCAGGACGCCAGGGTCGCCAGGGAGGCCGAGGGAAACGGCAATAAACCAAATCAGGGTTTATTGTTGGTTCACCTGGCGATCCTGGCGACTCTCTTTTGGCGATCCTGGCGGTTTTTCTTCTTCTTGACCTAGACCGTGAGGGTGGGCAGTGCGGTGAGGGTTTTGCGCACGCCCTGCTCGTCGAGTTGCTTTCGCAAGGCCAAATATTGCGCCACGAAACGCGCGTCCTTCGAGGCGCGCGTACCGACGAGCTCCTCGCACTCCAAGAGCGTCATGGGCGAGGGGCTGTCGATGATCGGTTGCAAGAGGCGCATCGCGTTCGGCTCGCGCAGCGGGTAGCTCTCGCCATTGTCGTCTTTGCGGACTTTGATGTAGCGGTCGTAGCACGCGAGCAAGAACGCGATGCGCCGCGCGTCGCGTCCGTTCGACAGGCACGCGTCCAGCGTCGGCACCAAGAAACCGGGAATCTTCGGGCCGCCGTCGAGGCAAAGGCGATCGAGCCGATCGCCGATGGCCCGATTGGCGAATCGCTCCAAAAGCAGGCGCTGGTAGCTGGTGAGCTCCATGCCGGGGAGGGACTTCAGCCACACCGCCGAATCGTTGGCCAAGAAGTCGCGAAGGTAATCGCGGAACAGCGGATCGCGCAGCGCTTCGTCGACGCCGCGCAGGCCCGCGAGGAAGGCCGGATACGAGAGCATCTGGTGCGCCCCATTGAGCAGGCGGATCTTGGCCTCCTCGTACGGCGTGACGTCGTCGACGATTTGCACGCCCACGTCTTCCCATGCGGGGCGGCCCTGACGGAACTTGTCCTCGAGCACCCATTGGATGAAGTCTTCGCAGATGACCGGCGCGCGGTCGTCCAATCCGGTAATGGCATTCAGCTCCGCGCGGCGTGCGGCATCCGTGGCGGGCGTGATGCGGTCGACCATGGCATTGGGAAAGTCGACCTCGGTCTCCATCCACGCGGCGAGCGCGGGATCGTACGCTTTGGCATACGCCAGGCATGCGCGCCGGGCTTGGTCGCCGTTGTGGCGTAGGTTGTCGCACGACATCACGGTAAAGGGCGGTACGCCATTTTGGCGGCGCAGTGCGAGTGCGCCGATGATGAAGCCGAATACGCCGTGCGGTGCATCCCGGTGCGCGAGATCGTGCACCACGGTGGGATCGTCCAGCTTGAATCGGCCTTGTTCGTCGAGAAGGTAACCGCCCTCGGTGATGGTGAGCGAGACGATGCGGATGGCCGGATCGGCCAGGCGCGCGAGCACTGCCTCGGGGCCGTCGGGCGCATAGAGGTAGTCGACCATGACGCCGAGCACGAGGCTCGTTTTGGTGCCGTCGGGCGCCATCTCCGTGACGCTGTAGAGACCATCTTGCGCCGCGAAGGCCTCGGCCAGCGGACGATCGTGCGGGAGCAGGTTGATGCCGAGAATGCCCCACGCATTCTGCCCCGCGTTTGCCAGACACCGATCCGTGTAAATGGCCAGGTGCGCGCGGTGGAAGGCTCCCACCCCGATGTGCGCGATGCCTGCGCGAACCGCGGTGCGATCGTACTTCGGTCCAACGACGGCGGGCGGCAATGCCGCCAAGGTTTGACGATTCAGCGCTGCCATTCGAGATCCTTTCTATTGAACCCGGTCCGAAGGATGGTAGACCGCCTCGCCCTTCGCGTCGAAGACATGACATCGGGCCGGATCGAGCCGCAGGCACACCGAGGCGCCTGCGCGCTCGGCATATTCGCCGTCCGTTTTCACGGTGAGCGTGCCCAGCTTTTCCACCTGCACGTAGGCGCAGGTGTCGCTGCCGAGTCGTTCGACCACCGCAAGGCGGCCCTCGAGCTTCACACCGCCGCCGTTGTCCGACGCCGCGCAAAAGACGAGCTGCTCGGGCCGCACGCCCAAGGTGAAACTCTTCGGCATGCCGCGGCTTTCCGAGAGCTCCAACGCTTGCCCGTTGGCCAAACGCTGGGCGCCGTCGCTCATCGACACATCGAGAAAGGTCATCTGCGGCATACCGAGGAAGCCCGCCACGAACCGATTCGCGGGGCGGCGGTACAGATCGAGCGGCGAGCCCACCTGTTCGATGCGGCCCGCGTTGAAGATGACCACCTTGTCGGCCAACGTCATCGCCTCGACCTGGTCGTGCGTCACGTAAATCGTCGTCGCCTTCAGCTCCTGGTGGAGGCGCGCGATCTCCAGGCGCATCTGCACGCGCAGTGCGGCATCCAGGTTGGACAGCGGCTCGTCGAAGAGGAAGATGCGCGGCTCCCGGACGATGGCGCGTCCAATGGCCACGCGCTGCCGCTGCCCACCGGAGAGCGCCGCCGGCTTGCGATCGAGCAACGGCTCCAGCGCGAGAATCCTCGCCGCGCGCTCGACCTTTTTGGCAATGACGTCCGGCTCCGCCTTGGCCAGCTTGAGCGCGAACGACATGTTCTCGCGCACCGTCATGTGCGGGTACAGCGCATACGACTGGAAGACCATCGCCAAATTTCGATTGACCGCCGGTAAATCGGTGATGTCCCCGCCATCGAGAAGCAGGTTCCCTTCGTCGACGTCTTCCAGCCCCGCGATGAGGCGCAGCAAGGTCGACTTTCCGCACCCGGATGGCCCCAGGAAAACGCAGAATTCGCGATCTTCCACCTCGAGGTCGACGCCTTTGATCACGTCGACGTCGTCGAATCGTTTTCGCAGCGAACGGATTTCCAATCGAGCCATTCCGGTGTTCCTTTATTTAACTGCGCCAAACGTAAGGCCGCGGACCAGCTGCTTTTGCGAGAGCCAGCCCAGAACGAGAATCGGCGCGCACGCCAATGTCGAGACGGCGGAGAGCTTCGCCCAAAAGAGCCCCTCGGGGCTGGAGAACGATGCGACCAACGCGGAAAGGGGCGCCGCTTGACTGGTGGTCAAATTGAGCGACCAGAACGACTCGTTCCACGAGAGAATGAGGCAAAGAAGCGCCGTGGAGGCGAGGCCGCCGCGGCTCACCGGGAGCAGCACGTGCATCATGATCTTCCACGTGTTCGCGCCATCCATCCGAGCCGCCTCGAGAATGTCCATGGGGATGTCGCGGAAGTAGGTGTAAATCATCCACACCATGATGGGCAGATTCACCATGGCAAAGACGACCACCAGTGCCGTGCGCGAATCGAGCAAATTCAAATCGCGCGCAAGCAAGTAAATGGGCACCAAAACGCCGACGCCCGGCAGCATCTTCGTCGAGAGCATCCATAGAAGCGTGCCGCGCGTGCGCTTCGTCGGGTGGTAGGCGAACGCATACGCCGCCGGCACCGCGACCACCATGCCCAGAACGGTCGCACCCCCCGCGGTGACGATGGAATTCCATGCGTAGTGCATGTAATTCGCCCGCTCCAGAATGGTCGCGTAATTCTCCAACGTGGGTGTGAAGAAGAAACTCGGCGGCATGTGAAAGGCGTCCAGCTCCGTTTTGAAGCTGGTGAGCAGCATCCATAGAATGGGGAAGAACATGGCGAAGCCCACCGCCCACGCGGCAACGGTGCGGATGTTGCGCCAAAGCTGCTTGCGGGATTTCGCCGTACTCATTTGGCACCTGCGGTCAACGACTTGCCAATCAGACGGACCAGGAAAATGGACACGAGGTTCGCCAGAACGACGGCAAACAAGCCGCCGGCGGACGCCGCACCCACATCGAATTCGAGCAGGGCCTGCGTGTAGACCAAAAACGGTACGTTGGTGGTGGCATCGCCCGGGCCGCCATTGGTGGTGACGAAGATTTCGGCGAACACGTTCAGCAGGAAGATGGCCTCCACCATGATCACCACGGCAATGGGCCGGCGCAGGTGCGGCAAGGTGAGGTGCCAGAAAATGTCCCACGCCTTGGCGCCGTCCATTTGGGCCGCTTCCTTCTGCTCCCGATCCATCGATTGCAGCGCGGTGACGAAGATCAGAATGGCAAAGGGCAGCCATTCCCAGGCCACCACCATGATGACCGAAAGAAGAGGCCAATCGGCAAACCAGTTTACCGGCGTCATGCCCAGCGACGTTGCAATCCACGCGAAGAATCCCGACACCGGATTCATGAGCAGGTTCTTCCACGTGAGCGCCGCCACCGTCGGCATCACGAAGAAGGGCGAAATGAGGAGCATGCGCACGATGCCCTGCCCGGGAAAATGGTCATCGACGAGCACGCTGATGAGAACCCCGCCCACCACGGTGACGAGCAAGACGCAGCCCACCAGCAGTACGGTGTTGAGGATGCTGGTCCAGAAGCTCGGATAGGTGAAGAAGTAGGCGAAGTTCTCCAACCCCACGAACGACGATTTGTTCGGATAGAGCAGATTGAAATACTGGACCGAGAAATACACGGTCATCGCCAGCGGGACGATCATCCACGCGAACAGCATCAAGGTGGCCGGCTGCGCCAGGAGGCGTTCGGCCTGCGTTTTTGCTTTCGAGCTCATGGTTGCTCTGCCTTGTTTGGCTGGTAATAGCCCGCGCGTTTCATCGTGCGCTCGACGGCGTTTTGACAGGTGTGGAGCACGTCATCGACCTGACCGCGTCCGGTCAATGCTCCGGCGATGAGCCGTCCCACGAGGGTGGCGACGGCTTGAAACTCCGGAATGGAGACGAGCTGAATGCCTTTGTACGGCACGGGAAGCAAGGTGGGGTGCGCCGGGTCGACGGCCTTGAGCGAATCGAAGGTGACCTTGGCGAACGGCGCCGTGTTCATGTACGCCGCGGAATCGTAGGTGGAGAGACGCGTGCCCGGCGGTGTGCTGGAGATGCCATAGCGTTCGCCCACCCGCTGCAAGTACGGGCGCGAGGTCGCCCACAAGATGAAATCGCGTGCCTCGTTGAATTGACGCGTGCTCGCGGGAATGGCGAGCGACCACACCCAGAGCCACGAGGAGCCGCGATCGGTCATCTGTTTGGGGGCGCGGGTGAAGCCGACTTTGTCGGTGACGGTGCTTTCCTTCGGGTTGACCAAGGTGCCGCCGGCCACGCTGGCATCGACCCACATGGCGCAGCGGCCTGCAGCGAACAGCGCGAGGTTCTCGTTGAATCCATTGTCGCTCGGGCCTGGCGGGCCGTAGTGCGAGAGTAGGTCGATGTAGAACTTCACCGCCTCGTGCCAAGGTGGCGTGTCGATCTGGGGCTTCCACCCCGGGTCGAACCAGCGGCCACCGTAGCTGTTCACGATGGTGCCGAGCAGGGCCATGTTCTCACCCCACCCGGCTTTGCCGCGCAGGCATACGCCGTACATGCCGTGACTGGGATCGTGCAACTTGGTTGCAAATTCGCGGATCTGCTGCCACGTCGGTTGCTCGGGCATGGTGAGCCCGCGCGCCGCGAAGAGGTCCTTGCGGTAAAAGGTGATCGACGCCTCGGCGTAGAACGGCACCGCATAGAGGTGGCCATCCACGGTGAGCTGCTCGCGCACGTTGGGAAAAAGGTCGTTGATGTCGTAATCACCGGGGAGGTTGTCCAGGGGCTTCAGCCATTGCTGCGCACCCCAGAGCGGAGCCTCGTAGGCGCCGATGGTCATCACGTCGAACTGGCCGCCGTGGGTGGCGATGTCCGTCGTGAGGCGTTGTCGCAAGGTGTTCTCTTCGAGGACGACCCAATTGAGATGCACGCCCGGGTGGGTCTTCTCGTATTCGCCCGACAGCGCTTGCATCCGCACCATGTCGGCGTTGTTGACGGTGCCGATCGTGAGGGTGGCATCGGCGTGCGCCGCACCCGCGATCAGCATCGTCGTGGCCATCGTCGCAACCGCGGTAAGTCGGGTCGTTCGCGCCATGAGACGATACGATATAGGCTTCCGCAAACGTTTGCGCGCCTTTCTCACCAAGGCCGCCTCATTTGCCGATTACGCGTTGCAGCATATGATGCAATGCACGCGATCGGGACACGGCGGCGTGCTGCTCGTTCACACGTTGTTCAGGACCGTGCGTCCGGTCGAAGGAGAGCGTGCGACCGGAAGGGCCGGGGCTTGGTCGCGCTCCAGCACCTAAGTCCCTCTTGGCGTCCTGGGTGCCGTGGCGGTTTGCTTCGCAGGCGCCGTTCGGGCCTTTGCGTTGACCCTAGCAGCGTGTGACGACGTTGAGTTCGTCGAATGGGAAGTCGCGAACGTTTCGCGTTACCAGGGTCGCATCGTGAACGAACGTGATAGCGGCAATCATCGCATCGATATTCGGTTTGACGAAGTTCATCTGAATACGCTTTTTCGCGTACCAGGCCGCAGCCTCACCGTTGAAGTCTAGGATGGGAATGTTTTCTATGACGAATCGGGCAAAGCTTTGCACGTCAGCCAGATCAGGTCGACGCAGGGCGCCGTACAAGATCTCGCTCAAATTGAACGATGTGGTGGCAACCTCGCCGGCACTTACCAAGGAAGGATCGAACCGCATCGCCGAGAGAATGTTCGTATCGAGCACATACAGCATTAGCGATGCTCTTCGAATGCATGACCAGGCGTAGGTGTGTTTTCCGCAAGCCATGCGCGTAGTCGCGCGGGAAAAGGGCGACTGAGGCGTTTGAACTCGTCGCTCGAGAGCAAGACGAGGACGCCATGGCCATGCCGGGTGATTTCAATCGGCTCCTGCTCCGCTTCGCGGGCTGCTACCGTGAAATTCTGACCCACCTGGGCGATCGTCATCTGCTTCATGCCTAGAAGTATAGGCATTGAATGGCCATTGTCCAGGAACCGGTCTGGACCACGCTATTCTGCGTCTAAATCTGCAACCAAGCTGCGGTGTCCGGCGGCAAGCTGTCGCCGGACAAGGGCCCGCTCGCGAGCAAAAGCCGATGGTGCGGCGGCAGGCGGATCGCGCGCTCGGACAAATTGAGCACGCACGCGAATTCGCGGTTGCCGTCGCCGGGCCGCGTGAAGGCCAAAACCCGCTCGCTCGTGTCGAGCCACGTCATTGGGCCGTCGCCCAAATGCGGAAGGGAACGACGCAGGCGCAGTGCCGTGCGGTAAAGCTCGAGTATCGACGACGAATCGCCCATCTGGACTTCCACGGTGTGCGCTTTCCAGTTGGCCGGTTGCGGAAGCCACGGCACCGCCGTCGCATCGTGCGGGCTGAACCCGAATGGGGCGGCGTGACCGGCCCAGGGCAGGGGAACGCGGCAGCCGTCGCGCCCGGGATCCACGTTGCCCGTGCGGTGCCACATCGGATCTTGCCGCAGGGTCGGGTGAATGTCCTCCACCTCCCAGAGGCCCAATTCCTCGCCTTGATATAGATACGCCGCGCCCGGCAACGCGAGGGTCAACATCACCGCGGCGCGCGCACGTTTGTGGCCCAATTCGAGATCCACCGGGGTGTCGTGGCGCCGCGTCGCGAAACTGAACGACGTTTCCGTTCGCCCGTAGCGTGTCACGTGGCGCGTGACATCGTGGTTCGAAAGCACCCACGTGGTGGGGGCGCCCACCGGAGCATGCGCCGCCAGGGTCTCCGAAATGACGGATCGAAGTCGCGCCGCGTCCCACGGACAACAAAGGAAATCGAAATTGAACGCCGAATGCAATTCATCCGGTCGCAGATAATTGGCAAATCGCTGCTTGTCGGCCAGCCACACTTCGCCGATGAGTGCCCGATCGCCGCCGTACGAATTCGCGATGCGGCGCCACGCCCGGTAAATGTCGTGCACGTCGTCCCGATCGGTGAACGGGTGTACCCCGGCCCCGTTCACCTCGGGCAGCTTCGGGTCCTTGGCCAGCAGCGCCGCCGAGTCGACGCGGATGCCATCCACACCGCGGTCGAACCAAAATCGTAATACCGATTCGAACTCGGCGCGCACGTCGGGATGCTCCCAATTCAAATCCGGTTGTGCCGAATCGAAGAGGTGCAAATACCACTGTCCGTCGTCGATTCGCGTCCAGGTGCCGCCGCCGAATTGCGATATCCAATTCGTCGGTGGGAGCTCGCCCTCCGCGCCGCGCCCTTTTCGGAACCAAAAGCGGTCGCGCTCGGGCGAGCCTGGTGCGGCGGCCAAGGCCGCGCGAAACCAAGGATGTTCGCGCGACACGTGATTGGGCACTACGTCCACGATGATGCGTATTCCGAGCTCGTGCGCCTCCGCAATGAGCGCCTCGGCTTCTGCCAAGGTCCCGAAAATCGGATCGATGGCGCGATAGTCCGCCACGTCGTAACCGGCGTCGGCCATGGGCGAGGCGTACCAAGGATTGAACCAAATCGCATCGACGCCGAGCCATCGCAGATACGAAAGCCTCGAGCGAATGCCCTCGAGATCGCCCACACCGTCGCCGTTGCCGTCGGCGAAGCTGCGCGGATAAACCTGATAAATGACGGCATCCCGCCACCATGTTTTGCTCATCGATGTCCTAGCCTTTTAGGCCGCCTGCAGTGAGGCCTTTGAGAATGCTGCGCTGGAATACCAAGAAGGCGGCGATCATCGGTACGCTTGCGATCACCAGCCCCGCCATGACTTCGGTCAGCGGAACGCGTCCCGTGGCGGACAATCGACTGAGTGCCACACTGAGTGTCTGTGTTCGCGGTTCCTGCAAGACAAGGAGCGGCCAGAGAAAATCCTTCCACATGGCGATGACCGCGAAGATGGAAACGACCGCGAGCACCGGCCTCGAGAGCGGCAGCACGATGCTCACCAGAATGCGCAGGCTGCCAGCGCCATCCATGCGCGCAGCATCCAGAAGCTCGTCGGGGATCTGGTCGAAAAACTGCTTCAGTATATAAATGTTGAAAGCGTTTGCCGCCGACGGAAGCCAGAGCGCCCACGGCGTATCCAGCAAATTCACGTGCAATAGAGGGACGTCGCTTATCGTGAGGTAAGCAGGTACGAGCAGCGCGGCCGTTGGCAGAAGCAATGTCGAGAGCATTGCGCCGAGCACGACATTGCCGAGCACGGGACGGAGCTTCGACAAGGCATACGCCGCTGTGACGTCGACGACGAGCTGCACGAGCCATGCACCAAACGCATAAAAGGCAGTGTTCAGAAAAAAGCGCCCGATATTGAGCTCGTTCCACGCTTGGACGTACACCTCCGGATGAAAGCTCTCCGGAATCCAGGTGGGAATCGGCCGCGCAAGCTCGGCCGGTTCCTTCAATGAGCCAATCACCATCCAGTACATCGGAAAAAGAAAGGCCGCGGCGAACAGCAAGGTGAGCAGGGTGAGCACGACGAAATAGACCCACCGCGCACGTCCGCGTCGAAGCTGCGCATCCGAGAAAAGCGACCGCGTTTCGCTCATGCCCGCGTCCCCTCGCGAGAAATCAACCGTATGTACGCCATCGAAAATGCGCCGAGCACCACGAAGAGAAGCACGCTCATGGCCGCGGCCATTCCAAAGTCATGATTGACCGTAAATGCGTATCGGTAAATGAGAACCATCACCGTGATCGTGTCCGGATTCGTCGTTCCGGTAAGTTGGAATGGCTCGATGAACACCTGCATGGTCGCCACGATTTGCAACATCAGCAGCACGGCAAGGATGAAGCGCATGTGCGGAATGGTGACGTACCAGAGCCGCTGCCAAACATTGGCGCCTTCGAGCTCGGCGGCTTCGTAAAGCTCGCCAGGGATGTTTTGCAGCGCGGCCAAATACATGATCGTCGCCGTGCCCATGTTGGCCCACGTCGAAACGAGCACCAGCGACACCATGGCCATGCGCGGCGATTGCGTCCATTGCGACTCGGGCAGGTGCAACCCGCGCAAGACCGTATTGAATAGGCCGTTGCCCGGATCGTAGAAGTATTGCCAGAGCAGCACCACGACCAGCGGCGGAAGCATCACCGGCAGGTACACCGCCACGCGGAAGTAGCCTTTGAGGTGGCGCATCTCGTTCACCACCACCGCGAGAAAGAAGGGCACCACGTAGCCGAAGGCCAGCGCAATGCCGGTGAACTTCACCGTGTTCCACCATGCCGTCCAAAACAGCGGATCGTGGAAGATGGCCGAAAAATTGGCGAAGCCCACCCACTCCGGATCGCTGACGAAGTTGACCTGCTGGAAACTCAGAATCACCCCGCGCACCAGGGGATACCAGGAGAAGAGCGCAAAGCAGGATATGGCTGGGGTGAGAAAGCCATAGGCCAAGCCATTGTCCGCGGCGCGCCGCCTTCGCCTCGCGGGTCGCCGGGCCCTGGGACTCGCGCCCGTCACGTGCGGCGTGTCGCTCACGTCGGGCGCATCCTCGTCATGCCTTCGCGGTCGCGCAACGGTGTTCACGTGCCGCGGTGCTCACTTGACCGTGGCCAGAATCGCGTTGGCTTGCTTCTCCGCATCGGCCAAGAGCGCCCCGATGTCCGCGTTCTGATCCGTGAGCACTTTGGCCATGGCCGTATCGAGCACCGCGTAAATCTGCTGTGCCAGCGGCGGCTCCAATTTGAGCTGCACTTGGTTCGAGCTTGCGTTGAAGGGCGCATAATTGGCCGCCGGCAAATTCGCATGCGCCGTGACCGCCGCCGCGTATTTCTTCGCAGCGTCCCCCACCCAAAGGGCCGGCTCGGGCAGGCCCACCGGCCGCTTGGCGGTGGCCTCTTGCTTCTGTTGCTCGTCGAACCGCTCCGGGTTGTCGTACTTGAAGAGGAGCCACTTCAACCCGGCTTTGATCTTCTCCGGCGTCGCCTTCGCGTTGAACATGAAGCCTTCACCGCCGGCGAGCGTGGCCTTGCCGCCGGGCATCGCCGCAAGTCCATAGTCATCGTAGTTGCCTTTGAACTGGCTCACCATGACCGGAATGTTGTCCGAGGTCGCGATGTACATGCCGAGTTTGCCCGAGGCCATCATCTGCAGCAGATCGGCCCATTCCAGGAACTGACGCTGGCCCATCGAGTTGTCCGTCCAGCGCATCTCCTTCAGCTGCTGGAGAACCTGCTTCCCTTTGTCGTCGTTGAAGGCGGCCTTCCACGTCTCGCCGTCCTTCACCGCAATGTCGCCGCCAATGGAATAGAGCTCCGCGGTGAAGTGCCAGCCGCCGGTATTGCTCTTGCTGTAGTCGCCATATCCCACGACACCGTCGCCAAGGGCCGCAATCTTCTTCGCGGCCGCGCGCACCTCGGGCCACGTCTTGGGCGGATTGCTCGGATCGAGCCCTGCCTTGGTGAACAGCGTTCGGTTGTAGAGCAATCCCATCGAATAATTGGTCGACGGCAATCCGTAGACTTTGCCGTCGGCGCTGAAAACCTTCATCAGCTCGGGCCGTATCTGGGCCACGGAGGGGAAGTCCTTCAGATACGGAGTGATCTCTGCGACTTGCTTCTTCGCGATGAGATTCGCCGGGTCGGTGAAGTAGACGTAAAACACGTCCTCGAGCTGGCCGCCGGCCAGCTTGGTGGTGAACGTGCGCGGATCCATCTTTCCTTCGCGCGCATCGATCTTGATGCCAGGGTTCTTCGCCTCGAAGGCTTTCACATCGTCGAGGAACTGCTGACGTAAGAACGTCTCCGTTTCAGGCGGCAGCGCATTGACCGTGATGGTCGTCGCCGCGCTTTCGGAGGCGGCCGCCTTCTCCTTGCTACAGCCGGTGACCAACGCGACGATGGTCGCGGCAAATGCAACGAGCCCGCTGACGGCTATCTTGCCGAACGTTCCTCGATTCATGGCCCACTCCTTCTGCTCTCGCGAGGCATTCTATTAAAGGAGGGGACGTGCAAAAAGTCTATAGATTCTTGCAAAAAGTCGATCGAGCTTCCGGCACGCCGTTCGCTCAGCGCCCAGCATGAATACGGATGACGCACTGGTTGACGAGGCCGTGGCCGAATCATTTCCTGCGAGCGATCCGCCCTGCTGGACCGCGACGCATGGCGGCATGCCCGCCGTACCGTACCGCGGGCTCGCGCCCGAGAGGGAGATTCAATCCTGGATCGATGCGGATACGCTGGCGCTTTCTCGCGGCGGGAACGTGCATGCGTCGCTCGAGCACGTCTCGAATGTGCTGCGCCGAGCCCATCGCACGATCACGCATTACCCGGTCGATGGTGGCGGGAAAATTCGCGACATCGAGGCGATTCTGCCCGGGACCGATCTGGCGGAAGATCATGTGGTCATCGGCGCGCACATCGGCGACGCGGCCTGCGTTGCCGTGCTGCTGGCGCTTGCGCGCATCCTCGAGCCGCGGCACTTCGCGCGGACGGTGCGGCTTTTCACCTTCGTGACGGCGGGGGCGGATCCCGGGGAACTTTTGCGCGCGCGCGGCGTCCGCGTCCAAACCGGGATTCTACTGGGGAATCCGAGCTCCGATGTGGGGCACCTCGCCCGCGTGGTGCCCGGTCTCGTGGCGACCGCAGCACGCATCGCGGGCGCACCGGTGCACGATCACTTGTCCACTTGATGGTTCCGGATCTCTGCGCGCTGCGAGAGCGCGGTGAGCCAGGAGGGCGACCACATGGATTCGCTCTCCGAGCCGCGCATCGCACGGGCGCGGATGCCGCCGGCGGACGGAAGGATTCGGTTCACCAAGCGGAGTACGTCCGACGTGGCGCTCGGAAAGAGGCCATGGACCTTGGCGAGGCACTTGGCCACCCATGTGAGCACCAGCTCGGGATCGCCGCGCCGGCACGCCTCCATGATCTGACGCGCCGCGCGCTCCGAGCCGATGGTGATGCCGGGCAGTGAGTCCGAAATGCTGAACCACGCGTACTCCGCGCGATGGTCTCCCTTGAACGAGGCATTGCGCGGGCTTCCCGTGCGCATCAGACCCGGAAAGACGGTGGTGACGCGGATGTTCTCCTGCGCCAGCTCGGTGCGCAGCCCGGCCGAGAACCCGGCGAGCGCGAATTTGCTCGCCACATACGGCAAGAGGTGCGGCACGGCCACGAGGCCACCGATCGAGCTGATGTTGACCACGCGCCCGCCGCCGCGCGCGCGCATCGCGGGAAGGGCGGCCACGATGGTGTAGAGCGCGCCCCAGAAGTGGGTGTCCATCGCTTCGCGAAAGTCCTCGAGGGTCATGCACATCGCGGGACCCGTCTGGATGATGCCCGCGTTGTTGACGAGTACGTCGATGCCTCCCCACCGCTGCACGACGGTCTCGATGAGGGCCTTCACGTCATCCCGGCGGCGCACGTCGCAGGGGACACCCATGGCTTCGTGCCCGCCCTCGCGGAGCTCGTCTGCGGCGCGTTGCACGCTTCGTTCGTCGCGCCCGCACACGGCCACGCGTGCGCCTTCGGACGCGAAGCATCGGGCGAGCTCCAGGCCGAGGCCGCGCGAGCCACCCGTGATGACCACGACCTTGCCGTGAAAGTCTTCACGTGGGCCGCGCAACCAGCGCGCGGCCATCAAGGCCGTCCATGTGACTGTGGCAGAGGTGCGCGCGATCCATCCCATGATGCGATTCTCCTTGGGGCTCGAGGCAGTCCTTCCATGCGGCGGGTGACTTCGCCCAGGGCCCATCCCCAGACGACGTGGGAAGCGATCATGAGCGCGTTGCGGCGCAGGCTGTGTCGCTTCGGCGGTGCGAGCAATCCTATGGCGGGCAAGATGCCCAAGTAGCTGCCGGCCCATACGGCGAGGCCATAGGCGATGCCGCTGCCCGAGCCGGGGTGCAGTGCCCGACGGTTCGCATAGCGATACACGACGCCCGCCGCGGCGCCGTACGAGAAGTGCGCGGCCAACGTGAGGGCCTTTCGGGCAAACGGTACGCGGGGCGGGCTCCGCCCGAGCATCTTGAGCGCCCTCATCGTGATCCAGCGCGGAGGGAGCGGATGCCGCTCGTGCAGTGGCAGCAAGCGATGCAGGATCTTCATCGACAGCGTCATGGGGACGGTGGCGATCAGGCCGGCAACGCTGCCCTGAACCGTGTCGTCGGCGATGCGTTGGAAGGTCATGGTGCACGCGTTTGCATGCACCGTTCCCCAACGAGGGAGCTCGAGGGTGCTCAGCGCTTCGCAGCAGACGCCGCGCGGATACCCGTCGAGCCGCGCACCACGAGCTCCGGCTCGAACAAGAGCTCGTCCGCCTGCACCGCGCTGCCGCCAATTTCGCCGGCCAGCAGGGTGACGGCGGCCTGGCCCATCGCCTCGATGGGCTGCCGGATCGTCGTGAGCGGCGGATCGGTGCACGTCATCATGGTGGAGTCGTCGTAGCCCACGACGGAAATGTCTTGCGGCACCGAGAGCCCCGCCCGGCGCACCCCGCGGATGGCCCCCAGCGCCAAGACGTCGCTCGCGCAAATGAGACCGGTGGCACCCAGCTCCACGAGCCGTGCCGCGGCCGCATGCCCACCCTCCATCGAGAAGATCGTGCGCTCCACCATCGCCGCACGCCCGGCGTGGCGAACGAAGGCATCGTGTTTGCGCTGCGAGGGAACGTGGTCCGGCGGTCCGAGGATCAAGCCGATCTTCGTGTGCCCCAGCGAGATCAGGTGCTTGTACGCCTGTTCGACGGCGACGGCATCGTCGGCCGAGATGCGCGAGAAGCCCAAGCCATCGATGCTCGCGTTGATCAAGATGGCGGGCAGCCCGCGTTCGAGCATCCGCTGGTAGTGCCCGTGCTCCGCATCGGCTTGGGCGTAGTTGCCGCCGGCGAAGATGACGCCCGACACATGTTGCTCGAGCAACATGTCGACGTAATCACCCTCGGTCACGCCGTCCGTGGTGCGCGTGCACAGCACGGGCGTGAACCCGCGCCGCGCCAGCGCGCCCGCCACCGCCTCGGCGAACGCCGGGAAAATCGGGTTCTGCAGCTCGGGCAACACCAGGCCTACCAAGCGGGCCCGTTCGCCTCGAAGCTTGACCGGCCGCTCGTAGCCCAACACGTCCAGCGCGGTTAACACCGCCGTACGCGTGGGATCCGAGATGCCCGGTTTGCCGTTGAGAACACGGCTCACCGTCGCCTCGCTCACCCCCACGTACTTCGCCACCTCCGCAAGCCTGCGTGTCATGCGTGCAATTATACCGCATAACCGTGCAAATAATTTGCACAGTGGTGGTCATTCATCTGGCGCGTCGCGACAATGTCCGTCATCATCGTTAGCGGCTGAGCCTCTCGGGAGAGCGCTCGCTGTGCCACTCCTCCGTCGTCAATCACCGTTTTCGCGAGGCAATCGTGCGAAATTCGATGCGTGTCTAGCTGTGTCTCATCGCATTTAGTGCCACCCTGCCGCTTTTTGGTAGCGTATTCGGTTGCAAATCTTCATCGTCGAACGACCCGTCGTCCGGCCAAACGGGCGGAGATGGTGACGACGGCACGAACGGCGGCACGCAGGTCCGGCTACCGATCGAAGTGTTGGGCACCGGCTCTCCGGACGAGCCCGCGATCGCGAGCACGCGCCTCGGTCTCGACGCGGCCGATGTGGGTTCCGCAGAGCGGCTCGTCGTGCTCTGCCATCGATGCGGCAACAACCAGGACGCGCCCGAGTTCGAGCCGCTGGCCAAACCCATCGCGAAGGTGAAGGCGAGCTTGCGCATCGTGGGCGGCGACGGGAACGACGCGCCCTGGATCGACGTGACCGATACCAACGTGCAGCTCGACGACGTATCGCGCGCCCACGGCGGCATCAACGGCGGCTTGGTCACCACCACGTTCTCCATCGCGCTCGATGCCCAGACCCGCGCCCGTTTGGTGGGATTGCCCGGCACGAACCGAATCGAATTCCGCTTCAATGGCACCGACGGCAATTCGAATGGATTTCGCATTTTGGATGTGCAACTTCGAAATGCCGCCGGTACGGATTTGAATCGCACGCCGCGCAAGTACGTGGACATTGGCGCCGAGAAGGAAGCCGGGAAAGCGTGGTCGGACGATGCCGCCAAAGGGCAGGCGCTCTGGCATGGGAAGGACCTTCTCATCAAGTCGCCGGTCGTCCCGCGAAAGATCCACGCCGCATGCGACTCGTGCCACGCCGAGGATGGTCGCGATTTGCAGTATTTCAATTATTCGAACAACTCCATCGTCCAGCGGAGCAAGTTCCACGGCCTGTCCGACGAACAGGGAAAGCAGATTGCCGCGTACCTGCGCGCGAGCCTGCACGACAAGGTGCCGCACGTGCCCGCGGCCGCACCCGAGAATCCGCCGTATCAGCCGGGCCCGGGGATGGACTCGAAACCGGTGATCGAGTGGGCGGCGGGTGCGGGGCTCCGTGCCGTGCTGCCCGACGGCAAAGCCTTCATGAAGGCTTTCGTGGGGCAGCCGGTGGACGACAAGCCTTTGTCCGTGACGCAAGCGGAGCTCGATCGGGCGATGGACCCGAAAGGCAAATTGAATACACGCGAGATGCCCGTGCCGTTACAATTCCCGGATTGGAATGCCTGGCTTCCCAACGTGCACCCCCTGGATATTTGGACGCCGGATCAGGGGCAGTCCGCAGGGCTTTTCGAAACTGCCGCGGAGGACAAGAGCCCGCTGAAGACGCTCGCGAAGATCAAGGAGTTCTTCGAGGCGAACAAGAACAAGAATGGCGTCTACGGCGATTGGAGCCACCTCACACCCGAACAGCGCGAAAGGATCCAGCAGTGGTTCTACGACTTCGGCGCGCGGGCCATCGGCTTTGCGGGCGGCGGGCGAGGGGATAGGCAATCGAGCGATCCATCGAAGCCTTACGGCGGGGAGATCGGCGGGGCGAAGCTGCAGGCGCTTCTCTCCAAGGACACGGCGGCGCTCGCGCCTGCGGCGGCGTTCTCGAAGCAGGCCTTCATCGAGCGTGCGCTCGTCGGGTTGTTCCACTGGATGGGCGTCAAACAATGGCAATTGGCGCACACCTACGGGCTGGAGGGCGACCAAAGCTACTTCCACGGAAAGAAGGACGGCTCGAAGTGGATTGGCGAAGGGGATAAGCGCGGTTGGATCTTCACCTGGCCCAGCGTGTTCTATCTCGCGCCGCACATGCTCTATGCGCCGGAGGATACGGCGAAGGGCAAACGCGAATTCTATTTCTCGTGGGAGCCGCGCCTCGTTTCGTATTTCCGTACGAATCAGTGGTACCAACTGCAGATGACGATCAACCCTGGTTGGTCGGGCGCATCGCAAGGGCCGATGGACTGGCCGTACCACCTCGGGTTCACCACGGGGGTCGTCGACGATTTGGAAACGGCGAAGGCTCCGACCTGGGTGTCGGCCGCGCATCTCGCTCGCTTCTTCCAAGTGCGCGCGAAGATTTCGCAATTGGCCAATACGAACATCTCGTTCAATACGCCCGATCCGCAGGAGCCGGACAATCTGTTCAAGAACACCGGCATCCAGAGCCGGGCCGACTTCGTCTACAAGCTGGCGCCGACGGGCATCCTTCACACGGGGCCCGACGATTGGCAGCGCACGCGTTTCCGTCACATGGACGTGCTCCAGGCGGGGCTGCACAAGATGCTCGTGAATACGTCGATTGGGGTCTACAACGACTACTTCGCGAACACCACGGCCGAGCAATGGCGCCGTTGCGACCCCAATGCGCACTTCGGCGGCGAGCAGGAGACGAAGTCGGGATTCCGTTTTTGCCTGGACAAGGAGCGAACGCCGCTCCCCACGGACAAGAATGGGAAGCCTTACCTCGCCGGCGGCTGGGTCGACTGGACCATCGAGCAGTACATCGCCTGGGGCATTCTCGCGGCGAAGCAAATCGGCGCCGACCCGCAGCGCATCGCCACATGGTCCGACTGGCACGACCGCATGTGGCCGTGAGTCGACGACTTTACAGGTGCCCGTCCACCCTGTACTCGGCGAAGTCGGGGGCACATGAAATGGTGTCCCCGGCGTTCACTTTGCTGACTTGGATGTAGAGCCATGTGTCATCGTGGTAGCTCCCCGCATCGTCCTTGATGCGGCAGTATCCCGTCTTGTCGGTGATGCACTCCCAGCTGTCTTTGTCGCTATCGATGTAGAGCTTGTACCGGTCCAAGTAATTGGAGCCGCGGACGCGAAGTTCGAATTCGATATCGTTTTCGCATTGGCCGCCGTTTGCCCGGATCACGTACCAATCGGGGGCGGAGCCCACGTTGCCGTCGTAGCCATCGATGGTGGGGTTGATGTGCTGGCGCACGTCGGTGACGATGACACCGGAGAAGTGCTCGGCGCTGCTCGAGTCGAGGCAGGAGTCGTCGCCCAGGTCGATGGCGTCGCTCTGACGGTGGTTGTTCCACACCGGGTCCACGACTTCACAGCCGTCGGCGGTGTTTCCGTTCACATCGTACGCCTCGCCTTTGCACTCGAAGGTGCAGCGCGAGTTGGTACACGTGACGTTGGTGTTGGGCCTTCCGGCACCTGGGCAATCGGCCACCGACCGGCACGTGGTGTTCACGTCCACGGCGGTGCTGGCGCAATAGTTGGTAGGGTCGCTCGGTCCCGCGGGGCCGCAGGCCGCCGACAGGGCAAGGGCCGCGACAAGAAGGGCGGCCATGGTGATCCGACGTGTGGTCATTCTAAAGCCCGCACCTCGCAAACAACGAGCCAGCGAATTTGTTGCAAAACGAAGACACCGCGTCGAAGGCGCCATCGGCCCAGCCGCGTTCGCCTCCGGCTACAAGGCCTGAGCCAGTCGCCGCACGGCGGTGAGCAGCTCGCGCTCGTTCAACATCGCATAGCCGAATCTCGCATACGGTGCGCGCGCACCGTCGAGGAAGAATTGTCGTCCCGTTTGGAAATGGACGCCCTTTTCGAGCGCGCGCCGCTGCCATCGATCGACGTCGACATCGCCGGCGGCCCTCGTCCAAAGGGCCATGCCGCCCGGCGGTTTGACGTACGAGATGGCGCCGGCGAGGTGTTTGTCGATGGCCTCGCACAGCGCATCGCGGCGCGCTTGGTAAATGCGCCGCATTCGCCGTACGTGGCGCTGGATCTCGCCCTCTTCGAGCAATTCGGCCACGGCGCATTCGAGCACACCGTCGCCTTGCCGATCGATGAGCTCCCGCTCGTAGGCCATTCGCGCGAGCACCGGCTCCGGCGCGATCACGAAGCCGAGTCGCAGTCCTGGTGCCAGGATTTTCGCCAAGGTGCCGATGTAGATCACTTGGCCGTGCGGATCGGCGCTGGCCATGGGCAAGATGGGGCGGCCGTCGTAGTGGAACTCTTGATCGTAGTCGTCCTCCACGATGGCCATGCCGTGTTGGCGCGCGAGTTCGAGCAGCGCGAGACGGCGGGTAGGCGTTAGGACGACGGTGGTCGGATATTGATGGTGCGGCGTGACGTACACGAGGCGAATGCGCGCGCTCGCCGTTTGGCGTTGGAGCTCGTCGACGTCGATGCCATCGCGATCCACCGGGATGGGCACGACGCGGGCGCCGGCGCGCTGGAAGACGGCGTGCGCGAGTTTGTATCCAGGCGATTCGACGGCCACCACGTCCCCCGGTGCGACGAGTGCGCGTGCGACGAGGTCGATGGCCATCTGGCTTCCGCGCGTGATCATGACGTCGTTCTCGCCTGCGGCGATGCCGCGGGCCGTGGAGACCATCGATGCGACGGCCGCGCGCAGCCGCTTCTGACCGCGGCTCTCGCCGGTGTAGTCGAGCAAGTGCACACCGTGATCGCGCGCCACACGGCGATAGGCGCGCGCGAGGAGCTCGACGGGCACCAAGCGCGAATCGGGGGAGCCTCCCCAGAGTTCGAGCGTGCCCGGTGGAGATGCCTCGTCTTGCAGGCGCTCGCGGACCGCTTCCACGGGGAAGCCCGCGCGGCGTGCAACCCCTGGGCTCGGGCGCGCGCGTGTGAGTCGGCGCGGTTCGGCATCGGGGGAGGCTGTGGCCACGAAGGTGGCCGAGCCTCGCCTGGTGCCCACCCATCCCTGCGCCTCGAGCTCCGCGTACGCAGCCGCCACCGTCGTGCGGTGCACGCCCAATGTGTCCGCCAGGGTGCGCGTTCCCGGAAGGGAGTCGCCTTGCTTCAGACGGCCGCGCGCGATGTCGTCGGAGATGGCCTGCGCAATCTGCGCGAACAGCGGCGTGGGGCTCGCCGCATCCAGGGGCACGGAAAAGGTCCAAGATCGCATGGTGGAACTGGTAGGTCCGAATTGTCAAAACCGGACCTACACGAGATACCAGTGATGGCGCATCCTTGGGATATGGAAAATCGAGGCCCACTGGAACGTACCCCGCGGACGACGTTGCATCGCATACCGGATCGGGGCTCCTATGATCGCGATCTTGCGTATTCCATTCTCGACGAGGGCCTTTACGCTTCCGTGGGCATTGCCGTGGAAGGGCAGCCCTTCGTCATTCCCATGGTCTACGGGCGGATGGGCGATCGCCTCATCCTGCACGGCGCCGCGGCGAGCCGTCTCCTCAAGGCAGGCGCCAAGAGCACGCCGATTTGCGTGACGGTGACCCTGGTCGATGGGTTGGTGTTCGCGCGCTCGGGCTTCCACCACTCGATGAACTATCGCTCGGTGATGGTCCTGGGCGAGGCGACCGAGATCACCGATACGGAGGAAAAGCTGCGCGCGCTCGATGTCATCGTCGACCATGCGGTGCCGGGTCGCTCGAAGGAGACGCGCCCGCCGAACCGCAAGGAGCTCGTCGCCACCCGCGTGTTGGCGCTTTCCATCGTCGAGGCCTCCGTGAAAATGCGGACCGGCGGGCCCAAGGACGACGACGAAGATTTGGAGCTCGAGTACTGGGCGGGGCACGTGCCGCTTCGCTTGGTGGCCAGTGAGCCGATTTCCGATGCGGCGCACCCGCCGCGTGCGCCCATGCCCGAGGCGGTGGCGTCGTACCGGCGCCGCTAGAGGCTCACGGGGGGCGCTTCGGGCGGCGGTGGCGTGGGAGCGGGCGGCGGAGGAGGGGAATTCTCCTTGGTGCAGTGAACGGTGACGCTCTGCGCTTGGTAGACGCCGCCCCCGAGAAGTCCAATGAACCAATCGCGCGCGCTGATTTTGGTCTCGATGGTGGCCCAGCGCCCCTGGGTCGGACAGGCGTATTGCAAGGGGTAGGGCGGGTCGATCACCACGACGTCGCCCACGATGGCGCTGTGCATGCGTTCCTCGTAGCCCTGCGCGGCTTGCGCCTGCGTGGGGTGGCCCGAGCGAATCGTGGTGCGGTAGCAGCCGCCGGTCAGGAGCAAGACGCCCAGGGAGAGGAAAGCGACGCGGTTCATTGAGCCTCTTGCGGGTGGGAAGCGTCCGTTCTCGCTTGCTGCTGCGAGGGCTGTGAAGGCTGCGAAGGCTGTGAAGACTGCGTCGGTTGCGAAGGCGCGGCGCAGGTGACGTACACCTTCCGTGGCGAGTAAATGCCAAGGGTGACCAGGCTAACGAGCCACGTGGCGCCGTTCGTGCCCTCTTCGATTTTCCAGGCTTCGCCCTGATGGCAAATCTCGGCGACGTTCACCTCCGCCTCGCCCGCAAGTCCCCAAAAGAAAAAGGAATTCCACTCTTCGTGCTTTTCCGCCCCCGGGGTTAAATTCTTGTTTACGAGGCTCGTGCTGAAACACCCTTGGCTGAGCCAAGCCAGTGCCAGCACCCCCGCCCGCAGCCGTCGATGCTTGATGGAAAGATTCATCGGTTTCCGCCTCATGATATATCGGCCACGCACGACGCGCTGTTGTGTGTGAGTCGTGTGGGGTCGAAGTGATGCACCTGCGCTGAAAACGCATTTGACGCGCGCTTGGAACGCTCGCGCCACCCGTGGCGGGATATGCTCGCGCGCATGGTCCACCGGATGGCGTCGCGGGTCGCAACGTTGGGGGTCTCGGTTCTCGTCGCGTGCAGCGCGGGGTGTTCGGATGGTTCGGGCGATCCGGGCGAAGCCACCGAGGAGGGCCTCGCCGCGCTGCCCGGAGACAATTTGCCATTTGCCTCCGCGATTTTTCGGGCCACACACAATAGCTATTCCGGCAATGTCGACGGCGAGAAAGGTCCGATTGCCACGCAGCTCGATCGCGGGGTGCGGTTCCTCGAGTTCGATATTCACGACAATGGCTACGAGTCGTTGCGCGATTACGGGATAGGGCACGATTCCGTGGGCAACGCGGTGGATCACGCGGGTGGGAATCCCGCGTCGAACGCACTGCGTGATTGGCTCGTTCCGGTGGCATCGTGGTCGAAGAATCATCCGCAGCATGCTCCGCTTTTGGTGATGCTCGATTTGAAAGACGACCTGACGGACAATCCGTCGTTCGCCGCGGGCAACTTGACCGCGCTGAATGCCGAGTTGAAGTCGGCCCTCGGGTCGCAGCTGCTGCTGGCCAAAGACGTTCCCGGTTCCTTGCCGACCATCGGTGCGCTGCGCGGGCGGATTTTGACGCTTCTTTCCGGGCATGCGGGTACGCGCGCGGAGTACAAGCGCGACGTGGGGTACAACCCTGCGGTGGCGCTGAATGGGCGCGGGCAGGTGGTCGAGGTGCACGACTCCGGCAGCGGGACGCTTTGGTACTGGACGGGGGTGTATGGCTCCGACGGCCGTGTGGAGTGGCGGCGGCACGGCCGATACGACACGGGAAAGACGCCGGCCGTGGCGCTGAACGACAACGGGGGGCTCGTCGAGGTGCATCAATCGCAGAGCGCGAACACCCTTTGGTACCACGTGGGGCATCTCGGCTCCGACGGAGAGATTACCTGGTCGGAGAGCCGCAAATACGACACCGGCGTGCTGCCCACGGTGCGATTCGTCGATGCAGCGGGCACACAGGTTCGGGAGATCCATCGCAGTCCGAGCAGCAGCCAAAATTGGGACTGGGACGGGGCGCTCGATACCACGGGCAACAGCGTGGCCTGGAACGACGCGACCCATGGGAAAACGTCGGACGCACGCTACGACGTGACGGTCTCCACGCGTGGGAGTTCACGCGTTTCGGTGTGGACAGGCGCCGATGGTTCGACGCCGTCGAACACGTTGCGCTACGGGACGGATCGCGTGACCGCCGATCGGGTCCGGTATCCACAGTGGGCTTTCGTGGAGTACCAACCCAACGACGCCACCGAGCTGCGTGAGGCTCTGTTCTATGCCGCGCCGGCGACCAACGCCTCGTTCATCACGTCCGCCCGCAATGCCGGCAAGGTCGCCCGCGGCTGGGACTTCGACGACGCGGGCAAGGCCACGAATCCGCTGGCAAACTACCCCGCGACGAACACGCCTTGGGCTGATTGGTATACGAAATTGGTCACCGACGCCGGCGCAGTGGAATAGCCGAAGAAAATTCACAGGGAGACGGGGAGTTTTTTGGACTTCAATTCGGTCATGGTTGCCAACTTGAAACCTAAAATCTCCCCGCCTCCCCGTTCAATCCTCAGGGAGCCTCTACAAGGGCGCGTAAGAGAGAGCGCGCCTTGTTCAGCGTCTCCTTGAATTCGCGTTGCGGATCGGAGTCGATGACGACACCGCCGCCCACTTGGACGTAGGCGCGCGAGCCCTTGCGCAGGATCGTGCGGATCGCGATGTTCAGATCCATATCGCCGGCGAAGGAAAGATAGCCGATCGACCCCGTGTAGAGCCCGCGGGCGGTGGGTTCGAGCTCGGCGATGATCTCCATGGTCCGCACTTTGGGCACCCCGGTGATTGTCCCACCCGGAAAAAGCGCGCCCACCACGTCGAGAAGATCTTTGCCCTCGCAAAGTTCGCCAACCACCTCCGATTCGATGTGCATCACGTGCGCGTAGCGCGTGATTTCCATGAGCTTCGACACGTGAACGCTGCCGTAACGGCAGACGCGCCCGAGGTCGTTGCGCTCGAGATCCACGAGCATGACGTGCTCGGAGAGCTCCTTTTCGCAGGTGCGTAGCTCGTGAAGGAATCGGGCGTTCTCTTCCTCCGCGCCGGTGCGCCGCGTGCCGGCGATGGGTCGGGTAAAGGCTTTGCCGGCATCGACGCGCACGAGGCGCTCGGGGGAAGCGCTGATGATCTCGAAATCGTCGAATTGGAAATAGCTGGCAAAGTGCACCGGGTCGATGCGCGCCAGCGTTTCGTAGAGATCGAGCCCATCGCCGCGGTATTCCGTTTCGAGCCGCTGCGAC
Source organism: Sorangiineae bacterium MSr12523 (assembly GCA_037157775.1). Lineage (NCBI taxonomy): Bacteria > Pseudomonadati > Myxococcota > Myxococcia > Myxococcales > Pendulisporaceae > Pendulispora > Pendulispora brunnea. The sequence continues at coordinate 872,662 of CP089982.1, forward strand.
AGGTTGACCTGATAGGTATCACCCGTGCGGATGTAATCTTGGACACGCCGCACCGCCGCCAAATAGTCATCGTGTGCAAAATTGGACACGTAGTTTGGCTGCCGGCCAGAGGCCGGCGGACCGCCGGCAAGATGCCGGCGCTCCATTGGGCCGCGTTCCACTGCGCGCAGCAGCCCCTCAACCCGTCCTTTGCAGTCCGAATAACAATCGCCCGTCGCGACCGCGTAAATGACGTCTTCCTGGTGGTCGACGACGAAAAACTCATTCACGAAATGAAACGCGATATCCCAAATACCGAGGTCGTCGTTGCGATGGGCGGGCAGCCGCTGGAAATAGCGATTGGCGTCGTATCCGAAGAAGCCCACCGCCCCGCCCATGAAAAGCGGCATCCCCGGCAGCCGTGGCGCCCGCCATTCACGCAAAAGCGCCCGCAACGCCGCCACCGGATCGCCGGAGAACGCCCGCTCGTCGAGCCAATATCGATCTCCTTTGGCCACGAAACGCAAAAACGGCGCGGCGCCCAAAATGGAATATCGACCTTCCGCCGAAACGCGCGTGCTTTCCAGCAAAAAGCGATGCCGCTCCGGCAAAGCCCGCAACAGCTCCACGGGCGTCCGCCCATTTCGCGGCACCGCGACCATCACTGGAACTTGATTGTACCCTGCGCGGACCCAGCCGCCGAACGTCCGCTCGTCCAATCGATGATCCTTCTACGACGATGCGGGCGCGTCCGCGGCCTGCCCATTCACCCGGGCGACCACGCTCAGCACTTCCTCGTCGGTCATGATGTGATCCTGCGCCTTGGCGGCCTTCAAAATCTCCTGCACGAGGATGTCCGTTGCAGGAATCCCCCGCCGCCGCAGCCAATAATTCACGTTCGAGGCCCCGCTCATGAACCCGATGCAGATCTCCTGCGATCGCCCGAACGTCCCCGCCGGAACCCCGCTGTAGATCCGATCCGCGAGCCACGCATCGCCTTTGGCCATCGCCTTGATGATGGCCGCCGCGTGCACGCCCGTCGCCGTGCGAAACGCATCGCGCCCCACCAAGGGGTAATTGATCGGGATATGCCACCCGACGGCCGCCGCCGCGGCCTCCACGTAATCCAGCAACCGGGTCAAATCTTGTTCGCCCAGGAGCCCGAGAAGCTTCATGTTCATCAACAAAAGCTCCATGGGCACGTTGCCCACGCGCTCGCCGATGCCCAGCGCCGTTCCGTGCACGCGATTGGCCCCGTATTCGAGCGCCCAGATCGCGTTCTCCAAGGCAAAGCCGCGGTCGTTGTGGCCGTGCCAGTCGATTCCTACGTCCTTGACGCCCGTGCCTGCGATCACGTCCTTCGTGAACCGAATCAAATTGCGCACGCCGTCCGGCGTGGCGTGACCCACCGTATCGGCCAGGCAGAGACGCGTTGCGCCATGTTCGATGGCGGCCCGGAACAGTGTCGTCAACGTCTCGGGGCGTGAGCGCGTCGTGTCCTCGGTGACGTAGGCCACCTTCAAGCCAGCCTTCACGGCCACGTCGATGGCCTCGGCGCTGCGCTTGGCAATCAGCGCGACGTCCCACTCCTCCGTGTATTGCCGAATCGGGCTCGAACCAATGAAGGCGTACACCTCGACGGGAACGCCCGCGCGTTGCGAGAGCTCGATCATCGGCGTGATGTCGGCCACCACGGTGCGGCCCGCACAGGCCACCTTGATCTTCAGCCCGTTCTGCTCGACCTCCCTGCACATGCGCAGGCAATCGTCGAAGGCGCGCTTGGAGCTTCCGGGCAACCCGATGTCGGCGGAGTCGATGCCGATGTCGTTCATCAGGTTGAGAAGCTCCAGCTTGTGCCCGACGTCGGGGTCGATGACCGACGGGTTTTGCAGCCCGTCGCGAAGCGTCTCGTCGAAAAACGAGACGCCTCCCTGCACGATGCGTCCCCGTCGGTCGACCTCGTTCCAGTCGTACACGAGGTCAGAGATGTTCGCCCCCTCCGTCCGTGCGTCTCCCATCGCCCCTCTACTGTACATCGGGAAACCGGAACGCGCCCCCATGCTTATCGGGGCGTTTATGACGCGCTGTTGTCGTTCCCGTCGGTCGATGCTTTCGCCTTTGCCACGACGACCATCGCAGCCCGGAGCAGTTTGTCGCCCTGGATGTAGCCCGGTTGCACCTCGAAAATAACGGTGCCGCTGGGGTGTTGGTCGGTCTCGACCTGCTGAATGGCCTCGTGCACCGTCGGGTCGAACGGCGAGCCCACCGCGGGCACCTTCTTGATGTCGAGCTTCCCCAAGGTCTGCTCGAACTGCTTCAGAATCATCTGCATGCCGTCGATGACGGCCTTCACGTCCTGGGCGCGCTGGGCGCTCTGCACGCCGCGCTCGAGGTTGTCGAAGACCGGAAGCAGCTCGCGCAGGATGTCCTCGCGGCCTTGTTTTTTCGCATCGTCGGCCTCGCGGCGCGAGCGTTTGCGGAAATTATCGAACTCGGCGGCGGTGCGCATCCACATGTCCTTCAGCCGGGCCGCCTCGAGCTGTGCTTGCGCGAGCGGATCCTCCGCGGGGGCCTCTTCGGCCTCGAGCAGCGCCTCGGCCTCGGTCTCGAGCTCCGGGGAAACGTTGCCATTTTCCGTGCGACTCACATCCTTCTCCGTCATGATGGGGGGTGACTATACCGAAAAACCCGCGTGCGCCAGGTGCTCGTCCGCATGCGATGCGGACAAGTAGAGACCGCGGGCATAGAGACGCAGCCGCGCAGCAGGATCGAGATCCCCCTTGCGGCCGCTGGTGGCCGCCGCCAGTAGGATGGCGGCGGTGACGCTCACGTTAAGACTCTCTACGAAGCCGCGCATCGGGACCCGCACCCGGTGCGTGCACGCGGCCGTCAAGTCGTCGCTGATTCCGTTTCGCTCGTTGCCCAGCACGAGGCCAAATCGCGGGATGTTCGCCAAGTCCGACGGCAAAAGTTCACCGTCAGGGTGCGTGGCAATGAGCTCCAGCCCTGCCTCCTTCGCCGCCGACGCCGCGTCCTGCACCGTGGGATGTGGGACGATGTCGACCCATTTTTCCGCGCCACGCGCCACCGAGGCGGCCGCGAGGAATTTTTCGCGCGACTCGATGACGTGCAACGTCTGAATTCCGAAGGCCTCGCACGTCCGCACCACCGCCGCCCCATTGTGCGGATCGTGCGGCGATTCGAACAGCACCGTGATGCTGGCGAGCCGGTGCGAAATCACCTCCAGGATCCGCTCGCGGCGCCGCTCCTGGACGAAAGGCTCCAACGCGCGCACGACCCCTGCCGGATCGTGCTGCTCGAAGCGTAGAATGCGCTCCGAAACGAGCTCGTCTTTGTTAAGTACGCCTGGGGTTCGCCGCCGCATCGCACGGCTCTTTAGAACGAACTTGGACCAAAATGGGCACAATACGGGTTACTGACTACAGTTGACCTCCTCGCGCATGGACCAAGACGGCACACCGGAGCGGAGTAGCCGGCTTCCTCGCGCCCCGCGGCCCGCCCGCGGAGGCCGCGATTGGGGCCGCTCGGTCTCGCGCGTCTTCTGCGCGATCCTCGCGGTGTTGGCGCTCGTTCCGCCGGTGCTCGTGCTGGCCGTGCGCTCCTCCTTCTTGCAGCGGTGGGCCACATCGCAGCTCGATCAGCTCATTCGCTCCAAGGGCATCGTGGCCGATTACGAGGTCGTGCCCAAGCTGTGGCCGCTGTCCGTCGAGCTGCGCTCGGTGCGGGTCGAGTCGAACGACGGCGGAGAGCCCATGCTCGTCGCCCAGCGCGTGGCGGTGCGGCCCAAGTTTTTCGGCCTTTTGTCCGGCAAATTCGCCATTGAGCAGGTCGACATCGAGGCTCCCAAGGTTCGCATCGTCCTCAAAGACAACACCCTGGTGAACCTGGGCATCGAGCTTCCCAAGTCCGAGAAGAAGGAGAGCACCGGCCCGCTGCATCTGCCCTCGGGTGTCCTGGCCATCACCGACGGTGAGCTCGACCTGGACATCGAGGGCATCCGCGTGAAAGCGCAGGCGCTCGACCTCGACGTCACCTCGGACGACGACCCGCAGGAGGGCACCAGCCTCGAGGTTGCCCTGCGCATGGGCGAGTCGCGCATCTCGCGCAACCGCGTGCTCTCCACGCAGATGACCGCCTACGACGAGGACACGCTCTGCCTCGTCGACGGGCGCGTGCGCGTCGACCCGCACGTCGTCGCCGTCCATCGCCTTCGCGTCTCCGGCGCAGCCGATCTCGATCCCGCCGCCGGCACCGCACCGCCCTGCAAATTGCCCGACACGGACGTGCGCAAGGTGGAGCTCTCCGTGAGCCACACCACCATCCGCCTCCCGGAAAAAGAGGGCGATCTGCCGCATGGCGACGGCCACATCATGGCCCGCGCGCCGCTCGCCATCGGTGCGAAGGCCGGCCCATTTCCCGAGACGGGCGGCTGGATCTCCGTCGATGCCGACGTTCGCTACCTCGAGGGGATGAACCTGCCGGACGTCAACGGCAAGGTCGAAGCGCGCGATCTGCGCATCGGCAAGTACCAGCTGGCCAGCCACGTCGAGAGCGAGGTCGTCGCCAAGCAAGGCGTCATCACCAGCCCGCACACGGCCATCGGCATCGCCGAGGGCGTCGCCACGTTGAGCGACGTGCGCGTGGAGCCGCTCGTGAAGGGCATCCCCATCCACGCCAAGGTGGACGTGAAGGACGCGAGCTTCACCGCGCTCATGCGCGAGCTCGGCGTGAGCCAGCACCCGCACGTCACCTGGGACCTCAAGGAGGTCAAGGTGGCGCACTTCGCTGGCACCATCGATCCTTTGAAGCTCGACGGCGACATGGTCGCGCACACGCCCAACTTCGCCGTCTTCGACGTGGCCGTGGACGATCCCGCCCGTGCCCGCGTCATCGGTGTAAAGGAGGCGCAGCTTCAGGCCCACGTGTCCGTCCGCGCCGACGCGCTTCAATTCAAGGCCGTCAAAGCCACCTTGCCCAAGAGCACCATCGACAACGGCTTCGTCTCCATTGGCTTCGACGAGGCGTTGCGCGTGGAGGTGCCCTCCGTGGTGGCCGACCTCACCGAAATCGGGCCATTGGGATCGATCCCCATCGCCGGCAAGGCCACGGCCAGCGCCATCGTCAGCGGTGCCTTCAACGATCCCCACCTGGAGGCCGACGCCACCATCGAGGACTTCGTCCTGAGCGAGATCCCCTTCGGCAACGTCACCGCGGGGCATGCCACGCTCAAAGGCTTGACCGTCGAGCTTTCCAACGTGAAGGCGACGAAGAACAAGAGCAATTACGAAATGCCCTCGGGCAAGCTCGACTTCGGCGGTGCGGCCAACATGGTCATGGACGCCGTCGTTACGTCGACCGGCTTCAACGCGCGCGACTTCTTCAACCTATTCCAGATGGACGAAGACCCGCGGTTTACCGAAATCGACGGTACGTTCACCACGAACTCCACCATCCACCTCGCGCTGGGCGGCCCCCAAGATCGCTGCAAAGGCGGGTACTTGAACGTGGGCGGGCACGCGCATCTGCGCGACGTGAAGCTCTTTGGCGAGGCCTTCGACGATGGGGACATCGACCTGGGCTACGAATGGGAAGACCGCCTTGCAGGCCTCGATGGGGCACGCATCGACGTGCACGCGGCCACCTTGCGCAAGGTGCGGCCGAACCCTTCGGGCATCGCCGTGGGAACCGTGTTCGGCTCGGCGAAGGTCGATCGCGGCAAGTTGAACGGCAGCGTCGTGGTGCAGGGCATTCCGCTCTCGCGCCTCCAAAGCATGGGCAGCGTCGCATCGGAAATCGACGGCTCGGCGTCGGGGTTCGCCCAAGTGAGCGGCACCATCGACGCGTACAAGGTCGAAGGGAACCTGGACATCACACCGCTGCTGGTGCGCGGCACGCGCCTCGGGGCCTCGCACGTCGACGTGGCCATGATTCAGAAGGAGCCCGCGCCGAAAAAGCCCATCGGCAGCACCGCGTGCGGGGCTCCCATCTACCCGGCCTTCGACAAGGCGACGTACAACCCCGACGTCCTTCAGGGCGAGTACCGCGTGAGCGGCGAATTGTTCAGCGGTCAGGTCAAGGTCGATGACTTGGTGATGACCCGCGAGAAGAACTCGCTCATCACGGGCAAGATCCTCACCAAAGGGCTGGATCTCGGAGCCGTGCTGCGCATTGCGAAGCCACCGGCGGAGGATCTCGAGGCCATCGCGGCGCCGCAAACGCCCACGGTCGGGGAGCTCACCGGCGAGCTGAACATCGTGCGTTACCGACAGGGCGATGCGGCGCACGCGCAGCTGTCGTTCGTGCCCGGCTCGATGTCGCTCGAGAAAGGCTCGCAGAAGGTGAGCATGCGCTCCACCAGCTCCGTCGTGTACGTCAAAGACGACACGTTGGCGGTGCCGCCACTGACGTTCGATCTGCAGGCGGGCAACTCGGGCAATAATGGCAAGGCCCTGCGCGGGACCATCACCGTGCGCGGGGCCGCGTACCATTTCAGCACCTCGCCCGAGCTCGCGTTCAACGCCGAGCTCGTGCCCATCGACCTCGGCGTCCTCGTGGGTGCCGTTCCCAAACTGGAACGCGCGCAGGGCAAACTCGGAGGGTCGCTCTACGTGACGGGGAAGGCGAGCGCGCCCGAGATGGATGGCTCGCTCACCGTGCGCGGTGGGGAATTCATCGTCGAAGGCCTCCCAAGCCCCATCACCGCGGTCGAAATGGACGTGAAGGCCGACGCCTCCGAGGTGCGCATCACCCGAGGTACTGCGCGCTTTTTGGGCGGAACTTTGGCGGTCACCGGCCACCTCCCCATCTCGGGTTTCACCGTTGGCGCCGGCCAGGTCGACGTGCGGGCGCGCAACATGCGCATGACGCCCGCGCAGGGCATCGCGACGGGCTTCGACGCCGACCTCGCGCTGCACGTGAGCCCGCCGAGCAGCGGCGATGCGAAGACGCCGCTCCCGCAGATCACGGGCGACGTGGTGCTCACGTCGGCCGAATACACGCGGCCCATCAGCCTGACCACGGATCTGAGCGCCTTGGGCATGCGGGCCAAGCGCACCGTCGTCGAGAGCTACGATCCCTCGCTCGATGCCCTCACCCTGGATATCCAGGTGAAAAACCGGTCGCCGCTGCGCATCCACAACAATCTGGCCGAGGTCGAGTTCAACATCGACAACCAGGGCCTGCGCGTGACGGGGACCAACCAACGCATCGGGCTGCGGGGCGAGGTACGCGCGCAGCAAGGCGGACGCTTCCGCTTTCGCTCCACGGAGTTCGAGGTTCGGCAGGCCATCATTCGATTCGATGATCCAACGCGCGTCGCGCCGAACATCGACGTAGTAGCCCAGACCGAGTACCGTCGCTACGGCACCTCGACTTCGACGACGGGCGGCGGGGGGAGAGCTGCAGGAATATGGCGGATCACCCTTCACGCGCACGGCGATACGGACAACTTGCGATTGGACCTGACGAGCGACCCTCCGCTTTCGCAGGACGATATCGTGTTGCTCCTGACCGTGGGGATGACGCGCACGGAGGTCGACCAGCTTCAGAGCAGCGCGGCGTTGGGGGCAGGCGTGGCGCTGGAGGCGCTATCGACCGCGACCGGGGCCGACCGTGCGGTGACCAACGCCATCCCGATCATCGACGATTTCCGTTTCGGCAGCGGCTACTCGTCGCGCAGCGGCCGCACCGAGCCCCAGGTGACCATCGGGAAACGCATCACCGACGACGTTCGCGCCACCGTCACCACGGGCCTGTCGGAGGACCGCGAGCTGCGCTCGAACATCGAGTGGCGATTGAGTCAACGAACCAGCGTTCTAGGCTCCTACGACAACGTCAATGACGTATCCTCCCCGGACATTGGGAACTTGGGGCTCGACTTCCGTTGGCGGCTGGAGTTCCAGTAAAGGGCTCGTAGCCCTTTTTCTCCTTCTCGCGACGCTTCTTTTCTCGGCACGCGCTCATTCGGCACCCGCGCCCGAGGGCAAGGGGAGCGTCCAGGTCCTCACGCCCCCGGAGCTGCCGCCGCCGCCGCCCTCGGTGCCGGTGCTTCCCCCGCGCCCCAACGTCGATGCCTGCGTCGGCCGTCCCATCACCGCCGTCGATACGGAGCTGGAAGGCGAGCGCTGGGGCATGATGCATCTGCCCAAGGTCGTCGGCGTCAAGCCCGGGGAGGTCTTCACCGAGGCCGTCGCGCGCCGCGCCCTCTCCGAGCTGCTCGATCGCGGTCAGTTCGCACGCGGCCACGTCACCCTGCAGAGCGAAGGCGCCGGCTGCCGCATGGTCGTCCAAGTCGCCGTGCGCAAGATCATCGAGAACCTGCGCTTTCACACGGGCGGGGTCAAAGTCGATCGCGACGAGCTTCTGCGCGAGGCCGACCTCACCGAGGGCGGCGAGTTCGTCGGCGCCGACCTCGCCGACAAACAGGAGCGCATGGAGGCCCTGCTCGCGCGCCGGGGCTACCCCAAAGCGACCATCGCCCTCGAGGCCCGCACCACGGACGATCCGCTCCGCATCGACGTCACCTTGTCGGTGCGCGATGGCGAGCCACGCGACATCGGGCGTCGCGTTTTCTACGTGTACGACGCCCGGCCCGAGGAGCTCGAGTCCACCAACGGCACCTACCGCGTCAAGGTCGGCGATCGCGCCGACGAGAGCGCGCTCGAGGCCGCCGACAGCCAACTGGAAACGCGCCTCCGCGCCCGCGGCTACCACCAGGCGGATGTCTGGCACGACATCGTCTCGGCCGACGGCATGATCGTCCTGCGCATCCGCGTCCAGGCCGGTAAACTCTATCAGCCGCGCTTCGAGGGCAACGATCACTACGACCAAGATGCCCTCACGGAGGCCCTCGGCCTGACCACCGAGGTGGACCTAAGTCAGATTCATCTTGCGGAAAAGATTCGGGATTTCTACCAGAAGCGCGGCTACCTCGACGTGGAGGTTGCGCTGGAGGAACGCGGCACCGCGCGCGATCAAATCCATTACCTGGTCTTCAAGATCACCGAGCACCCGCGCGTGCGCGTCGTGGCCCGCGCGTACCCGTGCCTGCGCGAGGCCGACGTGCGCCGGCTCAATCAGGGCGGCCCCACCAACGTCTCCGAGATCGGGCGCGAGATCGACAGCTACCTGGAGGAGGAGCTGCCCGGCGCCGACATCCTCAAGAGCCCCGATCCGCGCGGGGTCGATGCGCTCATCAGCCCGCAGCAGCGCGGGGCCGTCGACGTCCCCATCGACCTCGAGCCGGACGGCGTCTACGTCGCCGATACGTACCAGCGCGCCGTCGAGCACGTGCAGGAGCTCTATCGGCACGAAGGCTTTCTCCACGCCCAAGTCGGCCCGGTGCAGATCGTGCGGCGTCGCTGCGATCCGCGCTCGCCCGCGGGCCAATGCATCCCCATCCCGCTGCCGACGGAGAACGGCAAACCCGTCGAGCCCGAGGCCTGCACCTACGACATCACCAACCTGCCGCTTCCCGTGCCGCCGCTCCCGGCGGCCATGAGCTGCGTGCCGGATCCGCTCCACGGCATCGCGTGCGAGCCCCGCGTCACCTTGCGCATTCCGGTGAAGCTCGGGCCGCGCACCACGCTGTACGATTTGTCTTTCACCGGGACGCACGCCATCTCCGAGCGCACCTTGGCGCTCGCCGCGCAGCTTTCGCTCGGCACCCCGGCGAACACCGTGAAGCTGGAGGAGGCGCGCCGCCGCTTGCTCGACGTGTACCGCGAGGAGGGCTACGCCTTCGTCGACATCAAGTACACGCTCGACGAATCGCTGGACCACACGCGTGCGCGCGCCCGTTTCGAGATCACCGAGGGCGAGCAAGTCATCGTTCGGCAGATCGTCATCCAAGGCAACGATTTGACCCGCGAGGGCGTCATCCGGCGGCGCATCGCGCTCCAGGTCGGTGAGCCTTACCGCACCAGCGACATCCGAAAGACCCAAGAGCGCATCGCTACGCTCAATGTCTTCAGCAGCGTGGAGGTCGGCCTTTCCGATCCCTACGTGCCCGCGAAGAACAAGACCGTCATCATCACCGTCGCGGAGGCCATCCCCAAGTACCTGGAGATCCGCCCGGGCTTCTCCACCGGTGAGGGCTTCCGCATCACCACGGAGATCGGCGATCGGAACTTCCTCGGCTCGGCCATCGCCCTCTCGGCGCGCGCGCAGGTGTCGTATCTGCCCGACGCGTTCATCCTCGATGACCAAGTGAAGAAGAATTTCGGGGAGCTTTCCTTCGGCGACCGCATCGCCGGCCGCGTGACGTTGCGCGGCGAGTTCCCCGAAATCGGGCTCGGGCCCCTCTGGCGCTCGAGCGTAGACGGCATCTTCTCGCGCACGCTCCAGCGCGACTTCGTTCTGACGAAATGGGCAGGCATCCCGAGTATTTCCTACAGACCGTTAAGGCCGGTGCTGTTCACTTTCTCTCCGACGGTCGAGCGAAACACCGCCACCGTCTTCAATGACGAGTCGCTCGATGAGTTGCTTCGGAACCTACAGAACACCGGGGGTGCCGATCTCGCACGCCTGCTTCGCGTTCCGGAGGGCACCAGCATCGCCGTGTCGCAGCGCCTCATCATCTCCTGGGACCGCCGCGACAACTCCTTCAACGCGCACACCGGGACGTATTTCGTCAGCGGCATCGAGCACGTCGATTGGGCCCCGCTGGGCACCGTCGACTCGACGGATCCGGCGGCGCGCGAGCGGGCGAGCCAGGACGGCCACTTCCTCCGCTTTGCCGAGACCTTTGCGGGATACATCCCTTTGGGAAAAAAGCTCACCTTCGCTGCCGAGTTGAGGCTTGGCACCAACGTGCAGCTCACGTCCGGATCGCTGACCTACCCGGACCGCCTCTTCTTCATGGGCGGCATCGAGTCGATGCGCGGCTTCGCGCAAGATTCCATGGTTCCCCAAGATTTGGCCGATCGCATCGAGGCGGACTCGAAAAATCCACCCCCGGCTCCACGCGTACCTTTCACCGTGAACAGCATCGCCATCCGCGGTGGCAACCTCATGTTCAATCCGAAGTTCGAGCTGCGCATCCCCATCCGCGGTGCCCTCGAAACCGCACTCTTCACCGACATCGGCAACCTCTGGGTCGATCCGCTTTACCCCTTCGAACAGAAGGAATTCCCGATGCGGGTCTCGGTCGGGACGGGCCTACGGTTTCAAACCCCTGTCGGTCCGCTCGTTTTCGACTACGGTATCAACCTGACCCGCCGCAGACTGCTCAACGAGGACTTCGGCGCGTTCCACTTTGCGATTGGGCTCTTCTGATCGAACCCGCTCCCGCTCCCGAGCTCCTCACTGAGGCTCGGGATCGGGAGGGGGAAGAGGGGCGAAAGGTCAGAAGGACCGCTTGACAAGCACCCCCCATCCTCGTACGTTCCCGCCCCCTCTGGGGCTTGGGGCACCAGCAGGCTTCAAGTTCGCCTAGGAAAGGCTTTTTCAACGATGTCTCAGACGACATTTTCGGCGACCAAGGAACAGGCTCAGGCCGGTCGTTCGTGGTACGTGGTGGATGCAGCGGGCAAGCCCCTCGGGCGCTTGGCCAGTGAGATTGCGCGTGTTCTCCGTGGGAAGCACAAGCCGACCTTCACGCCGCATCAGGATACGGGCGATTTCGTCATCGTCGTCAACGCGGACAAGATTCGCTTGACGGGAAACAAGCTCGACCAGAAGCACTACTACTCGCACTCGGGTATCCCGGGCGGGTTCAGCGCCGAGAGCTACCGGCACCTTCTGGCCCGCAAGCCCGCCTTCCCCATCGAGAAGGCCGTCAAGGGCATGCTCCCGAAGAACGTGCTCGGTCGCGAAATGCTGACCAAGCTCAAGGTCTACGCGACGCCGGATCATCCGCACGCCGCCCAGAAACCGCAGCCCCTCAAGGTCTCGCTGTAAGCAGCGACAAAAGAATTAGAACATGGCCGCCACAGACAACCGCACGTACTCCACCGGCAAGCGCAAGACCGCCATTGCCCGCGTTTGGGTCAAGCCCGGCACGGGCGTGATCACCGTCAACAACACGCCCGCGGATCAGTACTTCGAGCGTGAGACTTCCCGCATGGTCATGCGCCAGTCGCTCGAGCTCATCGAAGCCATCGATCAGTTCGACGTGATGGCCACGGTCAACGGCGGCGGTCACTCGGCCCAGGCCGAGGCGATGCGCCACGGCATCTCCCGCGCCCTCTGCCTGATGGACCCCGAGCGCCGCTCGGTCCTCAAGCGCGCCGGCTTCCTCACGCGCGACGCGCGCAAGAAGGAGCGCAAGAAGTACGGTCAGCCGGGCGCCCGTAAACGCTTCCAGTACAGCAAGCGCTGAAAGACGTTATCGTCGGGGCGGAATGCGGGTTACCTCGCTTTCTTCACCTGGCATCTCGTCATGGCTCCTGTTTGGGGCCGTCGTGGCCGTTGCTGCCTTCGTGGCGGTAACGGCCAAGCCTTTGTCTGGGCCTTTACCCGCCGATGATGAGCTGCGGCGGCAGGCCTTCGAGACGATGGCCCTCGAAGAGAGGGAGATGCGCCGGAACGCCGCCAAAGATTTCCCTGCCGACCTTTGGTCGCAGGACGATGCGTTCCACAACTCGGAGTTCCGCCGCGCGAAGACCCTCGCAGGGGCGAGGAGCCTCCGCGTGCCGGACGTGCTGCTCGCGGTCGACGAAGGCCTGCACCATCGGTGGCCCGCACCCGAGAACGTGACGCTCCGTCCAACGGTCCCACCGTGCCGACCGCGCCCGATTCATTGATCCCGCGCCTGGATGCGGCACTGCGATGGGCGGGCCAGAAGGCTGCGCGCACGCCGTTCCGGCTCTTTTTCTTCGCCTGCATCGCGCTCGCGTGCACTTGGCCGCTCTTGCGCACGGCGGGCTCGTTCAACGCATTCCGCGATTGGTTGCCCTACGAGGAGACCGCGCGCCGCACCGTTCTGAAGTACGGGCAGCTGCCGCTCTGGGATCCGTACTACTGCGGCGGCTTGGATCTCTTGGGCACCCCGCAGAGCCGGTACGTGTCGCCCACGTTCCTGCTCTCGCTCCTCGTGGGGACCTTGCGCGCCGAGGCGCTCGTCCCCTTCGCGATGATCCTCCTTGGGCTCGAGGGAACGTACCGCTATGCGCGTTCGCGCGGGGCATCGCACTTCGGGGCGACGCTCGCCGCGCCGATCTACGCCGCGAGCGGTCTGTTCGCCTTTTCGCCCGCGCTCACGTGGACCAACTTTTTCGGCTTCGAGCTCGTTCCGTGGGCGGTCCTCGGCGTGCGCCGCGCGATGCGCGGAAGCATGGGAGGCGTCGCCATCACGGCCTTCGCCTTTGCCTGGATGATGGGATTCGGCGGCACGTACTCCGTGCCCTTCGCCGCACTTTTCTGCGCGTTCGAGATCATCGACGGGCTCATTGCCTTGCGCCGTGTGCGCGCGCTCAAGCTGGTGGCGCTGGCCGTCGTCCTTTCCCTCGCGCTTTCCGCCGTGCGCCTCTGGCCTCTTCTGCAAACCATGTCGATGGCCCCGCGCATCGTCGGCGGCGCGCAGGGCCTTGCGACCAAAGATCTCCTGCCTGCGCTGTTCGGACAGATCCATCCCGACAACGGCGACTTCGACATCCGTGGCAATTACCTGGTAGGTGGCATGTGCCTCGCCGCCGTGTTCGCAGGGCTGTTGCGGCGAAGGAGCGCCTCTCTCGTGGTCGCGGGGGCGGCGGCCATCTGGCTCGCCCAGGGATTCAGCGTTCCCGTCTCGCTCTTCGCGCTGCTCAAACGGCTCCCGCTCTATTCGGCGCTGCGTTACCCCGAGCGGTTCCTCGTGCTGCTGGCGCTGGCCACCGCGGTGGTGGCCGCGCTGGGCGTCACGCAGCTTCAAGTGCTCGCGCGCCGGCGGCGATGGGTCGTCGGGCTCGTGGGCGTCACGGCGGGGCTGCTTCTCGTCAACCTGCAGCCGCTGGTGATGAACCATCATGTGGCGGCGAACGGCCGCGTGCTCGCACCACCGCCGGTGCGCATGGAGCAGCCGTTCCGGCAAGCGCGCGGCACGCGATGGGGCGTCGCGTACTACGGCCCGATGGGGCTCGGGTGCCTCTCGTGTTACGACGCGTACCCCGTTCCGCAATCGCCGCTTTTGCGCGGCGATCTCGACGCCGAGGAATACCTGGAGGAACCCAACGCCGGCAAAGTGACCCGCACGCGCTGGACGCCGGGTGCCATCTGGCTCCACACCGAAATGCGCAAACCGGGGCGCGTCTTGGTGAACCAAAACTGGCACCCCGGCTGGCGCACCAACGTGGGCACCGTCCAGAGCGCCCAGGGCCTTCTCGCCATCGACGTTCCCGCGGGCAACAGCGACATCGTGCTGCGTTTTCTCCCGCGCTCGGCCATCGGCGGAGCCGCCATCTCGCTCACTGCGCTGGGGATCCTCATTTGGCTCTTACGACGCCGGCGCGACCTCTCCACCCGGGAGTATGCCGCCGCCCTCGTGCTTCCCGTCGTGCCCTTCGCACTGACGCTCTCCTTGGTGCACGAACCCTCCGCACCGTCCGTGCCCCTCAAGACGGCCACCGGCGAGAGCATCCTCGCCGCCGCCCCGCCCCCGGACGCGCGCCGCATCGACGCGCAATTCGCCGGCGGCATCACGCTCGAGGCCTTCAAAATGACGCCGGCCACCCCCGCGGCCGAGTCGGTCGTCACCATGGAGTTCGACTGGAAAGTCTCCCCCGACGTCGAGTCCAAGATGGGCTTCTTCGTCCACGTCGTCCCCTCCTCGGGCAACGACCTGCGCGCCGATCACGTCATGATCTCGGACGCGCTCGAGATTGAAAAGGCACCGCCCGGCAAAACGCTGCGCGACATCGTGCAGCTGACCGTCCCCTACGACGGCGGCGGAAAGACGTGGCGGGTCTACGCCGGCCTCTGGCGCGTTCGCGGCGATGGCAAGCGCATTCCCATCATCCGTACCGGTACGGCGACCGCCAGCGACAACCGGCTCGACCTGGGCTCATTTACCGTGCCTTGAATTTCGACGAGCTGTGCTAGGAGCAGCTAGAACGCGCATGTTGAAACGCTCTTTCCGATGGCTTGCATTTTCCGCCGCTTTGTCAGCGAGCGCGACGTTCGTCTGCGCGAAGAGCGACGCGGCCATCGTCGAGCGCGTCGTGGCCGTCGTGGGCGAGCGCCCCATCCTGCTGACCGACCTGCGCCGCCGGGCCAAGCCCTTCCTCGCGCAGATCTACGCGCAACAGCAGCAAAATCCCACCCAGCGGGCCGCCGCCGAAACCCAGATGTACCGGGACCTTCTCAACCGCATGATCGACGACCGCCTCGAGGAACAGGCGGCCGACAAATCGCGCATCGCGGTCACCACGGACGAGATCGACCGCGGCATGCGGCAGAAGGCGGAAAGCCTCAACCTGCCGCTGAAGGATCTGCTCATCGAGGCGCGCCGCCAAGGTTTGAGCGAGCAAGATTACCGCGAGGAGGTACGCCGCCAGCTCCTCGAGGGAAAGCTGATTCAGTTGCGCGTGCTGCCCCGCGTGCGCGTCAGCGAAGAAGACGCCCGCGCCACCTACGCGCGCTGGGTCAAGGAAATGGGCGAGGAGCGCGTGATCGAGCTGCGCATCCTCGCGCTCCGCGTGCCCGCCAATGCGACCGACGAGCAGTTCAAAGAGCGCGAGGACTTCGCCAAGGAGATCGTCAGGAAGGCCCGTGCCGGTGAGGACTTCTGCAAGCTCATCGCGCAGCACTCCGAGGACGTCACCACGAAGAACACCTGCGGCTCGCGTGGGTCGCAGCCCACGTCCGCCCTTCTTCCCGCGCTCCAGGAAACCGCGAAGAGCCTGAAAGAAGGGGAGACGTCCGACCCCATCGCGTTCGGCTCGGAAGCCATCGTCATCGCGCAGTTGAACAAGGGCCCGCACATCCCGACGTACGAAGACGTCCGCGCCGTAATGCGCGAGCGCGCGATGGGTGAGATCATCGAGCGCCAGCGCAAAATCTGGCTGCAGGACCTACGCCGCGGCCTTTACATCGACGTCCGGCTGTAGCGGTTTCGGCGTCGCCTGCTTGCGCGCCGGCGCCAAGAGAAACGCCGCCGCGAGCAGCCCGAGAACGACACCGCCCGTCGCGACTTGGTAGGCGAAGTGGTAGCCGCCAAGTACCGCGTCGAGCTGCCCCATGTGCATGGTGCGCAGCGTCGCCGTTCGGTGCGAAGCCGCCGTCGCGAGGATGGCGAGATCGATCGCGCCCGCGAGCTGCAAGGAGAGGGTCACCATGGCCGAGCCAAGCCCCGCATCCTTCGCGGGAACGTCGGACATCGCGATGGTCAGCAGCGGCAAGAACGAAGTGCCCGCGCCGAGACCGAGCAGGGCGAACGACACGAGCCTCCACGGCCAATACGACGCATGCGGATCCATGCGCGCGAACGACGCGATCGCGAGCACCACGAGACTCATGCCGCCGAGAAGCACCGAGCGCGGCCCGAAGCGTGCGACCAGCCGCGCGGCGATGCCGAGCGACATGAGCCCGACCATGCCGGTCATGGGCAGAAACGCGAGCCCGACCCGCATCGGCCCGAACCCCAGCGCGTGCCACAGCTCGAGGGAGCCAAAGAAGAACACGCCGTACATGCCCATCATGAGCAGGCCGCGCACCAAGTTGCCGACCATCAAGCTGCGAATGCGCAGGATCCGAAGCGGCAAAATGGGCTGCGCCACCCGCAACTCCACGACGATGAACACGGCCAGCAGCACGACGGTGGCGAAGGCCGGCACGAGCACTGCGGGCGAGGTCCACGCGTGCGTCGCCCCGGCGACCAGCGCATAAACCAGGCTCATGGCGGAAGCCGTCACCAGCACCGCGCCGGCCACGTCCACGTTGCCCTTGGTGCCAGGAGGGGTCTCGCGCAACACCGCGCGCGCGAGCGGGATGGAAATCAGGCCGATGGGTAGATTGACGAGGAAGATCCAATGCCAATCGAGCATCTGCGTGATGACGCCGCCCACGAGGAGTCCGACGGAGCCGCCGGAAATGCTCACGAACATGTAGCCGCTCATGGCCTTGGTGCGTTCGGCGGGCTCGGGAAACTCGATGGCGACGATGGCCAGCACCACCGAGGAGGCCGCGGCCGCGCCCACGCCCTGGACGAATCGCGCGGCAATGAGTACGAGCTCGTGGTGGGTCATCCCGCACGCCACCGAAGCGAGCGTGAAGAGCGCCAGGCCAGACAGGAACAGACGCCGACGCCCGTACAGGTCGCCAAGGCGCCCGAACAGCAGCAAAAGCCCGCCGTACGCCAGGAGGTACGCGTTCGTGACCCACGTCAGACGCGCCTCGGGCAAGTGCAGGTCGGCTTGAATCACCGGAAGCGCTACATTCACGATGGTTGCGTCGAGCACGAGCATGAATTGCCCGAGCAACACCGCGAAAAGCGCGAGCCAACGTCTTCGGGACGCAGGCTCAGTCGTGTTGGTTGCCATGATAGTCACAGTAGGTGTGATGATATTGGCCGGCAAGACGATCCAAGCGAGGTTATATTTTTATAAAGGAACCGATGGGCTCGCGTACGACGTCTCCTGCCACCCCCGAAATCCCGACCCTCACGCAGCTCGCCCGGCGCGTGCACGCCAAGGCGGATGAGTCGCGCCTTCGAGTGAACTTGAAGCAGCTCTACATTCTGCGTGAGCTGCGCGACACGGGCAGTCTGCCGCAGAACTCGATCTGCATCATGATGCGCACGACGGCGAACACCGTGGTCGCATGGCTGAACGAGCTCGAAGCGGAGGGCTTCGTCGAACGCGTTCGCGACCCCGACGATCGGCGCAAGCACAACGTCGCGCTAACCCGCACGGGCCTGGACGTCCTCGAAAACGCCGAGCGCTATCTCTTCCACGTCGAAGAAGAGGTGCTCTCGCCGCTCACCCCCGAAGAACGCACCCAACTCCGCAAACTCGTCGCCAAAGCCCTCGTCTAAGGGAAACGGCTCGAAGAAGTTCACAGGGAGGCGGGGAGGCGGGGAGGACTTACGGCACAGAGGGCGCGGGGCCCTTTTTTTGGGGTTTCAATGGGCTCACTGGCCCGATTGAAAACCAAAAAAACTCCCCGCCTCCCCGCCTCCCTGTGAATTCTCTTCGGGGCTTAGCGAGGTTACGCGCCGTTGCGGATGGCGTTGATCGCTTGCAGGAGGCCGCGGGGGGTGGCGCGGAGGGCGACGTAGACGTGGTCCGAGTCGGCTTCGACCTTGCGGACGCCGATGAGGGGGGAGACGACGGACAGCGCTTTGCGGAAGGCGCCGTTGGCGGCGAGCTTGGGGACCTTCAGTAGATCGAGGACGATGCGATCGCCTTCGGCTTCGACGATGGCCTCGGGCTTCTTCGGCGCGAAGCTCACCAGGTTGGCCGGCTTGGACAAATCGAGTGCGCCCGATTTGATCAAGGTGGCCACGGGCGAGTCGCTGTCTTGCAGCAACGTGAGCTTCATGTTGCTCAGACGGATGCCGATGCGCACCGCATCGGCGCCGATGGTCACGTCGTCGACCGTGACCGACGTGGTCGCGCGCAGCGGCGTCCCCATCACGTCGATCGTGGCACCGAAGCGCAAGTCCGGCGGGGACGTGCTTAGCTCGATGTCCTTGGGCGCCTTGCGCCCTTTGATCTGCGACGTGAAATAGCGAAGCGCCGCGACGGGCACGCCGAAGCGAAGCCCCGCCGCGTTGCGCGCGGCGCGGACCACCTCGTCAGGGTTGCGTCGCAGATAGTCGAAGGCCGCCTGGGCGAGCTCGCGGGGCTTGAGCATGCGGGGGCCACTCTAGCACGAGCTCAGGCCTTGACGATCGCGTCCCAATGTTCGGCGATTTCCTGAGCCGACCAAACGCCTCCGTCGCCCTCTTTGAAGCGGCCCGCCGTCTCGATCACCTTGAAGGCGTACATGCGAGCACCGGCCACGGCCAGCACGTAACCCGTGCGGTCTGCACACAAATCGCTCGCCAAAAAGAGCGCCGCCGGGGAGATGTGCTCCGGCGTCATCGTCTCCACGCCCTGGAACATGGGCAGGTCCTCGGTCATGCGCGTCTTCGCAATGGGCGCGAGCGCGTTGACCGTGATGCGCTGCTTCTGCAGCTCGATGGACATGGTTCGCGTGAGGCCGTAGATGCCCGCCTTGGCGGCCGCGTAGTTCGCCTGGCCGAAATTGCCCTGCATGCCGCTCACGCTGGTCGTGTTCACGATGCGGCCGCCCTCGCCCTGCGAGACCGCTTGCTTGGCGAAGGCCTGCGACACCAAGAAGGTGCCCTTCAAGTGCACCGCGATGACCGAGTCCCACATCGCCTCGTCCATCTTGAGGAACGTCTTGTCGCGAAGGATGCCCGCGTTGTTCACCAGGACATCGACGCGCCCGAAGGCTTCCACCGCCGTGCGAACCAGGCTTTGCGCGCCCGAGGCCTCGGTCACCGATTCGGTGTGTGCGACGGCCTGGCCGCCTGCCTTCGTGATCTCTTCCGCAACGAGGTTCGCCGCGCCAGCGTCCTCCCCGCTACCATCGCGCGCGCCGCCGACGTCGTTCACCACGACCTTCGCCCCTTCTCGCGCAAAGAGAAGAGCATGCGCCCGCCCGATTCCACCGCCTGCGCCCGTGATGATCGCGACCTTGCCGTCCAGAAGACCCATGAAAGCTAGCTCCTTGTCGAGGTAACCTACATGACCATGAAGCCGAGCCGTCGTCTTCCTCTTTTGCTCTTCTTCACGAGCTCGCTGGGACCGATCGCGGGAGCCTGCGACAAAACGAACCCCGATGACTTCCACCCCCCGGTCCGGGCCGACGCGGGCCCCGACACCGGCATCGACGGGGGAGAGGTCGGTCCGGATGAAGTGACCTTCCCCGAGGGCTTCCGCTGGGGGTCCTCCACGTCGGCCTTCCAGACCGAAACGGGCAACGCGCAGACCGACTGGGGCAAGTGGGTCACCATGCAGGGCAAGATCAAGGACGCCGCTACCCCCGACAAGGGCGGGCCCGACGCCTTGAACCACATCGACGACGACATCCGCGCGCTCAAAGACAGCGGGCAAAATGCCTATCGCTTCTCCATGGAGTGGGCTCGCCTCTACCCGACGTTGGCCGATCTCAACGCCGGCCGAGCCAACGCCGCCGCCGTGACCAAGTACACCGAGCTACTCGACAAACTGCGCGCCGCGAACATCCACCCGCTGGTGACCTTGCAGCACTTCTCGCTGCCGTCGTACGTCTCGGATCCCACCAAGCCCGCGGAGCCGCAAGGCTGGGAGCGACCCGAGACCAAAGACCTCTTCGCGAAGTATTGCGGGCTCGTGGCGGGCCTCTTCAAGAACAAGGTCGACGAGTGGATCACCATCAACGAGCCCGTGGTGGTCGCACTCAACGGCTACGTCGCCGGCGCCGCACCCCCGGGCGGTTTGCTCGAAACGACGCGCGCCTTCGCCGTCGCACGCGCCGAAGCCCGCGCGCATGCCCTGGCCTACGAAGCGATCCACCGCGAAGACAACGCCGACGCCGACGGAGATGGCAAGCCGGCCTTGGTCTCCATCGCGCAAAATATGGAGACCTTCCATCCCAAGGTGGACGGTGACGCCGCCGATATTCAGGGCGCCAAACACATCGAGTACATCTGGAATTGGTGGTTCGTGAACGCCATCGTCAAAGGCGATTGGGACGACGACTTCGACGAGAAGTACGAAGGCCCGAACGACAAGCGTGCCGATCCTTCGCTCCTCAACCACGTCGATTGGCTGGGCATCAATTACTACACCGA
Source organism: Sorangiineae bacterium MSr12523 (assembly GCA_037157775.1). Lineage (NCBI taxonomy): Bacteria > Pseudomonadati > Myxococcota > Myxococcia > Myxococcales > Pendulisporaceae > Pendulispora > Pendulispora brunnea. The sequence goes on from CP089982.1 coordinate 893,417, forward strand.
CATCCTGGTGAGCACGCACGATGGGATTCAAATCCCCGGCGTGGGCGCCTCCATCGTGCCCCAGCCGTTGCCGACGAATCGCCACAAAACCGACTTCGCGTGGGACATCCATCCCGAGGGGCTGCGCGCCGTGCTCGTGCAGGCGAACACCTATGGCTTGCCCATCACGGTGACCGAAAATGGAATTGCCGATGCATCCGACGCCAATCGCGCACGCTTCATCACCGAGCACCTGTATCAAGCGGGCTGGGCGATCCAAAATGGCGTGCAATTGCGCGGCTATTACTACTGGTCGCTGATGGATAATTTCGAATGGGACAGCGGTTATTGTCCCAAATTCGGTCTCTACTCCATCGGCGATGGGGGCGCGCGAACGCAGCGCGGCAGCGTTGCGGCGTACCGATCCATCATCGAGGCGAAGAAGGTGCGACGGGATGCGACCGCTTCGCTACGAGCGTATCAGCCACCCACGATTTGCAATTGAGTCGCGCTTGACGCGATGCACATGCGGGTGGTAGCCAACTGAATCACCATTCACTTTTGGAAAACACCGCCTCATCGCTACGGATGAGGTAACGAGGAGGCCAGCAATGGGCGTGGACGTCAAGAAGCTGTTCAACGAAGAACTCCCCGCGGCGCTTGCGAAGAACGCGGACGACGCGAAGACCATCGGCGCGAAGTACCAGCTCAACGTGACCGGCGAAGGCGCGTGGAACATCGACGTCTCCGCCACCGGCCCGGCATGTAAGGCGGGCGAGGGCGAGGCCGATTGCACGATCACCATCGCGGCCGAGGATTTCCAGAAGCTCATCGAGAATCCGCAAGCCAACGGCATGCAGCTCTTCTTCGCGGGCAAGCTCAAGGTGGCCGGCAATCAAATGCTCGCCATGAAGTTGCAGAAGCTCTTCAGCTACAAGGCCTGAGAAGGTCCGTCGATCATGCGCAAAGCGCCGCTCGAGGGCATCAAAGTTCTCGATTTGAGCCGGCTGCTCCCGGGACCGTTCGCATCGTTGGTGCTGGCGGATCTCGGGGCGCAGGTCGACAAGATCGAAGATCCCGGCGGCGGCGATTATTTGCGCCATATGCCGCCGCCCGTTGCAGGTGCGGAAGGTGAGGGCGGAGCCCAGTCGGGGTTGTTCCTCGCCATCAACCGCAACAAGCGAAGCGCGGTGCTGGACTTGAAGAAGCCGCAAGGGCGAGACGCGCTCCTGCGGCTCGTGGACCATTACGACGTGGTGCTGGAGCAATTCCGGCCCGGCGTGATGGATCGCCTGGGCCTCTCGCACGATACCCTGCGCGCACGCAATCCGCGCCTGGTGGTCTGCGCGCTGACGGGCTACGGGCAGAACGGCCCTCTGAGTTTGCGTGCGGGGCACGACATCAATTATTTGGCGCGCGCCGGGGTCCTCGGTTTTCAGGGACCGCCGGATGGACCGCCCGCCGTCTTCGGCTTTCAGTTGGCCGACATCGGTGGCGCGCTCTGGAGCGTCATCGGCATCATGGCCGCACTTGCCGCCCGTGCGAACACCGGGGAGGGAAGCGTCGTCGACGTGTCGATGCTCGAAGCCTCGATGGGCTTCGCGGCATCGAGCTTCGGGCAGATGCTCGGCAAGGAAATGCCCAAGCGCGGCAACGAGACATTGAGCGGCGCCATTGCGCCGTACAACACGTACGAGACGAAGGACGGCCGCTTCGTCACGCTCGGGGCGCTGGAGCCCAAGTTTTTGCTCGCCTTCGCGGCGGGCGTGAAGCTCGAGTTGGACCTGAGTGCGCTCGTCGTGGGGCCGCACCAGGAGGCGCTGAAGGCGAAGTTCCGCGAGATCTTCAAGCGTCGCACCCTCGCCGAGTGGATCGAGTTTTCGCGCACCACGGATTGCTGTCTCGAGCCGGTGCTCTTGCCGGAGGAGCTCGCGAGCGATCCGCAGCTGGTGGCGCGCCGCGTGTTTTTCGAGCTTCCCTCGCCGTGGGGGAACCTTCTGCAATTCCGCACGCCCGTGACGGATCCCGAAGGGCAGCACCGCGCGCCGCCCCGCCAGGGCGAGCACACGCGTGCGATTCTGCGTGAGGCTGGGTTCTCGGACGCCGAGGTCGACGCGCTCGTTTGAGTCGTCTACTTCTGCGGCGGGATCTTGAACGGCTTGCGCGCGGTGATGCGGCGGAATTCGTCGATGAATTCCCAGTCGGCGATGAGGCCCTTGCGCATCAAGAGTGAAAGCAGCGCCGCGAAAAGCGGCTCCCAGCGGACGTCCTCGCCAAGGACGGCGCGGGCATCGGCGCCCTCGGCGCGGGCGCGCAGGGCGCGAATGAGGTCGCGCGCGGTGAGGCCTTCGGAGACGTCGGCCCCCGGCGGACTGGAGGCGCCACGCCTGCGCGGAACGCGCGCGGGCAGGTGCAACGTCGTGCCGTCGAGCAGCGTGATCTCCACCATCGGCGGACGGCGCCAGGTGCTGCTGACGTAGATCTCGCGGGTCTCGATTTCCGGATCGATGTCCGGGCCATCGAGGGAGGGACGCTCCGGCGCGGAGGGGCGCTCCACACCGGAGGGACGCTCCGTTGCCGAGGGCCGGTCGGCCGCAGAAGGTCGCTCCGTTGCCGAAGGCCGGTCGGCCGCAGAAGGCCGCTCCGTCGCCGAGGGGCGCTCCGTCGCCGAGGGGCGATCGGCGGCGGAAGGACGCTCCGTTGCCGAGGGGCGCTCGGCCGCGGAAGGTCGCTCTGGCGCGGAAGGTCGCTCGGCGGGGCGTGGTGCGGGTGCCGGCTGCGTGGGGGCCGTCGACGACGTCGATGGCGCTGCCGAAGGCCGCTCGGCCCGTGCCGCCTTTTGTCCCGCCGAAGGCCGCGTGGGCTTCGTTGGCGGGGGCGGCGGAATGGCGGCCGAAGGTGGCGGCGGCGGTGCGGCCGGACGGCTCGGTGCAGCCTCCGACCTGCGCGGCGGCGGCATGCGCGATGCGGCGGCCTTGGCCGCGACGCCCTCGGGGTTCGTCGGCGGGGGAGGTGGAATGGGACGCGGCGTCTCCCGCTCGGCCGTTTCTGCGGTGCCGTAGTACACGCGGATGGCGCTGCGAATGTCCGTCGGCGAGCCAATCATGGGCCGCGCCGGAAGCCCCGCCGATCGCGACACTTCTTGAAGTGCCGCCTCGTTCGTCGGGTCGGCCATCGCCACGTAGAGCGTGTCCTGCCGTTTGACCCGCCGCACGAAGATGGGGACGAGGCAATACCGATCCGCGAGCTCGTGGGGCACCAAGTTGAGAAGCTGCCGCGAAAAATCGACGTGATAAAGCGACACCCAAGGGACACTGAGTTGCTGCCCCAGCGTCTGCGTGAGTTGCGTCTCGGTCACCAGCCCGCGGGAGACCAAAAGCTCGCCCAGCCGCTGCCCGGGCAGGCGCGGTAGCTTCAGCGCCTCCTCGAGGCGGTCCTCGCTGAGGATTTTCGAAGCAACGAGGAGCTCTCCAATGCGTAAGCGGGCAGCCACGACCAGCCCATCGTACGCACGATGAGCTGCCTGGGCCGAATTTTCGGGTAACAGTTGCCCGAGACCCTCGCCTGGTGTGCGGGTGTGTTAGAACGGGGCCAGCCAGCTCATGGACGCCTCGCAACGTCACATCGCCCGCTGGGATCTCGACAAGACTTACCTTCGGACCGAGTTCGATACGTTGCGGGATCTCGTGCGGACGGCCCTCGAACGCCCGGACGAAAAGCGCACCAACCCCGGCGCAGCCACGCTTCTGCGGGAAATGGTTCGCGCCGGCATCTCCGTGCACATCTTGTCCGGCTCGCCCGAACAGATGCGCCGCCGCCTCGAGGACAAACTGCGCCTCGATGGCATCACTTGGGACAGCTTCACCTTGAAGCCGAATCTCAAGAACGTGCTCAAGCTTCGCTTCCGCGCCCTGCGCGATCAACTCGGCTACAAGCTGCCCGCGCTGCTTCACGCCCGGGCCCTGCTCGACCACGCCACGAAGCTCACGCCCCCAGGCGATGCGCCGCCCGCTTCGCAGGGCGCCCTCTGCCGCGAGACCCTCTTTGGCGATGACGCCGAAGCCGACGCCTTCGTCTATTCGCTGTACGCGGACATCGTGTCCGGGCACGTCAGCGCCGAGACCTTGCTGGAAATCTGCGAGCGCGGCCGCGTTTACCCCGACGTCATCGATCGGGTCATGCACGATGCCAACCTGATTGCACCGGGCGAGGCTGTCGAACGCATCCTGATCCACCTCGAACGGCAAACTCCGCCCGATGACTTCCACGTCTACGGCGCGCGCGCGGTGCCGTTCTACAATTACTTGCAAGCTGCATTCGTCGTGCACGAAGACCAGCGGCTGCCGGCCGACGCGGTCTTGCGGGTCGGTGTGGAACTGGTGGTGCAGCACCGCTTCGACGGCGACGCCCTGGCCCGGAGTTACCTCGAGCTGGCCCGCCGAGGGCACCTCCGAGGCACTGGAGTGGACGATCTGTCAACCGCCTTCGAGCGCTACGACGACAGATTGCCGGGACACGCAGAGCTCCGCCGCATGGTGGAACGTCTGCCCCAAGCCGCAAATGCGGCCCGCGCAAGCTGGCGAGGCCCGGATCAGCGCCTCCCAGACTACTTGGCGCTGGTGGCGCACCATAACCCACGCCGCCGCGGTCGCTAAAAGGTGCGAGACGTAACGACGCGGGGGTGTTAGCGTGTCCGATGGCGCCCCGACCTATTGGCGGGGATGTTGTCGGCCTAGCGTGGATTGGTGATGAGGGGCCATCGTGGACAGTGATCTAGCGGACGCGGTAGAAGGGCTCAAAGCCATATTTCAGAGACGAAAAATCGAGGCTAGCTTCGGAAAAGCGCCTCCAGAACTCGTCGACTCGTTGAAGAAACAGTTCCGAGTCCCCTCTCGGTATCGGAATTTTCTCCTAGGGGCGAATCCGGTCAAAGTGGAAACGGTGACTCCGGTCGAGCGCATTCGGCTGCTCCCGGCGGAGGAAATCGTGAAGTCGCAGCCCACGGCGAATTGGAAGCCGTCCTGGGTCGTCATCGGCGAAAGCTCGCTGCTGAGCGATCCGTACTTCCTGGACGTCTCCAAGCCCGATCCGGAGGGCGACTGCCCCGTCTACACGGCGATGAGCGGGCAGGAAAAGTGGAACCCGACGTTGGCCGCCTCGAGCTTTGCTCAGTTTTTGCGGATCATCTCGACGGCCATGGAAATCGCCGCCGGCTTCGGTGACGCCATCATGGACGACGAGGACGAGGACAGCTTCCGCGAAGCCCTCGGTCCCAAGGTCAAAGTGATCGACGCCGCCGCGCTGCGCGCCGGTCACTGGACGTGAGCGGGGCCTCGGGTCCGACAAATGGTTGAAACGGCGTATTCGAAGAGCCACTACCGTGCGCCCGAAATCGCGCACCGCTACGGGCCCAACGTCCACCTGCTGGACGACCCGCTCGCGTGGACGCAACTCGCCCGCCTCTGTGCGCGCGAAACCGGGCAGCCGCACGTCGGCCGCCTGGTGCGCACGCTCTACGAGCGTCTGAGCGAGGTGGTGCTGGCCGCGGAGTTCCCGCGCGTGCGCATCGACGTGCCCACGCGCATGGTGGCCTCCTCGCCCTACGCCGTTTACCGGGGCGCAGCCATCGCGCCTTCGACCAAGGCCGTGAGCGTGGGCATCGCCCGCGCCGGCACGATGCCATCGCAGGTCGTCTACGATCTGCTGAACGAGGTGCTCGATCCCGCGGGCGTGCGGCAGGACCACCTGTTCATGTCACGCGTGACCGACACCGAGGGCCGCGTGACGGGCGCCTCGTGGCACGACGCAAAGATCGGCGGCGACGTCGAAGGCCGCATCATCGTGATCCCCGATCCCATGGGCGCGACCGGCAGCTCCGTGGTGAGCGCCATCTCGCACTACAAGTCGAAGATCGGCGGCACCCCGGCGAAGGTCATCACGATGCATCTGATCCTCACGCCGGAGTACTTGAAGCGCGTCCTCGCCGCGCACCCCGAGACGATCATCTACGCCCTTCGCTTGGACCGTGGGTTGTCGGCACCCGAAGTGCTTTCCACGGTTCCGGGGACGCAGTGGGACGACGAAAAGGGGCTCGACGAGCACCAGTACATCGTCCCGGGCGCCGGCGGCGTCGGCGAATTGTTGAACAACGCGTGGGTTTGACCCCGCGGTGAGCGCGCACGCCGCGGCGTGTGCACTCCTACGTCATTCGTCATCGAACGGGACGGGCGGGTCCGTTGTCACGGTCACCAGAATCAGTTCGTCGGCACCGAGCCGGTACCATATCCAAAGGTTTCGATCGGCGACCCGTCGGACCCACGCGCGTCCCACGGGTCGGACCGTCGACTCGAAGTCGGCAGACCCAGGAAGCTCGTCAGCCTCGGCCAGCGCTCGAATGGTTCGTGCTACGGCGAGCCTGCGAAGCGATCCTCGGGGAAGGCTACGTGCCGCTTCGCGCGTGTACCAGGTGGTTATTCTAACTCGGCGCGCCACGATTCATCGTCCGCTCCCTCGAGCCACCGAAGAAACGCCTCACTCGCCTCGGCCGAAAGCAAATCGCCACGGTCCGCAGCCTCCATGGCAGCGCGTACGTCCGCCTCATCGTCTGGGTGCGGAAGCCATAGTGCGTGGGTCTGCGTGTGGGAATTCATAGTTCGAGTTTACTCCTCCGTCGGAATGGCGACCAATCCATGGCGATCCGAGAGCACTTGCGATGCCAGCAAGTTCTCGCGAAAAATCGCGCGGCTTTCGCGCGACAGAGGTGTCTCGGACAGTTTGCAGGTGTCCCGGGACAGTTCGTGGCGTCGGCGTGCTCGTGTTTACACCCGTGCGTGCATCAAATGCGCGCGGTTCGAGACGCTCAATCCATCTTCCCGGTTGCGGAAGTACAGCGCGCGCAGCACTTGGGGCCCGATGGATTCGACGTGGCGGAAGCCCATGGCGCGGAGATCCTGCATCAGGGACTCGGGTAAAAAATGCGAAATCCAGGGTTCGCCGAGCTTTGCCACGCGGGCGGTGAGGGCGGTTACAATTGCGCGATCGCGAGCGTCGAGAGAGGCGGGGTCGATCTGGTAGTCGAACACCACCTCGGTGCCGCGCGCGGCCTGGAGAATCATGCCCAGGGTGTCCATGATGGCGGCGCGCGTGAGGTACATCGTGACGCCCAGCCAGCAGAAGAACGCGGATTCGTCGAAATGGAATCCGTTGGCAATCAACGCGTCGCGCAGCGTGTCTTTCTCGAAGTCGACAGGGACGTACGTCAGCGATGGCGGCACCGCGATTCCCGCGTTGCCGAGCAGCTCGCGTTTGCGGGCCTGGGTCGCGGGATGATCCACTTCGAGCACGCGCACTTCCTCGAGGCGGTGGCGGTAGGCGAAGGTGTCGAACCCAGCGCCGAGGACCACGTATTGACGCACGCCGCGTGAGAAGGCGGCCTCGAAGGCTTCCTCCGTGTAGCGGCTTCGTGCGGCGAGGAAGGCGCGGATGTGCCTTGTCTCGCGTTCGTCGAGCTTCGAGAAGTCCAAGAGCTCGTCGTTGCTTCCCGTGAGGCGGATGGCGAGGGGATCCTCGAAGACCAACGGACGATCGAACAATTGATGCGCGGCTCGTTGCATGGCCACGCCGATGGCAGTCGAACTCGATTGATTGTCACGCATGGTTCCCTCCAGTGCGGCGGCTCACGGGCATCGCGCGCGGAAGATTCGTTTGAGCGCCGCACCCGCGGCATCCAGGTCCACCCCCTGCGGATCGAGCAGCCATTGCGCGCCCGACCCGCGCAACACCCCTTCGACGAGGACCGCCGTCACGTCGGGATCGAGCCGCGCGTCCATCTCTCCGTCGGCGATGCCCTCGGCGAGCCTTCTTGCAATGGCCCGACGGAACGCCTCGTTGTTCTCCGCTGCCAGCTCGCGCATCCGCGGCACCGTGGCCACCGCCTCGGTCCGCATGATGAACAATGCCCGCGCGCCCGCGCTCTGTCCGCGCAGCAGCGCGAAGTACACGTCGACCAGCGCATCCAGCGCCAAGAGCCCACGGCGCCCGCCAATCGCCTCCTCCACCGCGTTCAGCACCGCAGAATGAATCGCGGCCACCACGGCCTCGATGCACGCCTCCTTGGTGCCGAAGTGGTGCGTCACCATGCCCCGACTCAGGCCCGCAACCTGCCCGATCTCCGCCAAGGTGGTGCCCGCATAGCCGCGCGTGGCCAGCAGGTGAATCGCGGCGTCGATCAGCTTCTTCCGCGATTCGATGCTGCGTTCCGCCTGAGTCCGACGTTCCACCCTTCCCATGATGAAACTTGTTAGCCGTATGACAAGTTAAAATCCCATAAAAAAGCCCGATCGTCTTTGCGATCGGGCTGTCCGCGCTATTCGGTCTTCAGGTAGCCGCCCTTGAGCAGCTTCAACACGGCCTGCACCGTCTCGAGATCCGTCGACTGGCTCTTGTTCATCACCGTCTCGAGGTGACCGTAGTTGAGCGCCAGCTGCAGAACGTCGAGCTCCATCGGCTTCAAGTCGCGCAGCGGCGGCACCAACGGGGAGAGCAGCGACAGGCGCGCGTTCAGATCGGGCAGGTCATCGCGGATGCGATTGAACTCGTCGAGCTGGCGCAGACCCTCCATGAGGATCTCTTGGACGCTCACGTCGATCTCGCCGGCGTACTCGCGATCGTCCGGCGGATCGAGGTCGAACAGGCCCTTTTGCCAGGTGAGCATCCGGTAGATGCTCTTGAGCGCGGGCACGTCATCCAGGTCGTTGATGACGGCGTAGTAGATGTTGCCCTTGCGCATGAAGATGCGACCGATGTCGTCGTCCGTCCGGATGACGAGCACGCCGCTCTTCTTCGAGGTGCCGAAAAGTTGAAGAAGGTCGGGCAGCGGAACTTCCTCGATGCTGCCGGACATGGTCCGCGCCTGGCTCGTACGGCGCTGCGCGGCCACGTGCTCCAGCTCGCGCTTCGCGTCCGCCGTGCTGTCGCGCGTGCTCTCGCCCGCAATCAGCTTGAGGATGCTCGTCCCGATGAGAACGCGGTCACCTTCTTTCAGGCGGGCGCGCTTGATCTTCTCGCCGTTGACGAACGTGCCATTCGTCGATCCCAGATCTTCGATCCAGATCTGGTCCGACTGCATGTGAATCTTGGCGTGCTTGCGGCTGACCATGTCCTCGACGAGGACCATGTCGAGATCGCTCGAGCGTCCGACGATGATCTGCTTGTCGGGAACGACGGGGAATTCCCCCCCTTGGTACTTCCCGCTGATGAACCGAAGGACATACGCCCGCCCAGGTCGCAGGGTCGTCGGAGCAGCCGCCTTCGGTGACGGATCTTGCATGCTAGGGGGAGTCGACAGAAGGTTTGCCACGCGCGACTATGCGCCACTGGGTGCAACCGCGGGAATCCGCGGCGCGGGGGATTCCGAGGCGAGGATCGTCTTCGGAAAAAAAAGAGTAACGAGTCCTCGCAAACCTGGTCAAGTCGAGCGCGAAATGACTTCTCGTCCCCCCGTTTTTGTCCAGCCGACTCAGCCTTTCAAACCGGTCCCCGTGTTGCCCGAAGGTGACCGATTTGGCACCCATCGAGCGCTTGAGCCTGCCGGAGCTCTACCGCAGCCAGCGTGGCGAATTGACAACGATTTTTCCCGACTCTTCCGCGGGGAAATCCTTCTTGACGTCGAGACACTCAATATTGATGCCGCGAGCTTTCGGCAAATGGAAGAGGCGGGTACTTCCGGACATTCACCTGCAGATGTAGGTGGCGGGCCCGTGGGGCAAAAGGTGATGGAGACAGTCGCGACGCGAGGCAAGCAGCACAACCCCGTCACCGGTTCGGGCGGGATGCTTCTCGGTCGGGTGGCTCAGATCGCACCCTTGGCGGATGGAAAGGTTGCCCGCGTTCACGAAGGTCTCTCGGTTGGGGATCGCGTAGCGACCCTCGTGTCACTCTCACTCACCCCGTTGCGGCTCGATGGGATCACTGCGGTGCGTGCAGAGAGTGCGCAGTTGGACGTGAGCGGGCAGGCGGTGCTTTTCGAGAGCGGCAGCCTCGTGAAGTTGCCGCACGACATGCCGGAGCGGCTCGCGCTCGCCGTGCTCGATGTCGCCGGCGCCGCACCGCAGGTCGCTCGGTTGGTGAAGCCCGAGATGACCTCGGTGCTCGTGTTGGGTGGCGGCGGAAAGAGCGGCATTCTCTGCGCCGCCGAGGCGCGTCGCAAGCTGGGGCCTTCGACGGGAGCGCGCCGCGTCATTGCCGTGGAAAGCTACCCGCGTTACGCCGACGAGCTGCGCGCGCTCGGCATCTGCGATGCGGTGCTGGGCATCGACGCGCGCGATCCCGTCGCCATGCGGCGCGCAGTGCTCGAGGCGAACGATGGCCGCGAGGTCGACGTCACCTTCTCCTGCGTCAACGTGCCCGACACGGAGATGGCCGCCGTGATGGCCACGCGCGATCGCGGCATCGTCTACTTTTTCGCCATGTCGACGAGCTTCACCAAAGCCGCCCTCGGCGCTGAAGGCGTGAGCAAGGACGTCGACTTGATGATCGGCAACGGCTACGCGGAAGATCACGCGGCGCACACCTTGGCGATGATGCATGAGTTTCCCGCGATTCGTGCCCTCTTCGAGACGCGCTACGGGTAAAGTTCGTCCGCCATGACGAACTTTTCCCCTCGCCCCATCACGGAAGTTGCGGCCGAACTCGGGCTCGAGCCGGACGACATCGAGCCATATGGCAAAACCAAAGCGAAGATCGCGCTCGACGTCATCGCTCGGCCCGCCGCCTCACGCAATGCCGGGCGCTTGATCCTCGTCACGGCGATCAACCCGACGCCGGCCGGGGAGGGGAAAACCACCACGTCGATCGCGCTGGCCATGGGCATGCGTCGCTTGGGCAAGCGCGCCGTGCTCGCCTTGCGCGAACCATCGCTTGGACCCGTGTTCGGCGTCAAAGGCGGCGGCACCGGAGGTGGCAAGGCTTCGCTCACGCCGGCCGACGAGATCAACCTGCACTTCACGGGCGACATCCACGCCATCACCACGGCGCACAACCTGCTCAGCGCCCTCGTCGACAACTCCGTGTACTTCCGCGACACGTTCGAAGGCTCCGGCGAGATCGATCCGCGCACCATCACGTGGGGGCGCGCGCTCGACATGAATGACCGCTTCTTGCGTCGATGCATCATCGGCCTGGGCGGCAAGTCGCACGGCAAGGTGCGCGAGGAGCGGTTCGACATCACCGCTGCCAGCGAAATCATGGCCATTTTGGCCCTGGCGCGCGACTACGCCGATCTCGAGCAACGGCTCTCGCGCATCGTGGTGGGCTCGAGCTACGACGGCCACACCATCACCGCGGGGCAGATCGGCGCAGCGTCGGCGATGTGCGCGGTGCTGCGCGATGCCCTCAAGCCAAACCTCGTGCAGACCCTCGAGGGAGGGCCGGCGTTCGTGCACGCGGGCCCGTTCGGCAACATTGCCCACGGATGCAACAGCGTGCTTGCCACGCAACTGGCCATCAAGACGGGCGACTACGCCATCACCGAGGCCGGCTTCGGGTTCGACCTGGGCGGTGAGAAGTTCCTCAACATCAAGGCACGCACCGCGGGCATCTGGCCGCGCGCGATCGTCTTGGTGGCGACCTTGCGTGCGCTCAAGATGCATGGCGGCGCCCCCGTGAAGAGCTCGGGCGAGCCCAACCCCGAGGCGCTGCAAAAGGGCCTCGCGCACCTCGAGAAGCACATCGAGAACGCGGGCGCGTACGGCCTCACGCCCGTCGTGGCCATCAACGTCTTCCCCAACGACACCGAGGAGGAGCTCGCGCTGGTCGAGCAATCCGCGGGCAAACTCGGCGCGCGCATGGCTCGCAGCGAGGGCTTCGGCCGCGGCGGCGAGGGCTCGCTCGACCTCGCGCGCGTGGTGACCGAGGTCGTCGATGCCACCGATGCGAACCCGCCCAAGCCGAAGTACGTCTACGAGCTGGAGGATGCACCCCACGAGAAGATCCGCAAGATCGCCCGCACCATTTACGGTGCGAAGGACGTCGCCTTCGTCGGCTCGTCGGAGAAAGATCTGAAGCGCATCAAGGAGCTCGGCTACGACAAGCTGCCGGTGTGCATGGCCAAGACGCAAATGTCGCTCACCGATGATCCGACGGTGTACGGCCGCCCGCGCGACTTCGTGATCAGCGTGCGTGAGGTGCGCCTCAGCGCGGGGGCCGGTTTCATCGTGCCGCTCACCGGCGACATGATGACCATGCCCGGCCTGCCCAAGGTGCCTGCAGCACGCCAGGTGAAACTGCTCCCGTCGGGGCAGATCAAGGGGCTGATGCAGAACGACTGATGCCGTCTCGCGCAGTCAAGAGCCGCAACAGTTCCTCCGCGTGGATGGGTTTGACGATGTGCTCGTCGAACCCCGCTTCGATCGCGGCTTTGCGATCGGCGGACTGCCCGTAGCCGGTGAGCGCAACCAAATAGAGCGACTCGAATCTCTTCATCTTGCGAAGCCGGCGCGCGATCTCGAAGCCATCCATGCCGGGAAGGCCCAGATCGATGATGGCGATGTCCGGCTTCACGTTCTCGACGAGGGCCATGCCGCTCGGCCCATCGTGCGCCGTCCGGCAGTCGAACCCCGCGTGTTTCAGCAAGGTGCACAGCATGTCACGGCTGTCGGTGTTGTCCTCGACGACGACCACGCGCGAGCCTCGGGGTGCGCGCACCGTGGGCTTGTGGGGAAGCCGCGCCTTCTCCACCGCGTCGCGCGCGATCGGAAAGCGGACCACGAACTCCGCGCCTTTGCCCTCGCCATCGCTCATGGCGGCGACGGTGCCTCCGTGCATGTCGACCAACGAGCGCACCAAGGTGAGGCCGAGCCCCAGGCCGCCCTCGGAGCGGTCCAACGTGCGCTTCGACTGCACGAACAGCTCGAACACCGTGTCGAGCACGTCCTTGGCGATGCCGACACCGTCGTCGCGCACGCGGATGACCGCGTATTCGCCCTCGGGTTTCGCCTCCAGCACCACGTGTCCACCGCGCGGCGTGTACTTCGCCGCGTTGCTCAACAGGTTCACCTGGATCTGCTGCAGGCGAGTCGGATCGCCGTAGACGTGCATCGCCGCGCGATCGATGTGCACGTCGAAACGCAGCTCGTGCGCGTCCATCATGCTTCGCACGGCATCGGCCGCATCGCGCACGGAGGAGCGCAAGTCGACGATCTGCTTGCGTAGCTCGATTTTGTTCTGCGTCACGCGGCTCGCTTCGAGCAGATCGTCGAGGAGCCGCGCCATCTGCTGCGACTGACGCTCGAGGATCTGCACGAGCTTTTCGCGCGCCTCGCCATCGGGTGGCGTCTCCTTCAGCAGCGCCGTCGAAATGACGATGGCACCCAATGGATTGCGCAGCTCGTGCGAGAGCATGGCGAGGAACTGGTCGCGGCGCTTCACCGCCTCGCGGATCTTTTCCTCGGCGCGCTTTTGCTCGGTGACGTCGCGGAAGATGCCGATGACCCCGACGATGCGCTCCTGCCGGTCGCGCAGCGGAAGCCGGGTTGCGCGGTCCCAAGCTTCGCTGCCGTCTTCGCGCACGCGGCGCTCGAGTTGCTCGTGCTGCGCCTGGCCGCTGCGCAGGACCTCGTCGTCCTGACCCGGCGGCCCGAAGGCGGCGACGGGGCGATTCGCGCGAATGAAGCGCCCGTGCGCGTCTTTGAAGTAGATCGCGTCGGCCACGCTCCCGAGCAGGCTGTTGAGCAGGTAGCGCTCGTGAAACAGCGCATCCTCCGCCATTTTCAGGCCGGTCACGTCGATCAAGGTGAGCACGACGCCGTCGACGGCGCCCTTCGCCCGGTATGGGAGAATGCGCAAGAAGAACGCGTTGTCATGATGGGTCGTGAGATCGCGCTCGATGCGCTCGCCGGTCGCAAGCACGCGTTTCAAGTCCGCAATGAGCTCCGGATGATCGATGGTGTGCTTGAAGGTCTCGATCGAGCGCCCCGCGTCTTGCGGCAACAGATGGAACTTCTCGGCAATCTGCGGGGTGAATTTGCGCACCTTGAGATCGCGATCGAGAAAGATGGCGCCCACGTCGGTGCTGGCGAGGAGGTTATCCATGTCGTTCGTGAGCTCGGTCAGCTCGGCGATCTTGCGCTGATACTCCGCGTTGACCGTGTAGAGCTCCTCGTTCACGCTCTGCAGTTCCTCGTTCGTGCTCTGCAGCTCCTCGTTGGAGGCGAGGAGCTCCTCGTTCGCGGCCTGCAGCTCCTCGTTGCTCGTTTCCAGCTCCTCGATGGCCGACTGCAGGTTCTCCTTCGTCGAGGAAAGCTCCGCCTCCATCGCGGCAAGGTGCGCCTCGTCGACGCGCCCCATGTCGATTTCCGTAGAGAGCGGCGCATTCGCGAGCGGCGCTTCCGCCGTCTCGAACGAGATGAGCACGTTGGGCAGGCTCCCCGTGCGGTTGCGGATCTGGCGCAGGGTAATCTTGTAGAGCCCCTGCACCTCGTCGACGCGCACGCCCTTGAAGACGATGGGCGACGCCTCCTGCAGCACGCGTTTCAGCCCACCGACGAGCACCATTTTCAGCTCGGGGCCCACCATGTCGAGAATGTCGAGCGCCTGCCGGCCGTCGCGACGCTTCAAGAAGCGGCTCGCGCCGGAGAAGGCGTGGATCAACTCCCCGCGCTCGTTCACGAGCAAGCTCGCAGGCATGAACTCGTCGAGCAGCGCATCGTACGTGCCGAGCAAGTGCGAGAACGATTGACGGCCAAACCCGGGCATCGATGCGGTCGATGCGAGGGACGTCTCGGCGAACTTCGGCGGCTTGAGGCGCGGTTCGACGGGGATGCGCACGTCGCTGTACTTTTGAAAGATGCGCCAGTACCGGTCGACGGGCTGAAAGTCGTGCAGCAAGGGCCCTGGCGATTCACTGGGCCCGAGGAAGACGATGCCGCCTCGATTCAAGCCGAAGTGAAAGAGGCTCAGCACCTTTTGCTGCGCGGCCGGTTGCAGGTAAATGAGCAGGTTGCGGCAGCTCACGAAGTCGACGCGGGTGAAGGGGGCATCCTTGATGACGTTGTGCTGCGCGAAGACCAGCATCTGCCGAATCTCCGGCACGACTTGGAAGGCTTTCCCGCGCTGCAGGAAGTAGCGCTGGAGGCGCTGCGGGGCGACGTTCTTGATCGCCTCCTCGTCGTACAGCCCGCGCGCGGCGATCTCGAGGGAGCCTGCGTGCACGTCGGTGGCGAAGATTTTCACCAGCCGGTTGCCCATGCGGCTCGTGAGCTCGTGAAGCACGATGGCCAGCGAGTATGCCTCCTCGCCGGTCGCGCAGCCGGCGACCCACACGCGAAACGGCGCATCTTGTGGCCCGCGGCGCAGTAACTCCGGCAGGACGCGCTTTTCCAGGACCTCGAAGGCTTCCTCGTTGCGGAAGAATCGGGTCACGCCGATGAGGAGATCGCGGTAGAGAACGTCGAGCTCCGAGCGCTCTCGTTTGAGCCGCTCCAGGTAGCCATCGAGGTGCTCGGCGCGCGCGAGCTGCAGCCGCCGCTCGATGCGCCGGGTCACCGTGCTCGGTTTGTAATGCGTGAAGTCGATGGCGAATTCTTGCTCCAGCAGCCGATACATGGCCTGGAGCCCCTTGGGCGACGTGCCCGGTGTCTCTGGCAAGAGCGGATGACCCTTCGGGCGCGCGGCATGCTCGATGAGAACACGCGGCATCTCCCCGGGAGCGAGCACCCAGTGCGCCACGCCGGCATCCCGCGCGGTTCGCGGCATGCCATCGAATTGCGCGCTCTCCTCGTCCTGCACGATGACCAGTCCACCCGATTCGAACACGTCGCGGATGCCCCGCGAGCCATCCGTGCCCCCGCCCGACAGCACGATGGCCACCGCGCGCTCGCGGCAATCTTGGGCGAGCGACCGGAAAAAGACGTCGATGGGCAGGGTTAGCTCCTGCTGGCGATCGCGCTCGCTGAGCAGGAGTTTCCCTCCCGAGATGATCATCTCTTTCTTGGGCGGGATGAGATAGACGTGGTTCGGTTCGATCGTCATCCCATCTTCGACAAGGCAGATGGGCAGCTCGGTGTGCCGTGCCAAGAGCTCGTCCATCAAGCTCTTGAAGTCGGGTGAAAGGTGCTGCACGACGACGAAGGCCATGCTGGTGTCGTTGGGCAGGCTGTCGAAGAAGCGCTCGAGAGCTTCGAGCCCGCCGGCGGACGCGCCGATGCCGACGACGAATGCGGGAGATGGCTGCAACACGCTCGAGGAACTCATGGGGACGTCACCCAGGTGCAGCCCCCGTGCCCATTCCAGCAGCCGATTTCTCGATGAATTCGCGTTCAGTCGCCAGCGCGATGGCTGTGGCAGCTTGCCACGGTGCCGCTCGTGCGCGGCAAATCTCCTCAGCGGCAGTAACCGTGTTTGCAGATGGCGGTCGCCTGCATACACGGTGGGTGGACGAGCGGACAGTGATCCTGCTCATACGTGGCGCACACGGTCTGGTCGACGCGCGCAATGGCCTCGCGAACGGCG
Organism: Sorangiineae bacterium MSr12523; assembly: GCA_037157775.1. Classification (NCBI taxonomy): domain Bacteria; kingdom Pseudomonadati; phylum Myxococcota; class Myxococcia; order Myxococcales; family Pendulisporaceae; genus Pendulispora; species Pendulispora brunnea. Next base: position 909,902 of record CP089982.1, read on the forward strand.
GAGACGCCTTGCGTGTTGACGGCCCGGGTGCACGAATCGAAGCAGCGGGTCGCGAACTCCACCTGCGTGCAGTCCGTGTCCGAGGAGCACTGCAGGTGGTACTCCACGGCGTCCTGTACTCGCTTGCGTGCCGTTTCGCGGCGCCCGTCGCAGGAATCGCTCGTGGGCTCGTTCGTGCCGGCTCCCTTGCCGCAAGCGGCGCAGAGAAGGCAGAGTACGAGCGCGCGCTTCATCACCGCAGGTTCTCGCGGACCTTCACCTTCACGCGGTCGTGCCCGTCGATGTATCGGTCCATGGGGATGACGGTGCGCACGTAGCTGTTGAATGGATCGGGGCCCACGCTGGCATGCGTGGGGCGGAGCGCATCGAGGGCGAAGTCGGGCAGGCGTGCGGCGACGTGGCCACGGTAGGTCACGCCCTGCGAGGGCACGCGGTACTGGACCACGATGCTCTTGGGCATCACGCTCTGGCGTGGCTCGTTGGCGATGAGTTGCGTCAGATTCTCCGGCGCCGAGAGCTCGGGCGTCACCTCGTAACCGGGCAGGATCTCCAGCTCGACATCGCGGCCCGCCAGCTCGGGCGCCATGGTCACCTCGATGGTGCGCACCGCGTCCGGCCCGGCGAAGGGGCTCAAATGCAGGGTGATGCGCGCCCGCTGGCCGGCGTCCACCTCGTCGTCGAGAAGCTCGACCCCGCGCAGGCGCCACAAGTCGCGTGTATACTGCACATTCAGCGTCGACTCGACGCGCTCGATGCGGGCGGGCTCCCACGGGTTGTTGAGCACATCGCCCACCGCACGAACCGCGCGGGATGCCGCCCATTCGCCGGCCTCGGGCAAGCCGCCCACGGCCACGCCGAAGTCGTCCAACTCCACGGTGCCGTGGTTCTTGATGCTCACCTTGGAGTGCAGCTGCCAGGTGACGTCGCGCCGCTCGCTGATGGTGGCCTCCACCACCGAGCCAAAGACGGTGGCCATGAGGCCGGGGCTCATGAATTTCTCTTCCACGACGTCGGAGTTCCACACCTTGCGCGGGGCCACCTCGACGCCCTTCACCTCGACGCGAACCGGGAACGTGGGGCCCGACTGCTTTTCGTCGATGACGATGGCGCTCTGCCGGTCTTGCACCAGCGCCCCGAGCGGACGCACCGCCTCGCCCACTTTGAAGCTGTGTTGCTCGCTGGCATAGATCCAGAGCACGCGCCCGATGGCGGTCGGCAGGGCGCTGTCGCCGGCGTTGAACATGGGGTGTCCGAAGGCGACGAGCTTGTTGCCCTGCACGTGCGTGACCGTGCCCAGGCCCATGAGCGAGACGTCGCCCGTGGTGAGCTGCACCCCGATGGCGCCGCCGTCGACGTAGTGCTGGGGCGCATCGGCCTGCGGGCTCTGACCGCCGCCGGCCGCCATCGGCTCGAGCCCGAGCGGCTCGAACAGCTTGCGCGCCAGTTGCGCCGCGCGATCGCCGACGCCGGCCATGAGAAGCGGCGTGCCCGTGGGCACCGGCCCCGATCGATCGCGGGCCACGCGCTTGGCCATCTGCTCCGCGTGCGCGAGCAGGTTGTACCCACCGGGCGCACCCTCGAAGCCGTTCGAATCGAGCGAGGCCCGCCGCGGAGACACCGGCCGCACGGGCGCGGGGAGGGGCGCTCGGCCATCGCTGGGCCAGAAGCCCGGCGGAATGGGGCGCTGCATCTCCGTGAGCATGGGCGCAATCGGCGTGACGCCCGCCACGGGCTCCGCCTGAAAATTGGAAAGGCTGTACGCGTACGCGCCGGCGAGCCGTCCACCATCGAGGTAGATGGGGCTTCCGCTCATGCCCTTCACGTTGCGTGTGATGTTCAAACGCGGGTGGGGCGTCTTGATCAGAATGAGGTCCTGCGACGGCCGAAAGTTGTGCAGGACGCCGACGACTTCCACGTCGAAGCGCTCGGGGACGGTGCCGCGGAAGACGGTGAGGCCGTAGCCTTTCATCCCTTCCTTGATCTCGTTCACGGAGATGGTCGGGTTGCGCGCCTGTCCGCGCGCGAGCGGCAACGACAGACCGAGTCCGGCCACGAGCCCCACGAAGAGGGCCAAGCCAACGAAACCAGAAGGATGCGTACGCACGGGACCTAGCTTAGCGGGCGGGCGCCTTCAGGAGGTCTATTTACATCCATTCGTATCATCGAATATTATGCATGGCATGAGTACGACACCGAGCGCGGCGCCGCGCATTTTATCGACGCGAGACGGGTACGATCTCTGGGCGGAGATTTACGACACCGAACAAAATCCGCTCATTTTGTTGGAGGAACCCGAGGTGAAACGCCACCTTGGCGATGTTCGCGGCTTGGCCGTCGCGGACGTGGGCTGTGGAACGGGCCGCCACGCCGTGCGCTTGGCAGCGGAGAGGGCGCACGTGACCGCCCTCGATTTTTCCGAGGGCATGATCGGGCGCGCCAAGGCGAAAGCGACCGTGGGCGACATCTCCTTCGTGGTGCACGACATTGCGACGCCGCTCCCACTGGCCGATCGCAGCATGGACCGCGTGATCAACTGCCTCGTGCTCGACCACGTGCCGACAGCGCGGCTCGAGGCGTTGTTTCGCGAGCTGGGGCGCATCTGCAAGCGCGATGGCTTCATCGTCGTCTCAGTGATGCACCCGGCGATGATGCTGCGCGGAGTGCAAGCGCGCTTCACGGATCCCAAGACGGGGCAGGAGACCCGGCCGGAAAGCAGCCCGAACGTGATCAGCGACTACGTGATGGGCGCACTCGGGGCGGGGCTGCGCGTGCTGCATCTTTCCGAACACGCCGTCGGCGACGAGCTGGCCTCGAGCGTGCCGCGCGCCGCGAAATACCTGGGCTGGCCCGTGCTCTTCATGATGAAGCTTGCGCCGGGCGATACCTAGGCAGGTATGCTCGCGGCCATGGGCTGCCTATTTTGCAACATCGTTGAAGGTAAAGTGCCGGCGAAGCTCGCCTACGAGAACGAGCACGTCGTGGCGTTCCACGACATTCGGCCGATGGCGCCGACGCACGTGCTGGTGATTCCGCGCAAACACATCGTCGGCATCGGCGAAGCGACGGACGAAGACGTGAACACGCTCGGACAGGTGATGCTCGCCGGCCGTCGCGTCGCCGAGACGTTGAAACTCGAGGAGGGCTACCGTCTCGTGGTGAACAACGGTGAAAACGCGGGCCAGAGCGTCTTTCACCTGCATCTGCACGTGTTGGGTGGACGGCCGCTGGCCTGGCCGCCCGGCTGACGGCGATCCGTGTTTGCGGTATAACTTGATATTACGAAGGCGGGCCCTACGTATCCGTGATGGATAGGAAGTTCTATTGGGTCGATGTCTTCGCCTCCGCGCCGCTGGAGGGAAATCCTCTTTCCATCGTCCTCGACGCCGACGCGCTCGACGAGGCCACGATGAAGCGTATCGCGGGGGAGTTCAATCAGGCCGAAACGACGTTCATCCTCAAACCGACACGCCCCGGGGCAACGTACCGGCTGCGCTCCTTCACGGCGCCCGGTACGGAGGTCTTCGGGGCAGGGCACAACGCACTCGGGGCGTGGTGGCTCCTCACGGCGGGAGGCTTCGTCGAAGGCAAAGGGTCGCGCACGACGTTTCACCAGGAGATCGGCGATGAGGTCTTGCCGGTGGACGTCACCTACGACGCCGGCAAGGTGCAGCGCATCGTGATGAAGCATTCGGTTCCCGTCTTCGGTGCCACCGTCGCCGACGCGCGCGCGCTGGCCGAGGCACTGGGCGTGGAGGAGGGCGACATCGATCTTCGCCGCCTCCCGCCGCAGGTCGTCTCCACCGGCGCCGGGCACCTCCTCGTTCCCCTACGCGATCGCCGCATCGTGGACCGGATCCGTCCCGACTCGGCCAAGCTTTTCTCCGCGCTGCACCAGGCCGGTGGCGAGGGCTGCTATGTGTTCTCGCTGGATCCCGTCGATGCTTCCTCGACGGCCTACGCGCGGTTTTTCAACCCCACCGCGGGCATCGTCGAGGACTCCGCCACGGGAACCGCCGCCGGCCCCCTCGCCGCCCAACTCGTCGCAAGGGGCATCGTCCCGGACGGTTCCACCGTGGTCATCGAACAGGGCTACGCCATGGGCCGCCCCAGCAAGCTCGAAATCTCGGTGAATGGCAGCGACATCCGCCTCGCCGGCCGCGGCGTCATCACGGCCGAAGGCGTCCTGCATCTCTAGAGGAAGAGAATTTCACATGAAGGCGGGAAGGCGGGAAGGTTTAAGAGGTTTCCGTTCTTCACGTTTTCTCAATCAAAAATTCCTTCCCGCCTTCCCGCCTTCATGTGAATTCTCTCTTTTTCTTATCTCAGGGGGTGCAGGTCGTGAGGCTCTGGATCCAGTCGTCGAGGACTTTGGCGCCTTGGTCGTCGACGAGGCTCGTGGCCAACGGAGGCATGCGTTTCGCCGTGGTCATCGAACAGGGCTACGCCATGGGCCGCCCAAGCAAGCTCGAAATCTCGGTGAAGGGCACCGACATCCGCCTCGCCGGCCGCGGCGTGATCACGGCCCAAGGCGTCCTGCATCTCTAGAGGAAGAGAATTTCACATGAAGGCGGGAGGGTGGGAAGGTTTGAGAGGTTTCCGTTCTTCACGTTTTCTCAATCAAAAATTCCTTCCCGCCTTCCCGCCTTCATGTGAATTCTCTCTTCTTCTTATCTCAGGGGGTGCAGGTCGTGAGGCTCTGGATCCAGTCGTCGAGGACTTTGGCGCCTTGGTCGTCGACGAGGCTCGTGGCCAACGGAGGCATGCGTTTCGCCGTGGTCATCGAACAGGGCTACGCCATGGGCCGCCCCAGCAAGCTGGAAATCTCGGTGAAGGGCACCGACATCCGCCTCGCCGGCCGCGGCGTGATCACGGCCGAAGGCGTCCTGCATCTCTAGAGGAAGAGAATTTCACATGAAGGCGGGAAGGCGGGAAGGTTTGAGAGGTTTCCGTTCTTCACGTTTTCTCAATCAAAAATTCCTTCCCGCCTTCCCGCCTTCATGTGAATTCTCTCTTCTTCTTATCTCAGGGGGTGCAGGTCGTGAGGCTCTGGATCCAGTCGTCGAGAACTTTGGCGCCTTGGTCGTCGACGAGGCTCGTGGCCAACGGGGGCATGCGTTTCGCCGTGGTCATCGAACAGGGCTACGCCATGGGCCGCCCAGCAAGCTCGAAATCTCGGTGAACGGCACCGACATCCGCCTCGCGGGCCGCGGCGTGATCACGGCCGAAGGCGTCCTGCATCTCTAGAGGAAGAGAATTTCACATGAAGGCGGGAAGGCGGGAAGGTTTGAGAGGTTTCCGTTCTTCACGTTTTCTCAATCAAAAATTCCTTCCCGCCTTCCCGCCTTCCCGCCTTCATGTGAATTCTCTCTTCTTCTTATCTCAGGGGGTGCAGGTCGTGAGGCCCTGGATCCAGTCGTCGAGGACTTTGGCGCCTTGGTCGTCGACGAGGCTCGTGGCCAACGGAGGCATGCGCTTCGAGGTGTCGAGGGTGTGCACCCGCACCGAGACGAGCGACTTTTTTGGTGCGCCGGGCGCGATGATCTTTGCGTCCGCGATGCCTAGATTGCCGTTTTCCGGATTGGCGTTGCACGCTTTTCGATTGGGCAACGTCGTTGCATAACGGAAATCCGTTCCGCCGCCGCCGATGCCGTTGGGGCGGTGGCAGAACGAGCAATTCGCGTGCAAGTACGACGCGGCGCGATCGCCTAGGTTGCCCTCATCGGTGGGCTTGGGGAACTTCGCAAGTGTCTCGGGTGCGCCTCCGAGCGGCGCGTCGAACAGCCCAATGTGATCGAACGTCGCGAGCTGATTGGAAAGCCGCCGCGTGGAGACGTACACGAAGTCGCCATTGAGCTGCCCCAGCTCCAACCCGAGCGAGCGCCCCGCGGCCGTGGAGTGGCACGACACGCAATCGGAGCGGCTCGGATAATACCAGGTCTGGCTGCCCAGCGGCTTCGACTTGTTCGAGGCGAGCAACGTCGCATCGGTCTGCTCGTCATTCCACTCGTAGGAATAACCGCCCCAGTCGCCGTCGTCGTGGCGCATGAACAAACGCGTCTCGACGCGCTTACCGCCAATGGAGAACGTCTTTACGAGAACGGTGCCCTTGGGAAGATCGAAATCGCCGTCGGCATTGACGTGAATCTTCGCCGCATCCGGAAGCGCGAGGTACCGCTCCTTCTCGGCGCCATCGGACCAGAGCGGACTATTGACGCCGTAGGGAATGAGCCCCGCCGCCGGGTTCTTGGGATTGGCCGGATCGACGCACCCCGTTTGCGAAAGCTTTTCCGGGAAGGTCGACGCCGGCGGCTTCGCATTGGGCACGACCTTGTAGATCTTGTTGCCCAATGCCGTAAGGTAAAGCTCTCCATCGGCGTCTTCGTTCACCGACGTGAACGTGCCGCCGGTACCCGAGTCGTTGATCTTGACGACGACGGGCTTTCCGCTCGTCGCATCGAAGCTCAACGTCCACACTTCACCCGACGACGAATCCGCGAAAACGTATTTCCCCACCAACTCGGGAATGGCCTTGCCGCGGTAGACGCGCCCGCCGGTCACCGCGCGCGCATTGCCATTGGGCTGGGGGTAATCGTACACCGGGTCGATGAGCCCTACGCTGGAGCAATTGGTCGTATTGGGCGGGAAACAATGCGTCCCTTCTTTTTTGGACCACCCGTAGTTTCCACCCTTGCGGACTTTGTCGACCTCCTCCCAATTGTCCTGGCCCACGTCGCCGAGCCAGAGCTCTCCGGTGCCCTCGCGTCCGGGCTTTCCGATATCGAACGAAAATCGGAACGGATTGCGGAAGCCATACGCGTAAATCTCCCCCTTCTTCGTCGGATCGTTCGCGAAGGGATTGTCGCTCGGGATGGCGTACCCGTTGCCTTTGTCGATATCGATGCGCAGTACCTTGGAGAAGAACGTATCCGTGTCCTGGCCGTGCCCGAATTCGTTGTTGGAGCCGCCGCCGTCACCGAACGAGGCGTAAAGGTATCCATCCGGCCCGAATTGGACGCACCCACCCTTGTGATTGCCCCGAGCTTCTTGATTGAACGAAAGTACGTCCGATTGCGCACCGAACGCCGTTCCATTCTTGGCGGCGCTGGTGAATCGCTTGATGGTGGAGACGATGGCGCTGTCCGTGCCCGTCGTGTACGAAAGATAGACGTAACCGTTTTGCGCGAACTTGGGATGAAAGGCCATTCCGAGAAGTCCGCCTTCGCTTCCCAAATCGCTCAGCTGACTCCCAATGTTCAAATCCTCGCGCGGCGTATTCGGAGGATTCTGCACCGGGAAGCTCAGGATCTTGCCGTTTCGTTCGGCGACGTACCATCGCGAGGCATCGCCGGGGAGCTGCGCCATCATCATCGGATTGCCAACGTCCACGTTGGCGAACACCTGCTGCAGCTTGACCGACGCGGTGCTCGGCGGGCGCGCAGGCACTTTGCACGTGGTGTTGGCGGGTCGCGTATCGAGACCGTACGGCGCCGGATCGGCCTGAATGGGGCCTCCGTCGCCACCATCGGTGCCGTCCTTTGCCTCGTCGCTGTTGCTGCAGCCCGCCCCAAGTGCCGCTGCACTCACCACGGCCGTGAGGCCCAACGAAAAGATGGTCGCTCCGAGTCGCATGTACCAGCCCTTTGCCGCCGAGGCGGCTATGTGTGTACTGAGATTTCCCTGCGTTTGAATCTGAGCAGTGCGCGCCTCTCTGAGTATCTTGCGCGCCAACGAGCGTTCAATCTGGCCTGGTGGCGCGATTCAATCGAGCGTGCTTTGACGCACAAGGGCGTTTTCCGACCGTGGTAGAGAATTATCTACCATGCACCATGCTGCCCTTTGGATGCTCGGAGCCCTTGCGGTTCTTGCGATTGCCTATCGCTACTACTCGGCATTTCTCGCGGCAAAGGTCCTGTGCCTCGATGCCGGGTTTCGCACACCCGCACACGAGTTCAACGACGGTCACAATTTTCACCCGACCAACCGTTGGGTGCTCTTCGGGCACCATTTTGCTGCCATTACGGGGGCGGGCCCGCTGATCGGGCCCGTTCTCGCGGCGCAATTCGGCTTTTATCCCGGCTTCCTCTGGATCCTCTTCGGCGTCGTTCTCGCGGGCGCGGTGCACGATTTCGTCGTGCTCGTGGCCAGCACGCGGCGCAAAGGCAAGAGCCTCGCGGAGATTGCGCGCGACGAACTGGGGCCCACCCTGGGCACGGTCACCGCGGTCGCCATCCTCTTCATCATCGTCATCGCCCTCGCGGGTCTCGGCAACGTGGTCGTCGGCGCCCTGGCGGAGAGCGCGTGGGGCGTCTTCACGGTGAGCTCCTCCATCCCGATCGCGCTCGCCATGGGCATTTACATCTACAAGGTTCGCGGCGGCACCACGCGCGGCATTCGCGAGGCGTCCCTCTTCGGCGTCGTGCTTCTCTTCGCGGCGCTCATCCTCGGCAAGACCGTGGGCGATTCGTCCTTTGCCGAGCACCTCAAGTTCTCCAAGACGGCGCTCACCCTCGGCATGGGAGCCTATGGATTCATCGCCAGCGTCCTGCCCGTGTGGCTGCTCCTCTGCCCGCGCGATTATCTTTCGAGCTACCTCAAGATTGGCACCATTCTGCTTTTGGTCTTTGGTGTCATCATCGTCAATCCGCCCATTCAAATGCCGGGCGTGACCCAATGGGCGTCGGGCGGTGGGCCCATTCTCAAAGGGCCGCTCTTTCCCTTCGTGTTCATCACCATTGCGTGTGGCGCGATCAGCGGCTTTCACGCCTTGGTGGGCAGCGGCACCACGCCCAAAATGGTCAACCAGGAGACCGATTGCCGGGCGATCGGCTACGGCGCCATGCTCATGGAGGGCTTGGTCGGAATCACCGCGCTCATTGCGGCGTGTGTCATGCCGCCGGAAGATTACGTAACCATCAATACGGACCCGAAGATTGCCGTGGTGGCCTCCAGCGCGAGCCAGAACGAGGGGCTTGCGCGTTCGCGGGCCGAGCTCGAGGCGGCGGGCGTGCAATTCAACGAGCACGATCGCGGGCTGTTGGGCCTCGCCCCCGGCGCGTCCGTTGGCTCGCTCGATGGCAAAAAGGTGCCCGCCTCCAAGGTGCTGGCGCTCTCCAATCCGGCCTTGGCGGCATTGGGCTACCACGTCGATCCAACTGCCCCGCGCGCGACCACGCTCGACGATACCGATTTCGCGCGACTTGGCCTGCACGTCAAAGAGCTGCCCGGCCTTTCCCAAAGTGCGGGCGAGGTCGTGGCGGCGCGCACGGGCGGTGGCGTGTCGCTCGCCGTGGGCATGGCCCGCGTCTTCAGCGGCCTGCCCGGAATGGCCACTTTGCTCTCCTATTGGTACCACTTTGCCATCATGTTCGAGGCATTGTTCATTCTGACCACCATCGATACGGGCACGCGCATCGGTCGATTCTTGATGCAGGAGTTCCTCGGGCGCCTTCGTCCCGAATTGGGCGTGCGCTCGGAGAGTGGAAAGCAGAACATGGCCGGCGGCATCCTGGCGACGCTCATTATCGTCGGAGGTTGGACGTATTTCATCCTGACCGGCACCATCACCACGCTCTGGCCAATGTTCGGAGTGGCGAATCAGCTTCTCGCTTGTTGCGCCCTCGCCGTTGGCACCACCATTCTACTGCGCGACGCCAAACGCCGCGTCTATGCATTGGTGACTGCCCTGCCGCTCGTCTTCGTAGCCACCACGACCATCACCGCGGGCGTGCAAAGTATTTTCACGCTCTATTTGCCAATGACATCCAATCCCGCCACCGCCACGAACGGATATATCAATGTGTCGGTCACCACATTGCTCCTCGTTTGCGTGGTCATGATCATCGGTGGCAGCGCGCTGCGTTGGCTATCGGTCATCCGGACGCCACGACGGCAAGAGCTCATCGCGGCAGAGTGAGCTCGCATTTCCCAGTGTGCTCTGCGAGCTCCACTTTGCGATCAGGCGGAACCGCGGAGTGTGCACGATTCAGAGTCCACGGGTGGATCGAATGCACGGGATCGACTGGATCACGCTGACTCAGGCCAGATCCCACGTCGGCGTGCCGAACGTTTTTACCTGGACCGTGCCACGCGCGATTTTCTCGGAAGCCCTCGCTTGAGAACCCCGTCGCGCGGTGCGAATTCCGGCGAGGCACGGCTCTAGCAGTTACCACCCCCCACGTAGGGAGGTTCTATTGACGAGCGAGCTTCATAGCCAATTAGTAGAACGAATGGTCGTCACGCTGCGTGCGGCGTTTCCCGATCTAACGTTCGAGATCGACGATGGGACCCGCGAGGGCGATGGCATTGCCATTCGATGGATCCCTGCTGAATCACTTCCGCAAGACTTGGAGGCAGGGGTGCCATCTAGCTTGTCCCCCACCGAGTCATCGGAGGTCGTGCCGCTTTCGACGGAGAGGCCATCGGGCAGTTATCTGCTCGATGAGCCCCTATCGAGCGAAGATTTGCTCAGCCCACTCCGGAGCTATCTTCGCGGTGTCTTCGCCAGCGGTACACCGGAGATGAAACACGCCGCAAGGCGGTTGGGCATGAGCACACGGACCCTGCAGCGCCGGCTGCACCGTGTAGGGACGAGCTTTACGCAGGAGGTCGATGACACCCGCCGCGAGCTCGCATGTCAGCTGGTGCTGGAGGCCGATTGTCCACTGCGCGAGATCGCGATGCGTCTCGGGTTCGTCGACGTGGGCTCGTTCTTCCGCGCCTTCCGTCGCTGGACGCAGACGTCGCCGCGCCAGTATCGCTTGCGCGCAGCCTCGGAAGCCGTCGCCAGCTGAAGGGTTACGACCCACAAAACGAAACCACGCCCGAACGGCTTCTTGTCGAAGCGTTCGGGCGTGGTTTTTTTGTTTCGAGTTTTTCGAGAGCGAAGCTCTACCGGCTGGAAACCGGCGCGCCTTCAGCTCTTCTTCGCGTCGGCGGCGTTCGGGTCGTATCCGGCCGGATGGACCGCGAATTTCGGCGTGCCAAGAGCACGGCGCTCACGCTTGTTGCGCTTGCCGTTGGTGGTAGCCTTGCGCTTGCGAATGCGCTCGAACTGCTGGGTAGACGAAACCATGGAACGATGACCTCTCGTGAAGAAGTGGCCGCGCACTATGGTTTTTCGGCGCGGCTCTGTCAACCCGTCAGAGACGGGGCCCGGGATCAGGGCGGCCGAACCGTCACGATGGCCGAGAATTTCGGCTCCGCGAAGGGCGGCAGCTTCATTTTGCCCAGCGCAGCCTTGATGCAGGCCTCGGCGGGCTTTTTCGCGGCCGGGCCGGCCAAGCTGCTCGACTGAACCTTGCCGCTCGAATCGAAGGTCAAGGTGACGCGTGAGACGCCATCGTCCCCGCGCAGGCATGCCCTTGCCCTGGGCAAAACGCTGCTCAATGCAGACTGAACCGCACCGTTCGATGGCTTCTGCGGTACACCCCCCGTCGAGTCCGTCGGAGTGGCCGCGACCCGCATCATCGGATCGTTGGAGACGGGGGTGAGCTCCTTTTTCGTGCCCTTCGTGCTGGCGACCGGCTTCTTCGAGGCTGCGATGGGCCTTGAGGAGGGCTTCTTCTCCGGATGAGAGGGCGCTTGCTGGGCCACCGGCTCGGCGGCGGGTGCTTCGCTCGGGCTCTCGGCGATTTTGTTCTCCTCCGCGGCAGGAGCCGGCGCTGGCTCGGCGGTCGCGGTGGCGCTGGCGACGTTCGGCGCCGCCGCCACGGGCTGCGGGGCCCGCGTCTTCACCATGGCGAAGACGCACGCAGCGGCGGCCAGCACACCGAGGCCCCCGAAGATCGCGGCGCGCTGCCGGGGGCTTCGCTTCGACGGAGGCGGCAGCGCATCGATGGCCGCCATCGGCGGTGGCGTCACGCTCGCGGCCTGCGTCACCTGCGATATTTGCGACGTGGGCGGCGGTCGCGTCGACGCCCGCAACGTCGACTCGGGCACCTCATCGAGCACCGGTGCCGAGGGGGCGGCCAGCAAGGCCGGCTCCGTCGGGGCAAACTCCACCGACGGCGGCGCATGCTCGGGCTCCGCCGCAATCGATGCGACATCCGTATCCGAGCGACCCGCCATGGGCGGCGAGACACTGCCCGAGCGGCGCTCCGGCAGATCGAGCAGCGGTGCGTGCTCCTCCGGCTCGTCCGTCTCTAGCGGTAGCGGCGCCGCGAAAAGGTCGTCATCGCCCAATCGCGGAGGCCCGAGCTTGGGTCCCGTTTGCACGCTCTCCACGGGCGCGCTTTCATCGGGCTCGCTGTCCCAATCGGCATCGAAGCCATCGGACGACGCGGGCGCTTCCGCCTCGAGGATCGCCGCCGCAGCTTCCTGCCATGCCGGCGCGGTGACGCTCGCCTTCGTCGCCGGATCGTTGATGCGCGCGAGAAGTCGTTGGGCCGCAGCGTCCCAGGAACCGGAAGAGCGTACGGGGCTCGGCCACTCGGCCAGGGCTTCCGAGATCACGGCGTCATCGACGCCGTCGATTTTACCGCCTGTCACGCCACCTCTCCCTCGAGATCGAAGCCCCGCGCGGACATGAACTCGCGCAATTTGCGACGGGCTTCGTGCACGCGCCACGCGATGGTGCCCTCGGGGGCGCCGAGGATCTTCGCCGCGTCTTCGTGCGAACGTCCATCGATGCAAACGAGGATCAACGTCGTGCGGAGCGTATCGCTCAAGGTGTCGATGCCCTCGCACAGCGCAGTGTACAGCTCCTTGCGCGAAGCATCGCCCGGCGGATCGGCCATCGCGCTGGGGCGGCGTTCGGTCATCACGCCCTCGAGGCGCGGATCCATCGAGTCGCCCGACACGCGCGACGTGCGGCGCGAGCGGAGCGCGTTCAGGGAGAGGTTGACGGCGATGCGGTAGAACCACGTGTACGGTTCACTCCGGCCGTCGAAGCGTGAGAGGGCGTGGAAGGCGCGCACGAACGTTTCCTGCGCAACATCCTCCGCCTCCGAATCCTCACGCAGCATATGGACGGCGAGCCGGTGGATGCGCGGTTGATGGCGCCGCACCAACTGGCCGAAAGCTGCCACGTCTCCTTGACGGGCGCGCTCGACGAGATCTCGATCGGAAGGCTTGGCCATGCGTTGTCGTGATCTCAAAATCGTCGAGCCGCCGAGAACCCATGGATGATGAATTGGGTCATGCGGTTTTCCGATGCGAGAACAATGGAACGATAACGCGTGCACGGCCTTTCGACAAAGAGAAGCGGTGCGACTTTGGATGGGGAGAAAATTGCGTTATTGAAGCAGTTTTCTGGATGTGTAGCGCACATGTGCGCGCTTTTTTTCTCGCTCGCGCATCATTTAAATGCGGGCCTACACGCTTCTTCATGCAAATGAAATAAAAGGGACGTTTCGGGTGAACAATACTTCGGCAACGTGGAACACACGCCGTGTGTGTGTGCTGTTCGCCGAATGTGGCTGAGTCTGTTCAGCCTCCCCAAGCATCCTAGGAATTCTACTGCCGCCATGAGCAATTCGATCTTCGATCCCGAGTCCGCCCGGACGACCAAAATGGCCCCGATGACCGAGGAGCTGGCGCAAGCGCTCGCCTCGGAAGAGGGTGGCCGGCTCTGGTTGCGTCGAGGTGTGTTGGCTGGTGTGTTCGTGCTCGCTATCACGGCAGGGCTCGTGTGGCGGGCCAAACATCGTCCGCTGCCACCGGCGAAGTACGTTACTGCTGCCGCAACCGTCGGCGACGTGTACGAGAAGGTTCAGGCAACCGGTGCAGTCCAACCGGTTCTGCAGGTCACCGTCGGCGCGCAGGTCAACGGACGCGTGAGCCAGGTCTACGTCGACTACAACTCGCAGGTGAAGAAGGGCGACGTGCTCGCCGAGATCGACTCGACCGTGTACGGCACGCAGGTCGCGCAAGGTCAGGCGAACGTGATCTCGCAGCGCGCCCAAGTCGCCAGCGCGAAGGCCCACACCGTCGAGGCGCGCCTCGCCTACGAGCGCACGAAGCGCCTCTACGAGCAGAGCCTCGCAACCCGCGCGGCGTTGGAGACGGCCCGCGGCGCGTACGATGCCGCGAAGGCCACGGAAGAAGCCGCCCGCGCAACCGTGGGCATGGGCGAAGCGCAGTTGCAGGCGCAGAAGACCAACGTCGGCTACACGAAGATTTTCTCCCCGGTCGATGGCGTGGTGGTCACGCGCTCGACGGATCCCGGCGCGATGGTCATCGCGAGCTACCAGTCGCCCACGCTCTTCACCATCGCCCAGGACCTGCGAAAGATGCGCGTCCTCGCGGACGTCGACGAGGCCGACGTCGGCCGCTTGAAGGAGCAGATGGAAGCCGACGCGGTGGTCGACGCGTTCCCGGGCGAGTCGTTCCACGGCATCGTGCAGCAGGTTCGTTTCAGCCCGAACAACCAGGCGGGCGTCGTCACGTACTCGGCCGTCGTCGAGGTGGGGAATCCGGACGAGAAGCTTCGTCCCGGCATGACCGCCACCATCACGATCCGCACGCGTGAGGCCAAGAGCGTGGTGCGCATCCCCAACGCCGCGCTTCGCTACCGTCCTTCGCCGCCGCTGGGCGCCGACGGCAAGCCGATCGCGCAGCCGCCCGAGGCGCAACTCGCCAAGGGCACGGGTCGCGTCTACGTCATCACCAGCGACAAGCCGGGCGAGGAGAAGGCCGAGCCGAAGGTCATCTCCATCGGTGCGAGCGACGGCATCGTCACCGAGGTCACCGATGCATCCTTCAAAGCGGACACCAAGGTCGTGACCGACGAGCTTGATTTCTCGAAGAAGAAGGGTGGTCCGTTCTAGTGGGTGAAGCGCTTCTCGAGCTCACACGCGTCAGCAAAGAGTATCGCTCCGAAGCGGGGCTCGTGCGGGCGCTGCGTGATGTGTCGGTCACCATCGAGCAGGGCGAGTTCGTCGCCATCGTCGGCACCAGCGGCTCGGGCAAGTCGACGATGATGAACATCCTCGGCTGCTTGGATCGGCCCACGCGCGGTACGTACAAGCTCGGTGGCTTGGACGTCGGCGGGCGCACGAACGACGGGCGCGCCATCGTGCGCAACCGGCTCATTGGGTTCATCTTCCAGGGCTTCAACCTGCTGTCGCGCACCACCGCATTGGAGAACGTGGAGCTTCCGCTGCAGTACCGCGGCGTTCCCGCGGCGGAGCGCAAAGCGCGTGCGACGAAGGCGCTCGAGGCGGTTAACCTCGCGCAACGCATGTATCATACACCGAACCAGCTCTCCGGCGGTCAGCAGCAGCGCGTGGCCATTGCCCGCGCACTGGTGACCGATCCGCCGCTGCTCCTGGCCGACGAGCCCACGGGTAACCTCGATACGCGCACCAGTTACGAAGTGCTGGCGCTTTTGCAGCGGCTCAATCGCGAGCGCGGCATCACGATCATCCTGGTCACGCACGAGCACGACATCGCCGCGTGCGCGTCGCGCGTGCTCCTGGTTCGCGATGGGCGCATCCAGAGCGATACGCGGCAAGAGTCGCCGACCAACGCCGCGAAGATGCTCGCCGAGCTGCCGCCGCCCCAGGAAGCCGTGGCGCCGGGCGGGAACGCGCCCGACGTGTTCGACCTCGGGCGCCGCCATGCGCGCAAAGAGCCGATCCCGCGTGCGGCTGGCCTCGCGATGGCGTGCGGGCTCTTGGCAGGTGCCGGGCTCGGAGCGCTCTACGACTCCGTCGTGCTCGGGCAGGTGGGGCCGCTCATTCCGCTGGTCCTCGGCGTCCTCGGCGAGGCCCTGGTCGGCTCGCGCTACAGCGCGAAGAAGCTCGGCCATCCCCTGAGCGGTGACCAGCGCGCGCGTCTCGCGCTCTATTACACCTTGGTCACGAGCGCGTTGATGGCCTTCCTCGCGGGCTGGCTGGTCTTTCCGAAGATTCCTCCGTCGCGTTTCGAAAGCTGGGTCACGCCGGGGCAGGTGCCCTGGGCGCTGGCGGCCGGCATGATTCTCTCGGCGGTGGCCCTCGTGCTCTTGCGCTACTTGCTCCTCACCCTCATGGGGTCGTCGGTCGTCACGAAGTTCTTCGGCGGCGGACGCGGGGTGCGAAAGAGCGCCTCCGTGCCATGAAGAACCGCGTTCTCCTCAACGCGTTCCGCTTGGCCATGACCGCGTTGGGGCGCAACAAAACGCGCTCCGCGCTGACGGTCCTCGGCATTTTGATCGGCGTGTCCGCCGTGGTGACGGTCACCGCGCTCGCCACGGCGGCGAGCGAAAAGGTGGGCGGGCAGCTCGATAGCTTCGCCAGCAATGCGATCTTCATCTCCGCGCGCCCCTCGCAGCACGGTGGCCAGAAGCGCACCAACGTGCGCCTCACCGACAACGACGTGAAGTCGTTGGATCGCGAGGCGGTGAGCTTGGCGGGCGTGACGTCGTTCAGCAACACCGAATCGCAAGTCGTTTATGCCGATCAAAATATCAATACGATGATCGTCGGGACGACGCTGCCGTATTTCAAAGTACGGAAATTCCAAGTTGCGCGCGGCTCACTTTGGACGGAGAGCGACGAGCTGCTGAAGACCAAAGTGTGCGTGGTTGGCCAGACGGTGGCCAACAAGCTTTTCCACGGCCAAGACCCCGTGGGCCGCACCATCCGCATCGGGCGGGCCCCGTACACGATCGCGGGGCTTCTGGCGCCGAAAGGAAATTCGGCCTTCGGCGACGACCAGGACGATCGCATCATGATGCCCATCGGCAGCTACCGCGCGCGCGTATCGTTCTCGTACGGCGGCAAGGTGGATCAGATCCTGGCGAGCGCCTCGTCGGAGGAAACGACGTCCCGCGCCATCTCGCAGATCACGGCCATTTTGCGCGCGCGCCATCGGCTTCCCGAGGGCGCCGAGGACGATTTCAAGATTGCCTCGCAAGATGAATTGAAGCGGATGGAAGGTGCCATTGCCGCGGTGCTCTCCTTGCTGCTCCTCGGTGTAGCCGGCGTGAGCCTGGTGGTCGGCGGCGTGGGCGTGATGAACATCATGCTGGTCAGCGTTTCCGAACGGACGCGCGAAATCGGTATTCGTATGTCCATCGGCGCGCGCGAAAACGATATATTGACACAGTTTCTGGTGGAGGCGGTGGTGCTCAGTTTGATCGGCGGCATCGCCGGGATCGTGCTGGGTATGCTCGCAGCCTTCGGGCTGGGGTACGCGCTCGATTGGCGCGTCGTTCCCAGCGTGCCGGCGCTGGTGGTGGCCCTCGTCACGAGCGGGACCATCGGCATCTGCTTCGGCTTTTTACCTGCACGGAGAGCCGCGAAGATGGATCCCATCGACGCGCTCCGCACGGAGTGATGCGATGAGCATCGTAGCGCGCATCCTCGCTCCCGTCGGCCGGGCCATCGTCCCGGTGAAATTGGCCATGCGGGCCATTCGCCGCAATGTGATGCGGGCCACGCTCACGGTTCTGGGCATTCTCATCGGCGTGGCCGCCGTGGTGATCGTGACCTCGCTGGGCACCGGCGCCCGCGATGCGGTGAGCCGGCAGCTCGACACCCTGGGGTCGAATCTGATCTTCCTCTTTCCGAAGAGCACCGCGGCCTCGGGCGCGCGCAGCCGCACGGTGACGGGGCGCATCACCGAAGACGATGCCCGCGCCATTCTGCGCGAATCGGTCAGCGTGGACCGCGTCTCGCCGACCATTTCGACGCGCGTGCAGGTCTCCAACGGCGACAGCAGCTACTCGACGCAGATCAACGGCGTCATGGCGCAATGGTTCAGCGTGCACAATTGGACCTTCTCCGCGGGCGGACCGTGGACCGAGAGCGATGCGCTCTTGAAGGCGAAGGTCTGCGTGATCGGCCAAACGGTGAAGTCGCGGCTGTTCGGCAGCGAGGATCCCGTGGGGCAGGTGATCCGCGTGGGGAATTATCCGTACCGCATCGTGGGGGTGCTCGCACCCAAAGGCGATCTGTTCGGCGCCGACCAGGACGACGTCGTCGCCACGCCGCTCGGCGGGGTGCGTTCGCGTTTTGCGCGCATGCCGCCCGGCACGGTGCAGATGCTGACCATGACCGCGACATCGGCCGATACGACGGACCGCGCCGTGGAGCAAGTGACGGAGATTTTGCGCCAGCGTCACCGCATCCGCGACGGCGCACAGGCCGACTTCGATACGCGCACGCAGAAGCAGATCCAGGAGATACAGGGCACGATCTTCACCGTGCTGACGGTGCTGCTCATTTCGGCGGCGGCGATCAGCCTGCTGGTGGGCGGCATCGGCATCATGAACATCATGTTGGTGAGCGTGACCGAGCGCACGCGCGAGATCGGCATCCGCATGGCCATCGGCGCGCGCGAGGGCGATATTCTGCTGCAGTTCCTCATCGAGGCCATCGTGCTTTCCTGCTTCGGCGGCCTCGCGGGCGCCGGCGTGGGCGCCGTCTGCGTGGCAGGGATCGGGCGCGCCCTCGGATGGAGCATGAGCGTGAGCGGTCTTTCCCTCGCCGTGAGCCTCATCACCAGCGCCATCATCGGCATCGCCTTCGGCTTCTTCCCCGCGCGCCGCGCGGCGAAGTTGGATCCGATCGAAGCGCTCCGCCACGAGTGAGTGGGGCTGTCCCGGACAGGGCGGAAACTGTCCCGGACAGGGGCGGGCGGGTGAGTTCTGCGAGAATTCGGGAGGTTCTCGACCGGCATCGGGGGTGCAATGCAGGCCGGCATGACTCATAATTCCGCTATGGATTACGCCGGCAACATCGGACGGACCGAAGGGCCTCACACCTGGGAAGAGTTCCTCGATCTCGATGACGACGACCGCCGCGAACTGATCGATGGCGAGTTCGTGGAGATCGAGACCATGCCGGGGCCCGCTCATGAATACACCGTTGGCGCACTTATCTATTATGTAAACGCGTGGGCAAAGCCGCGGCGCGCCGGGGATCTATATGCTTCAGGCTACAAGGTTCGCGTCAGCAACAAGCGCGGGATCATGCCCGACCTTCAATACTTCGCGAAAGACAACCCAAACCGTTGGCAGGAACGTGCCGTATCGGTCGGCCGTCCGGAGTTGGCGGTCGAGGTCATCTCTCCCGGCAGCTCACGTTACGACCGCGTGAAGAAGTTCAACTGGTACGCGGATATTGGCGTGCCCGAGTACTGGATCGTGCATCCTCTCGAGCGCACCCTCCAGCAGTTCATTCTGAAGGACGGCCACTACGTTGTGATGGCGTCTCTTTCGGACAGTGAGACCTTTCGCCCCGAAACGTTTCCCGGCCTAGAGATTCCGCTCGTCGAGATTTGGCAACCCCGCAAGGAAGATCTCGTCGACCCCGTCGAAGGCGACTGACTAAGTCGAGGCGGCGCGGCGGAGGCGGTCGTGGATGGCGAGCCAGCGCTCGTCGTGGGGCGGGCTCTCGATGATGATGACTTGAGCGTTCGCGTCGTCGCAGGCGTGGAGCGTCGTGAAGAGTTCGCGCTCGTAGCCTTTGGGATCGTCGGGCAGAACGTGACGGGCGAGCGGGCGCGCTTCTTCGGAGTGGGCGACCACGGCGAGCGGGCTTTCGCGGTGCTCGTGGGCGAGACGGGCCAGGTGCGCGGGGCCGTCGGCGAGCAGGATGCGGCCGCGCGGGGCGTAGTGGCGTGCGTCCATCCCGGGCGAAGGGCGTGCGGCATCTTTCGCGACGTCGGGGACGTGCATCTCGACGTCGCGGACGACGGTGCGCAAGGTCGGGAGATCGACCCCGCCGGGGCGCAACACGAGCGGGCGTGGGCCGCGAACGTCGACCACGGTGGACTCGATGCCGCCGGTGCAGGCGCCGCCGTCGAGGACCATGTCCACCCCGTCGCCGAGGGACTTCAGCACGTGCGAAGCGGCGGTCGGCGAGATCGTCTGGTAGCGGTTTGCGCTGGGCGCGGCGATGGGCTCGCCCAATTGGGCGATGAGCGCGCGTGCGACGGGATGAATCGGTGCGCGCAGCGCGATGCTCGTGCCGCCGCCTGCGACCTCTGCAGGGACATGCTCCGCGCGGTCGACGACCAAGGTCAGCGGCCCGGGCCAAAAGGCACGCGCCAACGCGTCGGCGCGTTCGTTCCAGCCGGCGGCGAGCTCGCGTGCTTCGTCGTCCCCGAGCACGTGCAGAATGAGCGGATGGCTCCGCGGGCGTCCCTTCGCCCGAAAGATGCGGCCGACGGCCTCGGGATCCAGCCCGCGCGCGCCCAGGCCATACACCGTCTCCGTGGGGAACGCGACCAAGCCCCCGGCGCGGAGAATCCGCACGGCGGCGGCGATGTCCGCAGGATCCGGGTGCTCCGGGTGGATGGTCACGAGCTTCACGGCGTGCCTCTTAGCACTTTGTGGTACGACCGTTGGCTGTGATCGGTCGCTTTTCCACTTCTTCGGCCGTGCTTGTCTTCGCGGTGACGGTCGTTTGCAGCGCGTGTGGCGGTGAGCCCAAGGTGGCGGTGAGCCCGGCACCTGCGGTCGATGCCGGTGCGAGCCCGGCCACGCCGACCGCCCAGCCCTACGTCGCATCGAGTGTTCCGATGGCCACGATGCCGCCGCCTTTCCAATATGGCTCGCGCAAGGCCGAAAAGAAGGCCGTTCCCGCGGCGCCCGGCTGCCGCGATGCCCTGGGCACGGGCTCGGGCGATCTGGCGAGCCAGGTGCAGAAGCTCGCCAAGTCGTGCAGCGAGAAGATGCGCGCCGTGGCCGCACCCACCTCCGGCACGCAGACGCAGGGGGCGGCCGCGCAGAACATCAAGCTCAAAGCGGAATCGGGGCGGTGTTACCGCGTCGTGGCCGCGGCGGCGCCCACGGTGAAGAACCTCGTGGTCGTGGTGACGGATTCCACCGGTGCGGTGGCTTGGGAATCTCGTACCGAAGAGCCGCGCATCGTCGCGCCGGAAGACGGAACCCTCTGTTTCAAGTCCGCGGACGATGCCCAAGTGACAGTGAGCGTCGGTTCAGGCGAGGGCGCCTACGCCGTGCAGATCCTCAGCGAGTGACGGTCTTCGGCTGAGACTCGCGGCTTGTCCCGCGAATCCTTTACATCTATACATTCTCGGCAGCAGCACTTCACTGCATCCATCGGCGGGCCTCGTGCGCGCCGCAACTACGGCCCAAGGCTCGAGGTAACGTCATGAGCGAAGGACACAAGGTTGTCAGCCCCACGCATTTTCCCCGTCCGCGCGGGTATGCGAACGGCATCGTCGCCGAAGGAAAACTGCTGTTCATCTCGGGCCAAATCGGTTGGGATTCGGACGCGCACATCGTCAGCTCCGACTTTGCCGTGCAGTTTCTGCAAGCGCTCGACAACGTCATCGCGGTCGTGCGCGAGGCGGGCGGCGGTACGGAGCACATCGTGAAGCTTCTCGCCTTCGTGACCGATCTGGACGCATACCGAGCTGCGCGTGCCGCGATCGGCGATGGCTGGCGTGCGCGCATGGGCAACTACTACCCGGCGATGAGCCTGGTGAAGGTCTCGGGCCTGCTCGAGCCGGGCGCACTGGTGGAGATCGAGGGCGTCGCCTCGCTTCCGAAGTGAGTCGGGCGAGCGCGGATGAGCACCTCCGTTCCAAAGCTTTCGGCTGGCGCGCGGGACGTGAGCCTATGGGTGCGCCTGCTCGACTGCCACAATCGCATGTTGGTCGAGATGCGGCGGCGGCTCGACGGGCAGATCACCCTGCCGCGGTTCGACCTGCTGGCCAGTCTCGAGAATGAGGACGGGCAAACCCTTGCCGCGCTGAGCCGTCGCCTCTTGGTGACGGCCGGCAACCTCACCGGGCTGGTCGATCGGGCGGAGCGCGATGGCGTGGTCGTGCGCCGGGCGGACCCGAACGATCGCCGCCTGTCGCGCGTCTTTCTCACGCGCAAAGGGCGCGAGCTTCTCGCCGAGTTGATGCCGCTGCATGCGGCCCACGTGGGCGAGCTTCTCTCCGCGCTCGATCCGGCGGAGCGCCGCGAAATGCGGCGCCTGCTGGGCAAGCTTCGCGAATCGCTGGGGACCCATACCGCGCGAGCCGAATCGCGCAACGGCACCAAGGAATAGCCATGAAGGCGATAGCCCCCGAGACATTCCGTTACGCCCTCGAAGACGGCGTGGCGACCCTGACCTTGTCGCGCCCGGATCGATTCAACGCGCTCACCTTCGAGGTGTACCGCGAGCTCGCCGACACCTTCGACGAGATGAACGCGCACGACGAAATCCGCGCCGTGGTGATCACGGGCGAAGGGCGCGCTTTCTGCTCCGGCGGCGACGTCGAGGACATCATCGGCGAGCTCTTTTCGCGCGACATGCAGGGCCTCGTCGCCTTCACGCGGGCCACCGGGCGGCTCATTGCCAACATTCGCAAGTTGCGCAGGCCGGTCGTCGCGGCGGTGAACGGCGTGGCCGTGGGCGCCGGCGCGGTGATCGCCCTGGCGAGCGACATCCGCATCTGCAGCGAGAAGGCCCGCTTCGGGTTCATCTTTCCGCAGGTGGGCCTTTGCGGCGCCGACATGGGGGCCGCGTACCTGCTCCCGCGCGTGGTGGGCCTCGGGCACGCCAGCGAGCTGCTCTTCACCGGCGACATCATCGGCGCCGAGCACGCACTGCGCATTGGCCTGGCGAACCGGGTCGTCACCCCCGAGGAGTGTGTCCCCGAGGCGCAGAAGCTTGCGAAAAGGCTCGCCTCCGGCCCGGCGTTCGCGCACGCGATGACCAAGCAAATGCTCGAAAGCGAGCACACCATGCCCCTCGAGGCGGCCATCGAGGCGGAGGCGCAAGTGCAGGCCATCTGCATGCAGCACCCGGATTTTCGCACCGCGTTCGACGCCTGGCAGAAGAAGACGCCGCCCACCTTCGCCGGTGCGAGCCAACCTTGGCAGGCGAAATAGCATGAAGCCGTCCACCTTCGACCTGCCCATGTTCTTCACGCCGGAGCATCTTCGGCTGGGAGAACGCTGCCATGCGGATTTCGTCGAAGGGGACGCGCCCGCGCTTCACGTTCCCAAGGACGTCGTTCCGCACCTCGGCAAGCAAGGCTACCTGCAGCACCTGGCCGCGCCGGTGAGCGTGCGTGCGCTCTGCATCGTGCGCGAGTCGCTCGCGTACCGCTCGCCGTTGGCCGACTCCATTTTCGCGGTGCAGGGGCTCGGCTCGTTTCCCATCGTGTCCTCGCCCGCGTTTCCCGATCGGGAGCGCTTCCTCGCGGAGGTCGTCTCCGGCGAGCGCGTGGCCGCGTTTGCGTTGACCGAGCCCGAGGCGGGAAGCGACGTTGCCTCGATGCGCACCACCGCGCGGCGCGAAGGCGATGCCTGGCGGCTCGACGGCGAAAAGGTGTTCATCTCCAACGTGGGCATCGCGCGGCACTACGTGGTGTTCGCCAATGCCGACCCGGCGGGCTCCAAAAAAGGGATCAGCGCCTTCGTCGTGGAGGCCGATGCCCCGGGGCTCGAGCTTTCGCCCGTGCCCATGAGCGTGGACCACCCGTTGGGGCGCCTTCGCATGCAGAACTGTCGCGTGCCCGCGGCGGCGCTCGTGGGTGAGGTGGGCCATGGCATGCGCCTCGCGCTGGGAACCTTGGGCGTGTTTCGCACGTCGGTCGGGGCGGCTGCCAACGGCATGGCGGCGCGCGCGCTCGACGAGGCCATCGCGCACGTGCGCAGGCGGCAGCAATTCGGCCAGCGCCTCGCCGATTTCCAACTGACGCAGGCCGCGCTCGCCGAAATGGCGACGGAGCTCGATGCGGCCCGCCTGCTCGTCTTTCGCGCGGCGTGGCTCAAAGACGAAAACCCCGATTCGCGCGATCCCACGGCGGTGGCCATGGCCAAGATGTTCGCCACCGAGGCCGCGCAGCGCATCATCGATCGCGCGGTGCAGCTCCACGGTGGCCTGGGGGTCACCTTGGATTCCGTCGTGGAGCGCCTTTACCGCGAAATTCGCGCCCTGCGCATTTACGAAGGCACGACGGAAATTCAAAAGCTCATCATCGGCTCGGCGCTCGCGGGAGCGGCGGAGAAGTAGCGGTGCTGTTCCAACCCTTTCCCATTCGCTCGATGCTACTGCCCAATCGCCTGGTGCTTCCGGCGATGGTGACGCGCCTCTCGGGCGAGGACGGCGTCGTCAACGCGGACATCAAAACGCGCTACGCGCGCTTCGCCAAAGGTGAGGTGGGCCTCATCGTGGTGGAGGCCATGGCGGTGCACACGGCCAAGAGCGGTCCGCTGCTTCGCATTGGCTCGGACGAGTTCACCCCCGGCCTCACCGAGCTCGCTCGATTGTGCCACGACGCAGGACCGAGCAAGATCGTCCCCCAGATCATCCATTTCCTGAAGATCTCGCGCTCGGGCTGGCGTCAAACGGTGGACATGCTCTCCCTCCAGGAGATCGACGACATCGTGGAGGCCTACGGCATGGCGGCCGTGCGCGCGCGCAAGTGCGGCTTCGATGGGGTCGAGCTGCACATGGCGCACGCGTACACCCTGTCGTCGTTCCTTTCGCGCGTGAACCCGCGCAAGGACCAGTACGGCGGCACCTTGGAGAATCGCCTGCGGCTGCCCGTCCGCGTGCTCGAGCGCGTGCGCAGCCTGGTGGGCAACGACTTTCCCGTGGGCGTGCGCTTTCTCGGCGAGGAGTGCATCCGGAACGGCTACACGGTGCTCGATGCGGGCCCGATTGCCGTGCGCCTCGCGGGCGCCGGTGCCGATTACCTCTCGCTCTCGGCGGGCGGCAAATTCGAGGACGCGCGGCCCATTCCGGGCGAGCCGCTCTACCCGTACACGGGCTACTCCGGCGATCGGTGCATGCCGGGCAATCAGTACCCGGACGGCGCCAACCTTTACATCGCGGAGGCCGTGCGCGCGGCCGTGCGCTCGGCGGGCTTCTCCACCCCCGTCGTCGCCGTGGGAAAGATCCCGACGCGCGAACTCGCCGAAAAGGTCGTGGCGCACGAAAAGGGCGACCTCGTGGGCATGGCGCGCGCGCTGCTGGCCGATCCGGACCTGCCACGCAAGTGGCGCGAAGGGCGCGAAGATACGGTGGTGCGTTGTGTTTACGGCAACGTCTGCAAGGCGCTGGACGAAAACTTCCGCAAGGTGACGTGCACACTTTGGCCGAAGGCGCTCGGGCGCGCGCCGGAGAGTCATGATGTCATCGCGCCGGTGTGGCCGCAGACGGGACCCGAATTGCGTGCGGAATGCAAAGATGGGCGGGTGCTCCTCCGCTGGAAATCAGCCACGGACAACGAGGCCATCTATGGCTACCAAGTGATGCGCGCGGAGGGTGACGGACTCTTGCTGCACCACGCCAGCGTGCGGGGAAGCTCGACGCGCTACGAAGATGCACGCGTGCTCGGCGGCCAAGTGTACCGTTACGCGATACGTCCGTACGACTTGGCGGGCAATCATGGTCCGATGAGCCCAACCGTGCGGGCGACGCTCTCTTGAGGGGTTCGACATGAACGACAGGCCGACGTTTCCGAAGATCTTCAACCTGGCGGACTACTACCTGTTCGATCGGCTGAAGGAGGGCCTGGGCGACAAGGTGGCGCTTCGCTTCGGCGATCGCGCGTACACGTACGGGCGCGTGGCCGAGCGGACGAAGCAGATGGCCTCGGCGCTCATCGAAGCGGACATCCGCCGCGGCGAGCGCGTGCTCATCGTGCTGCCGGACGTGCCGCCCTTCGCATGGGTGTTCTTCGGCGTGCTGCGCGCGGGTTGCGTCGTGGCGATGGCCAACCCGGATTCGCCGTTCGAGCAGATCGCGTACTTGATCGAGTACACGCGCGCGACCGCGGTGGTGACCGTGCCGCAGGTGGCGGAGAAGATTCGCGGGCTCACGGTCAACGAGGTGCGGCGCGTCTTCGTGGTGCCGGATGCGGCGACGGGCGAGGATCCGGAGACGCCCCTGCCGAGGGCCGCCGGGCCTATTTTCGTCGACTTGGCGGAGTGCCTCGACGAGGTGCGCATTCGCGCGGATGCTCCCGTGGTGGCGCGGGACGAGGCGGCGATTTGGCTCTTCACCAGCGGCTCGACGGGGGAGCCCAAGGCGAACATGCACTCGCACCGCGACTTTGCGTACAACACCGAGGTGTACGCCAAAGGGACCGTGGGCTACCGGCGCGACGACGTGACGGTGAGCGTCTCGCGTCTCTACTTCGGATACGCCACCGGTACGAACCTCATGTTCCCCTT
Organism: Sorangiineae bacterium MSr12523; assembly: GCA_037157775.1. Lineage (NCBI taxonomy): Bacteria > Pseudomonadati > Myxococcota > Myxococcia > Myxococcales > Pendulisporaceae > Pendulispora > Pendulispora brunnea. Next base: position 935,979 of record CP089982.1, read on the forward strand.
TGCCGTTGGGGCCACCGTGGGCCTCTTCAGCGAGCGGCCCACGCCGGAAAGCCTGGTGCGTGCCATCGAGATGTACCGCCCCACCGTCGTCACCAACGTGCCCACCATGCTGGGCAAGCTGCTCGAGTACGACAACACCCTTCGCAAAGACGGCAAGCCCGGCCTCGACTTGAGCAGCATCCGCTTCTCGCTCTCCGCGGGCGAAGCCCTCCCCGAGGCGCTCCTCACGCGCTGGCTCGAGCGATTCTCCAGCGACGTCTACGACGGCATCGGCTCCGCCGAGATGTTCCACATCTACGCATCGAACCGCCCCGGCGACATCAAACCGGGCTCGCTCGGCAAGGTCGTCGACGGCTACGAGCTGCGCATCCTGCCCGAGGAGGCCGAGGGCCCCGGCGCCACGCCATGCGCGCCCGGTGAAATCGGTGTTCTCTGGGTCAAAGGCGACAGCGTCGCCCACGGTTACTTCCTGGACCGCGACAAAAGCTTCCGCACGTTCCACGGCCATTGGTGCCGCACGGGCGATCTCTTTCGCATCGACGAGCAGGGCTACCTGTACTTCGCGGGGCGCGCCGACGAGCTGCTCAAGGTGAGCGGTCTTTGGGTCTCGCCCATCGAGGTGGAAGATTGCCTCATGCACCACCCCGCCGTCGCGTTGGCCGCGGTCATCGGCGTCGAAGAAGAAGGGCTCCTCAAGACGAAGGCCTTCGTCATCGTCCGCGAAGGCACGCAGCCTTCCAAGGCGCTGGCCGACGAGCTTCAGAACTTTGCCAAGGGGCGGCTTTCGAAGCACAAATATCCGCGCCTCATCGAGTTCGTCTCGGACGTCCCCAAGAATGACCGCGGCAAGGTCGATCGCAAAGCGCTGCGCGCACTCGAGGCGGCGAAGCGAGCCCCATGAGCGTGCGCCTCGCCGATCTCACGACCGAGGACGTGGCGGCCATCACGTCCCGCCCGCCCACGTGCGTCCTGGTTCCCGTAGGCAGTGTCGAGCCGCATGGTCCGCACCTGCCGTTGGCCACCGACACGGTGATCAGCGAGGAAGCCGCCCTTCGCGCGGCCGAGGCCCTGCGTCGCGAAGGCGTTGCGACGTACGTGGCGCCGCCCGTCTCGTACGGCGTGACCGATTACGCGCACGGCTTCGCAGGGGCCCTCTCCATTCCCGCGCCGGTGCTCACGGCGTACCTCGAGGCCATCGCCCGGGCCATCCTCGCCGAGGGCTTTTCGCACGTCTGCCTCGTGAACAACCATCTCGAGCCCGCGCACGATGCGGCCGTGCGTGCGGCCATCGTTGCGCTGCCGCAAGGTCGCGCGTCGGTGGCGTGTCCGCTGACCCGTCGCTGGGCCCGCACCCTCTCGGACGAGTTCAAGCGCGGCGATTGCCACGCGGGGCGTTACGAGACGTCGCTGGTCCTGGCCGCGGACCCCGCGTCCGTTCGACCCGCGGCCCAGGCCCTGCCGAAGGTTCCGATTAGCTTGGCCGACGGCATTCGCGCGGGAAAATCGTCCTTTGCCGAAATGGGCATCGACCGCGCGTACACCGGGGCGCCTCAGGAGGCCACCGCCGAAGAAGGCGATGCGCTGTACGCGAAACTCACCGCCATGATTGTAGCCGAGGTGCAAGAAGCCTTGGCCGCTGTCCCGATGGCGGGGCAGGAACGACTCACCTAGTCTAGGAAGAAGAATTCACAGGGAGGCGGGGAGACGAGGAGACGAGGAGTTTTTTGGGTTTCCAATCGGCTCCTTGAGCGAACTGGAAACCCCAAAAAAAGCGTTCCGCGCCGCCTCACGCCGGAACCCCTCCCCGCCTCCCCGTCTCCCTGTTCAATTCTCTTCCAGAGAAACTGCGGCGAGCGTCTCCATATTGACGCTAGAGTTGCACCCATGCAGACGCCGCTGATGGGGTTCAACGCCGCGCGGTCGACCATCGTCGACGAGGTGGTGAAGCGTGTGTGCGATTCCGCGAAAGATCCGCTTTTTCTGCTCAACGACGCGGCTTACCACGAGATCCGTCGCCTGAGCGTCAATGGCGGGGACGAGCTCGTGGAGTGGCGCGCGCTGGCCAGATCGTTGGGGCGTTGGACGCAGGATCAGCAGCACGTGCGGCTCGAGGAGCTCGCGCGGCGCTATGCGTGGGACGTCGCGGGCAATTTCGATCCGCGCGTGTACAAGGTCGTCTCACGCGCGACGGTGCCCGTGCTCGGTGCCATGCTCAAGCCGCGGCACACGCTTCGCCAATTGGCCCACATCGGCGATATGAGCGCGCTGGATGGGCGCATTCTCGTCGAGGGCCCCGTCGCGCACATTCGCGCGCTCTCCTCGATAGGAACCTTGGTCTACGTCCCCACGCACCTGTCGAACCTCGATTCGGTGGTGTTCGGCTTTGCGTTGGAGCGCTCGCAGCTTCCGCCGGCGACCTATGGTGCGGGAAAAAATCTGTTCACCAATCCGGTGCTCAGCTTCTTCATGCAAAATCTCGGTGCTTACCGCGTCGACCGACGGCTAAAGCACTCGCTCTACAAAGACGTGCTCAAGACGTACTCCTGCGTGCTCCTCGAGCGGGGCTACCACAGTCTTTTCTTTCCGGGCGGCACCCGCTCGCGTTCGGGTGGCGTGGAGCGAAAACTAAAGCTCGGCCTCGCCGGAACGGGCATCGAGGCCTTTGCGCGCTCGGCCGAGCGGGGCAGGCTTCAGCCGGTTTTTTTCGTGCCAGCGACCATCAATTACTTGCTTACGCTCGAGGCGGAGACGCTCATCGACGACTTCCTTCAGGAAGAAGGAAAATCGCGCTACATCATCGACGACGACGAATCGACGCGGTTTGGCCGCATTGCGGCGTTCATGCAGAAGCTGCTCAAAATGGATGCGAGCTGCGTCATTCGATTTTCCCGCCCAATGGACTGTTTTGGAAATACCGTGGATGAGCTGGGACGCAGCCACGACGCACGCGGCCGCGTCGTAGACGCGAAAACGTACGTCTACGATGCGAAAGACCGGCCCGTGCACGACGTGGCGCGGGACGCCGAATACACGCGCGAGCTTGGCGAAGCCATTTGCGAGGCCTATAAGCGCGATACGGTCGTGATGGCGACGCATCTGGTCGCCGCCGTAGCATTCGAGAAGCTACGTTCGACTTCCGGCAAGGCGGACATCTTTGCTCTGCTGCGCCATAGCGATGACGTCGTCGTTCCGCGGGCGGAAATGGCGAATGACATCGAACGGCTTCTCGGGGAGGTTCGAAAAATGGCCGATCGCGGCGAAATAGTGTTGGCACCTACGGTGCGCGCGGCCAAAGGTGAGGCTATCCTGGCCGAGGCGCTCCGGGCCTTTTCTGGATACCACGCGAACGAAGTCATCACCCCACGCGGAAGCGATCTCGTCTTGGCGGATACACGTTTGCTCTTTTATTATCAGAATCGGTTGGCGGCCCACGGGCTCGCCGCCGACCTCATCGCGCCGCCCGGCGTAAGGCCTGCGGAGCCGATATTGGGCTCCGGCACGAGCGCCGAAACGCTTTCAGGTGTGAGCGCCGGTACGAATCGCACGATTGTCGCATGATCACCGCCGACGGTACTAGGCCGATGCGTGTCCGTGCGCTATGGTGCTCGCCCTTCTGGACAGAGGCTTCGCTGTGAACCCGATCGATTCGCCGGACCCGTCGTCGACGGGAAAGACCCAAACTGATATCTCGAGCGCACCCAAAGTGAACGCGAGTACGCCTTCTATCGAATCGTCATCGGCTTCGCCGAACGATGCACCGTCTGTTTCCACCTCCCCCGGCAACGCTTCCGAGGCGGATCCTTCGCAGGTATCCGCTCCTGGTAGTGGTAGCGCGGGCGAAGCTTCGTCTTCGGGCGAGAGCGCTTCGGCAGGGACCCCATCGCCTGAGGGCGGCGCGGCACCCGAGAAGAAGAAGCGCCGTCGCCGTCGTCGGAAGAAGCCCGGTGCTGCCGCAGGCGCGCAAGCTGCCGGCGCCGGCGCGGGTCCCGACAGCGCCCACGAGGAGGGCGCAGACGACGGGGAGTCCGATGACTCTCAAGCCGGCGAGACGCCAGCGCTCCAGGCAAGCGCCGAAGGTGGCGAGGCCGCGGAAGCCAAAGAGGCGAAGCCTGGTGAGGGCGGCGCCGAGGCCAAGGCGGGCGACAAGTCCAAGAAGGACAAGAAGAAGAAGCCGAAGAAGGATCGCCCTGCCAAAGACGCGCGCGAGCGCCCTGCGTTCAACGTGGGCGACGTCGTCTTCGGCAAGATCCTCGAGGTGGGCGAGGACGCGATCTTCGTCGATCTGTCCGGGAAGGGCCGGGCCATCTTCGACAAACTCGAGCTGCTGCTGCCCGAGGACGTCGCGGATCAAATCGAAGACGAGGCTCGCCGTGCGGAAGCTCGCGCCGAGGCCATCATCTCCGGTCGCGATCCCGACGCCGCCGAGGCTGCCGCTGCCGCGAATCATGCCGCCAAGGAAGCCGCCGCGAAGGCTGCGACCGAGCCGGCCAGCGCGGAGGGCGCTCCCGTTGCCGAGGCAAGCGCCGAGGCCGCCGAGCCTGCGCTGACCAACGGCCACGTTGCCGGGGGTGAAAACCACGCGGATCTGGACCTGGCGAACCATCGCCGCATCGTTCAGTCCCGCCCGAAGAGCGAGCCGCCCACCGAGGGCGCTGCGCCGGAAGGTGAAACGCCGGCCGCCGAGGCCGCGCCGACGACAGAAGGCGCGGAAGCGCCGGCTGCCGTCGAAGGCGAAGGCAACGAGGCCGCAGCCTCCGAGTCCGGATCCGAGCAGCCGTCTGCGGAAGGCGCTGCCGAGCCGGCCGGGCCGGGCGTCGTGCAGTTGCCGCGGGTTGTCCTCGAAGCGGGTGCTCCGTTCGTGGGCGTCGTGCACAACGACGGCGGCCGCGGAGGACTCGTGGTGCTCACGCACCATCCGAAGCGCGCTTCCAAGGCCAAGCCGCAGGTTGCGGCGGCCTTCAAGCAGAAGACCGAGATTTTCGGTCTCGTCACCGGCGTCATCAAGGGTGGTGTCGAGGTCGACGTGGACGGCGTTCGCGCCTTCGCGCCGGGCTCGCACATGGATCTGCGTCTCGGTGCGGATCTGCATCCGCTGGTCGGACGGCGTTTGCCCTTCTTCGTCACGCAGTACGGCAAGCGCGGTCGCGACGTGGTGCTCTCACGCCGCGCGCTGCTCGAGGCCGAGGCCAAGGTCACGCGCGAGGCTGCCCTCGCGAAGATCCAGCCCGGCACGACGGTGACCGGTACCGTCCGCAGCGTCGTTCAATTCGGTGCGTTCATCGATATCGGCGGCGTCGAAGGCTTGGTGCCGCTGACCGAGATGAGCCACAACCGAGGCGACACGCCGTCGGACGTCTTCAAGGTCAACGCCCAGGTCGAGGTGAAGATCCTTCGCATCGACGAAAAGGGCAAAGTGTGGCTCTCACGCCGCGCGACCATTCCCGATCCGTGGGGCGCCGTCGCCGAGAAGTACGCCTTCGGCACGAAGCACACGGGCAAGGTCGTGCGCCTGCAGCCCTTCGGCGCCTTCGTGGAGCTCGAGCCCGGGGTCGACGGCCTGATTCACACGGCCGATCTCGCGATCAAGCGCATCGAGCATCCGAGCGAGGTGGTGAACGTCGGCGATCCCATCGAAGTGGTGGTGGCCTCGCTCGATCCGGGCTCGCACCGCATCGGTCTGCATCCGGCTCCGACCGGCGACGCGGCGGGGGAAACTCCGCAGCGCGTGCAGCTGCACAAGGTCGTCAAAGTGCAGGTCGTCTCCATCGAGACCGGCGGCCTCACGGTGCGCGTGCTGGGCGCCACGGGTCGTCATGCCCGCGGCTTCATCCCGGCCGGCGGCACGGGTACCCCGCGCGGTACCGACTTGCGCAAGGCCTTCCCGCCGGGTCACACGCTCGATGCCAAGGTCATCGAGATGGACCCGAAGCGCTCCGAGATCAAGCTGTCGATCCGGGCGATGCAGGAAGAAAGCGAGCGCAGCGCCTACCAGCAGTACCGGCAGCAGGTAAAGCGCGAGGCCAAGTTCGGCACCTTCGCCGATCTCTTGGCCAAGCGCGGCCCGACGCAGAAGTAGTTTCTACCGAAGGCGCGGTAGGATGGCTTCCATGCACTTAGGAAGCTGTCTTTGCCGCGCCGTCCGGTACGAAATCGACGGGTCCCTTCGCCGTAGCTCCCATTGTCACTGCAGCATGTGCCGGAAATTCCACGGCGCCGCCTGCGGTACGTACACCAGCATGAAGCGCGAGCGCTTGCGCATCGTGGCCGGCGCAGACGCGATCACCGCGTACGCCTCGAGCGAGCACGTGCGGCGCTCGTTCTGTTCGCGCTGCGGGTCATCGCTCTTTTTCGAGGACGACAAGACGCCCGAGGTCATCGACGTGACCTTGGGCACCTTGGACGACGAGCCCGAGGTCAAACCGGCCGTGCACATCTTCTTCGCCGACAAGGCCGCCTGGGAAGATGTCCCCGACGACGGCCTCCCACGCTTCGAGCAGTCCTACCCCCGCGAGACGCCGCCCAAAACCTAGAGCCTAGAGAAGGCGGCGGGCCTTGATTTCGAGGTAGCCCTTCACGAGCTCGGGGGTGACATCGTCGGGAAAAACGTCGAGCACGAGCACCCCCGAGGTTCGCAGGGTGCGGATGAGGCCATCGCGCCAGGCGAGGGCCTCGGCGGCGGCCGCGCGCACGTAGAGATCGTGCGCCGTGTCGGCGGGTGCGGTCGCGAGATCTTCCACGTCGCGATCGCGCATGAGCACGCAGAGAGGCAGATGACGCGGGAGGAGCCCTCGCAGCGCCGAGGCAAGCTCCTTGGCCGAACGCGGGTCGAGCAGGTTCGTGAAAATGATGAACAGCGAACGCGCCCGCACCTGCGTCTGCAGAAATGAGATGGCCGCGTGGTAATCCGTCGCGGCGAAGCCCGCCTCCAGTGCGTAGGTCGCGCGCGTGAGCTTTCGGCCTCCTGCGCGGCCTCCCATGGGCGGCAAAAACGTGCGCGGCGCATCGTCGAAGGCGATCATCCCGGCCTTGTCGCCGCCTCGGAGCGCGACATCGGCCGCGAGAAGCGCGGCATTGAGCGCGTGGTCGACGCTGCTGAGGCCCTTCGACGTGCCGCGCATCCCGCGGCCGACGTCCAACGCGAACATGACGTTCTGGTTCGACTCCGCCTGGTACTGCCGCACCGTCGGATCGTCGCGCCGGGCGAACGCGCGCCAGTCGATGTGCCGCGCCTCGTCGCCGCGTTGGTAGGGCCGAAGCCGCTCGAACTCCGTGTCGCCGCCGCGCACCCGCAGCGAACCGAGTCGCGCGTCCTGTCGCCCCTGGCGGCGCAAAAGCTCCAGCGAGCGCGCCGCGTGCACGTCGGGGAAAATATCGACGTGCGCCGGCAGCTCGATGCGCTCCTGGCGTGCCACCAGGCCGAGAATGGACGTGTAGCGCACCGTCACCCCGCGAAAGTCACGCGGCCCTCGCCGCGTGGGGTGCACCTCGTAGCGAAGATGAACCTCGGCGTGCGCGGGCAAAAGAAACCGCGCCGGCAGATCCTTCGTCTCGCAGTCGTCCAGTGGATCGTCGGACAGGACGCCGCTCAACGCGCGCCCGCTGCGATTGCGCAACGTGATGGTCACCGGGTTGGCCCGCCCCACCGAGAAAATAGCCGCCGCATGCCGCTCCGCCTGCACCCGCCGCCCGAACGCGAGCGCGGCATCGAGCAACATCGCGAACCCCGCGAGCACGTCCAGCGCGATGAGCGCCGGGCGAACCTGCGACACGAACCCCGCCACCAACGCCACGACGGCGATGAAAAAGAGCAGCGCGGTGAATCGTTGGGTCGGGACCACCGGGCGCTCGCGGGCTAGCCGACGCGCGGCACGGGTGCACTGCGCACGATGTCCAGAATGCGGTCGTCCGCCGTCACGCCTTGAAGCTGCGCATCCGGGTGGAGCATCACGCGATGGCGCAGCACGGGGGCGACCATGGGCTTCACGTCGTCGGGCGTCACGAAGTCGCGCCCCGAGCTTGCGGCGATGACTTGGGCCGTCTTCAAAAGCGCAATCGATGCACGCGGTGATGCTCCCAGCTCGATGGCCCGATCCTCGCGGGTACGCCGCACGAGATCGACGATGTACGCGATGATGGCCTCGTCCACGCGCACCTGCGCGGCGAAGCGCTGCATCTTCAGCAGCTCGTCGGGCGAGGTGGCCGGCTCCAGCCGCGACAGATCCGTCGGATCGAAACCGCGCGCATGAAAGAGCACGATCTTCTGCTCCACCTCGCGCGGCGGATCGAGCACCGTGAGCTTCACCAGGAAGCGATCGAGCTGCGCCTCCGGCAGCGGGTACGTGCCTTGCGACTCCACCGGGTTCTGCGTGGCCACCACTACGAAGGGCAGGGGCAGCGGCCGCGAATGCCCATCGACAGTGACCTGCCGATCCTGCATGGCCTCGAGCAGCGCCGACTGCGTCTTCGCCGGCGCCCGGTTGATCTCGTCGGCAAGGAGCAGCTGCGTGAAGATCGGGCCCGCCACGAAGGTGAAGCTGCCCGTGGTGCGGTCGAACACCGAGGAGCCGGTCACGTCGCTGGGCATCAAGTCGGGCGTGAACTGAATGCGCTTGAAGATGCAGCTGGAGACGACCCCCAAGGTGCGCGCGACCAGCGTCTTGCCCAGCCCGGGCGCGCCTTCCACCAAGGCGTGACCTTGCGCGAGGGTCGCCACGAGCACGCCGTGGACGAGCTCCTCCTGGCCGACGATGACCTTGGACATCTGCTGCCTGATGCGCTCGTACGTGGTTCGAAATTGCTCGGCGTCCATTCGCGTTCCGTCTTTGTTTAGTCCAGTCGCAGCGCAAGAGATACGATGGCGCTCAGTCGCTTGAGCACGAAAAGCTCGTCGCCCTGCGGAATGGCGGCGGTTTGGGCGCTCGTGGCGCGCTGCCAGATTTGCGTGCACTCTTCCACGCTCACGCCGGAGCGCTGGCCGAGCCATGCGCCCACGTCGTGATTGCCGCGCGGCAGCCGTTGGCGCACGCGCTCCTCGGCGTAGCGCGCGTAGGCGGCCAGGGCGTGGCTCGCTGCGCGCCGGCGGTGGTAAAACGTGCCCGTCGCCTCGATGTGCTCCGTGAAGGCGCGCCGCGTCTGCGGTGCATTCGGCCGCGCGCGCGAAAGGCGCACCCCCACGGCGACGAAGAGCACCAACGTCGCCGCGAGCGCGTGGTACAGCGCCAGCCCGAGCCCCGAGCGCTCGAGCGCCGTGATCGGATTCGACGGCGGCGAAATCCCATCCTGCGGAAGCGCCAGCCGCAGCTCCGCGCGGTCCAAAAGGCGCAGAATGGACACCATGGCCGCGGCGTTCGCCGGCTGCGCGAGCTGCGCGTTCATCAGGAAATCGCTGCTGGCGATGGTGAGGATCCGTCCGCGGTCCAGCGATTGGTAAGCGGCGTACCACTTGTCGTCGCCGGTGCGTGCAACCTGCACGCGAACCGGCAGCGCCTCCTTGAAGCGAACGGCGGCCGGGTGAACGAGCCGCCCGCGATCGGTGCGCGTCGTGCCGTCGTCGGTCAGCGATTCCACCTCGATGTCGGACGACGTGGAGGTCTCCATGGCGGCGCCCAACTCGTCGGGCCAGCGAACGGGCGCGCCCGCGAGCACGAGAAACCCGCCGCCGCGCACCCAGCGCATCAAGTGCAGCTCGGTCGTCGTTTCGAGCGGCGTGCGGTCCGTGTCGACGAGGATCGCGTACGTCTGCGGCACGGCCTGCTCCGGATCGGGAAGGGGCACGCTGGCGAGCGAGCTGCCCAGCGGCCTTACCGTCACCCCCTGCCACTGCAGCAGATCGGCCAGGATTTCCTGGCCTGCCGGATCGCTTGCTCGTCCGCCATGGGACGGAAGGCTGCAGCCGCCGACCAGCACCGCGAGCATCAGCGTCGATGCGACCGCGGCGGCGGTGCGCACGATGGCCGTTGCCCGCGAGGCCGTGCGCGCCACGATGTCCGGCGTCGGTCGAGCGCCGCCGAACTGCACGCGATCGACGTCGCGCACGATCGCATAGAGCGGCTCCTTCGTCTCGGCTTCGCTGCACGCGCGCACGTACTCCCCGTTGGTGCGGTGGCGCGCAATCCGAATGGCGCCCCGCTTGTCCAGCGCACGCAGCGACGCGTTCAAGTACGTGAACAGCGCCGCCTCGAGGTTGCCTTGTTGCGCGTGCCCGTCGGCGCGGCGAAGCAGGACCTCGGCGTCGTCCTCCGGGAGCAGGTCGGCCTGCGGGGGCGGAACCATGCCCACCGCGACCTTGGGACCCTCCGCCTGATCGGCGAGCGCCTTGTCCTTCCGCGAACGAACGATCACGCGCAGCAGCGGAAGGAGAATGGCGATCATCACCGCGCCGATGAGGAGGTAGATGACGATGGTGGCCACCTGCCCGAGCACCCTCTTCAGCGCATCGAGGAAGCCGCTGTCGCCTTCGGGCTGCTTTTCCGGCGTGACGGGATGCTGCTCCGCCGCGCAAGCCGCCGTGAAGCCCTCGCAATTCGGGATGCGCTCGGCCACCGTGCAGAGCGAGCGCGCACGAAACGAGAGAGGGCGGCTCGGTTCCTTGCAGAATGCATTGTTCTCGCGAAGGACGTTGGGCGCGTCCTTTTCGGCGCGCGCAGGGTCCAATAGGCCCGAGGAGCCCATCGTACGCGGCCGGCCTGCCTGGGCGGGCGCCCCGAGCACGCCCATCAGGAACACGGGGACGGCGAGGCATGTCACGAGCCCGGCGCGCACCCTCACGCGGAGACTCCTTGCTCCTGCTGCTGCGAGCGCGCGGCGAGTGCGGCAAAGCGCGTCTGAATGTCCCAACCCTCGGTGCGGGTGCGCAGGTCGATGTAGAAGAGGAAGCGAATCGTGCTGACGAAAGGAAGTGCCGCCCAGAGCCCGAACAGCGAAAGCGCGCTTCCTCCGACGACGGTGAGCGGCTCCGGCGGACGCACCTCGAGCAAGTTGTCGAGCACCATGCGCCCCGCCGCATCGGCGAGGAAGGGCGTGCCTCCCACGAACAGCGCGAGGAGAATCACCGCCAGCACCACGTTCCCCACCTGAGCATGCGCAATGCGCCCGGCGCGCGAGATGGCCGGAAAAAAGCGGCTCTGCTCGAGCAGGATGACCTCGGGAAGAAACAGAAGGAGCGCTTGCGCCCATATCGCGGGCAACACCAAGATGAAGAGCGCTGCCCCCACGGCCAAGGTCTGCAGCGTGCGCGCGAGCACGAGCCGCGGCACGCTGCGCAAGGTGACCGCGAGCACCTCGCGCAGGCGCACTTGCTCGGTGAACATCAGGCGCGATGCAAGCACGGTAAAGGGGGCGGCCGCCAGCGGCAGAAGCGCGAACACGGCGAGCCATCCCCATGCCCAGTCGATGGCCTGGCCGAGGCCCCACGTGACCAGGAACGACGGCAGCAGCACGATCAGCGAAAGCCGCGCGTACGGCCGCCCATGAAGCGCGACGAAGCGCACCGCCAGGTCGACCACGTCGATGAATTGCCGTTGCCGCAACACCACGCGCGCGCCGTGGACGTTGAGATCGCTCATGTGCGCTCCCAAGGCTCGTCCTGGCCCGCGAGGAAGATGTACGAGAGCACGACCAGGAGCCAGGTGGCCCCGAAGATGACTTTGACGACGGCCGGCATGCTCGACGCCGACCAGAAGGCCTCGATGGCGGCCGCGATGAGCAGCATCACCGCCGCACCGCTCACGATGACGGCGACGTCGCGCCCGGCCGATTGCAGTGAGGCGAGCCTGGTCTTGTTGCCCGGCGCGATGATGGACCACCCGAGCGACATGCCCGCGCCGCCGGCGATGACGATGGCGCCGAGCTCGAACGCGCTATGGCCGATGATGAACAGAAGCAAATTGCCACCGGCGCCTTGCGAGGCCACGTATCCAAGGATGGCACCAATCGCGAGGCCGTTCTGCACCAAGTAAAATGCGGACCCGAGGCCGCCGAAGATGCCCGTGGCAAAGCACCGCAGGGCGATGCCCACGTTGTTGTTCACGTAGAAGCCCGCCATCATCGCGCCTTCACCGGCTTGGCGCCCGGTGGCGAATCCCTTGGCGTAGCCGTCGACCAGCGGACGAAGTTGCGACTCGGGCACCACGCGGAAGGCGAAGCTCGGCTCCGCGATGGAGGCGATGGCCCCGAAGAGGAATGGGCCGAAAAAGAGGAACGCCGCCAAGAGCATGGTCGGCCAATGGGCGCGCACCGCGCGGGGGAAGGCGAGGAACGCGCTTTTCTTGCCACGTAGCGAAAATGTGAAGCGCGGGCGCGGCGGCAGGGCGTACAGCACCGAGTGCGCACTCGCCGTGAGCGCGTGCAAGTAATCGACCAACGGCGCGCTGTAGCGGGCGGCCTGGGCACGCGCCAGATCGGCGCAAATGTCGCGGTAGAGCGGGGAGATGCGCGTGACCTCCTGCACCTCGAGCGCGCTCACGTCTTGGTTCGCGGCGCGCTGGGTGAGGCGTTCGAGCTCGGCCCAATCTTGGTTGCGCCGTGCGATGAACGCGGCCTCCGTGACGTGCGACGTCAGCGCCACGAAAGCCGCCCTCCCGCCGCCTCGTGCCGCGACGAAGTCGGCGCCTCACCGCGTCCCGCATTCGCCGCGCGCTCGTAGAGGAGCGCAAGAAGGCGCGACGGCCTCGGCGGTGGCGGGCCGCCATGAACTCCAGGATGCGGCGGATGGATCCCGTGCCGGCGGACCAGTGGCTCCATCATCATCGACGCGAGCTCCTCCTCGCGCGCAGGACCGAGCGTGCCGCGGCGGCGCAGAAAAAGCTCGATGGCCGTGCGCTCCTCGGCGTCGAGCATCACGCGCTCGGGGATGCTCGCCAGCTCGTACGGCTCCGCGGGCGGCCAGAGTCGCACCGGCGCGGTGGCGCGCGCGCGATCGACCATGACGACCATGGTGTTCGCCGTCAGATCCCCGAGCCGCTGAAACCGCGAGGTGAGCAGCATGCTGACGACGCCCACGAGGTAGCCGATGGGCAGCACGTCCGCCCCGCGCAGGATGTTCCGCAATGCGGCGCCGCCGAATCCGATGGGCCGCCCCGTGGTGGTGACCACGCGCAGCCCGAGGGCCATCTTGCCGAGGCTCGTGCCCTTCCACGTCTCCCACACGACGAAATAGACCCACTGCACGACGAAAAGGAGCACGAGCATCAAGCCGACGCCCATGCCCGTGGTCGTCTGCGGTGCGTGCTGCATGCGATCGACGATGTCCCCGGCGCCCGACGCCAAGAGCACGACAATGCCGACGACGAACAGCGTGAAGTAGCAAACGAAGACGTCGATCAAATACGCCAGGCCGCGCCGCGCTGGACCCGCCACCCGATGCCGAAAAACGATGTGTTCGGGCGTTTCGATGGCCACGTCGGTATCGAGCGGTGCGTGCACGACTTCCCCCATCATAGACACTACTTTACGTTTCGGACGTTCTCCTTCGGAACACTGTCGAAATCGTCCAGCGCAACGGAGCCGAGCACGCGGGTCCGCACCAGCGCGAGCCGCGCAGAAAGCGCCGATTCGTCACGGGCCGAGGCCACCTCGGTCTGGAAGTGGAAAAAGAGGCATTTTCGCACATATCCGCCAAAGGCGAAGACGTGTCCGACGATCGGATCTTTGTCCGTCGCGCCGGGCGCGATGGCCACCCATACACGCGTATCGTAGGCGCCTGGACCGACCGTCGGCTCGTCCTCCACCGTCGTGAACTTGGTGGCCGTTGCCGGTACGATGCCCAATGCGCGTGCGCGCTCCTCGCATCGCTGTCGATTGACCAGGCTCGGTTCCGTCGTGGCGTACATTTGGACGAAAGAGCGGGTCTTCGCGTGGCGCACCATGAGGTCGCGTTGCGAATGATCGTCCACCGCCCAATTCTTGGGCTCGGGTACCGGCAAGGTCAGCCCGAAGCGCTTCGAGTGGAACGCGCCCCAATGGGCCGTGTCGAAGCTCAACAAGGTGTCGTTGTCCGAGCTCGGCTCGGTCACGGTCGGGCGTTCGACGTTGGCCGGCGTGGTTTCGGCGCAGCCTGCGAGGGCGCCGATCGCCAAAAGCGCCGCATTTCGTAGATGAGAATTCACCGGCGTAGGAGAACATAGACGGCGCCCGTGCCACCATCCTCTTCGTGGGCGCTGGCAAAGGCCGCGACGTGTGTGCTCGAGCTTCCCTGTGAGAGCCAGGCGGCGATTTCGCCGCGCAACACGCCGAGCCCGCCCGGCGAATGTTCGCCCTTGCCGTGTACGACGAGCACGCACCGCTCGCCGCGTTCGCGCATCGTTTGGAGAAATGCTTCCAGCGTGCTTTTCGCTTCGCCGGCCCGCTGGCCGTGCAAATCGACGGTCGCATCGATCGGCAGAAGACCGCGCCGGAGGCGGCGCACCCAATCGGCGGGCACGTCGATGCGCCGTCCTTCCACGTGCCGGCCGTCGTCGGACACCTCGAAGCGCGTTCCGCCTTCGACCAGGGCGCGCAGGTGCTCGTGCACCTCGTCGACCTCCTGACGGATCGCCTCGCGCGGATCGGGGCGCGGCTGCTTTGGTTCGTCGCGACCATGCGCCGCCCGTGCGACGCGACCGCGGGTCTGATCGAGCGGCGTGACCCCTGCGACCAGCCGGTGGAACGCGAGCGCGTCCTCTTCGGGATTGGCACTATGGGCGGACGACTTGCCCCGAGACGGTGACGAAGGAGCAGGTCGCGGCGCGGCCTTGGGCGCACCCTTCTTTTGCTTCTCCTCCTTCGCTTGCTTCTCCTCCTGCACCATCTTGTCGCGAAGTTCGCGCAGCCCGGAGAAGGGCCCGTCGGGCGCCTTAGGCTTTTTCGCCATCGTCGCTCCGCTCCTTCCGCAGCCTGGAAATGGCCGTTTGCACGCTCTTGATGCCCGTCAGAACGCCGTCCTCGTAGTGCCAGTCCGTGTCCTGAAGCTCCGGAAAATCGTGCGGATTTTGCAGATCTTCGAGCACGATGCCGGGCTTGAGCCGGCGCGCGAGGTCGAGCACTTTCTTGCGCTGGAGGTTCTCCATCTCGCTGAGCAAGAGCTCGAGCTCGTCGAAGTGAAGCGTCAACGAAGGGGGCATGGGCCAATTCTTCCAAGAACGCGGCTCAGACGCGACCGTTTCCGACCGCTTTCACGCAAAGCGCATAAAGCGCGTCCACGTCGGCCGGTTCCACCTCGGTCGCGATCGCTTGCTCCGGGTAGACGGCCACGGTGGCCCCTTTGGCCGGACAGATGCCTAGGCAACCAGTTTGCGTAACCCAGACCGATTGAATGTGCCCGTCTTGCTGCACCCGCCGTTTGAGCGCGGCGTAGATGGCGTCCCCCCTGGCGCTGCAGCCGGGGCCCAAAGGCGAATTTTCCCGACGATTGCAGCAGACGAAGAAATGAACCCTGGGACGAAACGTGGCCGCTTTCACGCTGGATCACCGAATCCGGATCATAAAGGATCCGGATGCACCGTGGGCCCACCTCGCGCAAGGTCGCGAATGCGCGGATGAGTGCGGGGTCAAGCCCCGGGGGAACTTATGGAAACACAGCCTTTCGTGCCGTTTCCGCATGGCCGGGTGGAATGGGACACAGCGGCTGTGCGTGACGACCATGTGACACTACAGGCACGTTCGTCGGTTCGCTCGTTGCATCCCACATGAGAAAACGACCTTCACGAACTTTTCCACGTTCCTGACCTCCGTCGCTTCCCACCGCCGCGCCCCCCTTCCGACCGAAGAACGACATGGCCTGGTCGAATTCGCCCCCTGCCAAATCGAAGCTTGCCTCTTCCGCTTCTTCTAGCGGGGGTGGCGAGGCTTCTGCCGACGCGAAGAGCGATCCGCCGCGCCGGCCCACGATTGCGCTCTCGGGCGATCGGCTGGTTTACCTCGGAGAGCGACTTGGGCGGGGCAACGCTTCGGTTGTTCTTTCAGGCATCTTGGAGTCGTCCCACGGGATCCGCCGGCGCGTGGCGGTGAAGGTCATCGATGCGGTCGCGCACGATGAGCAGGAGCAGGTGCTGCCCGCCATTTTGGAGGCCTTGCAGCAGGCGGCGCAGGTGAATCACCCCAATGTGGCCACGGTCTACGAGGTCACGATGGAGGGGCATGCGCCCGTGGTCATCAGCGAGCTCATCGAAGGTCGCTCGCTGGAGGCCTTCATCGACGCGTACGCGCGCGTCGGGCGGAAAATCCCGCCCGATCTCGCGCTTTTCATCGGCACCGAGATCGCCGAAGGCCTCGCCGGTGCGCGCGACACGCGCTCCCTGGAGGGCGCGCTCCTCAATTTGATTCACGGTGAGCCATCGGGTCGTGACGTTCTCATTTCATGGAACGGTGAAGTGAAGATCACCGACTTCGGGGTGGCGCAGGCCACGCGCATCGCGTCGGGGGTGCGCAACATCCGCTCCTTCGCGCGCCGAGCGGCGACGCTCTCTCCGGAGGTGGCGAAGGGCCGCCGCCCCGATGCGCGCTCCGACGTGTTCGCCGTGGGGATGATCCTGCGCGAGATGCTCGTGGGCCCGCGCTGGCCGGCGTCGATCAACGACCAGGATGCCTTTGCCCGCGTGCGCGCCGGCGACATGGATATGGACGTGCTCGCGCCCCGGCTTTACGAGCCCATCGCGGCGATTCTGACGCGCGCGCTGGAGGTCGAGCCGTCGAACCGCTTTCCGCATGCCGGCGCGCTGGCCTTCGAGCTACGGCGTGCGAGCTTGCCGCTCGGCGTCGGCGACAATCGCATCTTTTTGCAGCACGCCATGCGCGACATCTTCGCGGTGGCCTCGGAAGACGACACCGAGATCGAGCCGGACAAGACCGCACCGGCTCGCCACAGTCGTCATTGAATTCAGCGCAGTGACCGCAGGAAGCGCTCGAGCGCGACCACCACGAGGGAGTGCGTGATTTTTCCTTCGTCGAGCAGCTGCGCGATGTGCGAGACCGGCGCAAGCGAGACCTCGCACTCCTCTTGTTCGTCCCACGCCGTGGGGTGCGTGAGCTCGGCCCCGCGCGCCACGAACATATGGCATCGGTTGTTCGACAGCGCGGGGTTGGGCTCCACGGTGGTGAGCAACGCCCAATCGCGCGCGGTGTAGCCGGTTTCCTCGAGGAGCTCGCGGCGGGCACCCTCCAGCGGCGTTTCGTCCGCCTCGATCACGCCGCCGGGGACTTCGAGCCCGAGTTCATCGCTCCCGAAGCGGTATTGCCAGAGGAGCACGACGTGATCGTCCGGCGTGATGGCCACGACGTTGCACCAATCCGGGCACGCCATCGTGTAGACATCGCGCCGCGACCCGCCGTTGCCATCGGTGACGTCGTGATGCAAGACGTCGAACACGCGGAAGCTGCCTTCGGAGCGCGTATTGGAAAGGGTCCACTTCTTCAGGCGCGGGGCGGGCAGGGTGAAGGGCGGTGTTTTCATGGGGCGGCGAAACTCTAGTACGGGCTTTTGCCAGAGATCGCTGCCTTTTCCCCCGTGCGAAGCGTCCGCCAAAGCCCTATATGTTTCCCACGATGCTGCGTCGCGCCGTTCGCTGGATGAAAGACCTTCCGCGCAAGCTTTCCGTCATTCGGGAAGACGTCCAGGCCGTTTGCGACAACGATCCGGCCGCACGCTCCGCGCTCGAGGTCCTGCTCGTCTATCCAGGGCTCCACGCTTTGTGGTTCCACCGGGTGGCGCACAATCTGTGGGATTCAGGATTTTACTTCGGCGGCCGCGCCATCAGCCATATCAACCGCTTCGTCACGGGCATCGAGATTCACCCGGGCGCGCGCATCGGCCGGCGGGTGGTCATCGATCACGGAATGGGCATCGTGATTGGCGAGACGGCGGTCGTCGGCGACGGCTGTCTTCTCTACAAAGGCGTGGTCCTGGGCGGGACCACGCTGACGCACGAGAAGCGCCACCCCACCTTGGGCAAGAACGTCGTAGTCGGGTCGAACGCGTGCATCCTGGGCGCCATCGAGATTGGCGATTTCGCGCGCATTGGCTCGGGCAGCGTGGTCATCCGCCCCGTTCCGGCCGATGCCACGGTGGTGGGCGTGCCCGCGCGGGTCATCGTGCCCGCGAGGCATCGCTTCGACGCAGCGCTCGACCACGCGAACCTGCCCGACCCGATCAGCGACATGATCCGCGCCCTCGCCTCGCAGAACGAGCGGCTGCGCGAGCGCCTTGCCAAGGTCGAAGCGCGCCTCGACATCGACCACGATGAGCGCGACAACAACGTCCATTTGCCTTATGAGGGAGACGAACTGCCGCCCGTCGATGGTGGTTGACCCGTCATGGCCAAGAAAAAAGAAGCCGAAACCAACGGCGAAAAGCTCATCGTGAAGAACAAGAAGGTGTTCTTCGACTATTCCATCGAGGACCACTACGAAGGCGGGCTCGTACTTCTCGGCGGCGAGGTGAAGTCGTTGCGCAGTGGCCGCGTCGAAATGGTCGATGCCTTCGCGAGTGTGGACCGGGGCGAACTCTGGTTGAAGCAGCTCACCATCGCGCCCACCGAGCAAGCGAGCGCCTTCCCCCACGAACCGCGCCGCCCGCGCAAGGTGCTCCTGCACGCGCGCGAGATCGAGCAAATCGGCAAGCGCATCCAGCGCGAGGGTTACACCTTGGTGCCGATTCGTCTGTACTTCAAAAATGGCTTCGTGAAGGTGGAACTGGGCCTGGGCAAGGGCAAAAAGAGCCTCGACAAGCGGCAGGACATGGCGCGCAAAACCGCCGACCGCGAGGCCCGCGCCGCCATCGGCCGCGGCCGCAAAGGAAACGCGGCATGAGCGCACACATCCGTTGGATCAAGGGCGGCGAAGCCCGCGTCACCCGCGTGGAGGGCGACGCCATCATGCTGCGCTCGAGCATCCCCTCGCCCCCAGGCTCGCGCATCGACGGCGATATCCTGGTAGGCGAAGCCGGCAAGGTGAGGGTGAAGATCCACGGCTCGAAGCGCCAGGAAGACGGGTCGTTCGTCCTGGAGGGCCGCCTCATCGACGCCACCCGCGAAACGCGGGAGCATTTGAAGTCATTGGCGGGGTAGGGTTAGGGGCTAGGCGTGGGGCTGGGGCTAGGCGTAGGCGTAGGGCTAGGGCTAGGCGTAGGCGTAGGGCTAGGGCTAGGCGTGGGGCTGGGGCTAGGCGTGGGGCTGGGGCTAGGCGTAGGCGTGGGGTATTGCGCGTCTGATCGTCGAGCGAGCTTAGTCTGCCTCAACGCCTGACCCTACGCCTACGCCTAGCCCTACGCCTAGCCCTACGCCTAGCCCTACGCCTAGCCCTACGCCTAGCCCTACGCCTAGCCCTACGCCTAGCCCTACGCCTAGCCCTACGCCTAGCCCTACGCCTAGCCCTACGCCTAGCCCTACGCCTAGCCCTAGCCCCATGCGATGCGCTCAGTGAGCGCGGGGTCATGTTTTGATCGGTCATGCTTTGCGCGCACGCCCCGCGCCAGCTCCGGCCATCGTCACGTGGACGTGTTTCGCTGTCACGGGGCCTGCGCGTGGGGGGGGCATGACCGATCAAAACATGACCCCGCGCTCAGCACTTCCACATCATTCACTCGTGGCCTATCAGGTTGCCGTCGAGTTTTTGCTCGCGGTGAAGCGGGCCAATATTCGCGATGCCAAGTTTCGCGATGAGGCCGTACGCGCCGCGAAGAGTGTGTGCCTCAATAGCGCCGAAGGCGCTGGCCGCGTCACGCGTGCGGACAAGGCACGTGCCTTTGCCATTGCGCGTGGTGAGGCCGTCGAGGCCGTGGCCGCCGTCGAGATCTGCGCGCTCGCAGGCGACGTCGAACAAGACGCCGCCGACGAGTGCGTCGTCATCGCGCGCCGGCTCCTCGCGCTCTTGACTCGCCTGTCTCGCTAAAGCCTCCTCCTGCGCGCGGGAGCCCCACCTCCCGCGCGCACCCCTCTCCGTAGCCCTGACCCTAGCCCTGAGCGCGGGCGCAGCATTTCGCGTTCGGGCTAGGCTCAGGCTCAGGCTCACGTGCAGGGCTACGCGTAGGGCTAGGGTCAGGGCTAGGCGTAGGGCGAGGGTCAGGGCTAGGCGTAGGCGTAGGGCTAGGGTCAGGGCTAGGCGTGGGGCTAGGCGTAGGCGTAGGGCATGGGGTGCGCTCGGTTACGCGGTGCGGGTGCGGCGGAGGGTGAAGAGCACGCAGGCGGCGGTGAGGAGGATCAGGGCGACGGAGCTCGTGCGCTGGGAGATGTCGCTGGGGGAGACTCCGCCGAGGAGGCTGTGGACGTTGCCGCGGGGGGTGAGGAGTGCGATGGCGCTGACGGTGCCGCCGGAGGTTGCGCCGAAGAGGTAGTCGAAGACGAGGAGCGTTGCGCGGCCGGCACCGCGTTGGCCGAAGGTGGCGCCGAAGGAGAACCAGGCTGCGTAACATGCGCCGCCGAGGGCACCGATCCAAAGGGCGGACACGAGGTCCGAGGCCACGTGGGCGCTGCCGGCGGCGAGGACCACGACGATGCCGAGCATGCCGCTGAGGGCCGCGCTGGTGAGCATACCCGTGAGGACCGTGGCGAGTGCGGCGTGGGCGGGGGAGGCCCCGAGTGCCACGACGGGGCGAATGGCGGTCTTGAGGCTGTCGCTCGAAAGGGTGGCGCCGACGACGGCGAACGAGAGCAACGGCATGGCCACGCTGCCGAAGCCTCCGAGAAGCGCGCGATCGATGCCGCCTCCAGAGGAGCCCATTCGGCGAGCCGCGAAGGCAACGACGATGGCGACGAGGCCCCAGAAGACGACGGGCAGCCATGCCCACGGCGAGCGTGTGAGGCGCGCCAACGGCAACTGCGCGAGCGCTTGCATCATGGTGCAATCTCCGGCGGCGAAGGCTCGAGTCGCATGGAATCGAGCTGCACGCCCGACGCGAGAACGGCTTGCCCCACGGCATGTGCGAGCGCCAAGGGATCGGCACCTCGGACGATGACGCGTTGATCGCTGGCGACGACCTCGGTGACCGCGGCTTCGCGTGCGAGCGCACCGGCGAGCGTGCGCGCATCGCTCGAGACGACATGAAGCTCCGCCGGCCGAAGCAGGCTGGCATCCGCGACCAAGAGCCCGTGCTGAAAGACGAAGCGCTGGTCCGCCAGGTCACGGGCATCGCGCGTCGAGGCCGTGGCGATGACGATGCACGCGCCCTCTTTGGCGCGCCGCCGCAGGAGCCCCGGAAGCACCGCGAGCGCGCGCGCATCGACCGTGGCAAACGGCTCCTCGAGGAGGATCACGCGCACCACCTTCGACGTGAGCGCCTCGGCCATCGCCACCGCGCGAACCTCGCGGGGATCCAAGCTGCGCACGCGACGTCCCGCGAGCGCGTCCAGGCCCAGCTCCGCGAGGCGCGCGGCCGCCGGGGGAGCCTCTGCATCGCCGCGCAACGTGCGCGCGAGCTCCAAGGTCTCGCTCACGCGCAGCGCGTCGGGCAACACGGCGTCGAGCGGCACGTGCGCAATCGCGCGGCGCGCAGCATCGGGCGTCAGTCCAAACACGCTCACACGGCCCTGCGCAGGCACCCGCGCCGCGAGCACGCCGAGCAGCAGCGCGACCCCGTCCTGCGCGGTGCCTTGCAAGGCCGTTATTCCGGGTGGCAGCCGCAACGAGACGGGGCCCACGCCAATGGGCGCAACGCGCGCCCGCACGTGATCGAGCTCGATCATCGACGCTCCTCGTCCAAGCGCGAGAGCTGGTACGCGAGCCACCCGAGCGCGATGGCCGAGGCCAGCGCCAAAACGACGGCGGCTCGCACGAAGCGCAGCGCATCGACGTGTTCCGGCATGAGCGCACCCCGCAAGGAGGCGAGCGCCGACGGCAACGACGCCAGCTCGCCCCATGGCTCGGGAAGGAGCTTTTGGCTCCACTCGAGCAGCAGCTCCGGCAAGAACACCAGGACCAGCAACCCGAAGAACCCACCCGCCCGCGAACGCGCGCCCAGAGCGGCCATTGCGAGGGGGGCCATCGTCACCGAGAAGCCCGCGGCGTACACGAGTGAGGCCACCGTCGACTGCGCGCACTGGAGCACCAGCCCTGCGTGACGCGCGGCCAGCATGGCCACCAGGCCCGCGAGCGCGACGCCGCCGCCAATCATGGCGAAGAGCGCCGCCGCCAACCCGGCGACCCGCGCCCAGAGGTACGACGCGGTTGCGCGCTCCCCCGTGCGTGCGCCGGCCAGCTGCCGAATGCCCTCGTCCCGATCGCGACGCAGGGCCTGTATGGCGCTTGCGAACGCGAGCAGCACGCCTGCACCCCAGGCCAGCGCGCTCGCCGTCAGCGAAGCCATGAGCTCGAGCGGCGGGTGACTCTCCAGGCGCGCCATCACGGCGGTCAGAACCACGGCGGTCAGGGTCGTCACGCCCGCGACTCCGATGGCCAGCCGCGGCATCGTCCCACCGAGCGCGAGCACAGCGCCCAGCGCCACCAGGCTTCGATCGGGCTTTTGGCCCAGGTAATTGCGTATCGGCGCCGGCATGTTCGCGGTTTTCGCCCGAATACTACGCGAAAAGACTTGATCTAGGGCAAGCTTGCCGGGAGAAAGACGACCCTCCCGATGATGAACTCACCTCCGCCGCAGTTGTCCTGGTGGCGGCGCGTTCTCGCGCGGCGGGCCCTCTTTCCCTTCGTCGCCACGGTTCTCTACGGCATTTCGGCCGCCCACCGCGGTGAGATGATCGATGCCTACGGCACCTCCATGTCCGGGCTCGACTTCGGCGGGTGGTGCATGGCCTTCACGGCCATCGGCCTCGCCGTGCACGCCGCATGGCGGACGGACACGAATGCCGCCCTCGTGGAGTGGGCGCTCGGCCTGGTGATCGCCTCGATGGCGGGCGCCCCCGCACCGGGCTGGGCCGATGCCTTCGGCAGCATCGGTGGCCTCATCGCTTGCGTCGCCGCCGCGCGCGCGATGGATGCCGTCGAGCCGGCCCCATCGCTGGCGTCGACTTGGCGCCGCGACCGACGGATCACCCTGGCCATTTACGGCGGCATCGTACTTTTCTGGTTCCTGGCCGCCTACGCCCATGTCGTGGCCGCGCTGGATGCCGACTCCATCTTTCGGGCGCACCCGCGCCCGTTCGCCACCACCCTGGGCGTCTTCGGCGGCACCGCGCTTTTCGCCGGCTGCGTGCGCACCGGCACCGAGCGTCGCTTCGAGCTCGGCGTCGCCGAGCGATTTCGCGCCTCCGCGGCGATCCTTGCGGCCAGCGTCGTCATTGCCTCCGTCTTGGCCATGGGCGCGCTCGTCGTGGCCGATCGCGCGGTGCGCTTCGGCATGACCCTCGCGTCCGTGCTCGTGGTGGCGGTCTCGCTTCACCGCGACGCCGTCACCATCGCGCGTGTCTCGCGTCTGGGCATCGTCCTCACCGGCGCGCTCGCACCGGTTGCCTTGCTGGCCGCGCTCATCGCGAGCGATCACCCCTTCAACGCAGGCTGGATCGCATGCGTCGCGGCCATCGGGGCCGCTTTCCTCGGCCGGCTCGCCTCGCGCATGGCCGCGGGCCTCCGCCCCGCGCGCGGCGCATGGCTCGATGCCATGGTGGTCGCCGAGAACGCGCTGCTCCGCAACGACCCCGAGGATGCCCTGCGCGAGGTGCTCGTTGCCTTGCGCGAGCCTGCAGGCCCCAGCGCGCCCTCGCCCGAGCTATGGACCTTCGACCCGATGCGTGTATTGCGCATCGATCTCGCGGGCTACGCGCACGAGAAGGAGAAAATGATTCTCCCCGAGCTCGTGCCCGTGGCCAGCATGGAGCGCGAGGCCGTCCTGCGCATCGAGGTGCTCGACGCCCTCGAGGTGCGCCGCCCCGATCTGCGCCCCGTGCTGCGCTGGATGGACGATCGCGGTGCGCTTGCCTGCGTCGTGGTCACCCGCGACGGCGAGCCCGAGGGCCTGCTCGTGCTGCCGCGCGGCGAACGCACCGATCCGTTCACCCTCGAAGAAGTGCGCGCGCTCAAGCGCCTCGCCGATCGCCTTGCCGCTGCCTGCCACTCGAAGAGCGCCGCCGCGCGCGCACGCCAGCGCGAACGCGATCTCGTGCGCAAGGTCGAAGAGGCGGAAGAAGCCGTGGAGCGCCTGCGCCACGATGCGGCGGTGGAGGCCTCGCGCCATGCCCGTGCAACCATGCGCTGGGCGCGCCGTGCGACCGTGGGCATCTATTCACCGCCCGCGCGCCTCGCCTACGACGCACTCGAGAGGCGCGCCAAGGCCGGCGTGGCCACCGTGGTCGTCGCCAAGAGCGGCATCGATCCCATCCCGTACATCGCCCGCGCGCACCTCGCCGGCGCCCGCCGCGATGGCCCCTTCGTCCTGGTCGACGGCACGGCGGCACGCGAGCACGAGATCGCGCGGTGGTCCGATCCCGTGGTGTCGCCTTTGGCACTCGCCGATGGCGGCGCCCTCGTGCTCGTCGACGGTGTGGCCCTTCCCGCCGACGTGCAGCGCCTCATCGGCCAGGCCCTCGCCGAGCGGCGCATGCCCTGGGAGACGGCGCGGCCCCTGGATACCGTGCTGGTGCTCACGAGCGCCATCGAGGCGGACCAGCTTCTCCAATCGGGACGCCTCGAGAACGCGCTCGTCTCGCGCCTGGCTGACGCGCTCGATCAGCCCATCGAGCTGCCGCGTCTGCGCGACCGCCCGGAGGACGTGCGGGCCATCCTGACGGACCGCCTCGCGCGCGAGGGCATGCGCATCCTCGGAAGCCCGGTAGGCTTGGAAGACGCGGCCTTTGCCCGCCTCGTCGAATACCCTTTTCCGGGGGAGGATGCCGAGCTGCAGGCGTTGGTGCGAAAGCTGGTGGCGCGCTGCGCCGCGGGCTTGGGTGGTGCGCACGTGAGCGAGGAGGGGCTCGGCGGAGCCGTCCGCCTGGTCATTCGTGCTGCCGACATCGACGCCCTCGAGCTTTCGCACACGGAGCGCGAGACGGAGACCGGGTCACCGCGGCCGGGAATTCGGCTGCTTTAGTTGAGCTTTGAAAGCCGAAAAGCCGTTTGCTTGTTTTAACGCTTTTGCCCGTGATACCTGTTTTTTGTCATGCAAATCGCGAAGCGGGTGAAGTTTTCCACAGCGGTTCTCGTGTCTTTCGCAGCCATTGGCGTGGGCGGTTGCAGCAGCAACGCCGATGAACCTTACAAGCCGCTCCCCGCATGGTCGGGTGGACGCAAACCGAGTTTGCCGCCGGTTCCTTCGCTCCCGACGACGCCGATCAAATCGGGCGATGGCTACACGGTTCATGGTGCAATTCATCACCTTCGCAGCAGCGTCCACAACGCGGACGTGACTGGAAAAGAAATCACGGTCGTCGGCTACATCGTCGATTCGAACATCGCCACCGCGCCGCCGTGTGCGATTCACAAGACGGGTAAGAAAGATCCCGACGACTGCAAGACGGACATTCCGACCTTCACCATCGCCGACACCAAAGGCGATACGAAGGGCCCGCAGATCAAGGTGATGGGCTGGGCGTCGAACTTCGCCAACGTGTACGACGCCATCGAGAAGTACAAGAACCTCAAGGAGCCGCCGAAGGAGCCTTTGAAGGACGAGCTCTGGGCGATCGACATGCCGTTTCCGCTCCCCTCCGTCGGCGCCAAGGTGAAGGTCACCGGCAAGTACGGCGTGAACTTCTCCAAGTCGTCCTCGGGCATCGCGTCCGATCCGCTGAACGGCATCCTCACGTACACGAAGATCGACGTTCTCGAAGAGGCGCCCGAGAAGGCGGCCTTCGCGAAGAACGACGGCAAGAAGTAAGGGTTACCCAGCGAGGCTCGCGGCGAGATCGCGCCCTAGGGCGCTCTCGCACACGGGCTGCAAGTACGCATCGAGTGCCGCGCGCTCCGAAGGCGAGAACGCCGCGGAGTGCGCGAGTTCCTGCCGTGCGACGACGGCCCCCGCCACCCGCGCGAACGTCTCGTCGGGGGCCTCGAACGACGACACGGGCGGTGCACTCTGGCCGCGCAAAACGGCCTTTTGCGCATTCGCGAGGGCGAAGTCTGCGAGCAAGGTCGCGGCCACCCGCGTTTGCGGCCCTGCACCGGCCGCGAGCAGCGCGCGTGTGGCGCGCCCCAGGGCGGCATTGACGACGCTCTCCGGGAGCGGGCGAAGAGCACGCCCCACGAGCGTACGGCCCGCGCGCGCGGCCGTCAGGGCCAAGGTCTCGCGGCTCCAAGCAAAGGTGGGGGCGGACCGGTTCAAGGTCGCCAGATCGGTGAGCGGCGTGTGGTGCAGGAAGACGCTGAGCGCCTGCTCGAAGGCCGTCTTCTGCGCGCGCCGCGTGTTCGTCTCGTCCTCGCCGTGAATGGGCAGGTCCGTGAGGAACGTCTGCGCCTTCTTCACCTGGACGCGTCGAAGATCGGGCCAGGTCATGAGCCGCGGCGGCGGCGTGGAGCCAAAGAACGAGCGCGAACCGACCCACCACGAGACGGTGGTGTCGAGCCGCGCGATTTCGAACATGCGCGCGAACCACGTGTGCCGCGAGAGCGCATCGGCCACGGTGCGCGGCTTGGGAATGCGGTTCAGGGTCTCCAGCGCGATGGTGCGAAGCTTCACCGTGGCGCGCCCGCGAAAGAGGCCATCGAGCGCATGGTGCGTCGATTGAACGAGATCGTGCAGGCACGCGGCAAGGGCCCACTCGTCGGGCAGCGCGTCGGGGAGGCGGTCGAGCGGTGCCAGGCGTCGTGCCGTGCGAATGCGTGCAAGCTGCACATGCGCGCGCCGGTCGACGTCGGTGACCGTGCGATCGAGCCCCAACGTGAGGGCGGCGCGTCCTCCAATCGGGCGATTCGGCTTCATCTCCCCACCGAGCACGAGGGGGGCCATGAAATCGACGAACAGGGTCTCGGCAATGGTTCCGAGGTCCACCTTCGCCACGCGCTATTCCTCCTCCACGGGCTGCGGCGTGCCCAGGTCGGGTTGCGTTGGCGGCGCCGAGGGAGACTCCACGCCGCTCATGGGAAATGCACCGAGCGGCTCCACGCGAAGATCGATGGGCGCCTCCGAGAGCGCGGCCTCGATGGTGTCGGCCACCAGCGGATCCCAGGGTTTTGCCTCGATGAGCGCAAGCTCGAGGGGCACGAAGGCCGAGGCCTCGATGGCCAGCGCCGCCTCGTTGGGTGTGACGAAGAGGACCTGCGAGGTGGGGGCCCCCAGCGCGCGGTAGAGGACCTCCGGCGCGACGGCCGGCGTCACGTCGTAGCCCGCGGGGATGTACAGGTTCGGGTGGATCTCCACGAAGAACGTGCCCAGCGGGATGGCCTCGATGCCCAGCGGCGCGCGCAGAAATGCCCCGCGCCGTGTGACCGCAATTTGGGTGCGCTGCACCGTCTCGCGCGGAAGCGCGTACGCGAGGCGCCGCAGGAGCGGAATCTCGTCGTCCTTGATCCAGCTTGCGGTGACGCCGCGCCACGGGGCCGTCGAAGGTGTGACCCGCAGCGGGACGCGCACCGATTCGGGCTTTCGCACGGCCTGCGCCTGCGCCGTGGTCCCACCTGCCGCATTTTCCGTGCGCAACTCGATGCGCGCGAAGACGCGAAGGTCGCCCATCTGGGGCATCTGCGGGAGCAGCCATGGCTCCTCGTCGCGCCCGCGCAGGAGCACGAGTCCTTTGGGATCGAACACCGGGCACGCCCGCAGTTGCACCGGGTGTCGGTAGCCCGCCTCGACGGCGACACCCGGCCCCACCGGGAAGAAGGTGACGATGCCGGGGGTCGACTGCATGAGCGGCCGCATGCGCTCGGGGAGGTCTGGGACGCGCACGATGGTGCGGCGAATGGGCCCTTCGTCGAAGGCGCTCGCCGGCGGCCACTCGCCCACGGCCACCTCACCCTCGACGCGGGAGCGGACCAGGTAGTGAATCAGGGCGGGACCCAGCCCTGGTTCGGCCACGAGGTAACGCGTCCCGGGCGTGGTGTACGTCGAGGGATCGGCGTGCGGCATGAGGCGCAGGAGGAGCGCCCGCAGCTCGATGAGCCGTTCGAACTCGTACGCTTGCGTGAAGCGGTCGTGGTACAGCGAAAGCGCCGCATCGGTCGCCAGGAGCTGCGACGTGTCGTACCCAAAGGGAGCCGCGGCATCGCGGTACTGCACGAAGTGCCGGTTGGTCCCGGTGAAGGTGAACCCGCCAGTGAGGCGGGCCGTCTCGGCCATGCGATCCATTCTGTCGCTCGACTCGGCGGCGAACGACAGGGTCATCTCCCGCGTTCCCAACTTGGAGCGCACCAGCTGAATCTCGAGGCTGGGCATGAGGTCCTCGAGCGAGTGCTCTTGCGTGTACACTGCAAGCAACGCCACGAGCCGATCGATGGACGGCAGAAGCACGAGCCCCTTGGCGCCGAGCGCAACACCCTTGGCATCCAACCCGAGCCCGGGTGTCCTCAGTCGAGTCTGGTGAAGCGCAATCCGCTCGAGCATCGAGCCCCGAGCGTAGCATGCTGCCGCTTTGGTGTTGTTAGCCGGGGCACTGCGCCCGGTTACAGTCTTGGCTGGAGTCGCACGGCGCTCCAAAGCGATGCGATGAGCACGTGATCGCCCGCAATGATGCGGTAGTACACGTAACAGCGCGTTCGTGCCATCAACACGCGATGGTACGTGCGGCCGCTTTCGGCAAGAAAGACCGTTCCTCTTTCCGGCGCACTTCGGATCCGGTCGAGCGCGGCTCGAAATTCGTCTGCGAAGAGCTGTGGAGCAGCAATACGGTGTTCGCGCCACCACTGCTCACGCCGCGCAAGCTCGCGCATCGCGCGAGGCGAGAGCTCCAGTCTCACCGACTCGCTCGCAGCGTCGCCCAGAGCTGCTCTTCGCTTACGCCACCCATTTCCGCGTATTCTCTCTCTGCCGCTTCGAGTTCCGCGTTCAGGGCGACTCGCTCTTCGTCGTCCAGATCCTCCCCGTCGATGCAGGCTGGCCAAAGTTCGACGACCTCGCCCTCGGGCAAATCCGTGGGTTCGTCGAGCACGAGGCGGCCGTTGCGTACCTGGGCTTTGAGTGGTTGCATCGCCCTCACAGTGTACTTCTCCGCGGCTCCCTTGACCATCGAGCTCTTCTTTGACCATCGATGCCGTTCCGGTCGACCGGCATCGGAAGTCCGTTTAGATCTTCCCGCGGATCAGGCCCACCTTGATGCCCGACGCCATCTGCGGCGTCCGGTGAACACGGTGCGTGGCTGCGCGGAAGTCGGCTTCCGTCGCGTGGTAGATGTCCGTGAACGTCTGCGGATTCCGATCGACCAAGGGGAACCAGCTGCTCTGCACTTGCACCATGAGGCGGTGCCCGGCGCGGAACGTGTGGAACGCGTCGGGAAGCGTGAAGCGCACCAGGGCCGGCTCGCCCGGTTTGAAGGCTACGGGCTTCTCGTAGCTCGTTCGGAACTTGCCGCGCATCACCTCGGCGCGTACCAGCTGCTGATACCCGCCCATGTGCACGCCGGAGGGGTTCGGCACCGGATCCGGGAAGTCCGCCGGGTAGACGTCGATCACCTTGACGATGAAGTCCGCGTCCGTGCCTGTCGTGCTGACCCATAGGCTCGCTTCGATCGGGCCGCCGATGGTCACGTCGCTTTCGAGATCGCCCGTCGAATAGGTGAGCACATCGGGCCGCCGCGCCGCGAAGCGCTGGTCCTCGGTCATATAATCGTGATTCACCCGCGTCGAGATGCGATCCCGATACGGCACCGGCTTGGCCGGATCGCTCACATAGGCATCGGCCCCCGCCGCATCTTCACTCCCCGCAACGGCCGCCGACGACAGCTTGCCGCCAGCATGGAACGCGACGAACACGGGCTTCGCATCCGGCGGCGGCCACGCGGCGTAGCGATGCCACGCGTTCGCCCCCGTTTCGAAGACCCATGCCTCGGCGGGCGGGGCGACCGCCTTGCCCTTCAAATAACGTTGGAAGAAGGGATACTCGATGTTCTCGCGGTAAAAGGCCGACGTCTTTTGCCCGAAGCCCACGTCGCCCAAGTGGTCGCCTTCGCCCCGCGCCCAGCCGCCGTGGGACCATGGGCCCATCACCAGCGTGTTGTTCGCGCCCGGACTCTGCTTCTCGAAGGCATGGTACGTCTCCAGCGCCCCGAACAAGTCTTCCGCGTCGAACCAACCGCCCACCGTCATCACGGCCGGTTTGGCATTTTTGTAATATGGACGAGGGTCGCGCGCTTTCCAGAATTCGTCGCGCACGCCGTGTTGTTGCATATCGTTCCAAAATGCAACTTTGTTTTCATAATGGCGCGCATTCACATTGGAGAGCGGGCCGAGATTCAAGTAAAATTCGTAAGCGTCGGTTTCGTCGCGGAACGAACTCCAATCGACCTTTTTCGTCGGCTTCGGGCGCGGTTTGCCGAAGGATGCGAAAAAGTCGATGGCATCGCCGAGCATCAGGGCGCCATTGTGATGAAAATCGTCGCCGACGAACCATTCGGTGACCGGCGCCTGCGGCGAAACGGCTTTGAGGGCAGGGTGCGCGTCGACGGCGCCCTGGGCCGCGTAAAAGCCGGGATACGAAATACCCCACATGCCGACTTTTCCACTGTTGCCTGGCACGTTTTTCACCAGCCAATCGATGGTGTCGTACGTATCCGTGCTCTCGTCGATTTCGCCTTTCGCGCGGGCGTGCGGGCGAATGTCCACGAAATTACCCTCGGACATGAAGCGCCCTCGCACGTCCTGCCGCGCGAAGATGTACCCGTCGCGGAAAAGCTGCTGCGACGGTGCAATCTTCTCCATGAACCGCGGATCGTCGGCCGCCGGATAACGGTCCTCCCCGTAGGGTTGCACGCTGTAGGGCGTGCGGTTCATGAGAATGGGATACGTCCGCGAGCGATCTTTGGGAACGTAAACGACCGTCGTCAGCCGCACGCCGTCCCGCATGGGAATGCGGTATTCGTATTTCGTATAATATTCACGCAGCGCTTGGGCGACTTCGGTGTTGTCTTTCAGCTCGCGCGCAATGAGCGGGGTATCGGCTTCCGCGGCAGGCTTTCGTGGCTCGGCGACGGCTCTGGGCGAGGCCACGCCGCAGGCCATGGTGGCCAAGCCCAGCGTGATGACGGCGAGTTTCATGTTCCGTTCCCCAACAGATGATCGAGGCCGCGCACCACGCCCCGAAGGGACTGCACTTTGCGGACGGCGAGCAAGGTTCCTCCGACGTAGGGACCGGCGGCGTCCAGCGAGTCGTGGCGAATGGTCAAGCGCTCCGCGCCGGTGCCGAAGATGACCTCGAACGACATGGTGTAGCCGGGCAACCGCACCGAGTGCACCTGCGTCTTGCCGATGCTCGCCCCGCGCGCATCGCGGTGGCCGACGGTGGAGGAGACCGGAACGTGGTAGTGCGGCGCGCGCACTTCGTCGAGCTGGCGGGCGAGCTCGCGGGAGGTGCCGCTCGGCGCGTCGACCTTCTTCTCGTAGCAGTAGTCGATGATTTCCCACGACGGGATTTCCGCGGCGGCCATGCGCGCGAAACGCTGCAAAAGCACCGCGGTGATGGCGAAGTTGCCCGCGGCGAAGACCCCGCGGTCGCGCTCTTTGGCGACCGTGTCGATCTCGGCGAAGTCCTCGTCGGAGAGCCCCGAGGAGCCGATGACCACGTGCGCGCCATGCTCGAGCGCCGCGAGAACGTGACCCTTCACCGCGTCGGCGCGCGTGTAGTCGATCAAGACGTCGCACGGCACGGACAGAGCATCCGCGACGGTGGCGCGGATGGGGACGTCGAGGCCGGGGATCCCGAGCACATCGCCCAGCTTGCGCCCCGTATTCGAGCGGGCGATGGCGCCCACCAAGGTGAGGTCATTCGATTGCACCACCGCCTTCGCAAGCGGCCCACCGACTTTTCCCGTAACCCCCGCGATAGCTACCCGAATGGTCATGCCCGCAGAATAGGGCTCATCCGCGCCACGAGTAGGGCCAATTTGGCAAGATTCCCGGTGCCATCCTCACGATTCGAGCACGCGCACCGCGCCCAAGACCGCAGCGGCAGCCGTCTCCGTGCGCAACACGAGAGAGCCCAGGGATACGCACTGCCATCCCCGCCCCACGGCCAGGGCGACTTCCTCCGCGGTCAATCCGCCCTCGGGGCCGGCGGCGAAAGCAATGGGCGCGCCTTCGGTTTGCACCGCCTCGAGCAGCAGGGGCCCGAGGGGCAGGGCCTCGTGTACATGCAAGCAAAAGCGCCGCGCGGCTTCGTCGATGGTCGAAACCGCTTCCGCCCAGGGGAGCAACTCGATGCGCGGAGGATCGGCGCGGCCGCATTGGCGTGCGGCCTCGTGGGCGATGCGCGTCCATCGTTCGAGGCGCGATGTGCGCCTTGCGCCTTGAAGCTGCACCACGCTTCGCGCGCACTCGGCGACGATGACGCAGGTGGCCCCGAGCTCCGTGGCATCGCGCACCACGGCATCGCATTTGTCGCCTTTGGCGAGGCCCTGCACGAAGGTCAGCGGGCGCGGGGCCACGACGCGTGCGGGACGCAAGGTGGACACGTGCAATGTGACGCCGCCTTCGATGGACGCGATGGCGGCGTCGGCCTCGCGGGCGGTCGCCGGATCGAAGGCCACGAAGGTCGCGCCGACCGCGAGCCGCAGCACGCGCGTGAGGTAGTGCGCGGTGTCCTCGCGCACGGTGCACGTTCCCTCACGCAGGTCCGTGATGGGGGCTCGCAGCGGCGCCGCCACCCGTGATTACTCCGGCCGGCGCAGAATCAACGCCACCCACTCGCCGCGGGCCGGCGATTCCACGCTTTCGAACGCGGCATAGGCCGCGCGGACCCGATCGTGCTGCGTCGCGAGCACGCCCGAGAGCACGAGCAGCCTCCCCGGCTTGACCCGCGCCGAAATGGGCGCGGCCAAGGTGATGAGCACGTCCGCCTCGATGTTCGCCACGACCATGTCGAACTCGGGCGCGATGTTTTCGACCGGCGTGGTGTCCACGTCGAGGCGCGCCTGGAGGCCATTTCGCTCGGCATTTTCCCGCGCTACGTCGATGACATCGGCGTCGTTGTCCACGGCGCGCGCGTTGCCGGCACCCAGGACGAGGGCCACCAAAGCCAGGATGCCGCTGCCGCAGCCCACGTCGAGCACGTGTCCGCCCGCAAAGGTCGCGCGGTGCGTGTGGAGCGCGTTGGCCACGAGTGACGTCGTCTCGTGAAGGCCGGTGCCGAAGGCGCGTCCCGGCTCGAGCTCCAAGAGATGCTCGGCCTGGCCGGCGTACTTCTCCCACGGCGGCTGGACCACCACGCCCGGGCAAAGCTCGAAGGGGCGAAAGTGCTCCTTCCATGCATCGCGCCACGCATCGCCCACGAGCTCCTCGATGCGCGGAAGCCATGCGGCATCGAGCTCATCGCGCGCCGTCTCCGCTTCCTGCTGCGAGGAGAAGCTGGCCACCAGGGTCGTCTTGTCGACGAGCCCTTTCACCAGCGTGGTTTGGTCCCGCTCCTCGACACCCGTGGCACCGAGCTCGAAGAGCAGCACGCCTGCATCTTCTGCAAGCACGGGATCGACATCGACGACGACGAAGTAAAATCGGGGTTGGCTCAACGTGACTCTCTAAGTAGCTCGAATGGGTAAGTGGCGTCTCGTGAATCGTAGCGCCCTCAGCGAACCGTCACGCTGACGGTGGATGTGCGCGCATCGTTCCCACCGGAAAAGACGCCCGTTAGCGCCAAGCCGCCCACGATGACGGCAGCCCCCAACACCGCGCCGCCAATGGCAGCGGGCAGAACCCAGTCATGCCGTGCACGTGGTTCCGGCACCGCCATGCGCAGCGGCGCACTCGCGTCGCCGCGGGAGACGATGGGGAGGCCGCCGGAGTCGAGCCCCTCGATGTAATACTCGACCAAGGGCGGGCGCATGGCCGTGGCCGGAATGGTGGCGCGCGCGAGGTCGTTCTCCATGGTGGCCTCCACGGTGTTGAATGGGCCGCGCGAGCCGGTTCGATAGAGAAGCTGCACGCCGGTCACGCGGTGCTGCGGATCGGACAGCCGTACCGACAGCGTGACCTTTCGATCCGGCGGCCACTCGGCCGGCGAAATGTGCGCCATGAGAACTTGTGCCTGCGGCATCGAGGTCTTCACCAACCCAGGTCGCCCCTCGGCCACCCAGCGATCGCGGATGGCCGTGAAGAAGTCGCGAAAGCGGGGCGATTCCGAAGAAGGAAATTCATAATCGGGCCTGAGCGCCAAAAGCCCCCGCAGCGCACTCTCCGCCTCTTCTTTCTTGTTGAGCGTGATGAAATCCAAGGCGAGCACGCGGTAAATCTCGATCTTGTCCGCATCCGGGTTGTTCGGTCGAAGAAGCGCCGCACTCAAGGTCTGAATGGACTCTTCGTACCTCTGGTCCTCGAAAAGCTGCCTCCCCCGCCCCAGGAGATCGCGCTGCGCCGCAGGTTGCGCCGCCGCCCCGCCCGCAACGAGGGCAACTGCCAGCACCGCCAGGTATTTCCGTGTCCAATGGGAGCCCATGAGCCATGGGAGAATACGCCGGCGGCGATGGCCCGTGCCCTCTTTTGACAGAGTGTGCATCGAGGGGGGCACCGTTTTCGCGGTGGCGCGGGTGGCGGCCCCGGCTCGACGAAGAAATGGACCCGGGCCGATCGCGGTCGAGTGGCGGGAGACGTAGACTAGGAAAAACGATGCAAGGGCTCCTCGATGAACCCACGGAACTGCGGACGGTGCGGAGATGGAGGTGCTCACCCTAGATGACGTCAACCTCGACGAGCAAGAGCACGACGCTTTGGACCGGTGGCTCTCAGGAGAACACGACGAATGAATACGATGAAATGGGTCGATTCGAACGGAGGACCGCTGGTATTCATGCCTATGGAGGTTATTGCCACATGGGGAGGGATTCGTAGGAAAGGTGATCGATCCACGGATTACGAGCGTGCATGTGCAGTAAAAGATGAAATTGGTATCATCCCGTCGGACGTCGAGAACGCGAACATCGTGGTGCTCGGAGACGAACCAAATCGAACGGCGTGGTTCTCCAAATCGAGTGCACTTGTGCGGTGGATATGGGCTGACAACGAGACAGCTTTGCTTGGGGCGCTTTCCATCTTGGATAAGGCCAGCTTCGTGGATACGCAGTTAGCTGTAACGGTTCGCGGTAGTGGACAATGGTGTTTGTTCGATTCGGCGGAAGCTGGAAGCCAGGTACGAGGGGCCAGCGATCTCGTTGTTCTGGCACGCGGCAATTACCGGATCTTTTCTTGTCAGATCGATATCGGGAGCAGCGCACGAATACTCGTGCATAGATTCCGTCCGTGGTCGAACTGACCTTACCGCAACGCCCGGAACCGCAAGGGCACCGCCACATTTTTCACCAACGCGGTGCGCTCGTTGCCAAATTGGAACTCGGTGCCCTCGGGGAGGCGCGTGATGGCGTCGGACATGACTAGGATTTCGTCGCGGATGGCGCAGCCTTGGAGGCGGGCGGTGTTGTTCATGCCGCTGGAGAAGCCGGTGAAGGTGTTGCTCGGTGCGAAGGTGCCGACGAAGAGTGGCGCGAGGTTGACGCCCGTGGCCACGCCCACGCCGGTTTCGCGCAGGCGGGCGAATTGGGGGCGCTGGGGGAGGGCGCGCGTCATTTCGCGGATGGCGATGGCGCAGCGGATGGCGGCGGCGAGGCGTTCGCCTGGCGCGGCCTCGTAAAAGGGCGGGCCGAACAAGGCGATGACGCAGTCGCCGACCATTTTGTCGAAGACGCCGCCGTGTTTCCATACCAGGTCGACGGCGTCTTTGCTCCAGCCTTCTACGAGTTCGGCCACGGCGCTGGGCAATCGAAGTATGGTTTCCGACAATCGCGTGAAGCCGGCGATATCGACATAGAGAATTGCGACTTCTTCTTCCCGCGGCGCCAAATATGTTTGCTCGTAGTCGTCGCTTTGAAGAAGGCGCGCGACGTCTTGCGGGCGGAAGCTGCCGGCCAGGTGGCGCCATTCTTTGTTGAAATCCACCACGCGCTGGCGAATGAATCCGGCGAAGGTTCCCAGCAATTCGCGGTCGTACGTGTTGAATGAGCCGTTTCTCGAGGTGACCAATATCTTGCCGACGACGACCCGTTTGGTCACGCCGTTGATGAGCACTTCTTCGCGCGCGTCGACGAAACCGAATCGCTCCAAAAGGGCATATCCGCGGTCGTGGAGGTAATCGCTGCCCTCCTGGCAAATGGTGGCCACGTCGTCGTCCGAGTGGCCCATCATGGTGTCGACCTTCAATTCACCCTGCTCGTAGAGCTGCACGTGCAAGGCTGCCCCCGGCTCTTCCTCCGCGACATACACGAGCAGCACGCGACCCAGGGGCACGGCGCGGCCCAGCACCGCGATGGCTTGCTTCAGCCCTTCGCCGAGCACGCGGTGGCGGAGCGCAACGCCGAGCTCCATCATGACCTGGTGCTTCTCGCGCGAGACGTGGATCGCGTAGAGGTAATTGTCGAGTTCTTCGCACATCATGTTGGCCAGATCGGCCAGGTGCTCGTGCGGGCGTGGTTCGTGCGCATCGAACACCAGCCCTGCCGCGCCAAACCACTCGCCGGCTACGTCGAGGGGCCGCGCCACGACCAAGTCGGGGCCGAAGGTTTGCACCACGACTTCGCGCTTCTCTTGTCCGGTGCGCGTGAGGATCTCCTCGTGCTCCAACACGTCGAGCTCCGCGGGAAAGGCAAAGACGTGGTGCACGAGGTCTTCCCCGTAGCTGGCCACGAACGCGCCTTTTGCGCCGATGGATTGCGCCACCGCGGGCAGCAGATGGCGCATCACTTCCGCGAGGTTGCGCCGATGAACGAGGCCATCTTCGACGATCTCGTCCACGACCCCGTGCAGATGGAGCAGTGCCTTGAGCTGCTCGGGCTCGCCATCGCGTCGCCGCGTTTCACGATTCCGCGGGTGTGCTTTTGGATGAGATGCCATCAGGAGACCATGTAGCGCAAACCGGGCAGCTTCGGCGAGCGCGGAAGATGGTCCTTGGATGGCGCATCAGGGGGGATTCAGTGCACCATTCTCGATCCACGCTTCGATCGTCTGAATCTGCTCGGCCGTGAGCGTAGGCGCACCCGCTGGCGGCATCCGATCGCCACACCCGTGGGTGCCCTTGACCTTCTGCAGGAGCAAGCTGCCCTCCGGGTCTTCGGGCTTGACGCGGACGTAGGGATCGTTGCCCTCGCCGGGGTTCTTGCACTTGCCGCCGGCGGCGGGCTTGTTGATCAGGTTTGCGTACGCTTCCGCCTTCGGGGTCAAGGTCAGCCCACCGCTCGCGCCGCTGCCATCGCCCTTGCCCGAGTGGCACTTCACGCAGCGCGCCTCGAAGATGGCGTACACCTCGTCGAAGGTCCACTTGCTCTCGACTTTGTTTCCGTCCTCCTCGGGGTTCGGCGCTTTGTCGCCGCACGCGGAGAGCAAGCCGGCGGCCCCGATCAGGGCGGCCACGAAGAATGGGCGCAGGTGCGTTCTCATGATGGCATCCGGGCACCTATGCAGAAAAGGGTCCCACCGCGATTCATCGCGTGACCATGGATATTTGCGGCGCCGACGTCGAAATTCGCCGCCCAAACGGCGATGATGCGATCCACGGCTGGATCTGCCGCGATCCCATTTCCCTCGCCACGTCACGAAATGTCCCTCGACCCCGCGAACCCTTACGTAGCACCCGAAGCCCAATTGGTTGCCCCGAGGCAAACGTTGCGTCGCGTTCCGTCGGAATGGTTCTACGCATTCGCGCTGGCCGAGGCGGCATACCTGACCGGCTTTGGCGTGACGCTTGCTATCGACCCTTTTTGGCAATGGCCATTCTACGCTCAATATGCCATTGGCTTCCTTTTTTGGGCGATGCCGTGGTTCGCGTGGGTTGGATGGGAGCGCGAACTCTGGCAGCGTCTGCCCAGGCGGGATCGCGTAATGGATTTTCGCCTCATGACACCGAACACGATCGCGCTCCGCTGCCTGATTCCCCTCTACAATCTCTATTGGTCATTCATTGTCAATCGAGCGGCCTGCCAGCGGATCGACCAGCTTCGCGCACGGCGTCGGCTGCCCCGCACCGCGCCGCGCATTCTGGCGATACTTTGCCCCCTCATCGAGGTGATTCGCCACATTCTGCCGTTTTTCATGCGCCTATCGCGCGCCTCTTGGTTCATCTTGGCCACAGTCCTGCCCCTCCTCTGGATCGCCTACATGTTTCGCGCGGAGCGGGCGTTGGCCGAGGCTCACTCGGCCAAGAAACCGCGCAGGGTAAGCTGAAATTCACTTCGGCGCGAATGCCAAAATGCGCGCGATGTACTCGTCCGCAAATTGGAATTGGCGTGCGGCCACCACGATGCGATTCACATAGGCCGCCTCGGCGGGACGCGGAATCATCTCTGGGCAGATGTACGTCAGGGCGGGGCGGTAATCGCCCGAAGAGGTGCGCGCGAGCACGGCCTCGGGCAGATAGGTTTCGCCGAGAACGTCTTCGGAGTGTTTGTACAATCGAACGAGCTCGGCGTGCGTGGCGGTGGCGAGAATGCCATATACGGAATGGCCATCGGACCGTACGAGGTTGGCGCGGGGCGCTATTCGGATATCGAATCCGCCGAGCATGGCCCGCTCCACACCTTGGGGCACGAGGTCGGCTGCATCTTTGAGGACGTCCAGATTGATGTACGAACCATAAAAGAACGTCCAGACACGCGGCGTCGTCATGAGATCTCTCCCGTTGAAATAATTCGTGACGTCGCGACTATGGACCTATCGGCCCAGATCTTCCACGCTACGGGCCGACTTGGTTCTTCGTGATCGGGTCGTAGTACACTCGTGCGGCCGGCACCGAGACGATCTTCTCCAGGCGCTTCGCCCGGTCTTGCGGCACGCGCTCGCCGTGTTCGAGCACCAAGGCCGAAAGCTTGCCGCCGTAGACACAACCGGTGTCGAGTCCCGTGGCCCAGGGGTGAATCTGCAGCTTCTCCACGGCGTTGTGCCCGAAGATGACATGCGGCGGCCCCGCATAACGCTCGCCCCAGAGCGCACCATCGGCGACCGTGCGCACGTGCAAAAGCACCTTGGGATCCTGCTTCTCGATGGGGATGCCCGGGATGAGGCCCGCATGCACCACGCGCACATCGTGCTCGGGAAGGTCGACCCAGAGCGAGGACGTCTCGAGCACCGCCCAATCCGGATCGGTGAGCGACTCCACCACGCTCTGGTGGTTCTTGCCCAAGTTCACGGGCGGGCGCTTCTTGTCTTTCATCGCCTCGCGGTACGAGAGGATCTTCGCATCGTGGTTTCCCCGCACCACGATGGCGCCCGTACGGCGTGCAATCTGCAGCACGCCGCGCGAATTGGGCCCGCGGGCCACGAGATCGCCTGCGAAAACGAGGCGATCTCCCGTGTGGAACGCGATGCGATCGAGCAGCGTCTGCAGCTCGTCGCAGCAGCCGTGCACGTCTCCGACGACGACGGTGCGGCCCTCTTTCATTGGCATGGGCGTTTACTTCAGTTTGGCGCGCTTCGGGATGACGACCACCCCTTGTTCGGTCACCGAGAAGCGCTGCCGGTCGGCTTCGAGGTTGTAACCGATCTCCGCACCTTGCGGGATTTCTACGTCTTTATCGACGATGCACTTTCGGATCCGGGCATAACGGCCGATCTGCACGCCCTCGAAAAGGACGCTTTCCACGACCTCGCTGAACGAGTTCGTGCGGCACCCTACGCTGAGCACGCTGCGGTGGATGCGACCGCCCGAGATGATGCACCCGTGGGACACGAGCGACTCCGTCGCGGTACCGACGCGGGCCTGCGCCTCGTCGCGGAAGACGAATTTCGCCGGCGGATCGTGCGTGGCGCCGGTACGGATGGGCCACCGCTTGTTGTATAGATTGAACTGCGGATGGGTCGCGATGAGGTCCATCTGCGCTTCCCAATAGGCATCGACCGTCCCCACGTCGCGCCAATAGCCGACGCCCTGGGGTTGCTCGTCCTCGCCGGGCACCACGTTGGTGGCGAAGTCGTAGGCCCAAACCTCGCGCCCTTCCGCGACCATGCGCGGCAGGATGTCGTGCCCGAAGTCGTGCGCGCTCTCCTCGATGCGGGCATCGGCCTCGAGCTCGCGCACCAACGCGTCGGTCTTGAAAAGGTAGTTGCCCATGGAGGCCAGGCACATGTTCGGATTGCCGGGCATCGTGGGCGGGTTCTTCACCTTTTCGTGGAACTTGATGATCTTGCCGCGCTCGTCCACTTCCACCACGCCGAAGTCCGTCGCTTCTGCTTTCGGCACGGGGATGACGGCGACGGTCGCGTCGGCATTCTGGTCGACGTGGTAGCCGAGCATCTGCCGCACATCCATCTTGTAGACGTGGTCGCCACCGAAGATGCACACCAGTTCCGGCTTCTCGTCGGAGATGACGTGCATGCATTGGAAGACCGCGTCGGCCGATCCCCGATACCACTGTTTGCCTCGGCGCTGCTGCGCCGGAATAGGCTCGATCCAGTTGTCGAGGAGGGGAGACAGACGCCACACGCGCGAGATGTGCTCTTCGAGCGAAGCGCTCTTGTATTGCGTGAGCACCTTGACGCGGGTGAGGCCCGAATTGACGAAGTTGGATAAGACGATATCGATAATGCGATAGCGTCCGCCGAAGGGGACGGCAGGCTTCGCCCGCTCCAACGTGAGCGGATGAAGACGTTTGCCCTCGCCGCCTGCGAGGATCATGACGAGCACTTGCCTGAGGTCGATGCTATTCCACGCCACCATGGAGGATGGGCCGAGTCTAACCTGCTCTGGTGAAATCGAGCCCGGGAGTTTTCGGGGAAATCGCAGGCCGGCGTGGTACGAGATGGAAGAAGACTCATGGCGAAGCTGATCCCGTTGCCTTCTGCGCCCACCCTTCAAGGCGAGGCCCGCTCCGCCGAGCCTGGTTTGCTGGGAAATTCCGCTCGAGATGCGCATACAACGAGCACGGAGCAAGGCCGGTTCCCAGCTGCCCCTTCGTCTTCGTTGTCTCCGCTGGCGGCCGATGTCCCGCGCGTGCTCGAAATGGCTGCAGAACGCGCGCGGCGTGGTGTGCCTGGCGCGATGGCCACGGTCATTGCACGCCATGGGTCCGCTCCGGCGACGCCCGGACAAAAACTCTACATTGG
Organism: Sorangiineae bacterium MSr12523; assembly: GCA_037157775.1. Taxonomy (NCBI): domain Bacteria; kingdom Pseudomonadati; phylum Myxococcota; class Myxococcia; order Myxococcales; family Pendulisporaceae; genus Pendulispora; species Pendulispora brunnea. The sequence goes on from CP089982.1 coordinate 977,043, forward strand.
GGCGGATGGCTCCGCGTTTGGCACTGTCGGCGGCGGTGCCATCGAGCGTGAGGTGCTCGAGGCACTCGTGGAGATGCTCCAGCGCCCGCACGACAAAATCGAGAAGGGCGGGAAGAAGTCGGTCACGCAGCACCAAATCCGCAATTTTCGCCTCGGCCCCGAGCTCGGAATGTGCTGCGGTGGCCAAGCCGACCTGTTGTTCGAGCCCATTGACGCGCTCACGCCGTGCCTCATCGTCGGTGCCGGGCACGTCGCCACGGCCACGGCGCCGCTCTTGGCTCGCGTGGGCTTCGCGGTCACCGTGTGCGATGCGCGCGAGGAATGGAGCGACGAGGGACGCATCCCCGGCGTGCGCCTGGTGCTCGGTGAATACGACGAGGTTGGCGCGGATTTTCCACGCGAGGGCGTCGTGGTCGTGATGACCCATGACCACGCGCTCGATCAAGCCGCCATCGAGTGGGCGCTTCGCAAAGGCTTTGCGTACGTCGGCGGGGTCGGCAGCCGCGCGAAAGCTCAGCGCACGCGCGATCGCCTCGAGGCCAAGGGTTTTTCGCTGGAGGATCGCGCGCGGATGCGCATGCCCATCGGCGCCGACATCCATGCGCGTCTGCCGGAGGAAATCGCCGTGGCCATCGCCGCCGAGTTGATCGGCTGGCGAAAGACGCGATGATCGTGGATGCCATCGTCCTTGGTGCGGGCCAGGGCCAGCGCATCGGTGGGCCGAAAGCCCTGCTCGAGATCGACGGACTTACGCTGGCGGAACGACACGTCCAGCGCGCTCTCCTTTTAAGGTGCCGGCGCGTCGTTCTGGTGGTGCGCCCCGAGGTCGCGGCGGTTCTCGATGCGAGCGCGTGCTCGCCGTTGACGATGGCCATTTCCGAAGCGCCCGATCCCGCGGGTTCGCTGGCCGTCGGCCTGCGCGCACTCGGTGAGGCCGATGGCGCTCTTCTCGTCACACCGGTGGATGCGTTTCCGGCGAGCCAGGAAACATTCACCGCACTGACCGCGGCCCTCGAGGCAGGCGCCCAGGCGGCGACACCTCTCTATAAGGATGGGGGTGGTCATCCGGTGCTCTGCAGGCCCGAGGTCCTCGCCCCGTATCGCACCGCGTCACCGCCTCCATTGCGCGCGGTATTGCAGGCGCTTGGCCCGGCGCGCGCGCGTGTGCGCGTGGACGATCCCGCCATCGGTGTCGATCTGGACACGCCGGAAGATTTTCGACACGTCGCGAATGCATCGCCCCGCTTTGCAGCGCGCGTGGTCTTTCGTGCCGCACACCTTCACGGATAGAGTAGTTCTCATGAGCAACCTTATCGGCACCAACGTGCCGCGCATGGATGGCGCATCCAAGGTCACGGGCGCCGCCCTGTACATCGATGATTACGCGGCCGAGGGTGAACTTTACGGCGCCACCGTGCGAAGCGACATCCCGCGCGCGCGCCTGAAGGGTATCAAGAAGGACCCCTCGTTCGATTGGACCGGCATCACCGTGGTCACCGCGGCGGACATTCCCGGTGAAAACGTGGTCGCGCTCATCGAAGACGATCAGCCCCTGCTCGCGGCGAATGCCATCAACCACGTCTACGAGCCCGTGGCCCTCGTGGCCTGCGACGACCCGGTGCGTCTTCAGCGCGCGCTGAAGGCCATTACGCTCGACGTCGAGCCGCTCCCGCCGGTGCTCACCATCGATGAGGCGCTCTCGCTCAAAGAGCGCATTTTCCACGAGGACAACGTCTTCAAGCGCTACGTCATCCGCCACCACGTCGACGGGGAGCATGGCAGCATCGACGACATCCTCGCGCGCTGCGACGTCGTTCTTTCGGGGCGCTACGAGGTGCACCACCAGGAGCAGCTCTACATCGAGCCGCAGGGCATGATCGCCTGGTGGGACGAGGCGGGCGTTCACGTGACGGGTTCGCTGCAGTGTCCATATTACGTGCACAAGGCCATGAAGCGCGCCTTCGCGCTCGAGGGTGAGCAGGTGCACATTGCGCAAGCCGTCACCGGCGGCGGCTTCGGCGGCAAAGAGGAATACCCCAGCGTCATCGCCGCCCACGCCGCCCTCCTCGCCCGCGCGACCAATCGTCCCGTGCGCATGATTTACGGCCGCAAGGAGGACATCGAGGCCACCACCAAGCGCCACCCCGCGCGGGTCGACATCACCACCGGCTGCGACAAAGACGGCAAGCTCATTGCGCTCAAGGTCGACTGCGTGATGGACGGCGGCGCCTACGCCACGCTCACCTCCGTCGTCCTTTCGCGTGGATTGCTCCACGCCGCCGGCGCGTACGAGTGGAAGCACGCGCGGGTGGCCGCACAGGCCGTGGCGACCAACACGCCGCCCAACGGTGCCTTCCGCGGCTTTGGCGCACCGCAGACCATCTGGGGCATCGAACGGCACATGGATCGCCTGGCCGAGAAGCTCGGCGTGGATCCGCTCGATTTGCGAAAGAAGAACCTGCTCAAGATTGGCTCGTCCACGGTGACGGGGCAGATCCTCAAGGAGAGCGTCGGCGTCGAGGAGTGCATCGAGCGCGCGGTCAAAGAGAGCGGCTACTACGAAAAGCGCGCCGCCTACGCGAAGCAGGCGACCACGGGCACCAGCCGGCGCGGCATCGGTGTCTGCGTGTTCATGCACGGGGCGGGATTCACCGGCTCCGGGGAGCGGCGCCTCAAGGGCAAGGTGCAGATCGATCTGGAGCGCGGCGGAAAGCTGCGCATCCGCACGGCCTCGACGGATATCGGTCAAGGCACGGAAACGGTGTTCCGGCAGATCGCCGCCACCGCCGCGGGCGTTCCGCTCGAGGCCATCGAGTTCGAGGTTCCGTGCACCACGCACGTGCCCGACTCGGGACCCACGGTGGCATCGCGCACCGTCATGGTCGTCGGCTCCATCGTGGGCACGGCCGCCAAAGAGGTCGCCGAGAAGGTGCGGCGCTCCGGGCACTATCAGGGGGGAGATTACGCGGCGTTCACCGCCGCCGCCGATCGCCTGCTCGATGCCTCGAAGGAACCCGTGACGTCGCTCGTGCAATACGAGCCGCCCGTCGCCAACCAATGGGACGACGATACGTACCAAGGCGATGCCTACCCCACGTTCTCGTGGGGCTGCGACATCGCGGAGGTCGAAGTCGATCAGGAGACCTTCGAGACGAAGATCCTGGGTTTTTGGGCCGCTCAAGACGTAGGCAAAGCCATCCATCCCGTGCTTTGCGCCGGGCAGGTGGAGGGCGGCACCTTGCAGGCCATCGGCTGGGCGCTCTACGAGGCCGTCGTGTGGAAGGACGGCCGCATCATGAACCCGCGAATGACCAACTACGTCATCCCCACGAGCAAAGACGCCCCCGCGTTCAAGACGATCCTCGTCGAGCATCCGTTCTCCGGTGGTCCGAACGGCGCCAAGGGCGTGGGCGAACTTCCCATGGACGGAGGCGCCCCCGCGGTGGCCGCTGCCGTGGAGCAGGCGATCGGTGCAAAGTGCAACCATCTCCCGCTCCTTCCCGAGAACCTCTTCGCCTATGCGAAGAATGCCAAGGCGAGTAACATTCAATGATGCTTCGAATGACTGTCAACGGAGTGGCCCGCGAGGTGGAGGCTCCGCCGCTCGCGCGCTTGCTCGATGTGCTGCGCGGCCCCATGGGCCTCACGGGAACGAAGGAAGGCTGTGGCGAGGGTGAGTGCGGCGCCTGCACCGTGCTTCTCGACGGCGTTCCGGTGAACTCGTGCCTGGTGGCCGCCGGCCAATGCGAGGGCCAGGCCCTCACCACCGTCGAGGGCCTTCACGATCCCAGCGGCGCGCTTTCCACGTTGCAGCGCTGTTTCGTCGAAGACGGCGGCGCGCAATGCGGTATTTGCACGCCGGGCATGCTCGTCGCGGCCGAGGCGCTCTTGCGCGCCAATCGCAATCCGACGGAAGACCAGGTGCGCGATGCCATTGCCGGCAACATCTGCCGGTGCACGGGCTATCAGCGCATCGTCGATGCGATCTTGCATGCGGCGAAGGTGGCCACGCAGCACTCGAGCACGGGGGCAACCTGATGCTTCAGTCCACGGCAAAGCTTCCGCGCGCGGCGCATGCTCCAGCGGGGCTCGAGGCAACGGAGCTCATTCGACCGAAGACCGCCGTCGAGGCGGTGAAGGCACTGGCAGAGGCCGCGGCGAACCATCGCTCGACGATGGTGCTCGCGGGCGGTACGGACGTGATCGTCGACCGGCATCTGCTCCCGGTGGATCGCGCCCACGCGGTGGATCTCGTGGTGGACGTCACGCGCATCGAGGGGTTTCGCACCATCGAGCGCGAGTTTTCCGTCGACCGCGATCGGCTCGTATTCGCCGGTGGCGTAACGTATTGGGACCTTCGGCAGGACCCACTGGTGCTGCAGAAGATCCCGATGCTCGCGGAGATGTCCAAGGACGTGGGCGCGGTGCAGATTCAAACGCGCGGCACCCTCGCGGGGAACATCGCCACTGCATCGCCTGCGGCCGACGGGGTCGCGGCGCTGATGGCGCTCGACGCGAATGTGCACCTTTTGTCGGCGCCGAAGGTGGGCGGTTCGGCGAAGGGCGAGGAGCGCATCGTGCCGCTCACGCAGTTCTTCACGGGGTACCGCAAGACGGTGATGCGCGCGGAGGAGCTCATTGTTCGCATGGATGTGCGCGTGCCCGATCCGGCGACGGCAAGCGTCATCTGGCGCAAGGTCGGCACGCGGCAGGCGCAGTCCATCTCCAAGGTGGCGCTGGCCAGCGTCATCGAGGTGCAGGACGGCACGATCCGTCACGCCCGTTTCGGCATGGCATCCGTGGCAGCGACGACGCACCCGCTCTCGCAGGTGCAGGCTTACCTCGAGGGCCGTGCGCTCGCATCGGTGAAGGCCGACGAGGTGGACGCGGCGCTCGCGCGAGACATCCGCCCCATCGACGACGTGCGCAGCACCGGCGAGTACCGCATGCACGTTGCGCGCAGTGTGGTGCGCCGCGCCTTGAGCCAGGCCAAGTGAAAACGAGCCTCGCGGAGGAAGCGCTGGCCCCGATTCGTTCGAGGCTGCACCAGGCCAACCAAGCCTTTGCGCAGCGCTACCCCGGCGAGCGAAATGCGCGCCAGCCCGTGCACACGGTGTACGGTGGCGCGCACCTCTTTCGTGCGGGCACGGCGCCGCGCCTGGGTGAGTTGGCCCTTGGGGCGCTGGCCAAGCATGCGCCGGATGCGGGGGCCTTTGCGCGCGCCATTGGTTTGCAAGAGGCGCTCGCCGAAACGGTGTATGCGCGCGTGCAGGAAAAATTGCGCCGCGAGCCCGTGGAGGACTTCCGCATCGACTTCGAGGACGGCTACGGCGTGCGCGCGGATGCGGAGGAAGACCAGCATGCCGTGGCCGCCGCCGGCGAGATGGCCAAGGGCCTCGCGGCGGGAACGTTGCCGCCGTTCATCGGCATCCGCATCAAGCCGCTCACGGAGGAATCGCACACGCGGGCGCTGCGCACGCTCGACGGCTTTCTCACCGCGCTGCTCGAGGCCACCGGCGGCGTGCTTCCGCCGAATTACGTTACGACCTTGCCCAAAGTGCAGGTGCCCGAGCAGGTGGCCGCGATGGCGGACGCGCTCGAGCTCCTGGAATCGCGCCTCGGTTTGCCTTCCGGCGCGCTCGTGTTCGAGATCATGATCGAGCAGACGCAGGCCATCCTCGACGCCTCCGGGCGCGCCGCATTGCCGGCCTTGATCGAGGCCGCGCGTGGCCGCTGCATCGCCGCGCATCTCGGCACCTACGATTACACCGCGAGCTGCGGCATCACCGCCGCGCATCAGCGCATGGATCACCCGGCGTGCGACTTCGCCAAACACGTCATGCAGGTCAGCCTCGCCGGCACCGGCATATGGCTTTCCGACGGCGCCACGAATATCCTCCCCGTGGGCGACGCTCAAAGCGTGCATGATGCATGGAAGCTCCACATGCGCCATACGCGCCGCTCCCTCGAGGGTGGCTTCTACCAAGGCTGGGACTTGCATCCCGCACAGCTCCCCACGCGCTACGCCGCCGTCTACTCCTTCTTCCTCGAGTCGCTGCCCGCGGCCTCGGAGCGCTTGAAAAATTTCGTCCAGAAAGCCGCACAGGCCACCTTGGTCGGCGACGTCTTCGACGACGCCGCCACGGGCCAAGGCTTGCTCAACTTTTTCCTACGCGGCCTTCACTGCGGCGCCATCACCGAGGACGAGGCCCAAGCCACGGGCCTCAGCATCGCGCAAATCCGCAGTCGCTCGTTCTTCCCCGCTCCTCAGCGGTAAAAGAGGTACGCGGCGCCGGAGCCGCTCTGCCGTGCGATGTTTTCGTTGGGCACCCCCACCGCCAGACGATCTCGCCAAAACAAGAGAGCGCTCCCTTCGCTTTGCTCTCCCGCGATGCGTCGTTGCAAGGTCCATTCGCCTTTCTGCCACCGGTATAGGTGGACGCCGAGGTTGCCCTTGACGGCGAGGTAGTCTCCCGAAAGCGCCGCGCCATGGTAATAGTCGCGCGGCGGTTGCCGAATGCGCGCGGTCTCGCGCCATGTGGATCCGTTCCGCTCGAAGACATAGGCGGCGTAGTAGCGCGCCTCGTCGGTGAGGGCGACCAGCACGAGGCGATCGCCGTCGATGGCGCCCGCCGTGTAAACGTCCGCGCCTTTCGACAGCGCGAGGTCCGATTCGACGGACCATTGTCCAGCCGGATCGCGCACGTAGACGCGAGCCGTTTCCGCATGTTGGCCTGCGACGAGAATCCGACCCTTGGAGAGCGATAGCACGTCGCGCCCCGTGTATTTTCCCGACTCGGGGGTGGGGACATTCAGCACGGCTTCCTGCGTGTAGCCCGAGGCCGTTCGGCGAAAGACGGGGACATAATGTTCGACCGGAGGCGGCCAGGGCCAGTGCCAAGGTACGAGCTCCGCAATCGTGTCGTCGTCGATGGCCAAGTCCGTTCCACCTTCGCGAGGGACGGGAACCGTTGCCTTCAACATTTCACTCGGGCCCCAGTGCCCATCCTCGAGACGCCGCCGCACGTACAGGTCCTTCGAGGTGTATACGGTCGAGACCAGCGTATCATCATTGGCGACGGTGGCCCTGGATACCTCGGACTTCTGGTGCTTGAAGGCATCGCGGTAGACCGGATTCCCCTGCGCATCGAGGTCGTACACGAACACTTTCGTGTTGTCGGCTACGAGCATCTCCTGTCGGCTAAAGGCCACCTGACTTCCGAATTGATACGTCGGGCTCGCGGAAAGGGTGCGCTTGTAAGCATCGTCGTACTTTCCGCCGGCGTAGCCTCGCTCGTAGAGGTAGATGGCGCCTTCCTCTTGGGCCGTCACCGTCGCATATTCGGCCCCGAGCAAGACATCCTCGCCCATCAGGGCCAGCGTATAGCCATACCCCATCGAATAGGGCGCACTTTCCGGAGGGGCGGGAAAGCTTCGCGTCTCGCTCCACTTGCCGTCCTTCTTCTCGAAAAGCGTCGTCTCGAGGGAGTCGTAACCAAAGAGGATCTGCGAGCCTCGTGCTGCGACGGAGCACTGCCCGCAAAGGTAGCGTTTGGAGATGACGTCTTCGCGATGCACCCAGGTTTCGGTCGTATCCTTTGCGTAGACCGCAAGCGCTACGGGCTCGCCGTCGACTTTTGCCTCGACGACGGCCAATTCATCGCCCGCGAAGGCAAGGTCGTGCAGGACGCCTTGGAAGCGTTGAATGTGCGGTGTCCATTGGCCATCCTTTCGCTCGACCGTAACGAGGTCGGACAATGGGGGGTTCCCATCCGTCTCCGTGGTGATGGCCGCGACTCCATGCGAAAAGTCCGCGGGGCAAGCACGCTCCGAACGGCCTTTCCAAATGAAGGACCCGGCATACTCTTTTTTCGGAGCCACGCTGGACGTGTCATAAATTTCGAGCATGCCCGACTCGTAGCGAATGAGCGCGCGACCATCTTCGTTGACGGCGAGTGCGCATATCCGCTGCTCGGCCAATGGAAGGAGGTCCGCCATTGGCATCCATCGCGTCCCGTCACGACGAAAACGGAGCACGCCTTGGTGGTCGTAGCCCCCATGGCCCCACACGGCGTACGAAACGAAAAGGATATCACCATGCAGTGCGAGTGCGTTCACCTCCACCTTGCGCTCGAGCGAGAGCTCGGGCATGCGTACCCAGGTATCATCGCGTCGTTCGAAGGTGACGATGACGGTGGTGCCCTCGTAGAGTGACCACCCGCGGTCGAGCGTGCGCGCGCTCACGATGGTCGTCTCGTTCCCTGCGAGAACCCTGCCTAGCCCTGCGCGGAGTTCCGCTTCGTCTCGGGTGAGGGTTACCTGGCGCGACCACTCGATGTCGGGCGAGGCGCCATCGGGTGGCCCGCCATCCGGCGTCGAGCTGTCCGCGGCGCCGCCGTCGGGGCCTCCGCTGACCACGTCGAGGGTGCCGCCGCAGGCTGACGCGAGAACGATGAACGAAATGAAGAACAAGAGCACACGCATAACCCGAGATGACCGGCGCGGTATCGAACGGCTCATCTTTCTTCTCCGAAATGGAATTCGATTCCCAGTGACGCGAACAGCGCCGGCTCGCCCCACGTGGCGTGGCCTCGCCCGGCGAAGGAAAGCTGCATCGTCGACATAGTGGTCCCTACGGCGATGTCTCCGCGAACGTGCACGCGATGCGAGACACGCACGCCCGTCCCGACACCGGCCCAAGCGAAGGGCGCCACGAGCATCCCGGCGTTGCCGAAGAACGGCGGAAAGGCGCTGCCCTCGCCCGAGAGGAACGCAGCCGACAACCCCACGCGAACATGCGGGCGCGCACGGTATTCCGGCGACAAGGCCGTGTACACGATGCTGCCGCCGAGCATCGTCACGCGCACGCGCGCGGAGCCTTCGGGGCGCGTGACCTCGGCCGGAATGACGGGGGCGTGAACGTCGAGCTCGAAGCCGAAGTGATGGTCGGCATGGATGGCCGCCGCAAGATCGAGTCCCCACCCGACGCCGACACCCGGCGAGGCGAGACCTCCGAACCCGGCAAAGGCCGTCAGGTGCGGCAGGGAAGGGGGCGCTGTTTTCGGCTTCGGCGGAGGCGCTGTCGCGGGCGGCGCCTTCTCGGGGAGCGGCCGCGCATCATCGAGTACCGCCGCGCGCACGATTTCCACGGCGCGCACGGCCACGAGATCGCCGGCCTTCTCGCGGACCAGCTCCACGAAGACAAGACCGTGATCGTGCTTCGAACGCAGCCACACCTCGATGCCGGCATCGACGATGGCCAGCACCGCCACGACCTCCGATGCATCGGCCTGTTCCCGCAGCGCATCGGGGCCCAGCTTCTCGCCGACCGGCGCGAGGTAGCGGCGTGCAGCGAGACCGGCAGCCACGAGCTCCGACTCGGCGCGCGCCATGCGCACGTCGGCGTGTTCCGATGCGACCAGCACCATCGGCCTTCCCCCCGCATGGACGGCGCTGCTCAGGACGAGGAGCACGCACGCAAGGAACGAAGCAAAAGCAATTCTCACGGCGTGCCGATGACGTCCCGGGCGACGCGTGCGTGGGGACCACGCGGGTAAAGCTTCAAATAGCGCTCGGCCGCGGCCCGCGCACCGGCTGCATCGCCCGAGCGCGTGAGCGCTTCGATCAGGCGTCCCTGTGCTTCGCGCGCAAGCTCACCGTCGGGCGCCTCCGACACGTAGCGCTCGAACCACGCGGCCGCCTCCGCAGGGTGCCCATCGTCCGCCTCGATCCGGCCTAGATGAAATGACGCGACCACGCCTTCGTGCGAGCGCGCAAAACGCGCCCGCAGGATGCGCAGCGCACGTCGCGCCTCCGCGAGATGTCCGGTCAGGCGCGCCGCATCGGCGATGAGCGCGAGCTCCTCCGCATCGGCGCGTGCGCACGCCTCGTCGAACCGGCCGTCGATCTCCGCATAGGCCTCCGCGTACTCACCGCGCGCAAACCGCTGACTCAAGGTGAGCCGCGGCGCCGCGGCATCGATTTCCGCGTACTCGACCTCCGCATCCGCCACCCGCGGTACCTCCGCACGAGTCGGCGACCGCCACGCTTCGTGGTGCACCACCTCGCGTTGCGCCACGTCTTCCTGTGCGACCGGTCCCGCGTCGGCCGGCGCTTCCTCGCTCCGCGCCTCGGGACAAGCCCACTCGAGCCTTTCGCCCGCGATCGCACGCCGCGGTTCCACGTGGCAGCCCGTGACGAGCACACTCCCTTCCTCCATCTCCAGGCGAAACACGGCAGACGGCGCATCCCAGACCGCGAGAAAGCGCGTCCCTTGCACCGCGACCTCGAACGGCCCCGCATGGACGGTCCACGCGGTGTTCTCGTGATGCACCACCGCGATGCGCGCGGCACCGTCCTCGAGAACGAGATCTGCACCGTTCGCATGAAGCGCGACCACCCGCGCGCGCGCCCGTGCCGAGAGAACCACGGACGTGCCATCGGAGAAATGCAACGGCGTCTCCACGCGCGGAGCGATCCAAGCTCCGACCATCCCCGGTTCCGCCTGAATCGTGAACGTGAGTGGCGCCCGCACCCGCGTCTGCATCCAGATCGCGATGATCGCCGCCGCCGAAGCCATGGCCGCTGCAATCGCCCAGCCATGTGATCGACGCGGCCCGCGCCGGGCTTTCAGGGCGGCCAAGAACGCACCCCTTGCCCGCTCCACCGTGGCGTCGCCCGGGGCGAGAACATCGAGATCGCGCTTCACCTGACGACCGAGTTCGTCGGACCAACTCATGGTGGCATCCTCGCGATGAAGTCGGCCAGCACGGGATCTCGCTTGGCGGCGGTATGAAAGCGTTCCTCCGCCCGCTGCAGGTGCCGTTTGACGGTGGCCAGCGACACACCGCGCACCTTGGCCATGGTCTCCAGGTCCATCTGCTCGATGAATCGAAGGACGAAGAGCACGCGATCGTCGTCGGGCATCCGGTCGAGCACCCGATACACCCGCCGCAGCGTTTCCCGCGCCTGGTTTGCACTCTCGGACTTCCCCTCGTCCGATACCTCGGGCAATCGATGCTGAGGGCGCAGCTCGAGCCAGCGTGCCCTTCGCCGGCTCCGGATTCGTTCGCGCGCCACGAGCACGGTCACCGCCAAGAGCCATGGCCGCAGCCCCGAAGGCTCGATCAAGTCATCGAGTCGGTCCAACGCGCGCAGAAAAACCTCGTTCACCACGTCGGCGCGATCGCCGTCCGGCCCCAAAATGCGCGTCACCAGCCGTTCCACCGTGGCCGCGTAGCGGTCGAAGAACACGGAGGGCGCCCGCGCCACCTGCGAGCGCATCGCATCGACGAGGGCCGCATCCTCGAGGGCCTCCAAGGCTGGAAGCACGCGCAGCCCCGCATAGGTTTCGCCTATGGCACGCGAGGAAATAGAAGCATCGGACGAACGGGACATCGAAGCGCGCGTGCCCTGTATGGCCCGGCCGCGCGTCGACGGCTCAAAATTCGACGAGAAATCGGCAGGCTATCGCTCGGCGCGCCTCGGCAAGGTGACGCGCATCGTGGTGCCCGCGCCAAGTGCGCTCTCCGCGTCGATGCGGCCGCCCATCTCGTGCACGATGGTGCGCGCGATGTACAGGCCCAGGCCCGTGCCCTCGGACGCCGGCTTCGTCGTGTAAAACGGCTCGAATATCCGCGTCATCACGCCAGGATCGATGCCCGCGCCATTGTCGGTGACCTCCACGCGCACCCAATGGTCGTCCACCGCCCGCACCGCGATCTGAATCTCGCCGCCGCGCTGGCTCTCCGGAATGGCCTGGGCCGCGTTGACCAGCAGATTGAGAAACACCTGCCCCAATCGACCGGCGTTGCCGAAGACCAATGCCTCCTCCCCATAATCGCGCACCACCCGTGCCCGCTGTTTGAGCTCGCCGTGGGCCAGATTGAGGCACGATTCGACGACGGCTCGCAAATCCACGTAGGATCGCTCCTCGCTCTCACGCGAGGCGCCGCGCAGATCGCGCACCAGGTTGGCAATGCGCGCCATGCCCTCGAATGCAATGGTGAGCGGCTGAATGTCGCGCGCAATGGCCGTTGCGAGATCGTCCGAAGCGCGCCCTCCCGCAAGCCTTGCCCACTCGGGCATGTGATCCATCACCACGCGCAAGCTGGTCATCGCGTACATGAGCGGATTGTTCACTTCGTGCGCGATCGACGCGGCAATCATGCCGAATGTCGCCAGGCGGTCGGCGCGAAGCCAATGTGTCTCGCTCTCCTGGGCCTTGTTCGCCGTCCGTCGATCGCGCGCCATCACCAGGTGCACGTCGGGCTCGACGTCGCTCCAGACGGTTACCTCCAGGGGGTAGGTGCTCCCATCCGTCCGAACGAACACGCTTTCGCGATTGGATGCGCTGGGAAAACCGCCCGATTCCGAAGGAGCCTCCGTCGCCTCGCGCACGGGGCGCACGAAGTCGGCCATCCTGCGACACAAAATCTGTTCGCGTGACATGGCGAACAGGTCGCACGCCGAGCGATTGGCCTCCAGCACGCGCCCGTCGCTGCCCACGGCCAGCATCGGATCGTTTGCCTGCTCGAATGCCGCGCGGAAAAAACCGCACGGCAACGTCATGGACTGTAACGCGTGGACTTCCCGAATGCCCATCTTCGGACCCCCTTCACGAAGGCGCGGGTGGCCTTTGCAGGCCTCCTACACCGTCGGTTCCCAGTCATGTTGACATGGTGCCCGCCACGTCGCTCGAACAGGCAGAAAAGAGGGAGTCTTTTTTACGCCAACGCTTGCGCTATTGTCCCTATTGGACAGGGCTCCCCTGCAGAAACCAACGCGCCAGAAGGTCGCGTTCTTCCTGCGTCATACCGGTCTTATTGCCAAATGGCATCGTTTTGTTGATGACCGCCCGCGCTTTGATGCGCTCCGCATACATTTTTATCTGTTCGGGCGTATCGAATGTCACATTGCTCGGTGGCACTTTCCATTGATCGTCGGTGGGGGTGGCCGAATGGCAGGCCACGCAGCGCTGCCGAATGACAATCCGAACGGCCGAAAAGTCGACCTTTTCCTGCGTATCCATCGCAGCTTGCGGCACCGGCGGCCCGGAAGTGCGCGTCATCAGTGCAAACGTCGTCCCCACGCCAATGACCACCGTGGCCACGAGAGCGATGCCCCAATGGGGCCACCAGAAGCGAATGTTCATGAAATGGCGCACCAGTGCGCCCGAAACCATGAGTACCGCCAGCAAGACCCAATTGAGCGAATTGCCATACGTGCTGGGGAAATGGTTGCTCAACATGATGAAGAGCACCGGAAACGTCATGTAATTGTTGTGAATGCTGCGCTGCTTGGCGTGCTTTCCAAGCTTGGCATCCTGCCTCTTTCCCGCCTTGGTCAGCGCAATCAGTTCGCGCTGCGAGGGCATGATGTGGAAAAAGACATTGCCCACCATGATGCTGCCGAGCAGCGCGCCTATGTGAATGAACGCCGCGCGCCCGCTCAAAAGGTGGTTCAATCCATAAATGATGGCCGCGAGCAGCACGAAGCAAAGGCCAATGGCAATCGGCTCTTTGGTGCGCAGCGGCGAACGCCAGATCAAATCGTAGACGAGAAACCCCCCCGCCAAGGTGCCCAGTCCAATGGCCATGGCCGCGCCGTGACTGAGCTTGGCCACCGCCGGATCCACGAGAAACGAGGCGTCGCCCATGTAATAGACGAGCAAGAGCAGCGCAAAGCCGCTCATCCACGTGCTGTAGGCCTGCCATTTGAACCAGTGGAGCACTTTGGGCATCTGGTTCGGCTCGAGCTGCTTCTTCTCCATTTGGTAGAAGCCGCCGCTGTGGACGAGCCAGATTTCGCCCTCGAAGCCCTCGGGCGCATCGGCGCGGGACTCCAGGTTGCGATCCAGCCAATTCCAAAGCATGGAATTGCCAATCCACATGATGCCCGCGATGAGGTGCACCCATCGTATGAGCAAATCGAAAAGCTCTCGCAGATTCGAATCCAAAGTGGCTCTCCCGAAAGCGGGGCTTCAGCTCCCGCGGTACGTCGAATATCCGAATGGGCTCAAAAGCAGCGGCACGTGGTGATGCGAGCCGGCTTCGCGCACGAGGAAGGCAATCTGCACTTCGCGGAAAAACCCCGCCGTGCCCGTGGCGTCGAAGTACGTTTCCGTGTCGAAGGTGAGACGGTATTCGCCGGCGGTGAGCGGTTCGCGCAATAGGTCACGCAGGCGCCCGTCGGCATCGGTCACCCCGCGACCGAGTTCCGCCCACGCGTCAGGCGTGGTGCGCCGCTCCAATCGAATCGGGACGCCCGCGGCCGGACGCCCGCGGGCCGTGTCGAGAACGTGGGTGGTGATGCCGATGCTCATCGCTTCTCGCTACCCACCCCGGACCAACTTGTCGAGCCGAATCTCCGTGATTTTGCGCTGTTCGTCCGCCGCGCGGGAAAGTTCGGTGTCAGCGTCGTTTTTCATCCGGTCTTGCGCGATGGCGAGCATCTCCTCGGCGCTCTTTCCGGTGGCGCAAACGATGTAAATATGGCCGAATTTCTCCTCGTAGGCGCGATTGATCCGGGCCAGTTCCTCCTGCGTGGTGCGACTGGCATCCGCCACGCGCGCCTGTTCGCCCTTCGACCAGCTGGTTGCCGTTTGGCTGGTCGCGGCCTCCGCCTTCACGCCACCGATGCGCGGATGATGCCGAAACGCCTCGAGCCAATCCTGTTTTCCAAGTGACTGCCATACGTCCCGCGCCTGCGCGATCAGCGTAGCGAGATCCCGGTAAGGCCGCAGGGTCACCATCTTGTCGACCCACGCACGTGCGCCGCAGCAGCTGGTGAGCAGCGCGGCCAACTCCGGGACCGGTGCGTAGTTCAAATGGCGAATCCCCAGCGCCTCACGCCCGGCCTCCGTCACCGTGCCGTGCACGCGCATGCGGCTCACGCCGCCGTCGGGAAAAATGGAGAGGCGGATATGCGAATAGGGGCCACGCTCGCCGGTGAGCTCCTCCTCGAAGAAGTGTCGCGTGTGCGCTTGCAGCTTGGTGCGGGGCAAAATCTCGCGCCATTTCGAGGGATCGGCCAAAAGGTCCTCGGTGGTGGCGCCCGGCTGGGCGAGAATCCCATGTATGGTGCAGCTATCGGGATAATTGCCTTTGAAATGATTCGTATCCACCTCGATGCGCTCGACGGTGCCTTCCGCGGCGAGGCGCACGATGGCCCAATCCGGGCCTTCTGCGCGGCTGCGTTTCGTCTCCCAGCCATCGCCCATGTTCAAGCCGCGGCCCGGCATGATCAAATTGTGGCGCGAGCCGAAGAACATGTCATTGCACGCGAGCACCAGTGCGCCATGCTCGGCGGCCGCCAGATCGACCTCGGCGCCGGGCCGGCCGGCCCAACGCGGGGAGGGGAGCACGTCGCCGTGCACCCGCAGGCGGGCGACGCCGCCGTCGGGGTAAATGTGAAAGCGCAAATGCGTCAAACGCAGCCCTGCGTCGATGGTGAACAGGTTTTGCGTGTCACCGTTCAGCATCGTTTTGGGCAGAATTTCCACCCACGGCGTGGACTCCGACGCGAGCTCTTCGCCGGTGGGGCGCCCCGGCATGGCACACCCATCGATGGAGCACGCCGCCGGATAATTGCCTTTGAAGAACGCCGTATCGACCACCACGCCCCGCACCACGCCGGCCAGACCGAGCCGCACGATGCAGAAATCGTGACCGGGCACGCGGCGCCGGCGTGTTTCCCAGCCGTCCATCCATTTGCCGCGGTCGGTGTATTTGCCCTCGATGAATACGGGTTTGGAGACCTTGAGGAGATTCTCCTTCTCGGCGAAGAACTCGTCATTGGCGTAGATCACCGCGCCGCCCAATCGCTCCGCGGCCAGATCCATGAGCTCTGTAAATTGCGAATCGGTCATACGTTCCCTCGTCCAAGCAAGCTTCCCCGCGGCGTCCCAAGGAAGGGATCCTCGCGGTCCCGCTGGTAGATTTTCTCCCCCCGCAAATACGTAGCGACGACCACGCCATGGAGCGAGCGCCCCTCGTACGGCGTAATCTTGTGCCGATGTTCGAGCCGCGGGGCCTCGATGGTCCACGTGGCCTCGGGATCCCACACCACGAAATCGGCATCGGCGCCGGCCTGAATGGCACCTTTTCGCCCGAAAATCCCCACCAGGCGCGCCGGTCCCTCGCACATCCAGCGCGCGATGTCCTCGAGCGAACGGCCACGCGCGCGTGCGCCGCTCCACACCGCGGGCAGGCCCAATTGCAGCGAGGCGATGCCGCCCCAGGCGCGCATGAAGTCGCCCGAGCCGACGCATTTCAAATCGGCCGGCGCCGGCGAATGGTCCGTCACCACCTGATCGAGCAGGCCTTCGCGCAGCGCATCCCAGAGCACTTCACGGTTTTCGCGCTCGCGGATGGGCGGGGCGCATTTGTAGCTCGTCGCGCCGTCGGGCACCTCCTCGGCGGCGAACGAGAGGTAATGCGGACACGTTTCCGCGCTGACAGGAAGAGATGCATCGCGCGCGCGTCGAAGAATCGGCAGCGCCGTGGCGGCCGAGAGATGCACGATGTGCGCGCGCGTTTTGAAGCGTTCCGCGAGCCGGAAGACCATGTCCACCGCCTCTTCCTCGGCGCGCTTGGGGCGCGAGGCCAGGTAATGCGCATACCGGCGCGCCTCCTCCGGCGAAAGCTCGGGCGGGGCAGCCTCCTCCAAGGGCCCCGGTAGCTCCGCATGCACCAGGAGCGGCGCACCAATCTCCGCCAGGTGGCGCATGCCCACCTCGAGATAGGCCTCCTTCACATAGCCGAATTCATCGACGCCCGACTCCGCGAGAAAGCATTTGAAGGCAAAGGCACCCGCATCGAAAATGCGCGCAAGCTCGTTGGCATTGCCGGGCACCAGCCCGCCGCACAAGGCCACGTCGACGCGGATTCGGCCTTCGGCGGCCTTGCGCTTGGCCAAAAGCCCTTCCACCGACGTCGTGGGTGGAATGCTGTTCAGCGGCATATCCATCAACGTCGTCACCCCGCCGGCGGCGGCAGCGCGTGTGGCCGTTTCGAAGCCCTCCCAATCGCTCCGCCCGGGGTCGTTCACGTGCACGTGCGTATCGACGATGCCAGGCATGAGCACGAGATCGCCCACGTCTTCCACCGGACAGCCGTCGGGCACGGCATCCCAGCTTTCCACCGCGACGATGCGCCCCTTCGCCAGGTGCACGCATGCGGCGCGCACCCCTTCCGGCGTGACGACGCGTCGGCTTCGCAGGCATTGTTCGATCTTCATGCGGTTTCCATCGTTTCCAGCAGGAGCCTAGCGCTTTCCATGCGGCAGCGGACCCGGGAATGGTGGATAATAGTGCAGGCGTTTTGGATACAAGATGGTCCTTCGTTTTCCCACGTTGACGCGCGCACTCCTCGCCGTGGGCCTGCTCGCCGGCCTTGGCGCGGTGTCGATTCCGCTCTATCGGCATTTTCTTCCGTCGGACGAGATCGTGCCGGGGCTCACCATCGATGGCATGGCGCCGGAAGGTGACGCCGCTTCGTTCGTGGCATCCCGTGCACGCTCCGTGGCGGAGCGCAAAGTCACGCTCGTGATGAACGATCACGTCGCGCTGGAGACCACGCTCGGGCAACTGGGGGTCGGCGTCGACGAAGGTCGCGCGCTCGAGCTCGCGCGCGCCATCGGCCACGAGGGCGATCTTCTGCGCCGCGCCGACGAAAGCGCCCGGGCCCGCCGCGGTCAGCTCGACGTGCCGCTGTTGCCAAAGGTCGACGTGAATGCGGTTGCCGCCGCCGTCGAGCGCATCAAGGAAAAGGAAGACGTCGGCCCCATCTCCGCGCGTCTCAACGTCGAACAGCAGACGGTCGTGCCGGAGCGGGTGGGTCACTTCGTCGATCTCGACGCGACCATCGCCGCGCTGAGCAAGCTCGTGGCCGGCCCGCCGTCGAGTTTGCCCGCCAAAATCGTTCTCCCCGTGCAGAACTTTGCCCCGCGGGTCACCAGCGACTTCGTGCGCACCATCGACGTGCACACCGTGATGAGCGAGTACCTCACGTACTTCTCGCGCAACAAAGATCAATCGCGCCGCGGACAGAACATCGACAATGCGGCGGCCAAGCTCGACGGCCTCGTGCTTTCGCCGGGGGAGCTGGTCAGCTTCAACGACGTGGTGGGCGAGCGCAGCGAGGAAAACGGCTTCCAGAAGAGCTGGGAGATCTTCAAGGGCGAGATGGTCGAGGGCGTCGGCGGCGGCACGTGCCAAGTGGCGTCCACCGTTCATGCCGCAGCGTTTTTCGCAGGGCTCGACATCGTGGAGCGCCTGCCGCACTCGCGTCCGAGCGCGTACATCCCCATGGGCCTCGACGCCACGGTGGTTTACCCCGTCGTCGACATGAAGCTTCGCAACCCGTTCCGATTTCCCATCGTGCTTCACGCGGTGGTCGACGGGAATCGCCTGCGCGTGGCCATGCTGGGCAAGAGTCGGCCGGCCACGGTCAGCTTCTCCCGCGACGTGGTGCAGACCCTGCCGTACGCCCGCAAGGTCGAGGAAAAGGCGCTCGCCGGCAACAAGGTCATCGTCAAGCAGCACGGCATCTTCGGCTATCGCATCGAGCGCGAGCGGGTTCTTCGCTTCCGCGGCGGCAAAGAGCGGGTCGAGAAGAACAAAGACTTCTACCCGCCGACCACCGAGATCTACAACGTGCCGCCCGGCTTCGACGTGGCACTCCTGCCGCCGCTCCCCACGGTGAGCCAAGACGAGGGCGAGGGCAGCGATACGAGCGCACAGGCGGCAGCCGCCGCAGTGGCCGCAACGGCGATCCCGCCGAGCGGCCCCACGCCTCTTTCTCCGGTGCCTTCGCAGCCGGTCTCCACGGTCGTGATGGAAGATGCACCCGGGGCGCACGCGCCTTCGTTGGCACAATCCCGTCCGGTGAAGAAGGTGACCATACGTCGTTGAAGGTGAGACACGGGGGCCTGCCTCGCCACATCGAAATGGGTGAGCGAGAGCGGGGGCCCCATGTTCGTCACCAGGTTTTTGTCGGTTCTAGTTCTGACAGGCGCGACCCTCATCGCACCGGGCCTCGGGCGAGCGGATACGATGCCGGCGGGCGCAACGCAAACCGCGAAGCCGGCATCCACCAACACGCGACTCGAAGCCTTGAGCCAGGGCGTGCGTGAAATCGACTCACGCTCGCGCGCCGTGCGCGACATGATCGTGCGCGAACCCGACCAGCGCGTACGCCGTCACTCGCGCCGTGCCATGGCCGTCGTCGACGAGAACCGCATCTCCATCGCAGCGAGGCTCGACCTCTTTCAGGTCGTGGCGACCGCCCAGGTGGACGAGCCTACGCTGCGAAACATGGAGCTGCGCTACACCGACTCCATCAAAGTGCTCAAGGTCGTGGAGAACTGGCTCCAGAAGCCTCAAGGGCCGAACAAGAGCAAGGCGAAGAAGTCACGCAAGGATCAGTGAACGATGTTCACGCACTTGCCCTCGACGCAATAAAGCGGAGAGCTGCAGTCCTCGTCCACCGTGCATGCGCCGCACGTGCCGTTCACGCACGCTTGGCCGCCGCAGTCGTCGCTGTTCTTGCAGCCACCGGGAGGCGGCGGGGGCTTGCAGCCCTGCGTGTCGAGGATGGCCTCGTCATAATGAATGGTGAACGCACCGCCCATTTGCAGGGTGTCCGCGAAGATGGACCCTGACATGGCGAAGGCGCTCGCCAGCGAGACGGTGGCATTCGGCGCGTAGAAGTTGCCGCCCACGGCCATGGCGCCCGCGAAGCGGAAGTTCTGTCCGCCGACGTAGACGCGCACCTTGGAGGGCTTGGCGACGGAGCCGAACGCCGTGGCGCCCGCGACGTTGAAGTCGCCCGCGATGAAGAGGTCGATCTCCGCATTATCGGCCAAGTCGATGTCGAACGCGCCTGCGACGTTGAAGTCGCCCGCGACGAACATGGCCACGCGACCCTCTGCGCGAATCTTGGTGACGCCCGATCCGCCCACCGACGACAGATAGTACTTACCGCAGGGCAACGTCATGCTCTGCACGCCCGCGCGGTTCGCGAACGTATTCGCGTCGATGTGCGCGACCGCATTGTCGTTGGTCGATTTGAAATTCGAGACGATGGCCGGGACATCGACCTTCTTCTCGCAGTCACAGGGATTCTCGATGTTGACGTTCTCGGTCACGGTCTTGGCGCCCATGAAGCCATGGATCGAGTTGCCGGCGCTCAAGTGCGCCGTGCCGCCCACGCTGCCGATGCCGAGGGCCGAGACGTCGCCCGTCGCATGGATGTCGCGGCCGACTTGGACGACGCCCGAGAGGCTCACGTCTTTGCCGGACCAAATGTCGTACGCGATCTTTCCTGCGCCGGCGCCTTGGAAGCCCATGCCGTTCGCATCGCCGGTTTTACCGACGTAAACCGAACCACCGATGCTGTATCCGCCCATATCGGTGAGTTTCTCGTTGGCGCCAACGGAGGCGCCATTCCGCTTGTCCTGTCCCGTGCTCGAATTGAATGAATCCGTGGTGAGCACGCCTGCGACACTCGTCGTTTTGCACGAGCAAGTGGCAAATCGAAATAGCTTTTTGCCGAGATCGCCGGTGCACAGGTCGCCGCCGGGGAGCGGGATCGTCGCGCCGCCACCCTTGCAAAAATCCGTGCTGCCTCCGCCTTGTTGCCCATTGCCAGGTTTGTCGGCAAGGGGCGCCGAGCCCGTTTCGGTCGAGTCGGAAGCGGCGCAGCCGGGCTGCAAGAGCGCTACGACGAAGGACGAAAATACGAGCCCAAGCAAAGGTGAAAGTCGATTCATGTTTTGATTGTCCTCCGTGTGGGGGCCGGGGAAGGGTGTTCATCCCCCTGATGGCCAGACGATCCACATTTCGTTGGAGGCGCGCACGAATGGCGGTATTGGCTCCAATGCACAACGCGCAATACGCCAGAGAGAGGGTTTAGGGTTTAGGGTTTAGGGGGAGAAATGAGAAAAGGGTTCAGGGAAGTTCCTCTTCCCTAAACCCTAAACCCTCGACCCTAAACCCTAAACTACGGACAATCCGACGAACTGCCGTCGGTGTTGCCACCGCCAGTGGACGCTGGGTCGGTCGTCTTTCCCGTGATGGAGACGGCGGCCGGCGCGGCGGGGCATGCTTTCACCTCGCCCGACATCGACACGGAATAGCAAAGTTGACCCTGGGCGGAAGCTTGCAGCGAGCCGCCTTGCTTCACGTCGACGGTGAGGTTGCCACCCGAGCCGGAGGCCGTGACGGAGTAGTTGCCGGGCGCCACGTCGACGAGGACGTGATCCGCATCGGCGCTCTGCCTCACCGTGTAACGCGCGTTCTTCGTGGTCGATGTATCCGCGGCATCGCCGGGGAAGAGGACCACCTGATTGCGTGCGCTCAGCACGGAGACACCCACGACGTTGCCGCCGCTCACGTTGCCATCGGCCGCCGAGAGGCGCACTTGTTCGGGCGCCGCGCCGCCGGCGTTGATCACCGTGAGCCACTGCTGATCGGCACCAGCCGCCGAGTGCTCCTCGAGGCGCACCACGCCACCGGGCAAGCTCACCGATTGCACGTTGGCATTGCGCGGAAGCAGCGTGTGCACGCTTCCGGCGGAGCCGGTCACGGCGACGTCGAAGCGCTTGCCGCCGGCCGTCGTGACGATGGCGGGGGCCGCCGGCACGTGGAACGCCATCCACTGGTCGGACGAGCCGGAAGCCACGCTGGTGCGATCGAAGAGCACGAACGTGCCGGGGCGCAGATACACGAGGTCGCGTGTGAAGTTCTTGATCGACCCGCCCTTGTACATCTGCTCGACGTCGGCCGCACGAGCACGCGTGTAGAGGCCACCCTCTTCGTAGCGCTCGACGCGCGTCTGCGCTTGGTCCGGCGACATGGCCGCCTGACCGGGATTGTACGGATTGTTCGAATCCGCAACGAAGAACGTATTGTAGAGCGTGCGCGACTTCTTACCCCACGAATCCTGGTAAACGAAGTCTTCGCCGTTCGTTCCCGCCACCTGCGGAATCCACCCCGTGCCGTTCACCAGCACCGGAGCATCTCCCACGGTGATGCTCAAATTTCCCTGGTTGAACATCTGCTCGCCGGAGTCCGGCGCATTGATGTACGTGCCGCTTTCCAGCGCGCCCCACACCGCGTCGGCTTTCCACGCCGAGCGCATGGCCACGTGCCCGGGGCCCTTTGCCAAATACGAAAGATTGGCATCTTGATAAGGCGCTTTGGCCGCGGACGGGTCCCAATAAAGGAACTTCTGCCACGGCGAACGATCGTCGTTCGTGGCAATGATGTCCGCCGCGAACGAGCGCGCACGCGACGCTGCCGCATCGCCCAATTCACCGAGAACCGTCGCGATGGCCGAGGCCAGCGACGCCGACGGCGCGATGTTGGTGCCCGCGCGCACGGTGCCTTGATCATCCATGTGCTTCAGCGACGGCCAGGCGAAGTACGAAAGGTAATTCGCTTGGTCGCGCGCCTGCGGCACTTCGTTGATCCAATCGAGATTGCGGGCCGTCTTCGCTGCCCAGAGAAACTCGATCACGCTGCGGACCGCTTTCGGTCCGTAACCCCAGCCTTCGGGCCAACCGCCGCCGGCCATCGAGCGCTGGAACGCAGGCTTCACGAGCTTGCCCCACAAGCGGCTATTCACGTCGTCGAAGTAGGCCGACGCCTTGGAATTTTCGCCGTCCGTTGCGAGCGCGGTCGCTGTTTTTGCCAGGAGGTAACCGGCAAAATAGTTGCCAATGGGTTGGTCACGGCTGAAGCCAGATGCGTCGTACCAGTCGATCCACGTGTTGAGCGAATCGATGACCCGCTGCCGCGTGGACGAGGAGAGCGCGGGATAAAGCCAATCGTAACCAAAGGCCATACCGACGCCGTAATTGCGAATACCGTATCCCGAGTCCGTCGAAGGCTGTTGCCCACCGGAGCCGGCGGGCGTGGACATGGCCTCGAGCAAGCGCGAGCCGGCGGCGCCGTAATTTTGCTGCGCGGCCGTATCGTTGGTCACGCGGTAGCACAGGCCGAGGGACATGATCGGTGGGAGGTATTCCTCACCCTGATATCCCTGTCCGACGGCGTTGCCGCTCGGATAAGCGGTGCCGCTCGGCGGATTCATCGTCGCGGTCGTCAAGGCATCGCACTTCGTTTTGAGTGCGGTCCACGCGGCGTCGTTAGCGGACGCACGCGCCTTCAACTTCGATAACAGTCCAGACGTCAAAAAAAGTCGTGCTGCTGGACGCGAAACAATTTCGCTCGTCGTCACTGCGTTGCACGTGCGCCCGGCGGTGCTGTCACTCGAGGAACACCCAAGCGCGATAGTTGCCGTGACAATGCCCGCATATGCAAGCAGTGACTCCCCCCGGAGATTCAACTTCATATCTTCGCAGCTCCTTGCGGCTAAATGACGGCGAGCAAGGTGGACGGCGTAATCACACGTCCGACCCTGTAAGCGCCCGGGAGTGACTCACGGACTCGGAGCAGAGGGTAAGAAACACCTCCCAGCTCCTATGTAGGGGAACATCTTCAAGGTCGCGCACGACCTTCGAAGGAGGCCCCCTCCGGACCGCTCGCAGTCCGTTAGATTTGGGAAAGCACCGACTTATAGCCGACGCTGCCCCGTGGGTTCGTTCCAAGCATTCTGGAACGGCCTTTCATAAGCAAGAGAGGGTAACCTGGGAGCTCGGGTTACATTATCCCACGAAACATATACCCTCCTACAAGTATTCTGCATCGATTTTTCGAGAATTTGACGACGTCTCACCAAGATGCGATGCCTCGAACCATGCTCCGACGCGGAAGATTTTTTTTCCATCCGCTCGTCGTTTTTGTCAGCGCACTCGGGCCCACGTTCGTGCCCACGTTAGCTTCGACAGTTTCGGCAGCCCCCCCCGCGGTGACCAAGACCCCCCAGAAGAAGCCGGGGAATGCTGCCAAGGCACCAGGGAAGGGCAGCGCGGGGTCGTCTCGGGTCAAATCTTCCACTCGCAATCCCGATGCGAATGCGAGGCGACAAGTTGCTGGTGGTTCTACCAACGACGATGTAGCCGCGGGCTACGAGAGCGCGGAGCTGCGCAGCTTGCACGAAGCGGAACGAGAGCTGTTTCCGCCTGCATCGCCGGTCCCCGGACAGACCTGGCCGACGGAGTTGCCGTCGCCTCTGAGCTCCTCGCCGGATCGGCCGCACGTGCATGCGTCGGGGCTTCCGCCGGCGCCGGTGGCGAGTGCGCCTCCTGCCGCAGAAGGTGGGAGAAACTTGGGATGGATGGCCGACCTGAAGCTGCCGGATTTCCCCATCCGCTGGGACCCGCGCTTGGTGCGTTACCTGGAGTTCTTCAAGGATGATCCGCGCGGCCGGTCGATGCTGGCGATCTGGCACCGTCGCTCGGGGCGCTATCGCACGATGGTGAGCACGATCCTGCGGCGAAAATCGGTGCCGGAGGATCTTTTTTGGATCGCGATGGTGGAGAGCGGTTTCGACCCGGCGGCCCGTTCGCCCGTCGGGGCGTTGGGGCTATGGCAGTTCATGCCCGAGACGGGCAAGCAGTATGGGCTTCTGCAAGACCGCTGGGTCGATCATCGGTTGAACCCGCAGCTTGCGACGGAGGCGGCCACGGAGTTCCTCGCGGATCTGCAACGCCGCTTCGGAAGCTGGGAGCTCGCCATCGCGTCGTACAACATGGGGTACGCGGGGATGCTGGGGGTCGTGCGAAAGTTCAACACGAACGACTTCTGGACGCTGGCGCGTCTGGAGGGCGCGCTTCCCTGGGAGACGACGCTCTACGTGCCGAAGATCATGGCGGCGGCCATCGTGGGAAAGAACCTCTCGGCGTTCGGCCTCTCCGAAGACAAGATGGAGCCGCCGGTGGAATACGACGAGGTCGTGGTTCCGCCGGGCACGGCGCTTTCGCAGGTGGCCTCGGCGATTGGGCTCTCCACGAAGGAGATCGTGGACCTCAATCTGGAGCTTCGCGCACAGCGCACGCCGCCGATCGATCCGAACGACAAGGCCGAGCAAAAGGCGAAGGGCGCGCCTTCTTCGGAGGGTGAGGCCGCGGTCGGCTATCCGGTGAAGGTGCCCGTCGGCAAGGGTGCATTGCTCACGCAGAACATGAGCAAGATCAAGAAGAACTACGTGGCGTCGGAGCGCTACGTGGTGCGCTTCGGGGAGACGGTCGAGCAGATTGCCAACGCGCGTGGGGTGGCGTCGTCGAAGGTGGCGGAGCTCAATGGCATCGGGCCGGGCGAGGTCGTGCGCGGCGGGACGGTGCTTCTCGTGCCGGCCGCGAAAGGTGGAACGGTGGCCGCTCCCACGACGAGCGACAAGCCGGTGGCGATCGTGCCATCGGACGTGTTCGTCTACCCGGATCGAAAGCGCGTGTTTTACCGCGTGGTGACGGGCGACACGCTGAGGGACGTGGCGACGACGTTTCATGTCACGGTGGACGAGATCCGCCGGTGGAACGAGATCGATCCGGCGGGGCGGCTGCAGGAGGGGATGACGTTGCAGTTGTTCGTGCCGCCCGATACCGATCTGAGCAAAGTGCTCTCGCTGTCGGAGAACCAGGTGCGCACCATCGCGGTGGGGACCGAGGACTTTTTCACGTACTGGGAAGGCCAAAAGGGGCGGCGGCGGATCACCGTGCCGGCCAAGCTCGGGGAAACCATCGAGATTGTCGGCAAGCGCTACGGCGTGACCCCGGCGTCGATGGAGCGCATCAATCGGAAGAACCGCAACGAGGTGCTCAAGGAAGGCGACGTGGTGGTCGTTTACCTGCCGGCCAACTCGAAGAAGGCGGATCCGGGCGCGCAGGCCGACGATCCGTTCGCACCGGAACCCCTTGGACCGCTGCCGACGCCGCCTGCTCCGGGTTCGTTGCCTTAGCGCCTGGCGCGCGCCCGTGCTAAGGAGCGCGCCCTCATGAAATCGCCCGACTTCGCCGAGTTGCTCGGCCCCGCATTGGCCAGCGCCATCGAGCAAAGGGGCTTTACGACGCTCACCCCCGTGCAACATGCCGTGCTCGACCCCTCCTTACGGGGCCGTGATTTGCGAATCAGTTCGCAGACGGGCTCGGGAAAGACGGTGGCCATCGGCTTCACGCTTCGTGAAAGCCTCGAGGCCGGCAAAGACGCGGTTAGCCCGAAAAACGGGGTCGCATCGCCGCTGGCGTTGGTGATCACGCCCACGCGCGAGCTCGCCAAACAGGTCGACGAGGAGCTGTCGTGGCTGTACGCGCCCCAGTCGGTGAAGGTCGCTTCGGTCACGGGTGGTGGTGGCTACCGCGATGAGCGGCGTGCCTTTGCGCAGGGGCCTGCGGTCATCGTGGGCACGCCAGGGCGGTTGCTCGACCATCTGCGCCGCGGAAGCATCGATGCATCGGCCATCGGGACGGTGGTTCTCGACGAGGCGGACCGCATGCTCGACCTGGGGTTCCGCGAGGAGCTGGAAGGGATTCTCTCGTTCGCGCCGACGCCGCACACGACGCATTTGGTGTCGGCGACGTTCCCGCGGGACGTGCGGGTGCTCGCCGACAAGGTGCAATCCGATCCGGTGAACGTGGAGGGAACGCCGCTCGGGACGGCCAACGCCGACATCGATCACATGGTGCACTTGGTCTCGCTGTCGGAGCGCACGGCGGCGGTGATCAACTTGCTGCTCTCGGATCCGGATTCGAAGACGCTGGTGTTCGCGCGCATGCGCTCCGAGGTGACGGAGCTGACGAATGAGCTGAAATCCGCGGGATTTCACGTGCGTTCGTTGTCCGGTGAGATGGAGCAGCCGGAGCGAAATCGCGCGCTGGAGGACTTCAAACGAGGCCGGCTGCACGCCTTGGTGGCGACCGACGTGGCGGCCCGCGGCATCGACGTGCAGGACATCACGCACGTCATCCACGTGGAGCCCCCGAACGACGTCGACACGTACACGCACCGCAGCGGTCGAACCGGCCGTGCGGGCCGCAAGGGCATCAGCTCGGTGCTGACGCCGCCCGCCGGTTTCGCCAAGACTTCCGCGCTGTTGCGTCGGGCAGGGGTGACCTTCCGCATCGAGGCGATCCCCACCGCCGACTCGATTCGCCAGCAGCGGCAAGAGCGGCTTTTCGAGGAGCTCACGTCGGAGGATACGGGTTCGGCCGATGCCGATTGGCGTAGCGCCGCGCTCGCGGAGCGCATCGTGGAGAGCGGGCAGGCTGCCCAGGCCCTCACGCGTCTTCTCTCCCGCGTCGGCATCACGGGGCCCTGCGAGCCGCGCGAGGTCACGCCGCACGCGCCGCCTGCCGAGCGGAAAAAGTCGTCCGCACCCTCGCGTGCGAGCGATGGCCCGCCGCGGGCGCGCACCACGCGCAAAGATCACCCCGCCGACTGGGTTACGTTCCGCGTCACGTGGGGCGGCCTCCACGGAGCCAACCCGCGCCGCTTGTTCGCCATGATGTGCCGCCGCGGCGGTGTGCAAGGCGGCGACGTCGGCGCGATCGAAATCGCGAAGACGCACTCCTTCGTCAACATCGCCAAGGCCGCCGCCGCATCCTTCGAAGAAGCCGCCCGCGTCCCCGATCCCCGCGATCCCCGCGTTTCCATCCACCGCGCCGACGGCGCCCCGGAACGCTCCAGGCCGGCCCCGAAGCACCACGCGACCGCGAAGCCGCACGCCCCCGCGAAGCATCACGCCGCCCCCAAGCCGCACGCCGGCGGCGTGAAGCGAAAGCCCCACCCCGAGCCGAAACCACGGGCCGAGCGCCCCTCGAAACGCCAGGTTGCTCGCTGACGGCGCAGAAGAGGAAATCGCCAGGACGCCAGAAGAGAGGCGCCAGGATCGCCAGGTGAACCAACAATAAACCCTCATTTTGGGTTTATTGCAGGTCCCGTTGGCGATCCTGGCGACTCTGGCGTCCTGGCGGTTTCCTTCTTCTGTTGGTGACGGGTGAACTACTTGAACCTGTAATTCACGCCGACGCCGAAGACGTTGGCGCTTGCGGTGTAGCTTCCGCCGTTGATCGACTCGGTGGCGGTGGGGTTGCCGCGCACCGGATTTACCTTGGGGACGGCGGCTTCGGCGGGGGATACCTCTTGGTCCGGGGCAAAGATGCGGGCGTAGACGGCGTCGAGACGCCAATGATCGCCGACGTGGAGCGAGCCGCCGAAGCTCACGGTGTACTTGTCCATATCGATGGTGAGCGGGGACAAATACGGCGTGGGAATGGCACTTTGGTCGTAGTTGAAGCCGGCCCGAAGGTCGATTTTGTACGAGTTGTTGACCTTTATCGTGCCTTGCGCACCCACGCGGATCGAATTGCTATCTTGGAAATGCCGCGGCAGCGTAATCGTCGGTACGTAATACGGTGACGGAAAGCCGGTGACGTTGTTCAGACCGATGTTCTCCGGACGAACCTCGATTTCGTCGTGGATGCCCCAGAACTCGCGCACATAGGAAACCTCGGCGCGAATGGCCTCGATGGGCCGCACTTCGATGCCCGCGCGGAAGATACCGGGCAGCTTGAACTTCACGCGAACGTCTTCCCCGGAGACGGTGGCCTTGTCGAACAACACCGCCGTCGGCAGGCGTACTTGCATATCGCCCGGTGCGTTGATCCAAATAGGCAAATTGTACGAAAGGCCAATACGAACGTACTTCACCGGAACGAACGTCGCGCCCAAATTGGCCACGGGCGTGAGAATGTGCGCGGTGAGCTTGCCCTCGGAATCGTAATTGGGGTCCTCCGGTGCACCGATGAGGCGATCCGCAGGGTTGGCGTTGAAGAACACCGTCGAGGTGAAGGTTCCCACCAAGGCGCCCAGGCCGATACCCAATCGAATTTGCTCGATGGGCTTCCACGCGAACCACGCGCCGATGTTCACCAGGGCCGAACCGTCGAGCGAAATCAGCGAGTAGCGCTGCGGCGCAGGTTGCCCATCGACCTGCGTGGGAAAGCTGGTAATGGCCGTGTACGGCGCGTAGAGCGCCCCGGCGACGGTGAATTGCTTCTTCTTGCCCCAGTTGTACGAACCGCCCAACGTGGGAATGGGCAGAACGGGAGATTTTCCGGTGACCGTCGGAAACTCGTACACGCGCACGGTGCCGGCGCCGTCGATCACCTGCGTCTTGCGCGTGAACGAGGCCGTGTGATTGAGCCACGCGAAGTCGGCCATGAGGCTCGTGCCCGCATCGGCCAGGCCTGCGGGGTTGTACCAGACCGCGCCGACGTCATCGGCACCGGCCACCCACGCCCCTCCGCGCGACAGCGGTTTTACGCCGCGATCCGAGAAGTTAAGGCCGCCCGCCTGCGCCGTGGAGTGCGCGAACGCTGCGTCGAGAACGATGAACCCTGCGGCAAGCGCAAGCGCCCTTATTACTCCAAGACGGCGTTTCATCGACCCAGGTTAACATCAAGTCAACGCTGGCTGTCTCAGCGATGTGCAGGCAAAAATGAAATGACGCAGAGCGTAATGCCTTGTCTTTTGCGGTCTTACAAATAGGTCATTCCAGAAAAAGCCGGTGCGAACGCACCCGAATCGACACTTCCGCGTCCACCTCGAGCGGTGCATTCTCGATCAGTTGAGCTTCGAGCGACAGGCCTCCCTTGGTAAGGAGATCGACCCGCACCAAGGGTCCCGTGTTCCGCACACGTCGCACGGTGGCGAGAAGCCCATCCTCCACATCGCCGCGGTATCCCGCCGATTCGGCCGTGGAAAGGAGCTCGAGATCGTGCGGGCGAATGACCACCGTGGCCTTCTTTCCATCGACGGCATGCCCTGCGTGCCCGTTCAACGTCAGCCTCAGATCCGCCGCGCGCACGCTGCCCCCGTGAACCTCGGCCTGCACCACGTTCGCGTCGCCGAGGAACGTGCTCACGAAGGGGCTCGCGGGGCGCGAATACACTTCGTGCGGTGTGCCCACTTGTTCGAGCACACCGTGGTTGATCACGGCGAGGCGGTCGGCAATCTCGCTGGCCTCCTCTTGATCGTGGGTGACCAGGATGCTCGTGACGCGCAGCTCTTCGTGGAGCTTCTTGAGCCATCGGCGCAGCTCCTTGCGCACCGAGGCATCGAGCGCGCCGAACGGCTCGTCGAGCAGCAGCACCGCCGGATCCACCGCGAGCGCTCGCGCCAGCGCCACGCGCTGACGTTGCCCGCCGGAGAGCTGCGTGGGCCGTGACTCGGCGAGGTGCTCGAGGCGGATGAGCGCGAGCAGCTCCTCCACGCGTTTGCGCAGCTTGGGCTCCGGCAGGCGCTGGGCGCGCTTTCTCACGCGCAGCCCGAAGGCCACGTTCTCGAACACCGTCATGTGCGGGAAGAGCGCGTAGTGCTGGAACACGAAGCCCACGACCGGCTTCGACGAGGGCGACTCGTTGCCGACGAGCACCTCGCCCGTGTCGGGCGTTTCCAGCCCGGCCACGATGCGCAGCAAGGTGGTCTTGCCGCAGCCCGAGGGGCCGAGCAGGGCCACGATCTCGCCTTCCTCGACCTTCAGATCGATGCCGCGAAGGACTTCATGCTTGCCGAACGATTTACGAATGGAGGAGAGGCTTACTTCCATATTCCCCTCGCGACGAGGTTGAGAAACGATACGCCGACCAACAGAGACGAAACGGCAAAGGCGGCCACGAACGCATAGTCGTTGTAGAGGACCTCCACGTGCAGCGGCAGCGTGTTCGTCGCCCCGCGGACGTGCCCCGATACGACGGATACCGCGCCGAATTCGCCGAGAGCGCGCGCGGTGCAGAGCACGACGCCATACGCGAGCGCCCCGCGCACGCGCGGCAAGGTGACACGCCAGAACGTGGTCCAGCCCGAGGCGCCCAGCAGCATCGCGGCCTCTTCTTGATCCGCGGTTTGGGCCTCCATGACCGGGGCAATCTCACGCGCCACCAGCGGGAAGGTGACGAACGCGGTCGCCACGACGATGCCCGGCAGGGCGAAGATCACTTTGAGGTCGTGCTTCTCCAGGAAGGGGCCGAAGAAGCCGTGGCTTCCGAAGAGCAGGACGAACACGAGCCCCGCCACGACGGGCGAGACCGTGAGAGGCAGATCGATGAGCGCCGCGAGAAACCGCTTCCCGCGAAATTCGAACCGGCTCGTCACGTACGCCGCCGCCACACCGAATACCGTGTTGAGCGGCACCACCAGCGCCACCACGGTCAGACTCAAAAGCGCCGCGGTGATGGTGTCGGAATCGCCCAGCGCTTGCACGTAGCCGGTCCATCCGCTGCTGAAGGCCTCGTGGAACACCACGTACAGCGGCACGCCCAGCAGCACGCCGACGAGGGATACAGCCATGGCAATGAGTACGATGCGGATCATGGATGCCCGCCCACTTGAATCGCGCCCTGCAGGCGGTGGAGCAGGATCAACATGCCCAGAGAAAGAAGCAGCATCGTCGCGGCTAGCGCCGTCGCGCCCGCGTAGTCGTACTGTTCGAGCTTGGTCACGATGAGGAGGGGCACGATCTCCGTCTTCATCGGCATGTTGCCGGAGATGAAGACCACCGAGCCGTACTCACCCACCGCCCGCGCGAAAGCTTGGGCGCCGCCGGAAACGATGGCTGGCAGCACCAGCGGGAAGGTGACGCGGCGGAAAATCTGCCCGCGGGTGGCCCCGAGCGAATGCGCGGCCTCCTCCAGCTCGATCTCGATGTCGGCCAGCACCGGCTGCACGGCGCGCACGGCGAAGGGCAGGCCCACGAACACCAACGCGACGGTGACCCCGAGTTGCGTGAACGCGACCTGGATGCCATGCGCCGCGAAGTGACGCCCGATGACACCGTTCTCGGAGTACGCCGTGGTGAGGGCGATGCCCGCCACCGCCGTGGGCAGCGCCAGGGGAATGTCGATGAGCGCCTCGATGATGCGCTTGCCGAAGAAGGTGTAGCGGACGAGGACCCACGCGATGAGCAGCCCCGCCGCCGAATCGATGATCGCCGCCACGACGGCCGCACCGAGGCTCAATCGGAATGCGGCGAGCACGCGCGGCTGCGTGAGCGCGGTTACGATCTCGCCGAGCCCGAGGGCCTTCGTTTTTCCGAACAACCCCGATAGCGGGACGAGAACGATCAGCGCGAGGTAAAGCAGGGTAAAGCCCATGGTGAGGCGAAACCCGGGCAATGTTCTGCGCTGGACTTGCGCGGCAGTGGCCGACATCGATTACTTGGGCTGGTAGATCTGATCGAAGATGGCGCCGTCGGCGAAGTGCGTCTTCTGCGCCTTGTTCCAGCCGCCGAACACGTCGTCGATGGTGAAGGTCTGCACCGTCGGGAAGCGCGACGCGTACTTGGCGAAGACGGCCGTGCTGCGCGGGCGGTAGTAGTGCTTGGCCGCGATGTCCTGGCCCTCTTCGCTGTAGAGGTAGCGCACGTACTCTTCGGCGGCGGCCCGCGTGCCGTGCTTGTCGACGTTCTTGTCCAGGATGGCGACGGGCGGCTCCGCGAGGATGGTCACCGGCGGCGTGACGATCTCGAAGTTGTCCTTGCCCATTTCGTTGATGGCCAAGAGCGCTTCGTTCTCCCAGGCGATGAGCACGTGGCCGATGCCATGCTTCACGAAGGTAATGGTCGCGCCGCGCGCACCCGAATCGAGAACGGGGACGTTCTTGTACAACTTCGTCACGTAGTCCCGGGCCGCGGCTTCGTTGCCGCCGTTTTGCTTGAGGGCCCATCCCCACGCGGCCAGGTAATTCCAGCGCGCGCCGCCCGACGTCTTCGGGCTGGGCGTCACCACCACGGTGCCCGGCTTGATCAAGTCGGGCCAATCTTTGATGTTGCGCGGGTTGCCCTTGCGCACGAGGAACACGATGGTCGACGTGTACGGTGCGCTGTTGTTCGGCAGGCGTGACTGCCAGTTGTCCGGCAGCAGCTTGGTGCGCTCGGCGATCTCCTGAATGTCGTATGCGAGCGCGAGCGTCACCACGTCCGCCTCGAGGCCGTCAATCACCGAGCGCGCCTGCTTGCCCGAGCCGCCGTGCGACTGCCGCACGGAGATGTTCTGCCCCGACTTGCCCTTCCAGTACTTCGAGAAGGCGGAGTTGTAATCTTGGTACAGCTCGCGCGTCGGATCGTACGAGACGTTGAGCAGCGAACCGTCGCCGGCGAGGGCATTGTCCGATCGGAACACGATCGCCAGCACGCCTGCCGCGAGGGCGACGACCCCGAGCACCGTCCAGGTGAGCCAATTGAATCGATGGTTCTTCATGACGTCATCCCTTCAAAATGCGATCTGGTTCCGCAGCAGGAAGACTTGCTCGAGGTCACGACGCCCGCCCGCCGCCGTGGCCCCTCCGGAGCGAAACTCCGTGATGATGTAGTCGCCCTTCACGCTGTAATTGCGCGTGGCGTACCAATTGAGGCCTGCGCCGAACTCCGCGGCGTATCGGGCCGAGCGCTGGTCGTTCGCGAAATCGCCGAAGGCGTCGCGATCGATGATCATGCCGCTGTAGCGCGCGGCGAGCTCGATGGCGCCGACGTGGCCCTTGGTCAGGTCGAAAGGATTCTTCGGGACGATGCCCTCGAAGCGCGCGTCCTCGCCCGTGAGGGCCACGGCCGCGGTGACGTTCCACGCCTGCAAGGTGATGAGCTTCGAGACCGTGCCGCGTGCCACGCGCTCTTGCTCGATGACGTACTCGCCCAGAAAGGCGACGGGCCCGATCGGGGCGTAGATATGTCCCGTGAGCCGGTTCTCCACGCCCGCCGCCACCGTCGTAGCGCCGGCGGGTGCCCCGGCCGAGGTGTCCGCAATGTACTGGAAGAACGTGTTCTGCCCGGAGG
This sequence comes from Sorangiineae bacterium MSr12523, assembly GCA_037157775.1. Lineage (NCBI taxonomy): Bacteria > Pseudomonadati > Myxococcota > Myxococcia > Myxococcales > Pendulisporaceae > Pendulispora > Pendulispora brunnea. Next base: position 1,010,771 of record CP089982.1, read on the forward strand.
TGCGGTAGACGGGGAGGTACGTGTTGGCTGGGGTGCCTGTCTTCTCCCCGCGCGTAGCGCCCACGCCGATGAAAAGGCCCGAGACGAACTTCGGCCGCGTGAACCTCGCCTGGGTGGCGAAGGGGCGCACGTAAACGTGCGCACTGAATTCCTTGGAGTCGTCGAACTCGATGTCGCCACCCGCACCGCCGTCGAGGGTGCCGTTGTACATGCCGACCGAGTAACCGAGCTTGCCCTCGAAGAGATCGCCGTGGATGGCGATGCCCACGTCGCGCGACGGGATGATCGAAGAAGGGTAGCCACGTTCGACGAAGTACGTGGCCTGCTCGTTCTGCATGCGTTCGAGCCCGATGGTCGGCTTGAACTTGCCCACGGTGACGCCGAACTCGTTCGCTGCGCGCGCGTCGATGTATGCGTCCTGCAAAACGGTCTGCCCGCCGCCGAAGTCCGGCATGATGCGGACCGTGAAGTTCTTTCCCATCGTGGCGTCGAAGATGGGCCGCGCGCGGCGGATGATGAACGCGTCCGTCAATTTGTGTTCGTCGTTGACGAAGATCCGCCCGTCCACCTGCAAGATGGCGCGCAACGCGACGGAGTAAGCCCCATCGGCCGACGAGATGGACAGCCCGCTCGGGCCAATCTTGACGTTCGCGCGCTCCTTGTCCTTCGCTGCGCGCTCCTTTTCTTTCGCGGCTTGCGCGGCGGCAGCTTCCTCGGCCATCTCCAGCTTGCGCAGCGCGATCCGCGAGCGCTGATCGATTTCGTCGAGCCGTTCCTCGAAGTTCGGACCGACCGGCGCTGGAGCGGAGGTTGGTGACGGTGTAGCAGAGGAGGGAGCGGGCTCTTGCGCCTCTGCGAAGGACGCACCGGTAGCCACAAAGAGCATGATTCCCGCGAAAACACCGCGACGCGATGTCGCGATACAAGAGCCCATGATGAGCGGACATTGCAGCGGCCCCCTTCGTTCGTCAAGGCGGAACCGTGTCTAGTATAGCGAATTTCTCTACTGTCGCTACTGCCGCTTTTTCGGCTTTTGCGTGTTTCGGGGCCGTTTCGGAGTACGCATCTTGATGACCCGCGGCGGTGTCGACGGTGAGGCGGGGGGTTGACGCAATCGAGGATCGAACGCGAACGGCTCCGGTAGCCCGACCGCGATGCGGCCGAAATCGGGGTGCGCCGGGTTCACCAGGTAATTCATCTCCGCCGGAATGATGGCCGAAGGAACGGCGAGCACCGCACTCGAGCCGCGCGCCACCCAATCGGTGCCGACGTCCTGGAGCACGTCGGGTGCAGGGGTCGCGCGCCAATGGCGCGGCAACTTCGCGACGTCCACCGGTTCGATGCCAACGTCGTCCGGGACGACCGCACGAAGGCACACGAGGTCGACGGGCAACTGATTGACGTCGACGTGCACCAGCATTTCCAGCGCCGCCAGCGCGAGGCTTCCACCGCAGTACGCGATGCGCGTTCCCTTGCGGTTCCAGCGTCCGCCAGCAATCCGCGCGCCTTCTCCACCAAAAGCCGTCGCGGCATATTTGCGGCGGCAGATGCGCCAGATCACGAGCATGGAAGGGGTTAGGGTGTAGGGGTTAACCCCTAGCTAAACACCCCATATTCGAGGCGAACGAGGACGTCTTCGACGGCTTGGGTGCCGATGTCCGTATCCAACAAATCGAGGGGCCTGTCTCCACCGAGTGCGCGATTCTCCGTGAGGAGCCAGCTGCGTGCGCGCGCTTCGCTTCCCAACACCTCCGTGGCCCGCGTGGCCACGTGGGCGAGACGTAAGACGCGTTCCGATTGCAGAGCATCCAGCCGTTGGGACTTTTTCCTACGTGAAAGCGTGCGTTTGGGGAGCTGCAACGACTTGGTGGCCGTGTCCACCGACAGATCGAGCTTCTTGGTGATGCTCTCCAATGCTTCGTAGGGGAGCCCCTCGCGGACCAGGGGAACGAGTTCGAGACGCGAGGTCACGGTTCGACCGAGCACCTGTTTGCCGCCCAGGAGCTTGGTCAGGGGTTCTACTCTGGCCATAGATGGAGCCCTGCCTTGTGGCACATCGTAGCACGCCATTTGGCACTCAAAAGTCGATTGTTATTCGATTTTTCTTCCAATTGTGAAGCGCTCCCCGAGTCGGGGGTGTCACCATTGGACATCATGCAAGAAGATTGCCTGCTGACACGTTTCAGACGGCCCAGTCGATTGTGTCAGGTCATCCTTAATGTCATCTTTACGCGTCCGCCGTCGACGAATTGCTTGGGGAAGGCGAGGGGGCAGCGAATCGCATTTTGATGAGTGAGCAGGCCGTAAAGATCGTGAACGAAGAGCAAACGCTTTTTCGGAGAGTTCTCGCCCTCTGCGGACTCTCGCCTCTGCTGGGACCGGGGACCCTTCGTCGCGCACTGAGAGACGTAGGGGCAGACCCCGAAACGGCCACGATCGATGATTATTGCCGCGCGATTCCTCGTCTCGAAGCAAGGCTCAAGGCTTTCCTTTCGGAGACTGAAGCCGCTCAGCGCGCGCGGTCCATTCAACTGTTGAGGCGACCTGTAAGCGGTCTCGACAGTGTAGCGCCACCTTCCGAGAGGCCGCCGCCACCTTCGGCTGAGCGGTCACGGAAGGAAGGGACGCGGAAGTAAACTGTTGAGATCGCCCGTGCCGAAGGTGCGGGAGGGTAAGGGTGGAGGGACATGACGGATACGGCAAAGCGAACACCGGAGCTTGTGAAGACGCTGCTCGAGCAGCTCGAAGAGGCTCTGGACCGCGACCACGACGCGACGATTTCGCTCGGCCACCTGCATCCGGAGGCCGACGACGAGGCGACGCGCGAGTTGCAAGCGCGGCTCAATCAGCTGCTCGACATGGCGCGCCGGAAGAGCATCAGCAAGCACCCGCTCGCCGCGGAGCACAAGAAGCTGAACTTCCTCTTCGATTCCATCGTCGACAACGTGCCCATCATGCTCTTCGTGAAGGACGCGGCCGACGGGCGATTCCTCCTCTACAACAAGGCCGGCGAAAAGCTCATGGGCTGTGACCGTGAGAAGATGATCGGCAAGAACGACTACGAGCTCACGCCCGAGAACGCGGATTTCTTTCGGGCCCGCGACCGCGAGGTGCTCGAGGGGCGCAAGCTGGTCATCGTGGACGAGCAGCTCACCACGCCGGCAGGCGAGAACAGGTGGCTCTACACGAAGAAGATTCCGCTGCTCGATGACTCGGGCGAGCCGCGTTACTTGCTGGGCATCTGCGAGGACATCACCGATCGCAAGCGCAACGAAGAGGAGCTGCGCGCGGCGCGGGATGCGGCCGAGGCGGCGAATCGCGCGAAGAGCGACTTCTTCGCCAACGTGAGCCACGAGCTGCGCACGCCGCTCACGCTCATTCTGGGACCGCTCGATTCGCTGCTTGCCGGTGAGGCGGGGCCGCTCACGCCGGAGGTGCTGACCCGGTTGGAGCGCATGCGCCGCAACACGGCGCGCTTGAATGGGCTGGTCAATGATCTGCTCGATTTTTCGAAGATCGAGGCGGGGAAGATGACCGTGCATTGGCGCTCCGTCGCCGCCGCGGAAGTCGTCTCGCACGTGGTCGAGGACGCGCAGCTCGTGGCCAAGCAGCGCGGTGTGGAGTTGCAGGCGCCGGCGCTCCAGAGCGTGCCCGAGGCCGTGCCGCTCGATGCGCGCATGTTCGAGAAGATCGTGCTCAACCTGGTTGGCAACGCGCTGAAGTTCACGCCGGCGGGCGGGAGCATCCACGTGTCGCTGACGGGCAACGACGAGGGCATCGAGCTGCGCGTGCGCGATACGGGCATCGGGATCCCGCCGGAGAAGACGTCGCTCCTCTTCCAGCGCTTCCAGCAGCTCGATAGCTCGGCGTCGCGCAAGTACGAGGGGACGGGCATCGGTCTCGCGCTCGTGAAAGAGTTCGCGGAGTTGATGGGCGGCACGGTGGCTGTGCAGAGCGAGCCGGGCAAAGGGGCGACGTTCTCGGTGAAGCTGCCGAAAAATGCGGACCGCGCGACGGTGCTGCGCGGGCACATCGAGGAGGCGACGGCGGAGGTTCCCGCGTACGACGAGAAGCGCGGCGGGGCGTTCGAGCCACCGGTGTCGTCGATTCCGGAGCCGCCGCTGACGTACACCGGCAAGCCGCGGCTGCTTCTCGCCGAGGACAATCCGGACATGCGGGCGTACGTGCACGAGCTTCTCGACTCGAAGTACGACGTGGTGGCCGTGGAAAACGGCAAGCTGGCGCTGGAAGCTGCGCGACGCTACCTGCCCGACGTCATCGTGTCCGACGTGATGATGCCCGAGATGAACGGCTTCGAGCTGGTCGCGGCGCTGAAGGCCGATGCCACGCTCAAGCAGGTGCCGGTGATTCTCCTCACCGCGCGCGCCGGCAAAGAAGCGGTGGCCTCGGGGCTCGAGGAGGGCGGCGCGGACGATTATCTGACGAAGCCGTTTTCACCTGCCGAATTGCGCGCCCGCGTCTCCGCTGCACGGCGGTTGCACCAGGCGTATCAGGATCTGGCGCTGCGCATGGACGAGTTGCTCGTGACGCGCGATCAGCTGGTGGAGGCGGAGAAGCTTTCGCTGGCGGGGCGCCTCGCGCGTGCGGTGGCCGGTGAGATCCGCGAGCCGCTCGCGAGCTTGAGGGCTACGCCGATGGCGTCCTCGTCGCCCGATGCGGCGCACGCCATCGCGCGGGTCAGCGAATTGGTGGCGGGGCTCGAGCGGCTTGCCGAGCCGCCGCGCACGTCGCTGCGGGAGCGGACGGACGTGGCGAAGGTGGTGCAGTCCATCGTGGCCGAGGTGAGCGCGGGCGCGCCCATCGCATCGACACCGGTGGGGCACGCGTTCGTCACCGCCGTTTCGGGCGAGGACTTGCGCTTTGCGCTGAAGAACGTGTTCTCGTTCCTGCATCGCGCGGAAACGCGGGCGTCGCGCTCGCCCGCGCCCGACTCGATTGCGGTGCGGTTGCACTATGAGGACGGGCAACCGTGCATCACGATTTCCGATGCCGCGGTCCAGCTGCGGCCGGACGAGACGGAGCGCCTGCTGGATCCGCAGGTGATGCTCGCGGGGGACGGCGGGCCGCTCCAGCTCGACACGGGGCTGACCATCGCCAGCCAGGTTTTGCGGCGCAACGGTGCGGAGCTTCGCGTGCTCTCGCCCGAGGTGGGCGGCATCGCCTTCCAGTTTTCGCTTCAACCCGGAGACGAAATCGACGCAAACTGACGCTCGAAATGACCGAGCCAAAAGTTAAGCCGGCGTTGGAACGCACCGCCGCCGTGATTCTCGCCGCAGGCCAGGGAACTCGCATGAAGAGCGAGCTCCCCAAGGTGATGCACACCCTGGCTGGGCGCCCGCTGATTTACTTCCCCGTGCGCGCCGCACTCGATGCTGGATGTGTCGAGGTCATCGTGGTGGTCGGCCACGGGCGCGAGCTGGTGTCGTCCTACCTGGAGAAGACCTTCGGGGCGCGCGTACGCACCGCCGTGCAAGCCTCCCAGCGCGGAACGGGCGACGCGGCCAAGGTGGGCATCGATGCCGTGGATGCCACGCGGGATGACTGCGATGCGGCCATCGTCTTTTACGGCGATGCTCCGTTGCTGGCCGCATCGGACCTGGTGCAAATCGCGCAGGCTCTTCATGGCGACGCGTCGTGCGAGCTGGCCTTGGCGACGTGCACGGTGGAGGACGCGCACGGCTACGGCCGCATCCTGCGCGATGCGCGCGGCGACATCACCGAGATCCGCGAGCACCGCGATCTGCGCACCGACGCCGAACGCGCGGTCCGCGAGATCAACCCGGGCATCTTCGCCGCCAAAATGTCCTTCTGGCATTCGAAGCTCGCGCTCTTGAAGCCGAACAACGCGCAGGGCGAGCTCTATTTGACCGACGTGGTGTCCCTCGCACGGGAAGGCGGACAAGTCGTTCGAACCGCGTCCGCTCGCGATGCGGTGTTGCTCGGCGTCAACGATCGCCAGCAGCTCGTCGAGGCAGAAATGGCGATTCACGAGCGCATCGCGCGCGACCTGCGTCGCTCCGGTGTGACCGTTCGAGCGGGCGCGCGCATCGACGAAGGCGTCGAGGTCGGCCACGATGCCACCATCGAGATGGGCGTCGTGTTGCGTGGTGCGACGGTGGTGGGGCCCGGCGCCACGATCGACGTGGGTTGCGTGCTCACCAACGTCGTCGTCGATGCGGGGGCCGTGCTCAAGCCGTACTCCGTTCTCAGCGACTCGCGCGTCGGCGCGCGCGCGCAGATTGGCCCCTTTTCCCACGTGCGACCGGACAGCGACATCGGCGAGGACGCGCACATCGGCAACTTCGTCGAGACGAAGAAGACGCGCCTCGGACGCGGCGCCAAGGCGAACCACCTCGCGTACCTCGGCGACGGCGTCATCGGACCCGCCGTCAACATCGGCGCAGGAACTATTTTTTGCAATTACGATGGATACCGAAAGCACACGACCGTGATCGAAGAGGGCGTCTTCGTCGGCAGCGACTCGCAGATCGTTGCTCCGGTCACCATCGGCAAAGGCGCCTACGTCGCCACGGGCACCACCGTCACGCGTGACGTACCGGCAGACGCCCTCGCAATTTCTCGCGTTCGCCAAGAGAACAAGGAAGGCTACGCGCCACGCCTTCGTGCGAAGCTGAAGCCTCCGAAGAAAGATCCCTCGTCAACGTGATCAATGCAGGCGCAAGTCGGAGGGTACGATTTGCCTGAAGGAATGGTATGAGTCCGACGTGCGATACCGTCACCTTTTTCTTGGCCTGCTGACTGCGAACGCCGCCTCGCTTCTCTTCTTCTACGGGTGCGATCTCAAATCGGGCGGCGACGGCAACGGTCCGGACCCCGGCTCCGACTCGGGCATCGACACGGGTGTCGATGCGGGGCCGGGCAGCGACTGCCCCGGGGTGAACACGCAGACGGATAAAGAAAATTGCGGGCGATGCAACCATTCGTGCCTCGGCAGCGAGTGCAACGCCGGGCAGTGCGTTCCGAAGCGGTTCGTTTCGGCGCCAAGTCCGGTTGACGTTGCACTAGATGATGCTGGGGCCGCGATCACCATTGGAACGAGCCCCTCAGGACGTGTCATCTACGCGCCCTTTGCGGCCGACGGTGGCTTTCTTCAGGTCGTGGATGACACGAGCAGTCCGCGCGGCGCCGCCACGGATGGAACGTCGGTTTGCTGGGCGAATGGAGGTCGAATCTCGTGTCGTTACCAGGATGGCGGCACGCCTCGCTCCACCGAGAATGATGAGAATGGGCCGAAATCCACGCTCATTCTTGGGGACACGGTCTACTGGATCAACAACGCCCCCGGCGACGTACGGAAGTTTCCCCTCGACGGTGGGACACGAGAGGTCGTTGCCTTCGGGACGGGAACTACGCTGAACAACTCCCTCGTCGTGGACGGTCAGCGATTGGTGTGGGTCATTGGCAGCAGCAAGTCGGTGGTGACGGCCCCGCTGAACGGGGATGGCGGTGCGCCGACCGTGATTGCGACCGTTGTGGTGGGGACTCCGAGTGCGGTCGCCGTCGGAACCAACGATTTTTACTACGTTGCCGTTCAGAACACGGCTTCCGATCTTGGCGGCATCTATCGCGTCCCGAAGACTGCGACAGGCGGACCCGCGGAGTTGGTCGTGCGGCAATCGCTCGTGGAGCCGAGCATCGCGGTGGATGGCGAGTTCGTTTACTACACGAACAAAACTGGCGACGGCGCTGTGTACAGGTTCAATGTCGGAGATTTGCTTCCGGACGGCGGGCCTCCGGCCTTTGCTTCGGGCCAAGCGTCTCCCGCGTCGGTGCGCGCTGGGACTGACGGCTTCGTTTACTGGACCAGCAACGTCGCCGACGGCGGGCTGATGCGGGTGGCGAAGTAGAAGTAGCGGCGGGAATCGGCGTTTTGGGCCGGGCGTTGCATGGTTCAGTCGTTTTCTTTGGAAAACGCTGAACCATCAGGCAAGGTCGGACCATGGATGCCATTCGGGTACGCGGCGGGGCTACGCTTCGCGGCAAGGTTCGCATTAGTGGGGCCAAAAATGCGGCCCTTCCCATTCTCTGTGCCACGTTGCTCTCGGATGGCGCCAGCCGGCTGCGAAACGTACCGGCCCTTCGAGACATTCACACCACGTCGGCCCTGTTGCGGTTCCTCGGGCGTGGCGTCGAGATCCACGGGCCCGAGGTGCACGTGGCCGCCGGCAGCAACGTGCGGCCCGAGGCGCCGTACGAATTGGTCAAGCAGATGCGCGCGAGCGTGCTCGTGCTCGGACCGCTGCTCGCGCGCTTTGGGCGCGCCAAGGTGAGTTTGCCCGGTGGATGCGCCATTGGCGCGCGCCCCATCGACCAGCACCTGAAAGGGCTCGAAGCGATGGGGGCGAACATTCGCCTCGAGCGCGGCTACGTCATCGCCGAAGGGCCCAACGGCGGCGGACGTCTGCGCGGTGCGGAGGTGTACTTCGATCTTCCGACCGTGACCGGTACGGAAAACCTCATGATGGCCGCGGCCCTCGCCAAAGGCAGGAGCACGCTGATCAATTGCGCGAAGGAGCCCGAGGTCGAGGAGCTGGGACGCATCCTCAACAAGATGGGCGCGGAGGTCGATGGCGCCGGCACCGACGTGATCCACATCGTCGGGCAAGACCAAGGCGAGCTGGCGCCGTTCGACCATGCCATCATCCCCGACCGCATCGAGGCGGGGACGTACATGGTGGCGGCAGCCGCCACGGGTGGGGACGTTCTCGTCGAGGGCGCGGAGCTCTCCGATCTCGAGGCGCTCGTGGCCAAGATGCGCCAGGCGAACATCAAGGTGGAGAGCGTGGCCGCCGAAGACGGCTCGGGAGCGGGCGGTGTTCGCGTTTGGCGCGATGGCCCGCTCAAGTCGGTGGACGTGACGACCGCGCCCCATCCCGGCTTTCCCACCGACATGCAGGCGCAGTTTCTCGTGTTGATGTGCCTTGCCCGCGGTGAAAGCGTGATCAGCGAGACCATCTTCGAGAACCGCTTCATGCACGTGCCGGAGCTCACGCGCATGGGCGCGAACGTGGCACTTCGCGGAAATGTCGCCGTGGTGCAGGGCGTGGATCGGCTTTACGGTGCGAGCGTCATGGCCACGGATCTGCGGGCCAGTGCGTCGCTGGTGATCGCCGGCCTGGTGGCGGACGGCGAGACGGAGGTGCGGCGCGTGTATCACCTCGATCGCGGCTACGAGCGGATCGAGGAGAAGTTCGGCGGGCTGGGCGCCGAGATCACCCGGGTGAAGGGGGCGGAGGGGTAGGCGGATCCAGCCGCACGAGAGGACGCAGGCGCCGCAACGTGGCGCGGCCGATGCCGCGGACGCGGAGCAGGTCCTCGAGTTGACGAAAGCGGCCCAAGCGCGTGCGCAAGGCGAGGATCGACTCGGCGCGCTTGGCTCCGACGCCGGGAAGGCGACGGAGATCGTCGGCTTGGGCGGTGTTGAGGATGACGGGATCGTCAGGGGAGGCTTCTCCACCGCGTCCAGCGTGCTCGCCCGCCCGCCGGGAGCCGCAAGGCTCGGGCGCCGGTGCGCTTGCGACAGGAGGCGGTGCGATTGCGCCGGCATCGGACGTCAACGGCTCGGCGATGATGGGCGAAGGCGCGGGAGGCTCCGCGTGGGCGCCGGCGGTGCGGCCGATGATGGCGAGGACCGCGAGGCCGGCGATGACGAGAAGCACGCGTGCAAGGGGCTTGCTCCACACGCTCCACACGCAGGTGGAGCACGTGCGGAGCGACGCAAGGGCGCCGCGTAACGAGTACGCGGCGCCTCCCGGGGTATGCGTCGTCATGGACGGACTCAGAAGGGAATGTCCGCCGTGTGCTTGCTGCTATCGCCGAGTGAGAAGCTCGAGCCCCTCGACCCAGCCGGCGGCCCGAGATCCGACTCTCCCGCGGCGTCGCGCGGCGTGTAATCGCGCAGCTGCAGCGTGCCGGAGACCGGTACTGCATCGAGTCGTATGTTGATCGACCCGTCGCGATTCGTGAAGGCGACGCCCACACGCGTCCAGAAGGAGCGGCCCTGCCGCTCGGAGACGGTGTACGCGACCTTCATGTTGCTGAAATTCCGAGGCGTGGAAGGACCCGAACCCGAAACCGACAAGCTACCGTTGTTCAATTGCACATCCATTTTCTTTTCTCCTGTTGGCGGTCGCGTTTTTCCGCGCCGCATGCCCAGGCATAGCGATGCATGTGCCATCAACTCTCCCGCGTGAATTCGCGCACTTACGCGGCGCGCAGGCCGTCCCGGTCAGCTTTGGCCTGTCCTGGGACACCCCCGCGCATGCGAGCCCGACAGCGTCCAACGAGATCCGCGCATGGAACGTAAATGCGTCCCGGAAAGTCCGCGCTCGCGGCAGGCTGGTGTATCCTTCGAGAGCACAAGGAGCTTCGATCATGGCAGCGCACGAGCGTGAGGGGGAAAATCGAGAGGACCAAACGACACGGCGTTCTTTCCTCGGAGCTGTGGCTGCAGTCGGTGCAGCCAGCGCAGCAGGCGCCACCCTCCTCAAGAGCGAGGTCGCGGAGGCAGCCAAGGATAGCAATGCGGTGCCGAACCTCGCGGCCAGCCCGCCGCCTGGCTTCACGCCGTTTTCGGCCCCCGGCCAAATCGTCAAGGTGACCAAGCCGGGTTCCCTGCAGAACAACAAGGTGTACCCGAAGCCCGATGCGGCCAAGGAGATGCTCACCAAGGTTCTCACGGAGCTCACCGGCGAGCCGGATCTGCCGAAGGCCGCCGCCCGCTTCGTGCACCCGGACGACAAGGTCTGCGTGAAGGTCAACGGCATTGCCCTTCGCAACCACGCCACCAACCAGGAGCTGGTCATCCCCTTCCTCGAGGCGATGATTGCGTCGGGCGTCCCGGCCAAGAACATCACCGTGCTCGAGCAGTACGGGAGCTACCTGCAAGGTACACGCATCAACGAGAAGAACGTCCCGGCCGGCGTGAAGATCTCCATTCACTCCAACGGCGATACCACCATGCCGGAGCGGCTCATTCCGGGCACCGGTGTGCGCACGAAGTTCTGCCGCGCGCTCACGGAGTCGACGGCGGTCATCAACTTCTCACTCATCAAGGACCACTCCATCTGCGGTTACACCGGGTGTCTGAAGAACATGACGCACGGCACGCAGATCTACCCGCACTACTTCCACTCGCACCACGCGTCGCCGCAGATTGCGGTGCTGTACGCGCAGGACATCATCAAGAGCCGCGTGCGCCTCTGCATCACCGACGCGTTCCAGGTCATGGTGCATGGCGGGCCGCTCGACAAGCAGCCGCAGTACCGCTACCCGTACGAGTCCGTGTTCGCCACGACGGATCCTGTCGCGATGGATACGTTGGGGTGGGAAATCATCGAAAAATTCCGCGCAGACAAAGGTCTCCGCAGCCTCACCGCCGAGGGGCGTGAACCCGCCTACATCAAGGCCGCCGCCGACTTGGGCCTTGGCATCCATGAGCGGGCCAAGATTCAGGTCAAAGAGATCGCCATCTGAGCTTTCTGCGGTCGCGCATCGGCCGGCCGAGTTTATACTCGGATAGGTGATAGACGGGCGGGACGATGACGATGGCGACACCGTTTCCGTTACGCCGGCGGCGCTAACGGAAACGAATTTGCGGCGCGGAGAGGCCTGCCTGGTCGTGATCTACGGCCCCGAGCTAGGTCGCCGCATTCCATTGGCCCATAGCCACTTCGAGATCGGGCGCTCTTCGAAGAGCGATCTCTCCATCGACCAGGAGAGCATCAGCCGCCACCACGCACGCATCGCCGCCGTCGGGGGTGGGACCTTCACCCTCATGGACCTGGGCTCGACCAACGGCACGTACGTGAACGACGTGGCCATCACCGAGCATCGGCTCGCCGATGGAGACCAGATCAAGATCGGCCGCTCGATTTTGAAGTTCATGACCGGCGACAACATCGAGACCAGCTACCACGAAGAGATTTACCGGCTGGTGACGGTGGACGCGCTCACCCAGCTGTTCAACAAGCGCTACTTCGGCGAGGCGCTCGAGCGCGAGTTCAACCGGGCGCGCCGCTACAAGCGGCACCTGTCGCTGTTCTTGCTCGACCTGGATCACTTCAAGCACATCAACGACCACTACGGCCACGTCGCGGGGGATTTCGTGCTTCGCCAGCTCGCGGTGGAAGTGAAGGCGAAGCTGCGGCGGGAAGACATTTTCGCGCGGGTTGGTGGCGAGGAGTTCGGCGTGCTGCTGCCCGAAGTACGGCACGAGGGCGCTCTGGCGACCGCCGAAAAGGTGCGCAAGGTCGTGGAGGCCGCCCAATTCAGCTTCGACAAGCAGACGATCCGCGGCACCGTGAGCATTGGCGTCGCGACCCTCGATCCGGCGTTCTTCGTCCCCGGTGACGAGGACTCGGACGACGACGACGAGGAGACCGATCCGGACCCCAGCGCCGCTGCAGATCCGGCCAACGGCAAACCAAAGAGCGCCGCGGCGCTCTATGCGCTCGCCGATGCGGCCCTCTACCTGGCCAAGGAGCGCGGTCGAAATCGGGTCGAAGCCGCGTAGCTCGATCGACGAAGAAGAAGATTGAACAGGGAGGGGGGGAGGCGGGGAGGGGAACAACGCGAGTCCCACCGCGCACCGAGGCTTTTTTTGGTTTTCCCTTGGCTTCGTAAGCCAAGTGAAAACCCAAACTAGCCTCGGTGCGCGGTGGGATTTGTGCCGTATCCCTCCCCGCCTCCCCCCCTCCCTGTCAAATCTTCGAGGTTAGGAATCCGAGTAGATCGAGAAGGTCATCGTGTATGTGTCCTTTCCGAGCCGGAAGGGGATCTCGTAGTCCTCCTGGGACGAGGTGCGCGACTTCGCTTTCTCGGTCTTGATCTCGTAGACCAGATTCTGCTGCGAGCGCACCTCGAGCTCGGTGCCGGGCTGCACCTGCTCGGCGAAGATGCCGTAGTCCACGGGGACGTAGAGCGCTTCGGGGCAGCTATTGTTCATTTCGACCGTGGCCCGTGCACACGAGCTCAGCTTGGTCTGCAAACAGGTGGGGACGTTCGGCGTGAAGGTGAGCGCCGAGGTCCTGGGGAAGGGGCACGCGCTGGAGGTGCAGCCGAGCTGCACGGGCAAGGCGAGCGCGGAAATGGTAGCGAGCGCTGCAATTCCTACGATAAGTCGACGCATGGTTGAGGGGTAGATGACCTCGCGGCCGCTTGCGTGTCGCAGGGGCCACACGCGACCCTCTTGCTTTTCCTGCGGATTGTCGTAAATGGTCCGCCCCCGCTTGGTCTCCCAGGTGGGACCGATACGGAGAAGCAGAACAACGGGCAGGTGACGGGTTTCGCCGAGGAGCGGGTTCCAAAGCGGACCGAGATCGCCGCGTTGAACGGCAGTCAACCAGGAAGGACAGCGAACATATGAGCAATATCGTCACACGCAACTGGCGCGACCTCATTCGTCCCCGCGGCATTCAGATCGAGAGCGAGACGCTCACCGACTTCTACGGCAAGTTCTCCTGCGAGCCGCTCGAGCGTGGTTACGGCATCACCATCGGCAACTCGCTTCGCCGGGTGCTCCTGTCCTCGCTTCAAGGCGCTGCCATCACCGCCATCCGCATCGACGGCGCGCTGCACGAGTTCACGACCATCTCGGACGTCGTGGAAGACGTGACGGACATCATCCTCAACCTGAAGGAAGTCGTCCTCAAGGCCGCCACCCCCAAGACCTACACGGTCCGCCTCGAGAAAGAGGGCCCCGGCCCGGTCTTCGCGCGCGACATCCAGCTCGTCGACGGCCTGCAGGTCCTCAACCCGGACCACCTCATCGCCACGCTCGACAAGAAGGGCCCGTTGTCGATGGAGCTCACGGTCAACGTGGGCCGCGGCTACGTTCCGGCGGAGAAGAACAAGACGGCGACGATGCCCATCGGCACCATCCCGATCGATGCGCTCTTCAGCCCGACCCGCAAAGTCAACTACACCGTGACCAACGCCCGCGTCGGTCAGGCCACGGACTACGACAAGCTCGCCCTCGAGGTGTGGACCAACGGCAGCGTCAAACCGCAAGATGCGGTCGCGTACGCGGCGAAGATCCTCAAGGAGCAGCTCTCGATCTTCATCAACTTCGAGGAGACCGAGGAGACGGCGTACCAAGCCCCCGGTGGCGAGGACGAGCCGCTCAACGAGAACCTGTTCCGCAGCGTCGACGAGCTGGAACTCAGCGTCCGCTCGGCCAACTGCCTGCAGAACGCCAACATCACGCTGATCGGTGAGCTCGTGCAGCGCACCGAGCAAGACATGCTGAAGACGAAGAACTTCGGGCGTAAGAGCCTGAAGGAAATCAAAGAGATCCTCGCCAACATGGGGCTCTCTCTCGGCATGAAGATCGACAACTGGCCCCAGATGCTCGAGCGCTGGAAGGCGCAACAAGCGCAGGCGTGACGCGAGTTTACGGAACCACGAGAAAGAACTTAGGGAGACAGCATCATGCGTCACGGAAACGCAGGTCGTAAGTTCGACCGCAACACCAGTCATCGCCGCGCCATGTTCAAGAACCTCGCGGCCAATTTGATCCTCCACGAGCGCATCGAGACCACCGACGCGAAGGCCAAAGAGCTTCGCCGCGTCGCCGAGCGCCTCATCACGCGCGCCAAGCGCCTCGGTGCGGTGGCCTACACCGCGCAGGCCGAGCTGTCCGACAAGGACAAGGCGCGTCGTCTGCACGCCCAGCGCGTCGTCGGCTCGATCATCCCGCGCTTCGGCGCCAAGGTCGACAAGGCCGGCGTGTCCACCAAGGTCGACCTCGTCGAAAAGGTGTTCGTCGACCTCGCCAAGCGCTTCTCGGAGCGTCCGGGCGGCTACACGCGCATCATCAAGGTCGGTCCCCGCCGCGGCGACGGCGCGCCGATCTCGCTCATCGAGTGGGTCGACGCCACGGGTCCCGTCGTTTCGGCCGAAGGCTCGGATGACGCGGACAAGCCGGCCGCCAAGACCGGCAAGGCCAAGTCGAAGAAGGCCACCGCCGTGGCGAGCACGGGCGGCGCCAAGGCCGAATAAGTCTCACCTCGAGACCTCGTAGACGGGCACGGTTGCACGGCAACCGTGCCCGTTGCCGTTTGTTCGCAGAAGGCGTTTGACGCGCGGCCCAGCGCGGCTTACTTCCACACGCGAGATGGCCACCCGTGAAGAAGTCGTTGCTGCGCTAAGTCCGCTCCTCCCGCATCCGTCGGTGCTGAGCGATGTCGTCGTCCTCGGTCGGGACGTCACCGTGACCCTGAATGCACCGGGCTCACGCGAGGAGCTGGGGAAGAAGGTGCGCGAGGCGCTGGCCAAGCTCCCCGACGTCGGCGGTACCGAGGTGCGGTGGCACTCGGAGGTGCGGGGGCGCAACATCGGGCCGGACGATCCGCTGCCCGAGGTGAAGAACGTCATCCTCGTGATGAGCGGCAAGGGCGGCGTCGGCAAGAGCACCACCGCGACCAACTTGACCATGGCCCTGCACCGCGCGGGCTTCCGCGTCGGCTTGCTCGATGCGGACATCTACGGTCCCTCCATCCCGACCATGCTCGGCGTCAGCGGCCGCCCGGTGTCGCTCGACGGCAAGAGCATCGAGCCGCTCGAGCGCTTTGGCGTGAAGCTCATGTCCATCGGCTTCCTGCTCGAGGATCCCAAGGCCGCCGTCGTGTGGCGCGGTCCCATGCTCCACGGCGCGCTGCTGCAGTTCCTCAAGGACGTGCGCTGGGGCTCGCTCGATTACCTGCTGCTCGACCTGCCGCCCGGCACCGGTGACGTGGCCCTCACCCTCGCGCAGCGCATCACGTCGCCGTACGCGGTCATCGTCACGACCCCGCAGCCGGTGGCCACCGACGACGTCTACAAGTCCGTCTCCATGTGTGAGAAGGTCAACATCCCCGTGGTGGGCGTCGTCGAGAACATGAGCTACTTCATCGACAGCGCCGGCGTCTCGCACGAGTTGTTCGGCAAGGGCGGCGGGCAAGCCATCGCCGATTTCGCCAAGGCGCCGCTCCTGGGCCAAGTGCCCATCGATCAGAGCGTTCGCGAGTGGGGCGACAAGGGAACCCCCGTCGTGCAGGCCGCGCCCTTCAGCACCGTTGCCCGCGCCTTCGTCGGCGTGGCCGAGCGCCTCACCGACGCCATCGATGCGCGCCGCAGTGAGGGCGAAGAGGAAGCCCCGCCGGAAATCGACCGCAGCGGCGGCACCGGCGGCCGCAAGCGCCTGCCCATCATGAAGTAGCGGGCAGCGTCTCTTTCCGAAGTTCCACGCGCCCCGATGCGGTGTCGACCCATACGGTCGCACCCTCCGGGGCGCGCGAAAAATCGATGATGAGTCGCGCGCTCGCCCCGAAGGCACGAAGCGCGATGCACGCCCGCATCACGTTGGCATCGCCCGCGTCGATGCGCAGCACGTCGCCGGCCGGGCGGTACGTGACGTTGGCCGCCTCGAGCTCGCGGAGCAAATCCGCGTGCGGGAGCATTACGAGCGCCAACCGGGCTTCTTTTGGGCGCGGTACGTCTCCACGTCTTGCTCCTTCTTGAGGAGCACGCCCAGGAAGGGAAGCTCTTTCACGAAGCGCTCTTTGCCGACGCCGCTTTGCTTCAACACGGCGATCCAGTCGATGAGTTCACTCGTCGAGGGGCGCTTGCGCAGGCGGGGCATGTCGCGAAGCTCGTAGAACGCGACGACGGCCTGGTCGACCAGCTCGTTCTCGAGCTTGGGATGGTGCACGCGCACGATGCGCTTCATCAGCTCGATGTCCGGGAAGTCGATGAAGTGGAAGACCGTGCGGCGCAAGAAGGCGTCGGGCAGCTCTTTCTCGTTGTTCGACGTGATGATCACCACCGGGCGCTCGGTGGCCACGACATCGTCGCCCGTTTCCGTGATGTGGAAGCGCATGCGATCGAGCTCGTGCAAAAGGTCATTCGGGAACTCGATGTCCGCCTTGTCGACCTCGTCGATCAAGAGCACCACGCGCTCGCTCCCCGCGAACGAACGGCCCATGGGCCCCAGCTTGATGTAGCGGCGGATGTCCTTCACGTCGCCATCGCCGAAGCGTGCATCGTACAAGCGTTGCACGGTGTCGTAGATGTAAAGGCCGTCTTGGGCGCGGGTGGTCGACTTCACCGGCCAGTGGATGAGCGAGAGCCCGAGGCTCTCCGCGACGGCTTGGGCGAGCAGCGTTTTTCCGGTGCCGGGCTCCCCCTTCACCAGGAGGGGGCGCTCGAGGGCCAGCGCACAATTGACGGCGGCCTCCAGCGAATCATTGGTCAAGTAGCCCGGCGTGCCCGAAAAACGGCGAAATTGACTCACCGCATCCTTATAGCAAGCAACCTAAGCGCGCGCCGCCTCTAGGCGACCGTTACAGATCGAGCAAGACGCCGAGCCCGGTAACGAGGCCGAATTGGAAGAAGCTCGCATCCGCAGAGCGGGACGCGTTGTTCACGTCCAGGGTGTGCTCCCCGCCGAGGGAGAAGGTGAGTTCGGGGGCGGCGCTCACGAAGAACGTCTCGTTGATGCGGAAGATGACCGGCACGTCGGCCGAGAAGATGAGCGAGGAGAAGCTCTCCTTGCCGCCGCCCACTACGTTCTGCCGGGTGGCGTAGCCGATGCCGCCCCTCGGCCAGACCGCGAAGCGGCTGGTGATGGGAAACATGTAACCTACACGCGGCAGGAAGGTGAAGGCGGTGGTCGTGGGACGATCCGTTTCGTTCTCTACGGTGTTGCCACCGTTGGTGGTCTTCGTCTTGTCGGTGCGGCTCGTCGACGCGATTTCGAGCAAGCCGCCAACCGAGAGGCGGTCGATGATGAAGTAGTCCGCCGCCGGGGCGAACCAGAACGTGGTCAGCCGGGTGGTGACTTCATTGTTGTTGTTCTGGACGTCGTCTGCTTTGTACGACTGGGTGGAGAAGCCGAGAGGACCCGCGTACGAGACACCGCTGAACGCGCCGATTCGGAATCCCATGAGCGAGTCGATGGCGAGCTGACCCTTGGAGCCGGGGAGGCTCAAAAGATCGCGCTGCTGAGCATGCGCGCGCGAGGGAACGAAAATCGAAGCGAGAACGATAAGAGCCGCCAGCCCGGCGAAGGCCAGCGACCGCGTTTTTGGTTTCTCATACATGATTCGCATCCTGTTTTTTGTGTTGCTTTGGTGTTGCACGGAGCCCCGCTTCGACGCGGGCCGCGCTACCCTACTCGCGTGCTCATCGCCCTTCCAAAATTGCCGCTGCCTTCACCCGAGTCGATCACACGGGCTCTTCTGGAGCTCGGACGCGCACTCGGAGACTCCAAGGTGCTCACCGGAGACGCGTGCGAGAACTACGCGCGCGACGAGAGCGAGGCCACGGGGCTCGTGCCTGCCGCCGTGGTGTTGGCGGCGAATGCCGAGGACGTGAGGCGAACCTTGGAGATTGCCGAGAGCACCGGCGTGGCGGTGACGCCGCGTGCAGGAGGCACCGGCCGAACGGGCGGAGCCGTCCCTGTCGTGGGCGGGATCGTGCTCGCGACGGACGCGATGAAGCAAGTGAAGGAGATCAATGCGAAGGATCTTCTCGCGGTGGTCGAGCCCGGAATCGTGACGGGAGACTTCCACGCGATGGTGGAGCGCGAGGGCTTCTTTTATCCGCCGGACCCGAACTCACTGGGAAGCTGCTGCATCGGCGGCAACGTGGCCGAGAACGCGGGCGGTCCGCGCGCGTTCAAGTACGGCGTGACGCGCGAGTACGTGCTCGGGCTGGAGGCCGTGCTGATGGGCGGACGGGTGGTTCGCACGGGCAAGCGCACGGTGAAAGGCGTGACCGGTTACGACGTGACATCGCTGCTCGTGGGCAGCGAGGGGACGCTTGGCGTCTTCACGGAGATCACGCTGCGGTTGGTGCCCAAGCCGCCCGAAGTGGCGACGGTGCTCGCGTTGTTCGACGACGTCCGCCATGCCGGCGCGGCGGTGAGCGCGCTGGTTGCGCACGGGTTGGTGCCGCGCTGCCTGGAAATGCTGGACTCGGCGACCCTGGACGCGGTGCGCGCGCAGAAGGTGGCCATCGACCCGCGGGCGCACGCGATGCTGCTCATCGAGGTCGACGGGGAGTCGGCGACGATTGCGACGTTGCTGGAGAAGATCGCGGACGTGCTGGGGCGCGGCGAAGGGTTGATCGATTTGTTGGCCGCGCAGGATCCATCGCAGCGTGCACGCCTCTGGGAAGCGCGGCGCATGCTGTCGCCGGCCACACGAAAGCTTGCAAAGTACAAGTTGTCCGAGGACATCGTGGTACCGCGTTCGCGCATCGCGGAGCTTCTCGACGGCGTCGACGAGATCGGCGCACGGACGAAGGTGCGGTACCTGACCTACGGGCACGCCGGCGACGGGAACTTCCACGTCAATTTTCTATGGAACGACGACGCGGAGCGCGTCGCCGTGGATCAAGCCATCGAAGCCTTGATGCGCCTCACGATCTCTCTGGGCGGTACGCTGACGGGCGAACACGGCATCGGCCTCGCCAAGGCGGCCTACATGCCACTGGAGCAATCGGAGGACCTGATGGCTTTGCAGCGCGACATCAAGCGCGTCTTCGATCCGAAGCAGCTGCTCAACCCGGGCAAGATTTTCCCCGTCCGCCCCGGTCACGGGGCCTGCTGAAGGGTCAGGGCTCTTCGCGAAAGAGCTCGTCGGTCGAAGCGACGGAGACCGCCTTGCGGATCCAGGCGTTGAGCACGCTCATGTCGGTGCACGCAAGAATGCGGGCCCGCGCCTCGTCGTGGACGGTCAGGCCGCGTGCTTCGAGAAATGAGAGCAACGCCTCAGCTTGGCCTTCTGCGTGGCCGGCACGGCGGTGCTTCAGGAAGTACTCGCTTTGGACTTGGTAAGTGCCGTGGCTCATGAGCTTCTCCAGAATGACCTTGGCGGCCTCGCTGAGCGGGACGTGGACCAGGTCGGAGTATGTCATGCCCCTCGGAGAGTCGAGCTGGCGGCATACCTCGAACGCCGTGGCCGCGACCTGCGCGGCCAGCTCGGGTTCATCTTGCCCATGGGGGCCATGGCGCTTAGCACGGAGAGTTCCGGTGTGCGCTCGGCGTCCGCGCCGTTGCGGCACGCGTAGTCTTGGGCCAAAAAAACAATGGAGCTAATTGCAATAGTTCCAACTGGAGTGTTTGCAGGTTTCGGGGCAGTGGTTTTCGCAGGCGGTGCGGGCGGCGCCGGCGGTGGGGCCGCAGGTGGAGCCGATGCCGTGGGTGAATTCGCGGCCGGTGGATTGGCAGATGTAGTCGCCACCGCGGCAGCAAGGATCGCCGATGGCTTGTTCGGTGCTTTCGGTGGATTCTTCTTCGGGGGAGGAGGCTTCGGTGGCGCAGGCCGTGAGGCCGAGGAGCAGGGCGAGTGCGGTGGTGAATAGGGCGTTCTTCATGGGTGCGAACATGCCCATTGGGGGCATTCGCAGAAAGTCGTCTCCATGGAGGACAATGGCGAGGCGGGGGCAGCGGGGTATTCGCGATTCGCGAATTGCGAATCCATGGCACCCCCCCCCCGGGGCTCGCCGTTTCAGTGCGACCCAATGGGGCCCGCCCCTGCGGGCGCGGAATGCCATGCGGCGTGGGGGCCGCGTTGCGACGCGGGGAAGCATGGCATGAGCACCCGCTTTGGGGCGGGCAGCAGCGCGAAATGAGGATATGGAGAGCATCGGAGAGCGCTGCCGGGTGGGGCAGCATCTCTTTGTCTTGCTTTAGGCGAGGCGGGCGTCGATGAGTTCGGCGACGCGGTGGGACATGGCCATGATGGTCATTTGGGGATTCACGCCCAGGGCAGATGGGACGGCCGAGCCGTCGGCGACGTAGAGGCTTTCGATTTCGTGGGTCTCGTGGTCCGGGCCCAGGACGGAGGTGCGAGGATCGGTGCCGATGCGGCAGGTGCCCAGGGGATGGTAGGCGGTGACGTCGAAGTCGCCGGGATGGAAGGCGTGGGTGGCGAGGCGGCGCAGTTCGGCGCCGGTGCGTACTTCTTCGAGGCCGGGAAGCATGGGGAGTACGCGGCGTGCGCCGGCGGCGAGGAAGATTTCGCAGAGGATGGCGACGGCGCGGGCCATCTTGACGCAGTCGGCGTCGTTCATGTTGTACGTGATGAACGGGTGGGCGGCGCCGCCGGGGACGGCCCGTACGGTGCCGCGTGAGCTGTCCTCGATCATGATGCCGAACTGCGCGATGTGGCGGTACTGCTCCATGAGGCGGCTGAAGGCCGTGCCCACCCAGGGAACGCCGATGGCCGTGACGTCGAGTGGCGTGGAGCCACCTTCGAACATCAGGCCTTCGTCGCGGAATTGATCCACCGCGTAGCCTTGCGGGATGGCATTGGCCATGTCGATCGGCTCGTCGAAGACGGCGATGACCCGCGTGGCAGGATGGATCGACAGGTTCTTGCCCAATGCGGCGTTGCCATGCAGAACGCCCGCGCGTTCGAGGAGGACGGGGGTCATCAGTGCACCGCCTGCGAGCACCACGGCGTCGGCGCGTACGCGCAGCTCGTAGCCCGAGCCAAGGCGTGCACGAACACCGCGCGCGCGGCCCTCTTCGATGCAGATGCTCGTCGCCTCGGCGGCGGTGATGAGCTCTGCGCCGCGCAGCAGCGTCTGCGGGATGTAGCTCACGTCGGTGGAGCGCTTGGCGCCGGTGGGGCAGCCGAAGACGCACACGCCTTGCCCGTCGCAATCCGGTGCGTTGCGCTGCAGCGGATGGTGCGAGTATCCGAGTGCATCGGCCCCACGCGCGATGACCCGGCCGATGCCGCCCGTGAGTTCGCGCTTTGCAGGCGTGACCTCGAGCATGCGCTCCACGCGTTCGTAGTACGGCCCGAGTTCGTCGTGCGCGACCTCGGAGAGGCCCAGCTCGCGCTCCCATCGATCGAAGATGCGCCCCGGTGCGCGGTAGCACGTGCCGGAGTTGATCACGGTGCTGCCGCCGACGGCGCGGCCCGCCCACACGGGGGTGCCGATGTTGCCCACGGCCACGGTGAGCCCTTGGTCGCGGTACAACTTGCGCGACATCTCCGCGGCGCGCGCGGTGAAGGACGAGCGGCGGTGGTAATCGCCTTCCTCGAGCAGCAAGACGGCGCGGCCGCGGGAGGCCAGTTCGTAGGCGCAGGCGGCACCGCCGGCGCCGGTGCCGATGACCACGACCTCGCAATCCACCTGGAGGTTCTGCCGGATGCTGCGCCCATCGCGAACGCGCTGCATCCAGCGCACCGGCTCGTCGATGGTGACGAGCTTCAGGCGGGTGCGTTGGTCCCGCACCGGATCGCCGGTTTTGCCGTAGGAGCAGCCGACGCGCTCGAACATGTCCGCGTCGTCGTAGTGCGCGGCCTTGAGTGGCGTGAGGATGGCCCGCAGCAGCGCACGGCGCGGGTGCAGCTGCGAACGCTGCCAGTCCTCGAGGAAGGTGCGGGCCCGGTCCGGGGGAAGCTTCGACAGCCGGCGGCCGGTCGACGGAATGGCGGCCAGCTCCGCCGCCCAGAGCAGCGCCTTGATGCCCAGCCAATGCAGCTCGGTGCCTTCTTTCAGCCAGCGCTGAAGGCGCGTCAGCGTGATTTCGCCGCCGCCGGGCAAGATTTCCCCGTCGGGAATGGCCGCGCGGGCGAGGGCTACGACGATTCGTTGTTCCTGCGCGCTGAATGCCATCATCCTGTATATTCTGTAAATGCAGAATGTTCAGGAGGCAAGCTCCTCCTGCTCCCTGAACCTCTGAGCCCTAAATCCTGTCCCCTAAACCCTGAACCCTCGAAGAAGCCAGGCCGCGATGGCTTCCCACACGTGGGACGAGCGGCGGCCGGTGACGAGGGACATGTGCCCCGGCGCGGGGCCGCCTCGATCGTCGTCTGCGATGACTTGCATGTCTCTGATGCCGGCGGTGCGCTCCAGCATGCGCTCCGCGCACTCGGGGACGCAGCGAAGCTTGTCGGCCTTGCTGGCGATGGCGAGCACGGGGATGCGCACGTTGGAAAGTGCGCGCACGTAGTCGATGGCCCCGTCGTCGCTCGTCCACGTGCCCTCGCGGCTGGCGCGCACGGCGGCGGCCATCACGCTTGCCGACTCGTCGTCGGTGCCGAGCCCCAACGCACGCGCGGGGAAGTGCCCGCGGGCCTCGATCATGCTCGCCACGTAGGCCATGGCCGCGCGCTTGGCTTGCCACCTGAGCAACGACGGTTCGAAGCGAGGGAGCCACACGTTGGTGGCGACGGCGACGATGGCATCGGCGTCGAGGACCCCGATGCCGCGGGCGGCGAGCGCAACGTGGCCTCCGAGCGCGTGACCAACGACGGCGAGCGGCCCTTTCCAGCGTGCCCGCGCGCACTCGGCGACGGCCGCGAGATCGTGCTGGATGAACGCGTCGTACGTGACCTCGCTTCGAGAAGCGCTCTCCCCGTGGCCGCGAAAGTCGAACGCCAGGGTGCGGAATCCCTGCCCGGTGAGGAACGAGGCGAGCCCCCGTCCGTCACGCAGGAACGACTGCCGCGAGGCGAACTCCGCGTGTGCCAAAAGGACGGTGCCGCGCGCCCGCAGGATCGGCTCCTGCGCGGTGGCGCGAAGCGAGACCCCGTCGGAGGTGCGGATCTCGATTTCTTCGGTGAAGGGTGGTCTCACGCCATCGACCTCCATCGAGCGTCATCGAGGCTCAATCCAGCGAGAGCACGCCGATCTCGCCGCCCACCGAGACGTCGAGGTGCGTCGCGGCGTCGGCCTCCAGGGTGCCGGATTGGGCATCCCAGTGCGCGAGCACGGCGCGGAAGTACGGCGGCTCCGCCGACTGCACCGACACGATCGATCGATTTTTCGTGCGCAGCGCATCTTCGCCGATGGCCTTCACCACCACGGTGCCCGAGCGCTGCACCAGGCTGACTTCATCCGTGGGCGCCGTGAAATGCGGCCCGCCATCGAACGGATCCACGCGTTCGGCGTAGCGGAAACCGATGCGGCGGAGCATCTTCTCGACCCCGCGGGTCTGCGAGCCCACCTTGCCGATGACGTCCTGCGCCTGCTTCGGCAGGAGCGACGCGTAGAAGGTCCCCTCCGGGAAGAGTCCCCGAATGAACTCCTTGTTTTGCTTGGACAAAACGTCGGCCTCGGCGTAGCTCAGGTCGGTAAAATGCCGGCCCAGAGCATCCCAGAGGTGCGAGGTGCCGTCGGCCTCGAGGGGCGGGAGAAGCTCGGCGAGAAGCTCGTCGCGGAAGGCCTCGCGGTGCAGTTTGATGAAGAGGAAGCGCACGTACGAGATGAATTGCCCGAGCCGCTCCGGAAAGCGGCGGTACTCGGGGAGAAGCACCAGGCCGCCGATCTCCGTCGGGCCGTTGTACGAGTAGCCGATGGAGAGCACCGTGTGCTTGAAATGCCGGTCCAACGTGGCCGAGTAGCGTTCCTCGTCGATGACGTCGAGGTAGATGTACGGTGCATCCCTGCGCCCGAGCTGAGCAATGATCATCGAGGTGCCGATGATGCGTTGCTTCTCGCGATCGACGAGGACGAAGACGTACTCGCGGCGCTTCGCGTCCTTGATTTCACCGGTGAAACTCTTCTGCGCCAGGTCCAGCAGGTGCGCGATGGCATCGCGGCTGAAGGGCAGATTGACCGTGTTCAGGTGATGCGCCAGCTCGAGGAGTTCGTCCTCATCGGAGGCGAGGGCACCGCGGATCTCGAAGGCCGGCATGCGCGGCGTTTCTGCCACAGAGTCGCGAGTTTCGTCCAGCCCGCGTGGTAGCCGACGGTGGAAATGGTGGGGTTTCAGCGGAATTCTGCCGAAATTACTCGAGATCGCTTGCGGAAGTGACCTAAAAAGCCGGTCGGGCTGCACCTGAATCGGGCCCGCAACCTGGCATCTGTAGGCGGGAGGTTTTAGTCTCTAGGGTCTTCTCATGTTGCCGACGGATCGCCGAACCTCATGGTTGGTCTGGCTGGTGGTGATCGCCGCCGCCGTCCACCTCCATTGGGACGCGGCCCAGGGCGGCAAATGGGTCGCGAATGCCCATCTGGATCGCGTGGCCCTGGAAGATCTCGGTGAGAAGGTCCGAGAGCGCGTGCGCTCCAGCCAGGTACCGCAGGAGTTCGTCATCGATACGGGCACCAAACCCGACGAGAACCCCGAGGAGCCGCCTCCGCCGCCCGAGCCCGAGAAGAAGAAGGAAAAGGACAAAGAGAAGGAAAAGGTCGCCGCGGCCACGCCCCCGAAGAAGGACGCGCCCAAGCCCGAGGAAAAGAAGATCGCGATCGTCGAGAAGAAGGAGGAGGCCAAGGTCACGCCTCCTCCGAAGGCGCTCGACGACAAGCGCATCGCGGTGAAGCAGCACGTCAAACCCGACCAGGAGGACAACCCCAACGCGAAATTCGTCGGGGACGAGGCCAACAAGGTCGATCAGGAATCGGTGGCGACGCAAACGTCGCACGATCAGGACGATCCGAACCCCACGCCGGGGGGCAACCATCCGGGGGCCGACCCCAGGATGGGCGACAGCGAGAAGAACAAAATCGCCGAGAGCGAAGAGCACGCGGGCGAGAAAAACCGCGCGCCGGGCGAGAAGGGCACCGAGTTCACCGTCCAACCGATGCCGCCGCCGGAAAAGCCCATGGGGCCGACCGCATCGCAGGGGCCGTCGTCGCAGGTGCCGCCGCAGTCGGGCGGTGACGGGCAACCGTCGCAGAATGCGCAGGGGCAGGCGTTGCCCGGCGGCGGTGTGAATTCGCCGGACGTGGTGAGCTCGCAGGGTGGAAGCTGGTCGTTCAACCCGATTCGGCCGGGGGCCACGGCGGGCATTCCGATGCACCCCGGGCAGCAGAACTCGAACAACAAGGGGCGTGGTCAGAGCGGTGTGCAGATGCTCGGCCTCGGCGGAAAGGCCGGACCGGGGCAGGTGAATTTGAACCTGAACCAGCAAGGCGTGATTGCCGTGGTAGGGCAGGATCAACTGCGCAAGGAGCGCCTGGCCGACGGCGAGCGGCGCAAGAGCGAGCACCGTGGCTCGTGGGTGGCGTCCAACTTCGAGCGGTGGCGGAGCGCCATCGAGAACTACGTGACGTCGGTGAAGCCGGGAAACACGACCGCGCTCAATACGGCCAAGGTGCCCTTCGCGACGTACCTCGTGTCGATGCACAATCGGATTCACCCGATTTTCGCGGACAATTTCCTGGGATCGCTGGATAGCCTGCCGCCGTCGCACCCGATGAACGACCAAAAGCTGGTGACGCGGCTCGAGATCGTCCTGACGAAGGAGGGGCAGCTTCATCATATGGGTGTCGTGAAGACCAGCGGCATTACCGCCTTCGACATCGCGGCCCTGGACTCGGTGCAGCGCGCATCGCCCTTTGGGACGGCGCCCTCGGCCATCGTTTCGCCGGATGGTCGCGTGTACCTGCATTGGGAATTCCACCGCGACGACTACGCGTGTTCGACCATCAATGCGCGGCCGTTCATGCTTTCCACCCCCCCGTCCTCGCCGCCGGAGGACCCCACCCCGTCGCCGCTGCCGCGTCCGAGGCCCAACGAGGGGCCGCCGCAAGGCAACACCCCGGATACGCGTCAGGGCTTCTTTTTGCCCCCAACACGAATGGGTACATCGGGCTAGACTGCCGCCGTGCTTGCCCCTGCTGATCGTCCGTCGCACGAAGACTCCAAGGGCGACCCTCCGCCCGAAGCGTCCCCGGCGCCCCATTCTTCCGGATCGCCCGGGACGAAGCCTGCTCCCGTCGTGCGCTCGACGTGGATCCTGCGCGTGGCGGCGGTTTGCGGTGTGGTGGCGGCACTATTGGGGCGCATCATCGCGCCGGGGCTTCGGGGCAATGCCTCGGAGAACGTCGTGGTCTTTTGGGATCGCGCGGCGGCCGTCAGCTCCTACGCGATGTCGTGCATCCTCATCGCCACGCTGCTCATGGGGCTCTTCGAGGTGTCGCGCCGGCCGAGGCTCGGATTCGGCGTGCGCATCGCCACCGTCATCAGCGTGGGCATCGTGGTGGCCACGGTGCTTCCCGCGTTCCAACGCCGGTTGCCACTCGCCCTCGCCGTATTGATGTCGATTGCAACGAGCAGCCTGGCGATCAGCGCCGCGCTCAATTCGCTCCGTTCGGCGCATACGCGTGCGGTGGGTGCGGTGTTGGGCTTTTTCGGAGTTGCGGCGTTGGTGCGTTTGTTCGCGTGGGAGCTCGCTGTGGTGGCGGGCGATCACGCGAGTGCGAACTTGTACGGGTGGAGTCGTGTGGCGGCGACGGGTGCGGTGGTGTTCGAGGGCATCGCGCAGTTGATCGCGGCGGCGTGGCTGGGGACGCGCACGCGTTTGCTCGGGCAGATCATGTCCAGCGTGGCCGTGGCCGCGGCCTTCGTGGTCACTTGGGGTGCGGCGCGCGGGGCGCAGCCGGGTGCCGAACCGTGGCAAGCGGTGCTGCATACGTCGCTGGGTGAAGCGGTCGGCGTTCCACCATCGTATGGCCTCGGCGCGATTGCGACCTTTCTCGTGGCGGCGTCGATTCTGTTCGCCGTGGTGGCCGTGCTTCAACGGCGTCAGGTGGTGACCATCACGAGCGCGCTCGCGCTCGCGCTCATCGGGCGCGGTGCCTACGATGCGCCGCTGCGAGCGCTGGCGGCGGCCGCGGCTGCGGTGTGGATGATGCTCGCGTTCTCCGACGACCGCGCCATGTGGCGCACGCTTCTCGCCGAGCGCGAAGAGCGCCTGCGCCGTGAAGATGGGCGCAACGCGAACGAGGACGAGGCGCGGCTCGGCACCGAAGAAGCGGTGGAGAAACCCGGACCCGGCTAGGGCCATCAGAATTCGGGAGTCCCCACTTCCGGAGGTCTGATGCGGGCGAACGCGGGTCGGGCAATGGCGGTGGTGTGCCTCTTGATGGCCGCTGGCTGTGAGCGCAGCGTGCCCGAAGAGGAAACGGCTGCGGAAACCGCGCAGGCCATTCAGGGCGGCGAGATCGACGTGCGCGACGCCTTCGCCGTGGGCATCGTGGATCGGCAAACGTCGGTGCTGTGCTCCGGCACGCTCATCGCGCCGAATCTCGTGCTGACCGCTCGGCATTGCGTCGCGTCCATCAGCAGCGAGGTGGTGCGCTGCGCGACCGATACGTTCGGTCCGGCGCGCGATGCGAGCTCGTTCTGGATCACCAACGACGTGCGCTTGCAGAATTCGCAGGCGGTGATCTACCGGGCGAAAAAGGTGATCGTGCCCGACAGCCCAAAGCTTTGCGGAAACGATATTGCGCTCATCCAGCTGGAGACGATGCTGCCCGAGGGCTCGCCCATGGCCACGCCGGCCATCGAACGGCCGCTCACCGATCCGGGCTACGACCGCTCCGTTGCGGCCATTGGCTACGGGGCCATCTCGCCGGCCGGCAAAGGCGCGGGCACGCGCCGCATCCGCGAGAACATTGCCATCGCGTGCATCCCGGGCGACGCGAAGATCGGTTGCCCGAAGGACGATGAGCTACGGGCGAGCGAATTCATCACCGACGATGGAACCTGCCAGGGAGATTCGGGCTCGGGCGCCTTCGAGCAACGGGGCTACGCCTCCGGCAATGCGCTGACATTCGGTGTGCTTTCGCGCGGGGGCCAGGACCACGACGCCGACAAATGCATCGGCGCTGTCTACACGCGGGTGGATGCGTTTCGTGATCTCATCGTGAACGCGGCGCTGGAGGCTGCGCGCGATGGTCAGTACGAGCCGCCTGCGTGGACCAATGCACCGCGCATCGACTGGGCCGATGCGGGGCTTTTCTCGGACGGAAACAGCGATCTGTCCGGCGCAGGCAAGGCGAATTCGGGCGAAGCCGGCGATAAAGGCTGCACGGCCTCGGCGCACCTGACGGCGGGCGAGGCCATGGGATGGCTTGCTGCGATGGCGCTGCTCAGCGCGGGAAGGCGGAGGAGTTCCCTCCGTCGACGGTGATGACGCACCCGGTGGTGACAGCTGCCAGCGCCAGATAGACGAAAGCGTCGGCCACGTGCTCGCCCTCGACCTCGCGCGAGAGGAGGTTCGAGCGGAAATACTCGTCCACGGTGAGCCCGCGGTTTTTCGCCCGCGACTCGGCCAGGCCGCCGCCGAACAACTGCGTGCGCACGCGATCGGCGTTCACCGCATTGGAGCGGATGCCGTACTTCCCGAGGTCCACGGCGTATTGCCGCATCAAACCGACGAGCGCGGATTTGGCGACGGCATAGGGCCCGAAGCCCGCCCCGGGGTTGAACGCCGCCTTGCTGGCATTGAAGAGGAGCACGCCGCCGGTGCCTTGCGCGAGCATCACCTCCGAGGCCGCCCGCGCCACGTGATTGTGCGCGAGCAGGTTGATCTCGAGCGAATCGCGAAGGACTTCCTCACCGCGCGCGGTATCGAGCCGGCCTTCCGGCGCATTGCCCGCGTTGGAGACGACGATGTCCAGGCCCCCGAAGAAGGCGACGGCGCTGTTGGTGGCGGCGATGACGCTCTTCGATTGGGTGACGTCGCAGGTGATGGCCAGCGCCGTGCGTTTCCCGTGCTTGGCCGCGAGCCCTTCGTGAACGTGCGCCAGCGCCTCGCCATCGCGATCGAGCAAGGCCACGTGCGCCCCGAGTTGGAGGAGTTTTGCCGCGGTGGCCTGCCCGATGCCGGAGGCAGCGCCGGTGACCAGGGCAATCTTGCCGGAAAGCGGGGCCGGGGCTTTCTTGCCGAGCTGCAGCTTGGCCTGCTCGAGGCTCCAGTACTCCATGTCGAACAAGTCGGACCGGCTCACCGGCTCGTACGTCCCGATGTCCGCGGCGTCGGTCATCACTTGCACGGTGTGCTCGTAGATGTCCGCCGCGATGTCGGCCTCTTTCAGGGTGCGCCCCACGGCGCAAATGCCCACGCCGGGCAGGAGAATGACCCGAGGCCAGGGGTCGAGCTTCTTGCGCTGCACGTTCTTCGCGCGGCACATCGACTCGAAGTAATTGTCGTAAGCATGTGCATACTGCACGATGGCGTGCTCGACGCGGTTGCGGAACTCGTCGAGGTCCGCATAGTCGGGCTTGGAAAGGAAGATCGCCGTCGGCTTGGTGCGAATGACGTGGTCGGGCGTGGCGCACCCAATGGCCACGAGCTCCTCGGCATCGGGCCGCTCCAGGAAGGAGAGCACCGTGTCGGTGGTGCGGACGGACAGGAGCGGCCCGGATTCACCGGCCTCGCCGGCGAGCTTGGCGAGCACGCCGCGGATGCGTGGCAGGAGGCGCGCCCGGTCGGAGTTGCCCCAGAGCATGTGGCGCGAGGACGCCAGGCTGCCGGCAGGGGAGATTTGGCCGGGCAGAAAGCTCGTGGTGCGGCGCGAGTCGGTGAGGTACCGCTCGGCGCGGGTCACCGCGGCGATCATGGCTTCGTAGCTTTCCTTCGCCGTCTCGCCGAAGGTGAAGATGCCGTGTTTCTCCAGGACGATGAGCGTCGGCGTTTCGCCCTTTTTGACGACGGCGTCGAAGGCGTCGCTGCATCGCTTCGCGAGCTCGAAGCCGGGCATGACGTAGGGGACCCATACGAGGCCGCGGCCATAGACGTGCGAGCAAATGCGCTCGGCATCGGGCTGGTCGGCGATGGAGAGCACCGCATCGGCGTGCGTATGATCCACGAAGCGCGCGGGAAGCCAGGCATGGAGGAGCGTTTCCACGCTGGGGTTGGGCGCATGCGCATCGAGCAGGGCGAGCCGCAGCTCGTTGACCATTTGCTCGTCGGTGAGGGCGGGGAGGCTGCGAAGCTTGCGAAGTGTGGCGAGGCGCACGGCGGGGTGGCCGGCCGGCTCGATGGAGGCCAAGTCGCTTCCCGAGCCCTTGATGTAGAGGACCTCGACGCCCTCACCGAAAACGTCGCGCTCGACGCCTTTGGCGGAGGTGTTTCCACCGCCGTGCAGGACGAGCGACGCATCTTGGCCGAGCAGGCGCGCCGTGTACGTGCGAGCGGCGACGGTTTCTGCCACCCCGCGCGAGGTCAAAGTCTGCTGAAAATGCGCCGCTTCTGCATCGACGTACCGTGATCTCACCGCTTACCTCATAGCAGGGGCGCACTCCTTCGTGGTGGAGCATTACCTTGCTACGGTAGCGCCCGTCGCAGCGGACAATGCCGGCGCCGAAGCCGTGCGAGACGAAAAGCGCCGAGCCCGCACCGCGGTATTTCCGCTGAGTTGTGGCGATCGTACGAGGAACATTCGCGGTCGCCTTGACAGCGGGAGCGCGCCTCGCTATTCCACGCTCTCGCAAAGCAGGCGCGTAGCTCAGTGGTAGAGCACTACCTTGACACGGTAGGGGTCGTTGGTTCAATCCCAATCGCGCCTACAATTACTCCACGAGACTCAAGTCCGTGGAGTTTTTGATTTTGTGGCCCGCGTCGATTGGCGTGAGCTGCCTCTTCGAAATCGGGTGCGGCGTCTCTGTATCCCGAATTGCATCCCGAAAACGGGAGTCGCATTCGCTCTCCAACGCGTAGTGCTTGCACGTTGCCGTTCAGGGGGAAAGGCTCTCGTCGGACGCGTCGGTGTGGATCGCGGGGTCATCCTCGGTCGCGCGCGTGCCCGATCGTGA
Source organism: Sorangiineae bacterium MSr12523 (assembly GCA_037157775.1). Taxonomy (NCBI): domain Bacteria; kingdom Pseudomonadati; phylum Myxococcota; class Myxococcia; order Myxococcales; family Pendulisporaceae; genus Pendulispora; species Pendulispora brunnea. Next base: position 1,042,308 of record CP089982.1, read on the forward strand.
ATACGACTCGCGACAATTGTCGATGCAATGCTCGTGTTCCTCTTGGTTGTTGCAGCCAAAGGCTGGATGGCGACTGCAGCTATCCTCGCACGGGTCGGAGGCCTGGGCACGACGCACGTGGACGGTGCTGACGAGGGATGGAATCATTACGAGCACCACGCAGGTTGGAATGAATCGGCGTCTGATCATGCAGGGACTCTGCACCGCCCATCGCGGACCTGGCGACTGACACGACCTGACACTTGGGACTCGGAGACCGCTTGTCGCGTGGCCGGCGCGAGGACCGATGGTGCCCATCCAACCCCGCGAATGCCTCTCATTGTCGAGCCGGGGGCATGGAGCGCGTGACTTGACCTGGCGCTCTCCGAAACGGTGTTTCTCTTCAGCCGACTTGCCGTCACCCCATTACCCTGGGCGGGTACACCCATCGATAGAGTTGCCACGCGGTCAGTCCTGCGGGAGCCGCTTGCAAGACTCCGGTGATCTCGAAGAGTACGTCGTTGGGCATTTCGTAGGTAGGCGGTGGAAACAGCCGCAGCATCCACTCCATCGAAACACCCGCAAAATAGAATGCGTCCTTCGCGACGTGATTGTAGAGGCCCTCGAAGGCACCGAAGAAGAGGACGGGAACGACGAGTGTCGTTATTCCGAAAATCCAACGCGCCAAGGAATGCGCTGCGTGTGCCGAGAATCACCAGCGCCGCGGGAATGCTGATCAAGAGAACGTGATAACGCGTGTCGGGGCGACGTCGGACGCTCGACCTTCTATACGCACTTCGCCGACAAGGAAGATCTCCTGGTCAGCGGATTCGACGAGTTTCGGAAGGAGCTCCGCCGGCGATTTCCCTCCACGGGTGCCGGGAGCGAGCCGCTCGCGTTCGCGCGCGCGATGATTGAACACGCGCAGGAGTACCGGCCGTTGGTTCGCGTTCTCATCGGCAAGCGCAGCGGGCAGGTGGTGCAGAATCGTTTTCGCAAGCTGATCGTCGAGCTCGTCCAGGAAGATCTCGCCGGCTTCGCGCCCGCCGGTCCACCTCGGGACGCGATGGTGCACTACATTGCGGGAGCGTTCTTGGAATTGCTCGCGTGGTGGCTTGATACGCGAACCCTGCTGGATGCATCCGAGCTGGAGGAGCTCTTCCATCGATTTACGAAGCCAATTCTGCACCGATGGGTTCCGGGGACGAGAAATGGTACGAAGATACGGTAGGAACACTGCATATATGCCGACGTGCACCGGGCCCGACTGAAGAGCACGGCTCGTGAAGCCCAAAGCGGCGGGGTATCGACCGTCCCCGGCGCAAGTGCGGCCCCCTTGGACCTACGTTCGTCATTTTCCCGGGAACCTTTCACGCCGAAAGGGACTCCCTTCCTTCGTATAGGTATACGACATGAACCTCCCGGAGCCGTCCAGCTTGGAACGCCGCGAGCTTGGCACTGATGAGCAGGTCGTGGCACGCGTTCTCGCCGGGGAGGAGCACCTCTTCGAGGTGATCATGCGTCGCAACAACACCCGACTTTACCGCGCCGCCCGTTCGATTCTTCGCAGTGACGATGAAGCGGAGGACGTGATGCAGGACGCGTATGTTCGGGCGTACGCGCATCTTGGCGACTTCCGCGGGGCAGCGGCTTTCTCAACCTGGTTGACGCGCATCGCGGTGCACGAGGCACTCGCACGACTCCGGCAACGTAAGAAGAACGTATCCATCGATGATGAACTCGATGTCGAGGATGAAAGCATGGGCGCGGAAAGCCGAAGTCCTGAACAGTGCACGCATGACGGGGAGCTTCGCGGTGTGCTCGAAGAGGCAATCGATGCGCTTCCTGTTGCTTTCCGAACCGTCTTCATACTGCGTTCGATCGAAGACTTGAGCGTCGCAGATACCGCCGCCACCTTGGGAATTCCCGAGGAAACGGTGAAGACACGGCTTCACCGGGCGCGAAGGCTTCTTCGAGAGTCTCTGGTCGAACGCCTCGAAGCAACGTCCCGCGATGCATTTGCATTCGAGCGACCACGCTGCGACCGAGTGATCCGCGCGGTGCTCGAGCGAATTCGTGCGCACTGAATGACGTGAGCGGGAACCCCAGGGCTCCTCGCGACTCCTTTTGGTATCCCGACCACTCGCGGGAGAAAAGGGAGCACGCCGACGATGCCTCGAACTCTTCTGTCATTCATCTGTTCTGTCGTACTCGCATTCGGATGCGCAGGTTCGAATCAAGGAGAAGCGCAGTCTCCGCCGCCAACCGCAGCGGATGACGGGGAGGTACAGGCGGCGCGCGGTGCGAAGCTGTACGCTGCACGCTGCGCACTCTGCCACGGAGCAAGCGGCGAAGGCTCCCGTGAAGGTCCTCCGGTCGTGGGGAAGGATGCACTTCCACGAGATCCACGGCCGAATCAAAAATATCGCAAAAGCCAATTCAATACAGCACTCGATGTCGCGCAGTTCGTCAGCAAGAATATGCCTCCGAAGAACCCAGGCTCGCTTAGCGAAAGCGAATACTGGGACATCGTGGCTTTCGATCTAAAGGCGAACGGCGTATCGGTCGCGGGTAAACATATCGACGTGTCGAGTGCCGCCAATATCAAGTTGCACTGACCCAATCCGGGTCGTTGTTTGGAACGCTCGATTTCAGCAAGGAGATTCGATCATGCCGGCTCAGATTACGGAAGCAAATACTGCAATTCCGCATCGCGGTGCCATCGCGGCCCGTGACGCTCTCAAGACGCCGTCGAGGCAAAGCTACGAGGTCCTGCATTGGGGCTTCACGGCGGCGCCGGTCTTATTCGGCGCAGACAAATTCTTTCATGTGATGACCAACTGGGACGCCTACCTCTCACCGGCATTCGCCCAGCTTTCGCCTTTCACCGTGCATGGGACGATGCTCGTGGTGGGTGTGATCGAAATGGCCGCCGGCCTGCTTGTCGCGTTGAAGCCGAAGATTGGAGGCGCGGTCGTTGCGGTCTGGCTTGCTGGAATTATCATGAATCTCGCATTCCTAGGCCATTCGTGGGACATCGCGCTACGCGATTTCGGGCTCATGCTCGGGGCCATTGCGCTCTCGCGAATGGCGGTCGCGCACGAACACCACGAGATTCCCTGACGAAGTTCTGCGGTCCAAGTGTCCACGACGCTCGATCCTTGCTGCCGCTCATACGCGGTACGTTCACGGCGTGAATTGCTCCTCTTCGGTCTCCGTCGCGAACGTTTTCCGTACAGGTATGCTCCCGTGGAGTTGGAATCTGAGCGTCGATGCTTCAGAGTGATGGCGGTGAACTATCCGGAACTATGGCAATTCCGCTTCTCGATGTATCCCGAAAAGGCGCGCTGGGCGCTGGACTACAAGAGCGTGCCACATGTCCGCCGTTCGTTGTTGCCGGGACCGCACGCGCTGACGCTGATGCCACGCTTCGGCCAGAAAACCATGCCGATCCTATGTCATGACGGCCGCGTGCTGAAGAATTCGGGGACGGTTCTGGACTACGTCGAGCGAACCTGGCCCGACCCACCGCTGTACCCTGTGGACCCGCAGCAGCGTGCGCAGGCGCTGGAGATTCAGAAGTGGTTCGACGATATCGGTCCGGCGCTTCGCCGTGCAGCTTTCTTCGAGTGGCTACCGCATACCGAGTACGCCGCACGGGTCTTCGCTATGGGCTTTGCGGAGTGGCAGCAGAAGGTGTACGCGTTTGCCTTTCCTTGCGTCCGTGCGGTCATGCGCATGGACATGCATATCGGTGCGAATGGTGCAGAAACCGGCCGCGAGCTGACCAAGGAGGCGCTCGACTTCGTTGTACGCCATGCCACGAAAACCGGCTATCTGGTCGGCAATCGCTTCAGCATTGCCGACCTGACCGCCGCGACGGTGCTTCAACCGACTTGCCTGCCCCCTGAGTACCCGGCGCTGGCGCCGGAGCCGCGCCCCGCGGGCTGGCAGCACTGGTTGAAACGCTGGCAGGATCATCCCGGCCTCGACTACGTGCGGCGCATGTATCGCGATCATCGCGGACAGAGCTGCGCGGTTTCGGAGTGACGGTATCCGTCGGCTTAGCTTACGGCAAGCATTTGCTCGATAATATTTATCGCGATATAGTTATCGCATGGTAGCGATGAAGGATCTCACGCTCGAAGACCAACTCTGCTTCGCGCTCTACGGAGCCAGTGTTGCGGTCCAGCGTGCGTACAAGCCGCTCCTCGATGAGCTGGGGATCACGTACCCGCAATACCTAGCTCTGAGCTCGCTATGGGAAAACGACCGACAGACCGTGGGCTCGATCGCGCGCCGACTCGATCTCGAACCGAGCACGATCACGCCGATCTTGAAACGGCTCGAGCAGGCGGGGTTCGTGACGCGCAAGCGGCAAGCGAATGACGAGAGGCAAGTTGTCGTCCGCCTCACGGCCGCAGGGCGCTCGATGCGCCAGCGCTCGATGTGCCTTCCGATGCGACTTTTCGAAGCCGCCGGTATGCCCCCTAGCCGGCTCATTTCGCTGTTGAAGGAAGTGAAAGCGTTTCGCGAAGCCGTCGCCCGTTCAAGCCGGCGTGATATCCCCGCGGTGCCCCGCGGGCTAACTGCCCCCGTCAACGCTCCGGCGTAACGTGACTGGAGGTGCGCGTTGGTGACTTCGTCTTCCGAGGTGCTCGCATTCGGTCCATTTCGCCTTTCGAGGCGCGAGCGCCTGCTCACACGGGACGGCGTGCCGGTTGACATCGGAGGGCGCGCGCTCGATCTGCTGACGGCGCTCGTGGAGCAACGCGGGCGCGTCGTGTCCAAGCGTGAGCTGCTCGAGCGCGTTTGGCCCGACGTCGTCGTCGAGGACGGAAGCCTTCGCTTCCACATGGCGGCGCTGCGCAAAGTGCTGGGGGACGGCGAAGACGGCGCTCGCTATATCAGCACGCAGGTCGGTGTCGGTTACGCGTTCGTTGCGTCCGTCGAGGTCATCGTCGCCGAGCGAGCGCCCGCGCAGCACCGGGTCGAATCATCGATCGTGCGTAGCCTGCCCGCGCGCGCGCGGGTGATCGGCCGCGCGCGCGAGCTGACCCTCCTTGCCGAGCAGGTTGCGTCCGCGCCTCTGTTCACGCTCGTGGGGGCCGGCGGGGTTGGAAAAACGACGGTCGCGGTCGAACTCGCACATCGACTCGCGGGGCACTTCGAGCACGTGAGCTTCATCGATCTTGCATCGCTGCAGGACTCCACGCTCCTCGTCTCGACTTTGGCCACTGCGCTCGGAATACCGGTGCAGGCCGAGGACACGATCCGTGTGCTCCTAGGGCACATCAGCAGGCGCAAGCTGCTTCTCGTGTTCGATAATTGCGAACATCTCATCAGCGATGTCTCGAGCCTCGTCGAAAAGATCGGCGACGCGGCTCCTGACGTGTGCGTCTTGTCCACGAGTCGGGAGTCGCTCCGCGTTCGCGGCGAACGCATTCATTGGTTGGGCGGCCTCGAGTATCCGGTCGACCCGGCGGACATGTCGCTGGAACAGCTCCTTGCGTATCCTGCGATCGAGCTATTTGCGGAGCGTGCACGGGCGGCGGACAGCACGCTGCAGATCGATCTCGCCGCGGCTCTCGTCATTGCCAACATGTGTCGGCGGGTCGATGGAATGGCATTGCCGATCGAGCTCACCGCGGTGCGCGTGGCGATGCACGGCTTCGAAGCGACGGCGCGGATGCTGAGCGAGCATTATGCACTCAGTTGGGCCGGACGACGCACCGCGATGCCTCGTCAACAGACGCTGCAGGCAACACTGGACTGGAGCTATGATCTGCTTTCGGATATCGAAAGGCTCACCCTCGATCGCCTGTCGGTGTTCGTTGGTTCGTTTACCCCGGAAGCGGCGCTCGCCGTGGTCGGACGCTCCCCGCTCGCCGCCGGTCGGGCGCTCCCTGCGCTGGACGAGCTAACGGCCAAGTCGTTGGTCGCAACCGATCGCGGGGCGAGCCGCGGAGGCTACCGCCTCTTGGAAATGACCCGTGCGTATGCGCGGGAAAAGCTCAATGCGCGAGGCGCCACGGAGGTACAGGCGACTGCACGCAGCCATGCGACGTATTTCGCGCACGGCGTGGAATTCAATGCATCGCAGTCCGAGCTCGTAGCGTCGCTGGGTAATATCCGGGGTGCCCTCTCGTGGTGCTTTGGGCCCGATGGCGACCCGGCGCTCGCCCTCCAAGTTGCAGCGCGGTGCGTGCCGGTGTTGCTGAAATTGGCTTTACTCGACGAATGCCGCAATTGGTGCGAGCGCGCGCTCGCCCTCATGGAGGATGCGCACCGTGGCACGGCCATCGAGCTCGAATTGCAAGGCGCGTTGGGAACCTGCTTGATGTTGACGCGCGGACATGGCGACAGGGCCGAAGCCGCGCTGCGGCGGGGCCTCGCGCTCTCTTCCGAGCTGGGTGACGACTGGAACGAACTGCGGATGCTGGGACGTCTTCACCTCTTTCACGAACGCATCGGGGACTTCGCGACCGCACTCGCGTGGGCGGAGGATTCCCGGCGGGTCGCCGACAAACTCGGTTCATTCGAAGCACGGGCGGTTTCAGATTGCCTGTTGGGCATCTCGCATCACTTGGCAGGAGAACAGCTACGGGCGCGGGGCGAGCTCGAGCTCTCATTGGATCCGACGTTGCCGCCCGATCTTTATCGAAGCCGCTCCGGGATTGCGCTCGCGCGTTGCCTTTGGTTGCTGGGATATGCGGACCAAGCGCGGGCCGTGGCCGAGCGAACGATTCGCTACGCAGGCGCGTTCGGAAATCCCACCATGCAATCCCTCGTTCGGCTCTGGAACTTGTCGGTGTGTTTGTGGTCTGGCGATCTCGAGAAGGCTCAAGAGGATCTCGGCGTGTTTGCGAGCCTCGCGGAAGCCAATGCATTCGAGCTGTACATCGTGGCGGCGAATGGCTTCCGCGGCCAGCTCGCGATCCTTCAGGGCAGGACGGAGGACGGCGTACGCCAGTTGGAGGCAGCGCTGGCTCGTCTGCGCACGGCTCATTACGCGATGCTGACGAGTACCTTCGTACCGGTGCTCGCAACGGGCTTGATCGACACCGGTCGTAACGATGAGGCTCGCAGGCTTCTCGACGCGACCATCGACGATTGCCGTCGCAATGGTGAGCTGTTCGCACTGCCGGAACTCTTGCGCGTGAAAGCTAGAACGGCGAGCCTTGACGCCGAGAGGTGGCTGCACGATGCCCTCGATTGCGCGCGAGGGCAGGGAGCGCGCGCGTGGGAGTTGCGCGCTTCGAATGATCTCGCACGCGCCTGGCTCGAACGCGGCCAAGTCGAGGACGCTCGGCAGCTGCTACGGCCGCTTCGCGATGGCTTCGACGAAGGCCTCGATACGATCGATATTCGTGAAGCAGATCAGATACTTGCGCAGATCGCTCGCAGCGCCTCATAGCGCCTAACGAGGCATAACGTGCCTCGAGCCGTGCCGGCGGGCAGCTTGGTTCTCGAAACGCGGCGCACGTTGCATGCCCCTATTCGAAAGCCACGCAAACCACGGAGAACGCAATGCAAAATTACCCCGATAACCGAGTTTCGATATCGCCTTCGAACCGTTGGCTCAAAAGCTACTATTTCGTCGGAGCCGCTGTTTCGACTGGTTGGCTCGTTGCGGCGTTGGCGCTTGGAAAAAGCGCGCCGACACTTTCGGCCGTTCTCCTCGTGGCCTATCCGGCCTGGGACGCGATTGCCAATTTCCTCGACGCTCACAAGTCTGGAGGACGGAGGGCCAACCTCAGTCAGACGCTCAATCTCGTGATCAGCATCATCACCGCCATCTGTGTCGGCGTGGCGCTCGGCGTCAGCATGAATGCCGCCTTCGGCGCGTTTTACTTTTTGGTGTCGGCGTTCTGGCTGACCTTCAAGAAGGTCCGTCCGCATACGGCGGCCGTGCACGGCTGAACGTGCCCATCGTGTCCACCAATATTCGATGGCGAAGCACCGTCGCGGTCCTCCTTACGCTAGGTGCCGCGAACCTCGCGGGTGAACGGATTGCACGCGCCGACGAGCCCGACGTGGTCTCCGAGCCCGCACCCGTGCGCCCCGCCGCCGTGCGTGTCGCGGTCGGCGCCGGCGCGATCACGATGCCCGAGTACCCGGGCGCGGCGCGCACGCGCATTCTCCCACTGCCATACATCGACGCGCATGCCGGGCCGCTCTACGTATCGACGCTGAGGGGCATCGGTCTCGAGATCGGCGAAGGGGCACTTTACGGTGGCGCGAGCGTCTACGTGGACCTCGGGCGCAAAGAGAGTTCCGACCCCGAGCGGCTCGCGGGTCGCGGTGATATCGGCTTGGCCGCAGACCCGCGCGTCTACGTCGGGTTGCGGCACGCGCTCGGCAGGACAGCGCTCGTGCGCGTCGAGAGCTCGCTGCATCGGCATCTCGGCGGCAGCGACGCGTTCCTCGCGGACGCGAGGGCGGGGGTGTCCCTCTTTCTCGAGCGCCGGTGGACGCTCGACGGGTCGGTTTCTACGACGTGGATGGACGCACGCTACGCGCGCACGTTCTTCGACGCGAGGGGCAGCGGTATTCGCGACGTCACGATCAGCGTGTTCGGCTCCTACGCCATCAACGAGCGCTGGTCGGTGGGCGCGCTCGCACGCGCGGGTGTGCTCGTGGGAGACGCTGGCGCGAGTCCCGTTGTCGCGACACGGCTACAGCCGTCCACTGTCACGTTCTTGCGCTACGACTTCTGATGTTGGGACACGTTTCACTCGGTGAATTACAATGGATAAACCTTCTCGCGTCATCAAGCCGAGCATGCTCGGCCGGCGCACCCTGCTAAGAGGCATCGCAACCGGCACGGGCATCATCGCCCTGGGCGGTGCGACCCACGTCCTGGCCGACGACGACGCCAGCCGCCGCGCGTCCTCCCTGAAGCGCCCCGATGGTCGCCCCCGGCTGCCGCCGAGCCAGTTCTTACTTCAGCGGTTGCGTCCGATGGGCGGAAGCGAAGGCGATCCGAGCGCGAAGAACTTCAAGCTGCGCGTCTACGGCGAGGTGGAAGCACCCTTCGAAATCGACTTCGCCGAGCTGCTCGAAATGCCACAGGTCGAGCAAACCTGTGACGTTCACTGCGTGACGAAATGGACGGTGCTCGACAGCCACTGGACCGGGGTTCGCGTGGCCGATCTCGCGGCGCGCGCCAAGATGAAGAGGACCGCACGCCACGTCATCTTCGAAGGCGCCAACGGTTACACGTCGAACGTGCTCGTGCGCGAAGCGCTCGCGCCCACCTCGCTCGTCGCCCACCGCTACGAGGGTGCACCGCTGGCACGTCCGCACGGAGCACCGGTGCGTGCGTTGGTGCCGGATCTGTATTTCTGGAAGAGCGCGAAGTGGCTCAGCGGCATTCGATTCAGCGCCGTCGATCAACCTGGCTATTGGGAGGTACGCGGTTACAACAACCACGCCGATCCGTGGAGAGAAGAACGATATGGCTGATGACGGCCCTCCACTGGCGAGAGCGAAAAGATGCTGGGCCGCTTTCTCGTCTCGGAGAAAACAACGCGCTGGACTACGGTAATTACGCGAGCAACGTCTCGCTCGCTCGCGTGCAGTTCGTCTGACCGAAAGCAAGCTGCTGAAACTTCGTCAGTCCTTGGCGAATCGAGCTCGTATCCAAGCGGTAGCCTCGTCGAAGGATTCACCAACGACAATCGAACCATGGTCGGCATTCTCGCGCACGCGCAGCACGACATTGGAACCATTGGCCTCGAACTCCTGACGAAGGAGCTCGGTCCAATGGGGTAGGATGATGCTGTCGGCGCCCCCTTGTAGTATCAGCGCTGGAGTCGAGATGGTGAGCTGACCTGGATTCTGGTCGCCGAGAGCCGTTTCGAGACCCGCCAGATCGGCGTGTTCGGCAAAATACATGTTTGGCGGTAGCCCACCGAACGAGTCCGATGCTTGGAATTGGACCAGACAGGCGGTCTCGGTCTGTGGCCACAATGACTTCGCTTGCGCCGATAGCAACGAAGGTATCTGCAATTGCGGATATGCGACGTCGACACCTCGTATGGCCATCATACCTACGGCACCAAGTACCCCCGTTGGGCTGCTGGTCGCGATGAGAGGTCGAAGCTGCTCACGAAAATGTGAAGCGGGCGCAAACGCCACCGTGCCGACGACGTCGATATCCGGTGTCCACTCTGGCGCCAGGCCCGCGGCCCACAAGGCGGCGTGCCCACCTTGCGAGTGGCCTGCAATGACGACTCGATTGCTCAGCGTGCCGTCTGCCTGCTTCGCCGCTCGCACGATGTCGAGAACGGCACGGCCCTCGGAGACCCCAATGATGTAAGGATGTGGCCCCGGCGTGCCAAGGCCTTCGTAGTCCGTGCGCAGTACCGCCCAACCATTTTGCACCCAACGATCGAGTGCTGGGACGATATACGAATCGATCGAGTGGGTAGGCGCGTCCGGGGTGTCCAAGGATGGTGCGCAGGAGGTCCCTATGCCGGACGTGCCATGGGCATACGTGATCACTGGCCATCCACTTGCCGGCGGGTTTCCGGGCGGGACGGAGAGGATGCCCGAAATGGCAATCGCCGCCCCGTGAAGATTCGTCGATCGGTAAAGCAACAATAGGTTCTTTGCGGCGTGTGGTAGCGCAGCGGTCGACGGAAAGTCGCGAATCCAGATCAGGTCTCCATGGGTGTTCCCGGTCAACGGGGACGGAGGTTGGTAAAATGCGAGCCCTGATGGTCCCCGCGTCGGTCCGGTTCGGCGATCCGCTTGGTCCGTACAACCAACCATCGAAGAGATGATCGGGAAAAGGGTCGCGCAAGCGATCGCCCGCAAGTACGTCGTCACGGCATCCCTCCTAGGAAGTCGAGTTCTCTCGGCTATTTCACGTCACGAGTTTCATCGTTCGGTCGCGCTTCAGCGAAGCGCTCGCACAGAAGCTGGATCCGTCGTCGGAGAACGCTCGTCGACGGGATGTCCGTCCCCGACAACCCTTCGACGGAGAGCATGAAAACCTCCGCGGCACTCTTGTCGCCGAGAATGGCCTGCGTGTATCTCAGACGCATACGCTCTCGTTTATCGACGCCTTCTGGATCGAAACGCTTGCATGCTTGATAGAGCTCGGGCGCCATGGGGGACCCCATCATCTCGTCCCATGGTTCAAGGTATAGAATCTCGTAGATTCGAAGCAGCTTGTCTCGCTTGCTTCCTGCTCCGGCGACGACATGTGCGGCGCGCTCGTAGCGCCCCACGAAGAGGTCCTCGAAGACGGCTTGGAGGAGCTCCTCCCTGTTCTTGAATTTCCGATAGACCAACCCGCGCGAGAGATTGGCTCGCTTGGCAATATCGTCCATCGAAGATTTGTCGAAGCCAAACTGAACGAACACCGCTCGTGCACTTGCCAGAATTTGGCGACGCCGAAGAGTGTCGCGTTCGTCCGTGTCCAAGGTCGTCATTCTGGGTTCCCTAACCGGCGCTCGGCAGATGAACCGCATCGTTGCGGCCTGCTTCTCGTTGTAAGGGAGCGAGCTCGTGCATTCTGTGGACGCGAGTGGCGCGCCTTCCGGCGATCAACCGACCAGACGACATGGTTTGGCGACGTTCGTATCTCACCGTACTCGAGTTACATTTTATACATAGTTTGTCAAAATTTATCTTTTGTCACATGCGTCACGCATTGACATTGGAGCGCTCCATTGTCACATCGAGAGCAAGGCAGCGCTGGGGCGTGACAGGGGCGCGCGGAAGGAGCGAAATATGGATTTGCAGCACACGAAGTGGACGCAGGCGCAGCTTCCGAGCATGACCGGAAGAACGGTGTTCGTGACCGGTGGTGCCAGCGGAATCGGTTTTCAGGCGTCCAAGGCTTTGGCTGCGTGTGGTGCGCGCGTGATCGTGCTTGGGCGCGATCGCATCAAGGGAGAAGCCGCGGTCGAGGCCATTCGCGAGCATTCTCCAGATGCCGTCCTGGAATTTCAGGAGATGGATCTCGGACGCCTTGCGTCGATTGCCGCCTTCGCGGAGCGCTGGCTCGCGACCGGCGACCCGGTACATCTGCTCTTGAACGTCGCCGGAGTCATGGCGGTGCCCCGTCGAGAGGCAACGGCCGACGGCTTCGAAGTGCACATGGGAACCAATTTTCTCGGACATTTTGCTCTTACAGCCCACCTCCTACCGGCCCTGCGCTCGGGCCATGCGCGCATCGTGACCGTCAGCGCGGCGGTCGGCCGCTGGAACATGGCGCGGCTCGATCCGGAGGATCTGCACGCCGAACGACAAAGTTACTCGCCCATGGGAGCCTATGCGCGCAGCAAGCTCGCCGGCATCATGTTCGCGGTCGAACTGCATCGGCGCGCAAGCGCGTGTGGCATCACCAGCGTAGCCGTGGATCCCGGTACTGCCGTCACCAATCTGCAGCGCAATGTTGCCGGTCTGAAAGGGGCCATCGGCAGAGCGCTTTCCACGACACTGGGGTACCCGTTGACGCGCGCGGCGGAGAACGTGCTCTTCGCCGCAACCATGTCGGCGCCCACGGAGTCCTCGCTCATCGGGCCATCGCCGGGGTACGTCGTCCAGCGTTGTGCATCTCCCGGTGATGTTGGCATCCCCCCGCTCGCCCGAGATGCGCGCGTTCGCGAAGCATTGTGGCGGAAGGCCGAATTGTTAACAGCCGTAACCTATTCGTTTACTCAACACTGAGGCGCGAGGAAGGCCATGCACGAGATGGTGCTGCAATACTACGACGCCGAGCGAGCCTCGGGCTTGATCGGTATGGAGGTTGGCCTTGGGTTGGCGGTGCTGGGACTGGTATTTTGGTCCCAGTGCGATAGCGCGACGCTTGGCCGAGGCATGGCGTACGGATTCGTCGTCTTCGGCGTGCTGCTGGCACTCGTCAGCGGACGGTACGCATGGATCGTGGAACGGCGAGCGCGCGACGAAAGTGTCATGTTTGCCGAGCAGTCCGAAGCGGCGGTGGCCTGGCGCGAGCTGGCCCGCGTCGAAAAGGTGCTCCGCACGAGTTATACGGTGCCACTCGCCGCATTCACGGCATTGATCGCCGTGGGCGTCGTCGTCGCGCTTCTCTCGAATCAGGCGCCGGCCCGTAAAGGCGTCGCGCTCGCATTCATGATCGTCGGTGTGCTGGGGCATACGCTCGAGGCACGCTCGCTCGAGAGAAATCAGGCCTATCTCGGGCGAGTCCGCGCGAGTGTGGCCTCGTTAGGAACGGCATTCGATTAGAATGAGTCGTCGCGCAATCAGGTCGTGTACACGAGATGACGTGACCCGGTGGCGGCCCAGCGAGGTCCCCGTGCTTCGAGCAAAGGATTCATCCCGGCGTGTAGAAAACGCCGAGAATGATCCCGAATACCACGTGCGATACGAGCGCGGAGATTGGCGTTCGGATGCCATAGTTTCTGGCAAGGAAACCGGGGGGCTCCAGTTGCCGCGCGGCGGTAGGTACTCCGATCTCACTGGCCATGCGGGGATGCATTCCGGGCATGGCTGGCATCGCCACGGTGAGCACGAAGCCTCCGTGAACGAGCCCAATGGCCGCGCCGAACCACCATGCGAAAAGGCCAGTTGCATGAAAGGCGACAACGTAGACGAGTGAAAAGATCCAGCCGTTCAGAATGTGAACGAAAATGCCAATTATCTTGGCTCTGTCACGATTCGGCGTAAAAATGCTTCCAAGCATGTAGGGAATGCTCATCCGAGTGAGCCCGAGCCCTTGGCTCCCGGACATCAGGGCCGTGAGCACGACCGTGCTCGCAAATCCCCAGACGAGCCAGCTACCCCAGTTCATCGACCGCCCCCTTTGCTGCCCGTCGCGCCTCGATGGCGAGGGCTGCGCAAATGAGCCCGACGTGCGTGAATGCTTGAGGAAAGTTGCCGAGAGCTTCGCCCGTCTCCAGGTCCATCTCCTCGGCGAACAATCCCAGATCATTGGCATAGGACAGGGTCTGCTCGAACCAAAGTTCGGCTTCCTCGAACGTCTCATCGCTGCGGGCCAGAAGCTCGGCCACCCAAAAGCTGCAAATTCCAAAGGCGCCCTCGCCCTGCGCGCGGCTTCCCTCGCCTCGAAAGAGAAGCCCTGGTCGCGCGATAAGGCATTTTCGCACTCGCTCGAACGTATCTCTCATTCTTGGGGCCCTCACGTCGGTGAAGCCGTACCAAGCAAGGAGGAGCAAACTGGCGTCCACCGCCTCGCCCCCGAGCACGTGCGTGTAGCTGTGCAATCGCGGATTCCAGGCTTTCTCTTCGATCTCTGCCCGAATGGCGCGCCGCTCGTCGTGGAACACGTTCATCGGAATACGTCGAACGTGGCCGCGACCATGGAGCTCGAGGAGTCGGTCCAGGGCCGTCCAGCATAGGAGGCGTGAGTGGGTATGATGGCTGGGGTCCTCGCGGGGTTCCCAGAGCCCGTGGTCCGGCTTGCGCCAGTTTGCGCAAACGTATTTACCGAATCGGCGCAGCATTCGTTGCGTCTCTGCGTCGAGCCGGAGGCCCCAACGGCACATCTGGGCGACGGCATCGATGACTTCACCGTACACGTCGAGCTGAATTTGCGCCGCCGCGGCATTGCCGACCCGAACTGGGCGAGAGCCGCGGAAGCCGGTCAGGTGAGTGAGCGTCTGCTCCTTTCGAGGCACCTCGCCGTATACGTCATAAAGCACGCAGAGCTCCGGCTGAGTGAGCCGGGTGCTGTGCAGAAGCCAGCTCACGAAAGCAATGGCCTCCTCGACGTATCCAAGTTCAAGGAGGGCACGAACCGTCAACGAGGCATCGCGTGGCCAACAATAGCGATAATCCCAATTCAGATCCGCCCCCCAACGCTCCGGGAATGACGTCGTTGGCGCGGCCACGATGGCGCCTGACGGTGCATGGCAGAGAAGCTTCAGGACGAGCAGACTACGCATGACGCGCTCTCGGTAGCGGCCTGAATAGGTGCATCGACTTGCCCATCGACGCCACCACATCGCCGTCCGTTCGATCCTCGCCGGGGCGGCGCCGCCAAGTGGTGGCAACACCGCAGGGGCTTCGGTGTCGAAGGTCAATGAGAAGCAACGACGCTCACCGGCGCGAAGCCCGAAGCGGCCAACGACCACGGAGTCACGAAGCTGGAGTGCTTCATCGCCGCGTAACGTGTAAAGGGCGTGTCCGTGCTCCAGCCGCATGCCCAATGTGCCGGCCGAGCGGAGCGAAAGGGTTTTGCGCGCGTAATCTGGTCGAGGTTGAAATTCGAGATCGATTTCGACTTCGCCCCGGATGCATTCGATCATGCGGAGCAGTTCGTGTTCCGGAACGAGCATTCGGCGCGTGTCGTCTTCCCCGAACACCGTCATCGAATCCGTGAGCCGAGCCTCACCGGTGGATGTCTCGAAGGTCGTCACCAGGATGTTCGAGTCGCGCTGGTAAGAGCGTCGGGTTCGGAGTGTGGCGATCGGGGTCACGCGCCAGTGGCCGCCCTTCGCCGCATCCAACGCGGCCGCAAGAAGCGAAGCGCTGTCGAACCGTGGCCAACAGAGCCAGTCGATGGCGCCTTCCCGAGAGACGAGCGCGGCGGATCGGCCGTCGCCGATGATTCCGTAGTCGTGAATCCTTGGCGAGTGCATACCACGTTGGATCGCGAGCAAACGCCACGCCGACGCGGGCCGCTGTCAGGCTGAGCGGGCGTTGCGTCGTGTTCGCCTTCGGATCGGTCCAGATTCCATATCCGGCATCGCCGATGCACTGCGTACCGGCATGATGTCGCATCATGCGTCCCTTGCGGGAAAGGTCGCGGTCGTGACTGGAGCTTCGAGTGGCGTAGGGCGCGCCCTGGCGCGTGCGTTCGGCGACCGAGGGGCCTCGGTCGCGTTGATCGCAAGAACGCGCGACGCCCTGGATGCCGCGGCCGAGGAGATCGTACGAGCGGGAGGGCGGGCGATGGTCTTTCCGTTGGACGTCTCCGACGCGCAAGCGGTGGAGAGCGCGGCCGATCGGGTCGTCGCGGAATGGGGATGCATCGATATTTGGCTGAACGACGCCATGGTGTCGGTATTCGCGCCCGTGATGGATACGCGGCCCGAGGAGTACCGTCGTGTGATGGAGGTGAACTACCTCGGATACGTCCACGGCACGCTGTCGGCGCTCAAGCACATGCGAGCGCGCAATCAGGGACTCATCGTCCAAATTGGGTCGGCCCTCGCATATCGCTCGATTCCGCTTCAAAGTGCCTATTGCGCCTCCAAAGCTGCCATTCGCGGATTCACGGATTCGCTCCGCTCGGAACTCGTTCACGACGGGAGTCGAATTCGCATCGTCATGCTGCAATTGCCGGCGGTGAATACACCGCAGTTCCAGGTAGTGCGCAATCGGCTGCCGAAACATCCGCAACCGGTGCCGCCCATCTATCAGCCCGAGGTGATCGCCGAGGCCGCGCTCTATGCGGTCGAGCACCCGGCTCGCGAGCTGTGGATCGGCTGGAGCACGCTGAAGGCCATCGTGGGCCAGCGCCTATTCCCCGGTCTATTGGATCGATACCTCGCGAGGCGCGCTTATGACGCGCAGCAGACCGACGCCTTGCGGCACGCGCACGCCGACAACGTCGATGTGCCCGTGCCCGGCGATCGCGGCGCCCACGGCGAATTCGACCGCTGGTCTCGCCGCGGCAGCACGGAATTATGGCTGCGGATGCATCGTCACGCGTTCGCGGCGGCGCTGTTTGCCATGTTCATCGCCGTCGGCATCGCCGCGGCCGTACCGCAGGATAGCCCAGCCAGCGATCCATATGGAATCACCTTTCCATGAGTTCTCCGCGGTCATCGCTCAGGGCGTCTTGGCGAAGGTGCCAACGAGCTCCCCACGCCCGAGGACGTGCCCGTCGACGGCCTTGGTGAATTCGGCGAACGTCAGAGGCGCGGTCGTTACGATGCGCGTGTCGAGCGCGTAAATCCGAAACATGTACCGGTGCCGCCCGCTCGGCGGGCATGGGCCTGCATAGCCCATTCGTCCAAAGTCGTTCATCCCTTGCAGGGCGAGGTCGGTGGATTCACGCACGCCGCCCGGTAGTGTGCGCAGCGACGGTGCCATGTTGAATGCGATCCAGTGAACGAATGGATGTCGATCGGGCCCGCTGGTCGCGTCCTGATCGATGACGATGAGCGCAAGGCTCTTCGCGTCCGACGGCGCATCGGTCCACGTCAGGGGCGGCGATAGGTCATTTCCCTGACAGGTACACTGCGACGGGATCGCGGCACCATTTCCAAAGCTCGAAGAAGACAACTTGATGGGAGCGGCCGACGCTGCGGTCAAAGCAAGGCCGGCAAAAAGGACCAGCCATCTCATGATGGACCTCCTTTCCTTCCAGCATTCAAAAAGAGCATCTCGTGTGCCGGCTGGGCGACCAAAGCGTATTCTCGACCGTGGCGCGGAGCGATTTCGCACCGGCGTAGCCGTTTGCGACATCATGCGAGCTCACGGCCGGTCGAGCACGATGCGACCGAAATCTGCAGAGGCGAGATACCTCAGCCACAATCTTCGTCACGTCGCGATGGATCGTCCGCAGTTCGGCGAGTGTCGTGGGCCTCCCATTGGATTCCCCTTCGGGTATAGTCGCGCCGTTCTTCTTGAATCAAATACGACGGGAGAAAAGCATGAATCGTCGTTGCACCCTTCTGTGTGGATTGGGGATTGTCGCGCTTATCGCGGGAAGTGGGAATTGCGCGAGTCCCGGCGATGCGCCGTCCATGAGCACGGAGAGCGCTCTCGGTTTCCCCAACGATGGCGAGTGGCCGGCGTACGGGCGTGATCCAGGCGGCGCGCGGCACTCCCCGCTCACGCAGATCGATCGCGACAACGTCTCGCGCTTGCAGAATGTGTGGACATTCCATACCGGCGATATTTCCGACGGGCGGAATCATCCGACCCCGAGCAACTTCGAGGCGACACCGCTTTACCTTTTCGGCACACTCTATCTGAGCACCGGCTTCGATCGCGTGATCGCACTCGATCCGGATACGGGCGCTCAGCGCTGGGCATTCGATCCAAAAATCAATCTCGACGTCAGGCGGCCGGGCGGGCTCACCTCGCGCGGCGTGGCCGCCTGGGAAGACATTTGGGCGCCCGCGCATGCCCCTTGCCGGCGGCGCATCTTTCTGGCCACCCTCGATGCGCGGTTGATCGCGCTCGATGCGCTCACCGGGAAGCTTTGCACCGATTTTGCGGACGGCGGCACGGCGAGCGTCAAAGGCGGGCTCGACGATCTGGAGGCAGGGCATTTCGGTATGACGTCGCCGCCGGCCGTGGTCAATGGTGTGGTGATCGTCGGCTCGAGCGTGGTCGACGGCGTGGGCGTCGCCGTTCCCAAAGGATTGGTGCACGCGTTCGATGCGCGCACCGGTGCGGCGAAGTGGACGTGGGATCCCATCCCGCGGCGCCCGTCCGATCCGGGCTATGACGCATGGTCCCCGAAAGACGCCGCTCGCACCCGGGCTGCCAATGTGTGGACGGTCATCGCGGTGGATGCCAAACGCGATTTGGTCTTTTTGCCGACGAGCTCCCCGGCGCCGGATTATTACGGCGGTTTGCGCAAGGGCCCGGGCCCTCATGCCGATTCCATCGTGGCCCTGCGCGCCTCCACGGGCAAGTTCGTTTGGGCATATCAACTCGTTCATCACAATCTATGGGATTACGATATTGCGGCGCCACCCGCCTTGACCGTCGTACGGCATCACGGCAGGAAGGTGCCTGCCATTGCGGCGGCCGGCAAAACGGGATTTCTCTTCGTCCTCGACCGTGAAACCGGGGTGCCGCTTTTCCCGGTCGAGGAACGTCCGGTGCCCGCCAGCGATCTTCCGGGCGAAGAAGCCTATGCCACGCAGCCGTTTCCGATCGCGACGCCCAATTTGGTGGGCGATACGACGATTCCGCCGGCAAGCGCCTTTGGCCTCACGCCGGGGGACGTGGCCGCGTGCGCTCGGCTCATCGCGGAGGCTCGTTCCGAAGGCATCTTCACCCCCGTGAGCCGTCGCGGATCGATTCAGTTTCCGGGGCCGGTGGGTGGCGTCAATTGGGGCGGTATGGCCATCGACGAAGCGCGCGGACTCCTGATTACTGCCGTCAATCGCCTGCCCGATCTCGTGCGCGCCATTCCGCGCGACGAGGCGTACGTGCCATTTCCCGGTGAAGCCTTCTACGAGCAGACGGGGACTCCTTATCGCGTCGGCCGGCGCGTGCCGGTCGGGCCCGAACTGGGATTGCCGTGCACGCAGCCGCCGTTTGGCAAGTTGGTCGCCGTGGACCTCGGCACCGGCAGAATTCGATGGGAGGTCCCCGTTGGCCGGCTCCCGGGAACGGAGCAGATACCAGGCGCCGAACGATGGGGTTCGGCAACCCTGGGGGGTCCCATCGTCACCGACGGCGGCCTTGCCTTCATCGCGGGCACGATGGATGACGCCATTCGGGCTTTCGATATCGATACCGGAAAAGAGCTATGGAAGGCACCGCTTCCTGCAGGCGGGCAGGCTACTCCGATGACGTATCGTTCACCGCACGGAAAGCAATTCGTGATCATCGCCGCGGGCGGAAGCACGTTTCTCGGGCGGCCGCCCAGCGACGCACTGGTTGCATTCGCATTGCCCGACTGATCGCGAAACGTGCGTCGTCCCTTCGCCGCGCGTGTTGTGCGATGTACCTCACCACGACCGCAGTGGATTGTGGGATATCGTAGTTGCTTATCGGCAACGCGGCATCGCATGTCCTCATCGATCGGGTGGGGAGGTCGCGATGAAGCGAGTCATGAAAGCCGCGCTCGGCATGTCGTTGGGCCTCTTGGGCGGAATCTCGGCGTGCTCATCGCGTGCGCGCGTGGATCTGACCATCGAGGCGGCGGGGCCCGTGATGGCGCCCGGCGAAACCGGTGCGATCACGCTGCGCGTGGGCAATCGAGGTCACGATGCCGCCCATGGTGCGGAAGTCACCATGGTGACGCCGTTCTTCGTCAACTTCGCGCGACCGGTGCCGCCGGATTGCGAGCTGCGGTACCAGAATTTCGATCCGTATCTTCCGGAGGTGCTGGTCTGCCAGCTCTATGAGACCATCGCGCCTGGCGCGCAGCGGACGCTATCCGTACCCGTGGACTTGGCGCCGGGCGGAGCTAGGGGACGAAGCAGCGGCAGCGTGCTGGTGCTGCCCGCGTCGGGATCGCGGGACAAGGAAATGGCGCTGTCGGACAACCAGACGCAAGCTTCCGTCGTTCGGCTGCACCGTGCGGGCGAGGCTCCGCCGAGCGGTAACGACGTGGGGATCTACCTCGCCGGGGACGAGGTGCCCATCAGCGTGGGGAGCCACACCGCGACCACACTGACCATTGGCAACGCGGGGCCAAACGCCACGAGTGCGCCGACTCGCGTGATTTACCGCACGCCCTTCTTTACGAATATCGATCACGAGACGCCGTTGCCCGTGGGCTGCGAAATGCGATTGACGGATGACGCGCCCAATATCCCCGAAATCGTGGAGTGCGGTATCCCCGCGAAGCTGAAGGCGGGCGAAGAGCAGCGACTTCGAATTCCGCTGACGTTGGTTCCGGACGGCCCAACGGGTCGACAGCTCGGATGGGGGCTCGCGGCTCCCGGAGCGTCATCCGATGTCGATGGGTTCACCGAGGACAACATGGTTGGCATTGGAATGCTCATGTTGACGGGCCCCTATGCGAGTGCACTCGGTCCGGATACGGAGGGCACCACGCTGGCGGGGCCGCCCGTGCGCTGGAGCGGCGAGCCGCCGACGGTACCCTCGCGCGGGGTCGATCTGGTGGTGAGCTCGGACAACCTGGTGGTGACCCCCGGAACGAAGGCCACCGCCGCCGTTCGCGTGGTCAACCGCGGCAATGTCGCAACGCAATCGCCCGCGCGCTTGGTCGTCGTGTCGCCCTTTTATGCCAACATCGATCGCGCCGCACTTCCCGCCGGCTGCGCGGTCGTGGTGAGCAATCCGCTGCCGAACATTCCGGAGGTCGCCGAGTGCAGCATTCCGGCCGGCCTCGGCCCGGGCGAAGAACGCACCGTCGAACTGCCTCTCGACGTGTTATCCGGTGGTCCCACGGGCCTCGGCGTCGGGACGATGTTCGTCGGTACCGGTCCGAGCGGCGTCGAGCTTTTCGTACTCGACAACACGTCGCGCTTTTCCGTCCAGCGTTCCGCCGTCGAGGGCAGGTCGCTCGATGCGAGGGTCGATCTCTGGGTGAGCAATGACCAGCCGGTCCTCGGGCCGAACCAGCCGCGGAGCGTGACCTTGCGGTATGGCAACATCGGCCGGCTTTCCACGAAGGCGCCGAGTCAATTGGTCTATGTGACTCCGTTCTACGTCAATGTCGATCGTGCGATGGCGTTGCCCGCGGGCTGCCGCGTGCAGGCGGATCATCCGGATCCATTGATTCCCGAAACGGTCATCTGCACGATTCCGGCGGGGCTCGGGCCGGGCGAGGAGCGCCCGCTCACACTTCCCCTCGCGTGGGTGCCGGGCGGTTCGGCGGGCCAACTCGTTGGCAAGGTGAGCTTCGTGCCCGGTGCCGGCGACCTGGAGATCCACGAGGACGACAACTTGCACGACGCGAAGGTGATCGTCGTCGGAAAGTGATGGGTGGACTTCACCATTACATGGCGCGAAATAAATGAGCGTACAATCGGCTGACCGGAATTTTCTCCGGGCGCCCGCGCAGGGTCAACTGCAGCTTGCCTGCATCGTCACGTTGTGCCGAATCGATGGCATCCGTGCGCACGACCAGCGCGCGGTGCACCTGGCAGAACACGTTTGGGTCCAATTGCGGTAACAATTGTTTGAGCGGCGTACGAATGAGATATTCGTGTGTGGCGGTCAGCACGCGAACGTATTTGTCGGCGGCTTCGAAATACTGCACCTCGTCCATCGGCACCATGTGCACGATGCTGCCGCCTGCATCGCTGGCAGCAATCCGTTTGAGCGGGGCAATGGGAGGCGTTGTGACGTCTGCGGCGCTCAGCACGTGTCGCCATTGCGACAAGGCTCGTTCGAAGGCGTCGGCATCCGGGGCCCACCCTCCCGCGTTGGGCCGATACGTGGGCGCGCGGCGATGGATGGCGGGCGCCATGAAAAGGTAATTGTCGAACAACGCCTGGCGCGTGCCACCGGCCACGCGGATGGCGAAGCCGCCGCCCGCCGAAAAGCCCACCAGCGTTTTCGGACCTGCTGGTTGCACGGCGTGCATGAAGTCCTCCATATCATCGTCGAGCTGGCCGATGTAAGCGATGTCGCCACGCGGGCCCGAGTCACCGTGGCCGCGCATGTCGAACGCATCGACGGCGAATCCGGCCTGCGCAAAGCACTGTGCGAAGGGGTGCATGCTTCGACTGCTGGCCGAAGAGCCATGCACCAGCACCACGCTCTGGAGACGCTTCTCGAACTGCAAGAGGTGGATGGATCGTGGGCAGGCTGGTTTTACAAATTCGGGTCTACCGGTACCCTCAGCGGAAATCGCGGCCTGACGACCGCGCTTGCCATCAAAGCCATCAAGCCGGCACGGCTCAACGCTCGAGCTTGTCGACACCGCCGTTGTGGCCACTGATCTGATCCCGCGTCGGGTCATATTCCACTTCACGAAGGGGATATAAACCGATCGCCCGGTCCGGATGTGCCAGATGTGGCAGAGGTCGCACTGCTCAAAGGTAGATGCTTCGTTCGCATCCAACGGTAGGCTTTCCTACAGAGGAGCCATTAGATACTCGGCGCATGGGGGCGAATTTTGGCGAGCCAAAGGCAACCGGAGCGACAGGTGTGAGCGGGGTAGGCTACGCCTTTGGCGAGTTTCGCTTTTCGCCCGAGGCGCGCAACTTGTCTTTGTGGGGCGAGTCGCTGCATCTCGGCTCACGGGCACTGGGCATCCTTCGCGTCTTGGTAGAACGCGCGGGGAGCGTCGTCACGGTCGATGAACTACTGACGCTGGTCTGGCCCGATACGACCGTCGAGGAGACGAATCTCCGCGTCCAGATTGCTGCCCTGCGCAAGGTGTTCGCCCGTGGTGAGCAAGGGCGGGGCGCTATCGAAACAGTGCCGCGCGGCTATCGGTTCACGCTTCCCGTATCGCGGTGGGCGGACGATTCGAGTGAAGCTGAATCGCCCGCCGAGCACACCGACAACCTGCCGGCGGTGCTCGCCACCACGGTAGGTCGCGCGGAAACGATTGCTCGCCTCGCGCGCTTGCTGACAGAGCAACGCCTGGTCACCATCTGCGGACCTGGTGGAGTGGGCAAGACCACCGTGGCCATCGAGGTGGCGCGGCATTGCCTGCCGCGCTTTGCCGATGGCATCTGCTTCGTGGATTTCTCATCCATCGCCGATCCTGGCCTCGTCACCAGCGCGATAGCCTCCGCGCTCGGGGTCGCCGTGCATTCGAACGAGCCCATGGCGGGTGTATTTTCCTATTTGCATAAGAAGCGGATGCTGCTTCTGCTCGACACATGCGAGCACGTGGTCGACGCGGTCGCGAGTTCGGTGGAATTGTTGCTTTCGCAACTTTCCCATCTTCGTATTCTCGCGACCAGCCGCGAAGTTCTACGTGCGACGGGAGAATGGGCTTATCGCCTTCCCTCATTGTCCCATCCTACGCATCCGGACGGGTTGACCGCGGCCGATGCGCTCTCGTATTCCGCGGTGGATCTCTTCGTTCAATGTGCGCGGGCAACCTGCGATCAATTCGAGTTGCAGGATGCCAACGCCGCCGTGGTCGCGGCGATCTGCCATCGCCTGGATGGCATGCCGCTGGCCATCGAGTTTGCCGCCGCGCGCGTGGGGGAACTTGCCCTTCGCGAGATTTCCGCACGGCTCGACGACCGGTTCAACACGCTCACGCGAGGCCGCCGAACGGCGCTGCCGCGGCACAAAACGCTGGCGGCCACATTGGAGTGGAGTTACCAGCTCCTGCCGCGCGAGGAGCAAGCCATGCTGCGGCAGCTCTCGGTTTTTCGGGGTAGATTCACCGCCGATGCGGCGCTTGCCGTCGCCGGTACACGATGGGCGCGCTCGACGGCATTAACCTATCTGTCGAATCTTTTTTCCAAATCATTGCTCACCGTCGACGTCGGCGGGGAAGCGCCGCTTTATCGATTGTTGGATACGACCCGCGCCTTTGCGGCCGAACAGCGGACCGCGGAGGAGTGGCACGAGGCCTCACTCCGTCACGCGACGCATATGCTCGCATCGCTCAAGGAGTTCGACATCGATTACGAGTCCGGCGACGATCGCGATTGGACCGAGCACCATCGCACGTTGATCGATGATCTGCGCGGTGCAATCGCGTGGGCCCTGTCCGAGTCCGGGAGTCGCGATTTGGGCCTCCAACTCATAGGTAACGCCCTCCAGATCTGTTACGCGCTATCCCTTTTCGACGAATGTGCACGTCGGCTGAAAGGCGTGCTCGAGGCCACGCCCGAAACCCCTGTCACGGATCCGCTCGCGTTGGGGCGTGTCTGGCAAATGTACGGGCACGCGATGTGGCAGACGGCGGAGCCTATCCAAACAGTGATTGGCGCCTTTCGAACCACCCTTGAGTTGGCCCGGAATGCAGGCTCCATCGAGCAGCAACGGCAGGCGCTCTTTAGCCTGCATCTGGCTTTTGCTCAGAATGGCGATTACGCGCAGTGCTTGTCCGTCGCGAAGGAATACGCATCCATCGCAAAGACGTTCTCTTCGTTCGGGGTCGCGCTCAGGCACCAGAGAATGATGGCCGTGGCGCTTCACGGCACGGGAGAGCAGGAGGGAGCGCGAGCCTACGTAGCGCAAATGTTGACCGATGAGGCAGATCCCGCGGGCAAGGGCCGCCCGCGCGGCATTCGAGTGAGCACGTGCGTGGCCATTCGCCCGACGCTTGCGCGCATTCTCTGGCTGCAAGGTTATCCAGAACAGGCATGGGAATGCGCTTGCAATGGTGTCGAGCGTGCGCGCGCCATCGACCAGCCTCTCCAGGTGGCATGGGCGATCGCTTTCGGTGTGGTTCCCGTTGCGTGTTGGATGGGCAAAATCGCGGAGGCGAAAGAATTCGCGGATTTACTTCTCGCAACCTCGTTGGAGCACTCTCTCATCCTCAACTATCGCTTCGGGCAGGCCTACCAAGCCGTTTTGGACGGTACGTTCGATGCGGGCGGGGAACCACCGGGCGGCCCATACCTCGCGGATCTCGTTGCAACGATGGATGAAGGGGCGGCTACGGAGGCTGCCCTCATGCGCGGCGAACACGGTTCCGAAACATGGTGCACGGCGGAGATGCTTCGGATTCGGGCCGCGCGACTCCTCGCTCAAGGCGATGCTGACGATGATGCGGAGGCTCTTCTCCAGCGATCGCTGGATGTCGCGCGGCGCCAAAAGGCGTTGGCCTGGGAGCTCCGAACGGCCACGACGCTCGCGGAGCTTTGGCAACGTCGAAGCCGACGCACCGACGCGCTGGAGGTGCTCTCCCCAGTGTACGAGCGGTTCACCGAGGGCTTCGACACGCGGGATATGGTGCGCGCCGCGGCAATCCTGAAGTTGAATTGATATGTGGCGATAGCGACGATGTGCCGCGATGCCCCACAAGAATGAGGCAAAACGGCACTTTGCGGTTCCATGCTTACTTTCCCGCGACGTAAGGTTGCGCCATCGATCGATTCCCTCGTTCGCGCGACCGCACGGGAGGAGCTCGGCAATAGCCCTCACAGGGATGCATCGATATGAAGAACATGAGAATCGAAGTGCCTCCGGCATTCCGCCTTTCACGGCGGGGCCTGTTGGGAGGTTTGGGCTCGATGCTGGCGCTCTTTCCAGCATGCGGTGACGGAAATGGTGATGGCCAAGGGACGAATGCGACCACCGATCCGAAGGGCGACGGCGGTGCAATGGTTGGCGATGCCGCCGTCCCGCGCAGCTTCCGCCATCCGGGCCTCTTGCACACGGAGGAGGATTTCGCGCGGATGCGCGCCAAGATCGCCGCCGGGGCCCAGCCTTGGGTCGATGGATACGGCGCCCTCACGCGCAGTGGTCGCGCGCAGCTCGGAAGCGTTCCGCACCCGCTCCAGACCGTGGACCGCGGCGGCTCCGGCGAGAATTTTCGTACGATGGTCGAAGACCTGGAGCGCGCCTACCAATTTGCCCTGCGCTGGAAAGTATCCGGCGATACCGCGTATGCCGATTTGGCGGTGCAGTTCCTCGATGCGTGGTCGTCGACCATGACGACGCTCACGGGTAGCGCGGATCGCTTCATCGCCGCGGGGTTGTACGGCTACCAATGGGCCAATGCCGCGGAAATCATGCGCACCTACCCGGCGTGGCCCGCCGCGAGCGTGGCGAGGGTGCAAAAGCTGCTCCTCGAAGTCTTCTATCCTCTTTGCCACGATTTTTTGCTCGAGCACAACGGCGCTGTCATTACCAACTACTGGGCCTCGTGGGACCTTCTTACGTTATGCGGAATTCTGGCCATCGGCGCCTTTTGCGACCGAGTGGACATTTACAACGAGGCCATCGACTACTTCCAAAACGGACGCGGCAATGGTGCCATCGCCCACGCGGTCTACATGATCCATCCGGGCTACCTCGGCCAGTGGCAGGAGAGCGGGCGCGATCAAGGGCATTCCACCCTGGGCATCAGTTGCCTGGCATCGCTCTGCGAGATGGCCTGGAACCAGGGGGATGATTTGTACGGGTACGACAACAACCGCTTTCTTGCCGGCGCCCAGTACGTGGCGAAATCCAACTTGAAAGATGCGACCGGCAAGAGCTATGAATTGCCATTTTCAACGTACGTCAACAACCAGGGCACGATGACCGCCGTGTCCACGGCCGGTATGCCGAATCTGCGGCCTTGCTGGGAGTCGATTTACAACCATTACGTGAATCGCAAGGGCCTTGCCGCGCCGTGGGTCAGTGCGATTGCCGCGCAAATTCGGCCAGAGGGCGGCACGTGGAATGGCGACGATCCGAGCTTTGGAACGTTGACCCATTCGCTCGATCCCATCGCGGAAGGTCGTGCACCGAGCGGGCTGACCGGCCGCGTCGTGGGTGGGAAGGTGCTCCTTTCGTGGTGGGGGAGTGCACACGCTACGGGTTACCAAGTGAAACGCAGTGCATCCGCGGGTGGTCCCTTCGAGAGCCTCGCCCGCGTCGATGAACCATGTACCTACACGGATGCGCCGGGCCATGGAGTCTGGCACTACAGCGTGGCGGCGATGGGCGCTGGCGGCGAGAGCCTCGCTTCCAACGTGGTGCGCATCGCACTTCCCACGGAGGCGCGGCTGCAGCTCCAAGATGGCGCTCTGAAGGGAGGGGCAAGTTGGGGCGATGGTGGTGTGCTGCTGCTCGATGGCGCCAGCGGCCATCTCGAGCTGCCGCAGGGCGGGCTTTCCGAGTTGGGCGACTTCACCATTGCGCTTTGGGTCTACTGGAACAAGGCTACCGCCAACACGCGCGTGTTCGACTTCGGGTCCAGCGACATCGCCTACATGGCCCTGCTCCCGCGCGATGCTTCGGGGATATTGCGCTTTGCCATGACTGGCACGACCTATTACGGCGAGCAGAGCATCCGTGCGAAGAGCGCGCTGCCGACGACCGCCTGGGTGCATCTGGCGGTAACGCTCTCCGGCACCGCCGGCACGTTGTACGTGAATGGGGCCGTTGCCGGAACCAACGACGCCATCGCCCTGGCGCCATTTCAACTTGGGAGAACCACGCGAAATTGGCTGGGTCGCTCGCAATACGCGAGCGACCCGTACTTCGATGGCCGCATGCGCGATCTGCGCATCATCAGCGGAGCCCTTGGCCCGTCCGAGATCGCTGCGTTGGCCAAATGAACTTCATCGAGCGAGACTCAGTACTTCAATCCGAAGCCATACGGAAACAGCGGATCATACCCCGGATCGTCCTTGTGGCTCGGAAGCTGCGAAATGGACTTGGGCCACGTGATCGGAAGCTTGCCCACGAAGTTGCGCCGGCCGAAAAGGACGTCGGCCACGCCCTGGCCTTCGGTACCCGGTAGCCAGGCGGCGACCAATGCATTCATCGTGTTCACGCGATCGGTCAAGATCAGCGGGCGGCCCGAGACCACGACCACGACGCACTTGGTGGCGCCGCACACGTTGTCGATGGCGGCCTGGTCTTCCGCCCTGAGTGGAAGATCCGCGCGGTCGCCCGGGCCTTCCGCGTATGGCGTCTCTCCCACCACCACGATACCCACGTCGTAGCCGCTCGACTGCTCCGCCGTCGGCGTCTTCACGTAGTCGACGGTGCTGCGCTTGCCGGCGGTCTGACGGATGCCCTCGAGGATCGTCGTACCCATCGTGTGGTGGCCGCTCATGCCCTGCCAGGTGATCGTCCAGCCGCCCGCTTGATTGCCCAGATCGTCGGCGTTGGTGCCGGCCACCAGGATGCGTGTGCCATGCGATGCGAGGGGCAGTACCCGGCCCTCGTTCTTCAGGAGCACGAGCGACTCTTGCACGGCCTTGCGCGCGAGTGCGCGATGCGCCTTGCTGCCGAAGCTATCCGCATAGCGGTCGCTCGAGTACGGATGCTCGAACAGCCCGAAGCGGAATTTCTCCCGCAGAATGCGCGACACCGCATCGTCGATGCGGCTCTGCGCCACATTGCCGGCTTGCACCTCCGCCTTCAACGTGGTGATGAACGGCTTGTAATCGAACGGCACCATCACCATATCGATGCCCGCATTGATGCTCGTGCGAACCTGGTACGGATAATCACCGGGGATCTGCTCGATGGCATGCCAGTCGGACACGATGAACCCCTTGAAGCCGAGCTCCTTCTTCAACACGTCCGTCAGCAGGTACTTCTGCGCATGCATCTTGGTGCCATTCCAACTCGAGAAGGACGCCATCACCGTGGAGACGCCGCGCGCCACCGCCGCCTTGAACGGAGGCAGATGCCGCGCGCGTAGCTCGGCCTCGCTCACCTGCGTGTCGCCTTGGTCGATGAGGTAATTTTCCGTCGTGCTGGTGCCGAACTTCGTTCCGCCGTCACCCACGTAGTGCTTCGCCGCCGCGAGAATGCTGCCGGGCCTTCCGGGCAACCCTTGATACCCATCGATGATCGCCGAGAGCGACGTGGCAATCTCCGGCTCCTCACCGAAGCTTTCGTACGAACGACCCCAGCGCTCGTCCTGCACCACGCACAAACATGGGCTGAAGGTCCAATGCACGCCCGTCGCCGAGACTTCCTCTGCCGTGGCGCGCCCGATCCACCGTACGAGGTTTGCATTGCGACTCGCACCCAGTCCCAAATTGTGCGGGAAAACGGTCGCGCCATACACATTGCCGTGGCCATGCACGGCGTCGGCACCATAGAGCAGCGGAATCCCAAGGCGCGACGACAGGGCGAGCTTCTGAAATTCGTCGACCATCTTTCGCCAGGCCTCGGGTGTATTGCCTTCGGGGGTGCTACCGCCGCCCGAAAGAATGCTGCCGATGCCATAATCGCGAATGTCGGTCGTGGGATTGGTGGCGTTGAACGATGTCCGTTCGGCCTGGGTCATTTGCCCAATCTTTTCGTCGAGTGTCATCCGAGCCAGCAAATCCCGAACCCGCGCATCGAGTTTTGCTTCCAGCGAGGCCGCATCTTCTGCCCCGATGAACGCCGATGTCGATTCTTCCGCCGTGTCTTCTCGCTCCGCATCGCGCGGACCCGATTCCGAGCTACACGAAACGAGAGAAGAGAGGGTGGCCGCGGCCATCACGAGGCCACGCGGCAAACGTGCGAGATGTCTCATGAGCAACTCCGTGGGTTGTTGACGATTGCGAGCGCAACTCAACCCATGGACGAAATGCCAGCTCTACGCGTAAATAGCATTTCGTTCATGGTCCTATGCCTTCGAAAATTTCCGTCGAATAGCTGTTGATGCATTGCGACATTTTGGTCCTGCCGCAATGATAGTATAAGGCAAATTGCCAATCGGTGAGCAGTCGAAATGATTCGAAACTGCGTTCCCGAAATCGTCGAATGCGTTCGACGCGTCACGAAATGTTCTAAGCGCATCACAGGGGCTCCTGCTCGCTCCAAACGAACCAAATGGCGCACTGAATGCGATTATCGACGATGGGTTTGGAAAATGGTTGAGATTGTCGGCCTCGCGCTTGGTCCACGATAAGGTGGTGTTTTCGATTTTACGAATCGCCATGTAAATCGATTAATTTGTTATGTGGATTTCATTTCTCGTTGACTTGCTGGCGTCCAGCAACATAAAGAGCGTCTCCGATGGTCTGAATCTCCAGACCGGGGGAGGGCAATGACCGATGAGATGAAGCGTAGCGGCTTCGGATGACGCGCGGACCGCGCCGCGATCACGAATGCCGTGAATGAATCGTCGCGTTCTTACCGGTTTTCATCGAATCTCATTTATCTCTGGCGGAGGTCCATCATGCGCTCCAAGAGAACCACTCGACTGTTCGTACCGATTGTCGGTGTACTTGCTATCGGATGCAGCCTCGGTCCGGTTGCTTGCAGCAGCCAATCCGAGGAAACGGCGGACAAAGCCGCGGCCACCGTGGCGGTGCCCGTCACCGTCGACACCCCGGCAGCCGCCGCCGCGGTATTCCGGGTCAATCCACAGGGCCGAATCACTAAAAATGGTCAGGTATTCCCGATGCGTTGTGGATCCTGGTTCGGACTGGAAGGCCGGCACGAGCCATCCAACGATCCAACGAACCCCAGCGGCGCTCCGATGGAGTTGTACGTAGGAAACACCTTCTGGGCCAACGGAGGATCGGGGACCGGCCGCACGATCCAGCAGACGATGGCGGAGATCGTCGCCATGGGTATCAACGTGGTTCGGCTCCCGGTCGTTCCGCAAACGCTCCGCGCCGACGACCCGCAGGGCCGCGCCCCGTACTTGAAGAACCACTCATCCGTCCGTGTGGCCAACGCACGGCTGGCGCTGGAGCAGTTCATCAAGCTCGCGGATCAGAACAACATCGAAGTCATCCTCGATGTGCACTCCTGCTCCAATTACGTCGGCTGGAGGAAGGGACGCCTGGATGCCCGCCCGCCGTACAGCGATCGCAATCGAGACAATTACGATTTCAAACGAGAAAACTACTCCTGCTCCGCAACGGGCAACCCCAGCTCGGTGACCACGATTCACGCCTACAATCGAACGATGTGGCTGAACGATCTCCGCACGTTGGCTGGGCTCGGTCAGCAACTGGGTGTGGACAACATCATCGGCATCGACATCTTCAACGAGCCCTGGGATTACACGTGGCAGGAGTGGAAAACGCTCACGGAAGCTGCGTATACGACGATCAACGCCGTCAATCCCAATACGTTGCTGTTCGTTCAGGGCATTTCGGCGACGGCCGGAAATCAGGATGGTACGCCGAGCACCGTCGTCCAGGTGCCGCACGGGGATCCGGCCTCCAACCCGAACTGGGGCGAAAACCTGTTCGAGGCGCGCAACAATCCGATCGGTATCCCGAAGGAGCGGTTGGTGTATTCACCGCATACCTACGGTCCCTCGGTATTCGTGCAGAAGATGTTCATGGATCCCGCCCAGCCGCAATGTGCGGGGCTGGAGGGCGATGCGGCCGGAGACGCGAAGTGCAAGATCGTCATCAACCCATCGCTGCTTCGTGCGGGTTGGGAAGAACACTTCGGTTACCTGAAAAATCAAGGCTACGCGGTGGTCGTCGGCGAGTTTGGCGGCAATATGGATTGGCCCCTTGGCCAAGCCAGCATCCGCGATCGCAACCGCTGGAAGCACATCACTCCCGGCGTCGATGGCGCCTGGCAGAACGCCTTCGTCGACTACCTGGTCTCGAAGGGCATCGAAGGTTGTTATTGGTCCATCAACCCCGAATCGGGCGACACCGCCGGTTGGTATGGCCACGCGTACGATCCCATCAACAACACGGCGGGTTGGGGTGAGTGGCGGCCCTTCGATTCCCGAAAGACCACGCTGTTGAATCGGCTCTGGGGCAGGTAGGGCCGTAACTGCCAAGTATCTCTCCTGCGTCACTGCCATTGAATTTCCGATGGAGGTCCATCATGTACCATCTCGACACGACTCGATTGTTCGTCTTCCTCGTTGGTGCACTTGCTCTCGGACCGGCTTGCAGCAGTCCGGCAGAGGAAGCGCCCGGAAATATCGGCTCGTCGGCTGCGGAGAGCGCCGCGAGCACCGCGCCACTGGTCAAAGTGGATAATCCGTATGCCGGCGCGCGGGTCTACGTCAACCCGGACTGGTCGGCCAAAGCGGCCGCGGAGCCGAATGGCAGCCGGATTGCCAACCAACCCACCGCCGTGTGGCTGGATCGGATCGCCGCGATCAACGGCACGTCGGGTGCGCGCGGGTTGGTCGCGCATCTCGACGAGGCGGTGCGGCAGGCGGGCGGCAACCCGCTGGTGATCCAACTGGTGATCTATGACCTGCCCGGACGAGACTGCGCGGCGCTCGCGTCCAACGGCGAGCTCGGACCGACCGAAATCGGAAGGTACCAGCACGAGTACATCGACGTCATTGCCGGAATCCTTGCCAGGCAGGCATATCGCAACTTGCGGATCGTCACGATCATCGAGCCGGACTCGCTCCCGAACTTGGTGACCAACGCCGATGGTCAGCCGGGCGCGACGCCGCAGTGCGCGACGATGAAGCAGAATGGCAACTACATCACCGGTGTCGGCTATGCGCTGCACACGTTGAACGCGGTTGGTAATGTGTACAACTACGTCGACGCGGGACACCATGCCTGGCTGGGATGGGACTCCAACTTCAACCCGGCCATCGACGTGATGAAGCAAGCCGCGACGGCGGCCGGCGCGACCGTCAACGACGTGACAGGATTCATCACCAATACGGCAAACTACTCGGCCCTCGTGGAGCCCTACTTCAAGGTGACCGACACGGTGAATGGCAGCAGCGTCCGACAGTCGAAGTGGGTCGACTGGAACTACTACGTCGACGAGCGCTCGTTCGCCACGGCATTCCGGAATGGCTTGGTGAGCCGAGGAGGCTTCCCGTCGAATATCGGTATGCTGATCGACACGTCGCGCAATGGGTCGGGAGGATCGGCACGGCCGACCGGACCTGGGCCAATGACCAATGTGGATGCCTATGTGAACGGCGGCCGAATCGATCGTCGCATCCATGCGGGCAACTGGTGCAACCAATCCGGTGCCGGGATTGGTGAGCGGCCGCGGGCGAATCCAGCATCGGGAATCGATGCCTACGTCTGGATCAAGCCACCGGGTGAGTCGGACGGTTCCAGCACGTACATCCCGAACACCGAGGGCAAGGGCTTCGACCGGATGTGCGACCCGACGTACACCGGCAATGCCCGCAACGGCAACAACATGTCCGGAGCGCTGCCCAACGCCCCGCTGTCCGGGCACTGGTTTTCGCAGCAGTTCCAGCAGTTGATGGCCAACGCCTTCCCGCCACTGTAAGCCCCGGCGGGGCGTGCCACGCGAACCCTATTCAATCTCAATGGCCCACACTGTCCGAGCGAGGAGATCTCCCATCATGAAAAGCTTCAATCACCTCACGGCGCTGGTCTTCACGCTGTTCGTCGCGATGACCGCGAAGCCCGCTCGGGCAGCCACGGCCGGCACCGGTTACTGGCACACGAACGGCAGGCAGTTGCTCGACGCCAACAATCAGCCGGTGCGAATGGCCGGGGTCAACTGGTTCGGTCTCGAGACCGCGAACTACACCCCGCACGGGCTCTGGGCGCGGGGCTACAAGGACATGCTGAACCAGATGAAGAGCCTGAAATACAATACGATCCGGCTCCCGTTCTCCAATCAGCTGTTCGATGCCGGCAGCACGCCCAACAGCATTCGATACGACCTCAATCCGGACTTGCAAGGATTGTCCGGCATTCAGATCATGGACAAGATTATCGCCTACGCCGGGCAGATCGGGATGAAGGTCCTGCTGGACCGGCACCGTCCGGATTCCGGTGGACAGTCCGCGCTTTGGTACACGAGCGCTTACCCGGAGAGCCGCTGGATCAGCGATTGGAAGATGCTCGCCCAGCGCTATCTCGGCAATACCACGGTGATTGGCGCCGACCTGCACAACGAGCCGCACGGCCCCAATGGCGCCACCTGGGGCACGGGAAGCATCACCACGGATTGGCGGCTCGCGGCCGAGCGGGCCGGCAACGCGATCCTGGCGGTCAACCCCAACTGGCTGATCGTGGTGGAGGGCATCGACGTCTTCAACGGCGACGCCTACTGGTGGGGTGGCAATTTGCAGGGCGCGGCGCAGTTCCCGGTCCGGCTGAACGTCGCGAACCGGCTGGTCTACTCCGCGCACGACTACGCCACCTCGGTGTATCCGCAGCCGTGGTTCTCCGACCCGAGCTTCCCGAACAACCTCCGTCCACTCTGGAATCGAATATGGGGCTACCTGGTGCAAAACAACGTGGCGCCGGTGCTGCTCGGTGAGTTCGGCACGACGCTGGCCGACCCCCGAGATGAGACGTGGCTGCGTACCTTACTGAATTACCTGGGCACCGGGGTTAATGGCATTAGCTTCACGTTTTGGTCATGGAATCCCAATTCCGGTGACACCGGCGGGATCCTCAACGACGATTGGACGACGGTCAACACCAGGAAGCAGAACATCCTGCAACCGTTCCTCGTCGGTGTGTCGGCTGCCTCACACTCCGAGAGTTCGACAGCGCCAGAAACCACGTCGTGGATCAACCCTTCAATGGTTCGCCATCGAGACAGCACGAGCGATTGTGCTCTACCCGATCTCTGAGCTCGACGAAGAGCGGCTCGACGACCTCCCTGGGCAACGCGGTGCTGTGACCCTGGATGCGCTGTGTGAGCCGGGTCAGAGCTGCCCGTATCCACTCGGTTCCCGCGAGCCAGTGCCCGGGCTCATGGGCTCGATGCTGGCGCCAAGTATGAATGCACGCGCTTGCTGCCAACAAAAGAGGATAGCGTTCTGCGACTCCAAAGGCGGCCGCACTGGCCTCCACACCGCGATCGGCTGGCCGCATATGGCGGGCGGTTTCGGCCAATTGGCCTAGTTCACCGGCCAGACTGCGGATCATCTGGCCGATGGCTTCCTCGCCGGGACGCGCGTAGTCGCTTTCGGCGGCGACGAGCAGCATCGAGGCCAGCGCGTCTTGGTCGAGCCCCGCGATGCGAAGTCGAGAGAAGTCGAGCGGCGGCAGAACTTCGCCATGGCCAAACAGTGCGGCGGGTGCCTCCGCGGCTTTCCAGCCGCGACACGCCATATCGTACAACTGCGGTAAAATGGTAAGCAGGCACGCCGTCGAGCCGGCATGTCCAAGGCTGATTACGGGCACGTCGCGGTAGTGCTTCCCGAAGATGGCATGCGCACCTTCGCGCAAATAGAACCGGGCGCCGAGGATGATCGACAGATCGTTCATGGCCTGTTCAATCATCGACGGTACGAGGTATTTCACGGACGCCGCCCACGCGCTTGCCTGCTCGGGAAACAGGTGCATCCCTCGCGCGACCGATCGCGCGAAGCAATCGGCAATCAGCAAATCCACGAATACCTGTGCCAGCGCGTTCCGCGCGTGGGGGAGCTCGCTCACATGGGTCGAGTACAATCGGCGTTCGGTTGCGAATGCCGTGACCGTGCGCAGCCCCGTGTCCAAGATTCCCAGCGCCATGCCGGGCAATGCCGCCCGGGTGATCTGGAAGGATCGCAATGCCGTCTGTACGCCGGATCCCTCTCGGCCGAGCAGGCTGTCATGGGGGACCGCACAATCATTGAATTCGATCCCGCCCAGCATGCAGCCGCGCATCGCAGAGGTTCGATATCGGGGAAGCAGGCGAACCTGGTCTCGCTCTAGTGCACGGGTATCCACGAACAACAGCGAATGGCTCCGTGCACCGGGCGCATCATTGGTGCGGGCGAAGAGGACCATCGCGGCCGCGCGCGCACAGTTGTTGATGACCTGCTTGTGCCCGTCGAGTCGGAACATCGTCCCGTCGCGGCGCGCTCGAAGCTCGTTGCTGAGGAAGTCGTTGCCGTGCTCGAGCTCGTGATAACCGACGGCAATGCGCTGCCGGGCCAATAGCAACTTGGCCGCCTGCTGCTGCTGGCTGATTGAGCCCGACGCCCAGATGTTGACGGCCGCCATCAACGAGGTGACGCCATATCCGAGTGCCAGTGCAGCGTCCCTGCGGAATACGGTGCGTATTCTTCGCGCCAGATCATCCAGGCCATGCAACCGCCCGCCCAGTGCGACCGGCACGAATTCGGCATTGAAATTCCATTCATCCAATGCCCTTTCCCCCGCAGCCAGAAGCTCGCCGCGCTCGTCCGCCGCCAGAATCTGGGCAAACCCCAATGGGTTCTCGATATCACGCGGGTCGCCGAACGACTCTTCGAGGGGTTGAGCATTCATGACAACTTCATTCCCTCGGCAAGTCGGCAGGGGAGCATCGACAGCATTTGACCGGACTGACTCTGCCTCGTGAGCGCGCTCAGCAAGACATCGTCGGTCGCATCGTGATCGGGAACGCGCACGCCCAGGGCCGTGAGGATTCGGGCGATGACGGCCAAGAGCCACCCGCCTTGCTGCCAAAGGCCGGAATTCGCGGAGTCATCCGCCATGTGCTCCCGGGAGCCTAGCCACAGTCCAATGGCGGCCGCGCCCGCGATACACAACGACATCTGGTGAGCGAGAGCGAAGGCGTCCGCTGGCACGGCGACGGCCAAGGGTCGAACGCCTGCCATCGTCGTCAGGAGTTGCCGAGTATGCTCGTTCAAGGCCCTGCACAGCACCGCCAGCGGCTCGAGGCCGCTGTCGGCACGCAGCAACTGCTCGATAGCATCGAGCGAGCGAGGAAGCGTATCCAGCAGACGACTGCCACGTACGGATAGCAAGCTAAGTCGCTTTCTATCGAAAGGGGGCAGTGGTGCGGAGAGGTCGAATAGGCCGTGGAGATCCCCGGTGGGTGCAGGCTGTTGGGCGGCGCGGGCGAGGACGGGAAACTGGTTGATCAGCGAATTCAAATTGACGAGCGTGTTGCCGTCGAACAACCCGACGACCCGATGATCGCGCTGCACCTTTTGAAACATCCCCTCGGCGAAGACGTCGGCCAGCACCGAACGCGCCCCAATGAATCGAGCCAGCTCACCGATGGTCGTGTCCGTACGCGTGGGAACGAGGTATTTGGCCACCGCGGAGAGGACACTGAGTTCGGGGGTGAGCACATGGATGCTCCGCGCAGCCACGACCGAGAGTGCCTCGCAGAGGAGATGATCCGCGTATGCGTTGGCGAGAATGCGCCGCGCCCGCGGAAGTTCGATGAGCTGACGGCCATAAAGCCGTCGCTCGCCCGCGAATCGGGTGGCCAGCCGCAACGCATGATCGGACGCGCCCAGCGAAAGGCTGCAACAGAGAATGCGGGTAAGTTGCAGACTCTTGAGCACGACCTCGATGCCCGTGCCAGGATGACCAATGACCGCATCGGCGTCGACGAAAGCCTCTTCGAAGACAATCCCGCTGATGTCGGCGCCACGAATGCCGTGGGTTGCAACTTTGGGGAGGCATCGATAGCTGCCCTCGCGGAGCCGTCGCTTGTCCACCATCAGCACGTCGAAACCGCGCGGTCCGCCGGCCGGTGTCGATCGGACCAGCAGGCTAATGATGTCGCCGCGTGTCGCGTTGTTGATCAGCCACTTTTCGCCTCGAACGACATACCCGTCCTGTGTCCGTGTTGCCGTCACCTCATTGGCGAGTAGATCGCTCCCATGATTCCGTTCGGTCAATCCCCAGGAAACGGCTGAGCGTTGCAGAACGCTTTCGGCCAATCGATTGGCTTGGGCGGAGGTTGCCGACGTCCAGGCGCATACGCCACCGAGAAACGTCTTGGCATGTCCAATGGCGACGGTGAGATCACGCCTGGAAATGGCCCGCAGGAGGTGCAGCGGTTCTTGGTAGTCTTCCAATGCGCCGCCATGGACGCTTGGCACGTAATAACGATGCAGCCCCCAGTCCTCCAGGCTCGAGCAGATCGCGTCTGGAAAATGTTCCGACGCGTCGAGTTGGGCGACGTTTTTGAAGGAGAACAACGTATCGGGATCGGTCGGATCTCCGAGGAACTGCTCCAGGTCTTCAACGAGTTCAAGCGGTCGATAACGCATCGAACATGGATCTCCTGCTGCTCATCCGAGCGCGTTGATCCGCGTTTCACCCCACCGCCAGACTTGGGCGCCGAAGCCCCAGCCCGTGGAGGCGCCCGCGATGACGATGGTTTTGCCCGGGCCTACGTGGCCTTGCTCAATCGCATGGTGCAACGTGATCGGCATGGAAGCGGAGACGAGCGAGCCGCGGGTTTCGAGGGTGGTGCAGTAACGGTTCCGCGCGACACCAAGGGCGTTCGCCCAGCCGCGTATCAGAATGGGGGACGGCTGGTGAAAAACGAAGTAGTCCACATCGTCGGCGCGGAGGCGCGCACGTTCGAGCGCCTGTTTCACCATCTCCGGAACGAACACCGGAACGAACTTGCGCATGCCATCTGCCGCGTCCTCACGTAAATCGAAATACGTGTGAAAGTCGTCGGGCACGAGCTCGTTCTTGGGTTTGTAACGAGGATTCCTCCAGCGAAGGGTTGCGAGATCGTAGTGCTCCGGCCTGCTCACGTACGAGGAGCCAAGAAGCGATGCTCCGTCCGAATCCGCGGTCACCACGGCGGCGGCCGCGGCGTCGCCGAAGATGGTGGCTGATTTGTCCGTGTAATCGAGCAAGTCGGTAATATGCTCGACACTGCACACCAGCACGCGCTTGCAGCGGCCCATGCGAATCAAATTCACTGCATTTTGCAGATGGATCAGGAACGAGAGACACTCTTGCTCCACGTCCATGGCAACGGCAGACCGAGCGCGCAGCTCTTCGCGAATCACGGGCGCGAGGCGGGGAAAGAACCTTGGGCCCGTGCTGGTCGAGACCACGAGGTTCGACGTGTTGGCGAGCACGAGATCGATGTCGGCCGCTTCGAGCTCCGCGATCCTCAAGGCTTCACGGCATGCACGAACGGCTAGACGATCGTGCGTCTCGCCTGCTGCCGCGTCGAACATCCCACGGCGTTGAACGCCCCAGAACTGCCACCAGTCGTGAGGAACGTCGGGGATTTGCGTGTACGGAGGCTCGCTGTTCGAAACGCTGCGCGCCGGGAACAGGCATGCGAGGCTGCGCACCGCCACCGGAACTTTTTCCCGATGAGGGGCCGCGAGCATCATTCGTCTCCCAAGTTCGTCGAATCGACCTGGTAATTGCCACTCAGGGAACCGAATAGACTTTTGACGGAAGCGCTCTGCCCGCGACCCGATTCGGGGGGAGTGAGGATACCTTGCTGCCACCGTCGTAGGGTTTCGCCTCGCCGAATTTTACCGGATGTCGTTTGCGGAATGCTGCCGGGAGCCAGCGCGACGACGAGCGCAGGTTCGAGCCCCGTCGCCGAGAGCACCGCCTTCCAGCACTCTTCGGCGAGATTCGCGGATGCTTTTCGCTGCTCCACGAAGACCAGCAGACGCTCGCCATTCTCGCCCACCTCGGCGGCTGCCGCGACGAAGCCCGTGCGAACGGCCGCAACTCGATTCACCGCGTCCTCGATGTCGTGCGGGAGGTGGTTTTCGCCGTTGATGATGATGATGTCTTTGGCGCGACCCGTAATATAGAGTTCGTCGTCGAGTACGACACCGAGGTCGCCGGTATCGAGCCATCCGTTTTCGATCGGGGCGTCGTCGCGATCGAGGTAGCCCGCCATCACGGAAGGCCCACGAACCCAAATGTTCCCTACTTCGCCCGATGCGCAGGGCACTCGGTCCTCCGTTCGACGGAGCTCGATCTCGACGGTGCGAATGGGTTTGCCCACGCTCACGAGTTCGACCCCCGGCCCCGGCACGGGGCGCCCTTCACTCAACGACTTGCGGTCGACGTGAATGGATCGGAACGGCCGTTCTTGGAATGGCGTGAATGTAACCGCGAGAGTGGCTTCGGCGAGCCCGTAGACGGGTGCGAATGCGGTTTCGGCAAGGCCCCATCGTGCAAATCGCGTATTGAATCGACGAGCGACCTCGGCGGAAATGGGCTCGGCCCCGCAGAGAGCCATGGTCCATCCGGAAAAATCGGCTCCTTCCAGTTCCTCGTCGCTGACCTTCGCCGTGCACTGCGCATAGGCGAAATTGGGTGCGACCGTGATGGTGGCGCGGTGGCGAGCCATCGCGCGAAGCCAAAGCGATGGCTTCGCGATGAAGATTTCAGGTGCCATGAGCACGAGCTTGATGCCGCGGCACATGGCATTGAACACGCAACCAATGAGCCCCATGTCGTGATGAAGGGGAAGCCACGATACATGCACCGGCTCGGGGCCGGGCGGGTACATTCGCTCCGCCATCGCATCACAATTGGCCAAAATCTGGCGATGCGTGACCGCCACCGGCTTCGGATGGACGGTCGTGCCCGACGAGAACTGTACGAGCGCCAAGTCATCAGGGGAAATGGCGCTCGGTTCCCGCGTCGGGCCGCGATCCAGCTCCTCGACCAAAAGTGCGCCAAATCTTGGCTCGTACCGCGCGAGCACGGAGTCGAGCGAGCGCCGCACGCGGGCATCGGTCACGAGCGCGGCGGCTCGGGTGGCGCGCAACATCGCGACTGTGCGCTCGCGATACTCTTCGAGGCGCCCCAATCGGCGAGGGGCCGCCAACACGAACGGGATGGCGCCGAGGCTGATGGTACCCAAGAGCGCGAACACGAGTTCCGGACTGGTCGGCAACACGAGTGCGACGCGATCGCCCGGGCCGATTCCGGCGGCCGCGAGCCCTCCGGCAGCGCGCAGCGCGCCCGCGCGAATCGTGTCCCAACCAAACCACGTCTCACCCTCGTCCCGGTCCACGAAATGGATGCCGTTCGATGCGCATGCACCCGCGGCAGACGTCAGTCGATCGATGAGGGTCGCCCCCGGTAAGGTCGGAGGAACCGGGGGCGTCATTTCGCCTCCCGAAGAATCGTCGCGACGATTTGGTCCACCGTATCGATCTCGGCCGCCTCCGTTGGCTGAAGGTAAATGGAAAAGCGCTCCTCGACGGCGTCGATGAGTGTCAGCAGCTGCAGAGAGCTCAGGTGCTCGGACAAGGCACCGGTAGGCAATGGGCCGTTCCACTGCAGTTTTTCCGTGAAGAGTTCGAGCAGTGTGGTTTGAATTTCAATTTCGGGCATAACGCATGGCTTCCGTGTAATTTCACCGAGCATCAGAATCTGTGAATGGCGGCGGACCAGGTCGAGCCCGC
Source organism: Sorangiineae bacterium MSr12523 (assembly GCA_037157775.1). Taxonomy (NCBI): domain Bacteria; kingdom Pseudomonadati; phylum Myxococcota; class Myxococcia; order Myxococcales; family Pendulisporaceae; genus Pendulispora; species Pendulispora brunnea. The sequence goes on from CP089982.1 coordinate 1,083,547, forward strand.
GCCATAGGCGAGCAACATGCAAAGTGTGCCGGGTCGCACGCGTCCTTCGTCGATGCTCATCCCGAGTACGACCGGCAACGAAGCCGATCCCATGTTGCCGAGATGATTGGTCATCAGCAATTTGCCCTCGGGGATTTCCAAGAGCTGGTTGACGCGTTCGAGAATGCGCGGGTTCGGCTGGTGCGGGATCACGAGGTCGAGATCCGACACCGAGAGGTGATTCCGGGCTAGGAGCTCCTTCGCGCACGACACCATGGCTTCCACGGCGTGCTCGAAGAGTTGACGCCCCTGCATGCGAAACTGGTGTGCTCCACGGGTCATGAGCTCCGGCGGCAGGAATGTTTCGTGCGCAGTTCCCGGAGCCTCGGTCCAGAGATCCCGAAAGTGGCTTCCGTCCGCGCCCGTGACCTGATCGATCAGGCCCACGCCAACATCGTTGCTCGCCTGCAAAACCGCGGCGCCAGCGCCATCCGCCAAAAGGACCGCGAGGTTTCGCCCGTCGTTGGAGCAGTCCATGCGCTTGGAAAGCACTTCGCCGCTTATGACCAGCACATTTCGGCATCGACGGGTCTGAATGTACTGGGCTCCGATTTCGATCCCGTACAGAAAGCCCGAACATTGAGCGCGGATATCGAAACATGGAATATGCCGCAATCCGAGCTTCGGTTGAATGAGATTCGCTTGAGAAGGATCATGATGATCCGGACTCAACGTGCTCACAATCATCAGGTCGATGTCGGCCGGCGACAGGCGAGCGCGCTCGATCGCTCGGGCCCCAGCCTCCACCATCAACTCGGATGTCGGCACGGAAGGCGTGACGTGACGGCGCTCGCGGAGCCCCGTTCGGGTGACGATGAAATCGTCCGACGTGCTCATGAGCGTGGCAAGGTAATCGTTGTCGATCACCTTCTTTGGAAGGGAAAAGCCGACGCTGGCAATTCGCGCCCGCGGCAGGAGCACTGGGCCGAAGAACGCGCTCTCTGATGTGCTTAAGCTTGCAGCCATTGGTAGCCATACCTCATTTGAAACGGGTTTAAGGTCAGACTGAGGAGGCGGCGCGTCCCATCACCACGGAGCGTCTCGGCAAAATAAGGGAGCCCGAAGGGGCCCAAACGGGTATCGATCGCCGGGTCGAGGCCGACGGCGTCTTTCACCGCGCGTGCGTCGACGTCGCCGGGGAACCACGATTCGATCACCACATGATCGGCTTTTTGGTCGGCCAGTGCGTTTCGCAAGAGGCCTATCGCCGCCTGGTTCAGCTTTTCGGAAACGCCTTGCTGCAACGGAAAACGATACTGGCCGCGGAGTTCGCCCGAGGCGCATTCGGCCCAAGGGAAAGCATCGACCTGGATCGGTGCGACGTTGGTATGCGACCATCCACCGAAGGGTTCCGATTTGCCCCCACCCCAACGGAGTAGCAAACAACCGGCGCCGTCAGGGATACGGAACCCGCTCTCGGGATCTTTGGCGAGACTTCTGCCCCCGCACTCGACGCGGACGAGAAGCACGTGTTTGTAATCCATCTCGTGGCAGAATCCGCGGGCGATATCGATCGCGGCCGACCAATCGTCGTCGTACAGATCGAAAACGAACGCGCGCTCCGCGCCGAGATCTCGTTGCAGTGGGTGGCAGACGCGAGGTCCCGCAACGTTCTTACCGAGCGCTACGCGATCCGGCGAAATGGACATGCTCAGAATCAAATCGAGGCTGCTTGCTTCGATTGATGCCTGGGCAAGTACTTCCCGGGCCACGGGGAGAACGCGATCGACGGCGAGGGGATCGCTTCCTTGCTCGGATTGCGTTTCACCGGGGGACACGCTCGCGTGGGCGCCGATGATGCGCAAGCTCGCCTCCCAGGGCATCACGCCGATTCCGCTGGACGCTGCGCAACCCAGCGGAAACCATCCGCCGAGATGGAGAGTGCATCGGCCCCAGGAAGGTACGGCCCTTTGGCTCCGAGGCCGGACGCAGACGTGACGTCCAGCCATGACGGGATTCCGAAGACGGCATCGAGCGGAATGCGCTTCGTCTCGGAAGGTGGCGCGGATGCTCCCGCAAGCGCTTGAACGTCGGGGCCGGTGCCAAACCCGGCAACGAGACGGACGAAGGCCTGGCGGTCTTCTTCGTACTTCTCGTCTCCGAGCACCTCGTGCGCGGCGCGGAAGTAATCTTCTTGGTCGTTGTTGGAATCGTAAAAGAACTGGAGAAATCGGTAGAAAATCATGTATTCGGCCCGATAACGCCGTTCGTATTCAGTGAAACATGCGGCCTCGTCGACCTCCCCGAGAAGGGTCGTGTGGATGGACCGCGCCGCGAGGAGCGCCGCATACGTCGATAGATGAACGCCGGATGAAAAGAGCGGATCGACGAAACATGCGGTATCGCCGACCAGGACCATCCCTGGTTTCCAAAACTTGGAATTGCAATAGGACCAGTCCTTGCGCACACGGTATTGTCCGTAAATTCCTTCCGTTACGCGCGGCACGCCTTCGAGCATGCCCTTGATGAGGGGGCAGCCATCCAGAAGCTCGTTCATGGCCTGCTCATGCCCCTTCTTCAGGATGGCAGCATTTTGCTGCGGCATGACCACGCCTACGCTCGTGAGGTCCGGCGCGAGTGGAATGTACCAAACCCAGCCCTTCTCCATGGATACGACGAGAATGTTGCCGTCGTTCGGCTCGGGCATCCGCTGTCCACCGCGGAAATATCCAAAGAGGGAGACGTTGCGAAAGAAGTCGGCCACGACGCGCTCGCCGACAATCCGGTGAAAGGGGCTCGAGTGACCGCTGGCATCGGCGACGATGCGGGCCCGTGCCTCGCGCGTGCCGCCGTCTGGCGTCCCATAGCGCACGCCGACGACGCGCCCGTCCTCCTGGAGGATGGCCGTGACGGGGTGGCGCTCGCGCACGTCGACGCCTTTGCGTGCGGCGTTGCGCAAGAGAATCTCATCGAACTTGGCTCGTTCGACCTGGTAGGCGTTTACGACACCAGGCACTTCGCTCTGGGTAAAGTCGAACGTCCACGTTTCTTTTCGACGTCCCCAGTACCAAGAACCTCCGCGCTTGATGGGAAATCCGGCGCGGGCCAACTCGTCGGTGATTCCGAGAAGATGACCAATTGCCCCCGTCGTCGACGGCAAGAGCGATTCACCAATTTGATAACGCGGAAAACTTTCTCGCTCGAGAAGAAGAATCTTGTGGCCCCGCATGGCGAGGATGGTGGCGAGCGTCGATCCGCCCGGGCCACCACCGATAACGATGGCGTCGAAATGCTCAACGCTCCCATTCGTCGAAGCTCGTTTCGTCGAAACGTCCATTGAAGATCCCTTATCGAGAGAAGAAGACGCGCCACCGTTGTCGCGTATCGTCCGAAAATTCGCGCCAACACCATCAGCGCGATCCAGTAACTCCCTGACAGCTCGATTTATTCGGGCTGACCGACCGATGCTTCGGCCCCGAGCATAGCGAAGTACATAGCGCTCCGTTCACGTGTTTCAAGCCCATATGGACAAGTAATTCTTCGACGAGGAATCATGCTGTCGAAGCCACACTTTGCGATGCGACCTGGCCCGAGTGGTGACGGTGTTGCATTGGTGCTGAGGCGTTCTTGTGCCCATTTGGATCAAATTGCGACACGATAACGGATTTGAGTTGTCAAAGTGACGACTTGCGATGCGATCGGCGTAAATTAGCGGTGTGCAGTAGGATACGTATTTCGGATTCATGACTACTTGGCTCGGATCGCGACACGACCTACTTGGAGAACGTGCCTTCCGCCATGCGTTCGTCACGCGGAGAGTTGGTCTGTCGCATCGCGAGTTCGTCTGTCATCATTCACGGCCTCTTGCATCGCCACCATTGCGATCGGATCGACGAATGGGGCACTCTTGACCCAAAGCCGCAGTGGCATGTTCCTCGGTCGACGTAGTTGGCCGCTCTTCAAAGGATTACGATGGTATGTGGTACACGGACGTAGGCTGCGTCGACGAAGACTTGATCGTGCTCGGGACCATCAAGAATCCGGTCTTCTTGACTGGGAGTGGCGACGATTGGGCGTTGATCGAGGGCGGTCTGACACGGCACGCACCGCTCGTTCTCCGTCAGCTCCATCACGTGCTCGGAGATATCCGCCGCATCCGCCGATGGCTGGTGACCCACTCCCACTATGATCATTGTGGGCTTCTCGGTCAGCTCTATCCCTACATGCCTTGGGTTACCGTCTACGCATCGCCCGAAACGGCCAAGGCCTTCCAGAGCGAGCGTGCGCGGGCGGTCGTCCAGAAAATTAGCGATGCGACCAAGTCGCTCGCGGCGCCCGACGAGGAACGTCCGGAGCTACCGAATCCGGTGCTTCCGCCGACCGTACTGTCCGATATACCGATTACCACGGTGGTCGATGGCGATCGCGTCGAGCTCGATGGTCGGCGGTCGATGCTCGTGCGAAAAACACCAGGCCATAGTCGCTGCCAGATTGCCTATTTCGACGAGAGTCGCGGGCGGGCGTTCGTATCCGACGCTCTTGGAGAGCTGGTCGAGGAAAGCTATTTTTGTCCGTTGTCGTTCGACGATCTCGCGGCCTATCGCACGTCCATCGAAAGCATTGCGAATCTCGGTGCGGAGGAAATCGTGCTCGGTCACCACGGAAGGCTCACCGGTGCGCAAGCCGCGCGGGCGGCCGCAGACGCCAAAGACGGGCTCGAACGGTTTGCCGACGACGCGCGAAAGCTTTTGCCAGATGCGCGCGGCGCGCTCAAAACGGTGGCCGAGCAGCTCTCCCAGCGCCTGCACGCGCCGAGTGTTACGTTCGTGCCGCAGGATCTGCACGTTCAAAGCATGCTTCGCATGCTCGATCTTCTCGAGAAAGACCACGCTCTCGCATGATGGACAGCGCATGCGGCGCAAACGGCGTTCAGAGCGCGGTTGCGCGCTGCCGAAGGGAACTCTCGACCCGCTGGAGCGTGGCCTGGACAGCGGACAAATTGTTGCCGATGTTGGCGAGTGCCTCCGTCCGCTCGTCGGTCATTTGAGCGGCCATCCCATCATGTTCGCTCTTGGCCTTTTCCATCTTGCCGAGCGCTGACTTGATGCGGACGAGGTGGTGCCGCAAGTCCGCCAGCGTAGAGGCCTGCTCCTGGGTCGTGCCGTAGCCTATTCGTCGAGACGAGGTCACGATTTGCTCGAGGTCGCCCAGGCACCGATACGCTCGGCAAACGATGTTCGCGACGGTCACTTGCTTCATCTCGAACCCCCCTTTCTTGAGTTGCCGCACCGCAATCGATCATTGCCCGCGAGTGACCCATGATGGCAACGATGTTCGTGTCACGCCATGGGCAAAATTTGAAATGAAGATCGTCCCAATTGGACCTCCGATCAATCGCCATCCTCGAGCGCGGAGCTTCGTCTCGAAGTGCAGGGCATCTGCAGCCGTTGGTCGGCAACGACGAGGTGCCGAAGCTCGATCAATGGTCCGACGAAAATCGATGCGCACCGCCGCGGTAGTCACCGCTCTTCGAGCAGCGCGGCCGTCGGCGCCCGATGCGTATGCACGCGGGAGGCTGCGGCCCCAGCGGTACGACGTGCTCCGCGGATATCCAGCATTCGACGGGATCGTATTCTGCCTCGTGACCCTCAGCGTGGCGGCGATCTCGCCTGGCGTGCAGCCGTCTCGTTCCCAAAGTACGGCCAGCGTTCCGATCTTGAGATGAATTGCCCTGCGCCTCAACGAAATCGCGACTTCATCTCCTCGGCGGTCATGAATCGACGATAAACTCGAAAATCGTCAATCGAACAGTTGCGACAATCGTTCAAGAGCCGTACCTGCTGGGCGTCCGGGCGAAACTGTGAGATATCCGCAGTTGGCGCGCAGATCTTGTCCCCAATGCGAAGCACAAGCGCGGATTGGATACTGCTCCAACTCGCCGCGACATGGACCCATTCACCCCCGGAAACGGCGCGTGAGCATTCCAAGGGTGCCGCGTGAGCATCCGAAGATGATGTCACCAGGTCGACGTCAATAACGTGTTCCCCGCCCACCAACCTGCTGTGGACGTAAACGTTGTGTCGATTTGGATCCGGCCTGTCGAAAATTTCCGCGCTTGCGATACCGATGCCGTCGCCGAGCTTTACGAGGAAGGACACGGTTCCTTCGGATTGGGGGAAAGCCTGGCCGGAGAGTGTTGCGATATCGATGTACCCCGAACTGAGCGTGACCGCGGAACCTCCGTCCAGGCCAGGGCTCCAGCTGGACGTGGACGGGAGGACGGCATTGTTTCCGTTGCCCGTAACGTCGGACGCGAGGAGGCCCGCCCCCTCATCGAAGGGGACGAGCGCCACGAGATCTCGGGGCGGCGGCTTACTGGAATCCTGCAACGCATCGGAGATGCTGAAAGCGTCGAATCCCGCATCTTCGACCGGGGCGGGTTCATCGGGGCCGGTACCATACGCGTCGAGCCCCGTGATGGCTGCACAGCCCATGGCCACATCACAGAGCAACGCACAAATGACCATCGTTCGACGTTCCAACATGTGCATGCAGACTCCACTATTGTCAATTGGTCAACGACAATCAGCGGCGAGGCGGCTGCGATTGATTTAAAATTAGCCTCCGTTGTCGTGTTTGCAAATTTGATTTTGCCGCGCGCGCCAGTTTTCTTGGAAAATGACATCAAATGATTGAAGTCGTGCAACAGGCGACCGTTCGTGTACGGCGTGCCAATTCACGACGCGAAATTTGCGCTTGCCGGTGCGCGCCATAGCTAAGCAGGTCGCCAAGTTCCCCCGTGGTTCGCGAAGTCATATCCGCAAATAGGCTCGCGTTCTATCGAGGAATTGTCGATCGTGCGAGAGGCTATCCGAAGCGACCGATTGGTTGTGGCGGTTGTCCCATTTATGTTTTCGATACAAGGGCCATTTGCAATCCAAATATCGTGTCTCGGACATCCACCAAATCGCCGCGCCGAACGTTTCGGCGGGCAGTGGCCTGCTGCATAGCGGATTTCCGTTTTTCACACGATAGACAGTTATGCGCGCGTCACTCGTTGCGAAACGATACGGGCGTGTTGGGCGCCGGGGCAGCATAAAGAATCAGCTGATGTTGCCCATCGCCTTCGACGATGGCGGAATCGTCCGGCTTCGCGTCCCTGGCGAAGGTACGAAGTGCTTCGAGGTCGCCTCCGCAGATGGGAAGGGCTGTTGGAGGCGTGAGCGTCGGTGCGGGCGTCTGGCCACGAAGCATGGACTGTTGGCGCGACCGCATATCGTTGGCTGCGGCTCGGCAGGCGGCTTCGGCGACCGCATCGTCTTTCGCCGGGTCGAAGGTCTGCATGATGGGGATCCCAGAAGCCTTGTCCGCTCCCGGGCCAAGCAGCGCGGCCATGGATTGGGCCGTGGCGGCGTCCATCGAGGGGGCGGAGGAGCGGCGTCTCAGAATTTCCTGGGCGAGGACCTTGGCGACGCGGGGGGCGATGTCGCGCTGGTAGGCCGCGTAGGATGCGCGGGGGGTCTTGCGGTCTTTTCGAATGATGTGCCAGCCGTAAGGCGTATGCACGGGCCTGCGCGTGAGCTGCCCGGGTCGGAGCGTTTCGGCCACTCGACGAAAGGGGTCGACGAGACGCGAGGTATCCGCACCCACCGAACCCCCGCGCGAGGCCGAGCCGGGATCGTCGGACTCCTCGCGTGCCACGGCCGCGAAGTCCGCGCCCTTGCGAAGGCGCGCAATCAAAGCCTCCGCACGCTTTCTTGCCACCCTGTCGCTGCCCGTTGCCACATCAATCTTGATGAGGATGTGACGTATTTCCGGAATGCGCCCATCCTTCAAGGCCTGGGCTGTCCAGGTCTTCAACTCGTTCGCATCGACGCGAACGAAGGGCGCGAGCCAGCTCGCGCTCACGATGGCATATTCGACCACCACGGACGGCTGCCGCGCGACCGCCTCGGTCTCGGCCGGCGGTGAAGGTGCCGGTGCCGATAACGTTGTGGTTGCGGGATACAACTCCGGCAGCGGAGCCTGGGCCATCGGCGAAGTGCACGCAAAGCCTGTCGCGGCCAACACGGCGAGTGGAGTCCTCATGTCTCGAAGCCATGCTAGCTGGCTTTCGCGCAAGAGTGCCCAAGATCGGGCGTATCGCTCACTTCATTGACAAGTGCTTGCTCATGTAGGACGCCGTGCGGCTCCACTCCGCGCGAAGGCGCGTTTCGAAACTGGATTCCAACAAGAGATCGACGATGGGCACCGTCGCTTCCACCTGGAGATCTCCGATTCGGCGCACGCTCGTCGAACTGATTGGCTCGAGGCGCATCGTGCCATCGAGGCGGATCTTGTCGGCGAGGATGCTCGGGGTCGCGCGCCATCGCCAAATGCCGCTTCCCCGCGTTAGCTCGCCTTCTTCCGAAAGAGAGAATCGGCTCCTCATGGGCCCAGGAAGGCTCCAGTTGGGAGCGAGGTCCACCTTTCGTTCGGTCTCGCTTTGTTCGCGAATTTCATATGCCCGGTAACCGAGCTCTTCGCGGTACATCTTCTCGATGAAGGCTTTGTCCCAGAAGAGCTTCCAGAACTGTTCCTTGTTGCATTTGATCTCGTGAGTAATGACGAACTTGGCCATGATTCCCCCCACCGCGCTGCTGCATGGAGGCAAGTCGGCACCGACCAAGCGATGCTCGCCTCCATGATGATCTCTTCTCGGGGGCATTGGCGTTCGTCAATGAGCCGCCAGAACATCGAAGATGTCTCAGGCGAGAATTTCGCAGGTCGAGATCCAACGTCGTATTCTTTTTACAGAAGTGCACTTCTCTTGGCGGCCAGCGGAATAGCATCTTGCGCCACACGTAAAAACGAACGAAGCCACCAACCGAGCCGATAGCGCAGCCGCAAGGGCCGCCGAGCATGCTGTGCTTGCCAGAACGCGCTCGTGGCATTTTTCCACGTTTCGATGACGGAGGCGCAGCATGTCCCTGAACGATGCGCGTGGATCCACCGCATTCATCCGGGCAGAAGGCTTGGCCCAGGTCGTGCTGTAGCCGCCGTCGAGACATGGAGCTCGATGTGCCAATGCATGGCGTGATGTTTCAGTTCTTCGAATGGAACTTGCCCAACGATGGCTCACTCTGGCGAACCATCGCCGAAAGTGCCCCGTCGCTTCGCGAAAAGGGGATTACGGCGATTTGGTTTCCACCTGCAACCAAGGGGGCCGCTGGCGGGTACGATGTTGGTTACGCCGTATACGATCTTTTCGATCTCGGGGAGTTCGACCAGAAGAATTCCACGCGGACCAAATACGGCACCCGCGAAGAACTGCTTCGCGCCGTCGAGGCGGTGCAGGCTCACGGCATGGATGCTTATCTCGACGTGGTCATGAACCATCGAATTGGAGGCGACGAGACCGAGGAAGTCACGGTGGTGGAGGTCAATCCAGCGAATCGTTTGGAAGCGATCTCCGAGCCCTACGTGATTCGCGCATGGTCACACTATACGTTTCCAGGACGGGCCGGCGCCTATTCTGATTTCCAATGGACGCGCGATCACTTCGACGCCTTCGGGGCGGATGCCAATCAGCCCGAGGTGTCAGGCAAGATTTTTCGCGTTGCCGATCGCGCATTCTCGAGCGAGGTGGATCCCGAGAATGGCAACTTCGCGTATTTGATGGGCGCCAACGTCGACCATTCCCGCCAAGACGTTCGGGACGAGCTGGTCCGCTGGGGTGTGTGGCTCCTCGAGACCACCGGGGCACGCGGCGTCCGCATCGATGCGGCCAAGCATATCTCGCGTTCTTTCGTATTGGAGTGGTTGACGCGTGTGCGAGAGGCCCATCCGGAGCGAGAGGTCTTCGCCGTTGGCGAATATTGGTCGGGTTCGATCGACATGCTGGAGAGCTATCTTCGAGAGACGAAGGGAGCGCTGCGGCTCTTCGACGTCCCTCTCCACTTCCGGATGCACCAGGCAAGTCAGTTGGGCCGAGACTACGATCTTCGGACGCTTCTCGACGATACGCTCGTGGCGCGCAATCCGATGGCGGCCGTGACGTTCGTCGACAACCACGACAGCCAGCCCGGTCAAGCACTCGCGTCGCCAATTGCCGATTGGTTCAAACCGATTGCCTATGCCTTCATCCTGCTTCGTCACGAGGGTTACCCCTGCGTGTTTTACGGTGACTACTTTGGCAATGACGGAGCGGGGGGCGATGACCAGCGCCTGGTGGCTCACCGGCACGTCATTGACGCCATGCTCGTGGCGCGCGCCAAGTTCTTGTACGGAGAGCAGGAGGACTACTTCGAGAGCCCGACATGCGTGGGGTGGATCGTTCGCGGCAACGACGAGCACCCAGGCATCATGGCGGTCGTCGTGTCCACTGCGGACGCTTGCGTCCTCACGATGCAGGCCGGCCGTCCTGCTGTCGAATTTCGCGAGATCACGGGAGCCAGCGAAGACCGCCTTCGCGCAGGTGATGACGGCGCCGTCCGCTTTCACGGCCGGGCGGGCGGCGTCAGTGTGTGGTGCAGCGTTTGAAGCAGCCCTCGTACAGCCGGCCTATTTCGACCTTGGTTGCTCGGTCATCTTTCGATGCTGCTCTGCCATGACGCTCGACGGGGCGACGGCGGAAACGGCGGCGCGAACCTTGTTGCCAACGCCGTGTACGACGCTGGCTTCGCCGCGCATCATCGCGTCGAATCCCGTTTTTGCCACATCGGCCGGATCGTCCTTTTTGGATTGACCGAGCTTCGTATCCGCAAGATCTGCGCGTTCGAAGAACTCCGTTTCGGTTGCGCCAGGCATCAAACACGTGACGGACACTCCGCTGTCTTTGAGCTCGTTGCGAATGGCAGCGGCAAAACTGTCGATGAATGCCTTCGTGCCGTTGTAGACCGCGTTGAATGTGCCCGGCATCAAGCCCGCAATGGATCCGGTGATGAGGATTCGTCCCTTGCCCCGGGCGCGCATGGCGCGGCCGACCTCGTGAATCAGGTAAATTGTCCCTGTGACGTTCGTGTCGAGGACTTTGCGGACCTCCTGGAAGTCCTGATCCAGGAAAGCATGGCCGAGACCTCGACCGGCATTGGCGACGAGGACATCCACGGGGCGGCCCATACCACTGGCGGTTCGGCAGAGCGCGTCGACGCCTTCGATCGTGCTCAAATCCGCCCTCAGGGCCTCCACGCGCGCGCCTGCGGCCCGAAGTTCGTCGCCCGCAATGTAGATGTCGGGTTCGTCGGCGGCGATGATGAGATCGAAGCCGTTCGCCAAGCAAAGCTTCGCAAGCTCACGGCCGATGCCGCTCGAAGCCCCCGTGACGATCGCCAAAGGTCGAAGTGCTGTTGCCATTATCTTACCTCCAGCGGCCGAATGCTGCGAAGCGCATACCAAGTACGAATGGCGTGGCGCGCTGGAGAATAGTCGCGACGAGTCAGTGAACGATGGTGACGCAGAGACCACCGTTGCAGGGGACGCCATTGCAGCACTGGCTGGAGTCCTTGCAGGCCTGCCCGTAGAGCGAGCACGTTCCGGCGCCGCCGTCGGGGGTCGTGGTCGCACCGCAGGTGCCCTTCACGGAGCCCGGCGGCGTATTGCACGTCAAGCCGCTGCAGCAATCGGCATTGACCGAGCAAGCATTGCCGCTTTGGCTGCATTGCGTGGTGGCCGGGGCGCAACGAAGGGTTCCGCTCGAATCGGGAAGGCATTTGGCACCGTTGCAGCAGTCGCCCGAGAAGGCGCACGTCTGCCCCGTGGTTCGGCAGGCGAGGCCACCGTCGACACCGACGACATGACATCGCGGAACGCCCACCGGGTCGAGCTCGCAGTTCGATTTCGAGCCGAGGTGCTCGCAGCAATCGTTGCGGGCCGAGGAGATGCTGCAGACGTAATCCTGGAAGTGGCAGACATTGCCTTCCGGATTGCAACTCTGCGGATTGCGGCAGATGCCGACGGCTGCACCGGGGGCCTTGTCGCAGGTGACGTTGCCTGCCCCGGGAAGGCCGGTGCCGGCGGCCCCGCAGCAGTCCTTGTCGGAGCGACAAAGGTCGCCGTTGACGCGGCAGCCATTGGCAGGCTGGCAGATGTTTACGCCGGACGGTGCGTAGGGGGCACAGAGTCGGCTGCAGCACGCTTGGCAGCCGGCCCCCTCGCACACCGTGCCGTCGACACCTCCGTTGCAGTAGGAGGCGCCGGTGGGCGCACTGCACGTGCCCAGGGTTGCGCCGGTAGCTTTGGTGCAGATACCGCCGCAGCAATCTTCGGCTCGGGCGCACGCGTCGCCGCTTTGGATGCAGTACGATGCGTTGAGCTGACAGACGCCTCCTTTGCACAGTTTGGAGCAGCAATCGCCGGCCCCCGAGCATGCGTTGCCTGCCGTTTTGCATGCCCCTGGATCGGAATTGAGCGGTGCGCAGACTCCACCCGAGCAGTTGCCGCTGCAGCACGATTCGGGCGACGTGCAGGCTTTCGAATCTTGAATGCACGCCGCAGCCGCACACTGGCCCCCCTCGCAGCGCATGCTGCAGCAATCCGTTCCAGCGCTGCACGTGGCGCCGGCAGCCGAGCATTGGCCGACTCCGCCCGTACACTTCTTCGTGGTGGCATCGCACGTGCCCGTGCAGCACGTGTCCCCCGCGGTGCAGGCGGCTCCCGGTGGATCACAGGCCGATGGAACGCCTCCGTCGAAATCGACGAAATCTCCACCGTCGCCGTCCGCCCCGGCATCACCGCCATTCGTGATCGGGGCGTTGTCGTTGCTTCCGCACGCGAAGATCACGGCTGCGAAGAAAATGAGGAGAAGGGCGGTCCTGCGCATCGTCATGTGCCCAAAGTGGTTCGACGATTTTCAAATCAGGCACGGGCCGGCCGATTAATTCGGGTTCAGGCGAATGTAGGTGCATATCGTGGCGTCGCACACGGAGCGCCCGAGTCCGACGGGGGCCGGGAGCCTTCTGGACCTACGTCTGCCGCGATGAGGGACTTGCATAACGCGAGGTAAGGTCCCGACTGGACGCGGGCTGGCGTGTATCCCAGTCGGCTATAAAGATTTCGCGCGCGGGTGTTTTCGACGTCGACCTCCAACTCGCTCGTTGCAAAGCCTCGTGCGACGAAGACCGCTTCCGCGGCGGCGATCAAGCGCGCACCGATTCCGAGCCCCTGCAGGCAATCGATGACTCGAAATGCCCATATGATTCCAATGGACGTGTCACGCTTTCGCGTCAGATCCAGCCAGACCTGCCCGGACGGAAAGCCTTGGACTTCGGCCACGAGGATCAAGGCTTCGTCGCGCTGTTGCTGAAGGTACGTATGTTCGATGATGGCTCGGTCATGGGTAAACTGACCAAACCACTCCAATGCGACCAGGTCGCCTTCGTGGGCGGGACGAATGATCGCGGAGAATGTGGCTTCGAATGTGTCGGTGATCAAGTCACGGAGGACTCTATCCGCTTTCGGCGGCCGTGAGGATCAAGTTTCCATCAAATTCCAGCTGGAGATTAGACGAAGACAGCGCGGAAAATGTCCTTCGTTCCCGCTGGCCCCGAGATGCGAAGGATGAACGTCGTAGAACGATCGATCAAGTCGAACGATGCGAATGGGCAGCATCGACGCTCCAGAGCCAACCAGTCCTCCACATCGCGCCGAATGTGGCGATTCTCGAGGAAGGTGAGTGTCAAACCGTCCGCGGTGTCGGTCAACGTCGGTCGACTCGCGAGCATTCTTCGCGTGCGCTCGTCTTGCGCGGCGCGCTCGGTTTCGCTGAGCGCGGTCAAGTCACACGCAATGGGGGCTCCGGATTCGCCAACTGCCGAGATGATGCTTTTTGAACGGGTGAATGTTCGCATGCCCCAACTGTGCGACTTCAAGTACACTTGAAGTCAAGATGCGCATTGGAGAACTTGCCCGGCGAGCCGGGCTCCGCACTTCGGCAATTCGCTACTACGAGACCATCGGCATCTTGAAGGTCCCCGCACGCGTATCGGGACGACGGGAATACGACGCCGAGGCACTCGATGCACTGCAGCTCGTGCAGGCGGCACGCGAGGCGGGCTTCACGTTGAATGAAACGCGTCAGTTGATCGCCGACTTGCACGAACCCTCGCCGCGTGCCTGGCAAACGATGGTGCGCCGCAAGCTCATCGAGTTGAACGCGGCCATGGCGCGCCTGGGCCGAGCACGGGATGTGCTGCTGAATGCGATGGATTGTTCGTGCGCGGGGCGTGCGGATGCATGCAAATTGGTGGGCCGCGGGTCAAAGGAGCGCGGGGAGCGGCGCGTAGATCGTCGGACTTGAGGACGAGCTTTCGGCGGCCAGGAAAAACCCCGAATACCGAACGGAACCGAGCGCCTGAACTTCGTAGACTACGGCGCCCGCATCGAATTGGAGCTGAATGGCATAACGCCCCGCGTCCATTTCCGAGAGCGTGATCGGAAATGTGTAAGAGGCGCGAAATCCGCTGTGCGTATTCTTGCCGCAGCTCGCGTGGGTCACCGATTCGTCGAATGATAGTGCTGGCATCCCATCGGGGCAGATGCCGGCACCGCGGCAGGGACCCCAGCCGCCCGGAAACGGAAAGGGCGGCGACGAGCGGAGCGCCGCTTTGACGTCGTCGATGGAGCGCAAGGGGCGGATCCCTTGCGGTTCCGGTTCGTCATTGCTGCATCGGGGTCCTGAGTCGGGAGGCTCGACGTCCTGCGTGCCCGCGTCGACGGATCCATCCGCGCTGCCGTCCGGACCGTGAATGGGGCCATCGGCGGCCGAAGGATCGGAATCGCACGACGCAGCCATGGCGGCCAGCACGGGCGTGAGAAGAAATATGGCCATCTTGATCGGAGCCGAGACGCTGCGCATATGAAGGACCAATGACCGACGACGGCGTGATCCGTCTCGAAATACCCGCGCGCGGCGGCGGCGCATCGAGCCAAATCGGAGCTCGTTGCATACGACGTCGAGGGATCGCCAGCTAGTCGTCCCGAGGATGGCGTTTTATCCGTGCGTCGATGGACATTCTCCCCGCACCGGCGCATACGAGAAATAGACAACCGAGTAGCATGGACCAATCGGTGCGGGCCTCGTGGGCCATGGCCCACCATCCCTTCTCGTGCAGGATCGGCAGCTTGGTCGTCGCTATCGCGACCAGCATGTCGATGATGAGCGGGATGGCAGCCAGTCGCGTGCCGAGCCCCAAAAGGATGAGCAGTCCGCAGCCCACCTCCGTGACGCCCACGAAGGGCGTCAGGACACTCGGCGCGGGAATGCCGATCTTGGTGAAGCGACCGATGCCCAGGGCATCCGGAAAGAGGAATTTCTGGATACCTTCGGACAGGAAAACGGCACCCACCAAGAGCCGAACGAGGGCATTGGCGGCGGCGCCACGACCGTCGAGGGCCAAGTGAACGAGGTTGCTCATGTGTTCTCCGCACGACAAATGCTTTGACGCACGATCAGTATGACCAAATCAAAAGAAGAGCACACGATTTTAGATGAAGGTCGAGCTGCAGGTCCCGTGCCCTCAATGGGCATCGGGACGTGGCACTGCGCGTCGACCATCCTCGCTGTCCAGCCAAATGCGCGTTGCGCCGAGGCCCGCGTCGAGGTCGAAGGTTGGGTCGAATCCGAAGTCGCGCACGGCCTTGTGGATGGGAAATCCCTGATCGCGACCGAATAGCATGACGGCGTGGCGGGTCACGAGCGGACGACGCGAAATACGCAGGAGCGCGTACGCGGATTCGAGCACGGCGCCCACGCCGAGCAGGAGCCAGCTGGGCAGATTCCGCCGCGGCCGAGGGACGCCGAGCACATCGGCGAGCGCGTCGCAGAACGTTTGCCACGTCGTGTCGTCCGGGTGCCGCAGGTTGTAAGCTTGGCCCACGGTGCGCGGGCTCGCCGCCGCTGCCATCATCGCCTCGACCACGTCATCCACGAAGATCAGGCCGGCGCGGGCGCGCCCACCGTCGACGAGGAGCATCTCCCGTTGAACGAGCAGCCTGCCAATTTCGACGATCCAGTCCTTGCTTCGAGGCCCGTAGATTGACGCCGGGCGAACGATGGTGACCGGCAGTCCCGTCTCGCGGTGCACCCGCATTACCTCCTGCTCGGCGAGACCCTTGCTGCGGCCGTAGGGCAAGCCCACATCGCGCACGCCGGCATCCTCCTCACACGCGACCGAGGGATAGCCGTAGACGTCGGTCGTGCTCACGTGCAGAAACCGCTCCACGGTGCCCGTCCGAGCCGCCACCTCGAGCAGGTTGCGAACCCCGATCACATTGCTCGAGTGAAACTCTTTCCATGAGCCCCAATCGCTCGACCGCGCCGCACAATGATAGACGAGATGGACGCCCTCGAGCGCACGCGGGAGACTCTCGCGATCCTCGAGCTGGCCGCTCACGATCTGCGCCGCCGTGGACGGCAGCGATCCCAGATCGCTGGTCGGGCGCACCAGCGCAACCACGTTGTGCCCCCTTTCGATAGCAAGGTCGAGCACTCGCCTGCCAAGGAATCCGGTGGCACCCGTCACGAGGATCTTCATGTCATGGAGTTACCTCGCTGTTGGGCGCTGCGGATATAGAGAAAGCGCAAGGGCCCGCTCGCGCCACTACCGAGAAGCGCTTCGCTCTTGGCAGACTCGAAGGAGCACGCCGCGCAACCAGCGGTGCACGGGATCGGCGTCGAGGCGCGGATGCCATATTTGCGATACGACTATTGGTGGCGTGGGAATGGGAAGCGTGAAGTTCTGGATTCCCCCGCGCCCACCGAGCGGTTCGAGCTCCCGCACGGCCTCGAGGAAGGAGGCGGTCAAGAGTGCGACGAGGTTGGAAGCCCTTGCGACCGACAGTGCGGCCCGAAAGCTCGGCACCACCGCGACAACCGTGCGTGCGAGCCCCCGCGCCGCCAGTGCATCGTCCACGGGGCCGGTTGCACGTCCGCGTCGTGATGCGACGACATGACCGCAGGCCGCGTATCTTTCCGGAGTAACCTTGCCGTCGGCCAGAAGGGAATGTCCTTCTCGCACGACGCCGATGAAGCGGTCCCGAAACAGCCTTTGCACGCGTATCTCCGGCCCTGTCTCCGCGAGGACACCGATTTCGAGATCGACCAGCCCCTCGCGCAGCGGGCGCACGTCTTTGTCGGCTTTCGGGGCGAAACGCAGGCGCACGCCGGGCGCCGCGGCAGCCACCGCCGATACCAGCCGCGCTCCGAACGCCTCCACGAAACCATCGTTCGCGCGGAGCGTGAAGGTCTGCTCGACCTTCCGAATGTCCATCGCAGCGGGTGCAGGCCGCAACACGGCGCGCACTTCTCGAGAGAGAGTCTGAACCCGCTCGCGCAATTCCATCGCGCGCGGGGTCGGAACCAATCCACGGCCCGCGCGGACCAGAAGAGGATCCCCCGTCGTAGCGCGAAGGCGAGCCAGTGTGCGACTCATCGCCGATGGGCTGAGTCCCAGCCTGCGCGCCGCCCCCGCCACGGTGCCTTCGGAGAGCAAAATGTCCAGTGCGGTCAGCAGGTTCAGATCCGGTTCCGCCATCGTTGCGAAGGCTAGTCCATACCTTGCACATCCGCCCGCGTTCCTGTTCTGGTATGGCGTCCGGTGCACGAGTGACATGCATTCGGCGCGTCTTCCCGAATGGCCCGACGGCGGTACCTTCTCGTCAGCGAACGATGGAGGTGACGACGTGAGTGTCAGTGTTCAACGGACGGTCGACGAGCTTCGTGCGGCGACCCAGATCTTGGTAGGCGAGGGGATCCTCGATGGATTCGGGCACGTGTCGGCGCGTCTCCCGGACCGGCCCGATCGGTATTTCATGTTGCCGAGTAACCTCGACGGAGTATCTGCCGATGGCGGTGCTCTCGAGCTCGATGCCGACAGCAATCCCATCCGGTCCGGTGACGCTCGTCCGTCGATCGAGCGATTCATTCATGGGGAGATCTATCGGCAGCGTCCCGATGTCTTGGCCATCGTGCACACGCACGCGCCAGCGTTGATTCCCTTTGGCGTGTCCGACGTGTCGCTTCGCCCGCTCTATCATATGTGCGGATTTCTCGAAGACGGGGTGCCGGTATTCGACATTCGGAACGAGCATGGCGTAACGAATATGCTCGTCACCAGCCCTGAAATCGGGCAGTCGCTGGCCGCGTCACTCGGCGGGCGCGCGATGGTGCTGATGCGCGGCCATGGCGCGACGATCGTGGGCACTTCCCTGAAGGAAGCGGTGTTTCGCTCCGTGTATGCGACGCTGAACGCCCAACTTCAGCCCGTGGCGATGCAGCTCGGTCAGCCGACGTTCCTGGATCCTGGAGAGGCAAAGCTCGCCGACGCACTTCATCACGCGGTGATCGAGCGACCGTGGGCGTACTGGATGAAGAAACACGGGGTAGAGCCCGGCCCTCACGGGTGAACAGAAGCGGTCCGCGTTTTCGTCGGGAGATGCGCCCGTGCACGAGAAGACACGGCGCAAGGGCGCCTCCCGGTCATTTTGCGAATAGCTAACGATGAATCACTGCGCGACAACGGTGATACGAGGCGACGTGGTCAGTGTCCCGGAAACCGAACATCCGCCCGACAGGGACGCATTGCTGAAGGTCAGCGATCCATTGGTGTTGTTGTACGCCGCCGCAAGATTGCTGGGCCCGCAGGCGCCAAGTGACGTATTGACCCTGACATTTTGAACGGACACTTGCGTGGTGGACGACGGCACGATGGGCCAGGGGAGGTTGGCGCTCGTCAGGCCACTGCATAGCGAGCTGCCGCTGAAGCTCGCCGCGGTTACCTTACCTGCCCCTGCAGCGTCGGTTGCGCCCGAGAACGAGGCCGTACAATTGAGCGTAACGAGCCCTTTTTTGAGGGTCATCGAGCCGGACGCCGTGAAATTCGTCGAAGCCGGATTCAAACGAAAGGTCGCATCGATGGCGGCGAGCTCGACGCTCGTCGGATCGACGAGGGCGGGATTCGTATCCCCGGGATCCGTATCCGCGCAGCCGAAGATGCTGAGTCCCAGCAGCGACGTCACAACGACAGCCTTGAGTCCATTCATAGCGTCTACCTCCGTATGGTTCGTCGATACGGCACCGGGGTTCGCAGCGCATCGAAGGAGAACTGCAACGACGACCAATCGCTATTTCATTTGTTTCATACCGCCATGCGGACCGGTTCCGATGATGGCCTTTTGGCATCGTCTTGAAAGGGTGAGGGCCCCCGCGAGCTACCCCACCGCCCGCGCAAGCCTTCCTTTGGGAACCAGCCGGTGTCTAAATACCCGCTCCAAAGGAACCGTCAAGTTCCTTAATCGTGACACAACGCATTGAACGGGCGCAATGAACTCAGCCGGAACGCAGTTTGCAGCTTCTCGCGCCGTTGGATTGGATGCGAGTGGCTGAGTCGGTGCCCGAGAAGGGCTACGTCCATGAGACCCTCGAGGATCTCTCGTTGCGCGCGGCGGACGTACCCGCGCCATAGCGTTGGTTCGGTCATTGGAAATCAAAATAGCGAACTTGGAAGATTGCCGTGTTCACGTTATTTGGCATTCTGTGAATGCCGAATACGTCCGTGGTCGTTTTGTAAAAGGAACATTGGTTCCGCCTCGACCCCTCGCAGGCACGCGGCCGAAGACCATCGCGTCGGAGCGCATCTTTCCACCAGCCTGCGCGTCGTTCATTTTTCCGCTCGCGCGGGTGCTTTGCGAACTTCACGAGATTGGATTGACACATTGTGTTGACTCGTTATTCATTAGGAAACTTTACGAATGCGTGAGACTGCAAATGCAAACACGATCGGTTCGACGGTGGTTGAAAGGGCGTCTTCTCGTATCTCTCACTCTTCTGCTCGCGGCGGGCGCTACGGCGACCGCGTGCAGCAGCTCGGACTCCGGCAACAACCCTCCACCGACCGGTAATCCCCCTTCGGGAAATACGCCAGACGGAGGGAGCGGCGGCGGACCCGATGGGGGCACGCTGCCCGATGGGGGCACGCTGCCCGATGGGCAACCCCCGAACAATCCCCCGAAAGGGAGCGATTTGGCGGAGCCACACAAGAAGGATATCGCCATGCAATTGGTGTCGAGCGCGGAAAATTCCTCGCTCGATTGGAAGGCACAATACAAATACATCGAGGACATCAAGGACGGGCGCGGCTACACGGCCGGCATCATCGGCTTTTGCTCGGGCACCGGCGACATGCTGGAGCTGGTCGAAAATTACCAAAAAGCGAAGCCGGGCAATATCCTCGAGAAATATCTTCCTGCATTGCGCCGGGTGAACGGAACGGACTCTCACGCGGGACTCGACCCCACCTTCAAGGGCGATTGGGAAACTGCAGCGGCCGATTCCGCCTTTCAACGTGCGCAGGACGAAGAGCGTGACCGGGTCTATTTCAATCCAGCCGTTCGACAGGCAAAGCAAGACGGCCTCGGTGCGCTCGGGCAGTTCGCGTATTACGACGCCATCGTCATGCACGGCCCCGGCGACACCCCCGTCAGCCTGGGGGGCATCCGCAAAGCGGCCATGAGCAAGGCGAAGACCCCCGCGCAGGGCGGAGACGAGGTTGCGTACATCGATGCGTTCCTCGACGCCCGTGTCGTGGCCATGAAGACCGAGGCGGCCCACACCGATACCACCCGTGTCGACACGGAGCAGCGCGTTTTCCTCAAGGCACGCAATCTCGGTCTGGATACGCCGCTCGTCTGGAAGGTCTACGGCGAGGACTTCCGCATCGACCATTGAGCGCGCATCGCGCCGGCACCCGCCTGGTGTGCACATCATGAAACGAATCATTCGCGAGCCAGCCATTCGCGATAAATTCGCTTCCCGTGAACACCAGGCTCCTCCGAATCCAGATCCCTCCGGCCATCGAGTCGTCGTACTGCGTGTACGTAAAGCTCCACGCGCCCCCGGACAACGTGAAGAGCCTTGGGAGCGAGTGGGCCACTCGGATCTGCCAGGACCCGATAAGGACGGCGCTCATCACGTCGATGGAGTCGCAGCTCTTGAGCGTCCACACCGCGCTCAAAAAGGAGGTCCCCAACCCGCCGATCGACATGCTTCGGGAAATGGGAATGGGACCCGACGCGGATCGATGGATCCGTTCATCACGATCGGGCCACCGGCTTCGTACAGGGGGGAGCTCGGGCAGTGGTATTACGCCATGTTGAACGAGTTCCTCGGTCGACCAGCCGAAGTCCCGCACCCGGCCCGCGATGCAAACGTCGAGAGGCAGGAACGGTCGCTCGCGCGATGGCGCCTCATTTTCCTGGCCCTCGCGCTCGCCCTTCCCGCGGGCTGTTATGGCGTGTTCGAACGACAGGCCAAGCGCCTCGACGCTCTTGGCGACCACGGTGAGCCGGCGACGGCGACGGTCACGGCCGTCCGTCAAAAAGGAACCGTCGATTACTCGTATGTCGTGGGCGGCGCGACGTACACGTGGAACGTGTCGCAAGAGGACGCGCCGCCGGTCGTCGGCAAGACATTCCCGATCACGTATTTACCCGAGGACCCGGCGCTCAGCCGCCCCGGCGCAGACCGCGTCCGAGCAACCCGAGAAGCCGCTTCCAATCGACGCTTTGCGTGGAAGCTGGAGGCCGGGATCTTCGGGTTTCTCGCCTTCAATGCGGTTCTATGCGACGTGCGGCTGCGGAGGCTCCGCAAGACGCGTCGAACGGAGCTAACGGACCCACGCGCGTATCGAACGAGGCTCATTCTCACGGGGGCCATGCTCGCTCCGTTTCTCGTGCTGATTTTTGCCTGGCATCTGAGTGATTCGCTCCGACGCGGCGACTCCGTATGGCCCGTGGTGCTGGGCACCGTGGGCGTTTTCGGCATCCTCGGCGGCACGGGATTCTACATTTTGCGCGAGGGGCTCGCGCAAGCCGGGACGCGATCCACACGGCTTCTCAAATGGGTCGGTCCGATCGCCGTAGGCCTTGCGGTTCTTCGTGCGCTCGCGGGACTCATCGCCCCACAGTAGCCTCGTGCATGGTCAGCTGTGGCTGACTTTTAGCGCATAGAAATGAACCAAGGAGCCGACGTTGGCGTTGCTCCCCGACGACTGAATGTAATTGCCCGCCTTGAAGTACATGTTCTCTTTGTCGAACGACGAGGGCATCGTGTACTTCTTCGTCGAGCCGTTGAGCGTGATGGAGATCGAATGCCCGGAGAGGGCAATCACGTAGCTCCATTTCGTACCAATGGCCACATTGCCAATCTTGTGCGTATCCTGACCGCCGGAGGGGGATCGCTCGACGCCCACGTAAATGTCACCGTTGCTGTGATAATAGAGCTCGACCAGCGGCTTGGTCGATGCCGGTGTCCCCGTGCCAAGGTGAATCTGGCCAACGCACACATTCGACGGCACCTTCGATACCTTGACGGTCGCGCTCAGCGTGTGCTTTCCCGACAACGGGTTCCAATCGGCTGCCGAGCCATTGGAGTTCATCTCCCGAAGCTCGGAGCGGGAATAGTGCGAATTGGGCGTGGTGACGCCGTTTTCCGGGTCCCAGAAGGTCATCGACCCGTCGCCGCCGTCCGTATAGAAATATTTGTCGTGAAATCCGTTCGGCCCTCGGAGCTGGGACGATTTGATCGTGGTCGGATGCCCGGGGGAGCCGACCGGCTCCTGAAGGTCCCATACCGAAAGATCGAAATTTCCGCCCGGAGCAACATTGGGATTGAGCGCAGCTGTCGATTCGGCCGTTTCCTCCGTGTCTTCTTCGTCCATCGGGGACGCGCATCCCACGATTCCAAACCAAGAAACGGCGACCATCGCAACGAGCGTGGAAAAATGTTTCATGTGTACTCCTTGGCGTTGGAGTTAGTAACCGGTGTCATTGCCGAAGGTAACCGGTGTCAGTTATTCAAATCAAGCGTACCAATGCGTCAAATGGATTTAAATCGTCCGCCGCATTGCGTTACGCGTCGTGCGCGTTCGAAGGAGTATATCGATACGAAGTAATTCAACTGTGCACGAAGACAGTTGCATACACACCGAAACAATTGTCCGACGGAGTGCCCATGGCGGATGAGGCTTACGGGAACCCGCGCTCCGTTGTGCTCAACTCACACCACGCGCGCGCCGTGGATTCGTGTTTCCGCAACACGAATGATCTCGTCGAATCGCCAAGACGCCAAAGGATTGTGAAGGAGTGTCTTCTCGGCACTCCAAGGTTCGATCATGCTGCTTGGCAGTCCGTCACTGGAGACTTCAATGGTGACGTGGCTCACGCGGCGCGGATTCCGCGCGAGGCTCAACGCAATTTCCTGCATGATCGAGGGGCGTTGGCGCGCGCATCCCGGCAAGGAACGAGGTAGAATGGGCAATGGCCCAGGTCGAAACGACAGCGCGTGAGCAGGTGCTTGCACAGGCTGCCGGCGCGGATCCCATTGCCGGCGCGCTGGTTGGCGTTCTTTGCGAGCCGGTGGCGACGAGCAGCAAAGGTCGCGCTTACCTCGCGCCGCGGGCGTGGGAGCGCCTTCGCGATGGCGTGCCGCTCTTGCTCGGGTTCGGCGAAGAGGTGCTCGCAGCATCCGAGCGCCTCGTGGAGGCCGTTCGCGCCTCTGCGCTGCCCGAGCCGGAGAAAGAGCAGGTCGTTGCCGGCGCTTCCGTGGTGCGGCAGGTCGTGTTTACGGCTGCGATCACGGCGCCGCCGGATCTGTGGCTCATCTATCATGTGCTCGGCTTCTTCGCCGAGCTTGGGCTACTGGCTCGCCTGGCCGCGGGGGAGGCGCTTCATCCGGCGTGCTGCCAGGTCACCTGGAAGGGGAGCATGCGCGAGCTCGTTCCGGAGGAGCTCGACACGGATTTGCATTTTCTTCTGTCGCGCGGCTTCGTCGAACCGTACGACGAAGGCTTCCGCATCGCGGGCCATCCGCGTGTGCGCGAGACGTTCGAACGCATCCTGACGCAACCGCCGCGCGGGCCGGCGAGCCCCGCATCGCTTTGGCGACGGCTCTTCGCGGGTGAGCCGCTCGAGGTTGCGGAGATTACCGAATTGCAAGCGATTGGCGAAGGAGTACCCCGTCGCCGCGATCCCGCGCAAAACCATTGGATCCCGACCTTCGAGGAGCTCGACCTGGGCCGCCGTCTTCTGCCCATCGTGCTCGGTCTTCGCGCGGCCCAACGCACGGCGGGCCTCGTCGCCGGCGCGGAGCTGGTGCCGGCCGAAGGGGATGCGCGCTACGGGTCGTGCATGGGGGCGGCGTTGTCCGTGCTCACCGCCGCGGGCTGGCTGTCGGAGCAGGATGGCCGGCATTCGGTCACGGTTCTCGGCGCGCGCGGCTTTTCGCGCGGTCCTGGCCCCTTCGGCATCGTCGAGGCCTACCGCACGTACATGGATCGCGGGCGTGAAATCCTGCTTCACGGCCGCGGCGAAGTGTGGGTCCAGCGCGGCGAAAATGTGGGCGCGAGCCAAGATGCCAACCGGGCGACCTTCGAACAGGCCAACGACGCGCTCGATCGCTTCGTGCGCGATACGGGCTTTTCGTACCGTGTCTTCATCGAGCACGCCATCGGTCGCGGCGAAGCCACCCGGCAGCGTTTTGCCCGCTCGGGCGACACGCTCACGTACGTCGGCGCGGACCTCGAGGATGCGGCGATCGACGCCGCCGTTGCCGAGCAAGCGCGCGGCGCGCTTCCCCGTGCGATGCACTTCGTGCGCAACGCAGACATTGGCCAGCCGGAGGTGCTTCTCGCAGCCCTTCGTGCCGAGGGCATCGAGGCACGAGGTGCCGCAATGCTCGTGGGAAATGGGTTTCACGAAGTGCGCAATCAGACCGACCTTGGCATGATCGAGGTCTTCCGCGGCTACGAACGCGCGGGCATCGTGCTTCTCTTCACCGAGGAAAACGCACTCAGCATCGACGATCTGCGCGCCACGGCGTGGAATACGTACCACGCAGGCTTCAAGTACGTTCACGCAAAGAGCGGTCAGGGCCTTCGCCCCGCGGAGCCGAATCCGCGGCCAGCCCGCCTTGGCCGTCCTCTCCGTGCCGCCTGGAGCGAATGTGCCCGCCGCGCCGGCTACGTGCGCGCCGACGCCTACTGCACGCGCACCCGCACCGTCTATCCATCCACGCCCATCGGCGGCTACAACCCATCCATCAGCACGAACCACTTCTTCATCCCCGCATCGCTGGCCCGCACCCTCGGCATCGCGCGCCCTACGTGATGGCACCAGGCTGGCGTTGGGCGCCCACTTCGCATACAGGATGGAGAAATGCGCTCGTTGAATTTGATCGGTGGTGAAAAAGGTGGTGTAGGCAAATCGGTCACCGCTCGGGTCCTAGCCCAGTACTTCATCGACAAGGGCCGACCCTTCGTCGGGTTCGACACCGACCGTTCACACACCTCGTTTGCGCGGTTCTATAGCGACTATGCGTCACCGGTCGTCGTGGACACCTACGAAGGATTGGACCAAATCGCCAGCGCGTTCGAGCAGGCGTCCCCTGACGAGCCGCCGCGAAGCGTCATCGTCGACCTCGCCGCCCAGACGGCGACTCCATTGGCGCGCTGGGCGAAGGAGTCCGATCTGCTCTCCCTGCTGGGAGAGATGGGCGTTGCCGTGAATTTTTGGCACCTCGCCGATACGGGAAAGGAATCCGTCGACCTTCTGGGTCGGCTGGTCGACACGTATGGGCCGGGGCCCAACTACCTCGTCGTCAAGAATCTGGGACGCGGCTCGGATTTCTCGCATCTCGAAGAATCGCAAGCGCTGAAGAACGCGCTGGCCCTGGATGGCAAACTCGTCTCCCTGGGCGCATTGCACGAAACCAGCATGCGCAAGATCGACCTCCAGAACTTGAGCTTTTGGGCGGCCACCAACGCCCGCTCGGGTCCCGATGCCTTGGGCATGATGGAGCGTCAGCGTGTCAAATCGTGGCTCAAAGCAACGTATGCCACGCTGGACGGATTGCAGATTTAAGATCCGTCCCCGTAGTTCGATATCGGGACCGTCGCGCTATCGCTGGAATCTTGCTCGGATGGGGGGCTCGCTCGAGCCGAGCGATGACGTCGGAAGATAGTGCGGTGCGCGCCGTGCGTGCGTGATGCGTTCCACCGCGGCGGCGAGGGAGAGCACGCGGGCGTCCGCCCACCGATTGGCAAAGATGGAGACGCCTACGGGGAGAGGTCCCACGAAGCCCGCGGGCACGGTGGTGTGCGGATAACCGGCAATGGCGGCCGGCGTCGACGATGGAATGATGTCGTTGTCGCCCCGCGCGCAATCCGTCGTCCACGCCGGTGGGTTCGTCGGGGCGAGGATCGCGTCGAGTTGGAATTTCGCCAGTGTCTCGTCGATGGACCTTCGTGATAGATCCGCGAGACGCGCGCGGCGTGCACGATACTCCGGATCGGTCGGTGGCGGTGCCGCCTCGGCCTGCTCGAAGAGCCCTTGGTCCGCAAAGCATGTTCGCTCGGCGGGATCGGTCTTGTTGTACGCGATCAAGTCGGCCAGTGTGCGCGGGCCGCCTTGTCGCGTCGCAAGGTAGGCGTTGATATCCCGCTTGAACTCCGTGAGCAGGGCAGGGAGCTCGTCCGCCGCGAGCTCCGCTTGATACGGGGGCACGACTTCGATGACCGTTGCGCCGTGCGCGCGCATCGTTGCCGCAGTGGCGCGCACGATCCGCTCCACGTCGGGGCCGAGCTCGGGCAAGTTCCACATGCCGATGCGCGCTCCGCGAAGTGCGCGCGGATCCAGCGCCCGAGCGTAATCGGTCGGCTGGTTCGGCGGGACATTCTCCGTGGTTGCATCCGCGGGATCGCGCGCCTGGAGCACGGAGAGCGCAATCGCCACGTCGATGACGTGCCGCGCCATGGGGCCCGTCGTATCTTGCTCGCTCGAAATGGGCACGACGCCCGTACGACTCACGAGCCCCAAGCTCGGTTTGTGCCCCACGACACCGTTCATGCCTGCGGGACAGACCACCGAGCCATCCGTCTCGCTGCCAATCGCCACTTGCGTGAGCGAGGCGGCCACCGCCGCCGCGGAGCCCGCCGAGGATCCGCACGGGTTGCGATCGAGCACGTGCGGATTGTTCGTCTGCCCGCCCACACCGGACCATCCCGAGGTTGGCTTGATGGACCGGAAATTCGCCCACTCGGACAGATTCGCCTTGCCGAGAATCACGGCCCCCGCCGCACGCAGCCGCTTCACGAGAAACGCATCGCCTGCGGCCGCACCATGGAGCATCGCCCGCGATCCCGCCGTCGCAGGCATCGCGGCGGTGTCGACATTGTCCTTGAGCAGCACCGGGATTCCATCCATCGGCCCCAGTGGCGCTCCCGCGCGGTAGCGTGCATCGCTGGCCGCCGCCTCGGCGAGCGCTTGCGGATTGACCGCCAGCACGGCGTTGACCTTGCCATCGATGCGCGCAATGCGGCGCAGATACGCGGACGTGAGCTCTGTCGAGGTGAGCTCTCCCGCGCGCATTCCCCGCGTCAGCTCGGGAATGGTCGCACGCTCCAACGACAGCCCGCCAATGCTCTCGATTGCATCGTCGTTCGCCTCGCCGTTCGAGCTGACGAAGAGAGCCACGAGAGCGAAGGAAACCAGCCTACGAATGGTTCGCATGGGCAAACCACAAACCTCTTAATTACAGGAATTTTTCGAATAACATCCTTCGAAAATACCCTTCTTTGCGGGGTGTCGGTCGAACATCTGGAACCACATCTTCGTTGCTTGTGGGAACAGGTCTGCGATCTACGGGCGTTGGTTACGAGCGTGGCCGCTGGATTCATGAATTTGCTTAGGACTCGTCATGTGAAACGCGCAGTCATGGGCATTGCCGGCCTCGTACTGGCGTCAGACGGATGGATCCTGATCGCCCTTGGCTACTTCAATCTCGGCGTAGTTTTGCCATTGGCGCTCGGTGCTCGGACACCGCTCTACCTGCGATACAACATCTGGCTGCGTGAGTACTTCGCATTGCTAAGCAGTTGGGTCTTGCACGAGTACTGACGCCGTCTCTGTATGACGACGTGGCGCCGTCAGCCGAGTCCCGGAGGTCGCAGGGTCGGGGTGCGCTTATTCGGTGCATACTTGAGCACGTGGACCTTTTCCATCGTGACGAGTGCGCCGCCGGTGATCATTTCATCGAGAATGGGAACGAGCTTCTGAACGTGTGCCTCGTCCTCGACGACCTCGATCACAATGGGCAAATCTCCGGAGAGGTCCACGATGTTGGCCGTATGGATCACGCTGGAGGCACCGAATCCCGCAAGGCCGCGAAACACCGTGGCGCCCGCGAATCCCTCGCGGCGCAACCTCTCGAGCAGAGCGCGGGCGAGAGGCTGGTGACGCCATTTGTCGGAGTCCCCAATGAAGATACGGACCAGAACCTGCTCACCGTCGAGTACGCGCATGGCCGACCTCCCTTTTCTCGCCGAGGGTGCCTTTTAGGATAAGGCAGAATCGTGGGGGGACGCGGCGTTCGCCGACGTTCTTGGAAAATATCCACGGACGTGGCGGCCACAGCTCGGGTACGACCGTCGTGCCGCGGAGCGCACGCGACGGGAGCTGGGTTCTCGAACGTTGTTCAGCACGCGATCTCGAGGTCCGATCCCCGTGGCCGCGCGGAAGTGCTCGTTGTAGCGGCAAATCTCGGCATCGCAGTCGAACATGTTCGATCGTTGCACGGCGCAACATGAACGTTGCAAATTTCGAACGTGTTGTGGCGGAGAGGTGTCCGTTGCCGAGGCATCCATCGAGGCGTCCCACGGTCCGCTCTTTGCTGCCCTTCGCGCGAACACCGTGAGCCTCGGCAGAATTCCGAACGGTGTGATTGCCGGCGAAGGATTCATAACGCTCATAACCAAGTCGAGTTATGCCCATGAAAAGCTGTCATTCTGAAAAGAAGCCCATCGTGTCGGTGTGTTTGTCCGCCATTTTGCTCGCCATGGCCGGGTGCAGCTCCGATGCTCCCGACGCCGAATCGTTCGAGCAAACAAGCTCTCGAGAGGAGCCCCTTTACGTTGCGAGCACGCGGGTGTGGTCGAACCCCAATATCCCCGTTTGCTGGGAGACGGCCGGTTATCCCACCGAGAAGAATTGGGTGCGTTCGACCATCCGTAGGACCTGGGAAAAAGAGAGCAACGTCCTCTTTACCGGATGGGGTACGTGCCCCGCGTCATCTTCGGGGCTGCGCATTCGCGTGAACGACGAAGGGCCGCACACCAAGGGGCTCGGCACCCAGCTCAACGGCCTTGCTGCGGGGATGGTGCTCAACTTCACCTTTGTCAACTGGAGTCCCAGCTGCGCGAGTGCGGCCAATCGCGAGTACTGCATTCGGGCCATTGCGACCCACGAGTTTGGGCACGCCCTCGGTTTCGCGCACGAGCAGAATAGGCCCGACACGCCTTCGACGTGCACGCAAGCTCCCCAAGGATCCAACGGCGATACCACCGTTGGGTCGTGGGACCTGATGTCCGTCATGAATTATTGCAACCCTACATGGAACAACAACGGAAACTTGAGCAACACCGACATCGACGGAGTTCGGCGATTCTACGGTCACCCGCTCGGCCCGGATCAGCAGTTTCTCGTTGCCGATATCAACGGCGACAATCGAAAGGACATCGTGCAAACCTACCGCGGATGGGGCTCGATTCCGTTCTGCACGGCGGGCAGCACGAGTCCTCCTTCCTGGTCCTGCTCCAATCCGTCCGCCACCATTTACAATTGGGACGCGCCCGAGCAGCGCTTCTTGACGGGGGACTTCGACGGCGACGGACGGCACGATGACACGGTGCAAGTGTACCGCGAATGGGCAAGCATCCCGCGGTGCACGTGGAACGGCGCGTGGTCTTGCAACAATTCCGCGGCCACGATTTACAATTCGGGCTCGGCCGAGCAGCGCTTTCTGGCCGGCGACTTCAATGCCGATGGGCGCACGGACATTCTTCAGGCGTACCGAAAGTGGGGTAGCATTCCCGTTTGCAGTTCGAGCGGCGCCGGGTGGTCCTGCAGCAATCCGGGGGCCACGATTTACGATTCGGGTTCCCCCGAGCAGCAGTTTCTCACGGGCGACTTCAACGCGGACGGCCGTGTCGACGTCTTTCAAGTGTACCGGGGGTGGGGGAGTGTTCCGGTTTGTACGTCGACCGGCGCCGGCTGGTCGTGCAGCAATCCAGCAGCCGATATCTACAATTCGGGTTCGGCGGAGCAGCAATTTCTCACGGCCGATGTCAATGCCGATGGTCGTACGGATGTATTGCAGACCTACCGCGGCTGGGGGTCGATTCCCCGGTGCGTATCGACGGGGGCCGGCTGGAGCTGCACCAACGCGGCCGCCACGATTTACAACTCGGGGTCGGTGGAGCAACGCTTTCTCACGGGCGATTTCAACGGCGACGGCCGGACGGACGTGATCCAAACCTACCGTGGCTGGAGCAGCATTCCGACCTGCCTGTCCACCGCAGGTGGCGCGTGGTCGTGCACGAATTCCGCGGCGACCATCTACGACTCTGGGTCGTCCGAGCAAAGCTTCACCGCCGCCGACGTCAATGGAGACGGTCGCACGGACGTCGTTCAAGCCTATCGAGGCTGGGGCTCCTATCCGGTTTGCCTTGCGCTGCCGCCCGGAGCCGGCGGCTCGTTCGGGGGTTGGTCGTGCAACAACCCCGCGGCAACAATCTACGACATCGGTACGTACTGAAGAGCTGGGTAGACGAACAGGTTCGTAACGAACGCGTTCTTGACGAACGCGTTCGTCGATTTACGATAAGGGCATCGTCATGCTCGAGCCCCGAACCCGTCCCAATCGGCGTGAACGCCCGGCGAAGCCTGCTCTCACGCGTGACGGCATCATTGCCACCGCGCTCGCCATCATGCAGGCCGAAGGCCTCGGCAAAGTGTCGATGCGGCGCCTCGCTGCCGAGCTCGATACTGGCCCTGCCTCGCTCTACGTCTACGTGACCGATATCGAGGATCTGCACGCGCAGATCCTCGATGCCCTGCTGGTGTCGGTCCACAAGCGGCTGCCCGCGGGCACGTGGCGTCATCGGCTCTCGGTGCTTTTGCGCCGCTACGCCGATGTGCTCTTCGCCCACCCGGAGCTTGCCCGCATGGCCATGTCGACGCCTGCCAATGGGCCGAATTACCTCCATCTGGTCGACACCATCCTCGGCTTCTTGCAAGAAGGTGGCGCCTCGGATCGCAACGCGGCGTGGGGCGTTGATACCTTGCTGCTCTACGTCACCGCGCACGCCGCGGAACATGCCGCCTGGAAAGAATCGAGTCGCGCCCAGAGCGATATGTCCATGTTGCGCGCCACCATCGCCAGCGCCGACCCCAAGACCCACCCACACGTGGCTCGACTCAAGGCCGACCTGGTGTCCGGACGGGGCGAGCGCTTCGACTGGAACCTCGATCTTTTGATCGACGGCATCGTGCGTGCGCCCGCCGCGACGAAAGGAAAACGATGATCACCGTGATCGGCGCAGGACTCGGCGGGTTGATGCTGGCGCGTGTGCTGCACGTGCATGGCGTAGAGGTCCAGGTGTTCGATGCCGATGCCTCCGCCACGTCCCGGCACCAGGGCGGCATGCTCGACATGCACGAGGAGTCCGGCCAGGCGGCGCTGCGCGCGGCCGGGTTGTTCGACGGGTTTCGCGCGATCGTGCTGGAAGAAGGCGACGCAACCCGCATCCTCGACAAGCATGGCGTCGTCCACCTGGACGAACAAGGCAACGACAGCCGTCCCGAGGTGGCCCGCGGCGATCTTCGGACGCTCCTGGCTACGTCGCTGCCCGACGGCGTCGTTCGGTGGGGTCACAAGGTCTCCAGCGTCGAACGGACGGGGACCGGACCATTTCGTGTCGGGTTTTCGGACGGCACCTCGATCGCGACGGATGCCCTGATCGGAGCAGACGGCGCATGGTCGAAGGCGCGACCGCTCCTCACCGACGCGACGCCCGTGTACTCCGGCATCTCCTTCGTCGAGGCGAGGATCCTGGATGCATCGTCCAGCCATCCTGCCCTCGCCGCCGTGGTCGGCAAGGGTCACCTGTTTGCCCTGTCCGACGAGAAAGGCATCCTCGCCCACCGCGAAACCCATGACGAGCTCTGTGCCTACGCTGCATTCAAGTCCGCACCCGATCGGGTCGAGACGACCAAGGAATCGGTGCTTGCAGAGTTCGCGGATTGGCATCCCGATCTTCGTGGGTTGATCGCTGCCGGGTCAGGCGCACTGATCCACAGGCCCATCTACGCGCTGCCGGTCGGGCATCGATGGCAACGCACCCCGGGGGTGACCTTGCTCGGCGATGCCGCGCACCTCATGTCGCCATTTGCGGGCGAAGGCGCGAATCTGGCCATGCAAGACGGTGCCGAGCTCGCGCTGGCGATCGCGGCGCACCCGGGCGATATCGAGGCGGCGTTTACCGAGTACGAAGCGGCCATGTTCGCGCGCAGTCAGGAGGCGGCCGCCGATTCGGCGCGCTCGCTCCATCTGTGCTTCGGCGCGAACACGCCGCAGGTCCTGGTGGATTTCTTCGCCAGCATGGGCCGCGCAGCTAAGTCTGCAGCGCCCCTGTGAGTGTTTCCGCGAGGCGCGTTGCCTGCTCTTGCACGAAGGCGGCATCGATGTTCGACGCAAAAGGAATATGCCCGAGAAGTGGCCACTTGCTCCAGCGCACGATGTCGGCTTCGTTGGAGTGCTCGACGCCGCTGAAGATCCATCCCAGAACGGGAATATCCGTCTGCTGCAGGACCCTGGCGGTCAAGAGCGAATGGCTGATGCTGCCGAGGTAATTCTGCGCCACGACGATGACCTGCGCCCGCAGCGAGCGGATCAAGTCGATGGTGAACACGTCGTCGTTGAGCGGCACCAGCAGGCCACCCGCGCCCTCGACGATCAAGTAATCATCCTGGGGCTGAATCGCGTCTGCCTGCTGCACGATCTTCGCAGGGTCGATGGTGAGCCCCTCCATCCTTGCCGCCAAGTGCGGCGAGGCGGGCTCGCGGAGGCGGTACGCTTCCTCGTGGCAAACCGAGTTCGTGTTGGACAGCAACGACTTGACGGTCCGAGTATCGGTTCCATCGTCCAATCCGGCTTGGACGGGTTTCCAGTAATGAGCTTTCAGCGCCTCGGTCACACACGCCGCCGCCAAGGTTTTGCCCACCCCCGTTCCAATTCCGGTCATGAAGATACGCTTCATGCGCCGGCACGATATCGAGTCACCGGCACCATCCGCAAGACGATGCTGGCCGCGTCATGAAGAGAAGAAGAAACCGCCAGGAACGCCAAAAGAGAGGCGCCAGGATCGCCAGGTGAACCAACGATAGACTCTCGATTTTGGGGGGATTTATTGTTGGGTCAGTTGGCGTGCTCGCCCATTTAATGGCCGCAGTAGGTGTCGAAGGCTCCCTTGTCGACTGCGAAGCCCTTTTCCTTTGCGAGCTCCCATGAGCGGACGCATTTGTTTTCTTTGGCGCACCATTGATATCCGGCCGACCCGATGCAGCCGTGTGCATCGCGATCGCTGCCGGGCATCGGCGGCGCGGGCCGTGCGGACTCGCTCTCCGGCGGCGACGATGCGCTGGCCGCGCCGCTCGTCGCCTCGGTGGGAGCTGGAGTGGTGGCCGGCGGCTTGCTGCACGCGGCCACGACGATGAACCCGGCCATACAAAGAACACCCCGGACGATCTTTGTCATGGCGTGAGTATAGGCTTTCCGGCCGGCTACCGAGAGCCCGAGCGCGGTTCACCTACGTCTTCAGCGGGGGCGCATGCGATGAGCTTCTCGTGGGCCCGATGGGTCAGGCTCCCTCGACATGGATGTTCTTCAAGGTTCGCGCGATGGTTCGCATGCAGCGGAAGTTCACCCGCTGCCAGGCGAGGGATGTGTCGTAGAGGAGCTTGGCTTGCGTGCAACGACCGTCGAGAGCTTTGATGAAGGCGATGATCGGTCCTACCGTCGACGAGTTCATGTACTCGAAGTGCCGGAAGTCGACCGTCACGCGCTTGCCGGTCGCGCGGATGGCCAGGCGGGTCAGAAGTGGCGTGAGGAACACCTGCGGGTTCCGGTCGTCGCTGGTGCCGCGCCAGGTGATGGTCATCTCCTCGTCGGTCATGGCGAGCGTCAGCACCAAGCCATCGCGTTCGAACCTCTCGACATCTTTCATGGCACTGCCCGCCTTGCCGTGACTACCACCATTTTGTTCCCCGTCGCGCACTGCAGATCGAACGCCCCTTCGAACGCCACACGGTAAAGGCCCAGGCCTCCTGCCACGGTCGACGTGTCCATGAAGTCCTGGAGGCGTTGCAGGTAGAGCGCCTCCTTGTCGGGCTCGCGCATGATGTGCTCGATGCGCGCGCGAAGCGCGGCGCCTTCCGCGTCGGAGTCGACGATGTTGGTCGTCGCGATGGTCAAGGCACCCTCGTCGAGGTGCATTTCGAAGCGCGCCGCCGAAGCGCCTTCGATGGCAACACCGTATTTGAGTGCGTTCTCCAGGAGCTCCGACGCGGTCATCACGGCGGCGTCCTGCACGTCTTCGTCGTAGCTCGCCATCAAGCGCTTCACGCGCTGGCGCACCTCGCGGACTTCGGCCCAGCACCCGGGTGAGGCCAGCAGGTCGAGCTCGATGCACCTCCCGCTCACGCGTCGTCACCGCCCCGCGCGTTGGCCGTGCGCCGGAGCGCTACCACCGTCACGTCGTCGGAGACCTCGCACCCCGCGAGATCATCGAGGACGCTCTCCACGAGGGCGCGGGCGCTCTCGGCCGTGGGAGCGGCCGTGGTCAACCGCTCGATGACCGGCTCGAGCCCGCGCAATTGCCCTTCGCGGCGCGCCTCCGTGAGGCCGTCGGTGAAGAGCAGCATGACATCGCCCGGCTCGAGCACGATGCGCGCGTCGGGGATCAAGGTGCGGATGTCCTCGAGTACGCCGAGCCATACCCCGGTGGTCTCGATGACCTCGACCTCGCCCTTCGCGGCGCGGTAAACGAGGATGTCCAGGTGCAGGCCGGCGTACCACACGGCACCGTCCGTCCCGCCATCGAAGCGGAACGCGGTCGCCGTCATGTATTGCCCGTCTCCGATTTTGCGCAGGTTGCGGTAGATGGCCGCGTTGACGGCGGCGAGCACCTCCGAGGGCATGGGCGGTGCTGTGTCGGAGCCGAGGTGCTGTGCGAGCGCTCGCACGGCGGTTTGGGCCATCATCATGATGAGCCCCGCCGGAATGCCGTGCCCGGAGACGTCGCCTACGACGACCCACTCGGTTCCGCTCGCGCGGAACACGTCGTAGTAATCGCCCCCCACGTCGGACGCGGGGACCATCACCGCGGCCACGTCGTAGCCGGAAAGCGCGGGCTGCCCCGGGAGCAGCACGGTTTGAATCTTGCGCGCGAGGTCGATTTCGCTCCAGAGATCCGCGACCGTTTTGCGCAGTTCCTCGGTGCGCTGCGCGACCTGCTGCTCCAGCGTCTCGTTCGCCTGCGAGAGGCGTGCGGTGGCGGCCTGCATAGCGGCGTACAGGAGCGCGTTTTCGACGGCGGTCGCTGCTTGCGCCGAGAGCACTTGGAGGAGCTCGACGCGCGCCCGATCGAAAACACCGGTGACCAGGCTGTTCTCGAGGTAGAGCACACCGGTGAGCCGCCCTTGATGCGCCATGGGGACGCAGAGGAGCGAACGCGGGCGCGCTGCGGCGATGTGCGGATCGTCGGTGAAGCGTGGATCGGCGCCGGCGTCGGCGAGCACCACGGACTCGCGCGTGCGTGCCACGTAGTGCACCACGGTGGTGGCCAAATCGCTCGCTGTGCCGATTTCCGAGCCCAGACCCACCTGCACGACATCGGGATTCACCGTGGCCACGGCCTCGACCAGCAGCTTTCCATCGCGCTGCAGGAGCAACGAGCCACGCTGCGCCCCCGCGTTGGCGAGAACGATGCGCAGCAGGCGCTCGAGCACGCGATCGAGAACGAGCTCGCCGGAGATGGCATGCGCTGCGCGGACCACGGTGGCCACGTCCAGCCGCCCCGAGCCGGGCACATCGCCCGTGGTGGATCGGGTGCTGCTCGTGGAGTGCCGGCTGCTTACGCCGCCCGTCTCGACGATCGCGTCGGAGCGCAGCAAAAGATGCTGATAACGCCGCTCGAGATCTTCGACCTTCGCGATCGCGCCCCAGCGCGTGTAGTCGAAGTGCGCCTCGGTCATGTACGCCCGCGCCAGTGTGGTACGGCCGCGCGCGGCGTAGAACTTGGACGCGAGCTCGTTGGCGAGGGCATGATCGCGTGCGAAGCCATTGCGCTGCGCGAGTGCGATCGCTTCGTCGTAAAGTTCTGCGGCCTTGCCGTGGTCGCCGTCGAGGCGCGCGCGCTCGGCGGAGACGAGGCGGTCCTTGTGGCCGTAGTTCTCCGGAGCATTCGCGGCGAAGATCGCAAGCTCCGTGGCATTGGTCTCGAGCAGCGCACGGTAGCGCGGCGCATCCTCGGCGCGCGCGTCCGTCAGCAGCGCAGTGGCGGTCAAGCTGGCGTAGAACGGCAGCTCGGTCTTGAAGAAGTGCCCCGTGCTGCTCGCCTTGTTCGACTCTGCGAGCTCGGCCATCTCGAGGGCGCCGGCGTAATCCTCGTAGAGGAACCGCAATTGCAACTTGACGATGTAATACCAAAGTACGACGAGCAGAAAGCCCGATTCGATCATGCGCGCGGCAAATCCCTCTTCGCGGAACGACGCGTCGTCGAGCGCATCGGGCGCGGAGCCGTGGGTCTCTCCGCGCAAATTGGCGAGCATCTGCCGGCCTGCGCGCAGGAACGCGGTGGCCATCGCATCCTTCGTGCGCCCCATGAGCGTGAGGAATCGGTCGGTCTCCGGGACCAGCTCCTCGAGCGGCACACCGAGCCCCAGCTTGCCCATGAGCAGGCTGTAACACGTATAGGACAAATACGGAAAATCACCCGACTCGAGCCCCGCGGCGTAGGCACGCTGCGAGTATTCCAGCGACGTTCGCAGCGGTTGCCGGAAGAACAGGAATACGCCGTACATGAAATTCAATTTGCACGTCAGGTCGACGTTCTTGAATCGCTCGTTCAGCGCGAGGGCCAGTCGACCGAACTCCTGCGCCTGCTCGTAGCGGCCCATGACGCCCGCCAAAACGAGGCCGTGCATCATGTATCCGCACGAGGATACGTCGGAGTGTCCATATCGAAGTGAGATGTTGACCTGTTTGACGATGACCCATCCCAGCAATGCGGGGTGGGTCAAATAGGCGGCCGATATTTGGCTCATCAAGAGCCGCAGCACCGCCTGTCGATCCGGATCCGTGAGGAGCGGCGCGTCCACCAGATCGGCAATGCGGCGGGGTCCGAGGTTGGTCTCCACGTCGGCCAATTCGGCGCCGAGGGCGGTGTCCAGCTCGGGGCCAATCTGGGGCATGTCGATGCCGAAGACGGCGAGGCCCGCCCGCCCGACGTCGATGGCGTCCGCGAACTTGCCCAGGGTCGTGTAGAGCACGATGCGCAGGTTGTGCACGCGGGCGCGCTCGAGCTTGGCGTTCGCGCGCTCGAGGAGACGGTCGAACAGCGGTTCGGCAACATCGAATTGGCCAATCAGGTATTCGCATTCGGCGCGCTCGGTGTGCAGCGCAAAGGCCAAGTCGTAATCGCTTTTCCAGCTCGATTCGGTGAGCATCGCCATGCCCGACGCGGCGAAGGCGGCCGCCGCGGCGTATGCGGTGGCGGCTTTGGCCCGGCGTGCGGCCGTCAGGTTCAAACGCCCCAAGTCGACGCGCTCGCCCTCGGACGTGATATCGCCGGCTGCGAAATTGAGGTGGCGCACGACCTCGAAGAGATCTTCGTCGGCGCGCTGCCGTTCGAGCTTGCCGCGCAGCAGGCGCCCGAGTTTCAAGTGATGCGCGCGGCGCACTTCGTCTCCGACGAGCGAGTCGGCGGCCTGTTGCACGCGGTCGTGCAAAAAGCGATAGCGCACGTCGAGCGTGCCATCGGCGGTCTCCGCCCGCACGAG
Source organism: Sorangiineae bacterium MSr12523 (assembly GCA_037157775.1). Lineage (NCBI taxonomy): Bacteria > Pseudomonadati > Myxococcota > Myxococcia > Myxococcales > Pendulisporaceae > Pendulispora > Pendulispora brunnea. Next base: position 1,121,449 of record CP089982.1, read on the forward strand.
GGCGGTCGCCGGTCCGTCGAAAAAGCGGTATTCGGCGTCCTGCGGTAACACGAGCCCCTCGCGCAGCGCATCCCAGAGATCCGCTGCGACGTCGGCCGGCGGACGCTCGTCGAGTTCGGCGAGCAGCGCGAGGGAGAAGCTATGGCCAATGCAGGCGGCGTAGGTGAGCACGCGCTGCGTCTCCGGGCCCAGCCGGCGGAGCTTTTCGACGATGAAGTCGACGACGTTGTCCGTCACCATCATGCGATCGATGGCGCCGAGATCCCACGTCCACTGGCGTGCCTTGGCGTCGAACACCACGAGGCCGCGCTCGTGGAGCGAGCGAATGAATTGCGTCAAAAAGAAGGGATTTCCCTGCGTTTTGTCGAGTGCGGCGCGCGCGAGCGGTGTGGCCTCCTCGCACGTGCATCGCAGGGTATCGGCGAGCAATTCGGCCACGTGCCCGAGCTCCAACGGCCCGAGCGCAATGCTGCGCACTTTGGTGTCCGCCGCGCTGGCCGCCCGCAGCTCGGCGAGTGCGAGGCTGAGGAGATGCGTGGAGCCCACTTCGTTGTCGCGGTAGGCACCGATGAGGAGCAAATGACCGCCCTCGGGATCGGTCAACAGGTGCCGAATCAATTGCAGCGAGGCGGGATCGGCCCACTGAAGGTCGTCGAGGAAGACGACCAGCGGGCGATCGCCCGAGCAGAAGACACGGACGAAATTCTGGAAGACCAGGACGAAGCGGTTCTGCGATTCGGCCGCGGCGAGCTCGGGGACCGCGGGCTGGGGCCCGATCACGAGCTCGAGCTCCGGGATGCGGTCGACGATGACCTGGCCGTTGCTCCCTAGAGCGCTCGAGAGTCTTTGGCGCCACACCGCGAGCGCCTCGTCGCGCTCCGTGAGCACCTGGCGCACGAGCTCGCGGAAGGCATGCGTGATCGGTGCGTAAGGGACACTGCGATCGAATTGATCGAATTTGCCCGATACGAAATAGCCACGGCGGCGCGCGATCGGCTTGTGGATCTCGTTGACCAGTGCGGACTTGCCGACCCCCGAATACCCCGCCACGAGAAGCAGCTCCGGGCGCCCGACGACCACGCGATCGAAGGCGACCAGCAGCGCGGCAGCCTCGCTATCACGGCCGTACAGCTTTTGCGGAATCCGCAGCTCGCTGCTGTGATCGTGGGTGGCGAGCACGAACGGTGCGATGGTGCCGGTGGTGCGCCACTCCGCGAGGCACGCGTCCAGATCCGCCCGCACACCCGCGGCGCTCTGGTAGCGCTCCTCGGGGACTTTGCGCAGGAGTCGCATCACGATGTCGGAGATCGCCCGCGGCACCTCGGGCGCCGCCTCGTGCAGGGCGCGCGGCAGCCGCGCGATGTGGCTGTGCACGAGCTCCATCGGATCGGCGGAGACGAAGGGCAGCGCAAAGGCGAAGAGCTCGTAGAGCGTTACACCGAGCGAATACAGATCGGCGCGCGCATCGACACCGCGGTTCATGCGGCCCGTTTGCTCGGGCGCCATGTACGCGAGCGTGCCTTCGAGCGTACCGGGCGGCTCGGCGCCGCGAGCCTCCTGCGAAAGCCGGGTGGCAATGCCGAAGTCGATCAAGGTGACGCGGCTGGTACTTGGAAAGCCGCTTGGGTCGACGAGCACGTTGGACGGCTTGATGTCCTTGTGCAGGATCCCTTGCCCATGAATGGCCGCCACGGCGCCGGCCAGTGCACACGCGACGCCCAACGACTGCTCGAACGACAGGCGCCGCGCGCGCAGGAGGTGCGCGAGCGAGTCACCGCGCACGTCGTCCATGATGATCGCGAAGCGGCCGTCCTCTTGCTCGAGATCGTGAACGCGAACGACGTTATCGAGCGATAGCGTACTTAGAATCGTATACTCGTGCCGTAACTTGGCAATGTCCCGCGTGGTGGGATACGCGCTGCGCAGGATCTTGGCGGCAATGGCACGCCCGTCGGACGCGCGCCGTCCGCGATAGATTAGCACGCTGTCGTTTTCGTGAATCTTTTCTCCGAGAATGCAATGGCGCAGGGACGTCATCGATCTCCCAACGGTCCCCCGAGTGTCGCCGCTCTGCATTTATACCATCACGAGGGGACGAAGACGACGGCGGTATGCCTTTTTGGGGTCGAACTCGCCCGGCGCGGATGTGTGATCTGCGATTTCACCATGCACCGCGACGCTGGATGTGCGCCGCGCATCCGCCCCCCGGCGCGGACCGAACCCGCCAAAAGCGAGGTACTACGAGACGCTCAAGGCTCGCCGCGCCAGCCGGCGGATCCGAACCAGAGACGAGCCCCGAAGGTGATCACCGATGGCAGGTAACCGTCTCGCTTGGAGTCCCCATCGACCATCCATTCGTAACGGCGCATCACGCTGGCCGACGCAAAGATATCGAGGTGCGTCGTGTCGGAGAAGCTCACGGTGGCCTGCGGGCCGACGTTGATCGTCATATAGGAAAACTGCGTGCCGCCTTCACCGTATTTGCGGCCGCTCAGGTGAAAGACGTCGAAATCCAATGCCTCGCGAATGCCCACCGTCAGCCAGGGCGTGGCGCGGAACTCCACGTGGGTCGACGCGGGTATCCAGCCACGAATGCGAAAGCGCTCACGGATGTCCCAATTCAGCGCAACGGCGGGGAAGAACGTACGTGACTGGCGGTTGTAGCCAAGATAAGCGCCGAGCGAGAAGTTGTCGGCGAATTTGTACGTGCCCATGGCCGCGACGGTGAGCGCGAGATCGTCGCTCGAAATGCGCTCTTGGAAATCCGAGCTGAGACCGGATCGGATCTCCCCGCCGATCATCACACGACTGCCGAGTAGCTGGATGAGGCTCACGTTCACCATCGGCGCGTGCAACGTATCGGTGGGCAAACCCTTGCTCGTCGTCTCCGGAAAGTGGAGAAGATCGTACGAGAGTCCGGGAACGAGTATCGTTCGCTCTCCAAGTGGGATTGGATAGGCCGCGCGAAAACGCAATGTCTGAATGCCAATCGAATCCTTGGTATCGCGCGATTGCGGTTTTTCGAGCCCGATTGTCGAGCGCTCGTAGCTGACGGAGGCGGTCGGGCCGGTGGCTTGGGCGCTGGCCGCATTGGTTTCACAAACTACGGCGCACACTGCGAGCGCCGCGAACGTGGTTCTTCGCATGGATGATAAGTCCGTAAGTATTGGCGGGTGAAGTGCCCGGGCATGAGCACATCGTCGACGTGCCCAGCGTTCAGGGCAAAAGATGGGTCATGCGTGACCGCAAGACAACCGGCATTGCCGCAAGCCCCGGGCGCAAAAAAGCAAGACGCTACCGGCGAGGTGATCACGTCCGCATGGGACGAGAAGAACCGCGATCCCCGAACTTCATTTCACGTCGTGTCGGCCATTGGTACTCGGTGAGAGCGGATTGACGAGGGTGGCCACCATCCTCACGAGTGCATCGACCTCGGCGGGCTTGGCGAGATGGCGCTGGTAGCCCACGCGGAGCGCCCGTGCGGCGTCCTCGCTGCGGGCGTAGGCCGTCAATGCAATCGCGGGCACATTTCCCCCCTGATTGGGCGGTAGCGAGCGAACGCGCTGGATGAATGCGAATCCGTCTTCCTCGGGCATTCCAATGTCGCTGACCACCACATCGACGCGACGTTCCAGGAGCAGGTTCATCGCCGAACGCGCCGAGTCTGCCGTGATGACCGATGCACCGGCCCGGCGGAGAGCCTGCTGAACGATCACCCTCGAATCCTCGTCGTCGTCGACCACCAGAACATCCACGCCCACCAGCAACGTCGAATTTCGTTCGGGCGGAGAGGAGGAGCGAGCCGAACTCGCCGTGGGGATCGCCGCGCGAGCTTCCAACTCGGCTTCGTAGATCGCACGGATGGGAAGGGAGACGATGAACGTCGAACCATTGCCTTCGCCCTGGCTTTCGACCGATACGGACCCGCCGTGAAGTTCGGCGATATGACGAGTGATGGCGAGCCCCAGTCCCAATCCGCCGTATTTGCGAGCCATCGAGCTATCGACTTGGCGGAATCGCTCGAAGATGAACGGAAGATGCGCCGCCGGAATACCTGCGCCCGTATCGTGCACCACGAATCGCATCGCGTTGGCTACGCGCTCGACACGCAGCGACACCTTGCCACCCGAAGGGGTGAACTTCACGGCATTGATGAGAAGGTTCCATAGGACTTGCTGAAGGCGATCGGCATCACCCAACAGCGCCACGTTCCGCTCGGCCTTCACCTCCACCTTCAAGGTGACGCCCTTTGCTTCGGCCGCGGGTTGCACGACGTCGCGCGCGGCGTCCACGATGGCTTTGACGTCCACCCGTCGCATGTCGAGCCGCATCTTGCCGCTGATGATGCGCGAGACATCCAGAATGTCTTCGATGAGGCGGGCTTGCGTCTTGGCATTGCGCTCGATCGTCATCAGCGCTCGCTCGAGTGTCGTCGCATCCTGCTCGCCGCCGAGTAGAAGGCCGGACCATCCAAGGATGGCGTTGAGGGGCGTGCGAAGCTCGTGGCTCATGGTCGCCAGAAACTCGTCCTTCAATCGATTGGCGATTTCCGCTTGTTCTCGAAGTTGCTTCTGGTCGTCGACATCGACGTTGGTACCAAACCACCGAACGATACGCCCGCGCGCGTCGCGCAGGGGAATGGCGCGCGAAAGGAACCATCGATATTGCCCATCGTGCCGCCGTAAGCGAAATTCGTCCTCCCAGGGCTCCCCGCTCTCGAGTGCGGCCTTCCATTTGGCAACGACACGCGGCAAATCCTGCGGCTCGTGAACGGATTCCCAGGACCAGCGTTCGGGTTCTTCGGCCTTCATTCCCGTGTATTCGAACCAACGCCGGTTGTACCAGGGAATACGCCCGTCGGGGTCGGCGTACCAAGCAAGCAGCGGCATGGTATCGGCGAGCGTGTGGAACTGCTTCTCGGTTTGATGCAGTGCTTCGGCGCTGGTCTGAAGTTCCGCGCTCAAGGCTTCCGCCTGCTGTCGAGCATAGACCTGTTCGGTCACGTTGAAAGCGCACACCATGATGCCCTCGACGCTGCCGCGCGCATCGAGAAGTGGGGCATAGACGTAGGTGAAATAGACATCCCGAAGTTGTCCGCCCGGTCCGGTTGGCAACCACGCCACCTCGGCTTGGCCATGGTAAGCAATCCCTGTTCGGTAAACGCCGTCCAAGAGACTGGGGAATGGCTGGTTGCTGATTTCGGGGAGGCCCTCCACGAACGGCAGTCCGAGAATGTCCGTCGTCTTGCCCCAGATGTTCAAACATGCTTCGTTCGCGAGCTCCACCACATGATTGGGGCCATGGAAAATGGCCACGGGAAAAGGCGCTTGCATGAAAGCTCGATAGAGATTCGTGCGTTGCTCCTTCGACGCACGGGCCGCTCGAACCGCGGCAAGCCGTGTGGTGATTCGTGCGAAGAGCTCTCGCGCCGTGAACGGTTTGATGAGGTAATCGTCGGCACCGGCCTTGAGCCCTTCGGAAGTCGCCTCCTCGCCGGCACGGGCGGACAGAAGAACCACCGGAAGAGCGCGCGTCGAAACATCGTTGCGCAGAGCGCGAAGGAGCGCAAAACCATCGAGGCCCGGCATCATCACGTCCGACAGCACGAGGTCGGGAGGATTCTGTCGGATGGCCTCCAGCGCGGCTTGCCCATCGCCCACGGAGACGACATCCCAGCGTTCGCGGAGAAGCCGTACGAGGTAATCGCGCATATCGGTGTTGTCGTCCGCCACGAGGATGCGTTCCAGCGGTCCGTCCGTCGCCGGTCTCTCTCGGCCTGTCGTGAATGCGGAAGGCTCCGCGCTGGGGCTCGATACCCAGCGCAGCGCCTCCTCGACGTATGCGCCCGCGGTAACCGCCGTGGATTGGAGCGTGCGGGCGGCGCGAAGGCGATCTTTGGGCAAATGCGCCGCGCCGAACGGAAGACGAATGCAAAACGTCGTTCCCTTGCCCAGCTGGCTCCGCACTTCGATTTGGCCGCCGTGCAGCTGCACGAGTTCTTGCACGAGCGCAAGCCCGATGCCCGAGCCCTCGTAGCTGCGCGAACGGGCCCCTTCGATCCGGTGAAAGCGTTCGAAGAGGCGCGGCAATTCGTCCTCGGCGATGCCAATGCCGGTGTCGCTCACCTCGAGTTCGGCGGCACCGGAGACCGCGCGCACCTGCACCCGAATGGTGCCGGCGAACGTAAACTTGAAGGCGTTCGAAAGCAGATTCAGGACGATCTTTTCCCACATGCCGTGGTCGACGTAGATCGCCTCGGGCAACGGTGGACAATCGATGCCCAGCTCCAAGCCGGCCCGTTCCAGTGCCGAACGAAAGTTGCTCGCGAGTTCGACGGTCAGCGCGGAGAGATCCGTTGGCTCGTAAGAAGCTTCGATACGGCCCGCTTCGATGCGCGAGAAATCCAAAAGCGTATTGACCAACTTCAAGAGGCGGAGCGCGTTCCGGTGAAGAAGATCGATGCGCTCACGCCCTTCCTCCGTCTGGTGCCTCTGATCGGTGCGCATGTCTTCGATGGGCGCGAACATGAGCGTCAGCGGGGTACGAAACTCGTGGCTGATGTTGCTGAAGAAGCGCGTTTTGGCGCGGTCGATCTCCGCGAGCTTCTCCGCCCGTTCGCGCTCGTGCTGGTAGGCCCGCGCATTCCGAATCGCGGATGTCACGTGCTCGGCGGCCAGCTTGAAAAAGGTCTGATACTGCTCGTTCAGCTCTCGATGCGGGCTCGCGGCCATCACCAGGGCGCCGTAGGATCGAGGCTGATCGGGTGCGGTGAGCGGCAGAATGACGGCTTGCCGCGGCGCCTGCTCCCAGGCCCCGCACGGTAGCTCGAACGAGCCAAGATCCACCACGGCGCCGCTCCGTTCGCGCAGAACGCGTCCCAGCGGCCAGCCGTGGGCTTCTTCGTCGAGTGCGAAGGTGGATCCCGCCGAGCTCACCAACTTGGCTGTCTTGCCATCGGGTTGCAGCAGGTAGAAGAACGCGCACGGGATATCCTTGTCGTTCGCCTCCATCGTGCGCGCGGCCATTTCGCACGCTTCCTCCGCGGTCTTGGCGAATGACGATTGCGTCGCCAAATCGCGCAAAGTGGCCAGCTGGCGGCGCGCGTAGACCTCCTCCGTGATCTCGGCGACCGTGGCAAGCACTCCGCCAATGCCGGAAGGCACCGATTCATCGGGAACGGGGCTATAGGCTACTTTGTAATGCGCTTCTTCGACGAATCCCTTTCGATTGAAAAATAGGCAGAGATCATCGCTCGTCGTGGCGGGCTCGCCCCGGAATGGCGCCTCGATCATCGGCCCGATGATGTCCCATATTTCGACCCAGCACTCCGCAGCAGGCTGCGCGAGTGCGCGCGGATGTTTCGCTCCGGGGATAGGCTTGTAGGCGTCGTTGTAAATCTGGATGAACTTCGGGCCCCACCAGAGTAGGAGTGGGAACCGGTTGCGCACCAGAAGTCCCACCATGGTGCGCAATGCCTGCGACCAGCCCGACACCGCGCCGAGCGGGGTGGAGGTCCAATCGATCGCGCTCAGCAGAGCGCCCGTTTCGCCGCCGTGTGCGAAGAGCGACGATGCTTCGGGCGGTAACGGAGAGCCGTTCGAGGATTCGGCGGATTGCCCTTCCTGCGTCATGCTCGCTCACCGAAGCTCAACCACCCGATGCGGACCGCCATGTCTGGATTCTCTACACATCGCTCGCGCCAAGGCCAGAAGAAGCGCTTCTCGAGGAAAATTGGCTGAGCTTATGCCATCGGGCCTCCTACGCTCCCGCTGCCTGATTTCCGCGCGACCAGACTAGAACGTGCCGACCAGTGACATCCCGTATCCGCTGCGGCCAAGGCGGGCTGGTGCCACTTGCCATTGTAGCTTCTGCTGCTGGGCCACGGGCACCGAACGCTTCTGGGCGACGGGCGCAAGGTAACCCTTGCCCTCGATGACTTCGACCCGACGCGTCTCGGGCCAGATGAAGGCGCCCAAGATCTGCAGCGCACCGATGGCTTGGAAGACGCCGTCCACCGCGATGAGCACACGGTTGCCCGTATCGTCGCCGCACGATTGTTGGCCCGAGCCTCCGCAAGGACCACGGTCGGCCAGGTCGATCCAGGGGCCTGCCAACGGTATGAGGAGGCTGCGATCACCATGGTGATCGCTGGTGCTGCCTACGACGGCCGCTGGTGCGTACGCCACGCCGAGGGTGAGCACGCCGCCGATAAGGAGTTTGCGATTGGGCCGATACGTATCGGCGGAAGTGTCACGCTGCACGGTACTTCCCGATTGCGATACGACGACCGGTGCGGACGTGACCGTGGTGGTCGATGGCGTTTGTGAAGCTTGCGGCGTTTGAGGGGTCTGAGGAGTCTGAGGCGCCTGAGGAGTTTGAGGTGTTTGGGGAGCCTGAGGGGTTTGGGGCGTCTGCGGAGTTTGCGACGTTTGTGGCGCCTGCTGCGCCTGCGGGGTGGTAGGGGCCTGGGGGGCCTGTGGAGCTGCTGGCGTTGCAGTCTGTGCGTACGAACTCGCCGTTACACCGAAAGTGCACACCGCTGCCGCGGCTCGAAAAAAGCCTTTCATGACTTCGCTCCTCTCCGATGGGGCGCGCATGTGCGGCCCGCTCGGAGCCCCGAATTGCAACCGCAATGCCCCGCCGTTCGCGATGAATCGAAAAGGGATGTTTTTCAGACGTTCTTTGCGACTTAAGCGCGGATTTGCGAAGCGCACTATTTGCGCAACGCCCTGTGGCCCCTCGTTCTTTACATTTGTGACAAAGCTCGCCTTCGCGGCAAGTTGCTACAAGCGCCGGGTACGACGCGTCGCCAAAGCGTCCTCTTCGCGCGTCATCGTACAAGGCATTGGATGAAATCGTCCTAGGTCTTACCCCGGCATGAGATCGGCAGGCGTTTGATGCCGCGCCAGCTAGAATCTAAAAGCGCCAAAGGGGAACCATGAGCAAACACGAACGCATTTCTGCGGAGCGGTCGGCTCGAGGCCACTTTGCAGGGTTTCTTCATAAGAATCGAAATCTGCTGATCGAACGATGGGTGCAACGGGTCGTGAACGACCCCGAGATCCCGGCCGCCAATAAGCTCTCCCGTCCAGCCCTCGAAGATGATGTTCCAATACTGGTCGACCTGCTCATTGCGAAGTTTGCGCGAAACCCAAGCCAAGAGGTCGAGCACGCGAGCGAAGGCGATCGCGCTTCGGATGTGGCCAGGTCCCATACGCGGCATCGCTTGAATGCGCAATATACGGTCACCGAGGCCCTCCGGGAGCTTTCGCATTTGCGCCGCGCCGTTCACGCGCTCTGCGATGAAAACTTCATCGTGCTCGGCCTCGATGGCGTGGAGCTCCTGCACGCGACCATCGACGAGTGGATGGCGGTTACCGCCAGCGAGTTGGAACGTGCCATCGTTCGCAGCAGCGAGGAAATCATGGCCATCGTGGCACACGATCTGCGAAATCCGCTCCACGTCATTGCGGGGTATGCGCTGCTCTTACAGGAAGGCAGCCCGATCGATGGGCTCGGGGTAGGGGTCGCGCTCGAGCGAAGCGTCCAACAGATGCAGCGATTGATCGAGGATCTACTGGCCATGTCGAAGCTCGAACGGGGACACTTGTCGATCCAGCGGGATCGCGTCGACGCCCGAGCGCTCGTGAAAGGAGTCCTGGAACAACTCCGGCGACTCGCCGATCGAAAGCGGATCACGATGTCGTGCGCCGTCCCGTCGCAGGACGTCTCGATCGAGTGCGATGCCGATCGCATCGAGCAAGCACTTGGAAATCTGATTTCCAATGCCATCAAGTTCACCCCGGAGGGTGGTCGCGTCGACGTGGAGCTGGAGCTGTCCACCACGCACGCCATCTTTTGCGTGCGCGATACGGGGCCTGGCATCTCTGCGGAGTTCCGCGATCGGATTTTTCGGCCGTTCTGGCAAGGATCGAACGATGCAAGGCAGGGCGTTGGCCTTGGGCTCGCGATCGCTAGAGGAATCGTGGAAGCCCATGGCGGTGCCATCGATGTCGGTTCTGCGCCGGGTGGCGGCACGGTCTTCAAATTCGTCATTCCCCTGGTTGAAATGGCTCGCCCGAGCCGGTCCTTTTTCATTGAAAGGTCGAAATAACGACTACGTATCCGTCTTACGACACGACGCGGGGTTGCGCGTCGTCGTGAATCGAGGCTTCATGGGGTCATGAGCTACCTTGGCTGGTCTCGCTGGGCTCCGCTCGCGCTCACGGTGCAGCTCTTCTCCTTGTCGGTCACCTCGACCGCAGCCGCGGAACCAACCGCACGTGGGCCCGCGTACAAGGTCCATCTCGAGCTCGATTTGCCCATCGTTCTCGTGGCCGGGGCGATCGCGTCGAGCTTCTTTTTCTTGCCCGAGGCGCGGGGTGTCGCGTGCGCGCCGAACTGCGATCGTTCGCGGATCAACGGCTTCGACCGGGCGGCCGCGGGGCTCTACGATCCAACGTGGTCCGTCGTGGGGGATATCGCCACGGCAGCCACGCTGATCGGTCCCCTCGTCGTCATCGTGGTCGATGAAGGGCTCGCGAATGGCTTGCGCGACGACCTCGTCGTGGCGGAAGCGATGTTGGTTACCAGCGCGCTGCAGGTTTCCCTGAGCTATGCCGTGGCGAGACCTCGGCCCCGTGTTTACAACGATGACGCGCCGCTCGATGAGCGTACGGATGCGAATGCTGCGCGCTCCTTTTTCAGCGGGCACGTCGCGGACACCGTGGCAACGTCGGTCGCCGCCCTGCGCACGTTCCAGCGACTCGGCAAGCCAGCCTTGGGCTGGGCGGTGTTCAGCGTGGGCCTTGCAGGCTCCGGCGTCGTCGGCGTCGCCCGCGTGGCTTCGGGGGCGCATTTCCCCTCGGATGTCATCGCCGGTGCGGCGATCGGTACGGGAATAGGCATTCTGCTGCCGGCCATCCACGAGTCGGGCGTGCAAATCCTTCCTTTCGCCCAAGCCGATGGCGGTGGGCTCATGGTTGGCGCCGCCTTGCCGTGAGTCCTCCCATGGCTCCGGCATGAGCATTGCGCCGCGAGCACGCTCATGGATTCCCACGCACCTCGCGCGCGATGTCGTCGCGTTCTTGCAACGATGACCACGGTCACCGCGACGATCCTGAGCTTCTTGCCATCGGCCCACGCCTACACGATTTCGAATGTGGCCACGAGCGGATGTCACGAGTCGATCACCAGCGAGGCCCTTCGCAACGTGCGCAAAGTCCGTTCGCAGGCTGCGCCCCTTCCGGCCAACCGCGACGAAACAGCGCTGATCGACGACGTGCAATTTACGCCCGCCGACGATATGAAGGATTTGAACGCCGTGGCACTTTTGCTCGGGGTGCGAGACAACGATCTCAAGGGGGAGGGGGCGAACGATTTGAGCTCGCTCGCGCCCATTCATGGGACGCCCGAGAACCAAAAGGAGCATTGTCTTCGCGGACCGGACCGCAAGGAGCCCAACGGTACATTGCAGGCGGTCGAAGACTGCCACGAATTCATCATGCAGCGCGTGACGGAGGCGCTCGATGGATTGGACGCTGCAGGGGTGCCGAATCCCAATCTGCGAACGGCGCTCACCGTTCACCTTGCCATTCGCGGCCAGATCGATGCGCAACTCCCGACTTATTACGTGCGTATGGGGCAGGCCATTCACGCGGTGCAGGATAGCTTCACGCATACGTACCGCACCGCCGATCAAATGCGGATTACGGTTACCCTCGATTGGCTGGACGCGGTCGCGCGCAGCCACGATGAAGCCCACGATGGCCCGCCGCATTCGTCGGAGCTGGACAAATGCGATGATCTCGACGACCTTCGCCAAAGGCGTCGTGACCTTGCCGTCGAAGCGTCGAGCGCCATCCTCGACGCCACGCTGGATCCGAGCAAAACGCGCGATCAGAAGCTGGAGACCGTTCGCGGGCTCCTCGAGCGGTATCTCGGGTATTCGGCGGGGTGCACCTTCGAGAACAACTGGTGCGACGCGCCGGAGAAACGGTACGCAACCGACGTGGGGTGCGGATGTCGAAGTTCGTCGGACGGGGGGATGGGCACATTCGTGGCCATGGCGGGGCTCATCGCACTCGCCTTGACGGTGCGCCGTCGCCGCCGCCGAGGAGGCGCGGCATTCGGTGCGGCGTTCGCGCTTGCATGGGCGCTCACGACGTCGTCGGCGCGCGCCGAGCCCACGCCCAAAGCGATCCCGCCTGCCGAGCCATTGCCTCCACGAGAGTCGCCCAACGTCGCACTGGGGGTGAGCTTAGGTGTCGCCGGATCGTTCGACAAAACCGCGGTGGCCGGCAACGTTGGCGCGCGCCTACGGGTCAGCAAAATGTGGGTTCTCGGGCTCGACGCGGAGTGGAATCCGTTCATCTCGGCGACCGGCTCCACGTTCCGGATGGGCACCTTCAATGCCTATTTGTCGGGAATGCTGCGGTTTCCGCTTGCCTACGAGAACATCAATTTGCGTACGACGTTGAGCGCCGGGACCTCGACCCTGCTGTTCGATTTGTACGGGGCACCGCGTGCGTCCACCGGCATCTTCGCCCAGCTCTATCCACTGGGAATCGAGTGGAAGGCATCGCGGTTGTTCTACATCATTCTCAATCCACTGGGCGTGGCCGTCCCGGTCCCCCAACTCTCAGGTGTCCCTTTCATGTACCCGCAATACCGGATCAATCTCGCGGTCGAGTTCTATCCGTGAAGTGGCGAGCCATTCTCGAATATGAAGAAGGAACCGCCAAGAACGCCAAAGGCCGCCAGGATCGCCAACTGAACCAACAATAACCGCAAAAAACGAGAGCTTATTGTTGGTTCACCTGGCGATCCTGGCGCCTCTCTTTTGGCGTCCTGGGGGTCCTCTTCCTTTGAATTTTGCCGGTGAGGCCAAACTGCATTGGCCGGGAGAACGCGGCAAAAGTGCCACAGCGAGAAACGCGTTCTCTAGGCAAGGAGGGCATGGCCCAGTTTACGCATAGCCATTGTTTGAAAGGAGCCTCAGCATGCGAACCTCGATGCCATCCCACCTCCAGGAGCGACTCTCGGAGATGCACGCCCTTCGACACGAAGTGCATAGCCGACTTCATCTTGCAGGGCTCGAAGAGATCGTGGAATGGCAGGACTTGGAGGCGGAGTCGATGGAACTCGAGAACGCCCCGGTGTCCGAAATCATCGAGGGAAGGCTCGCCGCCATCATCGAGCGATTCGTAAAACTGCGCGCCTCCATTGCCGAAGGCATTCCAGACTCGCGATCCGTGTTCGTGGCGGCGGCCAAGGTCAGTGAGATCCCAGAGAATTTGGAATCGCCATCAGGCAGGCTTGGAAGGCAAGCCTGAGGGCACTCTCGAACGACGAGGAGGTCGAGCATGAAGACACGCAACGACTCCGCGTCTGATCGCGGGCAGATGCTACGCGGCGGGCAAGCGGATGCAGAAGATGCAGCCTTTGCCGGGAAGATCGCGCACTTCGAGCTTGCCGCCATGAAGTCGGACCGCTTCGTTTACGATTGAAAGACCGAGGCCGACGCCTTCCTTGTCTTTTCGACCGCGAACGAAGGGGGCAAAGAGCGCTTCGCGTTGGTGCGCTGGAAGCCCACCGCATTCGTCCTCCACTTCGATGATGGCTTCGCCGTTCGCGACCCGCGCCCGGACGATGACTTTGCCGTTCTCGTGGCTGTACTTGATGGCATTCTGCACGAGGTTGCTGACCGCAGACGTGAGAAGGAGCGGGTCACCTTCTACTTTGACCTCGCGCTCGCATTCGAGAGCGATGGTGATGTCCCGCTCGAGCACGGCGTCACCGACCACGTTGCGCAGCAGCTCGGTTATCGAGGTCGGCTCGCGTTGTGCCTCGACACCGGCTTCGAGGCGGCTGGCGGTAAGGACTTTCTCGATGAGTGCCTGCATGCGCGCATGGCTACGGTTGATGATGTCTCCCGTCCGACTCTCCGCGCCCAGGCGTCCTTCTTTCAGAATCGCCAGCGCCATGCGCGCCGTCGATAGCGAGTTTCTCAACTCGTGCGCGAGCTGACCGATTTGCTTCGTTTTCGGATCCAGCCCGCGAGATTGCTCGTCGCGAAAATAGGTTTCGAGCGCGGTGGCAATCGCACTATCCACGGACTGATTGAAAACGCGATATTCCGCAGCGGAGAAAGACAAACCACGCGAACCAGCCAGTTCTCCCAGCTGATCGGAGACCGCTCCAAAGCTTGCCACGAGCGCTTGGATCGAAGCGCCTCGCCGTCGCGTCTCTTTGCCGAGCTCCGCGGCCACGGGCTTTACGATATCCAGCGACGTAGGCGATGGGGCAGGACCGGCTGGCTGCTCGATGGCCGCGACGACATCTTCGATGAATCGACGAAGATGATAGGCGAGAATTTCATCCGCCTGCTCCGGCCATCGCTCGCGCACCTTCCCCACTGCGCGTCCTACGAGTGTGTCGCGTTCGCTCTTCAAAAAATCATGCAGATCCATCATTTCGCACCCCATGCGGCCCACGCGAATAGCGCATCGGGGCGCCACGGGTGGATCCGCTATTCCCTCTTTGGAAGGTTTGGCGACGCCTTGGGCTCGAGCGCACTTTGCCCTGGCGCGCGCGTCGTGCCTTCTCGTTCTTGCTCGGGCTCGCGTTGCTCGTGCACGTCGTCCTTGCCTGGCTTCTTCAGGATCTCTCGTTTGGCCGAATCTTCCTTCGGATCCGATTTTTGCGAATGTTGCGAATGTGTGGTCATTCCCTCGCCTCGTTCCGTTGCGCTCATGAATCGTGATCGAAGCAAGCGTCGAGCCTACGTCATCCTTTCGCTCGGCGCGCTTTGGTGGCGTGGATGTTCGCAGAAGATATCGCGAGAAATACGATTTCGTACGTCTCACCCGCGGGTGCCGCAGGATGCGCTGCTGCTCGGAAGGTCGCGGTTCGTACGAGCTGATCGATCATGGTGAGCGCGTCGGCGCGCGATGGTGCATTGCAATGACAACTCAGGGACGGGCACGACGCGGAAACGGTGCCGTCTTCCTGGCATTCGAGATAAACGGGAACGTCGAGCCTCGAGTCCATGGGTCTATGCTCTCCGCTTGGTGGATACGACGAAGTACCGCAGGCCCAGTTTGACGGCTGGGATCGATCTCGTTCGACGCTGCGTCATGATGGCCCTCCTTTCCGTGCGATGGCTTGTCTTGGATAGGAGAGCAGAAAGCAAGCCATGGACGTGCCTGGGCTTCGACCGCCGGCATCTGGACGCAGGATCCGAAACCTGGGGTTGCCTCGAATGGAATCGTCGAGTGGAGACTTGCCACGTCTGTCGCAGGAGCGGCGTTCATTGTGACGATATCGGAAGAAATACCGCACAATTTGCGCGCAAATTGTGCGGTAGAATTCGCCCTTTGCACCCGACGGCCGAGGATACGTTCTTGCTTCGACGCAGCGCATGTCCAACATGGCAGATCGAGCCCATCAAGTGATCGAGTCGTACAAGGGAGACACCGAAGAGGAGCTGCCCATCACGGCGTACGTGGGACTCAGTGTCGCGTTTCTCGGAGGCTTTGTCACCGTGCTCGGTCTCACGGTTCGAAAGCGAAAGCTCCCGATCCGAATGGAAACGAGGGACATGCTCCTCATCGGGCTCGCCACGCATTGGCTGACACGTGTCGTGAGCCGTGAGCGCGTAACCATTCCGCTGCGCGCTCCCTTCACGCGCCGGACGAAGAGCCAGCGCTCCGGTGATATCAAAGAGAAGCCGAGGGGCGCGGGGCTCCGACGCGCAGTCGGCAGCCTCGTAACATGCCCATTTTGCATGGGCCCCTGGACTGCCTCGGTGCTGAGCGTTGGGTTGATTTGGTTTCCCCGCCCGGCGCGATGGGCCATGGGGATGTTCGGAGCGGTTGCCGTCTCGGATTTTCTACATCACATTTATGCACGCGTACGGCAACATTGATCGGGCCTTCCAACATTACACATCTTGGACCGGATCGATTGCCGATCGGCCATCGCGCATGGGCGAATTGGCCGGGCTACGTACCGAGCGACGTACCGTATCGAGCAGGGCATTCAACTGCACGGGCTTCGTCAGAAACTCGACGCCCATGGGAAGTGCATCGTTGGCGAACTCCTTGGTCGAGACGACGACCACCGGTATCCGCGCCAGACGAGGATCGTCCCGGAGCTCGCTCAAGCATTGCCAGCCATCCATGACCGGCATGTGCAAGTCCAGAAGGATCAAGCCGGGCATCTGCAATGATTGCCGCAGATGCTTCAGAGCTTTCTGCCCATCGGGCATTTGCACGACATCGTAGCCTTCGTCCGCGAGAACGCCGGCAAGCATGCCCCGGATCTCCGGGTCATCGTCGACCACCAGGATACCGGTCGCATGAGCGGCAACGGAGTCGGGTGATCGAGCGCCATTTCGAGCGTGCACGTTCCCCATCGGAAGACTGACGAAAAACGTCGTTCCTCGACCCAATTGGCTTTCGACCCAAATACGACCTTCATGGGCCGACACGATGCCTTTGGCGATGAACAAGCCGAGCCCTCGCCCCTTCTGCGACGTCTCTTCGGCTTGCCAGAAACGCTCGAACAGGCGCGGCATCTGGGCTTCCGAAATGCCCACACCCGAATCCGAGACGAGGAAGACGATGTTCTCCCCGCGCTTTTCCGTGCGCAGCGTGATGAGCCCGCCCTCGTCGGTGAATTTCACGGCGTTCGTGATCAAGTTCGACAAGACCTGATGGATGCGTTCCTCGTCGCAGGAGAGCCAAATGGCTTCTCGGGGAGAATGGATTTCGAGCCGAATGTTCTTCTGCATGGCCTGCGCGGAGAATGCCGTTTCCACGTCGGCAAAGAGCTTGGAGACCGTGGTTTCGGACTTGCGGATGGGCAGATGGCCGGACTGGATGCTCGAGCAATCGAGCAGATCACTGAGCAGTCGGTCCATCCTCCGTGCGGAACGCAATGCAATTTGCAGCAATCCATTGGCCTTGGATTCGGCGGAATCTTTGAGGCGAGCCTCCGCCGTGGACGTGGCGAGCACGATGCCATTGAGCGGTTGCTTCAAATCGTGCGACACCATGGCAAGAATATCGTCTCGCGCGCGGATGGCGATCTGCGCCGCCTCGTACAAGCGAGCGTTGTCGAGTGCCATCGCTGCGCGCCGCGCCACGTCTTGCGCGATTGCGAGCTCCCGGCTGCCATAGTGACGGTCGGAATCGGCCATGATGAGCGTCAGCACGCCCAGGGTTCGGCCCCGTGCCGTCAAAGGAATGAGCATGACCGATTTGGCCATGCCGGCGACGGCATCCGGCACGCAGCCAGGCCATGACGAGATGTCGGAGAGCACGCGCGCCTCACCCGATCGTAGAACCTCGGCCTGTGGTGCCATCGAATCGGCTTTCGGGACGGATCGCTTGACCGCATCCGCGAGAACCGCCTTGCTTGGATCCGCGAATGCCGCGTCCAGACGCTCGAGTTGGTTCTGCTCGTCGAGAATGTCCAAAAAGCAAATGTCTGCCAGAACGGGCACCGCGAGGCGTATGACCGCGGAGAGGGTATTCGCATATTCGAGGGACGATGACAGCGTATCGCTTGCATCGGCCAAGAAGCGCAAGACGTTCTCGGAAATCTTCAATTCCGAAATGTTGGTCAGTGCAGTCCTGCACGCGATGACGTTGCCCGACGGCCCCAGCACGGGATTCGAAATCATCTGAACGACCACGGGGGGTTGGCCTTTGGTCGAGAAGGTGACCTCGGTCGTGACGCGCACCCGCTCGGCGGCGCAGGCTTTCAGATGACGCCGGAGCGCGTGCGGGTCAGTCATCCTCACCAAGGAAGTCAATGGCTTGCTTACCGCCTCCGCTCGAGCCACGCAAAAGAGCAATGCTGCAGTCAAGTTGAGCTCGAGAATGCATCCGTTCAGGTCGAAGGTGCAGTAGCCAATCGGGGCGAAGTCGAACAAATCGACGTAACGGCTGCGTGATTCCTCGAGCTGTTCCTGCGCATCTCGAAGCTCACGATTTTGGGCTTCGAGCTCGATTTGATGAACCTGCAGCTCGTGAAGCAGGCGCTGTTGTTCCGTCAGGTCCGGCTTCGAGGCGAGTGTCTGAAGCACATGGACCGGCTCCTTGCTCGGTGAGTCGTGTTCCGTCCTCATGTATTGCCTCCGCGGCGGTCGGAAGTTCATGTCGCTCTTGGCGTCGTTCCGGGCCTCTATGAGTCTGCATCGCCTGCAGACGAATGGAGCAAGCGCGAGGCCAATACTGCGGTGATCCTCGGAAATCGAAGGGGCACGCGGCCCCACTCAATCGGAGTCATGTGCGTCGATGACTCAATGAGCCCTTCTGTCCCACGTCGGGCTCACGTCGGGTTTTCACCTCGAGGTCGATATTCCCGTCGACCACGTCACCAAGGTCGTCGCACGACCGCGTCAAAAATCGATGCTGGCCGAGGCCAAGGCCATCGGTCCGGGGCGCGCGGAGCCGCGCGGCGAGTTCCAAGCGACGAGCCCTTGAAGAACGATGCGCTCGTAGCGCACCGACGCGAGTCCGCCGCCCTGAAGCTGGAATGGGCGTCCGGTATCCTCGTCCGTCTTGTATTCGTCCATGAGCTCCGTGCGCGCGCGCGCCTCGGCGCCCAATTGCAGGGTCCCCACGAGTCGCACGGTGGCGACGGCCGAGGCCGCGAAATCCACGTCGTTTCGGCTTCCGACGCCCTTCCCGATGGCCGCGTTCGACATCAAGAGAACGGGGCCGAATACGCGTCCCAGCGCGAGCGCTGTCTCCACCTGACCACCGGCGGCCTCCGGACCGAGTCCGCGGTACGTAATGGTCGACATCAGGTCCACGCCGCTCCGATCCTGGGACACCCATTGCCGGCGCAACTGCACCGCCGGATACGACAGCGGCTCGGACGAATACATCGAGATCTGCGCGGCAAAGCGCCCATCGATCGACCAAAGCATCCGTGTCTCGATGGCGGCGGTCGACGATTCATTCTCCGCGCGCTCGCGTTCGATCGAACCGATGGCGCCCACGCGAACGATTCCGGCCTGCGGTACAGCTGC
Organism: Sorangiineae bacterium MSr12523; assembly: GCA_037157775.1. Lineage (NCBI taxonomy): Bacteria > Pseudomonadati > Myxococcota > Myxococcia > Myxococcales > Pendulisporaceae > Pendulispora > Pendulispora brunnea. Next base: position 1,140,494 of record CP089982.1, read on the forward strand.
GGCTTGCGTAAAGATCGCGTCGGTCGACCGCGGATCGGGCTGGGCAGCCGCCGGCGCCGCTGCAGCGATCGACCCAAGCACGAAGAGCATCGCCAGCGCACGCCTCTCGAACATGCGCGGACGCTCTGCATTGTACGTTCCTACGAAGTCCGCGCTCGTCGCGAGGTCGTTGTCAACGTGGTGGGTATTGAATGCCGTGGAAAGCATCCATGGCAGCATGCTGCCAAAGCGGAAATGCATTTGCGACGTCGTCGACATCCGCGAGCGCGATCCTCGAACGGCGTCACGAAGAGAAGAAGAAACCGCCAGGACGCCAAAAGAGAGGCGCCAGGATCGCCAGGTGAACCAACAATAAACTCTTTTTTTTATTTATTGTTGGTTCAGTCGAGAATCGTGCTCGCCCACTTGGTGTTCGGGTGCTCGAGAGCGAGGGCATGGTGTGTGCACCCATACGGGTATGCCCGATTCGAACCGCTCGCGCTCCCTCGTTCTTGCCGAGCTCAGTGCCGCGTCTGGTCAAGAAGAAGCAATGGGTAGCTGCGCGTGAATCCGGAAGATGTTCGGCTCGGGGATTGGAAGCGTATTCTGCTTGGGAGTACGCCAGCATGGTTCATCGTCGAGGTCCTACTTCGCGCGGCCGTGCTCTATCTCGTGTTGCTCTTGGTTCTGCGCGTGCTCGGGAAGCGGCTGGCGGGGCAGGTCACCATCCTGGAAATGGGCGTGATGATCACCCTGGGGGCCATTGTCTCGGCACCGATGCAGACGGCCGACAAGGGCATCCTCATTGGCATTCTGTTGCTCTGTTGCACCCTCGCGTTTCAACGAGGGGTGGGCGCCGGTGGGGTCGCCTCGGAAAAGTTCGAATTGGCCACGCAAGGCGACACCGTCATGCTCATCAAGGACAGCGTTCTCTTGCTGAAGGCTCTTCACCAAGCAGGCCTTTCCCGCCATGTCATTTTCGCAGCGCTGCGCAGCAAGGGCATTTGCCACTTGGGCGAGATCAAACGCGTGTACCTCGAAGGGAGCGGTAATTACAGCATCGTTCGCCGGGAGGTGGAGGTGGCGGGATTGTGCATTCTCATCGACGACGGCGGCCTCGGCATTCACTGCCCGTGCTCCAAAAATGGATATGCCTGCGAACATTGCGGTTGGGTCGTCGACGAGGATCGCTTTCTCGCACCCTGTCCGAACTGCCGAAGCCTTCAATGGGCCAGCGCCGTAAAGGGGTAAGCTCGTGGCACCCGAGTCCATCGCTCCCACCGACTACCATCGAATCCTCCTGGGGCGCGTACCATGGACCTTTGCCATCGAGGTCGTGATCCGCATCGGTGTCGTTTATGTGCTCCTCCTCGTGGCCATGCGTCTCATGGGCAAACGCATGTCGTCCCAAGCGACCCGAAATGAGCTCGCGGCACTGGTGTCTCTGGCGGCCGCCGTGGGGCCCGCCATCCAGGATCCGAAGAACGGGTTTCTACCTCCCGTCATCGTCGCAGCGGTGGTGGTGGCCACCCAGCGACTTGCGGCGGAAGGTACCATCAAAAGCGCGCGCTTCGAATGGCTCATGCAAGGTTCCCCATCGCTACTGCGGCAGGAACAATGCAAAGACGAGGACCAGCGCGTGTGCGTGCGTTGTGGTCACGTGGAGCCAAAGAAGAATGCCTCTCGACGATGCCGCCGCTGTCACGGGAGCGCGTGGGAGGTTCCCGTCATGCCCTCCGAGCGCTCCGTTCGAAAGACGGGCACATGAAGGCGAAGTTTCGACCCCCAAGAGATACCGAGCAACGAAGGGAGGCTCTTTCGCACCATCGAAAAATGAAGATGGCCAAGTGCGTCCAGGCTTTCGTGCGCGGCAGCCCCGAGAGATTCTCCGAATGGTTCGATACCGCGGCGAATCGAAATGTGCCTGTCGGGCCGCAGATATGGATCTGCGGAGATTGCCACGTGGGCAACATCGGCCCTCTAGGCGACGCGAGCCAGCACGTCTCCGTGGAGGTGCGCGACGTGGATCAGACGGTCATCGGAAATCCCTCGCACGACGTCCTTCGTCTCGCGCTCTCGTTGGCGATGGCCGCGCGTGAGTCCGACTTGCCAGGCGTGACCACGGCTCGGATCGTCGAGCAACTCATTTCGGGATACGTCGCGGCGGTTTCCCGCGGCCATCGCGACGATGGCACGGCGGCACGAAAGCCCGAGTCGATCCAATTCGGTTTCAAGCGGGCGCTCCGGCGAACGTGGAAAGACCTTTTCGAGGAGCGGCTCGAGGATACCTCCCCGACGATACCCCGTGGCGTGCACTTCTGGCCGTTGCTCCAGGAGGAGAAGTCCGCCATCGAGACACTGTTTGCGACGGAAGACGTTCGAAAGCTCGTGGCATTGCCCCCCGAGTGCGCGGAGGTCGCGCGGGTGCGCGTCGTCGATGCGGCATTTTGGCGGAAAGGCTGCAGCTCGCTCGGTCGCCTCCGCATGGCGGTGCTGGTTCGGATCGACCCGCCGCCGAAAGGAAAAGAGAAGCTGTCCTTGATCGATATCAAAGAGGCGGCGAAGCCATGCGCGCCCCGCTACGAACTTGCCCAGATGCCGCGCTCGAATGCCGAAAGGGTCGTTCGAGGCGCCACGAGCATTACACCTCCATTGGGTGCAAGAATGCTCGCCGCGCGGTTGCTGGATCATTCGGTGGTTCTGCGCGAGGTGCTGCCGCAAGATCTCAAGTTCGACTTTGGGCGCCTATCCCAAGACGAGGCAAGAAAGATTGCCCATTACCTCGGGTTCATCGTGGGGCGGGCGCACGCGCGCCAGATGGGCGATTCGGAACGCGAAGCTTGGTGTCGCGAGCTTGGCCGGCATCCGAAAAGCATCGATGTCCCATCGTGGCTTTGGACGAGCGTGGTCGAGCTGGCCGCGTTGCACGAGGCCGCATATCTGGAACATTGCCGCAGGTACGCCTTGGAGAGCCGCGGATAACCAAAGCCGTATCGCGGGAACGCGATGTGCTCCTCCTCCGGCCATGCATGCCAAACAGATCGTGGCCGCGGTGCAGTCCGCCGTTTTCGTTGGTACGGGCATTTGGCCCATCGTGAGCCCGCGCTCCTTCCAATCCGTCACGGGGCCCAAACGCGACATGTGGCTTGCGCAGACAATCGGGCTGCTCATTGCAAGCGTGGGCGCTACGTTGGGGGTTGGCGCCCGCCGACGCATTCGCTCCGAGGTCGCCATGCTCGGTGCGTCGAGCGCAGCGGCACTCGCGATTTGCGATGTCGCGTTCGTCGCGAAGCGACGGATCTCGCGCGTGTACCTCTTGGATGCGCTTCTGGAAACCGGCTTCGTGGCAGGTTGGCTTCTTCCCACCAGATCGCCGCAAACGCGGCTCGAGACCCCCTGAGCGTGCCGAGCATGAAGGAGTATCCCTTGTTGCTGAATCGCTTTTCGATGACGCGTCCCGAATACGAGACGACCCAGGCTGAATCCCTTGCGTGGCTCGCATCGGCCCATGTCCAGGCCGAGAGCACCCTGCATACGCTCGACACGGACGAACGAGAAGGTTTCCAACGCCGCATCGAAAGGCTCATCGAGCATTGCGCCTGCGGCGAAGACCGCATCGCGCACCGCGGGGCGTCGCTGGGTGACATCGAGAACACCGATTGGTCCAGCACGGACCAGATCTACGATCTCGAGAACCATCCGCACGGAAAGGGAACCGGCGCGCGCACGCGCCTGTTCGCGCGCGCGGTCAAGAAATACCTGCGCGAGGAATACATCCATGAGAGCCGCCCGCCCGCGGATTTGATCCATGTAACATGCACCGGATATGCATCGCCAAGCGCGGCGCAACACATGGTCGAATCCCGCGGCTGGGGCGCGCAAACGCGTATCACCCACGCGTACCACATGGGGTGCTATGCGGCGATCCCTGCGCTGCGTATTGCTCGAGGATTCGTTCTCGCCGGTGATGTCATGCCGGGGGCCGCTCCGCGCGTCGACATCGTCCATACCGAGTTGTGCAGCCTTCACCTCGACCCGAGCACGCACACGCCCGAGCAACTCGTCGTGCAAAGTCTTTTTGCCGATGGATTCATTCGCTATTCGGTCTCCGCCGACGCGGACGGGCGCGGATTCGACGTTTTGGCCCTCTCCGAGACCATCGTGCCGGATTCGGCCGATGCGATGACATGGGTCGTCTCGGATTGGGGGATGCAGATGAGCCTAGCGCGCGACGTTCCCGCCCGCATCGCGGCGCCGCTTCGCACCTTCGTTCATGGCCTTTTCGAGAAGGCGGGGCTCGACCCCGTAGCGGATTTCTCCGAATCGGTTTTTGCGGTGCACCCTGGCGGTCCCAAAATCATCGACGAGGTTTGCCAGCTTTTGTCGCTGTCGGATGACCAAGTCACCGCGAGTCGAACCGTGCTTTTCGACTTCGGAAATATGTCCTCGGCAACCCTTCCTCACATCTGGATGCGCATCCTCGACGACGCCGCCGTCGCATCCGGAACACCCGTGCTGAGCTTGGCCTTCGGGCCCGGCCTCACCATTTGCGGAAGCCTATTTCGAAAACGATGAATCCAGCGCTCCTCCTCGTTCCCTTCGCCTTGCAAGGCACCCTCATGGCCGTCGACGAGGGCTGGTTTCACCGACGCCGTGGGCTGCCGCGATGGGAGCGCATTGGACACCCGCTCGATACGCTCACGGTGGCTCTTTGCTTCGGCTGGCTCGTAGCCAAGCGGCCCGAGGACCCTGGGGCGCTCGCGGTGTACGTCGCACTCGCCGTCGTGTCCTGCCTGTTCGTGACGAAGGACGAGGTCGTTCACAAGCGTCTCTGCTGCGCAGCCGAATGCTGGCTTCACGCCGTGCTCTTCGTGCTCCACCCCATCGTCTTTTTTGCGGCGGGATATGCATGGGCCTTGGGGCAAGGGGCTTGGGCTCTGAAAATGCAGCTCGTTCTCGTTTTGGCCTTCGGACTCTACCAATGGATTTATTGGGGACCATGGAATCGAACCGACATTCGCTCCGCGGCGTAAACAATGCCATCTACTCCGAACTCGGCGATCGCTGGTACGAAGCCGACGATGATCCGGTGGCACTTCTCCGCGCCGAGTCACGGCTCTTGGGACCGTGGGTGGCGCAGCAGCTCGAGCAGCGCGCAGGGCGTTGCAACGTACTCGACGTCGGGTGCGGGGCGGGATTCTTGGCGAACGATCTCGCGCGCCGCGGACATCACGTTACGGGGCTGGATTTCGCAGCCGAAGCCCTCGATGTGGCCCGCGCCCACGATCCAACCCGGAGCGTGACGTATTGCCACGGCGATGCTCGGTCGCTCCCCTTCGCGGACGGGTCGTTCGATGCGGTCTGCGCGATGGATTTCCTGGAACACGTGGAGGATCCGGCGCGCATCGTTGCCGAAGTTTCCCGCGTCCTCGCGCCAAATGGCCTCTTCGTTTTTCATACCTTCAATCGAAATTGGCTCGCCTGGCTGGTGATCATCAAAGGCGTCGAATGGTTCGTGCGCAATACGCCGGTGGACATGCACGTCCTTCATCTCTTTCGCAGACCGGCCGAGTTGGCGCGGATCTGCAATGCCTCTGGGCTGCGCGGTGTCCGTTTCATTGGCTCGCGACCGAGGTTCGGACGGGCCCTCTGGAAGATGCTTCGCACGGGCGTCGTGCCTCGCGACTTCCGGTTCACGTTCAGCCGATCCACGTTGCTCGGTTACGCGGGGACCGCTCTGCGCGCTTCTTGAGCCCTGCGCGGTATCGCATTTGCTGAGAGGCCCGCATGGCAACCACGACGTCGATTCCGCGCGATCCGGCCTTCGATAGCACGCTCGCCTTGTTGCGTGAGGGGTACCCCTTCATATGGAACCGCTGCCAGCGGTTTCAGAGCGACCTATTCCAAGCTCGCCTCATGGGCAAGCGTGCAATCTGCATCCATGGGCGCGAAGCGGCAGAACTCTTTTACGATGAAACACGGTTCCAACGACGGGGCGCCGTGCCACGGCGGGTGTTGACGTCGCTTTTTGGCAAAAAGGGAATTCAGACGTTGGACGGCGCCGCACATCGGCATCGGAAGGCCGCGTTTCTTTCCCTGATGACGCCGACGAGCCTCGATCGCCTGATGATTGCGACCGCAAGGGAATGGCGTCGCGCGGTTCATGCGTGGGAGAAAATGGAAGCGGTGGTGCTTTTCGACGAAGCCGAGCGCGTGCTGACGCGCGCAACGTGCACGTGGGCGGGCGTGCCCATTTCCGATCGGGAACTTCCGCGCCGGGCGCGTGACTTTGGCCTCATGGTGGACGCATTTGGAGGTGTGGGGCCGAGGCTCTGGAAGGGCAAACGCGCGCGTGCCCGGGCGGAGCGCTGGATGGCGCGCGAAATCGAACGGGCGCGCCGGGGCGATGCACCGACCGCCTCGGCGAGTGCGCTGCACGTCATGGCGCACTACCGAGGCCCGGATGGTGAGCGGCTGCCTGCAAGAACGGCGGCGGTGGAGCTGCTGAACGTGATCCGTCCTACCGTTGCCATATCGTGGTTCATCACCTTCGCGGCGCTCGCACTGCACGAGCACCCGGAGAGCCGCGAAAAGCTGACCTGCGAAGATGCCGGCGAAAACGCGGGGGCATACGCCGACTCGTTCATGCAGGAGGTCCGTCGGTTTTATCCATTTACGCCCTATTTGGGTGCCAAGGTCCGCAGTTCGTTCGATTGGAAAGGACACCACTTCAAGCCCGGAACCCTGGTCCTGCTCGATGTCTACGGAGCCAATCACGATCCGCAGCTGTGGGATGCGCCCGAATCCTTTCGTCCCGAGAGGTTCGACGGCTGGCGGGGCGATGCATACGGCTTCATTCCGCAGGGCGGCGGTCCGCGCGCCACCGGCCACCGTTGCCCCGGGGAGTGGATCACGATGCACAACGTCGCGCTCGCACTCCATATCCTCACGCGGTGCATGGTGTACGAGGTTGCGCCCGGCCAGGATCTCCGGGTCGACCTCCGGCGGATGCCGACGCGACCCAAGAGTGGATTCATCCTCCGAAACGTCCATGCGACCGCCGCCCTCGATCACGGTCTGCCGCGGCGGCCAAGCCGCATGGCGGCTCAGGATGCCACAGATCGCGCAGGAGGCGTTCATGCCGAGGCCAGCTCGGTATAGCCCCACGCGATTCTCAATCAGCGATTCTTGTGACTATGGGCGCCCGCCTTGGCGTGCTGCTCCGACGAACCACCGCGCTGACCTTGATGGCTGCCGCGTGCCTCGCCGCCTTTGCGCCCAATCTCGGCCATGTGTTGGCGATCCTTGCTCACCGCCTCGCCGCCCTTTCGGCCCGCTTCCCGCGCCTCCTCGCTGGTGAACTCGTGCGCCGTGCCCTTTGCATGGGCGGCATGTCCACCCTGGCTGGCAATCTTGCGCTGCTTCTCTTCGTCCATTCCAGCGAAACCGCGGTTGTTCGTTCCTTGATTGGAATGATGCGTGTTGGTGTGCTGAGCCATTATTTACTCCTTTTCTCGTTGGCCGCGCCTTCGGCACAGCATGCTGGACGCGCCCTCGTGTCCGCGCCCGCTCACAGTGTTTGCACTGTGCATGCCTTGGAGTTGCCACAGGCTGCTTTGAAATGCGCGTATGCGAGTTGCCATTGGCAAGCTGCGCATTTTTGGCCATGAGCCGGCGATTCCGATGCGCATCCAGCATCGTACCATGTGCGCACGACAACGTTGCGGCGATGAGCCGGCAGCACGAGCAGAGGAGTAGTTTCAGATGATAGGCGACTGTTCGTTGCTCGGCGTGCACGTCCTGGTGGTGGACGACGATCCGGAGAATCGAGAGTGCCTTCGAGAGCTGCTCGAGGAGTATGGCTCACGCATCACCACGGCTTCCAATGTCTCCGACGCGCTGGCGAAGCTGGAGCAAGAGCTGCCCGATGTGTTGCTCTCGGATATCGATATGCCAGGCGAAAACGGCTTCGATCTGATACGGCGCTTGCGCTCGCGTCCGAGGGCACAAGGCGGTGCTGTTCCCGCCGCGGCCGTTACGAGTTTCGGGTGCGCCGAAGACCGCGCCCATGCGCTGGACGCGGGGTTCATGGAACACGTGCCCAAGCCGGTGAATCCGGACGCGTTGATTGCCACCGTATGCGCGCTTGCACAGGGTGGCAGCGTGAGCGCTGGGTTTTTACGCTTGGAGCGAGCGGATGAACGGTCCTACGGCTGCGGCCCCGCGCTCGTCCAGCACCCGGATCACCTGCGAGCCAATGACGGCGATATCGATCTTACCGCGCAGGGAGTCGATGTCTTTTTTGGACTTCACACCGAACCCGAGCGCGATGGGCAGCGAGGTTGCCCGCCGGCATCGGGCGAGGTAACTGTCGAGCGCTGCGAATTCGGTGACTGCGCCCGTCACGCCCGTGCGGGCGACGCAATAGACGAATCCGCGAGCGTGCGGTGCAATTTCGGCCAGTCGCGCGTCGGTGGACCGCGGAGAAAAGAAGAATACCGGGGCTAGTCCCGCACGGTTCATCGTGCCGTAGAACGCGTCCCCCTCCTCGGGCGGCAAATCCGCCACGATGACCCCGCGAAGGCCCGCGGCCTTCGTGTCCTCGACGAAACGCTCGACACCGCGCCGAAACGGGATGTTGAAATACGTCATGAAGAGGAAGGGTATGGGAAACTCGCGCGCGAGCTCCGTTGCGAGCTCGAAGCAGCGATCCACCGTGGCCCCGGCGGCAAGCGCCTTTTGATTGGCGTGCGCGATCACCGGGCCGTCCGCGAGCGGTTCCGAAAACGGAATCTGCAGCTCGATCATGTCCGTGCCCGCCTCGACCATGGCCCCCACCACACGGCGCGTTTCGTCGAAGCTCGGGTAGCCGAGCACGACGTGGGTCATGAGCAAAAGGCCCTTCTCAGCTTGTTTTCGACGTAGTTCAGCTTCGAGCACGGTAAGCCTCCGCCTTGTCGATGATGAAATTCCGCCACGACGGATCGTCGAAGGCGTCGGCGATCGTGAAGATGTCCTTGTCGCCGCGACCGGACTGATTGATGAGAATGGCGTCGCTGGGATCGAGCGAGCTGGCCTCTTTGAAGGCCTGTGCAAACGCGTGCGACGACTCCAGCGCGGGAATGATTCCCTCTTTCTTGATGGTGAGGGCCAGCGCGTCCACGGCCTCGCGATCGGTCGCCGCCTCGAATCGCACACGGCCCGTCTCGCGATAATGGGCGAGAATGGGCGAGACACCCACGTAATCCAGACCGGCCGCCACGCTATGCGTTTCATTCATCTGGCCGTCCGGCCCTTGAAGGAAATACGTCTTGTAGCCCTGGGCGACTCCAATGCTTGCATCTTCGGACGAGAGCCGCGTTGCGTGTTGCTTCGAGTCGAGACCGTGGCCGGCGGCTTCTACGCCCACCAACTCCACGCTCCGGTCGTCGAGGAAGCCGGAAAAGACGCCCAACGCATTGGAGCCGCCGCCCACGCACGCGTACACGCGCTTCGGCAAGACGTTCTCCAGACGGAGCATCTGCTCACGCGCCTCGCGCCCGACGATGGCTTGGAAGTAGGTCACCAATTCGGGAAAAGGGTGAGGGCCGCACGCCGTGCCGAGCACGTAGTGCGTCGTGTCCATGTTGGCCAGCCAGTCTCGGAACGCTTCGTTGAGCGCGTCCTTGAGTGTGCGGCTGCCGTCCCTCACCGGAACGACGGTTGCGCCGAGCCGCTCCATCCAAAAGACATTGGGCCGTTGGCGGGCCACGTCGACCTCACCCATGTAGATGGTGCACTCGAATCCGAACTTCGCCGCCATGGTGGCGGTCGCGATGCCATGCTGACCGGCACCCGTCTCGGCGATGACCCGCTTCTTGCCCATCCGCTTGACCAGCAGGCCCTGGCCCATGGCGTTGTTCGCCTTGTGCGCCCCGGTATGGTTGAAATCTTCGCGCTTGATGAAGATGCGCGCGCCTCCGAAATGACGCGTGAGGTTCTCCGCGAAGGTGATCGGTGTGGGGCGGCACGAGTACCTCGACATGAGAGTCTCGTATTCGCGGTAAAACGAAGGATCGTCCTTCGCCTCGCGAAAAGCCGCCTCGAGCTGGTCGAATGTGGCGACGAGAATCTCGGGAATGTACGCGCCACCGAATTGGCCGTAATGGCCGCGCTCAATCATTGGGTACGTCCTCCGATACGCTGGGTGAACACGAAACGCCCCTCCGGGCAAAAGAGACGGCAGAAGATTGCGCTTTCTGCAGTGGCGAAGTGAAGTGTGCGTTCGACGCGAAGCACGGGCGTGTCCTGCGGCTGACCGAGTCGCCGCGCACGCACGCCGTCGAGCTGTTCGACGCCAAACGTCTGGTCCGCGGCGACGGGACGCATGCGATAGCGCTGCTCCACGACCTCGGAAAGGGATTGGCCGCGCAAAGGTATTTTCTCGAGGTCCACGAAGTATTCGGCGTCGAAGTCCATCTCCTCCAGCAGCACGGGCTCGCGCCGGACGGAGGATACGCGGACAATGCGAACCACCTCACGCCCAAACAGGGGATGCGCTTCTTCCTCGATGTGGCAGCGGGCGGGCTTTTCGGGAATGGCCGGGGTGAGAACGACACCGCTCTCGCGAAACGAAGCCAGCGTGCCGCCGAGGGAGAAGAGTTCGACCCGAGCTGGCACGCTTCTCACGAAGGTGCCGCTTCCGCGGCGGCGCACCAGCACCCCGCGCTGAATCAGCGAGTCGGTGGCCTGTCGAACCGTTGGCCTGCCAATTCCGTACTTCGACGCGAGCTCGTGCTCGGAAGGAATGCGCGCACCCGGCGAGTAGGCGCCCGCCGTGATCTGCGCCAAAAGCTCTTCGGCGAGCTGATGGTAGAGCGGTAACGCAGATCCATGATCGAGCACACCAGGAGAGTGCCATATCCGGCCAAGTTGTCAAGACAACTTGTCAGCTGCGCTCGTTCGTCCGATCCCGCCATTCGCGCGGCTTTGCGTCACGGATCACCTGCGTGCGTGTGCCCGCGGCCTATTTCGTTCTCTGCATTGACTTCGCGGCTGTTGCGAGTAAATGATGATGAACATCATCATAGTGCGATCTTGCGAGGAGCGCTCACATGTCCATCGTTCCGCCGAAGCCCGGCGCGGTCATCGAGGTTCGCAATCCTGGCACCGGAGAAGTCCTCGGCCAAATCACGGCCATGACCGACGAACGGATCACGGCGGCCGTCGGCGTGGCGCAGGAAGGCCAGCACGTGATGGCGAAGATGCCAGCCCACGAGCGTGCGAGGTTGCTCCAGGAGGTGGCGTCTCGCATCGAGTCCGAAAAGGCGAGTTTGGCCAAAATGCTTGCCCGCGAAAATGGCAAACCCATTCGGCAGACGCAAGGTGAGGTCGATGCGGCCATTCGGATTTTTCGCGGCTATGCGGCTGAGGCGACACGCTTGTTCGGCCGGCAGATCCCCCTCGATACGGTGCCAGGCTTGGAGCGTCATTTGGCCGTAACCCTGCGGGAGCCGCTTGGACCCGTGGCCGCGCTCGTGCCGTTCAACTACCCCGTGGAGCTTTATGCACATAAGGGAGCGGCTGCGCTGGCTGCGGGCAATGCCGTGATCGTGCAGCCGCCGGCACGGTGCCCGCTCACCCTGATGCGCATTGCGGAATTGATCCGCGAAGCCGGCGTACCCGCGCCCGCGCACCAAGTGGTGACCGGTGAGGTGCGGGTGTCCCAACTCTTGGCGCAGCTACCGGGCATTGCGGCCGTTACGCTCACCGGAAGTACGGCGGCCGGCCGTGAGATTGCGCGGCTCGGGGCGCAGACCTTGAAAAAGGTCATGTTGGAGCTTGGCGGCAACGATGCGCTGATCGTGTGCGACGACGCAGACGTCAAAGCGGCCGCGAGGGCCGTGGTGCTTGGCCGATTGGCACGTGGCAATGGGCAGATCTGTTGCGCGGTGAAGCGCGTTTACGTGCAGTCGGGCGTGCACGACGCATTCGTCGCGGCGCTGCTCGAGCAAACGGCGAATCTCGTGGTCGGCGATCAGCTGCTCGACACCACCGACGTCGGACCGCTCATCGCCGAGCAAGCGGCCCAGCGTGTCGAGGCGGCGGTGCGCCGGCTCGTATCGGATGGTGCCCGCTTGGTCGCGGGCGGTTCTCGCCGGGGCGCATTCGTGGATCCGACGGTCCTCGTGGGCGTGCCCAATGCCAGCCCGGCATTCGCCGAAGAGATCTTCGGCCCGGTGGCGCCGGTCGCGCGCTTTTCCGACCCCGCCGAGGCCGTGCGGCTGGCCAACGACTCGCCCTATGGATTGCATGCGGCGGTATTCACCCGCGACATTTCGAATGCCTTCCGCATTGCCAAGTTGCTCGACGTGGGCAGCGTCATGATCAACGGCTCGACGGCGCTGCGGGCGGAAAATCTGCCCTTCGGCGGCACCAAGGATACGGGCGGCTATCGGGAGGGCCTCCACGAGACCGTGCTCGATTTCACGCGGCAGAAGACCGTCGTGGTGATGGACGCCTTCGAATGAGCCGTCTCGAGCTTCGCGACGTGCAGAAGGACTTCAGCGGGGTGAAGGTCCTGCAAGGCATCGATCTGCGTGGCGGCGCCGGCGAGGTGCTGGCCGTGGTCGGCGCGAACGGTGCGGGAAAGTCGACACTGATCAAGATTTTATCCGGTGCGCTGCCAATGAGCGCCGGCCAAATGTGGATGGACGGTGCGCAAGTCGATCTGCGTTCACCGCACGATGCGCACGATCTCGGGATACGGACGGTCTATCAAGAGATGTCGCTCGTGCCCGAGCTGTCGGTCACCGAGAACCTGCTGATGGGCGCCTTTCCGGTGCGCTTCGGCATGATCGACTGGGGGGCGGCACACGCGCAGGCGGAGGACGTGCTTCATCGGGTGGGATTTGGCTCGATCCACCCGCGGACCAAGGCCAAGCGCCTGTCGGTGGCGCGCCAGCAGATGGTGGAGATTGCCAAGGCGCTGGTGAGCGAACCGCGCGTACTGGTGCTCGACGAGCCTTCGGCGGTGCTCGCAGGCTCCGATTTGGAGGCGCTCTTTGCATTGGTGCGCCAGCTGCGCGAGCGCGGTGTTTTGGTCATTTACGTATCGCATCGCCTGGCCGAGGTGCTCGATCTGGCCACGTCGATCGTGGTGATCAAAGACGGCCAGGTCATCGAGACGACGGAGCCTGCGAAGACGAGCGAGCAGGAATTGATCCGGCTCATGGCCGGACGGCGGCTGGAGCAGATTTATCCGGAGCGACGCGGGGCGCCGGGCGACGTGCTTTTCGCGGTCGACGCTCTCGGTCGCCCAGGGCAATTCGCAGATATCTCATTTCGCCTTCGGGCGGGCGAAGTCGTGGGATTGTTCGGCCTCGTCGGCTCCGGTCGCAGCGAATTGGCCCGATGCATTTTTGGCGCAGAACCGGCCGAATCGGGGTTTTCGAGCCCGGCGGAGGCCATTCGAGCCGGGCTGGCGCTGGTCACCGAAGACAGGGCCCGCAGTGGTCTCGTGCTCGGAATGACCGTGCGTGACAACATATCGATGACGACGTGGCGCTCGAACGATTGGAGCCCCCTCATCGATGCCCAGAGCCAAAAGCGCGACGTCGCGCGGATGGTGGAGCAGCTCGACATCCGCCCGGCCCACTGCGCATCGATGCAGGCCGTGCATCTCAGCGGGGGCAACCAGCAAAAAGTGGTGCTGGCCAAATGGCTGCTCACCGGCCCGCGCGTGCTCTTGCTCGATGAGCCCACCCGCGGTGTGGATATGGCAACTCGGGTCGATATCTATCGCACGATCGATGCATTGGCCCGGCAAGGATTGGCCATTTTGCTCATCTCCTCGGATCTGACGGAGGTGATCGGCGCCACGGATCGCATTCTCGTGATGAACCAGGGGCGCATCACCGGCGAGCTTCGCTCGGCCCACGCCACCGAGGACCAAGTCCTCACACTTGCGATCAAGGGCGCATCGGGTATGTCATGAAATGGGGATTCGCACTGGCCATCGCTCTTTTCGTGGTGCTGGCGGCATTGACGTCGAATGCATTTCTCACGCAGGCGAACATCACCAACTTGCTCAAGCAAATGGTGACCGTAGGCTTGCTCTCGTTTGGCATGCTGGTGGTCATCCTGACGGGCGGGATCGATCTTTCCGTCGGGTCGGTGGTGGCATTTGCGGGCATCGTTACCGCCGGTCTCGTGGCCCATTTGCCCATCCCGCTGGCCATGGCAATCGGTATCGTGAGCGGAATCGGCTTCGGCGCCATCAATGGCGCGCTCGTCGCCTGGTTTGCGCTCGCGCCGTTCGTCGTCACGCTCGCGTCGCTGACCACCATTCGAGGATTGGCCTTCGTTTATTCGGAAATCCCCATCTCGCCGGCCCAACCCGCCTTTCTCTGGCTCGGTACTGCGATGATCGGACCCGTTCCGCTCACCACGCTCATCATGCTGGCGGTCTTCGTGGCGGGGAGTGTATTTCTCGAACACACGCCCGCGGGCCGGTCCATCGTGGCCATTGGTGGAAATGCCGAGACGGTTCGCCTCGCGGGCATCGACGTGCGACGGCACGTACTCGGCGCCTACATTCTCAGCGGGGCATGCGCGGGCGTGGCCGGGGTCATCCTGGCCAGCCGGGTGGGCATTGCTCAACCCAGCGTGGGCGTTGCTTTCGAATTGGATGCGATTGCGGCATGCGTCATCGGTGGGGCCAATCTGGCCGGCGGACGCGGCTCCGCGAAGGCGACGTTCGGCGGGGTCCTCGTTTTGGTGCTCATCAACAATTTGCTCAACCTCTACGGCGTGCAGAGTTTCTGGCAGCAGGTTCTCAAGGGCCTCATCATCGTCGCGGTCATCCTCGTGCAGCGCACGAACCGATTCCGCACGGCCTGACCCACACCTTTTTGGAGATTGGAATGAAGAGCCATCGACTAGGTGCGTTGCTTTTGATCGGAGCTCTCGCCGCGGGCACGGCTTGCAAATCCGAAAAGGTGAACAGCGGAAAGTCGTACACCATCGGTGTGGCGAATTTCATGCTGAGCGGCCCCTATTTCAGTGGAATGGACGCGGCCATCGCGGCGCAGGCCAAGGGCAAAAGCGCCGGAGACGTCATGGTCAAAGTCATCAGCACGGATGCCAACGGCGATGCGGCAAAGCTTGCGGCGGACGTGGAAGATCTGCTCAGCAAAAACGTGGATGCCATCATCATCTCCGGTGGCCCATTGGAATCGGCCCCGGCCGCGCTCAATGCCATCAAGGCGGCGGGCAAGCCCGTCGTGCTCGTCGACCGGAAATTCGGCAGCGGCGAATACACGAGCTGGATTGGACCGGACAATGAAGCCATTGGCCGGCAAGACGGTGAGTTCTTGACGAAGCAGTTGTCCGGTACGGGCAAAGTGGCCATCATCAAGGGCGGCCCCGCGGACAACAGCATTGGCTTGGCGCGGACCAATGGCCTGAAAGCATCGCTCGCCAAGGCCCCCGGCATCACCCTCGTCGAAGCGCCTGGTTTCGGTGGGTGGGGCTCCGACGGCGGGCTCACGATCATGGAAAGTCTGTTGGCGACGCATCCCGATCTCGCCGCCGTCTTTTGCGAGAACGACGCCATGTGCCTCGGCGCACAACGGGCCATCGAAGCCGCGGGCAAGTCCAAGCAGATCGTCGTCGCGGGTGTCGACGGACAACGCGAGGCCGTGCAGGCCATCGTGGGTGGAACGAACTACGCCGTGACGGGGTTGAACAGCCCGAAGACCATCGGCAGCCTGGCCCTCGACCGGACGATGCAGATCCTCGGCGGGGCGAAGGTGGAAAAGGACACCGTCGTTCCGTCTCCTCAGATTACCAAAGACAACGCGGCCCAGTACCTCGACCCGAAGTGACGGAAGGGAGAGCTCCGATGTTGCGAACCATGCGACGAATGCCAATGCTAGCGGCGATCATCCTCGTGGCCATGGGCGGTTGCACAGTAGATACCGAATCGGAGCCCCATGCCGGCACCATTTCCGCGAATGTGGCCGCGGCGGCCCCGCCGGGCTGGCAACTCGTGTTCTTCGAGAACTTCACGACGCCGCTCGACACCAATGGCGCACCGTGGGTGCGCGACACGTACGCGACCGGTTTCGATACCATTAGCGACGACCCGGGGCTTTGGTACCACAATGATTACGGACCGGCGTGGGACGCTGCGCTGGCGTCCTTTCATACGTACCGCAAGGACATCCGATTTGGCCAGAGCGGGTGGTTGACGGCTTCGCTGTCCGCCCGCGATTTCAACAAGGACGGCGTCATCGAATCGCCGCCATCGATCACGACGCAGGCTTTGGGCAACGAGAAGGTCGCGGTCATTCGCGTGCCGGAGAGCACGGGCGGGGCCATTTTTCGGCCCACGAACAAACTGCCCGATCAATACCGCATCGAATACAAGCTCAAGACGCTCGACTTCGGCGGCAAACGCAATGGATCCATCGATTACGACGGCCGCACCAACGGGTACAGCACCGCCGGCTGCAAGACCCAGCATCCGTGGGGCGAAGGCCAGAATACGCCCGGCTGGGGTGGCGACGCCTCCGCACCCTATTGCGAATGGCAAAGTGTGCGCAACGGGCCGTACGGCTACAATGGCTTTCACTTTCTCACCATCGTGGATTTTGCCAATCCGGCGCCGCGCAACAACCATTTTTGGCACTACCACCGCAAGGTGCTGATGGACTCCTTCTCGCAGCATCCCGACCGCATCGGCAGCGGCACCGGCGGGCGGATCTGCGATGCCGCCACGAATACGTATTACAATTACCGGGACAGCAACTTCAATACCGTCAATATGTGGATCAGCGGGATGCCCAACTGGACGCCGGGCGCTGGAGGGCTTCCGGGCAATTCCCAGTGGTTCATGACCAGCTGCTCCGGCGGCGTGGCCGAAAACCAGCTCTCGACGGCGGGCGAGCTCCAGCCCGAGCTGATGCCCAATCAGTTCTATACGTTTGCCATCGAGCGCAGCGCAACGGGCTACACCCTCGAGGTCACCGGCAACTTTGCCCGCTCGGGTCAGCGGACCTTGCGCTTTACGCGCCCGTTCGTCGTGGGCAACGTACCGATTTGGCATTACAACACGAGCGCCGGCGAATACGACGGCCGGTTCAACGGCACCTTGGTCCAGAACGACGACCACGGAACGGGGCAATGGCCCGATCAATGGCCGGCAGGGTCGTCCTACCCCGATTATTTCGTCATTGGTGATTTGTACACCAACGTGTACGAAGGGCGCGCCAGCCTGACCGACATTGCGCTCTACGTTCCGCAGACGAACCCGCCGGCACGGAACCTGGCGCTGGACAAACCGGCGACGGCGTCCAGCCAATGCGCCGCCGCGGAAGCACCGGCGAAGGCCGTGAACGGCAGCTGGACGGGCGGCAACTCGGACAAATGGTGCGCGCTCGACGCGGAAAAATGGCTGCGGGTCGATTTGGGGAGCGCGCAGCAAGTCGGCAAGTTCGTGGTCCGACACTCGGGCGCCGGCGGTGAGAAGGTGGCGTGGAATACGCGCGACTTCGACCTTCAGGTCAGCACGGACGGCAATCAATGGACCACGGTCGCGCAGGTTCGCGGAAATACGGCCGACGTCACCACGCACACCTTTGCGCCGGTGACGGCACGGTACATCCGGCTCGACGTGGTCACGCCGACGAACGACAGCGACACGGCCGCCAGAATTTACGAATTCGAGGCCTATGCCAACTGAGTCAGAACCAATCGGCGCAGCGGGAGGGGTCGTCGATGAATGCGCGAATGTCCGGCTTCAAGTTGGCGTCGGACAGACCCTCGACGAAGCTTTGCCATGCGGGCGATGCGGCGTCGCCGATGACGGTGTAGGCGGCGCACAAAGCTTCCGTGTGCGTGATGCCGTTCCAATAATCCACGGGATCGTGAAGAACCGCGTTCAAACCCGATAGAAAATCCGCGTTGCCGGCCAAGGTGTCGGCCTTGATGGCAAATGCGCCCTCGATGGATGCCTCGAGCACCGCGAACGACTGCGATTGCGTGAGTCGTTCGACGAAAAAGGCGCGCCACGAAGGAATGGCCTCGGCCGGCACGCGGGAAGTGTACGCGTACTTCGATAGAGCTTTTACCGCTCGTTCCCGCTGATTCAGGGAGGTGGAGCGTTTGGCCACGTTGGTCCAAACGGACCACGCGCGCGCGGGTGGAAGGTCGAATTGCGAGAGATAGGCCACTCGGGCCTCGGACAAACCTCGGTCCGGGGGATTGGCCTCGAGCTTGGCCCAATCGGATGCGAACACGCTTTCGACGTCCACCACGTTGCTGCAGGCGGGAAAGCCCGTGGTTCGAACTTCTTGTAGGCCGATCGTGCTCGGCGGCGATCGGAGCGCTCGGCTCAATGCCTTGGACCATGCGGCGCGCAGATTGGGGTCGAGCGATGAATCGCTTGCCACCTCGCACGCCCGCTGAATGGCCAGCATCTTGGCGCCTTCTGCGCCCAGTTTCGCAACGAACGGCCCGAATTGCTCCGGCGAAAGGGCAGGCAGCTTTCGCGAGAGAAGCGCCGTGTGATGCAGCCCGCCCACGCGCAACCACTGCGCCAGCGCGCCGGCTCCCTTGGGCACGAGCAACGGAACGACACTCGATTCGTAGTTCTTTCCCGATGCGACGCTGTCTTGGGTCGCGAACTTCTTCGCATTCGGGTGAACATCGAGCGGGTCCACGACGAGAAATTCTCCCGGCGTTCGAGGCGCCAGCTCCACGCGTGCGTCCACCGTGAGCTCTTGATCGCGTTTCGTCCCGTCGGGGGCGATCCAACGCGCCACCATGGGCGTAACCAGAGCGCCATCGGGATCGCGCAACGTGACGAAGGCCCCCGCAGGTGCAGGTTCCACCTGCAGCCTCGGAATGCGCTTTGCCACCAGCGCGCGCTGCACCTGCGCGGTTGCCTCGGAGCCTAGGTGCGGAGCAAACTCGTGGACGAAGGCCTCGGTGCCAATCGTACCAAACCGATGCTCGCGCAGGATCTTGCGGAGCGTGCTCCAGAAAACGCGCTCGCCGGTGAGGTATCGAATTTGGCTGAGGACCCAATTGGCCCGCGCATAAGGCCCCGTGCCATAGGGGAGAATGGGCATCGAGCGGTCGCGCACGACGGGCTCACCGTCTCGCGGATCGCGCCGCTCCACCCCCAGGGTGCCCACGTTTCCCTCGTCCAAATAGCCGCGCATGTTCTCCATTTCGAGGAGCGTGGCCATTCCTTCCTTGATCCATAAATCGTAAAACGTCTCGACGGTGACGAGATCTCCGAACCATTGATGGCCGAGCTCGTGCCCTGCGATGTTGATGCTCGGGTATAGGGAGTAATCCAAGTACGCCTCGCCGAGGAGCGAGATCGTCGTGTTCTCCTCGCCCATGGCGCCGGGAGCGAATACTTGGGCATAGTGCTCGAATGGATAAGGGCCCAACAAGCGCTCGAAGGTCTCGAGGGCTCGAATGCTTTCCCGAAGTGCCGTGCGGTCGTCGTTGGGGATGCCGCGCCGGTGCCACAACGAGATGGGCAACCCCGAATGCGCGCGCCTTTCCTCGACCGCGAAGTCGCCGACGTTGAAGGCCATGAGGTACGTCGGCAGGGTGAATCCGCTGTCGTATTTGACGCGATGGGTACCGGTGTTCTCCTCGGCCTCGTCGAAAATGAGCCTCCCGTTGGCGAGCAATTTCTCGTTCGATGGGAGCTTCAGTTCGATGGAGAAGACCGCGCGGTCCGATGGCGTGTCGTGGCAAGGCATCCACGAGGGCTTGGACGATGGTTCCGAGAAGGTGAACGCCACGCGTGAGGCGGCAGGGTCTCCCTCGAGGGGCGGAAGCATGAAGAACCCATTCTCCAGGGAACCATCCGAGTAGACGCCTTGGGCTTCGTAGTCGATCGCGAGCTGCGTAGCTCCGCCGGCAAGCGGGGATAGGTCCACCCGCAGCTTTCGATGTTCCGCATCGACGCTGAACGGCAAAGGAATGCCGGTGGCCGAGCGCACGGCCTTGACTTGCACGGCACTGTCGAGGAC
Organism: Sorangiineae bacterium MSr12523; assembly: GCA_037157775.1. Classification (NCBI taxonomy): domain Bacteria; kingdom Pseudomonadati; phylum Myxococcota; class Myxococcia; order Myxococcales; family Pendulisporaceae; genus Pendulispora; species Pendulispora brunnea. The sequence continues at coordinate 1,160,512 of CP089982.1, forward strand.
CAATGTTTCGAGCCCTCGAGCCTTCACGGTGATCCCGACGGTCGCCACCAGTCGTTGGTGCTCCCAATCGAGCTCCCCTCGGAGATCGTAGCGTTCCACATCGTACTCGCCGCCGTCGTGAGGAGCGGCCTCGTCGGCGGCCGACACCTTCAAGGGGGCTGACTGGAGGCCGAGTCCGTCGCTCGAGCTCGAGCAAGAAGCGACCAACGATGCCCATGAGAACACCAGGAACGGGGCCACCCCCCATCTCCTGCAAAGCTTGGAGGCGCGCACCATAGCGGTAGATTTTAGAGGCGTCCCCGAACGGAGCTACGCAAATCATGCGACAATTAGCGACGAAATGGCGCCATTCGAGACGCGGCAGGGGGCATGAGACCGTTCTCGTCGGACACTTTCGACCAACTACCCCGCCGGGGGAATCGCGCACGGATGGAGCAGTCGGTACACGCGCGCCACGCTGCCGAGTCTCCTTCTGGCGGAAGGAGAGATTGCCGACGAAACCTCCCACCCACTCAATCTGCTGTTCTCGACTGTCGTTCGCGTTGGAGCGAATCGTTTGCCGACGATAATTTCGAATATCAGTGCATCGTGGGGCCAAAAAGGCAGGATCTTTTCATCGGCATGTGAATTAAGAGGTGAGTTGCCGAAAGTTTTTCGTCGCGCTCACGCGTTCACCCGCATCGCGCATCGTAAGCGATGGACCGAGTGATACTTGCGGGTCCAATTGTAGATAGGGGGATGACATGAAGAAGGCAATGTTGCTCGTTGTGGCCCTCGGGGTGTCGATTGCGACGACCGCGCAAGCCGCGGATCCGCCGGCTGCAGCGTCCCGCGGTTCGAGCGAGCCGACCCCTCAAGAGCAGGCGCAGATGCTTGCAGACCGCGCGTACCAAGCCTTCGATCGCGGGGATTATACCACCGCCATTGGCATGTACCTCGATTCGTATCGGCTCGTTCCCGTCTCCGAGGTCCTCTTCAACATCGCGAGCATCTACGACAAGAAGGTGAAGGCGCCGAAGCAGGCCCTCGAGTACTACCGCCGCTACGTCGAGGCGGTGGATGCTCAACCCGATCTGCTCGCGAAGGCGAACGCGCGCATCGCTGCGCTGGAGGCGGCGAGCTCCTCGCCTGCACCCGCTGCCGCCACCGCGCCCGCCGCCCCCGAGAGTTCCGCGGAGCAACCCGCGTCGAACGCCTGGTCCAGCCTTCGGATCGCAGGGGCCGTAACCGCGGGGGTCGGTGCCATCGGCCTCGGAGTCGGTGTCGTCTCGGCGATGGTCGCGAAATCGAAGCACAACGACGCGACCGACAAAGGGTGCTCCGGGAGTACCTGCCCGAACGACGCTGCGGCCAGCACCGAGCGGGATGCGGCCACGATGGCCAATGTTTCGACCGTTGGCTTCATCGCGGGAGGCGTCTTGGTGGCCGGCGGTGTCGCCTTGTTCTTGTTCGCCCCGAAGGGCGCATCTTCTCCGAAGAAAACCGGCGTCGTTGTCACCCCATCCGTCGACCCTCGTGGGGCGGGTGGAGTCGTCGTCTCCGGCCGCTTCTTTTGAAAAACACCGATTCGTGAGGGATTACCGAGCCGGTCGCCTACAAAGGTTGAGCGGAAAGGAGAGGGGAGCATGAAACCTCGTCACACCGTATTGCCGTTTTTGATCGCGTCCACGTTGGCCGTGAATGGATGTACAGGGATCCTGGGTATCGATTCGGATCCTCAAGTCGTGACCCAGTCCGTATCGAGTTGTCAGGGAACCGTCTACGTGCGCATCGCGTCTGATTTTTCAGGCACGGCCACGGACATTGCGATTCCCTACTTCTTCGGGATCTACGACTACTTGAGAACCCTCAACGACAACGGCGGGCTCCGAGGTTGTAAGGTCGATATTCAAGTAGGAGATAATAAGTACACGCCAGGCGACACGGAGAAAGTGGTCCAATCGTGGCGAGCGTCCGACGCGCATTGGAAGGACGTCAACACCGTCTTTCTGTTCGGGACGGGACCGACGACCGCCGTCGGACCGGAGCTCGAGCGCGAGAAAAAGCTGATCATCCCGGGATCGTATGCTGGTTCGCTCGCCTCGCCCGATCCCATCGACAAGAGTGTGACGTACACGCGGGTCAACGATTCGTTCCAGGAGGCCCAGTTCAACGACGCCAAAACGAGCTCGGGTTGGCCTTACGTGTTTTTCCCGGCGACGGACTACGCCACGGCCATTCGGGTCGCGATCAAGGCCGCATTCTCGATTCAACCGGGCCGCATGGCCTTCGCGCACGAGGTTAGCAACATCTGCGCGTACTGCACGGATCCGCTCGCCGCGGGCGCATCGTTCATTCCCTCCATCACGGGAATGTCGCTCGGTCGAGATCTCATCATTCCGCAAACCTCGAGCGAAGCGGATACGGACACCATCCTGCGGAACACCGCCGCGTACTTCGATGCGGAGATCAAGCATTTCATCAGCGCGAATACCGCGAGTTGGACCTACGATCCGGTGAGCTGGGTGTGGTCCGGAAACAGCGTGTTCGCATCCGCGATCCTCGCCCGCGGGGTGTCCATCGCGCAAAATACGATCGACGCCAGCCCCGAGGTACGCAAGATCCTCGAGGCCAATCCTACGAAGAAGTGGAAGCTTCGGGTCATGGCCAACAATTGGGGGATCGGCGAAACGGCTTCTGCGACGTGCGGGCCCGGCTGCAACAATGATTTGTTCTACGGGTTGTTCCCGGTGCCGCGTTATGGCGATATCCAGAATGCGACGGAGATGGTTCAGCTCATCGCCGTGCACGACAATTACGCCGCCAAGGACAATGCCTTACCGCCGGAGGCGCCCATTACCATGGTCCCACGTTCCACCGAGCGCCGGAAGCCCGAGAGCTTTCGCGATGTCCGCTACGTGCAGGGCTTTGCAGCCGCCGTCCTCTGGGAAAAGGCCATGAATCTGGCACTGGATGCGGGCCATCGAAACCCGACGGGCGAAGACCTCAAGAACGCGTTGGAGACGTTCCGGTTGGTCGACATGGGCGGTCTGACCGCAGGGCCCATATCGTTCTCGCCCAAGGATCATCGTCCCCAATCGAATGCGTCGATCTACAAACTCGACAGCAGCGGGCAATTGGCATTCGTCGACAAACTCTCGATTTCGCTCGTCAATGAATGGCTCGGCTACTGACGAATTCCGAAGACCGCGGGCTCGACCTCGCGGTCTTCGGGCGCCACGCCGGTGGCCGTCGAATGCTGAAATGCGTCGACGCGCCGGGAACTGCCTGCTTCCGCGAAACGCATGCTCGGCCGCTCACGTCCAAGATGTTGATCGGACTTGCAGTTGCCCACACATGCGCACTGAGGTTCGCTGCTTCGTATGTTCGCTTCTGCTGATGCAGGATGAAAGGGTTGGGTTTCTGAATCGCGCAACTCCTGACAGGAGAGGCGGGGAGTAGCCGACGATGATTGCACGCAGCTCCATTCCCGAGCCCATGTTGATGCAGGCCGCAGGAAGATATCGCCATATCTTGGAGCTCGGGCGCGGCGGCATGGCGGACATCGTTCTTGCCGTCGTTCAAGGGCCCGGCGGATTCAACAAGCTCCAAGTCGTCAAGCTGCTGCGCAAAGAACTGTCCTCGGACAGTGACTTTTGCACCATGTTCCTCGACGAGGCGCGGCTCGCGGCGCGAATCAACCACCCGAATGTCGTCCAGACCAACGAGGTGGGGTTCGACGGCGAACGGTACTTCATGGCGATGGAGTACCTCGAAGGCCAGAACCTCGATCATTTCATGAAGGCGGCTCGAGCGTCGGGCGGCATTCCGCTGGGCATTTTCCTTCGGGTGTTGTGCGACGTGTGCCAGGGTTTGCACTTCGCGCACGAGCTTCGGGATTTCGACGGTGCATCGCTCAACGTGGTCCACCGCGATATTTCTCCGCAGAACGTTTTCATCACGTACAGCGGAACCACGAAGGTTCTCGACTTCGGAATTGCGAAGGCGAACGATTCCAATACGGAGACGCAGGCCGGTACCTTCAAGGGCAAGGTCGCGTACATGGCGCCCGAGCAGATCGTGGCGCGGAACGAAGTGGATCGGCGCGCCGATATTTTTGCCGTCGGAACCATCCTTTGGCGGGCCGTCACGGGAAAGCGCATGTGGAGCGATCTTTCCGAGTTGGAGATCCTTCACAAGCTCGCCAGTGAGGACATTCCCGAGCCGGTCGCGCTCGAAGGTGTCCCGAGCAAGCTGGTCGATATCTGCCGTCGCGCGACGGCGGCGGACATCGATGATCGCTACAAGACGGCCGCCGAGATTTGCTCGGCCCTCGAGGAAGTCCTGGCGACGCTCCCGCATGCGACGCATGCCGATGTGGGCGCGCTGATCTCGGACCTCTTTGCGGAACATGCGCAAAAGGTGAGGGAGGCCATCGATGCTCGCCTTGCGTCGGCCGTTTCCAGCGTATCGCCCATGAATCTGCCGCCGTTCCCGGTCACGTCCCATTCGGCCGTGCTTCCGCTCAGCACGGGGCGCGGTGTCGCGGCGGGCGACGGCGAGCGATTGTCCGTGCGGGTCGAACTGAAGGCGCGTCGTCTCTTCGCCGCGTCCGGAGCGGTGCTCGCGCTGGCGGCATTGCTCGTATTCGGCGGTCGCATTCTGAGCAAATCCTCACTAAGGGCGGATCTTCACGCCGCGTCGGGTGCGAATGTGGCCCAGGCGGTGAAGCATGCTCCCGCGACGACGGTCAGGCTGGATAGCCAGCCCTCGGAAGCCACCGTCGAAAAGGATGGAGCCGTGCTCGGGCATACGCCGCTCACGGTCGATCTTCCGCCGGGCGCGCAGTCCCTCGTCGTAACGCGCGATGGCTATTACGAGGAGACCCTGAATATCGACGTTCCGGCGGACGCGACGGAGCCGATCCAGCGCGTCCTCACGCTTCGTTCGAAGGCATCGCCGTCGGGGGCGGATGCGTCGACGCCACGAGCGCGTTTCATGCCGAACCCGCGGCCGGGGGCAGGGCCGCAAGCCATGGCCAAATCGCAGGCGCCGAGCGCCGAGCCGCCCCCCGCGCCACCGCCGCCGTCGGCGACGACAACACACAGTGCCGAGCCGTCGAAGCCGAAGGTCAAGATCGTGGACGACAACGGACCTCGTCGGAAGATCACGGTGATAACGGACTCGTAACTCCGTCGTCATCGCGAAGGCCGCGTTGCTTCCAGATGGCGAAGATCGCGGGGTAGACGGTGAGCTCGAGAAGAAACGAGGTGACGAGCCCGCCGACCATCGGCGCCGCGATGCGCTTCATCACGTCGGCCCCGGTGCCCGTGCTCCAAAGGACCGGCACCAGGCCGATGATCATGGTGGCGACGGTCATCAGCTTGGGGCGGAGGCGCTTGGCCGCCCCCTCCACGATGGCTTCGCGCAGATCGCCGCGGGTGACGAGGCGGCCTTCGCGTTGATGGCGCTCGTGGGCCAAGGTCAAATAGAGGAGCATCACCACGCCGGTTTCCGCGTCGAGTCCGGCGAGGGCAATCACGCCGACCCACACGGCCACGCTCACGTTGTAGTGCAGCAGATAGAGAAGCCAGATGGCACCGACCAAGGAGAATGGCACCGCGAGCATCACGATGAACGTCTCGGTGACCGACTTCGTATTGAAATACAGAAGCATGCACACGATTCCCAGCGTGAGGGGGATAACCCACTTCAGCCGTTCTTTTGCGCGCTCGAAATATTTGAACTGCCCCACCCACGCTAGGCGCGTTCCCGGTGGAAGTCGAACCTCCCGTGCGACGGTTTCCTTCGCCTCGGCCACGTAATCGGCAATGGGGCGATCGGTGTCCACGAAGACGAAACCGACGAGTTTTCCGCCTTCGCTGCGAATCATGGGAGGTCCGAGCCGGCTGCGAATGTGGACCACCTGCGAAAGTGGGATCTGCGCCCCATCCGGGGTGGAGATGAGCGTGCGGCCGAGCACCTCGGGATCGTCGCGGAACTCGCGCGCGTAACGCACGTTGATGGGAAATCGCTGGCGGCCCTCCACGGTTTCCGAGACGTTCTCGCCGCCGATCGACTGGGCGACGACCATGTTGATGTCCTGAGCCGTCAGGCCGTGGCGACCGGCTTCTTCGCGATTGACCTCGAAATCGATGTAGAAGCCGCCGGTGGAACGCTCGGCGAACGCACTGCGGGTTCCGGGGACGGTGGCCACGGCGCGTTCTACGGCAATGGCCGCCTTTTCGATGGAGTCGAGATCGTCGCCGAATACTTCGATTCCGAGCGGGCTGCGCACGCCGGTGGCCAGCATTTCGGTGCGTGTCTGAATGGGCATCCACCAGACATTGGGCATGCCGGGCAAGCGGAGTTTTTCGTCCATCTCCTTGATGAGGCCATCCCACGTCACTCCTTTTCGCCATTCGGACCGCGGCTTGAGCACCACGGTGACCTCCGCCATGCCGAGCGGCGCCGGGTCCGTCGGGCTCTCGGCACGGCCCTCTTTGCCGAAGACGCTCACGACCTCGGGGAACTTTTTCAGCTCCCGATCCATGGCCTGGAGTAGCACCGCCGATTCGTTTTCGGACATTCCAGGCGGGGCGGTGGGCATGTACAGGAGAACGCCCTCGTTGAGCGGCGGCATGAACTCGTTACTCAGACGAAAGAGGGCAGGAACGGTGAGTGCCATGGCCGCGACGGCCAAGGCGATGACCTTCCAGCGGTGCGTGACCACGAACCGCACGACGGGCGCATACGCGGCCGTGAGCCAGCGGTTGAGCGGGTTTCGCATCTCGTCGTGCACTTTGCCGCGGATGAACAGAACGGCGAGCGCCGGCGTGAGGGTGACGGCCAAGACGGCGGCGAAGCCAATGGAGTACGTTTTGGTGAAGGCGAGCGGCTTGAAAAGCCGCCCCTCCGTGGCCTCCAAGGTGAAGACGGGCAAAAAGGAAATGGTGATGACCAGGAGCGAAAAGAAAATGGACGGCCCGACTTCCTGCATCGCCGAAACGATGGCGTCCCTGCGGGAGCCTTGGCGCCCCCCCTCGTCCCATTCGTGAAGTTTCTTGTGAATGTTCTCGATGATGATGATCGACGCGTCGACCATGGCACCGATGGCGACCGCAATACCGCCCAGGGACATGATGTTTGCCGTAAGGTGCTGCTCGCGCATGGGAATGAATGCGAGGAGCACCCCCACCGGCAGGGTGAGAATGGGAATGAGTGCACTGCGAACGTGCAAAAGGAAAATGAAAATAACGAGGCTTACGACGATCATCTCCTCGAGGAGCGTGTGCCGCAAGGTCTCGACGGAATCTTCGATGAGCTCCGAGCGGTCATAGGTGGTAACGACCTTTACGCCTTCGGGAAGGCCCTTTTCGAGTTCGCGCAGGCGCTCTTTCACTCCTTCGATGACCGTGAGCGCATTTTCGCCGTAGCGCATGATGACCACGCCGCCCGGCGCTTCCCCCTCGCCATTGAGCTCGGTGAGTCCGCGCCGGATGTCGGGGCCGAGGTCCACGCGGGCCACGTCCTTCACCCGAATGGGCGTACCCTCCACGACTTTGATGGGGCTCTGGCCGATGTCCTCGGGTTTCTTCACGTAACCGCGTCCACGAATGACTTGCTCGTGGCCCGCGATTTCCAGCACGCGCCCGCCCACCTCCTGGTTCGAGGCGCGCACCGCCCGAACCACCTCGTCCATGGTGATGCCGTAACCGAGCAGCTTGTTGGGGTCGACGTTGACTTGGTATTGCTTCACGTACCCGCCGACGCTCGCGACCTCGGCCACGCCGGGCACGCTGGCGAGCGCGTAACGGAGATTCCAATCTTGAAGCGCGCGCAGTTCCTGCAAATCGTGTTTGCCGCTTTTGTCGACGAGGGCATATTCGAATACCCAGCCCACGCCGGTCGCATCGGGGCCCAAGGTCGGATTCACGCCCTGCGGGAGCTTGGCGCGGGCCGAACTCATGTACTCGAGCACGCGGCTTCGTGCCCAATAGATATCCGTCCCGTCCTCGAAGATGACATTGACGAAGGACATGCCGAACATCGAGGTGCCGCGCACCGCTTGCACCTTTGGCGCCGATACGAGGGCCGCGCTGATGGGATACGTGATTTGGTCCTCCACCAGGTCGGGGCTTTGGCCCATCCACTCGGTGAAGACGATGACTTGCACGTCGGACAAATCGGGAATGGCATCGAGCGGTGTTTTTCGAAGCGACGCCACACCCCACGCCGATAGCGCGACGACCATGAGAATGGTGAGAAAAGGCCGGTGCGCGCACGCCGCGATGAGCCGCGCGATCCACCCTTGGTTTCGGGCGCTCACGGGGTGCTCTCCCAGTATTTGGCGGCGGTGCTGATGCGCGCTTCGGCGGCAATGAGAAAGACGCCCGACGTCACGACCACGTCGCCGGGTTTCAGCCCGTCGAGCACCTCGTACATGCCATCCGATTCCGCGCCGACGTGGATTTCCTGCGGGCGGAGCCGTCCTTCTCCGACGTCGACGAACACGAGGCGCCGGGGGCCGGTGTAGACGACGGCCGGCGCCGGGACCTGCACGCGTTTGCCCACGTCGGCGCCCAGTGAAACGCTCGCGTACATACCGGGTCGCAATTCGAGATCGCGATTGGTGAGCACCACGCGCACGCGGCCCGTGCGCGCCTTCGATTCCAAATAGGGATACACGTATCCAACCTTCGCCTGGTAGGAACGGCCCGGGAGGTAATCGAGCGTGACCGTCGCGGGCTGCCCCACGCGCACGTTCGCGAGATCGGCCTCGTACACATCGGCTTCGATCCACACCTTGTCGATGGCGGCAATGCGAAAGAGGCGCATTCCGGCTTCGACCGAGGCTCCCTCGACGACGTTCTTCTCGATGACGATGCCGCCGGCCGGTGACGGCACCGCGACGCTCTCCATGGGCGTGCCCTTTTTGGCCACGGCATCGATTTGGGCATCCGTCATTCCGAGAAGGCGCAGCCGCTGGCGTGCCGCCACCCGCAGGGATTCGACCCGATTCGGTCCCGCGTCCGATGCCGGCGGCGACGCATTCGCCCCCTGCGTGGCGAGCAGGAAATCCTGCTGCGCGTTGTAAAGCTCGGGGCTGTACATGGTAAACAAGGTTTGGCCTGCTCCCACGCGTTGGCCGGTCTGGCTCACTTGAAGCTGCGTGATCCAGCCGCGCACCTTGAGGTTGACGTCCGAAAGGGACGATTCATCGTAGGTGACCCGTCCCACGGCTCGAAACGAGCTGCGCATGGGGCCTTCGGTCACAGGCGCGGTGCGCACGCCAATGAGCTGACGGCGTGCTTCGTCGACCGTGACGAGTCCCTGTTCCTGTTGGTCTTTCGTGACGGGCGTAAGGTCCATTCCGCAAATAGGGCACTTGCCGGGCCCTGGCTGCTTCACCGAGGGATGCATGGAGCACGTGTAGTGATCGATCGCGCCGGGGGCTTCGGTGCTCGAGGACGTGCCGCCGCCCGTGGCGGAAAGCCCTTTGGTCCCGACGGTGAGGCTCATGCCCTGCGATCCCGAGGCCCCGCCTGCGCGAATGCTCAAAACGAGTGGCCAGTTGCCGCCCATCGGCAGATCGAATATCGCGCGGTAGCGCCCGTTCTTCTCGGCGGTCACTTTGGCGCTGCCCTTCATCTCCGGCATCGTCGCCATGGCCGGCATGTCGTAAACCAGCTCGATGGTCGCGCCGTCGACCGGCTTGCCGCCCGCATCGCGCACGTCGAGCACGAGGGCGTTGTCCTTCATGGCCGGTGGATCCGGCTCGAGTGCAGCCTTGACCGTGAATGGGCCCACCTGCATGGCGGTGGTTTCACCCGCACCCGAGACGCTCTTGCCGGTGAACCACGCGACGAGCGGACCGCGCAGTGCGATGCCGGCGACGCCGAGGATCGCGACGAACGCGATGGAGACGAGGAAGCGCCGGTTCATCGCGCCACCTCCTTCGCGTCTTTGGCGTCTTTACCATCCAAACCGGGAATGCGGCCGAGCGCCCGATCGAGTTCGGCCCTTCGCCGGTCGCAGGTGGCGCGCGCCATTTGGTAATCGAGCTCCACGCTGCGAAGGTTCTTTTCCGCGTCGATGACTGCGACGAACGGGTTTTGCGAGGCAATGAAGCCAGCCCGGGCCGCATCGACTTGGTTTCGCGCGACGGGAAGCAATCGCTCTTCGAACAGGTGGAGGACGTGCTTCGATTCTTCGAGCTGCTTGAGGGCCACCACCACCTGCGTCCGGGCCATGTCGGAAAGGCGAACCGCCTCGCTTTCGAAGCGTTGCCTCGCGGCATTGGCCTCGTCGACCATGGCGGCGCGGCGTCCGACTTGAATGGGCAAATTGAATCCGAGCCCCACCATCCAGCGGTGCTCGGGCATGTCCCACATCGAATTGTACGACGTGGAGACGGTGAAATCCGGATAGTACTCGCGATCGCTCTTGTCGGCCCGCGCTTGCTCGGCGCGTGCGTGCAGGCGTGCCGACTCGATGTCGGGGCGGCGCTCGAGCGCCTCGGCCTGCAAGCGCTTCGCATCGTGCACATCGCCCGAAGGCAGGGGGAGATCCTTCGGCGGGGGCAGGGGCAGCTCGGGATCGCGGTGCAGAAGCTCGTTCATCTGCGCGACGATCACCTCGCGCTGCGAGGTCAGGATGACCGCGTCGTGCTCCAGGTGCGTGAGCTCGGCCTCGGCCTGCAGGGGATCCTGCACCGACGCACGCCCCGCTTCGAATTGCGCCGTGGCGCCTGCCCGCAGGGTGCGCACCAGCGCAATGTGCTGCGCGTTGATTTCTTGAGAGCGAACGGCGACGAAGTATTGGTCGTAGAGCACGGACGCCGTGAGGGCGAGCTCCCGCCGCGTGGCCTCGAAGTCGCTTTTGGCCGCGCCGGCCTCCGCCGAGGCGACGGCGCTTTCCAAGTTGCGTTTGCCGAACCAGGGCAGCTTCTGGCTAATACCGACTTCGTAACCCGTTCGCACACTCGAGGAGCCGATGGAGAGCGGCGCCACGGAGAGGTCGACCATGGGATCTTCGAAGGAGCCGGCCTGTTTGATGCGCGCAATGGCCGCGCGCCACCCATGGCGCGCGGACTCGATGGTCGGATTGCGCTGCAGAACGGCGCGCACGTACGAGGGGCGATCGAGCGCGCTCGTTTCGAGGACGCGTTCATCGTCGGCCCGCGCGGCGGGCGAAGTCGGTCCCGCACGGTCGTAGTCCGCGCGCATCGCATCGAAGCTCGATGCGCCCGCCGTTGCACAGGCATTTAGAAATAAGAGAGCAAGTGCGATCCCATGGGCTCGCGCCATTCCAGCAAGCATTTCCCGGATTCCTTCCTCGATGCGAAACCGCGCACGCGTGCGCAAACGGCCAGCGCGCGGCATCGCGCCGGCCGGCTTCGAAATGCGAGGACGCACGAAGCATCCTCGCGGATCGCATCAAATGAGGAAGACGCCGAGCCGCGCGCAGGCCGCGGCCGGGGAGGGTGGTGGCCGTATCCGATGAAGATCTGCAGCCGATGGCGGATACCCCGATGGCGCCGCCATGGCATGGCGCCATGGATGATTCGGCTCGAGCACCGCGGTCAAAGGAGCCGCTGGCAGACCCGGCGGCGTTTCCGCCGTAGCGCTCGGCGGGAGTGCGGGCAGCGCGCCCGGCTCGCAGCAACACGGCGCCTTCGCCAGGACTGCGTGGGCATCGGGCGGCGATCCGTGCGGACAACAGCAATGCGCCTGCAGCGTCCCCATCGCTTGGCAGTACAGGTACGACCTGCCCGCCTGGGCGATTCCGCTCAGCACGATCAGCGTCGCCACCCACACCAAAAGCGCCATGGCCAGGCGTTTCAGCATGGATTTTGGCCTCGGCGATCGCACGTCGTCACAATTATCATCGGGAAACCTGCACGGCAAACTCGGCGAATGGGACGCTTTCCCTTCGTCTAGGCGCGACGCCCGCCAAGCGTGACAGGTGAATCCGACTCCATCGATGGACGTTCCAAAGCCCCGCCGATGCCATGTGGCAAGGGCGGGGCTCTCGACAGTATGGAACGCGTCCCTAGGACGAACCGTCTACCCGCGTCAGCGGCACTTGATGCCGGCGCTTGCGCGCGCGACCTTCACGTCGACGATGTCCGCGACGGTGACCCGCAGTGCGGCCGCGTCGATGGAGCCGCCATCGGCGCTCTTCTCCTGGTCGTTGATGGCGATGCGAACGATGCCCAGATCGATGATCTGGTTCGGGTCCGTGGAAACCTGGATGGGCTTCCCATTGATGCGCAGATTGAGGATATTTACACCGGCGGCCGAGCGGGCCTTGCCATCATCGCACCACGCTTTCGCGTCTTCCTCGACCACGTCCACGAGGATTCCGTGCTCGAGCAAGCCGCCCTTGCCGAAGAGGTCCGAAACGAGATCGGTCACACCGAGGTCGCTGAGGATCTGCCGCAGGTCGATGGCAATGGTTCCGCCGTGTCCATCCTCGCCGAGAACGTCGCCCAAGAGGCCGCCCACCGGCGCGTCACGGAAGAGCGCCGCATTGGCGACGGCCGCACGCGAAACGGTTTTGCCCTTCCCGCCCTCGGTCGAGGCATTCGCAACCCCAGCCTTCACGAGGTTGCCGGCGTTGAGGGTCAGCAGGCTGGCCGTCTGATGGCCACCGCTCGACGGAAGAGCCTTCGTATCCGACACGAAGACGGTGTCTTCGTAGTCTCCGAGCCCGTTGGGCTTACCCACTTTGACGGTCGCCGCAACCGCGCGGCCCGAGTACGATTTGCAATGGCAGGCATCTCCATCGGCCGCAGGATCTTGCTGAGCCGAGGGATCGCCGGTGAGGTTATTGCTGGACGAAGTATCGCTGTCGCCCGCAGCGCAGCCCATGACTCCAAGCGTGGCCGCAAAGAGTCCAAGCATGCCCGTGCGAATCAAGTTCGAGTTGATCATTGTCTTCCCCCCTGACTTACGCTTGCTCTACAATAAGCGCACGTCTCGTTCCCTCTGATGCAATGTGGGGAGATAGCGCGTCGACCCACTCGAAAAGACGATCGCCCGTGAGCTGCTTTTTTCTAGGCACTTCAAGTGTCATCGCATGATGTGCGACAGCCATCTACGCTTGCGCACTGTTTTAATAAAGGTCGTCCGTATGTCGAGGATTGGAAATGTTATTTGGGATTCGAACGTGAAGTTCCAAATCGGGAATCGCGGTCATTCATATAGTGTCGGTCGATGACGCGTATGCCTCCATATCCACTGCGTGGATGCAACGTGCCGTATCGGGGTGAGCCTTCGAACGCAGGGCTCGCCGATTCGGCACGAAATGCGCAACGTGACGTTCGCAAGGAGGCCGCGTATGAAAGCAGTCGTATTCCACGGTGTTGGCGACATTCGTCTCGACGATGTAAAGGAGCCCCGAATCCAAGAGCCCTATGACGCCGTCGTTCGCCTTACCGCGAGCGCCATCTGCGGTACGGATCTTCACATGGTTCGCGGGACCCTTCCAGGTATGAAACCGGGAACGATCTTGGGCCATGAAGGCGTAGGCACCGTGGAAGAACTCGGAAAGGGCGTGCGCAATTTCTCGAAGGGGGATCGGGTGGTGATCCCATCGACCATTGCATGTGGCGTCTGCGTATATTGCCGTGCTGGCTACTATTCCCAATGCGATCAGGCCAACCCACGGGGAACGGGCACGGCATTCTTCGGCGGACCGGAGGAGAGCGGGCCATTCCACGGCTTGCAAGCGGAATACGCCCGGATCCCCTTTGCGAATGTCGGGCTGGTCAAGCTGCCACCGGACGTGTCGGATGAACAAGCCATCTTGCTCTCGGACATTTTTCCCACGGCCTATTTTGGCGCCAAGCTGGCCGAGATCGAAGACGGCGACACGGTCGCTATCTTCGGTTGCGGGCCCGTCGGCCAATTTGCCATTGCGAGCGCGAAGCTGCTTGGCGCCGGACGCGTCTTCGCCATCGATGCCGTTCCCTCACGTTTGAGCATGGCGCGCGCACAAGGCGCCGAGGTGATCGATTTCAACCAAGAAGATCCCATCGAGGTGCTGCGTGAGCTGACCGGCGGTACCGGTGTCGACCGGGTCATCGACGCCGTTGGGGTCGATGCCGAGTGCCCGCACGAGGGGCCGGCCAAGCAAAAAGCCGAGCAGCGAGCGACCTTTGCGTCGGAGGTTTCCGCCGTCGCGCCGAAGACGAATCCTCGTGGCGACAATTGGCACCCCGGCGATGCGCCTTCCCAAGTACTGCGCTGGGCCGTGGAGGCGCTCGCCAAGGGCGGTTCGCTCGGCATCATCGGCGTTTACCCCAGCGGAGCCACGACGTTCCCCATTGGCACGGCGATGAACAAGAACCTCACCGTGAAGATGGGCAATTGCAACCATCGGAGATACATTCCCAAGCTCGTGGGGCTCGTTCGGAGCGGCATCATCGACCCCGCCGAGATTTTGACGCAAAGCGATCCGTTGCAATCGGCCATCGAAGCGTACCAGGCCTTCGACAAGCGCACCCCCGGTTGGACGAAAGTCGAACTCCGGCCTGCTGCATAACGGGTGAGGCTCTCCGTAGGTGTGTCCGGGGGGCCCTCCGTGTCGAAAAGAAACTTCGCGGCGCGCGGCCTCGACGTCTGACGTTTCGCGCAAATGGCGGGCTTTTTCGGCATCGTGATGTGGCACGTCCGCTGCTCTTGAAGACTGCGATGTGCAAGATGACTGTCCCTGGCGAGGCGGGGCGTGGCGGCGGATCTCAGCGCCGGCCGCTCCACGATCCGCCTCGCGTGCTCGTTGCAGAGGACGATCCCGAGATGCGGCGGATCGTGGTCGAAGCTCTGCGGCGCGACGGGTACGACGTTCGCGAGGCCGCCGACGGCGGGCGCTTGTTAATTTGCATCGATGCGCAAAGCGAGAGCCCGAGCGCGGAGATCGATCTCATCATCTCCGATGTTCGAATGCCCGTATGCACGGGGCTGCAAGCCCTCGATGCCGTTCGAAGGACACAGTCGCCCCTGCCCATCATCCTGATGACGGCCTTTGGGGATGACGAACTGCGCACCCACGCGGAGGCGCGGGGAGCCCTCCTCTTCGACAAGCCTTTCGCGCTCGAGGATTTGCGGGCTACGGTCAATATGCTGTGCCGAGGTTGATTCGCCCTCGGCCCAGGCGATACCTCACTCCGATTGCGCTTTCTCGCGGAGCTCGTAGCGCTCGAGCTTTCGATAGAGCGTTTTTCGCTCCAGCCCCAGCACGCGCGCCGCCGCAGCCTTGTTTCCGGCAACGGCGTCGAGAACGCGCAAAATGTAGCGCCGTTCCACCTCCTCGAGAGGGACGAGCTCCGCCGGATCGTTGCCGGCAATGAGGACGTGCGAAAATCGGTAGTCTCGAATCTTTTCCGGCAAGTCGTCGACGCGAATCTCCTCGAACCGGGTGAGCGCAACGGCGCGCTCGATACTATTCTGCAGTTCGCGGACGTTGCCGGGCCAAGCATAGGCGAGCAACTTTTGAGCAACTTCCTTCGAGAGACCCGTCACGTTCTTCTCCGACTGCGCCGCGAACATGCGAATGAAGTGCAGCGCAAGTGGGAGAATGTCGGCCTGCCGTGCCCGGAGTGGCGGCAATGGAATGTGAACGACATTGATTCGATAATAGAGGTCTTCTCGAAATCGCTTCTCGTCGATGGCCGATTCCAAGTCGCGATTGGTTGCGGTCACGATGCGTACGTCGATCGATACCTCGGACTTGCTCCCGAGCGGCCGTATTTTGCGCTCTTGCAGGGCGCGGAGAAGCTTCGGTTGAATCGACGGGGGCATGTCGCCGATCTCGTCGAGGAACAGCGTCCCGCCGTTGGCTTGCACGAAGAGGCCGGCGCTCGCGCTTTTGGCGTCCGTGAAGGCTCCGCGGATGTGGCCGAAAAGCTCGCTCTCGAGGAGCGACTCCGGAACCGCCGCGCAGTTGATGGCAATGAAGGGCCCCGCCTGGCGCCGGCTCCGGTCGTGAATGGCGCGCGCGACGACTTCTTTGCCCGTGCCGCTCTCTCCGGTCACCAGTATCGTGGCATCGGACCCGGCGACGCGGGAAATGAGATCTTGGGTGCGCCGCATGGCCGTGCTCTCGCCAATGAGCGTCCGATCACGCGGACGATCCAGGACCTCGAGCCGGAGCCGTTTGACCTCCTCACGCAGCCTGCGGTGGTTGGCGGCGCGGTCCACGGCAATCGCCAGGGCATCGATTTCGATGGGTTTGCTGATGAAGTCGTAGGCGCCTGCTCGTATGGCCGCGACCGCGGAATCGAGATTGCCAAATGCGGTGAGAACGATAACCGGTACATCGGGACGGTTGAGGGCGATGCGTTCGCACAGCTCGATACCGTTCATCTCGGGCATGTTCAGATCCGTGACCACGACGTCGAAATCGGTCGATTCGAGCAGATGCAGTGCGTCGCCGGCCGACGTCCGCCATTGCGCACGAAAGCCCCGCTTCCCCAGTCCGAGGGTGAGCGTCTCGCAGAGTGGCTGGTCGTCGTCGACGAGAAGGACGTCGGCGGTCACGTCGGTATCTCCCCGGGAAGGTGAATGGTAAACGTACTTCCTTTGCATGGTGTGCTCGTCACCTCGATGAACCCTCCGTGATCTTCCACGATACCGTGAGCCACCGATAATCCTAATCCGGTACCGCTGCCGACCTCCTTGGTCGTAAAGAAGGGCTCGAAAATGCGAGGTAGATGCTCTTCGGCAATTCCTTGGCCTTGGTCGCGCACACTGACGATGACGCCTTCGCTGGCGGTCGAATTGCGCGCGCGGTCGACGAGTACGTCGATGGTACCACCTCGAGGCATCGACTGAATCGCATTGACGAGGAGGTTGGTGACGGCCTGCTGAATTCCATCGCCGTCGATTTCCGCAATGAGCTCCGGTGGGCCCTCGACGAGCTCGATGTGCGCGTGGCTTTTGTCGGCCAGCGGTTGGAGCAGCTCGATCGTGTCGCGGGCGATGCGCCGTAGGTCACGTGGGGCCTTCTGTGCAGGTTTTCTCCGCGCGAACGTCAGCAGTTGCCGAATGATCTTGGCCATCTTGTTCGCGGCGTCGACGATGACGCGAGCGTAGTCGACCCGTTCGGGCGGTGTGACGTCCTCCGACTCCAGCAGCTGGGCGCGCGCCAGCACGATGTTCAGCGGAGTGCCGAGCTCGTGGGCGATGCCCGAGGAAAGCATGCCGACGGTCATGAGCCGGTCGGCATGGCGGAGCTGCTCGATGGTCCGGATGCGCGCTGCGGTTTCCTTTTCGGCTCGGCGTGTCGCTTCCTCGAGTCGGTCGCACATGGCATTCATCTCGCCGGCGAGAAAACCGAGTTCGTCCTTCTGCTTCAACGCGAGCGGCTGGGAAAAGTCGCCGGCGCCGATGCGGCGTGCTTTGGCCGATAGCGCACGAATGGGCCGGCCGACGAGCCATAGCCCGAGAACAATCGCGATGACGCTGCAAACGAGGACCATCGTCAATGTCGTCAGGAGGGTGTCGATGACGATTCTGTGCGACGCGCGCTCTTCGGCGTCCAACGATTCCGACAGCTCGACGACGCCGACCCGTTCCGTGCCCACCACGACGGGGGTGTCGCTCGAACGCTTGTCCCCTGCGGGTGTCCGCTCGATGCGCGTTGGGATGGTATCCGTCTCGAGGGCTTTGCGCGCGGCCTCGTCGTCGACCGTCGCGCTCGCGTCGACCCACCGCGCGTGCACGCGCCCTCCTTGCGCATTGAGCCGATCCACGGCCCGCAGTGCAGCGGTCCGGCCTTCCGAGCGCCACGCCGCAGAAACCGCCGCGCTCAAGGAGCGCCCGAGCAGCGCGTGATCTCCAATGCGATCGGCCTGGAGAACGGCGACCTCACGCCGCACGCGCAAATAGCCATTCGCTGCGAGAACCAGGCACATCGCTCCAACCATGGCGGTGGCGAGCTTCGGGACGAGTCTCATGAATACGGTATCCCATGAGGTGAATTGGCGGAAAAGGTCTGCCGTTTGCCTGCGGGGCAAGCTGCGTGCCGCTTACTCATCTCAAGGAAGGTAGCTGCCCTTCAAATCCAATTTGGCTTTCTTGAAGGTTCGCGGCACCTGGAAAACCGCATCGTCGAGCTTCTTGCGGACGATGGACGTGGCTTCGGCACGAAGCGTTTCATTCCCATCCCGGTCGTGGACGACGACGCGCAGCGGGAAGGCTCTCTCCTTGGTGAGGGCGGCGGCCCAGGGGGGCTCGACGCTTCCTGACTTTGGATAGCTCGCCAGATCGAAATAAGGAATTCCCTTTGCGGCGCAGACGTGGGCACCATCGCTGCCCCATTCGATCGTCCAGCCCTCGCATTCGAGGGTCGCGATCTTTTCGACTTTGCCGCTCTTCGTGATCGTTGGCGCGGAAGCGGTGCCACCGTTCACCGGAGCTTTCGTGTCGATCTCTTGGTAAGTTCGCGTCCAGTCGTCGAGTACATAGCCGCGATGCATGGCAACGTCGTCGATGGCATTGACATTCGTCGATGAAGGGACGGCACGCACCTTGTCTCCCTTGATCTTGTATCGAATCGATGCAGAAAGGTCTTCTTTGGATGCTGCGCCCTTCACGCTGACCACGATTTCGCCTTCGAAGGGCAGATTCGCGGCGGGGGGCTGCGGTGCGCTCGAAGTGGATGCCGCGGGCGTTGCCGACGGTGCCGTGGCCGCGGCCTCCTGCTTCTTCCCGCATCCGCAAAGTGCAAGGACACAGGCCGCGAATACGGCCTTTCTAGCGGTCGTGAACGTATCCATGTCACGAATATAATACATGGACGCGCCTTTCCCGCGGCCGCAGCGACTCGGGTTACGTGGTTGAGTCATTTCGACACAGTGGGTCGAAAAGACTCATAGGAAGTCGTGCCACATTCCGCCGTGGGCGAGGATTACACCGATGTTGATCAACGCGACGAGGACGAGCCCGATGGTGCCGCCGATGCGTGTTCGCGAAGTCCTCCGTCGCGGGTCGCGGGCGAGAAATATGGCCGCGAGCCCGCAGGTGATGGCCACGAAGATATGAACGCACAGGTAGAGCGCTTCGAGCACGCTCTCACCGTTAACCACGGACGATCGTCCTGTCCCGCGCATCAATCAGCGGATCGCGACTTCGTATTTCTTCATGGAGCGCATCAACGGGTGTGGTTCGAATTCCGGCTCGCCGAGGGGCTTCATTTCGGGGAAGCGGCTGAGCAACGAGGAGACGGCGGTGAGGAGTTGCATGCGTGCAAGGGCGGCGCCCAAGCAGGTGTGTTGCCCTGCGCCGAAAGAAATGGTGTGGCGCAGGTCGCGCCGAATGTCGAAGTGGTCCGGATTGGGGAAGGCTTCCTCGTCGCGCAAGGCGGCGGTGAGCAGGGGAATCACCATTTGGCCCTTTCGCAAGGGGATGCCTGCGAAGTCCATGGCCTCCGTGCAGTATTTGGGAAATCCCGTTTTGGCGAACATGTCGAACCGCAATGTCTCCTCCACGGCGTTGCGCAGCAGCGACGGGTCCCGCTGGACGGCCGCGAGATCGGCCGGGTGGTGGAGCAAGGTGTGCACGGCCCAGGCGATGCCGTTCTTGGTGGCGTCACCACCGGCCACGAAGAAGGCGAACACCAGGGAAAGGAGCTCGTCCTCGGACAGCTTGGCGCCTTCGTCGCGTGCGTCGATGAGGGTGCTCAAGAGATCGTCCGCGCGGGGATTGTCGCGGCGATCGTTGATGACCCGGCGCAACATGGCCACCCAGCGGGGCGTGGGAGAAATCGCCGCGAAGATCTCGTCGATGGGCAGCGCGATGTTCGCGCTTCGCGCGGCGGCGAGGCCGAAGGCGCAGAGATCGTCGCGCATGTCGAGCGGGATGGCCAGGAGATCGCAGATGACCCGCGATGGCAAAAGCCCCGCGAACTTGGCGACGTCCAGGCGATTCTCCGAGATGCTTTGCTCGAGGAGCTCGTCGATGGCCTCTTGAATGCAGGCCTGCATCCGCTCGACGCTGCGGGCGCTCATGGTGCTGCTCACCAACTTGCGCACGGGTCCGTGGCGGTGGTCGGGCAAAAGGCTCAATCCGTTGTCGATGAGCCTCTGGAAATCGGCGAGCTCGGGGGGCCATTGCTCGGGCGGGGCGAATTCCCACAATCGATAATTGTTGCTGAAGCGACGATCCGCCAGCATCGCTTTGACGTCGCGGTATCGGCTGATGACCACCGCCTGGCGGGCCTGCCATTGGTAGACGGGCGCGTTCTCACGCAACCACCGGAACGTCGGATGCGGGTCGACGAGAAAGCTCGGAGCATCCATGTCCAGGACGAAATCCTCTATCTTTTTCTCGCTCAAAATATCCATCATCGCATCTCCTTGATCGACAACGTCGTTGGCTGTGGGGCGAGTGCTCGCTCGATGATCCGCGCAATGCCGGGCCAGTGGGATTGAAGGAAGAAATGGCCGCCTCGAAGGACATGAAAGTCCCACCCGGCCGCTGCCACCTTCTGCCAACCTCGCACGAGATCGGGCGTGATGGCATCTTCGTCGCCGGCAAAGGCCGTTATGGGGATATCGTGCGCAGCATCCGCTCGCTCGTCACACGTTTCCAGTACCTCGAAATCCGCACGAACGACCCGGCAGAAGTACTGCATGAGCTCTTCGTCGGCGAGGACGGCCCGGGGGCAGCCGCCCAGTATTTCCAAGTAGGCGCGGAACTCGTTCTCGGTGAGAAGGTGCTTTGGCGCGGCGGCCGGCGCGCAGCCGGGGCCTGATTTCCCCGACAGAAAAAGGTGACTCGGCCCGCGAAGTCCCCGCGATGCAAACCGCAGTGCGAGTAGGTGCGCCACGAGTGCCCCCATGCTGTGGCCGAAGAAGGCGAAGGGTTCCAAGGACCGTTCGAGTCGCGGCTGGATTTGCCGTTCGTATTCGTCGAGAACGGCCTCCATGGAGGTGAGCAGGGGCTCGCGGAAGCGCATGCCCCGCCCGGGGAGCTCCAGCAGAATGGCATTCGTCCGCGAGAGGGCCTGCTTGAGTCCAAAGTACGATTGGGCACTTCCTCCGGCGTACGAAAAGCAAAATAGATTCATGGATATCCCGTCGCGCGTGCATACGTTTGCAGCCCGTAGTCGCCGAGGAGAAGCTGCTGGATCTGTGTGCTTCCCTCGATGATCTCCAGCACCCGTGCCTCGCGAAAGAGACGTTCCACGTCGTAGTCGCTGGAAAGGCCATTGGCCCCGTGCAGCTGCAGCGCGGCGGCGGTGGTTCGCGTGGCCACGCGGGCGGCAAATTGCTTGGCCACGTTGGTGGCCATGATGGCTTCGGGATCCGCGGCCCGCCGGAGTTCTCCCGCGTGCAGGCATAGCGCGCGTGCGGCGTGCGTGTCGGTGACGGCGTCGCCCACCATGGCTTTGACGAGTTGAAAGTCCTGCAGGGGCCTGCCGAACTGCTCGCGGCGAAGGGCGTACGACACCATGGCTTCGATGGCGGCTTGTGCGACGGCCACCGCGCTCCAAGCGACGCTGTAGCGGCCTAGATCCAGCGCCGTGGACGTGACGTAGGTGAACCCCGCGCCGGGCCGGCCCACGGCGTCGGCGCGGGAGAGCTTCACGTTGTCGAAATGAAGTTCGGCAATGTGCGAGCCACGCGCGGCCATCATGCCTCGAATCGGCTCGACCCTGACCCCCGCGAGCTGGCGCGGAACCAGAAACGCCGTGACAGCCCTCCCGTTTTCGCCGTTTGCGTCGCGCGCAATCACCAGAAAGACGTCGGCCAGCGCCCCGAGCGAGGTCCACCGCTTGGCTCCGCGAAGGATGAAGCCGTCGTCCGTCTTCTCGTAACACGTGCGCACCGAAGCGGCGTCGCTCCCCACATCGGGCTCGCTCAAGGCGAAGGCGGCGAGCGCCTCCCCGCGCGCCAGGCGCGGGAGCCATTCCGACTTTTGCGCGGCGGAGCCCCAGCGGGCGAGCGTGCCGGCCACGATGGAGGCGTGAACGGTCAGGATGTAACGTGTATTGCAACAGACTTTCCCGATTTCCTCCGTCACGAGCCCCCAGGTCACGGGATCGAGCGGGCGGCCTCCCCATTCGTCGCCCACGAGGGCGCCGAGAAGGCCCGCGTCCCCGAGCTCGCGCACGAGCTCTTTGGGCACGCCTCGCTCTTCGAATTCGGTCACGCGTGGATGGAGGCGCGCTCGGGCGAATGCGCGCGCCCCCTCCACGGCGGCTGTTTGCTCGGGTGTGAGCGAGAGCTTCATGACTCGATCGGGTTGCCGAGTTTTCGTTGGAGAAATTGCCGAATTTGGCTGATGGTGCTGAAGGTCGAGATATCCAATTCGTCGTCGGCGACTTTGATGTTGAACTCTTTTTCGATGAAGGTAACGAGCTTCAGGGCCATCATCGAGTTGACGAATCCCAATCGAAAGATGTCGTCGTCGTCGCTCAGGGTGACATTTTGCTTTTGTGCCAGCACATTTCCTTGGATGAATTTGCGTACGGATGAAATCGTGGCCATGGTGGTCCTTTTGTATGATTTGTCTGGAACGAAACTCTCGAATAGGAAGAAGGAAACCGCCAAGACGCCAAGGCCGCCAGGATCGCCAGCGGAAATGGCAATAAACCAAAAAGAAGGGTTTATGGTTGGTTCACTTGGCGATCCTGGCGGCTCTTTACTGGCGTCCTGGCGGCTTCTTCTTCTATTTGTGATGGGGTGGTGACGACGAGGTAATCGGGAAACGGCGGGGCGCGTGAGAGGTCGGCTTCGAGAATCTTCAAGGTGTCCGACGGCGCGCTGCCGTCGCGTGTGTCGGTGTCGCGGAAGCCGTTGAACTTGAAGGCGACGAGCATGGCGCGGTTTCGATCCGTGGGGACGAAGTCGGCCAAAAGGCGGACGCCTGCGCGTGCGGCCTCGCGCATGATGAAGCCGAGAAGCACGGTGCCGACGCCCCGCGACATCACGCGGCACGACATCAATAGTAACCGCAAATGCCATGTTGTCTCGTTCTTCTCGACCAACGCAAGTCCGATTTTGCCATACGAACCATAAACGTCGGTGAGCTCGCACATGTAGAGCGCGTGCCGATCGGAGCGTCGAAATGCATCGAGCTCCTCGTACGAATACGTCTTACCCGTGGCGTTGAGTTGGTTCGTGCGCACGGTCAGCTCCACGGCGCGCTCGAGGTCGTGCTCCCCGGCACGCGAGATGGCGAAGCGCATGCCCAGGCTCTCCAAGAACGCCTCGTTTGGCCCGGTGAAGGTCTCCTCGGCGCGTTTCCGCTGGTCGTCCTCGACGTACATCTGCCGCCGGCGCGCGGAATCGGAGGTAATGAACCGGGGAATCAAACGCCGATCGGCCACCAGCTCGCCATAGGTCTCGGCGGCCGCACATTGAACTTCCGTGTGCGTCGTGGCGACTTCATCGCGCTCGAAAGGATCGTCATCGATGAACAGAATGCTGTCGGCGCCGATGTTGAGATTCTGCCGAATGCGCGCGATGGATTCCGATTTCGCGCCCCAATGGATCTCCGGATAGAGAAAATAGTCCCAGAGCCCCTCCTCGCGAAGCTTGGCCGCGGCGTCCTCGAAATTGTTCTTGCTGGCAATCGAAAGCAAAATACCGCGCTCGTCCAAGGTGCGGAGGATGGTCGGGATCTCCGGCTTCAGCGCGACGGTGCCCGATTCGGTGAGCACGCCGTCCCACAGCGTGCCGTCGAGGTCCCACACCACGCACTTGACGTCTTTTCCGGTCGCCTGGGTCATGGTGTCTCCGCGTAATCGAAAAAGCCTTTTCCACTCTTTCGACCGAGCTGGCCGGCGTCGACCATCTTGACCAAGAGCGGGCAGGGGCGGAATTTGGGATCGCAGTAGCTTTGGTAAAGCACTTCCAAAGAATGGAGAATCGTGTCCAACCCGATCAGATCGCCGGTGGCCAGTGGCCCCATTCGGTGGCCGAAGCCGTCGGTGAAAATGCGGTCCACCTTGTCCGGTGAGGCCACGCGATCTTGCACGACGAATGCCGCCTCGTTGATGGTGAGCATCAAGATGCGATTGGTGACGAAGCCCGGGCTGTCGTTGACCACCACGGCCTCCTTGCCGAGGGAGCGGAGCAGCGCTTCGGCCTCGCCGATGGTTTCTTTCGAGGTATGGTGTCCGACGATCACCTCGACGAGATGCTTCAACGGCACGGGGTTGAGCAGGTGCATGCCGATGACCCGATCGGGGCGCGACATCCACGAGCCGACCTTGGTGATGGAGATGCATGACGAGTTCACCGCGTACACCGTTTCCGGGGACAGCAATGGCCCGAGCTCGCGGTAAACGCGTTGCTTGGCCTCGATGTTCTCCACGATGTTCTCGATGACGAAGCTCACCTCGTTCGCGTGCTCGTAGCGCGTGGTCATCACGATGCGCGCCAGCACGTCGTCCAATTGAATGCCGGCGTACCGCTTGCGATCCATGAGGTTCACGAGCCGCCACAACTCGGTAAAACGGGTCTTGGCACGGGCGAGTGCGCGTTCGTCGATGTCTTTCAGAATGACCGAGTGGCCGTGGCTCGCCAGATCGAGCGCGAGATCGGCTCCCATCGTGCCGGCGCCGACGACCAATATCGTACTTCCAGAGCTCATTGAACAATCCTCCTTCGCCGGCAGACGGCGCCCATCATGTCGTAAACGTACCCGCGGCTCGTCTCGACCCGCTCGACGTCGAAGCCATGGCCTTCGAGCATCGTTTGAAATTCGCGTGCGCTCCAGAGCTCGCGGTACCCCAGATTGAGCTCCGGGTGAAGTTCGTAAAACAGTCGCGATAGTGGTGTATCCATCGGCACCAAAAGAAGCAACCGGCCGCCGTCGTGGAGATGATCGGTATGCGCGCGCAAAATATCCGTCTTGTCCGCAAAGTGCTCGATGACGCCGAAGCTGCACACGACATCGAAGCGCTCGGCCGGGCGATAGGAAAAGAGGTCGGACATCACGTAATCGATGCTCGATTTGGTGTCGTCGTCGAGCGCGTCGAAGGCCCGGCGTGCTTCGGCGTTGTTGTCGACCAGGGTGCCTTTCATGCCGTAGGTCGAAACGAGCCAGCGCGTGAGAAATCCCGTGCCGGCGCCCAGCTCGAGGACGTTGCGCCCGCGCGTTGCCGACGGTGCCTCGAGGTCCCGGAGCAAGGCGCGGAGCATGCGGGTCACCACGAAGGTGAACTGCGGGCGGCTCTCTCGAAGAAGGCCCCGAAGGTCATTGACCAAGGTGAGTGGATCCACTTGGCCGAGGTGCCGATCGACATTGCCCCGTGCGAAAAAGTCGGACCAATCGAACGCGGCCCCGCGGTCGGGGAGCATATTGCGTGTCAAGTACATGGATATTCCTTCGTTCGGGTGAAATCAGGGCTGCCCGCCGAGGGCGCGGTAGATCATTCCGGGGGAAAGAAGCGCGGACGGTGGACTCACCAAGTGGAGGACTTCGAGCATCCGCTGGCTGACGGTCGCGGAGACCGAGCCCGCGCGCATCAACCGCTGCATGTACCAATTGGCCATGCGCCGTACCGCGGCGATCAGAAAGGGCGTGGGCCCGGCGGTGCCGGGAAGGGTCAAATCGCCGCCGGTGGCCATTTGCCAAAGCGGAACGACCGATTTCGCCGCACGCCGGTAGAAGGCGCGGGCGAGTTGCTCATCCAGTCCGGCGGTCTGCTCCAGCGTGGCATCCAGGGCCTCGGCCTGCAAGGTCGCCGACGTCATTCCCTGGCCGTAAACGGGATTGAGGCTGCATATGCCATCGCCCAACACGACCAGGCCGTGCGGCAGGCGCGTGGCCCGGGTAAAGTGGCGCAATTGGCTGGAGAGAAAGCGATACCCGACGACGGGCCCGAGCGGCTCGGATCGGGTCAAGAGATCGGCCACCACGGAGGAGGGTAAGCTTTTGGCGAATGCCAAATAGCCGGCGTCGTCAGTCGGCGGATGATCGCCGTGATACCCCGCGAGCGTCACCACCCAGCGGCCGCGTTCCATGGGATACAAGGCG
Source organism: Sorangiineae bacterium MSr12523 (assembly GCA_037157775.1). Classification (NCBI taxonomy): domain Bacteria; kingdom Pseudomonadati; phylum Myxococcota; class Myxococcia; order Myxococcales; family Pendulisporaceae; genus Pendulispora; species Pendulispora brunnea. Next base: position 1,186,488 of record CP089982.1, read on the forward strand.
CACAATCGCGTGGGCGGATCGGCGGAGACCATGGCAAAGCGCCAATCGCGCGTTTCTCCGGGCGGCGGACGAATCACACGGGTCGCGTAGCCCACGTCGATGGTGACGTTGTCCGTGGGCGGCGCCTCGTAGCCGAGCGGCGCGAGCCAGCGAAGCGAACGGGCTCCCCGGCCCGATGCGTCCACCACGAAGTCGGCGCGGTAGCTGATTCCATTGCCCAGCCGCACGCCGGTGATGCGCCGGCCGTCTTCGGTGCTCGTGAGATCGGCAACCGAGGTGTCGGCGCGCAGGATCACGCCGCGCAGATCGCGAACGCGTTCCCGTACGTAGTACTCGAGCAACGAGCGCGAGCAGGCGGGCATTTTCAAGTCGGAATCGAAGCGAATGCGCGTGCCCCCATTCATGTAAAAATGCCCGTCGCGCGTGAGGCTGATGGGAACGGCGCCGCCGGCGATCAATTCATCGGTGAATCCCGGGAACCAGCTTTCCAATCTTCGCTGGCCGGCGATGAGGAGACCGTGAAAATGGCGGCCCTGGGGAACCCCGCGTCGATCAGCCGGGCTATTGGGCAATGCATCGCGCTCGAAAATGGTAACCGTTTGAAAGTGATTGGCCAATGCGCGCGCGGCGCATAGACCGGCCATGCTCGCGCCAATGACGATGGCCGCACCACGCGGATGATCGAGTTGCTTGGACATGGATTCTCCGTTTTGGGTTGAATTAGAGCCAATCGTGAATGGCGCGCGCCGACGCGCCCGCGTGCTCGGCAATCATGGTGACGTGGTCACCCGGTATTTCGATGAGGTCGTGCGTGTGCTCCCAGTGCGCGCGCCACGCATCGCCATCGCCCATGCCCGGCAGGGGCTCCGCAACGCGAATGACCAGGGTACGTGCCGCAATGGCGGCGGGCCGATAGCCGGCGAAAAGGCGGAAATACCACATCATTGCGGTGAGCTCGTCGTCCATGCGGGGCGCGGAGTCGAGCTGCCCCATCCAGACGCGCCGCAGGGCCTCTTGAAAGCGCGGTGGAACCTCGTCGGGCAAGTACGTATCGAGAAGCACCACCCCGGCGGGCGAGACGCCCCGGCGTTCGAGTTCGCGCGCGACCTCGTAGGCAATCCACCCGCCCGAGGAGCATCCAACGAGTGCGAAGGGTTCGTCGGCGCTGCATCGAAGTACGTTGTCGGCGTGATCGCGAATGACCGAGGCAGCTTCGCGGGGGAGCGGCTCACCGCGGGCAAATCCGGTGTGCGGGAGAACCCATGTCTCGCGGAGATCCTTGAGCGATGCCGCCAGGCGGGCGTACTGAATGGGACCCGTCGGCGCGGCCAGCGAGGGAAAGCAGATCAAACGCGGTCGCACCTCGCCCCGGGCCAGGCAAACGGGGGCCGGGGCACTGTCCTGCGAAGCCTCGGCGGCCATGCGGGGGGCGCGTGCGCGGGCGGCGATTTCGAGCAGCTCCCAGGCGTGATCGTGCTGGCCCTCCGCGTAGGCCCTTCGGAAGAGGGCGAGCAGCCCGGCGGGCAGATCGAGCGCGGGCGCATGGTCTCCGTCGTCGTGCTCGGCCTCGAGCCTTCGTAAAATCGCCGCGGCGGCCTTGCGCGGGGTGGGGGACTCGAAGAGCAGCGCCGCGGGAAGCTTGGTCCCGAGGTGCGCGCTCAGTTCCTGGCGCAGCTCGACGGCCATGAGCGAGTTCAGGCCGAGCTCGAGCAGCGATCGATCGTGCGCCATGTCGCGCGCCGATCGAAGGCCGAGCTTTGCCGCTGCTTTTTCGCAGAAGATATCGAGCACCGCCCGGGCGCGCTCGGCCTCGGGCAGCCGCTTGATTTTCGCGCGCAGAAGCGGCGATGCCGAGGATCCGTTGGACGAGGGCGCCGCCACCAGGGCTCGAAGCAGCGGTGGAACGGCCTCGCCCGAGCCCGAGTCCGCGCGCGAAAGCGTAGCGCGCATGCGTCCGAGGTCGAAGGCCACGGGCACGGAGAGCACGTCGCCTGCTTCCAGGGCGCGCTCGAAGAGGCGCATCCCTTCGTCGACGGCGAGGGGCGCGAGGCCGAGGCGGCCCATGCGCGCGATGTCCGCTTGCTGAAGGTGCGCCGTCATGTTGCTTCGAACGGCCCAGTAGCCCCAGGCGAGGGCGGTCGCGGGAAGCCCGCGCGCCCTGCGATGATGGGCGAGGGCATCGAGGAAAGAATTGGCGGCCGCGTAGTTGCTTTGGCCGGGGCCACCGAGCAGGCCCGCGACGGAGGAGAACAGCACGAAAAAATCGAGCGGGAGGCCTTTCGCCGCGCGATGCAGGTTCCACGCGCCGGCGACCTTCGGCGCCATGACGGCGGCAAAACGCTCCGCGGTTTGCTTGCGCAGGACCCCGTCGTCGAGCACCCCCGCGCAATGGAAGATGCCGCGCAGTTCGCGCACCCGAGAAAGCGAGGACACGAGCGCGTGCACGGCACCGGCGTTGGCGACGTCGCACGCGAGCACCGTGACCGTCGAGCCCAATGCGCGCAGCGCATCGAGCGCTTGGACCGTTGCATCGTCCGTCGCCGGCAGCCGCGAAATGAGGGCGATGTGCCCGGCCCCGCGCTGGGCGAGCCATCGCGCCACCTCGAGCCCCAGCGCACCGAGTCCGCCCGTAACGAGGTACGTCGCACGTCGCTCGATCGCGGGCAGGGCCTCGTCCGTCGCCGGGCCCGGGCGCACGAGCCGGGGCGCGAGGAGCTGGCCATCGCGAATGGCCAGCTCGGGCTCGTCGTCCATCGCCAGCGCGGCATCGAGCAACTTCGCATCGACCTCGCCGGTGCCGACGTCGATGAGTCGAAGCCCGAGCTCGGGGTGCTCGTTGCGGGCGGTGCGGCCGAGGCCCCAGAGCGGTGCCTGCGCCAGCGACAGCGCGGGATCGGCATCGCCGGTGGCGACAGCGCCGCGCGTGAGCCATACGACGCGACGGGGCGGCTCTTCTCGGACCACGAGCGCCTGCAGCTCGGCGAGTGCTTCGGCTGTCTGCGTGTGCGTCTTCGCGACCAGGGTGTCGGGATCGTCCGATGGCGCGGGCCAATCGTGGAGGAACCCGTCGAAGCCCGGGCGGGTCTCGCGTGGAGGTACGCGTGTCCATCGCAATTCATATCGATGACGCTCCGCACCGGTTGCGCGACGCAGGGCGCCCTCGTCGGCCCGTTTGAGCCGAAGCCCGCGAAGCTCGCCCAACGGCACGCCATGGTCGTCGTAGAGCACCACCTCGACCCGATGGATTTCCTCGCTTTCGCGATGGCGTTCGACGCGCGCCCAGACGGCCGTCGCGCCCTCGCGCCAAACGGTCATGCCTTCGAGCGAGAAGGGCAGAAACATGCCCTGTTGGGCCTCCGCCTGCCATAGACCGAGCGCGTGCAAGACTCCGTCGAGCAGCGCAGGATGCATCGCGTACGCCGTCGCCTCGGATTGCAGCGCCTCGGGCAGCTCGCTTCGCACCCAGCGCACGGCGCCATCGCGAAACGATGCGCGCAGCGTCTGGAACGTGGGACCGTAGTCCAGGCCGTGTTCTCGAAGTGCGGCGTAATACCCGTCGAGGGATTCGGGCTCGGCGTGCTTCGGCGGAACCTCCCAGAGTGCCGGCGGCGGTGAGGCCGCGGCCTCGCACGGCTCGAAGAAGGCTTCCGCGTGGAGCGTCCAAACGACGTCGTCTGCGCGCTGCGCGACGGGGGCGCTGTGGATGCGAACGCGAAAGCCGATATCATCGGGGGCGACGCTCACCTGCACGCGAACTTCGCCGCGCTCGGGCACCAAAAGCGGTGTGTGCACCAGGGCTTCACGCAGCACCGGCACCCGTGTGGGATGGCTGGCCGAGGCAGCCGCCTGCGCAAGCCCGAACAGGGCCACCCCGGGGAGAAGCGTTCGCCCGAGCGCCACGTGATCGCTCACCCACGCCGGCGAGCGCCGCGACACGGTGCCGTTGAAGAGCCACGTGCCGCTGTCCGCGACCATGCTCGCGGCCCCGAGGAGCGGGTGCTTGCTCGGGATCCAACTCGGGCCGCCCGATGCCTTCGGCGCGCAGAGCCAATGCCGTTCGCGTTGGAAGGCGTACGTCGGAAGAGCGACCGTGAGGCCGGGCGGCAGAATCTTCGTCCAGTCGATGGCGAGGCCGTTGACGTGCAGCTCCGCAATCGAGAGAAGAAGGCGCCCCATGTCACCTTCGCCGCGTCGCAAGGAGCCGGTGACCACGCCGCCCTTCTCGTTTTTCTCGCCGCCGCGTGCCCCATCGAGGCTCGCATGCAAGGTAAAGGTCAGCGTGGGCATGGGGCTCGCCTCGACGAAGAAGCGATGGCCATCGGCCAGGAGCCCTTGAACCGCGTCTGCAAAGCGGACGGTGTGCCGCAGGTTGCGAAACCAGTAATCGGCATCCAGCGCGGTGTCTTCGAGTTTGCGTCCGGTGAGCGTCGAGTGGAACGCCACCGCCGGCGGCCGGGGCGCGATGCCCGCGAGTTGCTGCAGGATCTCGTCGCGAACGACGTCGACTTGCGCGCTATGGGAGGAGATCCCCACTTTGCGGGCGAAGACGTCGGCACCCGCGAGCTCGGTCATGAGTGCGTCGATGGCTTCATCGTCGCCGGACACGACGGTGGATCGCGGGCTGTTGATCGCCGCGATGGCCAGGCGCTCGCCCCCGCGCGCGAGGTACGGCGCCAGGTCGTCGGCTGCGAGCTCGACGGCGGCCATCGCGCCGCGGCCTTCCAGCTTTCCGAGCGCGCGGGCGCGCACCATGATGGCTCGGGCCGCGTCCTCGAGCGAGAGGGCGCCCGCAATGCAGGCGGCCGCGATTTCACCTTGGCTATGGCCCACGACGGCGTCGGGCTCGATGCCCAAGGATCGCCAGAGCGCTGCGAGCGACACCATCATCGAAAAAAGGGCAGGCTGCACCACGTCGATGCGCTCCAACGAGGGTGCCCCGGGCTCGCCGCGGAGGACGTCGAGCAGCGACCAGTCGATGTGCGGTGCCAAGGCCTGGGCGCACTCTTCGATGCGCGCGCGGAACACATCGGATGCCTCGAGCAGGTCACGCGCCATCCCGGTCCATTGCGAGCCTTGCCCCGGAAAGACGAAGGCGACCTTGCCTGCGGTGTCCGCATCGCCCACCACGACGTCGGCGTGCACGTTTCCCGCCGCCAGCGCATCGAGCGCAGTCAGCACCGCGTCGCGGTTTCGTGCGACGACGACGGCGCGACGCTCGAAGAGGCTGCGCGTCGTCGCAAGTGAGTGCGCCAGATCGACGAGCCCGAGCTCCGGATGCGCCTCCATGTGCTCACGCAGCCGCGCCGCCTGCGCACGCAACGCCGAATCCGTTTTTCCCGAGAGGAGAAACGCCGTGACGGTGTCGTCTTCGGCACGAGCCTGGTGCGAGGCCCTGGGAGGCTCTTCCAAGATGGCGTGCGCATTCGTCCCACTGAGACCAAACGACGAAATCGCCGCGCGGCGCGGATGGCCATTCACCGGCCACGGGGTGGCCGCACTCAAGAGGCGGACAGCGCCCGAGCCCCAATCGACGTGGTGCGACGGCACATCGGAGTGCAAGCTTTTGGGCAAGAGCCCGTGCTGCATCGCGAGCACCATCTTGATGACCCCCGCGACGCCGGCCGCCGCTTGCGTGTGCCCGAGGTTGGCTTTGATGCTGCCGAGCCAGAGCGGCTGCTCCTTCGGGCGATGACGCCCATACGTCGCGAGCAGGGCCTGCGCCTCGATGGGATCGCCCAGGGTGGTGCCCGTGCCGTGCGCCTCGACGACGTCGATGTCGCCGGGTGCGAGCTGCGCATTGAGAAGCGCCTGCCGAATGACCCGCTGCTGCGCGGGGCCATTGGGCGCGGTGAGGCCCTGGCTTCGCCCATCCTGGTTCAGCGCCGAAGCACGAAGGACGGCCAGCACGGGGTGCCCGTTTCGCTGCGCATCGGAAAGGCGCTCGAGCAAGAGCATCCCGATGCCCTCGCCCCAGCTCGCGCCATCCGCCTTTTCGGAGAACGGTTTGCACCGTCCGTCGGTGGAGAGCACGCGTTGGCGGCTGAATTCGACGAAGGACGTGGGCGTCGCCATGATGGTGACCCCGCCGGCAAGGGCGAGGGTGCATTCGCCGTTGCGCAGGGCCTGGCATGCGAGATGGATGGCGGTCAGCGACGAGCTGCACGCGGTATCGACGGTGACGGCGGGGCCGTGCAAACCGAGGGTGTAGGCCACGCGGCCCGAGGCGATGCTGCCGCCGCTTCCGATGGCCACGTACCCTTCGGAGCTTTCCGCGGCCTGCATCAAGTTGGCGCTGTAGTCCTGGTACATGATGCCGACGAAGACGCCGGTCGCACTGCCCTGCAGCGAGGTGGGCGCGATGCCCGCGCGCTCGATGGTCTCCCACGAGGTCTCGAGCAGCAGTCGCTGTTGCGGATCCATCGAGGCCGCCTCGCGCGGTCCAATCCCGAAGAAGGCGGCGTCGAAGCGATCGGCGTCGTAGAGAAAGCCGCCCTCGCGCACGTAGCTTTTCCCATGGGCATCGGGATCGGGATCGTAGAGCCCGTCCACGTCCCATCCGCGGTTGGTGGGGAAGCCGGAAATGGCATCCTTGCCTCCCTCGAGGAGCTTCCAGAATGCCTCGGGGCTGTCGGCGCCACCTGGGAAGCGGCAGCCCATGGCCACGATGGCCACGGGTTCCTTCGTTGCGGCCTCGATGTCACGATTGCGCTTCTTGAGGCGCTCGACTTCGCGCAGGGAGGTACGAAGGGCTTCGGTGATTTTGTCCTGGGAGATGGTCATGCAGGTTCCTCGGCGAGAGCAAGTTGAACGAGGGCGTCGAGGTTCATCGACTCGAGGGCATCGGGTTCCTCCTCCGTCGCGAGCGCCTCGACCTTCGGCGCCTCGCTCTCGGGAACGAGTTCGGCGCGAAGGAATTGGGTGAGCGCGTCGGGGGTCGGATAATCGAAGAGGAGCGTGGCCGAGAAGCGGAGGCCGGACGCGGACGCGAGTCGATTGCGAAGTTCGACGGCCATGAGGGAATCGAGGCCGAGCTCTTGGAGAGGACGCTGCGGTTCGATGGATGAAGGATGGGCATCGAGGACAGCGCCCACGTGCTCTCGAACGAAGTCGAGGAGCAGGCGTCGCTGGGCGGCCTCGTCGAGGGTGCGAAGCCGCGCGGCGAGCGGATCGACCTGCATGACGCCATGGCGCGCACCGCGTGCTGACGTTGCACGAACGAGGCCGCGGAAAAGCGGCGGCAGGGAATCGCCGCGGGCCGCGAGGGCTGCCGCATCGAAGCGAACGGGAACGAGCAGAGGCTCGGCGCGCGCGAGCGAGGCATCGAAGAGCGCGAGCCCCTCCGCGGAGGCAAGGGGAACGAGGCCCTGCCGGCGGATGCGCGCGCGGTCTTGCTCGGCAAGACGAGCGGCCATGCCGATGCCGTCCCAAGGTCCCCATGCGAGGGAGCTCGCCGGGAGGTCGCGGGCCAGGCGATGCGCCGCCAGCGCATCGAGTGCCGCATTGGCCGCCGCGTAGCTGGCTTGCCCCGGGCTGCCGAGCACCCCGGAAAGCGAGGAGAAGAGGACGAAGGCTCGCAGATCGAGGAGGCGGGTGAGTCGGTGCAGATGCCACGCCGCATCCAGCTTGGGCCGAAGGACCGCGTCGATGCGCTCGGGTGAAAGGGAGTCGAGGAGGCCATCGTCGAGGACCCCCGCCGTGTGCACGACGGCGGTCAGTGGATGTTCGGGCGCGATGCGGGCGAGCATTCGCGCGAGCGCGTCGGGATCGGCCACATCGCAGGGGCAAAGGTCGACGTGCGCGCCCGCGGCTTGCAGCTCGGCGACGAGATCGGGGGCGCCGGGAGCGTCGGGACCTTGGCGCGAGGTGAGGAGCAAGTGCCGCACGGCGTGCTGGTTCACGAGATGACGCGCCAGCTCGGCACCAAGGGCTCCGGTGGCGCCGGTGATCAAGACGGTGCCGTTCGGATCGAGGGCGCGCGTCGTGCCTGCGACCGGCCTGGCGCGCGCAAGGCGTGGAACGCGAAGGGTGCCCTGCCGAATCGCAACCTGAGGCTCGGCGAGGGCAACGGCCGCGTGGAGCGTGGGCATGTCCGCCTCGTCGGCATCGATGAGGACGATGCCGCGCGACGGGTTCTCGATTTGCGCGGATCGGGTCAGGCCCCAAAGCGGGGAATGAACGAGGTCGAGGACGTCTTCATCGGGCTGCGTGGCGATGGCGCGACGGGTGAGCACGACGAGCCGGCACGGCCCCAGGGCATCGTCGGCGAGCCACGCCTGCAGCCGCGCGAGCAAGCGGTGCGCGGCTCGATGGGCGCGGGCGGGGACGTCGGTGTCGCGTTCATCGCCGAGGAAGCCGAGCGCGACGACGTTCGGCAAGGGCGCGCCGTGCGCGATGGCATGACGGAGCGCATCGAGATCGGGGTACGCAGGGACCGTGTCGACGCCGGGTGGGGTGTCCCCGACGAAGGCCCACGTCGGGCTGGGGGAGGGCGCGGGAGCAGGCAGCTCGTTCCAGAGGACGGCGTGCAGCGGGGTTGCGGCGTTGTCCGCGAAGAACTGCGCCGCGGGCGCCCGCCGCGTGGAGAAGCCTTCGATGTGGGCGACCGGGACACCGTCCCTGTCCCAGAATGCAAGATCCGATATACTGACATCCGCGTCGGTGTCGATCGCGCCGCGCAACGCGTGCTCGGTCCACGCCGGAATCGAGGCGCGTCCGTACCAAACGAGGCGCTCGACGGCGAAGGGCACGCGGGCGATCTGGTTCGACGACGAGGGATGCTCCCCGCCCAGTGCGGCGGACGCGGTCCAAAAGCCGAGCCCGAAGGCGCTGTCGATGAGCCCACCGGGAAGGGGCGCATCGATGGGGCTGCCCTCCGGCACCGCCAATTGACCGAGCCCCGTGCGTTCACGGGTATATCCGACCTCGCGGAGCCAGCACCACTGGGGCCCCCAATCGATGTTCATCGATTGAAAGAGACGAATGACGGCATCGTGCGACGCTCGGCTCGAAGTCTCGCGCAGATCCGTCTGCAGGGAAGCGCGCTCCGGCACCGCACTGGGAGCGATGGTGGCCGTCACGTGCGTCGACCAGCCTTCTTCCCCGCGGGTGGAGAGCGTGGCCGAAAACCCCGTCGGGACCAGCGGTGAAAGTTGTACATGCAAGGTCGTCGGCTCGAGCGCGCCCTCGAACGTCAACGCTTTGACGAATTGGAGATCGCGCACCTCGAGGGGCTGGTCGGGCCAATGCGACGCCGCAACCGCGAGAAGCACGGCAACGTAGAAGGCACCGGGGACGACGATCTGTCCGTAGACGACGTGGTCGTGAAGGTACGACTGCACCGTCGGCCCGATGTCGAGCAGGTGCAGCCCCGACCCATCGGGCAGATCGATGCGCCGTCCCGCCAGCGGGTAGCGCCCACTCGAAGCGTCGCGGGCCTGCGCGGGACGGCGCGCGTTGCGCTCGAGCCAAAAGCTCTCCTGCTGGAAGGGATACGTGGGCAGTGCCACGCGCGATGGCCGAAGGGGCGCGAAGAAGGTCTCCCAGTCGATGGGATGACCGTGCGCGTGCAGCGCCCCGACAGCGGAAACGAGTGCCTCGACGCTGCGGTCTTTGCGCAGGGCCGTCACGAACGCGAGGTCGTCGTCGTGGTTCTCGAGGCAAGCTTGGGCAAGCGGCGCGAGGACACCGTGGGGGCCCACCTCGAGGAAGGTGGTGACACCCTGGGCGTGGAGCGACCGGATGCCATCGAGGAATCGGACGGCGTGCCGTGCGTGCCGGACCCAGTATTCGGCCGAGGCCATGTCGTTGGCCTGTCCACGCTGGCCGGTGAGGTTGGAGACGATGGGAATGCGCGGAGGCTGGTAGGAGAGCGTCTCGGCCACGCGCCGGAACTCGTCCAGCATGGGATCCACGAGGGGGGAGTGAAAGGCGTGGCTGACGCGCAGTCGGGTCGTCTTACGGCCGAGGGCTTCGAAGTGCCGCGCGATGGCTTGAACGGCGTTCTCGTCGCCGGCGATGACGGTGGACTGGGGCGCATTGAGCCCCGCAATGTCGACGCGCGCGTCGAGGTGAGGCCGGACCTCGTCCTCCGTGGCCTGGAGCACGATCATGGCGCCTCCCGGCGGAAGGGCCTGCATGAGGCGCGCGCGCGCTGCGACGAGGGTGCAGGCATCCTCGAGCGAGAGAACATCGGCCACATGGGCCGCGACGATTTCGCCGATGGAGTGCCCTAGAAGAACATCGGGTCGAAGCCCCCAGCCCTCGAGGAGCCGAAACAGCGCAACCTCGAGCGCAAAAAGCGCCGGCTGCGTGAACCCCGTCTCGTGGATGCGCGCATCCTCGGTAAGGAGCACGCCGAGCAACGCAGGATCGATGTGCGCGCACACGGCATCCAGCACCTCGCGAAACGCTGGGAAGGCCTCGTAAAGCGCCCGCCCCATGCCCGCATATTGGCTCCCCTGTCCCGTGAAGAGCACCGCGAGCTTCCTTCCGCGAAGGTTCGCACGGGGCGCCAGCGCCACCAGCTCCTGCTGCACCTGCTCGCGCCCCCGCGCCACGAACGCCGCCCGCCATTCGAAATGCGATCGCGTGGTCGCAAGCGAATACGCAATATCGACCAAGTTTGCATTGGGATTCGCCCCGATATGAGCACCTAGCCGCTCACCCTGCTCGCGCAGCGCTTTTTCCGTCTTCGCCGACAGCACGAAGATCGTTGTGCTTTCCTGCGGACTTAGGAGAGGCAGCTGCGGCGCCTCTTCGACAATGACGTGCGCATTGGTTCCGCTAAGGCCAAATGCGGATATCCCCGCACGCCGCACCTTGTTTCCGGCGTCCCACGTCAGCGCGGCATCCACCACGCGCACCGGCAATGCATCCCAATCGATATGCCGATTGCGCGGTGTCGTATGCAATGTCGGCGGCAGTGAACCATGCTGCAAGCACGCGACGATCTTCGCCACGCCCGCCAATCCGGCCGCCGACTCGAGATGGCCAATGTTCGACTTTACGGCGCCCAACAAAAGGGGGCTCTCCGGCTGGCGTCCCTCACCGTAGACCGCGGCCAACGCCTGCACCTCGATGGGATCCCCGAGCACCGTGCCCGTCCCATGGCACTCGATGACATCGACATCCCCAGGGCGCAATCGTGCATCCTCGAGCGCTGCCCGCAGCACCTTCTGCTGTGAAGTCCCGTTGGGTGCGGTGATACCGCTGCTCGCCCCGTCGTGGTTCACCGCAGACCCACGCACCACGGCCAGCACCCGCCGGCCATTCGCACGCGCCTCCTCGAGCCGCTCGAGGGCGAGCACCACCACGCCCTCGCCCCGTCCGTAACCGTCGGCGCCTTCGGAGAATGTCTTCGACCGCCCATCGGCGGCGAGCGCCCGCGTCCGCGACAGCGTCACGAACCCTTCCGCGGCGGCCATGACCTGGACGCCACCCGCCAGCGCCAGCTGGCACTCCCCGCGCCGCAGGGCCTGACACGCGAGATGCAAGGCTACGAGCGACGAGCTGCACGCGGTATCCACGGAAAGCGCGGGTCCTTGGAGGCCCAAGGTGAATGCCAGGCGGCCTGCGGCAAACGACGAATGCGTTCCGGTCACGGCATACGCCTCGGCGTCGTGATCCTGCAGACGCAACTCGTAGTCGCTGGGCCCGATGCCGACGAAGACGCCCGTCTGCGAATCGCGAAGCGACCCAGGAACGATGCCCGCGTCCTCGAGCGCTTGCCATCCCGCCTCGAGCAGCAGCCGATGCTGCGGATCGATGTGCCGCGCCTCCCGCGGGCTGATGCCGAAGAACGCGGCATCGAACCCGTCCACGCGATCCAGAAAGGCCGCGTGCCGGACATAGGACTTGTCCTTGGCGTCGGGATCGGGATCGTACGTCGCCTCGGCGTCCCAGCGAGCCCGCGGGACGACGCGCACGGTATCGACGGAGGATTCGAGGATCCGCCAGAAGCCGTCCAAATCGACGACGCCACCCGGAAGCCGCAAGCCGATGCCCACGATGGCAATCGCGGAGTGCTCTTCCTGGACGGATTCCCTGGGCGCATCGTGCGCCGTGGCGGCGGTGAGCCCGAGGGTTTCCAGCAAAAAGGCGGCGACCCGCCGAGGTGACGGGAAGTCGAAGGTGAGCGTCGCCGGCAGCGCGACGCGCGTTGCATGCTGCAAGCGGCGGCGCAGCTCGACGGCCATGAGGGAATCGAGCCCGAGATCGACGAAGCCCGTTTGCGGATCGAGGCGCGCGGGATCCTCGTGACCGAGGACGGCCGCGCATTCGGCGCGCACCATGTCGACGAGATGCTCGAGCCGTTCGCCATCGCGAAGGCCGCGCAATCGAACGACGAGCGCATGCTCCTCGCCGGCCACCGCGGGGGCCGACCCTTCGAGCGCGCGGACCGCATCGGGCAGCGCATCGAACAGAGGCCGATGGCGCGCCGCCGCAAAGGAGGGCGCAAATCGGGTCCAATCCACGTCGGCGACGGTGAGCGTCGCATCGTTGGTCTCGAGCGCGCCTGCGAGCGCAGACACCGCGCGGGAAGGCACCATCGGCGACAGCCCGCGCCGGCGCAGGTGCTCGTGGGCACCTTCACCCTCGGCCATGCCGCCGTCGGCCCAAGGACCCCATGCGATGGCCGTGGCCACGAGCCCGCGCGCGCGCCGGTTTTCCGCGAGCGCGTCCAGGTACGCATTGGCGGCGGCATAGGCCGATTGCCCTGCGCTTCCCCAGACGCCCGCAATGGACGAAAAGAGAACGAAGGCATCGAGCGGCTTGTCGCCAAGGAGCCGATCGAGGTGCGTTGCCCCACCCACCTTCGCGGCCAGGACGTTCTGCACATCGTCGAGCGAGGCTCGTTCGAGGGCTCCATGCTGGAGAACCCCCGCGGTGTGCACGACCGCGCGCACGTCGGGAATTCGATCGAGCAACGCGGCCAGAGCCTCGGCATCCGAGCTGTCGCATGCTTCGACGGAGACGCGGACCCCCATGGCCTCGAGCTCCTCGTGAAGCTCCTGCGCGCCGGGCGCACTCGATCCGCGCCGGCTGGTGAGGACGAGGTGCTCGGCACCTTCGCGCGCGAGCCATCGCGCCACATGGGCACCGAGCGCGCCCGTGCCGCCGGTGATCAGAATGGTCCCCCGCGGTTTCCACGTCGGTGCATGGGACGGCTCGGGGGCCCGCACGAGTCGCCGCGCGAACAGCCCCGAGGGCCGCAGCGCAACTTGATCTTCCCCGCGCCCGAGGGCGGCCACCATGCGCGACAGAGCGATCGCATCGAGCGAATCGGGCAAGTCGAGCAAACCGCCCCAGCACCGTGGATGCTCGAGCGCGAGCGCGCGGCCGAAGCCCCAGGTCAGCGCTTGGAGCGGCGACGCCAGCGGATCGGAGCGGCCGATGGATACGGCACCGCGCGTGAGAATCCAGAGCGGCGCCGCCAGGGAAAGTTCACCGAGGGTTTGCGTCAGGGCAAGGGTGGAGGCGAGGCCGCGCGGCACGGTGGAATGCGACGGCAAAGACACTGTGTCGAGCGCGAGCAACGAGACGATGCCCCGCGGAGCCGATGCGCGGTCGAGCGCCTCGCGCAAGCGTGCGGCGTCCTCGAGAACCACGGTCTCGACGTGCGCACCGTGCTCGGTGAGGGCACGCGAAACGGCATCGGCGAGGTCTCCATCGTGGGCCGAGCGCACGATCCACCAGGTGCCTTCGAGCCGCGTCGGCGGGGCCGCAGGCAGCGGCTTCCACGTGATGCGGTAGCGCCATGCATCGAGTGCGTCGCGATCGGTGCGTTCGCGGTGCCACGCCGAAAGCGCGGGCAACAAGGCGGCGAGCGATGCGCGTTGCGCGGGCTCGTCGATGCGCAGCGACGCGCTGAGCGCATCGAGGTTGCCCGCTCCGACGGCGTCCCAGAAGCGCCGATCCCCTGCGGTTGCCGGGCCATCCTGCTTCGTGGGAGCCTCGATCCAAAAGCGCTCGCGCTGGAAGGGATACGGGGGCAGCTTCACCCGAGAGGGGCCGAGGGGCGCGAAGAAAGCCTCCCAGTCGATGGGGTACCCGCGCACGTGCAGCGCACCGAGCGCCGCCACCAAGGAATCGGCGCCCCGATCCTTCTGCATGGTGTGCAGGAAGGTCAGATCGTCGGTCCCTTCGAGGCACGCCTGCGCGAGGGGGGTGAGCACGCCGTGCGGGCCGAGCTCGAGAAAGGTGGTCACGCCCTCGGCATGCAGCGTGCGGACGCCATCGAGAAAGCGGACCGGCTGCCGCACATGGCGCACCCAGTAATCCGCGGATGCGATGTCGCGAGGATCCACGCGCTCGCCGTCGAGGTTGGACACGATGGGGATGCGGGGCGGCTCGTACGAGAGGGTTTCGGCCACGCGCCGGAAGTCGTCGAGCATGGGCTCGACCCGTGGCGAGTGAAACGCGTGGCTGACGCGCAGGCGCGAGGTTTTTCGTCCGAGCGCCTCGAAATGCGCGGCCACGGCCAAAACCGCCGCTTCGTCGCCCGCCACCACGGTGGCGTTGGGTGCATTGAGGCCGGCGATGTCGACGCTCGGCGGGAGCAGCGGGCGCACCTCCTGCTCCGAGGCGCGAATCGCGACCATGGCACCGCCGGCGGGCAGTGCCTGCATGAGTCGAGCGCGCGCGGCCACCAGGGTGCATGCATCCTCGAGCGAGAAGACGCCCGCAACGTGCGCCGCGACGACCTCGCCAATGGAGTGCCCGAGAAGGGCATCGGGGCGAAGGCCCCAGCCCTCGAGCAGTCGAAAGAGGGCGACCTCCAGCGCAAAGAGCGCGGGCTGGGTAAATCCGGTTTCGTGAATACCGTCTTCGTCGGAAAAGAGCACATCGCGCAGCGGTCGCTCCAAAAGCGGATCGAGTTGCGCGCACACGCCGTCGAGCGATTCGCGAAACGCCGGAAACGCCTCGTACAGCGCACGCCCCATCCCCGCCCACTGGCTCCCCTGTCCGGTGAAGAGCACCGCAAGCCTTCCTCCGCGATGGCTCACGCATGGCGATAACCGCGCCAGCTCCTGCCGCATCTGCTCGCGATCGCGCGCAACGAAGGCGGCGCGCACATCGAAATGCGATCTTGCCGTCGCGAGAGAATAGGCCATATCGGTCAAGCTCGAATGGGGATTCGCCTCGAGATAGGCACTTAGCCGTTCACCTTGATCGCGCAGCGCCCTTGCCGTCTTCGCCGACAAGACAATGGCCGTGACGTTGTCGTTCGGGGTCGGGCGTGAGAATGGGCGCGGGGCCTCCTCCACGATGACGTGCGCGTTCGTTCCACTGAGTCCGAACGCCGAAACACCTGCCCGGCGTGCCCTATCGCCGGCGTCCCAGGTCACCGCGGCATCCACGATGCGCACGGGTAGCGCATCCCAATCGATATGCCGATTGCGAGGCGTCGTATGCAACGTCGGCGGCAATGCCCCACGCCGCAAGCACGCGACGATTTTCGCCACGCTCGCCAGCCCCGCGGCCGACTCGAGGTGCCCGATGTTCGTCTTCACGGCGCCAAGCCACAGCGGTCGATCCGGCGCGCGCCCCTCACCGTAGACGGCGGCCAGCGCCTGCACCTCGATGGGATCGCCGAGCGCAGTGCCCGTGCCATGGCACTCGACCACATCGATATCTGCGGCACACAATCGCGCATCCTCGAGTGCGGCCCGCAACACCTTCTGCTGGGAAGTGCCATTGGGCGCGGTAATGCCGCTGCTGGCTCCATCATGGTTGACCGCCGTCCCTCGCACGATGGCGAGCACGTCGCGTCCCCGTGCCTGCGCATCCTCGAGTCGCTCGAGCGCCATGACCACGACGCCCTCTCCTCGACCGTACCCATCGGCCGCTTCGGAGAACGTCTTCGAACGCCCATCGGCGGCGAGCGCACGGGTCCGCGACAGCAGCACGAACGGCTCCGGAGCCGCCATGACTTGAACGCCGCCCGCCAGCGCAAGCTGGCACTCGCCGCGTCGCAAGGCCTGACACGCGAGGTGCAGCGCCACGAGCGACGAACTGCACGCGGTATCCACGGAAAGCGCGGGGCCTTGGAGGCCCAAGGTGAACGCCAAGCGGCCCGCCGCAAACGACGTGTGCGTGCCGGTGACGGCGTACGCCTCCGCATCGTTTCGTCGAAGGCGCAACTCGTAATCACTGGGCCCGATGCCCACGAAAACACCGGTCCGCGAATCACGCAGCGTCCCAGGAACGATGCTCGCATCCTCGAGTGCCTCCCAACTCACCTCGAGCAGCAGCCGATGCTGCGGATCGATGTGCGCCGCCTCGCGCGGACTGATACCGAAGAACGCGGCATCGAACGCGTCCACGCGGTCCAGAAAGGCGCCTTCCCGCACATAGGATTTGTCCTTGGCGTCGGGATCGGGATCGTACACATCCTCTGCGTTCCACCGATCCTCCGGGACGCCGGAGACGGCATCCACGCCGTGTTCGAGCAGCTTCCAGAAGCCGTCCAGGTCGACGACCCCACCCGGAAGCCGCAAGCCGACACCCACGATGGCAATCGCACCGTGCTCCGCACCGGCGTTCTCGCTTGGCGCCGACGCCGCGATCTGCACGGCACGGTCGAGGCCGAGGGCCTGGAGCACGAAGCCGGCAACGTGACGGGGGGAGGGAAAATCGAAGGCGAGGGTGGCCGGCAGGGCTACGCGCGTCGCCCGTTGCAATCGCCGCCGAAGTTCCACGGCCATGAGCGAATCGAGCCCGAGGTCCGCGAATCCCGTTTGCGGATCGAGCCGCGCGGGCTCGGCGTGTCCGAGAACCGCCGCGGTTTCGGATCGCACCAGGCCCACGAGGTGCTCGAGCCTCTCCGCGGCGGATAGGCCGCGCAGCTGGGCGAGAAGCGCATGGTCCTCTCCGGACACGGGGCCCGCGGCTTCGAGCGCGTGGACGGCCTCGGGCAGGGCGCGCAGCAACGGGCGAGGCCGCGCCGCCGCGAAGGATGGAGCAAAGCGGCTCCAGTCGACATCGGCCACCGTGATGGCCGTCTCCTCGGGATCCTCTGCGAAGGCGAGCATCGCGCGGGAAGGCGCCATGGGTGACAGGCCGCGCCGGCGCAGGTGCTCGTGTGCGCCCTCGGCATCGGCCATTCCGCCGTCGGCCCAGGGGCCCCAGGCGATGGCGGTGGCGGCGAGCCCGCGTGCGCGCCGATGTTCGGCAAGCGCATCGAGGTACGCGTTGGCCGCGGCATAGGCCGACTGCCCCGCGCTGCCCCAAACGCCGGCCACCGAGGAGAAGAGGATGAAGGCATCGAGTGCTTTCTCGCCAAGGAGCCGATCGAGGTGGAAGGCCCCCGCGACCTTCGCCGCAACCACACGGTGCATGTCCTCCACCGAGGTCTGGGTGAGTGGCCGTTGTTCGACGACACCCGCGGTGTGCACGACCGCGTTCACCTCGCCGATTCTCTTCAAGAGCGCTTCGAGCGCATCGGCATCGGAGGTGTCGCACGCTTCGATCGAGACGCGGGACCCCAATGCCGTGAGCTCGTCATGCAATGCGCGTGCACCCGGGGCATCGGCCCCGCGCCGGCTGACGAGCACGAGGTGCTCGGCGCCACGATGGGCGAGCCACCGCGCGACATGCGCCCCGAGCGCACCCGTACCTCCGGTGATCAAGGTGGTGCCGCGCGGATTCCACGTTCGCGCAGTGTCCTTCGGCACCGCCCGGACAAGCCGCCGTGCGAACAGGCCCGAGGCGCGAAATGCGAGCTGGTCTTCGTCGTGCCCCAGCGCGAACACGAGCCGTGCGAGCGCCGCCGCATCGGGCGTCGCGGGGACGTCGACCAATCCGCCCCAGAGCTGCGGATGCTCCAACGCGAACACGCGCCCGAGGCCCCACGTCAAGGCTTGCAGCGGCGCGGCCAGCGGGTCCGAGCGTCCGATGGACACGGCGCCCTGCGTGAGAAGCCAGAGGGGCGCTTGCACGGAGCTTTCCGCGAGAGCTTGCGCGAGCTCGAGGTTGGCCGCGAGGCCACGCGGGATAGATGGTTGCTCGGGCAGCGATTCGATGTCGAGCGCGAGCAACGAGAGAATGCCTCGTGGCGGTGATTTCGCGAGCTGCGCGGCGAGGTTCTCATGTTCGAAGACCAGGACGTCTGCACCGTGTTGGGCCAGCGCGTTGGAAAGGGCTTTCGCGATCTCCGAGTCGAGCCCTTGGCGGGAGGTGACGATCCACCAGTTGCCCTCGAGGCGCGTTTCCGTCGCGACGGAGGAGAGCGGCTTCCACGCGATGCGGTAACGCCACGCCTCGACTTTGTTCCGCTCCGAGCGCTCACGGCGCCACGTCGAGAGAGCAGGCAGCAACGACGCAAGCGAGTCGCGCTGCTCGGGCGCATCGATGCGCAGCGACTCGTGCAGCGCTTCGAGATTGCCTTTTTCGACGGCATCCCAGAAGCGATCCTCCCCTGGCACCGCCGGCGCGTTGGCCGAGGGCGATGCTTCCAGCCAAAAGCGTTCCCGTTGGAAGGAATACGTCGGCAGCGTGATGCGTGAGGGCTGCGCAGGGGCGAAAAAGGCCTGCCAATCGATCTCGTGCCCGCGCGTGTGGAGGTTGGCGAGGCAGGCCACGAGCGAGGAGGATGCGTCGCGGTTCTTGTGCAAGGTGGGGATGAAAGCCAGGTCGTCGTCGGCCTCGAGGCAGCGCTCGGCGAGGGGAGCCAAGACGCCATGCGGCCCGAGCTCGAGGAAGGTGGTGACGCCCTGGGCGTGCAGAAAGCGGACGCCATCGAGAAAGCGGACCGCGTTGCGTGCATGGCGGACCCAGTAATCGGGGGATGCAATGTCGCTGGGCTCGACGCGGGTACCGGTCAAATTGGAAACAATGGGAATGCGTGGCGCGTTGTAGGTAAGGGTCTCCGCGACGCATCGAAAATCGTCGAGCATGGGCTCGACGAGGTGCGAGTGAAAGGCATGGCTGACGCGCAGCCGCGACACTTTGCGACCGAGGGCTTCGAAGTGGGACGCGAGGTCGAGGACGGCATCTTCGTCCCCCGCGACAACGGTGGAATTGGGAGCATTGACGCCCGCGATATCGACGCGCGCGTGGAGGAGCGGCCGCACTTCGTCCTCGGAGGCCTGCAGAGCGACCATGGCACCGCCAGGAGGAAGGGCCTGCATGAGTCGAGCGCGTGCGTTGACAAGGGAGCAGGCATCCTCGAGTGAGAACACGCCGGCAACGTGAGCCGCGACGACTTCGCCAATGGAGTGCCCCAGGAGAAAATCGGGACGAAGGCCCCAGCTCTCGAGAAGACGAAATAGTGCTACTTCGAGCGCAAAGAGCGCCGGCTGGGCAAATCCGGTTTCGTGAATCGAATCCGCGAGAGTGGAGTCCACGTGAATGGATCGTGCGACGCATGGAGCGCCGGCATCTTGCCGGCGGTCCGCCGGCCTCCGGCCGGCTGGAGGCGAGAGGAAAGCCGCCTGGAAGGCGGCGGACCGCCGGCTGGAAGCCGGCGCTCCATCGTCGGACCGTCGGCGAGAGGTGGGCGATCCATCGTCGGACCGTCGGCGAGAGGTGGGCGCTCCATCGTCGGACCGTCGGCCAGAGGTCGAGGGGGAAACATGCTCGAGGCGGGCGACTGCCGCGTCGAAGGCGTCGCGGAAGACGGGGAAGGCGTCATAGAGCGCGCGGCCCATGCCCTCGTACTGGGAGCCTTGGCCGGTGAAGAGCACGGCGAGCTTTTGGGAGCGCAGCGCATTGCAGGGGGTCGCCGCCGCAAGCGCTTGGCGGATGGACTCGACGTTGGGCGCCACGCAGGCAAGGCGCCATTCGAAGTGCGAGCGCCCCGTGGCAAGCGAATAAGCGACGTCGTGCAAATCCGCATCGGGCCGCTCCTCGAGGAACGCGCACAACTGCTCGACGTGAGCCCGCAACGCCGTCTCACCCTTCGCCGAAAGGAGCACCGGTACGCCCCCCGCCGTCCCTCCCCCCTCGACACCCTTGGCGTGAGGCGGCGCTTGCTCGAGCACGACATGCGCATTGGTTCCACTGAGCCCAAACGAGGAAACGGCGGCACGGCGAGGCCTATCCAATTGCGGCCAAGGCCTGGCCTCATCGAGCAGGCGCACAGTGCCATCGGCCCAATCGACATGGGGCGATGGCGCCGCCGCATGGAGCGTCTTGGGCAAGAGCCCATGCTGCATAGCAAGGACCATCTTGATGACGCCCATATTGGACTTAATGGTCCCAAGCCAAAGAGGAGCATCTTTCGAGCGCGCGCGCCCATAGGTGGCCATGAGCGCCGCAGCCTCGATAGGATCGCCCAGGGAAGTCCCGGTACCATGAGCCTCGACGGCATCAACGTCACCGGCAGCCAAATTCGCAGAGGCGAGCGCCTGACGAATGACCCTTTGCTGAGCAAGCCCATTGGGCGCGGTGAGGCCCTGACTCTTTCCATCCTGATTGAGCGCAGAGCCCCGAAGGAGCGCGAGCACGGGATGCCCAAGCCGGCGCGCATCGGACAGACGCTCCAGGAGCAACATGCCGACACCTTCGCTCCAGGCCACACCATTGGCATCCGCCGAGAACGACTTGCATCGCCCATCGGGCGCAAGGCCCCGTTGACGACTGAACTCGATGAAGCTGGTCGGGGTGGCCATGACGGTGGCCCCTCCCGCGAGGGCAAGCGAGCACTCGCCCTGACGGAGCGCCTGCGCGGCAAGATGGACCGCCACCAGCGACGAACTGCACGCCGTATCGACGGTAATCGCCGGCCCCTCGAGCCCGAGCGTGTACGCGATTCTTCCGGAGGCGATGCTCGGCGCACTGCCGATTCCAATCTGTCCTTCGAAGCTCTCCGGCGGCGCTTGAAAGAGCCGCGCAGCATAATCCTGATACATGACACCGACGAAAACGCCCGTGGAGCTACCCTGAAGCGAAGCCGGCGCAATGCCCGCACGCTCGAACGACTCCCACGCAGTCTCGAGCAAGAGCCGCTGCTGCGGATCGATGGTCAGGGCCTCGCGCGGACTGATGCCAAAGAACGCGGGATCGAAACCGAGCGCATCGCGAAGAAACCCGCCCTCGCGGACATAAGACTTGCCCTTGGCATCGGGATCCGGATCGTAAAGGCCGGCAAGATCCCACCCGCGGTCCGTAGGAAAAGCAGAAATGGCATCGGTGCCGTCGCAAAGAAGCTGCCAGAGTGCCTCGGGGGAGGTGACCCCGCCTGGAAAACGGCACGCCATCGCCACGATGGCCACGGGATCCTCCAGGTCCTTCAAGACCGTCTGCACCGCACTCGCGGCGGCGGGAACCGACTCCTCGCCGAGCAGCTCGGTGCGGAGCCACCGCGCAAGCCCATCGGGCGTCGGGTAGTCGAAGAGCAGCGTCGTCGAGAGCCGCAGACCCGTTGCCGACGCGAGTCGATTTCGAAGCTCGATGGCCATGAGCGAGTCGAGCCCGAGCTCCTGCAAAGGCCGCAACGGCTCGACCGACGCCGCCTGGACGTTGAGCACCGCGGCGACGTGCGTCCGCACCAGGTCGAGCAGCGCCCGAAGCCGCTCCGCCTCGTCGAGGGGGCGCAACCGCTCTTGGAGCGACGCATTGGCGCGACGGGATGCGCCCGTGCGCGCCTTGGAGGCCACGACCGCCGCATCGAACCGAACCGGCACCAGCAACGCTTCCGACCGGCCAAGCGCCGCATCGAACAGCATAAGCGCTTCCTGGGACGACATCGGAACGAGCCCTTGCCGTCGGATGCGCGCGCGATCCTGTTCCGGCAAACGCGCCGCCATCCCCACGGCCTCCCAAGGCCCCCACGCAAGGGAGCAACCCGGCAACCCTCGCGCACGACGGTGCGCCGCGAGTGCATCGAGCGCGCTGTTGGCCGCCGCGTAGCTCGCCTGCCCCGCGCTGCCGAGCGGGCCCGCGAGCGAGGAAAAGAGCACGAACGCCCGAAGATCGAGCGATGCCGTGAGCCGATGCAAATGCCACGCGCCATCGAACTTCGGTTGCAACACCGTTGCGAATCGCTCGGGCGAAAGGGATGCGAGAAGCCCATCATCGAGAACACCCGCCGCATGAACGACGGCTGTCAGCGGATGCTCCGGCGCGACATGCTCGAGCAGCTGCGTCAGCGCGTCGAGGTTCGAAACGTCGCACGCCCGCAGGCACACCTGCGCTCCCGCGGCCGCCAGCTCGGCGACGAGCTCCTCGGCGCCGGGTGCACCGGGCCCTTGGCGCGACGCGAGCAGCAGATGCCGCACGCCGTGACGGGCCACCAAGTGCCGCGCGAGCTCGGCGCCGAGGCCTCCCGTCGCCCCCGTAATGAGGACCGTTCCCTCCGCATCGAGGGGCTGCACGGATTCATCGCGGTTGGCCGTTGCACGTGCGAGTCGCGGCGAAACAAGCGAACCTTTTCGCAGCGCCAACTGCGTCTCCGGCCGAGCGAGGACCGCGCGAAGAAGCTTCCCATCGACGGCATCGACATCCACGAGCCGCGGCGCCCGCGTCGGGTGCTCGAGTTGCGCCGAGCGCACCAGCCCCCAGAGCGGTGCATGCACCAGGTCCGTGACATCGTCCTCCGACCCCGCCGCGACCGCGCCCTGCGTGAGCACCACGAGCTGGCACCCGGCGAAGCGTTCATCGGCAAGCCATGTTTGCAGCAAGGCGAGCACTCGGCCCGCGGCGACGTGTGCCCTGGCAGGCGTGCCCTCGTCGCCCGACGCTGACGCGCACGCGAGGATCACCACCTCGGGCCGGTGCGTCCCTTGCTCGATCGCCTCACGCAGCGTCTCCAGATCCGGATACACACCGGCCTCGAGGGCCGTGCCCAGGCCGAGCGAGTCCTCGCCCACGACGGCGCACGCCGCATCGCCGCCCGATTCGGAGAGAGGCAGCCGCGTCCACTCGAGGTGATGCATCGCCTCGTGAACGATGCGTGGGACTCCGCGCATCGACTCGAGGGACGCGGGCCTCGTGGACAGTGAATCGACGGTGGCCACGGGATGCCCCGCGGCGTCTGCAATGGCCATCGACACGGCGGCCGATTCTTCACGCCGCGAGAACCGAACGCGAAGCGACGTGGCTCCGGTCGCGTGAAGCGACACGCCCGTCCACGCGAAGGGCAGCGACAGCGGCCCCCCCTCGCGAAGGGCACGAACGCCGAGCGCATGGAGCGCCGCATCGAGCAGCGCCGGGTGAAGCAAGAACGCGCCCTCGGCGGGGCCCGACGGGAGCTCCACCTCGACGAAGAGATCCTCCCCCCGCGTCCACGCTGCGCGCAGCCCTCGAAACTCCGCCCCGTACGCGATCCCCACCGCCGCAAGTTCCTCGTAAACACTGGCCACATCCATGGGCACCGCCTGGGGCGGCGGCCAAGTGTGAAGGTCCGCGGGCAGCGCATCGTCCGCGCGCTGGAGAGCGCCGCTGGCGTGGAGGGTCCACGTGACGTCATCCGTGTTCGCATCCACGGGGCGGGCGTGAAGGGCGAGCGTTCGCTGCGCGGCATCGTCCTCGCGCCCGAGCACGAGTTGCACATCCACGGCACCCGCCTCGGGGAACGTGAGCGGCGCATGAAGCGTGAGCTCGCCCACCTGCGCAACCCCCGCGCGCTCCCCCGCGACCAGCGCAAGCTCGAGAAGCGCGGTTCCCGGCAGCACGACGGCACCGTGAACGGCGTGACCTGCCAACCAAGGATGGCTCGTCAGCGAAAGGCGACCCGTGAAGATCCACTCATCGCGCTCGGCCAGGTGAATCACCGCACCGAGCAGCGGATGCGACGCCGGCACGAGACCGAGCGATGGCGCATGAGTGGGGGCCGGGGCATTGAGCCAATAGTGCGTTCGCTCGAAAGGGTACGTCGGCAGCGCGACGGGCGCGGGCTGCGCGGGTGCGAAGAAGGCTCGCCAATCGACGTCGTGCCCGCGGGCATGGACCTCGGCGATGGCCGCGACGAGGAACGACTCGTCGCGGTCCTTGTGCAAGGTGGGGAGAAAGGCCAGGTCGTCGTCGGCCTCGAGGCAGCGCTCGGCGAGGGGAGCCAAGACGCCGTGCGGCCCGAGTTCGAGGAAGGTGGTGACGCCCTGGGCGTGCAGGAAGCGGACGCCATCGAGAAAGCGGACCGCGTTGCGTGCATGGCGGACCCAGTAATCGGGGGATGCAATGTCGCTGGGCTCGACGCGGGTACCGGTCAAATTGGAGACAATGGGAATGCGTGGCGCGTTGTAGGTAAGGGTCTCGGCGACGCATCGAAAATCGTCGAGCATGGGCTCGACGAGGTGCGAGTGAAAGGCATGACTGACGCGTAGCCGCGACACTTTGCGACCGAGGGCTTCGAAGTGGGACGCGAGGTCGAGAACGGCATCCTCGTCCCCCGCGACGACGGTGGAATTGGGCGCATTGACGCCCGCGATATCGACGCGCGCGTGGAGGAGCGGCCGCACTTCGTCCTCGGAGGCCTGCAGAGCGACCATGGCACCGCCAGGAGGAAGGGCCTGCATGAGTCGAGCGCGTGCGTTGACAAGGGAGCAGGCATCCTCGAGTGAGAGCACGCCGGCAACGTGAGCCGCGACGACTTCGCCAATGGAGTGCCCCAGGAGAAAATCGGGACGAAGGCCCCAGCTCTCGAGAAGACGAAATAGTGCTACTTCGAGCGCAAAGAGCGCCGGCTGGGCAAATCCGGTTTCGTGAATGGAATCCGCGCATGGAGCGCCGGCATCTTGCCGGCGGTCCGCCGGCCTCCGGCCGGCTGGAGGCGAGAGGAAAGCCGCCTGGAAGGCGGCGGACCGCCGGCTGGAAGCCGGCGCTCCATCGTCGGACCGTCGGCCAGAGGTCGAGAGGGAAAAATGCTCGAGGCGGGCGACTGCCGCGTCGAAGGCGTCGCGGAAGACGGGGAAGGCGTCATAGAGAGCGCGGCCCATGCCCTCGTATTGGGAGCCTTGGCCGGTGAAGAGCACGGCGAGCTTTTGGGAGCGCAGCGCGTTGTATGGAATGGCCGCTGCGAGCGCGTCCTGCAGCGCGCGTCGGTTTGGCGCCACGCAGGTAAGGCGCCATTCGAAGTGCGAGCGCCCCGTGGCGAGCGAATAGGCCGCATCGCGCAGATCCACATCGGACCGCTCCTCGAGGAACGCGCACAATTGCTCCACGTGCGCGCGCAACGCCGTCTCGCTCTTCGCCGACAGAAGTACCGGCACGGCCACCGCCGTCCCGCCCCCCTCGACGCCCCTGGGTGGAGGTGGCGCTTGCTCGAGCACGACATGCGCATTGGTTCCGCTGAGTCCAAACGAGGAAACGGCGGCACGGCGAGGCCTATCCAACTGCGGCCAGGGCCTGGCCTCATCGAGCAGGCGCACGGTTCCCGCAGCCCAATCGACATGCCGCGATGGCGCCGCCGCATGGAGCGTCTTGGGCAAGAGCCCATGCTGCATGGCGAGGACCATTTTAATGACGCCGGCCACCCCTGCAGCAGCTTGGGTATGCCCCATATTGGACTTGATGGTCCCAAGCCAAAGAGGCGCATCTTTCGAGCGCGAGCGCCCATAGGTGGCCATGAGCGCCGCAGCCTCGATGGGATCGCCCAGGGAAGTCCCGGTACCATGAGCCTCGACGGCATCGACGTCACCGGCAGCCAAATTCGCAGAGGCGAGCGCCTGGCGAATGACCCTTTGCTGAGCGAGCCCATTGGGCGCGGTGAGCCCCTGGCTCTTTCCATCTTGATTGAGCGCAGAGCCCCGAAGGAGCGCAAGCACGGGATGCCCAAGCCGGCGCGCATCGGAGAGCCGCTCCAGGAGCAACATGCCGACACCTTCGCTCCAGGCCACACCATTGGCATCCGCCGAGAACGACTTGCAGCGCGCATCGGGTGCCAGCGCACGCTGCCGACTGAACTCGATGAAGCTGGTCGGGGTGGCCATGACGGTGGCCCCTCCCGCGAGGGCAAGCGAGCACTCGCCTTGACGGAGCGCCTGCGCGGCAAGATGGACAGCCACCAGCGACGAACTGCACGCCGTATCGACGGTAATCGCCGGCCCCTCGAGCCCGAGCGTGTACGCGATTCTTCCCGACGCAATGCTCGGCGCACTGCCAATCCCCACATGCCCCTCGAAGATCTCGGGCACATGAAAAAGCCGCGCAGCATAATCCTGATACATGACACCGACGAAAACGCCCGTGGAGCTACCCTGAAGCGAAGCCGGCGCAATGCCTGCGCGCTCGAACGACTCCCACGCAGTCTCGAGCAAAAGCCGCTGCTGCGGATCGATGGTCAGCGCCTCGCGCGGACTGATGCCGAAGAACGCCGAATCAAAACCGAGAGCATCGCGAAGAAAACCACCCTCGCGGACATAAGCCTTGCCCTTGGCATCGGGATCCGGATCGTAGAGGCCCGCAAGATCCCACCCGCGGTCCGTAGGAAAAGCAGAAATAGCATCGGTGCCGTCGCAAAGGAGCTGCCAGAGCGCCTCGGGGGAGGTGACCCCGCCCGGAAAACGGCACGCCATGGCCACGATGGCGATGGGCTCGAACGACTTCTCCTCCACCTTGCGCAACCGTGTTTCGGCCGCGTGCAGCTCGTGTGTGACGCGTTTGAGGTACTCGGCGAGCTTCTCTTCACGAGCTGACATGGGCATTGTCTCCGAACTTCTGATCGAGGATGTGAAGCAACTCGTCGACCCCGGCGGCATCGACCTTTTCGCTGAACGTGGCATCGGCACCCGGACCGCCCGCCCACCGGCTCAGAAGCGCCCGCAGACGATGGGTGAGCGCCTCGCGCATGGCCTCGTTGGCATGGAGCTCCGTCAGCGCGCTTTCCACCCGATCGAGCTCCGCGCCCATCGCGAGCACCGATGCGCCGTTCGCCTTCGGTGCATCGGGCAGCATTTGCTCGAGCAGCAGCCCCGCGAGTGCCGCCGGGCTCGGATGGTCGAACAGCAGCGTTGCCGGAAGACGTAGTCCAGTTGCAGATGCAAGTCGGTTTCGAAGCTCGACGGCCATGAGCGAATCGAGCCCCAGTTCCTGCAAAGGCCGCAATGCCTCGAGCGCGTGCGGATCCGCATCGAGAACGGCGCCCACGTGCTGCCGAACCACATCGAGCAAGCTCCGAAGCCGCTCGGACGGCTCCAGCGCCCGCAGCCGTCGCGCGAGCTCTTCGCCTTGCCGCGCGGGCGCATCGATGCGCCGGGCCGGTGCACGCGCCAGGTCTCGCAGCATCGGCGGCAGCGAATCCCCGCGCGCGCCCAGGGCCGCGGAATCGAGGCACACCGGGACGAGCAACGCCTCGGGGCGGCCCAGCGCCGCATCGAAAAGCGCGAGAGCTTCCTCCGCGGAGAACGGGATCAACCCTTGACGGCGCAGGCGCGCCCGATCTGCCTCGGGAAGGCGTGCGGCCATGCCGGTGCCATCCCAAGGTCCCCACGCCAGGGCACATCCCGGCAGGCCCAGCGCATTTCGTTGGACCGCCAGTCCATCGAGTGCTGCATTGGCCGCGGCATAGTTGGCCTGCCCCGGCCCGCCGAGCACCCCGGCAAACGACGAGAAGAGCACGAACGCGCTCAGCCCGAGGTTCATCGTGAGCCGATGCAGATGCCACGCCGCATCGACCTTGGGCGCGAGCACCGCATCGAGGCTCTCGCGCGTGAGCGACGCGAGGAGCCCATCATCGAGCACGCCCGCCGCGTGCACGACGGCGGTCAGTGGATGCTCCGTTGCAACGTGCTCCAGCGATTGCGCGAGCTCGTCGGCACGACTCACATCGCAGGCCCGAAGGGTGACCCGAGCCCCCGCGGCTTGCAGTTCGGCGACCAGGTCCCCTGCGCGTGGTGCCTCGGGGCCACGACGCGAAAGCAGGAGCAAATGGCGCACGCCATGGCGGCTTACGAGGTGCCGCGCAAGCTCCGCGCCGAGCCCGCCCGTGGCCCCCGTGACGAGGACCGTCCCATTCGGATCGAGTGCCCCCAACGCCGGCGATGCCTTGGCCCGCACGAGGCGCGGCACGCGCAGTGTTCCTTGCCGCAAGGCCAACTGCGGTTCGGCGAGGGCGACGGCGGCGCGGATCGCATCGATGTCGAGCGCGTCGACGTCGAGAAGCGTCATCGGCCGGGCAGGGTGCTCGAGCTGCGCCGAGCGCGCGAGCCCCCAAAGCGGAGCGTGCACGACGTCGACCGTGTCCTCCGCCTGCGCCGCGACCGCCCCACGCGTGAGGACCACCAGCCGGCACGGCGCGAAAGCTTCGTTCGCGAGCCACGCCTGCAAAACGGCGAGAAGCCGCTGCGTGGCACCGTGCGCTCGCTCGGGCACGTCCGGCGCATCCGGTTTCTCGGGGGCGAACGCGACCGCCACCACATCGGGCAAGGGTATCCCTTGCGCAACGGCGCGACCGAGCTCGTTCACGTCGACATACGTGCGTGCCTCCAACGCGGCGCCCAAGCCGACGGCATCTTCCCCGACGACGGCCCATGTGGCGTTGGCTGGACCCGCCGGCGTCGCGATCTCTCGCCATGCCACCGTGTACAGATTCGAAGAGGCCTGGCCGGCAAAAAACTGCGCGGCGGGCGCGCGCCGGGTGGAGAACCCTTCGATGTGCGCGACCGGGGCACCCTCGGAATCCCAAAAGGTCATATCGGCATGCGTGACGTCGGCATCGGCCGCGGCGTCGGTGCGCAGTGCATGCTCGGCCCAGGTGGGAACGACGTGCCGTCCATACCAGACGACCCGCTCGATGCCGAACGGCAACCGCGGCACCTCGCTCGTCGTGGCGTGTCCGGCGCTCCAAATCTCGAGACCAAACACATTGTCGATGAGCCCACCCGGAATCGGAGCATCGTCGCCACCGACACCCTGCGGCGCATCGAGCCGCCCCAGCGCCACGCGCTCGCGAACGCGCGAAGCCTGCCGGAGCCAGCGCCATTGCGGACCCCACTCGATCTGGAGCGCACGCAGCACGTCCAGGTAATCGAGCGACGCCGGTTCCTCCGCCGGCGGGCGAAGGGGCGAACGCTGCGCGGACGGCGGAAGGGATGCCACATCGAGGGTCGCGGTCAGGTGCGTGGTCCACGCGTCGCCCTGCCTCGTGCAAAGGCGAACGGAGAACCCCGAGTTGCCCGCCCCACGCGCGAGCTGCAGATGCAGCGTGACGCACTCCGAGGCCCGCTCGAACGAGATGGGCCGCAGAAATTCGACCTGGCGCAGCTCGAGAGGCTGGTCCGGCCAATGCGACTCGGCCACCGCGAGAAGAATGGCGACGTAGAAGGCACCCGGCACCACGATGCGCCCGTAGACGAGGTGGTCCTGCAAATAGGGTTGGACCGACGGTCCAATATCGACGGTGTGCAAAACGGAGCCGTCCGGCAGATCGAACCGCCGCCCGGCGAGCGCATAGCGTCCCGCCGCCGTGCCCAGGGACGAGCCTTGGCGTTGGCCTGCTTCGACCCAATAGCGCTCGCGCTGGAACGGATACGTGGGGAGCGTTCGGCGCGAAGGCCGCAGGGGCGCGAAGAACGCCTCCCAGTCGACATGGTGCCCGCGCGCATGCACCGCCCCGAGCGCCGAGACGATCGCATCGACGCCGCGATCCTTCTGCATCGTATGCAGGAAGGTGAGCGCGTCGGTTCCTTCGAGGCACGCCTGCGCGAGCGGTGCCAGCACGCCGTGCGGCCCGATCTCGAGATACGTGGTCGCGCCCTCGGCGTGCAACGTGCGGACGCCGTCGAGAAAGCGGACGGCCTGCCGCACGTGACGCACCCAGTACTCGGCAGACGCGATGTCGCGCGCCTCCGCGCGCGTACCCGTTGCGTTGGACACGATGGGGATGCGGGGCGCCTGGTAGACGAGTTTTTCCGCGACCCGCCGGAAGTCGTCCAGCATGGGCTCGACCAGCGAGGAGTGAAACGCGTGGCTGACACGGAGCCGCGTCGTCTTGCGCCCGAGGGCCTGGAACTGCTCGGCCAGGGCCAGGACCGATTCTTCCTCCCCGGCGATGACCGTGGAGTTGGGCGCATTGATGCCTGCCACATCGACGCGCCCGCGAAGGCGAGACCGCACCTCGTCTTCGGAGGCTTGGATGGCCATCATGGCCCCGCCCGCCGGCAACGCCTGCAGAAGCCGAGCGCGCGCGGCCACCAGGGTGCACGCATCCTCCAGCGAGAAGGCGCCCGCCACGTGGGCCGCCACGATTTCTCCGATGGAGTGCCCGAGCAGAACATCGGGTCGAAGCCCCCACGCCTCGAGCAGCCGAAAAAGCGCGACCTCGAGCGCGAAGAGCGCCGGCTGCGTGAACCCGGTCTCGTGAATGCGCCCTTCGTCGGCGAAGAGGACCTCGCGCAGAGGCCGATCCAGATGGGGGTCGAGCTGCGCACAGACGGCATCGAGCGCGTCTCGAAAGACGGGAAACGCATCGTACGCGGCCCGCCCCATTCCGGCCCATTGGCTGCCTTGCCCCGTGAAGAGCACGGCCAGCTTCTTCGAGCCGATCACATGATGCGGCGCCAAGTTTGCCAAGGCTTCACGCACCTGCTCGCGGTCCCTCGCCACGAACGCGGCCCGCCACTCGAAATGCGACCGCGTCGTGGCGAGCGAATACGCCACATCGAGCAGCCCGGCCTCGGGATGCGCCTCGAGGTACGCCCCCAATTGCTCCCCCTGCGCCCGAAGTGCGGCCTCCGTCTTCGCCGACAAGATCAGCGTGGTGGTCTCGTCGGGAGGGCTCGCGATGGGCGGGGCAGGCGGCGCCTCCTCGACAATGACATGCGCATTGGTCCCACTGAGTCCGAACGCCGAGACCCCCGCACGCCGCAGCCTGTCCCCGGTGCCCCAAGGCACCACCGAATCCACGACCCGCACGGGCAACGTGTCCCAATCGATATGCCGATTGCGCGGGTTCGTGTGCAACGTTGGCGGCAGCGCTCCGTAGCGCAAGCAGGCAATGACCTTGGCCACACCCGCCAACCCTGCGGCCGATTCGAGATGCCCGATGTTCGTCTTCACGGCGCCCAAGAGGAGAGGCCGTCCCTCTTCACGTCCTTCGCCATAGACGGCGGCCAGCGCCTGCACCTCGATGGGATCGCCGAGCGCGGTGCCCGTGCCATGGCACTCGACGACGTCCACATCCGCCGGGCGCAGACGCGCATCCTCGAGGGCCGCCCGCAGCACCTTCTGCTGCGAAGTGCCATTGGGCGCCGTAATGCCGCTGCTCGCCCCATCGTGATTGACCGCCGTGCCTCGAAGGACGGCGAGGATCCTTCGCCCATTCGTGCGAGCATCCTCGAGCCGCTCGAGTGCGAGCACGATGACGCCCTCCCCGCGCCCATATCCATCCGCGCTCTCCGAGAACGTCTTCGAACGGCCATCGGGCGCCAGCGCCCGCGTTCGCGACAGCATCACGAACCCCTCGGGCGCCGCCATGATCTGGACCCCGCCCGCCAATGCGAGCTGGCACTCCCCGCGGCGCAACGCCTGACATGCGAGGTGCAACGCCACGAGCGATGAACTGCACGCGGTATCCACGGAAAGCGCGGGCCCCTGCAGTCCCAACGTGAAGGCCAGGCGCCCGGCCGCAAACGACGGCTGCCGCCCGGTGAGCACGTAGGCCTCGGCCTCGTCGCTTGGCCCGCGCACGAAGTCGTAGTCCCCGGGCCCGATGCCCACGAACACACCCGTCTGCGAATCCTTGAGAGCGCCCGGAACCACGCCGGCATCCTCGAGGGCGTGCCAACTCGCTTCGAGCAGCAGACGATGCCGCGGGTCGACGTTCTTCGCCTCGCGCGGGCTGATGCCGAAGAACGCCGCGTCGAACAGATCGATGCGATCCAGAAAGGCCGCCTCCCGCACGTACGACTTGTCCTTCGCGTCGGGATCCGGATCGTACACGTCGTCCGCGTTCCATCGGTCTTGGGGCACGAGGCCGATGGCATCGCCGCCGCTGGCGAGGAGATTCCAAAAGCTCTCGAGGTCGACGACCCCACCCGGCACGCGCAGACCCATCCCGATGATGGCGAGCGGCTCGTTCGATGCGGCTTGGCTCGCGGCCAGGCGGTCGCGCAGGCGTTCCACCTCACGAAGAGACCGAACCAGAGCTTCGCGGAGCTTCGATTGCGACGGGGTTTCCTGTCCCATGATCAGCTCACCTCCAGAAAGGTGCTTGCAACGGCGAGAAGGGCTTCGTCTTCGAGCGCTTCCAAATCGGTGCGAAGAGGGTCGTCTTTGGTGCCGCGCTTGCGCTCGAGGGTGCCGCTTTCGCGGGGGGCCTCCTCACCCAAGGCGTCGCGCAGCTGTGTAAGCACGAAGCTCGCCACCCTGTGCGGCGAGGGATGATCGAACGCGAGGGTCGCGGGCAAGATCACCCCGGCCTTTCGCTGCAAGCTTCGCCGAAGCTCCACGGCCATCAAGGAGTCGAGGCCAAGGTCGACGAATCCCGTGTGCGCATCCAATCGCGAGGCATCGGGATGGCCAAGGACTGCGGCCGTTTCCGTCCGCACGAACGCGACGAGATGCTCCATCCGCTCCACCTCGGAAAGGCCACGAAGCGTTGCGATGAAGACGTCGCCCGTGCTCTCCGCTGCAGAGGCGCGCGCGAGCTCCTCCACGACGCTCACCGCATCCGGAAGCGCATCGAGGAGCGGGCGACGCCGGCCCGATGCGAACGACGGTACGAAGCGCGTCCAATCGACATGGGCGACCGTGAGTGTGGCTTCGCCGTCGTCGACGGCTTGGCGCAACGCCGCGAGGGCGCGTGCGGCCGGCATGGGCAACAATCCGAGGCGCTGCAGGAAGCTGCGAGCCTCCGCACTCGAGCCCATCCCGCCCTCGGCCCACGATCCCCACGAGATGGCCGTGGCCACGAGCCCGCGTGCACGCCGGCTTTCGGCGAGGGCATCGAGGTAGGCATTGCCGGCGGCATAACCGGCTTGCTGCGCGCTGCCCCAGACGCCCGAAATGGAGGAGAAGAGGACGAAGGCATCGAGCGGCCGATCGCCGAGGAGCCGATCGAGGTGGAAGGCCCCGGCCACCTTGGCAGCCACCACGTCGTGCAGATCGTCGAGTGTCGTCTGCTCGAGTGCCTTCTGCTGCGTCACACCCGCGGTGTGCACCACCGCGCGCAGATCGCCGTGCCGCTCGAGAAGCGCGGCGAGGGCCTCCGGATCGGAGCTGTCGCACGCCTCCAACGAGACGCGTGCACCCATGGCCTGGAGCTCGTCGCACAGCTCGCGCGCGCCCGGCGCATCCGGGCCCCGCCGGCTGGCCAGCACGAGGTGTTCGGCTCCTTGCCCTGCGAGCCATCGCGCCACGTGTGCGCCCAGAGCTCCCGTGCCGCCGGTGACCAGGACGCTTCCGCGCACGTTCCACGCCGACGCGGGCATCGCGTCGCCCGAGGGGGCACGCACCAAGCGACGCGCGTACAGGCCCGAGGTGCGCAGCGCGAGCTGGTCTTCGTCGCCCGCGAGGCCCGCGACGAGTCGTTGCAACGCGGTTGCATCGAGGGTCGCCGGAAGATCGATCGACCCGCCCCAACGCTGCGGATGTTCGAGCGCGAGGACGCGGCCCAGGCCCCACGTCAGCGCTTGGAGCGGCGAGGCCAGCGGATCGGAGCGACCAATGGACACGGCGCTGCGCGTGAGGAGCCAGAGCGGTGCCACCACCCCGAGATCGCCCAAAGCTTGCGCGAGCGCGAAGGTGCCTGCAAAGCCGCATGGCAGCGTCGGATGCGCGGGCAGCGGGGCGGTGTCGAGCGCCAGGAGCGAGACAATGCCGCTCGGCGCCGGGCCGCGGTCCAGGATCTCCTGCAGGTGCGCCGCGTAGCTTGCGCGGTCTCCGTCTCGGTCCACGGTCACCCGTACGACCTGCGCACCATGGTCGGTGAGCGTGCGCGCCAAGGTGTCGGCTTCGCCTTGGCCCTCGGCGGTGAGCAGCCACCACGTGCCCTCGAGCCTCGCGCCCGAGGCCGACGGAGAGAGCGCCTTCCAAATGACGCGGTAGCGCCACGCATCCACGGTGTTGCGATCCGCGCGCTCACGATGCCACCGGGCAAGGACCGGCAGCACGGATGCGAGGGAATCGCGCTGCACGGGGTCGTCGATGCGGAGCGACGCGCTGAGGGCGTCGAGATTTCCTTTGGCAACGGCGTCCCAGAAGCGCGCATCGCCTGGGGCGGATGCATCCGTGGCATTCGTCGGCGCTTTGGCGTCCGTCCAGAACCGTTCGCGACGGAACGGGTACGTTGGAAGGGCAATGGTTCGCGCGCGCGGAAGGACGGCGTTCCAATCGAGCCGGAGTCCGGCCACGTGAAGCTCGCCGAGCGAGGCGAGCAGCCGCATCATGCTGCCTTCGTCGCGCCGCAGTGAAGGCAGCACGGTCCCATCGCGCTTCGCCGTCTCGAGGATGGTCTGCAAGGCCATCGAAAGAATGGGGTGCGGGCTAAGCTCGACGAAGAAGGTGAAACCATCCGCAACGAGCTTCTCGGTGGTCTCGGCGAAGCGCACCGGCTGGCGCAGGTTGCGGAACCAATAGGCCGCATCGAGCGTCTGCCCATCGATCGGCGCAGCCTCCACCGTCGAATACAGCGCCGTGGCACCGGCGCGTGGCCGCACGTCGTCGACGATGTGAAGGAG
Organism: Sorangiineae bacterium MSr12523; assembly: GCA_037157775.1. NCBI lineage: Bacteria > Pseudomonadati > Myxococcota > Myxococcia > Myxococcales > Pendulisporaceae > Pendulispora > Pendulispora brunnea. The sequence continues at coordinate 1,221,041 of CP089982.1, forward strand.
CTCGTCACGAATCGCATCCATGCAGGGCGAATGGGACGCAATGTCGACGCGCACCTTGCGCGCGAAGATTTGCGCGGCGGTCATTTGCGCGACGAAGTCGTCGATGGCCTCGGGCGCACCCGAGACGACCGTGGAACGAGGCCCATTGATGGCCGCCACGCAGAGGTGGTCGCCATAGGCTGCGATGCGCTGGGTGACGGTCTCGGCGTCGAGCTCGACCGACGCCATGGCACCGCGTCCCGCGACCTGCAGCAGCGCCTTGCTGCGGAGGGCCACGATCTTGGCTGCATCCTCGAGCGAAAGCGCACCCGCGACGCAGGCGGCGGCGATCTCGCCCTGGCTATGCCCAATGACGGCATCCGGCTCGACACCGAGTGAACGCCAGAGCGCCGCGAGCGAAACCATCATGGCGAAGAGGGCCGGCTGCACGACATCGACGCGTTCGAGCGAGGGTGCCCCGTCCTCACCGCGCAGCACCGCGAGCAGCGACCAATCGACGTGCGGGGCGAGTGCACGGTCGCACGCCTCGAGCTGCTCGCGGAAGGCGGTGGACGACGCGAGCAACGCACGCGCCATGTCGGGCCATTGCGAGCCTTGGCCGGGGAAGACGAAGGCGATCTTTCCCTCGCCCTTCTTCCTTCCCGATACGACGTGCGGTGCGGTCGCATCGTCGTGGAGGGCGGAGAGCGCGCCGAGCAACTCGTCGCGATCGCGCACGACGAGGGCGGCACGCCGCTCGAAGTGCGAGCGCGTGGTGGCCAGCGAATGCGCGATATCGGCGAGCGCGAGCTCGGGGTGCGATTCGACGTGCGCGCGAAGCTGCGCGGCCTGCGCGCGAAGGGCCTCCTCGGTCTTGCCCGAGACGGGGATCAACAGAGGGCCCGTGACGGCGGCTTCGTCGAGGGGACTCTCCGTGCGCGGCGCCTCCTCGAGGATGACGTGCGCATTCGTTCCACTGATTCCGAAGGCCGAAACGGCTGCGCGCCGCGCCCTCCCGTTCGTGGGCCATGGCGTGGCCTCGTGGAGAAGCCGCACCGAGTCGCCGGACCAATCGATGTGCGGTGACGGCGAATCGGCGTGCAGCGTCTTGGGCAGAAGCTCGTGCTGCATGGCCAGGACCATCTTGATGACCCCCGCCACGCCGGCCGCAGCCTGGGTGTGCCCCACGTTGGATTTGACCGTGCCGAGCCACAGCGGCCGCTCGGGCGAATGCTCGCGGCCATACGTCGCCATGAGGGCCGAGGCCTCGATGGGATCGCCCAGCGGCGTGCCGGTGCCGTGCGCCTCGACGGCATCCACGTCTTGGGGCGAGAGCTGGGCACGTGCGAGTGCCTGCCGGATCACGCGCTGCTGCGCAGGCCCATTGGGGGCGGTGAGGCCCTGGCTCTTTCCATCTTGGTTGATCGCGGATCCGGGAACGAGCGCGAGAACGGGATGCCCATTCTTGCGCGCGTCCGAGAGCCGCTCGAGGAGCAGCATGCCCGCGCCCTCGCCCCAGCCCGCGCCGTCGGCATTGGCCGCGAACGCGCGGCAACGGCCTCCGGGTGACAGTGCCTTGAGGCGGCTGAAGATGACGAGCGGCTCGGGGGTGGCAAACACCGTCGCACCACCCGCGAGGGCGAGCGAGCACTCACCGTTGCGCAGTGCCTGACACGCGAGGTGAATCGCCACCAGCGACGAGCTGCACGCCGTATCGACGGTGACCGTCGGGCCTTGGAGCCCCAGCGTGTACGCAATGCGTCCAGACGCAATGGCCGTGGACGTTCCCAATGCGGGATATCCATCTTCGGCCTCCCGCGGGGCCGGCACCGCAAGGCTGTAATCGTTGTAGCAAACGCCGACGAAGACCCCGGTCGGCGTCTCGTTCATCGAGAGAGGATCGATGCCCGCCCGCTCGAAAGCCTCCCACGACGTCTCCAGAAAGAGCCGCTGCTGCGGGTCGAGGTACATGGCCTCCCGCGGGCTCAATCCGAAGAAGGCGGGATCGAAGAGATCGGGCCGCTCGAGGAAGCCGCCTTCGCGCACGTAAATCTTGCCCTTGGCGTCCGGATCGGGATCGTAGAGCGCATCGATGTCCCATCCCCGGTCCATGGGGAACGCGGCGACGGCATCGCGTCCATCGTGAAGGAGCTGCCAGAGATCCTCCGGCGAGCGCACACTGCCCGGATAGCGGCAGCTCATGGCCACGATGGCAATGGGATCCTCGGTGTCGTGGGTCGGGCGCGGTGCGGTGGGCACTGCGGGGGAGGCCGCCGCCAGATCGCCGAGCAACTCGGTGCGAAGCCACCGTGCGAGCGCATCGGGCGTGGGGTAATCGAAGAGAAGCGTGGCCGATAGCCGGCGCCCGGAGGCGGAGGCAAGCCGGTCGCGGAGTTCGACGGCCATCAGGGAGTCGAGGCCGAGCTCCTGCAGCGGGCGCAAAGGCTCGATGGAGACGGGGTTGGCATCGAGCACGGTGCCCACGTGCTGCCGGACGAAGTCGAGCAGCATGCGGACTTGGTCGGCCTCACCGAGCGATCGAAGCCGCTCGGTGAGGGCATCGATGGCGCGGGCCGGCGCCTCGACTTTGCGCGCGGGTGCACGAACCAGGGAGCGGAGAAGCGCGGGAAGGGCATCTCCCCGCTGCGCGAGCGCTGCAGCATCGAAGCGCACCGGAACGAGCAGCGCCTCCGGGCGTGCGAGCGCGGCATCGAAGAGCGCGATGGCATCTTGCGTCGAAAGGGGCACGATCCCCTGCCGCCGGATGCGCGCGCGGTCTTGCTCCGGCAAGCGCGCGGCCATGCCGATGCCGTCCCAAGGTCCCCAGGCGAGCGAGCACGCCGGATACCCTTGGGCGATCCGGTGCGCCGCCAACGCATCGAGCGCACAATTGGCCGCCGCGTAATTGGCTTGCCCTGCGCTGCCGAGGACACCGGAGAGCGAGGAGAAAAGGACGAACGCGCGCAGATCGAGCGGGCGTGTGAGCTCGTGCAGATGCCACGCCGCATCGAGCTTGGGCCGAAGGACGGCATCGAGCCGATCCTCGGTGAGGGATGCGAGCAGGCCATCCTCGAGCACGCCCGCCGTGTGCACGACGGCCGTGAGCGGATGCTCGGGCGCGACGTGCTCGAGCAGCTGCGCGAGGTCGTCGCGGTTGGCGACGTCGCAGGCGTGGAGTACGACCCGCGCACCGGCCGCGCGCAGATCGGCGAGGAGCGTATCGGCCCCGGGGGCGGCAGGTCCCTGGCGCGACGTGAGGAGCAGATCGCGCACGCCATGGTTGACCACGAGGTGTCGCGCGATTTCGGCGCCGAGCGCACCCGTGGCACCGGTGATCAGGACGGTGCCGTTCGGATCGAGGGACCGCGTCTCCGCCTCCGCCTTGACCCGCGCGATCCGAGCTGCGTGCAGCTTGCCTTGCCTCAGGGCGAGCTGCGGCTCGGCGACGGTGGCCGCGGCGCGGATGGCCGGAGCATCGATGGCGTCGACGTCGAGCAGCACGATGGGCCGCGTCGGGTGCTCGAGTTGCGCCGAGCGCACGAGGCCCCCAATCGGCGCCTGCGCAGGATCGAGCGCCTCACCAGGGTGCACGGCGACGGCATTGCGGGTGATCACGAGGAGACGGCAGGGGGCGAAGTCGTCGTGGGCGAGCCACGGCTGCAGAAGAGCAAGCAGGCGATGCAGCACGCGATGGGCGCGCAGGGGTGCGTCGGCATCGGGCGCGTCGCTCTCGTCGGGCGCGAGGACGAGCGCCACCACCGCGGGCAATGGATCGCCCTGCGCGATGGCATCGCGGAGCGCATTCGGATCGGGGTAGGCGCGTGCATCGAGCGCGGTGCCGAGACGAAGGGCGTCATCGCCGACGACCGCCCACGTTTCCTGGGGCGCGGAGGGGGCCGGCAGCTCGCTCCAGGCAACGGAATACAGGTTGGACTGCACCTGGTCGGCGAAGAACTGCGTCGCCGGTGCGCGCCGGGAGGAGAATCCCTCGATGTGCGCAAGCGGCGTGCCCTCGGCGTCCCAGAAGGTCATCTCGGAGAAACTGACGTCGCCATCGGCCGTCTCGCCACGGAGCGCGTGCTCGGCCCACACGGGAACGGCATGCCGTCCGTACCAAACGAGTCGCTCGACGGCAAACGGCAGACGCGGCGTCGGGTTTTCGACCTCGCGCCCGCCCGCCTCCGAGCGAATCCAAAGCGCCAGGGCAAAGACACTGTCGACGAGACCACCGGGCATGGGCGCATCGTCCGACGGAACCTCCTCGGGCGCGTGCAGCCGCGCAAGGCCCGTACGCTCGCGGGTGCCATCGATCTGGTGCAGCCACCGCCACCGAGGACCAAAGTCGACCTGCAGTGCGCGCAGCAGTGTGTCGAGGCGCGAGGTGGCCTCGGGCGTTTCATCCGATGCGGGTGCCCGAAGGGGAGCGCGCTGCGAGTCGGGCGTAAGGCTCGAAGCATCGATGACCGCCGTCACATGGGTCGTCCACTCGTCGGCGTGGCGGGTGCAGAGGCGCACGGAGAACCCCTGCGGCGCGCGGGAGAGTTGAAGATGCAAGGTGACGCGCTCGCTGGTTCGCTCGAACGAGATGGGGCGTAGGAACTCCACCTGGCGCAGCTCCAGGGGTTGGTCCGGCCAATGCGCCTCCGCCACGGCGAGAAGGACCGCGACGTAGAAAGCGCCCGGCACCACGATGCGGCCGTAGACCAGGTGGTCCTGGAGATACGATTGGACCGCCGGTCCAATGTCGAGGGTGTGCAAAACGGTGCCATCGGGAAGATCGAACCGCTGTCCCGCGAGCGGGTAGCGCCCGGCCTGCGCGCCGCGGCGTTCGGCGCGCTCGATCCAAAAGCGCTCGGGCTGGAAGGAATAGGTAGGAAGGGCCACGCGCGATGGACGAAGAGGCTCGAAGAAGGCCTCCCAGTCGATGCGATGCCCACGGGCGTGGAGCGCGCCCACGGCGGAGGCGAGCGTCTCGACGCCGCGCGACTTGTGCAGGGTCGGCACGAACGCGAGGTCATCGTCGGGATCGAGGCAAGCCTGGGCGAGGGGAGAAAGCACCCCATGCGGGCCGAGCTCGAGAAACGTGCTCACACCCTCGGCACGAAGCGCACGGACACCATCGAGAAAGCGAACTGCGTGCCGCGCGTGCCGCACCCAATAATCGGGCGAGGCGATGTCGGACGCCTGGGCGTGAAGCCCCGTGAGGTTGGAAACGATGGGAATGCGTGGAGGCTCGTAGGAGAGCGTTTCGGCCACGCGTCGGAAGTCGTCGAGCATGGGCTCGACGAGCGGCGAGTGAAAGGCGTGGCTGACGCGCAGTCGCGAGGTCTTTCGGCCAAGGGCCTCGAAGTGGAGGGCGACGGCGCGAACGGCGTCGTCATCGCCGGCGATGACGGTGGAGTGCGGCGCATTGAGCCCGGCAATGTCGACGCGCGGGTCGAGCCGAGGCCGTACTTCCTCCTCCGAAGCTTGCACCGCGATCATGGCACCCCCGGGTGGAAGTGCCTGCATGAGGCGCGCGCGCGCCGCGACCAAGGTGCATGCATCGTCGAGGGAGAGCACGCCCGCGACATGAGCGGCGACGATCTCGCCGATGGAGTGCCCGAGGAGCAGATCGGGCCGAAGGCCCCACGATTCGAGAAGCCGAAAGAGGGCGACCTCCAGCGCAAACAGCGCGGGCTGCGCGACACCGGTCTCGTGAATGCGCTCGTCGTCGAGCCACTCGAAACGTGAGCGAACGTGATCGAAGACCTCGCGAAAAAGCGGAAAGCCGTCTCGAAGAACGACGCCCATGCCGGCGTACTGACTGCCTTGCCCCGTGAAGAGCACCGCCAGCTTCCTTCCGCGCTTCGCGTGCGAAGGCACCAGCGACGCAAGTCCCTGCCGCACCTGCTCGCGATTGCCCGCCGCAAAGGCCGCGCGCCACTCGAAATGCGACCGCGTGGTGGCAAGCGAATACGCCACATCGCCCAAGTTCACATTGGGATTCGCCTCGAGGTAGTCGCCCAATCGCTGGCCTTGCGCCCGCAACGCTCCCTCCGTCTTCGCCGACAAGACAAAGGTGGTGGCAACCGACGACGCAACGGATGGTTCTTCATGCTCTGGCCGCCCTGGCCCCTCCTCGATAATGACGTGAGCATTCGTCCCACTGAGTCCGAATGCCGAAACACCTGCCCGGCGCGCCCGATCCCCATTCGCCCAAGGCACCATCGCATCCACCACGCGTACGGGCAACGCATCCCAATCGATATGCCGATTGCGCGGCGTCGTGTGCAACGTCGGCGGCAGTGCCCCATGCTGCAAGCACGCAATGACCTTGGCCACCCCGGCCAAGCCCGCCGCCGACTCGAGATGTCCAATGTTCGTCTTCACGGCGCCGAGCAACAGCGGCCGCTCCGGCTCGCGTCCGTCACCGTAAACGGCAGCCAACGCCTGCACCTCGATGGGATCTCCGAGCGCGGTGCCCGTGCCATGGCACTCGACCACGTCGATATCGGTTGCGCGAAGCTGCGCATCGTCGAGGGCCGCCCGCAGCACCTTCTGCTGCGAAGTGCCATTGGGCGCGGTGATACCGCTGCTCGCCCCGTCGTGGTTGACCGCCGACCCGCGCACGACGGCCAGCACGCGCCGGCCATTCGCGTGCGCATCGTCGAGGCGCTCGAGGGCAAGCACGACCACGCCTTCCCCGCGCCCATAGCCATCGGCACCATCGGAGAAAGTCTTCGATCGCCCATCGGGCGCGAGCGCCCGCGTTCGCGATGCCAACACGAAGGGCTCCGGGGCGGCCATGACTTGGACGCCACCCGCCAGCGCAAGCTGGCACTCCCCGCGGCGCAAAGCCTGACACGCAAGGTGCAGCGCAACGAGCGACGAGCTGCACGCGGTGTCCACGGAAAGCGCGGGGCCTTGGAGGCCCAAGGTGAACGCCAATCGCCCCGCCGCAAACGAGGTATGCGTACCGGTGACGGCATAGGCCTCCGCGTCGTGATCCTGCAGCCGCAACTCGTAATCACTGGGCCCGATGCCCACGAAGACACCGGTCTGCGAGTCACGAAGCGCATCGGGGACCAGGGCCGCGTCCTCGAGAGCTTTCCAACTCGCCTCGAGCAGCAACCGATGCTGCGGATCGATGTGCCGCGCCTCGCGCGGACTGATCCCGAAGAAGGCGGCGTCGAACAGGTCCACGCGATCCAAGAAGGCCGCGTGCCGGACGTAGGACTTGTCCTTCGCGTCGAAATCCGGATCGTACACCGCATCGGCATCCCAGCGGTCCTCCGGGACCACGCGCACCGTGTCGGCGGACGTCTCGAGGAGATGCCAGAACGACGCGAGGTCGACGACGCCACCGGGAAGGCGCAAGCCCATGCCCACGATGGCGATGGGCGAGTTGCCGTCGGAAACGAGTGCGCGCGGTGCATCGTGCGTGGTCGCGGCCGCGAGCCCGAGGGCCTCGAGCAAGAAGCCCGCGACATGACGAGGCGATGGGAAATCGAAGGTCAGGGTCGCCGGGAGGGCCACCCCTGCCACGCGTTGCAAGCGGCGGCGCAGCTCGATGGCCATCAGGGAATCGAGTCCGAGATCGGCGAAGCCGGTCTGCGGATCGAGCTGCGCGGGATCGTCGTGGCCGAGCACCGCGGCGCACTCACCGCGCACGCGCTCGAGGAGGTACTCGAGCCGCTCGCCCTCGCCAAGGCCGCGCAGCCGCGCCGCGAGGCCGTCGTTGGCGTCGCCCGGCGCGGATGCCTCGCTCGCCTCGAGGGCACGGAACGCATCGGGGAGCGCGTGAAGGAGCGGACGCGCTCGCCCCGAGGCAAACGCCGGTGCAAATCGAGGCCAATCGACGTCGGCCACGGTGCGCGTCGCCGCGCCCTCGGAGAGCGCGCGATGCAGGGCTTCGAGCGCACGGGAAGGTGACATGAGCCGGAGGCCGCGCCGCTGCAGGAAGCTTTGCGCATCGGCGTCCGCCGCCATGCCGCCGTCCGCCCAAGGCCCCCATGCGATGGCGGTGGCGGCGAGCCCGCGGGCCCGCCGGTTCTCGGCCAGCGCGTCCAGGTAAGCGTTGGCCGCGGCGTAGGCCGATTGCCGCGCACTGCCCCAGACGCCCGCAATGGAGGAAAACAGCACGAAGGCATCGAGCGGCGCATCGCCGAGAAGGCGATCCAGATGAAACGCGCCGGAGACCTTGGCCGCGAGCACGTCGTGCAGATCGCCGATGGTCAGCGCGTCGAGCTCCTGCTGCCGAACGATCCCCGCCGCATGCACGACGGCACGCAGTCCCTGAAGCCGCCCGAGCAGCGCCGCGAGCGCCTCGGGATCGGCGCTGTCGCATGCTTCGATGGAGGCGCGAACGCCCAGCTCCTCCAGTTCGCGGCGCAGGACGCCGGCCCCCAGCGCCTCGGGACCGCTTCGGCTGGTGAGCACGAGATGCTCGGCACCCTGCCGCGCGAGCCACCGCGCCACATGGGCACCGAGCGCCCCCGTACCCCCCGTGATCAAGACGGTTCCGCGCGGTTTCCATGTAGGTGCAATGGATGCCTCCTGATGCCGCACGAGGCGACGCGACAGCAGGCCGGACGCGCGAAGTGCGATCTGGTCCTCGTCACCCGCCAGGGCGCCGACGATGGATGCGGCCAAACCGGCATCGAGGTGGGCGGGTAGGTCGAGCAATCCGCCCCACCGTTCCGGGTGCTCGAGCGCGATGACCCGTCCTATGCCCCATGTCAACGCTTGCCGCGGCGACGTCAGCGCGTCGTTCGCTCCGGCGGAGACGGCGCCTTGCGTGAGCATCCAGAGCGGCGCGCGAAGATCGACATCGCCCATCGCCTGCGCGAACCCGAGCGTCGCGGCGAGTCCGCGCGGCACGGTCTCGTGCCCCGGCAACGACTCCGTATCCAATGCCAGCAAGGAAACGATGCCGCGCGGCGCCGCCTCGCGGGCAAGCGCTTCACGAAGGCGTTCGACGATCCGCGCGCGGTCGTGCTCGTCGATCTGCAATGGCACGACATGGGCACCACGCTCCACGAGCGCGCGCGACAATGCCTCGACGAGCGCCTCGTCGACGATGCGCGTGGGGGTGACGAGCCACCACGCACCCTCGAGGGAACCCCCGACGGGTACCGTGGGCATCGACTGCCAGGAGATGCGATACCCCCACGCGTTCTCGGCGTTCTGCGGCACGTCGACCCAGAAGCGTTCGCGCTGGAAGGGATACGTGGGCAGCGCGACCTGCGAGGGCTGCTGGGGTGCAAAGAATGCGTCCCAATCGACGTGATGGCCGTGGGCATGGAGAGCTCCGACGGCGGCGAGGAGGCTCTCGTGGCCGTGGTCTTTGTGGAGCGAGTGCAGGAAGGCGAGATGGTCGGAGGAGCCCAGGCAGGCCTCGGCCAAAGGAGCGAGGACGCCGTGGGGCCCGATTTCGAGAAAGGTGGTGACGCCTTCGGCGTGCAACGTGCGGACGCCATCGAGAAAGCGGACGGCGTGCCGGACATGGCGCACCCAGTAATCGGGGGAGGCGATGTCGTGGGTTTCGGCGCGCCTGCCCGTGAGGTTGGAGACGATGGGAATGCGGGGAGGCTGGTAAGAGAGCGTCTCGGCCACGCGACGGAAGTCGTCGAGCATGGGGTCGATGCGGGGAGAGTGGAAGGCGTGGCTGACGCGCAGTCGCGAGGTCTTTCGACCAAGGGCCTCGAAGTGACGTGCCAGGTCGAGAACGGGTTCCTCGTCGCCGGCGACGACAATGGACTGCGGCGCATTGATGGCGGCAATATCGATGCGTGCGTCGAGCAAGGGGCGCACTTCGTCCTCGGAGGCCTGGAGCGCCACCATGGCGCCGCCCGGAGGAAGAGCCTGCATGAGGCGGGCGCGCGCGGCGACCAAGGTGCATGCATCGTCGAGGGAGAGCACGCCTGCGACATGAGCGGCGACAATCTCGCCAATGGAGTGCCCGAGGAGCAAATCGGGGTGAAGGCCCCAGGACTCCAGGAGCCTGAAGAGCGCGACCTCGAGGGCAAAGAGCGCGGGCTGCGCGACACCCGTTTCGTGAATGCGCTCCATATCGAGCGGGTCAAAGCGCGCAGTCACGTCATCGAAGACCTCGCGAAAGCGCGGAAAGGCGTCATAGAGCGCCCGCCCCATGCCTGCATACTGACTACCTTGCCCGGTAAAGAGCACGGCAAGCTTCTTCGTGTGCTTCACATTCGAAGCCACCAACGCCGCGAGCTGCTCGTGAACCTGCGCGCGATCGCGCGCGACGAACGCCGCGCGTACATCGAAATGCGATCGCGTGGTAGCAAGCGAATACGCAATATCGACCAAGTTTGCATTGGAATTCGCCTCGAGGTAATCGCCCAGTCGCTGACCTTGCGCCCGCAACGCCCCCTCTGTTTTGGCCGACAAGACAAACGGAGTGACGGCAACCGACGACGCTCCATGCGCTTCTTCATGCCGCCCTGGCCCCTCCTCGATAATCACATGCGCATTCGTCCCACTGAGCCCGAATGCCGAAACACCTGCCCGGCGCGCCCTATCCCCATTCGCCCAGGGCACCATCGCATCCACCACGCGCACCGGCAGCGCATCCCAATCGATATGCCGATTGCGCGGCGTCGTGTGCAACGTCGCAGGCAGTGCCCCATGCTGCAAGCACGCAATGATCTTGGCCACACCCGCCAACCCCGCGGCCGACTCGAGGTGTCCAATGTTCGTCTTCACGGCGCCGAGCAACAGCGGCCGCTCCGGCTCGCGTCCGTCGCCGTAGACGGCAGCCAACGCCTGCACCTCGATGGGATCCCCAAGCGCGGTGCCCGTGCCATGGCACTCGACCACGTCGATATCCGCCGCGCGAAGCTGCGCATCGTCGAGGGCCGCCCGCAGCACCTTCTGCTGCGAAGTGCCATTGGGCGCGGTGATACCGCTGCTCGCCCCGTCGTGGTTGACCGCCGACCCGCGCACGACGGCCAGCACGCGCCGCGCATTCGCGTGCGCATCCTCGAGGCGCTCGAGGGCAAGCACGACCACGCCTTCCCCGCGCCCGTAGCCATCGGCGCCATCGGAGAACGTCTTCGATCGCCCATCGGGCGCGAGCGCCCGCGTCCGTGACAGCAACACGAACAGCTCCGGCGCAGCCATGACTTGGACACCGCCCGCCAACGCAAGCTGGCATTCACCGCGGCGCAAGGCCTGACACGCAAGGTGCAATGCCACGAGCGACGAGCTGCACGCCGTATCCACGGAAAGCGCGGGGCCTTGGAGGCCCAAGGTGAAGGCCAATCTTCCCGCCGCAAACGAAGGCTGCGTCCCCAAAAGCGCATACGCCTCCCCATCGCTGGCCCGGCGCTGAAGAATCTCGTACTCGCTCGCTCCGATCCCCACGAACACGCCGGTTCGGGAACCCTCGAGCGACTCCGGAACGACCCCCGCGTTCTCCAGCGCCTGCCAGCTCGCCTCGAGCAGCAACCGGTGCTGCGGGTCGACATGCCGCGCCTCGCGCGGGCTGATGCCGAAAAAGGCGGCATCGAATCGATCCACCCGATCCAGGAAGGCCGCGTGCCGAACGTAGGCCTTCTCCTTGGCGTCGGGATCGGTGTCGTAGATGGCCTCTGCATCCCATCGATCCGACGGAACGGCTCGGAGCGTGTCCGTCGACTTCGCGAGCACCTGCCAAAGGCTCTCCAGATCGACGACGCCGCCCGGAAGCTGCAATCCCATGCCGACCACCGCAATCGCGGCGTTCTCGTGCGCGGTGCCCGTGGCACGACGCTCGGGCGTCGTCGTCGCGGTGGTGCCGCCCAGGGACTCGAGCAGAAAGCTCGCGACATGGCGCGGTGTCGGAAGATCGAATGTCACGGTTGCCGGAAGCGCAATTCCGGTTGCGCGGCGGAGGCGCTGCCGGAGCCCCACCGCCATGAGTGAGTCCAGCCCGAGGTTCGCAAAGCCCGTGCGCGCATCGATGCGCGACGCATCGCGATGGCCCAGAATGGCCGCCGTCTCGCGCAGCACCAACGTTTCGACGTGCGGCAGGCGCTCGCTCTCGCCGAGGCTGCGAAGGCGCTCGAGAAGCGCCCGCTCGTCCGTTGCGGAGGCCAGCCCATCGAGCGCACGCCGCGCCTCGGGCACCTCGAGGAGCAAGGGCCGCGTGCGCGCAGCCGCGAGAAACGGCGCGAATTGGGCCCACTGGATGTCGGCCACGAGCAGCGCCGGCTCCGCGCGACCCAGCGCTTGCTGCAACGCCTCGAGCGCGCCATCGGGATCCATGGGCAACAGACCGCGGCGGCGCAGGTGCTCTTCGACGCCATCGCCCGCCCCCATGCCATCGCCGGCCCAGAGTCCCCACGCGATGGCGGTCGCCGCGAGCCCGCGTGCGTGGCGATTCTCGGCGAGCGCGTCGAGGTACGCATTGGCAGCCGCATAGGCCCCTTGATGCCCATTGCCCAGCGTGCCCGCGACGGACGCGAAGAGCACGAAGGCATCGAGTGGCCTGTCGCCGAGAAGCCGGTCCAAGTGAGACGCACCCGCGGCCTTGGCGGCCAGCACGCGCTCCACGTCCTCGCGCCCCATCTGGTCGAGGGGCTGCTGCTGCGTCACGCCCGCCGCGTGGAAGACGGCGCGCAGATCGTCGAGCCGCCCAAGAAGCGCCGCCAGCGCGTCGGGATCCGAGCTGTCGCACGCCTCGAGGGAGACGCGTACCCCCAGGCCGGTGAGCTCCTGTTCGAGCTCCCGCGCGCCCGGTGCATCGGGACCTCGCCGGCTGGTGAGCACGAGATGCTCGGCCCCGTGGTGTGCGAGCCATCGTGCAACCCGAGCACCCACGCCTCCGGTTCCGCCGGTGACCAGCACGGTGCCGCGCGGTTTCCACGGCTGCGCGTCCTCGGGTTTCGTGAAGCGTGCCCGCACCAGCCGTCGCGCGAACAGGCCCGATGCCCGCAGCGCCATCTCGTCTTCATCGCGCCCCAGGGCCGCGACCAGCTTGCGCGCGGACGTCGCGTCCAACGACGCGGGAAGATCGAGCAGCCCGCCCCACCGCTCCGGGTGCTCGACGGCAAGCGTGCGCCCCAAGCCCCATGTCAGCGCTTGAATCGGCGCCGCGAGAGGATCGGAGGGCGCAACCGACACGGCGCCCTGCGTGAGCATCCAAAGCGGGGCCGCCAACGAGAGCTCCCCGAGGGCCTGCGTGAGCTCGAGGGTCGTGGCGAGGCCGCGGGGCAATGCCGCATGGCCGGGCAACGACTCCGTATCGAGCGCGAGCATCGAGACGATGGTGTGCGGCGCCGATGCTCCCGTTTCGCGCAAGAGCGCCACGATGCCCGCACGCCCAGCCGTGCTGTCGATGGCGATGGGCATCACGTGCGCGCCCTGGTCCGTGAGGGCGCGCGACAGCGTTGCGACAAGCTCGTGCCGCGGATCCTCTGCCGACGTCACGAGCCAAACGGTGGCGTCGATGCGGGGCCCGGCTTTCGTGGAGGGCAGCGCCTTCCAGGTGACGCGGTAGCGCCATGCATCGCCCGCCGCATCGTTCGACGGATCGGCGTCGACCCAGAAGCGTTCACGCTGGAAAGGATACGTGGGCAGCGCGATCCGCGAGGGCTGCTGGGGTGCAAAGAAGGCGTCCCAATCGACGTGATGGCCGTGGGCATGGAGAGCTCCGACGGCGGCGAGGAGGCTCTCGTGGCCGTGGTCTTTGTGGAGCGAGTGCAGGAAGGCGAGATGGTCGGAGGAGCCCAGGCAGGCCTCGGCCAAAGGAGCGAGGACGCCGTGGGGCCCGATTTCGAGAAAGGTGGTGGCGCCTTCGGCGTGCAAGGTGCGGACGCCATCGAGAAAGCGGACGGCGTGCCGGACATGGCGCACCCAGTAATCGGGGGAGGCGATGTCGTGGGTTTCGGCGCGCCTGCCCGTGAGGTTGGAGACGATGGGAATGCGGAGAGGCTGGTAAGAGAGCGTCTCGGCCACGCGACGGAAGTCGTCGAGCATGGGGTCGATGCGAGGAGAGTGGAAGGCGTGGCTGACGCGCAGTCGCGAGGTCTTTCGACTAAGGGCCTCGAAGTGACGTGCCAGGTCGAGAACGGGTTCCTCGTCGCCGGCGATGACAATGGACTGCGGCGCATTGATGGCGGCAATATCGATGCGTGCGTCGAGCAAGGGGCGCACTTCGTCCTCGGAGGCCTGGAGCGCCAGCATGGCACCGCCGGGAGGGAGAGCCTGCATGAGGCGCGCACGCGCCGCGACCAAGGTGCATGCATCGTCGAGGGAGAGCACGCCTGCGACATGAGCGGCGACAATCTCGCCAATGGAGTGCCCGAGGAGCAAATCGGGGTGAAGGCCCCAGGACTCGAGGAGCCTGAAGAGCGCGACCTCGAGGGCAAAGAGCGCGGGCTGCGCGACACCGGTTTCGTGAATGCGCTCGACATCGAGCGGTTCGAAGCGCGCACTCACGTCATCGAAGACCTCGCGAAAGCGCGGAAAGGCGTCATAGAGCGCCCGCCCCATGCCCGCATACTGACTACCTTGCCCGGTAAAGAGCACGGCAAGCTTCTTCGTGTGCTTCACATTCGAAGCCACCAACGCCGCGAGCTGCTCGCGAACCTGCGCGCGATCGCGTGCGACGAACGCCGCGCGCACATCGAAATGCGATCGCGTTGTAGCAAGCGAATACGCCACATCGACAAGATTCGTTTCAGGATGCGTCTCCAAATACGCACCCAATCGCTGGCCTTGCGCCCGCAACGCCCCCTCTGTTTTGGCCGACAGTACCAAGGTGGTGGCAAGGGATGGATCGCCGGCATCCTGCCGGCGGACCGCCGGCCTCTGGCCGGCTGGATGCGCTCCATGCTCCTCGATCACGAGGTGAGCATTCGTCCCACTGAGCCCAAATCCCGACACCCCCGCAATGCGCCGCCCATTAATCGGTGCCCACTCCACCCCTTCCGTCAAAGGACACAACGGCGTCCCCCCGAGCCGCACCAGCGGGCTCACATGCCGTAGGTGCAAGTTCGCAGGCAGCCTCCGATGCCGTAGCGCCAGCACCACTTTGATGAGCCCTGCCACCCCGGCCGCGGCCTCCAAATGCCCAATGTTCGTCTTGAGCGCGCCGAGCCACACCTTCGAGCCATCCTCCCGCGCGGCCCCAAACACCGCCCTCAGGGCATCCGTCTCAATCGGATCCCCCAGCGACGTCCCCGTCCCATGGCACTCGATGAATCCTATCGAATCCGGTGCCACCCCAGCGCGCCCCAATGCATCCCGAAGCAACGCCTCCTGCGCGAGCACATTGGGCGCCGTGAGCCCCGTGGAGCGCCCATCCTGGTTTACCGCGGAGCCTCGCACCAGGGCCAGGACCTCGTCGCCATCCCGTTTTGCATCCGAGAGGCGCTTGAGCACCACCATGCCGCAGCCCTCGCCCCGCACGAAGCCGTTCGCCGATGCATCGAACGTCTTGCAGCGGCCATCGGGCGAGAAGGCCTGGGTTCGCGCCAGGGCTGCCGTCGTGTGCTCCGACAGAATCAGATTCACCCCGCCCGCCAGCGCCAAATCGGACTCTCGCGTGAGCAAACTCTGACAAGCCATGTGAATGGCCACGAGCGAACTCGAACACGCCGTATCGAGCGTCACCGCGGGCCCGGAGAACCCAAATACGTACGAGAGCCGGCCCGCCGCGGTGCTGGCCATATTCCCGGTGACCTCGTAGGCATCGCGCTCCCCATCCGCACGGCGCTTCACGTGGTGTTGGTAATCGTTGAAGCAAAGCCCCACGAACACACCCGTTCGCGAGGCACGCAATCGATCCGGGACGAGTCCCGCATGCTCCAGCGCATTCCAGCCCACCTCGAGCAAAAGCCTCTGCTGCGGATCGAGTGCAACGGCCTCGCGCGGCGCAATACCGAAAAAGTCCGCATCGAAACTGTCCGGCTCCTCGTCGAGCAGACCCGCCCACCGAGGCACGCCTGCGGGCCATGGCCCTACGAGGCGCGAATCGGGCACCTCGCGGATCATGTCCTTTTGCGATTGCAAAGTCTCCCAGAACGGCTCGAGGCCGTCGCCTCCGGGAAACCGACAACCCATCCCAACGATGGCGATGGGCTCGCGCAATCGCGATTCCAATTCTTCGACACGGCTCTTCGCGTTTCGAAGCGCGAGGAGAATGCGTTGGGCATCGACGGGGGAACTACCATTTCGATCAGCCACCGAGAACCTCCTCGAGTTCCGTCAATTCTTTGAGCAGCGTGTCTTCCGCCACCGGGATTTCTGGCCACGGCACCGCGGCAGGCTCATTTTGCTTCTGCGTCGAATTCCCTTCGCCCTGCCCGCCGCACAGCCGCTCGACCAGCAAATCGGCCAATGCACGCGCCGTCGGGTACGTCCACACCACCGTGGAGGGAAGAGCCTGGCCGATGCTCACCTCCAATCGATTGCGAAGTTCGATGCCCATCAGGCTATCGATCCCCAGCGCCTTGAAGGGTGTTGCAGGATCGAGATGGGTTGGATCCGCACGTAGAACGCGCCCGATCTGCACGAGCACGTGCGCCGTCAGCTCGCGCCGCGCTTCGGCCACCGATGCCGTGCGCAGGTTCTGCAGCCAATCCACATCGCGCTGGCGGTCGGACGTGCGGGGCGCCTCGGCCAGCAACGCACCGAGGTAGGGCCATCCGGCGGCCTCGGGGTAGAACTCCACCCATTGGTGCACGTCCAGAGGGCAGACGGCGATATGCGGAAGATTGGCCAAGAGGGCTTTTGCGAACATGGTATTTCCGTCTTTCGGTGAGAGCAGATCCATTCCGCGCCCGGCGAGCCGTGCCCCGCGTTGCTCGTCCCTGGCCGCCAGGCCCACCTCGGAGAACGCTCCCCATGCGATGGATACGGCGGGCAGGCCCAGGCTCCTCCGGTGATGGGCGAGGGCATCGAGAAACGCGTTGGCCGCCGTGTAATTTCCCTGCCCCGGGCTTCCGAGCAAGGTCGTGATCGAGCTGTAGAGCGCGAAAAAGTCGAGGTCGAGATGCCGCGTAAGTTCGTGCAGCGCCTGCGCTCCCGCGACCTTCGGTGCGAGCACGCGTTCGAAGCGATCCACGGATTGGTCCACCAGCAGCCCATCGTCGAGGAGTCCCGCGGCATGCACGACGCCCTTGAGCGGATACTCCGCCGGGACCGCATCCAGCGCCGCCGTCAGCGCCGCGCGATCGGCAACGTCCCCCGCCATCACGGTCACGCGGGTGCCGTGCGCACGCATCGCCTCCACCGCCTTGCACTGCTCGTCCCGCGTGATGCCTTGGCGGCCCATGAGCACGAGGTGCCCTGCGTGGTGCTCGGCCATCCAGCCCGCGAGCGAGGCTCCAAGTCCGCCCAGACCGCCCGTCACCAGATACGTCGCATTCCGTTTTATGAGGGTCGCATTGGAATCGACCGGGGCGGTAATGCACGGGGGCTCCGGCTCGCGGACGCGCAATACGAATTTGCCAATGTGCTTGCCACGGCCCATTTCCCAGAAAGCGTCCTGCGCGCGGGAGAGACCCATCGTCTGGTGGACGAGCGGCGTCAGCGTACCGCGCCGGACGTGCTCGAGAACCTCGAGAAATACGGACCGCACGAGCGCGGGCTCGCGCTTCAACATGGTGGCCACGTCCACCAAGGTGAAGGACAAACCTTTCAGAAATGGCTTCAATCCGATGCCGCGGTTGGCGAGATAATCGCGTTTTCCCAATTCGACGAAGCGGCCGCCCTCCCGCAGAAGCCCGAAGCTCTTCTCCAAATATGGACTGGAAAGCGAATTGAGCACGACGTCGATGCCCTCGCCGTCGGTCCAGCGCTGGACGTCCTCCACGAATTGGTCGGAGTGCGAGTCGGAGACGAAGCGAATTCCCTTTTCGCGGAGCCATGCGCGCTTTTCCTCGGTGCCTGCCGTGGCGATGATGGTGGCACCCACGTGGCGTGCCCACTCCAAGGCCGCGAGTCCCACGCCGCCGGTGGCCGAGTGAACGAGCACGCGGTCCGTCGCCTTCAAACGCGCGACGTGATGAAGTGCGTAATACGCGGTCAAATGCACGATGGGCAACGTGGCCGCTTGCTCGAGGGTCATATCCTCCGGAACCCGGAAAACCAGCGATTCCGGCGCCGTGACGTGCGTTGCGAATGCATTCATCCCGAGCGCGAGCACGCGGTCGCCCTCGCGGAACGCCGAAACACCATGTCCCACCCGAACGACGCGCCCTGCACATTCGCAGCCCAGTCCCGCGCCCGGAATTTCACCCAATGCGGAGAGCACATCGAGAAAATTGAGCCCCGCCGTCTCCACCGCGATCTCGACTTCGCCCGAGCCCGGCGGCGTTCGCGTGAGTGGTGCGAGGCGCAGCGTGTCCGTCTGGCCGGGGGTGCCAATCTCGAGCCGATACGGCCGATCCCCCGCGGGCTCGAGGCGCTGGCGGATCGTCTCGGGCAGCGTTTGGCGTTGCAAGCGCGCCACGAACACCGCGTCGCCGCGCAGGGCGACCTGGTCCTCCTCCGTGTCGCTCAAGGCCAAAAGGGTCAGGGCTCGCAGCTCGGACGCATCCTCGAGGTCACCGAGGTCGACGCGAAGAGGCCGCAGCGACGCGTGCTCCGAGCGCACGGAGCCACCGAGCCCCCAGAGCAAAGCCTGCTCGGGGCGCACACCACCCGAGGCGCGTGGCGATTGCGAGCGATGGCAGACCATCACGAGGCGCGGTGGAAAACGCGATGTTCGCGATGCAAGCTCCTGCACGAGGTGCAGCGCGCCCAGCCATCCCGACGGGGCATCGAGCCCGCCGAGGAACATCACGCCGTGCAACGTCGGGTCGAAAAAGCGCGCGATGGCCGCGCGATGGCGCGCCAGGGAGGCATCGACGACGTCGACCTGAATGCCGCGCGCGTTCATCTCCGCCGCGACACGCCGGCCTGCATCGCCGGCGCCGGCGAAGATCACCCAGCGCTGTCGGGTCGGGCCCGAGGCCGTGTTCGCGAACCAAGGTTTACGCTCCTCCCATGCGACGGTGAGCAGGGCATCGGCCAGCGGCTCTTCGGCGCCCCGCGCCCCGCGTTCGAGCCGCGCCATGCGCAGCCCGCGGATCTCTCCAATGGACGCACCGTGGTCGTTCCATAGCGACAGGTGCGCAACGAGATCGCCCGCGGCGTCGCGCGTGACCTCGGCCTCGCACCAGGCGCGCGCAGTCGATGCCGTTTCACCCATGCGAACCTGCCCGACGAAAACGGGGACCATTGGCCCATCCTCCGGTGTGCATTCGGCCGCGGCGAACGCCACGTGGATGCACGCATCGAGGAGCGCGGGGTGAACGACATAGCCCGCAGCATGCGTGGCTTGCGCAGGCAACTCAGGCAACTCGACTCGCCCCAGCGCACGCACGCCGCCGGTTTGGCCAAAGAGCTCGCGGACGCCGCGGAATGCTGGCCCATATTTCAGGCCCATGCGCGACAGCATCGCGTAGAACGCATCGACCGCGCGCGCGTCCGTGCACCGCGCCTTTGCGACCTCGAGGGAAGGCGGCGCACCTTGCGCTGGGCGAAGGCCCGAACGGGCCCGCCCCGAAACGAGCTCCTGCCACGACGCCTCTCCGTCGGCGCGCGATAGATGGAATCGCCACGAGGCGGGGCCGTCTTCGCGCCAGGCCATTTGAACCAGCGCCTTCTCCTCGGAGAAAACGAGGGCCTCTTTGAGCTCGATGTCCTCGAGGACGATATCGCTGGAGGACGCTTTTGCGGCGGCCAAGGCCATTTCGATGGACGCGGCGCCGGGAAAAACACACGCCGCTTCGACCTGATGATCGCGAAGCCAGGGGAGCTCCTTCAGGGACAGCTCTCGCTCCGAAAAGACGACATCGGGAAGGGCCGACATGCGAAAGGGGCGCGTTCGTCCGGACGCTGCCGAAGCGCGCGGGGTCGCGGCCTCCACCCAGAAGCGCTGCCCTTGAAAGGGATACGTGGGCAGTGCGACCTTTCGCCCGAAGGGGAGCGTCGCACTCCAATCGAGCTCGAGCCCGGCGACGTGAAGCTCGCCCGCGGATGCCAGGAGCCGCGCGATGTCGCCTTCATCGCGCCGCAACGAAGAAACCACGATCCCCTCGCTTCCCGCAGCCTCCAAGGCCGATTGTACGGCGAGGGTGAGCACGGGATGAGGGCTGATCTCGACGAAGAAGGCGAAGCCATCGGCAAGAAGCTTGTCGACACCCTCCGCAAACCGCACGGGCTGTCGCACATTGCGAAACCAATAGCCGGCATCGAGCGAGGCGCCATCGATGGGCGTCGCGTCGACCGTCGAATACAAAGGAACGGTGCCATCGCGCGGGCGCAGGTCGCCGAGATCGTGGTGCAGCTGCTCGCGAATCGCCTCCATGCGGGGCGAGTGCGAGGCGATGTCGACGCGCACTTTGCGGGCGAAGACCTGGGCGTAGGACATTTCGGCGACGAAGCCGTCGATGGCCTCGGGTTCGCCCGAGACGACGGTGGAGCGAGGGCCGTTGATGGCGGCCACGCAAAGGCGATCGCCATACGATGCGATGTGTCGCGATACCGCGCCGGCGTCGAGTTCCACGGAGGCCATCGCCCCTTGCCCCGCGAGGCGAAGCAGGGCCTTGCTGCGAAGCGCGACGATCTTGGCGGCATCCTCGAGGCCGAGGGCGCCGGAGACGCAGGCCGCCGCAATCTCGCCCTGGCTGTGCCCGATGACGGCATCGGGCCGCACCCCGACCGATTTCCAAAGGGCGGCGAGGGAAACCATCATGGCGAAAAGCGCCGGCTGCACGACATCCACGCGTTCGAGCGACGGAGCCCCCGCATCGCCGCGCAGCACCGCGAGCAGCGACCATGCGACGTGCGGAGCCAGGGCCCGTTCGCACGCCTCGATCCGTGCGCGAAATTCCGAAGATGACACGAGCAGCGCACGCGCCATCCCGGCCCATTGCGAGCCTTGGCCTGGGAATACGAAAGCGACCTTGCCGTCCGCCTTCTTTCTTCCGGTCACGACACGCGTGTCGACCGCGCCGCTGCGCAGGGCCGCCAGCGCCCGCAGCAGCTCGGCCCGATCGTGCACGATCAGCGCCGCCCGCCGCTCCAATCGCGCGCGCGTGCTCGCCAGCGAATACGCGATGTCCGTGAAGGCGAGCTCGGGGTGCGCCTCCACGTGCGCGTGAAGCGCGGCAGCCTGCGCGCGCAGCGCCTCCTCCGTTTTGGCCGAGACCGGAACGACGCGATGGCCCGCGGTCTCTTCGCACGCGTGCATCCGCTCTCGAAGCGAGGGCTCCCGCACGACCAGCGCGCGTGTGCCCGTTACGGCGGACCACCTTGGATCGATGCCCAGCCGGAAGAGCGCGGCAAGGCTCTCCAGCATCGCCCCGCGTTCGTCCTCGTGGCGAAAGCACGACGGAAGCACGTAGGCCTCGGCGTTCATCGCACGCAGCGTCTCGTCGATCGGCTTGGTCAGCACCGCGTGCGGGCTCAACTCGACGAACACCGCCGGGCCGCCCTCCGCCAGCGCCTCGATGGCCGATCGAAAGCGCACGGGATTGCGCAAATTGGAGGCCCAGTAATCCGGCCCGCACTCGGGCCCGGCCAGCCAAGCATCCCACGCCGTTCCACGCATCGACAGACGGGCCGGCTTCGGCGAAATCCCTTTTACGCCCGCCCGCAGCCGTTCGAGCAAAGGATCCATTTGGCCACTATGGGAGGCGTAATCGATTTTCACGCGATGGCATTTGGCCCCGCGAGCGGCCAATTCTCCGCGTGCGCGCTCGATGGCGGGCAGCGATCCCGAGAGCACCGTCGAGCGAGGACCATTGAACCCCGCAATCACCAGGCCATCGCCATCGACGTCATCAACGAGAAAACGTACTTCGTCCTCCGGCAATGACACGGCCAGCATGCCACCTTGGCCCAGCGCATGTTCGGCGACGACCCGGCTCCGTTCGACGACCACGCGCAGGCCGTCCTCGATGTCGAGAATGCCCGCCAAGCAGGCGGCGGTGATCTCCCCCATGCTATGGCCGACCACGGCATCCGGCTCGATCCCCCACGCGCGCCACAGGGCGCCCAGGCCGAGTTGCACGGCGAAGAGCAAAACTTGTACGACGACCGCGTCCTCGAGGCGGGAGTGCGCCTCATCGGCCAGCAATTCCTCCACGATGGACCAACCCAGGAGCGCCGAGCCGTGCCGATCGCATGCCTCGATGGCGCTCCGAAACGACGGCTCTTGCAGCAGCAGCGCGCGCCCCATCCCGAGCCACTGCGAACCGTGTCCCGGGCATACGAACACGATCCGCGGAGGCCCCTCCACGGGTGGCTGCGCCTGAAGCCCTCCTGCGAGAAGCTCCGACAGACCGCGCACCAGCTCATCCGTGTCGCGGCCCATCACGGTCGCGCGATGCTTGGTTCCGGTGCTCGCCGGCGAGGTCGCTCGGCAAAGGGCCGTCGCATCATCCAAGGTTCGCAACCGGAAGGCGACATCCAAGGTGGCGAGTGCTTGCTCGCGAAGCTCCGTGGCGGTGTTCGCCCCCAGCGCGAGAAGAACCTTCGGGCTCGCCGGCGCCGCCTCGAGCACGGCGTGGCAATTGGTGCCCCCGAAGCCGAACGAGCTGATCCCGGCGCGCGGCGTTTCTCCATGATGCGGCCATGGTTCGAGCTCCGTCTGGACTTTTAGATTCAACGCCTCGAACGCAATATGCGGATTGGGTTCATCGAAATGAAGATTGCCCGGGAGCGCACCATGATGAAGCGAAAGCGCCACCTTGACCAAACCAGCCACGCCGGCGGCGGCCTCCAAGTGACCAAGGTTCGTTTTCACCGATCCGATGCGCAATGGCCGCTCGGCCGAATGATGCGGTCCGAAGACGGCACCGAGTGCACCCGCCTCGATGGGATCTCCGAGAATGGTGCCCGGGCCGTGTGTTTCCACGTAGTGAATCGAGCCCGGATCCACGGACGCCGCCGCATGCGCGGCCCGCAGCATGGCTTCTTGCGCTTGCGGATTGGGGGCGGTCAGGCCATTGGAGAATCCATCGTTGTTGGCGGCGGTGCCCCGAATGAGCGCATAAATGCGATCGCCATCGGCGATGGCGCGACGGAGTCGTTTCAAGACGACGACCCCGCCGCCCTCGCTGCGGACATATCCATTGGCCCCGCCGTCGAACGCGCGGCATTGCCCTCGGGGGTTCATCGCACCGAACTTGGTCATCGCCACCGTGCTTTCCGGGGAGGCAATGACGTGAACCCCGCCTGCGAGCGACATCGTTGTCTCGCCGAGTCGCAAGCTTTGGCATGCAAGGTGGACGGCCACCAACGAGGAGGAGCACGCCGTGTTGATCGTGAGGCTCGGTCCTTCCAGGCCGAGAAGGTAGCTCACGCGTGCCGAGATGATTGACGTATCCTGCCCCGTGGCGGTGTGCGTATCGATGGCCTGCGCATCGCCATGAGAAAGACGCGCGTAGTCGCTCCACATGGCGCCGGCGAAGACTCCCACGGGCAGGCCTCGAACCGTCGATGCATCGATCCCCGCGTCCTCGAGCGCGTGCCACGCCATCTCGAGAAAGAGGCGCTGCTGTGGGTCCATATGCTGCGCCTCGCGCGCCGAAATGCCGAAGAACGCGGCGTCGAATGCGTCGACCCTATCGAGGAAGCCTCCCCATCGGGTGCTCATCTTCCCAGGGGCCGCGGGATCCTCGTCGAAGTACGCATCGGCGTTCCATCGTTCGGCGGGCACCTCACGGATGCCATTCCTCTTCTCACAGAGGAGGGACCAAAATTCCTCCGGCGAGCGCACTCCGCCCGGCAAGCGGCACGCGATCCCCACGATGGCCACGGGCTCCATGGAGGTTGCATTCGCCCGCACGCGGGAAGAAGCCGACGCATCCTTGGACACGGACGGTGACGCTCCTGCATTGGCCGCGAGCGAGGCTGCATGCTGCGACAGCGCGCGCGGTGTAGGGTGCTGCCAAGCGACGGTGGGGGAGAGGTCGCGGCCGATGCGATGCGAGAGGCGCGCAATGAGGGCGGTGATTTGCCCCGACTCGAGGCCGAGCTCGCGGAACCGCACTGCCGTATCGATGGAGCCTGCACCCACCCCCAGCGAGTGAGCGATGTCTTCACGCAACCACGCGCACAAATCTGTCACATTCGTCGCAGACGAAGAGGGATTCGATGGTTTCATGTTTTCTCACCCGCCTCGCGTCCTGAAAACGCGAGAAAAATGACGGTGCCGCCCCAGGGAACGCGCTGCCGACCGCAGTCTAATACGAGGGTTCGCAATCTGCCACGCGATTTCGAATCGTCGGATTCACAAATGTGATTGGGAGTTTATATTCCAAATACCAATCGAAAGGACGGCGATATGCGCCGTCATGCTTGCTTGAGCCAAATATTAATTTATGGCTCGCAATTCGTGAGAGCGAGTTTTGGTAATGGCAAGCCGATGTAGACATTTATATTCGTGATGTCTACCGGTTACCGTCGGCGGTATAGCCTGTCCTTTACTGCGGTCAATGGGTTTGACGTCGTCGTCACGTGTGGAGCATATCGTCCACTCCACCGCATCGGAGTGGACGGCGGCGTCCAGTCAACCAATCGACGAATATCGCATTATAATGTCGATCGTTTGCATTGGCGTGTGCGGAAGAGACATCGTATATCGATTTAAGTCGGTAAATTCGTGCTACCTAGGTCGTGGCGTCGTGCGGCGTTTGCGCAAAGGCGCTGCCGCTTCCCTTCGCATATGCGAAACACGAACCGTGGCACCGGTATTGGATCGTGCGTGATAGGGGATTTTGCGTCCTTTCGACGTGCCCTTCGATCCATCCCAACGGTCAGGGTCGGACATGGCCGCCAAAACACGCGGACGAGCGCCAAATTGGCGCTCGTCGTACGAAACTTCATTTGCGCAATGCGGGTGACGATGCGCGTTCAACCCCGAAATTCACGGCAATGCGAAGGCTACCAAGTGATCTCCTGCCGGCCGCCCGAGCCCGATGCTTCCGCCCGCGGCAATGACCACGAACTGTCGCCCTTTGGGCGAGCGATAGGTCATCGGTGTGGCTTGTCCACCGGCCGGCAATGCGTGCTTCCACAGTTCGTGGCCGGTGTCGGTGTCGAAGGCACGGATGGCATCGTCTTGCGTAGCGCCGAGGAAGGCGAGGCCGCCGTCGGTGACGATGGGGCCGCCCAAGGTAAAGGAACCCCATGCCTCGGAGCCGGGCAGCTGCTCGGTGCCCGGGAATCGCCCGACGGGGATTTCCCATCGGATGCCGCCCGTCGTGAGATCGACGGCGACCAATTTTCCCCACGGCGGCTTGGTGCACGGCCGTCGCGTCGTGGGGTGCGACAGCAAGCGCCGCCCCACTTTGTAAGGGGTCCCGAGCTGCCCTTGGATGACCTCGCCCGGCAGCGGAGTATCCGGCTCCGAGCGCGGGATCAGCCTTACGACGTTGCCGAAGCGGTTGACGCTCGCAAAGAGCAAGGCGCGCCCTGCGTCGACGGCAACGCCTCCCCAGTTGATGCCGCCCAGCGAGCCCGGATATTCGATGGATCCGTGCAAACTCGGCGGTGTGAAGATGCCCTCCGACCGCGCACCCGCGATCATCGCGCGGCAATCTTCGCGTTCGGCATCCGTGACGCCCCATGCGTCCTCCGGGCGAAGTGTGGTATCCCCAACGAGATTCGGCGTCACCTGCGAAAAGGGCTGCGTCGGATGGGCTTCTTCGCCGGGAACGTCACTCGGGGGCACGGGCCGCTCCTCCACCGGCCAGAGGGGTTTGCCCGTATCGCGGTCGAGAAAGAACAGATTTCCCGCCTTGGTGGCCACGGTCACAGCGTCGATCGATTGGCCGTCACGCTGGATGCGCACGAGCGCGGGCGATGCCGGTACATCGTAATCCCACAAATCGTGATGAATGGCCTGGAAGGCCCACACCAGCTTTCCCGTCGATGCGCGCAGCGCCACCACCGAATTCGCGTGCGGTCCCGGGCCCTTGCGCATGCCACCGTAAAAATCGGGGGAAGGGGAGCTCGTGGGCAAAAACACGAGATCGCGTTGGGGGTCCGCCGTCATCACGCTCCAAACGTTGGCCGCCCGGGTGCGTGCGGCATCTTCCGGAGCCCAGGCCTCGTACCCGGGATCGGCGGGGCTGCGCGGAATCGGATCCCACGCCCAGATCAGCCTTCCCGTTCGTGCATCGAAGCCGCGAACGGTGCCCGGGGACACGTCGACCCCCACGTTGTCGGCCACGGCGGATCCCACGACGACGACATCGCCGACCACCGCGGGGGGCGACGACACGCTGTAAATACCGGGCGACGCGTCAGGGATCCCTTCGTTCAGATCCACGGTCCCACCCGTGCCGAAGCCTGGGCAGAGCTGGCCGGTTGCCGCGTCGATGGCCATCAGCCGCGCATCCGTGGTGGTCACGAAGAGACGCCGCGCGCATACGGCTCCGCCATCGTCGCGCCAGGCGCTGATCCCGCGCGAGACGAGGTAGCGACCCGGGACGTTGGTATCGACCTTCGGATCGAAGATCCATCGTGGTACTCCTGTATCCGGGTCGAGCGCGAACACGCGATTGTAGCCGCTGCTGACGTACAGCGTACCATCCAGATAAATGGGAGTCGCTTGAAACGTATTTGCTTTGGATTCGCCGGCGTTCGGCATATCGCCGGTGCGATACGTCCAGGCGACGCCGAGCCGTGCCACGTTGTCCCGCGTGATTTGCGCAAGCGGCGAATGCCGTGCACCGCCGGGATCTCGGCCATACGCAGGCCACTCGGTCGCTGCCTCGTCGAATGGGTCTTTGCAACTCCAACCTGCGGCGATGAGCCAAGCCAGACCCACGAAACCAGCATAGGGAAAAATTCGTATTGTCATGTTCGTTCATCGATGCACGACGCGGACCAACATTTTCGACGATCGAAAGATCCGCCGACCGGATCGAAAACGGCGCCCTCGAAGTCCATCGCCGTTGGGACTACATCGAATGCATGGACGAAATGAATCAACGGCAGATCGACGATTGGAACGGCGCGCGAGGGGCTCGGTGGCTCGCGCACCACGAATGGCTCGATCGAAGTTTCACCGCGTTTGGCGAGGCCGCTTTCAGCGCGGCGAATCTGCGCCCGGGCGAAGTCGTGCTCGACGTGGGCTGCGGCCCGGGCGCTACGACACGCGAGATCGTGCGTCGGGTGCTCCCCGGCGGACGCGGGGTCGGGGTCGACGTTTCGGGCCCGCTGATCGCACGGGCCCGCGAGCTCGCACAAGGCACGAATGTCGCCTTCGAGTTGGCCGACGCCAGCCGCCATGGTTTCGCCCCCGAGAGCTTCGACGTTCTGTTCTCCCGATTCGGCGTCATGTTCTTCGACGACCCCGAGGGAGCGTTCGCGCATCTTCGCACGGCGCTGCGACCCAACGGTCGCCTCGCGTTCGTTTGCTGGCGAGGCGCGATGGAAAACGATTGGTTCCGCGTTCCATATCGCGCTTTGCAGGCGGTGCTCCCGAATATGCCGCCCGTGGATCCGCTCGTGCCAGGGCCATTTGCGTTTGGCGACCAACAGCGCATTGAACGTGTCTTGCGCCAGGCGGGATTCACCAACATGGCGATCGCGCCCTTCGATGCACCGTTGTACGTCGCGGCCGATGCCGACGAATCGTTGGACCAAACGCTGCGCGTCGGCCCATTTGCGAGCATGTTGGCGGAGCAACCGGAGGATGTGCGTCGACGGGGCCTCACCTCGATCCGTACGGCATTGGCAGAGCGGGCCACCGATCAGGGCGTCTCACTTTCCGGCGCCGCATGGATCGTGACGGCTTCTGCGTGAACTGTTCTGCAGGAATCCATCGCGACTGTGTCTTTTGCCAAAGAGTGTGCTCCCTATAGTGGGGGCATGCACAAAGCGCCTTTGCAGGCGGCGTTCGACGCTGCCACGCAGTATCTCGAGCACGTAGCGGACAGGCCGGTCGCGCGGCCCGTCGCGGCCAGTACGCTTCGCGAGCGATTGGGCGGGCCTTTGGCCGACGCGGGGGAAGACCCGTCGGAGGTGATTCGCGCGCTTGCGAGCCATGTCGATGCCGGGCTCGTGGCCAGTGCGGGGCCTCGTTATTTCGGTTTCGTCATTGGAGGGTCGCTGCCTGCCGCCTTGGCCGCGGACTGGCTCACGGCGGTCTGGGATCAAAATGCGGCGCTCTACTTGACGTCGCCGGCGGCGTCGGTCGTCGAAACGGTGGTTGCGGAATGGCTGCTCGATCTCTTGGGCCTACCGGCGTCGGCCAGCGTCGGCTTGGTGACGGGAGGGCAAATGGCGAACTTCTCCGGGTTGGCCGCGGCCCGCGACGAAGTTTTGCGGCGGCTCGATTGGGACGTGGAAGAACGCGGTCTCGCGGCGGCCCCCAGGATCACGGTGGTGGTCGGGGCCGAAGCCCACGCGACCATTTACACCGCGCTGCGATTTCTGGGCATCGGCAGGGAGCAAGTCCGCGTCGTCGAAGCCGACGAGCAAGGGCGCATGCGAAGTGCCGCTCTGCAATCGACATTGGCGGCCTGCACGGGGCCCGTCATCGTTTGTGCCCAGGCCGGGTGCGTGAACACGGGCGCGTTCGATCCGCTCGGTGAGATCGCGCAGCTCGCACATGCGCGGGGTGCGTGGCTTCATGTCGATGGCGCCTTCGGCTTGTGGGCCGCTGCGAGCACGAGCAAGCGGGCGCTCGTCGCCGGCGCCGCCGAGGCGGATTCTTGGGCCATCGACGGCCACAAATGGCTCAACGTGCCGTACGACTGCGGCATCTCCATCGTTCGCGATTCGGCGGCCCACGCGCGTGCCTTGCGCAATGCGCGCGCAGCGTACCTCGTGGGGGCGGCGGGCGGCGAACGCGATGGCCAGGATTGGGGTCCCGAGTCCTCGCGACGGGCGCGCGCCTTTCCCATCTACGCGGCCCTGCGCTCGTTGGGCCGCCGGGGCGTGAGCGATCTGGTCGATCGCTGCTGCGCCCACGCGGCCGATCTCGCCGGGCGCCTCCGCACGCTCGAGGGGGCCACCGTGTTGAACGAGGTGGTGCTCAACCAGGTCCTCGTTCGATTTCACGCGCCAGATATCGATGCCGGGGAATTCACCCGCATGGTCATCCGCCACGTGCAAGAGGAGGGCACCTGTTGGCTGGGCCCCACCTCGTGGCACGGCACCACGGCGATGCGCATCTCCGTTTCCAATTGGCAGACGACCGCGCACGATATGGGACTTACGTTCGCCTCCATCGCACGCGCCGTCGAGCGCGCGGCTACTTCCGCTCGACCAGCACGCCTTCCGCCATCGCCGGGAGTGCGATGAACCGATCGACCAAGTCTTCCATCGTCTTTCCGTCGTTCGCCGCGAAGACGAAGAGGTAGGACTTCGCGGTGCGGGGCGCGGCATAGACGAAACCTGGCAGACCTTTACCGAGCGATGGCATGACCGCGGAACGCTTGCTGGCCGGCGCGAGCGTCTCGAGGAGTCCAGGGGAAGGTTGCCCCTGAACGAAAAGTGCCGCGTTCATGAAGGGGTGGGCCACGAGATAGGTCTTTGCTTCGACATCCAACGAGGTGTACTCGCGAAGATAGGGAAACCCCGCCCACGCAGCATCGCGCAATCGCTGGGCGGCGCTCCCGAATGGCGGTTCGGCAATCGATACTTCATTGTGCAAATAATCGATCGGGCGCGGCCGCCCTCCCTCGTACGACGCCTGCACGGCGGCGCCGAAGGTGCGCCAAAATTCAGGAGACGAAATGAGCGTGCCCCGATCGAGAACGGCTTGCATCGAGGGCAGCAGCTCGCGCGCCACCGATCCCGCGGCCCGATACTGAATGAAGCCGCGCGCGACTTGCGCCGAAAACGCATCGGGCGGCATATAGTGCCGGCCGACGATGCCATTGCCGAGGGTGGCCGCAACCGCCTCGTCGAGCATCCCGTACGCGGCGACGGAAAACGGATCGTCCGAAGTGCACACGCTGGTGAGGAGCGCGGCTTGGCGCTCCGGGGCCATTCGGAAGAACAGATAATGAAACAACTCGTGTGCGACGACATCGATGAGGCTTTCCGGCGTTCCCCCTTCGGGAGCCTCGACCACGGCATCTCCTTCGAGCTGATAGGCTACGCTCATTTTCCTGGCCGAACGCGGTTGGACCAGAACATGAATCTGGAACGTCGTTCCCGAAGGAAGATCCGATTCGTAAAAGTGAGCCGCCTTCTCGATGGTCGAATCCAAAAAGGAATCAGCTAGCACACGCTCAAATCCGTCGAAAAAAGCCGACCCTGCGGCGAACCCGCGCTGCCGCCACCACGTTCCAAATCGGGGCGCGAAGCGCTCGAGCACGTCGTGAAGCCCTGCCGCATCGGCGTCGCTCGAGAGCAACGCCATCGTCTGCTGATGCGCGTCCAAGGTGCGCGCGCGGAGGCCGGCGATGCGTTGGCGCTCCGCCACGTCGAACACACCGGACGAGGCCAAGAGCGGCTGCTCGGACCGGTGGAGGTCGAGCCGACGGAGCTCTCCTCCGTGCCGTGCACGCAGCGCTTTCCACTTTGCCAGGGCCGCTTCGTCCGCCGCATCGAGGCCGAATGTGGCCCAGAGCTCGCGATAGATGGCCTGCGCGCAGAAAGCAGCGCCCGTGATGCAATCGAGGTGATAGACGAGATTTGGCTGCTCTGCGAGATGAAGCGCATAGCGAACGCGGTGTCCCGTGACCACGGTGTCGCGCTCGAGCGCAGGTTGCGCTTTTGGAATCGAGCGAGGCTGCTCGACCGAGGCCCGGCCCGAACATCCCGTTGCGAGCAGGGCGAGGATGGCGGCGACGGCAATCACCCAGCGAACGGCCATGCATGCTCCAATCTTATTTCGTAGTTCCGGAATCACGATTGCGGCGGCTTCGCGGAGCGGGGCGTTCCGGTGTGGGAATTTGCGCCATGAGCAGGCCCGTGACGATGCGGACCAATTTATCGGTGTGCCGCGGCAGGTTCTCGGCGCCCTCGAGGAAGACGACCCGATAGAGCGTTTCGTTCACGGCGCCAATCACGGCGAGTGCGTGTGCCTCCTCGATGGCGCGTGCCTCCGGCCGGTGCGCCGAAACGTCTTGGCTCAACGCGACCAGCAGGCGGGCGATCTGACGATCGACGTCGAGGCGGCGCGCAATCACTTTGGGGCCGGTGGCCCATATTTCGACGAGAAAGGTGCGTGAGTACGCCGGGTGCTGGGCAAAGACTTCGAGCATGCGGCTCACCGACTGCTGCACACGCGAGTACAGATCCAGCTCGCGATCGTGGGGGCGGATGATGGTCGCGAGGATCTTTTCCGCGAAGTGTTCCGCCGCGGCAAGAGCACACGCGTCCTTGTCGGGGAAATAATCGTAAAAGGTTCGCTTGGCCAGACCGCCGAGCGCCACGAGATCGCCGATGGTGACGTTGGCATAGCCTTTCTCCGCCGCCAACTCGGCCATGGCATCCATCAATCGCGTACGCTGCGAGGTGCGCACTTCTTCGCGCGTAAGCCCGTGGCGGCCTCGCGGTAGCCGCTCGGCGTCTCCGCGTCGGACCGGTCCCGCTGAAGTGGATGTGTCTCGTTTTCGGGTCGCCACGTCGAGCTTCGACCTTACTAGAAACCCGCGGGTTCCCAAAGAAGGTGTCGCAGGGCGCGGCGGAGGCGCGTCACCGCCCGCGAACGGAGGTGGACTCGAGTTCGCGGAGAAAGCCTTTGGTGAGGGCGTGCAGCATCACGTGTGCATCGCGCGGCGGACCGAAGGTGGGGCGTGCGCGAGGCCCACGGCTGATGAAGGAGGCCACCGGAACGACGAGCCGGTCGTCCTCGGCGACGATGGTCACCTCGCGGTCGAACACCACGATGGCTCCCTGCTTCCCTTTCTCGGAGACATCGAGGGATTGCCGCATGGCCAGCTCGGATAGACGAGCGCGTTCCCAGGTGACGTGTTCCTCGACATGCCCTTTGTCGAATACGACATAGTGCAAATGCGTCGCGGACACGGCCAGATAGACACCGCAATCCTTGTCGACCACCTTGACGCCGGCAAACTGCCCCACGAAGTTGAACACCCCGCGCACGGCGGCGCCGGATGCCGACTTGGGAAAACCCGCCTCGACCACACCGACGATGCGCTCGTCGCCCACCAATCGGGCAAGCGGCGCAAACCAATCCTCGTCCCGAAGTGCCTGCTCCCGCAGCTCGGCCTCGGACAGCGAAGATTCGGCGACGCTCCGATCGAGCCGTTTGGTGACCGCCCCGCGCGCCGCCTTGGAGAGGAACGACGAGAGGAGCCAGGCGAATACTGCCAAGGCAACGAACCCGCCGATGACCAAGGGAAGGGGAACCGTCATGCCAAGTGCCCTAGCGGATCCCCGTCGACGGGTCTTGAACGAAATGCAGATGGCCAGCCTTACTCGAGCTTGCGCGCGTGCTCGTACCGTGTAAAGGCGAGGATGAACGCGCTGGCCGGCGCCATGGCCAGCGCCGCCGGCGTGCCGAGCTGCACGAGTTTTCCCTCCTCGAGGACGGCGATGCGATCGGCGAGGCGCATCGCTTCTCGGGGATCGTGGGCCACGACGAGGGCGGCCGCGTTCCGGGCACGGAGCAGCGACGCGAGGAGCTCGAGGATATCGTCTTTGAGCACGATATCGAGGTTCGTGAACGGCTCGTCGAGGGCGACCCATTTGGGCTCCAGCACCAGTGCACGTGCGAGGGCGACGCGCTGCTGCTGTCCGCCGGAGAGCTCGTGCGGTTTTCGATGCGCGAGTCCCGACAGGCCCACCTGGGCCAACATCGTTTCGATGGCGTGTGCACGTCGTGGCTTTGGAAGGCGCTTTGCCGCGAGCCCGAAATCCAAATTGTCGAATACCGTCAAATGCGGCCAGAGTGCGAGATCTTGAAAAACGGCCCCGGCGGTGCGCCCGTCGGGCGGAAGCAGAATACGGCCGGGAGCACTGGCCGGCTGTCCGCCGATAATAACGGCCCCTGAGGAAGGGGCAACGAGTCCGAGGGCGACGCGCAAGAGGCTCGTTTTTCCGCTTCCCGATGGACCTATCAGTGCGAGACTTTCTCCTTCGTGCAGCGAGAGGGAGACGTCGGACAGCACGGCCCGTCCGCCGAGTGACAGCGAGACGTGTTCCAGCTCCAGCACGATAGTCATGGGAGACTCCTCAGGACGATCGCTCCGATGCTCACGACGGCGAGCGTGAGGATCACCTGAAGAAGCGCGAGTGCGGCGACAACCGACGATGGGCCATTGGCCTCGAGGGTAAAAATGCGAACCGTGAGGGTCTCGCCGCCCGGCGGGTAGAAGAGGACGGCGGTCTCGAGATCGCGGAGGCAGAAGACCAAGGTGATGCCCATGGCCACTACGAGTTCACGAGCATGCATGGGCGCGACGATTCGAGAGAGCCGGCGGAAATATCCTGCGCCGGCCACGGAAGCGGCGTCTTCGTACGCTCGGGAGGTGTTCGCGATCGAGGCGGCCACGATGCGCAGGCCGAGTGCGGTGTAGCGCGCGACGAATCCCACGATGATGATGGCGAGGCTGCCGTACAGGACTTGCGTGGCAGGATGATTCCATGCGGCGATGATGCCCGAGCCCAGAACGGCGGATGGGAGGAAGAAACCGGTTGCGGCGACGCGATCCATGGCGCTTGCCCACACCGATCCGCGCGCGAGTGCGTGCCCCGCGAACAGGGCAATGCTCATGGTCATGGCTGCCGCCGCACCGGACACCGCGAGGCTGTTCACGAGACTCGAGCCGGTCCATGACCAGCATCGTCCAACGCCCGGAACGGCACGGGCCGCGAGCGCGAACAGCGGAAAGGCGGCGACGAGTCCCGCGGCTGCGGCCATGGCCAGCGGCCCTGCACCGAAATCGAGGGGAGAGCGCGCCTGCCATCGAAAACGGAGCGAGCCGCTCGACGGAGCAAGCGCCCGCTCTAACGCGATGAGAACGAGACCCAGCACGATCATCGGCAATCCGAGCGAGGCCGCTTCGCCGGGTGCAAAATCGACCCCGCCGAGCCGTGCAAACACCGCGGCACCGTACACGGGAACGCGCAAGAACATGGGCACGCCCACCTCGGAGAGCGTCAAGGAAAAGACGATGAGCGCCGCGACGGCAATGCGCGATCGCACGGCAGGCACCAACACGTGCGCGAGCACACGCCATGGGCGTGCCACGAGCAGGGCGGCTTCTTCGATCGACGGATCGAGGCCGGTGATCCCAAGCATCGTGAGCGCCGTTACGACGGGGGTGAACGCCGTCGTGAGAACCAACATGACCCCGGCGGGGCCGAAGAATAGGGCGGACGTGCGCACGGAGCCTGCGAGTCCGCGCTCACCGAGCAAGTGGAACCATCCGAGCGCGACGATGAACGGCGACAGAAAAAGCGGCAAAGCATGAATGGCCATCCACCATCGCCGCGCCGGAATTCGAGCACGCGCAAATACGGCTCCGAGTGGAATACCAAAGACCGCGGTGGCTGCCGTCACACCGAGGCCCAAGGCGACCGTGCGACCGAGAAGTACCCAGGTGGTTCCACGCGCGAGAACGGAGAGGCTTTGCGCGTCAATGCCGAGCAGTACGTGCGCGAGGGGCCACACGATCGCCATGCCCAGAGCTACGGCGGCGAAAAGAAGCGCGGCGGGTGCTTGCGCTCGTCGCGCTAGAGTCCAACCCATTGCTTGAGTCGACCTTGAAGGCGGTCCATGGCATCCGCAACCTTGGAGAAGTCCACGTTCATCGCGTGCAGATCGCTGACCCGCCGCACGCCCTCGGGCACCGGCACACCCGAGCGAAGCGGCATGTGCGCCCCGGACTCGGCCATCCGTTTCTCCGTGTCGGCGGAGAGAAGGCCGTCGATGAGCTTCTTCGAGCCCTCTGCGTGCGGTCCGCCCCGCACCCGCACGACGGCGCTAGGGATGACCAGCGTGCCGAGATCACGTTGGTCGGGATAGACCGCTTCGACCGGTGCGCCATCTTTGCGGGCTTCATCGGCATCGTCGGTGTCGGTCACGCCAAAGGCCACATCGCCGGAGGCGACGAGTCGCTTCACCTCCCCATTCGAGCTGGCCATGCGCGCGCCGTTCGCCCGTGCGGCATCGAGAAAAGCCATCAGTGCATCGTCGCCCCAAATCGATGCGAGCGCTGCCACGTGCATCGTCGTCGTTCCGAAAAGTGGATTCGCCAATGCGATTCGTCCTTTCCAATGCGCATTCACCAGATCACGAATCGTAGTGGGTCGCTCGCCAGCGGGGACTTTGGAGGTGTTGACGAGAAGAACCCTGGCGCGTGCGGCAATTCCGGTCCATGTTCCGTCACCTGCGCGCAGTAGCGCGGGGAGTGCGGCGGCTTCGGGCGAGACATACGGTTCGACGAGTCCGCGTTTGGCCAGCGAGAGTGGCCTCACGGGATCGCCTGACCAGAAGACGTCCGCCTGCGGATTGGAACCCTCCGCGATGATGCGGTTCATCACGCCCGTGCTCTTGGTCTCCTCGGTGTCGAAGACGGGACGAACTTTGATTCCGGTTTTCGACTCGATGGCCCGAAACACGGGCTCGGCGAAGACCTGATCGACGGACGTGTAAACCACCGCCTCCGAGCTGCCTCGCTTGCAGCCCACCATCACCGCGCCGAGGAGCGCCGCGCCGCCGGTCAACACCTCCCGTCGTGTCGCTTTCATGTCCTCGGCCTCACCATCTCACGACCAACCCCGGAGCAGCAACCCAACGGCGCCCGCGCCGAGGATCACCAACGGCTCTGGAGCCTTCTTCAGCTTCATCAGGGCGAGCAATGTCACGGCGGCAATGATGACCGTCGGCGCATCGAGAAGTGCCCGGCGACCCAACACGAATCCCGCGCCGGCAATCGCACCGGTTGCCGCGGCCGTGACGCCACTCACGAAGGCGCTGATGCTCGGGTTTTTCGCGTATCGCTTGAAGTAGGGCGCGGGAATCACCACGAAGAGGTAGCAGGGCAGAAAAACGCCGAGTGCGGCGATGGTCGCACCGAGTGGGCCCGCCACGAGGTAGCCGATGAACGCGACGGTGATGACGACCGGGCCCGGCGTAATCATGGCCACCGCTACCGCGTCGAGGAACTGTCGCTCCGTCAGCCAATGGTGCTCGTTCACCACGCCGCCGTGCAAGAACGGAACGATGGCTAGCCCGCTCCCGAACACGACGGCACCGCCCTCCGCGAAGAAGAGGCCGATCCTCCAAAGTGTCTCGTTGGACGCGGCGCCCGAAAGGCCCGTAACCACGATATCGAGTGGAAACATCGCCGACACTCCAGGTGTCGCCAGCGGCCCCGTGGGACGGCCGCGCAGAAAAAAGAGAAGCAATCCGCTGGCGAGAAAGAGCCACACGATTTCCGACTCCGTCCACGCGGTCACGCCGGCGTTGATCGCGAACACGGCCCAAAGGAGCCGATCTTTGATCAGCGTCATTTTGGCAAGTTTGACGACGCTTCGGGCGATGATCGCGATGACCGCGGCGCCAATTCCATAAAAGAGCCCCTTTATCCATTCGAGCCCGCCGAACCGCAAATAGGCGGCCGAAAGGGCCACGACCATGAGAAACGAGGGCAAAATGAACGCGACGCTGATGAGCGTCGCACCAAAGACGCCACCGCGTACCCAACCGAGGTACGTTGCGAGCTGGGCGGCGAGCGGCCCGGGCGCAAGTTGCGCGAGCGCAAGACCTTCGACGTATTCGTCTTTCGTGATCCATCGCTCGCGTTCGACGAGATCGCGTTGCATGTATCCTGCAAGTGCGATGGGACCGCCGAAACCCAGCGCCCCCAAGCGTAAGAAATAGAGGGCAAGAGCTCGAAGCGAATAAGAAGAATCGTTCATCGTGGAGAGAGCCCTATGCGCGCAACGCGGCGGCTGCCCGGCGCGCGCGCTCGAGGCGGCGGTTTACTTCGTCCCAGTGGATGTTGGCGAAAAAGGCGTCGATGTATTTCGCCGCCGCGGCACCGTAATCCATTTGATAGGCGTGCTCGTACATATCCATCACGAGCAAGGTGGCCGATGCCGAGAATGCCTGCGTGTGATTGCCAGACCAGAACGTATAGGGCACATCGCGGTGCAAATCCCACGTGGTCACGACCCAGCCGCTTCCACCGCCGAGGCTCGCGCCCGTTGCGCGAAAGAGCTCTTCCCAACGAGGGAAGCTGCCGTAAGCCTCGCCGAGCACCTTCTCGATGTCTCCGCTCGGGCGGCCGTTGCCACCGAGGTTCGCGAAATACAGTTCATGCAGTGTGGCCGAGTTGCGGAATGTGAGTTCGCTCTGTTTCAATCCACCCACCACGAAGGCGGGCGTCTCCTTCGTGACGCGGGAAAGCTCTTCCTCCACGCGATTCAAGTTTTTGACGGCGCCCGCGTAATTGTTGTCATGATGGGACACCATCAGCTTTTCCGAGAGCCCCTTGAGCGACGAGGGTTGGAAGGGCAGGGGCTTCACCTCGTGCTTGCCCGCGAACGCGATGCCCTGCGGGACGGGGTTCAGCAATGCGGAAGAAGGCATGGCCGTCCCCTTTGCTTGCGCGGCGGGCGCGCACCCTGGCGTAAATCCCGAAAGAAGGGCGGTGCCTCCGGTCGCTGCGGAAATCATCGCTCCACGTCTTGAAATCGCCTGCGTCATAGCGCCTCCACACTGAGGTCATCGAAATAGGTGACCGAGTCAGCCTTGGTCCATACTCCGGCACGCCCGGCATCGAGGAAGGTACCGTCGTGGTGATCGAGCACTTTCGTACCGTCCCATTTCACCTCGATGTGGTCGCCTCGCGCCTCGACTTGGAAGTCGTGCCATGCGCCGTTCTTCACGGTTCCACTCCACGTTGCGATCTGTTTGCGGCTGCCGTTCTTGACGACGTAGAGCCTCACGTTGTTCTCGAGCGCGTTGGCACGGGTGAGCACGTAATTGTTCTCGTCTTGGTAACGAAAGACGAGGCCGCACGCCTGGTCGACTTTGCCCGATACCGGCTTGCAACGAACTCGGACGCGTACGTCCTTCGGTGAAGGTTCATTCGCCACCGCCACGGGAAATCGATAATCGGTATTGTCCGTATCCACCTGCGCCAGCACGTTCGGCTTGCTGGGCGCATCGGGCTCGGCACGGACGATCCAGCGTCCCGGTTTGCCCTGGCCGGTCCGCCCGAAGGTGAAGCCTTGCGGCGCCGCCGAGACCGAGTCTTGGTCGAAACTTCGTGCATGCGGTGCGGTGTGCTCGCTCGTGGCGCCCAAGGCTGCGCCGAGGCAGAGACTCAAGAGTGCCATCCTCATCTTGCACCCTCCTAGGCTTTCCGTTGTCCGACGAAGAGCTGCCTGAACTCACAACTGTGATACCATGGGTGTCCAGTTGCACAACTGATATATTCGTCGGACATGCGCGACGAAACCCATGAGCCGCGGTGGCTCCTCCTTATTCATCAGATCCCCCCAAAGCCGGCGTACTTTCGCGCGAAAGTCGGCAGGCGGCTGGCACGGCTCGGCGCCGTCGCCATCAAGAACTCGGTTTACGTCTTGCCGCTCAACGAGCAGACCCACGAGGATCTGCAATGGGTCGCGCGCGAGATCGCCACAGAAGGCGGCGAGGCCACACTCTGCAAAGCCACCTTCGTCGAGGGGCTTCGTGATGATCAAATCGAGCTACTCTTCCATGCGGCACGGGATGCCGATTACATGCAATTGGCCGAGGAAGCGCGCCAGATCACCCGCGAACTCCCACCTCGTCTCGCGCGCGACGACGAACGCCGTCCCGTGCTGGAGTCGGACCTGGTGCGTTTGCGCAAGCGCCTGAGTGAGATTCTCGCCATCGACTTTTTCGCGGCCTCGGGCCGCGAATCGGCCGAATCTGCTCTATTGGCGTTCGAGAAGCGGTTTCGCCGTGGGGAAAAGTCGGCCCCTGAGGAGACGTCGCGTCCGCGACCCGAGGTGTACCGCGGACGCACCTGGGTCACGCGCAAAAACGTGCACGTCGATCGCATTGCGAGCGCATGGCTCATTCGCCGCTTCATCGACCCCGATGCGAGGTTCTCCTTCGTTCCGGGCCAGGGATACCGCGCCAAGGAGGGCGAAGTCACCTTCGACATGTACGAGGGCGAGTTCACACACGTCGGCGATGCGTGCACCTTCGAAACGCTGCTCGAGCAATTCGATATTCGAGAGCCAGGTCTCTCGGTCATCGCAGAAATCGTCCACGATATCGATGTCAAAGATGGCAAATTCGGTCGCGCCGAAGCCCCGGGCATTGCCGCGCTCATTGCGGGCATCGCCATAGCGGAACGAGAGGACGACGCGCGCATCGAGCTCGGGGGGCGCATGTTTGCGGCCCTTCTAGAGCTTTTCCGCCGAAAGCGCGGCGCACCTCGGAAGGATGAGTGACGAGGCCTGGACACCGCGCGGAATCAGCGCGCGATTTGCAGCACGGCGAACGATGCGATGATGTGCGGATCGAACGCCGTGTGATGATCGCGCGTTTCGACGGCGAGCATCATGTGGTCGACTTCGCACGCGAAGCTCACGCGCGGGGTGAGATGCATCGCGAGTCCCGCGCTGAACTGCACGGCGAATTCCTGCTGGCGAGGGAACAGCGGCATCAAGTTCGGATCGAAGCGCCATGTCCCGGCGCCGACGTGCACGAAGGGAACGAAGGGCCCCACCTGGGCGCTCAGGCGACCGACCAGGACGCGACTCGAACGCGTGAGCGGATAATGGTCCGTAAGGAGCGCACCGCGTCCGAAGATCGACACCGATCCATTCCAATCGCGTGCGACGAGCGACACCTGCACGGAGTCCCCAAGGGGTAACTCCGAAACACGGACGGCGGGCCTCGGGATACCGAAATGGCGTGCACGGTGGGGTGTGAGCGTCGCCCCGAATGCCGTGAGCTGAACGAAACGATCCCGAAAGGCGGGGTCCGGCGAAGGAAAGAGGGACTCCGCCGTCACCAGGAAGGAGAGGCGCCAAGGATCGGCCATCGTGCTCGCATCGGGATCGTTCGTGTGCGTCTTGTCATGAACGAAGCGAATGCTTTGCTCGACGAGGCGACCGAGATCGAACGTGCGCCCGCCCTGGTTCGACTCGGCGCGCGTGGGGCGTGCCGCCAAAGTCGTGACGAGTAGCACCAAGAGTCCCAGGATGCGGGGCACGCGGAAAGTGCGTCGCGTGCGCGGGGCGTTGGCTCCAGGCATCAATGGGGAATTCGTATCGCAAAGGACGTGCCCCGGTCGCGCAGGCCTCGGAGTCGTACGCGCACATGAAAACACAGTGCATGCGGAGCCATCGGTTAAACGATTGCGCCCGGGCCGCGCGCTGCGATTTTTCCCGTGTCATGGCGGTACTGCGTTGGTGTGCGTTCGTGCGCTCCTCGGGATCCGGTCGGAGAGGCGACCATGCGCCGAAACGACGTGTGTCCACCGCCCGTCGACCTTGCTGCCGTCCATCTCACCTGAACGGTGTCGTGGGCTGCCGTCTTTGTTGATTGTACTAAATTCGTACTTCGATGTTGCGTGTCTGCGAAGCAGAAAGCGCGCAACAACTGATCACGGTGGTCGAGATTCTTTTTGCTTCTTGACCGACCCTGAACGAAGACGCATAAGGACCTTCATTCGCGGAATCACGGCACGAGGAGCATCGCATTGGCCATCGACCGCATGAAATCCAAGTTGCGCATCCACGCGGAGGCCGTCGCATTTCTGGTAAGTCTCGCAGGCTGTGCCGCGGGCCATGCGGGGCCTGATCGCGTGTCGAATCGCATACCCGCAGCGCACCCACGGGAGCCGCTTGCGGCCATTTACGGCCGAGCGCCGCCGTTCGAAAGTGCCAAGGATGGCGCCTTCGCCACGGGCGTGGCGCTCACGGATTTCGACGGAGACGGGGCTCCGGATTTGATCGTCGCCAACGGCAACGATATGAGCCCGCAGCCTCTGACGCTCTATTTGAACCACGCCGCCACCAAGTCCGGTGCTTCGACCCCGTTCTCCGCTTACCCTGACTGGTACTCGGACGATATCGACTATCTCGGCAACGTCGCGGTGGGCGATATCGATGGGGACGGATGGACCGACGTCGCCGTCTCGGTTCCACTCGACAAGTCGCGGCACACCCAGGGCGGCGGCATCAAGATTTACATGAACCACCAGGGCCGTCTGGAGAGCCTGCCCTCGCAGCGGATTGCAGAAGGCTACGGTTCCTTCGATTGCGATCTCGCGGACATGAACGGAGACGGAAAGCTCGACCTGGCGGTGTCCGCGTTCAATATGCCGGTGCCGCCCCCCACCCAGGAGCGCAGGCGCGAACCGGCGCGCGTGTACCTGAACGAGGGAGGCCGGCTGCATCCCGCGCGAGATTGGACGAGCGAAAAGCCCATGTTCGGCTTCAGCGTGCATGCGGCCGATGTCGACCAGGACGGGTGGATGGACCTGGCCTTTGGCGGTGAAGACATTTCGCTCTTTCGAGGTAGCCCACCCGCACCGCGGTTTGCATTGAAAGCCGCATGGCAATCGGAGTCCACCGCCGGCGTCGTCTTTTCGATCGACTCCGGTCGCATTGGGCCCGGCCCGCATCTCGCGCTTGCCGCCACACGTACGTGTGTTCCAGGCGGTCCACCCTGCGTGAGCGATGTTGTGCTCTTTCGCCCGGATACGGCTCGATCTGAGTCGGTGTGGCGGTCGCGAACGGCCCATTACGCATCCATGTTGCTTCTCGCCGACGTGAACGATGACGGCTTTCTCGATTTGGTGGCCAGCCAATGGGGCGAAAAGGTAAAGGGCGGACCCTTGTGGTTCTTTCGCGGTCGCGCCGAGGGGACGTTCTCCCGTGAACCCGATTTCGAAACGGCGGGCAAGGGCATCGCCGTCGGGCAAGGGCTGGCCGTCGCCGACACGCGCAGCCGCGCCGTCACCGACCGAGAATACGTGTGGCGCAGCCACCAGGAGCCGCACGGCCCCGTGATCACGCTCCCGGAGCGTCGCGTCGTTTCGATCACCAGCGTCCGCGTTGCCGGACGCGAGGTGCCCCGGAACGGGTGGGCATTCGTTCCCGGCGAGAACTGGATCTCGCTTGCCGGCGGCATCGCGTCGGGCGTCGAAGTCCGCATCACATATCGCGCCTCGCCCGTCCACGATTTGGTTGAGGCTACGTGGGATTCCAACCGCGGGAATCTCTTCTTCGCGAGTGCCCTCCCGTCCCGTTTTGCGCCTGAAATCACGGATGCGGGGCTCGCCCGCACCTTGCCCTGAGGAGAATACCAAGATGAATATCCATTCCAACGGACACCTTCTCTTTTTGCTCGCGGATCTCGCACGGGACCGCCACCTGGTCGATCGATTGGCGCTCGACGCTCCTGCCGTTTTCCAGGAGTACGGCGTACCGCAGGAGACCCTAACTCTATTGCGCAGTCGCAACGTCGAGCACATCGTTGCGGAGGTTGCACGCCAGGCCGCGTTGCTGCTTCCCGTCGTGACCACACCTCCGCACGGGCTCTTGGCCTGGGCGTGGCCGGAAGAAGAGGAAAAGAAGAGCATCGAAGGAACGAAACCGGCGGCCGCGCGAACCACCCACGCAACGATGAGCTGATCGAACGAAGATGCCCACTCTGCCGCCGCGCGCGCTCGTTCGAGCGCTGTTGCCGTATGTATCCGAAACGCTGATTTCGCCTTCGGTGCGGTCCAGGCTCGAAGCCCATACCGCGCGTCTGCCGGCCATCTTCGAGTGGGGAATCTTCGAATGCCGCTTTGCGCCCGCCGTGGACCGCGTCGATATGCTTTTTCGCGTATCGCGCCCCGTGGCGGGCGCAAATGGCACGCAGCTGCCGGAGGAGTCCACTTGGCCCGCCGATCATGGCCTCGAGCCTATTTTGCCGTTTTTCCGTACCTGGCTCGCCGCGAACAATGAGCTCGCCGATGTGCCGCTGTTCTGGGTCGAGCACGATCTGGCGACCTCCGGCGCGAGTCCGAGTCCGAGTCCGAGTCCACCGTTCATTCAATTCTGTGTCGACCCGGGTTTCCCTCATGCCTCACGCGCGTTGCCCATCGTACCTTTGCGCGTGCGCGCTCTGGCCGAACGTGGCCTCGCGCCCTTGCTCGGAACGGCGGTGGACGGTGCCGCGCTCGATGGCCTTCGCAGGTGCGCGCAGAGGTTGCCTTCCAAGGGGCGCGTGCTCCACGTCGGGGTGATTCCGCATCGAGGCTCGCGCGACCTGCGCGTTCTCGCGGCCGTGCCGATGGAGAGCGTGCTCGATTGGCTCGCCGCGATCGAGTGGCCGGGCAATCGCGCCCTGGCGGCCGAAATCCATGGGTGGCTCGGCACACACTTCGAAATGGCATCCGTCCAGCTGGATCTCGGCGAGACCGTGCGTCCGTCCCTGGCCATGGAGTTTCCGCTGCCATCGCGCGATGGCAACCACCCTGCGTGGCGTGCGTTCATGCGCATCTTGATCGATCGCGGCCTCGCGAGCGCAGAAAAGAGCCGCGCTGCGCTCGATTGGATGGGCGACGCCACGCATGATCTGCCCGAGACACCCTGGCTGGTGAACCTGCAGCGGCAGCTCGACGTGAAAGTGTCGCTCTCCGCCGACGGGGAGCTCACCGCCAAAGCCTATTTGGGTTTCTGCCCGAGTTTCGTCCTCGTCTGAGAATCAGGCTGCACCTGCGCACGGAGCAGAAACCAAGCCAGGGTCGGCGAACCGCGAAGTCGAGCCGCGCCCCTCATTGGAGCGCGCTGCGGAGGCGAGCGATGAAGGCGCGGTGCTCCTGTTCGAGTCGTTCGGGCCAACGCGGCCCGAATTGATGCAGGAACGGCTCGTTCCTAAGGGCCTCGTCCAGCCACGCGCGCGGCTCCACGTCCATGAGCTCCTCGAATCGGTCCGGGCTCATATCCAATCCTGCGAGGTTCAAATCCGTCCGCGTGGGGATCCGCCCGAGCGGCGTTTCGATCGCGTGGCCGCGTCCCTCGACCCGCTCGAGGATCCATTCGAGAACGCGAATGTTCTCACCGAAGCCTGGCCATAGAAGCTTGCCTTCGTCATCGGTGCGGAACCAATTGACCTGGAAGATGCGCGGCGGGCGAGTCAATCGCTCGCCGATGCGCAACCAGTGACGAAAATACTCGCCCATGTTGATGCCGCAGAACGGCAGCATGGCCATGGGATCGTTGGAGGGCATTCCCCCGGAGCCGTTCTCGGCAATGGGCGTCTCGGAAACCAACGTTGCGCCCG
The DNA here is from genome assembly GCA_037157775.1 of Sorangiineae bacterium MSr12523. Taxonomy (NCBI): domain Bacteria; kingdom Pseudomonadati; phylum Myxococcota; class Myxococcia; order Myxococcales; family Pendulisporaceae; genus Pendulispora; species Pendulispora brunnea. The sequence continues at coordinate 1,265,232 of CP089982.1, forward strand.
TGTAGACGCCGTGCGCCCAGTCGTGCGTTTCGAAGACCAGTGGCACCAGCTTCGAGCGTCGCCCGCCGAAGAGGATGGCCGAAATGGGAACACCATTGGGCGCATCGAAGCTCGGACCCACGGTCGGGCATCGGCGCGCCGACACGGCGAATCTTGCATTGGGATGCGCCGCCGGACTCGAGTTTTTCGACGTCCAAGCCTTTCCGCGCCAGTCGATGAGCGTTTCGCCATTGGGAACTGGCTCGAGCCCTTCCCACCAGGGCGAGCCATCCGCACGCAGGGCCGTGTTGGTGAATAGAACATGCCGCGCCATGGCCGCGAGCACGTTGCGGTGCGTCTTTGGATTCGTGCCGGGCGCCACGCCAAAAAAGCCGGCGAGCGGGTTGAGCGCCCAAAGGCGGCCGTCGTCGCCGACATGCATCCAGCAAATATCGTCGCCGATGGTTTCCACCTTCCATCCGGGCAGCCCCGGTGTGAGCATGGCCAGGTTCGTCTTCCCACACCCATTGGGGAACGCGGCGGCGATGTACCGTGTGACGCCGCTCGGGCTGGTGAGGCCGAACACCGTCATGTGTTCGGCCATCCAGCCCTCCTCGCATGCTTCCGCACTGGCCAGGCGCAGTGCGTGGCATTCCTTGCTCAAAATGGCATTCGTCGCATATTCGGAGCCGAGGCTCCAAATGGTCTTCGTCTGCGGAAAATGAAAAACGAAGCGCCGGTGGGGCGAAAGATCGCCCACGCTGTGAAGCCCTTTGACGAAATGCGGATTCGGGCCGAGCTGGCGAATGGCGAGTTGGCCGACGCGGGTCATGATCCCGAGGCTCGCCGCGACGTAGGCGCTGTCGGTGATCTGAACTCCGATGCGCCCGTGCGAAGAGTGGGCCGGGCCGAGCAGGTACGGCACCACGTACATCGTTCGTCCGCGCATGATGCCGTCGTAACGAGGCCAGACGGTGCGTTCGGCGTCCTCCGGGCTCATCCACTCATTGGTGGGCCCGGCGTCATCTTCGTATTTCGTGCAGATGACCGACACGCGGTTACCGTCCTCACCGTCCATGGGATCCGTGCGATGAAGGAAGCTATGCGGGAATCGCTCGTTGAGCCGGACGAGTTCTCCGCTGGCGACCATCCGATCTTCGAGTGCTCGGGCTTCCAAGGGCGTTCCATCGCACCATCGGACGGCGTCGGGCTTGGTGTGTTCGGCGACCTTCTTGACCCATGCGTGAAGTTCCTCGTTCCTCATCCGCGTCTCCTCGCTCGAAAAGGGCAAGTCCCGATCCAGTGCGAGGATGCGGCGCTCTCCGAACGCGCGAGGACCCGCGCCGGCCCCTTTGGGGCCGTTCGGAGGCTCGATCGGCTAGAAACGACATTTTGTCGTAGCTTTTGAAGCGAACGACGCTCTGTTCAAAGCGAGAAGCACGCGATTCTCGTGTCGTCAATGCGTATGCGGCGCACGCGAGGCGTAGCGCTGCATCGTTCGAACGCTGATGCCCAGCCGGCGCGCCGCCCGCGAGCGGTTTCCTCCCTCGAGATCGAGCGCGGCACGGAGGATGAGATCGATAATCTCTTCGAGCGGCTGGTCGAGGCGCACTTCGAGAATTTCGAGCCCAGGCGAGGCGACGAGGTTCGCCGGGGTCGGAGGCATCGGGGCAGCCTCGCGCAAGGCGACCGGCAGATCGCGCGTGCGAACCTGCTTGCCATCGCGCAGAAGGCAAACGAGTTCCACGAGATTGCGCAGCTCCCGGACATTGCCGGGCCAGGAGTAATTGCGGAGAGCGGCCATCGCACTTCGCGTGAGTCGGGGCGGCTTGGTCCCGTGCATGGCCGATATCGTCGCGATGAATTGGCGCACGAGAACGGGCAGATCGGCAAGTCTGTCCCGCAGCGGAGGAACGTCCAGGCTGATGCCCTGAATGCGATAGAAAAGGTCGGCGCGGAATCGACCGAGTTTCACCTCCGCCTCGAGCGGCCGCAGGGTCGCCGTGATCAGCCGGATGTCGACGGCAATCTTCGTCGTTCCGCCGACACGCATGAACTTGCGATTCTCCAGGAAGCGTAGAAGCTTCGCTTGAACCCCGACGGGCATCTCGCCAATCTCGTCCAGGAACAAGGTTCCGCCGGCTGCCGCTTCCACCTTGCCCCGCGCGCGATCCGTAGCACCGGTGAAGGCGCCCTTTTCATGGCCAAATAGCTCGCTCTCGAACAGAGCCTCGGGGATGGCCGCGCAATTGATGGGAATGAACGGTCCCCCGCAGCGCGGGGACAAATCGTGAATGCGCCGTGCGAGCACCTCTTTCCCCGTGCCGCTCTCGCCAATGAAGGTGACGATCACGTCCTTGTCGGCAACCTTGCGAATGATGCGGTCGAGATCGCGCATCGCGGTCGACTGCATCACCGGTTGGAGAACGACGTCGAGCTGGCGCTTCGCACGAGGCATGGGACCAGGATAGGCCACGCGATGGCCTTCGCCCAATAGTCAGACCTCGAAATGCTACGACAAAGTGTCGCAAGTGCGGCCGATGCATGCTCGAAGCGCCCTGCGGCGGAACGCGATGCGCCGATCGACGCGCGAATCTTCGATGGCATCGCCGTTGCTGAAGCTTCGATTGGCATGCCGTCTCGTCCCGAGAATCCAGCGCTCCACGTCACCATCGTCTCCGACAATCCGGAAACGCGGGATGGTCTGGAGCGCTACCTGCGTGCGGCGGGCATCGAGGTGCGGAGCACGGCGCAGTTGGCCGACGCGTCGAAGCTCGTGCCCGTCCGCGTGGCCGCCCTCGTTTTGTTTCCCGACGACTTTGCGACGGACGCCGTCCTCGCGTCCCTCGCCGAGCTTCGCTCGCGCCGTCCTCGCATGCTTCCCGTTCTCGTGACCCGGGAGCCGAAGCCTTTTCAGGCCCTCCCTTTCTTGGCTGGGCGTGCTGCGCCGTTGATCGTGCCGAAACCGGCCTGGGGCTCGACGATCTTGGATGCCATTCGGGCTCACCTCGACGGTGGGCTCGGAGGACCAGCTTGACAGCAGGGGCGCGAACGCGTTCCTTGAACGAACGGTGGGGGAACGCGCGACGACGAAGGACGAGACGGATGCGGTGCAATGGTCCGTGCTCGTCGTGCCGCTCGTCGCCTGCATCGCGAGCGTCGTCTTGACCGGGGTGGCCACCAGCCTGCTGCATGCGCCCGACGCGCCGGCGCCGACCCCGGAATCGGTGCAGGTATCCACGGGCGATCCCGAACCCGCGACAACGAGCGAATCCGACGACGCGGACCCGTCGGATACGGCGGCGCCGCTGCAAACGAAAGATGGCCCCATCGAGCGTGCCCCGCGGCCCGGCTTCAAATCGGCACCGCCGACGAGCGAGTCGGCGGCGCTTTTTGCCGACGCCGGGCGCGCGCGCAGGGTAGGGGCCGTTCCAAAGGCCATAGCGCTCTATGAGCTATTGCAAAAACGCTATCCGGGAACGCCGGAGTCGCGTTCGGCGGATATGGCCCTCGCGCTCCTGTTCACGCGCCAGGGCATGCATGCCGCGGCGCTGGAGCACTTCGATCGCTACTTGAGGCACAGTCCGCAAGGAGATCTCGCGGCCGAAGCCATGTGGGGCAAGGCGCAGGTCCTCTCCATTCTGGGACGGAGCACGGACGCGTTCCGTACGCTCCAGAGATTGCAGCTTCTTCATCCCAATTCGCCCTACGCCATCGAGGCGCGCGCCCGATTGCAACCCGAGGCATCGCTAACGCAATAGGCTTACCCGCGCGCGGTTGGATTCCGAATCACGTCGAACAGACTCGTCCAGCTTTCGTGCCCGCGACCCGCGGCGATGGCACCATCGTATTGGGCTTTGACGGCCGCCGGTAGACCGATATCGATACCTGCTTCGGTACTGGCTTCGACGATATGATGGGCCGTGGCTCCCATCATGGTGACGTTGGCGAGCTCGCCCGGATGCCGGCCTTCGTCCAGGTGCTTCGCCGCCTCGGCCAAGTACGAAGAGATCGAGTTGAAGTTGTCCACCGCATAGGGCACGAACGACTTTGCCGAGACACCCGCCGAGCGAAGGAGGGCAGCGGCATGAAGATAGGCCGACAGCGATGTTAGGAAGATATCGAGCTGGGCCTGGTAATGGAGCTGCGCCAGGGCATGATCCTCCCCGAGGTAATCCGCTCGTCCGATGACCTGCAACGTCGATTGGTGGACTTCGAAGAACCTGCGCGGCCCGCTGTAGAAGACGTACGCGGCTTCTTGGCCCACCAGGGGCGCCGGAACCATCACGCCTCCAGCAATGAGTTGCGCACCGCGCTCGGCCAGCCACGCCGCCGCCTTGCGCGTCTTTTCCGGGCTGTCCGAGCTCAGATTGACGATGACCCGACCCGCGAGGGCATGGCTGGCCTCGCCAAGAATATCGTACATGGCCTGGTAGTCGGTCAGACTGAGAATGACCAATTCGTTGGCGGCGAGTGCATCGGCAACCGTGTCCGCGCGAATGGCTCCTTCGCGAACCAGATCGTCGGCCCGGCTGGCGGTGCGATTCCACACGGTCGTCGGGTGACCTTTCTTCAGCCATGCACGGACCATCGCCTGGCCCATTGGCCCCAATCCCATCACCGTCACCGGATTACGCTTGTCGTTCATCGTGCTCTCTCCATGCTCCTTCAAAAGCATTGCTTGGTTCTGACCCAATCATGGGGCCCCATGTCGAGGCCGTCGCGCACGTTTGGCCGTTCGAGGAGCACGTTCGGACGACATCGCGCCAGGAAGGTTCATTGAACAACTTCGACGCGAGCGGCCATTAAGGATCGTCGCATCGAGTCACGAACCACAGGACCGGATGCCATGGAATTCGTGCGTGAACTTTGCCGCATCGGCGGCAGCACCATCGTGGGCCAGAAGGTGGACATCGCGCGGCTTCGTGCCGCCTTTGGAGACGACGAATCCGCCCATGCCGTGAGTAGCCTTTTGGCGATCAAGAATGGCTTCTACGCGTTCAACCAGGCTCTACATGTCTTCTCGGACGCCGGAACGCCCCGCGAACCCGGCCTCATCGAGTGGAACTCGCCGAAATGCTGGAAGCAGTTTTACGGCGCCGCGGCGCGCGGTATCCATTTCGCGGAGGATTGCTTCGGAAATCAATTCCAATGCATCGATGGAAGAATATCGCTCTTGACGGTCGATCGCGCGACCTCGCGGGTGATTGCGGAGACCATCGATGACTGGGCGCACCTGATTCTCGACGACCCATGTCGGTGGGCCAAGCAACATGTGAGCGACGAGTGGCAGCGCAAGTACGGTCGGTTGGCTCCTGGTGACCGTCTGGTTACCGAAATTTCCCCGCTCGCGGGTGGGGATTTCAGCCACCTGAACGCAAGAGCCGAGGAAGAGATCGAGGCCATGCGTTATCGGGGACGGCGTCTTCGCGAACTTCAAAAGCACCCATGTGAGCGAATCAATTGGCATTAGCCTTCCGAAGAAGCCATCGTGAACGCCACCATGAACCTTCCGCAGGCGGGTGGGGCGTGGCGAGCCTCTTGGCTCGTCATCATGCTGTTTGCATTCGAGGCATGCATCACGACCTCCGAGGTTGGGCTCTATCCGCCGGAGGAAAAGGCCGGTGCGCCGGCCTTACCGCCGGATCCCGGAGGTGGCGCGGCTAGCGCCGATGGAGGTCTGCCCGTTGGAAAGAAAGAGCCGCCGCGCCTCGCCCCGGTGCGTACCCGAATTGCCGCGGGTGCCACGAGTACATGCGCCATCGATTCGAAAGGCGGCGCATTCTGCTGGGGGGACAAGGAACGGGGGCAGCGGGGCGCGGGCGATCGTCAGAACATCGATGCAAGCCGAGAGTACTACGTGTGGGGGCTAGACCGCGATGTCGACGCGATCTTCGGTGGAGGAGACGCTCACTGCGCGCGAAAGAGGAATGGCGAAGTCCTCTGCTGGGGCGATACGGTGTACGAAGAATCGACGGACGGCATCCTGCGACACAGTATCGAAGACACACCGCGTCCCATCGAGGGTCTTTCGGACATCGCCACGGTTGCCTTAGGCCAATATTTCGAGTGCGCTCTCACGACGAGCCGGCAAACGAAATGCTTCGGGCTGGACGACGACGAAGTGCCCGAGATGGGCGATGAAGGTGAAAGTTTGGCGGCGGGGCAGTCCGGGCATTTCGCGTGCGCGGTCACGACCGCGGGGGCATTGAAATGTTGGGGCGACAACGGCCGCGGCCAACCTGAAAACGATACGTCCCACCCCGCACCGCGACCGACGCCGGTTATGGGCCTCGAAACCAAGGTTACCGGCGTCGCCGTCGGAAGCGAGCACGCGTGTGCCATCGTATCCGGGGGCGTGCAGTGCTGGGGCAGAAATGACGATGGGCAGGCCGGCGCCATCGATTCCGACGAGTTCTTGACGCCTCGACGGGTTCCCCAACTCACGAACATCGTCGCATTGGCCGCGGGCGAGCGCCACACGTGTGCCCTCTCTCGAGCGGGCGCCGTTCATTGCTGGGGCAACTACAAGGCCGACGGTGTCCGTTCACCGGTGGAGCTCGTCATTCCCTCGGGTGCCGTGGAGCTGGTTGCAGGCAGCCGGCATACCTGCGCGCTACGCTCCAACGGTCTTCTCCAGTGTTGGGGGTCGAACGATCACGGCCAACTCGGTATTTATGGTGGCGACGGAGCCTCTCTCTAATGATCCGAGGATTTGCGCGCCACGCACCACCTTTTGGAATTGCGCTCCGTCATGGCATCGACGAGCCGTTCACCAGCGGTCAATACGGCCCTCAATTGCTCGAGATCGTCCAACAATCGTCTTATCCTTCGCCTTTCGCTCCTGCTCGAGGCGCCCTCCGAGCATGAAGTGAGATAACGCTCGCGGGCTGCGAGCCACTCCATCTCCTGACCGAAAAAACGGTCCCAACGAGCCAAGGAGGCGTCTTCGAGCGGATCGCAGCGCGCATGGGCATCGTTCAAGATTGCCACCTGCTCCGTGACCCGCCCGAGTGCCTCCTCGACGCGAAGTGCGAGGACGACGAGCGCCTCGACCGAGTATCGCTTCACGTGTTGCATCATGACAACCTGCTGCCTTTGAAATGCAATGGCTGCGGGCGAATCGATGCTTCATTCGAAATCAATGCGAACGCGATGATTCGTAGTTGGCGATCTCAATTCGTGAAATCCACCTGCACCGTGTCGGCGGTTCCCGCGGGCAGGCGCACCTCGCGGACGGTGTGCAGATCGCGAGGATCGCGGACACGGAGCCGATACGAGCTGAATCTGGGCGCCATGGATCCCTCGGCGGCGTCCCCTCGAACGGTGACCTTGCGCCCGTCTGTGGTGACGGAGATCGTTTGCCGAAAGTACACGCCGTTCTCGTAGGCATAGGTCAAGCCGTCGTCGTCGTACACATCGAACGATGTCCCGTGGCTCGATGGGTAGATGTCGAGCACCCCGCGCCCGCTGGGAAGAATGCCCCCTTCTCGGATGAAAAGAGGGATATCGAGCCAGCTGTGCGCGTCGACGGCATAGTGCAGTGTTTGCCCGCCTGGATGGACGGTGCCGCGGAAGTAGTCGATCCAGCGTGAGCCCTCGGGCAAATAGACGTCGACGGACGTGGCATCTTCCTCGACGACGGGGCGCGCGAGGAGAAAGTCTCCGAGCATCCACTCCGCGACGTCGTTGGTAGCCCTCGGGTCGGAGGGGTAGTCGTACATCAAGGGCCGCATCACCCCGACGCCCGTTTCGTAGAGGGTGCGCTCGTAGGCGTAGAGATAAGGGAGCAGGCGGTGCCGCAAAGCAATGGCTGCGGTGGCCGCCCGCTCGGCAATGGGGCCGTAAACCCATGGTTGGCGCTGCTCGTTGAAGGTTCCGTGCACGCGCATGATGGGGATGAGTGCCGCAAACTGCATCCATCGGGCGTACGCCTGCGGCGTGGGGTGTCCCCCGAAGCCGCCGGTGTCCATGGTGGGCCACGCTTGGCCGACGTTCACCAACGTCAGCATGCGTTGGCGCTGCTCGCGCATGGTCGCGAAAGCCTTCGGTCCGTCGTTGTTGCCGGCATCGATGTCGCCCGTCCACGTCGCATACGCGTAGCGCTGGGCGCCGAGGTAGTAATTGCGGCTCAGCGAGAAAACACGCTTGTCGGACACGGACCGCTGGCCCTCGTAGAGGGCGCGCTGCATGTTCGCGTGCTGAAGGGAATTCAGGACGAAAGCGCCGATGGCATCGGCCTCGTCGTTCCACCAGCCGGCGATTCCCGTGTCGAAGAGCGGTTTTGCGTGCGTCCAGTAGAAGCTTCGGCAGGTCTCCCCGGCAAAGTCGATATCCCGCGCGTAGCGACCCGAGAAATATTCTTCGTAGGGGTCCTGGCCCGGATAAAAGCAGTCGAGGCTTCCGGCTTCGATGGCCTGCCGCGTCGGCTCGTGGTCCACGTTCTCGATGAGGATGCGGGGTTTCATGATTCCCACGAGCGTGACCCCTTTGGCCGCCATATCGTGCGCGAATTTGCCCGATGCACCGTCAGGAAACTTGTTGGGATGAACGTTGCCCGGATTGCTCGTCGAGTTCCAGCGGAATTCGCCGAAGTCGTCTTCTCCCCATGCTTTGAAATCGAAATCGAGAACGAAGGCATCGAGTCCAATGCCCTTTGCCCGGTACGTATCGACGATTTCCGTCACTTCGTCCTGGGTCGTGCCCCACTCGCTGTTGGCGAAGCCAAGCGCCCATTTGGGCAGCATGGGCGCGCGGCCGCTCAGGATCGCGGTCGCGCGCATCGTGTCCTTGGGTCCTCCGGCTACGACGTAAAAGGCCGTGGCCTCACGGGACGCGCCGGAAAAATCCAACGTGCTCTCCGTCGCATCGAATTCGCCGTCCACCGAATCGACCACCAGGCCGTAGCGCGTCGTGAACGCGATGGGGGCGCCTCCGTTGCCTTGCGCCCCGGCCTTCACGCTCGCGCCCGCGTTGCGCACCATGTTGTCCTCCATGGTCACTTTCGGATCGTGAGGGTCTCCCGGAAGGGCGATGCCCGCCATTCCATAGAGCGCCTCGCCCGGCGCGCGATCGAGGCGCACGCCGCCCGGTTGAATTCCCCCGCTGGCCTGCTCCCGCACGAGCAACTGGCCGTCGGGACCAAAAACGGCAACCCGGGCGGGATGGCGCGCGATCTCCACGCGAAGTCCCCCGGTGCGCACGGTGATGGGATCCGACTGCGTGTCGGCATCCAGGATGTGCGGTCCCGCCGGCCAGCGCCCGTGGGGGTCGACAATGAAGCTCGGTGTCTCGGCTTGACCGCGCGGCCGGTATTCCACTTTGACCACGTCGGGCGCGAGAACGACCACATCGAGATGATCGGTTTCTTGCCCCGAGCCAAGCGTCAGATCGAGCGCATCACCGTGACGCGCCACATCGATCACGTCGCCCACTTCCTGATTCGCCCGCACGAGCGAAGAGCTGCCGGTGCCTCGGTTCGAGGGCGCCCGATCCCTCGCGGAGCAACAGGACGCACCGAGCCACGGCATGATCGCTGCCAAGGCCGTTAATGCCATATGAGATCGAGCCATCACTTTCTCCTATGTTGCGCGACTCGCCGGCCATATGCAGGTGCAGATGGACTGGGAGCACGAGACAATCTCCGAACTTCGCTATTCACAAGGATACGTGGAAGGCTGGACGGATGCCCAAGTGCGAAGCATTCTGCTCGTGCTCGAGGCGCGCGACGTCGAGGTTTCCAGTGAGCTGCGGGAACGCCTGTTCGCGTGCCGCACGCCCGAACAGCTCGAAGCGTGGCTTCGTCTTGCGGCCACCGCCCGGGGCACAAGCGAGTTAGCCGGCGGCCCCAGCGTGGTCCGCGCTCTCGTTGCGCGGGTGGAATTCGAATCCGGCAACTCGGAATTGGTCGTGAAGATCGTTCCGTCTTCAACTGAATGACTCCCATTACTAAAGGCACTCGGCCCGTATCTTTTTGATTCCGCGATCATCGATGTAATACGGTGCCGCGCAATTCGCCGCCTTTGGACCCGATGCGGCCGAGCTGGCCGGCGCCACTGGCGTGGGTGCCAGCGCCGGCGCCGATGGGTGCGGCGGGCTGGACGCCGCCGCTTTCGCGAGCGTGAGCGTTACTGTGGAGCTCTTGTCGAACGTGACTTGAACGCTGCCCGAATGGTAGCCGCGCGCCCGCCCGCGAAGCGCGTGGACGCTTCCGTCCGGTGTGGCCTTGCGGCGGAATGGATTGGTCGGCAGCCTCTCCTCGTCCAGAAACAGCGTGACGCCTGGCGTCGAGGATGCGAGCTCGATGGTAATCTCGTCCGACGCGGCTGCCGAAGCGGGCGACGACGGAAGGGGCCGATTGGTTTCGACGCCCGTCTCGGTCCCGCGAACCTGGTCTTGTGGCAGACGCGCCGGGCGCAGAAATCGAATCGTCACGGTGGCGAGCGCCCCGAGCAATGCGAGGGCGAGCAAGACGGCCGCGGCCCGGGGGCGTTTCGCTGGTTTGCTGGAAGACACCGGCGTGGGCTCGGTCATGGGCGGGGTCGATGCAACGGAATGTGCCAGCGGCACCGGGACGAGAAGGCGGTAATGTCCGGAGGTCAACGTATCCAACTTCCCGAGTTGCGCTTCGATGGCCGTCTTTCGCGCAGCGCGTACATCGGAGAAGAGCTCTGCCACGAAGCGACCGATATCGCGCGATCCGATTCGCGCGTTGGTGCGGCGCAACTCCTCTTCGAGCGCATTCGCGAAGTCGGCCGCCGTGGCATAACGATCGGCCGGATGCGGTGCCAGCGCCTTCATGCAGATCCGCTCCAGATTCTGCGAGATATCCGCCTTCAGGCTGCGCGGGTGGGGAATGTCGCCGTCGACGAGCTTGCGCATGATGCGCACGTCCGACTCTCCCTTCCAGAGCGGTTGCCCCGTGCACGCTTCCCAGAGCATGACGCCCACGCCGAAAATGTCGGCGCGCCGATCGACTTTGCCCGAGATTTGCTCGGGCGCCATGAATCGGACCTTGCCTTTGACCTTCCCCATTTCCGTGTCCATGCCCGGCGCGGCCATGGCTTTGGCAATACCGAAATCGAGAATTTTTACGCAGCCATCGAAGGTCACGAAGATGTTCTGCGGTGATACGTCGCGGTGCACCAATTGGAGCTTCTGGCCGTTGAAGTCTTCGAGCTCGTGCGCATGGTGGAGGCCTGCCAGCGTGTCGGCGAGCACCTGCAGGAGCATGGCCATCGGCACGCATCTGCCACCTTTGCGTGCACGCAGCAGAATTTGGGAGAGCGGCTGTCCGTCGAGGTACTCCATGACGATGACGGGTACACCGCCGTCGTCGTTGACCTCGTAGGTCTGGACGACATTCGGATGATTGAGGCGCGCGGCCAGCCGCGCCTCGTTGAGGAACATCTCGTAGAACTCCGGATCGTCCGCCAAATACCGCCGAAGCGATTTCAAAACCACCAACTTGTGAAAGCCCGCCAGGCCGCGCAGCGCCGCCAGGTAGACGCGAGCCATCCCGCCATGCCCGAGTTCTCCAATGACGAGATGCCGACCATCCATCGGCGGGGCATCGCCCTCGGGCTCGAATTGCACCATGGGTCAGCCACCCTCGCCCGACGTGCAGTGCGACATCACGCATTGGTGACTCGGGGCACACGTCTTTCCACACTGGCCACAATGCAGAGAATTCGTGTCGATGGGCGTCTCGCAGCCGTTTTCGGGCTTGCCGTCGCAATCGCCCCAATGGGGCAGGCAAGAACCCACGACGCAAGCTCCGTTCGTGCATCCTGCGAGCGCATTGGGGAGATCGCATTTCCCTCGGCAGCTCCCGCAGTGATTGGGGTCGAAATCGATGTCCGTCTCGCACCCGGTCAGGCCGTTTTCGTCACAATTCTCGAATCCGGGGCGGCACGCCGAAATGGTGCAGGTGCCGTTCGGCGCGCATCGCGCCGTGGCATTGGCCAGCGAGCACGGTGCGCATGTGTCGAGCGAGCATCCGGTGCGCGGGTCGGCCAAGCCCACGCACCGCTCGTTGCAGCTTTTCTGGCCCGTACCACATTGACCATTGTCCAGCGGATCGAGCTCCGCCGTGAAGGTGCACGCTCCGATGTAGCAGGCCCCCATGATGATGCCGGTCGTAGCCAATCGCACGAGAGGAGGCATGGTGCTGCTGGGATTCATCGAAGGCGCGCGTAAGTTGCACGAAGAACGCCCAAGGCTTTCTCCACATTTCGATCGACGAAGAATGCAGCGAGTGCAGCGCCCGTCGAGGTGACGTACTCCTCGTCGGCCGCCGAGCCGTGCGCGAGACTCGGGACAAGGTCCACCGTGGAGAAATCGCGAATCGTGGCGCGCGCCATCGCATCGAACTTCGAGGCATCGACGTCTTTGCGCGCGGGGATGGAGCCTTTTTTCATGCTGAACGCGGACTGAATTTCCCTGCTGCCGGCCAACCGAATGAACTCGATGGCGTTCGCACGCGACGTGGCGCCCCTCGGGAGGCAAAATGTATCGGTGATCACGATGAAGCTCTTCTCCGTACCGGGCGACGCAAATACGTCGAAGTCCGTCTGCGGTTCGAGACGCCCGCCTTTCTCCGAGCTGAAGAATCCCTTGGCCCAATCGCCCATGAAGGTCATCGCGGCTTCTCCGAGGGCAACCTTTTTGGCGGCTTGGTCCCACGAGAGCGTTCCGGAATCGGTATTGACGAATCCGAAAAGCGCATTCAGATCCTCCAAGCTACTTCGAACGATCGCCTCGTCTCCGCGCAGCCTTCCGGCGAAATAGTCGTTGAAGAATGCAGGGCCGCCACGGGCGAGCAACAAGTCCTCCCACATCATGAGAATGGGCCAGGGATATTTCGTGGCCAGCGCGAAGGGCGTTACCCCTCGCGCCTGGAGCGTTGTGGCGGCAGTTTTCAGCTCTTCCACGGTTTTCGGCACACGAATGCCATGCTTCGCAAAAACGTGAACGTTGTAGAATACACCATTGCCTCGATGGATGGTGAGCGGGACGGAGTAAATCCGTTGTCGGAAGCTCACGATATCGAGTAGTCGCGGTGGAAAGGCCCTCCTCCAGCCCTCCTCGTCGAAGAGAAAGGTCAGGTCCTCCATCTTGTTCGCCGAGTCGTCGGAGATGCCCTTGGGCTGGACCCACACCCCAATCAACTCGCGCCCGCCGTGAACCTGAAAGACATCTGGCGGCAGGTTGTCGGTCATGCGCTTTCGCAATTCGAGTTCGCGCGCCATGGTTCCGCCGGACGTGGCCCCGTTGATGACGGTGACGCTGGGGAATTTCCGCTCGTAGGCATCGACGATGACCCGCAGCGCTTCTTCTTCGCCTCCCGCCGTCCAGTTCGAGAATATCTCGACTTGCCCGTGATGCTGTTGGTCCGCATCGCGACCCGGCTGCTCGGTGCAGCTCACCGCCATCGAGAGAAGCGTCGTGATGACGAGCTTCGAGAAATGCCTTCGCGAAAAAAACATCTGCCTACTCCTCGGGTGCTCCTCGACCGGTCAGCTCCTTCAGAAGCTGCCGGCTACGTCGAGTCGCCCCAAACCGAGGCCCACCCGCATCCGAACATGGCCGGCTTTTGGATGTTGTCGTCTTCTTTCGTCTCGGCCCTCCTCTTTTTCGTCGCGCGGTACCTCCGGTCGGACGGCGAACCATAACGTCGCCCCCACGAGTGCTCCGATCCCAATGCCGAGCGAGATGTCGGCCAGCAAATAATCGGTTCGGACGGCCTGCATTCGATCGGCCGAGCAGAATGGTGCACACGTATCCGCGAGCTCTTGTTTCTTTCTTCCCGCCAGCACCGCGAACGTGGCGAAGCCACCGATGCCGGCGAGACCCAGGCCGCCCAACACGAATACAGGGGCAGGGATGGGCCGAACCCAATCGCCCTGTACCGGCGAATGCGGCTCCGTGGGGGCAATTGGGGGCGGGCGCCAGTTTGCCACGAGGGTTCGGCTCTTCTCGCCTTCGCGCACGAGGATCTTCTGCTCGATGCTGGGCTTTCCCTCCCTGGAGAATCGTACCGTGTGCAATCCAGGATCGAGCTCGATGGGGCGCCCGTCCAAGCTACTTGCGATAGGGCGACCGTCGAGTGCAACGGCAACGTCGAAGACGTCCCCCTCGTCGGATTTCGCCTCGACCAGAATCGAGGGGATGGCGTGATCGACCTGTCCGAGCCATTCGATGCAATCCGTACGCACGATGCCGGGGCACGTTTCCCCCGCACAAATGCGAAGTTTGGCCCGTGCGGAGAGCAGCTCCCCATTTTTGCGGGCCACTTGCGATTCCTCGTACGCATCGCGACACGCGACTTTGCTTTCTTGTGCCGCGCACGGAATCGCGGTCACGAGAAGGGTGAAACTCGTGAACAGAGAAATAGTAGCGTACATGGACTCCTCCTCAGACCCACGCGAGGCAATGAACGATGCTCGTAGGCTCGCGCGTGGGGATCTCCCTCACATACGCGACATTTCGGAGCATTCGCGCGATTTGGGTGACGAGAAGCAGGAATGCACGGCGAAAATAAGGAATCGTGGCCAGCGTGCACCCGACGTATTCCACGCGCGCATCCTTCGGACCCTCTTGGTAAATGGCAACGCCACCCCCGACGAAATACCGTCTCCAGAGGTGGGGAAGCTGACCGAGAACGGGCCACGGCGAAAATGTGAATCGTTTCGAAACCTGACTTGCGGTCGTCAGCAATAGGTTTTTCATCGGCCGCGCGAGTAGGAGCTCGACGGAGGCGTGCTCGTTTCTCGACATGCCCAAACGGTCGCATGCTCTGTAATGGACGGCCGCGATGTCGATGGGAAGCCACGCGCCAACCAGCAAGTTCAGAAGGGTTTCACGATGAGGATCGTTTCGGATTTGTGCCGTATACCGCGGATAGTGCCCGCAATCGCGCAAGGCGTTTTGGGAGGAAACGAGCAAGGTGCTCCATACTTGGGTCGTGGAAGGTATGCGTTCGCGGGGGCATTCGAACGGGATGACGGTCTGCTGCATGCAGCGTAATGGCTGCGCGTTGGACATCTCGTGAATGAAATTCGGCACGATCGGGATGGCCGAGTGCAGCCTGCGTGCGCTCATTTGATGCCAATCGAAGCATCGTTGGCCATTGCCATCATGATTGAGATTGGGCGCTATTGACAGGGCCCAATCGATTGGTCGCGGCGGAGCGCTGCGTCAGAAATTGAACCCCAATATCGCAAATGCCCCAACGATGGAGGTGGACATGATTCGTTATAATGGTGCCCCGGTGTCATTTCTCAGTGTGCTCGGCGTCGCGTTCATGATCATGGGGTGTGCCGAAAGTACGGAAAACCTCGATCGGCAAGCGGAGACGATGGATCGTTCCGCCACCCCCATCATCAACGGTGCCGCGGACAATCACGACGAAGTCGTTTCCCTCGCGGAGACCGAAAGCGGTGCGGGACTGTGCACGGGCACCATCGTCGCCACCAAAGGAAGCACGGGCTACGTGCTGACCGCGGCCCATTGCTGCGAACCCGGTGCGCTTCCCACGATCGTCGGGGTGGGGGCCGCCTTTCGGACTGCCGTAAAGCACCCGATCACGGACGTTTTGGCACATCCTTCGTACTCGGGGGAGGCCAGCTCGCCCTATGATTTCTGCATGGTCTCCTTCACGGGGGCTGACGCAAGCACGAAGACCATCCCGCCCATTCCGCCCGAATTGGACGCAGTCGAAGCCGGTGCGGCGTTGGATGCCGTCGGTTTCGGGCGAACGAATACCAATCCACAGGTCCCACTCACCGATCCAAGGCGACTTCACGTTATGTACCGTGTCATCGACTTCCCGAGCGATCGCCTGATCACGCGTTTCGACGGGCGTGAGGGCGGAATCTGCCCCGGCGACAGCGGCGGGCCCGATCTCCTTACCCTCGGCGAGAAGACGTATGTCTTCGGCGTGCACTCGACCGTCAGCACGGCCCACTGCAACGGGACCAGCAAGAGCGGCACGGTGTCCAAGGTTTATCCGTGGATCATGGCGTATATTCGAAGACCATGACGAATCGTATCTGCTGAAGAACGAAAAGCGGCGTCCTGCGCGCGTGGGCTCGTCAGGACGTCGTTTTCGCAGAACCGATCGCGATGGGGCTGAACCTTATGTGCCATCCGGTTGGTTCCTGGGCACCAGGTTTCCGATTCGTCCTGCGAAAACGACCGCTCGTCGGCCTTTGGTGGTCCGAGAAGTGTGCGCTCGTAGGTTTTCGCGATGAACGACCTCCAGCGGTACCTCGTCTCGGAAGTGGCCACCGATCACGTCGATGGCTTGATCACGCGTCGCGAGGCGATGCGCCGGCTGCTGCTCATGGGGATGACGGCCGCCGCCGCCTCCAGCCTCATTGCGGCATGCTCGGATTCGAAAGATCCCAACGCCCCGCCCAATGCACCTCCCTCGGACGCAAGCTTCGATGCGGGGCTGGACGCGGGCTCCGACGCGACGCTTGCCACACAAGAAATTACATTCGGCCCGCAGGGCAACCTGCTCGGTGCATGGGCGCAGGCCGCGAGCCCGCGCGGTGCGGTTCTCGTCATTCACGAGAATCGCGGATTGCTGGACCACTTTCGCGCGGTGGCCACGCGCTTTGCGTCGGCCGGCTATTCGGCCCTCGCCCTCGATTTGCTCTCCGAAGAAGGAGGCACCGCCGCGGTGGCACGCGAAAATGACGGCGGCGACGCGGCGGTCACTGCGGCGCTCAACAAAGTTGCAGGCGAGAACCCCGGGCGATTCGTCACGGATATGCGCGCGGCGTTGGACGAGCTCGCGCGCCGCACCCCCGGCGTCAAGCTCGGTGCCATTGGCTTTTGCTTCGGTGGAGGCATGATATGGCGACTCGTGGCTGCCAAAGATCCACGCCTTGCGGCCGCCGCGCCCTTCTACGGCCCGCTGCCCGACGGTGCCGACTTCACGGGCGCGGTCACCGCCGTTCTCGGCGTTTACGGCGCACTCGACACGCGCGTGAATGCCTCACAATCCGCCGCTCGAACCGCCCTGGAGAAAGCGTCGCTCCCGCACGAGATCGTGACCTATGAGGGGGCCGATCATGCTTTTTACAACGATACAGGTGCACGCTACAACGCCGATGCCGCGGCCAAGGCGTGGGCCAAAGTCCTTGACTGGTACGGCCAATACATCGGCTAACTTCGCCATCGGTGAAAGTAGAGCATCGCCAGGAACGTGATGACGCTCGTTCCCACGAGGAGGCCCAAAAGGAGCGACGATATGCCCTGCGTGGTGAATATGAACAACGACGCAGCGATGCCCGCGGCCAGCATGATGCGGAATGCGACGCGCGCCTCTTCCCATTGAACGGAGCTCAAGTGCTTCATGCGACACCTCCCACGAACCAAATTTGGATCGAACGAGGGGACTTCTCACGGCCTGTTTGCGATGACCTTCGGCCGTCCGGCTCAGGGGGAAGGCGACTCCGTCCGGCGTCCAATGCTTTCGAGGATTCGGTAGCCTTCGGCCAAGGTCGCGTACGTCAACGAGAGTAGGTCGCGCAGCCGCTCGAGCTCACGGTGCTGATGGGCCTCGATGGGCTCGCGCGACCACTCGTCGATTTGCTCGCGATGGATGGCGTGCACGGTGTGCTCATTGTCGAGGTGTCGCCCGATCTGGTTCAAGGTCGACTCGTCGGGTGGTAGGAGTTGGTTCGCCTGCAGCCGCCTCAACGCGTGAACCTGTGACCGTGCATCTTGCAGACTTTGCTTGATGAGAAACGAGATGACGGCAAATGTCCTCGGCGGCTCGTGATCCATGAAATGGTCCTCCCGGTCGCGGTTCAGCGTGAGGGTGTGCGTACGACGCATCCTGCCAAACTCCCGACCCTTTTTGCTGAAAATGGCCGAGTAATGTCCATTTGGTGCCAAAAAGGTGCGCGCTATTTTGTAATCGAAGGGTCATTCGCGCCCCGCGACAAATGGTCGCATGCCGGGCGACGAAAGGATGTTCACCCAACGATTTCTGGCCATAGGCGAGCATGGCTACGACCAAAAAAACGGGTCCCCTTCTCGGGAGGCCGATTCAAGCTCCGCTCCTCATGGGGCATCAGGTGAAGTTGCGCCAAAAACCAAGCAATGCGCGCCCCAACGTTTCGCCGCAGGAGCGCCTCTCGAAGCAATTGCTCTTCGATACGGCGGATCTTCTGGAAGATGTCAAATTGCTTACCAGGCGCCTGAGGAAGGAACTGCATTTGAGCGCCGGAGACGACGGCCGTCCCGTACACCCCGCGATCGAGGCGAGTCGGAGTGCGGAATCTGCACTTCGGCAGGTGCGCGGCCTGCTGATGGCTGGGCTGTCATCCCCTCGCGAGGATGACTCCGAGGAAATTACACCCGATGACTTTTTGTGATGACCGTCACCCACCGACCGATACATTGCCAATGTCGCGAACCGGCGAGATGGTATTCCAACTGATATCTCGCCCAACGCATTGCGTTGGGGGAAATGGCCAATCGTATTTGGGATTGGATTTGACAACAACGCATGGCTTTTCGATGATACCGCTCCTTCTTCGGTAGCGTCCGCATGTCCATCGATCGAAACGAGTGGCTGAAAAAGCTGTCCGCATCGGGCAAGTACCGGCTCGTCGCCGAGTTGGGGCGCGGAGGTATGGCCCATGTCTACCTCGCCATGATGCGAGGGCCTCACGGGTTTCACAAACTCGTCGTCTTGAAGGTGCCGCACCCTGGCGTTGCCGATAATCCCGAGATGATGGAGATGTTTCGCGAGGAGGCCCGGCTGGCCGCCCGACTGAATCATCCGAACATCGTGCAGACTTACGAAGTCATCCAGGAAGGCGATCGGGATGTCACCGTCATGGAGTACCTGGACGGGCAACCCCTTCACAAATTGATTGCGCACGGGAAGCGGCTCGGGCGCCCGGTGCCATGTGGGATGCATTTGCGCATCCTCTCCGAGGCGCTCACCGGATTGCACCACGCGCACGAGGCGAAAGACTTCGACGGGCGGCCGCTCGAGCTGGTGCACCGAGACATTTCGCCGCCCAATGTCTTCGTCACCTTCGACGGGGTGGTGAAGATTCTGGACTTCGGTATTGCGAAAACCGCGGAGTCGACCATCGAAACGGCATATGGGACCTTCAAAGGGAAGGTTCGCTACATGTCGCCGGAACATCTGCTCGGGCAAAAGGTCGATCGCCGCAGCGACGTCTTTGCCATGGGGGCCATGCTCTGGGAGGCTGCGGTTGGCGAATCGCTTTGGAAAGGGCGGGCGGACGTCGAGATCGTGAGCTCCGTCGTCGGCAATCAGGTGCCCTCTCCGCGAAGCGTGTGCGCCGATGTGCCCGCCGCCCTCGACACGATCGTGCGAAAAGCCATGGCGCACCGTCGAGACGCTCGTTATGCGAATTGCCTGGAACTCCAGGCCGACATCGAGGCATTTCTCGCCGCCGATAGGTCTACCGCGTTCGATCTTCGCACCAAGATGGCGGAGCTCTTCGAGCCGCTTCGTGCGGAACGACGGCGCCTCATCGAGGCGCAAATTCGAAAACTGTCCGCCGAGTCGACCGCAGAATACGTCGCGCTCGGGCGCGACTCCGCGGCGATGCCCAGTGCCGTGCGCTGGCCCACCTCGGTGTACGAGGCGCCGCCGCCCTCGAGCGCGTCATCCTCCGTCCGCGGGGTCGGAATGGATATCGTCATGGAGCCGTCGGAGAGCGCGGGCAATGCGCCGGCACCGAGGCGTCGCGCGAGAGCACTTGGATTGGGTGCGTTCGCGCTGCTTGCCGCTGCGACCGGAATCATGGTCGCCATGGGACAGCGGGAACCTATCGTGCCCGCGGAATCGTCGACCCCCGCAGCGCACGGCCTTCCCCCGGCGATCGAGCCACCCAAGGAAGACGTGGTGATCGTGGTGCGCACGGAACCTGCCGATGCGCGGCTTTTCGTGGACGGTGCGGGGGTACACGACAATCCGTGGATCCATCACGGCCCGGCGGAGCCTTCGACGCGCGAGGTTCGCGCCGAGGCCAAGGGATACGCGCCGCGAAAGGTACGTGTCGCCATGGATAAGGATGGCGACATCGTGATTCACCTCGCCAAGGAGGCCGCGGCGCCGTGGCACCCGCCCGCGCGTGCGCTACCCGCGCGCCCGGCGGCGGCGCCATCCTCGCCGCCTCCCAATTCAGCTTCCACGGAGCCTTCGGCAACGGCACCGGCAGGAAAGCTCGTACGCCCCGTCGATACGAGCGATCCCTGGAGCCGGTGAACTCTTCATAGGTTCTTCGAGCAGATGAACGCCTCGTTCGTCGTCACGCCCGGTGGGCGCAGCATCTCGTTGATGACTTTATCGGGATGAAGGACACGCTGGGCGTCGGGAACGGTGGCCGGCTTATCTGGCGAAGTTGGATTGTCGAGGTCCTCCTTTTCGACCAATCCCTCGGGCAACCAGCACATTCTCTCCTGCTCCTCGAGGGTCATCTTTTCGCCGTCCTCGCCAAAAATCTGCTTTGCGTCGTAGATGCCGTCGCCATCGCGATCCCGCTGGCCCGTCGTCGCGTAGGGCCGTCCTGCCGGACCGTCGTAGATATGTTGCCATCCTTGCTCCACGACGTCGTTCATGTAACCGCGAACCGAGGTGTCGTCGATTCCCGCGTTGTTATTCACTCGAAAGCCCGTCACGCTGTTTTCGTCGGCGGTCATTCCCAGGTGAAGGTTCGTCGCCGTATCCAGGAGATCGGCGTGAGCGTCTTTGAAAACTTTCACGTACAAAGGGCCCCAGTTGGCATGAGGGCTTGCCAGGCACGTTTGCATGGGCGCGCCGCTGAGGGAGTTGTTCACGAGCTCGTTGCATCCGTTGGCGTTATCGTTGCTGATCGAATACACGGGCCACGGGAGTTTTGGATGCGTGCGCAACCTTTCGACCAGCCTCACCGATCTTCCCGTATCCGAGGAGTGAGCAATGACGTCGGCACCGTCCTCGATGAGGCGATAGGTCAGCAGCTCCTCGCGGTACACCATGCCGTCGCCGAATTTCCCGTGGTACGGAAAAATGGGATCCTTGATGTAGTCGGACCAAAAGCCGAGCCATTGGATTTCCACCTTGATATCGGGCTGGAGGCCGCGCGCCCCCAAGGTGAATGCGGCGGCGTCACGCACGACCTCCGGCGTCACGAACGAGGCGATGAAGCCAAGGCGGCGCTTGTTCGTTTTCATCGCGGCCACCCGCCCGGCGAGCCACCAGGCTACCTCCGGTCTGTACCCGATCGAGAGGACGTTGCCTCCCGACTTGTTTCCGAGAACATTGATGAATTTTACGTTGGGATAGCGTTTAGCGCGTAGCAGCATTTCGTCGCGCTGGCTGAAGGAATTCAATACGACGACGTTTGCTCCGCGCTGGTTTACGGCAATGTCGATCTTTTGCGCAATCGCCCCGTGCTCGGGATCGGTCGGGTTCGGTAGTACATTTTCTTCCTCGTAGGCATTCACCCAGGGGAGCTTCTTTCTCGCGTATTCGAGTCCCTCGTGGTGCGTCAATGTCCAGCCTTCACCGGCCGTGTTCAATCCCACGTACAGCATGGCAACCGTGAGTGGCGGATGGCATTCACCGACGAAGCATTTCGTCGACCCGGGACAATCGGCGTTCACCGCGCAGCTTGCCACGCAAACGCGCTCGTTGCATCGCCCCGCGTGGCAGTCGTCATTGGTCGTGCACGTCGAGCCGATGCCGCGGCCGCGGATATCGCTTTCGACGAGCAGCGTGCACCCCACGGAGAAAGCGGCAACGCCGAGAATCCACAATCGTTTGGATAACATGAAAGGACCCTCCCAAGGATCGTATGGGAGCGAGCGATTGGTCGATGAACGACACCGATCGCGCTCGCAGTGACTACAGGTCTGCAAGTGCATCATGGCCGCGCTTCGCGCGAGCGTGTGACCAAATGATGGTGATGAACATTTCGATACGAAATGTCTGTCCAATCATTTGCATTGGAGTATAACCGTCGCCCCAATGACGGTGATTGTCCAAAAGGGCATTCGCCGCGGGCGGAGGACGAGGGGCCATGCGACGCGATTTTCCAACGGAGTTGGCTCGCCTCAGGGCGTTGGAACGATGGGCCGACCCCACGTCGAAAGCCCTGATCGAAGGCCTTGCCATTCGTCCGGAGTGGCATTGCCTGGAAATGGGGGCAGGCGCCGGGGCCCTATCGTATTGGTTGGCCGAGCGGTGCCCACGCGGTCGCGTCATCGCCGCCGAGATCGACCCGCGTTATCTCGACCCCTTTCCCGTACGCGAAAGGCGCATGCCCAATTTGGAGGTGACGCAGGTCGACCTCGTGAAAGACGATTTTCCGAGCGGCTCGTTCGACTTCATTCACGCCCGTTTTCTATTGTCGCACCTGCCGGACCGCGACGCGATTCTGCAGCGCGCCGTCGGGTGGCTCAAGCCGGAGGGCAGCATCCTCGTGGAGGACGCGTACATCCTTCCGCGCGACGAGCTAGCCCGTAAGGAGATCACGGCCGTGCATCACGCCTTTCTCGACAAGATGAGCGGGGAAGGTTTCGATGGCCGATGGATCCGCCGGGTGCCTTCGAAGCTGGCGAATCTCGAGGTCATGGACCTGCAAGTGGTCGCAACGCCCGTAACGTTTGGAATCGGTGATTCGATCGAGGAAAGCTGGAGCCTCGGCTTCGAACAGCACCTTCTCGCTTTTCTCCGTACGGGCGTTTTGACCTTGGACCAAATTACAACATATCAGAATATGCCACGGGCGGATGCGGTCTACATGCCGTGGCTACTCGTTTCGGTCTCGGGACACCGCTGATTTCGTGCGGGCGGTGATCATCAATAGCCAGGCGGCATCATGACCGTCCACAGAGGCACGGTGCGGCCGCGGCACGTGGCGGGCGACGGATCCTCTGCATCGGGGCACCAGGCGATGGGGCCGTTCAGATAATCCATGTACAAATCGTGGTATCCAGGGAATCCCGGCACGCTCGACCGATCGGCGCGCACGGTACCCCATGAATTTTTGACACGCAGGAACTGCACCGTGGTCGACGGCAAAAGCGCGGCTTCGAGCTTGGCCCGATCGGCCGCCTGGTTCGGATCGAGCGTCGTTCCGGCGGCCAAGAGTCCGAAGTTCTGCGTCATGGCCTGGTAATCCTCGAGCACGACCATGTGCCCGCCCTGATGTCCCGGGCCTCCGCTTGCACCGAGCGTCGTCATATTGAACGAGCCGCGCCGTGCGTTCGTGCTCTGCTCCAGCGCGTTGAAATCCACCGCCCACGACAAGACGACGGGTTGCCGATCGTGCAGCGCACGCTGCACGCGAATCATGAAGTTGCGCCGATTCGTCGCACTCGATGGATACTGTTCGCTATGCCAATCTCGAATGGCCTGTGACAAATTCGTGTCCTTGGGGACGCTCGGGCGCGAGCTGGCGGTGCGCTCCGTATAACGGACGCGAAATGCCGCGGGGGACAGAATGGGCGTGCCCTCGATTTCGGCGCCGTCGTCCAGCGTGCGGGAGGCATCGTCGCCGAAGGCGGTATCGAGCCACGTGCGCGTCGCCGTGGGGAGGCCCCACGCCTTGTCGAGCACACTTCGGACGAGCTTGCGGTCCGCACGTGCGCTCGCCGTCGAGAGCCGGCCGGAGCGAAGTTCCGCGTTGACCGCATCGAGGGCCTTTTTCTGCTGTGTCGACATCTCGACGCCATTGTCCGCGAGGACGAAGTCCGCCTGGCGAACCAGGCCTCGCATCGTGATGATCCGATGGGCCGTGGCCTCCCACCCACCGGTCTGGACCTCCGTCGCATCGTCTTCGGCGATCTGATCGAACCAATGCCAGTACGTCCAGTAGGACTCGGACGCTGTAAAGGACTCACCCGTTGCCGAAAGGTGCATCGACTCGACCCAGGCTGCCTCGGCGTAAAGCCAGCAGTTGCCGATGGACTGACGCTCCACGGGCGTCTGCGGCACATCGACGATTTCGTCCGAACGGGAGGCTACTTCGGAATCTTGATGGGGAATGCTGCACGCGGGGATCGACAGAACGGTACAAGTTGCCAATGCGAAATAGGAACGAGGTCTCATGACCGTGTATGGCTGCTTCCTGGGCTCGCCTTGTCGAAAAGAGACCTCGTGGGAGACGATTTCGAACGTTGTTATTCGGATTGCAGCTCGTGGCCGGAGGCTGCGGCCGCGCGCTGAATCACATCCTTGGCAGAACTCGTTTTCGTGTAAACACCCCAGGTTTTGCCGCCGCCGCCGGCGTTGTCGATGCAGTGGAGCACGGGGTGCCGTTCATCGGGCGACCCGTTGTCGCCGCGCGAGACGACTCCGATGACCGCGTGGGTCTTTTCGCTGAGCGCCGGTCCACCGCTATCCCCGTGGCATGTGGATTCGCCGACCTGAAAGTCCGCGGCCGTTCCGCGCTCAGGGGTGGAACCCGGCCGGACCGAGTCGATCTCGATGCCCGTGCGATGCTGGCGAACCGCGGGATCGTCCGTTTTTTCGGTCATCCCCCAACCGACGGCGGTGATCTTCTCGCCCGCGCGCGTGGAATCCGTCAATCGAACTTTGGCAATCTTCGCATTCGGAATTTCCCGATCGAGGAGAACGAGTGCGATGTCGTGACCACAGAGACCTTCGGTCGTCTGGTCGTGAAAGATTTGCTTGCCTTTGGCTGCCGGCTTCGTTCGGGCGCCCGGTCGGCGAGGCCCCACGAAGAATGACATGTTCTCGGCAGGAGAATCGTCGCCCAGCAGGCGAGGATCGCACGTGTCCGTAATGGTGGGGTCGTCGTCGTGGAGCTGCGACACGCAATGACGTGCCGTGAGAACGAGGTTGGGCGCGAGCAAGGTCGCCGTACATGCGTACATCCCGAGATCGGCGCGTATCTGCATGAGGACCGCTTCGTCTTCGCGGGCATCCGAGTCCGAGCCATGAATGATGGGGGCGGATGCGAGGCCCGTGGCATCGTCGATCCCCGTGTCGCCTGCGGACGAACACGCGACGAGAATGGACATCGAGAGACCTGTTGCGAGAACGGTCGAAGTCTTCATATGGATATATCCCTTTCGAAATGCGATTTCCCGCCGATGAGTGCGGGCGGCCATCTGCAATTATGAGACGCCGGCGCAAATTTTGAATGACATATTGCGTCAAATTTTCAAAATGGGACGATACGCGAAATCGAGTCATGAGAATCGGTAGTGGCCATTCGAGCACCGCATTCGATGGTGCGATATCGTTGTTGGTCTTCCCTTCCGCGCTCACATGGGAGGCCTGGCTCGGTGCTACCGGTTGCTAGAGCGACGCCGAGCTTCCGCCGGCGGACCGCCTTTCACTGGGAGAGACGCGCGCCATTGAAATACCGTAAGAGCGAATTGGTGAGCCAATACTCCAGCTCGAGGTTACTGCTTTGGTATGCGGAGCCGTCGAGCCGTCCTATGGGCCGTGGGTCTATGCCTGCCGGCGCTGCATGCGTGGGCTTGCAGCCTTGCCGAGGGCGGTTTCGGCCCGATGATGGGCGCCGACGCCACCGTGGATGCTTCGTTCAGCGTTCCAAAGGATACAGGCTCCGAGGAGGTGGCGCCGGACACCACCACGGACGCCGGCGTGGAGGACGCTGCGGATGCTGGCATGGACGCCGACGCAGACGAGCAATGCCGCCGGGCTTGCGACGGTGGCGTATGCGTCGCTGGCGCCTGCACCATCGAGTGCTCGCCGTCCTCTCCGTGCGGGCACGATCGTTGTCCCGCCGGCGTGCCGTGCAAGCTGCACTGCAAGGGCCAATTCGCGTGCGACGCCGTCGAGTGCACCAATTGTGAGGTGCGCTGCGACGGGCCGCAGGCCTGCAAGAACAAGATTTCATGCGAAGGGTCAGGCTGCGCCATCTTGTGCTGTGGAGCGCAATCCTGCCTGGGCAACGTGGAATGCGAGGGCGCGGGCTGCGGTGTCGTTTGCGATCCGAGCAATTCGGCGTGCGCCAACACCCCCAAATGCGAGAACGGCCTTCCCACCTGCGACGCCGGCCACGAATGCTAATGCGACGCGAAGATCCGGGCCATTCGGGTCAGATTCACGAGAACCTCGGTGTATTCGTACGCACCATTGATCCAAGGCATGGCGCAAGTGAGGTATTCGCTCGATAGCCGGAGCGTCGTCCAGCCGTCCCCGGAAGGATTGAAAAGGCGATGGGCCTCGGCAATGGTCTCGTTTCGCCCGCTGGTGCGATAACCGGCGGGGACGTTCGATTCCGACAAGATGCTCTCGAACTCGTCGAACAAGGCCGCACGATACTTGATGACGGGTCCCACGACTCCATTGAGCCGTTCGAGCAGGCCAGCGGGCAGCGCCGCGGGAAGGCGCGCGGAAAAGAAGACACAATGGCGATCCCCCGTACTGCCGCCGATGGAAAGTTGGATTTCGACCTCCAATTCGTCGTAAATCCCGCACAATCGCATGCTTTGCGGAGCCTCACCGAGGATCAGCGCGAACCCGTGGCGACTCGCCACCGTCTCCCATTCGCCGAGTCGAGCCCGAAGAAGTGCGCCGTTGGGATCGCGCGCGCTGCTTGCGAGGGCCCGTCGAAAACGCCAGAAATTCGTCCAGCGATTCAAGACATCCACGCGGGCCCCGCTTTCGTTGGTGCGAGATTACGACGTTGCGGCGAGGGCGGAGGCGAGATCCGACCAGAGATCTTCCAGGTGCTCGCAGCCGACGCTGAAGCGGAGGAGGCTGCCGGGCACGTGCTCCTGCCGCGGCAACTTGGCGCGCCGCTCGATGGTGCTCTCGACGCCGCCCAGGCTCGTGGCGGAGGTGATCACGCGCACGGCTTCGCAAATGGCGTCGGCGCGCTGGCTGCCGCCGCGCACCTCGAACGAGAGCACGGCGCCAAATCCGTCCATTTGCGCGGCGGCGCGCTGATGGCCCGGATCGTTGGGCAAGCCGGGGTAGCGCACGCGCGACACCTCGGCATGCTCGTGCAAGCGCTGCGCGAGGGCCGCCGCCGTTCTCTCGCCCTGCCGCAATCGAACGGGCATGGTTCGCAGCCCGCGCAATGCGAGGAACACCTCGAGACCGCCGGGGGTCGCACCCGCGAGTTCTCGCCGCCTTCGCAGGCGTTTGTACAAATCCGGATCGGCGGTCACCGTCAGCCCGAGCAGCAGGTCGGAGTGGCCACCAATGAACTTCGTCGCGCTGTGCACGACGATGTCTGCACCCATTTCAATCGGGCGCTGCAAAAGGGGAGTCGCAAACGTATTGTCGACGACCACCCGCACCCCGGCCGCACGTGCACCTTTGCACAATGCAGGAAGGTCCGCGACGTCGAGCAATGGATTGGTTGGCGATTCGAGCCAGAGCAAATCCGCGCCTTGCGCCGCGGCCAGGGTGGCTTCCGTGTCCGTGATGTCGACGGTGCGGATCTCCCAGCGCCCCGCTTCCTCGAACAGCGCGCGCATGGCGATGTACGAATCATTGGGCACGACGATGCGCGCGCCCGCGGGCAACAGATCGGCAACGGCCGCCGTCGCGCCCATTCCCGATGCGAACGCGAGCGCAGAGCCGCCCTCGAGCGCACCGACAGCGGCCTCGAGCGCAGTCCACGTTTCCGTTCCATCATCGCGCGCGTACTCGCCCGTGTGCCCCGCGCGGAAGTTGGACGCCATGACCAGTGGCACGTTCAGCGGCTCGTTGGCGCGTTTTTCCGTGCGCCCCGCGCTCACGCACACCGTTTCCGCATGCAGCCTCCCTGCAGAGTGCTCCTTGCTCATGCGCGCGAGAATACTCGCGATTTACGGCTCTGCCCAGGACGGCGACCTTTTTTGGCCGGATCGGGTCCGTGCCGGCGTCTTAGGGGGTGAGGATTCGCTTCGTGCCTGATTCACCCACCTCGTTTCCCGCTGCCTATGTTCGCTTCCTTGCGCCCGTGCGCGCGAAATGTCGACGTCTCCTCGGTTCGTCTGCCGAGGCCGAAGAGGTTGCTCAGGACGCTTTTCTTCGCCTGTGGCAATCGGGGTTCGCGGAGGCCGAGCTTCCGCCGAATGCCGATGCACGGCCCATCATGGCGTGGCTTTATCGAACTTGTACGCGCCTGGCGATCGATGCATTGCGAAAACGGCGGCGGAGCATCACCACCGACGATCACCGTGATACCGCCGAACGCGTTCCATGCGGTGTGGGCGTGGAGCAATCGATTGCGGCCAAGAAGATCATGTTGGCCCTTCACGCGCGCGTGCCAGGGGAGGAACTGGAAGCCGCGATTCTCTGTCGGATCGACGGTCTCTCGCACACGGAGACCGCCGAAGTTCTCGAGGTTTCGGAGCGCACCGTCCGGCGTCTGCTCGAGGGGTTCGACGTCCACGCCGACGCGTGGCGAAAGGAGTTTGCATCATGACGGCCAACGATTCACGGCACGAGGTGTCGACGTTTGCCCTCGACGTGTACTTTGCAAATGGCAAAACCGGGGATCCGGAGCTCGCCCGGCATCTTGCGACATGCGGGCGCTGCTCGGGCTATTTGGCCTCGCTCGAGGGCGATTCCATGTCCGCGTTGCCGGTGACGAGAAAGAAGGTTTCGCGCATTCGCACCATCATGGTGGCGGCGGCGGGTGCCGTGGCCTTGGCCGCGGCCATTGCCCTCGCGGTGCATTCGGTGCCCGACGAATCGACGGGATCGTACGTGGCCAGCAAAGGTGCTCCGGCCGCGCAAGCGCTCGTTCGCAGCGAAGGGCGTTCGCGCATCTGGGATGGCCGTTCACCCATTCGCCCGGGCGATGCCATTGCCCTTCGCGCCGGGTGCGAGGGATTCACGCACGTGGCCGTCGCGTCTCGGTCCGGGGATTCGTGGTCGCGGCTTTTCGATGGCGGCTGCCCCTCCGGGAGTGCGCCATTGCCATTCACCATGATTGCCGACGCTCAACCCGGCGACGAGCGAATTGCCCTCGTATTCAGCGGCGCCCGTCTCGACGACGATGCCTTTGGCTCGGCGGTCCGCCAGCGCCTCCAAACGAACAAAGTGTGGGTCATTGAATTCGTATTCCCCAAGGCCGTGAGTCCATGAGATTTTCCCTACTTCGAACGATCATTTCTGCCGGCGCACTTTTGGCGTCGAATCTTTTCACAACGGCTGCTTCGGCGACGCCTCCGGCCCACGTGCGCAGAGTCGCCGTGCTCATTGGCGCGAATGCGCCGCCCCGGGGCCGTTCTCCTCTTCGATTCGCGCACGACGATGCGACCCGCATGGGCAAAGTGCTCGAGAGCGTCGGCCGTTTCGCGCCGGCCGACGTTCATGTGCTGATCGAGCCGAGCCCCGCGGAGATCGGCCGCATTCTGGACGAAGTCGCCGCGCAAGTTCGCACGGCGGGGGCAGACGAGACGCTGTTCGTTTTTTATTATTCGGGCCACTCGGACGGGCAAACCCTATTTCCGCACGGCGAGCCGATGCCGCTCGCGGCACTTCGAGACCGGCTCGCGCACATCAACGCGCGCGTTCGCGTGGGCATTCTCGACACGTGCCGGGGCGGCGCATGGACGCAGGCCAAAGGGGTCTCGGTGGGCCCGCCGCTCGAGCCTGCGGATCTCGCCGCATTGACGAGCGAGGGCTCGGCGCTGGTGTCATCGAGCTCGGGCTTCGAGAATGCACACGAGGCGGAGGTCGTCCGTGGTTCGTTTTTCACGCACCACCTCGCCGCCGGGCTTCTCGGGGCCGCGGATCGGACGGGCGATGGCAACATTACGCTGCAAGAGGCATTCGACTATGCCAAAGAGCGCACCATCCGCGACAGCGCACGCTTTGCCACGGTGACGCAGCATCCGAGCTTCGATGTCCAGCTTCGTGGACGGCAGGATGTCGTGCTCGCGCAGGTGGCTTCGAGCCCGAGCGCGCTCGAATTGCAAGAATCGCAGGGACCCTTGGAGGTCATTCATCTTTCGAGCGGCATCGCCGTGGCGGAGGTGCCTGCCGGTCAGCGTCAGCTTCGCCTGGCGCTGCCGCCGGGCCGATACATGGTCCGTCGCGTGCAGAATGGACGCGTGCACTCGAAGGAAGTGGAAATCCCTGCGGGCGCAGCGGTGACGATGTCGGAGGGGCAGCTCGAGGCTTCGGGCACGGAAAAGCTCGCACTCAAGGGGGATGGCGAGGAGAAGCCGGTGCCGGTGAGCACGGCCAGCACCATGCCCAAAGGCTGGTTCGAGGCTCGAATCGGGGTCGGAATCTTGTCGGGGCCCGCGCGCTCGTGGGGGGAGCCGACGTACGCGGCCGATGGGGGCCCGCGGGCGAATGAAAACCAGCCCGACCAATACACTGCCCGCAACTTCCACGCGATTGGCGTTTTGACGTACGGAATCACCGACCGCCTTTCGTGGACGATTCCGCTGCCGGCCATTGCCTACCGATTCGGGGAACCAGGCAAGGTCGAAGTGATTCCGCGCATTGGATTGACCGGCTTCGATTACGCCGATGCCTGGGTCACCACACCCGACGCGGGCGTGACGGTGCGGATATGGACACACTACGATCAGAGCATCATTCTCGGTGTGACGGCACGAAGCCGAATGCGCTTGCACTCGAAGACCTCGGGCGGTCCGGGGCAGGCTCCGACGACATGGGGTACTCTTGCCACGGCCGGCTACAGTTGGACGATTCGCAATTCCGTAACATTGAATGCCGCCGTCGGCGTGGTCGACGATATTCGATTCAGCGACGACGAGCCCTATTACGGCAAATCGTCGATGATGACCCCCGGCCCGGAGCTGGTCATCGGCTCCTTGCAGAGCTTTGGCTACCGGCCGCTCCCGCTCCTGCAGGCGCACTTCACCCCGCACCTGTCCATCGACGCGTACGTATCCTTTGGCTTCGCCCTGCGCAACGCCGACGGCATCCGCGAACGTTACCTCGCGGGCTTGACTTGGAATTTCTGAACTTGGCTTCCTTGGTAAATTTTGGACCTGTTTCAAAGAGTAGGATGATGAATGAAGTCTTTGGTCATGGTATCTATTTTGATTGGATCGATGTGTGGCTGCAACAACGAGGTCATCGCCCCGGACCGAAAATCCGATCTCACGGGCAGTGATCTTTGCGCCTCGATCAACTTGCGCGCATCGACATGCGACGAGAAATCGAGCGAATCCCTCTCGAATTGCGACCGAACGGCGGACTTCATGGAGTGCGCCTACGAGCCACGCTTCGCACTCGATTACTCCGACTGCCGCGGCACCAAGGAGTGCAGCGCCAACGTCGACCACGCCGCGTGCATGGCCGCCGTGGGCCGCGCAAACAACGAAAAGGAGACCGCGGCCTGCATGGCCATGGCCCAGGCCTGCCGCGGCCAATGGAACATCGATGTCTGCACGTACCCCCGATTCCAGCCCATCTATCGAAAGCGCATGGAGGACTGCATGGCCCTTCCTTCATGCACCGAGCAAACGACCTGCATCGACAGCGTCGTCGCGGACATCAACGCGACGTGCCGCCAGCCGTAAAAACGTCGCGCCGGAAGCTGTTCATGGCTTCGTGAAGCCTCGGGTCGTTGATGCCCGTCGAGAACATCATTGACGGGTAGGCGGTGTGCGACACCACATGATGGTAAGCATCTGTGGCGAGCAGAGAGTCATTCGTGTTTCGTAGGTGGCTTGCAGGTCCTAGTTCACAATAATGACTGCTTTTGCCGGTTGTCGCTACGCGGTGTCAGTCCGAAATGGCTCGAACGCAATAGGCCGAAGCGGTGGCAACGCGTCGCCGACGGGAAACAATGAGGGCTGGGTTTGGAAGGACACCTTCGCTGGAACGACGCTGCAGGTAACGATTTGGACGTGGATGGAAATGTGGTACCAATTTCCCACCCGCAGTTCAACGAGCTCACATATATGATGTATGAGGGACCTACTAATTAGGAGAAGTGATGGAAGCGTTGGAAGATGCGAGTACCGCGCTCCCGCTGTTAAGAGAGTATCTGTTAATCGCGTTCAAATACGATTCGGCCCGTGCTGTCCTAACAATGATCTGCGACTATGCCGTCGTGAGCGAGGGTGCTCGACGCGCCTTCGTGATGTTGGTCTTTGAAGGGGTCGACCATTACGAAAGATCTGTTGGTGATTCCGGCGATTATTGCAAATTTGTCGATTCTTATCAGGCCGACACTCAAAGCGCTCCAATTGTTATTCAGGACGTCCGGCTGCATCGTGAAGGGACCGTTTTGTCGATGAATGTATTTCTGGGTACTGATTTTGGCGAATTTGAGTTTCGGTTCAAAAATATTAGTGGATTCGTTCGAAATGCGAAGGTTGAGCAGCAGGGTGATCGGTTTGTCTATAGGGATTGGCGAACGAATAGGGAGTTCGACTTTTTTAATCCATTTTCTCTTTAATTTTTGCTAGTGAGCGCGGCGAAGCTCGCCCGGGTGGTAATCGAGGGCTTCGCTCAGAATAGGTGACCGGTCCGGCGTTACGGCCCACCCCGTGACGACGCATACCATGTTTCATGGTCCGAAGTCGTGCGAACAGCGTTTCATCCAGCGCGCCATAACTGGCAGGATTCTCGAGCCCCGCGATATCCCACTCCACCGGTCCACGGCACGCGCACTCGAAGTCGTGCAAGCGCAAGCCCCGCGGTGTCACCAGAAGGTGACCGGTGTGAAATTCGCCGTGAAGCACCTGCTGCACCGTCCACGACGTTGCTCTTCATGAATAACACGGAGCACGTGGTTCGCGATCGACGACGCTAGGCGAGCGCCGTGCCGTCGGTGCGTTCGATGCGCGCGGGCACGTGTTTGTGCCACGGTGTGCCGGCGAAGGGATCGCGCTCTTCCAGGGCGGTGAGCTCGTTGGGGGCTACGCCGCCAAGGAGGCCATCGCCGCCGGGACCCGCGCCCATGCCATTGGGCAGCGATACGTGGCCGCGTTGCATGGCGTTGGATATCTCGGTGGCAACGATGACGCTGCCGCGCTTCGTCGTCAGGCGGACGGTGTCGCCGTCGCCGACGCCGAGCGCCGCGGCATCCTCGGGGTTCATGCGCAACGCACCGCTCGCGTCCTTCTTTCGCCACGACGGATCGCGAATAATCGTATTCGCCGTGAACGAGCGACGCTCACCCGCCGAGAGCACGAAGGGAAAGCGCTCATCGTGATCATTCGGCCCGGAGCGCATGCACTTCTCGAGCTCCTCGAGCAAATCCGGCAGCGAAACGTGAATCTTTCGATCCTTGGTGCCGATGCGTTGAAGCACCTCGCTCCATTCGTCGACGGCAAAGATCACACCGGACGGTGACGTCAGGATGGCCTCGAAGAGTCGCACGGCGGCTTCGATGGGCGTGCCACTGAATCCAGCGCGTGCAAGCTGCACGGGACTCTCGAAGGCCTTCTTGAGCACGAGGGCGAACATCACCGCGCCCTCGCGAACGGCCTCGGGCAACTTCAGTGTCCGATACAGAATTACCGGTGCCAGCCATTGGTACATTGGGTCGCTGAAGAGGCGTGCGGCAAACGCCTCCGCGTAGGCCGCGAGCCCTCGCGTGGCGGCTTCGCGCAGCGGGGCGAGCATCTCCTCGGTCACGGCCCCGAGCGCCTCGGCCAAGCGTGCGTGGATTTCCGCCTCTGGCAGGACCCCCTCCGGCCGATCGAAGAGACGCGGCCTCAGATGAAACGCGTTCGACGGAAAATCAAAATTGAAAAACGTGGCCTCTGCCTTTTCGAATTGTGTGGCGGCCGGCAGAACGTAATGGGCTTGCTTCGCCGTTTCGCTCATCGCCACGTCGATGACCACCACCGTGTCGAGCGCGGCCATTGCCTCGCGAAACCGCTTCGAGTCGGCCAGGGAGTGCGCCGGATTCGCGGCTTCGACGATCATCGCACGGTACCGCTTGGGATGATCGCTGAGGATCTCTTCGGCGATGAGGTTGCACGGTACGAGGCCCGCAATGATGGGCGCATTCGCCACGGGCGAACGCCGCGAGGCGCCGCCGCCCATGAATTGGACCAGCGTGGTCGGTGCGAAGTGCGTCCCCGGCCTGCCGATACTTCCCGTGAAGACGACGAGGAGCCGGTGAAGGTAGCTTACCAACGTCGATTGGCGATTCATCTGCACGCCCAGATCTTCGAAGCTTGCGAAGGCACGCGCATTTCCGATGATGCGTGCGGCGCGGCGGACGAGCTCCGGATCGATGCCCGCGTGTTCGCAGCATTCACCGAACGGAATCGCGCGCAGAACGTCCAGTGTCGGCTCGACCTCCACGGCATTTGCTTCGAGGAAATCGTGGCGCACCAGATCTTCCGTCACGATCACGTGGAGCATGGCGGCGAGCAGCCATGCATCCCGTCCCGGGCGAACTTGCAAATGGATATCCGCCAGCTCCGCGGTTTCGGTGCGCCGTGGATCGATGACGATGAGCGTGCGTGCGGGATCTTTCGCAATTTCTTTGAGCGTCACCCGCGCACGCGGGATCGAGTGCGAGTGCCACGGGTTCTTGCCGAGGAAAAGCCCCACGTCGCAATGCTCGAAGTCGGCACGGGTGTACGTGCCGAACATGCGATCGCTCACCCAGAACTCCCCCGTCTTCTCTTGTGCGAGCGCGTTCGAGCGCCAGCGCGACCCAAGGGCACGGCGGGTCGTGGGCGAATAGGCACCCGGAAGGTGATTTCCCTGTCCGCCGCCACCATAGTAAAAAATGGTATCGCCACCGTAGGTGTCACGCACGGCGGCCAGGCGCGCTGCGACTTCGCGAATGGCCGTGTCCCAATCGATGGGCTCGAAGGTGCCATCCGGACGCCGCCGGAGCGGCGTGGTCAGCCGATCGGGACCATGTTGATAATGGTCGAGGCGGTGAGCTTTTTCGCAGGCATATCCCTGGGAAACGGGATGCCGTTTGTCCCCGCGAAGACGGACGAGGTGCCGCCCATCCTCACCGCCCAGCTCGACTTCGAGCCCGCAATTGCATTCGCACAATATGCACGCTGTCTGTTTCCAGTCCGTGGTCGCGGCCATTTTCGGACTGTGGACAATTCGGTCCCTTCGTGCAACCATTTTTGGCCATGCGAACTCGTTTCGATGGAATGAACTGCTCAGTCGCCCAGGCGCTGGAGGTGCTCGGCGATTGGTGGACTCTTCTGATCGTGCGCGACGCATTCATGGGCATGCGCCGCTTCGGCGAGTTTCAAGAGAGTCTCGGCATATCGAAGAACATCCTCGCGCAGCGGCTGTCCCACCTCGTCGAGCGCGGCGTCCTCGAGCGGGTCGACGTGGGCGAGCACGGCACACACTACGAGTATGCGCTCACGCCCATGGGCAAAGACCTGGCGGTGGTGCTGACCGCCCTTCGTCAATGGTCCGATCGCTGGGTGCTCGGCCACGGCAACGAGCCGCTCTTGGTCTACGATCGCCGCACGGGCCGGCCCATTCCGCCACTCCGTATCTGCGGCGAGGATGGGCAGCCTTTGCGGGCACGCGATATGGAACTACGCCCCGGCCCGGGAATCACCGAGGAGACCTTGGCGCGTTATCGGGATCGTCTCTCGTCCGACAAGGGCTGAGTTTTTTGTCATAAGATGGGAGCATGCCCATCTCTCGAAACATAGCGGCACTGGCCGCGGGTGTGATGACATTGACGTTGCTCGATGGCTCCAGCCACGCGGCCACGCCTGCAGAACAAGCTGTATTGGCGCCTTTTCAAGCCACGTTGGACGGCATCGCCAAACGCGACAAGGCCATGATCCGCGCTCAGCTCTTGCCCGGCGGCAATGCGACGCTTCTCCGCGAAGGGGGACGGATCGTCCAGCTGCCGTTCGAAGCATTCGTCGAGAAGCTGCCCTCCACCGGCTCCGAGCGGCTCGAGGAACGCATTTACAATCCGCTGATTCGGATCGACGACAACATCGCGGTCATCTGGGCATCGTACGATTTCTTCATCGATGGCAAAGTGGACCACTGTGGGACGGACATGATCAACCTCGTCAAACGCGACGGGCGCTGGCTCGTCTCCGGCATCACGGACAACAGTCGCAAAAATTGCCCATCGCGCTGACCCCGGTCCTCGATCAGAAGAGGAAACCGCCAAGGCGCCAAGGACGCCAAGAGGATGGGGGTGCTGACGCGCCAAACACCAAATTCTTGGCGTCTTGGCGGCTCCTCTCTCTCTCTTCCGCGGAAACAATTCAGTGTGCGTTCCGCGCAAGGAGCGCGCACACCTCGGGCGATTTGGCCACGATGACGGTGCGCGGGGCCAGACGGACGACGTGTTCGGCAACCGAACCAAGCACGTGCCCGAGCCCCGTTCGGCCGTGGGTGCCGACCACGATCCATGATGCATGGACATCGGCGGCATACCGCAAAATCTCACGATACGCTTTGCCATAGCGCACGGCCGTCGACACACTCAATTCCGCGGGCAGCATTTTCCCTCGTCTGGCATGGTCAATCTCGGTCGCAACGTACGTTTCGAGCTCTCGTTTCAATTCATCCCATCGATCGACTTCGTGTTGCACGCTGTCGATGCGCTCCACCGTTTCATGCACGTGCAGCACGTGTAGGCTCGCGCAGCGCAGCAAAGGCGCAAGCTCCAGGGCGGTGTCCAGGGCATGTCGTGACGTTTCCGTGAGATCGGTCGCACATAGAAGCATGACGTGTTAGCCCCCTTGCACGACGTTGGCCGTGGTTTTTCGCAACGACGAAGGCATGGCATCGACGAGGCTCACGGCAAATTCCATCGCCGTTTGGGCATTGGCGCGAATGAAGAGACCTTGGTGCTTTGCCTCCAACTCGGCTTTGTCGAAAATGCGATGCGGTTTCGGAAGGGGGCCGGCGAGCACGACCTTCTTTTTCGCGCGCAGCACGCTCGAAATGGCATTTTCGAGCGCGACGAGCCCCGTGGCATCGATGACCGGCACGCGCTCGAGGCGAATCACCAGCACGTGAAACGCGTCCCCGGCCGTGGCGCGAAGCGTGGCGAGGGCCTTTTGCGCGGCCCCGAAGAAGAGCGGCCCATTGATTTCGTAGACCATGACGCCGTCGGGGAGCGACGAAGAGCGGCCACCCTCGCGCGAGGCGTCGAATTCGAAATGCGATTCGGTGAGCTCGGACATACGCCGCATGAACAGAATGGCTGCGAGCACGAAACCAACCGAGACGGCAATGACCATGTCGAAAAAGACCGTCAATCCAAAGCAGGTCACGAGCACGAAGACATCGCTCTTCGGCGCAATTTTCACGACGCCGATGAATCCGTGGATTTCGGACATGTTCCACGCCACGAGGAGCAAGAGCGCCGCGAGCGATGCCATGGGCACGTACGACACGCCGGGGGCCAAAACGAGCATGGCCAAGAGGACGACGACGGCATGTGTGACTGCGGCGAAGGGCGAGCGAGCCCCGGTGCGAATGTTCGTGGCCGTTCGCGCCAGCGCGCCCGTTGCCGCAATGCCACCGAAAATGGGCGCCACCACATTGCCGATGCCCAGCGCCACGAGCTCCGAATTGGGATCGTGTTTCGTATCCGTCATTCCGTCGGCGATGACCGCCGAGAGAAGCGACTCGATGGCACCGAGCATGGCGATGGCGAAGGCCGCGGGAAGTAGATCCTGCACGAGGCCGAATCCCACGCCTCGAACACCCCACGGCATGGAAGGCGACGGCAGGGTGGATGGGATGCCCGCGATTTCCACGCCATCGACGATGGTGTGAAAGCGGCTCCCAATCGTCGCGACCGCGAAGTCCGGATAGGCGCGATGCAGGAGCGCGCTGCCGAGCGACACCGCGCCAATGGCGATGAGCGGAGCCGGTATTCGTTTCACCACGCGCGGAATCAACAGAAGAAGCGCCAGCGTGACCGCCGCCACCCCGAGCTCCCGCGCGCTGGCCGTCGAACGCGCACCCCAGAGGGCCGCGATCTTTCCAATGTACGGATCGGGCATGGTTCCTGCGCGCAGCCCGAAAACGTCCTTGAGTTGCAGGGTGGCGATGACCGTCGCGATGCCGGTCGTGAAGCCCGTGGTTACCGGGTGCGGGATGTATCGAATGAGGTTTCCCAGGCGTGCCATGCCCATGGCGATGAGCATGAGCCCGGCCATGAAGCCCGCGCTGAGCAAGCCCGCGAGTCCATGTTTGCTGGCGATGGGCGCGAGAATCACCACGAACGCGGCCGTGGGGCCCGTGACTTGAAACTTGCACCCACCGAGCAGGGCCACGACCGCGCCCGCCACGATGGCCGTGTAAAGGCCATGCTGCGGCGGAACGCCGACCGCGATGGCCAGCGCCATCGACAGTGGCACCGCGACGATGCCCACGACGGTTCCGGCGAGGAGGTCCGTGCGTAGATCGGTGAGGCGATATCCTTTGGCGAAGACGCGCCGGAGCGCAGCTCCGATGGGCAAGGTGCTTTCTGGGGGATCGGGGGCGGTCATTCTGGGTCTGCGGTGCATCAGCAACCCAGATGCCATCGAGGATTTTTGCCGTTTCCGACCCATGGCTCGGTCCCCGAGCATGCGCGAGCGGCCGATGCGACAATTTGTCGTAGCGATGGACACCGCGCGCGTACGGAGCGACACTCCTGCGCATGCCTCGCATTCTCTCGATCGCGCTCTTGGTCTTGGCGGCCTGCACCTCGTCGGCTCCTCCGAACGCGCACCCCAGCGCGCCCGCGAGCGATGTGGCAATCGAGCGGGTGGCCGCCGTGCATGGTGGCGCAGGCCCTTGGGTGGTCGCGGGATACCGCATGGGGGAATATGCACGCACGAAGCTCGGCCTCGAGCGTGGCAGCTTCGATATGGATATCGTGCACTTTACACCGCGCGAGGTGCAGTATTCGTGCATCGCCGATGGCGCCGCCGCGGCCACGGGCGCGAGCCTCGGCAGATTGAATTTAACGCTTTCGGAGGCGCCCGCTCCCGAGACGCGAACGACCTATCGGCGCAAGTCGACGGGGCAGGCGATCACCTTGCGGGTCACCAAAGCGTTCGCCGCCCGCTATTCCAATGTTCCGCGCGCGAAGCTCGCGGATGCGGGCCGCGAGGTCCTGACCCTGCGCGACGAGGATGTTTTCGAAGTCGTGCCTTCGTAAAATAGACCTTACAACGATCGAGGCGCCACGGCCTTTCGTCGTGCCATGTGCTCTTTGAGTGTTCCGATCATCCACTCGCCCTCGGCCAACGTGGCGCGCGTATGCGCGAGAACCTGGCGCAGCCGGGTTAGCTCGCGTTGTTCGTGTGCGTTGGCCGGCTCGCGTGACCAACGGACGACGTACCCTTCGTAGATCGTTTGCACACCGAGTTCGTCCGCAAAAAACCGACTAAAACGGTCGAGTGTGGCGGCTTCCACCGCATCGCCCTTCGCGGACGCGCCTGCCAACAAGCCAAGTTGTTCGCGTGCGTGGGCCAATCCCTCTTCGACGAGAAGCGCTATGACGGGTAGCGATTCCGTCGGTCGTCGATTCGTGCACTGCATCTTCCCTCCACCATTTTGCGTAATGAATGGCTTGGGTGCCGTTAAGTTGGCATTAAAACGCGGTCAGCTTGCCTGAAAAAAGGCTGCTAACGACCGTTAGTCCTGCTTCGAAACGATTCAATAGTAGGCATTCACGCAAGCACGCTCGCGACGGTCCCAGATGGCGACCACATCGCAACGATCGCTCCCCGCAAAGCCTGTCGAGGGATCTAGCATAA
The DNA here is from genome assembly GCA_037157775.1 of Sorangiineae bacterium MSr12523. NCBI lineage: Bacteria > Pseudomonadati > Myxococcota > Myxococcia > Myxococcales > Pendulisporaceae > Pendulispora > Pendulispora brunnea. The sequence continues at coordinate 1,304,865 of CP089982.1, forward strand.
CGGTGTGGCTCACGAATAATGATTAATTCATCAACAATGCGTCGAGTGACCATCCGTTGCGAGTTGGACCATAGCGAGCATTAATATCGACGGGCGGGACAAGAAAAGGCCATAAGGCCGGCCACGTTGGCGCACTCATATCCAAATCGCGCGCGATGAAAGCGCGCGAGGAGAGGGTGTCGAAATGATTTGGCAAGATGGTTGGGCTCACGGTTGGGCCGAGGCTCGCGTGCATGATGTGCTTCTCTTGCTCGAGCTGCGCGGAATCGTAATCCCCGACGCGACCCGCCGGCGCATTCGTGCATGCTCCAGCGCTTCGCAGCTGGATGCCTGGTTCATCCGTGCCGCGACGGCCACCAACGCCTCCGAAGTCGTCGACGGTGACGACGGCTTGCGCTCGGTGGGCCACCTTCTACCGCGCCCGACGACCAAAGCCGTTCGCGCCTCCACGCCCGTCGACGACTGAAATCGATCGTACCGATGTGAAATTGTCATTCCCATCCGCAAGCATGGCGCGCCGAAAACCGGACTGAATGCCGCGTGACGCACGTGGGTCCTACGATTTCCCTACTGGATTCATAGGATGTGGTCGCTATTATCGCTTGAACTTATGATTGGAACGATTCAGGTTTGCAGCGACGAGCCGTAAAAATGAGGCGGTAAGGAGGCTTCGTTTGCTGCGAAAAGTCCATAGTCGAGCGCTCGCTCGGTACTTGGGGGAGGCGTGGAGTGAAGGACGTATCGAGGTTCTCGACCAAGTGGTTCACCCCCGATACGTCAACCATCGGGATGCGCAGTCGATGGGGCCCGCGGGGCTGAAACGAATTGCCACGTCGTTGCGCGAGGCATTTCCGGATCTGTGCTGCGACGTTCATGACGAGATTCACGACGGCGATCGCGTGGCCGTGCGCTTTACGATTAGCGGGACGCACACGGGAAATCTGTTTGGGATTGCCCCGACGGGCTGGCGTGTGGAAATCGGCCAGACCATCGTCAAACGCTTTCACGAGGGAAAGATCATCGAGGCCTGGCGCACGGCCTGGTTTACCAACGAGGAACGTCAGCGATATGCGGCTTTGCAGGCTCGCATTGCGGCTTCCGGCACACCCGATTTCGCCATGATTGGCAATGAGTTCGTGCTCGCATTGGCCATGCAAGGCGTGCAACGCTTCGGCGAAGCGCAGCGATCGGGCCTCGACCATGAAGTGCGCCTGGTGAACGAGCGATTGGCGCTCCTTTTCCGACCGGCCGCCGCACCGTCGCCCGGGTTGATCCGGCAGCTCCGTGAGTGCGTTCGCGACGTGCTCGCCAAGGGCGCGGGGCGCACGCTTTCCGTGAGCAGCGTGGCGCGCCAGCTCGGGGTGAGCCAGCGCACCCTTCAGCGCCGCTTGCAGGAGGCTGGGAGCAGCTTCAGCCAAGAAGTGGACGGCGTTCGGCGCGAGCTCGCGTGCTGGTACGTGGCCGATACGGATCGGCCCTTGAGCGAAATCGCATTTCAGCTCGGCTTTACCGAACCGGGATCCTTCTTCCGCACCTTTCGTCGCTGGACCAAGACGACGCCGCGGCGCTTTCGCCTCGGTCGAGCGCATATGGCGCGTGCGGGTGCAAGCGATGGACACGCTTGGATGGGGCTCGCGCACGCGTAAGGAATGGCGTCGGCCGTTCATTCCACGGCCTCCCGGACGTGCGGCAGCGATGACGTAGTGCGGTTTGCGTTCCATGGTCAGCGAAGTTCGGTCTCCAGAACCTCGATGATGGCGGCAATGTCATCGTCGTCGCGGCCCGTGGATTGTGCGCGACGGTAAACGTCCGATGTGGCGCGCAAGAGCGGTGTAGTGGCGCCACATTCGTCCGCCAATTCGCGTGCCCGCGCCAGATGGCCGAACATATGACGGAACGGACCCCGGCCGGGCCGAAAGGATCGTGAGACCATCAACGGCGCCTTGTTGACGAAGGTCGCCGAGGCGGCGGCGCTGGGCGCGAGCACCTCGATCATGCGCTGGGGGTCGAGGCCTGCGTGCACACCGAGGTTGAGCGCTTCGGCGGTCATGAGGTTGTGAACGCAAACCATGGTATTGGCGATGAGTTTCATCTTGGTGGCGGCGCCGAACTCGCCCACGTAGAAATGTTGCTCGGCCATGGCGTCGAAGATGGGCCGTAGCTCGTCGATCACCGCGGCTTCCCCCGATTTGAAGATAACGGCTTTGCGCTCGGCCACTTGGTGGGGCAATCCGCTCACCTCGCAATCGAGCATGATGGCGCCGCGCGCAGCCACGCGCTCCGCCTCGGCGCGTTTGTTGGAAAGAGGATAACTGCTTATGTCGATGATGACCTGCCCCGGACGAAGCACGGGCAACAACGCGTCGATGGTATTTTCCAGTGCGGCTAGGGTGGGTAGGCTCTGGATGATCACACTGGCGGCAGAGACGTGTGCGGCCTTGGTCATGGGGCGGCCACCGCGAGCCACGAATGCGGGATTGGCGCGAATGTCGTAGCCGAGGACCTCGAAACCTTGGGCCAAAAGGTTGGCCGCCATGGGTTCCCCCACATTTCCCAGGCCGATGAACCCCAAAAACGTTTTGCCCGCGTTCATCCCTCGCCGCTTTCGAAAAGTAAACTACACTGAGTAGTGTAATTTGTCGAGGAGGCGACGGACCATGATTGCGACGACACACCTGCGAGGCGTTTTGCTCGAGGCCCCCGATCTGACGACGGCGAAAGTTTTTTACGAGGACGCCTGGGGTCTCGAGTCCCTTCGTTCGAAGGAGGCGGCCGCGCTGTATTTCCGCGGGCGAGGGGACGAGCCGTGGATCTTCGGCTTGACCTCCGGCCCGCGCCGCCGTCTACGGCGGCTGCGGTTGGGGCTTGCCACGCGGGAGCACGTCGACCTTGCATACGCGGAATTGCAGCACGCGGGCGTGACCGTGGTGAGTCCTCCCGTCATGCTCCCGGGGCCGGGTGAATACTATGGTCTGCTCTTCAAGGATCCGGACGGGCAGCTCGTGGAGCTAAGCGCGACGCAGAAAACAGCCGGTCCCGGATGGATCGCCAAGTACCTGCCGGAGCGAATGAGCCACGTCGTGTTGAATTCTCCGAACGCCCGCGATACTGCTCGGTTCTATGTCGACATCCTCGGCTTCGCCGTCTCCGATTGGTACGAGCGCGACGCGATCATTTTCTTGCGTTGCAATCAAGATCACCACTGCATCGGGCTGAGCCAGTGCGAGCAGGCTTCGTTGAATCACGTAGCGTTTTTGGTGGACGATCAAGGAGCCGTTCTCCACGCCGGAGCGCGCGCGGGCAAGCGGGGGGCAAAGTCCATTTGGGGCCCGGGCCGGCATGGGCCCGGCGGGAATGTGTTCGATTACTTCGAAGATCCTTCGGGCTTCGTGGTGGAGTACACCGCCGAACTCATTCAGATTCCACCCGACACGCCGTGGAGCGCCCGGGAGTGGGAGCGCACATCCGCGAATGCGAACGTGTGGGGCACGGGCGGCCCCACGCCCCGAGCGCTCGAATTGATGGCCGGCCCCCGGTAAAATCAGCGAGCACGATCCTCGAACAGAAGAAGGAAGCCGCCAAGGCGGCAAGATTGGTGGATGTGCTGAAGGTGGGGGCGTGATGGAACGGCCCCTCCGCAATTCGAGTCGGAAGAAGCGAGAAGCCATGGTGGAGGCGGCCACTAGGCTGTTTCTCGAATACGGATTCGAAGGCGTCAGCATGGATACCATTGCCGAGCAGGCGAATGTATCCAAGCGGACGCTGTACAATCATTTCAATGACAAATATGCGTTGTTCGAAGCGGTGATGGCGCTGCTCTGCGAATCCGTCCTTCCCTGGCCAGGGCAGCCCAGTCAAGGCATTCAAGGCAGTCAAGGCGGGGGCCTGAATCGCGGAGAGGTGCGCGACACCCTGGAGAAGCTCGGTGTAGCGTTTCTGGGCAGCATCTACGCCCCCATCCAAATCGAGCTTTATCGCACGGTCGTCCACGATACGCGCCGCTTTCCGCAATTGGGCCTGATGATGCTGGAAGGCCCCATTCGGCGATCGCACAAGCTGGTGAGCGAGTACCTGCGCGCGTGGCAGGCGGCAGGAGAAATCGACGTTTCGGACCCCGATTTGGCCGCCGCTCAATTCGTGGGCATGTTGAAGGCCGATGTGCAGATGAAGCTCCTCTTCGACGCACGGCGGAAGGTGTCCCCCGGGGAGATTCGCCGGTTGGCTCGGACGGCCGTGGAGCTCTTTCTGAACGGCGCCGGCCCTAAAAAACGTCGCGCGGCGGTCTCCAAAAAGACACCGCGGCGGTAGCAAGGGCAATCTTGAAAGCTGGAGGTGCTATCCTCCGGCACCGTGCTCGACGTTCTCCGTCATATTTCCAGCCTGGCTTCCTTTGCAGCGCATCGCACGCAGCGCGAGCACGCCGACGGCGCGGTCTTGCGCGAGTTGAGCGCGGTTCCCTTGCCATTGCCCGCGGGGCTCGAGTTGGAATGGCTCGGCACCGCCGGATATCGATTGAGCTACGAGCAGCACACGCTGTTCATCGATCCGTATTTGTCACGCGTGCCGCTGCGCACGGTGCTGCGTCGCGAGCCCGCCTTGCCCGATGAGCCATTGCTCGAGCGGATGCTCGGCGGAATATCGGGCAAGGTCGCCGGCGTGCTCGTGGGGCATTGCCATTTCGATCATGCGCTGGATGTTCCGGCCATTGCGAAACGCTTTCGAACCCAGGCGTACGGCTCCACGTCGCTCGTGCGCCTGATGGAGCTTCACCGCCTTGGCGAATCGGCGGTGAGCGTCGAGCCGCATCGAAGTTACGAACTCGGGCCGTTCACGGTGACCTTCATTCCCAGCGTGCACTCGAAGCTCGTTTTGGGATATCGCGTGCCCTTCGAGGGGGAGCTCACCTGCGAGCACCTCGACGCGCTCTCGCCGGGCGCCTACAAGTGCGGCCAGACCTGGGGGATCCGCGTCGAGGTTGCAGGCACGAGCTTTTACCATCAAGGCAGCGCCAACCTCATCGACGACGAAATTCCTCGCCGCGGTGTCGACATTTTCCTCGCCGGCATTGCCGGCCGCCGGTTCACGCGCGATTACTGGTCGCGCATTCTCGGACGGCTCGATCCCAAGGTGGTCGTGCCCAGCCACTTCGACGATTTCTTCCGTCCGCTGGGCGCCCCTTTTGGGTTCTCCACCAATGTGAACCTCGCGGCATTTCCGGACGAGATTCGCCGAGTGAGCGCCGATTTCACCCTGGCGAGCCTCCCCGTTCGCTCGGTGGCTTAGCGATTCCGGGCGACGCCATATCGCGCCGCCGGCTCACTGTGCGACAAATTCGGGCGCAGCGCCTGACGCGCGGCCTCGAAGGCGTCCCAATCGGCGCTATTGGGCAATGACGGAATGGTGACGAATTCGCCCTGATCCAGTCCTGCCAGTGATGCGTCGACCAGCGCTTCGGCGGACATCACGATTTGCTCGGAAAGTTGCGCAAGCGGTCTGCCGGCGATGTCCCAAAAGTCCGTTGCCGTCGCGCCGGGGATGACGACATGAACGCGAATGCCCTTGTCGGAAAGCTCGTGTTTGAGCGATTGGCTGAAGGCCAACACGAAGGCCTTGCTGCCGCCGTACACGCCATTGAGTATCTCGGGCGAGATGGCTACGATGGATGACACGTTGATGATCGTGCCCCCACCGCGTTCGACGAAGTTCGGCACCGCCGCGTACGTCAATCGCGTGAGCGCGTGCACGTTGATATCGATCATGGCGCTCATCGCACCGATATCGGAACCGAGAAGTGGTGCCGTGGCACCCACGCCGGCATTGTTCACGAGCATCGCGATGTCCGTGTTGGTTCGAAGCTCGTGCTCGACGCGCCCGCTTTCGCCAGGATTGGCCAAGTCCGCAACGAGAACTCCGATCGAGCGGCCGGTCTCGCGCGAAACGCGGTCGGCCACGGCGTGCAGCCGCACTTCATTGCGTGCCACGAGCAGCAAATCGTGGCCACGCCTGGCGAGCCGATCCGCGTAAACGGCGCCGATTCCCGACGACGCGCCGGTGATGAGAGCCGTCCCTTTTGCATTGGTAGACATGAGTCCGTTTCCCTTTCAAAGGGCATTGTGGGGTCGCTTTCGCGTGTCGCAAATGTCATAGATATGACCGTTTAGGACATGGAGAAGAACATGCAACGCGTAGCCTTCATCGTCGCCCCGGACTTTCAGGTCATGAGCTTCGCCGCGCTCTCGGTGTTCGAATTCGCGAACGTCTCGGCGGACGCGCCGCTCTACGACGTTCGCGTTCTCTCGGAAACCGGCGGGCCCGTTCGCAGCTCCATGGGCGTATCCATCGAGACGCGCCGCTTTCGGACACCCGCGTCGTTCGACACCATCATCGTCGGCGGCTCGATGGACATCGTTCCCGCGTCCCCCGCGGTTCTTTCATTCGTGCGCAAAGCCATGAAGAGCGCGCGTCGCGTCGCATCCATCTGCACCGGGGCTTTCATTCTCGCGGAGGCGGGCGTTCTCGACGGCCGTCGGGTGACGACGCATTGGTTCGGCGCCCGCGATCTGCAGGCTCGCTTTCCCAAAGTAAAGATGGACGAAGATCGCATTTTCATCGTCGATGGCCCAATATGGACGTCCGCCGGCGCGAGTGCAGGTATCGACCTCGCACTGGGAATGGTGGAGGAGGATCTGGGGCCCGAGGTGGCCCGTGCCGTGGCCAAGAAGCTCGTGGTCTATCACCGCCGCGCCGGCGGCCAATCGCAGCATTCCGTCTTGTTGGAGCTGGAGCCGAAAACCGATCGCATTCAAAACGTACTCACGTATGCGAAACGGAATCTGCGAGCGCCGCTGTCCGTTCGGCAGCTCGCCAAGGTGGCACACCTAAGTCCGCGCCAATTCAGCCGCGCTTTCCGCGCGGAGACGGGCCGACCGCCGGCCAAGGCCATCGAAGACCTGCGCGTGGAGGCCGCGCGCATCATGATGGAGCGCGGGCAGGACTCCATCGATATGGTGGCACGCGAGAGCGGCTTCACCGGGCGCGAACACATGCGCCGTGCCTTCCTTCGTGCCTTTGGCCAGCCGCCCCAAGCCATTCGCCGCAACACCCGCGGTGAGGCCGCAAGTGGGGATTAGAAATAATGACCCGCGTCGAGATCCTCGAGCAGCCCGGGGTGGGTTGGTTGCCAATCGAGGAGCTCTCGGGTCAGCGCGCTGGATGTGGGGCTGTCCAATTGGAGGAGCGGTGCGAGCCAGCTGAAATGCGCGCCCGCATCCTCGGAGGCAATGGACCCGACGGGAACCTTCAAATGCCGGCCGATGACGTCGGCAATGGTGCGAATGGGGACTCCCGCGTCGGCAATCGCATGCACCGCCGACCCGGCCGGAGCCTTCTCCAGCGCCAGCCGAAAGAGGCGTGCGGCGTCGAGCCGGTGCACCGCCGGCCAGCGGGCTGTCCCGTCTCCGACGTAGCCGGAGACGGCCTTGTTTCGCGCTATTGAGACCAACGCCGCGAGAAACCCATGATCGCCCGGCCCGTGAACCGTCGGTGCAAGACGGACGATGCACGTACGCACACCGCGCGAAGCAAAGGAGAGCGTTGCCAGCACGCCGGCACGCCGTGGCGACTGAAATGAGTCCGGGGCCGGCTCGTCGCGTTCCGTGAGCACGCGCCCCGGAGCAAGACCGAGGACCCCCGAGGCGATGACGAGCGGCCTGCCCGAGCCCTCGAGCGCGGCGCCGAGCGTCTCGATGGCCCGATGTTCCGTGCGCGCCGAAGCCTCGAACCGCGAGAAGTCGTGAATGAATGCGAGATGGATGACCCCATCCGACGCGGCCGCGCCCGCGCGCAGGCTCTCGAGGTCCTCCAAATCGCCGCGAAGCACCTCCGCGCCGGCTGCGCGCAGGGCTTGGGCCGACGCATCGGACCGAGCGAGCCCGACCACGTGATGACCCGCAGAAATGAGCTCGGGAACGACCGCGGAGCCGATGAAACCGGATGCGCCGGTGACGAATACGCGCATGGAAAACCTCCTTGTGGCGAACGATGTCAGTCGCTGACATCACAGTTAACACCTGATGTCAGTGACTGCAATCGCGTAGGATCGATTTCATGAGCCGATGGGAACCCAACGCGCGCGAGCGGCTTCAGCAGTCCGCGATGGAGCTCTACACCGAGCGCGGTTTCGATCAAACGACGGTCGCGGAGATCGCCGCCCGCGCAGGGCTCACCGAACGGACCTTCTTCCGCTACTTCGCCGACAAGCGCGAGGTGCTCTTCTGGGGCTCCGCGATGCTGCAAGATTTTCTCGTGGAGAGGGTCGCCGGCGCTCCGGCCGGGACGCCGCCGATGGACGCGGTCACCGCGGCCCTCGAAGCCACCGGCCCCATGTTCGAAGAGCGGCGCGACTTCGCGCGCCAGCGCCATGCGCTCATCGTCGGCCATCCCGAGCTGCGGGAGCGCGAATTGATCAAGCTCGCCTCCCTCGCATCGGCCCTCACCGAGGCTCTACGCGGCCGCGGCACCGCCGACCTCATCGCGCGTCTCACCGCCGAAACGGGCCTCGCCGTATTCAAGGTAGCCTTCGAGCACTGGGTCCACGACCCGCATGAAAGGGAGCTCCCGAGCCACCTACGCGACGTCCGCACCGCCCTCGAAGCCATTGCCACGGGCAACACGATGGCGAATGTCCGGCACGGGTAAATGGAAAAAGTTCTTTAGATCGAGTTTCGGGTCGTGCACTTCTCGGTCCAGCAAGACCACGTCCACCTCATTGTCGAAGCGCACAACCTGTTAGGCAGAATGCGCGGACTTCCGATTCGGGTGGGTGCGAGCAATCGTGGTCTCACACGGCATCTGGAAAGAGCGGTATCGGATTGAATCACTTGGGCGAGGCCCGCGCCGCACTCCATGCCATTGCCACAGGCAACGCGAGGCCCAGTGCTTGGCAAGCGCCAAGCGCAGGAAGGGCCGTGCCAGATTGACGGCCTGGTAAACCGAAATATGGGTCGGAGGAAATACCGGCGTCGAGGTACTCCGATTGCGGGAACTATCTTGATTTACCCGATGGTGGATATTAGCCTCAATCAAGATGGAGCGCGCAAGTAGGCTAGCAAGACCATGTCCATCTCATCGTCGAAGCGGACGACAAATCGAGCTTGTCACGCGGAATGCGTGGACTTGCGATTCGGCTGGCGCGTGCGATCAATCGTGGTCTCACACGGCGTGGCCCCGTCTGGAAGGAGCGGTATCATGCTCACGCACTCACGCGACCACGAGAGGTTCGCAACGCGCTGCTTTACGTACTCATGAACCATAGAAAGCACGGTGCATCTCCAATTGCTCCGTCGTGTTGAATCCATTTGCCCGTCGGTTGGGATCGTCTCAAAATCTCGGGGCGCATCGGCGATGGGTATTCAAAATTGCCGATAGCGAAAGCTGGCCTAGGTTTCATTGGACGGGGCAGGGACATGATCTGGTCGATCTGGACCTCGCCAAAGAAACGCGCATCATGCGAAAAAACACGACCCGACCGCAGCTGGGAGCTTCCCGAGACGCGCGAAGCGCTTCTTCGTGATGCGCTAGACTGACGCCGTGCGCGTTCTTTCCATCGAGTCGAGTCCCGTATACGAAATGACGTACCTCGCCGCGGCGTCGGGTGGAGGAACGGAGAGCCGGAGGCTACCGGTGCTGCGGGCGTCCGTCGATGGATTGCCGGCAGGCCTGGATGGGCTGCTCCTCACGTCCGATCTGCAAGGCGTGGCTCCGCTTGCGTCTCAGGAAGGGGCAGTGGGGCTTCTGGGCGAGGTCTTGGCCGAGGACTGGCGCATGTTCGCCGAAACCGGCGAGCTGCCCTCACCCGGTGGCTTGGGCGTGGTGCTCGCCGGTGACCTCTATTCGGAGCCTGCGGCCAACAAGCGGGGTGCAAGCGGCGATGTGCGGCCCGTGTGGCGCGCGTTCGCGGAATCGTTTCGTTGGGTCGCGGGGGTGGCGGGCAACCACGATCGATTCGGGAACTCGCCGCGCGAGGAGGCCCGATTTGGAATGCAACCGGGCATGCACCTGCTCGACGACGGCCACGTCGTGACCTTGGACGGATTGTGCATCGGCGGTGTCGGCGGCATCGTGGGGGAGGCCGCGAAGCCGCGCCGGCGGGACGCTCGTTCGTTCGTTCGAGCCGTGCAGCGCGCCCTGGAGAATGGCGCGGAGCTGGTGGTGCTGCACGAAGGTCCGGATGTTCCGCACGATGGCCGCCGGGGCAACTCGGATGTGCGCAATGCCCTCGATCCTGGCATTTGGCGCGAGGGGCCGGCGCCTATCGTGGTCTGTGGGCATGTGCATTGGCACGAACCGCTCGCCGAAATTCGAGGTGGCGTGCAGGCCGTCAACGTCGATGGAAGGGCTATTTTGCTCGTGCGCGCGTAATCGTGTGCCAGTGTCATCCAGTTGGGCGACTGCCGCTCACGCCGTACAGGGCCAATGATGCGGTACCGTCGCAGCCAACACTGCAAACATGGATGAAAATCGATCCTGTGGTGTTGGCCTGGACGCGAACATGTCCTGGACGCCGAATTGTCGCTGAATCTCGTGGGTTTTCGGCATTTTTATGTGGCGCCGCCAGTACATTTGGACCGTTGAGCGTATAGTTACCAAGGAAGACGTGACGAGATCGAGACGAGCCTCGTCGTGCCAATCGTAGTTCGTTATGGTGGTGTCCGGTTCGAATGTTTCATTGTTTCCCGCGTTCGTGGCGCATCACAGCGTCGCGTTCGATCGCGAGGTTCCGTCGTCTTTCTCCGAAATCCCGATACCCGAATCGATTCAAAATGCGCCCATCAGGCGTCAGGTGGAATTTCGCGCAGGTCGTGAGTGCGCGCGCCGGGCTCTCAAAAGCCTCATGAAACACCTGACGACGAAACACCTGACGACGTCGAACTCCCTCGTTCTCGGCGATGCAGCCATTGCAGTCGGCTCGGACCGCGAGCCCGTCTGGCCCGAGGGAATCGTCGGAGCTATCACGCACACGAACGAGCTCGCGTCCGCCGCTGTCGCACGAGCGAGCGACACGCGCGGGATCGGCCTCGATGTCGAGGTGGTGATGTCGGAAGAAAATGCCGCCAGCTGGATGGCCAAGATCGCTGCGCCGCACGAGGTGGCCGAGCTCGCGCGCGCCATGAACTGGAGCCCGGCCACCGCGCTCACCGTGATCTTCTCCGCCAAGGAGACGCTCTACAAATGCTTGTACCCGCAGGTCCGTCGGTACTTTGGATTTCGCGCTGCCGCGATCGAGTCCGCTGACGCTTCCGGCTACCTTTCCGTGCGCCTCCTGGAAACGCTCACGCCGGAGCTCGTATCGGGCTGCTCTTTCGAGGGCCGCTTCGAAATTTGCGATGGCCTCGTCCGAACTGGGATGGTGCTTCCATCGAGCGCAGATGGAAAAGTGATCCGACGGCTCCCGGACTCTGCTCGTCCAGATGGGTGACATTGCGACATCGCGACGCCTCCACGTGGCCGGTGCAGCAGCCAAGATCATCGTATTGAACGTATATGAAAGAAGACCGGCAGGCCGGAGAAGAAGCGGAAGCAGGAGTCGAAGCCCACGCGGCGTAATCGCCAATCAATCGAATGCATTTCAAATTCGATTTGAAGAGAACATCATCGATGCTAAGTATGATTTCGTGGGAAAGTTTGCACTGGCATCGAAAATTGCTCCGCACACTGCGGAAAGCCCAAATCGGGGATGCTTGACGAAATGAACACGGGACTTGCTCCGGAACGACTTGCATTGGAACACCTGGCCGCAGAACATCTCGCCGCCCAGTCGGAGTTCCAGGAATTCGTCGAACGGCACATCGCACCGTTCGCCGACGAGTTTCATCGAACGCAGCGCACGCCCCCCGAGCTGGTTCGCACCCTTGCCGAACGCGGCCTTCTAGGTCTTTCCATCTCGAAAGAATTCGGCGGAGGCGGTCGCGATGCCATCACACTTGGCATCTTGGCTGGCACCATTGGACGAGCCTGTTCGTCCATTCGGAGCCTCCTCACCGTGCACACGATGGTGGCCCACGCGATTTCGCGCTGGGGAAGCCGGGCTCAAAAAGAAACGTGGCTCCCCAAGCTCGCCACCGGTGAGTGCATTGGCGCGCTGGCCCTTTCGGAACCCAATGCAGGAAGTGATGCCAAGAGTGTGGCTACACGCATTTCTTCCGATGGATCCGATTGGCGCATCGACGGGCACAAATCGTGGATTACCTATGGAGAGACCGCGACCCTCTTTCTCGTCGTCGGGCGCACGGAGGAGGGGCCCACGGCCTTCTTGGTCGAGCGAGAAACACCCGGTCTGAGCACGGAGCTGATTACGGATCTCATCGGCATCCGCGCCTCGATGACCGCGAGCGTTCGATTCGACGGATGCCGCGTTCCCGAGAAAAACCTGCTCGGCCGGCGCGGTCTGGGCGTATCGCAAGTAGCCTCGACCGCGCTCGACCTCGGCCGCTACACCGTCGCCTGGGGATGCGTGGGTATCCTCGAGGCCTGTCTCGAAGCCTCGATCGCGTATGCCAACCAGCGCGAGACGTTCGGATCGCTCATCAAAGAACACCAGTTGATCCGGCGCATGATTAGCAACATTTTTACGGATTTTCGCGCGGCCAAGCTGCTGTGCCTCGAAGCCGGCAGGCTCCGCGACGCGAAGAACCCGGGTGCCCTCGAAGCCGCGTCGGTGGCGAAGTATTTCGCGTCGACGGCGGCAGTTCGTGCAGCTTCCGATGCATTGCAAATTCATGGCGCGAACGGCTGCAGTGCCGACTATCCACTGCAACGCTACCTCGGTGATGCCAAGATCATGGAAATCATCGAGGGCAGCACCCAGATCCAGCAGGTGACGTTGGCGGAATATGCCTATCACGCCTATGCCGGTGTTCGGAGTCGGGGCGGCAATGCCCCCTGGCGGCATCGATAGGCAATGCCGTTCGGTTAGCCCGTACACGTTCCCGTTCCCCTTCCCGATCTTCTTCTCGGGCTTCTACGTGTACGGGAACGGGAACGGGAACGTGTACGGGGAAAGAGATTCGCTGCCCGCAGCCGGATCGTTGTACTCCAGGTGGGCGACTGGGAAGTGCGCCGGCAAGATTTATCATGGACTTGCAAGCCGCCGCTTACCCAGTTCCGGTTAGCGTACCTGGTTTATTCCCATAACGTGCAAATTGCCATTTGGGGGTGTGCCTCGATCCTGGACGTGACTGTGTCCTGGTCGCGAATTGGTGATTCATATTGCGGGATTATTAAGTTGGAATCGTTCTCAATCAATGCGTCGGATTGTTGACGCCACATCCTTGACCCGAGCGCGTGCAACGCTACAGTGAGATAAATTGACTAAGAACGACGTTTTGCCCCGACGCAACGACTCACGATCTTCGACTTCGAAAGGCCGGAAGCGTTGGGGCGCCCTGATAGCCTCTATCCTCCTCGCCATATCCGCCACGGCCTACTTTGGTTGCCGGCACGGCTCGAAGGTCGACTCCTCCGGCTCGCCCCTGGCCAATTCGGATTTCGAGTTTCGTCGCGAGACCTTCTCTGGCCGTGTCGAGAACGTGTTGGATGCAGGTTCGTACACGTACTTTTCGCTGCGCATGCCCGACGATCGCGAGCGCTGGGTCGTCGAGCTTTCGCGCTCGCATCGCAACGCCAGCTGGATGAACGTGAACAGCTACGGATTGCGTCGGAACTTCGATTCTCCTCGTTTGAACCGTCGTTTCGACGAGCTCTATTTCGTCTCGGTTTCCGATAGTAAATAGCATTTGTTACGTATTTGTCACATGGCCGAGGTTGATTTTTGCAGTCAATCTCGGCTGCTTGGTATTCACGAATTGATTGGATGAATATGGAGTGTAAAATGACACGTCTAGGCTATGTATTGGCGTCGGGCGCCGTGATGGCCATCGCCGTCGGTTGCTCGTCGTCGGACAACAACGACAATACGCCGCCCAAGAAGACCATTGCCGAACTCGCCAAGTGCGACGAGTCGGACACCGTCGACGACCTGCCCTGGAGCGGCACGCAGATCGACTCCGGCACGGGGAAGCTCAAAGAGCCGCTGCCCGCGGGCTTCGTCATCGCGACCACCGTCGGGTGGCCCACCGACGAAGGCCGTCCGGTGATTCAGCAGAAGACCATCGAGTCGATTGGCATTTCCTTCACCTATCCGGGATTGCTCGCGGCGAAGTTCGGCACCTCGAAGCGTTGCGGATCGGGCCGCAGTCTTTCGATTTGGAAGGACGAGGCATCGATGATGGCTTGGGTCATCGGCAAGGACCATCGCGCGGTGATGCCGCTGGCCGGTACGCACACGCACGGTTGGGAGACGACACATTGGTCCAGCGCCACGAACAACGAATTGCCCACGTGGGACGACGCGCGCGCGAAGCTGGACGCCGCACGCAATGGCAAGTGAATTCAGTTGATGACGTAACCGGAGACGGCCTCACGACAGCGTAGGTCGATCCCATTCACTCCAACGAAGAACCAAATCGGAACGTCGTTTCCGACGAGGGCGACGTGTATCCATGAGCCACGACAACGCTTCCGCCAGTTCATCCCACCGCCTCATCGACATCGAGAAGTTCGTTCGGGCCGAGCTCGCGAAGCTTCTCGCGGTCCATGCAGACCAGATTCACGCAGAGCAGATTCAGCCGGATCAGTCATTGCGCGATCTGGGCCTCGATTCAGCGCGCACGCTGTCCTTGGTCGAATCGTTGTCTCGATGGTTGGGGAGGCCGGTGCCCAGTTGGGTCGTGTGGCAGCACGCCACGGTCCGGGCGCTATCTCGGTATTTGAGCGAGGGGTCGGGCGGCGCCGTCCTCACGGAAAGCGCTCCGGAACGGGCATTGCGCGCGTTTTCGGAGAACCGTGAGCCCGTGGCCATCGTGGGCATGGGGTGCCGCCTGCCGGGAGGGGCCGATTCGCCCGAGCGCCTTTGGGACTCACTTCGAGCCGGCGTAGACGCGATTCGCGAGGTGCCGCAGGACCGTTGGAATATTCGCGAATGGCTCGACGCGGACGCGCGCACGCCGGGGAAGATGACCACGAAGTGGGGTGGCTTTCTGGACGACGTGGCCCGATTCGATGCCGAATATTTTCGTATTTCGCCCGCGGAGGCGAATCAAATGGACCCGCAGCAGCGCCTCTCGTTGGAGGTGTGCTGCGCCGCCCTGGAGGATGCCGGAATTCCGCTCCTGAGCCTCACCGGTTCGCGAACCGGCGTGTTTTTCGGCGCCATGTGGCAGGAGTACCATCTGCTGGCGGGGAGCGATCCCTCGGCCATCAAGACGCACTCCGCGGTGGGGTGGGACAATTCGATCATTCCGGCGCGGGTTGCTTATACGCTGGGATTGCAAGGCCCCACGATGTCGATTGCGACGGCCTGCAGCTCGTCGCTGGTGGCTTTGCACTTGGCGGTGCAGAGCCTCCGCCGGGGCGAGTCGGACATGGCCATCGCCGGCGGCGTCAGCTTGATGCTGCACCCGCACACCACGGTGGCCATGACCAAGTTCGGTGCGATGAATCCGGACGGCCAATGCCGTGCATTCGATGCCGGCGCCAATGGCTACGTGCGCGGCGAAGGCTGCGGCGCCGTCGTGTTGAAGCGATTGTCCGACGCGCTGGTCGCCGGAGATCGCATTTATGCCGTGGTTCGGGGAAGCGCCGTCAACAACGACGGGGCCTCGAACGGCCTGACCGCGCCCAATCCGCGCGCGCAGATCGACGTGGTGCGCGATGCATGGCGCGACGCGAACGTGGAGCCCAAAGAGGTGGCGTACGTCGAGGCGCACGGAACGGGCACCCTGCTGGGCGATCCCATCGAGGCCGAGGCCCTGGGAACGGTTTTCGGCGAGGGACGCGAGCAGGCGCTGCGCATTGGGTCGGCGAAAACGAATTTCGGCCATCTGGAGCCGGCGGCGGGCGTCTTGGGGCTCATGAAGACGGCCCTGTCGCTCTACCACGGTGAATTGCCGCCCAGTTTGCATTTCGAGCGGCCCAATCCGCACATCGATTTCGAGGCGAACAAGCTTTCCGTGGTCACCGAGCGGCAGCCGTGGTCCGGGCGCCGCTTGGCCGGGATCAGCAGCTTTGGCTTTGGCGGCACGAATGCCCATGCCGCGCTGGAGGGGCCCCCGCGCATCGTAAATGCCGTAAGGCCGTCGCCGGCGACGTCGGAAACGCCGAGGCTCGCCTTCTTCTTTTCCGGGCATGGTGGACAATGGCTGGGCATGGCGCGCGATCTGCTCGCCGGCGAGCCCGCCTTTCGCGCAACGCTCGGGGAGTGTGACGAGGCCGTTCGTGCGGTGACCGGATGGTCCGTGATCGAGGAGCTCGCGGCGGGCGAGTCGAACGCGCGCCTGCATCGCACGGACGTGATCCAGCCCGTGTTGTTCGCGCTGCAGGTGGCCCTCGCGCGCACGCTGCGCGCCTGGGGAATCGTGCCCGATGTGGTGTTCGGGCAAAGCATCGGCGAAGTGGCCGCGGCCGTGGTTTCGGGCGCGCTTTCGGTGCAGCAGGGGGCGCGCATCATTGCGGAGTGGTCGTCGCTCGTGGCGGAGCGCGCGAGCGGGCGGGGCACCATCCTGGTGTGCGATGTCGCGCCGGAGGCCGCGCAAAAGGTCGTGCGTGAATACCGCGGCGTTTCGCTGGCGGGGCATCTTTCGCCGGGGAACGTGGCCTTCTCGGGCACGCTCGATGCGATGGCGGCCTTGCAGAAGGCACTGGAAGCAGACGGCGTTCGCGTGCAGCGCGTTCACATCGACTATGCCTGCCACGGCGCGGAGATGCAGGCGCTGGTGCCCGAGCTGACGCAGCGCCTCGAGGGCATCGTCGGTGATCTGGGCATCGTGCCCATGTGGTCCACGGTGACGAACGGCCGCATTCAGGGGCCGGCGCTCGATGCCGCGTACTGGGCCCGCAACATGTGCGAGCCGATGTTCCTGTTGGAGACGGCGCTCGGCCTTGCGGCGGAAGGCGAGCTTCGCATCGTGGAGGTGGGGCCGCACCCGGTGGCCTTGCGCAGCTTCGAGGCGACCCTCGCCGGAACCTCCGCCAAAGTGTTCGCCACCTGCCGTCGCGGCGAGCCCGCGCGCGCGGGCCTGGAGGCACTGGCGGGCGAGCTCGGGCGCGATGGATTCGCCATCGATTGGGACGCGGTCGCGGGCAAGCGGCGAAACGAGGTCCTCGAGGCGCCCATCTGCCTGACCGTCTCGGGCAAGACGCCGCGCGCCCGCGCGGAAAACGCGGCGCGGGTCGTGGGCCTGCTCGAGGCCGATCCGGGGCTTTCGCTGACCGACGTGGCGTTCTCGCTGGCCACCACGCGGTCGCATTTCGAGGCGCGCGGTTCGGTCGTGGCGCGCAACACGGAAGAAGCCATCCAGGGGATGCGCGCCCTTGCAGAAGACCGGTCACGGCTGGGGTCGGAGTCGGGAAATGCCCGCAGCGGCAAGCTCGCGATCCTCTTCACCGGGCAGGGAAGCCAGCGTGCGGCCATGGGCGAGGCCCTCTATTCCGCATCCGCCGCGTTCCCGGTGTTCGCTGCCGCCATCGACGAAGTGTGCGCCGCACTGGATGCGCACCTCGATCGCCCGCTCCGCACGGTGATGTTCGCACCGGCCGGCACGGACGAAGCGCAGCTCCTGCACGAGACGCGGTACACGCAGCCGGCGCTGTTCGCGCTGGAGGTCGCGCTTTACCGCCAGTGGCAAGCGTGGGGCGTGGAGCCGGCCGTGCTCGCGGGGCACTCGATTGGAGAGCTGAGCGCGGCGCACGTGGCGGGCGTTCTCGATCTAGAAGATGCCGCCAACCTGGTGTGCGCGCGCGGGCGTCTGATGCAGGCGTGCCGCGCGGACGGGGCGATGGTCTCGCTCGAGGCGAGCGAGGCGGAGGTGCTCGAGGTTCTGAAGCTGGTCTCCGGCAGCGTGTCCATCGCGGGGCTCAATGGCCCGACGCACACGGTGTTGAGCGGCGACGAGAGCGCGGTGCTCGAGGCCGTGGAGCACTTTACCCAGCGCGGCCGGCGGTGGAAGCGGCTGCGCGTCTCGCACGCGTTTCATAGCGCGCACATGGACGGGATGGTCGCGGAGTTCGCGAAGGTGGCCGGCGCGTGCACCTTCCGCGCGCCCGCGCTCCCCATCGTGAGCACCGCCTCGGGCGCGTGGATGGGGCCCGAGCTTCCGGCCGGCGAGGGCATGCGCTCGGCGCAATATTGGGTCGCGCAAGCGCGCGAGGCCGTTCGCTTCGTGGACGCCATGACGACGTTGCACGAGCAGGGCATCACGCACTACCTGGAGTGCGGGCCGTCGGGGGTGCTGTCGGCCATGGGGGCCGCGTGCAATCTCCCGGAGGAAACCGGGAGCACGTTCGTGCCCAGCCTGCGCGACGCGAAGTCGGGCGAGCCGGACGATGCGCACGCATTGGTCTGCGCGCTGGGCGCGCTGCACGTAGCGGGCCACGGCCTCGACTGGAAGCGCGTCTTCGCGGGGCTCGGGGCGGCACGCGTGGCGCTGCCGACGTATGCGTTCCAGCGTCGCCGCCATTGGATCGAAGCGCCCGCGGCATCGTCCCGGGCGACCGCAGGCTCCAAGGCCGAACGCGCGCTGTGGGCCGCGGTGCACAATGGCGAGGCCGAGCGCGTGGCCGACATGCTCCATCTGAGCGACGGCGCTCGCGCGGACGTCGCGCCGCTGTTGCCGTACCTGGCGACGTGGCACGCCAAGCTGGACGAGTCGGCCGAGGTTTCCGATTGGCTCTACGAGACGGCGTGGGTTCCGGCCGAGGGCGAGTCGCTCGGGCATACCTCCGCGTCGGGGCACTGGGCGGTCATCGTTCCCGCCGCCGCGGCCGACGTTTCCGCGGCCGTCATCGGGGCGTTGGAGACGGCCGGTGCCACGGTCCACGCGATTCCCGCCGCTGACCGCGCGGAGCTGGCCACGCGCCTCGCCGCCGCGAAGGACGAATGGCGCGCCATCGTGACCTTGACGGCGCTGGACGAGGCGGCCGATGCCGCGCAGCCGTCGGTCTCGCGCGGCCTGTTGCAGACGCTGGCCGTCGCGCAGGCGCTGCAAGACGCGGGTGTGCGCGCGCCGCTCTGGACGGTGACCCAAGATGCCATCGCCACCAACGATGCGCGTCGCGCACCGATGCCGCGCTGGCAGCAGGCCACGGCCTGGGGCCTTGGGTTCGCCGTGGCGCAAGAGCACTCGGAGCGCCGTTGCGGCTTGCTCGATCTCCCTGCGGTGGTCGATGCGACCATTGCGAAGCAGTTCCTCTTCACCGTGACGGACGAGTCCAGCGAGGAGCACGTGGCGCTGCGCCCGTCGGGTCGTTACGTGCGCCGGCTGCGTCGCGCGAACGACGCTGCCGAGCTGCGAACGTGGACCCCGCGGGGCACGGCGCTGGTGACCGGCGGTAGCGGCGCGCTGGCCGCACACGTGGCCCGCTGGCTCGTCGAGCGCGGTGCGGAGCACGTGGTCCTTGCCTCGCGCCGAGGTGCGAACGCGGACGGAGCGGCCGTCCTCGAGGCGGAGCTCTCGGCCAAGGGCGCGCGCGTGACCTTCGCGCCCTGCGATGTCGCGGATCGCGGCCAGGTCGACGCCATGCTCGCGCGCCTCGAGCAGGATGCGGCGCCGCTGCGGGCGGTGTTCCACGTCGCCGGTGCCCTCGACGACAAGTTCCTCATGCACCTGGACGCGGCCAGCGTGGCTGCGACGGTTGCGCCGAAGGTGGGCGCAGCGTGGCATCTTCACGAGGCCACGCAGAAGTACGAGCTCGACGCGTTCGTTCTCTTCTCGTCCATCGTGGGCGTGTTGGGCAACGTCGGCCAGGCGAACTACGCGGCCGCCAACGCAGGCCTCGATGCGCTGGCGAGCTTCCGCCAGCGCGCCGGGCTTCCGGCAGTGAGTGTGGCCTTCGGTCCATGGGCCGACGGCGGCATGGCGCACGGCGAGGCGGAGACGCAGCTTCGTGAGTTGGGCCTCTCCCCGATGCCGCCGAGCGGTGCGCTGATGGGCCTCGAGGCGTGCGTGCAGTCGGGGCGCTCGCTGCTCGTGGCCAAGGTCGACTGGTCGGCGGCGGCCCCGGTGTTTTCCGGGAAGCGATGGCGCCTGCTCCTGCGCGGCATTCACGAGGCACGCGAGGCGCTGGCCTCGTCCGAGGTGGAAGCGCGCCGCGCCAATCCGTTGCTCGAGCAAGTGATCGGCTTGCCCGAATCCGAGCGAAAAGACTTTCTGCAACTGCTGCTGGCCACCGAGGCCGCGGCGGTGCTCGATACCGAGAACCCGCGCGCGCTCGACCCGAACAAGGGCTTCAACGATCTGGGCTTCGACTCGATGATGGCCGTCGAGTTCAGCCGGCGCGTGCAGCAGCGCACGGGCATCACGACCCCGCGCACCTTGGTGTTCGACCGGCCCAACTTGGTGACGATGGCGCAGTGGCTCTTCGAGCAACTGGTGCCGGTCGCCTCCGAGGCGAGCCGCGCGGATGCGGGCGGGCGTGCCGACGAGCCGCTGGCCATCGTGGGCATTGGCATGCGCATGCCGGGTGGGGCGAACGATCTCGACTCGTACTGGGAAGTGCTTGCGCAGGGCAAGGACACCGTGTCGGTCATTCCGAAGGACCGCTTCGACATCGACGCGTTCTACGACGCCGACCCCGACGCCGAGGGGAAAATCTACGTGCAAAAGGCGGCGTTGGTCGACGACGTTGCCGGCTTCGATGCGGCGTTCTTCGGCATCAGCCCGCGCGAGGCGGAGCCGATGGATCCGCAGCATCGCTTGCTGCTGGAGGCGGCATGGGCCTCGTTGGAACACGCCGGCATCCGTCCCCGCGAGCTGCGTGACTCGACCACCGGCGTGTTCGTGGGGGCGGGGCCGAGCGACTACGGGAAATATCGGCCGAGCGCGAACCACGATACGTACATGCTCACGGGCAACCTGCCGAGCTTCACCGCGGGGCGCCTGGCGTACCATCTCGGTCTGCAGGGACCTGCGCTCTCCGTGGACACGGCGTGCAGTTCGTCCCTGGTGGCCTTGCACCTGGCCTGCGAGGCATTGCGCAATGGCGAGTGCGATCTGGCGCTGGCGGGTGGCGTGCAGGTGCTCGCGGATCCTGCGGCGTTCATCGCGTTGTGCCGCGCGCACGCGCTCGCGCCGGATGGCCGCAGCAAGACCTTTTCGCAGGCCGCGAATGGCTATGGCCGCGGCGAGGGTACCGGTGTGCTGGTGCTGGCGCGCTTGTCCGAGGCCACGCGCCGCGGCCTTCCCGTTCTCGGTGTGATCCGCGGGACAGCGGTGAACCACGACGGTGCGAGCAGCGGCATCACCGCGCCGAATGGGTCGTCGCAGCAGAAGGTGCTGCGTGCGGCGCTGGCATCGGCCGGCCTGGCTCCGAACGACGTGGAATACATCGAGTGCCACGGAACGGGGACCGAGCTGGGTGATCCCATCGAGGTGCAGGCCCTCGCCGCCGTCTACGCGCAGCAGCGTGACGCGGCATCGCCATTGGGACTGGGCACCGCGAAGAGCACGATTGGCCATCTCGAGTCCGCCGCCGGCATTGCCGGGATCTGCAAGGTGCTCGCATCGTTCCGACACGAGGCGCTGCCACCGACGTTGAACAGCACACCGCGCAATCCGCACATCGCGTGGGACGAGCTCGCGGTGCGCGTGATCGACGAATTGACGCCCTGGCCCCGCCGGGCGAATGGGGCACCGCGGCGGGCGGGCATCTCGTCGTTTGGGTTGAGTGGGACGAATGCCCACGTGATCCTCGAGGAGCCCCCCGCTCCCGTGCCCGTGCCCGTGCCCGTGCCCGTGCCCGTCTGCATGATCCCGGTGTCGGCCCGCGACGAAGCATCGCTGAAAGCGCAGATCGCAAAATGGGGAACATGGCTCCGTGCTCATCCCGAGCAGCGGCTGGACGACGTGGCCTACACATCGTGGGCGCACCGGACCCAGTTCGAAGTGCGCGCGGCAGTGGTGGCACGCAGCGTGGAAGAGGCGGCGACGGCATTCGAACAAGGCCGTGTGCTGCGCGGGACGAGTGGCGGGCCCGAGATGAAACTGGCCGTGCTCTTCACGGGGCAGGGAAGCCAGCGTGCGGGAATGGGCCAAGGTCTGTACGCGGCCTTCCCGGAGTTTCGGCGCGCCTACGACGAGGTGATCGCGGCACTCGATACGCCGATCGACGAGTCACAGCTGGATCGAACCGAGTACACGCAACCTGCGCTGTTCGCGCTGGAGGTGGCGCTGTATCGGCAGTGGCAGGCCTGGGGCCTCGAGCCGAGCGTCCTGGTGGGCCACTCGATCGGAGAATTGAGCGCCGCGCACGTAGCCGGCGTGCTCAGTCTCACCGACGCCGCAAAGTTGGTCTGCGCCCGCGGCCGTCTGATGCAGGCCTGCGAAGCCGGCGGCGCGATGGCCTCGATCGAAGCCACCGAAGCAGAGGTGCTCGCAGTCCTCGAAGAAGGCGCATCCATCGCGGGATTGAACGGCCCACGGCAGACGGTGGTCAGCGGAGACGCCTCGGCCGTCCAATCCGTCATGTCGCACTTCGAGGCGCAAGGCCGTCGCGCGAAGCGGCTGCGCGTGTCGCACGCATTCCACAGCGCCCACATGGACTCGATGCTGGAGGCGTTCGCCAAAGTCGCAGAGAGCTGCACGTACCACGCGCCGACCGTGACCCTCGTCAGCACCTTGACCGGCGCCGTCGAAGAAATGGCGACCGCCGCCTACTGGGTCAAACAAGTGCGCGAGCCCGTTCGCTTCCTAAACGCCATGACAACGCTGCAATCGCAGGGCGTCACGCATTACCTGGAGTGCGGCCCATCGGGCGTGCTGACGGCCATGGCCACCGCATGCCTGCTCGACGACTCGCACGCGACCTTGGTGCCAAGCCTCCGCGGCGAACAAGACGAAGCACGCGACCTCGTGAGCGCACTGGGCGCGCTCCACGTGAGCGGCCTCGCCATCGACGTTCAAAAGATCTACGCCGACGCGCACTACGTCGAAGTCCCGACGTACGCCTTCCAGCGCACGCGCTATTGGCAAGACATTCCCCGCACGCGCAACGACCTTCGTGCGACCGGTCTCATCGCGCGTGAGCACCCGTGGCTCGGCGCCGTCACTACGCTCGCGGATGGACAGGGCCATCTGCTGACGGGCCGCATCTCGGCACGAGAGCACGCCTGGCTGAACGACCACGCCATCTTCGGCTCCGTCCTGGTACCCGGCACGGGCCTCCTCGAGCTCGCGCAGGCTGCCGCCGAAGCCGTCGGCGCCAGCGTCGTCGCGGAGTTGACCCTTTCCGAACCCCTGATCCTGCGCGACCAAGACACGGCCGTGCGCCTCCAAGTCCTCGTGGGGCCCGCCGATGGACAGGGACGTCGCGCCCTCGCCATCCACAGCCAGGACGACGGCACCTCGGATCCCGCGTCGTGGCGTCAGCACGCCACCGGCGAATTGCGCGATGACCGCGGCCCCGCCGAGCTTGCTCAATGGGACCTCACCGACACCCAGGCCGTCGATCTCGGTGACTTCTACGCGCGCCTGCAGACCCGCGGCCTCGCGTACGGCACGACCTTCCGCGGCTTGACCGAGCTCCGTCGGCGCGGCTCCGTCGCCTACGCGCGCGTCGTCCTTCCGCAGCCCGCCACCTCCAACGCCGCCGACTACGCGCTGCACCCGGCGCTGTTGGACGCTGCCCTGCACGCGGTGCCCGCGCTCCTCGACACTGCCGACGGCGTATGGCTTCCCTTCTCGTGGGCGGACACGGAGCTGTATGCCGCAGGCGCCACCGAGCTCCGCGTGCGCGTCGAGCTCGATGCGTCGGACGACGGCGTTCGTGCGAACGTCACCGCGTACGATCCGGCAGGAAGCCCGGTGCTGCGCGCCGGACGCCTCGAGCTTCGCCGTGCCCGCGCCGAGCAAATTCAGACGGCAACGCGCACCGAGCACCTGTACCGCGTCGAATTCCAGCCGCTTCCCTCGGTCCAAGACGCACCCGCGCAGGACGACACCCTGGTCATTGGCAGCAGTGGGGAGCTGAGCACCGCGCTGCGCGTGCCCGCCGTCGATGATGTGGACACGCTCCTCTCGTGGATCGACGCCGGCCAGACGCCCCCGCGACGGTGCATCGTAGACGCGACGAGATTCGCCGGTGGCGATGCCGCGACGGGCCTCTCGCCCCAGCGCGCCACGCTTTTCGCGCTGGGCATGTTGCAGCGCCTCCTCTCCGAGCCGCGCCTGGAGTCCACGGAGCTCGTTTGGGTCACGCGCGAGGCGGTGAACGTGCCCGGTGTGCGTCAGGCCATCGACTTGGAGCACGCACCGCTCTGGGGCCTCGTTCGCACCGCCCGCACCGAGCACCCCGAGCGGACCTTGCGCCTGCTCGATGTGGGCTCCGGCCCCATCGATCGCGCCTCGATGGACCGTGCGCTCGCGCATTCGGACGAGCCGGAGCTCGCCCTGCGCGAAGGCCGCATCCTCGCCGCGCGCCTCGTTCGCGTGACGTCCGACGCTTCGCCCCAGCAGGCCTGGCCTGGCTTCGCGCCGGAGGGAACGGTGCTCGTCACGGGCGGTACCGGCGAACTCGGTCAGGCGCTCGCACTTCATCTCGTGAAGGCGCACGGCGTCCGCCACCTGATTCTCACGTCCCGCCGCGGTGAAGAGGCCCCGGGCGCCTCGTCCCTCGTGGACGCGCTCAAAGCACACGGCGCCGAGAGCGTGCGCGTGCGGGCATGCGACGTCTCCCAGCGCGAGCACGTGGCCGAGGTGCTCGCGAACGTGGATCCGGTGCATCCTTGGACCGCGGTGATTCACCTCGCGGGCGTGCTCGACGACGCCACGGTGCAGAGCCAGAGCGAGGAGCGCTTCGAGCGCGTGATGGGCCCGAAGGTGCAGGGCGCACTGCATCTGCACGAGCTGACGGCGAGCATGGACTTGCGCGCCTTCGTCGTGTTCTCTTCCGCGGCGGGCACGCTGGGCAGCGCGGGTCAGAGCAACTACGCCGCGGCGAACACCTTCCTGGACGCCCTCGCCGCGCACCGCCGAAGCTGCGGACTGACCGCGACCAGCCTGGCCTGGGGACTCTGGTCGCAAGCCGGCATCGGCATGACCTCGCACCTGGGTAAGGCGGAGCTCGCGCGTCTTCGCCGTCAGGGCATCCTATCCTTGTCGGTCGCGGAGGGCCTGCACCTCTTCGACCAGGCGCTCCTGCGCGACGTCGCCGATTGGGTGCCATTGAAGCTGGACATCGCCGGCGCCGAGCGAAGCGACGCTCCGGTCCCCGCGCTCTGGCGAGCCTTGGTGCGCCCGCGCTTGCGTCGCGCCAGCGAAGTGCCGGGCGCCTCGGGCCTGCGCGAGCGCTTGCTCGCATTGCCGGAGGCCGAGCGCACGAAGTACCTGACGCAATTGGTCCAGCGCGAGATTGCCGCGGTGCTCGGCCTCACGCATCCAGGCGCGGTGCAGCCGCAGCACGTTCTGCGGGACATGGGGCTCGACTCGCTCATGGCCGTGGAGCTGCGGCGTCGTCTGGTCACGGAGACGGGCACCTCGCTGCCGGCGACCTTGGCCTTCGATCATCCGACGCCGGCCGCGATTGCGCAGCTCCTTCTCGAACGCGCCGCCCTCAAGGAAAAGATCGCGACACCGCGAAGCCGCACCTCTTCGCGCAACACGGACGAGGCCATCGCGATAGTCTCGATGGCGTGCCGTCTGCCGGGCGGCGTGGAAGATCCCGAGGCCTATTGGGCGCTTTTGCGGGACGGCCGCGATGCCATCGAGGAGTTCCCCCGCTGGCAGGAGCTCGACATCTACGATCCAGAGCCCGAGACGCCAGGCAAGACGTACGGCCGCGAGGGCGGATTCATGCACCGCATCGACGAGTTCGACGCAGGCTTCTTCGGCATCTCCGCGCGCGAAGCCACCTCGATGTGCCCGCAGCAGCGCTTGATCCTGGAGACATCCTGGGAGGCATTGGAGCGGGCCGGTTTGCTTCCCGAGAGCCTGCGCGAGAGCCGGACGGGCGTGTACGTGGGCTGGATGGGCTCCGACTATGGCAGCAACCAGCGCACGGAGATGGAGCTCTTCGACGGCTACCAAGGCACGGGCAGCGCGGCCAGCGTGGTCTCGGGCCGTGTGTCGTACGCCCTCGGCCTCCAAGGCCCCGCAGTCACAGTGGACACGGCCTGCTCGTCGTCGCTGGTGGCATTGCACCTGGCGTGCGTGTCGCTGCGCCAGGGCGAGTGCGAGTTGGCACTCGCGGGCGGCGTCTCGCTGATGTGCACCCCATCGCTGTTCGTGGAGTTCAGTCGCCTGAAGGGCCTTGCCAGCGATGGCCGCTGCAAGAGCTTCTCGGACGACGCCGACGGCACCGGCTGGGCAGAGGGCTGCGGCATCGTGGTGCTGAAGCGCCTCTCGGACGCGCAACGCGACGGCAACCGCGTGCTCGCCGTGATCCGCGGGTCGGCGGTGAACCAGGATGGTCGCAGTCAGGGCCTGACGGCGCCGAACGGACCGTCGCAGCAGCGCGTGATTCAAGACGCGCTGGCCGCGAGCGGCTTGGTGGCTGCCGACATCGACGCCGTCGAGGCGCACGGCACCGGCACGACCTTGGGCGATCCCATCGAAGCGGGCGCGCTCGCCGAGGTATTCGGCCCGGGGCGCGAGGCAGGAAGACCGCTGTACCTAGGTTCGTCCAAATCGAACCTCGGGCACGCCCAGTCGGCCGCGGGCATCGCGGGTGTGATGAAGATGGTGCTGGCCCTCGAGAACGAGTTGCTGCCGAAGACGCTGCACGCGGAGGTGCCGAGCCGGCATATCGCGTGGGAGGGCAGTGGCCTTTCGCTCCTGCGCGAAGCGCGCGAATGGGCGCGAGGTGCGCGGGTTCGTCGCGCCGGGGTATCGTCGTTCGGGATTAGTGGGACCAACGCCCACGTGATCCTCGAGGAGCCCCCCGCCCCCGTGCCCGCCCCCGTGCCCGTGCCCGTGCCCGTGCCCGTGCCCGTCTGCATGATCCCGGTGTCGGCCCGCGACGAAGCGTCGCTGAAAGCACAAATCGCGAAATGGGAAACATGGCTCCGTGCTCATCCCGAGCAGCGACTGGAGGACGTGGCCTACACGTCGTGGGCGCACCGAACCCAGTTCGAGGTGCGCGCGGCCGTGGCAGCACGCAGCGTGGAAGAGGCGGCGACGGCATTCGAACAAGGCCGCGTGCTACGTGGAGTGAACGGTGGGCCCGAGACGAAACTGGCCGTGCTCTTCACGGGGCAGGGAAGCCAACGTGCGGCGATGGGCCAAGGCCTGTACGCGGCCTTCCCGGAGTTTCGGCGCGCGTACGACGAAGTGATCGCCGCCCTGGACACACGAATCGACGAGTCGCAGCTGGACCGAACCGAGTACACGCAGCCGGCGCTGTTCGCGCTGGAGGTGGCGCTGTATCGCCAGTGGCAAGCCTGGGGCTTGGAACCGAGCGTCCTGGTGGGCCACTCGATCGGAGAATTGAGCGCAGCACACGTAGCCGGCGTGCTCAGTCTCGCCGACGCCGCAAAGTTGGTCTGCGCCCGCGGCCGTCTGATGCAGGCCTGCGAAGCCGGCGGCGCGATGGCCTCGATCGAAGCCACCGAAGCAGAGGTACTCGCAGTCCTCGACGAACGCTCATCGATCGCGGGATTGAACGGCCCACGGCAGACGGTGGTCAGCGGAGACGAATCGGCGGTCCAATCCGTCATGTCGCACTTCGAGGCGCAAGGCCGTCGCGCGAAGCGGCTGCGCGTGTCGCACGCATTCCACAGCGCCCACATGGACTCGATGCTGGAGGCGTTCGCCAAAGTCGCAGAGAGCTGCACCTACCACCCGCCGACCATGACCCTCGTGAGCACCTTGACCGGCGCCGTCGAAGAAATGGCGACCGCCGCCTACTGGGTCAAACAAGTGCGCGAGCCCGTTCGCTTCCTAAACGCCGTGACAACGCTGCAGTCGCAGGGCGTCACGCACTACCTGGAGTGCGGCCCGTCGGGCGTGCTGACAGCGATGGCGACCGCATGCCTCGGCGACGACTCGCGCGCGACCTTGGTGCCAAGCCTCCGCGGCGAGCAAGACGAAGAGCTCGACCTGGTCCGCGCCCTGGGCGCGCTCCACGTGAGCGGCTTTGCCCTGGACGTCCACAAAGTCTACGCAGGACGCGACGTACGCCTCACCGAGGCCCCCACGTACGCCTTCCAGCGTGAGCGCTACTGGCAAGATCTGCCGCGCGGCCGCAACGATCTTCGCGCGACCGGCCTCACCTCGCGCGAGCACCCGTGGCTCGGCGCCATCACCACCCTGGCGGAAGGCCAGGGTCACCTGCTGACAGGTCGCATCTCGGCGCGAGAGCACGCCTGGCTGAACGACCATGCCGTCTTCGGCTCCGTCCTGGTACCCGGCACAGGCCTCCTCGAGCTGGCGCATGCCGCCGCCGAAGCCGTGGGCGCCGGCGTCGTCGCCGAGCTCACCATCTCCGAACCACTCGTCCTGCGCGGGGACGCGGGTGTACGCCTTCAGGTCAACGTCGGCCCGGCCGACGACGCGGGCCGCCGCAGCCTCACCATCCACAGCCAAGACGAGGCCTCCGAGAACGCACCCTGGATCCGCCACGCCGACGGTGAGCTCGCCGACAACCCGTCGAACATCGCCCCGAGCGAAACCTGGAACCTTGCCGACACGCAGCCCATCGACCTGGCCGGCTTCTACGAGCAACTCCAGACGCGCGGCCTCGAGTACGGCCCCGCGTTCCGCGGTCTCGTGGAGCTGCACCGACGCGGCACGGTGGCGTACGGCCGTGTTGCACTTCCGCCCTTGGTCAAGAACGGCGCTGCGCAGTACCACCTGCATCCCGCCCTGCTCGATGCGGCGCTTCACACCTTGGTCGCCCTCACGACGGACGACGACAGCCGCGTGCTTCTCCCGTTCTCGTGGACCGGCGTGGAGCTGTTTGCCACGGCCGCGACCGAACTGCGCGTTCGCCTGGAGCTCTCGTCGGGCACAGAAGGCGCCCGCGCCACCCTCCTCGTCTCCGACGAAACCGGCGAACCGGTTCTCCGCGCCAGCTCCCTCGAGCTGAAAACCCTGGACCGCACCAGCGCCGCGCAGATGAAGGC
The DNA here is from genome assembly GCA_037157775.1 of Sorangiineae bacterium MSr12523. NCBI lineage: Bacteria > Pseudomonadati > Myxococcota > Myxococcia > Myxococcales > Pendulisporaceae > Pendulispora > Pendulispora brunnea. Next base: position 1,334,032 of record CP089982.1, read on the forward strand.
GCCCTCTCGAGTCGAGCGCGAGCACCTTTACCGCGTCGCCTTCGAGCCGCCGCAGGACACGCCGCACGCGTCGTTCGAGACCGAGCGCGCCCTCGTTCTCGGCGGCGAAGGGGCCGTGAGCGGACCGCTCGGCCTCACCGCCATCCCCGATCTGCGTGCCCTCATGGCCCGCCTCGACGTGGGCGACCCGCCGCCGCGCAGCTTGATCATCGATGCCACCGGCACCGCCCGATCGAGCGCCCCGCAAATGCGCACGAGCACCGCGCACGTCGCCGAGCAGGAAGCGATTCTCGGCCTCACCATTCTCCAACGCGTCCTCGCGGATGCGCGGCTCGAGGGCACGGAGCTCACCTGGGTAACCCGTCATGCCGTGGGCGCGCGCGAAGATGACGCCCGCATCGACTTGGATCACGCAGCCGTGTGGGGCCTTCTCCGCTCCGCACGCATCGAGCGCCCGGAGCGCACCCTGCGCCTGGTCGACCTCGACGGCGAGCGCCTCGATCGCGATCTGCTCCTGCGCGCCCTCGCCATCCCCGGCGAACCCGAGCTCGCCCTTCGCGAAGGCCGCATCCTGGCTGCCCGCCTCGCCCGCGTCGAATCATCCCATGCGGAGCCCGGTCCCACGCTGTCCCTCGACTCCAGCGGCACAGTCCTCATCACGGGCGGCACCGGCGAGCTCGGACAGGCCCTCGCGCGTCATCTCGTTCTCGCGCACGGTGCGCGTCACCTGGTGCTCACCTCGCGCCGGGGGGCCGAGGCCGCGGGCTCGCTCGAGCTGATCGAATCGCTCACCAAGGCCGGCGCCGAAACGGTGCGCCTCGTCGCGTGCGACGTTTCGCAGCGCGACCAGGTCGCGAGCCTTCTCGCCAGCGTGCCCGCGGAGCATCCGTGGACCGCGGTCATGCACCTGGCCGGCGTGCTGGACGATGCGACCTTGCAGGGCCAGAACGCGGAGCGCTTCGAACGCGCCATGGGCCCGAAAGTGCACGGCGCGATGCACCTGCACGAGCTCACCGAGGAGATGCCGCTGCGGGCCTTCGTCCTCTTCTCCTCCACCTCGGGCACCTTGGGCGCAGCCGGGCAAAGCAACTATGCCGCGGCCAACGCCTTCCTCGATGCTTTGGCGGCGCATCGGCGCACCAACGACCTTCCCGGAACGAGCCTCGCGTGGGGCCTCTGGGCGCAAGCCGGCATCGGCATGACGTCGCACTTGGGCAAGCAGGAGCTCGCGCGCCTGCGGCGTCAAGGCATCCTGCCCATCGCGGTCGACGAGGGCATGCGTCTCTTCGACGCCGCGTTGACCCTCGGCGACGCGCACCTCGTGCCGTTCAAGCTCGACATGGCCAGCGCCGAGCGCAGCGGCTTCGTCGAGACGCAACCGCTTCTGCGCGGCCTCGCGCGTCCGTCGCGGGCGCGTTTGCGCCGCGCCGGCGAGTCGAAGCAAGGTGGCACGGGCCTGCGCGAGCGGCTGCTTCTCTTGGACGAGAGCGCGCGCCTCGCCTTCGTCACCGAGCTCGTTCAGCGCGAGGCTGCGGGCATCCTGGGCACGCCGCGCTCGTCGGCGGTGGAGGCGGACCACGTGCTTCGCGATCTCGGCCTCGACTCGCTCATGGCCGTGGAGCTCCGGCGCCGTCTCGTCTCGGAGACCGGCGTCTCGCTTCCTGCCACCCTTGCCTTCGACTACCCGACGCCCGGTGCGATTGCGGAAGTCGTACTGGGTCGCTTGGAGCTCGGCTCGGCCACGCAAGCGACCGTGCCCGACGATCCGGACTCGGTCCTCGGCTGGGTCCTCCAACGCGTAACCGCTACGCAACTTCACCAGAGCGGCCTGCTCGAGCGCCTCGTGGAGCTGGTGAATCGGCAAGCGACGAACGGCGCCCAAGCTGGTCAGAGCGAGGTGCCCGGCCCCGTCCTCCACGAACGAACCGTCGACGACCTCAACGCAGAACTGAACGCACTCCTGGGACTCAGCGCATGACAACCTCCGCCAACAACAAGATGGACCTCGCCCTGCCGGCCATCCGCCTCCTGCAGCAGCGCGCCGCCGAGTTGGAGGCTCGCAGTTTCGAGCCCATCGCCATCGTCTCGATGGCGTGCCGCCTGCCCAGCGGCATCGAGACGCCCGAGGCTTACTGGAACGCGTTGGTCGAAGGTCGCGATGCCATCGGTGCGTTCCCCGCACGCTGGGCCAGACTCGATCTTTACGATCCCGATCCCGAAGCCACCGGCAAGTGCTACGCGAACGAGGGCGGCTTCGTGCGGGACATCGAGCAGTTCGACCCCGCGTTTTTCGGCATCGCCGCGCGCGAGGCGAGCGCCATGGATCCGCAGCAGCGCCTGGTGCTCGAGACGGCGTGGGAGGCGCTGGAGCGTGCGGGGCGTCTGCCGGCCTCGCTCAAGAACACGAAGACCGGCGTGTACATCGGCGCGATGAACCCCGACTACGTGAGCAGCCAGCGCACGGACCTCACGCTCTTCGACGGTTACCAGGCCACGGGCAGCGCTTCGAGCGTCATCTCGGGCCGCGTTTCCTACGTGCTCGGTTTGCAAGGCCCCGCGGTGACGGTCGATACGGCGTGTTCGTCGTCGCTGGTGTCGCTGCACCTTGCCTGCACGGCGCTTCGTCAGGGTGAGTGCGATCTCGCGCTCGCGGGCGGCGTGACGGTGATGAGCACCCCCGCGACGTTCGTCGAGTTCAGCCGGCTCAAGGTGCTCGCGGCCGATGGTCGCTGCAAGAGCTTCTCGGCCAACGCCGACGGCGCGGGCTGGGCCGAAGGGTGCGGCATCGTCGTGCTCAAGCGCCTCTCGGCGGCGCAGCGCGATGGCGATCGCGTGCTGGCCGTCATCCGCGGCTCCGCGGTGAACCAGGACGGTCGCAGCCAGGGCCTCACGGCGCCGAACGGTCCCTCGCAGCAGCGCGTGATTCGCGATGCGCTGGCGGCCTGCCGCCTCACGCCCGCGGACATCGATGCCGTGGAAGCCCACGGTACGGGCACCGCGCTGGGCGATCCCATCGAGGCGGGCGCGCTCGTGGAGGTCTTCGCAGCGGGCAGGCCCGCGGACCGGCCCGTTCATCTGGGGTCGTCCAAATCGAACTTCGGGCACATGCAGGCTGCGGCCGGCGTGTCGGGCGTGATGAAGGTGGTGCTCGCGTTGCAGCATGGCCTCTTGCCGAAGACGCTGCATGCCGAGGAGCCCACGCCGCTCATCGATTGGGCGAAGAGCGGTCTCTCGCTCCTCCAAGAAGCGCGTCCGTGGCAGCCGAAACAGGGGCGTCCGCGTCGCGCGGGCGTGTCGTCGTTCGGCGTGAGTGGGACGAATGCGCACGTCATCATCGAGGAAGCGCCTGCGCAGCCGACGCCGTCGGCGCAACCGGCGGTACTGGAGGCGTACCCTCTTTTGATCTCGGGCCGAGACGAGGCGGGACTGCGCGCGCAGGCCGGTCGCTGGGCGGCGTGGTTGCGCGAGAACCCCGCGCAGTCGCTGTTCGACGTCGTGTACACGGCGGCGGAGCATCGGACCCACTTCGAATCGCGGGCGTCGGTCTCGGTGAAAAACGCGGCGGACGCGGTGGAGGCACTCGAAGCGCTCGCCGCGGGGCGTTCGCACCGCGCGGTGGTCCAGGCGACGGCGCAGAAGCGCGCCAAGGTCGTCTTCGTCTTCCCCGGGCAGGGAAGCCAGTGGCGCGACATGGGCAAGGAGCTTCTCGCGGCCTGCCCCGAGTTCGCCGCGGTGGTTGCGCAATGCGACGCCGCGCTAAGGCCATGGACGGGGTGGTCCGTCGCGGCGCTGTTGCGCGGCGAGGAGATGGCCGATGCGCCCCTCGATCGCATCGACGTCGCGCAGCCGATCCTCTTCACCATGTACGTGGGCCTCGCGGCCGCGTGGCGCTCGCTCGGTGTGGAGCCGGCGGCCGTGGTGGGCCACAGCCAGGGCGAGGTGGCCGCCGCCGTCGTCGCGGGCGCGCTGACCATCGAAGAGGGCGCGCGTGTGATTGCGGTGCGAAGCCGTGCCCTGCGCACGGTCAGCGGTCAGGGCGAAATGGCCGTGGTGGAGCTTCCCATCGCCGAGGTGGAGCGGCTCATTTCCCGCTACGACGGAGCCGTCTCCATCGCCGCGGTGAACACCGCGACCTCCACGGCCATCTCGGGCGATCCCGACATGGTGGCCGAGCTTCTCGACGAGCTGGACGAGCAGGGCGTCTTCTGCGGGAACCTGAACGCCGACGTCGCCTCGCACAGCGCGTACATGGATCCGATTCTGCCGGGCATCGCCTCCGAGCTCGCGGTGCTTCGGCCCAAGGCGGCGCAGGTGCCCTTCTACTCGACGGTCACCGGTGCGGTTCTCGGTGGTGAGGCGCTGGATGCTGCGTACTGGTGCCGCAACTTGCGCGAGCCGGTGCGGCTCGACATGGCCCTCGCGCAGATGCTCGCCCAGGGGCACGGCGTGTTCGTGGAGGTGAGCCCGCACCCGCTCCTGGCGATGCCATTGACGACGGGAACGTCGGAGGCGGGCGGGGTCGTGGTGGGCACCCTTCAGCGTGAGCAAGGCGGTCTGGCGCCGCTGCTCGCCAACCTGGCCACGTTGCACGCGTACGGCCACGACGTCGATTGGAAGCGCGCGTTCGCGCGGCAGGGGCAGCTCGTGGCGGAGCTTCCCACGTATGCCTTTCAGCGTGAGCGCTATTGGCAAGAGACCCCGGCCGAGCGGCGCGATGTGCGCCAGCTGGGGCTCGGGTCGCCGGATCATCCGTGGCTCGGCGCCGTCACCGCGCTGGCCGATGAACAAGGTCACCTCTGGACGGGGCGCCTCTCGCTCCGCGAGCACGGGTGGCTGAGCGATCACGCCGCCTTCGGCGTGGTGCTCGCACCGGGCACGGGGCTGCTCGAGTTGGCCCTGACCGCCGCCCGCGCCATCGGCGCCCCGCGCATCGCCGAGCTTACGGTGAGCGAGCCTCTGCTCCTCGCAAGCGACCCCGTTCGCCTCCAGGTGATGGTGAATGCACCGGACGGTGCCGGCCGCCGCGCCATCTCGATCTGGAGCCAGCGCGAGTCGGAGGACGGCGTGTGGACGCGCCACGCCGCCGGAGAATTGAGCGCCGAGGAAAAGGGCGCTCCCGAGCCCGGGCCGTCTCTTCCCGAGAACGCGGAGACCGTGTCGCTCGACGGCTTCTACGAGCGCCTCCGCGAACGCGGCCTGGAGTACGGGCCGGCCTTCCGCGGCCTCGTCGAACTGCGCCGCCTCGGGGCTGTCGCCCACGCCCGCGTGGCCCTTCCCGAGAGCGTGAAGGCGAGCGCCGGCGCCTACGGCATGCACCCCGCGCTTCTCGATGCCGCGCTCCACGCCCTGGCCGCGCTCTCCGAGGGCGCACTGCTTCCCTTCTCGTGGTCCGACGTGGAGCTGTTCGCCACCGGCGCCACCGAGCTCGATGTCCGTGTGGAGCTTGCCCATGCCCAAGGCGGCGACAGCGCCCGCGCGAAGATCCTCGTCGCCGACGCCTCCGGGCAGCCGGTGCTCCGCGCCGGAGAGCTCCACCTCCAGCGCGCGAGCGCCGAGCAATTGCAACGCTCCAAGGCGAGCGGCACGCGCGATCTCTACCGCGTCGAGTTTCAGCCGGTGCAGGCGCCCGCGAGCGCCGAGGAACCGCGCCGCGTCATCGTCGATGCGACGGGCGCCTTCGAGGGCAACGTCGGCGCCGCCGCGCAGGTTGCGGCCGTCGAGGCACTGACGAAGCTGCAGGCCATGGTTGCCGACCCCGAGCTGGAGTCGGCCGAGATCGTGTGGGTCACGCGAAATGCCGTGCGCGCGAGCGGCACGGAGACGCTGGACCTCGTGCACGCCCCCGTGTGGGGCTTGATTCGATCTGCGCGGAGCGAGACCTCGGACCGCGTGCTGCGTTTGCTGGACGCGGGCACCGAGCCGCTGGATGGCGACTTGGTCGAGCAGGCGCTCTCGATGGGCACCGAGCCCGAGCTGGCGCTTCGCGATGGCCAAATCCTGGGCGCGCGCCTGGTGCGCGTCTCCAGCGAGGGCGCGTGGAAGGGCCTCGACCCCGAGGGCGCGGTGCTGATCACCGGCGGCACGGGCGAGTTGGGCCAGGCGCTCGCGCGTCACCTGGTGGCGGCGCACGGTGTGCGTCACCTGGTGTTGACGTCGCGCCGAGGTCCCGACGCACCGGGCGCCGCGGAGCTGGTCGCATCCTTGAAAGAGCACGGGGCCGAGAGTGTGCGTGTGGTGGCGTGCGACGTGTCCGATCGCGCGCAGGTGGCCCACGTCCTCGCAGGCACCGCGTGGACCGCCGTGATGCACCTGGCCGGCGTTCTGGACGACGCCACCGTCCAGGGCCAACACGCGGATCGCTTCGCGCGGGTGATGGCGCCGAAGGTCCAAGGCGCGCTGCACCTCGACGAGCTGACCGCGGGCATGGACCTGCGCGCCTTCGTGCTGTTCTCGTCCGCCTCGGGGACGCTGGGCGCCGCAGGGCAAAGCAACTACGCCGCGGCGAACACCTTCCTGGACGCGCTCGCCGCCGATCGGCAGCGTCGCGGCCTACCCGCCACGAGCCTCGCGTGGGGTCTCTGGAATCCCGCCGGCATGGGCCTGACCGCGCGCCTTGCGCAGGCGGATCTCGCGCGTTTCCGTCGCCAGGGCATCGCCGCGCTGTCGATCGAGGAGGGCATGGGCCTGCTCGACGCGGCGCTGGCGCACGGCGACGCGCAGCTCGTGCCGGTGAAGGTCGACGCGACGGCGTTGCAGCGTGGCGTCGCCACCGAGGAGAGCCTTCCCGTTCTTCTGCGGTCCATCGTGCGGCCGCGTCTGCGTCGCGCCGCATCGGGCGACGCGAAGTCCTCGAGCCTGGGCGAACGCCTCGCGGCGATGCCCGAGGGCGAGCGCCTCAAATGGCTCGTGCAACTGGTTCAGCGCGAGGCCGCGGTGGTCCTGGGCCTTGCGGGCCCCTCGTCGGTGCAGCCGCAGCATGTGCTCAAAGAGCTCGGTCTCGATTCGTTGATGGCCGTGGAGCTGCGCCGCCGATTGGCGACGGAGACGGGCGTGTCGCTGCCGGCGACGCTCGCGTTCGATCATCCGACGCCGACCGCGATTGCGACCCTGCTTCTCGCGCGCACCTCGCTGTCGCGAGGCACATCGCCCGCCCGTTGGCACACCACGCGAACGACGCGCGCCAAGCACGACGAGCCGATTGCCATCGTATCGATGGCCTGCCGCCTTCCGGGCGGGGTGGAGAGCCCCGAGGGCTACTGGGACGTTCTGCGCGAAGGGCGCGACGTCATCGAGGAGTTCCCTGCGCGCTGGCAGGCGCTCGACGTGTTCGACCCCGATCCCGAGGCGATTGGCAAGAGCTACACGAACCGAGGCGGCTTCGTGCGCCGCATCGACGAGTTCGACGCGGGCTTCTTCGGCATCTCGGCCCGCGAAGCGGTGGCCATGGACCCGCAGCAGCGCTTGATCCTGGAGACGTCCTGGGAAGCGCTGGAGCGCGCCAAGTTGGTCGCGGAGGATCTGCGCGAGAGCCGGACCGGCGTCTACATCGGCTCGATGGGCTCCGACTACGGAAGCAACCAGCGCACGGAGATGGATCTTTTCGACGGCTACCAAGGCACGGGCAGCGCGGCCAGCGTCATCTCGGGCCGTGTGGCCTACGTACTGGGTCTCCAAGGCCCCGCGGTGACGGTGGACACGGCCTGCTCCTCGTCGCTGGTGGCGCTGCATCTCGCCTGCACGGCACTGCGGCAGGGCGAGTGCGAGCTCGCGCTGGCGGGCGGTGTGACGGTGATGAGCACTCCGTCGCTGTTCGTGGAGTTCAGTCGGCTGAAGGCCCTCGCAAGCGACGGCCGTTGCAAGAGCTTCTCGGCAAGCGCCGATGGGACGGGTTTTTCCGATGGCTGCGCCATGTTGGTGCTGAAGCGCCTTTCCGCCGCACAACGCGACGGAGACCGCATCCTGGCCGTGATCCGCGGGTCGGCGGTGAACCAGGACGGGCGCAGCCAAGGGCTGACAGCCCCGAACGGGCCGGCGCAACAGCGGGTGATTCGCGATGCGCTGGCCGCAAGCGGCTTGGTGGCCGCCGACATCGACGCCGTGGAGGCCCACGGCACCGGTACGACCTTGGGCGATCCCATGGAGGCGGGGGCTCTAGCCGAGGTCTTCGGGCCAGGCCGTGATGGCGAGCGCCCGCTCTATTTGGGGTCGGCCAAGTCGAACTTGGGTCACACGCAGGCGGCCGCGGGCATCGCGGGTGTGATGAAGATGGTTCTGGCCCTCGAGAACGAGCTGCTGCCGAAAACACTGCACGCCGAGGAGCCGAGTCCGCATGTCGCGTGGGAGGGCAGCGGGCTTGCGTTGTTGCGTGAGTCGCGTGCGTGGGGTCGTGGGGAACGGGTGCGTCGGGTGGGGGTGTCGTCGTTTGGCATCAGCGGGACCAATGCCCACGTGATCCTCGAGGAGCCCCCCGCTCCCGCTCCCGTGCCCGTGCCCGTGCCCGTGCCCGTCTGCATGATCCCGGTATCGGCCCGCGACGAAGCGTCGCTGAAAGCGCAGATCGCGAAATGGGAAACATGGCTCCGGGCGCACCCCGAGCAGCGGCTGGAGGACGTGGCCTACACGTCGTGGGCGCATCGGACCCAGTTCGAGGTGCGTGCAGCGGTGGTGGCGCACAGCACGGAGGAAGCGGCAGCGGCATTCGAGCAAGGCCGCGTGCTGCGTGGAGTGAACGGTGGGGCCGAGACGAAGCTGGCAATGCTCTTCACGGGGCAGGGAAGCCAACGTGCGGCGATGGGCCAAGGCCTGTACGCGGCGTATCCCGAGTTCCGGCGCGCGTACGACGAGGTGATTGCGCACTTCGATCGACCGCTGGACGAGTCACAGCTGGATCGAACGGAGTACACACAGCCCGCGCTGTTCGCACTGGAGGTGGCGCTGTATCGCCAATGGCAAGCCTGGGGCCTGGAGCCGAGCGTCCTGGTGGGCCACTCGATCGGAGAACTGAGCGCAGCGCACGTAGCGGGCGTCTTGAGTCTCGCCGACGCCGCAAAGTTGGTCTGCGCCCGCGGCCGTCTGATGCAGGCCTGCGAAGCCGGCGGCGCGATGGCCTCGATCGAAGCCACCGAAGCAGAGGTACTCGCTGCCCTCCAAGGCCGCATCTCGATCGCAGGATTGAACGGCCCGCGGCAGACGGTGGTCAGCGGAGACGAGTCGGCGGTCCAGGCAATCCTTGCGCACTTCGAGGCGCAAGGCCGTCGCGCGAAGCGGCTGCGCGTGTCGCACGCATTCCACAGCGCCCACATGGACTCGATGCTGGAGGCGTTCGCCAAGGTCGCGGAGAGCTGCACCTACCACCCGCCGACCGTGACCCTCGTTAGCACCTTGACCGGCGCCGTCGAAGAAATGGCGACCGCCGCCTACTGGGTCAAGCAAGTACGCGAGCCCGTTCGCTTCCTAAACGCCGTGACAACGCTGCAGTCGCAGGGCGTCACGCACTACCTGGAGTGCGGCCCGTCGGGCGTGCTGACGGCCATGGCCACCGGCTGCCTCGGCGACGACTCGCGCGCCACCTTGGTTCCAAGCCTTCGCGGCGAGCAAGACGAAGCGCGCGACCTCGTGAGCGCTCTGGGCGCCCTCCACGTGAGCGGCCTTGCCCTCGACGTCCGCAAGATCTACGCGGGCCGCGAAGTGCGTCGTGCAGAAGTACCGACCTACGCCTTCCAGCGGCAACGCTACTGGCAAGAGACCGCGAGCGCACGCAACGACGTACGCTCGGTGGGGCTCACCTCGCGCGAGCACCCATGGCTTGGCGCCGTCACCACCTTGGCCGAGGGCCAGGGCCACCTGTTCACGGGCCGCATCTCAGCGCGGGAGCACGCCTGGCTCAACGACCACGCCGTCTTCGGCACGATCCTGGTTCCCGGCACGGGTCTCCTCGAACTGGCCCACGCCGCTGCCGACGCGGTAGGTGCCCAGATCGTCTCGGAGCTGACCCTGGCAGAGCCCATGGTGCTGCGCGAGAAGGGCAGCCTGCGCCTCCAAGTCACCGTGGGTGCCGCAGACGCGGAAGGACGCCGCCCGATCGGCATCCATAGCCAGGACGAAGACGGCTCCGACCCGGCGGCGTGGCGCCATCACGCCATGGGTGAGCTTCGCGACGAATCGAACCTCGCGCCCGCAAGCCCCGAGTCCTGGGACCTCTCCGACGCCGAGCCGATCCCCCTGGAAGGCTTCTACACCCGCCTGCGCAGCTACGGCTTGGAGTACGGCCCGGTCTTTCAAGGCTTGGTCGAACTCCACCGCCGCGGCAACGTGGCCTACGGCCGCGCGGTGCTTCCCGAGGGTGCGCACGCCAAAACCTACGACCTCCACCCAGCTTTGCTTGACGCCGCATTGCATTCACTGGCCGCCCTCACGGAGACCGACGAAGCTCGGACCCAGCCGCCCCAGAGCGTCTTGCTCCCGTTCTCCTGGAACGATGTCGAGCTCCACGCGACCGGCGCGACCGAGCTTCGCATCCGCATCGAGCTGGAGACCGGCACCGAGCACGCGACCGCCAAGGTCCTCGTCTCGGACGCAGACGGTCAGCCCGTTCTTCGCATCGGCTCTCTGCTTCTGCAGCCCGCGAGCGCCGAGCAAATCCAAGCCTCGCAGCGCGCCGAGCACATGTACTGCGTGGAACTGCAACCCGTTCGCGCTTCCGAGAACGACGACTTGGCGCCCGCCGATGACGTCCTCGTCTCGGCCGACGATGTGAGCGCGCTCCTGGCGCGGCTCGACGCCGGCGAGCCGGCTCCGCGCAGCGTGGTCGTCGATGCCACGGAGCCGTCGGTGCCCCAAAGCTCCGAGCACGCCCGCCTCACCCTTGGCCAAGCGACCTTGCGCTCGACCCTCGAAGCATTGCGCACCTTGCAGCGTCTCGTCGCGGATCCGCGTCTCGAGTCAACCATGTTGACCTTTGTTACGCGGGAGGCGCTCGATGGCGTCGATCTGGAGCATGCCCCCATCTGGGGCTTGGTCCGGGCCGCGCGCAGCGAGCATCCGGAGCGCGCACTGCGCCTCGTCGACATCGGCTCCGAGCCCGAAGGCCGCACCCACTTGGATCGCGCCCTCGCCATCGCGAACGAACCCGAGCTGACCCTTCGCGATGGTGAAATCCTCGCCCCGCGACTCGTTCGCGCCTCCTCGCCGAACACCGCCGAGGCCACGCCCCGTCTCTCCCCGGAGGGCACCGTGTTGCTCACAGGCGGCACGGGCGAACTCGGTCGCGAACTCGCGCGTCACCTGGTGGTGGCCCACGGCGTGCGCCACCTCGTTCTGACCTCGCGACGCGGCATGGACGCGCCCGGGGCGCAGGCCCTCGTGGATTCGCTTCGGGAATGCGGCGCCGAGACCGTGCGCATCGCCGCGTGCGACGTGGCCCAGCGTGACCAAGTGGCCGCGCTCCTCGCCGGCGTCGAGCGCCCCTGGACGGCGGTCGTGCACCTCGCCGGCGTTCTCGACGACGGCACCTTGCAGACGCAGAACGCGGACCGTTTCGCGCACGTGATGGGCCCGAAGGTGGACGGCGCCGTGCACCTCCACGAGCTCACCCAGGACAAGAACCTCGATGCCTTCGTCCTCTTCTCGTCGGCGTCCGGCACCTTCGGAACCCCAGGCCAGAGCAACTACGCCGCCGCCAACGCCTTCCTCGATGCCCTCGCCGCGCACCGCCGTCGCCAGGGACAGCACGCCGTCAGCCTTGCCTGGGGCCTTTGGGCGCCGGGTGGTACAGGTTTGACCGCCGGTCTATCCAAATCGACCCTCGATCGATTCCGCCGCCAAGGCATCGCCGCGCTATCGACGGACGAGGGCCTTCGCCTCTTCGACACCGCCCTTCAACGGCCCGAAGCGCACCTCGTGCCGCTGAAGCTCGCCACCACGCCGAGCGATCCGCATCCGCTCCTTCGCGCTCTCTCCCGACGAACGCGGAAGCGCGCAGGAACGTCGCCGGCGGGCGAGTCCAATCTGCGCGAACGCGTGCTCGCACTGCCCGAGAACGATCGCCTGAAGTTCCTCACCACCATCGTTCGGCGCGAAGCGGCCGCGGTGCTCGGAGCCTCGGGCATCGACGGCGTGCAACCGCAGCACGTGCTCGCGGATCTCGGCCTCGATTCGTTGATGGCCGTGGAGTTGCGCCGCCGCCTTTCCGCGGAGGCCGGCGTTTCGCTGCCCGCCACCTTGGCCTTCGATCATCCGACGCCCGCCGCGATTGCGCAGCTCCTTCTCGACCGTACCCAGGCTCTTCCAACGCAAAGCCGGCGAAGGCTCACCAAAGCGCAGCTCGATGCCGTCGCGGAGCTGTTGCTCGGGGCCACGCCGGAGCAACTGGAAACGGCGGGTGTGGCGTCTCGCCTCTTCGATCTTCAACGCGCGCTGTCCCAAGTCGTCGTTCCGCAGCGCGCCCCGGTGGTGGACATCGACACCGCCAACACGGACGACCTCTTGGAATTTCTGGACCGCAAGCTCGGGATGGCCGAATGAACACGTCAGGTACGGAGAAGCTCGAAGTCTATTTGCGGCGCACCACCAACGCGCTTCTCGAGGCCGAGAAGAAGCTCGCCGCCGAGCGCGCGAGCCGCACGGAGCCCATCGCCATCGTGTCGATGGCCTGCCGTCTCCCCGGTGGCGTGGACAGCCCCGAAGCCTACTGGGAGCTGCTCCGCGAAGGCCGCGACGCCATCGAATCCTTCCCCGAACGATGGGACGCACTCGACGTCTTCGACCCCGATCCGGAAACCGCCGGCAAGAGCTACGTGCGCGAGGGCGGCTTCATTCGCGGCGCAGATCGATTCGACGCGGGCTTCTTCGGCATCTCGCCGCGCGAAGCCATGTCCATGGATCCGCAGCAGCGCTTGATCCTGGAGACGACCTGGGAAGCGCTCGAGCGCGCGTCGATGGTTCCGGAGTCGCTGCACGGGACCAAGACGGGCGTCTACCTCGGCACGATGGGCTCCGACTATGGTCACAGCCCGCGCGGGGATCTCGCGGCCTTCGATGGCTTTCAAGGCACGGGCACCGCATGCAGCGTGATCTCGGGCCGGCTGTCCTACGTGCTCGGTCTGCAAGGCCCCGCGGTGACGGTGGACACCGCCTGCTCGTCGTCGTTGGTGGCGCTGCACCTTGCATGCACAGCGCTGCGGCAGGGCGAGTGCGATCTGGCCCTTGCGGGTGGCGTGACGGTGATGAGCACCCCCGCGGTGTACGTGGAGTTCAGTCGCCTGAAGGGCCTCGCCGGCGACGGGCGGTGCCGCAGTTTTTCCGCGCAGGCGAGCGGCACCGGCTGGGCGGAGGGTTGCGGCATCGTGGTCCTGAAGCGCCTTTCAGCGGCCCAGCGAGATGGTGACCGTGTGCTGGCCCTGATCCGCGGGTCGGCGGTGAACCAGGATGGTCGCAGCCAGGGCTTGACGGCGCCGAACGGGCCGTCGCAGCAGCGCGTGATCCAGGACGCGCTGGCCGCAAGCGCCTTGGTGGCCGCGGACATCGACGCCGTGGAGGCACACGGCACCGGTACGACCTTGGGCGATCCGATCGAAGCGGGTGCACTGGCCGCCGTATTTGGCCCGAATCGCGAAGAGACGCGGCCGCTGTACCTGGGGTCGTCGAAGTCGAACATCGGGCACGCACAGGCGGCCGCGGGCATCGCGGGCGTGATGAAGATGGTGCTGGCCCTCGAAAACGAGCTGCTGCCGAAAACGCTGCACGCCGAGGAACCGAGTCCTCATATTGCGTGGGAGGGCAGCGGGCTTGCGTTGTTGCGTGAGTCGCGTGCGTGGGCTCGTGGGGAACGGGTGCGTCGGGCGGGGGTGTCGTCGTTTGGGTTTAGTGGGACGAACGCCCACGTCGTCCTCGAGGAGCCCCCCGCCCCCGCCCCCATGCCCGTGCCCGTGCCCGTGCCCGTGCCCGTGCCCGTCTCCCTTCTGACGGTGTCGGCCCGCGACGAAGCCGCGCTGAAGGCGCAGATCGCAAAATGGGCAACATGGCTGCGGGACCACCCCGAATCGCCGCTGGAGAACGTGGCGTACACCTCATGGGCGCACCGTACGCAGTTCGAAGTGCGCGCGGCGGTGGTGGCGCGCAGCACGGAGGAGGCGGCAGCCGCACTGGAAGCGGAGAAGGTGCTCCGCGGAATCTGTGGTAGCGGCGAGACGAAGCTGGCAATGCTCTTCACGGGGCAGGGAAGCCAACGTGCGGCGATGGGCCAAGGCCTGTACGCGGCGTATCCCGAGTTCCGGCGCGCCTACGACGAAGTGATCGCGCACTTCGATCGACCGCTGGACGAGTCACAGCTCGATCGAACCGAGTACACGCAGCCCGCGCTCTTCGCACTGGAGGTGGCGCTGTATCGCCAATGGCAAGCCTGGGGCCTGGAGCCGAACGTCCTTGTGGGCCACTCGATCGGAGAACTGAGCGCAGCGCACGTAGCGGGCGTCTTGAGTCTCGCCGACGCCGCAAAGTTGGTCTGCGCCCGCGGCCGTCTGATGCAGGCCTGCGAAGCCGGCGGCGCGATGGCCTCGATCGAAGCCACCGAAGCAGAGGTACTCGCTGCCCTCCAAGGCCGCATCTCGATCGCGGGATTGAACGGCCCACGGCAGACAGTGGTCAGCGGAGACGAATCGGCCGTGCAATCCGTCATGGCGCACTTCGAGGCACAAGGCCGTCGCGCGAAGCGCCTGCGCGTCTCGCACGCATTCCACAGCGCCCACATGGACTCGATGCTGGAGGCGTTCGCCAAAATCGCAGAGAGCTGCACCTACCACGCGCCGACCGTGACCCTCGTCAGCACGCTGACCGGCGCCGTCGAAGAAATGGCGACCGCCGCCTACTGGGTCAAGCAAGTACGCGAGCCCGTTCGCTTCCTAAACGCCGTGACGACACTACAGTCGCAGGGCGTCACGCACTACCTGGAGTGCGGCCCGTCGGGCGTGCTGACGGCCATGGCCACCGGCTGCCTCGGCGACGACTCGCGCGCGACGTTGGTTCCAAGCCTTCGCGGCGAACAAGACGAAGCGCGCGACCTCGTCAGCGCCCTGGGCGCCCTCCACGTGAGCGGCCTCGCCCTCGACGTCCGCAAGATCTACGCGGGCCGCGAAGCGCGTCGTGCAGAAGTGCCGACCTACGCCTTCCAACGGCAACTCTATTGGCAACAAACCCCGAGCGCACGCAACGACGTACGCTCGGTGGGCCTCACCTCGCGCGAGCACCCGTGGCTTGGCGCCGTCACCACCTTGGCCGAGGGCCAGGGCCACCTGTTCACAGGTCGCATCTCGGCGCGGGAGCACGCCTGGCTGAACGACCACGCCGTCTTCGGCACCATCCTGGTCCCCGGCACGGGCCTTCTCGAACTGGCCCACGCCGCCGCGGACGCGGTGGGCGCCCAGATCGTCTCGGAGCTCACCCTGGCGGAACCCATGGTGCTGCGCGAGAAGGGCAGCCTGCGGCTCCAAGTCACCGTGGGCGCCGCGGACGCGGAAGGACGCCGCCCGATCGGCATCTACAGCCAGGACGAAGAGGCAGCCGACCCCACCGTGTGGCGCCGTCACGCGGCGGGCGAGCTTCGCGATGAAACCGGCGAAGCCCCCACGGCTTCGTGGAACCTCACCGACGCCGAGTCGATCCCCCTGGAAGGCTTCTACGCGCGCCTGCGCAGCTACGGCCTGGAGTATGGCCCGGCCTTTCAAGGCTTGGTCGAGCTGCGCCGCCGCGACAACGTCGCCTATGGCCGCATCGTCCTCCCGGAGACCCTTCGCCCGAGCGCGTCGGCTTTCGCCATCCACCCCGCGCTCCTGGACGCCGCCCTTCACGCGCTAACGGTGCTCGCTCCCGAGCAGCAACACGATGACACCATCCTGCTTCCCTTCGCATGGACCGACGTCGAGCTCCACGCGACGGGCGCCACCGAGCTTCGCGTTCGCGTCGAGCTGGACGCCGGCGAGCACGCCCGCGCGAAGCTCGACATCACGGACGGCGCCGGCCAGCCGATTCTTCGCGTGGGCGCCCTCGTCCTGCAGCGCGCGAGCGCGTCCCAGCTCCAGGCCTCCAAGGCCACCGGCGCCGAGCACCTGTACCGCGTCGAGTTCCAACCGCTGAAGGGCACCCACGACAGCGCGCCCGCCTCCAGCGATACGGTCACCCTGAAGACCGTCGCCGACGCCGACGCCCTGATCCGCTCCCTCGACACGCACCCCGCGGGGCCGCATCGCATCCTCGTCGATGCGACCTTCGCCAACGAAGCCGCATCCCCCCTCTCCGAAACGACGGACGCGCTGACCCTCCTCCAACGCTTGCTCGCCGAACCCCGTCTCGCGGCGGCGAAGCTCGTTTGGCTCACGGCGGGTGCGGTCCACGCCACCGCCGACGACGCGCTGACCGATCTCCGGCGTGCCCCGCTTTGGGGACTGCTCCGAACGGCTCGCGCCGAGCACCCGGATCGCATCATCCGGCTCATCGATGTTGGCGCCGGCAACGATCGCAGCGACCTTCTCACCCAGGCCCTCGAGGCCGATGCCGAACCGGAGATTGCGCTGCGCGGCGAGCGACCCCTCGCGGCGCGGCTGGTGCGTGCACGCAGCTCGAAACAAGCTCTCACGTCGCCGGCTACGGCGCACTGGCAGCTCGATATCCAAGAGAAAGGCCGCCTCGACACATTTGCCTTGGTTCCGTCCGAGCTGCCGGAGGCGCCGGCACCTGGGTACGTTCGGGTCGCCGTGCGCGTGGCCGGGATGAACTTCCGCGACGTCCTCAACGCGCTCGACATGGTCTCGGCCCCGAAGCTCGGGCTCGAGTGCGCGGGGGTCGTCGTCGCCGTCGGTGCGGGGGTCGAGCACTTGCGGGCCGGTGATCGCGTGATGGGCCTGGGCACGGGCACCTTCGGCACCCACGTCGACACGGACGCGCGTTTGCTGGTGCGCATCCCCGACGCGCTGGATTTCGCGGAGGCCGCCACCATCCCGCTCGCCTTCCTGACCGCCCTCTATGCCCTCGACGATCTCGGTGCGCTTCGGGCCGGCGAGACGATCCTGGTGCACGCCGCCGCCGGCGGTGTGGGCATGGCCGCCGTGCAGCTCGCGAAACACCGCGGCGCACACGTTCTCGGCACCGCGAGCCCGGGCAAATGGGGCGAGCTGCGCAAGCTCGGTCTCGCCGATGACGCCATCGCCTCCTCGCGCGATGCGAATTTCGCCGGCGCATGGTCTCTGGCCAAGCGCCGCGTCGACGTCGTGCTCAATTCGCTGACCGGCGAATTCGTCGACGCCTCCTTGAATCTTCTCGCCTCGGGCGGGCGCTTCCTCGAAATGGGCAAGACCGATGTTCGCGATCCCAGCGACGTCGCCATCCTTCACCCCGGCGTCGGCTACCGCGCCTTCGACCTGATGGACACCTCGGCCGAGCGCATCGCCGAGATGCTCGGCGAGCTTGCCTCGCTTCTCGCCCAGGGCGCCATCCGCCCGCTTCCCCATGCCGCGTATGACCTGCGTGAGGCCCCGAGCGCATTCCGCTACATGGCGCAGGGGCGGCACGTCGGAAAGCTCGTCCTCACCGTGCCGCGCGCGCTCGACCCGCACGGAACGGTTCTCGTGACCGGTGGAACCGGTGAGCTGGGGCAGCTCGTTTCCGAGCACCTCGTGCGCCAGCATGGTGTGCGCCATCTGGTGCTCACCTCGCGGCAAGGCGCATGCGCACCCGGCGCCGACGAAATGGTGCGCCGCCTCCACGCGGCCGGCGCCGAGACCGTGCACGTCGTGGCATGCGACGCCGCGGACCGCGCCCAGATCGCCGAGGTCCTTGCGACGGCCACGGAGCGGCCGTGGACAGCGGTGTTTCATCTCGCGGGGCTCCTCGATGATGGCATGCTCGCGGGGCAAACGGCGGACCGATTCGCGCGCGTCATGGCGCCGAAGGCAGGCGGTGCGCTGCACCTGCACGAGCTCACGCGCACTATGGACCTTGCGGCCTTCGTGCTCTTTTCGTCGGCTGCCGGAACGCTCGGCGCAGCAGGGCAAAGCAATTACGCCTCCGCCAATGCCTTCCTCGATGCGCTCGCGGCGCATCGGCGTCAGCGCGGGCTTCCGGCGAGCAGCCTCGCGTGGGGCCTCTGGGTGCAGCAGGGCACCGGCATGACCGCGCACCTCGGAAAGAACGAGCTCGCGCAAATGCGCCGGCAAGGCGTGGTCCCTCTCTCGGTCGAGCAGGCGCTCGCCCACCTCGATGCCGTGCTCGCGCGACCGGAGCCGCACCTCGTTCCCATTCGCCTCGAGACCGCGACGTTGCAGCGCAAGTCCGACCATGGCGGTGAGCTGCCGCGCCTCCTCTCGGCGCTGGTGCAGGCTCGCGGACGCAAGACGGCCATCGCGGGCGAAGGCAAGCGCGGGCCCGCCGAGCAGCTGGCGGCTTTGCCCGAGGCCGAGCGGCTGCCCTGGTTGGTCGAGTTGGTGCGGGCCGAGGTGGCGTCGGTGTTGGGACTCGCAGGTGCGGACTCCATCGCGGGCGACAAGTTGCTGCGCGATCTCGGACTCGATTCGCTGATGGCCGTCGAGCTGCGCAACCGCCTTTCCAAGTGCGCGATGGTCACGTTGCCGACGACCTTGGCGTACGACTACCCGACTGCGCAGGCCATCGCGGAGCTTCTGCTCCGTCGCCTCGGACCGAAGCACACCGAAGTACGCAAGGAGGCGCCGCCTCCTCCGGAAGAAGCCGTGAATTGGGACGCGATGCGCGAAGCCGAAACGCTGACCCTCGCGCAAATGGATGAAGCACTCGATGCGCTCTTGGGCGCGGACGCACGCTGAGGCACGTGGAGAAATCGATGACGACGACGACCGATACGAACGAAGCGCGACTGCGGCGGGCCATGGCCGCGGTTCTCCAGCTGCAGCGACGCAACGAAGAACTCGAGCATCAACGCTCGGAGCCCATCGCCATCGTGGCCATGGCTTGCCGTCTTCCCGGCGGCATCGAGACGCCGGCGCAATACTGGGAGCTCCTCGCGCAGGGCAAAGATGCCATCGTGGGCTTTCCTTCGCGGTGGGACGGGCTCGATGTCTACGATCCGGACCCCGAGGCCATCGGCAAGACGTACACGCGCGAGGGCGGCTTCTTGCGCGACATCGAGCGGTTCGATGCGGGATTTTTCGGCATTTCGGCGCGCGAGGCGCAGTCGATGGATCCGCAGCAGCGGCTCGTGCTGGAGGCTTCGTGGGAAGCGCTGGAGCGCGCGGGCATCGCTCCGGAGTCCCTGCGCGAGAGCAACACCGGCGTGTACATCGGCGCGATGTCCTCGGACTACGGCTTCGAGCATCGCAGTGACTTGGATGCGCTCGACGGCTACCAGGGGACGGGCAACGCGAGCAGCATCATCTCGGGGCGAGTCGCTTATGTCCTGGGGCTGCACGGCCCGGCGGTGACGGTGGATACGGCGTGTTCGTCGTCGCTGGTGGCCTTGCACTTGGCGTGCGGCGCGCTTCGCCAGGGCGAGTGCGATCTTGCACTTGCCGGTGGCGTGACGGTGATCAGCGGTCCGGGGCAGTTCGTCGAGTACAGCCGCTTGAAGGCTTCGTCGCCCGATGGGCGCTGCAAGAGCTTCTCCGCGAATGCCAGCGGCGCGGGTTGGTCGGAGGGGTGCGGCATCCTGGTGCTGAAGAAGCTGTCCTCGGCCCAGCGCGATGGCGACCGCGTGCTCGGTGTGGTCCGCGCCTCGGCAGTCAATCAGGATGGACGGAGCCAGGGCCTCACCGCCCCCAACGGGCCGGCGCAGCAGCGGGTCATTCGCGATGCGCTCGCCGCGGGCCGTCTTTCGCCCGCGGACATCGATGCCGTGGAGGCGCACGGCACGGGGACCACCTTGGGCGATCCCATCGAGGCAGGGGCGTTGGCGGAGGTGTTCGGCGAAGGCCGCGATGCCGCACGGCCGCTGTACCTGGGCTCCTCGAAATCGAACCTCGGGCACACGCAGGCTGCCGCGGGCGTGGCGGGCATCATCAAGATGGTGCTCGCACTGCAACACGAGCGCCTTCCGAAGTCGCTGCACTCGGACGAACCGAGCCCGCACATCGCGTGGGAGAGCAGCGGCCTTGCCTTGCTGCAAGAGGAGCGCACCTGGACCCGCAACGAGCGCGTGCGTCGCGCTGGCGTTTCGTCCTTCGGCCTGAGCGGCACCAACGCCCACGTCATTTTGGAAGAGGCACCCCCGGTCCAGCCGTCGAGCGATGCAGCGGCTACGGATCGTGCCGCCTTTCCTCTCGTCATCTCCGCGCGCGATGAAGCGTCCCTCGCCGCGCAGGCCCGCCGCTGGGCCGAGTGGCTTCGTGACGAGCGCACGTCCTTGCGCGATCTCGCGTACACGGCGGCGGTTCACCGGTCTCACTTCGAGGCGCGCGCCGCGGTCGTGGTCCGCGATCGCGCCGAGGCCATCGAGGCGCTCACCGCCTTGGCCGAGGGCCAACCCCACCGCGCCGTTACCGTCGGCACCCGCGCCGCGGAAGGCAAGGTCGCCGTCCTCTTCACGGGCCAAGGCAGCCAGCGCGCCGAGATGGGGCTTCGCCTCCATGGTGCCTTCCCCGCCTTCACGCAAGCCTTCGACGAAGTCTGCGCCGCGTTGGACGCGCACCTCGATCGTCCGCTGCGCTCGGTCATCTTCGAAAAAGACTCCGAGCTGCTCCACGAAACGCACTACACGCAGCCGGCCCTGTTTGCTCTGGAGGTCGCCCTCTTTCGCCAATGGCAAGCGTGGGGCCTCGCACCCGGCGCGGTGGCCGGCCACTCCATCGGAGAACTCGCCGCCGCCTACGTCGCCGACGTCCTCTCGCTCGACGATGCCGCCAAACTCGTGTGCGCCCGCGGACGCCTCATGCAGGCCTGCGAAAAAGGCGGCGCCATGGCCTCCATCGCCGCCAATGAGGCCGAGGTTCTCTCCGCGATGAAGGGTGTTCCCGGCCGCCTCGCGATCGCCGGTCTCAATGGCCCCAAGCAAACCGTCATCAGCGGCGACGAAGCCGCCGTGCTCCGTATGATGGAGCACTTCGCGGCCCAGGGCCGCAAGACGAAGCGCCTGCGCGTCTCGCACGCGTTCCATAGTCCGCACATGGACGGCATGCTCGAGGCGTTCGCCAAGGTGGCCGAGACGTGCACCTACCGCGCGCCGAAGATCCCGCTGGTGAGCAGCGTCACGGGCAACTGGATGGGATCCGAGCTCGCCGACGGCGAGGGCATTCGCTCGCCCGCATACTGGGTGGAGCAGGTGCGCGATGCCGTGCGCTTCGTCGACACCGTGCAGACGCTGCATGCACGCGGCACCACCGTGTACCTCGAATGCGGTCCGTCGGGCGTCCTCACCGCCATGACCGCGGGGTGCATCCCCGACGACGGACATCGTCTTCTCGTCGCGAGCCTCCGCGGCGAGGACGACGTGCGCGATCTCGGCGTCGCTTTGGGAGCGCTGCACGTCACCGGACGTGGCCCGGTGTGGTCCAGCGCCTTCGCCGGCACCGGTGCGACCTGCGTCGATGCGCCGACGTACGCGTTTCAAGGGCAGCGCTATTGGCACGAGCCCGCGAAAGCCCGCGGGGACGTGCGCTCGGTGGGCCTCGAGTCGCGCGAGCACCCTTGGCTGGGCGCGGCCACGACCCTCGCCGAGGGCGAAGGGCATCTGCTCACAGGGCTTCTTTCATCGCGTGACCACGGCTGGCTCGTCGACCATGCCATCTTCGGCACCGTGCTTCTCCCTGGAACGGGGCTCCTCGAGCTCGCCCAGGTTGCCGCTCAGGCCGTGGGCGCGCAAGGTGTCGCCGAGCTCACGATTTCCGAGCCGCTCGTCCTCGCCGAAGGGCGCGACGTTCGCCTGCAGGTCGCCGTCTCGGGGCCGGATGCCGATGGCCTCCGCGCTATCGCGATCTACAGCCAGGAGCCCGAGTCGGGCGGGACGTGGAACCGCCACGCGACCGGCCAGCTCCGTCCGACGTGGGCCAGCGTAACGAGCGCGCGGGATGAAAGCTTCGCGGAGCTTGCGACGTGGAACTTGGGCGGCAGCGAACCCGCGGAGCTCGACGGCTTCTACACGCGCCTTCACGAGCAGGGGCTTCACTACGGTCCCACGTTCCAAGGCCTCACCGAGCTTCGCCGCCGGGGCAACGTCGCCTACGGCCGCGTGGTGCTTCCCGAGGCGGCCAAGGCCCATGCCGCGGCGTACGCGGTCCACCCTGCGCTGCTCGATGCTGCGCTGCACAGCTTGGGCGGTGCCCTCGAGGCCGGGGCGGAGCCGGGAACGGTGTGGCTGCCTTTCGCGTGGAACGACGTGGAGCTGTTCGCGAGCGGTGCCACCGAGCTTCGCGTTCGCGCCGAGGTCGATGGGAACGGGCGGGCCAAGCTTTGGGTCACCGACGGCGTAGGCCAACCGGTGTTGCGGGTGGGGGCGCTGGTCCTGCAGCGCGCACGCCTCGAGCAGCTGCAGGCGATCTCACGCTCCCGTGCCGACCATCTGTACCACGTCGAGCTGCAGCCGGTCGCGGCGAGCGAGGTTGCACCCTCGCTCGAAGGCACCGTGGTGCTCGGCGGCGACGGCACGTTGGCCCGCGCGCTCGGCGTGCCCGTCTTCTCCGACGCGAGCGACGCGTTTTCAATCCAGCGCGTGGTCCTCGACGCACGGACGGCAAATCCATCAAATCCAGAAGAGGGCATCGCCGAGGCGGCGCATCGGGCGGCGCTCGAGGCGCTTGCATCCGCGCAGCGGCTTCTCTCCGAACCGCGCTTCGCCTCCGCCGAGCTTCTCTGGGTGACGCGCGGCCTGGAGCATGCGGCCGTGCGTGGCTTCGTTCGGTCCGTGCGGAGCGAGCACCCGGAGCGCGTGGTTCGTCTCCTCGACATCGACACCGAAGCCTCCGATGCGCTGCTCACACGCGCCGTTGCCACCTCCGGTGAGACGGAGCTCGCCCTTCGCGATGGCCGCATCCTCGCCGCGCGTCTCGTGCGCACGCCGCCGGCGTCCGAGGTTCGTCCCGAGCTCGCGCCGGGCGGTGCCGTGTTGATCACCGGCGGCACGGGGGAGCTCGGGCAGGCGCTCGCGCAGCACCTCGTTCGCGCCCACGGCGTGCGTCACCTCGTCCTCACGTCGCGCCGGGGCATGGATGCTCCGGGCGCCGAGGCACTCGTGCACGGATTGAAATCGGCCGGCGCAGAGACCGTGCGCATCACCGCGTGCGACGTGGGCCACCGCGATCAGGTCGCGGCGCTGCTCGCCCATCCCGAGCACCCGTGGACCGCCGTCGTGCACTTGGCCGGCATCGTGGACGATGCCGCGCTGCCAGCTCAAAACGCCGAACGCTTCGCCCGCGTCCTGACGCCGAAGATCGACGGTGCCGTGCACCTGCACGAGCTCACCGCGGGGCTCGATCTTCGCGCCTTCGTGCTCTTCTCGTCGGCCGCCGCCACGTTCGGCGCCGCGGGCCAGAGCAACTACGCCGCGGCAAACGCCTTCCTCGACGCCCTTGCTGCACACCGCCGCGCGCGCGGCCTCGTGGCCACCAGCTTGGCCTGGGGCCTCTGGGAGCCGTCCGGCACCGGCATGACCTCGCACCTCGGCCACGCCGACCTTCAACGTCTGCGCCGGCAAGGCACCTCGCCGCTCTCGCTCGCCGAGGGCCTCCGCTTGTTCGACGTGGCGCTGGGCCGGCCCGAGGCCGCGCTCGTTCCGGTGAAGCTGGACCTCGCGCAGATGCGCCGCAGCTTCGACGAAGCGGTGCCCGCACTGATGCGCGCGCTCATCCGCGCTCCTCGCGTGGGTGTCGCCAAGGCCCAGGCGAGCGCGCAGCCTGCCTCGCAGCTCCGCGATCGCCTCGCGTCACTGCCCGAGACCGAGCGCCTCTCGGCCTTGACCGAGCTCGTTCAGCGCGAGGTCACTGCCGTTCTCGGCGCGCCCTCCCTCGTTGCTTCCAGCAAGCAGCTGCAGGAGCTCGGCCTCGATTCGCTCATGGCCGTGGACCTTCGCAACCGCCTCGCCAAGGCCACGCAAATCACGTTGCCGGCGAGCCTGGCGTTCGATCATCCGACGCCCGACGCCATCGCCGGGCACCTGCTCGCGAGCCTCTTCTCCGGGGCTGCAGCGGCCAACGCGTGGCCGGCCGTCGAACGCGCCGAGGCGCGCGACGTTCACCCGGCCACCGAGGGGCAGCGCCGTCTCTGGTTCCTCGAGCAGCTCCAACCCGGCAGCGCGCAGTACCACATGGCCGTGCGCCTCCGCGTCGAGGCCGACCTCGACCCTGCCTCCCTCGAGCGTGCCGCCCAATGGCTCGTCGCGCGCCACGAGGCCTTGCGCACCCGCTTCGAGATGCGCGACGGCGATCTCTGGCAGCTCGTCGACGACCGCCCCGCGCGTCCGCTCACCGTGGACGATCTTTCCGGCGTATCCGAACTCGAGCGGCCCGAAGCCCTTCTCCGCGTTCTGCGCGACGAAGAGACCACCCCCTTCGATCTGAGCGATGGCCGTCTTTTCCGCTGCCGCCTCATCGTTCTCGCACCGAAGGAGCAGGTCCTCTGCGTGACCATGCACCACACCATCACCGATGGTTGGTCGGTCGCGCTCCTGCTCGAAGAGCTCTTCGACGCCTACCAAGCCATCGACGCCGGCGGTGAGCCGTCGAAACCGGCCGCCGAGCATCACCTCGGCGACTACGCCCGATGGGAGCGCCGCTGCCTTCAAGAGGGCCACTTCGATAGCGCGCTCCGTCACTTCAAGGGCGAGCTGGCCGGTATGCGCCGTCTCGAGCTGCCGCCGCCGCCCGAGACGCCGAACCCGGGCGGAGACGCCGTCTACTTCACCGTGCCCATGGCGCTGCGTTCCTCGCTCGAAGCCATTGCCGCACGTGCCTCGGTGACGCCGTTCACGTTGCTCTCCAGCGCGTTCGCCGTGCTGCTTGCGCGCTACTCGGGCCAGGAGGACTTCGGCCTCGGCACGGTGCTCGCGAATCGCCAGATGGGCGGTGTCGACGGCACGGCAGGGTTCATCTCGAACACCTTGGTCCTGCGCTGCACCGTCGAGAACGACCCCACCTTCGAGGAGCTGCTCGGCACCATGAAGCCGCGCGTGCGCGGCCTGCTCGAGCACCAGCACGTGCCGCTCACCGAGGTCGTTCGCGGCTTCGAGGGGGAGCGCACGGGCGACGAGAATCCGCTCTTCCGTGCGGCCTTCATCTACGAGAGCTTGCCGCTGCCCACGCGCGCCGAGCAGACATGGCACACGCTGCCCTACGACAGCATCGTCGGCAACGTGCGCGGTGTCTCCAAGTTCGAGCTCGGACTCATCTTGACCCCGACCGCTGCAGGCCTGCGCGGTGAGCTCGAGTTTCTCCCCAGCGTCCTCGATCGCCCATCGGCCGAGCGCATGGCCAAGAACCTCGAGGCACTGCTCGCATCCATTGCCGAGGATCCCGCGCGCAAGGTCTCCCAACTCGGCCTGCTCGGCGACGACGAGCGCGCCTGGCTCGATGCGCACGCCGGTTCCCTCGAACCGGAAGGTGCGCCGTTCGTCTCCACCTTGGACCTCGTGCTCGAGCAGGTGCGGCGCACGCCCGATGCTATCGCGCTCGCCTCCAAGGACCGCGAGCTCACGTACGCCCAAATGGCCGAGCGTGCGGGCGAGCTTGCCCAGCGTTTGCGCGCCGCCGGCGTCGGTGCCGAAGACCTCGTGGGCCTCTACCTTCCGCGCTCCATCGACCTGTCGGTGGCGATGCTCGCGACGTGGATGGCCGGCGGTGCGTACGTGCCGCTCGACCCCGGGTTTCCCAAGGCGCGCATCGATCACATGATCGAAGACAGCGGCCTCCGGGTCGTCGTCTCCAGTGAGGCGCTGGCGGACAGCCTCGTCTACGAGGGCGTCCAGATCGTGCACGTCGATCGCGACGAAGTCTCCGTGCCCGTCACCATCGCCGAGCCGCTCGCCGCCTCGCGCCTTGCCTATGTGCTCTACACCTCGGGTTCGACGGGCAAGCCGAAGGGCGTCATGCTCGAGCACGGCCAATTCGCCAACTTCTGCCGCGCGATGGACGCCCGGGTCGACGCGGCGAACGGCAAAGCCACGGGCAAGACCTGGCTGGCGGTGACGAGCATCTCGTTCGACATCTCGGGCCTCGAGCTGCTCTGGACCTTGACCCGCGGCTTCCGCGTCGTCGTGGCCGAGGGTGGGGTGGCCGAGCTTTCCAGCTACGGCCGTT
Source organism: Sorangiineae bacterium MSr12523 (assembly GCA_037157775.1). NCBI lineage: Bacteria > Pseudomonadati > Myxococcota > Myxococcia > Myxococcales > Pendulisporaceae > Pendulispora > Pendulispora brunnea. The sequence continues at coordinate 1,360,269 of CP089982.1, forward strand.
TCGCACCGACGCACCTGCAGTGCACGCCCTCGATGGCGCGCCTGCTCCTCGCCGACGCGGCCGGGCGCACCTTGCTGCAGGGCCTCGAGCGCATGCTCGTCGGAGGCGAGGCCCTCGATCGCGGTCTCGCGAAAAAGCTTCTCCGCGCGTGCAGCAACGGCCGCGTGATCAACATGTACGGCCCGACCGAGACCTGCGTCTGGTCGTCGACCTGGGAGGTGCGCGACGAGGCCATCTCGCTGGGTGAGCCCGTGCTGAACACCACGTTCTACGTGCTCGACCGCCATGGCCAGCGCGTTCCCAAGGGCTGCCTCGGGGAGCTCTGGATCGGCGGGCTCGGTGTTGCGCGCGGCTACTTGGGCCGCGACGAGCTCACACGCGAGCGCTTCGTCGCCGACCCGTTCCTGAAGCAGGGGAGGATGTACCGCACCGGCGACACCGTTCGGTACCGCGCCGACGGCACCCTGGAGTTCTGCGGGCGCGCCGATGCGCAGATCAAACTGCGCGGTCACCGCATCGAGCTCGGTGAAATCGAGTCCGTGGCCGGTGAGCATGCCGCCGTCCTCGAATGCGCCGCCGTCGTGCGCCGCGATCGCGACGATGATCCGCGCCTTTGCCTCTACTGGGTCCTCGCACCGGGCCGCGATGCCGCCACTGCCGAGCGCGATCTCACCGCGCACCTGGGCAAGCGCCTCCCCGTCTACATGGTGCCGTCGCAGTTCGTCCGCATGGAGGAGCTGCCGCACACGCCGAACAAGAAGGTCGATCGCAACGCGCTCCTTCGCCTGGCCGCCCCCGAGCCGGCGCGCCCCGTCGTTGCAAGTGCCGCGGCGGGCGACACGACGGAGCGCTTGGTGCACGACGCGTGGGCCCGGGTCCTCGGCGTCGCATCCATCGATCGCGATCGAGGCTTCTTCGAGATTGGCGGCACCTCGATGACCGCACTCGCCGCGCACCAGATCATCTGCAAGGGCGTAGGCCGCGAGTTTCCGCTCACCACGATGTTCCGCTACCCGACGGTGCGCAAGCTGACCGCCTTTCTCCAGGGCGAGACCTCGGCGCCGTTGGTCGAGGAGAATCGCGTGGCGAAGGGCGAGGGCTCCGGCGCCATTGCCATCGTGGGCCTCGCCGGACGCTTTCCGGGGGCGCCGAACCTCGACACCTTCTGGAACAATCTGCGAAACGGCGTCGAGTCCATCGTTCGCTTCAGCGACGAGGAACTGCGGCAGGCCGGGGTCACCGACGAGGAGCTGGCCGATCCGAGCTACGTGCGCGCCAAGGGCTTTCTCGCCGATGCGGATCTCTTCGATGCGGACTTCTTCGGCTATTCGCGCATGGAGGCCGAGGTTCTCGACCCGCAGCAGCGGCTCTTCCTCGAGTGCACGTGGGAGGCGCTGGAGCACGCGGGCATCGTCCCGGAGCGCTTCGACGGGAAGATCGCGGTCTTCGGCGGCGGCGGTTACGGTGGCTACGAGCCCGAGGCCCCGGAGGACGTGGCCTCGTTCTACCGCACCATGACGTCGACCAAGGACGACTACATGGTCACGCGCGTCGCGCACAAACTGAACTTGCGCGGCCCCGCACTCACCGTTCAAACGGCGTGCTCGACGGGTTTGGTCGCGCTGCATCTGGCGCGCGAGAGCCTGCTGCGCGGCGAATGCGATGCGGCGCTCGCGGGGGCGTCGTCGCTGTCGATTCCGCTCCAGCGCGGGTACGTCTACCAAGATGGCCTGGTCGTGTCGCCCGATGGCAAGTGCCGCGCGTTCGACGCCAAGGCGGCGGGGACCGTGTTCGGCAACGGCGTGGGGGCGGTGGTGCTGCGCCGGCTGGAAGATGCCGTGCGCGACGGAGAGCGCATTTACGCGGTGATTCGCGGCAGCGCGATCAACAACGACGGCTCGAACAAGGTCGGATTCACGGCCCCCAGCGTGGAGGGTCAATCCCGCGTGATTGCCTCCGCCCTGGCCACGGCGGGGGTGGGGCCCGAGGACATCGGCTTCGTGGAGACGCACGGCACGGCGACCACGTTGGGCGATCCCATCGAGGTGCAGGCGCTGCAGCAGGTCTTCGGCCAGTCCGAGCGCGCGGAACCGTGCGCCTTGGGTTCGGTGAAGACGAACATCGGTCACGTCGATGCGACGGCGGGTGTCGCGGGGCTGATCAAAGCGGTGCTCTGCTTGCACCACCGCGAGCTCGTCCCGACATTGCATTACGAGCGACCGAATCCCGAATTGGGCCTCGACCCGAATACCTTCTACGTGAATACCGCTTTGCGTTCCTGGGAGGCGTCGGACAAGCCGCGCCGCGCGGGCGTGAGTTCCTTCGGCATGGGCGGCACCAATGCCCACGTGGTGCTGGAAGAAGCTCCCGTGGCATCGGCGGCCAACGAGGCCGCGGGCAGCTTCCCCATCGTTCTCTCCGGTCGCAACGAGGCGGCGCTTCGCGCGCAGTCGGGGCGATGGGCGGAGTGGCTTCGTCAGCACCCCGGCACGTCGATTCGCGATATCGCCTACACCGCGGCGGAGCATCGCACGCACCTTGAGTGGCGCGCATCCGTGGTGGCGGGCTCGGTGGACGAGGCCATCGAGGGCCTGACCGCGTTGGCCGAGGATCGCCCGCAGCGATCGCTCACGCGCGGCAAGGCCGAGGGGCTTGGCAAGGTCGTCTTCGTGTTCCCCGGCCAGGGAACGCACTGGCGGGCCATGGGCAAGTCTCTGCTCGACGAGTCTCCGGCCTTCGCGGCGGCGCTCACCGCCTGCGACGAAGCCTTGCGCCCGTGGACGGGTTGGTCGGTGCTCTCCGTCGTCCGCGGCGAAGCCGTCGAAGGTGTGCCGCCCCTCGAGCGCGTCGACGTCGTGCAGCCTGCGCTGTTTGCGATGTACGTGTCGCTGGCTGCCGCGTGGCGTGCGATGGGCGTCGAGCCGGCGGCCGTCGTGGGCCACAGCCAAGGCGAGGTGGCCGCCGCCGTCGTGTCGGGGGCACTCACCCTCGAGCAGGGCGCGCGCCTCATTGCGGTGCGATCACGCGCACTCTGGAACGATGCCGAGCGCGGTGAAATGGCCGTCGTGGAGTTGCCCGTGGCCGAGGTGGCGCCGCTTCTCGAGCCGTACGGCGACCTTCTCTCCATTGCGGCGGTGAACAACGCGGGCTCCACCGTCGTATCCGGCGACGGTGAGGCGCTGCAGGAGCTGCTCGGCGATCTGGACGATCGCGACGTCATCTGCGGCGATCTCAATTCGGATTACGCATTCCACAGCCCGTACATGGACGTCTTGCTCCCGGGCCTTCGCTCGGAGCTCGCGGACCTCGCACCCAAGCCGACCGACGTGCCCTTCTACTCGACGGTGACCGGCGGCGTTCTCCCGGGCGAGGCCCTGACCATCGAGTACTTCTGCCGCAACCTGCGCGAAACGGTGCGCCTCGATCGCGCCGTCGATCGACTCGTCGCCGACGGCTTCCAGGTCTTCGTCGAGGTGAGCCCGCACCCGGTCCTCGCGCTGCCCATCACCAATGCGACCTTGGACGCGGGCGCCGTCATCGTGGACACCTTGGAGCGCGACCACGGCGGCGTGGTGCAGATGCTCCGCACCCTCGGCGTGCTTCACACCAAGGGCCACGCCATCGACTGGACGCGCGTCTTCGCAGGCACCGGTGCGCGCATCGCCGAGCTGCCGACGTACGCCTTCCAGCGGCAGCGCTACTGGCGCGAGGGCAAGAAGTCGCAACGCGCCGCCGGATCGCTCGAGCATCCGTGGCTCGAAACGGTGACGACCACGGCGGATGGTGCGAACCACCTCGTGATGGGGCGCATGTCGCTCTCGGAGCATCCGTGGCTGCGCGAGTATGCCGCCGGAGTCCCGAGCTCGGTGTTGGTCGAGCTCGCGCTCGCCGCTTGCCGAGAAATCGCGGGCCTTCGGCCTTCCACGTCGGCCTGCCTCGGCGGTGTCGCCTCCAGCCGCATCACGGAGTTGACCTCGCACGAGCCGCTCGTCATCACCCGCTCCGCGCGGCTGCAGATCCTCGTGGGCCGCGCCGATGTCCATGGCCGCCGTACCGTGAGCATCTACAGCCAGCGCGACGAGGCCGCGGATCCGCAGGCGTGGACGCGGCACGCCACCGGCGTCCTGGTGGACGAGGATGACGCGCACGATGGCGAGGCCGAGCTCGCGGTGCTTTGGCAGCGCGATCGCGCGGGCTTCCGCACGGCGGTCTTGCCCGAGTCGAAGAAGGCCAGCGCCGCGTCGTACGAGCTGCACCCGTCCTTGCTCGAGGCCGCCGTCCGTGAATTCGCAGGCGACGCGCTCGTGCCCACCGCGTGGCGCGACATCGAGCTGTACGCGACGGGCGCGACCGAGCTTCACGTGCGCGCCGAGCACCTCACGGTCGCCGCACCCGAGGAGCCGCGCCTTCGCCTCTGGCTGTGCGATCCCAACGGCGGGCCCGTGGCCCGGGTGGGCGAGGTTCGCCTCGCGCGGCCCGCCGCCGCGAAGGTGCCCTGCGCCGCCGAGCACCTGTACGCGACGGAGCTCGTTCCCGTTCGTCCCGCGCGCACCGTCGCCCCGGCGCCGACCATCGTTGCAATGGCTGACGTCGAAGCGTGGCTCGCCGGGTTGAACGCGCCGCCCGAGCGACTCCTCATCGACGCGACGTCCGCGTCGGGCGACCCGCTCGGTGCAACCACCGACGCGTTGGCGGTGCTCCAGCGGCTCTTGGCGGCGCCTGTGCTGGCGAGCACGCCGATCGCGTGGATGACCCGAAAGGCGGCCCACGACGTCGTGGAAAACCTGGCCCAGGCTCCCCTTTGGGGACTGCTCCGCGCCGCCCGCGCCGAGAATCCGGAGCGCAATTTGCGCCTGGTCGATCTCGACGACGGCACGCAGGCCGATGCTGCGCGCGCCCTCGCCACCGCCGGCGAGCCCGAGCTCGTCGTTCGTCGCGGTACCGTCCACGTACCGCGCCTGGTGCGCGCCGCGCAGAAGGCCGAGCCGATTCCGGCCCTGCGCCGCGATGGGACCGTGCTCGTCACCGGCGGTACCGGTGACCTCGGCGCCGCCATCGCGAAGCACCTCGTGCGCGCCCATGGCGTGCGCCATCTGGTCCTGACCTCGCGTCGTGGCCCCGAGGCTCAGGGCGCAACGGCCCTCCTCGAGGAGCTGCGCGCGCTGGGGGCCGAGGCGGTCCACCTCGTCGCTTGCGACATCGGCCGCCGCGACGAGGTGCAGGCACTTCTCGCGGGTGTCGACCCCGCGCATCCGTGGAGCGCCATTTTCCATCTGGCCGGCATCCTCGACGACGGCCTTCTGGCCAACCAGACGCCAGCCCGCTTCGAGGCCGTCATGACCCCGAAGGCCTTGGGCGCCCTGCACCTGCATGAGCTCACGCGCGGTCTCGAGCTCGATGCCTTCGTGCTCTTTTCCTCCGCCTCCGGCGTCATGGGCGCGGCGGGTCAGAGCAACTACGCCGCCGCGAACGTCTTCCTCGACGCCCTCGTGGCACATCGTCGCGGGCTCGGCCTGCCGGCGCTCAGCCTGGCCTGGGGCCTCTGGGCGCAGCAAGGAACGAGCGGCATGTCCGCGCACTTGAACAAGGCCGATCTCGCGCTCCTCAAGCGCCAAGGCATCGCCGCCCTCTCGCTGGACGAAGGGCTCGCGCTCTTCGATGCCGCCCTTTCCACCGACCGCGCGACCGTCGTTCCCGTCAAACTGGAGCGCGGCACCCTGCAGCGTGCGCTCGATCGAGGCGGCGAGCCGCCCGCCCTTTTGCGATCCCTGCTTCGCGCGAAACCGCGGCGGGCCGGCCGCGCATCCTCCACGCCGTCCGCCCTTCGCGAGCGCCTGCGTGCCATGCCCGAGGGCGAACGCCTCGCCTGGCTCACGCAGATCCTCCGCCACGAGGTGGCCGTCGTGCTGGCGCTCACCCCGGAGGCCGCCCCGCCCGAGCAACCGCTGCAGCAGCTCGGCATGGACTCCCTTCTCGCCGTGACCATCCGCGGCCAGCTTTCGCGGCTGACCGATCTGCCGATGACCACGGAAATCATCTTCCGTCATGCCAGCTGCTCGGGCATCGCGCGGCACCTCCTCGAGCGCCTCGTGCCCGAAACGTCCGTCGTTCGTGCCACGAGCGCGGAAAATCCCTGGCTCCGCGTTCTCAAGCCGGCCGCGCAGCCGCGTGCTCGCATCTTCTGCTTCTCCGGCATGGGTGGTGCGACCTCTGGGCACCTCCCGCTGATCCGGCACATTCCCGCCGATCTCGAGGTGGTGGCCACGCAGATGCCCGGTCGCGAGGCGCGCAAGAGCGAGGCCGCCGTGCACGATATGGATCGGTTGGCCGGCGACATCGCATCGGCCATTGCCGAGCACTTCGACGCGCCCGTCCTTCTTTACGGGTACTCGCAGGGGACGTGGCTCGCCCTCGAGGTGGCTCGCCGCCTCGAAGTGCTCCCTAACCGCCCGCCGCTCGCCTTCGTGGCCGCAACGGCCGTCCCGCCCACGACGGAAATGTCCGCCGGCGTGCGCGAGCTCGCCGAGATCACCGAGTCCTGGGAAGACGGAAACGTTCCCCTCAGCGAAATCGCACGCCGTTTCCAAGGAGCGCTCCCGGATGATCTCCTCAATAACGACGAACTGTTCGCCGAATATTTCATTGCACTACGCGACGATATGAAGCTCGCGCTCAATCACAAACGCGATCTCGCCGCGCGCGAACACTCGGCCCTGAACATTCCCATCGTGGCCATATCCGCCACGCACGATCCGCTCATCGAAAAAGAGACCATGAACATCTGGGCGTCCCTCACCACGGCGGATTTCCAGCATCGCAGCATCGAAGGCACCCACGCAGCCCCCATCGAAAACCCCGCCGCCATGGCTCGCGAACTCGTTCGCGCCGTCACCCTTTCGGACGACGTGCATCTTCTCTGCGCAGAATAGAAAATAATAGTCGCGAATATGGGTTGCGTAGTTGGTAATCGGAAGTAAATAGTAAATTCGAATACATTTTAACTCAGACGCTCGACGCGAGCAGGAACCTATCTGGTTATGACCCTATCCAATTCGATTGTGACAGCGCCCCCCGCGTCGGTCCCGCGCGCAGCTGTGGAGTCCGCAGCCGTGGGGACAGCGCCCCGCCTGCCGGTTGCCCTCATGTTCCCCGGCCTGGGAGATCATTACCTCGACATGGGGCTCGAGCTGTATCGCACGCAGCCCATCTTCCAGAAGAACGTCGACCTGTGTGCGGAGCTTTTGAAGCCCGAGCTGGGCGTGGACATTCGGGATATCATTTACCCGAATCGCGCATCGAACCCCGCGCCAGCAGCCACGCCGGCCCCGAGCAAAGGCATCGATTTGCGCAAGATGCTGGGCCGCGACAAGCCCTCCAAGGCGGAAGAAAACGCACCCATTCATCGGACTTGCTACACGCAGCCGGCGCTGTTCGTCGTGGAGTATGCGCTGGCCTCGCTCTGGCGCTCTTGGGGCCTTCGTCCCGACGCGATGATTGGCTATAGCCTCGGCGAGTACGTGGCGGCGTGCGTGGCCGGCGTGCTCTCTTTGCAGGATTCGCTCACCCTCGTGGCCCGCCGCGCCGCGCTCATCGAAACGCTGCCGCCGGGCGCCATGCTCGCCATCTCCCTGCCCGAAACGCAGGTGCTCCCGCTTCTCGGTGCGCACCTTTCGCTGTCGGCCATCAATGCTCCCGAGCTGTCCGTCGTCGCGGGTCCGCCCGAGGAAGTCGAAGCGCTCGAGCGCCGGCTCGCCACCGACGGGGTGGCCTCGCGCCGGGTCAAGTCCTCGCACGCGTTCCACTCGCACATGATGGAGCCCATTGCCGAGCAGGTCACCCAGCTGGCCAAAGGCTACGCGCTGAAGGCGCCGCGCATTCCCTACGTGTCCAATGTCACGGGCGCCTTCATCACCGCGGCGGAGGCGACGGATCCTTCGTACTTCGCGAAACATCTTTGCCAGCCGGTGCGGTTCTACGATGGCATCTCGCAGCTGCTCGGCGTCGAGCGCATTCTGCTCGAGTCGGGCCCCGGCCAAACCTTGAGCAGCATGGTCATGCAGCACGGCGGCACTGGCAGGAAGCCCATCGTCATTGCCTCCATGCGGCACTCCTACGATCCGCAGTCGGACGTCGCGGTCCTTGACAAGGCGGTGAGCCGCCTCTGGCAGGGCGAGGTTTCCAACCCGAGCCCCCAGCCCGCCGCCGCCGTCTCCGACACGGAAGACAAACTCGCGGGCATCTGGAAGAAGACGCTCAACCTCGAGACCCTCGATCGCGACGTCAGCTTCTTCGACTTGGGCGGCAACTCCCTCGTCGCCACGCGCCTCATCTTCCGCATCTCGCGCGTCTTCGGCGTCAAGCTCTCGCTGCGCCGCCTCTACGAGGTGCCGACCCTCGCGGACATGTCCAAGGCCATCGACGCCTTGAAGTCCGGCGAACCGGCGCCCACCAAGGCACCGAAGCCCTCGCAGCCCGGAAAAGGCGCCCTCAAGCCGCGCCTCCAGCTGCCGAACGGCTTGCACGTCACCCATCAGAACGAGGCGGAAACGCGCCACTTCTATTCGGATATCTTCGACCATCGAACTTACGCGAAAAACGGTGTCACCATCGAGCCGGGCGCGTGCGTCTTCGACGTCGGGTCGAACATTGGCCTGTTTACCTTGTTCGCGCACACGGAGACGAAGGGCGATATTCGCATCTTCGCCTTCGACCCGGCGCCGCCCATCTTCGAGATTCTCGGCCGCAACGTGGCGGAGCATGGCATCAACGCCACCCTGATCAACTGCGGTATTTCCAATCGCAACACGGAAGCGCAATTCACCTTTTACCCGCGCAGTGCCGGCATGTCGTCCTTTCATCCGGACGTTGCCGAGGAAAAGCACGTGCTGCGGTCCATCATGCGCAACCAGCGTCAGATTGGCATGGCCGACGTCGTCGACCAAGTCGCCGATTACACGGAGGAACTCCTCGACGCGCGCTTCGAGGCGGTGCCCTTCACCGCGAAATTGCGCCGCCTGAGCGACGTCATTCGCGAGCACGGCGTGGAGAAAATCGATCTCCTCAAGGTCGACGTACAAAAGTGCGAACTCGAGGTCCTCGAGGGGATCGACGAATCGGATTGGCCGAAAATTCGACAAATCGTGCTCGAGGCGCACGACGTCGACGACCGCGTCCACACCATCGAGACGTTGCTCAAGCAACATGGTTTCTCGGTCAAGACCGAGCACGACGAAATGTACGAAGGTACCAACATTCACAACATCTACGGCGTTCGCCATTAGCCCAATCCCGTTCAGTTAACCCGTACACGTTCCCGTTCCCGTACACGTCCCCGAAGAACGGCCGAGAGGGGAGAACGGGAACGGGAACGTGTACGGGGAACGGGAAGAGACCTCCTTTACGAAAGAAAAGACAGCCATGGAATTCAAATCAGTCGGAGTCGTGGGCGCCGGAGTCATGGGTGCGGGGGTGGCGCAGTCGCTGGCCCAAACGGGGCATCAGGTCGTACTGGTCGATATCTCGGACGACGTGCTCGCCAATGCGAAGAAGGAAGTGCGCAATGGTCTGCGTGCCTTTTCGCTCTTCAACAAGAAGGAAACCATCGACCACAAGGCCTCGATGGAGCGCATTTCCTACACGACCGATTACGAGCGTCTCGCCGAGGTCGACTTCGTCGTGGAAAACGTCACCGAGAAGTGGCCCATCAAGAAGGAAGTCTACGGGCGCATCGACACCATCTGCCGGCCCGACGTGGTGTTCGCGGTCAACACCTCGGCCATCTCCATCACCAAGGTCGGCGGCATCACCAAGCGCGCGCCCAAGGTCGTGGGCATGCACTTCATGAACCCCGTGCCGATGAAGCCCATGGTCGAAGTGATCCGCGGCTTCCACACGGCGCCCGAGACCATCGAAACCGCCAAACGCTTTCTCGCGGAGATCAACAAGCAGTGCGTGGTCGTCGAGGACATGCCCGGCTTCGTCTCCAACCGCGTGCTGATGCTCACCATCAACGAAGCGGCCTTCCTCATCCAGGACAAGGTCGCCTCGCCGGCGGACGTCGACCGCATCTTCAAGACGTGCTTCGAGCACCGAATGGGCCCGCTGGAGACGGCGGACCTCATCGGGCTCGATACGATTCTCTATTCAATCGAAGTTCTCTACGAGAGCTACAACGATAGCAAATACCGTCCGTGCCCTCTTCTGAAGAAGATGGTGGACGCAGGGCTCCACGGGCGAAAGAGCGGCCGGGGCTTTTTCTCCTACGAATGACCTAACCAAAGAACCAAACGGGAACCATCATGACCACGCAAGACAACAAATCCAAAATTGCCACGTACCTCGTTCGATTCTTCCCCGGCCACGAGCTTCGCGAGGACGAAGACATTTTCAGCCTCGGTTTCGTCAGCTCCATGTTTGCGATGCAACTCGTCACCTATGTCGAGCACGAGTTCGGCGTCGAGGTGGAGAACGAGGACCTCGAGTTGGACAACTTCCGCTCGATCCGTGCGCTGGACGCCTTCGTCACCCGCAAACTGACCCGCGCCAACGCTGCCTGATTCTCTCGGAGACCACCATGACGACGCTGAACATGAGTGAGCGGATTGTGGATGCGGTGAAGGAAAGGCCGCGGTCCGAAGAGAACAAAGAAAACAAAGAGAACAAAGAAAAGAAGAGCAGCAGCATCAAGTGCGTCGTGTGGGACCTGGACAACACGGTCTGGGACGGCGTTCTCCTCGAGGACTCCAACGTCACCTTGCGGCAGGACGTGGTGGATGTCATCCGCACGCTCGACGAGCGCGGCATTTTGCACTCGATTGCCAGTCGGAACGACCATTCCGCGGCCATGGCCAAGTTGAAGGAGTTCGGCCTCGACGAGTACTTCTTGTACCCGCAGATCAACTGGGGCAACAAGTCGGCATCCGTGGCGGCCATCGCCAAGGCCATCAACATCGGCTTGGACACCATCGCCTTCGTGGACGATCAGCCCTTCGAGCGCGACGAGGTTGCGTTCGAGCACGCGGTCGTGCGCTGCATCGACGCTGCGGATGCCGCGAGCATTCCCCGCCTGCCCGCGATGAATCCGCGCTTCATCACCGAGGACTCCCGAGTGCGCCGCAAGATGTACCTGGCGGACATCGAGCGCAAGAACGTGGAGGAGGCGCACGAGGGTAGCCCGGAGGCGTTTTTGGCCTCGCTCGAGATGGTCTTCGACATCTCGTCCGCGCGCGAGGAAGATCTGAAGCGCGCCGAAGAGCTGACGGTCCGCACGAACCAGCTCAACGCCACCGGCTACACGTATTCGTACGAAGAGCTGGACGTCTTCCGCAAGTCGCCCGACCACGACTTGCTGGTCGCTTCGCTCGACGACAAATACGGCACGTACGGTAAAATCGGCTTGGCGCTGGTCGAGCGCACGTCCGAGGTATGGACGCTCAAGCTCTTGCTGATGTCGTGTCGAGTCATGTCCCGTGGGGTCGGCACGGTGCTACTCAACGCCATCCTTCAGCGTGCCAAGGCGGCCGGCGTGAAGCTGCGCGCCGAGTTCGTGCCGACCGATCGCAATCGAACCATGTACGTCACGTACAAATTTGCGGGCTTCCGTGAGATCGAGAAACGGGGCAATATCTCCGTGTTGGAAAACGATCTCTCACGGGATCCGGATTTTCCGCCGTACATGAAAGTCACGGTCGACGTCTGATCGACCGGGACCAGCAAGAACGGCCCCCAAAGCGGGGCCTTGGGCGAAGGAAGGGTTCACCATGCGAAAATTGTCCTACTACATTGCCTCCACCGTCGACGGATTCATCTCGCATGCAGATGGAAGCCTCGAAGGCTTTTTGATGGAAGGCGACCACGCGAAAGACTTCTTCGAGTCGCTGCAGGCGTACGACACCGTGCTCATGGGCCGCGAAACGTACGATCTCGGGCGCAAGTTCGGCGTCACGAATCCGTATCCCGCCCTGGAGCAGTACGTTTTCTCGCGCACGCTGAAGGAGAGCCCCGACCCGGCCATCAAGCTGGTTTCGGAGAACGCGGCGGGCCTGGTTCGCGAATTGAAGAACCGGCAGGGCAAGGACATCTGGCTGTGTGGTGGTGCCAACCTGGCAACGCAGCTCTTCGCCGAAGGGCTGATCGACGAGGTCATCGTCAAGACGAACCCGGTTATCTTCGGCGCTGGAAAGCCGTTGTTCACCGAGCAAGTCAAACTGACCGCATTGGAACTCGTGGACAAAAAGTTTTTCAACAACGGCGTCGTGGTGCTTCGCTATCGCGTGAAGCACTGATTACTGCGACGGCCGCCGATACATTCGAGGAGCGGACGATGAAAGAAGAGTACCCGAAAGGCATCCAGTTAACCCCTCTCGACGACGCGTGGCGGGAGAATCCTTATCCCATCTTGAAGCGCATTCAAGACGAGGCTCCCGTTTATTACGATGACCAATTCGGGCGCTATATCGTATCTCGCCACGACGACGTGGCGAGCATCGTCAAAAATCGCAATTATTGGGTCGATGGCCGCAAGGGCAATCCCGGCACCTTCCCGCAGATGCTCATGGATCTGACGGAAGAGCCGATGATGATTGCCATGGACGATCCGGATCACAAACGGCTTCGCAACCTGGTGACCAAGGCGTTCAGCCAGAAGGCCGCCGAGGCCATGCGAGGCCGTATCCGGGAGATCTCCGAGGAGCTGCTCGACGCCATTGGCGACGAAACGGAGTTCGATTTCGCCCAGCGCTTCGCGGCGCCGTTTGCCATCACGGTCATCGCGGACATGATGGGATTTACCAAGAAGGAGGACCAAAAGCACTTCAACGAGTGGTCCGACACCTTCATGAATGCCATCTTCAGCGTCAACGCGACGGAGGAGCAGAAGGCCGCCGGCAAGGTCGTCGAGCAGAACCTGCGTGAGCTGTTCACTCAGGAGATCGCGGCGAATCGCAAGCAACTGCAGCGCGGCATCATCGGCGACATGGTTGCGGCGCAAGAGGGGAACGACCGCCTCAACGACGGCGAGATCGTACGCATGTGCATCCTGGTGCTCATCGCCGGGAACATCACCGCGCGCGACACCTTGGGCAATGGCCTCAAGGCGTTCCTCAAGCACCCCGAGCAGCTGCAAAAGCTACGCGACAATCCGTCGCTCATGCCCCGGGCCGTGGAGGAGATTTTGCGCTACGACTGCCCGGTCCAGTCCTCGGGGCGCATCCCCAACGAGGATACGGTGGTGAGCGGCTGCCCGATCAAAAAGGGCGAATACATCGCCACGTCGCTGTCCGCGGCCAACCACGATCCGCGCGCATATCCGAACCCGACGAAGTTCGATATCGAGCGCGAGGACGTGCACCATCACGCCTTCGGTGGCGGCTCCCACTTCTGCCTGGGCGCGAGCCTCGCCCGCGTCGAGCTTCAAGAGGCCTTTTCCGCCGTGTTCGCGCGCTACACGCACCTCGAGGTTTCCGACAAGGGCGAAGAATACGTCCGCGTCCCGAACTTCCGCGGCCTCTGCAAATTCTGGATCAAAGTGACCAAGTAGACGTCGCGCGCGTCGTGGTCCAAAGGAGAATTTGAACAGGGAGGCGGGGAGGCGGGGAGGACTTACGGCGCGAGGCGTCGCTGAACGCTTTTTTTTGGGGTTTCCATTTGGCCAGCGGGCAAAGTGGAAAACAAAAAACTCCCCGGCCTCCCCGCCTCCCTGTTCAATCCTCAGGTTGCGTACACCGAGTGCCAGAAGTCGCGGCACACTTTGGGGGGCGTCGGGGAGGTCCACGCTCGCTGCGTCATCAAAATGCCAATGAGCTTTTTCTCGGGGTCGATGTAGCACGACGAGCCAAATCCCCCGTCCCATCCGAACGATCCCGGTGAGCGCTTCAATTTGTCGCCCTCGGTGATGACAGCCATCCCAAAGCCCCAACCTTGGTGGGCGAAGAAATCGGGTATCCATTCGGATGCCCGTTTTTGTTCCTGGGTCAGATGATCGGTGTGCATCTCGTTTACGGATGCCTCGGAGAGGATGCGCACCCCCGCGTGCGCACCGCCGTGGAGCAACATGCTCGCAAAAGCGAAATAGTCGTCGGCCGTCGAAACCAGCCCCGCGCCGCCTCCAGGAAATGCCGGGGGACGGCTCCATTGGCCGGCGGGCTGGTCGAAGGCTTCCACCACGCCCAATTCGAAATTGGTCCAATATTGGACGGGCAATCGGTGGATCTTCTCGGCGGGAACGTGGAATCCCGTATCCTTCATACCGAGCGGCTCGAAAATGCGCTCGCGCAAAAAGGCATCGAACGGGCGACCGGACGCGCGTGCCACGAGTACGGCCAGTACGTCGGAACCTGTATTGTACAACCAAACGGTGCCCGGCTGGCACATCAAGGGCAACGTTCCCAGCCGTCGGATCCACTCGTCGGGCGCGGGCGTCGAAGCCGGGGTAGGGGCACCCATGCCAATGAGCAATTCATTGGCCGCTTGCATGATGGGATAAGCGCCTGACGGCACGAACAGCTGGCCGAAGCCCATGCGAAACGTCAAAAGGTCCCGCACTGTGATAGGGCGTTTTGCCGGGACGGTTTCGGAAAGGGGACCATCGATCTGCGCGAGCACGCGGCGATTCGCCAGCTCGGGGAGCCATCGATCCACGGCGTCGTCGAGGCGCAGCGTGCCCTCGTCCACGAGGATCATCGTGGCCGCCGCCGTGACGGGCTTGGTCATCGACGTAATGCGAAAGATGGTATCGCGCTGGACGGGTACATGGCTATCCATCGCCATCGTCCCGAATGCCTCGACGTGCACGTCGCCGGCTCGACTCACCAGCGTGACGATGCCGGGGACCTCCCCCCGCTCGACATAGTCATTCATCAGGTCGCGCATGCGTCCACTCCTCTGTTGAGCTTCGGTGCTTGTCGTCATTTGGTGTGCCATTTCGAGGAACTTTCGTCGTCGCTGGGCGTTCAAAAGGCTTCGGAGAGGAGCAGCCTATGCCTACGCGAACGCATGCCCTTATGGTTTCACTGTGTGCATTCGTTTCGTCCGGGATCGCGACGCTCGATGCGCGGGCCGAACCCGCCGTCAGCGGATCCGTAGAGGAGTGCTCTGTGCATTGCTCGATTCTGGAGCAGCTTACGATTTCCTCGGACAATGAGAAGAGGGTGGCGCACTTTACGTTGACGGGTCACGTTCTTGCCGCCGGCCCACAGTTCATCTCCTTATTTAACGAGCCGAGCACGGTGGGCATCCGAGACGCGAAATTGAACGGTGCGCCGGCGCTCATTGGCTTCGACGAGGATCGCTGGTTCGTTCGCACCGCGGAAAGGCGGTTTACGCTGACGGGCACCCTCGTCTTCGGCGAAGGCAGCAGGCTGGTCGTGGCGGGGCCCGTCAATGCCGTCGACGTGGCGGTGAAGCATGGGTCGGTGGAGACCGTGTCCGGCGACGACCGGACGCATTTCGACGCCGCGGAGTCGCTCGAGCTTCTCTTTCACACGCCGGAAAGCAAGGAGGCGGCCGAGGCCGAGGAGGTGCAGTCGGAATTCGGTGTGACGCGGATCCTCCGCGTGGGCGAGCGCACCAGCTTCGAGTACCGCATCGACATGTTCGATGCGCAAGGCCTGGGCGTGCAGACCTTCCCGCTTCGCACGGGCGAAGAGGTGGCAAGCGTCTTTGGCTCGGACGCGTGGGAGGTCAAAGGCGGAGAGCTCACGCTGCAACTTGCGAGAACGAAGGCGGTCGTGACCGTGCATGGGACCATTCCCAAGCTGGGGCCCATCGTCGTCCACCCGCGCTCGACGAATGGCGAGTGGCTCATCGTCGAATCCGATGCCGAGCACGAGGTGAAGGTGACCGGCGTGTCACCAGGTCCTTCCCGGCGCGAAATGCAGGTTCGCCCGGGCCAAGAGGTGACTGTGTCCGTTTCCAAACGCGTGCCCGGCGAGGACTGGCTGGGCGCCGCCGTGTGGCGGCAGGATCGGCAAGCCGTGCTCCTGGCGTCGGGGGGTCTGCTGGTGAACGACGCGATCACCTACGACAACGGGACCCTCGACGAGTTGCCGCTTCGAGTCCCGGGACGCCTTTTGTACGCCGCAACGGACGGTTCCCCGCAATTGTGGGGTAGCCAAGGGCCCATGGATATTGCCATTTCGCATGGCCGCCATACTCTGCAATTGCAGTCGAGGCAGGATACCGCGTTGCGCTGGCTCGGCGGTCGCCTCGACGTGGCGGGTCCCACTCTTCCGCTGGCCGCGAGCACCGCCGCGCTCTCCCTCGGGTTGCCGGCCCAAGTGCATCCCATCGTGAGCGTCGGTGGGGAGGAGCCGCATTGGTTCGTAGGGCACGTGCGCGATGCCATCGCGCTCGCAATGTCCATGGCGCTCGCATGGCTTGCATTTGCGCGCCGGCGCAGTCGCGTGGCGTGCGCCGTTTCCGCATTTGGCCTATGGTGCTTTGCGCCGGCGGTTTTTGCCGTCGCGGGCACGCTGGCGGTGGGCGGCGCGGTGTTTTTCGCAGCATGCAAGCGCATGGGCGCGGGATGGGCGCGCCGCCTGGTGATGGGGGCGGGCTTGGTCGCTCTCGCGGGGCCTGCCCTTTATCTGGGTCGCCTCGCCGCGCCCGAGGTGCGGGCGGAACATGCGCTGCTCGAGCCGTCGTGCGAGGAGTTCACCACGCTGCCTGCCCCGAAGGCCCCCAGCGATTCCGAGCAGGGCTCCTTTAGCGCGCAGCTGGCCATGCCCGACGCGCCCCGCACCCTCCGCATCACGCGGGCGATGGTCACATCAGGCCGGCCGTTTTCGCCCAGTGTGTATTACGTCACGGACAACTTCCTTTGGCTCGCATTCGGCGGCTGGCTGGTTGCCCTATCGTTCCTCGCCTGGACGCACCGCACCCATCTGGCACGCCTCCGCGGGCGCCTGCGAACCGCGTTCGTCCCGCAGGATTTGCCTCTCCCGCGCGAGCCTTACCGCTCCCCGGCCTCCTGCGTCCCCCCGTCGACCGGACTCGGCCCGGGCTAACTTTTCGCCACGTTGCCAGCTTCGCCGAATAGGCAGATTGAACCCCCAAAAACCTTCCCGCCTTCCCGCCTTCATGTGAACTCTCTCTGTTTCGAAGCCCAAGATGCGCTAGCGGTTCTCGTGCACGACTTGGCCGCCTGCGATGGTGAGGACGACGCGGGTGTCGGCGATCGTGTCTTTGGCGGTGTCGTCGAGGATGTCGCGGGAGAGGACGGCGATGTCGGCGAATTTGCCGCGGGCGAGGGAGCCTTCGTCGCGGTCGCGACCTGCGGCGATGGCGGCGCTGCGCGTGTAGGCGACCACCGCTTCGCGCGCGGAGATGCGCTCGGCGGCGTACCAGCCCTCGGGGTGCTTGCCATCGAGGGTGCGGCGGTTGACGGCGGCGTCGATTCCCGAGAGCGCCGACAGCGGTGCGACTGCCCAGTCCGAACCAAAGGCCAATACCGCGTGCACGTTCAACAGCGAGCGCCACGTGTACGAACTGGCCGCGCGCGAAGGGCCGATACGTCCCTCGACCCAGCGTCCATCGTCGATGGCGTGGTACGGCTGCATCGATGCGACGACCCCTGCGGACGCGAAGCGCCCGATGTCTTCGCGCCGCAGATGCTGCGCATGCTCGATGCGAAAGCGGTGCGCACGCCCCGGGTTCGCACGGGCCACGTTTTCGAACATGGAGAGCAACTCCGCATTGGCGCGGTCGCCAATCGCATGCACGGCGACGGCGAGGCCGGCGGCATCGGCTTCGCCAATCCACGCGCGCAGCTTCTCCGGCGGCGTCACGTAAAGCCCCGTCGAGCTGGGCTCATTGAGATAGGGCTCGAACAATCGCGCGGTGCTCGATCCAATCGAGCCATCGACGAAGCCTTTCACCCCGCCCAGGCGCAGCCAATCGTCATCGAAGTTGCCGCGTGACCGCACGCGCGCCGCCTCCGCGTATTCCGCTAGTGGCCAATACAGGTCCACCCGCACACCGAGCTCACCGCGCGCTCCGAGGCGCCGGTACACGTCGATCAACCGCGCACGCGTCGGGGGATCGCTGCCATCCATATCCTCCACGGCGGTGACGCCATTCTGGTGCGCTTCGCGTGCAGCGGCGCGCACGCCCTCGAGGATCTCCTCCTCCTCGAGCGGCGGCACCTTGGGCCACACCAGGTCCATCGCATTGTCGCGCAAAAGGCCCGTCGGGGTGCGCGTTCCCGGTTGGCGATAGACGACCCCGCCCTGCGGATCCCGCGTGCGCGCATCGATGCCGGCGAGCTGCAGTGCGCGAGCATTGGCCAATGCCATATGGCCGTCGTAGCGCATGAGGAACACGGGGCGATTCGGGACATATTTGTCGAGCAGCGCAGCATCCGGCAGACGCCCCGCGAGTGCGCGATCGTGATCCCAATTGCCGCCGAGCATCCACCGACCCGGCGGCAACTTGCGATCGGCCTCCACCAAGCGCCGTCCGAGCTCGGCCTCGTTGGCGGCGTCCTTGAGGTCGACCCGCGAGAGCCCG
Organism: Sorangiineae bacterium MSr12523; assembly: GCA_037157775.1. Taxonomy (NCBI): domain Bacteria; kingdom Pseudomonadati; phylum Myxococcota; class Myxococcia; order Myxococcales; family Pendulisporaceae; genus Pendulispora; species Pendulispora brunnea. The sequence goes on from CP089982.1 coordinate 1,378,773, forward strand.
AGCCCGCCGAAGAGAAAATGGACATGGCTATCGCGAAATCCGGGCACCGCGCGCCGGTTCTGCAAATCGATGATCCGTGTATGCGCGCCGAGGAATGGCCGCACCTCTGCATCGCTTCCGACGGCGGCGATCCGGCCATGCGCGATGGCCAGCGCCTGCGCCTCCGGATGCTCCGGATCCGCGGTGAAAATGTGCCCGTGCACCAAGGCCACCTCCGCCTCGGTCGCCGACGACGTGGAGACGGCAGCCGGTTTCGTCGAACCACCGCATGCGACCGACAGGAGAAGCGCCAAGCCCAGAGAACGTTTCATGATGACGCCATTATGCCATCTAATACCGAGGAAGAATTCATTCTCGTCGGTGGCACACCGTGACACGGGGATCGGGCCATTTCCGGTGATTCGTACGTCGAAACCCATGTGGTTCGCGCGTTGCTTCGCTTCCGGAGTGGAGGTCCTTTTGATGACGATGATTTCAAATCGAACGACGGCCACGCTGCTCGTCGGAACGGCAGTGGCGGTTGCCGTCGCTGCGGGCTGTGGGGACGATGCCATGCACTCGAACACGAATCCGGATGGCCATCGCGATCCGGATAGCGGCGCAGGCGGCACTGGCGTGGACGCCGCGACGAACTCCGATGGTGGAGCGACCGAAGATGGGTCGGTAGCCGACCTCGATTGCGCGCCCACCGGCTTGCCGGATTCCATCCAGCGCGGCAATTGGGATTCCCGATTTACCGTGGCCGGCCTTTCGGGGCACGACGGAATCAGCCCCATGGTGCACGACTTTGCGCGCGATACCGACGGCTCGATTCTCGCGGCGGGGTATTTCCAATGGTTGGGAACCCAGAGGGTCGAGCCCCTGGTGCGATACAAAAATGGCCAATGGGAGCCGGCCCGCACCGAATGGAATCGCCCCGTTCCCCGCGGCGGGTTTCGCGCGATGGCGGTGCAGCCCCGAGGTTTGGCATTGGCCACGAACAATGGCTACAACGGACCCAGCGAAATCTGGCTGGACACCGGCGGCGGCTTTTCCGTGGTCGGTCACGCGGATGGTCCCATCCGCTCCCTCGCATGGTACGGCGGAAAGCTGTGGGCGGCCGGTACCTTCTTTTCCATGGACGGCACGGCACTTCGCAATATCGCAGTATGGGATGGTACCGCGTGGTCTGCTCCGCCCGGCGGCGGCCCATCGAACGATGGTCTCGTGTACAAGCTTTTCGTCTCCGACGAAGGCTTATTCGTCGGAGGCGCCTTCGATGGTATCGGTGGTATTGCGGCGAAGAACATCGCGGCCTGGAACGGAAGCTCGTGGAAGGGCTACCCCAACGACGAGCTCACGGTGGTCTTTGCCTTTGCGCGCGGTGCAGGCGGAGAGCTTTTTGCGGGTGGTTTCCGGCTCGATCGCATTGCGGGCGGAATCACGCGGTGGACGGGAGCCAATTGGGAAGCCGTGGGCGGCGGCGTGAGCGTCCAAGATCCCGCGGTCACCGGCGTGGTGAGCGATTTGGCGTTTCACGACGGTGCGTTGTACGCCACCGGTTGCTTCACGCACGTGAGCGAGCCATCGTCGAATCCCTCGACATCGCCGGCCCGTTCGTTCGCACGCTGGAATGGTTCGAAATGGGAATCGCTCGATGCCGTTCCCGCGTCCGACGTCCCCGGCAGCCCCTGGGCGAATTATCCCGTTTGCGGCTACGAGGGGCTCGGCATCTACGATGTCGTGCATCAACGCCTCTGGAGCGATGGTCCACGCTTGCTTGCCGGGGGAGGCTTCGCCGGCGCAGGCACCGTTCCATCGCAAAGCCTGATTGCCTACGATGGCCGGGATTGGATCGCGCAGGGAGGCCCGGGCGATCGAGGCCTCAATGGTTCATCCTCCGACATTGCCGTGGGCGGACCTCGTTGCGCCGTTCACGTGTTGGGCTCCATGAGCCACGCCGGCGGCAAGCGCGTGCGCTCGCAGGTCATTCGATACGACGACGGATGGACCGAATTGGGCGACGCATTGCCCAGCGGCAGAACATGCGGTCACATGGCCGTGGACCGGCGCGGGGCGGTCTTCGTCGGCTGCGCGAGTGGCGGTGGTCCATTCGAGCTCTTGAAGCTCGACGGCGCGAATTGGAGGACCATCGGACGAATCGATTGGGGCGATGGCGGAGAATTTGGCTCCGTGCACGACATGAAGATCGATTCCCATGACAAGCTATGGGTCGTCGGCGCCACGGGAGGCGACATTCAACCGGCCAAAGGATTCGTGGCTCGCTGGGACGACGATCATTTCACGACGGTGGAGAACTCCGTCGACGGCGCCATTCGGCGCATCGCGTTTCCTCGCGGGGCCCGCGACGAGGAGTTCGTCGTGGGAGGAACGTTCACCCATATCGGCCATCGCGAGCTCCTCCACATCGCGCGATGGGACGGCGCGAATTGGAGCGCACTCGGGCCGGGCATCGGTCAACCGGTGAGCGCCGTCGAATACGGTCGAAATGGCATTTATGCGAGCACCGAACCAAATTTCACCACGCATACGGTATCCACCGTGGCGCGTTGGGATGGTGCCCGATGGGCCGACCTCACCCAGACGACACCAGGCCTCCCCGCAGAACGCGCCGTCGACCATCTGCTGGAAATTGGCAATGAGCTCGTTCTCGCCGGAACCTTCGACACGGGCTCACCGACGGAAGGTCGAGGCGTCTACGTCTACGAAGGCTCCCGATTCGTTCCCTTGAAAGGCGGTATCCAGAGCGGCTTCATCTCGACCCTCACCGCCAGTCGCGATGCGCTGTGGTTCGGCGGTCCCATCGCCGTGGCCGGCGGAGATACGCAACCGCTGCCAACGGCGGGCATCGCGCGCTTTCATTGGTGAGCCGTTGGCGTCGTGGTGTCCAGTTGCAATCATCCGCGCCCATCTGTGCCACGCGCGACGCCTCGATCGTGCGACGTCGAACTACCGCGCGATTTAAATCGTATTGGCGATCTTTTTGCCTAGTTGCGACGGCGAAACCTTAGGAGGTCTCATGCGAAATTGGGCATTTGTAGCTATGTTGGCTTTATCCGCGTGCGCGGGAAACCCGAGTGAGAATTCCAATGCGACGCAGGATCCGCTCGGGCAGAAATCGGGCGGAGATACGCCGACAACGGGCGGTGGAGGTGGACCGACCAACCCTGCGAACATTCTTTGCGGCTGCTTCACCGGTGGTGGCTCGCCAGGCTCGCCGGGGAATCCTCCGGGACAGCCCCCGACGCAGCCCACCGAGCCGGGGACACCGCCGTCCAAACCGAATCGCGAGCCGGCGCCGGCGGGCTCCGGAGGATCGCATCCGCCTTCGCCGCCCGCCGGTATTCCCTGCACCGTGTTGCTCTCCGGCCCCGGCTCCGATCCCACGCAGCCTCCGCCAACGGGCGGCTCGGGAGGTGGCTCCACCGGCAGCAATCCCGACGATCCCGTCACCGGTTCGGGCGGCGGTGGTAACCCAGGGCATCCCGGTAGGAGCCTCACGGGCCACTATGCATGCATTTCAATTGGTTCGGATTTGCCAACGCCGCCCCCCACGCAACCGACGGAGCCGCCGACCCTGCCCGGCGACCCCACACCTTTGCAGACGGCGCACAAGCGTTGACAATCGAGCCTGATGCGGAATAACTGTTTCCGATTGCTATGGGAATCGCGGAATCGGAGCAGTGATGGACGTTTTGCGCGGCATGCGAACTTTTCGAAGTGTCATCACCACGGGAAGCTTCGCAGCCGCCGCGCGTTCCGCGCAGGTCACCACGGCGTCCATTAGCAAACAGGTTTCCCAACTCGAAGAGCACCTGGGCAGCCAGCTTCTGAATCGCACCACGCGCCGTCTCTCGCTCACGGACGCGGGGCGCATCTATTTGGAGCACTGCGAGCGCATTCTCGACGAGGTCGACGAGGCCGAACGCTCGCTGAACAACCTTCATGCGGAGCCGCGCGGCCGTCTGCGCATCGCCGTGCCCATGTCCTTCGGTCTACTTCGCATCGCGCCGCTTCTTGCGCCATTCGCGCTGCGCTACCCCGAGATCGAGCTCGACGTTGCACTCAACGACCGTGTGGTGGACCTCGTGGAGGAAGGGTTCGACCTCGCCATCCGCATCTTTGCGCGGCCGCTCGAGGACAGCGCCCTCATCATGCGCCGCATCGGTGGCGGAAAGCGCGTCGTCTGCGCCGCGCCCGCCTACCTGCGCGCGCGTGGCACGCCCAAGCATCCGCAGGATCTCGAAGCGCACGACTGCCTTCGATATGCCTTGCACGCCGCGCCGGCCGTTTGGGAATTCGACGGGCCACATGGCCAAGTCAGCGTGAAGATCCGGGGGCCGCTCCTCACGAACAACAGCATCGCCATTCGCGATGCCACGGTTGGCGGGCTGGGGATCGCGCTCGTGCCCGATTTCATCGTGACCAAAGAGCTCGCCGAGAAGCGAGTGAAGCCGCTGCTCGAACGCTATTCCGCCAGCGGCTACGGTATTTTCATGGTGGCCCCGCCGTCCCGGTACGTGGCGCCCAAAGTGCGCGCATTTGCAGAGTTTCTCACCGAAGCCCTCCGCTAATACGGCGGCGGCATTCGAATTGTCTGCCGTTGCTGCATGCATCGTTGCATACTCTTGTCGTGGCCCGACCGTCCGCCGATCGAACACGTGCCGTAGCCGCCCGCGCGCCCGGGCTGCAGCTCGGAGAACGCCAAGCGCGCGCCATGATCATGCAAGGTGCCGCGACCACCTTCGCGGAGCTCGGCTTGCGCGCCGCCTCCGTGGAGGACATCCTGAACGCGGCCGGCGTCTCCAGGCGCACATTTTACCGCCTTTACGGCAGCAAAGAAGACGTGGCGCTGGAATTGTATCGGCTCGGGACGAAGTTCCTGCTCGACGCCTGTGAGATGGCCGTGCGGGAGGAGAAGGATCCCATCCGCCAATTCGAACGATGCATCGACGCGCACCTCGGCAATGCGCGCCAGTTCGGCCGCCTGGTGTTCGTGCTCGGCGGGGAGGCTCAGCGGCAAGAATCGCCGCTGCACGCGCGGCGCATGCAGGTGCACGACTCCATCGTGGAGCTTCTCCGCACGAGCACCGCCAAGGCCAACCGCGCGCTCGAGCACGCCGATCCACTGCTCTTTCGCATGCTCCTTCTGTCCATCGAATCCATCGTGCGCATCCTCCTCGAGGAAGGCGACGAAGGGCGAAACGTCAGCGACGCAAGCCTCGCCCGCGCACGGCGCGTGATGGTCCGCGTGCTCACCGCCACGCTCGATGGCACCGGCCCGCGCGTCACGCCCATGCCGACGGTGGAATAGTTTCGCAAAATTGTATACGGCGTGTATACGTCTTATCTTTTTCGGCCGTCCGAGCGGCTAGTAAAAGGATAATTTCCTATTTCAACGAATTCCGTGGCGCCAGGCCATCAGGAGGTATACGTGATGTATACTTCGTTTCTGACCCGCTCTTCGTTCCTGGAAGGTGCCATGAAAACATCCGCAAAAACGCTGCTCGCCGCGGCGATGGGGGCCGGTGCGCTCGTTTCGACCACGTCCGCCCACGCTGCAGGCTTGAACGATCCGAATTGTGCGCCCACGGCCGCGCGCCCGTACCCGGCCATCGTCGTTCATGGCCAAGCTGGTAACTTCGAAGGAATGCGGGGCATCACGGACACGCTCGTCCAAGATGGCTACTGCGTGTACGCGAAGAATTACGGACACGTCCCGGGTGGTGCCAATGGGCAAGATCACTTGTCCGTTTCGGCCGGCCAGATTGGCGATTTGATCGACGAGGTCCTGGGCAGGACGGGCGCCTCGAAAGTGGATGTGGTGGGGCATTCGGCGGGCACCGGAGTTCTGGACAATTACATTTTGAAGAAGGGCGGGGCGGCCAAGGTTCATCGCTTGGTTTCCTTTGGCGGCCTTCACCATCCCTACGCGCACGCGGGGGCGCCCAAGTTCCTCGATGCGAGCCTGTTTTTGCCGAACCTCACGGCCACCGCACGCAAGTTCATCCCCGGCATTTCCGTTCAGCAGGTGGTGACCCTTGCGCTGGATACGTATGCCGCGGCGGGTGCGCCGCTCGGACCGGTCGATCCGGCCCTTGCCGCCACCGCGAAATCGAACTTCACGGCCGACCTGTTCGAGCCAGACTATTGGAACGACCTTCATGGCTCTTTGTCGGAGGCCGATGGCACGTACATCACGGTTGGCAACGGCGGCCGCTCGCGTCCGACGAACGATGCCGCGCCGAACGTCTGCTACACGAACATCGTCGCGGTGGCGGATCTGGTGACGGGAGGCTCGGCGGGCTTCCAGGACGAGGCTTCCAACGTGGAGAACTATTTGCTCACCACGACGGTCACGGCCAATGCGCACGTCGATATGATTGCCGATCCCGTGGCGCTCGCGAAAATGGTCTCTGGGCTGAATGCACCGTGCGCGGGCGGTGCGGTGGTGAAGAAGGCGTCCTTCACGGAATCGGTCAATGATGCGAAGGGCGCGGAGGCTTTCGAATCGGCCTTGTCGTCGGAGGAGCAGAGCTCCTCGGGCGGGTGCTCGGTTTCGCACGTGGGTTCGGCGGCGACGGGGGGAGCATGGCTGTCGGTGATCGGCGGATTGGCGCTGATCGTGCGGCGCCGCCGTCGCGGGGCTGCATGAAAAAGGCGATTCTGCTCGCGGCCCTGGCGCTCGTTGCCTGCAGCGACGCCTCGGGCTCGGGGGATGCGCAAAACGACAAGGGCCCCGGCGGCGGGCAGAATGGCCCAGGGCCAGGCTCGCGCGCTCCCACCGATTCCAAGCCGCCGTCGCCCCTCGATCCTCCGCCTGCGGGCGGCGGCTCCGTCGCGTGCGATCAGGAGACCGCGGCCATTCAAACCGCGATGGACGCGGCGCACCCGACGAACACGGACGCCGTGGCGACCATCAAGACGCCCGCGTGCGGTGTTCGATTCTTCACCAGCGGCCCGGCCAAGGTGGACGCGACGAAGCTTCATCGTGTTGCCAGCGTGACCAAAACGTACACCGCCGGTGTGGTGCTGAAGCTCGTGGAAGAAGGAAAGCTCTCCCTCGATGCCTCGGCGTCGCAATGGCTCCCATCGATTCCCGGCGGTGCGGCGGTGCACGTGCGGCATCTTTTGCAGCACGTGAGCGGGTTGAAACCCTTCGACAACACGTTGGGCTTCCAGGCTTGTCTCACCTTCGGCTGCACGCCCGATCGCTTGCTCTCGCTCTCGTTCGACCAAGGGCAAGCTTCGCAGCCCGGGACGACCTTCGCGTATGCCAACGTGAACTTCGTCGCCCTCGGCGTCATCGCGGAAAAGGTCGCGGGCAAGCCGCTGGCCACGCTCCTTCACGAGCAGGTTTTGACCCCGATTCATGCGGAAAAGACCTTCTTCGCCGGGGGCGAAACCGTGGGCGGCACCCTCGCCATCGGTCGCGACGAAGGCGGGCGCGATGCCACCAACCGGCTCAACATGACCGGCCTTTACGCGGCGGGCAACATTGCCGCCAGCCCCGGGGACGTGCTCACCTGGATCGAGGCGCTGGGAAGCGGCACGTTCTACGGGCCGGATCTCCAAGGCGAGATTACCAAGTTCATACCCTTCGCCGGCACCACCGATTACAAATACGGTCTTGCCATGATGGAGCTGCAGCCCAGCGCGAGCTTCGGCGGCGGCCCCGGGCGAGGCCACAACGGTGACCTCATTCCCGGGTACCACACGCAGGCGTTCTACTTTCCCGAACGCCAAACCACGGTGGTCAGCATCATCGACTACAATCCGCCGGGCTTGGCGCAAAATCCGCAGCCGATTTATGCGGTGTTTCGCGCGATCTTGAAGACGCTGTTCAGCGCATCCCCGTAGAGCGCGTCTCCTTAGAACGGCAATCCGGATGCGCAGCGCGCCGGGTCGTTGACGAAGGAGAGAACCGACGGCTGCAGGTTCGCGTCGGAAAGGCCGGCGACGAAGCTTTGCCATGCCGGCGACGTTGGCGCGCCAGGAATGAGCGCGTACGCAGCGCACACGGCGTTTCCGTGGACCCGGCCGAACCAGTAATCGACCGGGTCGTGCAGCACGGCATTCAATCCCTCGATGGCCGCGGCATTCTCGGATAGCGTGGTGCCTTTCGTGGCTACGACGCCGCGGATCGTTTGATCGAGGACGGTGTTGTCTTGCGATGCCGTCAGGAGGCGCGCGAAGAAGGCGCGCCAGGAGGGTAGGCTAGCGGCCGGGACGAGGGATTCGGCCGCGTACCTCGTCAAGTTGGTGACCGCGATGCCGCGCTCGTTGAGCGAACGGGAGCGCGTGGCAACACGGGACCAAATGGCGAATTGCCGCGCCGCCGGAAGGTCGAATTGCGAGAGAAACGCGGACCGATGTTCGGAAATGCCGCCGAATCCCTCGAGCCGTGCCCAATCGACGGCAAAGAGCTTTTCCACGTCGACGACCTTGCCGCACGTCGACCATCGCTTCGGTCCGAGCGCACGAAGACCGAGGGAGGGCGGTCGCTGGACGAGCGCGCGGGCGATGACGCCGGACCATGCCGCGCGCGTTGGCGCATCGAGCTTCGGATCCACCGCCACGTCGCACGCGCGCTGGATGGCCAGCGCCTCCGCCTCCTTGGCGTCGAGGCCGCGCACGAAGCCATCGAATTCGCCCGGTGACATCGTAGGCAGAGCCCGCGAGAGCGTAGCCATCTGATGGAGCCCGCCCGCATGAAGCCATTGGCCGATGGATTTCCGGCCTTGCGGCACGAGCAACGGCGCGAGGCTCGTCTCGTACTTCGCGTCCGACGCCGCACCGTCCTGCGCCGCGAACAGCTTCGCATCGGGGTGCACGTCCAGGGGATCGATGACGAGAAACTCGCCCGGTACTGCGCGCGACAACGAGACCGGCCGATCGAGCTCCAAGGTCTGTTCGCGCGAGCTGCCGTCGGGCGAAACCCAGCGCACCACCATGGGCGTGATCAGGGCCCCATCCGGATCGCGCAAGGTCACCGTCGCGCCCCCGGCCGCGGCCTCCACGTTCAGCCGGGGAATGCTTTTGGCGACGACTGCCCGTCGCACGGCGGCGGTCGTATCGGAACCGAGTTGCGGTGCAAAGGCTTCGATGAACGCGTCGGTGCCAATCGTGCCGTAACGATGATCGCGCAGCACGCCCCGCAGGGTCTTCCAAAAGCCTTCATTGCCGATGCGGCTGCGAATTTGCGAGAGAAGCCACGCGGCGCGCGCGTAGGGACCCGTTCCGTACGTGGTAATCGGAATGGACCGATCGCGAACGATGGGCTCGCCGTCGCGCGGAGCATTGCGCTCGCTGCCCAGGAGGCCGAGATCTTCCTCGTCCAAATAGCCGCGCATGTTCTCCATCTCGAGCAGCGTGGCCATTCCTTCTTTGAACCACGCGTCGTAAAACGTCTCGTTGGTCACGAGATCGCCAAACCACTGGTGCGCGAGTTCGTGCCCGGCCACATCGACACCATCGTAGAGCGAATAATCCAGCAGCGTCTCGCCCATGAGGGTGATGCTCGCATTCTCCTCGCCCCAACCACCGGGCATGAAGACTTGCGAATAGGCATTGAAAGGATATGGCCCCACGAGCGCCTCGTACGTCTTCATCGCCCGTGCCGTTTCCTGGAGTGATGCGCGGTAGTCGTTCGGAATGCCGCGCCGATGCCAAATGGAAAGAGGCAGGTTGCGCCCGCCGGAGCGCACATGGATGGTTTCCACGTCGAGATCGGCCACGTTGAAGGCCATGATGTAGGTGGGCAACGTGAAGCCGCTCTCGAACTTCACGCGGTGCGTGTTCGTGGCCTCATCGCGTTCATCGGACACGAGATCGCCATTGGCCACGAGTTTCTCGTGTGCCGGTATTCTCATATCGACCGAAAAGAATGCGCGGTCGGAGGGGACGTCGTGGCTTGGCATCCACCAATGCGCGCCCCATCTCTCGGAGAAGGTAAACGCCGCACGGACCGGCGCCGGATCGCCCTCGAGCGCCGGCATCATGTAAAGGCGCGCACTCTGGCCGACCCCGCCCGAGACGGCGCCTTCGGCCTCGTAGTCGATTTCGAGCCGGACGCTCTCCGCACGGCTCGGAAGCTCGACGCGCAATTTCTGGTGCTCGCGATCGACCGCAAACGGGAGCGGCGTGCCATCTTCGAGGCGGACGGCCTTGATCTCGGAAACGGCGCTGTCGAGAAGCACCGCGCCGTGCCCGCGCAGCTGAATGCCCACCGTGGCCACGAGGCGGCTGCGCGCCCAATCGAGTTCCCCCTTCAAGTCGTACCGCTCCACGTCGTAATCCGTTTCCGACGAGGGCGTATCCAGAGCGCTCTGCAGGGCGCCAGAATCGTCGCTCGCGCTGGAGCAGGCCGCGGCGAACAAGGTGAGGGAAAGAACGCCAGCCTGCTTTGCGCGGTTCGTGTTCACGAATTGGTTATTAGTCCAATTCGCACCCCAGCGTCTTGACCGAATGGCCTCACGGTATTCGGCACGAGGAGCGAGCGCGGCAGTGGGCTTTGGCGGCGGAATATCGGGCGTGGCGCTTTTTTCCGCCGGGCGAAAAAAAAAGACGTGATCCACGACGTCGTCAACTGGACATTGCTTGGGTGGGCGCCCGCGGAGGCGCCTCCTCGATGTCGTGATCGTGCAGGGCGCGCCGCTTGGCTTCGCGTCCGAAAGGGCTATTTTGCGCGCTTCAACCAGGAGCATGGGCCGCATGGCGTGGCTCGGACTCGGCGTTCTTCAATTGGCTTGCTTCGTGCGGTTCTGTCGATTGCCATTCGACGAGAAGCTCGCCCGCGTTCCCGACGACGGATTCTACTACCTCAATCTGGCGAGGAACTTTGCCCTGCGCGGCGATTGGTCCTTCGACGGCGGGGTGAGTCATACGACGGGATTTCACCCGATTCACGCGTTCGTCGCCTCGTTCATCGCCCGATTGGTGGAGGACGGCAATCTGCTGTTGGTGATTCACGGAGCACTCGGATGCTTGCTAACCCTTTTGGCCGCGCACTGTGTGCTCTCCGTGTTCGCACACGACGTTGGCGCCTCGTGCGGTGTGCTCTTCGTGTTCGCGGGCGGCGCCTGCCTGAGTTGTCCGCTCATGGCCATGGAATGGCCCTACGTCGTCGCCATCCATGGGGCGCTGCTCTGGCTCGTGCTGCGAGAGCACACGCTTGCGGCGTTCGTGGCGGGCACCCTTGCGGTGCTCGCGCGGATCGATGCGGTCATTCCCACGGCCTTCACTGCCCTTGGTGTCGTCGCGTGGACGATTCACCACGGCCTTCGCCGCCGTCCCGTGCGACCGGATCGCGCGCAGACCGCGGTGGCCGCGTTTGCCGGGGCGCTGTTCACGTTTTTCGGATACGGCGCCTACCTGTGGATGTCTACCGGTTACTTCTTCCAAGGTAGCGCGCGCATGAAGTCCCATTGGGCGTCCTTGCAGGGATTCGAGCCCGTTCGTCTGCTCGCCTTGCCATGGCGCGCCGTTCCATTCGGGTGGTGGCTCGTGGAGAATCGAGCTCCCGTGGTGACGGCGATCGGGATTGGCGTGTGCATCGTGGCCGCGGCGATCGGCGCGAGGGATCTCCGCCGCACGCGCGTTCCGGCACCGCCAGTCGATTCGCTCCCCATGTGGATGGCCGTTCCCGCGTTGCTGGGCACCTACGCCGTCTATGCGGCGCGCCTCTCATCGTCACAACCTTGGTATACGGCGCATTTCGTAGTGCCCATTGCGGTGTTGGTGGGCATGGGCGCGCGCGCCCTCTTTCGCGCCACCCCCGCTCGGGTTCCGTGTGCGGCGCTCGTGATCCTAGGAGCATTGAGCTTCGTGGCCACACGCACGGCGATTTGGCCGCATCAGCGGCTTCTCGCTGCGGCCGGGGAGTGGATTCGCGCATCGGGAAAGCTCGTCGTATCGTACAACGCGGGAATCCTGGGTTACGTCTCCGATTCGCATGTCGTCAATTTGGACGGACTCGTGAATGACGATATCCATCCCTATATTTTCGACGGCACCGCGGCTTGCTACATCGAAAAGATCGCCGTCGACACCTTCGTCGACACGGACTGCAGCGGCCGAGCGGACCGCGATCTCGACCGGATCAAGGACGATCTCTTCGGAGATGCCACCCAGCGCGAGCGCACGTTCGGGCGCGATCCCGAGGAAACCATGTGCGTCGTCGCCGCCTGGCACCTCGACCGCGACAAGCTTCACGAGGCATGCCGGCGCGCGAGCTTGCGCGATGGGCGCGACTGACGCGCGTGCCTATGGCAAGGCAAACGCGACGAGCTTCGCGGGTTGTCCACCTCCGCCCACCGGCAGCACGATGAATTGCCGCCCATTGGCGACGTAGGTCATGGGCGAACCCGAGGCGTTGCCCGCGGCCATGGGCGTTTCGGAGAGCATCGTTCCACGATCGGGATCGAAGGCCCAAAGGTACGCTTCGCTGTTTTGGACTTCGTACACGCTGGTAAACGTGCTCGGTTGCTGTTGGCGCCGTGTGACGATGCCCTCCTGCGCGACGAAGAGCAGATCCTTCGTGGCCAGCACGAAGCTGCGGCGCGGCCAACCCAGGCCGGAAAGATGCAGATCCTTCAGCGCGGGGTGATCGACCGGCCCGCGACCGATGGGCGTCTGCCATCGATGCTCGCCCGTGTTCAAGTCGATGGCCGTTACGCGGCCGTACGGCGGCTTCGTAATGGGCAATCCATTCGGAAGCGTGATGGGCGCCACACTTCCCGCGTAGCCCGCCCCGAGAAACAGCGTGAGCGACAACGTCACCGGGCGCGTGACCGATGGCACGAAGAGAATGCCTTTGTCCGGATGGAAGGCTGCCCCCGACCAGCTGCTGCCACCGAGGTTGCCCGGCAGCGCAATCGAGCCCTTTTTCCCGCCGAGGAGTGAATTGTCCACGCTGGGCGGCGTATAGATTGGTCCGTAATCGTAGGGTTTGACGGCCGCGAGCGCTTGCTGGCGCAGCTCCGGTGTGAAGTCGATGAGGGCATCTTCCGTGAGGCCTTGTCGATCGACGGGGGCAGGCCGCGTGGGAAAGGGCTGCGTGGGCGAGGCATGCTCGCCCGGCACCGTCGATGCGGGCACGGGCCGTTCCTCGATGGGCCAAATGGGTTGGCCGGTCACCCGGTCGAGCACGAAGACCATGCCCTGCTTGCTCACCTGCGCCAGCGCCTTGACCGGGCGCCCGCCCACGCGAATGTCGACCAACGTCGGTGCGGCGGGAGGATCGTAATCCCACAAACCGTGGTGAGTCATTTGATAATGCCAAATGCGCTCACCGGTCGATGCATTCAACGCCACGACGCTGTCGGCAAACAGATTGTCGCCTTGACGTGCACCGCCATAATAGTCATTGGCCGGCGTGCTCACGGGCAAATAGACATTTCCGAGCTCCGGATCGCAACTCATCGTCTGCCAGACGTTGGCCCCACCGAAGGTCTTCCACGAGCCGTTCTTCCACGTGTCGGTGCCGAATTCCCCTGCTTGCGGCACCGTGTGAAATGTCCAGCGCAGTTGGCCGGTGCGCGCGTCGAAGCCCCGAACGTCGCCGGGAGGCATTTCGGGAACAAGGGGAAAATCCAGAATGCTGGACCCCACGACGACGGTATCACCGCACACCATGGGCGGCGACGTCACCGAATAGAACTTCGCCGCCGCGGGGCGCCGCAGTCCCTGCTTCAAATCGATACGCCCGCCGTTTCCGAAGCCGGAAATGAGCCGGCCGTGGATGTCGAGGGCGAGCAGCTGCGCGTTGCCCGTGCCAAAAAAGATGCGCTTGTCCTCCCCATCTTCCCAATACGCCACGCCGCGTGCGACGAACCCGAAGTTTGGCGGGAACGCCACCGACTTACCATCCTCGGCCAAATAGCTTTTAGGATCGTACACCCAAAGCGTCTGGCCCGTTGTCGCATCGACCGCCGCGACCTGGCTGAGTGAGGTACTCGCATAGAGCACACCGCCCACCATGAGCGGTGTCGTTTCGTAGGCATGCGGCCAAATCTTCACGCCGTCCTTGTTGATCTCCCGAACGATCGCTTCGTCGGGCGATGTCCAGGACCATGCCTCCTCGAGCGACTTTACGTTGTCCGGCGTAATCTGATGAGCGGTCGAATACTTGTTACTCGCCCCATCGCCCGCCGCAAGGCGCCACTCGGCCGACGAGGTGTCTTTGGGCTCGCACGCGGACCAGCTTAGCCACGCTACGCAGGCAAGGGGAACGGCGCCGACCGGCAAACGGCTTCGCAGCGACATGGTTTTCTCCTCCGACGGAAATGCCATGTTTCGGCGACGAACGTAAGTGGGATTGCGCGGCCTCCCAGCAGATGTACCGCGGCGTGTACCAAGGCGCCCGGTGTACCGGATGTGAATGCGCCATTTGGTACACCCGACCGATGGCGCCTCGGTACATGTGTGCTGCAAGGTCGCGAATTCACATGCTGAAGCGGCGGGCACTCGCGTTGCTAAGGACGGCGACCGACGGCAAGCGACGACGACGCGGGGAACCTATCGACGTCCAGAACCCAAAACAAGAACGATGAATAGAAAGGTGTTGAACGAGAATGCGCCGACATGATCCCCTTTTGCTCGTGACGTTTCTCGGCGCGCTCGCCGTGGCCTGCGGCAGCAAGAGCGACGATTCGCCCGGCGACGACCCGCCGGGCCACGACAATCCGGTTCTCGGTGAGAAGTTCGAGCTTTCGCCCATCGAGTACACCTTGCCGGTGGCCGGCATGCGCCTCGCGGGCATCTACACCACCGCCAACCAGGGTGCCTACACGACCGAGGGCGACGAGTTCTGGTCCCTGCGTGACATGAACGGCGACAAATATCCCGATTTGGTGATCACGACCAACATCCGCCAAGTCCTCTCCGAGGAGCCGGGCGACGACAACATTCTCGACGAAGTCTTCGACCTGAGCGCTTCGCCGAATTGGCACGTGTACCTCGGAGGCCCCGAGGGGTTCCGCAAAGACTTCATCCAATGGTCCGTGCCGCAGGGCGGCCGCACGGCGCGCGGATTCAACCGCATGGCCATGCAGGGCGGGACGGATCGAATCCACAATAGCCATGGCCAGGTGAACAAGCAGGGCGACCTCGCCTGGGTGGTGCGCGACATGGATGGCGACGGCAAACCCGATTTGGTGGCGACCGGTTCGGCGGAGGAACTCGTGCAAGTGGGGTATATCTTCCGCGTCTTCGGTGGCGATGCCGAGCCGCCGTACTGGCGCGTGTACCTCAACAACGGTTCCGGATTCTCCAAAGAACCGACGAAGTGGCTCGTTCCCAAGACCCCTGTTTGGGATACGTTCGCGGGCCTCTCCCTCGAAGCTTCCAGCGTGCGGGCGAACTACAAGACGCAAGTCTGGGAAATGCGCGACATGAATGGCGACAAGCGCCCGGACATCGTCGCCTATGGCAAGGTGGAGGAGGTCAAACCTGGTCCCGACGCCGGCGCTGGAGGCTTCCGCGCCCGCCCGCCGGGCCAGCCGAATGCGCCCCATTGGGATGTGTATTTGAACGACGGTAAGGGATTTTCCGCAACGGCGACGCCCTGGACGCTCCCGAAACAGCGCGGCGTCGGCGACGATGGCCTCAATGGAACCTCGGGGCCCACCGTGGGCCAAACCGAAGATGGCGACAATACCTGGACGCTCTTGGACATTACCGGCGACGGGAAACAGGATTTGGTCATCACCGCGTCCCAAATCAGCTTTCAGATGAAGGCCTTCGGTTATCCGAGTACCGCGCATTGGGAGGTTTACGCCAATACGGGCACCGGGTTCGAGAGCATGAAGCAATGGCCCTTGCCGCGTGGCGGTCTTGGTGCGGGAGGCTTCTCCGCCACCGCCATCAGCTCCGCGAACGTACCGGGCGACAAGGTGTGGAGGACCGTCGACATCGATGGCGATGCCAAGCCGGATCTGGTCGTCACCGGGGAATTCTCTGCGGGGGCCGACCCGGGCGTGTACAACCTCGGTCGCCAGGGGGACAATCCATTCTGGCGGGTTTTCCGCAACAAGGGCGACTCGTTCGAAAGCGAAAACGAAGGCAAGGAATGGAAGCTCCCGCAACCCGGCGGCCTCCGCGACCACGGTTTCGCCACCACCGAGAGCCTTTTCGGGAACGAAGGCGACAAGAAGATCGGTGACGAAAACTGGACCTTGCTCGATTTGACCGCCGACGGCCAACCGGAATTGGTCCGATTGAGCGACGTCATCGAAGATCCCCGCAACCCTGGCAATCCATCGGCCACCATCGCCCGCGTACAGGGCTACGACCGCGCCCCGCACTGGACGGTGCACAAGAACGTTCCCTGATCGAGCCGGACGAAGCGTGCGCCCGTCAAGGGCGTACGCCTCGAAAGTGGCATCACGCGATCGAGCCATAGTGGCCGTAACGAAGAGACCACTTTTGGTTCACGATGCTCATGGAGGAGAGGCCATGAAGGATTGCATCGTGGTGGGCGCCGGCGTCTCCGGGCTCGTCACCGCTCGAGAGCTCGTGCGCCGCGGGCATGCCGTTACCGTATTGGAGGCCCAGGACCGGGTCGGCGGGCGCACGTTGAGCGTTTCGTTCGATGGACGCCGACTCGATATCGGCGGCCAATGGATTGGCCCGCGCCAGAAACACATCGCCGAACTCGTTCGCGAACTCGGCCTGGGCACATTTCCGCAACACCACGCGGGAAGCAAATTGCTGGCGCGCGGGGAGGATACCTTTCGCTACGGCGGTGTGTTCGCACTGCCGCGGGTGTCACCTTGGGCCATGCTCGACCTGTTCGTCGCGCGCCGTCGTCTCCACCGTGGCCTCGCCAGGCTCGATCCGCGGCGCCCGTGGGCATCTCCTGATGCCCGCGCATGGGACGCAATCACGCTCGAGGCCTGGATGAATGAGAATGTTCGCACGAAGGACGCGCGGTTTCTGCTTTCCAATATCGCCCGGGCGGTGCTTGCCGCCGAGCCGGATGAAGTCTCTTTCTTGTTCTTTTTGGACTTTCTACGGCGCGGGGGCACACTCGATGAAACCGCAGGAATCGCGGGTGGTGCGCAGGAGACCCGCATCATCGAGGGGATGCAAACGGTGTCCGAGCGTATGGCGTCGGCCCTCCCCGAGCCGGTGCACCTCGGCGAACCCGTGCGGGCGATCCGGCAGCGCGATCGTGCCGTCGAGGTGGTGACGGATCGCGAAACCTACGCGGGGCGCTTCGTGGCGATCAGTGTTCCACCTGCTCTTGCGGCGCGGATCGACTACAGCGTGCCGCTCGGACGCGAGCGACAGCGGCTCATGGACCAATTGCCCATGGGGTCCGTCATCAAGTTTCTCGTGCAGTACGAAACGCCTTTTTGGCGGCAAGCTGGGCTGAGTGGAGAGGCGGCCAGCGATCGCGGGACGATCCTCATGACGATGGATGCCACCTCCTCCGATGGAGGGGTTGCGGCGCTCGTCGCGTTCTCGCTGGGGACGTCGGGCCGCCATTGGGCCAAGCGAACGGCGGACGAGCGAAAGCGAGCCGTCCTCGCCGAGTTGGCGCATCTCTTCGGTCCGAAAGCGGCTCGTCCTGTGCGGTTCGAGGAAAAAGTGTGGGTGGACGACCCTTGGAGTGGCGGTTGCTATTGCGCCGTACCGGGCCCGGGCGCGCTCACCGCATTCGGTGACGCGTTGCGAGCCACGTGCGGGCGCATTCATTGGGCAGGTTGCGAGACGGCGTTCCAATGGCCCGGGGTCGACGGCGCCGTCGAATCGGGAAAACGGGCCGCCCAGGAGGTGCACGCTCGTCTTGCCATCGAGCGTTCGCACACCACGGAGGTACGAGCATGACACGCGCGGAGCAATTGGTGGCCAATGCAGAGCGTTGGTTCAATACACGCAACCTCGAGGCCATTATGGATGGCTATACGAAGGACGCCGAGGTCGAGATCCTCGCCGACGGCATCTCCGCCATCGGTGTGGGCTTGTCCGAGATCCGACGTCTATGGCGATTGGCGTTCGACACCTTTCCGCAATTTACCGTCGCGAAGAAGCTCATTTCCGTCGATCCCGACGGCGCCATCGTCAACGAGTGGCAAGGCCAGATCGATGGTACCGGCTGCGCGCGAGGGCTCGATCTCTTCTGGCTCGACGGCGCGGGGGCCATCACGCGCCATCGGGTCATCAGCTTTGGCCAAGTCGTGGAGTACGGAACTGCGACGAGCCGGTTGCGTTTCGCCTTGCTGCACCCACGCCACGTTCTCCGCGCGCTTCGAGCCGAACGGCAGGCACCATGAATCCCCGCGACCCACACGACTTGCGCGCCGCGCGCGAACGAATCGTCGAGGCTCATCTCGCTGCGGAGGCGAAATACGATTTCGCCGCGGCACTGGCGACCTTCGCGCGTCCTCGCTATGAAATCATGGCCATCTCCGAGGTGCACGATGGCGCGGACGCGGTCAGTGCATTCTACCGAGAATCGGTGACGGCATTTCCCGATTTTCGAATCGTCACGGAACGCGCTCACTATGCGGGGGACGCTATTTTTCACAAAGTCGTCTTTCACGGCACGCATCTCGGCGCGTGGCGCGGATTGCCTGCGACCGGTCGCTGCATCGAATATCCGATGCTCAATGTGTTTCTCTTCGAAGAAGATCGGTTGATCTGCGAGGAAATGTATTTCGACTTGCTCACGCCGCTCAAACAACTGGGCATTGCGCGGGATCCCACGACCCTTCCGGGGCGTATCGGCACGGCGATTCAACACCCGCTCACGGTGGGTGGGGCTTTTCTGCGGGCCGCCCTTCACCGAACCGGATCCAAGGGCTAACGGGTGAGAATGGCGCGGCCGAGGCGGCGAATGGCTTCGCGCAGAGAGGCTTCGTCGAGCAGGCCATAACCGATCAGCAACCCACTGCGCGGTTCGCCTAGATAATAGGGCGCAATGGGGTAGACACCGACCTCCAGCGCCCGGGCACGGGCCACGATGCGCGCGATTTCTCGCGGCGAGGCTTTCGGGAGCCAGAGGACGACATGAAGGCCGGCCGCGCTTCCGCCCACGGAGTGAGGCACGCCATCGAGGGCACGTGCGAGTTCCTCCAGGAGAACGCGCCGCTTGCTCGCGTAGCGGAGGCGCGAGCGGCGAAGGTGGCGGGCAAAGTCGCCGGATTCGATGAAGCTCGTGAGGGCCACTTGCTCCAGGTTGGGGCAGGACCAATCGCTGGTCCACTTGGCCGCACGCGCGACGTCGATGAGCGATGATGGCAATACGATGTAGCCGATACGGAGCGACGGAAAGAGCGTCTTGGAGAATGTCCCGGCGAAGATCACGCACTGTTGGCGATCCAGCGCGTGGAGCGATTCGAGCGGGCGCCCTTCGTAGCGGAGCTCGCCGTCGTAATCGTCTTCGAAAATGTACGCATCGTGCTCGGCCGCCCACGACAAGAGCATTTGCCGCCGCGAAAGCGACAGAATTTCACCTGTCGGAAACTGGTGGGACGGCGTGACGTAAACGAGTTTGGCGCGAGCGCGGGCTCGTTTGGGCACGGCTTCGATGTCCATACCCTGCCCATCGATGGGCACCGGAACGAGATCTGCGCCGGAGGATGCGAGCACGGCGCGCGCCCCGAGATAGCCCGGCTCCTCGAGAAGCACGCGGTCACCCGAATCGAGCAGCAATCGCGCGATGAGTGCGAGTCCCTGCTGCACGCCGGCGACGACGAGGATTTGGTCCGGATGGCAGCGCACACCGCGAGTGGACAAGGCATGGCGCGCAATCGCACGTCGAAGCGACGCGTTTCCCTCGGGCTCCCCATAGGAAAGGGCGCGCGGTGTCGCGTGCCGTGCGGCGTCGGCCAGGGCTCGTCGCCACGCATCCAAGGGAAATGCACGATGGTCCGGCAGTCCGTAAAGCAACTCGAACCGGGCGAGATCCATTTCGGCGAAGCTGCGGTAAGGATAGCCAAACGGCCCTTCGGCCAGGCGCCGTCCGTACGCCGAGAGCTCGCGCGATGACGGTAGCGCCGGCTCGTGCGATGCATCGGGCAATGGCCCCACCGTGGATGCAACCCGAGTCGCCGAGCCCTGGCGTGCCTCGAGGTAGCCTTCCGTGAGCAACTGCTCGTACGCGTGCTGCGATGTCGTTCGCGAAATATGGAGCTCGCGCGCGAGTGTCCGTGTCGAGGGCAGCCGCTGGCCAGGCGAAAGCTCGCCTCGAAGAATGGCAGCGCGCAACGCACGAACGAGCTGCAACTGCAGAGGGCCGTCCCCATTCAGGGTGAGCCAGTGTTGAACGATGCGACGTGCCCGCAACTGGCCTTACAGAGTACGCCATTCGTGGCGTTTTGCAAAGGCCAGCACACGAGCGCTCCCGAGTCGCGACGTCGCGAAAAATCAACGGATCGCGCCGTTTCGACTCCGCGCCATCCCGGTGGTATCGCCGATGATATGAACCTTTCTCTTGCGCGTCGTGCATCTATCTTCGCTGCGGGGGCGCTTTCGCTCACGCTCGCTACCAAAGCTTACGCCGGCCCGGCGGACCTCGACCCACGTTGGGGGGGCACCGGCAAGGTGTCGACCGACGTCGATGGAACGAACACCAACGATGATCGCATCGTCCGGGTGCTTCCCAGCCACGATGGTGGCTTGATCGCGCTCGCCAATGTTAGGAAATCGGACGGGGATTACAGTGCCGTGGTGCGCTACACCGCGGCCGGTCGCCTGGACTCCACGTTTGGCACCGCGGGCCATGTGATCCTTCCGCACAACCAGCAGCCGGGCCTGCCGGCATGCTCATCGCAAGAAACGCGCGCCGGAGCGCTCCAGGCCGATGGAAAGATCGTCCTTACCGTCGTATGTCGTCCACAGGATCATTCCTCCCAACCCGCATACTTGAATGTCGTGCGGCTCAACGCCGACGGCAACTTCGATACGAGCTTCGGAGACGCCGGGCATGTGTATGATCGTCTGGGCGGTACGGTGGGCTTCATGGGCGACGTCGTGCCGTCCGACTTGGCCCTTTCCAGGGACGGAAAAATTGTCGTTCCGTTTCACTATTTCGAGGACGACTCACGGCTCGACAACTACGGTGTTGCGCGGTTCAACGCCGACGGCTCGCGGGACACCACATTTGCCTTCCGTCGCACCGCGGGCACGGAGGGGGCGCGCGTGGCGGTGCAATCCGACGGCAAGGTCCTCGTGACCGGTCGCGATAACCCGTTTACCCCCTATGGGATCTTTCGACTCAATGCCGACGGTAGCTCCGACACGACCTTTGGCGGACCAATCTTCACCGGTTCCATTGCGCTCGACGTCATCAACGAAAATGGGGTGGAGGCCCGTATCTCCGGTGTTTCGAACATGGTCGTCCAGCCCGACGGGAAGTTCCTCGTCGCGGGTAATGCTCGTTTCTCGGGTTCCACCCAGGACGACATCTTCGTCGCTCGATTCAACCCGAATGGCTCTCCCGATACCACGTTCCACCAGAATGGCGCCGTTGTCACGGATGTCGCCGGCGGCGACGATGGTGCCTCGCGCGTAGCGATTCAGCAGAATGGCCAAATCGTGGTCGGTGGCTACGCCACGCTGCCCGCGGACGGCGGAGCCGGCTCGCTCGGCGTCGCCGTTCTTCGTTACAATGCCGACGGCTCGCTCGACACGGCATGGAACGGCAACGGAATCGCCAGGTTCGACAATACGACCAGCTACGAAACCCTGAACGATCTGGCCATCGGCCCGACCGGCCGCGTTTTTGTTGCGTCGACGCCGCCCGCAGCGAACGCGCATGACCTCTTCACCTTCGCACTGCGAGGCACCCGCGTTTGCCAAGAAGGCTCGCGCATCATGTCCAACGAGGAGGAGTTCTCGATCGCCGACAACCAAGCCGCCGACAGCGGGTGCCAACTGGCCAACACCGGAGCCGGCCACAAGGGCCTCGCAGGCTATTTGATGCTCGCCCTCGGTGCGGTCATCGCCCGTCGCCGGCTTCGTCGACAGAGCGCCCGGGCCTAAAGTACGCTGCCGTAGCGTGCCCGAATTCATTCTGAAGACCCCCGTCGTCGTCCGTGAATGGGCCAGCGGGGACGTGCTCATCGTCCCCGTGGCCGACCCAAAGCTCGTGAGCTTTGGAGACGAAGAGGAAGCACACCTCGAGGCGAGGATGTTCCTCACGGAATACCTCGCCCGGTGTGAGCCGGAGGTCGCGGCGCGTTTCTCTTTTCCCGATGGTGTGCGCTTGCACCACACCGATGTCCTGGTGCGCCGCCCGGATCTGCCGAAACGTGTCGCCGTCGATCGCAAGATGGCGGTCACCAGTGTCGTCATCCCCGCACCGAGGGGCGACGCCTGGGTGCTCGTTCTTTCGCTCGATCACGTCTTCTTCCATTCCGCCGGAGAGGACCTCGATGCGAGCGTGGCTGCGGAGGTGACCCGGATCACCCTGGCGCAGGAGTTGTCGGCGCCGGAATACCTAGGGCTTCTCCCCGCCAAGGAAGACCGGCTCGAGTTCCTCGAGCTGACCGTGCGCCGCGGGGATGACGCGCTTGGAAGCGCGGCGGCCCTTCGTCGCCGCATCCTCGAGCACGAAGCCAAAAGGGCCGCGGTGGCGGTGCTCGAATCGATTGCCACACCGCTGCACCCGCGTGGGGCATTGGACGAGGCCGAGCGACCGTTCCCATTTCGCGATGCGGAGCTTTCGCTCCTCGGTTCCCTTCTTACGCAGCGCGCCCGTCGCGATAGCGCGGCGTGTGCCTTGCTGATCGGGCCCGAGGGTGCGGGAAAGACCGCGCTCTTTCGCACCTGGTTGCACGGGGAATACCGCGCGGGGCGGGCACCTCTCGCGTACGCCACGTCCGGGGCGCAACTCATTGCCGGAATGAGCGGGCTCGGACAATGGCAAGAGCGCATTCGTCGCGTCATGGAGGCGGCGCATACACTCGATGCCATTCTGTACTTCGACGAGCTGGCCGACCTCTTTTCCGAGGGGGCCGGCGGACACATCGATCTTCCCAGCGCCATGCGCCCGTACCTCGATGACGGGCGCGTGCGCATCGTCGGCGAGGTGCGCGACGATGCCGTTTCGCGCATCGAACCGCGCAATCCGGGCTTCTTTTCGCACTTCAGCCGGGTGCGCATCGAGCCTTTGACGGCCGCGCAGACCAGGGACACGCTCGCCTCGCTCCGCAAGAACGACGCCGACGCAACCGACGCCATCGTGGAACTGGCCGAGCGTTACCTCCCGTATACGAGCTTTCCCGGAAAGGCCATACCGCTCTATCACGAATTGCGCGACGCGCACCGCGCGGAGGCCCATGCGCCGATCACCGCGGACGCGGTTTACGCGTGGTTCAGTATCCGAACGGGCGTGCCGAAATTTTTGCTTCTCGAGAGCGAATCCGTGCGGCGCGAACTCCTCGAGCAACGACTGCGCACGCGCCTCGTCGGGCAGGAAGAGGCCGTGCGGCGCGTGGCCGATCTGGTTTGCGTCATCAAGGCGGCGCTCCAGCCCACGGGCAAGCCGTTGGCCACGCTTCTCTTCGTCGGCCCCACCGGTGTCGGAAAAACGGAGCTTGCGCGCTCCTTGGCGGAGTTGCTCTTCGGCCATCCAGACCGCCTCGTGCGCTTCGATATGAGCGAATACACCGACCCGTTCGCGGCCGAGCGGCTCTTCTCGAGCGATGGCCGTGGCGAAGGGCTCCTCACCCGCAAAGTGCGCGAGCAGCCTTTTTGCGTCGTTCTGTTGGACGAAATCGAAAAAGCCCATTCCGCCGTTTTCGATTTGCTCCTTCAGGTTTGCGGCGAGGGCAGGCTCACCGATGGTCGCGGCAAAACGGCATATTTCCACAATGCCATTCTCATCATGACGAGCAACCTCGGCGCCTCGCATCGCGCCGGGGGCGATGACAAGTACCAGAAGGCCGTGGAGCAGACCTTCCGCCCCGAGCTCGTCAATCGGCTCGATCGCATCATCGTGTTTCGCCCGCTCACGGCCGAGCAGATTCGAACCGTGACCCAGCTGACCATCGAACGCGTCGCCGAGCGCCGCGGCTTCATCGATCGAGGCATCGATCTGCGGGTGGGTAACGAGGCCATCGAGCACGTAGCTGCATGCGGAATGAGCGAAATTTACGGCGCCCGCGCGCTCCGCCGTTACGTGGAGAACGAAGTCATCGCGCCCATCGCCGGTTTGATCTCGGGCTGGGGTGACATGGGCGGCCACGCCATCGTCGTCGTGCCCGAGGGCGACCTCACCATGGAAATGGAGGCCGCCGTGGTGCGTGGTGGCCTTCGATTCGGTGTGGTGCGCGTACCGGGAAAGGCCGTGGTCCGCGCCACGCACGCCATGAATACCGTGTCCGAGGTGAGGCACGCCATGCAGAGGTACCTCCGTCTCGAGCGGGTGCGCGAGCTCCACGATCGCGTGGATTACCTCGTCGCCCAACTTGGATATGGCTCCGATCGAAAGCGCCGAAAGCAGCAAAAGAGCAACATCGACATGGGTGAGCTCCAGGAAGAGCACCATCGCCTGTCCACGATCACGGGCGAGCTCCAAGATACGTTTCAGGCGATGATGTCCCTCGAGGAAATCGCCCTAATGGCTTTTCTCGATGGGGAATCGCTCGAGGCATTGGAGCCCGACGTGCCGCCTTTGCGCGCACGGTTCGAAGCGGCATTGACGCGTGCGCTGGTTGCACGTGAACCGCGGCGTGACGGTGTGACCCTGATGCTCCAGGAACTCGACGACCGCCGCGGATTCGATATTTGGCTCGAACCGCTGCTGCGGTATGCGCGCCGGTTCTCGTGGCATATCGAGTGCCATATCGACGGCGGCGGGCGCGATCGGCGAGGTTCGCATTGGCCCGCGGATCGTCGCTGGGGCCCGCCCGAAACCACGGAATGGATGGTGGCGCAGCTCGCCCTTCCGGAGCGCCCTTTCAAGAACGTGATGATGACGGTTCGCGGGCCTCACGCCATTTGGCTCGCGCTCGAGGCCGGCGTTCATCGATTCAACGGCTACGCGAGCGACTCCGAGCCCGCGCACCTTCGCATGGCCTTCGTGGCCCCGCGCAGTTCGCTCACCGATGCCGAGTGGACGCCTCCACGCCTCGATCCTCCGCCGCCGGCCATGAATCCGGAATACCGCCGACAAAAAGCCGTTCGCGAGCGCACGGCGAACGTCCCGTCCGTGAACGTCGGCCTCCGCCGCCGCACGCTCGTTCCGCTCACTCGGCTCGGCTATGACGATTATTGGGCGCATTTCGAGAATATCGCATTGGCGCATCTTCTGCTCCTCGAACATCCGCCCGAGGGCAACGACGCCGACGACGAACGCGAAGTGCAATTCCGCCCCATGCTCGAGGAGGAGACGCGATGAAGCTCTCCTTCACGGTACCGGTTTACCGGGTGCGCCATGGCAATCTGTTCGACTTCGTCACCTTGGGGCTCGGGGCCGCGACGCAGAGGCGCTCCGGCACCAATGCCCAGCGGGTCGAAGAGTTGCTCATCGAGCAACTGCGCCGCGTCATCTCCGAGGCCGCGCCGCGCCTGCTCCCGTCCTTCGAGCTCAAACGGGGCACGCGCCTCGAGCGGGTGCGTATCTCACTCAATTTGCGTGACAAAGGGCGCAAGCGCAAAGCCTCCGGCCTGTGCCCCATCATCATCGAACCGCGATCGCTGGGGCCCGACCGGCACGTGGATATCGCGTACCATCCTTTTCGCCAGGGCGAATGGTTCCCACTCCGCAGTTCGGAGTCGTTGGCCGATCAGGCGTCCGTGTACTTCTCTCAGGCGTGGGGCGCCTTGGACGATGTCGATATCGACGCGCTATGGGGCCATTTGCGCGACACCATTCGGGTCGTCTCGTTTTCGACGAACGTCAAAACGCTGCTAGGCGAGCTTCAAGCGAAGGAAAAGGGCATTTGGGACGACTTGGACGTCGACCCGGCGCGCGCTGGAAAAAAGAAGCCCGCGGGCGGAATGAAGGTGCTGCCGAACCTCGGCGTCGATCTCACCGCCCGGCTTGCCGGTCGCGGTGCGGCGTCGCTCGGCATGCCCCGTTCTCCGTACCGTGAGCAGCTCGACAGGCTCCTCGTCGGCGAACGCAAGCGATCCACCCTCGTCGTCGGCGGTCATGGTGCGGGCAAATCCGTGTTGCTCGAACGCGCCGTTGCCGACCTCCTTTCCGCCGAAGACTACGAATCGCACCGCAACCTCGACCGCGTGACCCGCGTTTACCGAATTGGCGGCAAACGAATCATCAGCGGCATGTCCTACGTTGGCGATTGGGAACGCCGCTGCGTCGAGCTGGTCGAGGACGTGCGCGGCCGAAAAATCGTTTTGCTCGTATCCGATCTTCACCTTTTTGGCCAAATCGGCCAGGCGCGGGATAGCACCCGCTCCCTCGCGGACTTCTTCCGCGGCCCCGTTGCACGCGGCGAGGTCGTGATGGTGGGCGAAGCTACGCCGGAGCAGCTGCGTCGGCTGGAGGAAGACGCGCCCAGTTTCGCGTCGCTTTTCGTGCGCGTGCACGTGCAACCGGCCACCGCGGGCGAGACTTTCCGCATCATGCTTCATCGGACGCGCGAGCTGGAGGTCGAACGCCACGTGCGGTTTCAACCGTATGCGTATCGGACCATCCTCGAGCTGGGGGCGGGGCTGTTCCCCTCGCAGGAGCTCCCGGGCAAGGCCGTGGATCTCGCCACGCGATTGGCCGCCGAAGGTGAGGGGACCGAGGAGAAGCCACGCACCATCGATTCGGCGGCGGTGATCGAGCACTTGTCGCGGCGCACGGGCCTTCCGTGGATTCTTTTGTCCGACGAGAAGCCGTTCGCCGTGGACGAAGTCGCCGAAGCCCTCGGCGGGCGCGTCTTCGGCCAGCCCGTCGCCATCCGCCGCATGGCCGACTTGGTCGTACGCATACGCGCGGGCCTCACCGATCCGCGGCGGCCGCACGGCGTGTACCTCTTCACCGGGCCCACAGGCACGGGGAAAACGGAGCTGGCCAAAGCCCTCGCCGAGTACCTTTATGGCTCGGCGTCGCGCCTGGTGCGTTTCGACATGAGCGAACTTCGCACGCCCGATGCCCCGGCGCGTCTCATCGGCGATGCATGGAATCCCGAGGGCCTTCTCACGCGTGCGGCGCTCGAGCAGCCTTTCAGCGTCATCCTGCTCGACGAAATCGAGAAGGCGCATCCTTCCGTCATTCATCTTTTGTTGCAGATGTTCGACGAGGGGCGCCTTACCGATGCTGCAGGCAACACGGCAAGCTTCAAGCAAGCGGTCATCGTGATGACCTCCAACTTGGGCACCATGTCGCGTGCCCCTGCCGGCTTCGATGCCCCGCTGGATGCCGTTTTGCACGACGTCGCCCGCGCCGTGCGCGAGTTTTTCCCGCCCGAGCTCTTCAACCGCATCGACGGCGTCGTCCCATTTTCGCCGCTCGACCGCGAAATGGCCATTTTGGTCACCCGGAAGGAACTGGGCAAACTGCTCGTGCGGCCTGGCCTCCGCGATCGCAACATCTTCGTGCAGCCTGCACCCGGGGTCGTGGAGCGCGCCGCGCGCGAAGCCTTCCAATCGCGCGACGGTGCGCGCTCGCTCAAGCGCTTTCTCGACGACCGCATTGCCTCGCTTCTCAGTGCCGAAATCGCTCGCGCACCCGACGCGGCCATGCAGATGATGCGCCTCGAGGAAGGCCTCGACGGCTTTCGTGTCCACCACCATCCGCTGGTCGAAGCGAAACCCGTGGCGTTGCACTTCGCCCTCGAGCCGCTCTTGCAGCGGCCCCTGTCCGAGTTGCATGCCGAGCTCCCGAAGGTGCACGCGCGCATCGACCGCATCGAGTCCAGCGACGAATTGCGCGAGCTGTCGGACCAACTCCGCCATCACTTGGGCGAGCACAATCGCGGCCGGCGAGAGCACGGCGAGCTCCTTTACAACATGGAGTGGATGCGGCTCACCCTGCAGACATTCCGGGAGCAGGTCGAGCGCCTCTCCATCGAGTCGCGCGATCTCGAGCACGACGAAATCGAACGAACCATGGAGGAGCCCGAGCTGCGCCGCCGCCGCTACGTCATGCCGGCGCGCGGCACGCGCCAGGAGATTTTTTCCTGCATCGGCGAGTCGTACGTGCTCGAACGGGCCCTCGCCCGCGTGCACGATTCGGGAGAGCACGCCGTGCTCATCGAGCTCGCGCCCATGGCGGGCGGGCACACGCTGTTCGAATGGATGGCCCGTGCATATGCGCGGGCGCGCGGCAACTTCGACGGGTTTGCCTGCCTTCGCAAGGACGGCAACGTACTCGAGGCGGCACGCTGGCCCGAGGATCCGGCTTTCTTCGCGTCGGCGGAGATGCTCGTGCTCAAAGTCGTGGGCCTCTGCGTCAAAGATTTTTACGAGTTGGAAACGGGAACGCACGTGTGGCAACCGCTGGCTCGCGAACCCGAGCTCCTGCGGGTGCACGTCACCCCCGCGCATTTCGGCGACGTGCCCCGTTCGCGGGTGGAACGTTACGCCGCGGCCAAATTGGATATCCGGCGTGATATCGAACTACCGCCCATCGTGCGCAACCTGCGGTTCGACCCGCCGCCTCCGCGCAAAGCCGCGACCTTGCTCGAATTGGAGGATTACCGCCTGGGGTTGTCCCTGGAGTGGCACGTCCAGGAACTCTATCAGGCCCTGGCATCCCTCTGGCTGGTGCGCCTCTCTCGCACGGAGCCCTCATGAGCGGCAAATCGTTTCGCGTCTACTTCGTCATGCACGAGGACGGCCACCGCACGGGCACCCTGATGCGCACCTGGGACGAATTCTTCGACCGAGCGCCGCCTTCGGCCTACGGCGTCACGCCGGAAGACGTTTTTGCGGAGCTCGAAAGCAAGCTCGAACGCATGCGGATCGAGCGAAGCGATCGCATCGAGCGGTACCTTTGGGACGTGCCATTCCAAGTGCATCGGGTCCGCGTCGACGTGCATCCGATGTCCTTCGTCAAGAAGCGCCCGGTCATTGCCATGAAGGAGATCCCCCTGCTTCTTCATTATGCGGCCTGCGCGCTCGAAGGCGGAGGATACCGCATCATGGTGCCTCGATTCGGCGGCTGGTTCATCGTGGAGGATCTCGCGCTGGCCGCCGACGTCCTTCGCCATGCCGTGGGCAATTGGCTCACGGGTGAAAATGCCAAATCGATTTACGACTTTCGCACGGTGGGGGACGAATACGTTGCAGACTGGTCGCCTCCGCTGCTGCGATCGCTCGATGAAAGCGCATCCCGCACCGCTGGGCAAGACGGCGAATACCCCACGATATCGGCGGTGTCCGAAGAATGGACCGAGCGCGCCGCCAAAGGAAAGCTCGCCCCGGTCATCGGGGCCTCGGCGCGCTTCGAAGCCCACGTGGCCAAGCCCCACGACGCGTACCTGCCATCGTTGCTCCTCGTAGGAAAAAGCGGCGCGGGCAAAACGACGTTCGTGCGCCGGTTGGCCTTCTGGCTGGCCTCGCAGCGAAAGGCCAAGCGCGAGAAGGGCGAAACGCCGGTGCGCCTCTTCGCCACGTCGGCCGACAAGATCCTCGCCGGTATGGTGTACCTCGGCATGTGGCAGGAGCGCTGCCATTCCCTCGTCTCGGAACTCTCGTTGGAGGGACATTACCTCTATGTCGATCAGCTTCATGGCATTTTGAGACCGCAGCACGATGGCTCCACGATTGCGGATTTTCTCGAGCCTGCAATGGCCGCGCGTGAGCTCAGTATCATTGCAGAATGCACCGAATCGGAGCTCGAACGCGCACAGCGTACCCATCCCTCGTTGATGGGGCATATGGAGTTGATTCGCCTGGAGGAACCGGAGACTCCGGCGGTCATCGCGCTCCTCGATGCGTATGCGCATCGTTTGAATTTGCCCGTTCACCCCGCGGGGCTGCGCCGGCTCACGCGGCATCTTGCGGCCTTGTCGCCGGGCGTGGCCTTTCCGGGAAAGGGATTTCGCTTTCTCGATTGGCTGGCCAAAGATGGCGAAACGCGAAAATCTCGTACATTGTATGCGCGCGATGCCTCCGAGGCCTATTCGCGTTATTCGGGTGTACCCCTCATGCTCCTATCCGACGATCTCGCGGCCAGCGCCGGAGATCTGGCGAATGTCCTGAAGAAACGCGTCATCGGACAGGACGAGGCCTGCGAAGCCTGCGGGCGGCTGCTCGCGCGCTTCAAAGCCAACATGGTGGATCCCGAGCGCCCGTGCGGCACCCTGCTCTTCGTCGGGCCTACCGGCGTGGGCAAGACCGAGCTCGCGAAGCAACTCGCCCGCGCCACCTTCGGCTCGGACGACCGGATGCTGCGCCTCGATATGAGCGAATACATGCTGCCCGGCTCCTCGCGCCGGCTTCTCGAATCGGGCGGCGACGTCAAGAGCCTCGCGAGCCGCGTGGAGCAACAGCCGCTCTCGTTGGTCCTGCTCGACGAGATCGAGAAGGCGCACCCGGAGGTGTTCGATCTCTTGCTCGGAGTGCTGGGCGAGGGGCGGCTCACCGCGTCGTCGGGGCGCTTGGTCGACTTTCGCAGCACCATCATCGTGCTCACCTCGAACATCGGCGTGAGCGAAACGCGCAGCATGGGCTTCACCCCGCAGGAGCACGGCAGCCTTGCGGCGCGCGTGCGCGACTTCTTTCGCCCGGAGTTGTTCAACCGACTCGATGCCGTTCTGTCGTTCCGAGCACTCTCGCTGGACGACATGGAGCGCATCGTCGAGCTGGAGCTGGAGAATGTGCGGCAGCGTACGGGCTTCGTTCGCCGCGGCATCGGCATCACCGCCACGGCGGCCGCGCGGCGCCGCATCGCGGAGCAGGGCCATCATCCGACCCGTGGTGCGCGCCCGCTCAAGCGCTGGATCGAGGAGCACCTCGTGACGCCCATCGCGGCGCGCATGGCGGAAGACGTACACTTTCGCGCGGCCGAGGTGCTCGTCGTCGCCGCGACCGATCCGCCGCAACGCGGTGGTGAGTCGGCGATGATCCTGCGCGTATGACATGTGATCTCGCCATTCATCGCGATGTAGTCGCGAAGTCGTGCGACACATGTTGCCCAATTGCGAATAGACACTGTGCGTCATGACCGCAAATGCATCCATTTCCGGAAAGGGCGGACTATTCCATGTGACCATGGAACGTAGAATTGCCTGGAACTACATGGACTTTTGATTCAAGCCTATGAGAGTATCTCGCGGAAATAAGGTGTTCATCGAGTTTCGAAATGCTCAATTGAAGCATAGCGATCTCGATTGCATCGCGGATCGCCGGACTCGATGCGGAGGGCCTGACATGAAATGGACTGCGTTGTTGCCGTTGGCGTTGATCTTGGTTGGATGTGCAGCGCGGGAAGGCGACGAAGACTCCGAGGGAATCGAGAGTCAGCTCGTCTCGAACAACTACGTGGCCCTGGGTGACTCGTACGCATCGGGTCTCGGCACGCGCGAATACACGGACGACGGCTGCAAGCGCTCCAACCATGCTTATGGTCCGCAGCTCGCCTCGGCGAAGGGGCTGAACTTGACCTTCGTTGCCTGCTCGGGCGCCCGCGTCCCCGACGTGCGCAATCAGTTGGGAGCTCTCAATTCCAACACCGGCCTGGTCACCGTTTCCGTCGGCGGCAACGATGCGGGCTTCGCCGATGTCATCACCAAGTGCGCGGGCCCCTGGCCCACGACGTGCTGGGGCGACATCGACAAGGCGAACAACTTCATCAAGAATACGCTGCCCGGCCAGCTGGACAGCCTCTACAACGACATTCGCTCCCGCGCGCCCAATGCGGTGGTCATCGTGGTGGGCTACCCGCGCATCTTCAATGGGGAGACCTGCAACGCGCTCGCCCGCATCAGTTCTGGCGAGCAGGCGGAGCTGAACAAGACGGCCGATCTTCTCGCCACGACGATCAAGGGGCGCGCCAGCGCGCACAGCTTCAAGTTCGTCGATGCGCGCACGCCGTTCAGCGGCCACGCCGTTTGCGACGATGTGGAATGGGTCAATGGCCTCTCCAATCCGATCACCGAGTCGTACCACCCGAACCGCGCGGGCCACGACGCGTTCACGAATCTGGTCTCGGGGCTCTTCTGATGGACTAGAAGCGGCCCGTGAGGGAGATCCCCGCGGTGCCGTGAGAACCGGCTCCTGGCGGGGCGGTGAGCACCAGCGCCAATCCACCGGCGCCCAGTGCTACACCGCCCGCGAGGCCGGCGATGGCAATCGCCTTCCATGTTCCCTCGGAGTCGACGTGCGATTGGCACTGCGAAGGCCGAGGGCCCGGGTTGTCGATCCCCGGGCAGCTTGGATCGTCATTGTAGGCGGACACGGCGCTCGATCGTGCGATGAGGCCGATCACGCCCGTCACGAAGGCCGCGCCGCCCACGCCGGTCAGCACCCAGCCCAAAGTGCGTTGCGTAGAGCCGTTGGAGGAGTGCACGCCGTCGTGGGGGCGTGGCTCGCGCCCCGGCTTCGCGGGTTCCTCTTGCGCGACATTGGGGCGCAGCTCGATCGTCTCGCGCGCCGTTTCCCCGGGCGAGACGATGATCGTGCGCGATGTCGATTGAAATCCCTGGGCGCGCACCTCCAGGGCGCGGTGCCCCACCTCGATGCGAAGGCCGCGCTCCAGCGGCAATTGGCCAACCCGCGCGCCGTCGACGAAGAGCACCGCGCCCGGCATTCCGCGCACCTCCAGGGTGCCGAGATGTTGCGCGATGGTTCGGAGCGATTGCTCGAGCGCCGCGCGGTTCTTCTGGATCCAGGGGTCGGCGTCGCTCTTCAGCGCATCGCGCACATGCTCCTCGGCGGCGAGCCACAAGCCCAGCGCCTGCTCGGCGAGTCCCATCTGCGCTTGCGCGCGGGGCGTGGGGGCGAGGGCATACGCCTTTCGAAACTCGGCGAGCGCTTCCTCGTCCCGACCCTGCTCGCGCAGCGCCACACCGTGCTCGATCAGCGCGTTCGGATCTTCCGCCGACGCCGGCGAAGCGAGCGCGATGAAACCGAGGATGGCGGCGATGCGGGCGAAATGCAACGGAGGCACTATAGCGTTTCCTAGTGGAGGATCGGCGCCCCGTTGGGCGACGTTCTCGGCACTTCCGCGGGCGCCTGCGAGGCGGACACCCGAGGCGCCGGCGCACTTGCCGACCCGGCGGGCTGCGTTGCCCGCCTCGGCGGACGCCGCGCCGGTGGAGAATTCGCTTTTGCCGGAGCCCCCGCATCGACCTCCGCCTCGGCCTGCGGCGCCGGCGCCGCGGCATCGACCTCCGGCTCCGTGATTCGGGGCGGGGCAGGGGAGCCCACCACCGCGGCCGGCGCCGGTGACGATCCCGCGCCGTGCAGCGCAAACAGCCCCGCGCCGGCAACGGCCGCGATCACCAGCGCCGCCGCCACCACGACGCGACTTCGTCGCCGCGGCAAATCGATCCCCGAAGGCCGCGTCCCACCCCACGTCGAATTCTCCGTCGCATTCGGCGCATCCGTCGCGTTCGCCGGATTCATCGCGGGCGCCGCCACATCGTCCAGCGGTGCCATGGTCTCGGCGAGCGATCGCCACACGCGCTCCGTCACCCCGCGCGCTGCGCTCGACGAAAAGGGCTCGAGCGCCGCCGCCAGCATGGCCACACTCGAATAACGCGCGCTCGGATCCTTCTCCAGGCACCGCATCACGATGCTCACCAACTCCGGAGGCAGATCGCGTCGCACCTGGCTGGGCGGCGCCGCAGGATCGCTCACCACCTTGAGGCAAAGCTCGGTCAACGTCTCACCGTGGAAGGGGACCTTGCCGGTGAGCAATTCGTACGTGATGATGCCCAGCGCCCAGATATCACTCCGCGCGTCCACCGCGCGCGCCGATCGCAGCTGCTCCGGCGCCATGTACAAGGGCGATCCCAAGACCGCCGTCGACTGCGTGAGCGCGGCCGCATCCATGGCTCCCGGGCCAATTTGCTTCGAAATTCCGAAATCGAGCACCTTCAGCAACGGGGCCCCATTGGGCCGCCGCGTGACGAACAGGTTGGCGGGCTTGAGATCGCGATGCACGATTCCCAAGTCGTGCGCCTCCACGATGGCCTCGCACGCTTGCACGACGTATTCGACTGCATCCGCCACGGCCATGGGCCCCGCGCGCAGCATCAAGGTCGCGAGATCGTTTCCCTCGAGGAGCTCCATCACCAAATAGGGGAGTCCTCCTTCCGTGGTACCCACGTCGTAGACCCGTGCGACGTGCTCACTCCGCAGGCGTGACGAAGCCCGTGCCTCGCGCAGAAAACGCTCTCGGAAGGCATCCATCGCCGCCACCCGCGGCAGCACGAACTTGAGCGCCACGGGCTGCTCGAGCTGCAGGTGCGTGGCGCGGACGACCACCCCCATGCCACCTTGGCCTAGGATTCGCTCGATCCGGTATTTGCCATCGATGACGTCTCCGATTTGGATCGGGAGTTGTTCTTCCGTCATCGGCATCACTGGTCGGCGCCTAGACTACCAGAGACCCAGCGCCATTGCGCGCCGCGCCGTCGGCAGAGGCCGTTGGCGGCATTCGCCATTTCCCTACACGACGGAAAATTCGAACGAGGGTTTCACCCAAGGGCGGCCGAAGAGAGATTCACAGGGAGGCGGGGAGGCGGGGAGGACTTACGGCACGGAGCTCGCGGGAGGCTTTTTTGGGGTTTTCAATTCACGCACTGGGTCGAGTGGAATCCAAAAAAACTCCCCGCCTCCCCGCCTCCCTGTGAATTCTCTTCTCTTAGCCGCGCTCGATCGAGGAACGGGCGGTGGACGTGGTTACGGCGAAAGTGGAAGGTCCGCCACGTCGACGCCTAGGTGCCCGAGGTATTGCACCTTCGCGCGATCCGAGGCGATGGAGTAGACCAGATCGTCGAGAAAGATGCTGCGCTTTACCGCCGACGTGGCATTGGACCACCACGTGCCGCATCCCGTGTGGCTGCCGCTGTGGTTCACGCCCCCGAGTCGCGTGAATCCTTTTTCGATGTCCACGTCGTAGACGAGCAATCCGCTGAACGAAACCTCGTTCCCGTTGCTTCCATCCCCGCCGCCTTCGCAGACGGTCATGGGCACGGCCAAAAGCCCCTCCTCGCCAAAGTAATTGAACGCCAGATGATTGGTGGCGGCCTCGGAGCTCGAGCCGCGCGTACCGATCTTCTCCTTGTGCACGAGCCGTGGATCGGTCGGATTCTTCACATCGAAAAGCTGCAGGATGACCCCATCGAAATACGCGAAGTTGCCGTGATCGTTCGCGTCGAACCCAATCGACAGCAGATGGTCCGGATCGATGCGGTGCATGTACGTCGAAAAACCCGGAATCTTCAGCTCCCCGAGGATCGCGGGGTGTGCCGGATGGTACAAATCGAGCACGAACAACGGGTCCGTCTTCTTGAAGGTGACCACGTAACCGCGGTCGCCGTCGAAACGGACGGCCCGAATGTCCTCCCCCGGGGCGATTTTCGCGATAGCGCCGACGCGGGCCAGGTTGTGCCCTTCGCCTTCGCGTAAAATGGATACCGTGCTTTCCACCTTGGGATCGGGTACGTGCCCGCGGGTGGTGGCGATACGCAAGTAGCCAGCCCATTCATCCATGGCAAATTGATTGAGCACGTGCCCGGGTACCACGCCGCTGCCCAGGTACTTCGTTTCACGCGGATCGGAGCCAATGCGGAATTTGTGAATCTCGCTCACCTCGTCCGAAGACGCTTTTTGATGGGTGACCGACAAATAGAGCCCACTCGCCGAAGCGAACACCGCACCCGGCCGGCTTTTGACCATCGCCGTGGTGGCGGGGGCTTTGTCGTCGCGCAAGTCGAAGGAGACCACCGTGGTGAAGGCTCGACCGTCGTGGATACGCGTGCGCAGCAAGCCCGTTTTGCAAATGGGTTGCTCGGCGCCTTGATCCCGAACCGTGGGGAAACTCGGGGATTGCTCGCGGAGTATGTTCTCGTTGCGGAGTTTGAGTTTCCAGAACTTCGCCTCCGCCTCTTTCTCGGTGATGCGCGCATCGCAACGCTGCAAGTCTTCCGGCCATGTCGAGTACGAGGGTGCCACGGAATCGCCATCGGCCACGACGGTATGCACCGCGTGCCCGATGCGTCGTGCGGCCATGAGGGATCCGGATAGATCGATTTGCCGCACGAGCCTCGGCGCGGTGCGATCGGCAATGTCGTAAACGGCAATGGTCGTTTTGGTGCCGTCCCCGGCGAATTGGCAATCGTAGCCGTAGGTGCAGGGCGAGCTGGCCGGCGCGTCCGAGGTGTAGACGACGGCGCGATCGCCTTCCACGAACAGCTTGCGCGCGTCCCCCGGAAGCTTGGTGACCGATACGATGTGCGGCTGGAGCGCCTCGGCGATGCGCAAGGCGCCGTTGGCTGCAAAATACACATAGCGGCCGTCATTCTTCACGATGTCCGCCTCGTCGACCCCGGCAACCTGATTGTTCGTGCCCGAGGCCTTCTCGGCCTTCGACGGGCCCTCTTGTTTCGTCGCGACCTTGGCATCCTCCGTGACTCCGTAGCTGAGGGCCGCCGGGGGCGGCGCTAGGGACGTGGTGGGGGCGCCCGCATACGTCCCGGCGGCGCCGACGATTACGTAGCGCCGCTTTGGGAAGCGTCGCTCCTCGAGGCAACTCGGTTGTTGCTTGCGCCATTGCGCGAAAGCACGGTCCACTTCGGCGTGCATGGACTGGATGCGCGCCGTGCGGTCCTCGGCCGCCGCCTTTGCGCAGCTCGTGGTTTCCAATCGCGTCGTGGCGGCCAAGGTCGCGGCACTCGGTTCACCTCGCATGGCGGCCGTAATCACCGGGGGCGGTGGACGCTGCGGCACGGGTGGTCGCGACCGATGCACGAAACGAGGAGGCGCCGGCGCCGGTGCCTCCACCTTGGCGACGTGCACCGCCGCCGGGGCCTTACTTTGCGACGCCGGCGGTGCATGGCCAGACGGCGCACAACTCGCCACAAGTGCACATCCCATCACAGCCGCCCAACCGTATTGCACGCGTCCCATGAGCGCCTCCTACGAATGAGAGACGCCAAACGATCTCGATTCTTTACGGATTGGCGCGACTTGCCGTCAGGGCTTGTAAAATGACAGATCGTGCGGTTTGCCCAGGCGCGCGCGGCCGATGGTGGCGAGGATGTGATCGTCGTTGTCGTGTCGCACGTAGAAAGTCAAATCGCGCAAGATGCGCTCCACGGGGCTCGGGCGGATCAGGCAGCGCGCACCGCATGCGCGGATGCAATGATCCACGGTTTGAACCGCGAGGTGCTCGACCACGTGTCGGGCCCTCGAGCCTGCGAGCTGCGCTTCCGCGCGAGGCCCTCGGTCCCACAGATCCGCGACGTGTTGCAGCCACAGATCGGCTGTCTCCACCGCTACCGCCATGGCACCCACCCGTTGCTGCACGTACGGATCGCCCGTCTTGTCCTGTTGCGTGACGTAGCGGAGCGCATACTCGTAGGCGGCCTCCGCCGCGCCGAGAAAGCTTGCCGCATAGTGCGGAATGAAGGCAGTCTGCCACCCCTCGCGCAGGTACGCGCCCGGTTCGCCGATGCGGTTGGCATCGGGGATGCGCGTTTGATGGAAACGAACGAGATGACTCACGGTGGCGCGCATGCCGATGGGATCCCACCAGGAGCCGTCGATCGAGACGGTCGGATCGGAGAGATCGCACGCCAGCATGAACACGGTCTCCGGCGAGTCGGAGTGGCGTGCGCCCCCCGGGCCCGTGGTGTCGACGAGCAGGATTGCCCAGTTTGCGCCGCTGGCGCTGGTGGCGAAGATCTTCGTCCCCTCGACGATCCAGTCATTGCCGTCGCGGCGCACGGTGGTGCCGAATCGCGGCGCGCTCTCGGAACCTGGCCCCTTTGGTGCTTTGGGTTCACCGCTCCACGCCACCCATTTTTCCCCGCGCTCGACGACACCGCGAAACCAGCGCTCCTTTTGGGCCGGTGATGCCATGGCATCGATGAGCACCAGCGAGTTCGCGTGGCCCTCCCAGCAGCGCGCCAGTGAGAGATCGGCGGCGGCGAGGGAACGCGTCATCTTCCACAGGACGTACGCGTTGCCCTGTAGCGGGCCGAGTCCCAGTCCTCCGTACTCGCGTGGCACCGTCGGCGCGTGCAGATTCGCGGCGAACAGCTCGTCGAAGTCTTCCGCGGGGAACGCGGCCGTGCGATCGTAGCCCTCTGCGCGGCTCTCGAACGACCGTGTCAGTGAATCGAGGCGGCGAAGTAGACGTGCTTGATCCTCGGGCATGTGCGCGATCATGGGGCCCCTCATCGTGGAAGACGGTAGAAGTGGTGACGCGTGAGATATGGCGCGCGTGCGCTGCCGTCCGTGAAGATGGTCGCAGTCTCGAACGACAAGTGACCTCGATTGAGGTAGCCGACCACCAGCACGCGCTGGAAACCTTGATCGAACGAGGCGGTAAGGCCGATGGCCCGCAACGAGGAGACGTCGTCCGAGAGCACGGCCGCAGGTGCGCTGCCCCACGGAATGAGACCACCTTCCGTGCCGCCATAAGGTCGGAGTGCAAGAGCGTGGCCGCGGCCCGTGATGTAGGCGATGTCGGCGCGAACGATGCCGCACGAGTTCACATTGCAATTCACCCACGTTCCCAGGAGACCCGTCACGTCGAGTTCGGACGCGGCTGCGTCCGTTCCCGGCGCTCCATCGAAGTGATCACGGTCGCGCGTGATGGGTTGCATGGGCCACCTCCTGCTCCTGCAAATGAAAGAACTCACGGGTCCAATAATCGGTACGGCCGCTCTGATCACGGAAGGTGTTGTACGTCGTCGTGACGAGGACACCCAATTTGACGTAGGCAACGATCAGTGTCTCGAGGAAGCTGAAATCGTACGTCGCCGTGAATGCCCACGCCTCGCGCGACGACACGTCGGGTGCGAAAGGCACGGCGTCGATCGCTCCCCAGTCGTTGGGCTCGGCCGCCTCGGATCCGAACCCGTTGGCGCCATAGGCGCGCACCTGCAGCACTCCCCGGTTTTCCATGAGTTCGATCCGGAGGATGCCGCCCGACTCGCCCTCGTCACAGTTGTACCACTCGCCGAGGATTGGACGAAAATCGAGTTTCACCTCGCTGCCCGCGCGGAGCGATGTTCGCGATGCCAGGAGCTCGGACCGTGCGGGGAGATCCTCTCCGCGCGAAAAGGCCAATGCGGTCACATCGGTTTGCGGCTTCGGGGATCCTGTCAGACTGGTTTCCATGGTTCCTTCCTTTCTCGGTTGAGCACGACGCGGGCGTCGCGGATCGGCATGCGCTGGCCGGTCATTCGATGGAACTGCTGGGCGGCGTCGGCCGAGAGCACCGTCCAACCATCGATGACCACGAGTCCCTTTTCGTGCGCATCCGCACGAGCGGCGGCTACCGAAGCCGTCTCCTCGAGGCCGTACCCCATGTCGACGAAGATGGCTCCCCTCGCGAGGCGTTCGATGCCGAACGGCGTCTCTTCGCGCAGCGGTGTCGCGTGCACGATGAGTGAGTAGCCTTCGGGTGCGAACTCTTTCAAGGGTACGTACGACAATCCGAGTAGGCGGGCCGCGTAATGACCGCGATCGGCCCCGCGGTTGACCATGTCGGGTCGGAGGCGTGCCCGCATGAGCGCCGCTGCGGCGGCTCGGCCCGCGCCGCCGCAGCCGATCACCGCCGCACGACGGCCCCCGATGCGAACGCCGGCACGGCGCAAGGCTCCAATCAATCCGGATGGATTCGTGGTGTCGGCGATCCATCCTTCGTTCGTGCGTACGAGGATATTGGCGGCCCCGGCGCGTGCGGCCATACCGCTCGCGCGATCCGCTGCGGCAAGTGCCGCCTCTTTGTGCGGGCTTACGACGGTGATGCCATCGAGGGAGAAGCCGAGCTCGCGCAGGCCATCCGCGATCTTCGGCCAGAAGAGGGAGAAGTCGTCGACGGCCATGGGCACGTAAAGCGCGGGCAGGCCGGCAGCGCGATAACCCGCGTTGTGCAGACGCGGTGACATCGACGCACCGGGCGACTTCCCGACGATGGCGAAGAGCCTCTTCAGCGGTGGTAAGGTGGGCAATCGGTAATCCGACGTAAGCTGCTCCACCGTGGGCACGGAGTCTTCGTTGGTGCGCAAGCGACCGTAAGCGATGGGCGCGCCGAGGCGCGGTGCGAGCAATCGACTCCATATCCCCGCCGGAGCCGTTCCGAATGCGGTGACGTCGGAGCGGCGAAGCTGTTTGAGCAATCGCAGCGGGATGAGCGCCTGCTCGGCGGAGCGAAGATCCGGAGCAAGCAAATAGAGGAGGGCAGGCGTGCCGGCCATTCGTTCGAATTGCTGGGCGAGCTCCTGTAT
This sequence comes from Sorangiineae bacterium MSr12523, assembly GCA_037157775.1. Lineage (NCBI taxonomy): Bacteria > Pseudomonadati > Myxococcota > Myxococcia > Myxococcales > Pendulisporaceae > Pendulispora > Pendulispora brunnea. The sequence continues at coordinate 1,419,092 of CP089982.1, forward strand.
ATCGCGCACCGATCCATGCCAGGAGATGCGTCGCCGGTGCGGTGGGATGCGGAGCAGGAGCTTGGGCAACAAATCTCGGTCCGCCTCCAGATCGACGACGTCGTAGTGTTCGAGTGCGGCGACGAGCCTTCGTGCGCGTTCGCGTGCATCTCCTCCAAATGCGCCACCGTTGCTCACGCTACGCAGACTGAACGTGAGCTTTCCCGTGCTGCGCGCGCGCAGAAGCGCAGGATCGATGTCGTCGAGGAGGTCGGCTCGTACTTCGATGTCGCCGACCATGGGTAGGTCGTAGCCATGGACTCTGGGTTTGCTCGTCAGCGTCGTCACCACGGTGCATTTCCGCGTCGCGGTTTCGGTAGGCGCAAAGGGCCACTCGCCATGGAGGATCGATCGCTCGGGCCTGGACAGGTGGTTCATGGGATCAATATTCCAGGATATGAATGTCGTGGATGGCGTGAATGGGGATGGTTATGCATCGTTCATGCGAGTCATGCGAGCGAGGCATTGCAAGCGCGCGTACCTCGGTCGACCTGTCGCGCGCCATGTTTTGATGGATGTCCTTCGTGCGGCGGGCCACGCCCCATCGACCCGCAACGGCCAGCCGTGGCGCGTCGTCGTGGTGAGCGGAGCGGCGCGCGATGCCCTGGCGCGCGTCCTGTGCGCAGAGTTCGATCGGAATGTTCCTCCGGCTCCCGATTACGACAATCGGCCGCCCGTGTTGGATGCCACCATCGAGCGTCGCGCAGCCGAAGCCGGGGAAGGTGTGCTGGTCGCCAAGGGGATCGCCCGCGACGATGCGGTGGGCCGGCGCCAGCACCGCCGGGACAACTTGCGATTTCACGGCGCCCCCGTGGAGATGATCTTTCATCTGCCGAAAGGCGCACCGCCGGGGTCGTTCTTGGAGATGGGATTTTTCGTGCAGAACGTGATGCTCGCGCTCGTGGCGTGCGGGCTCGGGAGCTGCCCCCAGTACAGCGTGACCCATTACGCCGACGCGATCCGGAGGCACCTCGGTCTGCACGATCGGCTCGTGGTCTGCGGGCTCGCCGTGGGCTACCCGGATGAAACGATGCCCGTGAATCGATTCGTGCCGGAGCGCGCCGACGTCGAGGATTATGTGACGTGGCATGATCAAGCTCCCTGACGCAATCTCTGACGCAACGGAGGCAATTCGAACAGCCGTGCGCGCACCAACATGCGAAGCTGCACGGCGCACTCGACGTAGGCCTCGATGGCATCGCCCTTTGGCTCCGCCACATCGTCTTTCGGATCGAGGCACATCACGCGATCGGACACGGTGGGTGCCATCTCGAGCACGGCGGCGCGATGGGCTCGCGTCATGCAATACACGGCCGCGCTCTTTTCGCACAAGTCGGCCGTGAGCGAGCGCGCCGTATGCTCGGGGACCGGCACATTCAATTTGCGCAACGCTACCGCTGCATACCGCGAAAGCGGTCCGCCCGGCTCGTGCACCGCGACCCCGGCGCTTTCCACCCGCCATGTCCGATGGGCTTTGCCCAGCGCAGCAAGCTCCACCCGCGCGAGGGCGGCGGCCATGGGCGAACGAATCGCGTTGCCTCCGCAGACGAAGAGCAGCACTTCGTCCGTGCGCGCGCGCGCGATCAGCCGACGGCTGATCGCCGGATAACCAAGGGCACACGCGGCCAGCACCACGCAGAGCGCGGCTGCGAACGTCGCCGTACTCGGCGCCGGGAGCCCGAACGCGGCGTGAAGCGCGAGCGAGGCTGCGACACCCGCCAGCATGCTCGAGCACACGTGCACCGGCATGCAGAACGAATATTCACGTGGATCGAGAAAGATCAGCGTGGTGCAGACGAACAGTCCTTCGTACAAGACGCCGATCGCCAGAGCCGGAAGCGCCGCCGGTGACACCAGAAACGTGGTGAACCCGTCGTGCAAGGATCGCGATATGGAATCGGAACCGAGGAACGCTGGCACGGCGAGCAGCGCCACGAGGAATACCGGCGTGGCCATGTGCTCCTCGACGAAGTACTGGCGATCCGACTGGGTCGACCCGCTCTTGGCGTGGCGGCTCATGATCAAGAATCGATTCGTATAGCCGAGCATGTAGGCGAGCAGGCTCAAGGCCGCGGTCAAGGTCAGCTTGTAGTTGTTCACGTCCGCGAGCGCGACGATCGCCGACAGCCCGCTCAGACCGATGGCGACCCACGAATGAGGAGGGATCCTTCGCTCCCGAATCAGGTCGACCGTGGGCGAGATGATCAGCGTTTCGATCCGCATCAAGACGAGCATGAGGAGGATCGAGACACCGGGGAACGTGAAGTTGAGCGTCGTCGTGCCCACGATCAAGGACATCCAAAAAGCGGCCGCTGCGGTCTCGCGCCCGAGGAAGGGAACCGAGCGTCCAAAGATCGTGCGGTGACGTGCATACTTCCACCATCCGAGGATGGTGATGGTCAGCGGCATCGCGCAGAGCGTTCCGATGGCCGCCGCCGGAAGCAGCACGAAACCTCCAATGGGGCCATGCGTCGAGTCGAAGAGACCGCCCGACATGGCCTTCGCCACCGCACTGTAGGGCGCGTACCAGAGGAAGTAGCAAAGGCCGAGACCGAACATGCCAATACGGCGAGTAAAAGGATGCGTCACGGCAACCTCGTTCAAATAGGTTATTAAATCATGTACATGCAACGTTTGCTGCTTACAGATGTTCGCTATGCGAACTTATGTTCGAGCATTGCTTGAGGCGTTGCTGCGCACTCGTCCTGCGGAGGACTTATCGAGTTTCCTAATTAATTTAGAAACATGCGAATGCTGGTATGGCCCGAACACGCATGAATGACGGCCGATCGGCTCGTCATCGAGGGCAACTCGCTGTGGGCCCATCTCGTTCGCTGCAGCCGACGGGGCTCGAGTGAATCGCTATAATGCACCTATCAGAAACTGGTAGATAAATTACAACCCGCAGAAGAAAAATGATGGACGACGTCTCGACAACGAAGCCAATAGATCAGGTGCAATGAGATTCGATATATCTAATTAATTGTCGATTTCATGGAATTGATATTCATGCAATGTAATGCGTCATTGAAATGAAATGACGCGCGAGGGATCGGAAATTAATTCGGAACCAAACGATTGGGCGCGCCGGAGCTGATGCCAACGCCAGATCGTATAGATTACCGGCAGCACCTCGAGGGTGAGGGCGGTGCTGGTGACGAGACCGCCGAGCATGGGGGCGGCGACGCGCTTCATGACGTCGGCGCCCGGGCCCTCGGTCCAGAGCAGCGGCAGAAGGCTCGCGGCCATCGTGGCGATGGTCATGATCTTCGGCCGTAACCGCAGGATCGTGCCTTCGGCGTGCGCCGCGACGATATCGTCGCGGGTCTTGATCAGGCCTTTGCGCATGCGCGCGTGGAACGCTTCGTCGATGTACACCACCATGACCACGCCCGTCTGCATGGCCAGGCCGACTGTGGAGAGCAGGCCGACCCAGACGGGAGCCGATAGCGGATAGGAGAGTAGAAAGAGCGTCCACAAGCTTCCGACGAGCGCGAATGGGACAGAGACGAGAATGATGGCGGCCTCCGCGACGCTTCGAAACTGAAGCCAGAGCAAAAGAAGCATGGAGACGATGACGGCGGGGATGATCCACGCCAGGTGTTTCTTTCCCGATGCGAGAAGCTCGTATTGGCCGGTCCATTCGATGCGGACAGCGCGGCCCGCCATGGCGCGGTCGACGTCGAGCCGCGCTTTCTCCACGTACCTTTCGATGTCGACGCCGTCTTCGAGGTCGACGTAGACATAGGCGACGAGCTTGCCGCCTTCACTCCGCAGGACGGCAGGCCTGGTCACGTAGGTGGGCCGTCCGAGCAACGCCAGTGGGATCGGTTGCCCGCTCGAGGAGCCCACCGTGATCGTCCGCCACTCCTCCGCCGTGCCGTGCGCTCCGGTGTGCAACGTCGGTGCAATGCGAACGCGCAGACGCTTTCCGCCATCCTCGATTTCCCCGAGCACTCCGCCCGTGGCAAGAAGGGCTACGGTCGCCTCGAGCAATATCGGATCCACGCCGTAGCGCGCGAGTGCCGCAGGATCCGGTTCGAACGAAGGCCATGTCTCACCGCCCTGTGACTCGAAGACGGCGCTGCGCGTTCCGGGGATCCGGGCGACGATGTCCCGCAGCTCCGTTCCGACCGCCTCGAGGATATCGAGATGCTGCGCATTCGCATCGGGGGGGGCGACGATGCGAATGCCGACGGGCGTGCGAACACCGGTGGCCATCATGTCCATGCGCGCGCGGGCGGGGGCTGTCCATGCGCTCGTCCATCCAGGGAGGCGCGCGGCGTGATCGAGCGCGTCCACGAGCTCCGCAGTCGTGCGCGGCGTTTGCTCGGGCCACACGAGGCCGAGCACCCGCCGCAGCGGCTCGGACGCCCACGTCGAGTACCAGCGGGTGCGGGCGATCTTCGGCCACTCGGAGCGAGGACGAAGTCGTACGACGGTTTCGGCCATCGTATAAGGAGCAGGATCGGTGCCGGTGTCCGCGCGGCCGACTTTGCCGAACACCGTATCGACCTCGGGGAGCTGGCTCATCGCCCGATCCTGCCAGGAGAGCTGCACGGCAGTTTGCTCGGGAGGCGCGCCGGGCTGGGCGGTGGGCATGAAGAGCAGATCGCCCTCGTCGATGCGCGGGAGGAATTCGCCGCCCAACTTGGGAAGGAGCGGGATGCACGAGATCACGGCCAGCGCGGCGGTTGCCAAGGTAAAGGACGGCCGCGCGAGGGCGAAGTGAACGAAGGGGCGATAGATCGCCACGAGGTTGCGCGTGAGCGGATTCGTGAACTCGGGGACGACCTTGCCGCGAACCAACAGTGCGCGCAAGGCGGGGGCCAACGTGAGGGTGACCACCGCGGCCGACACGACGACGAGCGTTTTCGTCAGCGCCAGCGGCTGGAGCAGGCGTCCCGTCTCACCGGTGAAGGTGAAGACTGGCAAGAAGGACAGCACCGTGATCATCAGAGACGTGAGGATCGCAGGGCTATAGGCGTGCGTGGTGATGCCCGCGGCTTCGAGCCGGCGGTGGGAGGCTTCGAGCGCCACCACCTCGGCATCGACGGCAATGCCCAGTGCGATGCCAATGCCGCCAAGGCTCATGATGGCGGCGGGGACGTCCGCGATCCACATGCCCGCGAACGTCAGCAGGAGAACCATGGGCAAGGTGACCAGCGGTACCAGCGCACTTCGCCAGTGCAGGAGAAAAAGGAGGACGATCAGAACGACGGCCGCGATTTCCTCGCTCAATGCGCGGAGCAGCGTATCGTGCACTCGAGTCGCGAGTTCGTTTCGATTGTACACGGTGACCAGGCGAACTTCCTTGGAGAACCCAGGCTCGATCCGGCCAGGGTCCTTGGGGTCGTGCGGGAGTTTGACGCGCTCCCGATCGAGCGTGCGCTGAACGTCGGCAACGAGCCGTGCGATGTTCGCGTTGCGCCGGGCGATGACGATGCCTGCCACCGCGCGCGTTCCTCCCACGTCGGCGAGCCCGGTCGGCATCTCGGCACTGAGCTTCAGATTGGCCACGTCGCGAAGTCGGACCGTGCCGTCCCCCTTCACGATGAGCCCCGGGAGCTTCTCGGGATTGGCGACCCCCGTGTCGAACACCGGTTTCAACGCGGACGTAAGATCGGTAAAGGCGACGCCGCGTTCGCGCAGCTCGTCGGCATCGACGTCGATGCGTGCCTGCTGCTGGGAGCCGCCCACGGTAGCGACTTCCGCGACCCCTGGAATCTCGAGCAGCGCCGGGCGAAGGATTTCGTCTTGAATCTTCCTCAATACGGAGAGTCCTGTCGTCTGTGTGGGCGGCACCAAGGCATATTGAACGACCCATCCGGTGCTGGAAGCAGCCGGGCCGACTTGCACACGCACGCCGGCCGGTAAAGCGCGACGGACGCCATCGACACGCTCGCGGACGGCGCGATGGACCGTCTCGGGGTGCGCGCTCGATTCCAAGACGACGTCCACGTACCCCATCCCGGACATCGTGGAGCCGCGAATCGCGTGAACCCCCGTAACGTCACGGAGCGAGTCGGTGAGGATCGAGGTTGCGGCGGCTGCGACCTCGGGTGCGGGATGGCCCATCCAATCGACCACGATTCCGATCCGTGGCTCGGAGAGATCGGGAACGACGTCATCGGCGAGCCCCCGCCGCGCGATCTCACTGCCAGTCGCGATGAACAGTGCGACCAGGAGTACGGCCCACGGATGGCGCGCACACCAAGTGACGCACCGTGCAATCATCGGCGCAATCATCGCGCAGCCTCTTGCTTCGCGGTGCGTTCGCTCGACCGCAGCTCCGTGTCGAGGAAGAATGCAGCCCGCGCCACGACGCGTTCCTCCGCATACAACCCCGAGAGCACGACGGTGGTGTCCGAAGGCCGGAAGGTCTCTCCGAGCTCGACGGGTCGCTTCTCGAAGGTGGAACCGTCCGATCCCACGACCAACACATACGAGGCGTCGGGTGCGTGCAGAATGGCGGATGTGGGAACGGTGAGTCGTTTCTGCGGTTTGCGCGCGAGCGCGACCCACCCGACGACACCCGGAACCAGAGTGCGCGTCAGGTGGAAGCGAAGTCGCGTCGAGGACTTGTCCCACGGGATGGGGGCGTCCAATGCCCGTTGCACGGTCATCCGCGACTTCGGATCAGCCGTGGGAGCAAACGTTCCCTTCTCGCCCGCGCCGAGTGACTCGAGTTGCTCATTGTAGAAAATGGCGCTTACCAGGCCATCGTCTTCGACCCATGCCGGGGCGCGCAACTCGGGTACATTGGATGGAAGGTCATGGATCTGCGCAACGTCGAAGGCATCGTGACGCCGTAGGTTCTCCAGCGCCCGTGGGTCGATGTGTCCTGGTGCTTCTCGAGCGGCCGACGGCTCCAACGCCATGCGGCAGATGGGGCAGGGGGCCTTTGCATCTGCCCTCACGTCGGGATGCATCGGGCACGCGTATCGAACCGGTGCACCGCGCGCCGATGCAGGGGGCACAATGGATGCGGTCGCTATGGCGCCCCCCGCCACCATTAATAGAAAGATACGAATACCCGCCATCAGCCATCGGTGACGCGTGGACATGGGGCACTATTTGGTCCTCCGAAGTCTCGTGCGCAATGAGCATTGTGCGTCATGTGGTCCTTATGGGTGTAAAATGCAGATTTTTTATCGTCCCGCGCGCGCTCGTACGGCGGATTTCAGGTCAACGTCTCGGGGGTTCATCGAAGAACGTTGCAAATAAGGTCAATTGATACATTTGATTGTGAATGCTCGCGTGAATGTCAAAATCGTAGTCGTGGCGGCAACCCACCGTTGCTCGATTCATTTGATTGATGCAATACGGCGAACATATGTGCGCCTAGCGAACGACGTCGGTGACTCGTCAAACCGATGGAATGTGTTCATAAATTCCATGAGAAACCGGTAGCATTCTGTTTGGACAAAACGACACCATGGCCAATGCATCGGGTGTAACGCCTCGTTGATTGTAACTGCACGTAGTTCGAGTGGTTTGGTTTTAATGCGTTAACGGTAGAATGATACTAATTATAAATTGGAATTGCGGTCTGATTGTGGGGTCCGATCGGACGGTCCTTTGCAATTCATGCAAGTGCCCACGCAGCTGCCCGACGCTTAGATGCGCCTACATGTTCATCGCTCGCCATGATCGGCGAGATCACTGGTCCATTGCGATTTGCGCAATGAATTTGAAGTTCGCGCGCTGACTGTAAATTAATTGCTTTGTCGATTGTATTGCCCAAGGGCCGGTGTTAAGTAGCGACGCCAGCCCACGGTCGTAGACCGATTTCCTCCGTTGCATCGCGGCAGAAAGGAATGGCTCATGAGAACACGCCACCTCGCGCATTTGTGCGTCCCGGTCGTGATAGTTGCAGCATGGACAGGCTGCGGGCCGGCTCCCGAAGACGCCGACCAGCAGCCGATTGGCAAGGTCGAGCAGGCGTCGGGTCCACCATCGACGAATCAACAGCTTCTGGACCCCACGACGATTCCACAATTCGTTGACCAGCTTCCGATCCCTCGCACGTTCGCCCCGACACTCATCAGGGACGGTAGTGGCCGAGTCGTGCGGCAGGAGTTCACGGTGTCGGTGGCCCCATCCAAGGCACAAATGCTGCCCCCTGGGTTCCCCGATACGACGGTCATGGCCTTCGGCGGCCAGGTGAAAATCCCCGGCTCGACGTCGACGGAGTTCATTCGCTCGGTACCGGGGTCCGTTTTCGAGAATACGCGGGGGATTCCGACGACCTTGCATTGGCTCAACCAAATCACGACGAATCATTTCCTCCCGATCGATCCGACGCTCCACTGGGCAAACCCTAATTTCATCGAGCCACCGTCTCCTCCGTTCAGCCCATTCCCACCCGGCTACTCGAAGGCGCTCAGCAATGTGGGCATGGTCACCCACAATCATGGGCTGGTGGTCCTATCCGGCCACGATGGAATCGCGGAGGAGTGGTTTACCAACAGCGGGGTGACCGGTCCAATCTACGTGACGCGGGACTACGACATGCCCAACCAGCAGCCGGGCACGCAGCTCTTCTATCACGATCATACGATGGGGATGACGCGCATTGGCCTGTATGCGGGGCAACTGGGGGCGGCCTATTTCATTCGCGATCCCAATAGTCGGCTCGATCAGAGTACGTCGCCTCTGCCGCGCGACGGCTTCGAGATCCCGCTGGTCCTCTCGGACCGCGCCTTCTTTACGGATGGTGAGCTGAATTTCCCCAGGGAGAGCGCCAACGTGAGCAACGCGTATTGGCAACCGGGAGAGGACTCGGACGTCATCGTCGTGAATGGGAAAACCTGGCCCAATTTGAATGTCCAGCGACGCCATTACCGCTTCCGGACCTTGGGCGCATCGAACTCTCGCATCTTCACCGTGCAGCTCGACAACAACGGCACGATCGTACCGTTCACGATTATCGGCTCCGACGGTGGATATCTACCGGCGCCACAAGTCGTGAACGAGGTGACCCTCGGCATCACGGAGCGGGCGGACATTTTGGTCGACTTCTCTAGGTTTGCGCGGGGCACGAAGATCCTCATGCGAAACACCAATGTGGACCCCGACGTGGAGAACCCCGAGACTGTCGGCAAGATCATGCAGTTTACCGTTCAAGATTCCCCGGCGGTTTCGCCGCCCGCGCTCCCGGCATCGCTTTTTCCGCCGCGTCCCGCCCTTAGCGCGAATGCGCCGCGGCGAATCAAGACGTTCCACAACATACTTGCGCAAAATGGCGACCAGCTCCGCTCCGTCGATGGCGGCATCGACTTCACGGCACCCACGACGGAGTTTCCACTGGTTGGTTCGACGGAAGAGTGGACGCTCGTCAATATCCCGGGTGGGGCATCCCACCAGATCCATATCCATTTGATCGAGTTCCAGGTCGTGAACCGTCAGACGTTCGATTCCGACGCGTACCTGCAACGCTGGCTCTTGCTCAATGGGCATCGGCCGGTGACTCGACCGATTACGCTGGATCCCAACCCATACCTGACGGGGACGCCGACGACCCTTCCTTACGAGACGGGGTGGAAGGACACCGTCCGCGTGGCGCCGGGTGAGGTCGTGAAGGTCCTCGCCCGCTGGGCCCCGCAAGAGACGCCTGCCGGTGGCGTTCAACCCGGAGAGAACCAGTTCCCAATCGACCCGACGACACCTCCCGGCTACCTCTGGCACTGCCACATCGTCGCGCACGAGGACCACGATATGATGCGCATGATGCCATTGGTCAATTCGTGGGGGCCGGGCATCGCCTACAAACGCGGAACCGTCGTGGCCTATCAGAACGTCGATTACCGTGCTCGCGTCGATCACACCTCCATTTCCAATCAACCGCCGAGGGGTACGCTCAGCGTTTGGGAACGCGTCAACAACAACGACGGAACATGGCAGCCGCAGATCATCTACGCGGTGGGCGATCGCGCGCTCTACAACGGGCAGCTTTACGTGGCGAAGCAGATCCATCAAGCGCAGTCCGACTGGCAGCCGAGTACCACGCCATCCCTATGGGATCCCTACCCCATGACGGCATGCGCGCAGCTTGCGATCCTTTGCAGAGGGGAGGCGGATCCCGCCGCATCCAAGTGCCATGACGATGGTGCGGCGGGCGACGAAAACGTGTGCGGCGGGGAATTCCAGGATTGCCTCGCGGCGTGCACGGACAATGGTGGGCTTCCGCACGAAGCGGCGCCGCCGTGCTCGGGGTTGTGCACGGCGAACGCCTTCAAGGTGCCGGATGGCGCCACGTTCAACTCCGGTGCCCTTGGCACGAATTCCAGCTGCTTCGAGACGAGGTCCGAGATCCGCACGGGTACGTGTCAGGGCTTCGCTGCCGGGCGCGAGCTCACGGTCAATGGCGTGAGGATGGCATGCGACGGCAGCAACTGGAGGCTGCCGCGCCAGCGCAACGGCGGATACTGCATCCAGACGAACGCGGGCAACAACTCGAGTGCCTCGTTCAGCGTGCGTCACTGATGATGGGCCCGGAGCAAGCCGTCCACCGTCTCTTTGCCGCGCAGGCTGTACGCAGCCCGGACGCGGAGGCGGTGGTCGGCGGGGGGGCGAGCCTGTCCTATCGAGAATTGGACCACCGGTCCAATGAAATAGCAGCGCAACTGCGACGCGCTCGTGTCGGCCCCGACGTGGTCGTTGGCCTGTGCACGGAGCGGTCGATCGACATGGTCGCCGCGCTGCTGGGGATCTTGAAGGCCGGGGGCGCGTACCTCTATTTGGATCCGCAGCATCCCCGCGAGCGGCTCGCGTTCATGTGCCAGGACACGCACACCAAAGTCGTCCTGGCCTCGGCCGCTGCACGCGCGGCGATACAGAACGAGATCGCCGCGCAATGGCTGCCGATCGAGGCGTCGTTCGAAGATGACGGTGCGCGCGTTCCCGTGTCACCCTCGGATTTGGCGTACGTCGTGTACACCTCCGGATCGACCGGACGTCCGAAGGGGGTCGCTATCGAGCACCGAGCGCTTTCCTACCTGACGCGGGCCCTCGTGGACGCGTTTGACGTGCGGGCGACGGATCGCGTGCTCCAGTTTGCATCCCCGAGCTGGGACACCATGGTCGAGGAGGTCTTTCCCACCTTGGTCGTCGGCGGAACGCTGATCCTGCGCGGTGCGGATATGATCGAATCCAAGGCGCTGATCGCCGGCTGTGCCGCGAACCGTGTCACGATCGTGGATCTGCCCACGGCCATCTGGCACCGTCTGACCTCGGCACTCGAGGAAGACGAGCTCGCGTTGCCGGTGACGCTTCGTACGGTCGTCATTGGCGGAGAACCTGCCTCTCCCGATCGGGTCGCCGCCTGGCATGCGCACGCCCGGCCGGATATCCGCCTGGTGAATAGTTATGGCCTGTCGGAGGCGGCCGCCGTGTGCACCATTGCCGAGCTTACGCGCACCGAACCGGAGATCGTCATCGGCCTACCGCTGCCACACGTCGAGGTGACCATCCGGAACGCACGTCTCGAGCCCGTCTCCATCGACGTCATCGGCGAAATTTGTATTGGCGGTGAAGGTCTCGCCCGCGGCTACGTGAATCGGCCGGAGGACACCGCATCGAGGTTCGTTCATGTCGGCGGCCAGCGGATCTACCGGAGTGGGGACTCGGGCTATCGCCGTGCCGACGGACAATTCGTGTGCACGGGAAGGCTCGACGACCAAATCAAGGTGGGGGGTGTACGCATCGAGCCCGGTGAGATCGAGGCCGTCTTCCGCCGGCACCGCGGTGTCGCCGAGGTTGCCGTACGGGTGCACGCGACGGGAGTGGACAAGCATCTCGTGGCGCATGTCGTTCTTCGTGATTCGTCGAATCATCGTGACATTCTCGAACATGTCCGCGCCCATCTTCCTCCGGCCATGGTCCCCGAGATCATGCTTTACGGAGCGCTGCCGCTCACGGCAAGCGGCAAGATCGATCGCGAGAAGCTGCGTTACGAGGAGCCCGTCGAGGCAGCTCTCTGTTCGCTGGCCAGCGCCGTCTTGGGCGGCAATGGGCTTGGCCCGGCCGACGACTTTTTCGAGGCCGGGGGCAACTCACTGCGCGCGTCGAGCTTCATCATCCGCGCCCGGCGCGAGCTAGGTTTGGACATCTCGTTCGAGCAGATGCTCCGCGCGCGAACCATGGGTGCAATTGCCTCCGTGACGACCCGGGTCCGGGGGCGCGAAAGCTCCCGCATCGAACCATGCAAACCGGAACAGGCTGGAACTCCGTCGCTCGCGCAGGAGTGGTATTGGCGCATCGGCCAGCATACCTTCCACTCGTCCGCCGCGGCCACGGCGTACAACATGTCGTGGGTCCTCCACATACGGGGTCCGCTCGACCCGAATGTCGTCGAAAGCGTCATGACCGCGCTCACCATGCGTCATGAAACGCTGCGAACCGTCTTTGCCGAGGACACGCAGGCGGGGTTGCGTGCGCGCGTCCTTCCGAGTCCGCGCGTGACCTTGCGCCGGATCGATTGGGCCGAGCACCGGGCAACCTCCGATGACGTGACGGCGTTCGCCGAGCGCGATGCGGGGATGGCTTTCGATCTTTCGGGCGCGCTGCCGTTTCGCGCCACGCTGATCGATCGTGGGGACTCCGTGTACGCGCTCGTCCTATGCATTCACCACATCGCCGTGGACGGGTGGTCCTTTGGAATTTTGGCTCGGGAGGCGGCCATCGCGCATCGAGCCTTCCAGCGTGGCGAAGAGCCGTGCTTTCCACCGCTCCCCATCGTGTACTCGGATTACGCCGTGTGGGAACGCGCCTTCGCGACCTCCGACGCCGCGAAGGCGCAACTCGCGTACTGGCGGCGGCATCTCCACGATGCACCCGCCATCGTCGCGCTCCCGTTCGACCGCCCGCGCCCGCTGGAGCGCGCATTTCGTGGCGGTCGAATTCGACGCGTCTGGTCGGGCGGCGCGTGGTCCTCCGTCCGGAGGCTTTCGCGCGAACAGGGGGCCACGCCCTTCATGATTCTCCTCGCCATGTTCGCGGCATCGCTCTCGGGCTGGTCCGGCCAGACCGACGTCGTCATCGGCACGCCCGTTTCGGGCCGCAATCGGCCCGAGCTCGAGCCGCTCGTGGGGTTCTTCCCGAATACGATTGCGCTGCGCATCGATCTTTCGGAGGAGCCGACCTTCGCCGAACTCGTTCGCCGCGTCCGCACCGTTTGCCTGGGAGGCTTTGCGAATGCCGACGTATCCATCGACCAAGTCATGGCCGCGCTGGATGTCACTCGCCTCTACAGCGTCATGCTCACGCTCCAGCACGAGGCGATCGATCGACCCGTTTTCGAAGGCCTGGAGCTCGAGGTCGAAGAACTGGAGCAGGTGACCGGGTTCCACGATCTCCTACTCGACGTCGAGGAGCAGGGGGACGGCGCCATTCTCGTGTGGGAGTACAATTTGGATATTTTCGATGGGCCGACGGTCCATCGAATGGCGAACGATTTCGACATCCGAGCCATGAGGCGGCTCGAGACGAACGAGCCAGGGGAGAGCCCATGACCCACGACATACATCGCATCCTGCTGACCGGTGGCGCCGGTTACATCGGCTCGGTGCTGGTCCGGCAGATGCTCGAGCAAGGCCACCACGTGACGGTGCTCGATAACTTCGTCGCGCAGCCATCGGGGCTGCTCGACTGTTGCGCCTTTCCCAACTTCGACGTCGTCCGAGGCGACGCGCGCGACGAGCGTCTCGTGCCCGAGCTCGTACGAAAGCACGATACCATCATTCCTCTGGCCGCCTTGGTGGGATCGAGGATTTGCGATATCGAACCCATTGCTGCCGAGAGCACCATGTCCCGGGGGATCAAGCTACTTCTCGATCATGCTTCGCCGTCTCAGCGATTTCTGTATCCTGCGACCAATAGCGGATACGGCGTGGGCAAGGGCGATGAGCCATGCACCGAGGAGAGCCCGCTCTCACCCGTGTCTTTGTACGGCCGATTGAAGGTCGAGGGGGAAGAGCGGATCTTGGCGCATGCCAATGGTCTCGCGTTCCGCCTGGCGACGGTGTTCGGCGTCTCGCCCCGCATGCGGCGCGATCTCTTGGTGAACGACTACGTCTACCGCGCGGTGCACGACGGGACGGTGGTGTTCTTCGAGGGGCACCGCCGGCGCAATTTCATTCACATCCGCGACGTGGGGCGCGCGTTCCTGCACGGCCTCGAGCATTTCGAAACGATGAAGGGCCGCGCGTACAACGTCGGGCTCGACGATGCGAACCTCACGCGACCGCAGGTCTGTGAAGCGATCCGGCGGCACGTGCCTTCCTTCGTGTACATCGAGGCTCCTTCCGGTCACGACCCCGACCTACGCGATTGCGTCGTTTCCAGCGCGCGCATCGCTTCGACCGGGTTTCGTCCAATGTGCTCGCTCGACCAGGGCATTCGTCAGCTCGTGAAGTGCTTCACCATTCTGCCGCGCGCCCCCTACGCCAATGCATGATCGCACGATGAACGCCGCCCAGAAGAAATACCTGGAACAGTTCATCGATACGTACGTCGATAGGACGCGTGCATCGCGCCTCCGCCGCGAGCAAAGTGTGGCCATGAGCGACCCGCGGTCGTCGAGCGGCTTCGCGTCGGGATCCGCGCCAGAGGTTCGCGATTTTTGGCTTGCGAGCAAGGCTCTGCGCTACTCGCTGGTGGGCGTGCGCGCCGACGGGGCACGCGTTTGGGATCTCGATGGAAACGAGTACATCGATTTTGGTTTTGGCTTCGGGGTCCATTTCTTCGGACACCGACCACGGTTTCTTCTGGACGCGATGAGCATGCGGCTCGTTCGAGGGGCGCCGATGGGACTTCAATCGGAGGACGCGGCCGAGAACGCGGCGGGCATTTCTGCTCTTACCGGCGACGAGCGCATTGCCTTTTGCAATTCGGGCACGGAGGCGGTGATGATTGCGGTGCGCCTCGCACGTGCGGCGACGGGCCGCATGAAGATCGCGCTTTTCGCGGGCTCGTACCACGGGTCGTACGATGACGTCCTCGGCGGGATTCCGTCCGCGCTGGGGCTCGGGGCCGGTCATCGGGGGGCCGCCCTCGTTTTGAAATACGGTGATCCCGAGAGCCTTCGGGCCATCGAGGAACACGCGTACGAGCTCGGCGCCGTTTTGGTCGAGCCGGTCCAATCGAGAAACCTCGAGGTGCCTCCACATGGCTTCTTGCGAGAGCTGCGCGCCCTCACCGCCGCGCGTGGCATTGCGCTGATCTTCGACGACGTGATGCTCGGGTTTCGCGTTCATCAGGGAGGAAGCCAAGCCTACTTCGGTATTCACGCCGACCTTGCGACCTATGGAAAAGTGATCGGAGGGGGGATGCCCATGGGGGTCGTGGCCGGGAAGGCCGAGTATCTGAACTTCATCGACGGTGGCCCCTGGCGCTTCGAAGGCAACGACTATCCCAAGGTCGACAAGATTTGGTTCGCGGGCACGTTCAACAAGAACCCGCTGACGATGGCGACCGCGAAAGCGATGATCGGGCGCCTCCGGTTCGAGGGAAACGCCCTTCAGGAGGGCCTGAATCGGCGGACCTCGACGTTCACCGAGAGACTCGGAGCATGGCTCGAACGTGAATCGTTCCCCGTGCGGATCGCGCGCTATGGGTCCATGTTCCGATTCATCCTGCCGCCGCACGGCGCCCTTTTGGTTCAGCACTTGCACATGCGCGGAATCTACACGTGGGAAGGCATGCTCTTCTTCGTTTCTCCTGCCCACTCGGAGGCTGATCTGCAGTTGTTCGAGGATGCCGTCAAAGACAGCCTCCTCACCATGCGTCGCGCCGGGTATCTCGTTTGAAGCTCAGCCTCCCGCCGATGTGTACTGCGATATCGCACGCAACCAAATGGCCCTCGAGCCGGCGGCAAATACGATGGCCACGACGAACGAGAGCACGAAGGCGTGCCACGGCAATCTGCCCAGCAAGGCCAGCGACGGGTACGTCGTCATCAGCGCGAGCGGGATCACGAAAGTGAAGACCAGGCGAAGGGCGCCGCGGAATACCGCAACCGGCCAGCGCGCCGCATCGAAGATGGAGCTGAAAAGCTGGGACAGGTTGTCGACGCGAACTACGTGGAAGGCGGCGCTTACGGTGAGAATTCCCAGCGAATATAGGATGACCATCGCGGCCGCGAGGAGTGCCAGGGCGCCTGCGATACCCCACGGCGTCGGGCCATGGCCGATTTTGCGGAAAGCGAGAACGAAAAGGATCATGGCGGTGACCGCATTGACGGCGCGCCACGGTTGAAACCGCGCGGTGCTGACGAGAAATTGTGCATCGGCAGGCTTGAGCAACACGAAGTCGAGCGTCCCCTTTCGAACGTGTTCGACGACCGCGGCGAGGCTCGGATGGATCGCCCCCTCGAGCACGCCGGTGAGCAGCGTGAACCACGCTACCACCAGCAGCGACTCGCCGAAGCTCCATCCGGCGACGGACTCTCGTTTGCTGAAGACGATGAAGAGTGGGACGATCGCGGTGAGCGCCCAGAAGATCTCGATAATGCCGTCGAGCACGAAGTCGACGCGGTATTGCAGTCCGAGCAAGGTGGACGTGCGAATCTGGGCGGCGAGCAGGTGCAGGTAACGGCGCATGATCCTCGGCTAGCCTCCGTAAGCCGCGAAGCGTCCGATGCCGCGCCGCCAAACGAATGCGGTGAAGGCGCCGAGAACGACCACCATGAGCCATTGTCGGCCGAGCATCGTGAGCGAGGCCGCACGGTCGTAGACGCCGGTCATGAGCTCGACGGGCAAACCGATCTGGTACCGAAAGGGGAGCCAGTCTCCGATGGCTCGAACGATGGGTGGAAACAGCTCGACGGGGATCAGGTATCCGCTGAACACGAAAAAAAGAGCCAGCCAGATATCCATGATCTTGAGGCTGCTCTCCAAAAAGAGAGAGGAGCATCCGACGATGAAATTGACGAACAGACTAATGAGCCAGGCACCCAACATGGAGAGCGCCCAGCCCATCCACACCAGGGGATCGTGTGGGAAAGGCGCCGTGCCCAACCAGATGAGGCCCGCGATGGCGATAGGCAACGAGAAGATGCCGCGTACCGGTACCGAGACCAATTGCTCGGCGGCGTAGGCCAGCATGGGATGGACGGGCCGCAAGAGGCGCATCGCCAAGGTGCCGTCGCGCACTTCGGTGTTGATTTGCCAACAGGCCCATGAACCCGTGAATTGACGCACGATGAACGTCGATAGGAAGTAGGCTATCAACTCGGTCTCACCCAATCGTCCCACGGGCCCTTCGCGTGCCACGGCAAGCCAGAGCGCGAGCATGATGAGCGGCATCGTTGTGGCGAGCATCCATACGAGTACCTCAGCGCGGTACGCCACCGCCTCCGCAAAAGCCACGCGCAACATGGTGGGAAGCGCGCGGGCCGTGCTGCGGACGCTCATGGTGCATCCTTATATCATGAATATACGTTGCGCGATGCGCTAGGAACGGCGTTATGAGGTATAACGCAAAGCCATGCCGCGGACGTACTCACTCCACTTCGCCTCCGAGTTGAACGCCCCCGTCGAGGTGGTATGGGACGCCGTTGGCACCATGAAGGGCGTCAATGCGGAATTGGGTCCGTGGCTGCGCATGACCGCGCCGCCGGAGGCTGCCGGCCAGCGCATCGAGGATGCCCCGCTCCGCACACCCATGTTTTCGAGTTGGGTGCTTTTGGGCGGCGTCTTTCCCATCGACCGGCATCACTTCATGCTGGCCGCGGTCGAACCCGGGCGCGCCTTTTGGGAAGAGTCCACGTCGTGGAGTCAAATGCGTTGGGAGCATCGTCGCCGCATTGCACCGCGGGGAGACAGTGGGTGCGTTTTGACGGACGCGCTGACGTTCACCCCTCGCCTGGGCGCGCTCGGACCCGTGTTGAAGCGCGTGATCGGTGCCATCTTTCGACATCGGCATCGGCGCTTGCGCAGACGCTTCGGTGAGCTTACATCGCTAAGATAGCGGGCGTGCGTGCCCGCGCCCAGCTTTGGGGAGGCCATGCATGTTCATCGAGGTGCGGACGTACACGCTTCATTGCGGCAAAATCCCTGAATTTTATTCTTTGTACGAGTCCCAAGGGCTCGAGAAGCACGCCCGAACGCAGGGAAATCTCATCGGGGTGTTCTCGTCGGAAATTGGCGAACTGGATCAAATCACGTTCATGGTCGGCTACGACGACCTGAAACAGCGTTCCGAGCGCCGCGCCCAATTGTATGCCGATCCGGATTGGCAGAGGTATGCCGATCGCGTGCGCCCGCTCATCACGCGGCAGGAGAACAAGATTCTCATCCCCGCGCGCTTCTCCCCATTGCGATAGTCCTACGACCATGGGTGAATTCCAAGGACTCGTCGCCTTTTCGGTGACGCCGACCCGCCCGGACGAATCCATCGACGAAGACCGATGGTGCACACACATCGACACGCTCATCGAGGCCGGCGTCGATGGAGTCGCCATTTTCGGCAGCACGGGATCCATTGGCTCGTTCACCGAGGCCGAGCGCCGTCGTGTCGCCGAGGTGATCACGAAACACGTCGCGCGCCGCGTTCCCGTGGCCATTGGCACGGGCGCCATCACCACGGCCGAGGCCGTGCGCCTTTCCGAACACGCGGAGAAATCCGGCGCCGACGCCATTCTGGTCGTGCCCATTACGTATTGGCCATTGAACGAGGCCGAACTCTGCGCCCACTACCGCGCCATTGCCGCCGCCACGCATGTTCCCATTTTTGCGTACAACAGCCCCGTGCTCACCGGCGTGGACATGACGCCGAACATCATCGTGCGCCTCTGCGAAGACGGCCGGGTGCAATACCTCAAAGAGAGCGCCCGCGATCTTCTGCGCATCCCACATATCAAAGAGGCCACCGACGGCCGCCTGCGCATCTTCGGCGGCCGCGACGACTCCATCGTCGAAGCCCTGCGCCTCGGCGCCACCGGCTGGACCTCCGGCGCCGTCAACATCGTCCCCCGCGCCTGCCGCCGTCTTTTCACTCTTGCGAACGGGTCGCAAGAACTATCCGCGACCCATTTGCTGCAGCGCCGCCTGACCCCTCTCATGTCCTTCCTCATGGACAAGGGCCACGTCAGCGTCTGCCACACGGCACTTGAAATCCTGGGCCGCCCCGTCGGTGCCCCCCGCCGTCCGATTCTGCCCCTCGCCGGCAAAGACCGCGTCCAGCTCGAGGCAATATTGAGAACCCTTGAGGAGGACCTTTAGCGATCGCTCGAGGAAGTGGGCCAACCTACGAGGAAGGTGGTCTCGTTAGGGAATGACCTTACGCCGCCGGAAGTCGGTAAAGACGCGCGTGAACATTTCTTCGGTATCCACGAATTCATGGAACCCGAAGCGGCGCGCTTTGGAGGCGTCGGCGATCATGTCGTAGTCCGCCGAGAAGATGCCGTCGCCGAAGCGCCAGGACGACACCTCGGCGAACGAGTGGCGCTCGAGTCCGTACTTCTCCACGATGGAGTTCCATACTGCCTCTTTGTCGGCCATCACCACGGCAAGGGGCATCGGCAATGGCGGCGCCACCTCCAGCTCGAAGAAGCGCGCGATCTTGGGCCACATCTCGCTCCATCGGAAAAGGTCTCCGTTGTTGATGTTGAATACCTGGTTGGCGCACCTTGGATCGGTGGCGGCCCAAACGGTGGCGCGTGCAAGCAACCCGGCGTCGACCACCTCCAATAGATTGTCGTAGGCGCCGCGCTTGCCGGGAAAGCGCAGAGGCACACCGAGTTCCTTGGACATGGTGGCGTAGATGGCGATGACCATGGCCAAGTTCATCGGGACCCCGAGCGCGAAGCCGCACACCATGGGCGGCCGGAGTGCGGACCAAGTCCATGATTGGCCCTTCTGGCGCGCTTCCAGGAATTGCTGCTGATCCACATTGAATTCCGGCGGCATGTGCGGCGGATCGCTCTCGCGCGCGGGCGTCTTGAACGGCCCCAAGTGCGCGCCATATACCTTCGTGCCCTGCATCAGGCTCACGTGCTCGAGCCCCTTGGCCACCGGTTCGATGGCCTCGACCACGTGAACGAGCATGCTCAAATTGGGCGCCACCAGCTCGGCCCAGGTCGGCCGGTCCTGGAAGGCGGTGTAAAACACGTGCGTCACGTCCGTGAGGTCGCGAAGCTTTTGCCGCGTCTGGTCGGCGTCGAGCAAATCGACCGCAATGTGGCGCACACGGTCCGTCGAAACCCCGCCGCGTCGGGACAGGCCAACGACATCCCACTCGCCGGCCTCGACGAGGTGATCAATCAAATGGCTGCCAATGATGCCGCGAGCGCCTACCATCAATGCGACTTTCTTTCGTTTCGTCATGCTCGCTTGCGTAGGGTCGGGGGGCGCTGCTCGAGAAATGGCCTGGACCCGACAACACCTTTCGATAAATTCGAAAGATGAGCGTCCTTCTCGAGATGCAGACCTTCCTGGAGATCGTGAACCGCGGAAGCCTCAGCGCGGCGGCGAGGGCCATGTCCACCGTGCCCTCGACCATCAGCGCGCGCCTCTCCGCCCTGGAAGATCGCCTGGGCGTGGCCCTGCTCGTGCGCAGCACGCGCCGGCTCCGCCTCACGGACGAGGGCGAGCGCTACCTGGTCGACTGCCGGCGCATCCTCGACGAGATCGAGCGCACCGAGGCGTGCATCGGCCGCCTGAAGGGCTCGCTGCGCGGAAGCCTGCGCATCACCGCCCCCTCCGACCTAGGGCGTGGGCGGCTGCGCCCGATCCTCGATGCCTTTGCCGAGGAGCACCCGCGCGTCCAGATCCACCTTCACCTGTCGGACGGAGTCGTGGATCTGGTGCGCGATGGTTTCGACGTGGCCTTGCGCACGGGCGAGCTCGAAGACAATCGCTTGGTGGCGCGCAAACTCGCCCGCTGCCACCGCGTGGTCTGTGCCTCACCGAGCTACTGGTCCCGCCGTCCACGCCCGCTCACCCCCGCGGATCTAGCCGAGCATGAATGCCTGCTCTGGATGCCTGACGGGCAAAATCACGCCACGTGGATGTTCACGACCGAGGATCGCGGGCCGCTCGAAGTGCGTGTTCAAGGGCGCCGCAGCTCGAACGATGGGGAGCTCGTGCGAGCGTGGGCGCTCGAGGGATTGGGGATTGCTCTCAAGTCCTTCTGGGCCGTGGAGCGCGATCTGGAATCGGGCAAATTGGAGTCCGTATTGAATCGATACGTGCGCGCGGCTGACTTATACGCCGTCTATCCAAGTCGACGTCATCTTCCGAGCCGCGCGCGGGCCCTGATCGACCATTTGGCATCGGCGTTCGCTACTCCTTAGGGTCGATGGGCATACGCGATATCGACTCGCGGAAAAGGAATGCGAACACTTGGGCGTCTTCCTCGACGCGCTTGAAGACATTGGTGCCAATTCCATGGCCAGAATCGAGCCACGTGCGCAGAAAGCAGTTGTGCGCTCATTCGCGACGCCTTCAAAATATCGCCTTCGTCAAAAATTACGTTTACCGCGTCGATGGCGAAAAAAATCGAACCCAATGGCGTCGGCACGCCCCGTGATAAAGACTCGTTCACCTTTGGCGCCGGTGACAGCCTTGTTACCGCGTGAAGGATTCCGGCCGCGCCTATTCCGTGAAGCTCACGGCGGATTTGTGACGCGTTACGCTTCAGCACCCATCGTTAAAAGAGACGGGCCATAGATCTTTCCGAATTTCGAGACGTAGCTCGGAAGCGGCTTTCGAAGATCGGCGTTGGCTAGGCGAGAGGTGCGGGCGATGGCGCGAGGATGGGTGCGCGGGGTCGGGGTTCTCGGTGTGGTCGTGGCCTCCGGATGCGGTGCGGGCCGCGGAGTCCTTTCGGAAGCGCGCCCGCCGGCCAAGTTGGCGAGTGCATGCTTGCGCACGCACCCAGCCGCGGTGCCCGCGACGCAGGATCGGAACCGGCAGGGCGCGCTGGTGGTGCTTGCAACGGCGGGGCCGAATCGTCTGGCGTACGTGGCGGATGAGGATGATGGGTCGATTCATGTCATCGACCTGGGATCGATGCTCGAGCGAACAACGTTCGATGCGGGCGGAACCCCAGGGCAAATGATGATGACCGCGGACGGTCGTCTCTTGGTGACCCTGCGCGACAAAGCCCAGGTGCGCGTGTTCGAGCCCGCCGAGGGCGGGACGATGGTCGAGCGGTGCACCGTCGATACGGCGACGGAGCCGGTGGCGCTGGCGATGACCCCCGACGATGCCACCGTGATCGTGACCTCGGGCTGGGGCCATGCGCTCACCGCGCTGGATGGCAGCGACTTGCACCGAAAATACCAGGTCGATCTGCCGCGGGAACCGCGCAGCGTCGTCGTTTCCGACGATGGCGCCAAAGCCTACGTCGCGCATGCCGTGGGCTCGGCGATGAGCGTCATCGATCTTCGCGCCGACGCGCACGCGGTGGCCAGCATCGGCCTCAAAGGCCAAGACGAGCGACCGAGGTTTCGCGGGAAGGGGGCTCGCCGGCCCATTTCGAAGCGCCGCGCGAAGTCGCTGGAGCAGCCCATCGAGGCGCCGGAGAAGGTCGAACGGCTTTCGTGCCAGGGATTTGCCCTGGCCAAGAGCGTCGCCCCGACGGGGCGCGTGCTTGCGCCGCAGGTGCTCGTGGAGAACGGCGACACGCGCGAGCCGTCGGACGGGTACGGCTCGGTGAGCGGCGGTCCGACCGAGGTACCGGATGTCGCGGTGATCGATCAGGGCTCCGATCGGCCCTTCGAGGCATCGCTGCTGGTGCGCTCGGATCGAAGCCATTCCCCGCAGGACACCGAGTGCCTCTTGCCGCGCGCGGCGGCGGTCGATCCGGGAAGCGGATCGCTGTTCGTGACCTGCGTGGGAAGCGATGCCCTCGTCGAGTACGACGCAGCCTCCACCGAGCCGCATCGCACGGAGCTGCGTCGTTGGCGCGTCGCCTCGGGGCCGGTGGGCCTCGCCATCGATGCGCCGTCGCATCGCGCCCTGGTGTGGTCGCAATTCGACCGAACCTTGAACGCGGTGCCGTTGGGCGACGCGGCCGAGCCGGCCCCTGTGCTGCGCCTCGCGTTGAGCCGGCGTTCGGCCCGCGCCGAGACGGCGGATCTGTCGCTGGGCCGAAGGCTCTTTCACGCGGCGGGCGATGCGCGCATTTCGTCCGACGGCCGGGCCTGCGCGTCGTGCCATCCCGATGGCCGCGACGACACGATCACATGGGCAACGCCCGATGGTCCGCGGCAGACGCCGATCCTGGCGGGACGTCTCGAGGGAACGGCGCCTTACGCGTGGGTGGGAAGCGGCGACGACGTGGCCGCCCACCTCGGGCACACGTTTCAGCGGCTTCGCGGGCGCGGTTTGGCACCGCACGAGCTCGACGCGTTGGTGGCCTACGTGACCCAAATGGCCCCCCCGCCGCCACGTGAGAGCGATGCGAGCACCGTACGCCTCGAGCGCGGTTCGCAGATCTTCCACTCGACCGAGGCCGGCTGCGCCTCGTGCCACGGCAAGAACGGCGGCAATCCCGACGGGCTGCGGCACGACGTCTCGAGCCGCGCCGCCTCCGACGTGACGGGGGAGTTCGACACGCCTTCACTGCGCTTCGTCGGCGGCAGCGCGCCCTACTTCCACGACGGCCGCTATGCATCGCTCCGTACTTTGCTGGTCGAGACCGATGGCAAAATGGGCAAGGTCTCGCATCTGACGCCCTCGGATCTCGAGGCCCTGGAAGCCTACGTTCGGAGCCTGTGATGAAGCCATTGATCGCTGCCGCCGTCGTATTGCTTTCCGAACTTCATCAAGCTCCGATGCGAGACCCAGCGTTGCAAAAGCCGCCCGCGAGCGTTGCAGCCGGGGAGGGCGTGCCGGGGCTTCGGGTGGTATCGACCTCCGGCGACGGCCTCGATGTCGTGGCCGATGGTTGCGTGGCCCACGCGGGCGTCGAGTCGATGGCAGCCTCCGTCTCGATTTATGGCCCCGAGCGGATCGTGCCCGTGCGTGTCGAGCACTTGCAGGAGCAAGACGGCGCGGCATCGCTGAGCATCGAGCACGTCTTCGTCGACCGGCGCACCCGCGCGGCCAAAAGCTTTCGCACCGAGACCATGGATCTGAAGCCGGTGGCAAGCTTCCTCGCGGCGGCGGGCGACACGCGCAAGGTCTACGCCTACCGCGACGATCACTTCGTCCACGTGGTGTGGCCCACCGCCGACAACTGCAGCCACGGGCACCTGCGCATCGACACGGCCGATCCCAACGGCCCCAAATCGAGCGCCATCGCCCGAACCTGGACCGCCACCTCCACCTCGCCCAAGTCACGCCGCATCCGCGTGAGCGCGAGCCTAAGCAAATCGACCCAGGACCCCGAGCCGATTCTCAGCGTGAGCGTCGCCGTGCACGCTACTCCTTGAGATGAACGGACTACTCCTCGTCCGCCGAGCGGCGGAGGCCGAGGCGTTTGCGGAGGGCGCGGGCCGATTGGCGGGAGATTTCGACGGTGGCGCCGGTGCGGGTGCGGGCGACGTAGCCGCCGGTGGGGCAAGGTTCGAGGTGGACGACGTGTTCGAGGTTCAAAAGGGCCTTGCGGTGCACGCGTTCGAAGGGGAAGCGGGCGAGCTTTTCCGACAAGGTCTGCAGCGAGAAATCGGTGAAGTACTTTTGCCCGCCGACGTAAATGGTCACGAGCTCCCCCTCGAGCAACGCGTGGCTCACCTCGCGCGGGTCGACGAGTACGATGCCCTGCTGCGTGGGAATGGCCAATCGCGCCAGCGCAGTTTGGGCAATTTGGCGCTGCTCGCGCAGCTCGGCGTGGAAGCGCTCGCGGGCCTCGCGGGAACGGGCGCGCTGCAGCGCTTTTTCCAGGCGCTCGCCCTCGATGGGCTTGAGCAGGTAATCGATGGCCCCCACGTCGAACGCGGCGACGGCGTGCTCCGCGTAGGCGGTGCAAAAGATGGTGTACGGCCCGTCCTCGGGCAGAAGGGCCATGGCCTCCAGGCCGGTGAGGCCGGGCATTTGAATATCGAGTAGCATCACATCGATATCGCCTTCCGCGACGCGCTTGAGCACGGCGATGCCATCGGCGCACTCCCCGCGAAGTTCGATATCGGGAATGCCCTTCAGCAAACGCGTAAGGCGCTTTCGGGCGATTTCCTCGTCGTCGGCAATGAGGACGCGAAGCGCTGTCATACGAGCACCCCGGCATCGGGGCCCTTGGTGGGAAGTCGCAATTGGGCGCGCGTGCGCTCCCCCAGCGACGCCATATCGAGTTTCACGGTATTGCCGTACGCGACGGCGAGCCTTCGCTCCACGATGGGGAGCCCCTCGCTTCCCGGGCGCGCGCCGCGGTATGCCCCAGGGTTCTCCAGCGAAAAGAGCACCGCGCCGGCATCGAGATGAACGCGCACCGCGATTTCGCCACGATGGCCCGCCGCGGGACCGTGTTTGACCGCGTTTTCGGCCAGCGGAAGAAGAACCATGGGTGGAACCTTGGTCTCGGCGGCGGCCTCGTCGACGTCCCAGGTGAGCGAGAACGCCGCGGGGTCACGAATCAAGTGCAGCGAAAAAAGAGCCTTCATGAGCTCGAGCTCCTTGGACAGAGGCCACGTGGGGGAGCGGACGCCTTGAAGGATGGTTCGCAGCATCGAGGACAATTGCAAAATAGCACGCTCCGCGGTTTCGCCGTCGTCGCGGCACCACTCGGCAATCGCGTTCAGCGTATTGAAGAGAAAATGCGGATCGAAGTGTGCGCGCAGCGCGAGAAGCTGAGCGCTTTCCGCTTCGCGCGCAAGCGCGGCCGCACGCGCCCGCTCGCGGGAAAGGCTTGCCTCGAGGCCGATGTCGCGGCCCAGGCCCCAGCCGCCCACGAGAAACAGCGCCACCGACACGAAGAGGCTCGGGGCCGTCGTCAAGAACGTGAGGCGCATGGAAAGAAGCTGCGGCACGGCGACGCCGAGGGTCACGACCACGCCCGTGCCCAGGCCCGCATAGGCCAAAAGCCCGAGGATGCGCCGGCGTGGACTGCCATCGTCGGGCACGAGCACGCGCCACGCGAGGGGAGCGATGAGCACGAACGCGAGGCAATCGACGATGGCCAAGGAGACGGCCAGCGGATCGTCGCTGAAGCGGCCCTGGGCAATGATCAGCGGGATGGCCACGAGAAGCACGGGCACGAGCCGCTTCGGCGCGAGAAGCGCGCGGGTCGTTTCCCGAACCGTGGACCGTACCGACATGGGAGAGAGCTTACCTCGTGAGCCACGAAACCACCGCATGGTGGGTCTCCTCCGCCCGAAGCAACATGGCGAAGTGCCCCGCATCGAGCTCGACGTACTTCCCGCCCACGCGCCGGGTGTACGCGCGAACCATGGACGCAGGCATCATCGTGTCGCGCCGGCCTTGTACGGCGAGCACGGGAATGCCGGGGTTGGCGGCGCTCGCGGAGGCGCCGGAAAGAAGAATGAGCCCCTTGAAGGTGCCGCGCATGCGCGGTGCCAGAAGGGTCGCGCCAACACCGCCGTTCGAGAGGCCCGCGAGGTAGAAGCTTTTGACCCCGCGCCGGCGCAGGGCGGCGACGGTGGCGCGGAGGGTTCGCTCGCCCGACGCGGACCACCAGTCGCCGTTCACGCCCGTCGAAGGGCAGACGGTGGCGAGGTTCGCACGGGCGGCGGCGCGCGAGATTTCCCAACACGGGAGAACGAAGCTGCCCGCGAAGCCGTGCAGAAAAATGAGGACACCGGCCGCGTGCTGGACATCGCCGAACTCGATGGGATCGCGCGGCATAAGCTCGACGTCGTGCTCGCGAGCCCGCGCATACGCTGCGGACATCACCTCGGGGAGCTTCGCCACGTCGGGATCGCGGTAGTAGCCGGTGATGCGAATCATGTGGGCGGCCGCCACGGCGACGTGGCCCTCGTCGACGGTGCTGGCCACGCCCAGGGACACAACGAGAACGCCGAGCCACTTGCGCATGGTGCAAAACTAGGTCGCCCGCGCACGGCGACGATGGCGGCTCGGGCCGAGCGGTCGCAAACCCTCCGTCAGCGGTCGCGGGATGCGGGGCGGCCTCGGCGGCGGGCCGAAACGGCGAGCGCATCGAGCAGGGCCACCGTCGCAGGCGGATCCGGCGGTTGACCGTAGGTCGCCGCCAGCACATAGCGCTCCGCCCCTGGAAGAGCTCGCGTGATGAGGCCCGGGTGGCGCGCGGAAAGAAGCGCCAGCTCGGGCAAGGTCGTGACCCCCAGGCCTGCCGCGACCAGCGCTTGCACGGCGATGTAGTCGTCCGTCGTAAAGGCGATCTGCGGGGTGAATCCCGCCAGCGCGCACTGCGCGAGCAGGTGGCGCCGGCAACGCTCGCAGCCTGCGATCCAGCGCTCTTTCGCGTACGCCGCGAGATCCGTTCCGCGGCGCTGGCCCTTGGGCACCACGAGGTACACCGGCTCGGTGAGAAGGCGCGTGAGGCGAATGCCGTGCTCGCCCTCGTCGTCGGCGGCCGCGAGATCGTGCTGGAACACCACGGCCACGTCGACGTTGCCCGCGCGAAGCATCTGCAGTGCCTCCGGGGGCTCGGCCTCGAGGAACGAGAGCTGGAGGCGCGGGTGCTTCTCCGCCAGGATCGCGGCGGCGGCGGGAACGAAGGTACCCAGCGCCGACGGAAATGCCGCAAGGCGCACCCTTCCTTCGCGCAGCCCGACGTGCGCCGCGAGCTCCGCCTCCGCGGCGTCGAGGCGGCCGAGGATCTCGGTAGCCCGATCGGCGAGGAGCCGGCCCGCATCGGTCAATCGGATCCCGCGCCCCACCCGCTGTACGAGCTTGGCGCCGGTCTCCTCCTCGAGCCGGGCCAGGTGGTGGCTGACCGAGGGTTGTGCATAGTGCAACACCTCGGCCGCCGTGGTCACGGAACCGTGTTTTGCCACGGTGGCGAGCACACGAAGGCGCGTCAAATCAAGCATGACGCAAATATAGACCGCATCTATGTATTGTCGCCAACATTGGCATTGGACGTATGTACCAAACGTTGCGACGGTGACCCCATGCGCATTCCGAACTTCACCGATGTGCTACGCGCGCGGCGCGTGATCAAAGAACATCTCACGCCGACCCCGATGTGGTCTTACCCCGTGCTGGACGCAGCCCTCCGCACGAAGGTGTACGTGAAGCACGAGAACGTGCAGCCCACGGGGGCGTTCAAGATCCGCGGCGGCCTCACCATCCTGTCCTCGATGGACGCCGAGTACCGAAAGCACGGCGTGGTCACGTACTCGACGGGCAACCATGCGCAGTCCATCGCGTACGCGGCGCGCCAGTTCGGGGCGCCTTGCGTGATCACGATGCCGGAACGCGCGAACGCCGAGAAGGTGCGGGCCGTGCGGGCGCTGGGGGCGGAGGTGCTGCTCGAAGGCGCGACGGTCGACGAGGCGGCGGCCACTGCAGCACGCGTCTCCGTGGAACGAGGGATGCGCCTGCTCCACGCCGACGAGCCCGAGCTCGTGGCGGGCGTGGGCACCTGCTACATGGAAATCTTCGAGTCGGTGCCCGATCTCGACACGGTCATCGTGCCCGTGGGCAGCGGCACCGGAGCCGCCGCAGCTTGCTTGGTGGCCGCGGCCATGGCCCCGAAGTGCCGCGTCGTCGCGGTGCAATCCGAGGCTTCGCCGGCGGCGCACGAATCCTGGCGCCTCGGGAAATGCGTCTCGCAGTCGAACCGCACCATCGCCGAGGGCCTCGCCACCGGCCGGGGCTTCGCCCTTCCGCAGGAAATCCTCCGCGGGAAGCTCGCCGACTTCATGCTGGTAAGCGATTCCGCGATCCGCTGCGCGCAGCGCCTGATGCTGACCCACGCGCACACGCTCGCGGAAAGCGCAGGCTCCGCCGCCGTCGCCGCCGTGCTCTCGTACCCGGAGGATTTCGCCGGGCAGCGCGTCGCCGTGGTGTGCAGCGGCGGCAACGCCAGCGAGCGCGAAATGCCCGAGGTGCTCTCCGCCGAATTCAAGCGCGAGAACTTGGAGCGCAAGATCTCCATCGTGACGGCGAGCGCGTAACGCTCACCAGAAGAGAGCCTTCATCGGAGGCGAATGCTCGAGAAACACGAGGGCCCGATATTGGTGCGACGGCACCATGTTCCCGCCCTCGGGTTCGCCCACCATGTACACTTGCTCCTTTCCTATCCAAGGAGACTCCGTATCCACGATCAGGGAGGGATGCCCAAGGGCGTGCAGTTTGCCCTCCAACGACGTGGCGCTCGCCATGGCCACCGGCTCGTGACCCGGTCGATTGATCTCCATGTAGTATCCAACGACTCCGACGGCCACGTAGGCGCTTCCCACTTCTTTTGCGAGCTCGGTACCGAATGACGTTGCCCCCGCGATGGGGTTGTCGGTCACCTCGTGATTGTGGGCGGTCACGTGTGTGTTGTGGGCCGAAATGACGACCTTCTTCCCGGCGAAGTGCAGATCACGGGTGCGGCGGAAGATGCGATGCATGGCGACGTCGCGAACGTTCCGTACCGTCTTTTCGTCGTTGTTTTGGATCGCCTCCAATTCGGTTTGCCAGGACCGAAAGCTGATGGCCGCCATCTCGGCACGCGCGATACCGTCTTTCGAGCTCGCGGCTTCAAGCTGCGCCCGGTTTTCTGCGATGTAGCCGTCCACGGCATCCAGGCCACGTAGACATTCTTCGAGTTCGCTTTTGGGATACGGCTTCGTCTGGTCTCGTGTGATCGGTGCCTCCCGTTGGCAGCTGCGCAATCCATCGATCAGACGCCGTGAGTCCTGCGGGTTTGCGGCCGCCATGAAGGCTTCGAGTTCGGGATAATCCCATTCCGGCTGCTGAACGTCGATTCCGTAGAAGTGAACCTTGTCCGTCGGATGGGCCGTATTGAATTCGCATATCCAGCCGAGAAGTGCCTCCATGTTGTCATCGGCAAAAGAGCCGTAGATGCCGCGATTGGCGAGGGCATCTCGAACGGGACCTTGGCAGGTCTGAAGATGCTGCTCGACCCTCGCCGCAGGTGTGCGTGGAGCCTCGAGCGCAAAAACGCGGGTTCCCCGCTCGATCAGGCCCTTGACGATGCGCGCTTTTGCCGCATTGAAGCCTCCCGACGTGTGGACGCTTTCTCCGAGGCCCACGTATTGCGCGTCGCCAATCCATCTGAATAGCGGTGACAAATCATCCGCGGAAGGGGCGGGGGCGGAATCGGAAAAAGAATAGACGCCCGGCACGATCTCCACGGTTCCCGAGCCATGGTACTCGAGGCTATCGTCGTGGGTACTGCATCCCGCCATGGCCACCACGAAGGCGAGTGCCCAGCCGACACCCTTCGGCCGAATCGCCGTTCTCGACGCGAACATTCGAAGCTCCTTACCAACGCCATCACGGGAGGTGGGCGTCGCGCCCACGAAAACGTCCCGTTGCTTGGCGGCGCATTCTAGCGGCCAGCCGCCGATCGTCCATTCACGATAGCCTAACGGTTCGTTTATCGAATTTGAACGATATGGCGCAACGGGCGAGTCTGCGAGGCAATATCCAAATACGCCTACCCGTCGGAGGCCGGTGTGACGGGCAGCTGTACCTCCAACCATCCGTCGTTGTTCTCGTCTCGATAATAGAGTTCTCGATAAGGGCCGGCCTGGCGATGACCGCGCCGCCGGCGCCAATGGCTCAAGGCCCGGTAGGCGAGGTCGAAGTCGTCGGCGCCGACGAGGCAGGAAGCGCAGGTCAATCCAGGTAGCGTCGTGGCATCGGGGCGCGCCTTCGTCTGCTTGGGGACGAGGAAGACCTGGGCATCGACGTTTCCCGAGCGCGAGCCGCAGTCGTGCCAAATGGTCCCGGAGATGGCCGCCGAATCGCGCTCGAAGAGCGAGTCGAGCAAGGCATCGGCCTCTCCCTGGTGGCCGAGCCTGTATCGCTTTGCAATGACGCGCATGCTGGGAACGCGTTTGACGACGACGGCCGGTGCGCTGCCGGCATCCGGTAGGGAGGTGCTCGCGAGCGCCTCGTTTACGGCGCTCAATTGCGAGGCAAGGGCCTCCATTTGCGCTTGGAGCGTGTCGCGGAGTGAGAGAAGCGACCCGCGATCGGTGGAGCCGCGTCGCACGCCGACGAGGGGCATTCCCATTTGCCGGAGCGTGAGAATGCGCTGCGCGTCGACGAGCTGCGCGAGGCGATACCGGCGGTAGCCGTTGGCTCGGTCGACCTCGGCAGGCCTCAAAATGCGCGCGGCGTCGTAGAGGCGAAGCGCCTTTACGGACAAGCCCGTCAAGCGTGAGAATGCGCCGATGGAGAGCGTCATGCCTCCCTCGAAGGTAGCAGACCGCTCCGAGTCCTCAACCAATCGGTGACGGTGTGGACGAGCCACGGCCGGGCCATGCTGAACGCGTGATCGGTTCGCTCCGCGCGCGCCCAATGGCCATTCGGGAGCCGGGCGGCGAAATCGGAGTAGTGCGAAGGGGGAAACAATTCATCGCCGTCGGCGGTGACCAGAAGAATGGGTCGCCCTGCCAATGCGTCGACGACCTCGTGGAGCGAGCGCACGCGCTGCCATTGGTCCAGAAGCTCGCGCGGCGTGACCCCATTCAGCAAGGTCGAAAACTCATGGGCCATGGCCTCGGGAAGTTCGAACGCGCCCGGGTCGATGAGCGGACACATCGCGACCACAGCGCGCACCCGTGCGTCCGTTGCTGCCACCAGGAGCGCGGCATGACCGCCCATCGCCCCACCCACGAGCGCGATGCGCTCCGAATCGACAACCGGATGCCGGCGCACCCAATCGAGCGCCGCGCGCGTATCGTCGGCCAAATGGGCGAAGGAAAACGACCCCTCCGATCCCCAACTCCCTCGAAAGTGGAAATACAGGCAATTGAAGCCGAGGTCTCGCAACCGATACGCGATGTCCAGGTGCTTCTCGATGCCCGGCGTGCCATGGAGCAGCACCACCGTGGGCCGCGGCGTGTCGCCGGCAGCGCGGTAGAAACCGCCCAAGAGTTTGCACCCGTTCGAAGGAAAGGTCACGCCATCCAAGCCCGCTTCGTACTTGCTCATGAATCACCTCGGTCGCCCATCCTGGAGGTCTCCCCCGGGGGAGGGTCAAGGGGCGTTGTCCAGCGACCGCTCGCCCCCGGGTTTCGACCGCTCGCGGGATCGTCGTGAATTCCGTGCGCTTCGCAGACGTACTTCCTTCGAACGAAAGGACGTACGATGCCCGATCCAATGCAGAATGCACCCATCTTGCCGCCCGCGGTGCGCGGCGAGCCGGTGCCGTATACGGTGCTCTTGATCAATCCTTTTTACGCGAAGGACATCCACGCCAGCTTCGGCAAGCATGTGCTCACGCCGAGCCTCGCGCTCACCAGCTTGGCCGGCGCGACGCCCGAGCCGTGGAAGGTCCGCTTCTGGGACGAAAACCTCCTTCAAGGCCCCCCGCCCGCGGACGATGTCCCCCAGGTCGTCGGCATCACCGTCCATCTCACCTTTGCCAAGCGCGCGTACGAGCTCGCGGCCTGGTACCGCGCACGCGGCAGCATCGTCGTCCTCGGTGGATTGCACGCGCTCTCGTGCCCCGACGAAGTCGCAGAGCATTGCGACGCCCTGGCCATCGGCAACGGCGTGCCCATTTGGCCGAAAATTCTCTCGGACATCGAGCACGGGAAACTCGAGCGCCGCTACCATGCCGAATACCGCAATTACGCCTCCGACCCGTCGCCCGATCGCAGTGTTCTCCCGCGCTGGGGATTTCTCACCCCGGCATCCCTCATCGCCACCCAGGGGTGCCACAATCGTTGCGACTTTTGCTACTTGGCCACGGGCGATACGCGCATCAAGTACCAAATGCGCACCGCGCAGCAGGTCGCCGCGGAATTCGAATCCACCGGCGCGCCGTACGGCGTGTTCGTCGACAACAATCTTGGCTCCAACCGCCGCTACCTGCGCGAGCTCTGCACCGCCCTCCGCCCCCTCCGCAAAATCTGGAGTGCGGCCGTTACCCTCGACGTGAGCGACGACCCAAGTTTGGTCCGCGACATGGCCCTCGCCGGCTGCACGGGCGTGTTCATCGGATTCGAAAGCCTCACCGACGACAACATGCGCCTTGCCGGCAAGCGCTCACCGCGCGCGGAGGATTATGCGGCGCGCATCCAGCTCTTTCACGCGAATGGGATTCAAGTGAACGGCAGCTTCGTGCTCGGCTTCGATCAGGACCGGCCCGAGGCTTTCGAAAAGCTGGCCAACTTCATCGAGGAACAGCGGCTCGAGTGCGCCACGTTTCACATCCTCACGCCCTACCCCAATACGCCGCTCTTTGCGCGCATGGAACGCGAGAATCGCATTTTGCACAAGGATTGGTCCCTCTACGACACCGCCCATTGCGTCTTTCGGCCCAAGCACATGACGCCGGAGCAACTCGAGGCGGGCTACGAATGGATTTACCAGCGCCTCTTCTCGCTGCGGTCCATTTGGGCGCGGCGCCCGCGGCAGGCGCCGGCCGTGTTGCCCTATCTTGCGATGGCCTTGCTGTACAAACGATCCAATTGGCTGTGGAAGTTCCTCATTCGCCACCGCCTCACGCACGCGGTGTGGGCGCCTCTCGTCCATGCGACGCGCCTGCGCCACCTGCGTTATCGGAAGCGGCTGGAAAAGGCGCCGTCGGTTCCGGGGCCTCTCGTGTGGCCGGTTCGGCCGAGCGTGTAACGCCGTTGAAGCGGTATTCCGCGTGCACCAAATCGAGCAGCTCGGCGACGGAGGTCTCCTTGCACGGCTTGTCGAAGGTGATTTCGCCGTGCTGCAGCAGATTGACCCGATCGCACACGTCCACCACCTGGCTGTAGTTGTGGGCAATGAGGATCATGGCAATATCGCCGCGCTGTTTCAGTTGCGTGAGCAACCGCAGAATGAGCCCGCCCTCCTTTGCCCCCATGGCCGCGAGCGGCTCGTCCAAGAGAAGCAGCTTCGCATTCGACGTCACGGAGCGGGCCACGGCAATGGCCTGGCGCTGTCCGCCCGAGAGGTTCCCCACCTCGGTGGTCACCGAGGGGATGTGAATCCCAATGGCATCCAGTGCCTCGCGCGCACGGCGCTGCATTTCCTTCCGCCGCAAGAACGGAAAGGGCTTGTGCACGAGCTCTTTGTTCAAATGCAAATTGAGGTACACCGGAAGCTCGTTCACCATGGCCAAGTCCTGGAACACCGTCTCGATGCCCAGCGACCGCGCATGGGTGACCGAGCGCAGCTCCACCGGCTGCCCCTCCCAGAGCATTCGCCCTTCGTCCGGGCGGTGAAAGCCGGTGAGGATCTTGATGAGCGTGGACTTCCCGGCGCCGTTGTCGCCGATGAGGCCCAAAATCTCGCCCTTGCGGGCGTACAGATTGATGTCCCGCAGCGCTGTGACCGGGCCAAAGCGCTTGCTGATGTGTTCGACCCGGATCACTTCGGCAGTCATGCCGTCCTCCGCAGCGAGCCCGCGCGCTTGCGCAGCGCGGTGAGGTAAACGTTCAGCAACATGGCCACCAGAATGGCAATGCCGAGGACCACGTTGAAGGCGTTGGCGTTTACACCCGTCAAATTGAATCCATCGTAAACGATGCCCAGGAGCATGGCGCCCAGCAAGGCGCCCACCACCGTGCCCGAACCACCCAGCAACGCGGTGCCTCCGATGACCGCGGAGGCCACCGCGAAGAACATGGTGTTGAACCCACCGTTGGTGGGATCGAACGAACCTACGCGGATACCTTGTAAGAGGCCCGCGAAACCCGAAAGTGCGCTGGTCAGCGCAAAATTGACGACCTTCACGCGGTTCGTGAGAATGCCCGACTCCGCGGCACCGACCGGGTTTCCCCCGGTGGCTTGCGTGTGAATGCCGAACCGCGTGGCCGAGAGCACCATCTGCATCGTCGCCACGATGACCAGCGCCCAGAGAAACTCCGCCCAGCGCGAAGCACCGAAGATGCCCACCAAGCCACTGTCCGCCGACGTGGGCGCGGGGACCGGCGAGCCATTGGAAATGATGAGTGACGAGCCCTGAAGGAGAAAGGCCATCCCCAACGTCGTGATGAACGACGGAAGATTGAGCCGCGTGCGGATCGAACCATTGACCGCGCCGATCAGCGCCGCGACCATCAGGGCCCCGATTAGCGCGACGGCGAACGGCGCGCCATTCTTGAGGAACAGCGTGAGCACGAATGGGGTCAACGTGAACACGAAGCCCGCGGAAAGGTCGATTTCGCCGCAAATGAGCAGCATGACCTGTCCGCTGGCCACGATGGCCCACGGGGCCACGTACTGCGCAATCGTGCGGTAATTGTCCGCGCTGTTGAACCCCGTGCTGGTGGCCGTGAAGTAGATGCCGGCCACCAACGTGACCAGGAGGATGCTCAGCTCCTTGATCTGAATGAGGTTGCGCACGTTACTTGTTCGCCAGGGTCGCCGGCGGCAACGGGATGGAGCTCGGCATGGTGATGAGGTCCTGCTTGGAGCCTCCTTCGAACTTGCTGTCCGCCGATGCGTACGGACCGACGCTGTCCTTGGTCACGAAGGTGAGCCCGGTGTCGGTGACCGGCGGCGTGACCAAGGTGCCGGACAATCGGTACAAGTACATGTAGAGCACGGGCAAAAAGCCCTGCAGGTACGCCGATTGATCGATGGTGAACTCGAGCGCGCCGTTGGAGATGCCCTTGATGGTGTCGGCGAGAAGGTCGAACCCACCCGCGTGCACCTTGCCTTGAATGCCGCGCGAGGTCACCAGCTGCGCAATGGCCGCCGTGCTTCCCGCGTCGACGGCGTAGATGCCCTTGGCGTCCTGCTTACCCAGAAAGGCGGCGGTCATGGCATTGAGCTCGCCCGCTTGCTCGGCGCCCGTGTTCACGGATTGCACGGTGACCTGGGGCGCGGCCTGCTTGAGCGCGGCCAGGATTCCATCGAGCCGCGGTTGCACGTTGTTGCCACCGGGCTGCGAAATACCCACGAGGATGGTGCCCGATTGCACGTGCTGCGCAATGCGTTGGCCCATCATGAACCCCGACCGGAAAAGGTCCTGCCCCACGTACGTCAGCGGGAAATTGTTCGCCGCCGTCGCATTGTAGGCGATGACCGGAATGCCCTTGCCGAGCGCTTTTTTGGTCGGTTCGATGAACGCGTTGTTGTCGGTCAGGGCCACGGCGATGCCGTCGGCGCCGCTGTTGATGGCGGTGTCGAACGCATTCACCATCTCCGCCACATTGCCCGATTGCGAACCGGTCCATTGTGGCGTGGGAAGGCCGAGAAGCGCGGCGGCATCGGTCAGGCCATTGCGCGTCGGCACGAAGAACGAGTTCGTGGTGACGTGGTTGACGAATACGAATTTCCACCCTGGGGTGCTCGGGAAGCTCCCCACCGACTTTTGCGCATTGGCCAGATTTTCGCTGGCCGCGCCTTTACAGGCCGCCAGCAATGCGCCAGCGCCCCCCGCACCAAATAGCTTCAGCGCTGTCCTGCGCGAGGCAAGGCTTTCCTCTTTCATGATCGCTCCCTCGAGTGTTTCGCTCCGGCCCACGCCTCGAGCGAATCTACGAATCATTGGATGATTCATACATTCCGTCAAGACTTCGCTTGCCGGCGCTCCCAACCTTCCGCGAACAAATTGAAATTCACTTTTGCGCGAGGATACTTGGCCAGGGCTTCTCGATTGAGCTCGACCCCCAGGCCCGGTCCGTTTGGCAGAGGAAAATAGCCATCTTTAACTTCGGGCAACCCCGGTGCGCACTCTTTGACGTAGCTGTCGGCAAAGTCGTTGAAGTGCTCCTGGATTTTGAAATTGACGGTCGTTGCCGCCAAATGCAGATTGGCCGCCGTGGAAATGGGACCACCCACGTTGTGGGGGGCCATGAGCATGTAGTGCGTCTCCGCCGTGCCGGCGAGTTTCTTGGCCTCGAGCAGGCCGCCGGAGTGCGTAATGTCGGTCTGCAGAATGTCGGCGGCCTGCAGCTCGAACAGCTCGCGGTAATCGAAGCGCGTGTGCAAGCGTTCGCCGGTGGCGATGGGAATATCCGTGTGTTCGCGCACCTTTGCGAGGGCCTTGAGGTTCTCCGGCGGCACCGGCTCCTCGAGCCATTCGGGTCGGTATTTGGCCAGCTGCCCGGCGAGCCGGATGGCCGTATTCGGGCTGAAACGCCCATGCATTTCCAGGAGAATCTCCACATCGGGCCCCACCGCATCGCGCACGGCTTCCACGAGGGCCAGAGAGCGCGAAGTTTCCCCTGCGTCGAGCTCGAACATGCCCGCGCCGAACGGATCGAGCTTCAGCGCGCGGTAGCCGCGTTCGAGTACGCGCTTGGCTGCGGCATGGAACTGCTCGGGCGTGCGCTCCACCTGGTACCAGCCATTGGCGTACGCTTTGATCTTATCGCGCACTGCGCCACCGAGCAGTTTGTACACCGGGAGGCCCAGCGCTTTTCCTTGAATGTCCCAGCACGCGATTTCCAAAATGGCCAATGCGGACATCGCGATTTCGCCCGGGCGGGCGTAGTCGTGCCGCGTCATGCGCAGCACCAGTCCCTCGATCTCGAAGGGGTCTGCCCCCAACACGTGGTTGGGCACGGCCTCTTGCAGATAACCGAGGAGCGCGTCGGTGTGGTTGAGCATGCGCACCTCTCCGAGGCCGGTAATGCCCTCGTCGGTGAGCACTTCGACGATCGTGAGGTTGCGCCACGGCGTGCCGAGCACGTGGGTGCGTATTCCGGTGATCTTCATGCTGCACCCAAAGCTAAGACGTTTGACAGAATGGATCAATCATCCAATGATTGGGTCGTGAACAACGCAAATTCGAGTCCCCTGGGGCAGCATCGCACGATGCACGGCCAAGTGGTGGAGTGGTTGGGGCGCCGCATCGTCTCGGGAGAGTTGGCCGACGGTACGCAGTTGCCCAACGAGGCGGATCTGGCGGCGCAGCTCAAAGTGAGCCGCGGTGGCGTGCGCGAGGCCGTCAAAGCGCTCGCGGCCAAGGGCCTGGTGGAGCCGCGTCCGCGTCTTGGGACGCGGGTCCTTCCACGCGAACAGTGGAACTTGATGGACCGCGAGGTGATCGATTGGCATGGCCATGTCGCCGATCCGGCCTTTCTCGAGGATTTGCTCGAATTGCGGCTCATGGTGGAGCCTGCGGCTGCGCAGCTTGCTGCGGAGCGGGCCAGTGCCGAGCACATTGCCACCTTGGAGTCGTCCTACGCCGCCATGGCGAAGTACGCACCGCGCTTGCCGAAGGCCGAGGCGGCGTTCGTCGAGGCGGATCTCACGTTTCATTTGACCCTGCTGCGCGCGTGCGGAAATCGGCTCATCGAGCACCTCGGCCGCTTGCTGGAGACGAGCCTTTACCACGGGTTGGAGGCGAGCTCGCATGCCCCCGGCGGGGTAGAGGCCACCTTGCCGCTGCACCGAGCCGTGCTCGTGGCCGTGCGCGCCCGCAAACCGAAGCAAGCCGCCAAAGCCATGCAAAAGCTCCTGGAAACGACGAGCGAAGCCGTCAAACGGATCGAGAGGCACTGAGAATGGCACCGATGCATCTGCGACATTGGTTGAATGCGAACGGATTGCCGCATTCCGACGGCGGCGCGCTGCCCGACAGCCCGAAGCGCTTTCCGGATGGTGCGCAATACCGCGTGGAAATCCCCAGCGTCGAAGGCCCCGAGGTATTCGCCGCCGTGCTCGCCGAAGCGGAATCGCGCGGCGTTCCCGTGCACCGCGTGTCGCAGGGAAGCGGCGGCATGCTCCTCACCGACGGCGAGCTCGCCGCCATGGCCGATCTCGGCGCGGCGCGTTCCATCGAGGTGAGCCTGTTCGCACGTCCGCTCGCAGGGTGGGGGACCTCGGCGGCCGCCGTGGCCTCGGCGGGCGGCTCGCTGGCCGCGCAGGCTCGCGGCACCGAGCAGTTGCTTCAATGCTTGGCCGATATCCACCGCTGTACAGAGGCGGGCATCCGCAGTGTGTTGGTCACGGACATCGGTGTGCTCGATACCGCGGCCAAGCTGCGGGCTTCAGGGCATTTGCCGGAGGACCTGCAATTCAAGATTAGTGTGCAAATGGGCATGGCCAACCCTGCGTCCATTCGCATCGTCGAACGACTCGGCGCTTCCACGTACAATGTGCCGACGGATCTTTCCCTCGGGCAGCTTGCCGCGATCCGCGCGGCCGTGGACATTCCGCTCGATATCTACATCGAGGCACCGGACGATTTGGGCGGCTTCGTGCGGCACTTCGAAATTGCGGAAATCGTTCGGGTGGCCGCCCCGGTGTACGTCAAGTTCGGGCTGCGCAATGCCCCGAACATCTACCCCTGCGGAACGCACCTGCTTCCCACGGCCATCGCGCTCGGTCGGGAGCGCGTGCGGCGCGCCCGCATCGGGCTCGATTTTCTCGCGCGGCACATGCCCGAGGCGGTGGGCTCGCAGCTGCCCGCGCAGGGGCTCGCCGTGCCGAGGCGAAGGTGAGCGCCCCTCCTGCTTTGCGCGATGCACGGGCCGTGCACATCGACGCGCCCGAAACGCTGCGCTTGGCCCCCGTCGAACCGCGCGCGCCCGGCCTGGGTGAGGCCCTCGTCGAGGTGGCGTGGGCCGGCATCTGCGGCTCGGATCGCGAGGTGCTCGCGGGCACGCGCCCGAAGGACTTCGTGCGCTACCCGCTGATTCCCGGGCACGAATGGTCCGGTACCGTCGTCGCCGTCGGCGAGCAGTCCGATGCTTCGCTGGTGGGGCACCCCGTCGTGGGCGAGGGATTTCGCTCCTGCGGGCGCTGCCCGGCGTGCTTTCGCGGCGATAGCAACCTTTGCCAGGCCGAGTACCGCGAAACGGGTTTCACCGAGCCGGGGGCATGGGCGACGTACCTCACCGTACCCGCGCGCTTGCTGCACGTGTTGCCGAAGGAGAGCGATTTGCGCGCAGCTGCGGCCCTCGAGCCCGCAGCGTGCGTCGCGGCGGCGTGCATGAAGGCGGCGGTCGTCTCGGGCGAGCGCGTGGCCGTGGTGGGTGCGGGCACGCTCGGATTGCTGGCCACGCAGCTGCTTCGTGCGAGCGAGCCGTCGAAGTTGATCGTGGTCGATCCCCGCCGCGATCGCGGCGAGCTCGCGCGGCGGTGTGGTGCAAGCGAATGCCTCTCGCCGGAGGAGGCCCAGCGCCGGGCGGGGCAGTTCGACGTCGTTCTCGAGGCGGCGGGTGCGGCCGATACGGCCCGTCAGGCGATGCTCCTCGCTCGACGTGGCGGACGCATCGTGCTCACGGGTATTCCGCCAGCCTCGACCGGCGAGACCAACGCACTCTCACCCACGGAGCTGGTCCTGCGCGAAATCACGGTCCACACGGTGTTCGGTGCGCCATCGCGCGCATGGGCGCATGCGGTGCGTGCGTTTGCATCGGGCATCCTCGACCCGTCGCCGATCATCACCCACGAGGTCCCACTCGATGACGTGACGGAAGCGTTTCGGATTCTCACCGACTCGAGCGCCCGTGCTGTAAAGGTGTTGCTACGCCCATGAGTGAACTCGAACGAATGCTCACCGCGGCGGCGGCGGCGCATGCGCCTCTTGCTGCCCTTCGTCCGGCTGCGCGCGCGGGACTCTTGCGCCGTGTCGCCGTTGCCCTCGATTCGGCTGCTCCCGAGCTCGTCCCGCTCGCGCGGGAGGAGTCCCATCTGCCCGAGGCGCGCCTCACGGGGGAGTTGAAACGCACCACGTTCCAGCTGCGCTTCTTTGCCGATCTGCTCCTCGAGGGTAGCTACCTCGAGGCTACGCTCGACGCGGCCGATCCGAAGTGGCCGCCCGGTCCGCGGCCGGATCTGCGGCGCATGCTGCTGCCGCTCGGCCCGGTGGTCGTGTTTGCGGCGAGCAATTTCCCGTTTGCCTTCAGCGTCGCCGGAGGCGATACGGCATCGGCCCTCGCCGCCGGTTGTCCGGTGGTGCTCAAAGCGCATCCCGGGCATCCGCGTCTCAGCGATCGCACGGCGGCCATCGTTTCGGACGCCTTGCGCGATGGCGGTGCTCCCGACGGGTCGTTCGCGCTCTTTCACGGCGACGAGGCCGGCCGCTCGGCGCTGCTCGATCCGCGCATCAAGGCCGGCGCCTTCACGGGGTCCACGCACGGCGGGCGCGCCCTGTTCGATTTGGCGTCATCGCGTCCGGTGCCCATTCCGTTTTATGCCGAAATGGGCAGCGTCAATCCGGTATTCGTCACAGAAGCGGCCGCACGCGCGCGCAGTGCCGAAATCGCGTCGGGGTACCTCGACTCGTACACCTTGGGCGCGGGTCAGTTTTGCACCAAGCCGGGGTTCCTGTTCGTACCGGAGTCGGTGGCCGAGGAGTTCGAGCTGCGGCTGGTCGCAGGCGTCCTCGATCGCGCGGCAGCGCCCCTGCTCAACGAGCGCATCGCGTCCGGGTATGCGTCCGTGCTGCGCACCTTGAGCGCGAACCCGGCGGTTCGCGTGCTTCACGCGGGGACGGACTCGCCGAATGGCCCGTCGCCCACGTTGCTGGGCACGACGGCGAGCGCGCTCTTCGCTGATCGCGAGAAGGCGTTGCTCACCGAGTGCTTCGGTCCGACCTCCGTGGTGGTGCGCTATGGCAGCGAGGCCGAACTCCCCGAGCTGGCGCGTCTCTTCACCGGCGAGCTCACGGCCACCGTGCACGGCGAAGCGGGGGATGCCATCGCCGCGCCGCTCTTGGCCGAGCTGTCCGAGCGCGCAGGCCGCGTTTTGTGGAACGGCTGGCCCACCGGCGTGGCTGTATCCCATGCCATGCACCATGGTGGACCGTACCCCTCGGCGACGTCGTCGCTGTACACGTCCGTGGGCTCGACGGCCATTCGCCGATTCTTGCGCCCGGTGTGCTATCAGAATGTGCCGCAGCACTTGCTGCCCGAAGCGCTGCGCGACGACAACCCGCTCGACATCCCGCGCTGGATCGAGGGCTCACTTCGCCGGTAAACGTCCATGTCCCACGCCGAGCAGATCACCGATCCGAACGCCTCGCACGGGGAGGGCCCCGTGTGGCATCCCAGCTGGCCGGGCCTGCGCTGGGTCGACATGTTCGGGGGCGAGGTCCTCCAACTCGACGCGCGCACCGGGGCCGTGACCCGCTACCCCGTGGGCAGCCGCATTGCCGCGACCATCCGGCCCCGCACGGATGGCGGTGCGGTGATCGCCATCGAGCGCGGCTTCGCCCTGGCCGACGCAGACTTGAGCAACATCCGCCCGCTCCCCGAGGTATGGGACGATCCTCGCGTTCGCATGAACGACGGCGACTGCTCGCCTGATGGCCATTTCTATTGCGGCAGCATGGCCTACGACGAGTCACCCGGCGCGGGCAGTCTGTACCGAATGGATCCCGACGGGAGCACCGTGGTCATTCTCGAAGGCGTCACCATCTCCAATGGCTTGTCCTGGAGCCCCGACGGCCGCACGGCCTACTACATCGACACGCCAACCCATCGGGTCGATGCGTTCGACTACACACCCAATGGTCGCTTCAGCAACCGCCGCACGCTGTTTCGCATTCCCGAGGCCGAAGGCTCCCCCGATGGGATGAGCGTCGACACCGAAGGGCGCCTCTGGATCGCTTTGTGGGGTGGCTCCGCCGTCCATTGCTACACGCCCGCGGGGCGCCTCGAAGAGCGCGTGGAGCTGCCGGTGTCGCAAGTCACGGCCTGCGCCTTCGGCGGGCCCGAGCTCGACGAGCTCTACATCACGACGTCCCCTCAGACCGTCGCACCGGGCACCCAGCCCGCCGCGGGCGCCTTGTTCCGCGCCCGCCCCGGCGCCCGTGGTTTCCCAGCCCGCTGCTACGCGACCACGTAGCTCGAAAGCTGGACCGCCGTGGCTCGCCGGAGTCACTGTGGAATGTGAATCAAGCCCATCGCCGCATCTACGCAGAGCGCCGCGTCGCACGCCCCCGCGCGCGGGCGGCGACGCTGCAGCCTGCAGAAACGACCATTCTCGAACGACTGCACGTCGAGCTGCCGGGCATGACCATGCTCGATCTCGGGGTGGGTGGCGGCCGAACCACGGAGCATTTCGCGCCGCGGGTGAAGCGCTACATTGCGCTCGACGGATCGCCGGCCACGCTTCGCGCATGGTGCAAGCGTTTCGCCGGGACGCCCTACGAGTTCCTGCTGGGCGATGCGCGAACGCTTCCTTTCCACGACGATACCTTCGACCTCGTTCTCTTCTCGCGCAACGGCATCGACGACGTCGACCATGACGATCGCGGCCGCGTGCTCCGCGAAGTCCGGCGCGTGGCCCGGCACGGCGGGACCTTCGTCTTTTCGACGCACAATCTCGAACGCGTCTTCGACTTTCGAGCGGCGACGTACCACATGTGGCTCTCCGAGCAGCTCGCGCAACTTCACCAAGCGGGCTTCGAGCGCGTTCGCGCCTTCTCCGCAACGACGGGCACGGAAATCGTGTCGCTCGCACACGAGTGCCCGCCGGAACGGTGGCTCTATTTTCTCTGCCGTGTGGCCTAACGCAATTGCGACGGTGAGATCCCCGCGCGCTCGGCGCCGTCGAGTTGACCTTGCGAGATGGCGCGCATGACGGCGATGCAGAAGTAGGCTGCGATGGCCGTGAACAGCGTTCCACCCAGACCGATGGTCCCGGCGAGGGACATGTCGCTGATGCGACCGGCCGCCGTTTGAAGGAAGCTCGAGATGATCCAGGTGGCCCACCAGGCATCGAGCATGCTCTTGGTGCGGTGCGCCCGCGGATGACTGGCCACCCATAGCTCGGAAACAGCGCGGTAAGGCTTCACCCAGTTTGCGAAGGGGACGAAAAACCAGCCCACGCATGCCCCCGGCGAGAAGGTCATGTAGCCGCCGAACGCGTGCACGTTCGAGGCCGCCCGGTGAAGCCATAAGCAATAGCAAAGCGCCGCCGCCAGATGGGCCAGAACGGTGAAGAGGCCACTCCCGCCCACAATGAGGGCCGCCCCCACATGTTCACGGGTGCCATCGAGTTGCCCTGCAAAGGTCAGCTGGGCGACGTCGAGCGTTCCCGATGCGACCACCGCTAGTCCGATGGCAAGCGAGGCGACGAGCATGCGGTTCTGCAGGGGGACGAAGCCGCCATAACGTCCCCATGCATCTTGCGGAGATACGTACTGGCCATAGTTTGCCGCCGGCGGATTGTAAGGATTATCCATTCGCACCCTCCGAAACGAGATTATCGGCCGGCGTTTTGCGGAGTTGCGGGGAAAGTCGCAAAGCGCGCAATGGTCGCGGGGACGAAGTCGTCGTTGCGGAAAAAGAGGTCGCCGTGGTGCCCGCCCTCGACCAACGCGAGCTGCGCCTGCGGAAACAATGTCGCGAGCTTCTTTCCCATGGTCACGGGGATGAGCTCATCCGCTGTGCCGTGCAGGATCAACACGGGTATATCGATACCCGGCGCCTTCGAGGCATTGTCGAATCGGTCGCGAACCATGAGCGACCCAGGAAACATGGGCAGCACCACCCGCGCCATCTCGGCGATGCTCGTGTACGGCGAAAGGAGCACGAGCTTCGAGCCATGCCCGCGTCGTGCCATTTCCGTTGCGGCCCCC
This sequence comes from Sorangiineae bacterium MSr12523, assembly GCA_037157775.1. Taxonomy (NCBI): domain Bacteria; kingdom Pseudomonadati; phylum Myxococcota; class Myxococcia; order Myxococcales; family Pendulisporaceae; genus Pendulispora; species Pendulispora brunnea. Next base: position 1,463,630 of record CP089982.1, read on the forward strand.
GAGCCGATGGACTGGCCCACGAGCACGATGCGCTCGCGCGGAATGCCCAGCTCCTTTTCCAAGTGAACGAGGCCCGCCTCGGCGGCCTCGTAGACGGCCGCTTCCGAAACGGATTGCGCGTGCGCCAACCCATAGCCCGGGTACTCGATGGCGTAGGCGCCTAGCCTGTACGTGGCAAAGAGTCGCAGGATGACCGGCAGATCGGCCAGCTGCTCGCCGTTGCCGTGGAAGAACACCAAGGTGGGAGCATCGGCATCTTTCGCCGGAGCATGAAGGGCAAACACTTCGCGCCCCTCCGCCGAGATGCGCACGAGCTGACCCTCGGGCATCACCACATCCCGCGGCGCGCCCGCCGGAAAGAGAATGGCTCGCTGCTTCGCAAATGCGAGCGCTGCCGCCGCCGCGTACACCACGCCCACGGCTCCTACCGCAAACCGAACGATCTTCCCGAGGCCCATCGTCCCTAGCTTGCCAGAAATCGCTCTACGCGCGCGCTCGACGACGTGCGGAAGGCGTCGGTGGTTGGCGGGCAGTGCTTCGTGTGCTCGAGCAGCTCCACCTCGGCGTGGGGAAGCAGCTCGCGCACGCGCGCCAAAAGGGCGCGACCTGGAAAGGATATGTCTTCATCGGAGGCGAAGACCAGAACGGGGCAGGTGAGCCCCTCGAGCTCCTCCGGCTTCACCAGCGGTGGCACCCGCACGTCCAGCCGGTATGCGCGCAGCGCGTCCCCGAAGTAGCGCGTCCAATCGGTGTCGTCGACGGTGGAAAAGAGCGGCTCGATCACGCGACGGAGGCGCTGCTCCGACGGAAAGAGCCGGAACATCAGCAAGGGCCAGCCCATGGCCTTGAGACCTTTCCATGCCGAGTTGGCGACCCATCCCGCGGGGTTCAGCAGCGCAAGGCGCCCCACGCGCGCGGGGGCCGCCTGCGCCGCACGAAGCGCCACGAAGCCGCCCCAGCTCACCCCGTACAAATCGTAGTGCCGCAGCCCCAGTGCGTCGGTGGCCTCGACGACCCAGCGCCCGTACGAATCGTCATGTACGTCGATGCGTCGGTCTTCGCTCAGGACCGATTGTCCGATGATGTCGAGCGCGTACACGCGCCGTTTGCTCACGAGGCTTCCGAGCTCGGGAAGGACATGCGCCGACGATGCGAGTGCACCGTGCAGCACCACCAAGGGCTTGCCATTCTCTGGACCCGCCACGAGGGCGTGCGTCCGCCCAAACGACGTCTTCACGGTGCGGTCTTCGACGGCGATCGCGATCCTCTTTCGAAATTCGCCGCACCACGTTTGCACGATGGCCTTTTGCTCGTCACTCACGAATACGATCGATGCCGTCATCGCTTCCTCCTTGGCGCGAGTCCGTCGAGATGCTGGCGAAGCAGCCGTTCGAAAAACTGCAACGGATGAGCATGTCCGCCTTGGAGCCATGCCATGAGCGCGAAGTAGTAAAAGGAGAAGAACGCGGCGCCGAGGAGCGCCACGTCCACATCCGCCTCGAGCTCGCCGCGTGACTTGGCCGCCCCCGCGAGCTGGGCCACGTGCGCATGCACCTCGGCCACCTGCGCGGCGAAGCGCTGGCTCCACGGTGGTGCGGCAAACAGCGACTCTCGCAGCAACGCCCGCGAGAGCGCGGGCCTTTCGGCGTAGTAGTCGAAAAAGGCCCGCGCCAGCGCCGTGAGGGCCCGCTCGAGCGAGCCCTTTTTCTGCATTTTCTTTTCACTGACTTCGCGCGCGCGCGCCCACGTCGTCTCCAGATCGTCGAACAGCGCGGCGTGCAGCAGGTCCTGCTTGTCGCGAAAGTGGAGCAGCACGGTGCCTGCGGCCACCTTGGCCTCGCCGGCGACGCTGCGGATGCTCGTCCCGTCGTACCCGTCCCGTTCGAGCTGCTTGCGCGCCGTTTCCAGAATGCGCGCGCGTGTGGCAGCCTTCTGTTCCGTTCTGATGAACACGTTCACTGAACATGTTCATCATTAAAGAACCGGCGTCAATCCGCGCGTGGCGAGAAATCCATGATCCAGTTCGTTTCCCAGGTCTTTCCGCCGTCGTTCGAGAACGCTTGCTCCCAGCGCGGCGTCTTCGTGTCGATGCGCGACCAAATGAATCGAACGCGGATCGGTTGGCCCTCGAGGACGTCGTCCCCGTAGAAGGTTCCCGTGTTCTCGGAGAACGAGCCGGTCACCGGAGGCTCGAGTACGCCGGTGCGGTTGCTGGCCCAGTAGATGGACCACTGCTTCGTGGCGCGATTGAAGAAGCGGAAGCTCATTCCGATGAAGCCGCCGTCGTGGTCGGTGCGGAACTCGTCCTCGTTGCCCACGCCGTCGAGGAGCGGGCGCGCGACGTTGGTCGCGTCGAACTCGTCCCACTGGGTCGAGCCTTTGAGCCGCTCGCGAAGGCGGCGGTTGCGAACGTGCCAGGAGCCCATGAGAAAATCGAAGTCGTTCATGCGGAAAACCCGTACTGCACAAATAGGACACATTTGGCCCTAATTGCCGCGTTACACTGGAAAGCGATGCCTCGTCCCACCACGCGCGTGCTGACCGTCCTCGAGTTGCTGCAGACGCACGGTCGCATGAGCGGCGCGGAGCTGGCGCGGAGGCTCGAGGTGGACCCGCGCACGGTGCGCCGTTACATCGCCATGCTCGAGGAGATCGGTATCCCCATCACCGCCGAGCGCGGGCGCGATGGCGCGTACATGCTCGTGGCCGGCTTCAAACTGCCGCCGATGATGTTCACCGACGACGAGGCGCTTGCGCTCTCCATCGGGCTGCTCGCGGTGCGAGGTCTCGGGCTCGCCGAGGCGGTGACCTCCGTGGCCAGCGCGCAGGCCAAATTGGAGCGTGTGATGCCCCCCAACTTGAAGCGCCGCGTACGCGCGGTCGACGAGACCGTGACGCTCGATCTCGCGCGGCGCGGGCGGGATGCACCGGAAAGCAACGCCGCGCTCGTGGCACTCAGCTCCGCCGCGCAAACGCGCACCCGTGTGAGCATGCGCTACCGCGCCAGCGCCCACGAAGAGACGCAGCGCGATTTCGATCCGTACGGCCTCGCCTACCGCAATCGGCGCTGGTACGCCGTCGGCATGTGCCATCTGCGCGGTGGCCTGCGCTCCTTCCGGCTCGACCGCGTGGAGGAGGTGCGCGCGATTGCCGCGCGCTTCACCCGGCCCGAAGGCTTCGATGCGCTCTCGTACCTTGCGCTGTCGCTGGCCACGTTGCCGCGTGCACACTCCATCGAGGTCCTGCTCGAGGCCGATCTCGAGACGGCGCGGCGTGCACTTTTTTCTGCCGCCGGTGTGCTCGAATGGACCGGCGAGCGCACGCTCCTGCGCAGCACCGCCGACGATCTCGATTGGTTCGCCCTCGAGCTGGCGCGCTTGCCGTTTTCCTTCGAGGTGCGCGCGCCCGATGCGCTGCGCATCGCCGTGGTGTCACTCGCTGAGCGGTTGCTGCGACTCGGGCGCCCGCACGCCTAGGTAGGCGAGCAAGCTCGCGGTCATCTCTTCCGCCCACGTCGACCACGCGAAGTGCGTCTCCTTTGGCGTGTGCGGCGCCATGAGGGAGCGAAACTGCATCGTGCCCATCACCATGCGCACGGCGAAGCCGACCGCCACGCGCGGATTCGGATGCGAGATCTCGTCCTTTCGTTCGGACATGATCGCGAACAGAACCTCTTCGAGCTCGACCCCGGCCTTGCTCAAGTGCGCGATGACCACGGGATCCTTGTGCGCCTGCTCGTAGAAGGCGCGCAGAAAGCCCTCGTGGCGGCGATGCAGCTCCACCACCAGCGCGATGATGCTGCTGATGATGGTCTCCGTGTCGGCCTCCTTCCAGCCTTCGCCCGTGGCGAGGCCGCGCAAGGTGAGGAGGCCTTCCTCCAAGTGGTGCAGGACCACGTAGCGGAAGAGATCGCCCTTGTCCTTGAATCGCGTGTAGAATGCACCCACCGAGCAGCCCGCCTCGCGCGCGATGTCTGCGACGGTGGCGCCATCGAGCCCGCGTTCGGCGACGAGCTTCTCGAAGGCCGCGACGATTCGATCGAGTTTGAGCCGGCTGCGCTCTTGAAGGGGCAGGTTTACCCACCGAATCACACTCGGACTGGTGGGCTGCCGGCGCCGGTCGGAATTCTTCCTCGGTGGCATTTCCTTGGGGGCGCGGCTGGTGGACATCGAACCAAACGAATATGAGCGGTCATTCATCGCCGGTCTAGAGGTTGACGGAAGTCGCATCATCAGCTAGGCAAAATATGAATCAAGATTCTGGTTCGCAATAGTCAAAACCAGAGAAAAAAACAGTCCTGCTCGAACAGTGGTGGACGCGACAAAGCATCTACTGAAGTCTACGAGCGGGGAGAGTCCGTCGTTCCGAAAGGGGTGAGTCATGGGTCCCAGGTTCGCAAAAGCCGCCATGGGCGTGCTGGCCATAGGCATGATCGCGGTCTCGGGTACGAGCGCAGACGCCGCCGAGAGCGCGCCTTCGTCTGGGTTCAACGACTGGAGTTGTAGACCTTCCGCCGCGCACCCGAATCCCGTGGTGCTGCTCCATGGGCTCTTCGGCAATGGTCCTGGCAACTTCAGCTTCGTAGGCCCTTATCTGGCCCTGAATGGGTATTGCACCTTCGCCCCAACGTACGGTCAGGCGATTCCCGGAATCCCGGTTGGAGGCTCAATCCACATCGCCGATTCGGCCAAGGAAATTGCCGCATACATCGAAAAGGTGCGCACCACCACCGGAGCCGCCAAAGTCGATATCGTCGGGCACTCCGAGGGCGGATTCCATTCGATCTATGGTCCCAAAATGCTCGGCTATGCCGACAAGGTCGGGCACGTGGTAGCGCTGGCGCCCCCCACGCACGGGACGACGTTCCTCGGTTTGGTGAGCGTGGGCGATTACCTGGGACTGCGCCCCTTCGTCGATCAGGTGCTCAACACGGTGGGCTGCCATGCGTGTTCGGAGATCATCGTCGACGGCGCAGAGGTGAAAAAGCTCGAGGTAGGTGCCATCGCGCAGCCGGGCATCGACTACACGATCATCGTGTCCAAAGCCGACCCTCTAGTCGTTCCCCACGAGAACTCGTTCATCAAAGAAGAGGGAGTGAAGAACGTATACCTGCAGGACACGTGTCCGTTCGATCCGTCGGGCCATATCGGGCTCGCGTTCGATTTGGATGTGGCCCAGATGATTGGCAATGCGTTGGATCCCGATCATCCGCGCCGTATTACTTGCAGCTTCGGCCCACCGATCTAATTGGGATAGCAGTCCCGTGATCGTGCACGTGCTCGTGTCCCGTGATCGTGATCGTCTTTCGTGGTCGTGATCGTGCACGCGCACGCGCTCGTGCACGAAGCGGTGCGTGGGAAGCGCCCCCGCTGGTCTCTTCGAGCGCGTGCGCGTGCACGACCACGATCACGTGAACGATCACGGTTCACGATCCCGCTACCTCGCGTGGACGCCCAACGAATTCACATCGAAACTGAAACTGCGGCCATTGGCGGTGGCGGTGACCTTGATGGAATCGGCGTCCACGCGGGAGTACGTAACGGTGAGCGTTTTGTCCTTGGGCGTCTCCAAGATGTAGGTGCCTGCCTGCGGCACGGGATCTTTCCAGCGCATCTCGACGCCTTGGATCGAGAGAGCCCAGTGGCCGCGCGGGCTGCTCCAGTTCAGGTTCCCGCTGTCGGTGAAGCCCACTCCGATGTCGCCGCCTAGCGCGGTTTGCGTGCGGTCGCCCGTGCCGTGGCCGGAGCGGCCGTCGGAGATGCGCGTCCACGTGACGTTGTGAACGACGCGGCGAGAGGGATTCGCCGTGTTCCAAGTGACTTCCGCGGTGCCGTTGACCTTCACCAGGCCGTTCGAAAAATCGGTCCACGTGTGGTCGACGATGATGCTGCCCGCATCGTTGTGCGTCACCTTGACCTGCGATTTGCCCGAGAACGTGTGGCCTCGGTAGACGCAGCTTCCAGGGCGCGCGCCGTACGTGATGCTCAACGTGCTGCCGACCAAGGTCGTCTCGGCACACGGAAGCTGCGTTGCGATGAAGGTGCGAAGCTGCGTCGCAGCGGCTTCGACGGCGCCGCCGATGGTGAAGTTCGTGGAAATCTCGATGCTTGCGCTCGTCAGGTTGTTCGCCTGCGAGCTCAGTGAGCTCTCTTCGACGGCCTCGAGGGCCTCGGATTGCGAGAGCGGCTCTTCGTTGTTTCCCGTCTTGCTGGCGCAGGCCGGCAAGGTCAGCGAGACGAAGGCCACGGACGACAGGAGCCACGAGATGCGCATGAGGGCGCATCGTTGCAGGCTCCTTGCCATGGCATTTTCTGCCAAAATGGGCCCTTCCGCGCCCGAGGTGTGTACGTCCGGTAACACGAAGCAAGTGGACGCCGGCCTCCGCCAGCTCTAAAAATCGACCAAGTCGAGATGCGGTCGCGTGTGCTCACCCTGCTTCGGGACCACGGGTTCAATCGGACATCGTTCCAGGTACTCGAGGTCGGTTTTCGCTATTGGTTCTGCGAGCAGGGCTGCGTCGCCTACGCCGACACCGGCCACGCGTGGGTGGCAGCCGGCGCGCCCATTGCCGGCGACGATGCACTGGCCTCCGTGACCGCGGCGTTCATCGCGGCCGCGCGGGAAAAGGGGCGCCGTGTTTCCTTCTTTGCCACCGAAACGCGCCTTCTCACGGCCTCGAACGACCTCGCGTCGCTGCAGATCGGCGAGCAGCCGGTATGGGATCCCGCGGGCTGGCCGGACATCGTCAAAGGCAGCCGCAGCCTTCGCGAACAGATCCGCCGCGCCCGCGCCAAGGGCGTGACGATTCGCAAGCTCGCCACCGAGGAAGTCGCACCCGGCACCGTCGCCCGCTACGCGATGGAGACGCTCGTCGCGCGCTGGCTTTCCACGCGCGCCATGGCTCCCATGGGCTTTCTCGTCGACGTGCAGCCCTTCGATTTTCCCGAGGAGAGGCGTTACTTCGTCGCCGAACGGCAGGGCGCCATCGTCGCGTTCTTGGCGGCGGTTCCCGTGTATGCGCGCGGCGGCTGGCTCATCGAAGACTTGGTGCGCGGCTCGGGTGCGCCCAACGGCACGGGCGAAATGCTCATCGACCAAGCGATGCGCCTGTTTGCCGCCGAGGAAAGCCACGACGTCACCTTGGGCCTTGCGCCGCTCTCCGGCAGCGTGAACCGCTGGCTCGGCGCCGCGCGCTCCGTCGGGCGGGCGCTCTACGATTTTCACGGCGTGCAAGCCTTCAAGGCCAAGCTAAAGCCGGATCGCTGGGAGCCCACGTACCTCGCGTACCCCAAGGGCGCCAGCGCGGTGCTTGCGGTCTACGACGTGCTCGTCGCCTTCGCGCGCGGCAGCCTCTCGCGCTTCGGCATGGAGACGCTCCTGCGCGGGCCCGCCTTCGTCGTCCGCGTGCTCGCGGCGCTGCTCGTGCCATGGACGATTTTGCTCGCCTCCGTCGAGACGCGAAAATGGTTCCCCGCACCTTGGATCAAGTGGGCGTGGGTCGGCTTCGACATCGCCGTGATGATCGGGCTCTTCGCCCTGTCCTCGCGCTTTCGCCCCCGCCTCGCGCGTCTGCTCGCCGCTGCGGTCACCATGGACGGCCTCCTCACCTTGACGGAGGCCGTCACCTTCAATGTGCCGCGCGTGCACGGCCCGACGGATTGGGTCGTCATCGTGCTCGCGTGCCTGGCGCCCACCCTGGCCGCCATCGTCCTCTGGGGCGCCCAGGCCACGCGAACGTCCGCGTAGATCCCCTTATTTCTCCGCGCGGTACTGCACGCCGAGCTCGCGGAAGAGGAACGCATACGTCTGCGCATCTTCCTCCGCGCGCTTGAAGACATTGGTGCCCATGCCGTGGCCCGAGTCCATCCACGTGCGCAGGAGCACCGGCGAATCCGACGTCGAGATGGCCTGCAGCTTCGCCGTGAAGGTGCGGGCATCGGCCGGGTTCACGCGCCCATCGGTCACGCCCGAAATGACCAGCACCGAGGGATACGCGGCAGGCTTTACGGTTTGGTACGGCGAGTACGCGAGCAGCTTCGGCGCCATGGCCGGATCGCTCATCGAGCCGTACTCGGGGACGTTGAACTGCCCATTCGGCCACGCCTCGTAGCGGGCCATGTCCAGAATGGGCACGCCGACGATCGCGACGCGCGCAATGTCGGGCCGCTGGGCGAGCACCGCGCCCATGAGCAATCCGCCGTTCGAGCGCCCGATGATGGCTAGCTTGGCGCGCGACGTGTATCCGGCACTCACCAGGTGATCGGCGCTGGCGATGAAGTCGTCGAAGCAGTTTTGCTTGCGGGCGAGCTTCCCGTCGGCATGCCACGCCGGGCCCATATCGCCGCCGCCCCGAATGTGGGCGATGGCGACAATCCCGCCTTGATCGAACCACACCCGATTGCGTGCATCGAACTTGGGGGTCAGCGAGATGCCGTAGCCGCCGTAGCCCGTCAGCAACACTGGCGTCTCGGGCGATCGCTTCGCGCCTCGAACCTGCAGAATCGTGACGGGGATGCGAGCGCCGTCGCGCGAGCGAGCTTCTTCGTCGATGATCTCGATATCGTCGAAGTTCACCGGCGACTCGGAGAAGATGGGCGTCTTCTTCAACTCGAGACTCTTCGCATCGAGGCGCTGCACCGACAGCGGGGACGAGTACGAGATGACGTTGACGTACAGCGAGCCATTCGCCTCCGCCGCCGGGTACACGTTCGCCCTCGCGGGAAAATGCGCATCTCCGCGCAGCTTGCCCGTGAGATCGAACACCCGCCCGCGGACGTTGGCGCGAATGATGTCGAACACGACGAGGTTGTCGCCCGACACGGAAATCCCAGAGATGTTGCGCTCCTCGGCGGGTACGACGAGCTTACCCGCCGCGAGCTTCGGCGTGCGCGCGGGCACGCGAAGGACCGACCCGGGAGAATCGTTCTTCTGCTGCACGACGAACAGGGCATCGCGCGAGGCCTCGACGAAGGTCACGCCATCGCCCACCTCGGCCAGAAGGCTCCACGTGTAGCCTTTGGCCGACGGTGTTCCGACGAACCAACGGTGATCGCCGCCGTCGCCGATGGCGACCCGGCACACGATGGTGCCGGTTTCCGTGGCACGCGATAGGTCCAGTTCCGCGATGTCCGTCAGCCCGGTGAGCGGCACCAACTCATCGCGCTCGATCGGCGTGCCGAGCACGTGCCGATAGAGCTGCTGGTAGCGATGGACCTCGCCCGGCGGCCGCTCGCCGGGCGCCGGGAAGCGCGTGTGGAAGATCGATTTCCCATCGCCCGAGAAGGCCGCGCTTCCACCCGCGGTGGGGTACTGCACGCGCGGGATGGGGCCGTCGACCAGCTTGCCGGTGGCGGTCTCGAAGATGGAAAGGCTCCCGTCCTCGCTGCCGTTCTTCGACAGCGACAGCGCGATGCGCTTTCCATCGCGCGAAACGGTGAACCAGTCGATGGAGGTCTGCCCGCTCGGATCGAGCACGGCGGGGTCGATGACCACACGCGCCGCATCCGGCTTTTCGAGCGAGGAAACGTGCACGATGGCCGGCTGCGGCGCCGAGGGCGCGCGGCGCATGGCGTAGTAGCCGTTCGTCGTGCCCTGGATATCGGTGAGCGTTGGCTTGGAGCGCTTCGTCAGGCTCGTGAAGCGGGCCCGCAGCGCATCGAGGTGCGGGTAGCCACGCAGGTTCGCCGTGGTGAAGTCGTTCTGCGCATCGACCCACTTGGTGACCGCCGGATCCGCCGAATCGCGCAACCACGCGTAGTCGTCCTCGAACGAGATGGCGCCGGCCTCGATCGTCTCCGGCTTTTTTGCCGTGGGCGGATACGCGAGGCGCGCCTTGGCTGCGGCGGCGGCCGGCGCGGGTGCAGGCTCGGCCTTGGGTGGCGGCTCGGAAGACGGTGGCGGCGACCCGCCGCAGGCTGCAAGCAACACGGATACGAGGGGAACGACGCGGGAACTACGCATGATACCGCTTTACGACGAGAACGCGCCGGCGACTAGCTCGTACGACCTACGCCGCGCAGCAGCATCGTAGGCGTGGGTCGCCAGCATGACCTCGTCGGCCGCCGTGCTCGAGACCGCCGCCTCGATGCGCGCGCGCACGTCCGCCGGGGTCCCGACGATCTGCATCCGCCGGAAATGGGCCACCGCCGCTTCTTCCAGGGGCGAAAACTCGTGGGCCAAGGCCTCGTCGGGGCTTACCAGGCGCCCTGGCTTCCCGGCCCGGAGCTGCGCGAACGAGACGAGCACGGAGGAGGCCAGACGCCGCGCTTCCTGCACGGAATCGGCACAAAAGACCGAGAGCGCCAGGATGGCATGCGGCCGCTCCAGCGGGCCCGGACGAAAGCGCTGGCGGTAAATGTGCATCGCTTCCTCCGGCGGATCGGGGCTGAAATGCCCTGCGAATGCGAACCCGAGACCGAGCGCCGCCGCGAGCTTCGCGCTGTACGAGCTGGAGCCCAAAAGCCAGATGGGCGGAAGCTTCACGTCGTCGGGCATCGCGCGGATCTTCGCGAAGGGATGCTCCGCCGGCATGGCGTCGTTCCCGAAGCCGCGCAGCTCCTCGAGCTGGTCGATGAAGTCGTCGGCCACGAGCGCCTCCCGCGAGCGGCGCAAGGCCAGCGCGGTGAGCGTGTCCGTGCCCGGCGCGCGGCCGAGGCCCAAATCGATGCGTCCCGGGTGCAGCGCCTCGAGCAGCCGGTACGACTCGGCGACCTTGAGCGGCGAGTGGTTCGGCAGCATCACGCCGCCAGCGCCCAGCCGGATCCGCGAGGTGAGCGGTGCCACATGGGCGATGAGGATCTCGGGCGTCGTGGTGGCGATGCCCGGCATGTTGTGGTGCTCGGCGTACCAAAGGCGCGTGTAGCCGGCCCGTTCCGCCGTGCGCGCGAGCTCGACGGAGGCTTCCAACGTTTCCCGGCTGGTCATTCCGCGACCGAGCGGGACCAGGTCCAGAACGGAGAGGGGTAAGGTCATGCTCGCCGAATCTGGGTAGTGTCCAGCAAAACCTTTGGCAATGGCACCGGGGTCGAGTGCCCAACCTATTGTGGAGGTGGCGAGGTCCATCCACCGCATGACGAGGTTCGGGTGTCCAGCACGAAGCGCTTAAACAAGCTTCTCGCCTTCTTTCGCCAAATCTGATCAAAAGGAGGCGTGAATTTCGTTCCGGCGGTCCGCTTGCACGCGGAAACGGTGATGGTGACCCGAACCGAAGGCCTGGGAACCTCGTACGAGGAGGTCACCATGCCGCTGATCACCTTGACCTTCCACTACGACACCGGTGCGGCGCGCGATATCGCGGCCGAAACGCGTTGCCGGCACGCGCTGGAACGCCTGGGGGCGGTGGATCTTGCGTGCGTCGACGACGTCGCCCCGCCGGTCGATTGCAACGCCGACTTCATCGTCCGCATGGACGGGGATGCCCATTCGTACTGTGCCTTCACCGCGCAGGCGCTGCCCAAGCTTCGCGCGCTGGGCTTTCGCGTTACGGTGGACGAGAAGTACCCCTTCCAGGTCGTCGACACCCACGCGCCGTGGTTTCTGTCGATCAATTCCGCCGGCGAGGAGCTGCCCGACTGGTTCAGTCTGGAGCTGGGCGTCGAGGTCGATGGCAAGAGGGTCGACCTTCTGCCGATGGTGATCGAGCTCATCGAACGGGCCAATGGCGAGGAGGGCGGCCTTCCCGCGCTGGAAAAGACCTTCCCATCGCTGGTGTCGATGCAGGTGAGCGAGACGCACCACGTGACGGTGAGCCGCGAGCGGCTTCGCGCGCTGCTTCACGTGGTCATCGAGCTATGGCAGGACAGCTTGCACGGCGGATTTACCTTTCCGCGGGCGCGCGCGACGGCCTTGGTGCCGCTCGACGAGCAATTCCGCAGCGAGGGCACGCGTATCAGCTGGCGCGATCCCGAGCACGTGGCCGACCGCGCCTTCGCCCTGGCCGCGCGCCCCAAGAAGGTGGAAAAGCCCGCGCTGCTGAAGGCGACCTTGCGCTCGTATCAGGAAGAGGGCCTCGCGTTCTTGCAGCACCTGCGCGCCAATGGCGTGGGCGGCGTGCTGGCCGACGACATGGGCCTGGGCAAGACGCTGCAGACGATTTCGCACATCTGCAAGGAGAAGGAAGAGGGGCGCATCACCTCGCCGATCCTGATCGTCGCGCCCACGAGCCTGGTGGGCAATTGGAACAACGAGATCAAGAAGTTCGCTCCGCACCTGCGGGTAACCTTGTTCCGGGGGCCGGGGCGGCATGCGCTGTGGGACGAGATCCCGACGAGCGACGTGGTGGTGACCACGTACCCCGTGCTGGTGCGCGACGAAGAGCGCTTCGAGCAGCTGCAGTTCCACATGGTGGTGCTGGACGAAGCGCAGGCCATCAAGAACGTGACCAGCCTGGCGCACAAGGCCATCAAAAAGGTCAACGCCGAGCACAAGCTTTGTCTGACGGGCACGCCGGTGGAGAACCACCTGGGCGAGCTCTGGGCGCTGTTCCATTTCTTGAATCCGGAGTTGCTCGGCAACGAGGCTTCGTTCCGCACGCGCTACCGCCAGCCCATCGAGCAGCTCAAAGACGAAGACCGCCTCGAGTCACTGCGCGAGCTGGTGGCGCCCTACATCTTGCGCCGCATGAAGCGCGAGGCCGCGCGCGAGCTGCCGCAGAAGACGGAAATGATGAGGCTCATTCATCTTTCCGGCAATCAGCGTGAGCTGTACGAACAGATTCGCGTGGCCGCCCACGCGGACGTGCGCAAGGTCATCAAGCAAAAGGGCCTCGCGGCGTCGGCGGTGCCAATCTTCGGGGCGCTCCTGCGCCTGCGGCAAGTGTGCTGCGATCCGCGGCTGGTGCAGATGAACGCCGCGCGCTCCGTGCGGACCTCGGCCAAGTACGATTCGTTCTTCGAATTGCTCGAGGGGCTGCTCGAAGGCGGGCACCGCGTGCTGGTGTTCTCGCAGTTCACGAGCATGCTGTCGCTGCTGGCCAAGGGGCTGGAAGAGCGCGAAATCGAGCATTTGATCCTGACCGGCGCCACGCAAGATCGGCAGGCCAAGGTGGATGCGTTCGAGCAGGGGCTGGCGGACGTGTTCTTGATCAGCCTGAAGGCGGGCGGTACGGGCTTGAACTTGGTGAGCGCCGATACGGTGATTCACTACGATCCGTGGTGGAACCCGGCGGTGCAGTTGCAGGCGACGGACCGCGCGTACCGAATCGGCCAGCAGCGCCCGGTGTTCGTGTACAACCTCGCCGTGGCGGGCAGCGTGGAGGAGCGCGTCATGATGATGCAGCACCGCAAGCGCCGCGTGTCTTCGATGCTCTTGGGCGACGAGGAGCAATCGGCGGGGCTCACCGCCGACGACGTGGAGACCTTGTTGGCGCCGCTGCAGGACGATGACCGGCCCGCGGTTTCGCGGGTGGCATCGCACAAGCCGGGGGCGGGCGCTTCGCCGGTGGCCGCGAGCGCGTAGTGGACCTACGCTTCTGAGCATCGGTGGCCGATGCTGCGGGTCGCGTTCTTTCTCGTCGCCGTTGTCATCGGGATCGCTCTCGGCAACTCGTACATCGGGCGTCTTCCGAACCATGCGGGGTACTTTCTCGTCGCGGCCGACGACGAGGTGCGCGTGCCCCTCACGGTGAGGCCGCGGCACACGGTCGTGATTGTCATCGATGGCCTGCGCCGTGACTCTGCGGAGACCATGCGGGTGATCCGGGTGCTCGAGGCCGCCGGTCAGTGCCGCGTTTCCGATCAGGGGCCATGGACCGTATCGCGGCCGGTCTACGCGCTGCTCTCGACGGGGCTCGAGGTCGCTCGCCACGGTTCGCGGAACAACGATCGGACGACGCCGTTGGCCGCCGAATCCATCTGGCAGATCGCCCGAGCGTCCGGCCGAAGTGTCGCGGGGAGTAGCCACCTGCCGTGGTTTCGGGAGCTCTTTCCGAGTGGCTTCGATCGCTTCGCCGTGCACGAGATGCACGACGTGAACATCTTCGAGGGCGCCGAGCTCCGCGACTTCGATTTGTTTCATCCGCTGTACGTCGACGAGGCGGGCCACCATCATGGCGCGGCCTCGTCCGACTACGCTGCGGCGGTCGCACGCGCCGACCGCGAGACGATGGAGCTGTTGAAGGGCGTGGATTTGGCGCGCGATCTCGTCGTGTTCACGGCCGACCACGGTCACACGGCGAAGGGCGGCCACGGAGGGCCGCAGCCGGAGGTGAGGGACGTCCTTGCGTGCTTCGCAGGGGTGAACGTGGCAAAGCGCAGCGATCGCGGCCCCTTCGACGGCCGCAATACGGCCCCGGCGCTCGCCGTGCTCACGGGATTGCGATTCCCGCACCACATGCGCGCTGGTGAGGATGCTCTCGACGAGCTTTGGGAGATTGCCCATTTTTCCGAGGCCGACCGCGCCTATGCGCAGGATCGCCGTGCCGCGGTCGAGCGCTTTCGCGAGACCAACCGCGCGGCGCTGGTGCGATGGCTGGGGGATGAACCCGGAACATGGTCGCGCCTTTACGCGCGGGAGTCCCGGGCGCAGGCGCTTCGTGGCGTGGCGGTCGGGGTGCTTGCCGTGCTCTTTCTCGCGGCACGACTCCGGCGTTCGGGGAAGGTGGGGGCGACGCTCGGCTGGATGGCCGCGAGCGGTCTGGCGCTCTGGATGGCGCACCGGGGCGTGCTGGGCGCATTCGACTTCGGCTCGATCAACCTGCGCGAGAACTACGTCCCACGCGCCTTCGCGGTGGCCGGCTTGGGCACCATCGCGGCCCTTGCGGTGCATCGGGCGCTCCTTCACGGGGCAGGCCGGCTTGCCAGGGATTTCGCCACGCTGATCGGCTTATTCCTCTTCGTGAACCTCGGGCACGTCGTCGTGTATGGCTGGCCGCTCGGCTTTCCGCTGCCATCGGGCCCGGCGAGCTACGTGCCGTTCATCGGCGCGTTCGTGCTCGTGGTCTACGGCATCACGGGCTTTTTCATCTGCGTGGCCACCACCGGCGCCTGGTCGGCGGTGCGCCAGGGAATATCGGGCCACCAGCGCTCGCGCACCGGTGGCAGCCCGGGCTCGAAGCTCTGACCGGGCTTGGGCGTGACGATATCGATCTTCGCGCGTTCCGCCGCCGCGAGCGCGCGCTCGATGGGCTCCGTCCAGCCGTGGTACGCAAGGTTGAAGAGGCCCCAGTGCATGGGCACCATGAGCTGCCCTCGGACCATGCGGTGGGCCTCGACGGCCTGCTCCGGGCCAAGATGCCAATCGGGCCAGGCGGCGTCGTACTCGCCGACTTCGAGCATGGCCACGTCGAAGGGACCGAGCCGCGCACCGATGTCACTCATGAGCGGAAAGAGCCCCGTGTCCCCCGAGAAGTACGCGCGATGCTGGGCGCCGATGAAGGCGTAGCCCGCCCATAGCTTGGTGTCATTGTCGAAGAGGGTGCGGCCCGAGGCATGGCGCGCGGGCGTGCACACGATGGTGAGATCGCGAATGTGTGTACTTTCCCACCAATCGAGTTCGACGATGCGGTCTTCCGCGACACCCCAATAGGCAAGGTGCGCCCCCACGCCGAGCGGCACGACGAAGGTGGTATTCCAATCCTTCATGGCGACGATGGTGCCGTAATCGAGATGATCGTAATGGTCATGCGAGATGACCACGGCATCGATGACCGGGAGCTTCTCTTGGACGATGGGCGCCGTGAGAAGCGGCGGAAACCAGCGTTCGGGTCCGGCAAAGGTGACCGGCGATGCGCGCGGGCTCCACGCGGGATCGGTGAGGATGCGGTGCCCGTCGATTTCGACGAGCATCGAGGAGTGCCCCAGCCACGTGAGACGCAAACCGGACGGCGGGGAAGTCGCAAATCGGTCCGAGGGCACCGGGAGCGTTGGAATCGGCTGCGTGGGGCTGCGATAGGGGCTCGCGTGGGCCATGTTTCGGATGGTGAGCCACGCGTCGTTGTCCAGCGGCTGCGGGTTGGCGAAGTGCCCATTCTTCCAATGAGGAGAGCGCTCCATGCGCGCACGCCGGGCCCCCTCCGCGCGATGTCCAAAGGCCGTCCAACCCGCAACGACGGTCAGCGCCACCGCAAGGAGGACCAGCAGGCCAACCGCCCGCACGATGCGACGCCACCAGCTGCGCTTGCGCTGATTCATCCGGGCCGTACGGCCCTCATAGGCCTCATCAGCTCCGGAGTCCTCAGCCTGCGCCCCGCTCATTCGGAAGAGGTGCTACCACTTGGACAATGTTTGTCAAACCTGTCACACCTGTCACGTCTGGTCGTTCCGCTCCCGTAGACTCGGACGAGCACGACGATGAGCAGTGAAGCGCCGAGCAGGCCGGCGAGAATCGGCCACGCGCCAGGTTGCATTTTCCCCGAAGCATCGAACATCTGCCCGCCCAGAAAGCTGACGAGAAGAATCGGTGGCACGTAGCCGATGAGCGAACCCCAAACTTGGGTCCAGAACCCCACCTTCGAGACACCCAGGAAGGAGTGCAGCACCTGCGGCATCCAGAAGATCAAACGGAGGAGGACGACGCTCTGAAATGCGTTTCTCTCGAGCGCGTCATCGTACTTTCGAAACCGGGCGGGTATGCGCGCCGAGACCCAGTCCTTCGCCACGAAGCGCGCGAACGAGAAGCCGACGACGCTGGCCAACATCGTCCCGGTCATCGAGAGCACGAACGCCGTTTTCCACGGCCAGATGAGCGGCGCCGCGACGACGAAGACCGTCCCAGGGACGCCGAACGGCTGCAGAACTGCATAGGCAACGACGAACGCAAGATAACCCCACGGCCCCATCGCGACGAGCGTCCGGGCGAGGGTCTTCGGCTCGGAGACCTGCGCGAAGATGCCCAAATGATAGGCACTCGCAAGCGCAGCTATCACCAGGACAACGGCGCCCATCTTCGCGTAGCGCACCGTTATGCTCCTAGCCGATTGATGTCCTCGGACTCGAGTATGAATCGATCGGCCTGTCCTTCGACCACGCGCAACATGGCGCGTCCGAGCGTCTCCGACGTGGTGACCAAGGATGGCCAGAAGCGCATGAAGAGGGGGAAAATAGGCTTCAACAGGACGATTCCAGCCTGATAGAGCCACACGCGGCTCTTGATCCCCGCTCCGGGCCGTATGAAGCCCGGTCGGACCACGCCGGCATGTTGGAACGTCATCGATTGCAGCGCGCCCTCCACGCGCTGCCGCACGCGCGCCCACATCGCGTTCCCACCCGCGCCGGCGCCCGAGCAGTAGCAGAACGAAAGCTGGGGGTTGAGACGAAGGAGCGCGCGCGCCCAGGCAAGTGTCAGCTCCTCGGTCACCTTGGCGTAGGCCGCCTCGTCGAGTCCGACCGAGCTGATACCCACCGCCCAAATGCAGGCGTCGTAGCCGACGAGTTGGTCTTCGACACCCGTGAAATCGAAGAGATCTGGCAAGAGCAGCTCACGCAATTTCGGATGCTCGACGCCGCACGAGCTTCGTCCGACGCTCAGCACCGACTCCACCTTGGGATCATCGAGCGCTTCACGGAGGGTGCCTGCGCCGACCATGCCCGATGCGCCGAAAAGGATGACTCTCATTGGAAACCCTTCGTGGCCCGTGCCTGGGCGGTTGATGTCCAAATGTTCGTGCTGTACACGTCAGTTCCCTTTCTCTTCCGGGCGCCGGCGACGTTTTCCCGTTCGTGCGAAGCGATCCACGAGAATCCGCATACGGTATTCGAGCACCGCCGTCGTTGGTTCATCTGCAAGAAGGCCATCGAGGGCAAGAAGGAAGACTTCGGCCGTGTCTTCATCTCCAAGCACGGCCGCAACGCACCGGAGTGCGACCTTTCGGTGCTGCGCGGCGATCTTGGGGTCCAGCCGCTCGCAAACATCATAAAACTCCGCCCCCATAGGTGCCCCAACCATATCGGACCAAGGTTCGAGCACCATCACTTTGCACACGTTGAGCAGTCGCTCCTTTGCCTTGCCTGGGCCGGTGGCAGCCTGCTGGGCAGCCGGGTATCGTGCGACCAACCAATCCGCGAACACCGCCGTAAAGACGTCTTCCTTGTCCTTGAAGATTCGATAGAGCAGCGTGCGCGAAATATTCGCGCGCTTAGCAATGTCCTCGAACGAGGTCTTCGAAAAGCCAAAATTGAGAAAACACCATCTCGCCGCGTTCAAGATCCTCGAGCGACGCGCCGCAGCCTCTTCCTCCGTCATGCTGGCCGGCATGGTGCATGTTGTGACAATGGGAGCTCCAATTGTCAAGATGTCCCAATCCGGTCGCGCGCTCCTTGTTCAGCTGGGCCCGATTCGATTTCTTTTCGGGAGTGCGAGCACGCGTTCATCGAACCGCCCGCTCTTGATCTCGCGACTCTCGCACTCACTCCTGCGACGTGCATTCCACCCGCACGAATCGAGTAGCGGATCTAGGTTAGCCGGCCTCCCGGAGCGCGGCAGGCAGGCCCTCGAGCGCGCAAGAAAAATGCCGGTCAGCAGACGCTCTTCCGCAGGTGCACAATATCGAGCCATGGCGCGACGAACCCCACGTTGTAGCTACCCGTTCTCCGCAACGCGCGAATGCGGACGTCGACGTCTTGACGTGTCACTTAATACACCATTTCAACTCAGCCACTTTAGCGGCCCCGCTGCCACCGGCAGCCAACACAAAAAACTGCGCGAAATCGTCTATGGCAACTTTTCGCAACCTTTCCGACATTGCCGGCGAGCTTGCAGACTACGATGTATGTTGTTCTGCCTCGGCGTCTAACGCGTGCTCGAGGCGACGGATTTGGTTGCAATAGGGCGGGAGACCCAAGGCATGCCATCCGTTGTGGGCAAACTCTGATTCGAGGGGCTGTCCGCCTCTCCTGGTACATGAAATTCCGTTACCTCATGCGCGTCGCGTGGTAAGCGCTGGCCGACGTTCATGTAATATGGTGCAAATGCCACTCATCTTCTGCCCGGACTGCGCCGCACAAGTCTCCGATGCTGCTCCGGCGTGTCCTCGCTGTGGCCGGCCCCACGAGGGGGCCAAGACGCAGCATGTACCGCTCCAAGCTTCAAACGAACGGATACTGTTTCAAGACCGGTCAGTTACGGTCACGAATCTCCGCTTGGTTGTTGGCAAAGACACAACCTATGCCATGTCGAACATCACGAGTGTGCGAGAGCTGGTGCAGCCGCGACCAACAATTGCACTATTCGCTGGACTAGTCATGACGGTTCTGGGCACGTCCCGCTGCAATCAGGCTGAGAACGCAGATTCGGGAATGATATGGATGTGGATTGCTCTGCTTGGTATTCTACCGCTCTACGTCTACGTCCGAACCAAACCAAAATATTGGGTTCGCGTCGGTACGGCCGGTGCTGAGACCAATGCAATCTCGTCAGAGGATCCCCGATGGACGCGTACCGTGGTCGATTCCATCAATGCCGCAATCGTTTCTCGCGGTTAAGGTTCTTGCCATTAGACTGGTTCGCGATCTTCTACGTCAAAAGTGAGAGCGCTTCGCGAATGATTGTTTCGAGGGATGGCGTCAATGTTGCCGTGCGCTCCGCGATGGTTGTGAGTGCGTGGTGTGCTTGGGATTCCTTGAAACCCATGGCTATCAGCGCAAGGAGGGCCGTCTCCGATTCGTGCACGCGCTGGCGCGGGTGAATGGAAGACTTCGGGGCAGGTTCAGGACGCGAGGCCCGTCTCTCGGTCCTTTTCTTCTCGATGTACTCGCGACCGAAATCGCGTTCCGCCGCGAGGCGGTTATGAGATCGGCACCGGACCCTCAGGTTGATTGCTTCATCGGTGCCGCCGAGTGCACGGGCCTTGATGTGGTCGAGCTCGAGGAATGACCGAGATTCACAGCGCCGGCCGGTCTCGTCGACGAACGTGCATTGTCTACCGTCGCGTTCGAATACCTCGTGCCGAATTGCCCTGGTTACATAACCTGCGCGGGGCCTGCTGCGACGAGCTTCCACGGTTGGACGGCTCGCTTTGCCAAGCCGTCGCTTCTCGAGATCGACGAGGAGCAGATCGAGTGCACGTTCGAGGACGACCGCCAGATCTCCATTTGGATTCGCATGGCGCATGAGATCCGCGGCGCGCTCGATCTTTTTCTTGAGCTCCGCAGACGCAGTGAATTGCACTTTGTACCGTTTCGACGACAGGGGTTCGATGCGAGATGTTTTCGATGCGGACGCGGGCGTTCCCGCGCTGGGCTGAGCGACGGCCAATTCGGGCACCGCTCGAATCAACGAAGGCGCGTCAGCACGAGGAAAGTGCGTCGCAAGGAGTTCCTGTAACTGCGCCTTGGTCTTCCCTGCAGCGGCTTGCAACAATTCTACATGATTACTATCCGTCATATGCTCGCGTAGCAGCAGCAGGCCGGTCAGGTGAATCTCGCCTCGTTCGATCATGGTGAGCGCCAGTGGAAATCTTCGGGCGAGGCGCGATGCCGCGACCCGCCGGCACGCTTCGTCCTCGCTCATCCCTAGCCTGCGTACGCAAAATTCGAAGAGTGACGAGCAGGCGGACTGTAAATCGAGGCGCCTCTCCTCGACATCAATCAAATAGGCAAGAAGGCGCGCGAGAAGAACGTGGCTTTGGCCGACGAGGACGCGAAGGCCCGAAAGCAGCTCTTCATTGGAGAGATCGGCGAGCTTCATAGCTCCTACTTACCATCGCCTTTTTTGTCCCTCTTCAATGCGCCTCATGACTCGATCGGGCGTGCGGAGGATCGTTCGGGCTTCGTCGTTCCGACCATCGACGGATGCCGCAATACGCGAGTCTCTCGGCCGATACTCGGCAGGGCGCGACCGCCTCGAGGACGTGATTGCAAAATGTCCGTCAATGGAAATCGACGCTGTCTATCCCATATCCCGGTTCCTCCTCCATCGCGGAGGTGGGGTTATCTTTTTTGAGATCCGTTCCGGACCGCTCACGCGCTGCAGGCTCAACAAACGCGTTTGCATCGGCGCGTCGCTCGAGATTACCGTGTCGTGGTGCGAGTGCCGCGGTCGATGGCTTGTTGGAGCAATGAATCGAATTCGGCGGGGCGCTCGAGCATGGGCCAGTGGCCGACGTTTTTCATGACGATGACCTCGAATTGCGGGGCGTATTTGCGGTTTTCGTCCAACTTGGTTGGCTGGAGATCCGAGTTGACGGCGACGATGGGCGCCTTGACCTTGCGGATCTCCGTGCGGCCGTCGTAGGCGAATCCGCTGCGCAGGATGGGGATGACCACGTCCGGCTTCATCGTGGCGACGCCGTCGAGCACGCGCCGAACGACGGCGGCCGGGGAGCTCGCGACGAATCCCCTCTTGAGAATGGCCTGCGCATTGGGAACGAAGTCCTTTTGCAGCGGCGCGAAAAACGCGTCCGTCTCCTCGCGCGATGCAGGCCCACCAATTTCTTTCAAGGTGTCGATTGGAATGAGGCACGCGGTGCGGTCCGGCAATTGGTTGGCTGCATCGATGATGATTTCTCCCGACATCGAGTGCCCGATCCACACGATGCGCTTGAGCCCCAGCTCGTCCGCGATCGCACGAGCGTCGGCGGCGGCGGCCTGGTACGTCGAATCCTTTCGGTTCGTGCCCGACGCCCCATGGCCTGCGATGTCCATGGCAACAACCCGGTAGCGTTGTGAGAATTGCGTGAGTTGCTCGTCCCACCAGTGCGCGTCCCCGAGCCAGCCGTGCAGGAAGAACAGCGCGATCTCTCCACGACCGCCCTCTCGGTAATGAATCTTGACGCCATCGGCGGCGGTCACGAATCCGTCACGGATCGACGTCGTCTCGCCGCTCGTCGTGGCACCGGTCGTTGGTGAAGCCGCAGGTTCGGGCGCGTGCCCGCCGCACGAAGCGATGCCCAGAGCGATACCGAGGAGCCATTCACGGCGCATTTCGAAAAGCATGGCGCAATCATCGCGCCTGTGGCGTGCCGCGATCAATGGTGCCGCAGATCCAAAATCCTCTTCCAGCGCCGCAAGCGCGTATGATGACGCACCATGAATCCGATTTCCCGCGTCGTGGTCAGGGCCATCGTTCCCATTGCGACACTTCTGACGGCTTGCGGCGGTGGTGAGGCCGTGGCGCCGCCTCCACCGGCGGCGACTCCGCCGGCGCCGCCGCCCCCCGCGGCGGCGACCCCCGCGCCCGCGGCCTCCGCATCGTCGGAGCCGACGGTCCTCACGGAAGAGCAGAAGCGGCGTGACGCGGCGCGGGTTCCTCTGGCGTCCTCGGTCATCGATGCATTCGCCAATTGGAGTGGCCTCTTTTCATCGCTGGTGGCGGCCTATTCGCCCGATGGAAAACGAATCATCTTCGGCTCGCTCCGCGATGGCACGCCCCAGATCTACGCGGGAGACGTTGCTCGTCCCGCCGATTCGCCCAAAGCGCTAACCACCGGGCCGGAGCGCGCCATGTCGGCGGCGTTCACCCGCGATGGCAAAGCCGTCCTGTTTCTGCGCGATACAGGTGCCGACGAAAACTTCGCCATCTGGCGCGTCAACGCCGATGGCACGGGCCTCACGAACTTGACGCCGGGCGAAGTGCTGCATCGTCAGGACGTACTCCTGCCCCGGCGCAAACCACAAATGATGCTCTACGGCGCTCAAAAGGTGAGCGAGCTGGCGACGAAGGTCTTTTCCCAATCCATCGATGGCGGCGAGCCCAAGATCGTCTACACCCACCCAAAACCCGGCTATGCCGTGGACACCACGCCGGATGGGGCGCGCGTGCTCTTCCTCGAATACCTCTCGCTCAGCGACAGCGTCTTGAGCGAGATCGATCTGGCCTCGGGCAAGCCTCGCCGCATCTATCCCGCCGAGGGCAAGAAGGGCAATGTCTTCTCGTCGCTCTACTCTGCCGACGGCAAACGCATCCTGATTGCGACGGACGAAGGGAGCGAGTCTTCGCTGCTTCTCTCGCTCGACGCGGCAAGCGGCAAAGAGCTGGCGCGTTATACGAATACCTCGCCCAAAGGCGCGATGCTGCAGATTGCCGTTTCACCCAAAGGGGATACGCTCGCCATGCGGGTCGATGCCGGAGACCACGGTGAAGTGCGCATTCTGGATGCGAAGTCGCTCAAGTTGCTTCGCGCGGTGAAGGTTCCCCTTGGGCAGGTGGAGCTGGGAACCTTTCGCGAGGATGGACGCCGATTCAGCATCATGATCTCGCTCCCGAGCCAGCCACCCAATGTCTTCGAGGTGGACGTGGCCGCGGGCAGCGTGCACCCTCTGCGCGACGACAAGCATGCGGGGCTCGATCGCTTGCCGCCCGTGCAGGCCACCATCTCCACCATCGCGGCATTCGATGGGATGAAGATCCCCGTCAATGTGTACCTTCCCGCCGACCGCGCCGGCACGGAGAAGAAGAAGCTTCCGACCATTGCGATTTTCCACGGCGGGCCCGCTGGAAGCTATGCGGTGCGTTGGAGTCCGGTGAATCGGTTTCTGGTGGCATTGGGGTATGCCGTCGTCGAACCCAACGTGCGCGGCTCCACGGGATTCGGACGAGCCTACGAGATGGCCGACAACCGCGAGAAGCGCGCGGACTGGCTGAAAGATCTCGAGGCCGTGAATGCATGGGCCAAGGCGCAGCCATGGTGCGATGGCGAGCGCGTGGTCGTTTGGGGCGGAAGTTATGGCGGCTACACGACATTGATGGCCCTCACGCGGCAGCCATCCATCTGGCGCCTTGGGGTCGACCTCTTCGGGATTGCGGACTTGAAGGCCTTCTTGCGCACGACCTCTGCCGAGATCCGCAGCGCCTTCGTCGATGAATTCGGCGATCTCGAAAAGGACTCTGCGCTGCTCGACCAATTCAGCCCGATGCGCGATGTCGACAAAATCGTCGCGCCCCTTTTCGTGTACGCAGGGCAAAACGATCCACGCGTACCCCGCTCGGAGTCGGATGCCATCGTTCGCGCGCTGCGGACGCGTCGGATCCCCGTCGAGTACATGCTCGCCGCCAACGAGGGGCACAGCTTGGACCGCCGCGAGACCAAAGTCGAACTGTTCACCCGCGTAGCCCGCTTCCTCGAGGACAACCTGAAGCCCTGAATCAATGCGGGCATCACCCCCTTGCCACTTCCTCGATCGGGTTGTATATACAACGCGTGTCCACTCGGAGCGTGGCGAAAAGCATCGCGGAGCAGTGCCTTGCGATGCGCATGCGGCGTTTGAATCGCGTGATTACGCGAATCTATGACGAGGAGCTGCGGCCGTACGACGTGGGGGTGGCGCAGCTCAATGCCTTGGTGGCGTTGGGGCTTGCGGGCGAACTTCAGCCGGCGCAACTTGGTGCCGTGCTCGACGTGGAGAAGTCCACGCTCAGCCGGAATCTGCGCCGGCTCGAGGAGCGCGGGTGGATCGATATCGTCGGACAGGGCAGTGCCCAGCGGGTTAGCCTCACCGCGCGTGGGGAAGCCGTGCTGGGCAAGGCGCGTCCTGCGTGGGAGCGTGCTCAGAAGAGGGCGCAGGAAACGTTGGGAGGCGAGCTCGCGGGCGCGCTTGGCGCGATCCCCGTCATTTGAAAGCGCAAAGGCGCGTCCCCCGCGCCATTTTTCGTGTGTGCGGGTTGTATATACAACGTGGAGAGAACCGTGAAACTCGATTTGCATCCCACCGTGAAGCTCGTGAAGAAGAAGGCCACCACGGTGCGTCCTGCGATGGACGCGGCGAAGCTGCGCGCGCTTTGCCTCGAGGCAGGTGCCGATGACGTGGGCTTCGTCGCGCTCGATCGGGACGAGGTTCGCGATCAACGCGACGAGATCCTCTCCGTGCTACCGGGGGCGAAGACCCTGGTTTCCTTCGTCGTTCGCATGAACCGAGACGACATTCGCTCCCCGGCGCGGTCGATGGCCAACCTCGAGTTTCACCATACCAACGATGCGATCAACGACGTCGGGCGCGCCATCGTTCGGGCGCTGCTCGATCATGGGCATCGCGCGGTGCTTCCCTCGGCGGGATTCCCCATGGAAATGGACCGCTTCCCCGGTAAAACGTGGCTCGTTTCGCACAAGCCCATCGCCGTGGCCGCAGGGCTCGGGGCCATGGGCATTCATCGCAATGTGATTCACCCGCAATTTGGCAATTTCATCCTGCTCGGCACCGTCGTCACGGACCTCGCATGGGCCGCCGACGAAGCGAGCACCCCGCTCGATTACAATCCGTGCCTCGAGTGCAAGCTCTGCGTCGCGGCATGCCCCGTGGGTGCCATTGGCTCGGACGGCCATTTCGACTTTTCCGCGTGCTATACGCACAATTACCGCGAGTTCATGGGCGGTTTCACCGATTGGGTCGAAAACATTGCGGACGCCGCCAACGCACGCGACTACCGCGCACGGGTCAGCGACAGCGAGTCCGCGTCCATGTGGCAGAGCCTCTCGTTCGGCGCCAACTACAAGGCGGCGTATTGCCTCGCCGTCTGCCCCGCGGGCGAGGACGTGATCGGGCCCTTCTTGTCCTCGCGCAAAGACTTTACCGCGCAGGTGGTTCGACCGTTGCAAGACAAAGTGGAACCCATTTACGTCACCGCAAAGTCCGATGCGGAGGCGTACGTCGCGAAGCGCTTCCCGCACAAGCGTATTCGCCGCGTCAACAGCGGCCTGCGCGTGAACAGCATCGAGGCGCTCATCCGGGGCATGCCCCTTCGCTTCCAACGCGGCCAATCCGACGGCCTGGCGGCGCGCTACCACTTCTCATTTCATGGCAGCGAGCGTGTCGACCTCACGGTCGACATTCGCGATCACGTGCTCACGATCGAGCGTGGCCTCGCGGGGGAGGCCGACGTGCACGTTACCGCCGACGCCGAGGTGTGGCTCGCTACGCTCCGAAGGGACAAAAGTCTGTTCTGGGCTCTGCTCACCCGCCGTGTTCGCGTACGGGGAAAACTCACGCTGCTGCGGCGGTTCGGCGCGTGCTTTCCCTAAGACCGACACGCGGCGGGTTTGGGAACCTGGCCCAGGGAGGCGATGCAATGGCTGATTCGTGTGTCGCAATCCCGCTTTGCCCCTCGGTTGCACGTGGCGTCGGTGCGCTGGAACACGCAGACGTAAGAAGGAGGCAGTACACGCTTGGATGTGGTGGTCTCATATCCGGCTGACCGCCGATGCACGCGATTTCTTCCCACATGCATGTGGCTCGCTCACACACCGGCGCGTCATTGGAATAACAACGAGAGGTCACTCGGTTCCACAGCCCATGGAAGTCTCGATAAACTTACAAGTCGCCGACCAGGACGAAAGACCGGGGGACCCGCTCGGTGATGCCGCCGGGTTGGCGGCACTTCTACGATTGCGATCGGAAGATTGGTATTCGCGTCGCACCGCCGTCGAAGACCTTCGGGTCCTTCGAACGCGCTACCACGATGCCGGCTACTATTTCGTCGATGCGGAGCCGCGGAGGTCGTTGGACGTGCAAGCCGCACCCGCGTCGATCGACGTTCGAATCCGTCCCGGCCCCGTCACCACCATCGAGCGGATCGACGTGGCGGGCGCCACGCGAATCCCCGAGGCGAGCATTCGAAAAGAGTTACTCGTGAAAGCTGGAGATCGTTACCGCGAGAGCCGAGTGGCCGAGACGGCGGATCGTTTGAAAGCGCTCGGGTTGTTTCGTCGTGTCGACGTCAAGTACGACCGAATTGAAGGGCACGACGACCGGGTGGCCCTCACCATCCAGGTGGAGGCGAAATAGGCGCGGAGGATGGCGTCAGAAATGAGGGTCCACGGGAGCTGGGAAACCCCTCCGATGTTCACGGTCCGGCTGGTGAGTTGCAGGTGGAGCGGCTGCGCTTCCAACGGAATCGGCCCGGCCGTGACCGCGATTTTTCTCGGTTTTTTGCACGATGTCGGATCCGCACGCCCTTGAGGATGGCATACTAAAATGGACCGATGCCCTATGTGCGCCAAGCTTCGTGGTTTCTCTTGCCGCTTGGGCTCGCCGTGGTCTTCCTCGGCGCCTATGCAGTTTCCGGCGAAGACCGTGCTGCGACCATCGCCAATGGGATTCTCCTGATGAAGCTCTTCGCCTTGGTGGGCTTCACCATGGCGACCACCCGGTTTTCCTGGGGCGATCGCATGCACACCGTCTGGATTCTCTTCGTGCTCAACATGGTGCTGCTTCTTTCGAAGGATCTTTTGTTCGGCTATTCGCAGCAAGGCCTGGGACTGCATCTTTCGCGCGAGTGGCAGAAGGCGATGTACGCCATCATGGTGTCCATCGCCAACATCGCGTCCACGGCCGCCACCGTGCTGCTCGCGCGAACCTGGCGCGAGGCGGGGCTGGAGATCTCTCCCTCGAGAAGCCGCCAGATCGCCAAGTTGGCAGTCGTGCCCTTTGCCGCCCTGCTCTTCGTGGTCGGCCTGCGCGCAAACCTGCAGCGGCTTCCGCCCGACGATATGTGGAAGACCACACTCCTGGTGCTCGTCCCCTTTGGAGACTTGCTCTGTTTTAGCCTGATTGGCCCGCTCGCCGTGACGGCCTTCTCCTTGCGAGGTGGAGCCCTGGCGACACCTTGGGCCATGTATGCCTTGGGCGCGGGCCTCTGGCTCGTTTGGGACATGGCCAATGCCTTCGCGCACCTGTCGGGTGTCATCGTCGAAGTGAACCGCGTGTTGGCCCTCGGCTACACGGGTGGCGCGGGCATTGCGCAATGGTGGGTCCTCCGCCACGTCAAATCGACGGCACCCGTCAGCGGTTGACCGGCGCCTGGCCGCGGCGAGCAATTTTTTGGCCGCAGCCCGGAAGCCGGAAATCGTGAAGCGGTGCATCTTCCTCGCGCTGTTCGCGTTTCAGCGAATCGAGGGAGAATCATCATGGGTTCACGTTTTCGAGTCATCGCGGCGAGCGCGATGTTTGCAGTTTCGACAATGGTCGCAGGGGTTGGCTCTTCGGGGTGTGGGGCGTCGGAGGCTGCGCATTCCCGACCGGCGTCGAGCCAATTGGGAGTCTTTACGTCGGATGCGGCCGGCTTCGAGACGCACTCGTTCTGGTACGACACGGGGCGCGAGGTCGTCGTGTTCGATGCGCAATTCACCGAGGCGTTGGCGCGCAAGGTGATTGCCGAGATTCACGCGGCCACGGCGTCGCCGATACGGTATGTGGTGGTCACGCACCCCAACCCGGACAAATTCAACGGGGCATCGGCATTTCGCGCGGAGGGTGCACGCATCGTGGCGAGCAAGGCGACGGCCGCCGCCATTCCCGACGTGCACGCGTACAAGAAGCATTACTTCGTCGAAGTTGCCAAAATGTTCACCGCGGAAACGTACCCCGCACAGGCCACCATCGACGAGACCTTCGAGGGAGATTTCTCCCTTCCGTTGACCGGAGAGGGGCGTGTGGAGTTGCACGAGTTGAAACACGCGGGCGTCTCCTCCACGCAAACGGTGGCCTATGTGCCAGGCATCGGCGCACTGGTGGTCGGCGATCTGGTGCACGTGGGCGCGCACGCATGGCTCGAGGGTGGAATCGTGCACGGTGCGCCGCAGCCGCGGGTGGACGATTGGAAGCTGGCCCTGGACGAGCTTCTCGCATACCCCGGTGCCACCGTTTACGGAGGACGAGGGGCGAGCGCCAAAGTCGAAGACGCCGTCGCAGCCCAAAAGCGGTATCTCGATGGCATGCACCGATTGGTGGCGGATTATGTGAAAAGCCTCGGACCCCGCAAAAGCGAGCTCCTGGGCGACGGCGGCGCGCCGCATTACCAGGCATTGACGCAAAAAGCCGAAAAGGCGTTTCCCGAGCTTTCTCTCTCGTATTTGATTGCGTATGGCGTTTACGGCCTCGCGGGACAAATTGCGAGTGGTTCTTGAATGCCATGAATGATGGCTCGAACCGTCACTCGATTGCGGATCGGCGCTGTCGGTAGTCCTTTGGCGTCTCGCCGGCAAATTCGGTGAAGGCCGCGGTGAAGGCCCCTAGGCTGTTGAACCCTACCGCGTAGGCCGTTTCCGTCACACGCACCTTGGGCGATGACAAGAGCTCCATGGCGCGCAGCATCCGTGCAGTATGCACGAAAGCGCGCCACGAGGTGCCTGTCTCCTCGGCAAAGCGACGCGTCAGCGTTCGCACCGACACGCCCGCCGCGCGCGCGCCGTCCTCGGCGGAAAGCTCGCCCTCGAGATGATCGAGCGCAAAGCGCATGGCGCGCGCCAGCTCGGGACTTTTGGCCACGGGCAGCCGATACGGCTTTTCGTCGGCGATCCACCCAGGTACGAGCGCCGCGAGCGCGGCGAAGAACGGTTTGGCAACGGGATCGTCGGGCCGCGTCCCCGGCCCCCACTGCATGGAATGAAGAATCATTTCCCGCGCGAGCGACGTTACCCCAAAGACGCAGCACGCCGCAGGCGCCGAGCGCACGAGCGACCGCGCCATGTAAATGGTGCGCAGCCGAATCGGCACCCGCGTGCGCACGACGTGGACGACGCCTGCGGGAATCCACGCCGCGCGCTCCGGGGGCAGCACCCATTGCGAGGACTCCGCCTCCAGCGAAAGGACACCCGAAACGGCATAGAGGATCTGATGCCGCGCATGCGCATGCGGCGCCGAGTGAAACGGCGCATGATCGTCCTTCAACCCGAACGCGGGCGCCCGTGCCGTGTCGACGTCGACGATCGAGCCCATGGGCGTGAGCTTACGGTGATGGCACCGTTTGGCAATCAGACCCGCGATGGGCCGAGGGTGGCGAGGAGGTCGGCAAAGGTTGCCAGAATCGTGGGGAAGCCGCGACCGTCGGGATCGGCGATGGTACGGGGGAGGGCGGGGAGCTCGGATTCGGGGAGGCCGGACCAGAGGGGTTCGATGAGGCCGTCGCCGCCGCGGGCGAGTATCTCGGAGACCAAGGTGAAGGCGGTGCGGGGATCTCGGGTGCGGACCCAGGAGGCGTTGGCCGTGGTGGCGCCCGTAGGGGCGGAGAGAGAAAGCGTGCGTGCCATGGCGCGGCGGCGGAGATCGCGGATGGCGACGGAGGCACCCTCGTGGAAGGCGCGGTCGGTGAGGACTGCGTCGATGCTGCCGTCCAGGGTGAGGCCTCGGCGGCTCACCGAAGAGGATCCGACGAGCGCCCACACGTCGTCGATGACGGCGACGGTGCCGCGGATCACTTCGGGGCGGCCAGGAAAGCCCACGGGATGGTACAGCGCGACGCGGCCGGGGGCGGCGGCCTGGAGGGATGCGAGGGCCGCGTTGCGCAGGAGATGGAAGCGTTGCGCGAACGACTCGTAGCCCGGGCCGAAGGGAATGCGCTTGGGTACCGCGAGGATGACCCGCAAATCGCGGGCGGCCGCGAGGCGCGCGGCCAACAGCGCGACGAGATCGACCTCGTGTGCACTGCTGCCATCCGCCGTCGCGCCGAACAGCGGTGTCTCGATGTAGACGAGGCGTCGCGCATGGCCGATGGCCCAGCGCAGGCTCCATTGCGTGTCGCGGCGGCCATGCTTCGCGGCGAAGGCCTCGCGGCGCACTTCGGCGACCCAGCGGTCACCGGCCGCGGGGGCGGGTAGGGAAGGCAGCGCCGAGCCCAGTGCGGAGACGACGCCGTTCCAGTCCGATGGCAGCGCGTGGACGGTGGATTCGGGCACCACGGACAGCTCGGGGCTCTCGCACGTCTCGGCGACATTCTGCAGGATGGCCGCGCTCAGGGTGCCCGTGCCCGCGGCGCTCGGCGCATTCCAGCGGGACGAATCCAGCTCCGGAAGACGGCGGGCCAAGTGGTGCGTGCGACGAAGCGCCGCGCGGGCGAGATCCAACGCGAGACGGCCCGTAGCTCGCACACCGGGTGCGTGATCCTCGGGCCCCGCGTCCTGGCCCGGGTTGCCGAGCCGTGCATCCCCGCGCACCACGCGCGCATCGAGAAAGCCCGGCGTGAGCACCGCGGTCCAGGCCGAGCCGTCGTGCGCGGCCACGACCGACTCTGCGCGGGCCATGGTCCGGAAACGCGGCGACTCGCGGGGCGCGGCCTCTCCGAGCGCCGCGAGGAGCGGATCGCTGCCCGCCGCGGGGGTCGTGGGCGTGAGCCCAAGCCGCGGTGACGGCGCGAGACCGCGTCGATCGAGCGGCACCGCCGACAGCGCGTTGCTCACCGGCGGACGCGCCGGCGCCGTGGCGCCCGTGCCCACGGGCACCTCGAGCCCTCCGAGGAGTCGCGTCTGCACCCCCGCCGGGCCACGCGACACGATGAGCAGATCGAACCGCAATCGAGGCGCGGCCGGGCGCGGATTCGTTCCCACGCGGTACGGATCGCGCAGTAGCAGCAGAAGGGCCGTCGCCCCTGCGGTCACCACCGTGGCACCGCCATCGCCGCGTCGCGCGAAATCCAGCTCCGCCAATGGAACGATGGCCGGCCCCGGATCGACCCGCGGAAACGCGCGCACGTGCGCGCCGATTGGAAGCGCGCCCGCGGGCCACGACAGAACGACGTCCGGGCTCGCCCCCGCGTACGCAGCCGTGGCCTCGTTGCGCGCCCGCGCCGATTGGGCCGCCGAGAGATCTTCGGCCGTACCCGACACCGCGGGGACCGCTGGCCACCGCGCCGTGCGATTCGGCGGAAACGCGACATTGTCCGCGAGGGTGGGACTCGCGGCCAGCGCGAACGCCGACCCGCTCACGGCCTCCGTGATGGCCCCCGCGGTCGCTTGCCCATCGACGAGCAGCTCGATGCCATCGCCTTCGCGCACGGCTGGACCCGGCTCCAACCGGGTCGCCTCGTCCGCGGCCGGAATACCGTCTACGGCATCGGCCGAACGATTTCCCAGCAAATGCAACTCCGTATGAACTGCAACGACGCGGAAAAACTGCCGTGGCAGCACCGGCGCGGACGAGCCGGACGGAAACGGTGTCGCGGGAAACGCTGGCCGCGAAAGTCCCGCCATTCCCAGCGTTCCTTCGGGCGAAAAGCCGAATCGCAGATCGCCCGGATCCGTCGCCGTCGCTTGCAGCGTTCCCTCGGGCCAGTCGTGCGGCCCGCCTCCGAGTGCGCCGCCCGACCCGATGCGAAGCCCCGCGCGCCCGGTTCGTTGGACCCATGGTCCACCGAAAATATCCACGATGGCCACACGCACCCCCGTGGCCAGTGCGCACACGGCGCCGATGCCGCCGGCGCTGCTCGTCCCGCTGTCCAGATCCGTGGCCGGCCCCGCGTCCCCCTTTCGCAGCGCCGAAAAGGCGCGCATCAAGTCGCGGTGAAGGCAGGCCACGGCCACCGGATCGACGATGGCGCCTTGCTCGTCGTGAAACGTCAAGGTGCCCCCCACGAGCGCCGTGCCCGTGGTTGCCGCATGCGCCGCCAGCGGCGCCTCGCTCGACGCCGGCAACGCCGCACCGCGAATGGCTGCGAAGAATGGAACGGGACGGTTCGCGCGATCGTCGCTGCGCCCATCGAAGCGCTGCCCGATCAGCCTTCGCAAGCGCAAGGCCGCCTGCGGATGGAACCGCAGCACCGCCACGACACCGGTAAGCCCGTTCCCCGCGGAGTCGGTGAGCTCGGGCGCGCCTTGATCGCGCCAGAGCAGCGTTCCCCCGACCATCGCATGCCATCGGGTCGACCCCGCCGTGGTCAACGTCATCGCATTTGCGTCGTACGAAGCCGCACCCTCCGCCCATTGTGCGGCGAGCTGGCCCGAGGCGGCGCCCATGGCATCGAGCCCGGCTTGGTTGAAGGCCGTGGTCGCGATCGTGCTGTTGATCATGGAGCTCTCCAGGTCAGTCGGCTGGTGCGGCCGGCGGGGTCGGCGATTTCGACGACGATGGCGCGCACATCACGGGGGACCCAGGCGCAGTTGCGACCGGAGCGCGGATCCGTGGCGTGGAATCGGAAAATCGTGTTGGCCTGCGACGCCGGATCCGGCGCATTCGGTTGCAACAGCAACGTCAATGCATCTGCATCAACCCTGCGAACGCCGACCTGCGCATCGGCGCCGATGGTTTGCACGGCAAAGGTGTGCGCCCCGCGCATACTTCGCACCAAGGTGGCATCCGTGAGAAAGCTCACCAAGCGGTGCGCGGGCGCCGTTGCCACGTCCTCCACGCGCAGGTCGCTCAACGACGGAGCCGCATTGCGGGTGACCACCACGTCGACGGCCCGTGTCGCTTCCGACGAGCCTCCGTACACCCCGCGGGTCAAATCGGTGGTTGCCCGGGCAACGGTACGGTAGAACGCAGGCTGCCAGGCCCTGCCCGGTGCGACATCTTGGAACGTGAACCGCGCGATTCCATTCGCGCGCACGGCGGTCGATCCATCGAGCACCGCAATGGGCGGCCCCGCATGCTCGAGGGTCACCGCGCGGGCACGATTCGGCGCGCGGTGGATGGTCACCCGGCCCACGGGTACGTTCGTCTCCGGCACCTCGATGGTCAACGTCACCACGCCACCCGCGTCGCGGGCCAAGAGCCGAGGCACCTCCGGCGTGAGAATGCGCGGCGCCGCCACGGCGAAGTACGCATTTCCCGCGGCCGGCAGCGGGCCCTCCACGCCGGTGACCCCCACCGGGGCCACCCCGTAAAAGTGAATCAACTTGGACCCGCGCGAAAGCTCGACAGGCAACGACGGTTGCGCGAGCGGCCCGGCGACCCGTTTGAACGCACGCCGCGCGGCGCCGAAGTCGAGCGCGCGCAGAGCAGGAAGCCGCGCCTCGGGAGGGCTTGCCAGATCGGCGGAGGGCAGCCCGAGCTCGCGCCGAATCGCCGTCTCATCGGCGACGTAGACCACGTACGAGGGCGCGGAGCCCGTCCAGGTGAGCGTGGTGCGCGCCACCCCGCGCGGATCGGGGATCGAGGCCCACCACATCTGCGCAGGCACGAACGGCGGCGGCGGCGCGAGCGGGCTTGCCACCATGGTCGTGCGCTCGGGCGACCACGCGCTCACGGCGCCGAAGCCGACCCGTTCCGTGGCCCGCGCCCGCGCCGAAAGCGTGATGCGCGGGTGCAAGCCGAAGGCGAACGACAGCCCGTTGATGGTCACGCGGTACGTGCGCAAATTCCCCAGCGATTCACTGGCAATGAGCTCCACACCCGCGGGCGGCGTATCGATGGTCGCCGTCGAAAAATCGAGCACGCGATCCACTTGTTGATCCGGGGTGACCACACGAATCGTGATCTGCTTCGGGCTTCGGTGCGACCAGTCCCACGCGAACTCCACCTTCGCCGTGCCGTGGGCGGCATCGGCCTGGATATCGCGCGTGGCCGGCACCTGCGGTGCGACGCTCGCGCGCGGATGATCCGCCGAAGCCCACCCGCTCCAACGCCCGAACCAATCCGTGGCGGCCACGGCATAGACGGCGGTGTTGGGTTCGCTCGGAAACACTTCCGGCAATCCCGCCTCCACGTATTCCACATTCGCCGGCGTCTGCTCCCGCGGGTTGGTCGCCGGCACGAACGTGCGCCAGCCCCCTGCAGCTGCGCGCTTCTCCAGCTGGATTTCCATGGCGCCGGTGCCGAATCCACGGGCCACCGCATACGCCGTGGGCCGCGCCTGCGATCCCGCGAGCGTCTGCGGCGCCGCCCATGCGACGCGCACCGCCTCGAGCCATCGCCCATCGCGCACGCCCGGAGGATCCAAATGCACCGCCGACGACAAAGCCGACACGCCGCTGGGCACGGCCGGCGCATTGTTCTGCGGCTCCACGTACAGGGCGGCCAGTTCGCCGGCCAGCGACAAGGTGACCGGCGGCAGCGGCGCGGGCATCTGCATCTTCACCTGGTGCTCCACCGTCACCATGAAGAACACGAGCGTCCGCGGATTGGTCGCCTCGACGTGCGTCAACACCGTCGGGCGCAGTTGTGCCGCCACATCGACCGTCGTACCAAAGCCCAGCGCCAATGCCGCGTACGAGTCGGTGGCGGCCGGCAGCAACAGCGAGACCAGCGGCTGCACGTCCGCATCCTGCGCTTGATCCTGCCAGCGCGCCGGTGCGTCCACACCATGAACCGAGCGAGGGGCGCGCGTCTTGATATGCACCGTCGCCTTTACGTGCTCCGCGGGATCGCTCACGTCGCGCAGCAAGGTGCGGATCTGTTCGCGCACTGGCTTCAATTCGTCGACGACCAGTGCCGATGCATCGGGGGCCGCGAACGCGGGAACCGCCGTACCGCGATCCGTCGTCGCCGGCCACCCCGTGTCGATGGAGCCCTCCTTCACGCGTCGGATGGCCGCGTCGATGGGTTCGAGCTCGCTGCCCACCGGCCCTTGTTTGTCCAGGGGATAACCGGTTCCCGAGAACGACTTGTCCACGGGCAGGCCCACCGTTTCCAAAAGCTTCCACCCGTCGGCATTGACCAATTCGTACGCGAGGACGACGGTCGCCGTGGCCGTGATGGTGGCGTTTCCCGTCGCCGTCACGCTGGAAAGCGGGCTCCCGAAGAGAACCACCGACGCATTCGTCGCCGGTCCCACGACCGTCTCCACATCCACCACGTGCCCCGCCGCCGCGGCACCGCTATGAGCTCGCACGGTGAAGCTCGAGCCCGCGGGAACCGTGACGGTGAGCGCAATCGCCGCCGCCGGCCCCTCGTTCCAGGTGACGAGCCGCTCGCCGCCGTCGAGCGTGCGCTGGGTGAGCGTGACGCTCTTCGTCGGTAGCGCCTTTTCGTAGCGCCATACGCGAAACAGCGCTCGCGGCAAGCCGAGGCTCGCATGCAGAATCCATCGCAGCGCCGTGCGCGCTTTTCCCTTCACGGGGATCTGCGCGCCGACGACGTGGAACAACTCCGGAAACAAGTAACGGGTGCTCATTCCTCCTCCCACGGCGGCCGGCCCAGCGAAATCTCCAGCAACACGGTTGGCGTGTCCGTCGCATCGGCATCGAGCAGCGGATGCAGATTCCGCGCGAGCCCCAGGCTCACCACGGCACCGCGTGCGCCCGGTTTGAGCACGGCGAGTGTGCGCGTGCCGCTCGCATCGCGCACCAAGCGCGCGACCAGCGACGCGGGCGGTGTCACGATGGGAGGCGGATCCAGCGGGCGCGGACCGATGTAGCGTTTACGCAATTCGGGAATCGTGGGCGCGGTCACCGTGCGTGTGCCGGTGGCGCGGCGCACGAAGTCGCCGCCATCCTTGACGAGGATTGGCCCGGCGCGCACCAATTCGTCCACGGAGAGCCACTGCGCGGCGGCCATGGTCCATCGCTGGATGTAGACCCCCGCGTCGTCGTATTCCGGTTTGGGCTCGGTGCGCGTGCGCCACAGCGGCTCCGGGGTCTCGATGAGCACCGCCACGGGTTGCGCCACCGCATCCTGACTCCAGAGAACCGTCACGCGGGCATCGTCGGGGCGCGACGTCACCTCGAGGCCGGCCTCGTGCAGTGCCCGGTCGAAGGCCTCGTCGCCGAGTTGCTCCGCGAGGGCGCGGATCAGCGCGGGATTCTGCACCGTGCGCGGCACCGGTAGCGCAAGGCGCACCGATTCGGCGAGCTCCCCGCGGTTGCGGTAACGCGACGTGGTGAACGAATGCCGGAACAGCGGCCGCCGTCCCAGGTCGTCCGGCCGCGTCGACGGCGGCGCGGGCGCGCCGGCGTTGGTGAGCGCCTCCACGTCCACGACGTAATCCGTCAACGGATCGAGCTTGAACGGCAAGGTCACGCGGCCATGGCGGTTTGCATTGGGATCGAAGCTGCCGCACGTCTTATTTCCAATCAGCCGCCGCACGGTGGCCTCCCAAGGCGAGAGCACCACCCCGCCGACGCGTTGGAACAGGGGCGTCAGCATCAAGTGCGTGAACGGCGCATTCGGCGTCCCCGCCGAGCCACGGAACGACGCTGCACGCGCCACCGCGCGAAGCTGCCGCTGGTAGGCTTTGAACAACTCGAGCACATCGTCGGTACCGAACACGATGACCACGGGATCGTCGGTGAAGTGGTACCCATCGCCCGGCGAAGGGAACTGCGCGAGCATCCACGGATCGAGGCTGCGCGGCGGTTCGGCGTCGGTGTAGAACGTGCGCGCATCGGACGCATCGTTCACCGTGCGCAGCACCACGATCTCGTCGGGATCTTGCCCTGGCTCGGGATCGGTTGGCTTCTGGCCGATTTCGGCGTCGTAGCGTACCCGCACCTCGTAACGCGCATTGGGAATGAGCAGCGCGTGCTTCTGGTCGCCGAGCGCGTCCTCGAGGCCATCCTTGTCATCTTCCGCTTCGGCGCCATCCTCGCCCGCGCGGCGCGATTCCTTCTCGGAAAGGCCGCTCGCCACCGCCAGATGCCAGGAGGGCGGCGTCAATCCGAATTCCTGAACGGCTTTGGCCAGCGGCGATATTCCGATATCGACGATGAGCGCGGCCGATGGTAATTTTACCGTAACGAGGTATTCGCTCCAACCACGCTGCGAGAGGCTCGTCGCAAAGTAGGCGCGCGCGAGGGCCACATCTTCCTTCCACGGCCCTGCACCATCGCGCCACGCACCTGGAAGCTCCGCGCCGCTGCTCGATACCGCCTTGAAGTCGACGGGGGCCGGGAGCTCTAACCCGCCCGACGCGAAAGCCCGCACCTTCAAGA
Source organism: Sorangiineae bacterium MSr12523 (assembly GCA_037157775.1). Classification (NCBI taxonomy): domain Bacteria; kingdom Pseudomonadati; phylum Myxococcota; class Myxococcia; order Myxococcales; family Pendulisporaceae; genus Pendulispora; species Pendulispora brunnea. Next base: position 1,501,068 of record CP089982.1, read on the forward strand.
GCCCCGCATCGACCATCTTGATGCGCGCGAAGACCAGCAAGGTCAGCTCGAGGAAAGGCCCGCCCGTGATGCGGACCACGTCGCGCAGATCTTCTTTGCGCTTCGATTCGAGCTCCTGCAGCGCCTTGCGCAGCGGATCGGACACGCCCACCGGGAAGGCCTCGGCGAACATCTCGGACGGCGCTTCGAGCACCTTCGCCAGCACTTTGTCCTTGGTCCACGTTCCGACGACTTTGGCGGGCAACGCCGGCAGCAGCCCATCGAGCAGTGAATGCGTGCGCCACGTCTCCTCGACGCGCAGTTTCGTCTCCACGGGCAAACTGCGGCGCGTGCCCGGGGCATCGGGCCACGGTTTGCCAACGAGCTGCCACCCACCGGGCGACGGCCCGAGCGGCGGAGCGCGGAAGGTCCAGAGCACGCGCGCGGCTTCGGCGACGCTGGTGCACACGTCACCCCAGCGATCGCCCACGACGCCGTCCAAGGCTTTGCCTTGCACCATGACTTTGTCGGCGTTGGTCGGCTTCCAATCGAGCAGTGCGAGCTCCACCGGCAATCCGTCGCTGCCGCTCTGTTGCGCGGGATGCCGCCAGGTATAAGGCCGCGGCCCCTCCGTCGTCGAAGGCGTGCCCGGTGCGACCGGAACACCGCCAATGGCCAACAGGCGCAGCTCGATCGAGCGAATGTGGTAACGAAGCCAATTGGGTCCGCGTTTTTGCCAACCGTTGCCAAAGCCGGGCGGCAGGCCCGACGAGAGCTGCCCATCGATGGTGGCACTCGAGGGAACGTCGGGCGCAACCTCGAATTGGATTAGCGGAATGGTATCGATGGGCACATAGACGTCCTGCAAGGTGACCACGTCGCCATCGCGCACTTCGACCTTGGGAACGGAGCCATCATCGGTGCCGCGGCAAAGAACGGTATCGATGCCTCGATCCACGCCGGTGCCGTCGACCAGCGCCGGCGAGCGGCTTTGCAATTTCAGATCGCGAATGGGCGCGGGCGGGAAGGGGGCGCCCGGTACATTGCCCAGCGCGAAGCCCACGCAGCCTTCGACGGAGAAGAAGAAGAAGTCGACCCGCCCGCAGATGCGCCCCTCGAGCCTCGTATCCTGCCCATCGGAGAGGAACTTCAAATCCCCGCGAACGCGCAGCCCGATGATGAACAGCCGCAGTTCGCCTTCCAGAAAGACTCGGCCCGCGAAGAACAGCGGTGCAAATCCGATTCCCGCATCGAAGCCGGCCGCAACACGCAAGTACAATCCGATATCGGTGTTGCCCCAGGTGAAGGAAACGCGAAATCCGGTGGCAATGGCAAAACCCTGCAATTGCCCCAGCGGAAAATCGGGAATCCCGTCGCCGTGCACCATGAAATACGCGGTGGCATCGAAGAGCTGCAGGATTTTCGCCGTGACCGGGCGTGCGATGCTTCCCACATCGACGTAAAAGTGCTCGGGCGGGAACGCCGGCGGGTCGTAAAAGAATCCAGCGTCGATGGGAATCATCAAATCGAGAACCGATTCGATGTGGTACTCGAATTGAATCCCAATCAAGACGCGCTGCGGGCTCACGTCGACGACCGCGAAGAGTGTGCCGGTGGCGGTGCCCTTGGTGGGCGGCTTCTTCGAGAGCACGTTCGCCTTGACGAACAAGAGCACGCGAGGGCCGGGGATCTCGAGAGCGAGCATCCCTTTGAGGTTCAACACCGTGCCGCCCTCGATGGTGCCCGCGACGAGCCCTACGCCGAAGGCCCATTGATCGAGCTTCGGCCCCCATGCGCGCAGATCCGTGGGATCGCCGTGGGCCACGTTGACGAGCCAATCGAGCGCGGGATTCCTCGCCGAGCCGTTCTCGAGCCGCTGATGATGCATGGCGAAGAGCCCCAGGAACCCGAACAGCGCGAGCCCCGTTCCACCGAGCGGAATGCCCGCGGGGAGCTCCACCGCCAGGGTGACCATGACGCCGGTGGCCGAGCGTTCGGCTTCGGTCACGGTGCGGATGGCCAGCGCTCCGGCGACGCGCATGCCGACGCTGGGCAAGGTCAGATCGAGTTGTCCGGCGAAGCCGTCGGACTTGATCTCCAGGTACCCCGTTCCTTTGAGCACGTCGGGGATGTTCACCCCCACGCCAATCGCCGTGATGGATGGCGCACCCAAAGGATCCACGGGCAGGCGGAAGCCGAATCGATCGACCGAGAAGACGCCCAGGTCGACCCCCAGGCCCAGCTCCACCTCGATGTTGAGCGGGTTCGTTCGCGCAATGCGCGCGCCCATGACTTGAATGATGTCGCCGATGGTATCGCCCAGAGCCGGCAGCACGCGCAGCGAGCCCGAGTCGGCCAGATCGATGGTGTACCCGCGCGAAGAATCGAACACCGGCAGAAAGCGCGTGGGCTGCGAAGGCTGCACGTCCAGGCCGAAGCCGATGGCCTTGTAACGAACCTTGATGGGCTTGTCGGGTCGGCAGGTGACGATTTCGAAGTCGCCGATCTTCAGATTCAGCCAGAGCGCGCTCTCCACGTCGAAGAGCAGCGAGGCGTGCACCTCGTCGTCGTCGTGGCGAACGTCGAGCTCCACGCCGTAATGGGTGAAGCGAAGCACGTGCGCGACGCCGGTGACCGTAATGGCCACGGGGGCGGCGAGGCCGATGACCAAGGGAACGATGTCGCCACCGTTGGCCGCGTTCGACGCGGTCGTGGCCAGCAGCGGGGCCAACGTAAAATAGAGCCCGAGGACGTCGCGCCAGCCGTTGGTCTGCGGCGCACCTGGTTCACCTGCGGCATCGGCGCTGGGAATGGCGCCCCAGCTCCAGAGCCCATCGCGATCGCCTTCCCCGGCGCGCGCGACGAGGGTCTCCGTGAAGGTTCCCGTCGAGGGATCGTGTGTGATGGCCAGGCGAAACTCGACGACCCCGTCATCAGGATTGGGGTTGCCCTGCGGAAGGCGCGCCTCTTCGGCAGGCTCGAGCCCGGGGCCGATGACATCGACGTCGTTGCGGAAGCGCTCCAAACCGTCTTCGTGGGCGGTTTGGAAATCGACGGTCAATCGCAATTCACCTGCAACTGGAACCGCATCGCGGTCGAAACGCACGGTGCCGCCGAGATGCCGCAGCCAATTCGGGTGCTGCCCTTGCGGCGCCGGTGGCTCCACGCGTTGGATCTCGTCGTGCCGCGTGGGATCGCGCACGAGGCGGCCTTCGAACGTGTCCGTGACGGGCGTGGGGCGCAAAATGCTGGCCACCGCGACCCAGTAGCGCCGCGGATCGTAGTTGGTTCCCGTCGCGCGCTCCACGGAAGCAGAGTGATCGCCGGGGACTTGACCCACGGTCAAAGGACTGCCGGTGCCCGGGTGGGATTCGTTGCCCCAGCCACCACCGGCGAGCTCGCTCGCCGTCGGATGGACACCGGCGGCGGCCAGTACCTCGAGCAGGTACGCGCGCCGGTTCTCCGAGAGCGTCGTATTGTGCGCGGAGTACGCATCGTCCGAGTCGCGGCTGGCGTAGGCGTCGACCCGCAACAGCCTGCCCCCCGAGGGAAGCCCATTCCACTCCGCGGCAAAGTCGGTGAGGCTTCCCTCCGGTGCAAACGGGGGCGTGCCGATGTTCCAGTGTCCGCCGGCATCCCGGCGCCATGGATGGTCGTACTCGAAGTACACCGAATAGCGACGCAGCTCCTCTGCGCCGGTGCGGTTCCAGGTGATGCCGAGCGCCCGCTCCCCGCCGCCGGCCACGCGCACGCGCGCGCCTCCATCCGTCACCGCTAAGGGGCTGCCGTCCACGGTCAGCGTGGCCCCTTCCGGTGGACTCAGTCGAAGGAGCACCTCCTCCGAGCGCGCATTCTCGACGCTCACGCTCCCCGCGTTCGCGGCGTGCGTCGTCAGGATGCGTGCGCCTTCCAGGGTATCTTCCCGCCGCCGCGGCGAAGCCTGCAAGTCGGGATACACGTCGAGCACGATGATGCGCCGCTGCTGCGGATTTCGACTGGTGACGCGCACCGCCACGCGCTGATCGTGTGAAAAAAGGCGCGTGCGCTGGAGAACGGAAATGTTCTCCGGCGAGTGGCTCGGATCGTCGAAGAACGCGTCGTTCGGAAAGGTATGCAGGTCGCTGGGATGCTCCTCACCGCCGACGAACGTGATGGTGAACGGCGCCGCCCCGCTCAGGACGTCCACGAACAACACGTAGTTCTCGGTGTCGGGGCCGGACGTCGAAGGTACGGTGACCCGATAGCGGTCGGCGTGCAGCGTCTCGTCGGACTCGACCCACTCCGGATCGAGCCGCTGGCCGTTGACGCCATAAAGACGCAGCCCTACGCGGAGCTGGTCGCCGAGCACCTCCACGTCGAAATTGAAATCACCCCACAGGCCCGCCGTCGGTTCGAAACCGATGAGCATCTCGCGCGCGCCCACATTGAACGCCACGCCCGCGGAGCGTTGCGTCGAGACGAAGAAACGAACCTCCGGACAATAGAGGCCCTTCCAATCGTCACCCACTCCGAATCGGTCGAGAATGTCCGGTGGTGTCTTTTCGGCGGACAGATCGAGGACCACCTTCTGCAGGCCAAACCCAAATTGGTCACCTGGGACCAGTGCCAAGGGCGGCTTCATCGCAATCAGGCTGTTGATGGCCGGATCGTGATCGTCGATGGTTTCCGCGCCAAAGCTGCCCAAGTCCACGTTGAACGCCGTGTCCGCCGCCGAGTCCTGGGTGAGGATCAAGAGGAGGCGCGGCACCGTCAGCTTGACGTGGGGGTTTTCCGGATCGGGTACCATGACCCAGCCGTCGAGCTTCGCCCCCTTCAGCCCCGGAAGTGGGATATCCACCAACTCGAACAACAGCTCCATCCGAAATTGCGTATTCGGATAATCCGATTGCGCTGTACCGGTGGCTGGGCCCAGCGCACTCAGCACCTTGCGCACCTCGGCATCGCTGATGTCGGTAATGGGAAGTGCCGCGGCGGGTCGTCGTGCCGCAGTCATGCGAAAACGGATGGCCAGATCGTGCCATTCGATTCCATTTCCCGGTGCTGCGGCCCCCGTTGTACTGGGCGAGAACACCGGCGAGGTGGAATCGGCCGAATCGATGCGCGCGACGCCCCAAATGACGACGGCGTCATCGTCCCAGGCCGTGTCGTACTCATCGACGTGCAGCGCCGCGAGGATGTCGCTTACGCCTGGACCGAGATCCATGCCGACGAAAAAGTGTGCCCGCAGAATATCGATCAAAGCGAGTCGAGACATGGGGCTTTCCGTTGCGCGGCAGCAATGATGCGGCGGGCGTCATGCCCCGCCCAGCCGCGACCCACTGGGAGCGGCGAGCTAGCTGCGCTTGGTATTTCGTAACCCAGGCAACAAAATCGGAGCAGTCGTCCAAATGAGCGACGCACGTACCTGAAGGAGTCGATTTGGACCTATCGGAACCAAGTAAGAGGTGTAATGTGGACTCCGTGTTGGATATGGGCGGGGTGGACGCCTTTTTGGCGCGGGTGCACGCATCGAGCTATTTCGAAGAGGCGGCGGCGCACACGCTCGCAGCCATGCTCTCCGAAGTGGAAGGTGCGCTGGTCGGAAGTGTCCATTCGCAGGGCGCTCGAATGGCGCGCGGCATGGTTCATTTGCGACCCTCCGATGGATATCGGCAGCTCGTGGTCCTCGAGGCCGGGGCCCACGAGGCCGTTGCACCCGAGCCAGGATCGACGCGCCTTCCATCGATGACCGCGTGGCGCCTGGTCGCGAAGCACCGTTGTGCAGCCGCCATCGACGTCAATTTCGGACGCATCGAACCGGAGGATTCCGTTGCACCTGCGGAGTGGAGCCATGCTTTCGGAAACGCGGGAAGCAGCCAGGACAAAGGCGAAACACGGCAGCGCCTTCTCGAGCGCGGCACGACCCACGTCTATGTGCTTCCGTTGCGCGGCGCAGGCGGTGCCATCGAGGGAATGATCTCGCTCGAGGCGGAGTGCCGCGCCGCCGTGGGTCAGCCTTTCATATGGAGTGCGTGTGCATCGCGCTTGCGCACGCTCGCAGATATTGCAACTCCGCACCTCACTGCGTTACCGCTTCGCCCCGTGGTGACCGAGGAGCAGGACCCCTTGCTGCCCGTGCAAGGTGAGGCGATGAAAGGACTCGTTCGCATGCTGCGCGTTTTCGCGCTGCAGGACGAGACGATTCTATTGTCCGGCGCGACCGGCACCGGCAAATCGCGCCTTGCGCGCTGGTGTCATGAGCGCTCGCCCTATCGAAAGGGGCCATTCGAAGTACTGGATCTTTCGACCGTGCCGGAAGATCTGCAGTTGGCAGAATTGTTTGGCTGGCGCAAAGGTGCTTTCACCGGTGCCGCGCGCGATCATGGCGGTGCCGTCGAGCGCGCCGCCAAAGGCACCTTGTTCATCGACGAGATCGACAAGCTCTCGATGCGTGCCCAGGCGGGCCTCCTCTACATGCTCGAAACGCGCGCGTACCGCGTGCTGGGCGATAGCGGCGGCGAACGGCGTGCGCAGGCGCGCTTCATCGTGGGGACCAATGCCAATTTGCAGGCCGCGGTGCGCGCCCAGCGCTTTCGCGAGGACCTCTATTACCGTATCAACGTGCTCCCCGTTCGCTTGCCCGCGCTCAGCGAGCGTCCCGACGAGATCCCCGCGTGGGCGCGTTTCATGCTCGAACGGCGTCATCGCGAGCGCGATTCTGCGGGCAGCGTCGATCTCACGTCCGCCGCGGAACGGCGCCTGCTCACGTTCGCGTGGCCAGGTAATTTGCGACAACTCGACAACGTGATGCGCCGCGCATACACCGTGGCGCTCGCAGAGCAAGGCGGGGTGCAGCATGCGTTCGCCGTCGACGAACCTCACCTCACACGCGCCCTTGCCTACGAGGACGCGGAGCCGAGTCGCTCGCTGGTCGAGCTGCTCCACGCGGCGGCGACCGCGTTCGTTCGCGAGGCGGAGCGCCGCGCTGCTTTGGGCACGCCCCTTGAACTGGACCTCGCCAATGTGTTCCCCGGAATGGTCCTGGCTGCGGCCACGGAAAAGCTCGAGAACCGCGATGAAGCGTTTCGCCTCTTCGGGCGCGATGCGCAGGTCAAAAGCCGCAACCACCACCGGGTGCTTCGCCGCGAGCTCGAGCGCGTCGAGGCTCTCTTTCGCGCGCTCGGGATCGACTCCGGCTCCCCCTTCGGCCGGCTCCTCGATGGGCTCGCGGAAGATGGCTAGCACCGTTCCAATCCTGCTCCTCGGCGCGTTCGCGTTTGGCTGCGCGGGGCCCAATCATCCGCAGCCCCGCAGGCGCCCGGTCGTGTTGACCAGCGCCGAACCTTTTGGCTCGATCTACCTGCGCCAGCCGTCGTTCGAGACCGCCATGGACGGCTCCTTCGCCACGGGCATCACCTTTGCCGACATCAACGGCGACGGAATGCCCGATGTGGTCGTGGCCAATGGCAACGACATGAGCCCGCAGCCGCTCGTGGTTTACACGAACCATTGTTCATCGAAACGAACCTCGTGCTTCACGCCCTACCCGCAGTGGTACTCGAGCGACTTCGATTACCAGGCCAACGTGGCCGTCGGCGACATCGATCACGATGGCTGGCTCGATGTCGCGGTGTGCGTGCCCTTGGACAAATCGCGGCGCAGCCAGGGCGGCAGCGTCAAAATCTACATGAATCGCAAGGGCCGGCTGGAAAGTGCCCCCTCCCAGCGCATTGCCGACGGGTATGGCACCTTCGCATGCACATTGGCCGACGTGAATGCAGACGGACTGCTCGATCTCGTGGTGGGGGCGTTCAACGCGCCGCCGTCGCCCGTAGCCTCCGTGCCACGCGGCTCCATGCGCACCGCCCCCGCCGGCGTTCGCGAGCCCGCGCGGATTTACCTCAACGAGGGCGGCCGGTTTCACACGGTGAGCGATTGGAAAAGCGACAATGGCATGTTCGCCATGAGCTCCCTTGCGGCCGACTTCGATCAAGACGGCTGGATGGATGTCGCCATGGGCACGGAACGCGTTTTCACCTACCGAGGCTCCGCACCCTCGGGAAATGGCGTTCCCATCGTGCGGGCTCCCGCCTGGAGCTCCGAGCCGACACCCGGCCTTGCGTTATCCCTCGACGCAGGGACCATCGGAAGTGACGCCGCGCTGACCCTTGCCGTTTCGCGCGGCTGCATCCCCGGCGATGCGAATTGCACGAGCGACTTTGCGCTTTTTCGCCCGAGCGCCGGGCCTTTGCCCGTTTGGAAATCTGCCCCGAATCAGCTGGCCGCCATGCTCTTGCTGGCCGATCTCAACGATGACCACCTGCTCGATCTCGTTGGCGGCCAATGGGGCGACCATGTTCAGGGCGGACCGCTCTGGTTCTTTCAAGGGCAGCTGGGGGGAACCTTTTCCTCCGAGCCCGACTTCCGCACCGATGGCTCGGGAAGTGCAGTGGCCGAGGCGCTCATGGTCGCCGACACCCGATGCCGCGCCGTTACGGATCGCAACTATGCGTTGCGCCCCAAAGCACGTGGCGCCGTCATCACGTTGCCCGATCGCCGCGTCGCATCCATCGTGGCCGTCGTCGTGAACGGTCGCAGCCTTTCACCCGATGAATGGGCATTCGCCGTCGGCCAAAACTGGATTTCACTCGCACATCCGTACGAACCCAATGCCGATATTCGGGTTAGTTACCGCGCATCCCCGGTGCAAGATTTGATTGAGGCCACCTGGAGTCCTCAGCGCGGAAATCTTCTTTTTGACAGCTTCCTGACCGCACCCGCGAAATAGGAGAAACAAAACCATGACGACTCAAGCTGCCTCGCCCAGTGGCCTGCTCCTCCATCTATTGGCTGATTTGTCCCGCGATCCGGCCCTCGTCGAGCGATTTGCCGTCGATGCCGTGGCCGTTCTTCAGCAGTACGAGGTTGCGCAGGAAAAGCTCGAGATCTTGCGCTCTCGTTCCCCCGCGCGCATCGCCGGCGCGGTTGCGGCCGAGGTGGAATTGCTGCTTCCGGTGCTGACGAAGCCACCGCAGGAAATCGTGGGATGGCCCGCGCCTCCGGCCGTTCAGATCAAGACCATCGAGCCGAACGATGGCCCGATCAACGAGGTGATCCCGGTGACCGTGCTCGGAAAGGGGTTTGCGTCCAATGCCACCCTGACGTTCACGAGGCCCGGCGCGCAAGTCCAGGGCACGGGGGTCGAAGTGATCACCAAGCCCAATGGGGTGACCGTTCTCACGGCCAAGGCAACATTCAAGGTGGCTGGCGGCTACGACGTGACCATCGCCAATCCGGGCACCTCGGACTCGGGTACGCTCCCGCAAGGGTTCACCGCAACATCGAAGTAGCGCGAATATGGCATTTCTGCCACCGAGTGCTCTCGTTCAGTCCGTGGCTCCGTACGTGTCGTCGGCGCTGGTTTCGCTACCGGCGTCGGCGCGCATTGGGGCGCATACGGCGCGGCTTCCCCCGATCTTCTCGTGGGGGATCTTCGAGTGCCGCCTTGCGGCCGACGACATGCGCGTGGACATGCTTTTTCGTGTTTCGCGCCGCGGCGGTGGCGAGGAGAAGCTCGCCGAGGCGTGGCCTCGGGTCGAGGCCCAGCTTGCACCCGTCGCACCGTTCGTGCGCGCGTGGCTCGCGTCGGAGGGCGAGCTTGCGCGCAGTCCGCTCTTTTGGATCGAGCATGACCTTCTCGCGGGCGCACCGAGCGCGCCCTTCGTGCAGTTCTGCGTCGATCCGCGTTATCCGGAAGGGCGCGAGGCGTTGCCGCCTGTCGCGCTTCGTGCCCTGGCCAATGCGGGGATCGCGCTTCTCTTTGGCCATGAGCCCGACGCGGCGCCACTCGATTGCCTCGCGCGGTGTGCCGCGCGCTTGCCCGAGCACGCCAGCGTGCTTCACGTCGGCGTGACGCCCCACCGAGGAACACGTGATTTGCGCGTGCTCGCCGGTGTACCCATCGCACATACCTGGGAATGGCTCGCCTCCATCGGTTGGCCCGGCGATCGCGCACGCGCCTTCGATTGCCTCGATCTGCTCGGCGAGCACTTCACGCATGCTTCCGTACAGCTCGATCTCGGCGAGGCCGTGCGACCGACGCTCGCCTTGGAGTTTCCGCTGCCACGCGCCGGCGACGATCCCGCGTGGAAACGCTTCATGGCCCGTCTCGTGGCACGCGGACTCGCCGACGTCGAGAAGGCCGAGGCCGCGCTACGCTGGATTGGCGATGCGACGAACGAGGTGCCTGGCGCCCCCTGGCTCGTCAACGTTCAGCGTCAGCTCGACGTCAAACTCGTCCTTCGCGCCGATGGATCGTGCGAGGCGAAAGCGTATCTCTGCTTTCACCCGCGGTTCGTGCTCATATGAAGGGCGGCAGCATCGCGTCGGTCCAGTTCTCGGGCTGCGCGATGCCATGCCGCCGGATCTCGGCATCGGCCGAACGCCGTCGTTCCTCATTTCCGAAGAGTTCGCCCAACCGCCGTTCGGCGCACGCCGACATCAATCGCATATCGATGCTGCGGTACTCGTCGCGGCATTGCTCCAAGAGACTTCGAGCCTCGGTCAAATGCCCGCGTGCGGCCGCCACCGCCGCCTCGATGACCTTCCCGTGAATCGGCCCATCCAATCGCTGTTCGCGTGAAAGTCGTTGCGCGAGCCCCTCCGCGGCCTTGAGCAACTCCTCGCGCTCTCGCTTCGACCGCCGTGTACGCGCCCGCGCGACCTGCAGCAGCGCCCAAAGATAGAGCGTGGGCGAGCGCGCAATCGGCATCTTGAGAAGGTGCGCGCGTTCGATCTGGGGCAAATCGCGCTGGAAATGCTCCCAGGCGCTTCCCAGCTGGCCCTCGTACAAATCACAATAGACGCGCAGGAAAAGCGCATACCAATGCTGGGCCGTGTAACCTCCGCGCGCCCAGCGCTGCATGAGCCGCTGCTCCTGTTTGCGCGCTGTTTCGATATCGCCGCGGGCGATGAGTGAATACGCGTGACATTGTCCGGCGATGATCTCGGCGAATAGATCGCCGCGCTCCTCGGCCTCGCGGTAATCTTTCGTGGAACGGCGCGTGATCTCTTCCAGATCGCCCATGGCCTCCAACGATTTGAAGGCGATGCCCATTCCAAGCGCAGCCTCCCAGCTCGTGCCGCTGGACTTTTCACGCAGGGTGGCCACGCCTTGGTCGACCAGCTCGAGTGCCACTTTCCAGCGTGCCGTCTGCGACACGTGCCCGAGTGCCCGCATGATCTGCGGGAAGCCCTCCAGGTACGGATCCTTGGTCTCGCGTCCGAGCGCCTCCGCGCGTTGAATGTAGGTTGCACCTATTGCCCAGGGCGCGAGCACCGTGCCGCCCACGAGGGCGAGCCCGCGCCCCACCCGCCGAGGCTCGCCGAGTTGCAGTGCCGAGACGAGGCTTCGCACCAGAAAATACGTGCCCTCGAGCGGCAGCACATTGCCCAGCCCTTTGCCCAGCGACCAGCATAGATCCACGGAAAAGAGCTCCTCCTGCGAGAGATCGCTCTCCCCGCGCCGTGCGAACTCGATACCGCGCAGCCGCAAATAGCCGAGTTGCGAAACCAGCGAGAGCATCGCCCGCGAAGGGGTGCTCGGGTATGGCAGCTTGCTCTCGTGAAGCAGCCCGCGCGCGACGGCCATGCCCTCGTCGACGTGGCCCCCGAAGAGGAAGGCCTCTGCGGCAAGCCCGCGCAGCTCGCGCCGTTCGGGCGGTGGCGCACCATCGGCGGCAGCCTGGTAGGTGGTGGCGGCTTCACCGCATCTACCAGCGTTGAACAAGGCCTGGGCCCTTCGTACTTGCAACTCCCGAGCGTGGTCTGTCATGAAATCGCCCCAGCTCCATGCGTTTGCGTAGAGCTCCGCCGCGCGTTCGAAGGCCAGTGCGGTCGCGGCTTGGTGCGCGGCACGCTCGGCATACTCGGCGGCACGACGTAGCTGACCCGCCTCTCGCAAGTGATAGGCCAACACGTCGGCCGGGGCCCTCCGCGCGGCCTCGAGGGTCGTCGCGAGCCGTTCGTGAATGGCCGTGAGCTCGGGCTTCGGCATCGATGCGGCGACATTTTGCCGGATTCGGTCGTGGTAAACCTCGACGATGTCGCTTCCGCGCGACCCGCGCGTTCGAAGCATGCGCGCCGAACGAAGCTGCGCGAGGATGGCCTGCGAATCGCCGCTGATTCGCGCCGCGGTGAAGGCGAGTGCCTGCTCGATGGGCCGGGCCGCGATGGCCACCACTTGCAGCATGCGTCGCGCATCCTCCGACATCCGCTGCAGCCGCGCCTCGAGGACGCGATCGAGCGATGGGGCCGCCATTTCCACGCCAAGACCGCCGTCGCGCGCCAGCAAATCGATGAAGAACGGAATGCCGGCAGCCTCCCGTGCGACGTCGGCCGCCCGCTCGACGTTGCCGTCGGTTCCGATGCACGTGCGCGCGAAGCGAATGGCATCCTCGTGCGGAAGGGGACGCACCTCCATCGTGCGTTCGTGAAATGGCAGCGTCCCCGCGCGACGCCGTGCACGGATGTCGCGCAAAAATGGGCTGTAGTCCTCCTCGTCTTCCCGGTGGGCGGCCAGCATGACCAGCGCCGGTGCGTCGGGCGCGCCCAAGAGCTCGCACAAAAGGTGGGCGCTATCGGCATCGGCCCAGTGCAAATCGTCGACGAAGAGCACCACCTTGCGGCGCGCGCACAGCCTCACGAAAAGCCGCTTCAATCCCGCGAATGCGCGCTGGCGCAAGGCCAAGGGCTCGAGGTGCATGTTCGCCGGCGTGGGGATGGACGCGAGAACCTCGAGGTCCTCCAGCACGGAAAAAATGCGCGCCGTGTGGTGGATGTCCTCGTCGAACAATGCCCGCTGTTCGCCGTAGGGCATCCCCGAGAGCTTGCGGCAGAGCGCATCCACCAGCGCGTCGAAGCCTTTGTAGGGCACCGACTCGCGCTCGTAGCATCGCCCGCGAAGCACGATGCTTTGGGGCACCTCGTTCTCGATCCGTGCGAGCAGCTCGCGCACCAGCGCCGTCTTTCCGACGCCGGAAGCGCCCTTCACGAAGAGGCACGAGGCCGGCCCCGCATTGCACCAGCCGCGCAGCGTTTCGAGCTCGTTCTCGCGACCGATGAGCGGCCACTCGGACATCGCCCGCTCCTGCGAGATCCGCGTGGCCTTCGAGCGCACCGAGTAGGGAGAGTCCCCGCACACCTCGAGGATGTCGTTTCCTCCCGCCCGGCGCGCCGGATCGCGTTCCAGGAGCTGGTTGCACAACTGCACCAAATCGGGGGGAAGATCGTCGCGGCGCGATGCCGGATCCGGCGCCGGCCCTGTCGTGCGGGCCATGGTCACGGCGAGCGCGGTGCCGTCGAAGGGCGTGGTGCCGGTGAGCGCCTCGAAAAGAATGGTTCCCACGGCGTACCAGTCGCTCGCCGCCGTGGGCCGCGCGCCCAACACCTGCTCCGGCGACACGTAGACGGGCGTGCCCGCGATCACGCCTGCATCGTCGTCCGTTCCGCCGCGCTCAAGCGACTGAACGAGACCAAAGTCCAGGATCACCACACGCCCCGAAGGCTCCACGAGCGCATTGGCTGGCTTCAAATCCAGATGCAAGAGCGACGCGGCATGCAGAAATTCGACGCCCACGGTGAGTTGCCGAAGCGCCGCGCGCAGGCGTGCCTCGGCCTCCAGCGGGAGCCCGGGCCCCGCTGGGATGCTGGACCCGCCCCAGACGTACTCGAGGAAGTGCTGCCCATCGACGAGCTCCATGGTGAAGAACCAGGTGTCATCGATGGCCATGAGCTCGTAGAGCGTGGCCAGGTTGAAATGGGTGAGGTCGACGAGGCTTCGATACTCCTTTTTGAAGCGGAAGAGGGTTCCCGGCTCCGCTGCGGGGAGTGTCTTCAATGCAACCCGCGCGCCGCGCTCTTCGTCGAGTGCCTCGTACACGACGCCCATGCCACCCGAGCCCACGCACCGCACGATGCGGTAAGGGCCCAGCCGTTCTGGGACGACACCTTGCCGGACGACCGGCCCCCGCACCTCGAGTTCCGTGTCGGCATGCATGTCCGCCATGATGCATTCACGAACATTCACCCGACGCTGTCAATCGCGTTCCTTTTGGACGTGGCTGCGTCACCAACCGACGCAGCCGAGCCGCTCTCCGACCCGTATTCCGACCCGTACACGTACACGTTCCCGTTCCCGTTCCCGATCTCCTCTCTCTCTCCTGGAGACTTCGGGCACGGGCACGGGCACGGGCACGGGGGTTACGGCATCAAGTGCACGCGATGCAATGACAAGCTTCGCCAAGTGCACTGGAGAGCATGTCGGCTGCGGCCTAGCTTGAGGGCATGAACAACACCTCATTGTACTCCCCGCGCGTGACCTCCACCGTCGAGCGCTTGCTACGCACCGCTGAAACCGTCGATGCCGAGATCACGCCCCGCGCCTTTGCCCACATCAAGGCAACCGGCGGCGTGAGGGACGACCAAGCCGTTGCGCATTTGCTTCGCGACGCGTACATGGCGATCGACGTGCCGACGGCCAAGTTCCTTTACAACCTCGTTCGCGCCCGCGGTGCTGCGACCGTCGTCGAATTTGGAACCTCGTTCGGCTTCTCCACGATTCACCTTGCCGCCGCCGTCAAAGATCTCGGCGCGGGTCGCGTCATCTCCACCGAGCAGGAGCCGGCGAAGGTCATTGCCGCGCGCGCGAACCTCGAGGAGGCGGGCGTCGCCGACGTGGTGGAAATCCTCGAAGGCGACGCCTTGGGCACCTTGGAGAACCTCGAGGAGTCCATCGATGTGCTTTTCCTCGATGGCTGGAAAGCCCTGTACCTGCCGGTGCTCAAGCTGGTCGAGCCGCGCCTCGCGCCCGATGCCGTGGTGGTCGCGGACGATCTTGCCATCATGCCCGAGAAACTCGCGCCCTATCTCGAATACGTCCGTAATCCCAAGAATGGCTACTCCTCCGTGGAAATCCCGCTTGGAGACAGACTCGAGTTTTCCGTTCGAGCGCATGCGTAACCGGTAATCTATCTGGTATTCTAGGGGGGCATGAGCGCAAGCTTCTACATCGCGAGAGCCATCCTCGACGGGTTCGACAAGCACTACCGGCTCTTTCGTGAAACCACGGCCCGCGCCAAGGAGCGGTTCGAGCGCGCCGATTGGGAGGGGGGCCGCGCGGCCGCCTTCGCGCGCATCGACATGTACGACCAGCGCGTGCGCGAAGCCGTCGAGGTACTCGCCGAGCGCTTTCCCGATTTGGGGCTCGACGATACGCTCTGGCAATCGATCAAGCTCTCGTACGTGGGGCTCTTGCACGACCACAAGCAGCCGGAGTGTGCGGAGACCTTCTACAACTCCGTGGCCACGCGCGTGCTCGACCGCCGTTACCATAGCAACGAGTACATTTTCTCCCGCCCGGCCGTCTCCACCGAGCACCTCGATGGGGACGAGCCCACGTACCGCTCGTATTACCCAGCGGAACTGGGCGATGCCTTCCGGCAGATTCTCCTGAGTTACGACTTGAAGAGCCCCAAATTCGAAAACCCATTCCAGGATTTGGAGCGCGACGTGCGCCTCATGTTGCGCGCCGTGGAGGAGCACTTCCCGGAGGGCTGGGATCGGCAGCCGAATTTCCAGATCCAAGCCCTGCGTTCGCTCTTCTTTCGCAACAAGGCCGCGTACATCGTGGGGCGGGTGCTCAATGGCAACGTGCTCATCCCGCTCATGGTTCCCATTCTGCGGGACGAGGAGGGCCGCCTCTTCGTGGATGCCTTGCTTCTCGACAAGCGCAGCATCGGGCGCGTGCTCAGTTTGAACCACGTTTACTTCATGGTCGACATGGAGGTGCCCGCCGCCTACGTCTCCTTTCTCGAGACTGTGGTGCCGCAGCGCCCGCGGGCCGATCTCTATACGATGGTGGGGCTGCAGAAGCAGGGCAAAACCTTGTTCTTTCGCGATCTGCAGCAGCATTTGAAGCACTCGACCGACACCTTCGTGCTCGCGCCCGGAACGAAGGGCATGGTCATGCTCGTCTTCACGCTGCCGTCGCTCCCGTGCGTCTTCAAGATCATCCGCGACTGGTTCGAGCCGCCGAAGGATACGGATCGCAATGTGGTGTTGGATCGGTACCAGCTGGTCAAGCACCACGACCGGGTGGGCCGCATGACCGACGCGCTGGAGTTCACCCACGTAGCCTTTCCGCGTGAGCGCTTCAGTGTCGAGGTGCTCGAGGAGATGGAACGCGTTGCACCGTCCAACGTCACCATCGAGGGCGATCGCATCGTGCTCAAACACATTTACGTGGAGCGCCGCCTGGTGCCCCTGGACATGTACATCCAGGATGCCAACGACGACGAACTCCGCGACGTGATTCGCGAGTACGGTGAGGCCGTCAAGGACCTGGCGCGCGCGAACATCTTCCCTGGCGACCTCCTGACGAAGAACTTTGGCGTCACGCGGTACGGACGGGTCGTCTTTTATGATTACGACGAAATTTGTTATCTGACCGATTGCCGTTTTCGGAGCATGCCCAAACCGCGCGACGACGAAGAAGAGATGGCCAACGAACCATGGTTTGCCGTCGAGCCGAACGACATCTTTCCGGAACAGTTTCCCATGTTTCTCTTTCCGGAAGGGCGCACGCGGGAAATCTTTCTCGCCGAGCACCGCGACCTCGCCCAAGCTCGCTTTTGGATCGAGCGTCAAGCCCACATTCGCGAGGGCCGCGAGGAAGAGGTATTCCCCTATGGCGAGGCACACCGATTCGCCAACCGCGATCACAAGGGCGGGTAACGACGATTCGGTTGGCACAGATTGGCCCGCTCGGGCCGCGATAACGCTAGGAAATCCGGGCTCGAATGGGTGGCACTTCCTTTGCGATGCCACGCTTCATGCGAAATCGATCCGTTGGCTTTTTTGCCGTTTCAGCGCTCTCGCTTGGCGCGGTCGGAATCGTCCCGAGTGCCTGCAACTCGACGGGAACCCCTTCGTACCAAGCGGCGTACGAAGCCTGTGTCGCCTCGGTGCCGAAGCCCGCACCGCAGGTCGTGGCTGGCAACGCCTCGAAAGTTCAGTCGGGCCTGGTGGCCAGCGACGAGAATGCTGCCGATGCCACGATGCGCGCGGCGGCCGTTGCCGGAATGAGGCGCGCCGTCGACAATGCCAAATACAATGCCCTGGTGAATCTGCGCTGCTCCGCGCTCTCGAAGGGTAGCGGTGAATACGATAGCGCGGGAGGGGCAGGGTCGGGCGGCGTGCCGGCGCCGGCGAACGACCATGGATCGCCGACGAACGTGTCGGGCACGAACAACCAAGTGAGCGGTGTCGACGAAGCGGATTTCGTCAAGAACGATGGACACTACATATATACGGCGACGGGGTCGGCGCTGCACATCGTGGAGGCATGGCCGGCGAAGAGCATGCGCGAGGTGGGCAAGGCCACCCTCGAGGGCACGCCGCTGAAGCTCTTCGTCGTGGGCGACCGAGCCTTGGTGTACTCCTCGGTGCAGAAGCAGAATGCTGCGCCCAGCCGCTTGCGATCGGCTCCCATCGGTGGTGGCAGCAGCGGGGCCTGCACCTACGGCTACGATTGCGACTTTTCCGGCGATGGCACGGCGACGACGCTATCGCTGTTCGACCTCACCGACCGCACGCACCCGAGGTTGGTGCGAACGCTCAAAAGCTCGGCCTCGCTGATTGCGGCGCGGCGCATTGGCAATGCCGTCCACACCGTGCTCGGGCAAAGGGCGACCACGCCCAGCTACCGCACCTACCCCGAGGGAAGCCCGAAAACGGAGGCCGAGGCCGAACGAGCCTTCGAGGCCCTGAAGATCGACAACGAGAAGGCCATGGCCAACCTCACTATGAAGGACCAGCTTCCGACGTTGGATGCCGGTGGCGGGGCGGCGCCGATTACCCATCTTCTGCAGTCCACGGTGCCGGACGGCGTGGCCTTTACCACGGTCCTATCCCTCGACATCGCCAACGACAGCGCGCCGCTGAACTCCGTGACCGTATTGAGCCGTGCGGGTGCCGTGTATGCGTCGGCGAAGTCGCTTTACATGGCCGTTCCGCATCAGCGCGACGGGTATTACGGCTGGTTCGATGACGCGCCCAGCTTCGACGAAGTGTCCTCCGTGCACAAATTCGCGATTGGCGATGGTGTGCTTGCGACGGAATACCGCGCGAGCGGTACGGTCAAAGGGCGCGTGTTGAATCAATTCTCGATGGACGAAAAGGACGACCATCTCCGCATCGCCACCACCACGGGCCACCTCCCGAGCCCCAATGCGCACAACACGCTGTCCATTCTCGGGCAAGAGGGCCCGGCGTTGAAGGTCTCGGGCCAAATCGACAACATCGCCAATGGCGAGGACATTCGCTCCGTGCGGTTCGACGGCGACCGCGGCTTCATGGTGACGTTCAAGAAGACCGATCCGCTCTACGCCTTCGATCTCTCGAAACCGAGCGCGCCGGTCATTTTGGGCGAGTTGAAGATCCCGGGGTTTTCCACGTACATGCACGTGATGGACAAGAATCACCTTCTGACCATCGGTTACGACGCCAACGATCACGGTGATTTTGCCTTCTTCGACGGCGTTCTTCTGCAGATCTTCGATGTCTCGAACCCGAAGTCGCCGGCCTTGGTGCACAAGGCGAAGATTGGCACCCGGGGATCCAGTTCCGAGGCGCTGTCGGATCATCTCGCGTTCAACTACTTCGTTCCGAAGGGCGCACTCGCTCTGCCCATGACCATCTGCGAGGGCGGCGGCGACGGTTCCTATGGCACCAACATGACATTCAGTGGCCTCATGGTCTACGACGTCTCGCTGGACCGCGGCTTCGCCCTTCGCGGCACCGTGGCACACCCCAATGCGGAAACCGGCAACGGTTACAACAACGGCGGTTGCTACAACTGGTGGACCAACGCCTCGAGCGAGGTCAAGCGCAGCATCTTCATGGACGACATCGTCTACAGCGTCTCCACCTCCCGCATCAAAGCCAACGACCTGCAAACCCTCGCCACCGACGTTGCCGAGGTCTCGATTCGCTGATTTGCCCGTATAGTGACAAATGCCGGAGCTCGCTTAGCTTGAAATTGCCATTCAATGGACAAAAATGAGACCTGGCTTGGGCCGATTTTTGTCACTAAAATGGCAACAGGCCATGGCCAGCACAACCGCCAGTCTCGAAATTCACGTGAAGGGTCGCTGGCACGTGGCGGGAGCGCTGTCCTTCTCGGCGCCCGAGCGAGGCATTTCGTCGCCGGGAGCGTTCGAATACGATCTCGACTACCTCGACACCATGTCGACGGCGCTTGGTGTGCGCGACGCCCGTGCGGTGTCGTGCGGTTATCCCTTGGCGTACGACACTCCAACGGAGGCGGCCTGGCCTCCGTTTCTGTTGGACATCATTCCCACGGGGGCTGCCCGACGGTACTGGGAGGATCGTTTGCAGCTGCCGAATACGAGCAGCTCCGATTGGCAGGTGCTCATGCATGGCGCGGGAAACCCGACGGGTAACCTTCGCATTCGAGAGGCCGTTGACTCCCCCAATCCGGGGACGCATCCCGGATTCTCACGCGCCGACGTCCTCGAACGGGCCGAGCACTTCATCGAGTACGCGCACGCGAGTGGTGCACCCGTTTCGGGTTCGAGCGGGGCAGGCGGCGATTCCCCGAAGTTTCTTCTGCGGGAAGACAAGAAGGGGCGCTGGTTCGCCGATGGCGTGTTGCCGGATTCGAAGACCCGGCACTGCTGGTTGGTGAAGTTTCCCCGGACGCGTGACGCTTCCGATCGGCTGATTCTCGAAGCGGAGGCGGCATACCATGCGGTGGCCAAGCGGCTTGGCGTGCGCACCTTCGGTGACGTGACGTGGGAGAGTGACTGCCTGTTCATCCCCCGGTTCGATCGTGTGGTCCGCAAAGGTGTCATCGAGCGGCTGGGGCTCGAAAGCCTTTGTTCCCTCGTCGGCATCGCCGAATTTGGCGTGCCGCTACGCAAGGAGCGGCAGGTGAGTGCGCTCATGCGCTACGTCACCGAGCCCCAGCAGGAGCTACGCGAGTTTCTCCTTCGAGACGTTCTCGACGTGGCGATGGGAAATACGGACAATCACGGGCGCAATACTTCGGTGTTGAAGACTGCCGATGGGTTCATTGCGCTGTCGCCGCTGTACGATTTTGCCCCGATGATCCTGGATCGGCGTGGGGTGGCCCGAGTCAGCCGCTGGGAGGATAATGCCGATTATCCGAATTGGACGGGGGTCGCGGAAGCTGTGGCTCGTTTTGCAGACGTTGGCCAGACGAAGCGCTGGCTTCGTCACCTCGGCGCTCGGATCGAGGAGCTTCCGAACACCATGAAGGACGTGGGGGTTCCCGTTCGCGTCATCGCACGATGCGAAGAGCGCATTCGGCGTGTCGCATCCGGATTGCGTACGGTGCGGTGATGGCAAGTGTCCGGAAGAAAAAAGAAGACCGCGCCGCTCTTCGTACCGAGTTGTACGATCGCGTAAAGCGCGGCGAGATCTCCCTGGTGGAAGCCGTGCGGACGATGCGCAAGATCGCTGGTAAGACGCAGGCGGAGTACGCGCGCCTCGTGGGCGTTGGGCCGCGCGTGCTGATCGACTTCGAGAGGGGCGTAGGCAATCCCACCATCAAGACGCTGGAAAAAATGCTACGCCCCTTCAACCTCGAGCTAACGGTTCGCAGAAAACCCGAAGAGCGCGATTGACTACTCCTCCGGTTTTACCCAGATGCCGCGTTCGTGCATCAATCGGATTTGCCGGTCGATGACTTCCTCGCGGTACTCGGCGTGTTTCATCGGGGCGCGGTGGAGGTACAGGTTTTTCGGATAGATGGGGCGGCGGTAGAGCAATTGATAAAGTTCGGTCGGTAGATCCTTCATCCAATTGTCCCATTGGGCGCGGGCGCGGTGGTCGCGCAAGGCTTGGATGTCCACCACGCCGGCAACGTAGGTCGAACCGGCGCCGTAGCGTTGCTCCCCCACGATGCGGCCTTTGTAGTCGATGACCATGGATTGCCCGCCGAAGGTATCGATGGGCGTGTTGTCCTCGGGGTGCAAGTAATAGGTGCCCATGTTGGGGGCGACGACGTACACGTTGTTGTCGAGCGCCCGTGCCCGGCTCTGAATTTCGAACATGCCATTTCCGACGGCCGGGTGCGGGTAGGCTCCGCGGTAAATGACCTCGGCGCCATTGAGCGCCAACGCACGGGCATTTTCCGGATAGGAGCCCTCGTTGGCCATCATGATGCCCAAGCGCCCTATTTCGGTATCCACCACGGGCCAGAAGGCATCGAGCTCGTTGCCGTACTTCGCAACCCATGCATCATACACATTGTGTGGAACCACCGAGTGCTCCACGGGAAACAGCGGTGCCACCTTGTGGTGGCGCAAAATCAGCTTTCCCTTGGGATCGAGGATGAAGCCCACATTGAAGAACCGCTCGGGAAAATCCGGGTGACGCGCCTTGGCCTGCGCAATGACGTAAGCGTCGAACTCGCGCGCAATCTTTCCGAGGGCCTCCGTTTCCGGGCCGGGGATGTCGATGGCGCACTCGCGTGCGAAGGTGACGTGATCCAAATCGAGCACTTCATCGTTGAATCCCTGCAACGCCCCTTCCGGAATGGCGATGAGGCGCACCGGTAGGTCCAAGCTCGAAAGCCACCCGGCGGCCTTGGCCAGGTGCCCCAAGTGCTCGATGTTGATCCCGATGTCGGCGCGCTTGCGAATACCGCGAACCGTGGGAATGAGTCCGACCGCCGTGTACGGTTTGATCATGGAACCTTCCTCCGCGCGAAAGTAAGAATGGATGGCCTGACAGCAGACGCCTTCGTGAAGCCTTTCGCAAGGAGACAGAGCGAATCGTGAAGAAAGGTTAATGAAGTTGCAAATCGATATCATCATGGCACGACGTCACCATGGCTAGTGGTCAAGGGCTGCTCGGAAAGATGTTGGGACGCCTCCTGTTTCGCCACGCGACCGCAACCGCGGTGCACGAGGTTTCTGCCCACTTCCGCCGCGTCGAACTGCGCGGGGAAGCATTGCGGAACGCGGGCTGGGCCGCCGGCGACAAGGTCCAAGTGTTCCTTCCGGACATCGGCATGCGCACGTACACGCCGCTCTCGTGGCACGAGGCGCGCGGCACCACGGAGTTGTTGCTCTATGCGCATGGCGATGGGCCAGGCAGCCGCTGGACGCAGAGCCTTCGCGAGGGCGACGCGTGCCAATTTTTCGGCCCGCGACGTTCGCTGAGTTTGCGCGAAGACGAGCCGATTTTTCTCGTTGGCGACGAAACGGCGTTCGGCGTGGCGCACGCCTTCAAATCCTCGATGCGCGCGGGCGGGATGCGGGCGGCTTTCGAAGTGACATCGCGCCCCGAATCGGAGGGGGTGCTCCACCAAATCGGCCTCGCCGATGCGGAGTGTTTCGAGCGCGCGCCGGAAGACCTGCACTTGGATGGCGTCTGCGGATCGATCCGGCGTGCGGTGACGGCGCGCCCCGATACGCGCCTGGTGCTCACCGGACGCGCGCAATCGATCCAATGGATCCGTGCGCGGCTCAAACGCGATGGGCTTCGCGCCCCGAGCACGGTGAAGCCGTATTGGTCCGTCGGCAAGCGCGGACTCGACTGAATCACCTGGGATTACCTGTTGCGGACACGGCGTCGGGACAATCCGGGCCTTTTGGCGCGACTTCTGATAAAGATAATCTGTGCCAAATAGCCATTTGAGCCGGGAAGCCGTTCGGCGCGCCATTTCAGAGGCGTGCGAGGCGCTGGTCGATCGTGAGACGTTGGTGGAGCTTGTCGTGCTTTGCGCGGTCGCCGGTGAGCACCTTTTGGTGGTGGGCCCACCCGGTACCGGAAAAAGCGAAGCGGTTCGCCGAATCGCGCGCAGGCTGGGTGGCCGGTATTTCGAGTACCTGATTGGACGGTTCACCGAGCCGACGGAGCTCTTCGGGCCGATCAACCTGCGCAAATTGAAGGAGGGAATCGTCGAAACCGAGACCGCCGGCATGCTGCCCGAGGCGGAAATCGCCTTTTTGGACGAGGTTTTCCTCGGCTCCACCGCTATTTTGAACACGCTTTTGAGCTTGCTCAACGAGCGCACCTTCCGCCGCGGGCACACCCTTCTCGATTGCCCATTGCGCGTCTGCGTGGGCGCGTCCAATCGTTTGCCGGAGGACGAGCAGCTCGCCGCCTTCGCCGACCGCTTTCTCGTGCGCGTCTTCGTCGAGCCCATTGGCGATGCCGGGCTCGAGGAGCTGCTCACCGCGGGCTGGTCGCTCGGTGCGGAGCGACGCGATCCTGCGCCGGCCACCATGGCGGATGTCGACGAGCTGGCGCGCTCCGCACGGACGATGGACCTAGCGCCGGTACGCCCGGCGATGGCGCATGCCGTGCGCACGCTTCGAGCGGCGGGCATCGAGTGGACCGATCGACGCATCGTGCGCGTGCAGCGACTCGTGGCCGCGGCGGCGGCGTTGGCGGGAAGGAAACGGCCCAGCGAGGCGGATCTCTGGCCCATGGTGTTCGCATTGCCAACGGAGCAAGCGCAGCGCCTCGGGCGCGATGTCTTGCGCGATGCGCTCGGGGCAGCCGAAAACGAGAGCCTCGCTTCGGCGGCGGCGGAAGGCTCGCTCGGGCTGCGGGCGCGCGGCGCGAAGATCCTCCAGCGAGCTGGCGCGCTGCTGGAGGCTCGACCCTCGGAGCATGAAACGCAGGCGTGGCGGCTGCAGCTCGAAGGCGTGGCCCGCGAGATCGACGCCACGTTCGGCAAAGAGACGATGCCCGACGACGTGGCCGGGCTGCGGGCGCGCGTGGTGGAGATCCTCGCGGAATGAACCCGGGAATCGCGGTGACGTTTTCCGCGCGGGGCGATCCGCTCGAGCCCGTGGGCGTGGTGGGCGTGGGGCCGGCGGCCCTGGCGCTGGCCCGCCGCGTGCTCGCGGAGGACAATGCCACGCTGGCGAGGTGGCGTGGCGTGACGGCGCAAAATGCCTTGCTTCTCCTCGGCGCAAGCGACGCGTTGCCTTGGGTCGACGGCGCGCACTACCTCGGTCGAGACCCGGCGGCGCCGCGCCTCCTCATGCCCACGACGCATCGCCCGGACGTGCCCCTCGAGGCCTTCGAGCGCGCGCTATTGCACCATGCGGCCTCGCTCGCGCCACCCTTGGCCATTCTGCTCGAGCCCCGTTGCATCGTGTCCGTGGCGGAGGCGCGGCCGGTGATGCGCGAGCTTCTGCAGGCATGGGTGGATCGATCGTGACATCGCTTCCGCGTACCCTCGCGCCCTGGGCGAAGCAGTTGGAGATCTTTCCAGAGCCCATCGCCATGGCCCTTCGCGATTTGGCGTCGCGGTTGGCGGGCCTGTTGGGCACATTGGGGGCGCATGCCGCGGGGGAGGGGACCTTCGATGGATTCGATGGCCTCACGCGGCGTGGTTCGTACGAGCGATTGCTCCTTACGGAGTGGTTTCTCCAAGACGAGTTGCCCGAGGAGTTCATTCGCCGCGCCATCTCGGGCGAGCACGCATTTCTGAAACGCGCGTACCGCCAGCCGACGGAGACGCTGCGTTCGTGCGTCCTGCTCGATGCGGGGCCGGAGCAGCTCGGCGCACCGCGCATTGCGCATCTCGCGGCCCTCGTGGTGCTGGCGCAACGTGCGGAGGCGCGTGAAGCCGAGTGGACGTGGGGCATCCTCCAGGACGGTGCGCACAAGCTTCACACCAAGGTGCACGCGGCCAGCATCACCGAGTTTCTCCTCGCTCGGAGCACGCGTCCGGTCTCGGAACACGATTTCGAGGCCTGGAGGAGCATCGTTCACCCGGGCTCGGAATTGTGGTTCGTCGGTGGCGAGCGACTCGAGGCCGAGGCCGAGCGACGAAAGGCTTCTCTGCTCGCCGTCTCGGAGCTTCTCGAGCCGGGTGCACCGGCGGCCCTTCGCGTGCGCGTGCGCGCGCGGACCGTCACCTTGGAGCTTCCGCCCGCGCCCATTGCGACGCGTTTGCTGCGCGATCCATTCGAGGTGGGCGTGGCGCCACGCACGTCGGCGAAGGTGGTGCTCGATCCGCGCTCGAATCTTCTTTTCTCGGTGGATGCTCGCCTGCTTTACGCGCGAGGTGCCGCCGGATCGCTTCTCACGTTCCGCATTCCGAATTCGCCGCATGGCACGGTGGGCCCTCCCACGGCCTTCGCGCCGCCCGGTCAAGGTGTCGTGGTGGCCGTGGGGCAGTTGGATGCGAAAAAGCGTTTCGCCGTCGTTCAGGAAGATGAGCGCGTCATGCTGCATTACCTATCGAGACGTGGCGCGCAGAGTCTTGCGGCGCAGCCCCATGAACCCGTCCGCGGTTGCGAGCCCACGCCGGTGCGCGAGGTGCAGGCGCTGCAGCCGCTCGGTGTTCTTTCGCAGGGAACGTATTTCTTTCTTCAGGTGGACGGGACGCTGGTGGAGCTTCGCGAGCGCCAATTGCGGAGTTGGCCGACGCGGGCAGGGGGCCGACCTTCCCGCGCGGTCCAGGGGGGATTGATGTACATCGACGAGGTCGAGTACCCCGTCGGGGTGACGACACCGCGATTGATGTGGGCCAAGCACGACACGGCATCGGGGCCGCTCGTTGCGGTGAGTGAGCGCGTGGATCTGTCGGGTATTGGCGATGAGATCGGGCACTTGTTCTTCGGGGCGACCCACGACTTGGTGGCCTGCGCCGAGCCCGAAAGCACCCGTTGGACGATTCTCAAGAAGAAGAACTCCGTGTCCGTTTGCGTGCCGCAGGGCAGCGAGGTCGTCGGGGTCATCGAAGATCGCGTGCGCCCGCGGCTCGTGGTGCTGGACGAGACACGCACACGGATTGCTTTGATGGACCATGAGTCCAACGAAATTGTGGTGACCACGACGTCGCCCATTCTCCGTGCGGCGGCCAGCGACGCGTCCTCGGATATTGGCTATTTCACGCGCGACGGGCAGCTTGGTGTGCACTCGTGCCGCTACGGCGCCGCCGTGCTCCGCGTCTCCGTGGAGATGGTGCCATGATCAGGCCGCGCCACCTCGTGCATCGCGGTTCGGTGCCCGCGTCGGGGTTCGTCCTCGATACGCGGCTCGTCCCCGAGGCCACGGCGCGCGCGCGCATTCTGAGCATCGCCGCCAGCGTGATGGAGGTGCGCCGCGCGGACGATCGACTGATTGTGCGCCTTCGCCGTCCCGTGCGCCTGGACGCGGCGACCGCCATTGGGGCGCCGCTCGTTTCGTACGGGCGCCTTCATGCGGCCATGGCGCTCGATCCCGACGAGGTGCAGTCCCTCGCAACGGGGTCGGAATCCGTCGTCCTGGCCGCGGGCGGTGAATGCGTGTCGTTGCCCTTGGCGGGCATCGCGCTGGAGGACATCGCGCAATGGCTCGATGTTTCGTCCTTCGACGTGCGGACCGATGCCGTGTCCCTCGGTGAGATTGCGATGTCCCCCGCGGCGCAGTGGGTGCCTCCGTCCGAGGACGTGCGCGCGCCGCTCGGCGTGGAACCGATGGCGAAAGCGGGAGAGGCGCTGCTGGCGGCCCTGGCATCCCCGCCGGGTGCTGCCCCGCCGCCCCGTCCGTGGCTCTCGATGATCTGGCGCGCGTTTGCGTGGCTGATGACGTGGCGCGCGCCAGCTTCATCGTCGTCGGACGGGACGGCGCCGCCGGCATCGCCATCGTGGTTCGAGCGCGTTCGCGGCTGGTTCGAAGGTGTGGCGGCGCGTCTCTTGTTCTGGACGCGGCTCGCGCCGCTCGTGGGGCGCCGGCATGCGCAGTATTTGGAGCGGCTGTTCGACATGTTCGCCGCGGACGATCTCGAAGGGGCGCTGCGCCATGCCATTCCCCTGAACGACTCCGTGGCGGGAGCCCTGAAGACACGGCCATTGCTGGCCACGCCGTCACCTCGTTCCAATCTCGCCATCGTGCCTGCGCGTGGCCTGGCGACCGCCACGATGCAACTGGGCGACAATCTGTTCGATACGCTCCGGCAAACGTACCGGCGTGCATTCGATGCCTTGGTTCAGCGCGGGGACATCGAGAAGGCCGCATTCGTTCTCGCGGAGCTTCTTCAATCGAACCTCGAGGCCGTGTCGTTTCTCGAACGGCACGGCCGCTGGACATTGGCGGCGGAAATCGCCGAAGCGCGAAAGCTCACGCCCGCCCTCGTGGTGCGTCAATGGTTCCTCGCCGGCAACAAGGAGCGTGCGATCCGCGTCGCCCGCCGCACGGGGACATTTGCCGAAGCGGTGTCGCGGCTCGAGTCGTCGCACGCCCAAGAGGCCTATGCTTTGCGCCTCGCCTGGGCCGACATGCTGGCGAGCAGCGGGGCGTACGCCGCCGCCGTCGACGTGGTGTGGCTCATTCCGGCTGCGCGGGGGCTTGCGGGCGAATGGATCGAGCGGGCCATTGCCGTCGGCGGAATCACCGGCGCAAAGATGCTCGTTCGCAAGCTGCACATGGACGCGGGGGCGTTCTCCGAAGTGCGCGATCTGCTTGCATCGCGGATGGCGATGGAGGGCGAGGGCGCGGCCGTCGCCACCGCGGTGGGCCAAGCCGTGCTCTCCGAGGAGAAGCGCGAGGACATGGCCATTCTCGCAAAGTTGGCGGCGCGTGCCCTCATGCCCCACGCGCATGCGAGCCCGGCTCTCGTGCAGCAGCTCGTGGAACGCGCGGCCGATCCTGTCTTTTCGGCCGACGCGCGTCCGCGTGGCCCGGCGCGGGAGTCGGCGGTGCGCCTGAAGGCGTTCGCGCTCACGCATATGGGCACCACGCGCATGAGCAATGAGGACGCGTGCATCGCGACGACGCTTACGAGGATAGGGCAACCACGTTCGGGGACGCTGCTCGACGTGGACGTTGCGCATGACGGTGTATTGATCGGTGCATTCGACGGGACCGGTGGTCACGCGTCCGGTGAGCTTGCGAGCGCATTGGCCGCGTCCATCATCGCCGACGCACTGCAACGCGCCTTCGCCAAAAACCTGCTCACCGTCGAGGTGGCGTCTCGCGCACTCACGGCCGCCGTAGAATGCGCAAACCGGGCCATTTTCAAAAGGGCAACCGAGGACCGATCCGTTCGCGGCAGTGGGAGCGAGGCGACCGTCGCGACAGTGCAGGGAAGCACCCTGCTGGTTGCGCAAGTGGGCGCCACGCGCGCCTATCTTCTCCGCGAGGGTGAACTGCTGCAGCTGACGAAGGATCACTCCCTGCTCAACGATTACCTTGCGAAGCAAACGCTGACGCCGGAGCAGGTCGCCGGTATCCCAGGGAATGTCATCACGCGTGCGCTCGGCATGAAAGAGGACGTGAGTCCCGACATCGTTCGCATCGATTTGCGACGCGACGACACGGTGCTGCTTTGCTCCGATGGTCTCTGGCAAAACCTCGAAGGACGAGTGATCCAATCCATTTTGCAGGGTCGGTCCCCGCAGGCAGCCGCCGAGGAACTCGTGCACGCTGTTTTGTCGGCCGGCGCACCCGACAATATTTCCGTCGTGGTCGCCCAGATCGCCGGCGATGTTCTTCCTGCGAAGTCCCTATCGGAACACCGCGTGGCGGGGGACGCAGGTGCCATTCCCATTTACGATGCCGTTGCACTTCCCGACGGCCGGCTCCTCGTGGCCCTTGGTGAAGTCGGCGTATGGCTGCTTTCGCGCGAGGGCAAAGTCCTCACCCGCTTCGGCGAGCCCGCGCACCAACTCGTGATCTCCGACCACGGCGACCGCGCCATCCTCGTTGCCCCCCGCGGAGAGACCTGGCGCCTCGCACGATTGGACATCCTCGCCCGCAAAGTGCGACCTTGGTGCGACGCGCGCATCGACCATTTTGCCGACACCTTCGACGGCGCGGTCTGGTACGTCTCCCGCGGCGACACCCTTTTTGCCATCGATGTACTCTGCACGGATTGGGAGCACCTCTGGGAGGTCCACGACCCGGACTTCTCCATCCGATCCATCGGCCGAAGTCCCCAAAGCGTGAGCGCCTATTTCCAGCGCCGGACGGACCTTCACGACGAAATCTGGACCTTCGAGGCAAAGACCCACACCTTGCGCCAACGCGCGCCGGTGAATCCTCCAAGTGCGCTGTTCCGTTTCGATGCCGCGGGGCCAGGAGGTGCTTGTGCAGGTTGGTTCAAAGTCGACAACGGTGACGAATGGGAGTCCTACGTCTACAACCGCAAGGAATGGATTCGCATTCCATTGAGCTCGGCCTTACCGGAGCCATCGAGCGCGAGCCACGAGCACGCCGCCTTCGCCCACTGGGGCAACGACGGCCTCTCGATTCGCATCTACGACATCATGGCCAAGGAATGGGCCGCATTCCGACTCGACGGCGACCGAGGCGCCCACATCTTCCGATCGCGGCACGTCCGCTTTCAAGAAGACTGCACCCTCGTCTTCGACCCCTGGGGCCGAATCCTCATCCTCCAATCCGGCCGCATCACGCGGGAATACCGTATCTAACGTGGCAAGCAGGCAAGGCCAATCTCATGATTCGTCGTCCTCCAACTCGAGAATCTCTTCCAATCCTGGGACTTCGCCGTTCGCGAGGTAGCGCGCCCACTCGTCGGGGTGCTCGCGCGCGATGAGCGTGCGTAGAACGGACGACTTCAAGCGGGTGATCGGCTTTCCGTCGGTGCTGCTGCGCGGGCGGATGCCCAGCTCGCGCGGGGCGTAGATGGTGAGCTCGATGGGGAAGACATCGGGGACCAAAATGTGCGTGAATTCCATCACGCGGCCGTGTTTCATGATGCTCACGCGTTGCACCTCGTGCGTCCATCCGAGCGTGCGCACGTGGGTGAGCACGTCCTCCTCGTCATGCGCGAACACGTGCAGGTCGATGTCGCTGCCGCTGCGCACATGGCCGGTGGCCACCGAGCCAATCAACCGCGGAAAGAAGGGTTCGAGCTCCTGCATCGCCTCCAGCGCCGCAATGCGCATCGCAAAAAGCTTTCGCGTGCGGGCCTCGCCCTCGATTTCCTCGGCGAGCGTCAACAAGGCGTCTTTGATCTCGCCATTCGACGGAAGGTCCCGAGGTCGATACCGCAGACCGCGGACGCCGGTTTGGCCGAGCAAACGCTTCGCCGCGATGCGTTTGGCCGTGAAATACTGCTTTACGCCCTCCCCGTACATGATCTGCGCGGCAAGCTGCGCAATCGCCGCCCGCAGACCGCCATAGCGCTCCCAGCTCATGATTCGCGCTCGACCTGCTCGATCGAATAGAGCGGCGAAAGCACCTCGCGCAGCCGCGCAATGGCTCCACCCACGGTGGTTCCGTGCCGCACGGCCCCGTAAAGCCGTTTTTGCACGACCTGCTGCGAAATGCCGAGGCGCCTCGCAATTTCTGACTGCGACAGCCCCTCGAAAAAATGAAGCTCCACAGCCTCACGCTGCTTGTCCGTGAGCGCTGTTTCGACCGCGTGCCTTACGGCATCCTCGAGTCTTTCCCTTTTGTTCTCATCGGGTAAAAACGTTCCTTTCATCGTCGTCGATAGCGGAGTGCACGAGAAGGTCGACGGCCTCCTCGGCAGATAAAACACGAATACCAATGCGCCGCCCGCCGAGGTCCCACCGGCGAAGGCGCTCGAGATCCGCGAGTTCGCGCGTACCTCGGTATTTGCGACGTGTACGCCGCGGCTCGCGCAGAAGGTCCAAGTGATGACGCACGAGCCACACGGCCCGCGGCGCGAGCAGCCCTTCGAGCAGGTCTGCGCCTACTTCATCGTGCGTCCGACCATCGATGGCTTTTCCCACGTCGTGAAACAGGGCCGCGGCCCATAAAACGGCATCGTCCGACTCACGCCGGGCGAGATCGAATACCTGAAGCGAGTGATAAAGTGCGTCTTCCTCGGGATGATAGCGCAAAGGCTGCCGCACGCCATCGAGCCCGAGGAGCAGGTCTAGAAGTTCGTCGTGCATCGTCCTCACCGCCTCTACCCAAGGCGGCGGCTACACCCACCTCGCGCTGGACGATTATGGGCGACCCATGGCATCGATGTCCGGGCCGATGGCCGTGAGCAACGCTTCGTGCGCCGGCTTGGGGTGCTCGGCCGCGGGAACGTAATAGCAACGCGCGGCTTCTTCTGCGCTGTAGGCGCCTTGCGAACAGAAGGACGCCGCCCAATGGACATTGGCGGACGAGGACGTGCGCTGCACGATGGTCGGAAGCTGCGCGGTCCAAAAAGCCTCGCGGCTGGGCAAATTCGCGCGTGAGGGCTCGACACCGGCGGGCGGGAAGGACGAATCGTGATCCAGTCCGCTCTTTCGCTCCGACGTGGACAGGTGCACCGCAAACGGGGAAATACCCTGTTTGAGATCGATGGTTGCGCCCACGTCGACCTCGTAATTGGCCGAACGCTCGACCGCTTCGAAGGTAAAAACGCGATTCTCCTCGCGGTATTTCGTCACGGGCCGCGTCTTGGTTCGGTAGGCCGTGCGGTTGCGGGTCACGGGCCGGGTGCGCGACACCTGGCGATATTTCGTCACCGGGCGGCTGTCCGTGCATGTGCTCTTCCCGTCCGAGCACGTATGCGTGTACGTCTCGTGATCGGTATAGGGCTCGTTCTCGAAGTACGTCTCGGTGTCCTGATAATATTCGGTGTACGCCTCTTGGTACTCTTCGGTTGCCTGGTAAGCCACCTGCTCGACCCAGGGACGCGAAAGCGTTCTCGGTTGCGAGCGGAACGACGCGCGGTTCTTGCCCTGGATCGTGGCCACCGCGGACACTTCCGCACGCGGATCCCAGAAAACCGACGTTTCCAGTCCTTTGCGAAGCGCGGCGGCGAAGGCATCGCGCCCCTCGAGGGACATGCCTTCCACCTCGCCCCCGAGAACCACCTGCGAAATGTGGAAAGGCAGAACGGGAACCCGCGGCGTCTGCACATTGAAGTGCGCGCAGTACTTCCCGATCAAATCGGACAGATACGGATTCGTCCCGGGGGTGGCCGGCGCGAGCTTGCCGCAGCGCGCAGCACCCGCGGCCATGATGGCATCGTGAATCGTGCTCTTGATCGGCGCGAAATCCGGATGGCGCAGCACCTGCCGCTCGCGCGCGGACAAGTGCGCGTCCGCGAGAAGCGGTGCATTCTTGTCGAGCATCACGCCGCACTCGGTCGTGATCTCGTTTTCCACCCAGGTCATCTCTTCGCGCGTGCGCTGCTGGATGGCCGGGCTCCCCCGGTCGTTCCAATCGCGCGCGTGTTGAAGGAGGTTGCCCACCCCTTCGATCGCTCGATCCTTGTTGCCGCCGCGACGCGACTCGGCAATGGACGACAGGATCCCTAGAAAAACGCGCTCACGAGCTTGCGCGAGGCGACCCCGCAGCTCTTGATCGGCGGGATCCTTCGCCACGAGCTGCGCGTAATCGCGCGCGGCCGCCTCGTAATCGCCGCGCTCGAATGCGCTATCTGCGCGTCCGCGCAGGCCTGCGCAACCGAAGCTGGAAAGAAAGAAAAGAAGACCAATCGAAGCCCAACGAGCTCTCATTGCTTATTGCCGAGAGCTTATACCACCAATTGGCGCCGGATCTTCCCTGGCCCCCCCCGTGCCCGTGCCCGTGCCCGTGCCCGTGCCCGTGCCCGGTGGCCGTATCCTCGCCCGATCGAAGATCGGGCACGGGCACGGGCACGGGCACGGGCAGGGGGGGGAGAGAGAGAGAGAGGCTCAGAAATCGTCGGGGGTTCGTGTTCGGTCGCGGACCCAGACGCCAGCCTCTTTCAGTGGGGCGGTACCGGTGTACGGCCCATTCGGGCAGGTACCGCCCTTGAAGACGGCCCCCGAGCGCTCGTCATCGGAGTAGTTCCAGTTCACCCAGCTGATTTTCTTGCTGGCCATCAAGTCGATGTACTGCTGGGACCGCGAAAAGTTGTTCCCACCGTCGCCGGACGCCGTTTGCGTTCCGAACTCGGTCACGAACATGGGAATGCGGTCGGCCGCGCGCGACAAGGCGTTGATGTACTCGGACCCGTGCGATGCCGCGTAGAAGTGGAACGTGTAGAGCACGTTCGAGGCGTTGACGGGGTTGTTGATCACCTCCGTCTCGTTGGCGTCGTCGGAGACGCCCAGGGACGACCACGCCCGCGTGCCGAGCAGGATCACGGAGTCGGGATCCTTGGCGCGGATCACGGGGATGATCTGCTCGTGGTAGCTCTTGATGCGCGCCCAATCCACGCCGCTCGGTTCGTTGGCCACCTCGTAGAGGATGTTGTTCCGCGAACCATGCCGCTCGGCGATCTCGTTGAAGAACGTCTTCGCGCGGCTCAAGTTGTAATGCGGATCGCCCGGCTCGAGCATGTGCCAATCGACGATGACGTACATTCCGCGCTGGCTCACCTGCTCGATGAGCGAGTGCACCAAATCGGTGTACTGGCGCGGGTTGGTCTCGTAGCCGCCCTCTTGAATGTACATCGAAAGACGGACGACGTCGGCCTTCCAATCATTGGCCAGAGCGTCCAACGATGCCGAGTTGATGCACTGGCGATACCATTGCAAGCCGTGCGTGCTCATACCGCGCAATTGAATGGCCTTGCCGTTCTGATTGCAAAGCTTCGTCCCACAGACCTTCAATTGTCCATTGGCCTGGACGGGCGTGCCCGATGGCTGGGTGGTGGTTCCCACGGTCAGCTTATCAAGATTCGGGCCTCCGTTTGCCGTGGTGGCCGTGGCACGAATGGTATTCGAGCCGGCAGCGAGATTGACGCTGATGGTCGCGTCGCTCCACGTCGTCCACGCACCCGTGCCATTGAAGGCGAGACCGCTGCGCACCACCGTGCCATTTACCGCGATATCCATGGGCCGATTGGTCGTCGTACCATTCGCGAAGCGGAACGTGAGATTCGTTGCGCCGGCAGCCGACGCATTGACCGTGAATTGGACGTAACTGCCCGTTACGTTGTCATAATTGACGAACCCCGAGCCGCTGTACCCATCGTGGTTGGATTCCACGACCCCTTGCGAAATGCTCGCACCTTCGGCCTCGTAGTCTGTGGCCAGGGATTGTTCCGCTGCAGCGGCCTTTTCGCCCGCATTGTCACTGCACGCGATGCTGCACGATAGACCTAGGATTGCCAATGATGTCGCGGCGGGTCGAAACCGCCTTCGGACCATAGGAGACATTGGAAAACCTCCCTTCCTGAGCGCAGGACGGTGCAGCACCATTGGGCGAAGGTCAATGTTAATAATTAAGAAAGTTTCCTAATTATAGTCTGGCGCAACCATTGCGAAACCAGCGCAGCTCAACGGACTATATTTGACGCACCGCGAAGTGTCACCGGAAATGCCGCGGGCTCGAGGCCGGGATGGGTTGTTGCCTGAGCATCGTCCTTGGACAAGACGAGAAGAACGCGGTTCTCTTTCGAGGAAGCCTGTGGAGAAAGTGCTGACGCTATGACGAACTTCACACCTTGGTCGGCGATGCTCGGGGGAGTCCTGATTGGACTCAGTGCGTCGATGCTTCTTTTGCTGACCGGTCGCATTGCGGGGATCAGCGGCATTGTCGGTGGCCTGCTTCGCCCCATGTCGGGGGAGGCGGTGTGGCGTGCGTGGTTCCTTGCCGGGCTGATTGCCGGCGGACTGGCACTTTCCGTTCTGCACCCTGCCTCCCTCGGCGCGACGCCGGTGCCCATCGGATTGGCCATCGCCGGCGGATTGTTCGTGGGATTCGGGACACGTCTCGGTCATGGATGCACCAGTGGTCACGGAGTGTGCGGTTTGAGCCGGCTTTCGGTGCGCTCGCTGGTGGCGACGTTCACCTTCATGGCGACGGGCGCGCTGTCCACGTACATTGTCCGCCACATCGTGTACGGGGGCCAGCCGTGACCAAACGCGATGCTGTTGCATTCGCATCAGGGCTTCTCTTTGCGCTCGGTCTCGGAGTGGCGCAAATGACCCAGCCGGCCAAGGTCCTCGGCTTTCTGGACATCGCAGGGGCATGGGATCCCAGCCTGGCCTTCGTCATGCTCGGGGCCATCGGCGTGCATGCGCTGTTCGTGCGGTACGCAAAAACGCTTCCACGGCCGCGCTTTGCCGAGGCGTTCTCCTGGCCCGAGGCCACGGGCATCGATGCGCGTCTCGTCGCCGGCGCTGCGCTCTTCGGCATCGGCTGGGGCATCAGCGGTTTTTGCCCGGGCCCGGCGCTGGTCTCGCTGGTCACCTTGTCGGCGAAGACCGTCGCCTTCGTGCTGGCCATGCTCGCTGGCATGGCCATTCATCGGCTTTTCGTGCGCTCTAACCCTTGAATGTCGACGGGCCGAAATCTCCGAATGGCTCATCGCGCTCGCGCACGGCTTCCTTGAAGCCCGCCTCCGCGGCGCGGCGTTGAAAGGCGTAGCCCTCGCGGGTGTGCCGGGCAATCCCATCGAACACGGTGCCGAGCACCTGCGTCGTGGAGAGCCCGGCGCCCATCACGGTTTGGTTGACCAATAGCTTCATCATGACCAGCTGATTCACCGGCACGCGCGCAATGCGCTCGAGCAGCACCTCGAAGCGCGCATCGAGCTCTTCGCGCGGGGCCGCCTCGCACGCCAGGCCCCAGGCCACGGCCTCGGTGCCGGACAAGCAGTCGCCGGTGAAGAGCAGACGCTTCGTCTTTTCGATGCCAATGCGGTGTGCCCACACCGCGGTCGTGGGCACGCCCCACACGCGTGCCGGCGGATAACCGATTTTCGCCTTGTCTTCGATGACGAGCAAATCGGAACAGAGTGCCATGTCCGTTCCGCCGGCCACGCAGAATCCATGTACTTTGCATACGACGGGCTTGTCGCTGTGAAAGAGGCTCATGAAGCCGCGCACATTGCGATTCATCATTTGGAAATCGAGCATCGGGTCCCACGTTTTGCTGGGATCGTGGTTCTCGAATAAGGTGAATGGATCCAGCGGCGAGCCGGGCATCGGCTCGCCAGCGGGTTCGAGATCGGCCATGCGTGCTTCGGCGCTCACCACCAGGTCGTATCCGCCGCAGAAGCCTTTGCCGTTTCCCGCCAGCGCAATCACATGCACGCTCGGGTCGAGGTTGGCGCGCTCGACGGCGAGGGCCAATTCGCGCGGCATGTCGGGGGTAATGCCATTGCCGCGCGATGGGCGATTCAATGTGATGCGCGCAATGCGGTTGGCGGTCGAGTACGTTAGGGTTTTCCAGTCGCTCATGCGCAAACATTACCACGGTTGACGGATGCTGTTCGTGGATGTAATGTTTGCTCATGCGGCCGACGGCAAAGAGTCTCATCCTTGATTTGTTATCGGTCGCGGGCGGCCTGGCGTTTCCCGTGCGAAAGCTCACCGTAGCCTGCTCGTTGTTCGACATCAGCGAAAACAGCGTGCGCGTCACCTTGGTCCGCCTTTCCGCGGCAGGGCTCATCGAGGCCGCCGGTCGCGGCGCCTACCGGCTGGGCGAAAGCGCCGTGGAATTTGCCTCCGAGGTTTCGTCTTGGCGCACCGCGGAAACACGCGTGCGCCAATGGAATGGCGACTACATCGCCGTGCACGGCGGCGCCCCCATCAGCGATCGCGTGGCGCGCAAACGCGGACAGCGCGCATTGCAAATGCTCGGCTTTCGCGAGCTCACACGGGGCTTGTCGGTCCGTCCGGACAATCTGGAGGGCGGTGTCGATTCGGTGCGGACGCGTCTGCACACACTGGGCCTCGAATCGGAGGCGAGCGTCTTTCGCGCGTCCGCCTTCGATCCCGCGCTCGAGGTGCGAGCCCGCGGCCTGTGGGACGCAAAGGAGCTTGCGGCCTCGTACAAGCGCTCGCGGGTCCGCCTCGGAGCATGGCTCGAGCGCGCACCCGGGCTCGAGCTCGACGTGCAGGCGCGGGAAGCGTTTCTGCTCGGCGGCAGCGCCATTCGACAGCTCGTGTACGATCCGATGTTGCCGGCACCGCTGGTGGACGTGGACGAGCGCCGCGCCTTCGTGGAGGCCGTGCGCAAGATGGACAAGGCCGGAAGGGCCATCTGGAAGCGCTTTTTGGGCCTCAGCTTGGGGTCGGCCGTCCCGTCCACCGTGCAGCTCACCGACGAAAACCCGCCGCCCGGCGGATGGATCCAGTGATGTTCAGGGCCAAAGACGTCCTCTCCAACGACGAGATTCGCGCACTCACGGCGCGGTCCGATGCCGCGGGCTTTTGGGCCGTGGGTTCGACGTGGGCCATCATCGCGCTGACGTTCGCGGTGCTCGCGCGCTGGCCGCATCCCGTAACCTTCGTGCTCGCGCTGGTCGTGTTGGGCGGTCGGCAGCTCGCGCTATCCATCCTGATGCACGAGGCGGCGCATCGTTCGCTGTTTGCACGCCGCATGTTCAATGACGTGCTCACGGACTGGCTCTGCGCACGCCCCGTGTGGAACGACGTCGCGCGCTACCGCAAGCACCACGCGATGCACCATGCCCATACGGGTACGGATGCCGATCCGGATCGGAGCCTCGCGGATCCCTTTCCGGTGTCGCGCCGCTCGCTCGCGCGGAAGTTCGCCCGCGATTTGGTGGGCATTACCGCGGTCAAGCGCATCATCGGTCTCGTGCTGATGGATCTCGAGGTACTCGACTACACCGTGGCCGCGAATGTGACGCGGCGGCCTCGCAATGGGCGTCGCTTCATCGATTATGCGAAGGCCGGTTTGCGCAATGCCGGGGGCATGCTGCTCACGAACGCCGCAATGGCCGGGGTGCTGGCGGCGACCGGCCATCTCTGGCTTTATTCGGCGTGGGTCGTTGCGTACTTCACCACGTACAGCCTCTTTTTGCGCATTCGTTCGCTTGCCGAGCACGCCTGCACCGAGCGCGGGGACGACCCTTTCCGCAACACGCGAACGACGCGCGCGGGCCTTCTCGCGAGGCTCACCGTGGCGCCGTGCCATGTGAATTACCATATCGAGCATCATCTCTTGGTCGCGGTGCCCTATTACCGATTGCCCAAGCTGCATCGTTTGCTGCGCGCCCGCGGCGCCATCGGTGAGCCGGTGCCGAACTACACCGCGGTGCTCGGCATCGTTACCGCGCCTTGATGGTGGCTGCCGCAGGGCCCGTTTGATGCCGAGGGTGTCTCCCGGCCCACGCGTGAGGGAAGGCGGGACACGGTTTGCGCGCGCACGGCGGGGCATCCCGCGGTGAAACACGTGTGCGCGCTTGGCATGCGCTCTTGCAGTTCGCCCCGGCGACATGGTTCGCCAAGCTTGCTTCGTTTTCGTGATGATGGCGTCCGCATCGCTCGTAGCCTGCGCGGGCACGAAGGACGACGCGGCGCCGGCGCCCTCCTCGGAGGAACCCGCGCCCGCTCCTGCGCCGCCGCCCGTCGCCGAGGCGGCGGATGCCGGTACCGCCCTCATCGGTGCGCTCTACATGCAGACGCCGATCATGAGCGAGATGGCGTGGCAGAAAGAGGGCGGCGTCCGCATTGGCTACGTTCGGCAGGGGCAGAAGGTGCCGGTATTCGCCCAGCCGCACCCGCAAGAGAATTGCAAAGCAGGTTGGTACGAGCTCGTTCAAGGTGGATTCGTCTGCGGGAAATACGCATCTCTGGATCTGAATCAACCGAGCTTCCAAAAAGCAGGGCATCCGCCGGACATGCAAGCGTCGATGCCTTACGAGTACGCGTACAATCTTACCAACGGAACGCCGCTCTACCGCACGCCGCCTTCCCGTGAGACGCGGCTCGAGTCGGAGCCCTGGCTTTTGCCCAAGAAAGAAGCGCCGGAGGACGAAGCGCAAGTCGATACACCGGACGCAGGGGCTCCGTCCGACGGCGGAACGCCCTGGTACCTCCGCGATTACGGTGGCGCGAAACCGCAGGTCACCTTGGACGAATTGCGCGGGGGCAAAGGCCCTATTGCAAGCCGCATGGTGAGAGGCTTCTTCCTTTCGCTCGACAAGGATGTGACCACCGACGGGGGCCATTGGTGGAAAACGCAGGACGGTCTCTATGCGCCGTTCGAGCGGCTCGTCGCGTACAAGCCTGCCACGGACTTCCATGGCATCTGGCTCGAAGGCGACGGCCCCACGGCGGTGGGCGTGATCCTTTCGCAGAAGGCCAAGAAGTATACGGTTTCGGCGAACAAGAAGACGGTCACCGCGGGGGCTTCATTGCCGTACCACACGGTGCTCCGGCTGACGGGGGCGAGTGTGACCCTCGATGGCGCGCGCTACGACGAGACCTCGGAGGGCTTTTGGACCAAGGCCTCCGAGGGCACGAAGACCCGCGCCGCCGACCCACCGAAGGATCTCGCGCCCGGCGAGAAATGGATCGACATCGACGTCACCGCGCAGATGCTCGTGGCCTACGAGGGCGATAAACCGGTATTCGCCACGGCGGTGTCGACGGGGGTCATCGACAAGAAGGACAAGACACGCGACCACCACACCGTGCTCGGCTCATTCCGCGTTCGCGAAAAGCACATCTCGTCCACGATGGACGACGACGTCCCGGGCGTGGGCCCGTATTCGCTCCAAGACGTGCCCTGGATCATGTTCTTTCAAGGCAGCTACGCGACGCACACCGCGTTTTGGCACAATTCCTTCGGCCGCATGCGCAGCCACGGTTGCGTGAACATGGCCCCGCAGGACGCAAAAGCGCTTTTCATGTGGAGCGAACCCCGCCTGCCCGAGGGCTGGCATGGCGTCCTAGCCACCGCCGAACGCCCCGGCACACGCATCATCGTGCGCGAGTAGCAGGCTGAATGACCGAGCGCGCACGCGTCACGAAGAAAGAATAAACCGCCAGGACGCCAAAAGAGAGGCGCCAGGATCGCCAGAGGAACCAACGATGAACCCTTCTTTGGGTTTATTGCGTTTCCGCTGGCGATTGTGGCGGCCTTGGCGTCTTGGCGGTTACCTTCTTCCTGTCCGAGCATCGTGCGCGCCATTTAGCTTGCGGATGTGTACTTGCCGAGGGCCCGTAGCCAGACCAGGCGCGATAGCCCGACGAAGATGGCCGCGCCGAGGAGCGAAAGCACGAAGGTGGACACGGGCAGGGTGCCCAAGAGTGCCTGCGCGGGGTACGTCGTCATGAGCGCGAGGGGAATGACGAAGGTGAAAATGAAGCGAATCGCCCCGCGAAATACCGCCGACGGCCAACGCGCTGCATCGAAAATGGAAATGAAGAGGTGCATCAAATTGTCGATGCGAACCACGTAAAACGCTGCGCTCACCGTGAGGATCCCCAACGAGAAAAGCACCGCGGTGGAGGCCCACAAGAGCGCCAACGACATGGCAATGGCGCCGAACGTGGGCGTGCGGCCGAGCAGGCGGAACGCGTAGCCGAAGACAACCAGCGCCGTGACGACGTTGACGGCGCGCCAGGGAAGCAATCGCGCCGTGCATACGAGGAACTGCGCATCGGCGGGCTTGATGAGCACGAAGTCGAGCGTGCCCTTGCGGATATGTTCGACCACCGTGGTCAGGGCGGGGCTGACGGCGCCTTCGAGCACGCCGGTCAGCAAGGTGAACCAGCCGACGACGAGGAGCGACTCACCGAAGTTCCACCCGGCGACGGACTCGCGCGCCGAATACACGACGAAGAGCGGAATGATGGCGGTGAAGCCCCAAAAGATCTCAATCAAGCCATCGAGCGCGAAGTCGACGCGGTATTGCATGGCCATCAATGCCGACGCGCGCAACTGAACCCCGAGGAGACGCAAATATCGAATCAAGGTCACCCGCCGAACGCCGCGAACCGACCGAGTCCACGGCGCCAAACCAGCGCGGTGAAAACGAGATGCAGCGCCACAATCCCCCATTGCTGGCCGACCAGGGTCAAGGCCGTCGCGCGGTCGTGCGCGCTGGTCATGATTTCCACCGGCAGGCCCAGTTGATAACGAAAGGGCATCCAATCTCCAATGGCGCGCACCGCGGGTGGGAACAATTCCACCGGAATGAGGTATCCGCTGAACACGAGAAACAGCATGAACCACACGTCCATGAGGCGGATGCTGCTCTCCATGAATAGCGAGAGGCACCCAATGGCGAAATTGGCGAGCAAGGTGATGAGCCACGCCCCCGCCATGGAGAATGCCCAGAGCACCCACAAGACGGGATCACGCGGAAGCGGCGTCGTACCGAGCAACGCCAGCGCGACGATGGCCACGGGCAGGGAAAGAAGGCCCCGCAGCGGAATGGCGGCGAGGTTCTCGGCGGCATACGCCACCAGCGGATGCACCGGGCGAAGGAGCCGCATGGCGAGGGTGCCATCGCGTACTTCGGAATTGATCTTCCAACAGACCCACGAAGCGGTGAGCTGGCGCACGACGAAGGTGGCCAGAAAATAGGCGATCAACTCGGGTTGCCCCAGGCGCCCCATGGGCGCGTCGCTCGCCACCGCGAGCCAGAGGGCCAACATGATGAGCGGCATCGTGGCGGAGAGCGTCCACACGAGCATTTCTGCGCGGTACGCCACCGCATCCGCGAAGCCGATGCGCAGCAACGTCGGCAGGGCGTGGACGTTGTTCCGGAGGCTCACGACAGAGGTTCCCCTCCGTCCTTTCGGGCCGTCATGGCGCGATTCTGTTCGAAGAGCTCGCGCATGACCTCCTCGAGCGGCGCATCCTCGACGGTCAAATCCTTCACCGGCAACGCCGACAATGCATGGGCCACCGTGCGGCTCACGTCCTCGTGGCCGACCTGCAACACAGCTTCACCATTGCCATGACGCACCACCGTGCCCACCGCGGAGAGCCTGCCGACATCGACATGGCCGCCGAGCCGCAGCACGACCCTCTTGTCCGGGCGGATGCGGCGCACCAACTCTTCCAGCTTGCCGTCGAAGGAGATGCGCCCCTTGTCGATGACGATGACCCTCGGGCAGAGCGCCGCGACGTCATCCATGTAGTGGCTCGTCAGAATCAGCGTGGCCCCGTAGCGCTCATTGTAGTCTTTGATGAAGCGCCGGATCGTGGTCTGCATCGACACATCGAGGCCGATGGTGGGCTCGTCCAAAAAGAGCACTTTGGGGTGGTGAATCAGCGCGGCGGCGAGCTCGCATTTCATGCGCTCGCCCAGCGAAAGCTGACGCGAGGGTCGCCCGATCAGGTCACCGATTTCGAGAAGCTCGACCAGCTCGGCCAGGGTGCGCGCGTACTCGTCGCGCGGCACTTGGTAGATGGCGCGATTGAGCTCGAACGTCTCCGACGGTGGCAGATCCCAGAGCAGCTGCTGCTTCTGCCCCAGCACGAGCATGATGCTCTTGAGAAACGCATCCTCCCGCTTGCGCGGCTCGCGCCCACCGACGGAGACCTGACCGCCGCTCGGGTGCAAAAGCCCCGAGAGCACCTTGAGGGTCGTCGTTTTTCCCGCACCATTGGGGCCCAGAAAACCGACGCGCTCGCCAGCCGCGATCTCGAACGAGATGCCATCCACGGCGGCCACCTCGGTGTATTGCCTTCGAAAGAGCGAAAGCGCCGCAGCTTTGAGGCCTGCCGCACGCTTGTGCACCCTGTAAATCTTTCGAAGGCCACGGACGGAAATCATTCCATCCGCACCTTACCGCATGGCGGCCGCGGTGAGCGCATCCAGAATGGCGGCGAGTGCAGGTGAGCGCTCGCTGCCATCGCGCACGGCTGCGTAGATGCTGCGGCTCGGTGCAGAGCCGGCGATGGGCCGGACGGCGACGTTGGCGAGGGCGCTGCCCGCGAGCGCCAAGCCGGGGACCAGCGAGACTCCGGCGTTGGCCGCGACCAAGGCCACGGCGGCTTGGTAATCGTTGACACGATGCTGGATGTCCGGGCGAAACCCGGACGCCGTGCACGCAGCCTTTGCCACCTCGCCGCAAGGTCCGTCGTCGGCGCCCATCACCCACGGCTCCTCGGCGAGCTTGCGCAGCGGGATCGCACGCCGCTTTGCCAATGGGTGCGATTTGGGCAGCACCGCGAAAAAGGGATCGCGCAACAGGTCGCGCCGCACATATCGAGAATTTCGATGACAGGGGCCTTCTTGATAATCCACGGTAATCACCACGTCGAGGCTGCCCGTATCGAGTTCGCCGAAGCATTCGGGCGCCTCCACCTCGCGCACCACGCATCGCGGTAGTCGCTTGGAGCGCATCAACGCCGGTGCCACGAGGTTGACGATGGCGGTCCCGAACGCGCCGATGGTCATGGGCCCCGGCTCTGCGCCGTTGAAAGATTCGAGCTCCGTGCGGGCGCGCTCCATCTGCCGCAGCAGCACCGCCGCATGATCCAAGAGAAGTAGGGCTTGCGGCGTGAGGTGAACCCCTCGTCCGCGCCGGGTGAGCAACGGCACGCCGAGCTCGCGCGACAAGGCGGCAATCTGTTGCGAGACCGCCGACGGTGTGAGGTGCACGGCGGCCGCCGTGGCCACGACCGTGCGCCGTTCGTGGATCTCGCGGAGGATGGCCAGGCGGCGCACATCGATGAAGGTTTCGCTAATGGGTTTCATGTAAAAAATGTAGATGGACCTAACGTTTCCCCAAGCCTAGCGTCAGGGCATGAACAACGCATCCCCCCGCATCGCCATCATCGGCGATTATGACGAACGCAAGGTCGTGCACCAGGGCACCCACGCGGAATTTCCCGCGGCCGGTGCCAAGGTGACGTGGATTCCCACCGATTCCATCGGCGATCCCGCGAAGTCGCTGCGCGATTTCGATGGAATCATCATTTCACCCGGCAGCCCCTACATCGATGAGGAGGCGGTGATCGCGAGCGTCCGCTATGCCCGCGAGAACCGAGTTCCGCTGGTGGGGATGTGCGCGGGCTTTCAGTACGTGGTCGTCGAGTTCGTGCGCCATGTCCTCGGCGTAGCCGGTGCCAACCATGCCGAGACGCATCCCGATGCCGAGAAGCTCGCGGTCACGCCGCTGGTCTGTTCGCTTGCCGGCGAGTCCCATCCCGTGCTCGTGGTTCCCGAGACGCGCGCGGCCTCGGCCTATCGGCAAGAGCGCGTGATCGAGCCCTTCTTTTGCAACTACGGAATCAATCCCGAGTTCGAACCCCGACTCGAGGCGGCCGGACTCCATGTGAGCGGCCGTGACGAGATGGGGCGTCCGCGCATCATCGAGCTCGCGGACCACCCCTTCTTCCTCGCCACGCTCTACGTCTTCCAGGTGCGCGAGCGCTATGTGGAGCCGCACCCGCTCACGGCGGCGTTCCTCGAAGCGGCTCGCGCCCGTTCATGAAGACCCGAACAAGATAGCCGTGTGCGCGGGCACGCGCCCCTCGGTCCATGGCGCGCCGCTGCTTGCCACGGGACGGAGTCCCGCGATCGACTCGCCCGCACCCTTCGCGTCGATCGCGTCGATCGCGTTGACCGCGTCGTTCGCGAAGTTCACCAGCAGCACCCGCACGTCGGCCCCGAGCCATTGCCGCACCACGAGCAGACCGTTGCGCACCTCGGCGGTCAATCTTTCCCGCGCGCCCTGCCGAAACACGCGATCCGTGCGCCGCATCGCGAGCAACTCACGGTAAAGCCGGTGCACGCGCGCGTGAGGCTCCTCGCCGCGCTCCTCCCACCGAAGGCACGATCGCTCGAAGGTGTCCACCTTCTGCGGATCCGGAATCGCGGCGGCCGCCGCCGGATCGGAGAACGCCTCGAATGTCTTGAACTCCTCCCGGCGCCCTTTGGTGATGGCCCGCCCGAGGGCGGCCTCGTGGTCGGTGAAATACAGGAAGGGCGTCGACGCCGCCCACTCTTGCCCCATGAAGAGAAGTGGCGTCATCGGCAAGAGCAAAAACAGCATGGATACCGCACAATAGGCATCCAGCGATATCGTATCGGATAGACGATCGCCCAATCCACGATTGCCGACTTGATCGTGGTTCTGAATGTAATAAACGAAGGAGCGCGCGGGCAATCCGTCATCGCTCTTGCCTCGCGGTTTGCCCGTGGGCTGGTACATCGCGCCCTGGTAGAGCCATCCACCGGAAATGGTGTCGGCGATGCCGCGCAGGCCCGGTTCGTAGGCGCGGTAATAGCCATCGCGTTCGCCGGTCAGGGTGGCATGGACCTGGTGGTGGAAATCGTCGGTCCAAACGGCATCGAGCCCGAGCTCGCGC
The DNA here is from genome assembly GCA_037157775.1 of Sorangiineae bacterium MSr12523. Lineage (NCBI taxonomy): Bacteria > Pseudomonadati > Myxococcota > Myxococcia > Myxococcales > Pendulisporaceae > Pendulispora > Pendulispora brunnea. Next base: position 1,546,038 of record CP089982.1, read on the forward strand.
ATCAACGCCGGATCGTTCCGGTCGTCCTCGCCGATGAGGATCTTGCGCGGCGCGAGCTCGGCGACGCGGTCGGAGAGCTCGCGCAAAATGGGATACGCGCTCGGATCGTGAATCGCCTGCGTCGCGTCCAGGCGCAGGCCATCGAAGCGAAATTCGCTCAGCCAATAGCGCGCATTGTCCACGACGTAGCGCCGCATCGGTGCAAAGGCAAAATTGGGCGCCTCGCCCCAGGGCGTATCGGCATCTTTGGTGAAATACTTGGGGCAGTATTGCGCGAGGTAATTCCCCGCCGGACCGAAATGATTGTAAACGACGTCGAGAAACACGCCGAGCCCCAGGCCGTGGGCTTCGTCGATGAACCGGCGCAAATCGTCGGGGGTGCCGTACCCCGCGAATGGCGCGTAGAGCGCGACGCCGTCGTATCCCCAATTGCGCGCCCCCGGAAACGCGGCCAGGGGCATGAGCTCCACGGTGGTGACGCCCAGCTCCACGAGCTCGGGCAAGCGCGCGCGCGCCGCATCGTAGGTGCCCTCCTTGGTGAAGGTTCCCACGTGCACTTCGTAGAGAACCTGCTCCTCGAGCGGGCGCGTGATGCCCTCTCCATGCTTCCAGGCGTGGCCCGATGCCGTGACCATCGCCGGCCCGTGCACGCCGCGCGGTAGAAAGCGCGCATAGGGATCGGGAAGCTCGCGCCCGCCAACGACGAACTTGTACAGCGCCCCGGGCCCGACGCCCTCGAGGAACGCTTCGAAATAGCCCGCCTCCGATGAGGGCGAGCGCGTCATGGCGTGCGTGGCGACGGCCCGGCCGTCCTCGCCGTAAAGGCGCACCGCGCACGCCTCCGACGTGGTTACCCAAGCCCGAAAGCGTGTGCCATATTCTTCGACGATCGAACCGAGCGGGAGCGCCTCTTCATGCATCGAGCTCCCGTGTTTACTTCGTTTTTCATCGCGATGGATCATGTACGCGATGGAGCGCCGGCATCTTGCCGGCGGACCGCCGCCTTCCAGGCGGCTTGCCGCGCTCGTGCGGCCGGCCAGAGGCCGGCGGACCGCCGGCAGGATGCCGGCGCTCCATGACCGCTCACATATCGTGGTCGTGCATGCCGCTGTCGGTCGGGCCCGCATCCACGGGCGGCGGGATGGAGGCGTCGCCGCCATAGGCCTCGCGGAAGGCGAAGTCCTCGAGCGACATGAGGTAATCGTGGCGATCCGGGCGGTGGCGCGAGCAGTACGTTTTGGCGTACCAACCACGGATCTCCACGTTGGGCTGCTGGATCACGGGTTTGCACTCGTTGGGGTTGCCCTTCAACCAATCCACCGAGGTGACCGGCTCCCAGAAAGAGATGTGCCCGTCGTAGAGACCATAGGCGAAGGCCTGCGCGAGCCCTTTGCCCTGCCATTCGGGGCTGTTCTTGTTGATCATGTGGTTGCCCATCCGGCCTTGAATGCCCTTTGCATTCAGATAGCCCGGCGGCCAGAACTCGATGGGAATGTCCTTGGCGGCCTTCGCCCACTCGGGACATGGAATGAATTGGTCACACGGACCGGTGCGCATGTAATTGCGCTCGACGTAGTCCATAATGAAATAGTGCAAATCGAAGTGCGGCACGCTGAAGACGCCTTCCGGCGCGTGTCCGTGGCCCTGCCAGTTGAACATCATCCATTTGATGGGCAAATCTTTGATGTCCGGGAACCACATGACGCGCTCGTGCCCGCCGCTGCATTCGGTCATGCGGTTGATGACGCCGTCGTTGTTGTTGTCCCAACAGGTGGCGCCGTCGTTGACTTCGTTCGTGGGAAGGGTTTGCAGGCCCTTTTCGTCGATGGTGATGCCGATCATCTTCGGCGAGCCATCGTCGTTCAGTTGATAGACGCTCTGGACGTAGCCTTGGCCCAGAGAAAGACGGTTTTCCACGAGCTCGCAGTTGCCGCGTGAGCCGCCGTGACTGACGAGGATGTTCGCTTCCTCGTCGCCGAGCAGCATCTGCTGCCCATTGAAGCAAACACGCGTACCGTGAGTATGTTGATGAGAGGCATCACCCGTATGCAGGTCGTCCTCGTGATGATCCCCGTCGTCCGACTGGCTGCAGCCGCCGCTGGCGAGCGCAAACGAGCCGGCCGATGCAATGGCCGTGAACACCGCGCAGATCTGTGCAACGCGGGATCGTTCGATCTTCATGATTGTCCCCTTCGAGTCTCAAGAGCGCACGAGACGCGCGCGCCAATACACAACGGCGTACGGCTCGCTCAACTCGTTGTCAAGGCAACAGACTCGATCGGACGGATGACACCAGACGCGTGAACTTGGTCGGTATCAGGACTCCGCGGAGATGTTCTCCTCGATTTGCGAAACGATGCGCACGAGCTCCGCGAGATCGCCCTTGGTCAACTTCGAGAAGAGGCGTTTGCGCTCGTCCATCACGCCAGCCTCGATGCGGCCGAGCACCGCGGCACCCTGCGACGTGAGCGAGACGCGCAGCTTGCGTGCGTCGTTCGGGTCGGCCTCGCGCCGCAACCAGCCGTTGCGTTCCATGGTGGCAATCATGCGCGTGAGATTGGGCCGATCCGAGAAGAGCTCGTCGCCCAGTTCGATCTGCGACTGTCCTGGTCGCTGACCGAGTTTGTGCAGGATGAAGAATTGCTCCTGGCTCACTTCCACGCCGAGGCTCGCCGTGTACTGCGTGAATCGATAGCGGAGCAGGCGGGCGCACCGATAGATGTGGTAAGCGAACGAGTCTTCCAGGCGCACGGTGTTTCGCGAGTGCTTCGGCATTGCCCAAGAATACACACTACCAGTGCATTATTGACATCAATACTCAGCACGAAGTGCGATCTGGCGCGAAACGGTCTGACCAAGTTCGACGGGACTTCCCTCGTCGAAGCCTTCCAGCATACGATCCGCCGGGCAGCGACCGCTTCCGACAAGGTCGGCGAGGGGGGCCAGCAAGATGGTCTCGTCCGCACCGTTTTTGCCTGGGCAACCCCGCCTCCGGAGGCCGCCTTCTGCGATGGCGAACAACTGCAGTGCGACATCGCGCACCTTATGCCTGCCGAAAAACGAGGCCCCGAGCCCGTCGCGGGCGACGGCCCGGCGTAGATTCTCCATCCGCGGGTAGGTCCAGTCGGCACTGAGTTCCTCGGCCTGGCCCAGTGCCTTTTGATCGTAGAGAATGCCGGTCCAGAGAGCGGGCAGTGCACAGACTTCCCGCGATGACACGGAGTCGGCCCCGCGAACCTCGATGGTACGTTTCAAACGGACTTCCGGAAAAAGCGTGTTCAAGTGCATTTCCCAGTCCGCGAGCGTGGCCCCGTAGATAGAATGCCCCTCCCGCCAGAAGCTCCGAAAGGTCTGCCCCGTGTTGGCGATGACCTTGCCGCCGCGTTTGAAAAGGAACATGGGAACGTCGAGGGCCCACTCCACATAGTCGCGAATGCGCGATTTCTCGTCCCAAAGTGCCGGCAACAGGCCCTGCCGGTCCGGATCGACCGATAGCCAGACGCGCGCCCGTTCGCTGCGCACTCCTCCTTTTCGACCCTCGACGAAGGGCGAGTTGGCGAACATGGCCGTGACGATGGGGGATAGCTTCAGGGCCACCCGCAGCTTCCGCATTGCGTCCTCGTCCGAGGCGTAGTCGAAGTTCGCTTGCACGGTGCACGTGCGGCGCATCATGTCCAGTGCGCGGGTGCCGCGTTGCGGTAAGTACTCGCGCATGATCGGGTAGCGCGCCTTGGGAACCCACGGCAACTCTGTGGTGCTCGCCAGCGGGTGAAATCCGACGCCGAGCCACCGTATTCCGAGCTCCTCCGATACCGCGCGAAGCTCCTTCCCATGTCGCGCGACCTCGTCGGCCACGCGATGGAGATCCGCCATGGGTGCACCGGAGAGCTCCAATTGGCCCCCCGGTTCCAGCGTAATGGACTCCCCGTCGCGGGAAAGCGCGAGGAGAGGCCCGTCGGGATGCTCGCGTACCGGCGAAAAACCGAAATGCCGCGCGAGCGATGAAAGAACGGCGAGGACGCCCCGTTCTCCTTCGTAAGGGAGCGGCGCGAGGGTCTCCGCGTCGATCCCGAATTTCTCGCTTTCGATACCCACTCGCCACATTGGCTCGGGCTTCATCGCTCGAACGAAAGGCTCGAGCAGTTGCTCATACGAAAGTGTCATGTTCTCGTCTCCTGAAAGAGAAATTCACAGGAAGACGCGAAGACGCGAAGGATTTTGGATTCGGATCAAGTCTTTCCGAAAACAAAAACTCCCCGCCTCCCCGCCTCCCTGTGAATCTCTTCTCGGGGCCTCGCGTGATGACACGCGAAGGGACCCACTGGACATGAAATGGTGAACTTGGATTGGACCAGTCCAAATGCAAGTCGTCAAAACTGTTCACAAGGAAGCTAATCAAACTTGATATCGCGCGCACGGCCGAAACGGTACATTTCTAGGCTGTTTCGCGTCTTCGCTAAAACGAAGCGGTGTCTGCGAATCCAAAAATGTTGCCTAGGCAGCGAAGTGTCTTGCGCCCGGTTCGATTCGTTCCTAACGTGTACGTTCGAGATTGACTGCCGCATTCTGCCCAGCGAGCGTCGTGAGCGCCTCTTCGTGACGGCGCAGTATTTCTAGCTGCATCGGGTATCGGGGTACCTGCAGCGCGCCTACAAGAGGAGGGACAGCGTGACCGGTCAACGCGACTTTACCGTCGATTCCGCGAAAGAATGGCTCGTGGCCGAGCTCTCGGCGCGCCTGGGCATTCCACCGGCGAACATCGACCCCCACGAGTCCTTTCACCGCTACGGCTTGGACTCGGCCGGCGCCCTCGCGATGGCGGCGTCCCTCTCCACCTCATTGAAACGATCCATCGTTCCGATGGTGTTTTGGTCACATCCCAACATCGAGGCTCTCGCCACGTATTTGGCAAACGGCATGGATGTCCAAACGCCAAAGTGGCAGTTCGCCGAAGGTGAATCGAATGATTTCGAGCCTTTGGCAATCGTGGGGATGGCATGCCGCTTTCCCGGTGCCGACGGATTGGATGCATTACGGACTTTATTGAAAGACGGTATCGATGCGGTGCAGGACATTCCTGCGCATCGCTGGCATTCCCAACCCCGCGGTCCGGATGAGCCATTGCCCCCGCGCGCCGGTTTGTTGGAAAACGTCGACGGTTTCGACCCGCTGGCCTTCGGCATCTCACCGCGGGAAGCCTTGGAGATCGACCCGCAACAGCGGCTCGCCCTCGAATTGGCTGCCGAAGCTTTCGACGATGCGGGCCTTTCCTCGGACATGCTTCGTCAGGGCCGCGTGGGTGTCTTCATCGGTGCCATCTGGCGCGACTACGGCGAATTGGCCTCCCTGGATACCGCACGTGTCACCCCGCACAGCGCCGTCGGGCAATCGCTCAACATGATTGCCAATCGGGTTTCATTTGCTTTCGGATTGACCGGCCCCAGTTTGGTCGTCGACACCGCGTGCTCCTCGTCGCTCATGGCCGTGCACCTCGCGTGTCAGAGCCTGATTCACGGTGAAGCCACCGTCGCTTTGGCCGGGGGCATCAATTTGATCCTCGCATTGCGCACGATGGTTGCCTTGCAACGGTTTGGCGGGCTCGCGCCCGACGGCCGGTGCAAGGCCTTCGACGCGAGCGCCAACGGATTTGGCCGGGGCGAAGGCGGCGGCCTCGTGGTGCTCAAACGGCTTTCGAAGGCCATGGCCGATGGAGATCGCATCTACGGTGTCGTCCGCGGAAGCGCTTCCAACAACGATGGACCGAGCAACGGCCTCACCGCACCGAATCCACGCGCACAAGAGGATGTGCTTCTGGATGCCTGCCGCCGTGGCGGGATCGATCCCGCGCGGGTAGGCTACGTCGAGGCGCATGGAACGGGCACCGCCCTGGGCGATCCCATCGAGGCGGGCGCGCTGGGCGCGGTGTTCGGCCAAGTGCGGCCCAAGGACAACCCGCTGCGCATCGGCTCGATCAAGACGAACATCGGGCATCTCGAAGGCGCCGCGGGGATCGCCGGCCTGATCAAAGCGGTGCTCTCCGTGAATGCGCGCACGGTGTATCCGAGCCTGCATTTTCACGAGCCCAATCCGCTCATCGCGTTCGAGGACCTGCACCTCGAGGTCCCCCGAACGGCGCAGCGTTGGCCGGACGAAGAGCATGCCGCGCTGGCCGGCGTGAGCGCGTTCGGCTGGGGCGGCACCAACGTGCATGTCTTGGTCGAGGAGGTTCCGCCCCCCGATACGGTGCGCGTTCCCGAGGTGGCTCCCCGCGCGCCGGCATTCGCGGGCGACGAGAACAAGCGCGACAGCGGGATCCGGAGCAAGCCACGCATCGTCTTCGTCTGCGCCCCGCAAGGCGGACAATGGGTGGGCATGGCCCGCGCCATGCTCGCCTCGGAGCCGGTCTTCCGCGCGTCGTTGGAGCGGATCGATCGGCATCTCGTGAAGCGCGTGGGTTGGTCCGTGCGGGCCGAGCTCCTTCGTCGAGAAGGCGAGGCGCGTTTCGACGACGTGAGCGTGATTCAGCCGGTCCTATTTGCCATTCAGGTGGCGCTGTCCGAGTGGTGGCGGGCAGGGGGCGTGGAGCCCGACGCGGTCATAGGCCACAGCCTCGGCGAAATTGCCGCGGCGTACATCGCCGGCGCGCTGTCCTTGGAGGACGCGGTCGAAACCGTGTGCCATTACAGCCGGCTGCAGAAGACGACGGCGGCCGACACGGGCATGGCGCTGGTGGACTTGGACGCAAACGCCGTCGAGGAGCGGCTCGGTGCGTATGCGGATCGCATCGTCGTGGGGGCCTACAATGGCCCGTCGTCCACCGTGGTCTCGGGCGCGGCCACCGCGTTGAACGACTTCGTCGCGGAGCTGAAATTGCAAGGCATTCGCGCGAGCCTCGTGCGGGTCAACGTCGCGGCGCACAGCGCGGCGATGGATCCCATCGTGCCGGAGATCGTGCGGGTGCTTTCGGGGATCCGCCCGAAGGCGCCGAGCGTGCCCATGATGTCCACGCTCCACGGGCGCTTCGTCGAGGGGGCCGAGTTGGATGGCGCGTACTTCGCCGCCAACTTGCGGCAGCCGGTTCGATTCTCCCAAGGCGTCGATGCGCTTCTGCGCGAGGGGCACGAGGTCTTTCTCGAGATGAGCCTCGCTCCGGTGCTGCAGCACGCGCTCGAGCAGTGTCGCTCGGGCCGGGGCGACATCGAGGTGTGGCCCGGCATCCGCCGCGGTGCGGACGAGCGCTCCGTCCTGTACGAAGCACGCGCGCGGATTGCCTCGCGCAGCATTCCCATGGATCGCCTGGCGCCGGTGCACGTCCTTCCGGTGTCGGCCAAGTCGCCCGACGCGCTGCGAAGCTTCGCCGAGCGCATCGCGCGCACCCTCGAGGAGCAGCCGGATCGAAGCATTGAGGACATCTGCCACACCGCCGGCGCACGCAGGACGCACCATCCAGTGCGCATGGCCGCGGTGGGCGGCACGCGCGAGGAGCTTGCGACAGCGCTGCGCGCGGCGTGCGACGAGGTGGAAGGCTACGGCGCCTCGCACCGTCCCAAAGTGGCCTTCGTCTTTCCTGGACAGGGGGCACAATGGCTGGGCATGGGCCGCGACCTCTTTGCACGAGAGCGCGCCTTCCGCGAGGCGATGCTCGCCTGCGATCGCGCGGTGAAGGGCATCGTCGGCTGGTCCATCGTGGACGAGTTGCTCGCGTCCGAGGACGTGTCCAACCTGGGGCGGCTCGACGTCGTGCAGCCGCTGCTGTTCTCCATCGAGGTGGCGCTCGCCGCACAGTGGACGGCGTGGGGCATCGCGCCGGATGCCGTCATTGGCCATAGCATGGGCGAGGTGGCGGCGGCCCACGTGGCGGGGGCGCTGTCGCTCGAGGACGCGGCGCGCATCATCTGCCTGCGCAGCCGTTTGATGCGCACCATGAGCGGCCTCGGGGCGATGATGGCCACGGAGCTCACCGTGGAGGAAGCCCGCGAGACCTTGCGCGGGCGGGACGGAGTCTCCATTGCCGTGAGCAACAGCCGGCGCTCGACGGTGCTCTCGGGTCATCCGCAGACATTGGAAAGCATCGGCCAGGAGCTCACCGGGCGCGACGTTTTCTGGCGCTGGGTGAAGGTCGACATCGCCTCGCACAGCCCGCAGATGGACCCTTTGCGCGACGACATCCTCGCCGCCGTCGAGCCCATTCGCCCGCGTGAGGCGCGCATCGCCATGTACTCGACGGTGGTGAACGCCCGCGTCTCCGGGGGCGAGCTCGTTCCCGAGTATTGGGTCAAGAACCTGCGCGATCCCGTGTTCTTCGGCGACGCCGTGCGCGCTGTCGTAGCCGACGGCATCACGGTCTTCGTCGAGTTGAGCCCGCACCCCATCTTGGTACCCGCCATCGAACAGGGCCTTACGGAACTCGACGCGTCCGCGCTCGTCGTTCCCTCGCTGCGCCGGCACGAGCCGGAGAAGCACACCATGCTCGCGTCGCTCGCGCGGATCTATGCGGCGGGGCACGAGCCCGATTGGAGCGCGATCCACGGCGGAGGGAAGGTCGTGTCGCTGCCGTCGTATCCTTGGCAGCGCGCCTCGTATTGGCTGCCTGCGGCGGCTGCACCCGCGATCCCGCGCGAAGGGCACCCGCTGACGGGAACCCACATCGAATCGGCGCTGGAGCCAGGTACACATTATTGGCAAACGCAACTCGATTGTGTATCGCTGCCGTACCTGCGCGATCACGTCATCGACGGCGACATCGTGGCGCCCGGGTCGGTCTTCGCCGAGATGGCACTGGCGGCGGCCGCGGTCGCCCATGGCGATGGCTCGGAGTCAATGCTTTACGATCTGCGCTTCGACCGTGCCTTGCCCATTCCGACCGAGGGCGGGCGGCGCGTGCAAGTCGCCCTGAAGCAATTCGACGGGGCCGCGTCGTTGCACATCCTGTCGCGGGGCGACAGTGGGAACACGTCATGGACGGTGCATGCGCGTGCCATGGTTCGCGCGCGCACGGCATCGCCCGCCGTCTGTCCCTCGCTCGAGGAGCTGCGCGCGCGCATTTCGGGGCGAATGCACGTGCGCCCGGACGTCTACGCGTGGATGAACACGAAGGGCCTTGCGTACGGCGCACGCCTGCGCGGCATCCAGCACGTCAGCCTAGGGGAGCGCGAGGCGCTCGCGCGCATTGCCTTCGACGAAGCGCCGCTCGATCACGTGGACCGGTACATGGCACACCCGGCGCTGGTCGACGCTGCATTTCAAGTCATGCTGTCGGCCATTCCGGCAGAGGCCCTGGGCGAGCAAAGCTGCATCACCGTGGGCATGGACACCTTCCAGATCCACACGAGGCCGGGGGCGTCGGGCTATGCCTACGCGCGCTGTCTGCATTGCGATGGCGGTGCCGTGCGGGCCGATGTCTTCCTATTCGATGACAACGGCAACGTGACCATGAGTGCAACGGGGCTGCATTTGCGACTCCTTCCGGCGCGCGCGGCGGTCTTGAGCGCTGAGGACGCGCCGCCGCAAAGCGTGCGCAGCCAGGGGGTGCACGAGGGGGTGCGGGCGATGCTCGACACGTTGGCACCGGCCAAGCGCCGGCGCGTCGTCGAGAACGAAGTGCGCGATTCGGCGGCGCTGGTGGTGCGGATCCCCGCCGCAAAAATGCCCATGGATGCCCCGCTGCGTACCTTGGGGCTCGATTCGGTGATGTCCCTGGAGCTGCGAAATCGGCTCGAGCGGAAGTTCGACGTGCGCCTGTCGGCGACGGCCATCTGGAACCATCCGACCATCGTCGATCTGGCGTCGTTTCTCATCAAGGAGATGAAACTCGCGGCGGAATCGGTGCCCGAAGAGGTCACCAAGCCGCCGCCTTCGGTCCGAAAGGCCGCGGCCGATTTGCCGCCCGAGAGCAAGGATGCCCGGCACCATTTGGCACGTGAGCTCGCGCTCGTGGCCGATCTGTTGAAAGAGGCGATATGACAGTGAGTCCTCCTGGCGGAAGCGACGAAACGGCGTCGCTCCTGCGTCATAGTTTGATGGCCATCCGCGAATTGCGGGCGAAGCTCGAAGCGTACGAACAGGCGAAGCACGAGCCGATGGCCATCGTGGGCATGGGCTGTCGCTACCCCGGCGGGGCCGACTCTCCGGGTGCATTTTGGAGCCTGCTGGAAAACGGCGTCGACGCGATCACGGAGGTCCCGCACGCGCGGTGGGAGCCGAGCGAGTGCGCCATGCGATATGGCGCTTTTCTCGAGTCGCCGGATCTATTCGATGCCGCGTTTTTCGGCATATCGCCGCGCGAGGCCGCGCGCATGGACCCGCAGCAGCGCCTGTTGCTCGAGGTGGCATGGCATGCCATCGAGGATGCCGGCCTCACCGCGGAAAAGCTCGCAGGCAGCGCCACCGGCGTCTTCGTAGGGGCCAATTCGACGGATTATTGGCAATTGCAGCTTTCGGAGTCGGCGGGAATCGACACGTACACGGTGATCGGCGCGAGCAATTGCATCATTGCCAATCGGCTTTCGTACTGCCTCGATCTTCGCGGACCGAGCATGACGGTGGACACGGCGTGCTCCTCGTCCCTCGTGGCCGTGGCCTTGGCCGCCCAGAGCCTGCGCGCACGCGAATGCGATACCGCCATCGTGGCGGGCATGAACATGGTGCTCTCGCCCCAGGTGAGCACTGCCCACTCCAAAGGCCTTCCCTTGGCGGCCGACGGTCGCTGCAAGACCTTCGATGCCCGTGCGGATGGTTACGTGCGCGGCGAAGGCGTTGGCTGCGTCATCCTGAAGCGGCTCTCCGATGCAACCCGCGCCGGCGATCGCATTTGGGCGGTCGTGAAGGGATGGGCGGTGAACCAGGATGGCCTGAGCAACGGGCTGACCGCGCCGAATGGTGATGCCCAGCGCGCGGTCATTCAGCGGGCGCTCGCCGGCGCGCGCATTTCGCCCGACCGAATCGGCTTGATCGAGGCCCACGGCACGGGCACCGAGCTGGGCGATCCCATCGAGGTCGAGGCGCTCAAGGAAGAATACGGCACTTCCGGCGCGCGCCCGTGTGCGCTGGGGTCCTTGAAGACGAACATCGGGCACCTGGAGGCGGGGGCGGGCATTGCGGGTCTCATCAAGGCGGCGCTCGCGATTCATCATGGGGCGATCCCGCGGAACCTGCACTTCGAGCAATTGAACGAGCACATTGGGCTCGATGGGACGCGTTTTTTCGTACCGACGGCGCGCACGCCGTGGGATGTCGCCATCGAGGACCGTTACGCAGCGGTGAGCTCGTTCGGGGCGGGGGGAACGAACGCGCACGTCATTTTGGGTGGACCGTCGGTCCAATCAGAGCCTCGCACCGAGTCTGCGGCGGAGGAGCCCCGCCTTTTGGTGCTCTCCGCCCGAACCGAGCGCGCGCTCATCGGGCTGGCCGAGCGGTATGCCGACGTGCTCGATGGACCGGAGGAGAACACGGTGTCGCTGCGCGCTTTGTGCGCGTCGGCGGGCCTGCGCCGGACGCACCACCCGAGGCGCGCGAGTGTGGTTGCATCCACGAGGGCGGAGGCGGCATTCAAGCTGCGGGCGCTCGCGGCCGCGGGGGTGGCGCGCGCGGAAGGAAAGAGCGTCGTCTTCGTCTTCCCCGGGCAGGGCTCGCAATGGCCGGGCATGGCGCGGGGGCTGTTCGCCTTTTCCAAAGCCTTCCGCGCGAAGCTCGAGGAGTGCGATCGCGCCATTCGCGTCGAGACGGGATGGTCGGTCACCGAGCGCCTCTTCGAGGGTGACGGCTCGGCGTGCCTGGAGGGCGTGCACGTCATCCAGCCCATCTTGTTCGCGTTGCAGGTCTCGCTCGCAGCGGCGTGGCGCTCCTTCGGCGTCGAGCCCGACGCCGTGGTGGGCCACAGCATGGGCGAGGTGGCCGCGGCGCACGTTGCAGGCATTTTGCAGCTGGAACACGCGGCCGCGATCATCTGCCGTCGAAGCGCGCTTTTGCGAAAGGTGGCGGGGCGCGGGGCCATGGCCCTGGTCGCGCTCTCGGCGGCCGAGGCGCGCACGCTCTTGGTGCCCTATGGTCATCGCATCGAGGTGGCGGCGAGCAACAGCCCGCATTCCACGGTGCTCTCGGGCGAGCCCGAGGCGCTGGAGTACCTTTTGGGCGAGCTGCGCGGCCGCAACGTGTTCTGCCGCGCGGTGAAGGTCGATGTGGCGTCGCACAGCCGCTACATGGATCCGTTGCGCGAGGATCTGTTGCGCGCGCTCTCGGACATCGCCCCCCGAGAGGCCGAGGTGCCGCTCCTTTCCACGGTCCTCGGGGCCGAGGCCAAAGGCCCGGAGTGCGGGCCGTCGTACTGGGTCAAGAATCTGCGCGATCCGGTGCTGTTCACCGAGGCGGTGCAGGCGCTCGCCGACGACGAGGATCGCATCTTCATCGAACTGAGTCCGCACCCCATTCTACTCACGGCCATCGAGCAGACGTTCTCGAGCCCCGAGCGCGCGCTTCCCTTGGCGTCGATGAGCCGCGACGAGAACGAAGTGGGCGTCTTTCTCGCTTCACTGGGCGCGGTGCATGCGCGTGGCGTCGCGGTCGATTTCGAAGCGCTCTTCGGCCAGGCGGAGCACGTCGCTTTGCCGCTCTATCCCTTCGACCGGGAGCGATTCTGGTATCGGCAGGCCCCGCGTGTCGCCCAGCCCATCGCGGTCGACGCACCTACCGCATCTGCCGCGAAAGAGACGCCGGCGGAGCCCGTACGTCGCAGTTTCCGTCAGGAGCTGAGCGCACTCGGACGTGCCGAGGCCGCAGCCCGCATCGAGCAACTCACTTGCGATTGCGTGGCCGGTGTACTCGGAATGCACGCCGATCGGCTCGACCGGCGCGACGGCTTCTTCCAGATTGGAATGGACTCCCGCATGGCCGCGCAGGTCGCCGCGCGTCTCTCCGCGGAGCTGGGCGAAAAGGTGCCCGTGACGACCATCATCGAGAATCCGCGGGTGGCCGCGTTGGCGCGTCATCTCGAACTTCGCATTCTGGGTCCGGCCGCCCCATCCCGACGAACGGAACCATCGGAGCCTGTGGAGCCCTCGGAGGAGGAGCTCCTCGCTTTGCTCGCCGGCGAGCTATCGCCCCACTTGGAGACTTCGGAGATTTCATCGACATGACCAGCGCCGTCGACACGCGTCCGAACCAAGACCCGAAGAGCGTCCTCTCTCGGGCCCTGCGCGAAATTCGCGAATACCGATCCCGCGTGGCCGTCCTCGAAGCGGCCCAAAACGAACCGATTGCCATCGTGGGCATGGCCTGTCGCTTGCCCGGCGGCATTTCCGATCCCGATGGCTTGTGGCAATTGTTGGTATCCGGCGGGGATGCCATCGGACACGTACCGGAAGGCCGCTGGAGCGCGGCCGAGTTTCAAGAGTCGTGCACGCGCGCAGGCGGATTCGTGCCGGATCTCGATGCCTTCGACGCGCAGTTTTTCGGCATTTCTCCGCGCGAGGCCGTATCGCTCGACCCCCAGCAGCGGCTCTTTCTCGAAATGAGCTGGGAGGCCCTGGAGAACGCGGGGCAGTCGCCGGACGAGTTGGCGGAGACGGCGACCGGCGTGTTCGTGGGGATTACGAACTACGACTATTGCCAAGTCATGATGCAAAAGACGGATCCGTCCGAGCTCGATGCCTATTGCCTCACCAGCAATGCCTCGACGTTCGCCGCGGGGCGTCTTTCCTATTGGCTGAATTTGCGCGGGCCGAGCCTCTCGGTGGACACGGCGTGTTCGTCGTCGCTGGTGGCCGTGCACTTGGCCTGTCAAAGTTTGCGCTCCGGTGAATGTGCAACGGCCATTGCCGGCGGGGTGAATGCGCTGCTCGCGCCCGAGTGGTTCGTGGTGCTTTCCCGTGCGCGCATGCTTTCGCCCGACGGGCGCTGCAAGACCTTCTCGCGCGACGCCGATGGATACGCACGCGCCGAGGGTGGAGCCGCGGTCGTGCTGAAGCGACTCTCGGATGCGATTGCGCACCGCGATCACATCTACGGCGTCATTCGCGGTTCGGCGATGAATCAGGACGGCCAGAGCGGCGGGATCACCGTGCCGAATCCCGCCGCGCAGCAGGCGGTGATTCGCGAGGCCTTGAAGCGAGCGCGCGTGGCACCTTCCGCAATCGGCTACGTCGAGGCGCACGGTACGGGCACGCCGCTGGGCGACCCCATCGAGCTGCGCGCGCTCAGCGCGGTGCTGAGCGACGGGAGGGCGCGCGATCGCCGGCTCACGGTCGGTGCGATCAAAGCGAACGTGGGCCATCTCGAGCCCGCGGCGGGGGTTACGGGGTTGCTGAAGGTGGCATTGACCCTGGAGCACGGGGCCATTCCTCCGCAGATCCACGCGGACGAGCTCAATCCGAACATCGATGTCGACGAGCTCGGCGTGCGCATTCCCACGGAGACCGTCCCGTGGCCGCGCGGAACGGAGGCGCGCATCGCCGGTTTGAGCTCCTTCGGTGCGAGCGGAACGAATGTCCACATGGTGGTGGAGGAAGGGCCGCGGCCGTGGACACGGTCATCCGCGAACGCGGAGCGGCCGCTTCATGTTCTGACGGTGTCGGCCAAGAACGAAGGCTCGTTGATCGAAGCCGTGGCCGATCTGCGCGATTATTTGGCGCGCCATCCGCACGTACCGCTGGCGAACATCGCCTTTACGCGCAACGCCGGGCGAGCGCACTTCGCCCACCGATTTGCCGTGGTGGCGAGCGATCACGCGTCGGCCATCGCCGAACTGGATGGGTTCGCGCAAAGCGGACACTGTACCAGGACGCCATCGCGCGGGCGGCCGCGGGTGGCGTTTCTCTTCACCGGGCAGGGGGCCCAGTACGCCGGGATGGCGCGCGGCCTCCATGCGGCGCACCCGATGTTCCGCAGCATCATCGACGAGTGCGACGCATTCTTGGTGCCGCACATGGACCGGCGGCTGAAGGACGTCCTCTTTGGGGACTCCGACGCGTGGATCGACGAGACGCAATACACGCAGCCGGCCCTTTTCGCCGTCGAGTATGCACTGGCCAAGCTCTGGATGTCGTGGGGCGTGCAGCCCGCTGCGCTGCTCGGACACAGCGTCGGCGAGTACGTCGCGGCCTGCATCGCGGGGATCTTTTCGCTGGAAGATGGGCTCAAGCTGATTGCCACCCGCGCGGCCATGATGCAGCGGGTGACGTTGCGCGGGGCCATGGCCTCGGTGGCCGCTACCCGCGCGCAGGTGGAGGCGGCGCTGCGCCCGCACGCGCACGAGGTCTCGCTGGCCGCGATCAACGGCGCCGAGAGCATCGTGATCTCCGGAGACGAGGCTCGGGTCGAGGCATTGATGGCCCAGTTCGGCGCGGAGGGCATCAAGTGCAAGCGCCTCACGGTGTCCCATGCCTTTCACTCGCCGCACATGGACGCGGTGGTGGACGCCCTCGCCGCGGCTGCATCGGAGATCGAGTTCGAGCGGCCGCAGATCCCGGTGATTTCGAACCTAACCGGGCAGCCACTCAGCGCGATGCTGCCGATGACCGGGCAATACTTCGCCGACCACGCGCGCCAGCCGGTCGACTTTCTGGCCGGCGTGCAGCATTTGGCTGCCCAAGGCGTCGACACCTTCGTCGAAATTGGACCGGCACCGGTGCTGCTGGCCATGGCCAAGGCGAGCGTACCCTCCTCGGAGGGCGCCCAGTTCTTGCCGTCGCTGCGCAAGGGACGCTCGGACTGGCAGACACTGCTTCCATCGGTCGCGGGGCTGTACCAAGCGGGGGCCGACATCGATTGGGACGGATTCGATCGCGATTACGAGCGCGAGCGGGTCGCACTCCCGACGTACCCCTTCCAACGTAAGCGCTTTTGGTTTTCGGCCAAGGAAAGGGCCACCCCGGCGACGCCGAAAAAGTCGTCTTCTCTGCTCGGAGAGAAAATCGCATCGCCGTTCGAGGGGATCCAATTTCAAAATACGTATTCCATTGCAGCGCACCCCTGTTTGGGGGATTGCATTCTCGACGATTTGAAGGTCGTCAACATTGGCGTCTACATCGAGGCCGCCCGTCAATCCGCCGGCAAGACGAGTGTGATTCGCGATTTGGTGGTGGTCAGCCCCTTCGTGCTGGGCGATGACGAGGAGCGCCCGGTCCATGTCGTTCTGCACCCCGAGGGTGACGGGCATCGATTCGAGTACTTCAGTCAGGCCGATCGATGGACCTTGCACGTGCAGGCTCGCATGGAGTCCATGGCGTCGCCCATCGAGGGGACTCTCCCCATCGACGAACTCCAGGTCCGCCTTCGCGAGGAAATCGACGCGGCGACCTTTTATTACCTGATGGCGCAGCGCCGATTGCATCTCGGGCCGTCGGCGCGGTGGATCGAGCATGCGTGGCGGACCGACGGAGAAGCCCTCGCTCGGATGCGCGCGCCCAGGGCAGGGGAGGCGCAGCCTTATCTGCTTCACCCGGGGTTGGTCGATGCAGCGCTGCAGCTTCTGTTTGCCTGTTTCGGGAAAGAGCAGTCGCGCGAAGCGACGTACATGCTCGTCAGCATCGACCGCGCATTCTTCGCGGCCTACCCCGGCGGGGAGACGCTCTGCCATGCGAAGTTGCGCGAGTCGAAGGGCGATGGCCGCTCGTTGGTGGCCGATGTGACGCTCGCCGATGCGCGCGGGAGCGTGTTTGCGCGTCTGGAGGGGGCGCATCTTCGGTTGGCGAGCCGCCATGCGGTTGCCGAGGCGATTCGAAGCTCAGCTTCCACGCCACCACATCCGAACCCCCGTCCATCCGGACAGAATGCACCGCAGACGATCGTCGAACGCGTGGCCGCGATCCTTCGAATGGATATCGCGGACATCGATCCCAAAGTGCCATTGCACACATTGGGGTTCGACTCGTTGATGACCGTCGAATTGGCCAATACGACGAAACGCGACTTCGGCGTGACGTTGCCCATGACCTTGGTGGCCGACGGTGCGTCGCTCGAGACCATCATCGAACGGGTCACGTCGCGAGGGCAGGGAAAGCCGAGCGACGAGAGCCAGATTACCCACGACGCCGCCGGACGCCATGCTCCCTTCGGCCTCACCGATCTTCAACAAGCCTACCTCCTCGGCCGCAGCGGCCTATTCGAGCTGGGCGACACCTCGACCTACTTCTTCCTCGAGGTCGACGTCACCGATCTCGACCTCCCGCGCTTCGAGTCCAGCTTCCGCGAAGTCATCCGCCGCCATGACATGCTTCGCGCCGTCGTATCGCCCGACGGCGAACAACGGGTCCTCGCCGAGGTCCCCGACTACGTCATCGACACACTGGATCTGCGCGGCCGCGAACCGGCCGACGTCGAGGCCGCGCTGCTCGCCACCCGCGTCCAGATGTCCGAGCAGGTCCTCCCCGCCGAGCGCTTTCCGCTCTTCGACGTGCGCGCCACCTTGCTCGACAAGGGGGTGACCCGCGTCCATCTTGGCTTCGACGCGCTCATCGTCGATGCCTGGAGCACCTCCCTGCTCTTGCGCGAGTGGGCCACCATTTACCGAGGCGGCGGCGCGTCCCTGCCCAAACTGGAAATCACATTTCGCGACTACGTGCGCGGTCTCGAGCGCCTCGAGGATACCGATTCCTACCGCAGCTCGCGCGCCTATTGGATGGAGCGCCTCCCGACCCTGCCTCCTCCTCCGGAGCTGCCCCTCGCCAAATCACCGTCGCTCGTCAAAAAAGGCCGCTTCGTCCACCGCAGCACGCGCCTCGGCGCCGAACGATGGCAACGCCTGCAAGAACACGCGAAGCGCCTCGGGGTCACCACCTCGGCGGCCATTTGCACGGCATACGCCGAGGTGCTCGCCGCTTGGAGCAAGTCGAGCCACTTCACGCTCAATGTTCTCTTCTTCAACCGACGCCCGCTGCACCCGCAGGTTAGCCAACTCGTTGGCAACTTCAGCGCCACCTCGCTCCTCGAGGTCGACGGCGATCCACGTGAAAGCTTCACCAGCCGCGCGCGCAAACTCCAGCGCCAGCTCTGGAGCGATCTCGAACACTCGGACATGAGCGGTGTCCGCGTCTTGCGCGAGTTCAATCGGCTCCACGGAAACCGCGCCCGCGCCGGCATGCCCGTGGTCTTCGCCAGCACGATCAACTTCCGTTCGGACGACGAGCCGGTACCGCTCGGACTCGGGCAGCACCTTTCGGCCATGGGCACCTCGGCGCGCGAGATCGGCAGCTCGATCCGCACCCCGCAGGTTTGGCTCGACCATCAAGTCGTTCAAGACGGCGGTGAGCTCATCGTCAACTGGGACGTGGTCGAGGAGCTCATGCCCGAGGGCATGATTCCCGCGATGTTCGCGGCATACCGCGACCTCCTCGTTCGCCTCGCCGACGATCCGCAGGCATGGGAATCCGCGCGTCTCCTGACGCCGGACGAAGACCTGGAAACGCGGCGCAAGGCCAATGACACAGCGGCCCCTGTTCCCGAAGGCTTGCTCCACGACGCCTTCTGCCGCCGCGCCGCGGAAGACCCCGCGCGCATCGCCATCGCCACGGCCACCCGCACTCTGAGCTACGGCGACGTAGACCGCCTCTCGAACCGCCTCGCGCATTGGCTGCGTCGAAACGGTGCACGCCCCAACCAGCTCGTGGCCGTGCGCATGGAAAAAGGCTGGGAGCAAGTCGTGGCCGTGCTCGCCGTGCTCAAGGCCGGCGCGGCCTACGTCCCCATCGATGCCCGCCTTCCCGAGGATCGCGTGCGCACTCTGCTCGTGGACGCGCAAGTGAATCTCCTTTTGACGCAATCGTGGCTCGAGCCCGTACCCGTCGACGGCATCGCCACCCGCTCCGTCGATCCCGAGCTGCAGGCCGCGCCCACGCAAGACGACGGCCGCGCGCTCGCCGCCGTCCAGCGCCCGACCGATCTCGCGTACGTCATCTACACCTCGGGATCCACCGGCGTTCCCAAGGGCGTCATGATCGAGCACCGCGCCGCGCTCAACACCATCGTCGACTTGAACGAGCGCTTTCACGTGACCGCGTCCGATCGCGTCCTATCGCTCTCGGCGCTCAATTTCGATCTTTCCGTCTACGACATCTTCGGTCTTCTCGCCGTGGGAGGCGCCATCGTCCTCCCCGATCCGCGCGAGCTTCGCGAGCCCGCCCATTGGACGAGCCTCGTCGTGCAGCACGGCGTCACCATCTGGAACACCGTCCCCGCACTCATGGAAATGCTCGTGGGGCACGGAGCATCCCGCAATGAGCCGTTGCCGCTTCGCACCATCATGATGAGCGGCGATTGGATCCCCGTCACCCTTCCGGACCGCATCCGCGAATGGCTCCCGGATTCGGATGTCTACAGCCTGGGCGGCGCCACCGAGGCGGCCATCTGGTCCATCTATTATCCAATTACCGAGACGAAGCCCGGCTGGACCAGCGTGCCGTACGGCAAGCCGCTGCGCAATCAGCGCATGTACGTCCTCAACGATGCCATGCAGCCGTGCCCCACGTGGGTGCCGGGCCAGCTCTACATCGGTGGCGAAGGGGTTGCCCGCGGCTATTGGCGCGACGAAGTGAAAACCCGGCGAAGCTTCATCCGCCACCCCATCTCGGGGGAACGCCTTTACCGCACGGGCGATTTGGGTCGCTATTGGCCCGACGGCCATATCGAGTTTCTCGGTCGCGAGGACGGCCAGGTCAAGATTCAGGGATACCGCATCGAGCTCGGTGAAATCGAAGCGGCCCTCGCGCAACATCCCGCCGTGCGGGCCGTTGCAGCCACCGCCATCGGTGAGGCCCGCGGCAACAACAAGCGCCTCGTCGCCTTTGCACAATCCGACGATGCCGCGGTCTCGGGCGACGACTTGCGCGCATGGCTCCTGGGGAAAATTTCCGAATACGCCGTCCCGCAGGCCATCACCCTCGTCCCGAGTCTTCCGCTCAGCGCGAACGGCAAAGTCGACCGCAGCGCGCTCGTGCAAATGGCCTCGCACGCTGCCAGCGACAAGGATGCGCCGGTGGCACCGCGGACGGAGACCGAAACGGCGTTGGTGGATATCTGGCGGCAACTTCTCGCCGCCGACGAAATTGGCATTCGCCAAAGCTTTTTCGACTTGGGGGGAAGCTCGGTGACGGCCGTTCGTCTCATGAGCCGCATTCACCAGCGCTTCGACATCGAACTTCCGCTTTCCACCTTGTTCGAGCACCCCACCGTCGAACAGCTCGCCCAATCCATCGAGACGGGCGCCCATCGCCGTGCCTTGGTGGCCATTCAACCGCGGGGCACGGGCACGCCGTTTTTCTTCATGCACCCCGTGGGCGGCAATGTCCTCTGCTATGCCGAGCTTGCCCGCCTCCTTGGAACGGAGCAACCGTTCTACGGACTCCAGGCGCTCGCCGAGCAAGGCGAGACCCTGGAGGAAATGGCCGGGCACTACATTGCCGAGATCCGCCGGGTGCAGCCGCATGGCCCGTACCGCCTCGGCGGTTGGTCGATGGGTGGCGTTCTCGCCTTCGAAATGGCCCAACAACTCCGAGCCGCGGGCGAATCCATCGAGCTCCTCGCGATTCTCGACATCACCGAATCCCCTTCGTGCGATGGGAACCCTCGCGTCGTCGACGACAGCGCCCTCCGGACCTGGTTCGAAACCGATCTCGCCGCCCTCGCCGCGGGTGACGAAACTTCGGCTCTCTTCTCACTTTTCAAACGAAACTCGAGAGCTCTTCTCGCCTATCAATCGAAGCACTACGATGGCCCAATCCTCTTTTTCCGAGGAACGGACCGCGGCGGTGCCCGCGCCGAGGTTGCGCGGGAGTGGCTCCAGATGGCGCAGGGCGGACGGGTCGTCGACCTCGCCTGCGACCATTACGGCATCGTCCGCGCGCCCTTCATCCACACCATTGCGACCGAGCTTCAGAAGGAAATCCAATGAGCCTTAGCGACGCCCAGAAAAAATACCTGAACCAGTTCGTCGACGCCTACGTTTCCAAGAGCCGCGCCTCGCGCGAGCGCCGCGAGCAAGGTTGGCCCAAGCTCGCCGATCCGCGGTCTTCGAGCGGCTTTTCCTCGCGCTTGCCGCCCGTCGTTCGCGATTTCTGGCTGGCCACGAAGCGTCTGCGATACCCCCTCGTGGGTGTGCGCTGTGAGGGGGCGTACGTGTGGGACCTCGACGGAAATCGCTATACGGATTTCGCATTTGGATTCGGCGTTCATCTCTTCGGGCACCGGCCCAAGTTTCTCGTCGATGCCATCACCGAGCGCGTGGCGCAGGGAACCCCCATGGGCTTCCAATCGGAGACGGCCGCGGAGGTCGCCGCCGCCATTTCCAACCTGACCGGCGACGAGCGCGTGGCCTTCTCCAACACGGGCACCGAGGCCGTGATGACCGCCACCCGCCTGGCCCGCGCCGCCACCGGCCGGTCCAAAATCGTGGTCTTCGCGGACTCCTACCACGGCTCGCACGACGACGTGGTGAGCGCCATCGACTTCACCTTGGGCATCGCCCCGAATCACCTGGCCGACTCCATCGTTCTCAAATATGGGGACCCCAAGAGCCTCGAAACCATCGAGCAGCGCGCCGACGAAATTGCCGCGGTGCTCGTCGAGCCCGTGCAAGCACGCCACCCCGAGCTGCAGCCTGCTGCATTTTTGCACGAGCTGCGCGCCATCACCGCGCGCCGCGGAATCGTCCTGGTCTTCGATGACGTGCTCCTGGGCTTCCGCGTCCATCAGGGCGGCAGCCAGGCTTATTTCGATATTCGCGCGGACCTCGCCACCTACGGCAAGGTCATTGGCGGGGGCATGCCCATCGGCATCATCGCCGGCAAGCCGGAATACATGAACCTCATCGACGGCGGGCCTTGGCAATTCGACGGCGACGAATACCCCAAGGTCGACAAGATCTGGTTCGCCGGCACCTTCAACAAGAACCCGCTGACCATGGCCACCACCAAAGCCATGGTCGAGCGCCTCACGGCCGAGGGCCCCGCCTTGCAAGAGGGCTTGAACCGCCGGGCCGCGGCCCTCACCGACGGCCTTGGCGCATGGCTGGAGACGGAGGGATTCCCGATTCGCATCGCGCGCTATGGCTCGATGTTCAAATTCGTCATGCCTCCGCACGCCACGTTGCTCATTCAGCATTTGCACATGCGCGGCATCTTCACCTGGGAAGGAATGGTCTTCTTCTTGTCGCCGGCCCATTCCGATGCGGATCTCGCATCCTTCGAGGACGCGGTGAAGGACAGCCTTTTGACCATGCGCAAGGGCGGATACCTCGTCTGACACCCATGCACCGCTCCTTTTGGATCATCGCATCGGCGGTTTGC
Organism: Sorangiineae bacterium MSr12523; assembly: GCA_037157775.1. Lineage (NCBI taxonomy): Bacteria > Pseudomonadati > Myxococcota > Myxococcia > Myxococcales > Pendulisporaceae > Pendulispora > Pendulispora brunnea. The sequence goes on from CP089982.1 coordinate 1,568,309, forward strand.
TTCGGCACCGGTTTGACCGTATCGCGGCTCGGGCTGGCGGCTTTCTCGCCGTTGGTCTACACCGGGTTGCGGCTTCTCGTCGCCCTCGGTGCGTTCGCCGTCCTGTCCTTGGTGCGAAGGCGCGTTCCGCCGCGCGATGCGCGCCTTTGGATTCCTGCGCTTTGTTTGGGCATCACCGGCACGGCGCTGCCGATGTTGAGCATCGTCTCCGCGCTGCAGATGGTGTCGAGCGGTGTGGCCGCCATCATTGCCACGTGCGGTCCGGCGTTCGCGGTGGTCTTTGCCCATATCGCGTTACCGGACGAGAAATTGAACGTGCGAAAAGCGCTGGGCATTGCGGTGGCGGTGGCCGGCGCCGCCAGCCTCGCGCTGCAACGTGAAACGGGATTGGGCACATCGTCCGGGCAGGGCAATCTACTTGGATATGGCCTCTTGGCGCTCGCCCTCGCGGCGAGCCACGCGTCGCTGGTGCTAACGCGGAAGTATCTGCGCAACTATGCGCTTTCCGACGTCGTGCGCATCCAGATCCTCGCGGCCACCGCGGTGCTCGCCCCCTTCGTCGTCACGGGGCTGGATCTGGAGCGCGTGCACGATCCGGCCATGGCCTGGTTCAGTGTTCTATTCGGTGGCATCGTCGGCACGTTCCTGGCGTTCTCGTCGCGCTTCCACGTGTTGCGCACGTTCGGTGCGACGGATGCGGCGGCCATCGATTACGTCGTGCCCATCGTGGCGTCGGCGGGTGGAGTCATCATTGCCGACGAGACGGTCACCTTGCCGATGCTCGCGGGCGTCTGTGCGATTTTTGCGGGGGTGGCGCTCCTTCAGGGAAGGAGTCCCAAGAAACCGCAAAAGGTATTCGAAGAAACATTCGTTTCCACTTTCGAGGAGCCTAATTCATGAAATCGGTCGAAGTCTTGAATGAAGAGCGCAGTGCTGGAACCATCGCATTGGACCTCGCGGTCGTAGACCTGGCGAAGTTCGAGGCGGCGGAAGGGGAGGAGCGCGCGCGCATGGCCGCCGCCTTCGACCAGGGCATGCGCGAAATCGGTTTTGGCGTCATCACCGGCCACGGGCTGCCCGCCGGCCTCTTTCAGCGCGTGCTCGACGTCACCCGCGGATTGTTCGACCTGCCGCTCACGGAGAAGGCCGAGATCTCCTCGCGCGTCGCGGAAGGGCAATTCTGCGGCTGGGTACCATTCGCGGCCGACGCCGCCTCGCGCGTGTACGGGGCCAAAAACGACACCCCGGCCGATCTGCGCGAGCGTTTCCGCGCGGTGATTTCCAATTGCGACGAAGTCCGCCAAAAGGTGGGCCCGAACCAGTGGCCGGCCTCGTTGCCCGAGGTTCGCGAAACGTGGACCGAATATTACCGATTGATGGAGCAGGTGGGCGCGCGGGTCATGCGCCTCGCGGCGGCCTCTCTCGGGTTGTCGGATTGGTATTTCGACGAGTACTTCGAGCGGCATTTCAGTGTCATGATGGCCACGCATTCGCCGCCGTTCACGGGAGTGGCCCAGCCCGGCCAATCCCGCTGCGGAGCCCACACGGACACGGGCACGATGACCTTCGTGTACCAGCCGAACACCCGCGGTGGCCTTGAGGTGCAGATCGACGGCCAGTGGCGCATGCCCGTGCCCCCCGAGGGCAGCTTCGTGGTCAACTGTGGAGATCTCATGGCCCGCTGGACCAACAACCGATGGCGCTCGACCGTCCACCGCGTAGGCGGCCCCGGCGCCCCCTTGCGCGAGCGCCGCCAATCGCTGGTCTTCTTCCACCAGCCCGCCCTCGACGTAAAACTCCAATGCGTCCCCACCTGCACCGACGCCCGCAACCCGCCCCGCTACGCGCCGATTACCCTGCGCGAACACTTCACGCATCAGCAACAACTGCTGGCCACGCGTGATCTCTCGGTCGCAAGCTGAGGAGAGAACGCCAGGATCGCCAGGGGTTCAACGCCAGGGCCGCCAGCAGTAGGCACAATAATAAACCAAATTAGGGTTTATTGTTGGTTCACCTTGCGATCCTGGCGATTCTTTTCTGGCGTCCTGGCGGTTTTCTTCTAGCCGTTTCCCTCAGAGCACGAGCTCAATCGCCGTCCTGTTGGCGGAGTGGTGATACAAATCGTCCTCGTGGCTCCAAGCGAACGTCACGTAGTAGCGTTGGCCCTCCGCGAGCGGCACGCTGAACTTGTCGCCGCTATCGAGATCGATCTCGAAGTCGATGCTCGTCGTCCTCCCCGACTCGGTACCATGGCTCGAGCGCACGGCGTTGCGTCCGCCCAGGGCGGTCATGGGGCGGTGGTTCGGGGGGTCGGCGAGGTGCTCTTCGACCACCGTGCGGCCGTCTTTGACGTAGCCCATGACCAGGCGCGTGCCGCGCAGATCGCGCACACGATTGAAACCGACGGTGACCCATCCCAACGTGGACGCAGTCATCCGACCTTGGAGAACGTTGCCGTGGATCTGCCACTCGAAGGTCACACCGGCAGCCGTCGCTTTCTTCGTCTTCCCGTTTGACTTCATCGCACCACTAGTTATCTTGGCGTCGAGATCTGTTGTCAAGGCAACAAAAAATACTGAGGGAGAGAAGGATGGCTATCCAAACCGGCTTCGTCGTTCACACCGCAGAAACAGCCCCCGAGGGGTCACGCCCCTTCCTGGTGGGCGCCAAAGAGCAGTTCGGATTCGTTCCCACCCCCATGGCCAAAATGGCCAGCTCGCCCGTCGTGCTGGAGTCATTTCTGTCCAACCTCCCCATTTTCGAGAAGAGCAGCCTGTCACCCATCGAGCGCGAAGTGGTGATCATGGCGGTCGCCGTTCATAACGGCTGTCACTATTGCGTGCCCATGCACACCGCGATCCTCAAGCGCATGGATGCGCCGGAGGACCTCATCAATGCGCTTCGCGATGGCACGCGTATTGGCAACCCCAAGCTGCAGGCCTTGGCGGAGTTCACCCGCCGCGTTCTGCAGACGCGCGGTCACGCGGGCGAGACCGCCGTGTCGGCGTTCTACGACGCGGGCTTCAACCAGCAGAACGCACTGGACGTCGTGTTGGGCGTTTCCGTGTTCACCCTCACGACCTATGCCATCGCCCTGACGGAGCCGAAGCTCGACCCTGCCTTCGAGCCCTTCAAGTGGACACCCCCCGCAGGTAAGTGACGATCGCAAGATTCTCCAAGTTTGGCTGCCGGCTCAGGTGCTAGTTTGAAGCGGTAAATGACCGCACATGGGTTTGCACTGTTCGAGACGGCCATTGGTCGATGCGGCATCGCGTGGGGGGAGCGCGGTGTCGCATCGGTGCAGCTTCCCGAGGCACGCGAGGCCGACACGCGGGCGCGCATGCTTCGGCGATTTCCGGGCGCGCAGGAATTGCCCCCGTCTCCGGAGGTGCAGCGCGCGGTCGAAGCCATCGTAGCGCTGCTTCGCGGCGAGCGGACCGATCTCGCGGACATCCCGCTGGACATGAACGGCGTGTCGCCGTTTTACCAGCGCGTGTACGAGGTCGCGCGCACCATTGCACCGGGGGCCACGCTCTCGTATGGCGAGGTGGCCACGCGGCTTGGTTCGCCGGGCTCGGCGCGTGCGGTGGGGCAGGCCCTCGGGCGAAACCCGTTTCCCATCGTGGTCCCGTGCCATCGCGTCCTCGCGGCCGGCGGCAAGATGGGCGGCTTTTCGGCGAACGGTGGCATCACCACGAAATTGAAGCTGCTTACGATCGAGGGCGCCCGGCACGAAGGCGCGCGCAGCTTCGACGCCGACGAGGCCATTGCGCATTTGCGCGCCAAGGATGCACGCCTCGGACGCCTTTTCGACAAGGTGGGCCCTTTTCGCATGCGCGTCGACGAGACGCCGAGCATCTTCCTCGCGCTGGCCGAATCCATCGTGTACCAGCAGCTCACCACGAAGGCCGCGGCCACCATCTTCGCGCGGGTGCGTGCCCTCTTCCCGCATGCGGCCGAAGGCTTCGCGCCCGAGCACGTCTTGCGCGCATCCGACGAAAAACTCCGCGGCGCCGGCCTCTCGCGTGCCAAGCTTCTCGCCCTGCGCGACCTCGCCCAAAGGGCAAAAGATGGCGAGCTTCCCACCTTGGACGACGTTCGAGGCATGACCGACGAGACGATCATCGAGCGCCTCACCGAGGTCCGCGGCATTGGCCGGTGGACCGTGGAAATGCTGCTCATCTTCCGTCTCGGCCGGCCCGACGTCCTCCCCGTGGACGACTACGGCATCCGCAAAGGCTTCATGCTCGCGTTCGGAAAGAGTGAAATGCCCGAGCGCAAGGCCCTGGAAAAGTACGGAACCCGCTGGAAACCGTACCGCTCGGTGGCAAGTTGGTACTTATGGCGGGCCCTGGAGGCGACCTGGCCCTAGACTTCCTTCTGGGATGAAGGCCAAGGTTCTTTTTTCGTCGACCTCGTCAGCCTCGGTCGGTTCGTCGCCTTCCATGGCGTCGGTGGTGGACTGCGTGTGCGACGCCGCGCCGGGCGACACGCCCTTCGTCGAGTTGCACACGGGCTACTCCGTCAATTACGTGCGCCGTGGAAGCTTTGGCTACAAATCGCGGGGCCAGTCCTTCGAGCTGGTCGCGGGCTCGCTGCTCATTGGCAACAAGGGCGACGAGTTCATGTGCACGCACGAGCACACCGGCGGGGGCGACGAGTGCCTCTCCTTCAAACTGGCCCCCGCGCTGGTCGACACCCTAGGCGACCGCAGCGAAATCTGGCGCACCGGCCGCGTTCCCCCGCTGCCCGAGTTGATGGTCCTCGGCGAGCTCGCGCAGGCCGCCGCCGACGGCACGAGCGACATTGGCATCGACGAAGCGGGGGTGCTTCTGGCCACCCGATTCGTCGAAATCATCACCGGGAAAAAGCGCCCCGTTTTCGGTCCGCCCGACACCTGGGCCCGCGATCGCCGCCGCGCCGTCGAGGCCGCCCTCTGGCTGGACGCCCACTCGCACCAAGAAATCGATTTGGAGGCCGCCGCCAAAGAAGCGGGCCTCAGCTCGTTCCACTTCCTGCGCCTCTTTTCCAAAGTGCTCGGCGTCACACCGCACCAATATTTGGTCCGCTCCCGCCTTCGCCGCGCCGCCCGCCTCCTCGCCGACGATGGTCAATCGATCACCGAAATCGCTTATGGCGTCGGCTTCGGCGATTTATCCAACTTCGTGCGCACCTTCCACCGCGCCGCCGGCGTCTCCCCCCGCGCCTTCCGCCGCGCCGCCAAAGGCGACCGCGCCATCCTCCGCGACCGCCTCGGCGCATAGAAGAAACATTTCGCGAATAGGAAGAAGGAAACCGCCAGGACGCCAAAAGAGAGCGCCAGGATCGCCAGGGGAACCAACAATAAACCCTCATTTGGTTTTATTGCTGTTTCCGCTGGCGATCCTGGCGACTCTGGCGTCCTGGCGATTCCTTCTTCTGCGGTTTTCCCTCCGCAAATGCTTACATCGGCGACGTGGCTACGCGGTAGATCGGGACCAGGTTCATGCGCTCGTCCCATGAGGGGTGGCGCTGGTAGAAGAAGTCCAGGCGTGCTTTTGGATCGGCCGCGAATTTCGGATCTTTCAGGCGCGCGTCGAATTCCGTCTTCAGCGATGGATTAGCCGCAATCATTTTGCGCGCTTCTTCCTCGGCGACGTAATCCTCCATGTACTCTTTTTGCTCGAAGGCACCATTGAAGAAGCCCCACGCCACCAGCGAATCCGGTGCAAGCGGCTCGAACAAGTGCAGCAACACCCGCGCGCGCGGCTGCGCAATGGGAACGAAGAGAGAGCCCTTGGGAAGATCCTGCGCCTCCGTTTTCCACGAGCCCTTGACCGTCACCGGCGTGTGCCCCTCGAACGACTTGCCGGGGGTCACCTCCTCCGCGCGAAATGCGCCCACGGAAAAGTGCGGCCGCGCCGCCGTCATCACCTGGTACTGCAGCCCGTGCGTGCGAAGCTTGGCCCCAACCCATTCGGCATGCGCCGCCGGCACCACGTACCCGGCCGCCGGAGCATCCACCGTCAACGCCGGCTCCGCCGTGTCGAACAGGGGCACCCGCCAGATCTCGGGCTTCGATTCGTCGTACGACAGCCATGTGGCCCCGGAAATCTCCGACGCCCTCTTCTGGTACGCATACCCCCGAAACTCGATGGTATGCGAGGCCTCGCTCGGCTTGTACGTCAATGCCACGCGCGTGCCGCCAAGCCGCGCCCCGGCGGCATCTGCCGCATCCGCGACCTTGCGCCACCCCGCCGCGTCCGCGCGGGCCTGATCGAACAGCCCCAATAGGAAATCATGAACGGAGCGCACGCGCTGGGCGTTCGGACGCCAGCTATGCGTCTCCACCAGGATGCCAATGCGGTTCCGCAATGCCGTATACGCTTGCGAAAAGCGGGGCGGGGCGGGTGCCTTCGAAAAGCCGGACAAAGGGTCATCCGACTTACGAAACGAAGGATAAAACGCCACCGGAAGGTGCCCCGTTGCGGTGAGACGCGCTTGGATCGCATCGGCCAATGCATTGGCAGGTACCTGCAAATTGCCTGGCGACGGCGCCGACGGCTCCACGAGAACCGCCACGTCTTGCTCGAACTTGGCTCCGTCCGTCGTGTGCAAATCGACGTACACCACGGGATCCCACGCCTCGAAGAATCCGAGAATCGCTTTCATCTCGGGCGCTTCCACCTTGAGGTAGTCGCGGTTCAAATTGAGATTCTGCGCCGTCGTGCGAAATCCCATCTCCTCGGGGCCGCGTTGGTTCGGCCTGTGGTTCGGCCCGAAGCGCTCGTGTCCATCGATGTTGAGCACGGGCACGAATACGGCGGTGGTCTTCGCCAGCGCCCCGGGCACCAGCTTGTCCTCGAGCAGCTCGCGCAGGGCCCAGAAGCCGCCGTCTTTGCCGTCGATCTCCCCCGCGTGAATCCCGCCCTGGAACAGGATCACCGGGCGGTGCTTCGCGCGCGCTTGTTCCTGGGTCAGCACCCCGTCGGACGAGGCCACGATGGCCAGCATGGGCCGACCCTCTGGGGTCGTGCCAAAACTGACGCAGCGCGCACGTTGCGGATAGGCGCGCTCGAAGGCTGGGCACAATCGCTCGACCTCCTCGTACCGTGCGGTGCGCCGGAAGCCGCTGCGCTCGGCCTCGGCGACGAGATCCTGCGGGCGACCTGCCGGCGAGGCCGAGGTGCGCACCTCGCTCGAAGGGGTTTGCGCCGGCTGGCATGCACCGAGGACGCCGGGAATCGCTGTGAGGATGGCTACGCAAAAGGTGCTCTTGAATGTGCGGTGATTGAAACGCATGGCTGGCTCGGTTTGAAAAAAAGGACTGCGAGCATGGCGTTATAGGGCCTGGCTTCGAAGCGTGTAGCCCTTGAGCCGCGTACAGTGGCTCCATCTGGCACATCACGTGCCCCTTTTTTGGCGCGTCAGGTTATTGTCACGGCGGGGCCGCGAAAGCGAGCATCGAATGCGGGAGGGCGTGCAGCCTGATGACGTCGGACGATTCCCCGCTATCGTCTCGGATTTCCGGACCCGCAGCAGCGTCCGAGTTGGTATCCTTGTTCGTTTTCGTGCGTCTCGTGGAAACGGGCTCGTTTTCGCGTGCGGCGCAGGAGCTTGCGACCAGCCCCGCCACGGTGAGCCGGCGATTGTCTCGATTGGAGGAGCACCTCGAGGTGCACCTGGTTCATCGAACGACGCGTCACTTTGCCCTCACCGAGGCCGGCTGGCTCTTTTACGAGCGGGCGCGCGAGATCTTGCGGGCCGTGGAGAACGCCGAGCGCTCCATCAAAACGATGAACAACGTGGCCGCGGGCAGTCTGCGCGTCAGCGCATCGACGGCATTCGGGGCCATGCACCTCGGGCCCTTGCTGCCCGAGTTCATCGACCGGCACCCCGGATTGAGGGTGGAGCTCATTCTGGAGGACCGCTACGTCGACCTCGTCGCCGAAGGCTTCGACGTGGCCGTCCGCATCGGCGGGGAGTGGGCCTCCAATCTGCGAAGCCGCCGACTTTCACGCGAGCGCGCCATCGTCTGCGCCGCCCCCGCGTACCTCGATCGCCGTGGGATCCCCAGCACGCCCGCCGAATTGGAAGGGCACACGCTTCTGCGTCACACCGTCGTTCCGCGGTGGCTGTTTCGCGTGGACGGCAGCATCGTCGAGGTCGAATCGGGCACCAACATCGTTTGCAACAACGTGACGGTTCTTCGCGAGGCTGCAATTCGGGGGCTCGGCTTGGCCTACCTGCCGCACTTTGCCCTCATCGATTCGCTGGCGAAAGGGGAGCTCGTGGGGGTGCTCGAGAATTACGCGGCGCATGAAATCGCCATCGATGCACTCTATGCACCGACGCCGTTCAGCGCCGCGAAAGTACGCGCCTACATCGATTTTCTGGTGGAGAAGGTCCCCGAACGCCTCGGTGTGCTCGATGGCGCCTCCACCCCGACGACTAACGCCTATCCTTTGCCATGATCATATGAAAATAGCGGCGGGTCATTCCCGAGGCCATAGCCGCCCTGCTCACGTTGCCGTTGTGATCGCGCACTGCGCGATCGACGAAGCGCTTCTCGAATTCGCGAATGAGAAGTTGGCGCGCGCGGCGCATGGGCAATCCTTGGGTGATGAGGTACTCGATGAAATCGATGGGGCGGGTGCGCTCTCCCAGATGAAACTCGAGATTGTCGTCTTGGCCCAAGGTCGTTGCGCGCGAGATGGCGTGCTCCAACTCGTGCACGTTGCCCGGCCAATCGTGGCGCGCTAGCCGGATGAGGAAGTGCTTCGGCAATTCGCCCTCCCCGCCGGAGGTGCGCCAGAAGTGTCGCGCGAGCAGCTCCACGTCGCCGTGGCGCTGGCGCAGCGGCGGCACTTGAATGCGTGCCCCGGCCAGGCGAAAGAGTAGCTCCTCGCGGAAGGCGCGCGCGGTCACCAGGAGGTCCAGATCGGAACGCGTCGTCGCAATGACGCGCACGTCGGCCCGCACCGGCACATTCTCCCCGGCGCGCCAGATCTCCCCGCGTTCGAGGCTCGCCGTCAGCCGGCGCTGCGCCTCGCCGCCCAATTGGCCAATCTCGTCGATGACCAAGGTCCCGCCCACGGCTCGTTCGAGTGCGCCCGCGCCCTGGGGACTGCCGAAGAGCGCCTCGATCTCCGTGGTCTCGTCGTGCGCCGCACAGTCGAAAAAGACGAGCGGGCCCCACGCGCGCGTCGAGGCATCGTGAATGGCTTCCGCCAGCGCGTCTTTGCCTGTACCCGTTTCGCCTTCGAGAATGACCGGCAGCATGGACACGCTGAGCGCCTCGCATGCCGTAAACAGTTTGCGCATGGCATTGCTCTGCCCGAGCACACGACCGAAACGGTCGCCCTCCACCGCGCCCGCCTGCAGTTCGCCCGCGCGCATGAGTCGGAGCGTGGTTCCTCCGAGCTCGATGGTCTCGCCGCCTTCCAAGAGGGCTTCGACGACGCGAATGCCACCCACCCGCGTCCCCTCGCTCGAGCGGCCATCGACCAGGCGCAGGGCGTTGCAATTTTCCTCGGGGCTCAAGGATAGGTGCCGTCGTGCGACGCGCGCATCGGTGATTCTCAATTCGCACGAAGGCGCGTGACCCACGACGGCTTTCGCCGTTCTACTCCAATCGAGAACCAGACTTTTGCCCATGTCGGGCCCTTTGATGACGCGCAAGACGTACGAGGGCGGTGGTTTGGGACGGACCGCTCGTCCGTGCGCGTCTTGTGCCGGCTCTTCGGGCACACCCGGCACACGCCCGGTGCGATCTTCGAATGCCGACGTTCCGTTTTGCGCAAATTGGGTCATATGCCGAATACTCCGTCGAGGTACACTCTGCCTCAAGTCCCATTTGACGAAAATGCTTTTTCGTATCCAGTAAATGTGACGTGAATGGAGTATTCGCCGTCGAAGGATCCATCACTCCGCCTGGATCCATCGTGTCCCAATCGCGCCAGGCAGATGGCTCTCGCACGATCCAGATCGCGCGAGTCAACATGTGCCAACCTCGCGAATTTGCGAGGTTTTTGCGGCTTCGATGGATGGAGAGCCACTGGCACCGGGGTTGCTGAATAACTGGAACGAACTGCCACCGCCCTCGACACCACCCGAATGGGCAGCAAAGGATAATCGTGTCTTGATTCGTTGAAATGTCATTTTGAAATAGGAAGTACGTGGCATGATTGAGGTATGAGGATCTCTGGATATCGGGGAGCCTTGCTGCTTCTGCCCACGTCGATTGCATTCTCCGCAATTGGAGGCGCATGCTCGCTGGAGGGCGGCGGTTTCGGTGCCATCGTCCGTCTGCCGGATGATGGCGATTCCGCCGCGGAGGCGGGCCCCCTCGCGCCCGGCGACGATGCATCCGACGCTACCGTCGCCGACACGGGCGATTCGTGCCCCAGCGGGTGGTACCGGTGCGGCGCCGGTTGCGTGCCCGATTGTTACAAGGATTGCGCACAGAGGGTCGTCTGCGAGGCCACCAAGTCGTGTGTCTCCGCGTGCGCGTCGTGCGGAACGGCGAAAAAGGTTTGTTACAAGTGCCCCGACGGCCTCGCGCCATTTGCCAGCTGCGAGAATCCCAAGAAAGAGTGCTACGGCGGCGTCTATACGCCTTGCAGCTGCAGCACGACACCCCAGAGCCCCTCGGGCGACCCTTCGAAGTGTCCCGGCGACGACATGGTCTGCCTCCACCTCAACGAGCAAAACTTCGTTTGCAAGAATTGCGGTGACCGCGAGACGGAGGAGAAGACGTGCGGCAAAACCGGTAGCCGCAAGTGCGAATTCGACGACGAGGCGGCTACCTGCCGCTAGCGAAGGGGTTGGGGGTTAGGGATCAGGGGTTAGGAAAGAGAAGAGAAGGACTTTCTCCCCCTAACCCCTAACCCCTAACCCCTAACCCCTAACCCCTAATCCCTCTTAAGAAGCCAGCCGTCGGTGGTGAAGCGCTGGGGATCGCGTTCGCCGTCGAGGAGGATGCCGCCGTCGTCCCAAACGCGGATGCCGTCGAGGTAGACGCCGCGACCGGAATACATCTTGTCCGTGACGTAGCGCCATCGGAGCGTGAGCCCTTGTGCCTGCGGGAGCGCGGCATCGACGAACCACCACGCGCGGTGGCCTTCGCCCGAAAGGGTGGTGACCGAGGCATCGGGGGCGCCGACGCCGTAAGCGCGAGCCGATACGGCTTGCCAGCTTGCACCGTGATCGACGCTGGACTCCAAGAGCAGCGTGTCGGTCGGCTCCGTGTCCACGAAGGCGTGGAATGTCGCATGCACCGGACCGCTGCCGCGCGGCCGAAGCTCCGCGGTCGCCAAGGTGGCCGTGCGCTCGTCGCCCACGCCGGAGAACCATGCATCGCGCCCCTGAAGCGGCCGAACGGCCAGCGCTTGCGCGAGCCCCTGCGCGATCGCGCGCCGTGATGGATTGTTGGAACCCCAATCGCGTGTCGGGTGAACGCGGTTGGTCAGCAGAATGGCGATGGATCGCGATTGAAAATCCACCACGAACGAGGTCCCGGTAAATCCGGTATGCCCTGCCGTTCGCGTGCTCGACAGGCCATCCATGTACCACATCTGATCGAGCTCGAACCCCAGGCCGTGTGCATTGCCTGGGAACGCCCCATTGTTGTCCTGGAGCATCTGCTCGACGGTGGAGGCCCGCAAGATGCGCCGTCCGCGGTACGTGCCGCCGTTGAGCAGCGCCTGCCCCAACACGGCCATGTCCGAGGCCGTGGAGAAGACGCCCGCATGGCCCGCCACGCCGCCGAGCGACCACGCGTTCTCGTCGTGCACTTCCCCGCGCACCATGCCCCGCGGCGGAATGGCTTCGTATTCCGTGGCCGCCGCTCGATCGCGTGCCGTCGGGTTGTATCCGGTGTCCACCATGCCCAGCGGTGCGGTGATGCCCTCGCGCACCAGTACATCGAGCGGCCGGCCCGAAACGCGTTCGCACAGAACGCCGAGCGTGATGAGATTCAAATCCGAATAGAGGTACTTGGTTCCCGGCGCATTGAGCAGCTTGGCCTCGAGCGCCGCCTTGATGCGGGACGGCTTGTCCGGCCAATCACGCCAGAGGGGCAGGCCCGAAGGTAACCCCGAGGTGTGCGTGAGCAACCGCCGCACGGTGATGGCCTCTTTGCCATTCGCGGCGAACTCGGGAACGTAACGGCTTACGGGGGTATCCAGATCGACCCGCCCGGCCTCCACCTGCTGCATCACCACGATGGAGGTGAACAGCTTGGACACGGAGGCCATGTCGAAGATGGAGTCCGCCCGCATGGGGACCCATTGTTCGTGCGGCAGCTCGGTTCCTGCCTTGTCTGCGTAGCGCAGCGCATGACCGGTCACGTCGTGCGTGACCACGACCCCATCGTGCACCAGCAAGGTGACCGCGCCGGCGAACATGGCATGCGCGGTACCCTGCGGCTCCGTCCATGCGTGCACCTTCTGCAGCGCCGTTCGAATCGGCGCCGGATCCAGCCCCACCTGCTCCGGAGCTCCCCGTCGCAACGTGGTCCACGGCGATGCAAAACCACTTTGCGGGCGATCGAATCGCCCGCTCGCACCAAAGAATCCGTCGGCCCCGGGCCACGCTTTGGGGGCCGGATCCGCCGGCGCGGACCCGCTGAAGATGCTAATCGCGAGAAGGCCAGCCAGGCCAATGACGGTATTCTTCGTCAAGCGCATGAATCATCCATAGAGCAAATACGGCGCGCGTTGTTTACGAAATGCGGACAGTTCCGCTTGCCATGCGTCAATCACATCGTTGGAGCTGGCTCCGGCATCGATCATCGTGCGCAGCCGATCGGAGCCGAACAGCTTGTCGACGAACTTGTCGGATCTCCACGCAAAGACGCTGGGAAAGAGCTGTTTGACGCTTACCAGCATGGCAATGACCGTCTTGATCGGTTCGAATGTGGCGCGATCGGTTACGTGGAGTTGTACGCCACCGCACAACGCTCCCTGGAACTTGGAAAACGTTGGTACGAAATACGTCTCTCGAAACTGGATTCCACGGAGACCCAATTCGTTCAACCGCTCTGCCCAACGCCAATCGATGTTCGGCGCACCAATCGTCTCGAAGGGCCGCGTGGTTCCGCGACCTTCCGACAGCACGGTGCCCTCGAAGAGGCAATTTCCGGGATACACCAGTGCGGTATCGGGCGTCGGCATGTTGGGGCTCGGCGGAACCCAGTCCAACCCCGTGTCGTGGAATGTCGAACGACGACGCCATCCGCGCACGGGCACGATTTCCAAGTTGGAAACTCGGCCGCCGGCATCGGCGGGGAGAAATTCCGCATCGTACAATCGCGCCAGCTCACCCGCGGTCATGCCGTGTTGCTGCACGATGGGTTTTCGCCCGACACCCGACGAAAACCGCGGATCGAGCTGCGGCCCGAAGGCCTGTCCGCCAACCGGATTGGGCCGATCGAGCACCATCACCGAGGCGCCTGCGGCTACGGCCGCATGCATCGCCGTGTAGAGCGTCCAGATGTACGTATAAAAACGTGCGCCCACGTCTGCGATGTCGAACACCACGGTATCGACTCCGGCCTTGCGGTAAAATTCGGCAAGTTTGGATGCGCTGATGCCATATGCGTCGTACACGTGAAGGCCGGTGCGCGGATCGGTGTATTCGCCCTCCGACCCTCCCGCTTGCGCCGTGCCGCGAAAACCGTGTTCCGGTCCGAACACGGCAACCACGTTGACCTGACCACTGGCCACCATGGCATCGACGATATGGCGCTTATCGGACAAGACGCCGGTTGGATTGGTGACGACCCCCACCTTCCTCCCGGTCAAAGAACGCCAGTCCGTCGCAGCCAGCCAATCTGCGCCGGTGATGACGCGAGAGCCCCATAATTTCAGCTCGGAGGCCTCCTGTTCGGTTTTCGCCAATTCTTCCGTTGGCTCATTTGCCTGGTTGCTGCAATGAAGCAGCGGAAGCGCAGCCGCCGTCGCGGTGAGGAACTTCCTACGATCCATGGTGCTCATACGGGGCATATTGCCATATTCGAGTTCGATAATTCGATGTCGAATTGCGCCGAATTGCGCGGGCGGCGCATGCCCTGTTTTGCGCTTCGCGGCAAGTGTCACCTGTGTGAAAAAATCGTTTTCTGTGGCGCTGCTCGGCACGGGGGCGGGCTCTGCGCAGATCGAGCCGTTTCCGTCTTGCGTTCGGGCGCCGCAGACCGTCTCATGCCGCGCATGGCAAGCAAAAAGTCCGAAGGTTTGGCGCGTGGCGCCGCGCTCATTAAGAAATCCATCGAGGCAGCGAAGGCATCCGGCGCGATCGACAGCCCGGAGGCCGTGCCAGCGGGGGTGCTCAAGAAGCTGCGCCTTCCGAACGATGAAAAAATCTCGCCGGCCATGAAAGAGCTTCTCTCGTTCGACGCGACCTGGATCGGTTGGTCCTTCGACGACGAGGAGCCCGAGTTCGAGCCGATGTCGCTCGAGGAGTTCGTCGAGGAGGAGCTCGGCGAAGAGGCGGCGGCTTCCTTCGGTGAGGCGGCCGAGCTGCTCGGCGAGGACTGCATCCCGCTTCCCAGCGACGGTGAGGCGCACTCGTTCCTCTACATCGGCTCCGCCGACGAGCGCGGCGAGTACCCGGTCATCACCTTGGAGGCCGGCGGCAAGGTCAGCGGCTTCGTGCCGTTCGACGTGTGGGTCGCCCAGCGCCTCGGCGCCCTTGAAAAGGGCGAGCTTCCCGAAGCTTACAAAGCCGTGTGCCAGGCCCTCGCCGAAGAGAACGCAGACGGCCGCGTGAACTTCGTCTCCGAAGCCCGCGACGCCGCCGACCGTGACGACGACGACGAGGGTGAGGACGAAGACGAGGACGAAGAAGGCGACGACGAGGACGAAGACGACGACGAGTGAGGCCTAGCAGCAATTCCGTTCGATTGGCCCGTACACGTACACGTTCCCGTTCCCCTTCCCGATCTTCTTCGGGCTTTCTTCGTGTACGGGAACGGGAACGGGAACGTGTACGGGGAAGAAATTCACTAAGTGAAGATTGGCGCTAGCGGTACGCCGCCTGGAGT
Organism: Sorangiineae bacterium MSr12523; assembly: GCA_037157775.1. Classification (NCBI taxonomy): domain Bacteria; kingdom Pseudomonadati; phylum Myxococcota; class Myxococcia; order Myxococcales; family Pendulisporaceae; genus Pendulispora; species Pendulispora brunnea. The sequence goes on from CP089982.1 coordinate 1,583,331, forward strand.
TTTTCCAAGGCGTCCCGTCCGGGGCAAAGTTCGTCGAAGGGCACGTCCACCAGGGGCGTGGAGACGGTCTTTGCCCCGCGGTGCATTTCGGTGCCGCCGGTCGAATCGAGGAAGAGCAAGCCCGTGGGGATCTCCCCGGCGGCTTGCCGCTCGCGCAGCATGGTCATCGCCCGCGTCCGATCCGTCGGATCGTAGTCCGCAGCCATCTTGCGCAGATGGATCGTCGTCCCGTCGTGCGTCGTCACCTTGGCCACGCTGCCCTCGGGGTATTCGGCCGTGATCTCGGCGGCGAGCGGAACGAAATCCGTTTGCACGATGGGCACTTGGTTCTTGCGCGTGTGCACGTAGCTCTTGGTCGATCCCTCGTGGTCATTGAATGTGACGCACGGTGAGATGACGTCGATCAGCGCGAACCCATCGTGAAGCAGCCCCGCCTTCAAAATGGGCACGAGCTGCGCCTTGTCGCCGGAGAAGCTGCGCGCGACGAAGGTGGCACCAAGGCCGAGGGCCAGCATCACCGGATCGATCGGCGCCTGCGCATTGGCCTCGCCGCGCTTGGACTTCGAGCCCACGTCGGCCGAGGCCGAAAATTGCCCTTTGGTGAGGCCGTACACACCATTGTTCTCGATGATGTACAGCATCTTCACATTGCGGCGGATGGCGTGGCTCATGTGCCCGAGCCCGATGGACAGCGAATCACCATCGCCGCTCACACCGATGTACGCAAGCTTCCGATTGGCGGCGGCTGCCCCCGTGGCAATGGCCGCCATGCGCCCGTGGGCGCTGTTGAAGCCGTGCGCACCCGAGAGGAAGTATGCGGGCGTCTTCGACGAGCAGCCGATGCCGGAAAGCTTTGCCACCATGTGCGGCGGCGTATCCAGCTCGAAGAACGCACGCACGATGGCCGCGGTGATGGAGTCGTGCCCGCACCCCGCGCACAAGGTCGACATGGCGCCTTCGTAATCGCGCACCGTGAGGCCCAATTGATTCGTCCGCAGGGAGGGATGCCGGACCAGCGGTTTCTTGATGTAACTCATGGCAGTGCAATCCCTTCGATCACTTGGTGCGCCTGCAACGGGAACCCACCGTATGCGGTGATCGAGCGCAGTTTCTCTTTGGGCACGGACGTCTCCAGGATGAGCAGCGACCGCAATTGCGCATCGCGATTCTGCTCCACGACGTAGACGACCTCGTGCTCGGCGAGGAACGCCTCCACCTCGTCGCCGAACGGAAAGCCGCGCACGCGCAGGAAATCGCCGTGCACGCCGCGTTCTTCCAACGTTTCCAATGCCTCACGCACCGCGGGATCGCAACCGCCGACGGTGAGCACTCCGAACGTGGCCCCTTGTCGCTTCTCGATGATGGCCGGCGGAACGAGGTTGCGTGCCGCGCGATGCTTTCGCGCGAGCCGGTCCATCACCTCTTGGTACTCGTCCGGTATTTCCGTGTACCCGCCCAGTTTATTGTGCCCCGATCCGCGCGTGAAAAAGGAACCCTTTTCATGCACGCCGGGCAAGGTGCGCGCCGCCACGCCATATTCGTCCTCCGGCGAATACCGGTAATACTTGGGTGTGGGCAACGCGAGCAATTCTTCCTTGGAGAGCACCCGCCCGCGGTCCGGTTTGTAATTCTCGTCCCACTCCAGGCGGGGCACGACCCAGTCGTTCATTCCGATGTCCAAATCGGACAATAGGAATACCGGGGTTTGCAGCTTCTCCGCCAAGTCGAACGCTTTGACCGCAAACGAGAAACACTCGTTGGGATTCGCCGGAAAGAGCAATACATGCTTCGTATCTCCGTGCGAAGCGTACGCGCACAACAGGATATCGCCTTGTTGCGTGCGCGTGGGCATTCCGGTGGAAGGGCCCACGCGCTGCACGTCGACGATGACTGCCGGAACCTCCGCGTAATAGGCCAGCCCAATGAGCTCGCTCATCAACGAAATGCCCGGGCCCGACGTCGACGTGAAGGCTCGCGCACCGTTCCAGGCAGCGCCGATCACCATGCCGATGGCCGCGAGCTCGTCCTCCGCCTGCAAAATGCAATAGCGCTTCTCGCCGGTGGCTTTGTCGGTGCGGTACGTTTCGCAAAATGCTTTGAAGCCATCGAGCACGCTGGTCGACGGCGTGATGGGGTACCACGCCGCCACGGTGGCCCCGGCGTAGACGCATCCCAGGGCGGTCGCCGTGTTGCCATCGATGAGGATGGATCCCTTGGTGGCATCCATCTTTTCGAGCTTCATCGGCAGCGGGCAGTCGAAATGCTCGCGCGCATAGTCGTAGCCCAGCTTGATGGCCTTGGCGTTCGACTCCATCAGGGCGGGCTTGCGCGCGAACTTCTCCTTGAGCATCCCCGTCACGATGTCCATGTCGATGTCGAACAACGCGACCAACGTACCCACGTACGCGATGTTCTTCATCAAGGTGCGTTCGCGCACCTCGGTGAAATGCTCGTTGCACAACTGGGCATAGGGAACGCCGAGAAACGTCACGTCATCGCGTGATAGCGAAGGCGAAAGTGGCCATGTGGAATCGTAGAGCACGTAGCCGCCGGGTCGCACCTCGCGGATGTCGCGGGCGTACGTCTCGGCGTTCATGGCCACGATGAGGTCGTAGACGCTGGTGCGCGCCGTATGGCCTTTCGCATTGACGCGGACTTCGTACCACGTGGGCAATCCCTGGATGTTCGAGGGAAATAGGTTTTTCCCCGATACCGGTATGCCCATGCGAAAAATGGCCTGCATGATGAGGCCATTGGCACTGGCCGAGCCGGTGCCGTTCACATTGGCCAGCTTGAATGCAAAGTCGTTCGTGCGATCGCGTACTTCTTCGCCCGAGGGTTGAACCTGTTCTGCAGAGGAGGCTACGGCTTCGTGTTGCATGGAGTACCGGCATAGGGAATGAGCAGATTGAACTTCTGCATGTCCCACGCACCGGTGGGGCATCGTTCGGCGCATAGGCCGCAGTGCACGCAAAGGTCTTCGTCTTTGAGCATGACGCGCGCCGTTTGCGGCAGCGGGCCCGAGGCGAAGATGTCCTGCTTCGGGTTTTCCGCGGGCGCGCTGAGGCGTTTGCGCAGCTCCTCCTCCTCGCCGTTGGGCGCGATGGTCAAGCAGAGCACCGGGCAGACGTCGACGCACGCGTCGCACTCGATGCAAAGTTTGTCGGTGAACACCGTCTGGATGTCGCAATTCAGGCAGCGCTCCACTTCGTGCGCGACCTGTTCGGGCGTGAAGCCGAGCTCCACCTCGATGTTCATCTGTTTGAAGCGCTCGGTCAGGGCCACGTGGGTCATCTTCTGCCGGCCCACGGGGTTGTAGTCGTTCTTGTAGCTCCACTCGTGCAGGCCCATCTTGGCGCTGACGAGGTTCATTCCCCGGGGCAGCCGCTCGGTGAGCGATTGTCCTTGGCAGTAATTGTGGATCGAAATGGCCGCCTGGTGCGCATGCTCCACGGCCCAAATGATGTTCAGCGGTCCCCACGCAGCATCGCCGCCGGAAAAGATACCCGGCCTCGTGTATTGGTAGGTCGTCTTGTCGACGATGGGCATGTCCCATTTGTCGAACTCGATGCCGATGTCGCGCTCGATCCAGGGAAACGCTGCCTCTTGGCCGATGGCCAGGATGACGTCGTCGGCCGGCAGAAAGACCGTGTCGATCACCTTCGACTTGGTGGGCTCGCCCTTTTCGGGGATTTCCCATTCGACGCGGTCGAACATCATGCCTTTGAGCTTGCCGTTCTCGACGACGAACGACTTCGGCGCGTGGTTGATCAGGATTTCGACCTGCTCTTCCTCGGCGTCGTCGAGCTCCCAGGGGGAAGCTTTGAAATAGCCGCGCGGCTTTCGAGCCATCACCTTGATGTCGTTGCCGCCGAGCCTGCGCGACGAGCGGCAGCAGTCCATCGCCGTGTTGCCGACGCCGATGATGAGGACCTTTTCTCCAATTTTGTCGATGTGCCCGAAGGCCACCGACTCGAGCCAATCGATGCCGATGTGGATGCGATCCGTGTCGTAGCGTCCCGGGATATCCAGGTTTTTGCCCCGCGGTGCGCCGCTTCCCACGAAGATGGCGTCGTAGCCCATTTCGAGCAGTGCTTTCATGCTCTCGATGGGCGAGTCGTAACGCACTTCGATGTTGCCGATGCCGAGGATCATGTCGATCTCCTCGGTCAGCACCGCTTCGGGCAGGCGGAAGGCGGGGATGTTCGAGCGCATCAACCCGCCGGGCACGTGCAGCTTTTCGAAGATGGTGATCTCGTAGCCGAGCGGTGCAAGATCGTTGGCCACGGCGAGCGAGGCCGGACCTGCGCCGATGCAGGCGATGCGTTTGCCATTCTTCTGCGCGGGGGCGCGCGGCAAACGGGATGTGATGTCACTGCGCAAATCCGCGGCGACGCGCTTGAGTCTGCAGATGGCCACGGGCTTCTGGTCGACGCGCGCGCGACGGCAGGCCGGCTCGCACGGGCGATCGCACGTTCTTCCGAGGATGGCCGGAAAGACGTTCGATTCGCGATTGACCATGTATGCATCCGAATACCGTCCTTGGGCAATCAGACGGATGTACTCGGGCACGTTGGTGTGAGCCGGGCAGGCCCATTGGCAGTCGACGACTTTGTGGAAGTAGTCGGGGCTGCGAACATTCGTGGGGCGCACGAATCAAAGGCGTAGCACGTGCTCCGCATAACGCAGTGCTCAATAAAGTGTCCCGGCTCCGGAATCCAACGTGGGCCCGGTGGAATGGCCTCGTGCGCCGGATCAGCTCCAAAAACGAATCAGGTCTTCGGTCGTCTCCGCCGCCTTCATCAAATGAAGTGCACTGCCCTCGTAACCGTACACGGCGGGGACCAATCGGCTGTTGTAGCGGGACCACATGCTGAGTGTGTAAGCGCCCGCGTCGTGAACGACCACGAAATCGCCTGGTTCGATGGCCGGGAGCTCGCGGCCGACCGCGATGAGATCGCCCGAGAAGCAGAGCGGACCAGCTATGTCCCATGGTGCCGCGGGGCCGCTCTTGAGCGCTCCCGTTGCGTCATGAATCGTAATGCGGTGCGCCCATTTGTCGGGTTGATAGACCGCGCGAACGAAGAGTTCTGCGCCGGCATGCGTCACGGCAATGCGCCGGCCTCCCGCTGACTTCGTGTATTCGACGCGGCTCGCCACCCAGCCGGTCTTGGCGTGAAGTGCACGTCCGAACTCGGTGGCAATGCGGAAGGTGCCATCGAAAATCTCCGGGACGTGTTCGCGCAACATCGACGCGTACTCCGCGAACGCGGGCGGTGCATCGCCGCCGGCGTAATCGACGGACAATCCGCCACCAATATCCAATATATCGATGGTGTGTCCCCGACCGCGAAGCGCTAGCGCCAAGTCCACGGCGCGTCGTGCACCGCGGACCAAAAGATCCAGCCCGCACCCTTGCGAGCCGACGTGCACATGGAGGCCGCGGAGCCACGGGTACTTCGCGAACGCGTCGAAGATGGCGTCCCGATGTTCGTCGAGCGTGATGCCAAACTTCGACGTCGACGTGGCCGTGCTGGTGGACGCGATCGTTCCGGCGCCGACTTGCGGGTTCACGCGCATGCCGACGATCGCGTTGCTCTTCACCTTGCCCAGAGCTTGCGCGATCCGCTCGACCTCCTGGAAGTTGTCCACGTTGAGGATCACCCCGCGCGAGAGCGCGAGCTCGATTTCCGAGCGCGTCTTGGCAGGCGAGTCGAAGAGGATGTTCGAAGGTTCGAATCCGAGCTCGAGGGCGTGCACCAGCTCTCCGAGCGACGCGCTCTCCGCGCCGAGCCCGAAGCGCTTGGCCTCCTTCAAAATAGCGGGCAAGCCATTGGCTTTGACGGCCGTCGTGTGCAGCGCGCCCTGAGGAAAGACACGCTGCACTTCGCGAAAGCCCGCGCGCAAGTCGTCCAGATCGTAGAACACGCAAAGCGCCGGTCCGTCGTCGTTCACGCCGGAAAGGGCACCTTCGCGCAATGCGCTCGCCAGGACTCGTTCGATCTTGCTCGTCTCCATTCCGGTTTACCTTTCGTTCAGGCGACTCGAAAGAGCGCGCTGTAGGCGTTGAGGGCGAGCTGGCCGCCCAGGTGCGCGTACAGTACGCGCGAACCCGGCGGAATGATTCCCTTCTGCACCAGATCGATAAGTCCGGCCATCGACTTTCCCTCGTACACCGGGTCGACGATCATCCCCTCGAGACGGCCGACGAGGCGGATCGCATCCAGCGTCTGCGCATCGGGGATGCCGTAGGTCCCTGCATGGTAGCCATCGAGCAAGACGACATCGTCGTCGCGGACGTCGCGCCCGAGCTCGATGACGTTTGCCGTGTTGCGTGCGATGCGGGTGACCTGCTCCCTGGTTTCCGCGGGCTTCGCGGAGGCGTCGATGCCCACCACTTTGCGTGGCCGTCGCCCGTTTGGCTGCGCCAAGAAGCCCACGATCATGCCCGCATGCGTGCTGCCGGTGACGGAGCACGTGAGCACGGTGTCGAAGTAGATATCCTGCGCCCGCTCTTGCTCGGCGACCTCCATCGCCCAGCCCACGAAGCCGAGACCGCCGAGCGGGTGATCCGACGCGCCCGCAGGAATGGCATACGGCTTACCACCGGAGGCGCTGACATCGGCGAGCGTGCGCTCCCAGCTTTCCTTGAAGCCGATGCCAAATCCGGATTGCACGAGCTGGATGCGCGCGCCGAGGATGCGGCTCAATTGAATGTTGCCCACGCGGTCGTAGACGGAGTCGGGCCAATCGACCCAGCTTTCTTGGACCAGCCGGCATCCGAGTCCGGCCACGGCGGCGGCGGCGGCGACTTGCCGCGTGTGATTCGATTGCACGCCGCCGATGGACACCAACGTGTCACAGCCTTTGGCGATGGCGTCGGCAAGCAGGTATTCGAGCTTGCGCATCTTGTTGCCGCCGAAGGCGAGGCCGGAGTTGCAGTCTTCGCGCTTGGCCCAAATCTCGACTTTGCCGCCGAGGTGCGCGCTCAGGCGGCGCAGCGGATGGATGGGGGAGGGGCCAAAGAGCAGGGGATAACGAGGAAATGCATCGAATTTCATGGTTTGCTCCGTTGTTCGAAGAGCGCGCGATCGATCAATTGGCCGAGCGTGGCCCAGTTTTCGACGGTGAGCTGCGCCGCCGTGTCGATGTCTTGATTGGCCGCCGCACGGATGATGCGCGCGTGAACCTTCACCGAGGCACGACCGGGCAGGGTCCCAAATCGTAAACGCTCGAGCCGTCGAATCGATGGCGTATACCGTTCGATCGTCGCCGCAATGGCTCCATTGCCCGAGGCGCGTACGAAAATATCGTGAAACTCGTCATCCGCGGCGAGCGCTGCTTCCACGTCTGCGCTATCGAGGGCATCGGAGAAGCGCTGGTTCGCGCGCGTGAGCATCTCGATGTCCGCCCGCGTGATGCGCGGCACCGCTTTCTTCACCGCGAGCTCGTGCATGGCTTGCACGACCGCGTGCGCATCCATCACTTCACGTCGGAGGACCGGCGTCACCCGGGTGAACGCTCCCGGCTTCGATTCGACGAGCCCCTCATCGATCAACCGCGCGAGCGCCTCCCGCACGGGGGTGCGCGACAGCTGCAGCCGCTCCGCAAGCTCCCCATCCCGAATGGCCTCCCCCGCCTCCAGCGTCCCATCGAGGATCGCATCCCGAATGCGGCCATACGCCTCATCCCGAAGCAACCGCCGCGGCACCGCCTCCAAGGGTTTCGTCTTTTGCATGCAATATATTGGATGTCACATGCTGGAGTGCGGGTCAAGCGCACCCAGCCGATCTGTCGACGATGTGCTGTCCTGCTCCCGGATCGCGTTCTGGATTCAGAGTCAGAGTCAGAGTCAGAGTCAGAGTCAGAGTCAGAGTCAGAGTCAGAGTCAGAGTCAGAGTCAGAGTCAGAGTCAGAGTCAGAGTCAGAGTCAGAATCAGAGTCAGAATCCGAATCTGAATCTGAATCCGGAATCGGAATCGGAATCGGAATCGGAATCGGAATCGGAATCGGAATCGGAATCGGAATCGGAGTGGGGCGCGGCGCCCGAGGCGGGGAGCGGGACGGTGTCGCCCGCTCCCGTGGTGGGCGCGGTGGGCTACCGCGTGGCGCCGAGGCGGTAAAGCATGGCAGCGATGCGATTGAGCAAATCATCGCCGGCTTCGATCTCGTGGGCGTGGACGTAGCCCCATGCGACCGCGACGCGCAAGGCAGCGCGCGATTCGTTGTTGGAGCCTGCGGCCGTGGAGAACCGTGCGATGCGATGGCCGCCTTGGCTACGGTCGCCTTCGGCGATGTTTAGCGCAACGGAGCTAAGGGCCCGTCGCAACTGCTCGCCCAGGTCGCGATCGCAGCGACGGATATGCGCCACGATGGGGCGAAGAAGCTCGATGGCTCGAATCGCAAGGTCGAGAACATGAAAGCCAGAGGGGCGGTGGGTCGGTTTTGCTTGCATGCCCACCCAAGCGAAAGAAGCGTGACAGCGCCTAGGTTTGAACGCCACCTCATGCGGGCGCTGGCGCGCTTCTTTCGCGTCAGGCAGGCAAGCAAAACCGACCCACCGCCCCGAATTCAGTTCGAGAACGATTCGCCTCCGATGGCGCTCGCCGAGGCGGATGCGATGGCGCTCGCCGAGGCGGATGCGATGGCGCTCGCCGAGGCGGATGCGATGGCGCTTGCCGAGGCGGATGCGATGGCGCTCGCCGAGGCGGCTTCGGAATCTGCAACTCGGATCGAATTCCGGTGCGGTGGGATGTTCTTGCTTGCCTGCCCGGGCGCGAAAGAAGCGCGCCAGCGCCCGTCGTGCGGCGGCATTCGGGCTCACGGGCGCTGTCACGCTTCTTTCGCTGGAAGGGGCATGCAAGCAAGAACACCCCACCGCCCCTCCAAGTTTCATGTCCTCGAGCTCGCAATTCAAGCCATCGGGCATCTTCGCCCCACGGTGGCGCATATCCGTCGCTGCGATCGCGACCTGGGCGAGCAGCTGCGTCGAGCACTCAGCTCCGTCGCGTTGAACATCGCCGAAGGGAATCGCAGCCAAGGCGGACACCGCATCGCACGGTTCTCTACGGCCGCAGGCTCCAACAGCGAATCACGCGCTGCCTTGCGCGTCGCGGTCGCATGGGGCTACGTCCACGCCCACGAGATCGAAGCCGGCGAGCGGTTGCTCGACGAAGTCGCCGCCATCCTTCATCGCCTTGGTGCCGCGGGATAGCTCCGCCCACGGGAGCTGGGCGGCACCGCCCAGTTCCCGCCATCGCAGGGGCGATACCGATACCGATACCGAATCCGGAATCGGATCCGGAATCGGATCCGGATCCGGATCCGGACCCGGACCCGGACCCGGACCCGGAATCGGAATCGGACCCGGAATCGGACCCGGAATCGGACCCGGATCCGAACTCACCCTTCCTTCAGAACGACCAGTAGCAAACGACGTTCTGCCCGCCGCTTTCGTCGGAGATGTACGGCGAGAAGCCGTTGCGCTGGCTCTTCGCCCAGGCGTCGCGGGCGGCGCGCTGGTTGGCGCAGCTTCCGACGTAGTCTTCCGTCGCAATCCACAAAGGACGGCCCGATTTGGTGCGAAGGTTCAATTGCTTCCAGGCAAGAAGCTCCGCCTCGGCGTTGGCATCGTGGCGGGGGGCGTAGACCTCCTCGTGCGCGATCCCGTCGAGCAACGTGGCGAACCGCACACCGCCGGTGAGCCCCAGGCGCGTGACTCTGCCGGTCGCGTTCTGCATCACCAGCAGCAAATCGGGGAACTTCTCCCGCAACCGCCGCACCAGATCGAGCCCGCCCTGCTTGCAGCGTGCACTGCACGGACCGTTGCCCCCCGACTTCGGGTGCTCCACGATCTCCATGTTGTCCAAATAGAATCCATCGACCTTGCGAGCTGCCAGTCGTGCGGCAACGAAGTCGACCATGAGCGCCTGATAGTCCGGGTCACTCGGGTCCATCCACGTCTCCTCGGAGTAGCCCGAGTACGCACCCAATTGCGCCTTCTTGTTCTTCCCGCAAGGAACGAACGGCGCCGGAGCCCGCGTCCAATACGAGCGTGTTCGTTCGCATGAACCCAAGTTCAAATAACTGAGAACCCTATTTTTCCCACTGGCCCGCAGCACCGCGAGCTGCGACTCCGAAAAATTGGCCTCGCCATCCACGTCCGGATCGGCGTCGATGTTGATGATCCGGTACGTCCGGGCCACCCGCGCGAGGTCCTTCATCTTCGCCGCCGGCCCATAGAACGAAACCCACGGCCCACTCTCCGGAAATCCCGGCCCAACCCCTATTAAAGAGGTGCCATCCGCAGGTCCTGCAGGCGCCACTGCACCGGTTTGCGACTCCTCGTCGCCCTCATTGGGTGAGCCCGGTACAGTGCTTGCTCCCGCCGCCGCTCCTGGAGAGCTTGGAGCGGACTTACCACCGCCGGATTGTGCACCACCGCACGCGTAAATGGTCGCTCCAGCGACCAGGCCGGCCGCTGTGGGGATCAAGAATGCAATGTAAAAAAATCTATTCAGGCTGCAGAACATACCATACGCTCCGCCGCGTTGCGGTATTTCGGAAGCTCTCCTCCGCGCGGAGGAGGAAAGGCCGACCTTTCCACAAGGGGGCAACGTCGTGACTCGGTCGTTACAAGAATGGCGTTTGTTTTCAAGGAAGCCCCCCCGTGCGGCCATTAGTCCGAAAGTGAGTGTACCCAGTCTCTGGACGGTCCTCGCATCTCTCGTGAGCGTCATCGTACTCCTCTCGGGTGGCGACGCCCGTGCCGAGGTTGCGACGTCCGCTCCGCGTTTGCGCACCGCCTTTTATTACGCGGCCAACGTGCCGCCCGAGCTTTTGAACCACTACGATCGCGTCGTCGTCGAACCGGAATACGCGACCGCGCTCCCGCCCCGCGCCGCTTCACGCGCCGAACTTTTCGCCTACGTGAGCCTGGGCGAAGTGCACCCAACACGCGCGTACAGTAAGCAGGTACCGACGGCCTGGGTCCTCGGCAAGAATGGCGAATACGGAGCCGACATCATCGATGCCGCCCGCCCCGAGTGGCGTCCTTTCGTGCTCGATCGCATCCTCGAGCCGCTCTACCAAAAGGGCTATCGCGGCTTCTTCTTCGACACGCTCGAAAGCTACAAGCGTTTTGCGCCCCCCTCCACCTGGCCCCGGCACACGGCGAGCCTCGCGGCCATCGTCACCGGCTTCGCCCAGCGACACCCGGACGCGAAGATCCTCCTCAATCGCGGTTTCGAATTCCTCCCGCAGGTGGCCACTTCGGTTGCCGGGGTCGTGGCCGAATCGCTTTTCAACACCTGGGAACTCGTGCCTGGCCGCGAAGGACAAGCGCCCGCGCAACGCGCCGTTCCCGTTGCCAAGGCGCAAAGCGATGCACTCCTCGCCAAGCTCCGCGAGGTCACCACGCGCTATCGCCTGCCGGTCACGGTCATCGATTACGTACCTGCCTCGGCCGGTGCCGACGCGCGCAAAGCCGCTGCCAAGAAGATCCTCGCCGTTGGATTCGCCCCGTACATCACCGGATTCAACGTGGACGAAGTTGGCCTGGGCGAGGTCGAAAGCATCTCCCGGCGCATCTTGCTTTTGCACAAGGGCGACGACCAAGGCTACCTCGGGGTGCAAGATGCCAACGTCCTCATCGCGCCCGTGCTCGAGTGGATGGGATATCGAATCGACTACATGGATGTGCGTCGGGCCCTCCCGGCGAACAACCTAGCGGGGCAGTACGCCGGCATCGTCGTCTTTCTGCCCGAGGGCGCCCCGAACGAGGCCCCGCTGGAGCGCTTTCTCATTAGGCAGCTCGATGCCGGAATGAAGATCGCTTTCATGGAGGGCTTCGGATTCAGTCCCAACGAGCGCTTTCTGCGGCGCATCGGCCTGGCCGCGGCCAGCGTCGAGGTGAAGGCGCCCATGGTTTTCAACCCGCCCGCACTCTCCCCGTACGTCGGGTTCGAGGCCAAACCCCGGGCGCACGTGCGCGAGCTCACGCCGGTGACGTTGGGCCCCAATGCCGAGGCCCTCAAGACGAAAAGCTTCCTTCGCCTGGAAGACGCCACCAAGCGAACGTGGGATGGAGTCGTGATTGGCCCCTGGGGCGGCGCCGCATTTTTCCCGTATGTCCTGCAAGAAGGACTCGAGGGTGAGCGCCGGTGGATCCTGGATCCCTTCCGGTTTCTTCACGATGCCCTGGATCTTCCGAGCATCCCGGTTCCCGATGTGACCACCGAAAGCGGCCGGCGCGAACTTACCGTCCATATCGATGGCGACGCCTTTCCGAGCCTCGCCGAGCGCCATGGCTACCCGTACGCGGGCCAAGTCGTCCTGGACGAAATCCTTCGAGCGTACCCGCAACTCCCGCACACGGTTTCGGTCGTGGAAGGTGAAGTTGGGCCTGCGGGGCGGTACCCGGAGAAGTCACCCGCGCTCGAACGCATCGCGCGCGAGATCTTTCGACTACCGAACGTCGAGCTGGCGAGCCACACGTACAGCCACCCGTTCTTCTGGGCCGACGCGGAAGCGGGAAAAACCGAGCCGCACGGGCTCGAGCCGGTGCATCTCCCGATACCCGGTTACAAGTTCTCGCTTCAACGCGATATCGCCGGCTCGGTCGACTACATCAACAAGCGACTCGCCCCGCCGGACAAGAAAGTGAAAGTCCTCTTGTGGCCGGGAGATTGTTCCCCGAGCGGTCGGGCCGTGGGCATGACCCAGGACATCGGCGTGTTCAATGTGAACGGGGGCGGGGCCACCCGAAGCCGAGAAACTCCGTCTCTCACCCGTGGCTCGGCGATGGGCGTGCCAGAGGACAATGGATCGTTTCAAGTCTTTGCGCCTGTTGAAAATGAGAACGTTTATACGAACGACTTCCTCGGTCCGTATTACGGATATCGTCGTGCCATCGAAACGTTCGAGCTGAATGAGAGCCCCCGGCGACTAAGCCACATTCCGATTTACTTTCATTTCTATTCGGCTACGAAGACGGCTGCGCTTTCGGCGGTTAAGGAAGTCTACGCATGGGCGCTCCGGCAGGAAACGACACCGCTCTACATGAGCGAATACGCGGCGAAAGTCCTGGCGTTTCAAAAAGTGACGCTGGCGCGTCGAATCGAGGACGGGGCTTGGGAGATCGGCCAAAACGGACCATTGCGCACGGTTCGCGTGGACGAACAGTGGGGCTTTCCCGACTTCGAACGATCTTCGGGAGTTGCGGGCTTGCGCGATGTGCCGCAAGGGCGTTACGTTCACCTCGTGTCGGGGGAGAAGGTGGTGCTCGCGCCCAGCGCGACGCCATCTCGGGGGGTGTTTTTAGAACACGCGAACGGGCAAATCCATTACTGGGCTCGCGAGGCGAAGGGGGCGCGCTTGCGTATTCGGGGGCATGTACCGTTGTCCATCACGGTTGGGGGAGTGCAACGCGGTGCGAACTGCGTGTTGCGGTATGGCGGCGCGGGAAGTGCATCGAGGGTCGCAAAAGGGGTGCTGGCAACTGTGAGGAGTGCGAGCGCGCAAACGGTCTCCATCATGTTCACGCTGAAAGAGACAGACACCGGGGAGGGGAGTCTTGAATGTCAATGATCACCTACGGCCCGCGAGCGGGCCTGGGTTTGCCCGACGGGCGCCCGCCATCCCGGTAGAGCATGCGCGCCTCGCCGGGTATCCGGGGCTGGTGGGCTTTGCCGTGGTGCTCACGGGCATGCTCGCCCTCGTCTTCCCGACGGGGAAGGAATATGCCGACTTCACCAGCGTGAAGACGCCGGATCGGTATTCCATTGCGTATCTGGACGTTCTCACCCGCGCAAATCCCGAAGAACTCGAGTTGCGCCTCGTTTACGTGAAGCAGCTCGGCACGCTCGGTCGCTTTTCCAAGGCGCTCGCCTTGCTCGAGCCGGTATCCCGCTCGCCACGCTACGAGGCCATGGCCAAAAACATGCGGTTCGACCTGCGCCTGGCGCAGGCGCGCTCCATTCCGGAGGGGGACCCCCTTCGGCAACAGACATTTGATCTGGCGCTCGTCGACTTGGAAGCATTGCGTCCTCTTCCCCATGACGCACCCCGATTGCGTGAGCTCGCCAAAGTGTCCTTGGAGCTCGAACGGCCGGCGATGGCGTCGGAGTTCCTTTTGCGTCTCGCGGAGCAATCGGACGATGGTGCGCGTGCGTCCATTTTGGCGGAAGCCGCCCATTGGCAGCGAGCCTCGAGTGACGGTAAACGTGCAGCCGTGAATTACGACAAGGCGGCGGCCTTGAGCACCGATCCCACCGTCGGTCGCGCCTACGCGCTCGCGAGCATTGCGGCGTTGGAAGCGGAAAGCGCAGTCACCGAAGCCGCCGATCGCGCGGCGATGTACGCGGCCAAATACCCGAACGACGTGGAAATCCTCATCCGCGCCGCCCACTTGGCCACCGCGTGCTCGCGTCAATCGGTCGCGCGGGAGCTCGGGCAAAAGGTGATTGACCTTTCACCGGACGACGAAACGTCGGACGCATTCCTGCGTGAACAAGCCAAGCGCGATCTTGGGGTGAATGACCCACAGGCCGCATTGCGCTCGATCAAACGGCTGGTAGCACGCCATCCGAACGATCTGGATCTTCGCGAGACCGAGGCCTTCGTGGCCGAGTGGGCGGGCGATCGGCACCTCGCCTACCGCGATTGGCTTTTCGTGATGAAGAATGAACGGGCGGGCCGTTCGCACGGAGGAATTCGCCTCTAATGCGGTTGTACGGTTACGGCCTGGTGTGCGCCCTCTCGATGGCGCTCCTCGGAAGCTCGCCCGCGTTGGCGGCGAAGCCTCGCAGTACGCCGCGTCCTGCTCGGAGTGCGCGCGACAACGTCGTGCGCCTTGCGACCATGCTCGACGACGAGCGCACCTTGGCGGAGTTGAAACGCGAGGGCGCGCTCAATCCCCGCGCCTCGGAAAAATCGGTGCTCGACGCGATGCGCGCGTTCGAGGCACTGGGCGATCCCGAGGGTGCGGTGGACATCCTGCGAAAACGCATCGCGCGTTTCCCCGAGGAGACGATGCCGCGTGTGCAGTTGGCACTGCTCTTCGAGCGCATGGGCAAATCGGAAAACGCGATTCCCGTGTGGCAGGCCCTCGACGAGAAATTCGGCCTCACCACCGAGCAGACGGTTCAATACGCACGCGTGCTGTCGCGGGTCGGTCGCCTCGAAGACGCCCTGATCGTGCTGAAAAAGCATCGACCCAATCCGAACGAGCCGCCGCCCAAGCCCCCGCCGCCCAATCCGGCTTCGCACGAACCGTGGATTCCCCCCGCGCAGGCCTATTGGCGTGACGTGGGCACGCTCGCTTGGCAATTCGACGACTCGGCGGAGGCCCTCGATGCCTACCGGCGCGTCTGGGCCGCCGATCACCGCGCCCCCGACGCGTCCTTTCGCTTGATGACCCTGGCCGCCGAAGTGGGCGCGCGCGAGGAGGCCACCGCGGTCGCCCTCGAAGGTTACAAAGCGGAGAAGAACCCGCGATATCTGCTTTTCATCGCCGAGCAGTGCGAGCGCGTCGAAGATTGGACCTGCGTCGCGCGTATCTTGAACGTGCCCATTTCGGAGCAGGCCCTCTTCGAAGGTCGCGAGCAATTTTGGCTGCTGCGCGCCGAGGCGTACGACCATCTGGGCAACAAGAACGCGGCCCGCGACGCTTACCGCGCAGCCCTGCGGTTGAATCCGGGCTCGGTGCCGATTCGCCTGGCGCTCCTCTGGGATGCCATCGATCGCAAAGAGACGCAGACGCTGAGCGATTACCTCAATGCATGGAAGGATGACGTCAACGGCGAGCCGGAGATGTGGAGTCCTTATGCCATCGCGCTGGTCAGGCTCGGGCGCGTGCGGGAGGCGATTCCCTTCTTCCAGCGCCGCATCCGCGCGCAACCCGGGGAATACGTGACCATGCTCGGCTACGCCGACGCCCTCGACCTCATTCATCGAGGCGACATGGCGCAGCGTTTGCGGCACCACGCCTTTGCCAAATTGCGCGAAGGCCTCGTTTCTCGCTTGCAAGATCCGGCGCGCCTTCCGCCGGACGAGTTTCACCAGCTCGAGACGCACGCGGAGCTCACGCGCAACCTGATGGGCGTCCAGGAAGGCGAGCGCTGGTTTTCCTATGCCATGACCCACTCCAAGCCGTCGGAGTACCGTGAGGACTTCGCGCTGGGTTGGTATCTAGGCAACGATAAACCGGATTATGTCAAAAAGCGGCTCGCGTCGCCGGAATCGCTCCGCTACGAGCGCCCCATCTGGGATTCGTACCGTCTCAGCCTGGCGTCCACCGAGGACGACCGTGCGGAAATGGCACGGATTCTGGGGCGTTCGCAAACCTTGGGGTACGCCGAGAAATACAAGGCGGAACTCGAAATAGGACGCGACGATCTGGCGCAGGCCACCATCCAAGAGCAGCTTGTTCGCGAAGAGCCCATCGCCGACGAAATTGAACTGCGAAAGGCCCAACGCGATATCTTCGAACGACACGCTCCTATCGGGCGCGTCGGCGGCACGTACGAATACGTCGATGGCTTGCACCTTGCGGGACCGGACATCCTCGCAGGGCATGACGTAGGAAGAGACTGGCGTCTATTCTACGACGGCTTTGGTCGAGAAATGACCTCGCCCAATCAGTCGGTCACCCTTCCGGGTGACGGACGCCGGTTCGAGGCTGACTTGGGTGCAACCTTGCGTTTTCAACAACGCGACAGCATCTTCGAAGTCGGCGGCGGAGCCAACTACCAACCCAGCAACGGCGGTAGCAAAGCGACTGCCGTACCGCATCTCGAGCTCTACCACGCGCGCGATTTCTTTCGCGATCGGGTGAGCGCCGTGTTCAGCGCGAAGCTGAACACTCAAATTGACGACACGCCCTTCATGCGTCTCGCCGCCGTGCGGGACGAAGTCAACGTCATCGGCCACTTCGGAATTACGGAGCACCTTTACGTCGTGGGCGATGTACTTGCGCGCGAAAACACCTCGCGCACCTTCGAACACCTGGGATCGGAACTTGGCGGCTCGGCCGACCTCGGGGTTCACATCTTGCGCCGCACCCCCGAGCTGAATATCGCGGTTCGAGGCAGCGTCTACCACCGCGCCAACGTGTCGGCGATTCCGGGAGATCTTCAGGATGTCATTCCCGTCGGCACCGCGAAGGACGTCGAAGCCTACCTCGCTCCGTCTTACCGCATGATCAGCGGCGTTGTGCAGTTGACACGCGGCGACTTCTTCGAGCGACAGCGAGCCGAACGGTTGCCGCTACCGCGTTATGACTGCGCGGCGGAATTTGGATATCTCTTTCCCCAGAACGCGCCAGCGGGGGGACTTCGTTGCTCGGGCAGCGTTCGCGTCTCCTCCCATGGCTACGTGAGTCTCCTGGGCTCCTACACCCTCGGCCTCTTCGGCATCGAGGATTCGACGATGTTTCGCACGAGTCTTGCGTATTCGCAGTTCTTCAATTGAACCCCCTCCCGTTTTCCCACCGCCCTACCGAGCGGATCCCTCAAACCACGGCCATTTGAAAGCAAGATGAAAACGAACACGCCATCATTCGAGACCGGCCGCCAAAGCCGGACCTGGGGCAGGCACCGGGTATCTCACCTCGTCCTTGGAGGCCTCGTTTGTGCATTCGTTGCATCGACGACCGTCGGATGCGGCAATACACAGACGCGCGTCCAACACGGGCAAGCCACGCGCCTCAAAGCGCGTTGGGCGATGCTTCCGTTCGCGAATCACTCCGAGGCGCCGCAGGCCGGTGAGCGCGTGGAGGCGATGCTGGCCACCCTGCTCCGCACGCGCGGGGTTACGGGTTTGGAGATGTACCCGGCACCGAAGGACGATGAGACGCATCTGACCGCGAGCGATCGCCAGCGCTACGAGGAAGCGCTGTCGTGGGCGCAGCAGCAGCGCGTCGACTACGCCGTCGCGGGCAGCGTCGAAGAGTGGCGGTACAAGAGCGGCCTCGATGGCGAGCCTGCGGTCGGCGTCAGCGTGCGCGTGTTCGACGTCGCGACGAAACGCGTTCTCTGGTCGGCCTCCGGAACGCGCAGCGGCACCAGTGGCGAAAACGCCAGCGGCGCCGCCCTCTCCCTCATGGATTCGATGGTCAAAGAACTGGACGTGGTGCCATGAACCGGAATTCGACCTTTCGCCCGCGTAACGCAGGGCCTCCAGAAGAATCTCCCCTTCGCGCCGTCAGCGGTACCTCCGAAGTCTCGGGTCCGCCGAACTCGTTCTCGCGCATCTTCCTGGCGTCGCTCGACAAGTATCAAAAGTCGCACGGCCGCGCGCGGCACATTGGCTCGGCCATCGAAGAGTCGGCGGGCTACATCGCGCAGCAGACGGCGACGCACGATCGCCATGCCGGCAGCGCCGCCATCAAGCTTCGGTCACCCCGCGCGGTGTTCGAAACGGTGCTCCTCACGGCGCTCCTTCCGGTGATTGGCTACTTCACGAATCCCGAGGATCCCTTCTTCTTGAAGTCGGATTGCTCGTGGCTCGTGCTCGCGCCCGTGCTCTTGGGCCTCCGTCACGGCTTCGCGCCGGCGGTGGCCAGCGCGCTCGTCCTCGATGGCCTCATGCTCGCCGCGTGGCGCACCCACTCGTTCGGTGTTTCCGTGCTCCCGGGCGCGAGCCTCATTGGCCTTTTCGTCTTCGCGATGATCACGGGCCAATTCTCCGACGTGTGGAAGCGCGAAATCGTCCGCCTCGACGGCGCCTTCAACGTCGCACGCCGTCAGCTCAACGAGCTGTCGCGCGAGCACTTCCTCCTCGAGGTCTCCTACGACAAGACCCTGGACGCCCAGGCCCAGCGTCTCTCGCCGAATCTGCGTGATGCGATTGCCGCAGTCCGCAAGCTCACCAGCGACGTGCAGGAAGTCTCCATGGATAGCCTGGCCACCCCGATTCTCGAGGTGATGGCCCAGTATTGCCTCATCGAGACCTGCTCGATTTACGCCGTGCACGACGGCGTCCTCGCGGCCCGTCCCTCCGTGTGCATGGGCGGCACGCAGGGCCTGGTCATCGCGAACGACCTTCTGGTCGCCGAAGCCTTGCGCACCAAGAAGCTGACGACGTTGACCGAGGCCGGGCGCGACTCCGCCAAGGCCAAGATGCAAACGAGCCTTCTCGCGGCCGTGCCCTTCGTCGACACGGCGGGCAATGTGCACGGTGTGCTCTGCATCGAGGCGATGCCCTTCGTCGCCTTCGACCGAAAGCACCTCGAGACGCTGTTCATCTTGGGCGGGCACTTCGGCGACATCTTGGCCGCGCGGGGCTCGACGAGCCACCTGGAGCTCGGCCGCCGTTACGAGTTCGAAGTGCGCATGCGCCGCGCACTGAAGGACCTCAAGGATTACGACATTCCGTGCAGCGTGTTCGGCCTCGTCGTGCAGCGAAAGAGCGCGGTGAAGGAGCTCGTGAACACCGTTCTCGGCGACGCCCTGCGCGTGCTCGATTTCCCGCTCGTCGAGCGCACGCCGGATGGCAACTACGCCGTCTTCAACTTATTGCCGATGACCGACGAGGCGAATGCCCAATCACTGGTTGCGCACTTCGCCCACCTCGTCGAGAGCGAGCTTCACACCACATTGCTGATGGCTGGCGCCGATCCCTTCATTCACGTGCTTCACAAGGAGCAGTCCGTGGACGACGTGATGGCCCTTCTCTTGCACAAGGCGCAGCCGGGTCGACATGTCTCGTTCGAACATACTGCGGTGGGTTAGCGTCGCGACCCTCGCGGCGTTCTCGGTGCTCGATCTCGCATTGATCGGTGCCGCGCTTGCCTATCCGTTCCTCACCTTCATGTTCGTGGCGCTCCTCGCAGTGAGGGGCGCCTTGTCGGCGTTGGGGAGCGTGGTGCATCTGCTGGGCGCCCCTCAACAGGTGTCGTCGGCGAAGGTGCCGTTTCTGCTCTTCGCCACCTTGATGCACTTCTTCGTCCCGGTGGTGGGCTTCGTCGGCATGTCCGCGGTGCTGCGCCTCGGGCTCGGCGCGCAGCGCGTGGAGGAGGCCCCCGCGTGGACCTCGTTCAGCTTCGAGGGCGAGGCCTTGCCCAAGCGCACCTCGCCGAAGCAGCGCAGCATCACCCCCGCCGCGCTGGAAGATCTTCTTCGCTCGCAGCGGACGACGCCGGACAAGCGTTTTCAAACCGTACTTCAGATTCGCCACTTGCCGCAGAAGCAGGGTATCGCCCTGTTGAAACTTGCGCTCAAGGACACCTCCGACGAGGTGCGCCTCTTTGCCTTTTCGCGCCTGGAGCGCTTTCGGAACGACTTGGAAATGCAATCGCGCGAGCTGACGGAAAAGCTCACCATCACCGATGGGCCGGGAAAGCCGCTTTTGCATCTGCGCCTGGCCGAGGCCTATTGGGAAATTGCTTATCTCGGGCTGGCCGAGGGCGCGGTGCTCACGCACGCATTGAAGAACGCGCAGGACCATGCGACCGCCGCGTGCAAATTGCGGCCGGGAAGCGCGCCCGCGGAGTTTCTCTCGGGGCGAATTGCGCTTTTGCAGAAAGACTACGGTGACGCATTCGGAGCTTTCGAGCGCGCGGTGCATGCAGGGTACACGCGTTTGAAGGCGCTGCCCTACATGGCCGAATGCGCATTTCATCAGCAGCGTTACGACGACGTTCGCACGATGCTCCACGAGGTGGAAGCGTCGGGTCGCGAGGCGGCTCAATTCCAATCGGTGGTGGAGTTCTGGCGATGAAGACGGGTCGAGGTCCCAAACTCCGTCCCGGCGAGGTGGCGGACGTGACCTTGCTGCTCGAAGGAACGTACCCCTTCGTGAGCGGCGGCGTTTCGAGCTGGGTGCATCAGATCATCCGCGGGCTGCCGGAGATTCGCTTTTCCCTGGTGTTCATCGGCGGCTCGCCCGACAAGACGGAGAAGCTGCGCTACGAGCTGCCGCCCAACGTGGTGCACCTCGAAGAGCATTACCTCTCCGATGTTCCCAAAGAGCAGCGCGTCGTCGCCCGTCGCGGCGACGAGGCGTTCCATCAGCATGCGCGCGCGCTGCACGACATGCTGGCGACCGTCGGAACCGTGGCCTCGCCCCCATCGTCGTCGTGGAGCGGAGGTTGGCCATCGTTGGGCCAGCAGCCCGTAACGCAACAACGTGTTCCGCGACGCGTGAGCGGCTTCGTGGCCTCGGGTTCCACGTTCGAGAGCTTGGCCCAAGCTGCGCGTGAGGTCCTCTCGCCCGGTCCGGCGAGGGGTGGTGCGCTGGCCGAGGTCTTGACGCCCGTGGTTGCGGACATGATGAAGAACCCGCACGGCTGCGAGCGCGACTTCCTCTTCAGCGAGCGCTCTTGGGAGATGATCACCGAGCGCTACGAATCTGGCGCACGCGAGCGCTCCTTCCTCGAATATTTCTGGTGCGTGCGCTCGATGCACACGCCCCTTTTCGTCATGGCCCGCGCCGCGGAGAGCATCCCGCCGTCGCGCGCGTTCCACGTCATTTCCACGGGTTTTGCCGGCTTCCTCGGCATGCTCCTCAACCGCGCGCGCAACGTCCCGCTCATTCTGACGGAGCACGGCATCTACACGAAGGAGCGCCGCATCGAGCTCCTTCAAGCCTCGTGGATCAAAGACGAAGACCTGCCCAGCGAGACGTTCGGCGGCATGAGCGGCATCGGCCACTTTCGGCAGATGTGGATCCGCTTCTTCGAAGCGCTCGGCACCATGACGTACGCGGCGTCGAATCCCATCATCTCGCTCTACGAAGGCAATCGCGCGCGGCAGGTTCAAGACGGCGCCGACCCCTCGCGCACGCGGGTGCTGGTCAACGGCATCGACATCGCCCGCTTTGCGCCGCTCCGCGCGAAGCGCACGCAGGGCGTGCCGCGCGTGCTCGGTTTGATCGGCCGCGTGGTGCCCATCAAAGACATCAAGACCTTCATCCGCACCATGCGCGTCGTCTCGACCGAGCTCCCCGGCACCGAAGGCTGGATCATCGGCCCGGAGGAAGAGGACCCGAATTACGCTGCCGAGTGCCACGACTTGGTCAAAGGCCTGGGCCTCACCGGGGTGGTGAAGTTCCTCGGCTTCCAAAAGGTGGAGGACATTCTCCCCAAACTCGGGCTCAACGTGCTCACCTCGATCAGCGAGGCGCAGCCCCTGGTCGTGCTTGAGGCGTTTGCCGCCGGTGTGCCTTGCGTCTCCTCCGACGTGGGCTGCTGCCGCGAGCTCATCGAAGGCTCCTCCGAGCAAGACCGCGCCATCGGCACCGCGGGAACGGTGGTCAAAATCGCCGATCCCGAGGCCACCGGCCGCGCGGCCGTGGAGCTCTTGAAAGACGAACGCGCCTGGTACGCCGCGCAGAAGGCCGGCATCACCCGCGTCGAACGCTATTACACGCAGGCCCAAATGATCGACCGCTACCGCGCGGTGTATCAGTCTGCGTTGGGGGGCAACGGATAGAGCGATGGCAGGCATTGGTTTCGAGCTTCGGCAGCACCTGCAGAAGGAGTCGTACACCGACCTCTTTCGTGCATACCTGGTCGCAGGTGTCGTCGGCTCCGGGCCGTGGCTCATCTCGATCTGCTCGCTGTTGCTCATCAATTTTTGGGGGCATGCCTATTCGCGTGACCCCGAGGCGATCACGCAGTTCTCGGCGACGGTTACCCATCTCATGGCCACGTCGCTCGTCGTTTCGGGCCTCGTGCAGCTACTTTTTACCAGGTACGTCGCCGACCGCATTTTTCAGAAGAACGCCGACGCCATCGTCCCGAACCTATTCGGCGTTCTGCTCCTCACGGTCATTGGCACGGGCACGCTCGGCTCGCTGGTGTCGCTCCTCCTCTTTCCCGAGGGAGGGCATCTCGCATTCCGCGCGCTGCTGGTGACGGGCTTCGTGTTGCTCTGCAACACGTGGGTCCTCACCGTGCTCTTTAGCGGCATGAAGGCCTACCGGTCCGTCGTCGTGATCTTTCTCGGCGGCTACACGGTGACCGTGGGCGCTTCGCTCGCCTTGGCGAGTTACGGGGCCGGTGGCTACCTGGCGGGCTTCTGCCTGGGCCATGGCCTCATGTTCTTTTGCATGCTCGTGATGGTGCTGCGCCAATATCCGAGCCAGCGTTTCATTGCGTTCGACTTCCTCAACAAGAAGCGCGTCTTTCCCGAGCTGGCCCTCACAGGCTGCCTTTTCAACGCGGCCATCTGGGCGGACAAGTTCATCTTCTGGTGGAACCCGGTGACCTCGGAGCCGCTCATTGGCCCCATTCGGTACTCCGTCGTTTACGACATACCGATTTTCGTCGCCTACCTATCCATCATTCCGGGAATGGCCGTGTTCTTCGTGCGCATCGAGACCGATTTCGCCGAGAGCTACGAGCTGTATTACACCGCCGTGCGCCAAGGCGAGACGCTGAACGAGCTTCGCCGCCTTCGCAATGGGCTGGTCGAGGCGGCGCGCGCGGGCATCTACGACATATTCCGCATCCAGGGCCTGGCGGTGGCGGTGCTCCTTCTGATTGGCTCGAAGGTGTTGAACCTGTTTCGCATTCCGCCGTTCTACCTGTACCTGTTTCGCATCGACGTGGTGGGCGTCGGCTTTCAGGTCGTGCTGCTCGGCCTGTTCACGATTCTGTTCTACCTCGATTACCGAAAGCTCGTCTTGTACATGTGTGCTTTCTTCCTGGTGGCCAACGTCGTGCTCTCCTTGGTGAGCCTGCATCTCGGCCCCCGCTTCTACGGCTTCGGCTTCGCCGTGGCCGTCGCCCTCACCAGCGTACTCACCCTGGGCCTCCTATCGCGCAAGCTCGATCGGCTGGATTACGAAACGTTCATGCGCTGAGCCCCCCAGAAGATTGAACAGGGAGGGGGGGAGGCGGGGAGGGAAACAACGCGAATCCCACCGCGTGCCAAGGCTTTTTTAGGGTTTCAGTTGGCTTCGTGAGCCAAATGAAAACCCAAACCAGCCTCGGTGCGCGGTGGGATTTGTGCCGTATCCCTCCCCGCCTCCCCCCCTCCCTGTTCAATCTCTCAGGCGTTGGGCTACTGTGCCACGGAGCATGAAGCCCATCGCTGCGAGGATTCGCGATTTTCCAACGACGGTTTTCACGGAGTTCAGTGCGCTGGCGCAGAAGCACCAGGCGGTGAATCTTGGGCAGGGGTTTCCGGACTTCGATGGGCCCGAGGAGATTCGTGAGGCGGCCGTGCGCGCGGTGCGGGGTGGGGTGAACCAGTATGCGGTCTCGTCGGGGGCCGTGGTGCTGAAGGAGGCCGTGGCCGAGCATGCTCTGCGCTTTTACGGCCAGAAGGTGGACCCCGGGTCGGAGGTCATCGTGACGAATGGTGCCACCGAGGCGCTCTTCGATGTGACCTTGGGGCTCGTCGATCCGGGCGACGAGGTCATCGTGTTCGAGCCGTACTACGACTCGTACGTGGCCAACGTCACCATGGCCGGAGGCGTCCCGCGCTACGTGCTTCTGCGGCCGCCGGACGCGGACCATGCGCGCTGGTGGTACGATCCTGCCGAGCTCGAAGCGCAATTCACGAGCAAAACGAAGTTCATTTTGCTCAATACGCCGCACAACCCCACGGGCAAAGTCTTCGACCGCGCGGAGCTCGAACACATCGCCTCGCTGTGCATCCGCCACGATGTGCTGGCCGTCGCCGACGAAGTGTACGAGCACATCACCTTCGAGCCGGCGCGCCACGTTCGCCTCGCGACCATTCCTGGCATGGCCGAGCGCACGATCACCATCAGCAGCGGCGGAAAGTCATTCAGCTTCACGGGGTGGAAGGTCGGTTGGGCGATCGGTACGCCGGCTCTCTGCAGCGCCGTTCAGAAGACGCACCAATTCGTGACCTTCGCCGTGGCCGGGCCGATGCAGCATGCGATCGCGGAGGCATTGCGGCTCCCCGATGCGTACTTCATCGAGCTTGCCCAGAGCTACCGCAAGAAGCGCGATCTCTTGGTCGAGATGCTCGACACAGTCGGTCTGCGTCCCATCGCACCGGATGGTGCGTACTTCGTCATGGCGCAGATTGGCCATTTGGGCTTTCCCGACGACTTCGAGTTCTGCCGCTACCTCACGCGCGACATCGGCGTGGCCGCCATTCCGCCGACCGCCTTCTACGCGGAGCACCATCGCGTCCACGGAAGCCACCTCGCGCGCTTCGCATTCTGCAAACGCGACGAGACACTGCTTTCCGCGCGCGAAAAGCTGCTGGCGCGCCTTTCGGCAAAATAGGACAAAATAAGAAAGAGCCGCAGGTGAGTGAGAACCTGCGGCCCTTCGAAGCTACGCAAACCCTAAGCGGACGATCAGAACTCGCCTTTGGCGTCGTTCGCGGCGCCCTTGACGGCCTTGCCGAGCTTCTTGTACGCGCCGGCAACGATCAGGAGAATGGCAACGAGGAGCAAGCCGTACTCGATGGCCGTCGCGCCTTTTTCATCCTTCACGAGCTTCATGATGTCTTGGTTCTTCATAGGAATTCTCCTGGATTGATTTCGTAGTTTGGGAGTGTTGGGGTGCTGCTGGGTACTGCGGGTACTGCCTGCAACGAGACGTTCTGTTGGACCTTACCGAAACGTTGCGCCTGCGCGATTCTCGTCTGTCACCGAGCGTCGCCGGCTTCGGGAGGACACTAGTACACGCTCCGTGCCAGGCCTTCGCGGTGACGTTGGTGGAAGCGTGATTGCGCTAAGTATCGGTAATCATTGAGCATGCGCGAGGGCGAAGAACCTGGTCCGAGCCGGACCAGGGCTCGTTCATCGACTGGTAAGCGATGATCCAGCGTGTGCACTACGGGCGCGGGGTCCACCATTTCTCCTGCGGGAGGGCGGGCCCCGTTTCGGTCTCGATCGTCCACCCCGGGCCGCGGATTTGGACGTCGCCGCTCATGTAGCGACCAAGCTCCTCGCGGTAGTCGGCCAGCCTCTCCACGAGTTCCGCGCTGCCTTCTTCGGGATGCTGCCGCACGCGTTCCTGGAGCGCTTGCCCCACGCGCTCGAGCACCTGTTTCAGCCGCGCCTCGTCGCGGATCTCCAGGAGCCGCGGGTCCTGGCGCACGCCCAGGGCAATGTCCCCGACCTGCGCCAACGTCACGACGGGCGGCTCGTCGGCGTTCGAGCCAGGTTCCTCACGCGCCACGGGCGGCATCTGTTGCACTTGCACCGGAACCACCGGCTTCGAGGACGGCGTCGATGGATCCGCCTGACGCACTTCCACCGCCGACGCCATCCGGGGCGCGGCCATGGGCGACGCCGCCGCAACGGTTTCCCGCGGAGCGGATACCCGGAGATCCTCGGTCTTTGCGGCGGCGGCCTTCGGCTTCTCGCGAACGTGAAGCCACACATCCAGCGCAATCACCGGCACGAGCAGCGCCATCAACCAGAGGAAACGCGGCCGACGTTCTCTCATCGCAACGCCTCGTCGATGACCTGCCGAAATGTCTCGAACGGAAACGCGCCCGGCATCAAGCGTCCATTCACGAACACCGTCGGTGTTCCACTCGGCCCGGCCAAGCTCACGCCATATTCGGTTTCCTCGCGAATCGCCGCCTCGAATTTCCCGCTATCCATGTCGCGACGAAATCGATCCATGTCCAGCCCGAGCCGCTCGGCATGCCGTTCCAGCATGGCGCGCCCGAGCACGTAAGGCCGGCTGAAAATCGCATCGTGCATTTCCCAAAAGCGCCCCTGCTCGCCGGCCGCACGCGCAGCAACGTGCGCCCCCATCGCGTCCGGGTGGATATCCGTCCCTGGTGCGTCCTTCCACACGATGCGGACTTTGTCGCCGTAATGCGCCCGCACCTTGTCGAGCGTCTTTTCCAATTTTGCACAATAGGGACACTGGAAATCGGAAAACGTGACAATCGTCACCGGCGCATCCTTCGGCCCGCGCATGGGCGAGGTTCCCACGTCCACCGGATAATGCCCTTTGGGGAGCGGCGGCAGCTCGGCCGCGCGCAACCCCAGTCCTTCTTGTCCCTGCGCGATGATGCTCTCGTATGGGCGTGCGGCGCCTTTCAGTTCCTCCCTTACGCGCGCACGAATCGCGTCCACCGTCGCCTCGGCCATCCGCTTGCCATTGATGAAGAACGTCGGCAGATTGCGAATGACCAAATCCTCCGAGAGCGCCAGGTCTTTCGCGACCGATTCGGAATACGGCCGATCGTCCAGCGCTTCCCGAAAGCGCGCGCCATCGAGGTTCAGCTTTTTCGCATAGCCCTCCAGTTTTGCACGCCCCTCCACCGGCCCCAAAAAGAGCAAATCGTGCATCTCCCAGAATTTTCCCTCGCGTCCGGCGGCGAGCGCGGTCTCGGCGGCCAACATCGCTGCGGGATGATCGGGAATCGGCCGGAATTTCCACACCACACGAACATCGCGCTCGTAAGGTGCCAGGGCCGCGTCCAACTCCTTTTCGAACGCTCCACACCGCGCGCACTCGAAGTCCGACCACAACACGATGGTCACCTTCGCATTCGCCGGACCTTTCGCCGGTGAATCACCCGTCTCCACCTTGTAGACGATGTTCGGATCGAGCGGCGGCGGCGTATTGTCCGCCGGCACCGGTTCTTCCTTCACCGGACCTGCATCCACCGGCCCGCTTCCGTCGTGCGCGATGCGGCGATACAGCGCCGCCGGCTCCGTGCCGGATTTCAGCAGAGCATCCGCCGCGGCCCATTCTTCATCGAAGATGCGCTTGTACGTCGCATAATCCCGAAGACCGCGAATGCCTCTCCCGTTCACGAAGAACACGGGCGCCCCGCGCACCTGGAGTTGCGCCGCCAAAATCGAATCACCGTCGACCTTTTTCCGAGCCCGCTCGGACTCGAGCGCCTCCCGGAACCGATTCATGTCGAGCCCTAGCTCCGTCGCATACCGATCGAGCGACGCGCGATCCAACGCCTCGCGATGCTCGGTGAGCCGATCGTGGTACGCCCAGAATTTCCCCTGTTCGGCCGCCGCCGCCACGGCTTCCGCCGCCGATTGCGAATGCTCGTAAATGGGCAATGGATTGTGCCGATATTGAATCCGAAGTGCGTCCCCGTACTCACGCCGCAATCCACGCAGATGCTCGAAAGCACGGGCGCAGTACGGGGACTCGTAGTCGCAAAACACCACCAAGGTGAGGGCTGCCGTGGCAGGCCCGCGCAGCGGTGTTTCGTCGAGTGGAACCCAGGTGCGTGCCTCACTCGACGCGCCCGCACCCGCCGCCCCGGTCTTGGAGTCCGGTGCCCTGGCTTTGCACCCCGCGCAAACGAGCGTGCAAACGATGAAACAGCCGAACAGAAATCGTTCTACGGCGGAAGAAGGTCGCGCGACGAACATGGGGTCATCGCCTAGAAGTAAAAGGTGGCCGACTTTTGGCCGTAGCCGTAGGTGAAATGGCCTTTGCTGGTGCACGTGCCATCACCGTGCGGGATGGCCAATGCATCGAGCATTCCGTCGGTTCCTTCGAATCGACTGCAGCACGACTGATCCCACACTTTGGCATTCACGCTTTTACCATTTGCGGTGACTTTGACGACCGTCCCGCAGCTGGCCCGTGACGCGTAATCGCGCGCAAAACGCGGCTGGGAGTCCGAACAGCCGTATCCGCACGCGCCCGTGGCATTGTTGCCATTGGCACATTTGAGCCACCAACACGCGCCTTCGTAATAGAGGGTTTTCGTTACGGCCGCCGCCGCCGAAACGGCGGCCTGATTTTCGCCTTCGTTCGGTTGGCTCTCCGTATCGGTGTCGCCATTGTTGGCCGCACACCCTCCGAGCATGGCCCAAAGCACGGTTGCAAAGGCCACCTTGCCATACGTATTCATCCTATCGCCTCCTCTCACACACTCGAAAACTGCGTGAAAAATCGATAAGGACTACGGGCCGGTGGATCGTGAATTGTTTAAGCGGTGATCCACCCGAGGGATCACGTCGTTCTATTTCGGGATCGAGGACAAGGCAGATCGCAGCGGCCCAATCGCGGATTCGAACTTCGAATACGATGAACGACGGTCACGTGAACCGTCGCCGCCGATAAAGCAGCAAGGTGCGGTCCATAAGGGCGCAAAACGCAAAAAAGGGCCGGAGGTGATAGCCTCCGACCCTTTGAAGTCACGCAAATCCCAAACGACGATCAGAACTCGCCCTTGGCGTCGTTCGCCGCGCCCTTGACGGCCTTGCCGAGCTTCTTGTAGGCGCCAGCAACGATGAGGAGGATGGCGACGAGGAGCAGACCGTACTCGATCGCGGTCGCGCCTTTTTCATCCTTCACGAGCTTCATGATGTCTTTGTTCATAGGAATTCTCCTGGTTGTTATCGTTCTTTAGGGGGGTGTTGCTGCATCGCCCTATTACACGGCCCGTGCCACGCTCGAAGCGCACGTTTGCGCACAGGTCGTTCGAGCACCTGGGTTGCGTGATCTGCTGGAAATACCGCGGGATTCACGCTCGATGGGCATTCCACTGTCGACGGAAGAGAGAAGGTGCGACTGGACCGTGACGGGTTCAATGACCGGAACCGGAGTCCAGTTCGAAGAAATCGCGAAACCTCGGCGATTGTGCGGTCGATAGGTGAGGGAACAAGGGGAATCGCATGAAGGGGATGGGACAACGTTGGTCGTGGGCCGTCGTGGTGTGGACCCTGTCCGTGGCTCTCTTGGGCGTGGTGCCGCGGGCGCGTGCCGACGCGGCGAGTGACGCGGCCTTCGAGAAAAAGGTGCTGGACGACATTCGGGCAGAGAACCCCGACGCAGTCCCGGTGTTCACGGAGGCCATGGCGGCGTCCAAGAGAAGAGACCTGCCCGCCGCCATCGCTGCGATGGGGCGCGTCGTTCAATTGGCGCCCAAGAGCGACCATGCGCATCGGCGATTGTGCAACTTCCAAATGGCGGCCGATCAGGATGCATCGGGCCTCAGCCACTGCCGTCGTGCTTTGGAATTGCGCGATGCGCCGGAGAATCATTCCGCACTGGCGAGCGCGCTCGTCGAAGCGAAGGGGGCGACGAAACTCGATATCGACAGTGCCCTCGACCACGCCTCCCGCGGTTTGAAGGATCGCGCGGGCGACCGCCATGCGATTGCCTCGATGCTTGGAGTCCAGATGGCCGCGCGGAACGAGGCTCGGATCAAACAGTACCTCGCGCAGCTCGACAATGCCGCCGGCGACGATCCGGACTTCCATGCCATGGCTGCAGGCATTCACACCGCGCTGGGTGAGATGGATGCGGCACGTGACCAACTGCAGAAAGCGAAAGCACTTGGCCTTTCCGAGGAGCGCTCCAAGGAGCTGAGTTCCTTCATCGACGAGCGCGAGCACTCTGGCATTGGCTATTACATCAAGCTCATTGCCTGGGTATTCGGCCTCTGGGCAGCCGGTTTCGCCTTTCTCCTGGGCCTCGGCTGGCTTCTGAGCCAATCGGTGTTGCGCGCGGCCGAGCGCATGTCCGGCCAGCAGGGCGCTCCGGCGCCTTCTTGGCTCCGGCGCGTATATCGCGCGGTGATTTGGCTCACGTGCATCTATTTCTATGCCTCGCTCCCCATCGTGCTCGTGGGTGTCTTCGTGGCGGCGGGGGCGATTCTCTTCGCCATCGTGGCGTTTGGATACATTCCCATCAAGTTGGTACTCATCATCGGTTTGATCGCCCTGGTCAGCTTTGCTGCGGTGATGAAAGCGCTATGGGCTCTCGTCGCGCCGGGCAAGCAGAAAGACCCCGGCGAGCCGCTCGATCTGGCGGCGGAACCAAAGTTGAGGGCCCTGTTGCGGGAGGTGGCCGACAAGGTCGGAACGCGCATGGTCGATCGCGTATATTTGACCACCGGCACCCAGCTGGCGGTGACCGAGCGTGGTGGCGGTTGGCTCCAAGTGAGGGGCAAGACCGAGCGATGCCTCCTCGTGGGGGCTGCGGTGCTCGAAGGAATGCCCATTCGCGCCTTCAAAGCGATCCTCGCGCACGAGTATGGGCATTTCAAAAATGAGGATACGGCGGGCGGTGGCTTTGCCTTGGCGATGCAGCGCTCGTTGATCACCATGGCGCTGTCCCTCGCGCGCGGCGGGGCGGCGAATGCGATGAGCCCCGCGTGGTGGTTCGTTCGCGGCTTCCACCTCGTCTTCTTGCGCATCTCGCACGGAGCATCGCGCCTGCAGGAAATCCTGGCGGACCGCTGGGCGGCCCTGGCCTATGGCTCCGCGTCGTTCGAACGAGGGCTGCGCCATGTCATCGAGCGTTCCGTGCGCTTCGACGCCCACGCGAATGCCGCGCTGAAGGAGGTTCTCGAGAAGCAGGTTCCCTTGGCGAATTTCTACGCGTACGCGCCCGAGGCTGCGGCCTCGGAGACCGAGCTGGCCGACGCGCTGGACAAAGCGCTCGGGCGCCCCGCCTCGCCGTACGACAGCCACCCGCCCCCGCACCAGCGGATCGCCTGGGTGAATGCCTTGGCGGCCTCCGGCGATCCCGCCCAGCCCGACGAAGAAGAGGGCGACGCGTGGACCCTGTTCAGCGACCGCACGGGCATCGAGGAGCGAATGACCGGAGTGATTCGAACGAGCCTCGCAAACGACGGAATCTTGCTTCCGCCCGTGCCTGAGCGCGCTTAGCTGCGGTTGACGGCGCCAAGAGCCTCGCCGCATGATGCCCCAACGGAAGATGGCGTCGCAGACGTGGGAATCGGAACGCGCGTTGGTCCGAGTGGGCACCGCGGTTCAGAAGTACCGCATCCGGCGCCTCATCGGGGTGGGGGGCATGGCTGCGGTGTACGAGGCCACGCACCTCAACGGACACCGCGTGGCGATGAAGTTTCTCCTGGAGCGCCACGTCGGCGATGCCGACATGCAGCATCTTTTCCGGCGCGAGGCCTACGTCGCCAACAAGGTCGAGCACCCGGGCGCCATCCCCGTGCTCGACAACGACGTGGACGAGGCGGGGTGCCCGTTCCTGGTCATGCCCCTTTTGGAGGGCGAGACCCTGCGCAAACGGTGGGACCGCACCAAGCGGCACTTGCCTTTGGCCGAGGTGGTCGTCTTCATGGCGGACGCGCTCGATGTTCTGGCGAGCGCACACGCCCGCGGAATCGTGCACCGCGACATCAAGCCGGACAATCTGTTCCTCACGACGGAGGGCGAGGTGCACGTGCTCGATTTCGGCATCGCGCGCGCCATCGAGCTCGATATCAGCGTGACCGCCACGGGGCGCGCATTCGGGACACCGGGGTTCATGCCACCGGAGCAGGCGAGGGGCGAACGCGAAGCCATTGGCGCGCATAGCGACTGTTGGGCCGTGGGGGCGACGATGTTCGCGTTGCTCACGGGCGAGTTCGTGCACGAGGCGGACAATGCGCAGGCGCAGCTGATGGCCGCGGCCACGAAGCCGGCGCGCTCCGTCGCGGAGTTGGCGAAAGAGGTGCCGCAGGCCTTGGCACACGTGGTCGACAAGGCCCTGGCCTTCGAGCCGAAGTCGCGATTCGCCAATGCGGGGCAAATGCGCGAGCAGCTTTTGCACGCCGTCGACGAGGCGCTCGGCGAGCCATTTGCGGTACTCGTCGAGCGGATTCGCGGGGAGCTGGCCGCCGATTCGAGCCCCGACAGCCGCGAGCTGCACGAACTGGCGACCACGGCGAAGCCGGCGCGCAACAGCATTCGCCAGGCACGCGCCCGCGCGCTGCTCGGTACTTTGCCGCATGCATCGACGGCATTGCCGACGGCGTCGCCGACCCGCCCGAAGTCGTCGCGCTTCGTGCGATCGGCGCTGGGGATTGCCGCCGCCGTCGTTGCCATGGTCGCGGGCTTGTCCCTCATGCGCGAGCGACGTCCGGACGTGGTGCCGCCGATTCCGAGTGTCGCGGTCTCCGTCTCGGTGGCCCCGCCGTCGTCGTTGTCGGTGACGTCGTCGTCCTCGTCGGGGACTTCGCCTT
This sequence comes from Sorangiineae bacterium MSr12523, assembly GCA_037157775.1. Taxonomy (NCBI): domain Bacteria; kingdom Pseudomonadati; phylum Myxococcota; class Myxococcia; order Myxococcales; family Pendulisporaceae; genus Pendulispora; species Pendulispora brunnea. The sequence continues at coordinate 1,616,192 of CP089982.1, forward strand.
CTGCGCGAATGGAACCCGACGATGCCGGCGTATCTTCGGCGCGACCTAGACCCAAGAGGCAACGGCCGGCACCGGCTGCGTCCGCGTCGAGCCTTCGTTACGGAGACTTGTACGAGGAATGAAGCCGTTTCGCTCCTTCGCAGGCGCCTTGATTTTGGCGAGTTTGCTCGGATCGCACGGTGCAGATGCCGAGCCTCTCACGCGCGCCCAGAAGGACGCGGCAGAGCACAACAAGCGCGCGTTCGAGGCCGTGCGACGCGCCGACGCCGAGACCGCGCGGGTCGAGTTTCTGCAGGCCTACGCGCTGGTTCCATCGCCCAAGGCGTTGTGGAATCTCTTGGTCGCCGAGGCCGATTCGAACCACCCGCTCGACGCGCTGAAGCACCTGCGCGCGTACTTGGCCGATCCCTCCGCCGACCCGAAGAAAAAGGACCGCGCGGAGCATCTGCTGACCGAGCTGACGGCCCAAGTTGGCCACCTGAACATCGTCGCCCCCGACAATGCGCCGGTGCGGGTGGACGGCTTGGTGCTCACGAGCGAACAGCGCTCCCAGGGAGTCGACGTTGCTCCGGGTAAACACGTTATCGAGGCGACCATCGGCGACGAACCGCAGCGCCGCGAAGTGGACGTCGCCGTCGGCGATCCGACCTTGGTGGCCTTCGAGTCCCCTCGAAAAGAGGAGCCCGCAGTGGAGGCCCCCGCACCGGTCGCCCCTGTTTCGCCGCCGCAAACGAAATTGGCGATGGCGCCCGTGCGAGTGCCATCGCGCGGGATTGGATCGCCGCCATTGGGAACCTGGATCATGGGCAGCGTCGCCGTCGCCGCACTGGGAACCGGCATTGCGTTCTCCTTGAGTGCGAAATCGAAACGCGACGAGATCGACGAATCGCCGAGAGCGTGCGCCAACCCGAGTAGTTCCGAATGCGCTCATATCGAGGACCTGCGCGACTCGGGCAGTCGTGATTCCACCATCGCGTGGATCGCCTACGGCACGGCCGGCGCCTCCGTGATCACCGGCGGCCTCCTTTGGTATTTCTCACCGAAGAGGGCCGCGAGTCGCGACGCGACGATTGTACCCCTGGTTTCACCGGGAATGGCAGGCGTGCATCTTCGGGGAACCTTCTAATGTGCTACCTTGGCCCCCGCCCATAAGGGCCACCCCATGCGCGCCGCCACTGCTTCTTCGCTGATTGGATTGGGGGCTTCGGCCTTCTTTCTTCTGGCCTTGGGCGGTTGTCCTCCGTCGTTCTACGAACCTTGTCGGGGACTCGAGTGCGGACTCGATGACGGCGGTGGTGAAGTGGGCGATGAAGTGCGGCCGGATGTTCCTCCCACGCCCAAGCCGCCCAAGATTGACGAGGTCGTGGTGGACGGCAATCCGTCGCGGACGATACGCCAAGGTTTCGGCGGCGATCCGACCAACGGCACCACGGTCGTGCACCTAACCGGCGAGCGCTTGGATGAAGTCACCGACGTGACGATCGGCAATGGTGCGAATGCTTTGAAAGGTGTCATCACGGAGCAAACACCGAGAGCGCTCTCGTTCACCGTGAAAGTGATTCACGGCGCGCCTCTCGGGCAGCAAGCCGTAAATGTTACCGCGCCGTCAGGCTCGGCGATGTCGGAGCCTGTCTTCGTCATCTCACGCATCACGGCATCCCCTACGGGCACCGACTCGCTCGAACGGGGCTCGGCCACGGGGGGGACGGACGCGCAACCCCTTCGATCCATGGGCAAAGCCATCACGTTCGCCGCGGCGGGCGATACGGTGTTTCTCAAGAATGGCACTTACGACGTCGCGAATGGCGAAACGAAGGTCCCTCCGGGCGTTACGCTTCAGGGCGAGAGCCAGGGTGGGACACTGCTCAAGTGGAACAGGAACGGAGGTGGCCTCGTGGTAACGGGAAACGGCCACATTGAATCCCTAGGGATGATTGGGGCGGGAATCACCGCAAGCGGGGCGGTCCTCATCAAGGATGTCACAATTAGCGAGGCGTACTACGGCTTGGACTTACAGCCGGGCGTCACGGTGGATTCCGTTGATGTCTCCGAAGCTACAGTAGCAATCAACATTACAGGGGAAAACGGTACGCTTACATTGAACAATAGTCGTGTGCACAACAATCGTTCAGGTATTGACGCGCAGATCTCAGACGCGACTCTCGTCGTGACGAACACGAAAGTCTATTATAATTGCCCCGGAACTCTCAATAGGATCGACGGTGGCATCATCGTGAAGGGGCCCGCCATATTAACGAACGTCGATATCCACGACAACCGATGTTCCGGAATAACCATGGACAGCCAGTTGACGGGGCCGCTCGTCATCACGGGTGGGACGTTTGTTGCGAATTTCCCGAACTCAATCGCTCTCAATTCCCCTGGTAAAACGAAAATTCGTGCCGCATCGTTTGGATATCATGAGCGCGAAGTGATTGGCATTTCTTCGGAGGCCGATCTGGACCTCGGAACGCCGGAGGATCCAGGAAACAATCTGTTTGCGCGATGCGATGGCTGCGATACCATTCTTAATTGGCGCGCCGCCGACGGCGTGAATCCTATCACCGTGACTGGGAATAAGTGGAATCAGGCCGCAGACGAAGGGGAGCAGCCACCCTTTGGCTGCTCGAATACGGACGAGCCCAAAGGAACATCTGCTCCGCCACGTACCTGGCACATCGCAGCGCCAGGTACGTGCAACCCAATCAAGGGCAATGTGATGGTCAATGTACCTCCGCCGTGAAATTGTTGTAGTTGCAGATCGGCAATAGCTCATATTCGATTCGGACGAGGCCTGCGCCGAGCAACGGGCAGATGAGAAATCGTGCGTAGTATGCATCATGACGCGTAGCGTGGGTGCGCCGGCTCTCTCCACCCAGGTGATGTCAAGATCGTTCTCGTCTCCTCAACTAATGCCTCGAAAAGTAATGCTCGAGTCGTGACGAAAACACCGGCGTCATCCCAATTTGCCGATGTAGTTCGTTGTGCGAATCCGGCACCCACGCTTACATAGACTCCGTAAATGCGTTGACGGAGCGCGACGAAGAGCGAAAGTTCGCAACATTGTTATCCGGCGGTCGATGTCTCAGATTTTCTGAACGGGCAGTAATTCGTGATTGACGACGAAGCTGCCGCGTGGGAATAGGCGATTGCCGCGCCTATACACCTTGCCTTCCGCCTGCTTACGTCGCGCGCCTGTTGCTGCCGTTGCACAATAGGGAACGTGCGGCGAGTTTCATCGTGTCGAGGGGTCAATGCAGCAACTTGTTGCTTTGGTCGTGTGTTTGCGCACCGTCGCATTGTTTGGGGCTGCGCTATTCTTCGCTGGCTGCGGGTCTGTCGGAGAAGACAGTACGGGACTCGCCGACTGTGACTCGTACGTTCACACGATGTCGCGCTGCATGAGCGGGGTCCCCAGCGACGTCGCGTCGAAGCGAGCGGCGGATGCCAGACAGGCCTTCATTTCGGCGGCCAAGGACAAAGACGAAGCGGCACGTAGCCAATTGAGCACCAAGTGCCGAGCCGCTGAGCAACAACTTTCTCGCGCTTGCCGATAAGGCTTGGCGCTGAACCAAGATCGTTCTTTCGACCTTCACGAGCCAACAGGGCGGTGAACATTCCATGAAAAAGGTCGCTCATTTCGGTAACTCGATTGCCACGTTCCTTAGCCCGCGGAATCTCCACGGAGGCTTGGGCGCGTACCTCTCGCTCCTCTTGATCCCGGTGCTGGTCTTTGGGCCTTTGCCCATGCGCGCCTTTGCCCAGGCGGCCGTCGAGCAGCCGTCTTCTGCGGCGCCCGCTACGTCTGCCGAACCCGCAGCTTCCGAGCGATCGAGCGCGGCTCTGGCTGCGGCGACTGGCGAGCCGCCGGAACACAGTAATACGCTTCCGACCTTTGGTCCTTCGACCGCCGGTTCGCCCGAAGGGAGCGCGATCGGGCCGGGAGGGATGGCAAACGTCGATCCATCGACTGGGGCCGCTCAGGCCTCCATTTCATTTCAATTGCCGCGTGCCCGCGGACAGGCACAACCCAGTCTCGGCATCTCGTATAGCTCCAGCGCTGGTACGAACACCGAAGTTGGTTATGCCTGGAGCCTTAATATCCCAAAAATAGAGCGGGAGAATAGAGGCGGGGGACCGCTCTATACCGACCAGGATCGTTTTCGGATCAATGGCGTCGAACTGGTAAAGATCTGCGTTGTTTCCGGCGGCCAGTGCAGCGGGGGCACCCTTCTCACCGGTGAGCAGCTACCGAATGATGTTGGCGAAGGAACCTCGTATTTTCGAACAAGGGTTGACGACGGGGCACGCTACTTCCTTTCGGCCGACGGCAAAAACTGGCGTGCGCAATACAAGTCCGGCGTCGAGGCCGAGTTCGGTGTACCGAAAGACGCCGCGGACGACAAGAGCGGCATCGATGTCGATACGGACTTCAAGCTGGCCATCGAGCCCATATTCCGTTGGAATCTCGTCCGACTGTGGAGCGAGGCTCATGCCAACGTTGTCGTATATCGTTGGGTCCGACTCTTCAATGAGAGCTCGCGGGGCTACTTGCAGGACATCCTCGACACGCCGAAAGTGGATGTCGATGTCAGTCGCCCCGCAGCGGTCGACCTCGGGCAATTCGCCCACCACACACGGATCACATATGAGGACGACTATGTGAGAGGTTTCCGACTGGCTGCGATTTGGCGTGCACGCCCAGCCCATCATATCTCTCGTGTGGACGTCTCGAGCGCCGACTTCGACAATCCGGGAAATGAGCGTCGGAGTCTTGTTCGGCGCTATACCCTCGACTATACGGCACCATTTACGCATGCCCAACAGGTACGCCACTTTCTACAGGGCGTGCACCTGAGGGGGGCATGCCCCAATCTGCGCGAGGATGCAGACTTCTCCTTTCCTAATACGACGTGCAGCACGCCTGAGCGCGACATCGCGCAAATGACATACACGGGCGAGGGGGACGTGAACCGGTCTCCGGGCGCAGGCGGGCTCGTTTCCGAATTTCAGCAGACCTTTTACGGAGAGCAGACCCATGTCTCGTTCGTCGATCTCGATTCGAACGACGAAGCAGACGTAATGACCTGGCCTCCCTCAGACAAGCCGGTCCAGGTCGGCATTCGGCAGCGTCCCTACGATTACGTGGAGGGCACCCTCGGTGTGGAAAATGCCAACTGGGGCGCTACAGCGAACAAACTCGTTTTCTCAAATGTTGGTTCGTGGAATACCGACGGCAAAGTGAACTTTCTGTGGTGGGAGATTACGTCCGACCGAAAAAATACGGGTCGGTATCAGACCTACTCGCCGAAGCGTTCCGGCTCGAACAACTGGCTCCTGAGCGGGAGCGACGTGCGCTCCCTACCTCCGGAGTCCATTTGGCTCAAGATGGCCAATGCATCAGAGAGCTTCAACTCTGCCGGCATGGTCCAGGACTTCGACGGTGACGGCTACCCTGATGTTCGTAGTGAGCTCATTCGTGCTGCCTCGGAGGGCGAGCTAGCTAGATCGGTCACCTGCTACTTCTTCACGACACGCGATGCGGCTGGGAACATCGTGCCCAACTCTCGAACGCCGACCACAGAGGAGGGCACGCCACCGAAAGAACCGGACTGCATTCCAACCGACAAATCGAGTCGTTACTATGCTCCCCTGGGCAAACAGTTCTATGCCGATTTCTCGGGCGACGGCATACCTGATCGGCTCATGATGAGATGGGTCGACCGAAATTTCCCCGACCAGACGCGTCCACCCATTTGGGATCAAAAATGGACGGTGGAGTTCGGAGTCGGCAATGGCACCTTCCGAGAAAGCAAGGCCGTCGAGGGAGGTCTTTTGGACAGCCATAATTGGCTCATCGCGGACACTTACATCCATGATCTGAACGCGGACGGAATCGCCGACCGGATCGATGTGAGAAATACGGCCTACGAGTCGGAGTGGGGCGAAGGGATGAAGGACCCAAGTCCCGGCATTGATATCTATCTGGGCGATGGAAAGCAATGGGGGCATCCTCCCATCCATTTGGCCCCGGGCGGTCCGGATATCCCGAATTGGGCGAACATGGAGCACAAACCGCCTATCTCTGGGGGCGGAATTGGCCGCTACTATCAACCGATGCAGCTCCAGTTCGCTGACCAATTCGGGAACGGCATGGAGAGCATCTTGGTCACATCACAGACCGAGGCGCTCTACAAAAAGGTCGCTCGCATTGATCTTATCAACACGAACGGTCGTCGCCCCGGCTTACTCGCGACCATTTCCAATGGCCGTGGCGCGACGACCACCTTGGAGTACGCGAGAGTCGGAGGCGTGCCCGGCGCAATCCGACGAGTCAGCAAGGTGACCGTGAGCAGCAACGCGGACCCGAAGGAGAGCGGAGGACCATACGTCACGACCTACGACCACAGCGAACCCGTTTACGATTACGTCGAGCGCCAGTTGCTCGGCTTTCGTAAGGTGCGCACGACCGTGGGCGACGCCAACGACCCCAAGCGAGTGATTACGGACACGCGTTACCTCATTGGAAGCTGTGCAAACGACGCTCCATGCGCGCCGACCGTGGACGATCCACGTATGGCCGTCCGCGGGCTCCCGGTAACCGTGGACAGCTTTGACGCGAGCAACGTGCACCTGTCGACGGTCCATCGCCAGTACAAGATGGATAAATTGTACGATGGTGTCGATGGTCGAAAGGTCCGTCGTGTCTACCCGCAACAGACCGACACGTGGACCTTCAATACGGCGAACTTCGTGGCGGACGGCAGTTTGATCGACGTGGTCGACCTCGCGTCCGACGAACTCACGCTGAATGGCAAGGACACGATTGCGTCCCGCTCGAACTCCGTCCACACGCGTGTCACGCAAGATCTTAATCTGTTTGGTAATGTAAACTATCAGGCAGATTACGGAGTAGTGGAATCCTTCGATCCGGCGATTCCGAAGGATTCATCGGTCGTCACCTTCAACCTTTGGACCTTGCCCGCCGATAGCACGCATTGGCTCTGGCGGCCGAGAGAGACGTTTGTGCGGGTCTCCCAGGGGACGCCAGATCTGAGGCACTCGTACTTCGAGTACAATCAGCGTGGACAGGTGGTCAAAACCTTCTCGGATTTGACGGGCACAGTCCCACTTCAACGTTTTCACGAGGAGTCGGCAGCGGTAGCGCCTCCGCCCGGAGATGCATCACAGGATGGGACTCGCCGCCTTGTTTCGGAGACGGTATTCGACAATTTCGGAAATCCGAAACGAGTAAAAAATGCCACGGGAATCCGCTGCGCCGACACGGCTTACGACAAGGACTACGGCGAGCTCCCGATAGCAAAAACGGTCTACACGGGCGGCTGTGGCGTCGGTGCGCTTACCACGACGACCGGCTACGATCGTGGTCTTGAAGTGGTGACCGCAATCACCGAACCAACAGGCGCAGTTTCGACGACCACGTACGATGGTTGGGGGCGTCCCACGGCCACGTACGCGCCTGATCCTGAAATTGGAGTGTTGCCGTCGACAGCGGCGCCGTCGGTCAAGATGACCTACTTCGACGTTCAAGGCGGCCCATACCAACGGGTGCAGCTAGAAAGGCGCGTCGATGACGGTCTCGTTTCTTCCCAAGAACCAGAGACTCCGCGCTATGTTTCGGCGTGGAGCTACGTTGACCCTTACGGTCGCAATGTGGGCGCTTGGAAGCAAGCCGACCCCGCGAATGGTGATCAAGCCGCGTACATCGCAAGCGGGCGCGTCGAGCGAGACAGTCGCGGATTCGTGGTGAGGGCGTTCGAGCCGTACTTTACCAACGAGGCTCCGCAGTCGCCCAATCCACCCGCCGTTCCCGCGGGATCGGTGCAGTTCAGCGTGGCCTTTCACGATGCGTTTGGGCGAACAACGGATACATTCGGCCTCGAGGGAGAGCCGACTGGGAAGGTGCAATACTTCGCTCTCTCGGAGAATACCTTCGACGCTGCCGATCTCGTGCAGGGTGCAAGCCCTCGTCCGGTGTGGACCAGCCGCGATGGGCACGGGCGGGTCACAGTAACGGCAAAGAGCACGAGTCAAAATGGAACGGCTGATTCCATTTCGACTCGCCTGATCTACACGCCGACCGGCGAGGTAAGCAAGGTTGTGCGCACGCACACCGCAGGCACTGATACGTACACGCGCGAGATGACGTATGACTCGTGGGGACGTCTCGTGCAGACGGCCGAGCCCAACACGTCGATTAACTTCGGCGCGACAAACCTGAGAACATGGCACTACGCGTACAACGATTCGGGCGACCTGGTCGGAACGAGCGATGCGCGCGGCTGCGGAAAGAACATTGAGCGGGACGGCCTTGGGCGGCCGACTTCAGAAACGTATTCACCTTGTCTCAAGACCCACCGCGCCTACGACGAGCGGCACGTTACGAAGCTCTTCATCTACGATGCCCCCGAGCAAGGCCAGGCGGGTGTGACGCCCGGGCTTTTCGCGGGAAAGCTCTCCGCATCGTATGATCGTGCACAGCACACGCGCTACAATTACGATGGTCGAGGGCGAATGACCGAGGTCTGGCGACAGCTCGCCGTGCCGGATCTCGACGATCTTGCTCTGGGAGGAGGCGGGGGGTTCCCGCTCGAATCCTCGAGCGCGGCAGCGGATGGTGGCGCCGCGCCCACGCCGGGCGGGGAGTACGCTCCGCACTGGTACCGAACTGCCTTCTCCTACGATGAAGCGAATCGTGAAAGGGGACGTTCCATCGGCACGCGCTCCGCAGGGGTGCCGGAACTTTACGGCGATCCGGTGAGTCAGGGGTGGCTCGTGAGCAACGACGTCGTGGTTACCACGTACACCGCACGTGGTGTCACGAAGACCATCGGCACGAGTTATGGCGATCTCATTCTCGGTAAAAGGGTGGATGCAGACGGCTTTGTAGGCGAAGTCTTGTACGGGAATGCTCCTCAACGGTTTGCCACCGAATTCGAGCCCAACCCCCGTCGGGGTCTCGCGCACACGTGGGTGACGGGGCCTTCGACGGGGCCCGCTGTGCTCCAAGATTGGACCTTCAAATACGACGCGATGGACAACCCCCTCTTGGTGAAGGACGGCCGTAACCCCAATGAATGGCTCGACGGCGCAAAGCCTGTCGACAGGCAACTGTCCTACGACGATTTGAATCAGCTCCGTCGTGTCGATTATACGTACAACACGCCGAGCAAGGACGACAAGCAAGTCTCTGTCTTCGATGCCGAGACCAAGAGTGGCGACACGCGGCCGATCCCCGACGGCAATCAGGCTAACCGTGTTCGCTGGCAGAGTTACGACTTCGATTGGCAGGGAAATCTAATCAAGTCCGACGACGATGCGCACGCCTTCCACGATAGGTCTCTCGGTACGATGACCTATGGGCCAGCGACGAACGGGCCGAATCGTGTCGCGTCCGCGGAGGGCATCCGCGGGCGCGCACAGGCTACTTACGACCGCACAGGCAATTTGACCAAGCTGACGGTAATCAAGCCGGGCCCCACGGGCACAGCGCTAAACATCGCGTTCTCGTACGAATGGGACGAGGTTGGGCAAATGGTTCGGGCCAAGCGAGAGCCCATTCCCGGCGTGGCGAACGATCGCGGAGCGGATTTCCACTACACGTACGATTCCGGCGGCACCCGCATCACCAAGTCGGTAGAGGATCCCGATACTCATCAGCGAACCTACACCAGCGAAATCTTTTCCACGCTTCGTCTCGAGCACGCCCGATTTCAAGACGGCGATTACGAGCGTACGAAGGATACCGTTTCGGCGTACCTGGTGGCGAACGGCACATCGTTCGCGCGTCTGATCTACGACGAGACCCTCCCGCAAGGCCGAATCGGTGGGGCGAAGCACGTTTTCTTCACTCTGACCGATCCCTTGGGTTCCACGAGCACGGTGGTGGACAAGAACACTGGAGAGCTCGTCGAGCGCACCACCTATCTAGCGTACGGGCAATCGGAGAGCGACTACCGCCCGGAGAGGTGGAAGGGCTATCGCGAGCATTTCCGGTTTACCGGGAAGGAGGACGACGTTGGCGTTGGGCTCACCTATTTCGGTGCTCGCTACTATGTCGCCGCCCTCGGCCAGTGGGCTAGTGCGGACCCGCTGACGATTCACGTGGCGCGCAGTGATCTTAACCCGTATGCGTACGTATTTGGATCGCCCCAAAAACTAGTGGACCCAATGGGGCTCCAAACCTGCCAGGGTAGCTGTGAGCCACAGAACGCAGAGACGGGTTCTGCCGACCTCGGATGGAATGCCTTCATGAACCGGATGGAAGACTGGTTCACGGGCAGGGATCGCCAACGGTTCATATGGTCGAACACAACACCTCGTCCCCAGCTTCCAGGCGCGCCAGGAACACAGGAGGATACAGGGTATTATGAGCAATGGGGCAAAACGTGGGATTGTCCCAACGGCTCATGTAGCTTGATCATAACAGTATACGTGCCCCCACGTGGTCAGGGAGGACTATTCTCTTTCCTCCCCCGAGATCGCACCCCTAACGACCCATTCTTTCGATGGCGCGATCCGCTCAAGGATGCAATTGATGCCATAGAGGAAAATTATTACCAAGGTATAGCTCAAGGAAAGTCGCCGTTTCACGCAGCTATTACAAACAGTGGCTGCCCGTTGGGCTCCGTGGGGACCTGTCAATTGGAAGGGAGCGTAGCGACGCCAGGAGGCGCGGCGTTGGAAGCAGCTAGCGCCGAGAATGCGGCCCTTCTCAGGAACAGTCTCATGGCGGAAGAGATCGCCGGTGGTCATGCATACGGTAAGCATGTGATAAAGCAAGGCGAGTTCCCGCGCGTACTAAGTCCGCAGGGCTTCGCCAGCGAGATAGAATCATTCTTGAATCACCCGGAGACGGTTATGCGGAATCTGTCAGGTGGACGCAGTGCGTATTGGAACGATAGTCTCGGAAGCGTGCTGATTCGCAATCCGACTGCCGCCGATGGCGGCACATTTTTTAAACCTACCGCCGGTCGGGCATATTTTGAGGGGCTTCAATAATTATGAAAATATTGAATACAAAAGCAGCGAGCTGTGACGTGGCGCTGACCGTTGATGAGCTTCGGATCATCAACAACGCGTTGAACGAAGTATGCAATGGAATTGACCTTGAGGGCGAATTCGACACGCGGATGGGGGTTTCGCGTACCCACGCTCTCGCTCTCCTGATTAGCGTTCAGGCCGCTCTAAAGGAGATGCACGAACCTGAATAATATGTCGACCGCCGGGCGCCGACTACTTCGTCGCCGAGGCGGTGGCAGTGGAGGGAGGGATCACGGAGGTGGCACCCGAGACGGCGAACCGCAGAGCGAGCGCCGCTGTGCACTCCGGTGCTCGTCCCTTCAAGGGTTCGCTCGAAGCCCAAGCGCTGGTCGTGCTCGCTGAAAGCAGCTCGCGGATGGTATCGGCTACTCCTCAAGGGGGACACCCTCGCCAAATCGTTGGGCTCACGCCGGGTTTGAGTGAGGGGCGGCCGGGAAACACCACAGGAGTCACCAGTGGCGAGTCCAAGGCCCCCTAATCACCAGTTTGGACTACCGGAGCGCGCGCTTGTCGAGCTTACCGAAGACCCAGTGGGCTTCGTGCTCGTAGTCGCCGTAGTGGACGGTCACGTTCTCGCCGTTCTTCGCGGCGGCGAAATCGGCTTCAGGAAGAATGAAGACGATGCGACGTGTGTCGCCGTTTGGGTGACGGCTCGCGCCGAACTCGCGGTCGCCGATGCGCAGGGTGGGGATAGCGTCCCGCACGGGGAAGTTCTCAGCCGTCTCGAGCTCGATCTCGATGGTACGCGTTTCGTCGACCGCGCCATTTCCTGGTGCTTGGACGTGTCGGATGCTCTTGATGGAGTTGCCCTTGGTGTAGTGACTGACCATCGAGGTGGTTCCACCCGGGGTAGTTCCAGAGGGGGCGCCAGAGGAAGCGAGCGTTGGCGGCGTGGAAGCTACAGTAAGGATATTGGAAAGACTGACGTTGCCAAGATAAATGGCGCCAGACGCCGTCTCATTGAAGACGAAGCGCACGCCGCGAACCTTGGTAAGATCCACATTTCCGAAGTCAGCGAGCGGGATACGAACGGATTGCAGAATCGGATGCCGGCCGCCACGTTTGCCGCCAACGGGGCCTCTTAGAACTGTGTAGCTGTTCAGCGATACCGAGTTGGAGACCGAACCGTCGGCCAGTGCAAGCTGGACCGAGAGGCTGGTCTGCTCCGCTACGTTGAGAGTCTCGTTGTATTGACGTGAAATACGAAGATCCAGCGTCTTGTAACTGCTGATGTCCTGCCCCTCACCTGCGACGCTCCAATTCGTTTGGAAGAAGGCGTCTGCCGACGCACTTTGCCAACTGATACGTCCCGCCTTTTGCGCGTCGGCATGATTCGGCACCGTGCCGTGCACGATGGGATCGATGCCGTTCTGCTCGTTCGCTGTGCCATGGGAATTCTTTCCCGCCGGCTGAGTAAAGTCTTCGATCGTCGTGGTGACCACCGAACTGGACGAATCCGTGTAGCCCCGATCGATGTTTTTTACCAACGGAGGTAGAGCGAACATCGGATTGAAGACTTGATTGTATTTTGGATCCGCGTTGGGGCCGACGTTGGCGCGGAAGAGGCCCATCATGCCCACAAGCCCGGTCGCTCGCTGGGATTCCGAGCCGATCGCTCCGATTTCCCAAAGTTTCGCGTGTCCAACGCAGTCATTCTGGTCCGTGGGCGAAGACGTGCCATCGACTTCCTGCCACTCTGTGTTGTAAAAATTGTGATTGGCTCCCCACACGGTGAAGGTCGATTTCTGCGCTGCGGGTGTTTCCGTGGGAATTCGAAGCATTCGGTCGTAGGGAAGTACGCCCTGCAAATTGTACACATCCCCATCGCACATGGGGAGAAGCACCGACCATACGGTGCCATCGGCATTGAGCCGTGGGAAGGGCGGGGTCGTGTTTGGCAGCTGTCCATCGACCGGGCCGATTTCGAAGAGGGCACGGAAGGACACTGGGCTCAGGATCTTGGTGGGCCAAGTGCTATTGGCCTCTCGGTAAAGGTTGTAAGCTGCACGTATGCCTTCGCCGCCTCGCGAGTGGCCCATCAGGCCGATCTGCGAAAAATCCAATTTGCCTTGCAGCTCCACTCCTAGTGACGCAGGTGTGCCTCCGTTCGCGTTCCACTCGCTGAGCTTCTGCAGATGTTTCAACACGAGGCGACCGCGCGCGAAATTGAGATAGGGATCGGTCGCCGAAGGACCGTCGTTGCGACAATTGATTCCACGATTCGCGTTGATGGAGACAACCACGTATCCATGGGAGGCGAGTCGCTCTGCGACGTACGCGTAGCCCAAGTGATTCGGCGTGACCACGTAGCCACTGGGGCAGGTGCCCGTGCGCGTGTAGTCGCAGCTGTTGTCTTTGCGCGGATTCGTCCCAATCCCGCAAGTCGCATGGTTCCCATGAAGAAACACAAGTACCGGGTGTGCGCTATCTCCCAGGTTTTCCGGTCGGTAGACCTGCGCCCAAAGTTCGGTGGCCTGAGTCGACTCCACATCCGGATCCATGGCTGCCGGAAACTTGTATTCCGCACTCGTCACCGCATTTGGCCCTGTTTCCGTCGGGTCGGGCGCAGTGGCGAGGGGCGCGGCTTGCAGCTTTTGGCCCATTCCGCCAAGGGAACCCGCTTCTTTGTCCGATGTTTCGGGAGCCTCCGAGCTGCACGCCATGGTGCCAAGGAAGGGAACTGCAACGAGGCCAATAGCGGCCCACCCACTGCGCCAGCGGTTCGATCGCATTTGCATTCTCTGTAACGTGATTGTGCGAAATGCTCACCGCATTTCTGACTATTTCGTCTTTGCGACGTGGCGCGCCAACGATTTTATCGCAGTGGAGAGTTCTTCCTCCGACAGCCGCGCATATCCCAAGACCAAACCTGGCGGACTTGGATGTGCAAGGCGCATCGAATCAATGGGCTCGAGGCCAATGCTGGCGTGTGCGGCGCGATCGGCAATGTCGCGCGCGTCGGTGCCTTCTGGCAACTCGACATACAAATGCAACCCGGCTGCAATACCGTGAATGCGCCAGGATGGCAGGTATTGCTGCAGCGCCCCGACCAACGCATCGCGACGAGCTCGGTAGCGACGACGCACCGCGCGCAAATGGCGGTCGTACGTGCCTGTCGCGAGCAAGTGCGCCAGTGCGTATTGATCGAGAACGGGTGAGCCTAAATCAAGAAAGCTTCGCTCGGCGCAGCATTCATCGGAGTAGGGACCTTTTGGAACGACGAGCCAACCGAGGCGTAGGGCGGGCGCCAGGGATTTGCTCACGGAGCCGGCGAGGAATACGCGATCGGGGGCGAGGCCCTGAATGCAGCCGACGGGTTCGCGGTCGTATCGAAACTCGGCGTCGTAATTGTCCTCGAGGATGAACGTGTTGCGGCGGCGCGCCCATTGAACGAGTTCTGCCCGGCGGCGCGGCGAGAGTACGACGCCCGTGGGGAATTGGTGCGCCGGGGTGACGAGGACCACGTCGGCGTCGGTGCGATCGAGCATATCGACCCGAATGCCCTCTTCGTCGACGGGTACGCCAATGAGCGAATAGGCGCAATTCTCCAATAGCCCCCGCGAGCGATATCCGCTCGGATCCTCGACCGCGAGTCGCTTGCAGCCGCGGCGCGACAATAAACGGAGCGCTACGACGAACGATTGCGCCACGCCTGCCACGATGGCCACCTCTTCGACGTCGCACACTGCGGCGTTCACCCGTCGCAAATACGACGTGATCTCTTCCCGCAGGGCAAGCACGCCGCATGGATTGATGTATCCCAGGTCGGCATGCGCCACGGTGGCCAGTGCGTGGCGAATGGCCCATAGCCATCGGCCGCGCGGAAACGTGCTCAAGTCGGGGGTGCTGAATCGGAAATCGTAGCGAAAGGGGATCGCCCGATCCGGTTCCCAACCCCCGCCCACGTTGGGAGCGACCTTGCGGCGCCTCGAGACGGACTCCGTCGACGACTTGCACGCGACGCGCGTGCCGGAGCCTCGACGCGTCTCGAGGTAGCCCTCCGCGGTGAGCTGTTCGTACGCTTCCACGATCACCCCGCGCGACACACCGAGATCGGTCGCGAGTGCGCGCGTCGAGGGAAGGCGTGCGCCCACCGCGAGGCGTTGCTGACGAATGGCATCGCGCAGGGAAACCGTGACTTGCACCGCGAGGCGGCCCGAGCGCGCGTCGAGGATGATGGGAAGGTCCATGGAAAGTGGTCCTCGATTTTTGTCCGTAACTGGACCTTATTTCCATACCATGCCGAACCTACCCTCGCTGCATGGATCGAGGCATCGCGCGGGGGGTAGCAGCCGCATCGGTGGCACAATGGATCTTGGGCAGCTCGGCGGCCGTGTCGGCACTTCTCGTGGCCTATCCGGTCTTCGGCGGACAGGCGATTCGCTATGCGTTGGCGGCGCTCATTCTATTCGGCATTTGCCGCTTTCGCGGGCTCTCGTTCGTGCCGCTCCGCGGGTTCGATCTCGTGCGGCTCGTGCTCTTGGCGGCGACGGGGCTCGTTGGATTCAATGTTTGCATTCAGCTCGCCCTTCGTTACACGGCGCCGACGACCTTGGGCACCATCATTGGATGCACGCCGGTGGTTCTCGCACTGGTGACGCCGCTGCTTGCGCGCAAGCCTCCGAGCCTGCGGTTGCTCGGGGCAGGGGCCGTCGTGTCGGTGGGGGCCGGCATTGCGCAGGGCTTTGGCGGTGGGCACCCGCTCGGTTTTCTCTTCTCCGCCGGTGCGCTGGCGGGCGAGGTGCTCTTTTCGCTTCTTGCGGTGAGCCTTCTTCCCAAGTTGGGCCCTCTGCGTCTGTCGACGTACTTGTGCGTGCTGGCGGTGCCCATGTTCGCCATCATCGGGATTGCCGTGGATGGGTCGAACGTGCTGCGCATGCCCACGAACGCCGAGCTCTTTGCCCTCACGTACCTGACGCTCATCCTCAGCGCGCTCGGATTTCTCGTTTGGTATTCGGCCCTCGAGCGACTCGGGGCTGCACGCACGGGCCTCTTCTGCGGGCTCGCGCCCGTGGCCGCGGCCGCCACGTCGGCGATGCTCGGCACCGGCCGCCCCGGCCCCGCGGAGATCGCGGGCACCCTTCTGGTGGCGATTGGGGTCGTCTACGGGATTGGCGCGGGATAAAACAGAGTCATGAGCCGCCGCAACGATTCTCAGAAGTACATTGCACAGAATCGCGCGGCGACCTTCCATTACGACATATCGGAGCGGTTCGAGGCGGGCATCGTGTTGCGCGGCAGCGAGGTGAAGTCGCTGCGCGAAGGTCGCGCCACATTGAGCGAAGCCTACGCCGCCGTGGAGCAGGGCGAGGTGTGGCTGCGGCAGATGCATATTGCATCCTTCTTTGCCGCGCGCGCGTTTCCGCATGCGGAGAGGGGAGCCCGCAAACTGCTCTTGCACGCCAGGGAGATCCGTCACCTCGAGCGCGCCGTTTCGCGGGAAGGCTATACGCTGGTGCCGCTCAATCTGTATTTCAAAGAGGGATGGGTGAAGGTCACCCTGGGACTGGGCCGCGGCAAGAAGGCGCACGACAAGCGTGCCGTGCTCGCTGAAAAGACCGAGGCCCGTGAGGCCCTCGAAGAGCTCCGCGCTCGCCGCGACGGTTCCCGAAAGTAAGAGATGGCTGGGGTGGACCCCCAGCCCCTTGGCGTCCTCGGCGTCTTGACGGTTCAAATACCACCGGGCCCGCCATGTGACCCAGGTTAACTTGACACTGTTTGGTGTCACAGTTATCGTTGTTCCACATGACGGTGTTGCAGCGAATCTCCGACGTCGTGGGACTCATGGCCACGCCGTTGCGCCCCTCCCATTACCTGGAGCTCGTTCAACCGCTCTGGAGCACGCATCGCCTGCAGGCGCGCGTCGAGAGCGTGTGGGACGAAACGAGTGACACGCGCACGCTCACGTTGCGCCCGGGCCACGGCTTTCGCCGTCATCGCGCTGGGCAGCACGTGCGGGTCGGCGTGTCCGTCGGCGGCAGGCAGATGACGCGCACGTATTCCATTTCGTCGTCGCCCGATCGGAGCGACGGCCGCTTCACCATCACCGTGAAGCACGCAGGGCGAGTGTCCGGCTTCCTCGCGCGCGATGTTCGCCCGGGGCATCTCTTGTCCATTGGGCTTCCGCAAGGCGATTTCCACCTTCCCGATGCGGCGCCGGTTCGCCCGTTGTTCATCACCGCGGGCAGCGGCATCACGCCGGTCATGAGCATGTTGCGCACCTTCGTCCTGCGGTGGCACATGCCCGATACGTCGCACGTGCACTATGCACCGCACGCGCACGACGTCATCTTCGGCCGCGAGCTCGAGGGCATTGCCGCGAAGCTCCCGAATTACCGCTTTCATCCCATGTTCACGCGCGACGGCCATGGCCCGCGCCATTTCTCCGAGGCCCAGCTCGAGGAGCTCTGCCCCGATTGGCGTGAGCGCGATGTGTGGGCTTGCGGCCCGCAAAGCTTGCTCGACGACGTGACCGCATGCTTCGAGCGCGCGGGGCGGGCGCGCTATCTCCATATCGAGCGATTCACCGCGCCGCTCGCACGGCTTCCCGCGAACCTCACCGGCGGAACGGTGCTCTTTCGCCGCAGCGGCGTCGAGGTGCGCGCCGACGGCAAAAAAGCGCTGCTCCGCGTCGCCGAAGATGCCTCCATCGCGGCACCGCACGGCTGCCGCATGGGCGTCTGCCACACGTGCGATGCGACGATGGTCTCGGGCTGCGTGCGCGACCTTCGAACCGGTCTGGAAGTCAACGAACCTGGCTCGCGCATTCAATTGTGCGTGTGCGCGGCCGCTGGAAACGTGGAGATCGAGCTATGAATGCTGCTGCCAACCGACTCCCCGTCAACCTCGACGATGCGGACATCGAAGCGGTGGGCCGCGAGCTCGACGCCATTCAACACGAGATCAAATCGAGCCTCGGGGAAGCCGATCGGCGCTACATTTGGCGACTGATCAAGCTTCAACGGAGCCTGGCGCTGGTTTCGCGCCTGATCATCTTCGCGAGCCTCGGATTCCTGCCGCGTTGGGGGCATGTCTTGTCCGGATGGCTGCCGTTTGCCATCGTCATGGCCATCGGCACATTCGGGCTCGGCTTGGCGAAGATTCTCGAGAACATGGAGATTGGCCACAACGTGATCCACGGCCAATGGGATTGGATGCACGATCCCGAAGTCCATTCGAGCACATGGGAGTGGGACAACGTTTGTCCGGCGGACCAGTGGAAGCACTCGCACAACGTGGTTCACCACACGTGGACCAACGTCCTTGGCAAGGATCGCGACGTCGGTTACGAGATTATGCGCGTCACGCCGGAGCAGCCCTGGCACCCCGTGTTCCTGCTTCAACCGATTTTCAATCTCTTGCTCGCGCTTCTCTTCGAATGGGGTGTGGCCCTTCACGATCTGGATATCCATGCCATGCGGCGACGCCGCGGCCTGGTGGACGAAGACCGCCGGATCCTTGCCGGTATTGGCAAAAAGGCCGCCCGGCAGGTCATGAAGGATTACGTGTTGTGGCCGCTGCTCGCGGGGCCCTTCTTCCTTTACGTGCTCGGCGCCAATGTCGTGGCCAACTTGATGCGCAACCTGTGGGCGTACATGATCATCTTTTGCGGGCACTTTCCCGAAGGCGTGCACGTCTTCCACGAGGCGCAAATCGAGAACGAGACGCGCGGGCGATGGTACGTGCGGCAGCTTCTCGGCTCGTGCAACATCGAGGGTGGCAAGGTGTTCCATGTCCTGAGCGGCAACCTGAGTCATCAGATCGAGCACCATCTCTTCCCGGACATGCCCAGCCATCGCTACCCGCAGGTCGCGCCGCGGGTGCGGGCCCTTTGCGCGCGGTATGGAATTCCGTACAACACGGGCTCGCTGACGCGCCAATTCGGTACGACCACCGCCAAAATTCTGCGACTCTCTTTCCCTGGAAACCATGACCGAGCCGAATCCGACTACCGAGCCGCCGGCGTACACCATTGACGAGCTCGCGGCGCTCACCCGCGTCCCCAGCCGCACGATACGCTTTTATCAATCGCGCGGGGCCCTCATGGCCCCCGAGATTCGCGGGCGCGTCGCCTACTACGGGCCCGCGCACATCGAACGGCTCAAGCTCATTGCGCAGCTTCAAGACCGCGGATTGCGCGTCGATGCCATTCGTGACTTCGTGAAGACCATCGAGCGCGGCGAGCTCGATCTGGCCGAGTGGCTCGGCATCGAGCGCCAGATGCAGGCCCCTTGGGCGCACGATCAGCCGCGCACGGTGACCGAGGCGGAGCTTTACGAACTCGCGGGCTCGCAGCGAGCCGGCCTCATTGCCGATCTCTGTCGCGTCGGCATCGTCGAGCGGCGCGGCGACGTCTACCTCGTGGCCAGCCCCGCGCTCCTCTCCGTGGCCATGCGCCTCGAGGGCGTGGGCATCGATCTGGATACCGCCGGCGGCGCCTCGGCCATCCTTCGCAAGCACCTGGGCCGCGCCGTCAACGACCTGGTCGACTACTTCGTCTCCCGCGCAAAAGACGGCCACGTCGATGCCTCCAATCCGGAAAAGCTCTTCGAGGCATTCCGCATCAGCGGCATCGAATCCGTGCGCCTCCTCTTCGGCCGCGAAATGGAGCAAGCCCTGCGCAAACTGCTCGCATCGGGCAAGATCACCACACTCTCGGTCCGCGCCAAGAAGCGAAAAAAGGGTTAGCGCCACGAGGTTCACCCGTGGACAACGCGCACCACGATGACGCAAAAGGCAAGTAGGCCAATGAACGAGAAGTAGGTTGCGGTTGCCAACGGGCCCGGCCCTGCGGCGATACCACGCCCGCGAAGAAATCGGACCGCGTTGAAGAGGGCCAGCGCGGGCGGGATCGCGAGAAGCCACACCACCATGGAGTCGCGATTGCCTTCGCTCCACGGAGAGACCAACCCGATCATCAGAGCCGATGCCAGAACGGCGAAGCCCACGGCGATGAGCATGGCGGGAGCCGTACCTACTTCGCTCGAATAGAGTTTCTCCCCCGGCTTTGACGACTGCGGCCAAGCTGTCTTTCGTGCGACTTCCCAGTGCAAGTACATGAAAATGGTCGCTGCTCCCGCCAGCGCGCCCCGCATGCTAACTGCGCTGCCACATCGCTCGGCATGGGCCACGCAGACGTACACGGCTTGGGCGCAGAAGATGAGAACCCAGACGGGTAGGGCGAAGAACATTCCGTCGCGATAGCGTCCCCACTTCTTCTCGAGTACCCAGAGAACGAGGCTGTGGACGACGATGAAGGCGAGCGCCGCTGTTCTCGCTATGGATAAGGTCGCGTTGAAGCCGAGCAAGACGACTGCTGTTACGCCTAGCGTCCAATAGAGCTCTGGGAAGGTAACGTCCCCGCGCACCAAGGGCCGGTTCGGTTTATACGCCTTGTCGTATTCGTAGTCTCTCAATTCATCCGCGACCCGCATATAATAAGTTATCCCGAGAACGCTCAGCAGTGTTTCTAGCAGATCACGGGTGGGGGCCCACGCCTGCTCTCCGCATGTTACCCAGTGCAACGCTCCGTCGAGTGCGATTGTCCAGATTCCAAACCAAGGCACGTAAAACCGCAAAGGAAAGCGTTCGAGGCTGAATCGACCGATGGCCTCAAGTCGCGTGGTTAGCGCCTTCATGCGTCGAGCACCGTCACGAGACCGGAGGAGCCGTCCACACGAACACGAGAACCCTCACGGATGCTGGTGGTTGCATTCATTGCCCCGACGACGGTAGGAATTCCAAATTGCCGTCCTGTGATCGCCGTGTGCGAGAGCATGCTCCCCCGTTCGACGACAATGCCGCTCGAGGCCAGCATGAGGAACAGCCATCCGGGGTCGGTCTCGCGCGCGACCAAAATTTCGCTCCTGTCAAGGCCATCGATCGCCCCGGGATCCAACACGATGCGGGCGCGGCCCTCAACCACCCCGGTGCTCGACCCGATGCCCTGAATGACTCGGGCGTCTACGAGGCTATTTCCCATCAGCTTCGGAATGTTTCCCTGGACTGTACCCACCGTAGTGAAGTCACGGGGTGGGGTCGACTTTGCATGCAGCTCGTATTCTTGCCGTCGCAGATCGACGAGCGCGCGCAAGTTCGAGGTAACCCCGTGACCCTCGAAATAGCCGAAGATCTCGTCGATGGTCAGGTGATGGATTATCCTGGAGCGTTGCGAGGACGTCACGTTCGACCAGGCGTTGGCCAAGAATTTTGAATATCTTCTTGCAATGGCCAAATAACTCACCTCTCCAGAATCGGCTGTCCTCTCGATGGGCGATGACCCGTCGTAGGTGATCCAATACGAATCTTATTGCGGCAATACGCAGGGGATGACCGGCGAGGAGAACCTCCAGGCGTGCTTCTGCCTCTTTGCGTACATTTCCATCGGATTTTATCAACTCTTCCACCGTGAGGCGACGTCGGACGTACGCGCGAAGCAGCCGTACGAGTTCCCACGGGGTTTCCCTAAGGTTTTCGCGTTCCATGTTCAGTTCTTGAATGCCGCGATCGCCATAGTCTCGTAGGTGTTTTTGGAATGCCTCGACGATATCATCTGGCCAATTGGCAGCCTCGAAGTCTTGCCAAATGTTTTCGACCTCCTCCGTCTCAAAAAGGGTGGAAAGGCGTGCATCCTTTCGGATCAACTCGGCGAGGCGAACGGCCGACAAGAGGATGCGCACGCTGGTGTGCGGCTCCCCCCCGCAGAGAAGGCCGCTGAGGAGTGAGTTCGGATCCTTTTCATCTGTCCAACGCAGGATGAGCTTTCGGGCTAGCGGAAAGTACGTATTGATGAGCGAATGGTTCGTGAGCGTGATTCCCCAGCGATTCCCCGCTTCCTTCCACACGCGACGAAATTCCGCGATGAGAACGAGCGGATCTTCTTTGGTGAGATCGCGTGTCCGCAGCTCGGCGCGCATCGCTTGCCACCACTCTGCAAATCGAGCAAAATTTCGATCTAGCGTCAGCGCCCGAGCGCCCGAGTAGACGAGCGCACGCGTCAGTGCGCCGCCGTACGCTGGCAGGCTTTCGAAACTCTGGCGCTCCCCGGGTAGCCGGATATAGATCGAGCTATCGAGCTGAAGGACCTCTTCCAAATCGCGCTTGAATGGGCCCAAACTCAACACCGGATTGATGCCGTTGACCCACAGCAGGTTCGATAGGCTGTGATAAACCCGACCGTCGATGAACCCCAGCATGCGCCGAAAGGCCGGGGCATTGTCTCGGAGGGTGCGTTCGTCCGCACCGCCCATCCGTCGGATGTAATCGTAGAAAACGCTCTCGTAAAAGTGACTGGCCATCGAGTAGGTAAGCGCCGTAGTGACCCCGGGAAAACTCTCCGACACATTGGCGTTGCTCCACACGCGGATTCGACGAAAATCGAAGGCGATCGGCCGCGACTGGAGGACGTGGAGGGCTCCGTCTTCCGTGAATGTTCCTTCGATGTCTTGGGGGCTTCCGAACACCCGCTCGATGTCACGCGCGATATTGGCTACTCGTTCGACCTCCGCGTCGGAGAGGCAGGCCCGGTTTCGGAGGTCAACGGGCACGTCCTGCGCGACGAGCTCGCCCGCTCTCGCCGGATCGCGGCACAACATCTGCTCCTTGCAAGTGATTTTTCTCTCGATTGCACCACTCACCGGGTTGACGAAGTAGTGATCGGCGCCGACTCTTTCTTGGACGATGCCTTCACCAATCCCGTACCCCGCCACGATGACCGTGTCGCGCGCAGTTGTCTTCGGATTGCAGGTAAAGGCTACGAACGAGCGTTTGCCCGGGATCATGGCCTGCACGCCCACCGCCACGGCGGATCGAGAGGGATTCATACCCCGCGCCGAGCGATACACGAGAGCTCCTACGCTGAAACAAGACGCCCAGCATCGGCGAATCCGGTCGAGCAGCTGGTCACGCTGGACGTACAAGTGGGTCTCGCTCAAGCCCGCGAACGGATTTGCTTCGGAGTCTTCGCTGTCGTCTGCCGCGTCGCCGATGATGGACGCCCTCACCGCGACCTCGGTTCCCTGCGGAAACATGTGATCGAAGGCACGATAGATCTCATGCTCGAGATGGGGGCCAATGGGAAGTGAGGAAAACAGCGCACGAATTCGGTTTGACGTGCGCTGGATAGAGTCCCGAGAGCCGTAGTCCGTATCGGCGAGTGCACGCGCGATATCCGAACGAATGGGTAAGATGGTTCTCCGAAAGGAGTCGCCCGTCAAGCAGAAGAACGATGGAATGGGAAAACTGGCTCGATGCAGCAGGTGTTGGCGAGCGAACTTTTGGCCCACCTGAAAGGGATTGCTTGCGCCAGAAATAGGCACGATGTCGAGATCTCGTTGTTCAGTGCTCATGATCAAGGTCCGGTAGATGCCCCGTGAGGGTTCTCGGCGTACGCGCACGCCGCTCGGTAAAATACGTCTTCGGGTTGTTGCGTAACGATACCCGTGCCCATGGCCGTTCGAAGTCGGCCGATATCCATACACTGGGAATTTGCCATCAAGGCCAGGCGCTCCGCCCACGCTTGGGTAAGCCGCGTTGGCACGGACGATAACGCCGAAGAGATCACACCGGGGTTGCCGATCCGAATAAGCGGTGGGGGTAACCCCAACGTTCGGCCAAGGATGGTCGTTGCATCGGACAGGGCAATGGGTCGCGTGTAGGCAACGTTGTAAGCCAGTTGCTCGACGGTGGTCGATGCGATGCGTTGCACGAGCCAAGCGACAACTTTTGCGTAGTCGTCGACGTCGATGATGGAATAGCGCGTAGTGTCGGCCCCTAGTTGTAGCCGCCGTGCGAGCGAATTCGCCATGGTGGGGACGATGAACCGATCTCCTTGGCCGATGATGAATCGAGGGCGCAATATGTACGCATGAATCTTTCTCTCCGATGCGAACCTCAGAATGACGTCTTCGGCCTCAGCCCGGGAATGGGCGAGCGGCGTGGCGGGCCGAATGGGCGCGCCTTCCGCCGCGGGGGACGACGAGGGCGGCCCGTACACCGACATCGAGCTCCCGTAGATGATTCCCCTGCAGCGATCGTCGAGTGATTGCATGACCTGACGCGTGCCCCCCACGTTGATTCGCTGGAATCCCGTACCGTCGAGATCGCGCTGCTTGGTCGCGAAGTGGAGGAGTACGTAGGGGGCTTTTGGAAAGAAGTCGCGCGGTACCTCGGGTAGTGCGCCACGAACGACGATTCGATTGGGGGCAGGCGCTATTTCACGACCGGCGCGAAGGAGGCAACGAGCGGCGCCTGCCGCCGTGCGTAGGACGGCGGACCCTACGAATCCGGTGCCGCCCAAAAGTGCTATTTGCAACATCGCCATCCGCTTCTTCCTGTCACCAGATGGCGGGGATGATTCGCTTTCGCTTGACCGCGTAGTCTCTGTACCCCGGCAGGGATTCGAATAGCAGCGTCTCCTCGGTGCGGATACGCCAAATGACGGCTGGTACGAAGACCAGGAAGAGCACGAAGATGGCCGCCCAATTCGGGACGGCCGTCACGAGCCCCGCGTGCGCGAGGAGCATTCCGCTGTATGCAGGATGCCGCAACGTCCGATAGACGCCGTGGGTGACGAGCAGGTTCGGCTCGGGCGTACGGACGCGATGCGAATACGCGCGACCCAGATGACGAATGGCAAACAGCCGTAGAGCAATACCACCGACGAAAATCAGGCAGCCAAGAAGTACGATGGGCGCGGCAGGCCGACGTGTGGGGCATGCAAGAGTCGTTAGCAATGTGAGCAGCCGCCCAACGGCGTAAACCTCGAGTGTGCCATTGTCGCGCTGGGCAACGGCCTTGCGGCCCTCACCCCAAGTGATTCTTGCTTCGAGAAGCAACCATGCGCCGTAGCCGAGAAAGAGAATCGTGGCGAAGGGCGCTATGTCCGGTGGAAGTTGTTGGCATTTGATGGGGCCCAAGATGGCTAAGGCCAGCAAGGCAGAGCAAAATACCAGCAGGGGCGAGAAACGGTGCAGACGGTTCACGACGGTCCCTCGCGAAAGGTGACGCTTGTCAGCCTCGCGATCGCGCAGCAGATACCGTCCTGATGAATCTCCACGATGGACCAAACCTTTCTTTCATGTCCTTCGGATGCGATGTTCGAGTGATATTCCGGAACTCGATACGAAGATAAACAACGTATGTCGAGCGGCACGTCCGGGGTGGCGAAGTGATGGTAGTGGATATCGATTTGCGTGAGGGTTAGACGCCAGTCGAGTGGTAATCCCACGAGGTGTGCAGTGGCAAGCATGGCCTGACGGGCGACCTCCGTGAGGAGAAGGCCCTGAACGTGCGACGATGGGTGATCGAAACGAATTTCCGGCGTGCTCGTTCGTGCCCGGAAGGAGAACAACGCTCCGATCCGAGTCACATCGCCCAGCATCACGTTCGAGGGGTCGACCTTGTGGACGAGGTTCGGATCGATTGGGGCGAAATGAGACCCACCTGCCTCGTCCGAGCGTCCAGGAAAATCGGCTTGCACGCGTTCGAGCAAGCGGGCTGCGGCGAGCATGTGCCGCTCGTGGAGAGGGCACCCTACGCCCATGGGTTTCGGCGTGCGCTCGGCCCACTTCTTCAGCTCGCCGCCGGTGCCACCCAGATAGATTCCGCAATGGTCCTGAAGAACGGTGGCGAAAAACTCGGCCTGCGCGGCATTCTCGACGAGGATGCGACGTGGATGGTCGACACGGTCGAAGAGCTCCTCCGGCAAAATGACGAAGTGTCGACTATCGGGTCGTTCAATGATAAGATTAGCTGATACATGTGATTGATATTTTGTTTGCTTCGAATCCAATGCGAAGAATGCGCTGGCCGGTGAAGCCTGCTCCGCCCGCACCACTTGCTCGTGGCCGTTCGCGATGTAATACGCATTGACGATTCCTGGGCCGGCGCCAAATGCGGACATGTAGACCCGGGTTCGCCCGCGCGGCTTTCGGGACAAACCTTCGCACAAGCTGACCCCCACGCTTGCGCCCGCGGTATTTCCCCGATGGGCGATGGTCTCTACGAGCTCGGACGACGGGAAGCATTGACGGTGAAGCTCGTGCATGAGCGAAGAATTGGCCTGATGCGGAATGAACATTTGGACGTCCGGACGAGAGATGCCGTGTTCCTCGCAGTGTCGCAGAATGGATCGGTGCACCATCGCTCGCACGAAATTCCCGACCACTCGCCCTTGCATGAGAAGCTTTCCCGGTTGGGAACCGTGATAATCGAGGGTGAGCGCCGCGTTCATTGCCTTGTCGAGGCCAATGAGCGCCGGCGATGTGACTCGATAGTCGACGCGATTGTCCACCGCGTGAAACCCCACGCCGGGCTCCTCCGACGGCGCGAGAAGTATGGCGACGCATGCATCTGCGAAGAGGTAACGTGTCATCCCCTCCGTGCCTGCAGAGCGGTAATCCTCGAAGGTCACTACCAAGCATTTTCGTTGGTGGATGCGCACCCAGTCAACTGCCGTGCCAATCAGCGCCAGGTACGCCGCGCAGCCGCCAACACTACTCAGTGCACCCGCGTTGGGCAGGCCGAGCCTCACACGCAGATCCGAAGCCGGATCAGGCATGACTCGTATCGATGGTAATGCCATGGCGCTGCCGGTCGTGTAGAACACCATGCCTATTTCATCGAGCGCACTATCCGCGGTAGCAGCTCGTGCCGCCGTCAACGCGATCTCCATGGGTAATGACTCACCCGGCAGCCAATATCGGCGCGTCTCGACATTGGCCATCCGGAGCGCCTTGCTTGCGCGCGCGCGAGGAGCTCCTCCCAACTGCAACGCCTTCTCGTTGGATTCCGAGACAGATGGGATGATATCGACGATTCGCTCGACGACGACGGAGATAGGCGACATCATATTGAATACGAGTCCAGAAGTCGATGATCGTTGCCGTCGACTGCCAAGGGTTGACACTGCCAAGAGCGCGCCCGCGACGCGTTTAGTGTCCAGGTGTTTTGGTTAACACCGGAGTGATCTCCTGCAATAGTGTTAACTCAATATATCCGAATGTAAATCAGTCGGTGTCGATGTTTGTTCTGGAAATCGTCGCGAATGTGTCACGAAGTCAGCTGTGCGGCGTTTTGTCGAGAAAATTCAGGATCTCCGCGACCAACTCTTCGGGCCTTTCCCACACCACGAGGTGGCCGCTATCGATCTCACGATAAATGCTGCCACGGATGGCGCGGTGCATGGCGCGCGCATTCTCTACGGGAACCAGTTGATCTTGAGTGAGGCCAACCACCAGCGTTGGCGTTTGGATTGAAGGCAGAAACGCTTCGACGGTGGCGCGCCCGACGAGTTCGATCTGCCGAATGATGTTTGCCGTAACCTCGATACCCTCGAGGCTCTGCGCGAGGGCTTGCCGATCCTGCGCACCCAAGTGCCGAGGGCTAAATAGATAAAGGGTGAGGAATTTTCGATAAATGTCCAAGTCGGCATCCGCCAGCTTCCGCCACAATCCGACGACGAGTTCCTGACGGGGGTCGGCATGGGTGACCCAACCGGCAATGAGCACGAGCTTCTTGACCAACTCGGGATGTTTCGCTGCCAGCGAAGCCGCAACGAGAGAGCCAAGAGAAAAACCCACGAGTTCGACGGGACCCGCGTCTGCAGCAAGGATCGAGGCGGCCACCTGCTCGACGGCAAGATTCAGATCGATGTCGCCGCCGGGATCGGTAGTTTCTCCGCTCCCCGCATAGTTCGGTGTTATGACCTGACGCCGGTCGTCGAAGCGAGCCCGCAGGTGTCCCCAGTTGGCTTCGGAGTTGCCACCAGCGCCGTGAACCAGGACTAAGGGGTTGCCGCTACCTGTTGCAATGTAGTGTACGCTTGTGCCGGATGCCGAGATGGTCGTTGCCATATGATTCCTTTCTCCTGTGAAGTTAACTCATTTGAATGAGAATTTTTGGACGCGCACGTCCCGGGGTCGCCAATGCGTTGAAGGCGTCCTTCATACGAGCTCGGGGAAAGATCTCGTGGATTAGCGGCTGCAGGCACACGTGCCCCGACACAACGTTGCGCAGCAATTCTTGCCAGGAGTTCACTCCGGAGAGAACGGCGTGGACCGAAACATTGTTGATCACCAGCTCGGAGACGGGATAACCATCAACTGGCGCGTGTGGAGTACCCACTTGGGCCAGGCGCGCACCGGGGCCGCACAGCCATGCTGCTTGTCGCGTTCCCGCAGCAGAGCCAGACGCTTCGATGACCACGCTGAACGCGTGCAGGGGCGCGGAGGCGGGTGGCACGGCTTCGTGCGCTCCCAGTTCGAGTGCGAGCTGTCGAAGCACGGCCGATGGCTCCACGACACAAACCCGAGCTCCGAGCGCGACGGCCAACTGGAGCACCGTCAGTCCGAGTGTGCCTGCCCCCACCACGGCGACGCGATCGTTCGAGCTCACGGTGGCACGTTGAATAGCATGCACGGCGGCCGAGCATGGCTCCAACAATGCTGCCTCTGCGTCGCCAAGCGTATCGGGAATGGCAGTGAGTGTATTGGCTGGGGCGAGGAGAAACGTGGAAGCCGCGCCCGGCATGGCTCCCAATACGCCGATTTCACTGCGGCGTGGGCAGTAGAGCCATTGCTCGGCCGCGCACCGTTCGCACGAGCCGCACGGCCTGAAATTGTGGCCGGCCACGCGGGCGCCCGGCATCAGGCTGGTGACGTCCCCCGCGGTGGACACGACTTGGCCGCTCCACTCGTGTCCGAAGACGAAGGGGTACGCCTTTGCCCCATCGCGGATGTAGTTGCTGGTTCCGTCGAAGAAGGCAAGGTCGGTTCCGCATAATCCAAGGTACTTCACCTCGATGAGGCAGTGTCCGGGGGCCAATTGGGGCACGGCTTGTCGCCGTTCGGAGACCTCTCCTGGAGCCTCGAGGACGTGCACGAGCATATCCGAACTCATGATCCGTGCCCTCCTGACAATTGCGGCTGGCGCTGGCTTTCCGGAATTACGCCGTGACCGATCAGCGGCGGAGTTGGCGTGCCCAAGCGCATCATCGGTCGCTCGACGAGCGAATGCAGGAGCCATGCGCCGAAGAGCGACGCCACAAGCTCCGCTCCAATGATCGCGACGTTGGCCGCCGCGCCGAAATAAGCGTCTCGTCCAAGGAGCATTCGAACTCCGGTGAGTACGAGGCCATGAACCATGTAGAACGCAAACGACAGCTCGCCCAGACGCACGATGAAGGGATGGCTCAGAAATGCCGTCCTGCGTTCGATATCTGCGGTGGCCGCGGCGGCGATGAGAAGCGAAAGTGGAATTACGGTGACGGCAGCCAAGCTATAGAGCCATGGCGACAGCGAGGCTACCACGTAGCTCGCCCCAGCCAGCAGCGCCGCGCCACGGAGACCGAGTCGAATCCAGCGGCCTGACATCA
Organism: Sorangiineae bacterium MSr12523; assembly: GCA_037157775.1. NCBI lineage: Bacteria > Pseudomonadati > Myxococcota > Myxococcia > Myxococcales > Pendulisporaceae > Pendulispora > Pendulispora brunnea. Next base: position 1,645,629 of record CP089982.1, read on the forward strand.
CGATGCGCGCGACCACGATACCCATGACGAACTCAAGGGTCCGTGTCACGGGTAGGAAGTATACGAACCAGAATTGCCATACGCCTGCGGGCGAAGCCTCGGGGAGCGGCGGATTGACCGGCAAGCAATGGCTTCCAATGACCGCGATGGCAAAAACCGCGGCACCCATGGCAAACAACCCCAGCCAGAGCCGATTCTCGGGTATCTTTTTCACCAAAGGTAAGAGGAACGGAAAAAGGAAATAGAAGAATGCTTCGCTGCACAGCGACCAGCTCGGAATGTTGATGCTGAGAAACGATTCGTAGCGCGGCACCCAGGCATGGAGAAGCAGCAGGTTTGCCATCCATGTCACGGGGGCCGCTGCCGAGCCGCCGACGAAAAGCATGGCAACCAGCCATGTGGCAATGTGGTTTGGGTAAATTTTTAGGAGTCTTCGCCACCAGAAAACGAAAATATTCGAAACGGGTCGGGAGGACCAGGTGAGCACGAAGCCGCTGAGGACGAAAAAGAAGGCGACGCCGATTCGCCCACATTCCGCCACGACAGAACCAAATAGGTGAAGCTGCGACTTACTCGCCAGGAATGTCCATGCAGGTGTTGTGCAAGAGACATGAAAGATGAATACGAGCAGTGCGGAAAGGAAACGCAAGCCGGTAAGCGACGGCAGCTGCTTGGGCCTCGCCTCTGCGAAAGTTGATGCATGGGCCATAGTGACCTCCAGAAAAGAAGAATTGAAATAAGACGGCGCGAGCCGCGCCTCGCGTACCTGGATGTGAGAAAGTCACAGCCCCCTGCGTGAAGGCGCCGTGGCAGGTCATTCAGGCAGCGATTGCGCGCTCGGGTGTGGGTTCGAGAGGGCTTCCTTCCACGAAGAGCCCAAAGCAAGCATCAAGCTGAACAAGGCAACTGCCGCGGCCATGATCAAGACGAACCGCAGGCCCCAGCCGAGATCGATGACTTGACCGCCGATCCAGGCACCGAGGCCGTTGCCGAGGTTGAAGGCTGAAACGTTGATGGAAAGCGCGAGAGTAGGGGCTTCCAGCGAAATGGACTGAATCCGCGATTGCAGCGAGGGAATGATTGAGAATCCGGTAAGCCCGAAGAGAAACAGTGCGCACCCGGCGCCGAGTGGCGTGGTGCTAGCCGCCCAGAAGGTCGTGAGGACGACACTCAGCGAGCCAAGCGTTACGATCACCCCTCGTCTTGGATTCCCGTCGGCCATGTGGCCGCCGAGAAAATTGCCAATTACCGCGCCAACTCCGCAGAGAATCAACAGCCCGGGAATCGCCGACGCTTCGAAATGCGCGACGTCGCGAAGAAGCGGCACGACGTAGGTGGACGCGGTGAAGACGGCCGCTTGTGCGAGGACGGTGGTCAGAACGACCACGTGCATGGAGGGACGGCGAAAGATGCGTAGCTCATTCTTCAGATTCGCGGAGCCACCTCCAGCAACAGGGGACGCCGGCATGAGGCGCGCGAGCAGAAACATGGTCATCGCGGCGCCTAGGACGACGGCCAAGAATGTAAAACGCCACCCCACGCGCTGGCCGAGCAGCGTTCCCAGGGGGGCTCCCAGCGCATTGGCGAGATTGAATCCCAGCGCGATTTTGGCCATTGCCGAGGCCTGTTTCTCTTGTGGTGCCGTTGCGGCAGCGGAGTGGAACGCCTCGGCGGTGAAGGTGCCGTGGCTCAAGGAAGTAAACAGCCGAGCGAGCAAGAGTGTTCGATATCCCGGTGCGAGCATCGATGCGACATTTCCCAGGAGAAAGACGCCCATCAATGCAATAACGAGGCTTTTGCGTGGCCAACGTGACGTCCACAATGTGATGAGCGGGCCAAGGACGGAGACACCCAACGCGTAGGCCGTGACCAGTTGTCCGGCAGACGGGAGTGACACGCCCAGATCACTGGAAACTTCGGGGAGCAAACCGGATATGACGATTTCCGCCGTCCCTACGCAGAAAACCCCCAACATCAGTGCAAATAGCATGTGGCGTATCTACGTGGAGGGAGGTGACGCGGAAGGGAAGACGAGCTCGAACATGCCGTTGGGGCACGTGGACACAGAGACCCCACGCAAGTCATGGACGCGCCGGAGGCCGGCTGTCACGTGGCCATCATGATGTCCTACCACCACCACTTCCGCGCCGGTCGCGCGTGCGGCGAGGAGCCCGGCTTCGGCGTCCTCGAAGATGATCGTGGAACTCGCCGACACCGAGAGTGCGGCCGCGGCCGAAAGATAGCCTTCCGGATGGGGCTTTCCTCGGGCGACGTCTTCTGCGGTGATCACCACTTCCGGCATGGGAAGGCTGGCTGCTGCCATCCGGCGGGCTGCGAGCTCGCGGCCCGCCGACGTAACGATGGCCCAACGGTTTGCTGGCAATTTCGCGAGCAACTCCGCGGCTCCTGGCACCGCGACAATCCCTTCCACGTCGGCGACTTCCTCTGCCTCCAAGCGCGCTGTCTCTTTCGCGAGATCCACGCCCGGTGGCGCGTGCTGCGCCACGGTTTCGCCGGTGCGTCGACCGTGCGACGTGGCGAGGATCGCCTCCGGCGCTAGCCCAAATCGTGCTGCGAAGCGGCGCCATGTGCGTTCGACCACGACGGTCGAATCCACGAGCGTTCCGTCCATGTCGAACAACAAGGCGTCGGCGGTCAAACGAGTCATGAAGGCTCCTGGGTTAGTTTCTTTGCCAAGTTGCGTGCTGCTTGAATATCGGTCACGAGTTGCGTGGTGCCTTCTGTGCGGTAATCGTTTTCCAATACAACCGCACCAATTCGAAATCCACTCTTCGCCAGGACATCGAGGCATGCGACTGCGCTGCCCGGGCTTTCATGCTCTTTGAAATGAATCTGGTCCGCGATCCTGGCGCCGACGGTTGCAAGCAGGGTTTGTACGTCGATTTTTGCCTGTACCAAGTTGCCCGTGTCGAAAATGAGTCGAAACGCATGAGAGCCCACGCCAGAGACCAGTTCCGCGGCGGCTTTGGGAGCGAGGACGTTTTCATTGGCGAGAAGCAGGTCCCGCTCTTCCGCATGGCCACACGCCCAGGCCAGTAGGTCGATCGTTCGCCGGCGGGTCTCGGTATCGGTCATGGCGCTACGGCGAAAGCTTGGTATGAAAGCGAGTGGCGCGTTCAAGTTGTATGCGGCGTCCAGGAGGCGTAGCACTACGCTTTGCACTTCGGCCACGCGGTCTGCCAGGTGAAAGCCAATGTCGTTCAGGCAGTTTGCGGTGACCGCTAGTAGTTCGATCCCGGCGTTCTTGGCGGCGGCGCGCAGGGCCCGCCACCGTGCAGGCATATCCAACCTCGGTCCGCGCCCCGTGCCTCCCAGATCGACCTGAAGTCCGTCGACCTCCAGCCGTGCGGCGAGATCGACGGCATCGACACCCGCCACTGGCAGTTTCCATTCGGCAAGGCCGACCAATACGGTTTCAGGCATGATGCGCGCTCCGGCTCTGTGACACAGGGATTGCAGTTCGAACCGAGTGCCAGTCTCCGGATCCATCGACGACTAGGCTTTCGCCGTTCATGTCGTTGCAGCGTGTGCGCAAAATCTCCAGGGCTACGTGGCGGAAGCAATCGGGCGTTTGGTAGCTGCGAAAATCGAAGTCGCTCGCGCGCCTGCGGCGGATGCCAGGGGTGTCCACCATACCGGATGGCAACAGTTGAACGATGCGCAGCTGCGAGGGGTCTTCTTCGGCTGCAAGCGAAGCGAGGAGCGATGCTCCAGCGGCCTTCGTGGCCGCGTATCCCGAGCGCCCCGGGCCGGCGTTGAATACGACTTCCGAGGAAACGCCCACGAATACCCCAGGTTGCGCGCTTCGCAGGGCTGGCAGCGAGGTCGATAACGTCAGCCATAGACCGTGCAAGTTGACGTCGATCTGTCTGCGCCACTCGGCTTCTGCCGTTTCGCCCAAGCTGCACCGGCGCTCCCCGTAGAACACGGCGGAGAAGCACACGAAGTCGAGCGGCTTCGCGGCCGCTTGCAGGAGCCGCGTTCGCGCAGCCGTGGGCTCGCTGAGGTCGAGGGCGGCCCATTTCAGCTTTTCTGCCGCTGGACCCACGGGAGCCGTGCGGCTGAGAACGAGTACCCGTGCGCCTGCGGACGCCCATGCGTCGGCAATACCACGCCCAATTCCGGTGGAGCCACCGACGACCAGGGCACGACAATTGGAAAATTCGGACATTACGATGCTTCCTCGATATGTGACGATGGGAATCGCACCGCCAGCTTAATGAGCCGGCGGCCGTCGACGACACGCTCCTGACACTGTGCAAGATGGGTCATGATGCGCGCCGCATCGTGCAGATCCACCACGTGGGTTACCAGATTGCGATAATGGTCTGGATGAGCGACGAGCTCCTCTGCTGCCCATCGAAGGTGGTCATTGGAAACACCGCGATGGCCCGTGACGTGAACACGTCCACTCCGTCGGAGCGCTCGCGTTTCGATGTTGGGTCGGAGGGGCCTTCCCGCGCAGTTGGACGCTCGCAGTGCGGTGAGGTCCAGGCCCGGAAGATACCTGCTCGCCGCACCTGCAGGGAGCCCTCCAACGACGTCGATGACCACGTCACCGATGGCAGTGCGCAACACCTCGTCCAACCTCGACAGCGTTTGGTCGCGAGGCGTGGCGATCAAAACGGCGGTAGGGCCGTCCGCGAATGCAATCCGCGGGTCGAATGGACCTATGCAGGATACATCGATGCCGAGGGCGTGCGCTCCGCTGAAGCGGAGCCCCGCTTCGGTGTGGTGCACGAGAATGGTGCGGAGGCCAGCGCGATGGGCACAGCGCACGGCGAGATGCCCTATCGTGCCGTCGCCGATCGCAAGTAGTGTACGCGGTTTGAACTCTTGGAGGATGGAGAGCGCGTAGTGTGCAGCGGCAAGCGGCTCGATGAGGGTCGCCAACTCCGTTGCTGGCGCGTGAGGGGCTAGCAGCACCAGGCCATCGGACACCGCGGACTCGGGAATCAGAACCATCTCCTGCAATAACCCATCGACGTTGTGACCCAGGAGGAAACCGGCGTTCGTCGGGTGCGTGGGATTGACCAGCACCCGCGCTCCAGGGGCAAACCGCGCATCGGCACGCGCACCTCTGGCCAGCACGCGGCCAACACCTTCGTGGCCGATCACCGAAGCGCGTTCGGCTCGCAGTCCTCGCAATATTTGGATATCCGTACCGCATAGACCGGCATTCTCCGGTGCGATGAGCAGCTCGCCATCTCCGACCGCCGGTGCTTCGCGCGTTGCAACGACAACGCGCGTCCCGGTACGAACCAAAGCACGATAGATCATCGCCGGGCGCTCTTTCTCTGTAATACCGCAAGGCCGGCGCCGATGAGATTGTTCGCGCTACCTTGGCCGCAAACCACGATGCGCGCAAGAGGCCACGGCCGCCCTAATTCCGACGTCAAATAGAGTGATTGCCGCTCGAGCTGACCGAGCACTGCGCGGACATAGTGCTCGGATAGTGCGTTGGCGACACCCCCCGCGAGGGCAACGATATCCATCTCCGGGTCGACGCACAGTGCAGTGCGCAGGATCGTTGCGATGGGGGACGTTGCAGTCTCGAGTAGCTCGCCGGCCAGTGCATCGCTCGCGTCGAGCGCCGCGCGAAATGCCCGTTCGAATGGTATGCCGTGACTCACGTGTACGCTCAGCAGCGATGCATTCCACCGTTCGGGCGACCGTCGTTCCAGTAGGTCGGCGAGGCGTCGAATCCCTGGGCCGGAGGAGAACGCTGACACGTGATTCGGCTGGCCACAATCGCAGAGCAGTACCGCGGGAGAACCTGCGAGCGTTGCGCTCGCGGGGAGGTGGCCAATCTCTCCTTGCAACCCCAGCTCATCGACGGGAATGGCCCCTGTGCGTCTATCAATGATGCGGCACGCGATGCCCGTGCTGATCGTCACTAAGAGCACTTTGCGTGCGTTCTCGCAAAGTGCTGTCGATTCAACGTGAAGTAACGCGGCCGTAACATCGTTCACGACGGTCCATTCGACATCGGGTCGATGGGTGGAGAGCGCGCCCGCGAGATCGTATCGATCGACGAGAGGACCCCAGAGTGGCGCGGAGGCATATACCGTGCTGTTACGGTGATCGAGCGCCGCGCCAAATGACACCCCGGCGACGTGTACATCCTGGGGCACGGAATCGCATATTTCTCGTACCAAGCGCTGTCGCAGCTCGGCCACCTTTACTCCGGGATTTCGATGGACACTCGGGGAAATACTCTCTCGGAGATCCCGGAGCGGCTCTCCTGGACACCATTGGGCACTACGTAAATATGTCCCTCCGACGTCGACGACCGCAATGGGAGCACTCATGTGTACTCGTCATGTAGCCTTCGCAGGTCGTCCACTGCATTGGCGATCTCCTCATGAGCGACGTCGTTGACGAAAACGACGTCGCCGATACCGATGGGCAGCGGCAGTCGCTGGAGCCCATCACGATGACGGATCGTGTCCTCGAGCGCCTTGAACAACAGATTCGGCTGCAGAATCGGGTTCCAGCGCGGCAACTCCAGTGACCGCATGACGCTGAAAATGCGTTCTCGCTCTTCGTCGTTTACGGATCCCCTGCGATGGGCGAGCACGGTCGTGATTGCCATGTCGAGGCAGACGGCTTCACCGTGAAGCAGCTCCGGCAACGCATTCATTTCGATAGTAGGGCTGAAGGTGTGGCCATAGTCCACGCATCGTTCCAACTTCGCTTCCCACAGGTTCGGTTGCAGTTCTTCGAGCATGCCGTGAATGGCACGCCGAAGCACCAGACCCGCGGCATGCCGGCCGGCGGACGATGCTCCTTGAAGCTTTTCGTCGAGCAGCACCCTACCGTGATCCTCCAACGACTCGAACAGTTGCCGGTCTTTGATGAGCGCTATTTTCAGGACCTCGGCTAGGCCGTTGCTGATATGCCTTCGCTCCAACGTGGAAAGAAAGGACACGTCGAGCAACGTTAGATCGGCCGGAAAATAGGTGCCCAATCGATTCTTGTGGCCATTGAAATTCACGCCGGTTTTCGCCCCCACCCCAGCGTCGACCAGGCCGATCAGCGTAGTCGGAACGCGCACGAACGGTGTCCCGCGGCGATACAGGCTGCCCACCAAGCCGACAATGTCCATCAACACACCGCCGCCGATGACGATGATGGGCTCGTTTCGCCGAGATATACCGAAAGCGTCAAGCTGTTCGGCAATCTTCGCGGCCGTAGAGAAATCCTTGGCTGATTCGTCGGCGCAAATCACGCAGAGCCTATATTCAACGTCGTGATGATCGAGATATCGGCGGATGCGTTCGCCATGGCATCGATCGACATTTTCGTCCACGACCACGAAACGTCGCCCCGCTTTGGTCGAGCCAGTCGAAACGAGCTCTGAATTGTTCGGGTCGAACAGGTTTTCGCAGATGCGGATTTCGTAGCTGACGGGTTTTACCGTTCTCAAAAGCCAGGAATCGGGTAACGTACTGTAAGTATATAAGCCCGTTTCGTCGCCGGTACCTGTCGTGCGGAGTACTCGATAATTGCCAGACGCCGATTCGTGCGATCTTTCTAAGACGGAATTGTAACCGGTGCCGATCATGGTTGCGTCACTTCGCTCCTAAGTAGTTTACTGCTACCCTTGAGACGGCTCGTGCAGGGGGGGCCTGAGGTCTCCCGCGTGTAAGATGCGCGTGCGAGAGGCCGCATTTAGCCTCGGATGCCACACGGCTTCTCCGCCGGTCTCCGCGTTCTCTCGAGTGAAAGTAGATAATCTTTCTGATGCAAGCGTCAAGGTCTTGCTACGGGTTTGTTTGTTTGGAATTGCGTTTATTTGACGCAACAATGGTGTGAGTCGTGCGAGCTCCTGTGTGACTTTGAGATAAGTTTGTTCTGGCTGATGTTGTTTTCGCTCATTCCCGGCCATGATGCCTTAAACAACACGAATTCATTATTGAGATTTTGCGACCGCGTCGCTCGCCAGAGACGTGCAAAATTAAGTGTGTTGCTGTGTCTAGTTTGATTTGGCGCGCCGTGGAATAGAGGATTTGTTTGAAAATGCGACCAATTTCGCTTTGTTTCGTTGTGTTTCGTGAGCGCGAAATGATGGTGCAAGGTTTTCTGGGCAACATTTGACCGTTTCGGTCGACGTTCGTTGTAGGTGCCGAGTGGGTCGTAATGACAACTTGGCGTCTACTGTTGAGCGCCTGCTTGCCGGGAGGAATAACCCTCCGACCTGCTATTTCACGCGCGACGGCCGCGGGTCGAATCCGAGTTCGCGATTCAGTTGCACGTCGAAGGCGCCGGCTTGGGGGTTGCCCGGCCAAGTGACTTTGAGGGTTTCTCGGTCGTGGTTGGACGAGCCATAATCGGGTAAGACGAATCCGATGGTTGCGGCGGAGCGGCCCTCGACGAGGATGTTGCCGTGTGCGGGGTAGCTTCGCTCGAAGACGTGACCGCGGCCGTCTTCGACACGCACCGTGAGGCTCATTTCCACGCTGCGCCAAGGGGCGGCGGGCGCGTAGGGCAGGGGAGCGGCGGGCACCATGGATCCCAGGGTGGCCGATGCGCGGACGTGCAGCCCGGCGATGTCGCCTTCGGTGGTGCCTCGCGTTTGGCCGCCAGGTTCGACGGTGTCGCGCCACTGCAATGGAATATCGAGTTCGAGCCGGGGATTGGGATTGTTTCCCGGTTTTCGCAGCCATGCGAGGACGCTCAGTTTGACGTGGACCGGTACGCTGTATCCCTCCGGCAGCGAAGTGTCGATGCCCGCCGCGAGGAGCGGGGCCATGGTCGGCACGGGCTTGCCCGAGGCAATATCTCGGGCGATGGACAGTGCGCGTTCCAGGTATGTGCGCGGCGTGCCTGCGCGGCCAGTCAAGATGGACTGCGGATCGGCACTCATCATGGCGTCCGTGATCAAGGACTTGCCATTCTCGTTCGACGGCGCCTTGACGTCGAGTCGTGCCGCCGACGCGGGGATCTCCACCGCGCCGAATCCGCTTTCGCCGTCTCGAACTTTATCGACGAAGCGCGTGAGTCCCGGGTCGGCGCGCAAATGAAGCTTCCCGTACCAGCCCGATAGGCCATTGGGGACCGCGACCATGGGAATGAACTCGCTGACGACGAGCTCGCGAAAGACTCCTTCGTACCGAATGGCGAAGTCTTTGGCATCGGGCTCCTCTTCGCGCACGGCGTCCTGCGCGGCCTCGCCCAGTGCGTGCACGTTGGCCGGCACCGGCGGAATCGACGATGGCCTCACCGACATGCCGCCCCACATGCACCCGCTTGTCTTGGCCGTGTTCGCATCGAGAACCACCACGCGGCAGTGGGCGGGCTCGATCTTTCGGTACCAAACCGTGAAATGGTGCGCCGGAATGCCAACCCGCTCGAGCGCAAAATAGCTGCGGAACAATCCGAGCCGTTCGGCGGAGGCCGGGCTCGGCCCCGCGTCCAAGCCCAAGACCGCCGCAGGCCGTATCGGCACGGTGTCCACGATGGCCGCTTGCGGAGTTCGGGACCGATGGCCCGCGCATGCCGCGAGAATCACGGCCAGCGCGGTGCCTACAAGACCAGCTTTCGTCATTCCAGAAAAGAATCGAGGTTCAGGACAGACTCACGCGCACCAAGCCCAGGGCGTGCATCGCGATGTCGAACGACACGACGCCGTCTTTGTGCTCGAACGGGAGCTCCCGATCGACGGCGCGCTCCGTGGGCTCGGAAAAGAGAACCTTGGTGGGCACCTTTCCCTCGTCCGGAATCGACACGCGGAAGGTCGAATTCTGCTCCGAATAGGGCCCGCCGCCATTGACTCCGCTGGTGGCGCCCAATCCGAACATGTTTGCGCACACGAGCACGATGCCGTCCGGCGCCCGGCGCAGATCCAGCAAAAGCTCCTTGGGTCCGGTGGTAGCCACCTGCGCGTTCGCGGCTGCCGCGACATTGGCGAATTGGGTGAGGAGCGCCGGATTCGTCGATTGGAAATAATCCCGTCCTGCGCGCGACGAGACGTAAACCACTTTGCCTTTGCCGCTGGCATTCGTGACCCACGAGGCCTCGCCCGCCGGCAGCCCGAGCGTCGAGCCCAAGGCCGGCTGGCTGCGGACGGTGCCGTTTTCGTCGTAGGTGCCGCCGTCGTTGCCCGTTACGAGCACGGTGCCGCCTTGGGTCACGAAGGCCTGAATCGCCTGGAGCACGTCGTTCGAAAGCGAGACGGCGCTGGGAATCGCCAAAAGCTTGTATCCTGCAAGTGCAGCCGCCGTGACGCCTGCAACCGGCACCACGTCGAACGGAACGTGGGCATGAAGCAGCGCTTTGCACGTGCCGCGGTAGTCGGCCAAATACTGCGTGGTGAGCGACGAGTCCTGCTCTTCGCTGGACCACCAAAGGCTATCGACGGAGTTGAGCGAGGCGTAGAGGCCGACGCCCGAGTTGCGATCGAGAAAGTCGCGGCTGGCCGAGGAAAAGAGCACGGCGGCGTGGTTGGCGCCAGGCAGGATGTACAAATCTTGTTGCCGCGTCATCCAATCGTACATGCGCTGGCGGAAGCCATTGCCGACGGTGGTGCACATGAGCGGGATCTTCGTCTCGTACGGATTGTTGCGCGTGGCAATGGCCAATGCCATCACGCGCTCGGCGTCGTCCTCGTTGTAGCCGTAGCTGAAGATCCACGAGGGGCGCCCGAACGACGCGCCGGTTCCATGGCGCATCATCACGGCCATGCAGTTCCAGTCGTCGGCGGTGGCTCCGCGCATCGCTTGGCCGTCGCTCACCGCGTCGACCTCCCAAACGCGCACCAGATCGCCCGGCTTGGCGTGAGCGCCATCGAGCCCTTGGATGGTCCCGCCGTTGTAGTCCATGGTGACGGTTTCGATGATGCATTCGGCGGCGGGCTTGGTCGCCTTGATGGCTTGGAGAATCCGTTGTTCGAATTCCCAAATGAGCTGGTGGCGCCAGATCACCCAGCGACGAAACTCGGGGCTCTCCCAATTGACCTCGGCGGGCAGGGTCATGCCCGTGTCCTTGAGGAACTTGTCGCGGCATGCGGCGTTGGTGCACGGCCAATTGCCTTCGATGTCCGACAAAAGCGGGACGTCGCCCCACAGGCCATCGAGGCGGCTGGACACGAGGCGTTTGACCCGGCCCAGGAAGTAATCGACGTAGCCGCTGGCGGGGCACATCCACGCGCTTTCGACGCCGGGATCGACCCAGAAGACGCGTCCTCCGCCACCGACGAACATGTTCGGCTTGCCGTCGATGCTGATTTGCATCCAATCGGGATGCTCTTTGCTCATCACGTGCTCGGCGGTGGCCGCCTCGGCGCTGAGCACTTCGAGCGTGGGGTAATAGGCGACGCAGCGCATGCCGCGCAAATGGCAGCCGTAGGCCACGAGATCGAGCACGGCGAGCTGCTCGTCGAACTGCGAATCGGTCAGGTACGCCGAGAGATCGCTGTCGGCTTCGACCACGTTCACGCCGGAGGCGGCAAGGACATCGAGTTGCTCGCGCAGTTCCCAAGGCTTCGCATCGACCGCGACCTCGAATCCGGCGGTGCGCGCATCGCGCAACCACTGCTCCGGCGGCTCTTTGGTCGGCCCATCGGGCTCGATGCCGCCGTACGGGGTTCCGGTGGGCAGGCACGCCGTAAAGCCTGGGGTGAGCCCCACGGCAAACGCCGCGGCACCGAGCCGCAGGAAATCGCGGCGGGCCAGCGCGGGCGGGGCAGGCGAATCGCCGGGGAGCCAGATGGGGGAAGGAACTCGGGAGCGGGGGCGACGAAGAGGGCGTCGAGGTGGCGACATCGGAAGCGCAGCGTAACGCAACATTCGATGGCTTGTCCCAGTCTGGTGAGCCCGTGGCAGTCGAGCAGCGGCAGCGGGACAATCCCGGCAAGGCCGGCGCCCTAGTCCGCCCACATTTGCGATGATCGCAGGAGGTTGTGGCGATCCTTGCTTTCTGAACCGCACATCGCGCCGGCCCCGCCGGTCTGGTCCCGCTGCCGCCGTCCTCGCATAGCAGAGACGCTGGAGCTGTTTCGTATCACCGACCGTCGCGTCGGAGGTAACTCGCGGGCGGTCGCTGCCTTTTTTTAGGCTCAGCAGATGGGGCAGTCGTCAGAGTTTGTGCCAGCCCAAAATGCCTTGGCGGGCGAAGACCGCGAGGGCGCGCCCGAGGACCGTGTCGGCGGGGACGAAGCCGAAATCGCGTCCGTCGTGGCTGTTGCCGCGGTTGTCGCCCATGACGAGGAGTTGTCCGGGCGGCACCACGGTCTCGGGCAACTCGCTGCCGCCGAGCGATCCGAGGGGGTGCACGTGCCCATCCAGCGATTCCTCGAGCTGGCCGTCGTCCTTGCTCATCGTAGGTTGGGGTACGTCGTCGATGCTGATGACGCCATCGTGCACGGCCACGCGATCGCCACCGACGGCAACGACACGCTTGAGGAGCACGGTGCCGTTCTCGGGGGAGTCGAGCACCACCACGTCGCCGCGGGAGGGGGCGTGAAAGCTGACCATTTTCGCGTGGGTGAGCGGCATGCGCAGTCCGTAGGCCATCTTCGAGACCAGGATGTGATCTCCGGTGTGGATGGTGGGTTCCATGGAGCCGCTTGGCACGTGGTAGTGGTCCGCGAACGACGAGCGGGTCACGAAGACCAGGCCTGCCGCCGCCAACACCGAAACGCCATCGCGCAGAAACCGGAAGGGCCGAGGCCAAAGGCTCATGACCCCGGAGACCGGCGGTCCAGTCGGTTTATTCCCGCCGGGGCCTGGATCCTGGATCATCCAACCCGGATCGCGTGGATCCCACACCATCGGTCCGGACAAGGCCCATCGGGCCTCCAAAGGCCCGCGACGCGTCGCGAAACACGCGACGAATCGCGAGGATTTCTCGTAATTTTTCGTATGGTAACGTTCCCATATCGTGGCCTTGGGCTTGCTCTACGTGGTGGGAAGCAACTCGACACACAATCCCCCCATTTTCTTAGCTGCCCCGATTTCGAGGGAGCGAAAGGAGCACGGATGAAGGCTTTGAAATTCTCGTCGTTGGCCGTGGTGGCGTTGGCCGTGGGCTCCGTTCTCGCGGGCTGCAGCAGTGATGTGCGGGACGAGCCGACCGTCGGCGATGGCTTCAACGGGATGGAGGAGGAGCTCCTTGCCGGCGAACTCGCGAGCCCCGTTTCGGATGAGGACATCGCCGACCCCAGTCTGGCCGACGACGGGACGGACGTTCCCGATACCGCCGACACCCAAGCCGCCGATGCCGACGATCTTTCGGTGCAGGCCGCGCAAACCGCGAATGGCGCCATCGGTTGGTACAAGGCCCGAACGGGGAGCAAAGCCTATGAAGGCTATTGCGAAAAGGCCGCACGCCTCGCGTGGAATCGCAAGACGCGCCACCCCTCGGCCATCGACCATTGGCGTTCGGGCGACGGCGCAAAACACTCGGGCAAGGCGCCAAAGGGTGCATTCGTCTTCTGGAACACCAGCCAATACGGTCACGTGGCCGTGGCCGATGGCGCGGGCGGCGCCTGGTCGACGAGCGTGGGCCACAAGATTGGGCACGTCAAGTCGGTGAGCTATTTCCGTAATTACCTCGGCTGGAAATACGGCAACAGCAATTGATCGGGGGTGCCGCGGCGCGGTAGCTTGCGCATTCCGCAAATGCGCCGCCGCTTACCTTTTTTTCTCGCTGCACTGCTTTACACGTTCACGCTGACCGCGCCGGGATTCGCTCAGGTTGCGGGGCAGGTCGGCGGGGTGCCCGGCCCCGATGCCGTGTACCTCAATGACAACAATGTGATTCGCGGGACTTTGACCGAGGTCGTCGTCGGCGATCACGTGACCATTCAGCTGCAAAATGGTCAAACGGCGCGCATCGTATGGAGTTACGTGGCGCGCATCGATCGCAATGGCGTTCCGCAATCGATGGTGGCTACCCCCACGCCGCCGGTGTTTGCGCCGGCGGCGCCGCCGCCCGCTCCCTCGTTGGGGTCGGCGACGGTGTTCATCGAGGGGGCCAATGTCACGTTGGAGCAACTCAATGGCTCGAAGTGGGTGCGCGTTTGCGAGGCCCCGTGCGGAAAGAGCCTTTCGCTCGATTCGACCTATCAGATTACCGGCGACGGTATCCGCAGTTCGCGCGGTTTCTCGCTGCGCGGCAACGCGGGTGAGCGCGTCGTGCTGGACGTGGCGCCCGCGTCGAGTGGATCGTACGTCGCCGGTATCGTTCTTCTCAGCGTGGGCATTCCGCTGCTGCTCATCGGGCCCTATGTTTTAGCCGCCGCCAAAGCCGTCGAGACCGGGTCAAGCACCAATACGACCGCGGGCCAGGCCACCGGCTGGGCCATGCTCGGCGCCGGCGCCGTCGGCACCGTGATGGGGTTGATCCTGTTCTTCAGCAATACGCACACCGGGGTGGACCAACGTGTGGACCCCGCCGCTGGGAAAGCTGCCGACGCGGGCAAGCGTCTCCCCATTTGGACCGACCTCGCGAGCAGCCGGCCAAGCGTGGTGGCGGGGAGTACGCCGTTCCTGTTTCCCGTGTTCGAGCAGCGGTTCTAGTCCGCGGGAGAAGAAGAAACCGCCAGGGCGCCAAAAGAGAGGCGCCAGGATCGCCAGGTGAACCAACAATAAACCCTTAAATTTTTGGGGGGGATCAATTGTTGGTTCAGTTGGCGATCCTGGCGCCCTTTGGCGTCTTGGCGGTTTCCTTCTTCTGTTCGCGGATCGTGCTCGCCCATTCGTGCGTAGGCGCCTATTCGCCGGGGTGGTATTCGCGTTCGGTGTGGCCTTGCAATTGGGGGCGGTAGAAGTAAACGTCGCGGAGGGCGCCGGTCGCGTAGCGGGCGGATTGGTCGTTGAAATGGGGGGAGCTCGGGTCTCCCTTCTGGCCGCCGACGGAGATGGCTCGCGCGCGGACTTGATCGCCGAACTCGACGACCGCGACGAAGCTGTTGCCGGATGCGCCATACCACTTTTTCGTGCCTGGGTAGGCGCGTGCACCGAACGATGCGAGCGAGCCCCATCGGCCGGATGCAAAGCCAATGGGCATGCTCGGCGCATTGTCGTCGAACGATTGCACGATGTCCGCGGTGCGGCGCTGCAGGCGATTGATATCGCCCCATGGCGTTTGCCACGTGCCGAAATCGGCCTTGAGCTTGTCGACCGCCGCGCCCAACGAATCGAGCCGCTGCTGGGCCGATGCCTTCGTCTCCATGTACTCGTAAATCGTGACCTCGGCCTTTTGCGCATCGGAGGTGACGCGCTGCCAGAAATCCTCGCCCCAGAAGAGCGCGAGCGACGTGGCGATCGACGTGAGTGACCAGCGCCGATCCCAGGTGTGCAGGGCCGCGATGGGCTCGGCCAACTTGGTTTTGCGCGGATCGCTGGCCGGCAAGGCGTCGTACGCTTTGAAGAGATCGGGAAGCAGCCGATCGAACTCGGGTAGCTGGCTGTCGAAGGCCACGGCCGTGAGGGAATCCAACGTGAAGTCCTTCTTGTCGCGAAGCACCGCGACGGCATGCAGACCCCGTGGATTCTCCACGTTGCGGTCCACGTAACTCGGATAGTCGGATGCCTTGGGGCTGTTCGTGCCTGCGGCCGAGTAAGGCCAATTGTTCGTATTTTGAATCCAGCCATTCGGCGGATTCAGCACGTTCGGCGCTTCGTCGACGCCGTGCACCCCTTGCCATTCCGTGGCGGGATTGCTCCCGTCGACCGGTTTGCGCCAGTCGAACGCCGGATCACGCTTCGGGATGAAGTTCGCATGAAAGTAAGCAATGTTGCCGTCTGCGTCCGCAAATACCGTATTGTTCGACGAGTTGGTGTGGAGTTCCAGCGTCTCCTTGAAAGTCTGGAGATTTCGCGCCTTGGTGCGCGAATACGACTGCATCAGCGCCTTCATGGGCTCTTGCATCAATCGAACGCTCACCCACTTCTTTCCCTGCTCGCTCTCCATTTCCCGGACGATCGGGCCGTGGTGCGTGCGGTAGATGGTGAACTCCTTTTGCGCCGTTCCGGTCGGCGTTTTGTAGGGGACGGTGATGGTGCGTACCGTCAACGGGCGATCTTCAGCGCCATAGCGGTAGTGAAGCTTCCCGTCTTTCTGGGCTACCGTTTCGGCGTACTCGTCGATGCAATCCACCCCGCTGGAGGTGTGCATCCAGCCGGCGCGCTCGTTGAATCCCTGGTAGACGAAGAACTGCCCCCAGGTCACCGCACCGTAGGCGTTGAGCCCTTGCTCGCTCACCATTTGGAGCTCGGCCCGGAAGAAGAAGGTCGTGTGCGGATTGATCCAGAGCAGCGCATGTTTCGAGGCGCTGTTCGAAGGCGAAATGGCAAAGCCATTGGATCCCTTCGGCTCCTGAGGGCGCTGCTCTTCGATTGTCTTCTCCGGGACCGCGGCTGGCGCCGTGGCGGGCTTTCCATAGAATGCCTCGAGCTGCGGCAATGAAATCCGTTCGACGTCGCCGCCGATGCTCCCCTCGCTGAAGGTGAGGGCCATCCAAGGCTCGAACCGCTGGATCACGCGTGGTTTTACCTGCGGATGCTGCCGCAGGTAGAAATTCAGCCCCGCGGCGTACGCATCCATGAGCGCGCGAAGCCACTCCGGGCTTGCGCGGTACTGCGCCTTCATGTCCTCGGGGTCGATGAACAGCTTCATGCGCAGGTCACGGTAAATTTCCGCCTCGCCTTCCGCCTCGGCCAAGCGTCCCATGGCGTTGAGGTAGTTCGTCTCGACGCGGTTGAAGTCGTCTTCGGCCTGCGCGTACATCATGCCGAAAACTGCGTCCGCGTCGCTCTTCCCATAGACATGCGCGATGCCCCAGTCGTCGCGCACGATGGTGACGTTTTGGGCTTGCTGCTGCCACGACGTGAGCTCCTCGTTCGCAAGGGGCTTCGGGTTGTTGCACCCACTGCAACCTGCAACCAATGGCAACGCGAGAAGAAGCTTCTTCATGGGCGGCGCATTGTAGCCCAATGGCCTCCACGCAGTGCGTCAGTTCGATCCGGCTCGCGGTCGTTATGCGGCGTCGTCCGTGGCGGGTTGGCCGACGTAGTGCAGTTGCTTCGACACGTAGTCGGTCAGTCGTTGCATGTAGGGCAGTAGCAAAAGGCGGGCGCGCTGGGTTGGCATCCAGATGTAACCGTACAAAGGATGGCCGGAGGCGCCGCGGTGCAATTTGGTGTCGAAGGCGCCGGTGCCGACCCAGACGCGGCGGCAGCCCAGTTCGTAGGCGCGTTTGATCGGTTCGTAGAAGACCAAATTGAAATAGATGCCATCGGCCTTGTCGATGGGGCGGCGGCCGACGCGGTATACCGTCAAGTCGCCCTTCTTGTCGTGGAAGTACGTCGAGAAACCCAGAAATTCGCCGTCGTGGTGGGCGACCAAGGCCTCGGCGCGGTCGCCGAGGTGGTGCTCCAGGGATTCCCAAAAGGCCGGCGGGTGGCCGAAGTGATCGCCGTATTGTGAATAGAGTGCCTCGTAGCTCTCGGTCATCTCCGAGGACAAGGCCGCCCAATTCGAGGTGCGGCCCACGGTGACGCCCGTGCGTTGCGGCGCCTTGATTTCGCGCTGCAGCTTACCGCGTTTGCGGCGACGTGGTGGTTGCGCGGCGATGTAATCCTCGATGCGTTTGCCCGAGAGCGGAATGTACATGTCGTACGTGAGAAAAAGCTCCGCCATGCCGCAGGCGCGTGCCGTCTCGCGCAGGGGCTCGTCTTCCTCGGGCACGCAGAAAAGGGCCAATGGCAAATTGCGCGCGCCGGCCACGTCTTTGAGCCGCTCGAGGACCTCCGTTTGCACGCGGCGCCTTTCCGAGGCCACCATGGGCGTGGTGGGAATGCCGCCGCGGAAGGTGAGGGGACTCACTGCGATGACCCAGCCATCCGTGCGCACGCGCACCATGCGTAGGAGCTGACGGTAGAAGCCCAGCGCGCGCATCAACCAGCGAAGCTGCTCGGGGGTCACCTTGGTGGCGCGGCGCAGCTCGTCTTCCATGCCGGTGAAGAAGGCTTTTTCGAACGAGTTGACGAAACGAACCGACGGATGCACCGCGATGAAAAAGGGACAAACCGCGACGAGCTCCCCGTTCTGCCGCGCCACCACGTATTGAATACGCACGGTCTCGCCCACGAGGGGCCCGAGATCCAGCGCGTCGAGCAAGCGAAACCAATGCCGGCCGAGTGCAACATTCGCGTCCTCGGTCACCCGATCCAGCTCGGCGTCCGAGTACGAGGCCAGCGAGGAAACCACGTCCGTGTGCACGGTCATGCCGCTCTGACCAAAAAGAGGGGCGCGAGGGTGCCGTCTTGCTGCAGGTTGAGCATTTCCGAGGCCGAAAGGCGAACGAAGCATCCCTCCACCTCGGCCTCGTTCCAGAGGAATGGATTGCAATCCTCGTTTCGCTCGGTGAATACGAGCTTGCCGTCGTGCACGGATGGATAGGTGGCCCGCCCGGGGTAAATGCGTTCCTGCACGACGTGCGCGCTCCCCAGCGCCCGTGAAAGGGCCGTTTCCCACGTTCCCTCATCGCACTGCCACCCCAACACGACGCCTTTGCCACCTTCGACGTTGGTCGGCTTCAAGGCGAATCGTTCGCGATGCTTCGCGATGAACGGCAGCAAATCGACCTGGTTGCCGTCGTACTCGGTGCGGCCTTCTTCGATGACGCGCGTCCATGGCACGTGGCGCACGACGGCCTCCCGCACCTCGGGCTCCAAGGTGGCGACGATTTCGGGATCGGTGAGGAGCGCAAAGAGCGCCTTGTTGCCGCGCGCGGTGGTGAGTGCGAATGACCCGAGGAAATACGACGAGCCCTCGCGGATGGCGCGCCACAAGGGATGCGACATGGGAAAGGCGCGCAGAAAATCGGGATAATCGAGATAGGTGATGCAATCGATGGCAAAATCGCCCGAGTAAAGGCGCCCGTTTCGGTATTCCACCGATTCCGGCTCGAGCAGGCGCACGGCGAGGTTGGCCTCCATGGCGGCCTGCATCATGAAAATATGCTCGGACCACACCTGGTTGATGTCGCTCGAAAATGCACCGCCCGATGCCACGACCCCCACGTTGGGAAGGCCGGTGCCTCCGCGCTGGCGGTGCGCGCGCACGCACGCGGGAACGAAGCGCTGCTCCGTCTCGATGTAGTGCGTGCGATAGCGCTTGCGAAACTCCGCCATGATGGGCAGCTCGTCGAAAAGCTGCCCAA
Source organism: Sorangiineae bacterium MSr12523 (assembly GCA_037157775.1). Taxonomy (NCBI): domain Bacteria; kingdom Pseudomonadati; phylum Myxococcota; class Myxococcia; order Myxococcales; family Pendulisporaceae; genus Pendulispora; species Pendulispora brunnea. Next base: position 1,664,821 of record CP089982.1, read on the forward strand.
TGCGATGCATGAGGTGCGGTCCCGCCGGAATGGAATTGTATTCGAGGAATCGGACGATACCGTCCTTCCCCGTAAAGCCATCGAGGCGCGCATAAGGCTCGACCGGCTTTGCCTCGAGGGTGACCCGTTCGTCCTCGTCCGGCGTGAGCCGCAAGCGACGTCGCAGGGTCGCATCTTCGATGATCCGCTGGCCGAGCGTGACCACCGCGCGCTGCACGAGGGAGGCGGCGCGCTGCAAGGAGGCATAGGCCTCGGGATCCATGAAATAAGGCCGAAGGCACGAAGCAATCGGCTTACCGTAGCTGCGAAGCTGCCGCTCCTTGCCCCCTTGCGTCACCAGCTCGTAGGTGGATTCCCAATGCCCGTCGTTCAGCAGCTCATGATAATGAGCAACCGCCTCCGAGGGCGCGCCAGCTTGGCCTTGGGCCATCGTCGGAGTCATCTTGGTCAAACATGCATATGTCGGCCAATTCGGATTTCAAGTACTGCGTCCCGTTCTTCACAGGGGGGGAACCAGGACAGGTTCACTACTCAAATTCTTCAACTCCTACTTATTCGGTCGGATTGAACATAATCGGATAAACGACGCGCACCGTGCCACCTTCGGGGCTTGGGAATGCCAAGGCGTAGAAGCTTTTTACGACGCAGCTGCGCACGTTCTCGTCGGGGAGATCGCTTCCGCTGTCCTGGGCCATCGACACAGCGCCACCGCGATCGATCACGAATTTGACGCGCACGTGGCCGTTGAGAGAAGGATTGTTGCGCAGTCCTAGCTCGTAGCATGCGCGATAGCGGCCCGCGTTTTGCCGGACGATGCGCTGGATGACCTCGGGCGGGATGCGGCCCGTTGCTTCGAAGCCGCACGCCTTGTCTCCGCAGGGTCGCGGATTCGGCGCGCCCACGGGGTGCCCTCCGCCGAGCGGGCCATGTCCGTTGCCCATGCCACAATTGGGTCCGATGCATGGGCCCCGGCCATCGCGCAGCCCGCGTCCGAGGTCTCCGATGTTGGTGAGACCGATCTGGCCACAATTGGGCGCTCCCGGCGGGCAGCCGCCACCCTCCCCGACGCTGGAAAGCGACAGGCCGCCGATACCGAAGTTCTCGCCGGGATTGGAGCCCCACATCGCGCCCAGATGGCTCTCGGCATCGGCGCCGTTCGGAAGGGATCCCCAGGGCGTGATCGGCGCATCGGGATCCGACAGCGACGAGGTCGCGAGCAACCCGAGTAGGCCGAATTCGCGTGCCAAGGTGAGATCGCGTTCACGCGCGAGGGTGGCATCTTGCGGCGTCGCATCCCCCCGCGCGCTCCAATGCGCATCGGTTTTCGGCGCCGTTTCGCGGCCCATCAGGCCCGGCTCGCCGGGAGCCGGTTTTCCGGCGGGCTCCGATTCCCGGGCGCTGTCGCGTGCCGCCGTTTCATCCTCCATATTGTCGCGTTCACGCTCCGCGGCACCCGCGAGGTACTTCTGCATGGTCTCGATGCGGTCGCGCGCGATGAACACGTCATCGTCGGCGGTGAGCGACGGAAGGAACAGCGCCAAGGCGCCCAGGATCACGCCGTGCATGAGAAAGGACGTTCCCACGCCGCCGAGCGCACTGTCCCTCAAGCTGGCGAGTGCGGCGAGCGGCGTGCGCCGCCCCGCAGGCACGGCGCGCAGTGCAACGTGGAACGGGCCGAAATCCGCGTCGAGTGGTTCCGCCAACGCGCTACCCCCGGGGAGCACCAACGCGAGATCCGTCCCTAGTTGCGAGGCCGGCGCGAAGAAGGTGCAGTATGCATGTTCTCCAATGGAGACCGCCGAGCCCATGGGCAGATGGCGCATCTCCAGGACATCGCCTCCCCACGACAAAATAGCCTCGATGACGTCGAGGTCGTCCCGATCCATCGTTTCCGTCGTCATGCGCAATCAGACAGGCGACTTCGCCGAAGGTTTCGGTCGTCGAAGAAAAAAAAGTGCCCTATGACTCTCGCCATGGATCGATACGAGCTGAATGGTGCACCCGTGGGCGTGGAAGACCTCTCCATCTTGGGGCGGGTTCCCTATGGCCACTACACGGCGATGCAGGTGCGCGACGCCGGTGTGCGTGGACTGGGGTTGCATCTCAGGCGCCTTCAGGAGAGCACGCGGGAGCTGCTCGGTTGCGAGATCGATCCGGACGAGGTGCGCCGCCACATGCGTCATGCACTCGGCACGAGCACCGAGGCGACGATGCGCGTCAACGTGTTCCCCCGGAACATGGACTGGCTTGCCCGCCGGAGCGCACCGACCGAGGTGGATTGCCTCGTGACCGTGGGCGCACCGCGCGAGCCATCCGGCACGACTCCGCGCGTCCGAACGACGCGCTTCGAACGGTTCTTGCCATCGGTAAAGCACATTGGCATTGGACTCGGTGTCATGCAGCACGGTCGCCGCGCCATTGCGGAGGGCTGGGACGATGTCCTATTCCTCGACTCCGAGGGGCGCATCATGGAGGGCTCCGTCTGGAACATTGGTTTCTTCGACGGCGCACGCATTGTCTGGCCGAGTGCCCCTGCGCTTTCCGGTGTTGCCATGCAGCTCGTGCAACTCGGCCTGGCGAAACGGAAAATTCCTTCCGAAACGCGCGAGGTCCACCTACAGGATCTCGGATCGTTCCAATGTGCCTTCTTGACCAATACCGTTCAAATCGTCCAACCGATTGCACGCATCGACGACACGGTATTTACCGTGGCCCCGGATTTGATGGCCACATTGACGAAATGCCACCAAGAGCATCCGACCGAACGTTTATGAGATTGTCGGCCGGCGACAATGTGTCGTCCGAATGAGTGATATCCACTTTCGTACTGCAAATGGGATTGTGCGAAGCGCTGCCGTTTCTCTCTTACCAAAGGAGCCGTGCCATGCGATTCGTTCGATCCTCCATTGCCGTTCTCGTATGCCTTCTCGTCGGGTGCAGCAGCGCTGCCGATCCCGAGAGCTCTGAACCGACGGACGTCCAAGTCCAGGAAAATGTCACCGAGCAGGCCAAAATTTGTCCGCTCAAGTGGACCTGCGATGACGTCAGCTTCTACGGCACCCGGCTGCAGTGCGAAGGCTCATGCGGCTCGGAGCAGGGGTGTTACCGCACCTATGCGTGCAACGGATCGTGCATCTGCCCCTGATTCGCACCGCCTGAAGATCGGGTACGCTGCTCTCCATGGGCGGTGGATCCGAGCTTCACTATCATCGAGAAGGTTCCGGCGAACCGCTGGTGCTCATTCACGGCATCGGTAGTCGCCATGGGGTGTGGCGGCCGGTGGTGGAGCAGCTTGCGCGCCAGCGCGACGTGTTCGCCATCGACCTGCCCGGTTTTGGGGCGTCGCCTCCTCTTCCGGAAGGGACGCCTTCGGGAATTCCCACACTGACCGACGCCGTCGAAGCGTGGATACGGGCCATGGGGCTCGATCGGCCTCACGTCGCGGGCAATTCGCTGGGCGGAGCCATCGCACTGGAGCTCGCGCGCCGCAATGCCGTGCGCTCGGCCACTGCGCTGTCGCCGGCGGGGTTCTGGATCCCCATTGAAAATACCTACGCGCGGTTCGTGTTGAAGACGGCGCGCGCGTTGGGCCGGCGGGCGCGTCCCCTCGGGCCGAGGCTGGCCCATTCGAACTGGGCGCGGGGCCTGCTCGCAGGGCCGTTCGTCGCGTATCCTTCGCGCATGGATCCGGAGGAGGCGCTGCTCGACCTGGCGGCGTTTCTCGATGGTCCCGCGTTCGATGAAACGCTGGACCGCGTGCGGGGGTACGCGTTCGCCAATGGCCACGAGCTTCGTGTTCCCGTGACCATTGCATGGGGAACGCGCGACTATCTTCTCTTTCCGCATCAAGCACGCCGCGCCCGGCGCCTACTGCCCGACGCACGCCACGTTTCCCTGCGCGGCTGCGGACACATGCCCATGGGCGACGACCCGAAGCAGGTCCTCGACGTTCTTCTTTTCCATTGATCGAAAGGCCCACCCGAAGATGAGCATTCTCACGTACCGCGCGCTCGTGTGCGGTCTGGCCCTTGCGGCATGCGGTGGCAGCGCGTCCAAGCCTCCCGCAGAGCCCGTGGCCGCATCTCGAACCGAAGTCCGAAACGGCTCGCAAGGAAGCCCGGAGACGAAGGCCGACGCCAAGCCGCTCGACACCGCACCCGAATCCGAGACGCCGGCGTCGCCCCCGCAGCCTCCCAAGGTGCGCCTGCTCTCCCCCGGCGCCGCCCCGCGGCAGGCGCTTCGCTACCGATTTTCGGTGGGCCCCTCGCAGTGGAGCCAAATGGACATGAAAATGGCCATCGGCGTCGCCTTGGGAAATGACGTTCCAAAGGCCGCGCCCTTGCCCACCATGCGGGTCTCGATGCGCATCGACCCGAAGAGCGTGAGCCCCGACGGAGATCTCCGTTACGAGTTCGAAATGGTCAAACTGACCGTCTTGCGTGACGTGGTGGTGGCGCCGGCCATCCGAGAAAAGTTGGAGCAGGAGCTGGGCAAGCTCACCGGTCTCAAAGGCTACGCCGTCGTGACGTCTCGTGGCATCACCAAGGAGGCCGACTTCGTCGTGCCGCCCGACACCTCGGATGCGATGCAGGAGACGCTCGAGAACATGCGCTCTTCGCTTCGGCAGATGAGTTCACCGCTTCCCGAGGAGCAGGCCGGAAAAGGGGCCGTGTGGGAGGTGGAGACCCAGCTCGTCACCCCCGCATTTCGCATGACCCAAACCGCGACGCATACGTTGCAAAACCTTCGGCCCAATGGAATGTCCACGCGCGTTTCGTTCGTTCAGAATGCGCCGCGCCAACCCATGAAGCTCAAAAAATTGCCGAGCGCGAAGGTCCACCTGGAGAGCATGCTTTCCACGGGTGACGGCAAGACCGACGTCGTCTTCGACAAGCTCGTCCCCAACTCCGTCGTAAGCCTGTCGACGAATCTGCAAATGTCGGTCGCTGCATCCGATGGGTCGACAGGCAACATGGCCATGAGCATGGGCGTCCAGACCAACTTTCAGCCAAGCAAGCCGCCGCACTGACTGGGGTCTTGACCTGGGGCGGCCCTATGCTGAAGTCCGTGCGCATGATCCGTCGCTCGCTTGCACTGGCCATCGCTTGCTCCGCTCTGGTCGCGTGTGGAGATTCGGCGCCTCCGCCAGCCGCCCCCTCGGCCGTTGTCGCTTCGGCTGCGCCGGCTACGCCACCGGCCCCGCCTGCTCCGCCGCCTCCGCATGCCGATGGGACCTTGATTGCGCGCAAGGTCCTGTTCGGCAATCCTGACCATGCCGCCCCGCGTGTGAGCCCCGACGGAAAGCGCGTTCTCTTCATCGCGCCGGATCAAGGGGTGCTCAATGCGTGGGTGGCGCCCGCGTCGGATCCGACCGCGGCCAAGGTCGTCACCCACGAGCGCACGCGTCCCGTGCGCGAGGTGCGCTGGGCGGAGACCAGCGAGCACGTGCTCTATCAGAATGACAAAAACGGCGACGAGAACTTCCATGTCTTCGTCGTCGACCTGAAGACGGGGCAGGAGAAGGACCTCACCCCGTACGAAGGCGTGCGAACGGACCTGCAGGATACGTTCGACAAGCACCCCACCACGCTGTTCGTGCAAATGAACAAGCGTGACAAGAAGTGGATGGACCCTGCCCTGATCGACATCAAGACCGGCAAGGTCACCGTTCTTTACGAGAACGACGGTTACCAGGACTTCCTTCTCGACAAGGATGCCAAGCTGCGCATCGGCCAGAAATACAATGCCGATGGCAGCCGCGATATCTTCCTCCGCACGGGCACGGGGAAGAACGCCACGTGGAAAAGCTTCATCAAGGTCGGGCGCGAGGACGCCGGCACGACCGACCCGCTTTGGTTCAACCGCGACGGGAAAACCCTGTACCTGCGCGACAGCCGCGATCGCGACACGGCGGCCTTTACCGCGGTCGACGTGGGCACCGGCAAGCGCGCCGTGCTCTTCGAGGATCCGAAGAGCGATGCGCAGGGCGACATCGTCGACCCCAAGACGATGAAGCCGCTCGCGGTCATGACCAACCGCGAACGGCGCGTGTGGCATGCACTCGACAAGTCCGTGCAAGCGGACCTCGACGCCCTCGCGCAAGTGGCCAAGGGCGACATCACGGTGCTCAGCCAATCGCGCGACGGCCGCAAGTGGACGGTGTCCTTCCTGAAGGACGACGGCCCCACGGCCTTTTATCTCTGGGACCGCAACACGAAGCGGGGCTCGTACCTCTTCGTGGACCGCAAGTACCTGCAGGGGCTCGACCTCGCGCCCATGCATCCCGTGGTGATTCCGGCGCGCGACGGCCTCGAGCTGGTGAGCTACCTTTCCCTGCCGCGTAGCGTCGATCCGCAGGAGACGGGCAAGCCGTCGAAGCCCGTTCCCATGGTGCTCCTCGTGCACGGTGGACCTTGGGCGCGCGATCAGTGGGGGCTCAATTCGTCGCATCAATGGCTGGCCAACCGCGGCTACGCAGTGCTCAGCGTCAACTTTCGCTCGTCGACCGGCTTCGGGAAGAAATTCGTCAACGCGGGCGATCGGGAGTGGGGCAAGAAAATGCACGACGATCTGCTCGACGCCGTGAAATGGGCCGTCGACGCCAAGGTCGCCGACCCGAAGAAGATCGCCATCATGGGCGGAAGCTACGGAGGCTACGCGACGCTGGCGGGCCTCACCTTCACGCCCGACGTCTTCGCCTGCGGCGTCGACATCGTCGGTCCGTCCAACCTGGTGACGTTGCTCAATTCGATTCCGCCTTACTGGTCCGCCATTTTCAACGACTTCGTCATGCGCATTGGCGATCCGCGCACGGACGAGGGGAAGCAATTTTTGATGTCGCGCTCCCCGCTGTCCAAGGCCGACGCGATCACGAAGCCGCTGCTCATCGGGCAGGGCGCAAACGATCCGCGCGTGAAACAGGCAGAAAGCGACCAGATCGTCAAGGCGATGCAGGCGAAGAGCCTACCCGTGACGTACGTGGTATTCCCCGACGAAGGGCACGGCTTCCAGCGGCCGGAGAACCGTTTGAGCTTCTTCTCCGTGACGGAAGTGTTCCTGGCCGAGCACCTCGGGGGTAGCTACCAGCCCGAAGGTGACGACTTCCAGGGCTCAAGCATGCAAGTCCCCGCTGGCGCCAGCAGCGTGTACGGACTCGAGGCTGCGCTTTCGAAAAAGCGATAGCATCGCCTGCATGCATGGCATAAGGCGCACGATCATCCTTGTTGCAGTATGCGCGGCGGCGGTTTTTGGAACGGCATGTAAGAAAGAAACCCGCTGGGACCAAGCCGCCGCGACGACCACATCCGAGGCAAGGGCCCAGGCCCGCGAAGAAGCGGGCCTGCCTCCCGTCGCCGAGGTGAAGCAGACGAAAGGTGCCGCGTTCAACAAGCTTTTTCCCGATGACGGCACGGATGGTTACAAACGTGTCTTCACCCAGGAAAAAGAAGGCTTTGCCGAGGCGAAATTGCAAAAAGACGGCAAAGACGTCGCCACGCTGAGCCTGGCCGATTCGGTCAACGACGACGAGGCGAAGGCGAAATTCGCCAAGTCGACCGACAAGGTCGATTCTTATCCTTTGGTCACAGTGGGAAAGAATCAATCGGCGCTACTGGTCAAAGATCGATATCAAGTCAAAATATCGAGTCAGACGCTCGACGCCAGCGCCCGCAAGGCACTCTTTTCGAAGTTCGATTTGAACGGCATCGCCAAGCTGTAACGAGCAGCAAAACGAGGGAGGAAACCCATCATGAGCAAGCCTCTTCACGAACTCCTGCAGGAATTGCCGACGACGAACGTCACCACCACCGTCCTCAAAGGGCTCGATTATCTGGTTCCGGGCGAATGGCAGAACATCACCAGCCTCGAGGAGATGATCAAGAGCGTGACGGGGGAGGAGGACCAGGAGCTCATTCAGAAGATCGGCGAACGCGCCATCATGCTCTACAACGACTCCGGTCAGGGCTATCAGCGGGCGGTGGACATCTACCAGCTCGTCGACCACATCGGTGGCGCGGCGGGCGCGGCCTCGCTCACGCACGCCCTCGGGGAGTCGTTCAAGATTCTGAGCTTTCTCGACAAGATCACGCCGAAGCCGGACACGGCGCAGGCCATCGACGCGTCGGTGAAGTTCGTCGCCGAGATGGCCGCATTCTGTTACTCGAGCGGCCTGCCCGGCGACAGCGTGGGCGACTTTGCCGCGTCGCTGGCCAATGCGGCGAAGGAAGATGCGATCCGCTTTGCGGCGTGGCTCGCGTTCGATTGCATCATCCCGCTGGGGCCCGACTTCATGAGCACCTTGCTGGGGAAGGTGAGCGAGCTCACGGAGAACCAACTCGGCGAAAATAGCCGTTTTGCCAAGATTGCCGAGTATCTTCCGGGCGGGCTCGCCGAAAAGAAGCAGCTGGTGAGCTCCACCTTGGAACAGTCGCGCGGGAACATCGAGCGGTTCGTGTCCGAGAAGGGCATGTCGCGCGAAGGCTTGCTCGATCGCATCAAGGGTTACGTCGACGTGGCCGACGCCAAGCTCGATACCGTGGCGGCGGTGCTCGACATCTCGACCAATTATTTCGAACACACGGGCATTCAATCGGTGGCGCGCCGCCTCGTGTCGCGTGCCTACGGGGAGATCTAAATCATGAAAAGCACATTCGGCTCTCGTCTTGGCTTTGCGATTCTTTTGGTCGTGGCGGGGGCCGGGTGTGCGTCGTCCTCGAGTCTGGCGAGCGGCCCGGCCGATCCCAGCCAGACCAAGGACGGGTTGAGCGTGTGGTTCGAGGGCGTCGGCGCCGTGACCGCATCGGTGGATCCGTCGGGGAATATCTTCGGGTCCGTGGTGAACGTGCACCGGTCCCCTCCGGGGTCGTCCGATTCGCACGACGACTCGGGCATGCTGCAGGGCAGCGTGTACGATCGCCCGGTGAACATCACCTTCCACGGTACGAGCGCGCGCGGTCTGTACGGAAAGCAGCCGTTCAACCTCGACGTCGAAGATGCGCCCGGGGGTGTCTTGCGCGTGCGCGGCCTCGCCGGCGGCGCGCCCCTGGATTTCGAAATTTCGCCCACCAAGTGGACCGGGCACGTGGGCGGCTGCGGCTACGACTTGGCCGGGCGCCCGTGGCACTACGAGGGCTTTCGCGCCTGCACCGGACGCTCGCAACGCGTGCGCGTCGAGGTGGGAAAGCCCATTTCCGACTGGGCCTCGATCGATACCGTGACGCTTCTGGGACTCGTTTTGCGTCGTTGAGCGTATGGTAACGTCGATGGCATGACGCTGAGGGCCTCCCTGCAGTCGTTCGAACCGGGGGTGATTCTCCTGGGGAGATACCGCGTGGAGAAGGTGGTGGGGCGCGGTGGCATGGGCGCGGTCCTTGCTGCGTGGGATACGGAGCTGCAGCACCGCGTGGCCATCAAGGTGCTCTCGGGGTTCGCGCTGGCGGAGAGCGAGCCGGTGGGGCGCTTCATGCGCGAGGCGCGCATCGTCGTGAAGTTGCAGAGCGATCACGTGGTGCGCGTGTTCAACGCGGGGACGCTCGAAACGGGCGTGCCCTACATCGTCATGGATCTGCTCGAGGGGCACGATCTGGGCGAGCAGGGTACGTTGGCGCCTCGAACGGCGGTGGATTACGTGCTTCAGGCCATCGATGCCATTGCCGAGGCGCACGCGCAGAATGTCGTGCATCGCGACTTGAAGCCGTCGAATCTTTTTCTCGCGAACCGCGTCGGGGCGGCGCCCATCATCAAGGTGCTCGACTTCGGGATCTCCAAGGCGACGAACGTGGAGGGCGATTTGTCCCTCACCGGTTCGACGTCGATCATGGGATCGCCGCGCTACATGTCGCCGGAGCAATTTCGCTCGGCCAAACAGGTGGACGAGCGGACCGACGTGTGGGCGCTCGGTGCGATTTTGTACCAGCTTTTGGCGGGCTCGCCGCCGTTCGACGGCGCCTCGATGACCGAGATTTTCGAATCGGTGATTCACCGTGAGCCGGCGCCGCTCCACGCGCTCCGCCCCGAGGTGCCGGCGGCGCTGGAGCAAGTGATCCTGCGTTGCTTGCGCAAGGCCGCAAACGAGCGGTACGCGACGGTGGCGGAATTGGCGCTGGCCTTGGCGCCGTTTGGCACGGGCGAGTGGCAGCGCTGTGTGGAGCGCGCGAGCAAGCTTCTCGCGGACAAATCGACGTTGAACGCGCACGTGGGGTGGGTGGCGCCCGCGGAAAAGGTGGTCCCGCTGCCGAGTGTATCGCCGCCGCCGCCGCGTGAGCCCGAGACCGTGCGGGGATCGCGCGGGCGGATCGCGCTGATGGCGGCGGGGCTTTTCGTGCTGGTGCTCGCATCGGTGTGCGTGGGGGCCGCGCTCATGCTTGCGTGGGTGAAGCGTCACCCGCCACAATTGGCCACGGCGGCGCCTTCGAGCGCGCCCGCCCCGGCCACGAGTGCGACCGCGATCGTGGCCGACTCGGGAAATGTGTCGGTGGACGTCGACGCGGGGACGGATGCCGGGGGGGCGCTTGTTGGAGCGGCGAGCGCGCGAAAGCCCGCGCCGTCGGCGAAGCCCGCGCGCGTTCTGACCGATTTTCAGAAAAGCCGTCTGCTCGGGCATTATTCGACCTACGACGGGCGGCGTGGCTTCGTGCTGGACCGCCTCGGCGAGCCCGTCAAAGTGCGACTCGACGGCGAGTCGACCGTGCATTCGCTGAAGGAGCGCTACTCGCAGTGGACGTGGCTCGACTACATCAGCGAAGACGGCAAAATCGAAATACGGACGAAGCAAGATACCGGCGAAGTCGTCAAATTGAATTACGCCGACGTAGTTCGCGACGCCGATGCCCGCCCGCTTCGGTGAAGAGCACCGCTACGGTGTAGCCAGAGGCGCGATCGCGACCGTGGTGGACCCATCGGGGCCGCTCTCGAACGACGCGACCATTTTCACGGGCCCGCGGGTGTAGACGCGGGCGTCGGGGAGGCGCTCGGCGACGGCTTCGGAGCGGGACCATCCTTGCGCGCGCATCTCGTCGTCGTAGGCGCCGACGCTGTCGGGCAGCGCACGCTTTACCTCGTACACCCGCACGCCGTAGGCCTCGCCGTCGAGGGTTGCGGCGAAGGTGCGCCGCGATCCGGGAGGCCGCGGTACGCCGTCGAAGTCACCACCCGGGGCATCTCCCTCGGCAGGAAAGAGCGTTTCGAGGGGCGCGGCCGAGTCGGTGGCTACCGTGATGATGCTGGTCCGCCCGCCGTCGGCGCGTTTCACCATCGAATAACGAACCCGGGACGTATCGCCCTTTTGGCGGAAGACGCAGAGAACGGCCGCGGCGTTGTCGGTCTCCTGGCGATCGACGCGTTCGAGCTGGAGATCGCTGCCGAGCGAAGGCCCATCATCGCGGGCCGCCTCGCCGCCGAGCATCATCGCGCGATCGCCGCTCCGGCATTCGCGACCGATGCCCTCGACGGCGCCGGCGAGCGAGCCTTGCGTCGAGCTGGTGCGAAAGAAGACGCGCGAGCCATTGAGGGTGACGAAGCGGCCGTTCTCCGCGTGGTGGGCCACGGGAAGCGCTTCGAACCGCGCCATCTGCGCGAGAAGCGCATTCTCATCCCGCCGCGCACGCATCGCATGGGCGACGAGCGGCACGGCCGCGAGGAGAACGAGAATCGGAGGGGCCAGGCGACGAAGCATGGCGTAGGTCACGGATTGGGGCCGTAGCCGCGGATGGTCGTGTTGAAAATGGACCCGCGGTACTGGTTGATGCTCGGAACGGGGGTGTCTTTGGAGCGCTCCAGGCAGGCGAGGGCGCGGTTCCCTGTAAAGGTGTGCGTCCCTTCGCCGACGAGCTGGTGCGGCGTGACCCCGCCGACGGATGCATTGGCGAACGTGCCGCGCAACGGCTCGGTGTACACGGGGTACGTTCTCTCGTGGCCAATTCCGAACAGCGCCAGAATGGCGAAGATCTGCGACACGCTGAGATTCCCCTGCGGGCGCACTTGGAGAGAACTCGGCACACCGCCGCTGGCTGCGGACGTGGCCGCGCCCGCGCCGGAGCAATAGGACATGGCATTGGCAATCGACGATTGTTGCACCGAGTCCTCGGCCTGGCGTCGCGCGCTCGTGGCGTCGCCGACGTACTTCTCACCGAGCACGAGCACGACGAACCATACCATGACGGCGGCGGCCTCCAGGGTCATGGAGATATGGGAAAAGCCGCGCTTTCGAGCCTTTTTCATAGGCTCCCCCCGTTGCGTCCTGCGACCATGGCGTACTTCCACGCGGCCACGAACGGCTGCTGATCGTGTGTGACGCTGGCGAATTCGCTTTCGGCGCCGTCGGGGAAATACCATTTTGCGCACGCCTGGTACTCGTGGCGTTCGCGCAGTGTATTCGACGACGAGGACTGTCCGAAGCTCATGACGGTACGAACCGCATTGGAGATGTTTACGATGGTTCCATTCACCTCGGCCGACGAGTAGGCGCATGCGCGCATGCTGTCCGCATGGTTCCAATCGGAATCCGTCGGTGCCCGTGTGGTGCCGCCCAATTTCGATTCGCTGAAGCTGGCAGGCAATCCGATGTTGTGCAAATACGACGCGGTGTTGGATTCCAGTTTGTCACTTTCGCACTTTTCGCGGTCGAACGTGCACGAGGTGATTTGTCCCGATTTCGAGTCCATATACGAATAATCCGTATGCCGCCCAAACCCGCGCTGCGTCTTCTCGGGGGAGCGCACTGAGCACTTGACGTATTTGGCGACCTCGCTCGAAAATGTCGGCTGCTGCGACTCGTCGTCCTGACCTCCAGGGCGGGGGAGGTGCATCCGCGTGTACATCCGGTCCTCGAGCTCCCCGCATTGCTTGGCCGTATCCTTCGAAATGCTCGGAATTTGCGGCAGCTTGAGCGGGCTCGATGACCCGCCTCCGCTCGGCGCTCCGCAAATGGCCTGCGGCAATGTAGCCACCAACGCTTGCGGAAGTCCTTGGAGCAGGTTCTCCATCAGCAAGGGAAATGCGTGCCCGGGCATCTCCGAACCCAGTGCGTCCTTTTGCGCGAGTGAGCAGGACGTGGGCGTGCTGTCCCCGGCCCAGATGTCCTTCGTCATCGAGGGGTCTTCCGCGCGAATGCGCACGTTGCCATCCCCGGCGCCGCCGAGGCCCGAACGCACCTGATCGAGCGCATTGATCGACGTCACCTTGTCGATCGTCGAGGAAAGCTTTCCCAGTGTGCCCCAGAGAAACTCTTGTTTTGCCCGCACCCAGAGCAATTTGGCCAGAGCACGCGGCTTGTTGGCCATGTACTCCGCGCAGATCTTCTGCATATGAGGATCGTGCCATTGCGGGCAGGCGATGGCCGCGTTCACATCCATGGTGATGTTGTCCGCCTCCACGGCGAAGCGCGGTCCCATGATGGAGGAGGAAATCACGTTGTTGTTCGCATTGGAGTTCGCCGCGCGCGCATGGTCCGCCCCCAATTTGGAGGCCGCGTGGTTCGCATGGCCAACCTGCGTCTCGTAATAGAACGACAGGTACGACTCCGTCCCGCGAAACGTGCCGAGGCCAATGGTCAGGGCACCCATGAAGAGTTGCGAAAAGGTGAGCGACATCGTCATGGCATCACGCTCCGTCCCGCATGTCGCAGCCCATCGCGACCGTCGTCTGTTTGGCCGCGAAGGTGACGTGCCGGGGGGAGCCCGAGCACATCATCTGCGCAGCGAAGGGCAAATCGCAGGGAAATTCGCAGCGAACCTCGACCTCGACCTGGCGCGAGCCCGGGATTCCGCCGTGCACCGGTCGCGCGGTCACCTTGCAGGTCTGATCGTCTTTGGAGAGCGCGCTAGCCTGGCCTTGGGCAACCAGGCCGAGCACCGGTTCGACACTTGCGCGGATGGCCGAGGCGCGCCCGCCGGTAAATTCGCCCTGCGACGCGCCGCCGAAATCGCGCGCATCCGCGCAAATCGTTTTCATCGCCGTGTCGGCGGCAATGGCCGCGGCGTGGTCGACCATATCGCGCTGCATGTAATTGCGCGAGAGCTGCACGTTCATCAAGAAGACGCCCGAGACGATGAACCAAGTGGGCGCGAACGAGAACATGTTGGAGATTCCGCTTCCGTTCGTATCGGAGAGGAATCTCTGGCAAACACCGCGGACGTATTTCATGGCCATATCCCATGACGCACGATTGCGACCGAGAGTCCCGCGAGAATGGCAGGCCCCAGAACCACCGGCGGAAGCTTGCGCACCGACAAATAGGGTAGCTGCTTTTGCTTCTGCCGAAAGAGGTTCCCCAACCCAATTTTGGCATTGCCAATGCGGTCCCAGAAAGCGCCGCTTCGAACGATGCGCCACGGGAAAATCACCAAGAAGAGGATGGCAAAGGCAAATCCTTCGGCATCGAACCCAATCCTCGGCCCACAGAGCGCACCAATGGCGGCAAGAAGCTTTACATCCCCTCCCCCCATCTCCCTACGCGAATAGCTGAATAGCGGCACCGCACTGCAAATGGCCAATCCCGCCAACGAAGCGCCAAACCCCCGAAGCGCCCCTCCGGCTCCCCCATCGACATATCCCACCGCCGAGTGCAAAACGAGCCCCACGACGACGCCCCCCAAAGTGAGGATGTTGGGGATCCTTCCCGAGAAAAAGTCCCATATCGCCGCCACCGCGGCGATGCCGTAGCAAACCCATATCGCCGTCCTTACGATGTCCATCGGGCTCTCTCCGTATAGTCAGTGCCTATTGTCGTCTTCGAGCGCGATCACGATCACGATCACGATCACGATCACGATCACGGTGATCGTTGGCGTGCACGTGATCGTGATCGTTCACGTGATCGTAATCGTCTACGTGCGCGTGCGCGTGATCGTCTACGCGCTCGCGCTCGTGCACGAAGACGCCCACGCCCCGTGCACGCGCACGCGCACGCGCACGCCCACGCGCACGCGCACACCCTTCCTACTGCGTCAGCGCCTGCGTACCCGAGCTGACCGTCTGCTGCGCCTGCTGAAGGCTTTGCTGCCCCCCGCCCGCGCCGCCACCACCTCCACCCCCACCCCCGACGGATCCATTGATCCCTCCAGGACCGGATACGCTTACTCCATCTTTTCCAACATTGAACGTCCATCCGGAGCCGCTTCCAAGCCCGCTCCCGATTCCTCCCGCGCTCCCCGTACTGGCCCCGCGCTCGAGGACGTTCACCTGATTCTGAAATGTCCTTGCCGCGCTATTGGACGACGAAAACAGCGACGGCAACGTGAGCCCCACCATCGCGGCACCGGCAGCCGTGAGCAGCATGTACGTGGTGAGATCGCTGTTGCCCCGCCGGTCCGCGAAGAGGGTACGGACCCGACGGATGATGGATACTCGCATGGTCTTTCCTTCTCTTCGCGACGGCGATGTTGGGGGCTTACTTCTGGCTGGAGAACGGCGCCTTCACCTTTTCGGTGGTTTCCGATTGCGCACCGGTCGCCTGGTTGATCTGCTGGCTCGTCTTGTCGCTGGAGCTGCTCGAGTTGTTCGTCACGGCGGTGGTGGCCGCCGCCGCACCCGTGATCGCCACTGCGCCGATGACCACCTTGGCCGCGGAGGAGATGTGCACGGTCTTGTCGGCGTAGCTCATGTCACCGCGCTCGTCGCGGATGAGGTTCGTGGCGAACTGACGAATACGTACGATAGCGTTCATATCGTTCCTACCTTCCTATGTTGTTATGGGAAATTCCGTTTGCTCAACGTTGTTGCGTGAGCAACGTCTTGTGCGCCGTATCCATCTGCCCCGCGAGCCTCTGCCCCGCAGCACGCGCCGCAAGGGACATCGGATAGACGAAGCAGCCGAGAAGCGCGGCAATGGACAGCACCTGCTCGACGGGAGTAAATCCCGCAGCGCGGCGCCGTTTTCGTGCATTCGCTCTCACGCTCGCATGTACTTCACGGTCCATGCCACGACGTGCGCGCACGCACTTTTTCATTCTTCCCCCTCCCGATCCCGATCCCGCTCCCGATTCCGTCGATCGAAGATCGGGAGCGGGAGGGGGAGCGGGAGCGGGAAGAGGAACTACGTCTTCCGCAAACGGAACAGAGGGTTCCGCGCTTAGGTCGCGGGGCGTACGCGCGCTCGGATCATGCGCAGGTAGCGCTCTCCGATGCCCGACGCTGCGGCGGCGCGGGCGGAGTCGCCCCCGTGCAATTTCAGCAAATGCACGACGTAACGCCGCTCGAACTCGCGCAGGACCTGCTCGCGGGCCTCGGCCAAGGGCAAATTCTGGCCGACCACGTTCTCGATGAAGTCGCGCGCCATCGCGAATTCCGCATCCTCGCCCTCGATGGGCACCGGCTGCCGGAAAAGCTCGGAGTACGAATCCGCGAGCTCCCCGAGGGCGACCAATCGCGCCACCGTGTTGGCCAGCTCGCGCACGTTGCCCGGCCAGGAATGGCTGAGCAGCCGATCGAGCAAATGCACGGGAAAAGTGCTCTCTTTGCCCCCGTAAAGCTCCCAGAAATGCCGCGCCAACGGCTCGATGTCATCCCGGCGATCGCGCAGCGGCGGCAGGGCGATGCGGGCCACGGCAAGCCGGAAAAAGAGGTCGTCTCGGAAGCGCCCCGCCTGGACTTCCTTGTCGAGATCGCGCCGCGTGGCCGCAATCAGCCGCACGTCGACCTTGAGCCACCGCGATCCGCCCAAACGTCGGATCTCCTGCTTCTGGATGGCCCGCAAAAGCTTACTCTGAAGAGATTTTTCCAGGTCACCTATCTCGTCGATGAGCAGGGTCCCGCCGTGGGCCTCCTCGAAAACACCGGCCCGCGCCGACGCGGCGCCGGTAAATGCGCCCTTCTCGTGCCCGAAAAGCGCCGATTCCAACAGGGACGCGGGGACGGCGGTGCAGTCGAACACCACGAAAGGCCCGGAGGCGCGGCGGCTGGCCGCATGAAGCGCCTCGGCCATGACCTCTTTGCCCGTGCCAGTTTCGCCTTCAATGACAAGCGGCACGTCCGATTCCGCCAGCCTGCGACACAAAGGATAGAGCCGGCGCATGGCCAGGCTGGAACCGAGCACGGGGCCGAAGCTCGTATCCGGGGAAACCGGGATCGGCTTGGACTTCACCTCGATGTCGACGCGGGCGACCGTGGAGCCGATCTGAATCTCCTCGCCCCCGGTCAGAAGGGCCTCTCCGACCCGTGTATCATTAACGAACGTCCCGTTTTTCGAGCCCAAATCGCGTACGCGTAGGTAGGCATCGTACACATCCAAACTCGCGTGCCGCCTGGACACCTCCGGGTCCCGTAGCCGTACCGAGCAGACTTCGCTGGTTCCCAGCAGCAGCGGGCACGCCGCTGCGCCATCGACGACCAGGACGACGCCTGCATCGGGTCCGCGCACGAATGTCAGCTGAAATGACGTCGTCGCGGCGTTTCGTTTCGGGCGGAGGACCGTCTCTTCGGACAAGGACGGGTGCACGGGCGACCCCATGACGGAACTATCGCATCCATCTCGCCCAGAGACAAAGCATGGTGGTCGGTTGGAACGCGGCTCGCATGTGTACGGTTTGAGAACACGAACTCAGAACACGGTTTGAGAACGCGAACTCAGAACACGACGGGGCCAGCTGGTCTCGGCTTCCGAACCACCTTCGGCTTGTCCCGCGTGAACTTCATCTCGAACACCTGAATGTCATCATGATCGGGCATTTCAAACGTAGCGGCGGGATTCTGAGGGTGAATCTTTTCATTTTCCTTACCCCCCGTCCCCAGAACGAGCTGGGCCCTATCGTGGACCTCCATGTCCATGCTGACGTGAGCGCTTCCGGAGCGATCCGTCCGGGCCACCTCCTTCCCCAAGTAGAAGACGGGGAGGTTCGGACCGTCGCTGGCACGCACGGCCACGACGAGCGTGTGACGCAGCGAGCGACACATCACCGAGTACTCGGCCGGCGTGGACGATCCGACATCGAAGTTGCGGATGGGCAACGGTGCGGTGGGGGACCGGAATCCGCTGGGGCAGCGGACTTGGACGGAGAAGGTCTCGCCCTCGGCGCCGCGGACATCGAGCCTGGCTCGCCCATCGGCCTCGGTCCGAGCGACGAGCCGTGGCCCGGTGAAGACTTCCACTCCGCCAACCGGAGATCCGTTTTCAGCCTGCGCCCGTATCAGCACTGCGGTTGCAGGCGGCGCGGGGGGCTCACCGCACGCCGCCGTCGCGGTGACGAACAGAATACCAAGTAGAGCAATCGTCGTAGTTCGCATTTCCAATCAACAAAGCATCGTTCGTTCCAAGAGGTGACACTATGAAGCTGCGCGCCACGCTGCTCGCGATGTTGATCGCGAGCGTCGGAGGATTCCTATTGTGGCAATACTTGAAGCGCTTCGAGGCAGAGGCCTCCGGTGGTGCGCGCATTGGCGTGCTCGTTTCGGTGCGCACCCTGGAACCGGGAGCCATCTTGCGCGACGAAGACATCGGCGAGCGGTTCATTCCGCAGTCGTACGTCGAATCGCGCTCGATTCGCTCGTCGGATCGGTCGCGCATTGCCAACTTGCGCATTGCTGCTCCTCTCGAGGCGCAGCAACTCATCATGTGGACGGACATCGTGCTGGCGAACGACGACAAGCGTGACGTCGCCAGCTTGGTGCAGCCGAACATGCGCGCGGTGACCATTCATACGGAGACGAAGGCGAGCATGCTGGTGCATGCGGGCGACCGGGTGGACGTTCTGGGGACGTTCCAAAGACCGAATAGCAGCGACGTGCGTACCGGCGTCGTGCTCTTGCAGAACGTGCTGGTGCTCGGCCGAAGCAACGACGCCACCGACCACGGGCAGCAGACCGAGGGAAGTGATCTGGCGCTGAGCCTATCGCTGCAGAATGCACAGATTCTCTCCGTCGCGGCCGACAAGGGAAAGCTCTCCGTCGCGCTGCGTAGCCCGGAGGACAATCGCCTGCAAGATGGGCTCGGGGAATACGGTTCGGACAAACTGGTCACCTTGCCGCAAAAGGCCGCGGTGGCGGCGGCTCCTGCGGGCCCGCAAGCGATGCAATCGGTGAATCGATGATGCGCGCACGAGCTTGGCTATGCGCCGCGATGCTCTCCGGCGTGGCTCTCGCCGCCTCCGACGCCCGCGCCCAGAACGCGCGCGATCAAGGCGGCCCGACGCGCGCGACCACCGTGGAGATGACGCTGATCGTGGGGGAAAACAAGACGATTCCCGCGCAAGGCGTGACGAGCTACTCGGTGGGCTCCGGCGGCATCGTCGACGTGAAGGTGGCGCCGGGCATGTCGCAGTTCGTCTTCGTGGGCGCCCGCCCGGGCAGCACCACGGTGCTGATGCTCATGCAAAATGGCACGCAGGTGACCTACGCGATCACCGTCTTTGCGCGCTCGCCCGAGCAGGTGCAACAGGAGGTAGAGCAGCTTCTCCAAGGCTATACGGGGCTGCGTCTTCGCAAAGTGGGCACGCGCTTCTTCATCGAGGGCGGTGTGGCCACCGACGGCGATGCCCGCCGCATCGGGCTGATTGCGAGCCTTTACCCGGGGCAGGTGGAATCGCTGGTGGTCGTGGGGTCCGTGGGGATCGAGCACACGATCAACATCCGCATCGATTTCTATTTCGTGCAGTACGACAAGACATCGACGTACGGCGCGGGCGTGCGCTGGCCCGGTGCGGTGGGGCCTGGCGGCTTGGTCGTGACCCACGATCTGGTGGCGAACGCCACGAACGCGACGGCGACGTTGGATCAAGCGCTCCCCGCGCTGGATCTCGCGCAGACCCGGGGTTCGGCCAAGGTGCTCAAGCACTCGACGGTGGTGACGACCAGCGGCTCGGAGGCGACCTTCGAGAACGGCGGCGAGCAGAATTTCCCGGTTTCCGCCGGTCTGACGGGCACGGTGCAGGCCATCAAGTTCGGTACGAACATGACGGTGGTGCCGCGCTACGACTCGGTGACCCGGGATCTCGAGGTGAAGGTGAACGCGTTCGTGAGCGATCTGACGCCGCCGGCCGCGGGCTCGCTCCCCGGGCGCAAGACGTCGACGGTGAACACCTTCGTTCACTTGAAGCTGGGGCAGTCGATCGTGCTTTCGGGCATCCGAAGCAGTTCGGCCACGCACTCGGTGTCGGGCATACCGCTCCTCAGTCAAATACCGGTTTTGGGCTTGCTGTTCGGTAGTCACCAGAACAGCGAGGCGGAAATCGAAGGCGCGGTGTTCATCATTCCGAGCATCGTCGAATCGGTGCCGCGCAAGGCGTACGACATCGTCGATGCGGCGATGAAGCAGTACGACGATTACAGCGGCAATCTCGATTCGGTGAATGCCTATTCCAAAACGCCTCCCAACTACAAGTGACCGCCATGCAGGTTCCCATTCGAGTCACGCACCGCGATACGGACATTTCGACCATGCTGGTGGCCGCGCCGGCGGTATTGGTCGTAGGACGCCACTCCGAGTGCCAATTGCGGCTCGACGGCGATCTGGTGTCGCGCACCCACGCCAAGCTGCTCCTGGGCGCTGCCACCTTCATCGTCGAAGACGTCTCCAGCAACGGAACCGAGGTCGCACCGGGGGTCATCCTCCACCGCGCCCGCCGCGAACTCGTTTACGGAAGCTCGGTTCGCATTGGTCCTTTCGCCGTCCGGGTGGGGGATGAAGATCCCAGCCTGGACCTGCCTGAACCCCCTCCCGCTCCCGATCCCGCTCCCGATCTTCATCAAAGAATCGGGAGTGGGATTGCTCCCGATCTCCATCGAAGAGTCGGGATCGGGAGCGGGAACGACGACGAAGACCTCGTCGATGTCGTCGCACTGCGACGTCGCATCCATCAGGAGCTGCTCAAGAACCTGGACCTCGCGAAAATCGACCCCACCCGGGCCGACGACCCCTCGCTGCGCCCTCGCGTCCTCACGGCGCTCAAGCGCATCGTTCGCGATCTCGACGCCGAAATCCCCGAGGACATCCAGCGCGACGCCTTCATCGGCGAGCTCGTCGAAGAAGCCCTCGGCCTCGGCCCGCTCGAGCCGCTCCTCGCCGATCACACGGTGACGGAGGTCATGGTCGTCGATCCGACGACCATCTTCGTCGAGCGCGCGGGCAAACTCGAGCCGACGCACACCGTCTTCACCGACGACGAACGCGTGCGCGCCGTCATTGAACGCATCGTTGCGCCGCTCGGTCGGCGCATCGACGAATCGCAGCCCCTCGTCGATGCGCGCCTTCGCGATGGCTCGCGCGTCAACGCGATCATCCGCCCCCTCGCGTTGCGCGGCTCTTGCATCACCATCCGAAAGTTCCCCAAGAAGCGCCTCACCACCGAAGACCTGGTCCGCCTCGGCTCCATCACGCCGCAGATGGCCCGCTTCCTCGAGCGCTGCGTCGTCGCCAAGAAGAACATCCTCATCTCGGGCGGCACCGGCAGCGGGAAAACCACCTTGCTCAACATCCTCTCCGCCGCCATCCCCAAGGACGAACGCATCGTCACCATCGAGGACGCGGCGGAGCTTCAGCTTAGCCAGCCGCACGTGGTCACCCTCGAGACGAAAATCGCCAACATGGAAGGCAAAGGCGCCTTCACCATCCGCGATCTCGTTCGCAATGCGCTGCGCATGCGCCCGGACCGCATCGTCGTCGGCGAGTGCCGCGGCGGTGAGGCGCTGGACATGCTGCAGGCCATGAACACTGGCCACGATGGATCGCTTACCACCATCCACGCGAACTCCCCCGAGGAGGCGCTTGCCCGCCTCGAGACGCTGGCCCTGATGGCCGGCCTCGATCTTCCGTCACGGGCCATTCGCGAGCAGATTGGCCGGTCCATTCACGTCATCGTGCAGCAATCGCGCATGGCCGACGGCACGCGCAAGATCACGCATATCTCGGAGCTGGACGAGCTCGAGCTCGATGGGCACTTCGAAACGCGCACCATCTTCGAATACGAACGCACCGGCGTCGAGGAAGACGGCACGGTCATCGGCGACTTTCAGGCCACGGGATACCTGCCGAGCTTTCTCGACGAGCTCCTCGTCCGCGGCTTGATCAAGAAAGGAGGGCCCTACCTATGAAGGACACGTTCTTGCGCTGGTTCGCCGCCATTGGCCGCGGCGACGTGCCGGCCTACGTCTACGAGATCGTCGGTCTCGCCTTCGTGTGGTTCGGCGTGGCCGCCTTCGTGTACGTCTCGGCCACCGATCCCCGCGGGGCTGCGCGCCGCGTGGGTGCCAATTACGCGGGCGGGCTCAATGTGCATTTGCGCAGCATGTTCCTGCCCGAGCGCGGTGCCTATTTCGCGTGGCTCCAGCTCATCGGGGCCATCGCGCTGTTGGCCATCTACGGCTTCGTCAAGCTCGAGGCCCTGCTCTACGCCACCGTGGCCACCATCGTCGTGCCGCCCGTGGTGCTTCGCTCGATGGCCAAGCGACGCCGCAAGCGCCTGGACGATCAGGTGCACGGCTTCACCCTGGCCCTGGCCAATGCGCTCAAAACCACGGCGAGCATCGGCGAGGCCCTTTGGATCACCCTGGATGTCACGGCGAAGCCGCTGCGCGAGGAGCTGGAAACCGCGCTCAAACAGGTGCGCATCGGCAGCACCTTGGAGGAAGCGCTCCTCGCCATGACGGCCCGCGCGCAATCCACGTCGCTCGACGTCGTCGTCTCCGCGTTGCTCATCGGCCGCCAAACCGGTGGCGATCTGCCGCGCATCCTCGAGGGCACCGCCGGCTCGCTCCGTGAGCTCAAACGGCTCGAGGAGCTGACCGAGAAGGTCACCCTGGGCGCCCGTCAATCGCTGCTCATCGCGGCCGCCATCACCGCGTGCCTCGCGTTTTTCCTGCCGCGCGTCGTGCCCGGCTTTTTCGACCCACTGCGCGACACCGTGAAGGGGCAGCTCGTCGTCGCGCAATGCGTCTTCATGTATTTCACCGCGCTGTACCTCGGATACCGCTTTACGCGGATGGATATCTGACGATGAGTTATCCCATTTATCGTATTCTATTGGTGGCGTTGCTGGTCCTGACCTTGGGATCCCTCGTATTCTGGATTGCGCTACGCCCGACCCGTTCGACATCGCGTCTGGGCATGCGCGGGCTGAAACGGCAGCAATCGCTCTTGCGCAGTCCTTCGTGGGCGAGCATCGAGCCGCTGGTGCGCTGGTTGGGGGTGCGCGTGGGGGCCGTGCTCGACGAGAGCACGCGTGCGAACCTCGATATGCAATTGACCTATGCCGGCGATTATCTAGGTCTATCCGCCGACGAGTATTTCGCGCTCATCGTTTTCAGCGGCATGGGCGGAGGTGCCGTGGGAACGCTCATCGCGTACTTCGTCCAAATGAGCATTGCCTGGCTGCCCGTGCCCATCGGCCTGGCGCTGGGGGCGGCGGTGCCGTACCTCATCGTGGACGGTGCGCGGGTCAGTCGCTGGAAGGCGATCAACCGCGGCCTTCCGTATGCCGTCGACCTCATGGCCCTCTCCATGAGCGCGGGGCTCGACTTTCCGGGCTCGGTGCAGCAGGTCGTCGAGAAGGCCAAGGCCAACGAGGCCCTTCGCGAGGAGCTCGCGTTCCTGCTCCAGCAGCTGCAACTGGGGCGCACGCGCACGCAGGCTCTGCGCGAGCTTGCTGCGCGCGTTCCCATCGAGAGCGTGCGCGAGTTTGCGCAGGCGCTCATTCAAGCGGAGGAGCGCGGCAATCCCGTGGCCGCGGTGCTCGAGGTGCAGGCTGCCACCTCGCGCACGCGGCGCTCCAATTTGGCCGAAAAGGCCGCAGAGAACATGCGCGCCAAGATGGTGCTGCCGACGATGGTCCTCATCGGCGTCGGCATGATCCTCATCGCGGTGCCGTCCGCCATGATGCTCGACAAGCTTTCGACAGGAGGTCTCAAATGAAATTGCGCGCATGGCAAGCACGAGAAGCGCGGGAAACCCAAACGGGGCTCAAGTTTCGGGTGCGCTATGCCGACGGCCGCGCCGAGCAGTTCCTGGTGGACGCCGAGCGGGCAATGATTGGCAGTGCCGCGCATTGTGAAGTGCGGCTTCCTCCGGAGGCGGCTGCGTTCGAACACGTGGAGGTCTTCGCCTCCGAGCGGCGCGTGCACCTCACCACGCGGGCCGCGGCGAATGCGCCCACGTTGAATGGCGCGCCGTTCGTCACCGGCCTTTGGCCCGCCGGGGCGGTGCTCGCCATCAACGGGGTGACGCTCACCGTGGAGTCGGTGGACCTCGGGCAGAAGCAACGCGGGCGCTCCCCGTTCTGGCTTCTCGTGCCCGTGCCCATCGTGGCCATCGTGGCATCGATCATCTATTCGCGCGTGGCCGCGTCGGCGGAGTTGCCCATCCCGGAGGCCCCGACGCTCTTCGATGCACCGGTGGCCGCGTGCCCTGCCCAAGCGCCGGAGCTCTATGGCGCGTTTGCCGCGGACAAGCTGCGCACGGCGCAGGCCAAGCGCGAGCGCGGTCCGTTCTCACGGCGTGACGCCGTGGATTCCGTGTCGTTGTTCGAATTGGCGGCGGCCTGCTACCGCCTCGCGGGCTCCGGCGAGGAGGAGCGCGATGCCTCGGCCAGCGCCGTGTCGCAGCGAAAGAAGGTCGACGAGGAATACCGCGTGCGCCGCGTACGCCTCGAGCATGCGTTCCGCGTGGGCGACCCCTTTGGCGCGAAGCGCGAGCTCTCCGTGCTGATCCCGATGACCGCGCACCGGCGTGGTCCCTACGTCGAGTGGCTCGCGTCGCTCGATCGCTACGCCACCATCGAAGCAGAGCGCCGCTCTGCCAAGCCGCTTGGACGATGAGGATACCCATGACGATGCACCGTTTTCTCGTTGCCGTTCTTCTTCTTCTGATGGGCATCACTGGGTGCGCCAGCACGGGTGGTGCGGCGAACCGCACGGCGAACAAGCCGCCCGAAGATCGCGATCCGCAGCTGCTCTTCGAGCGCGGCAAGGCGTACGCGGACATCGGCGACTTGGTCCGCGCGGAGCAATATTTCGGCGCGGCTTTGGCTGCGCACGCCGACGAGCGGCGCGTGCTGCCCGAGCTCCTTCGCGTGTGCGTGGCCTCGCGGCATTACCGCCTCGCCTCGGAGTACGCGCAGGTCGCCCTCGCGCGGCGTCCCAAGGATGCGCATCTGCGCTTCGTCGCCGGGGCGCTCTACGTCTCCATCGGCGAGATCGGCCGGGCGCGCGAGCACCTGGAGCAGGCCGCGCGCGACATGCCCGAGGACGCCGAGGTGCAATTCGCCGTGGGCACCTTCTTCCGCGACGAGCTCACCGATCAAATCGGCGCCGATCCATACTTCCGCGAGTACCTGCGCCTCGCCCCGCGCGGATCGCACGCCGACGAGGCGCGCACCTCGCTGATGCAGACGGTCGCGATGCCCGCGCCGGAGGTGGCGCAGTGATCCCCGACGAAGTGTTCTCGGCCACGTTGCTCGACTTCTTCCACCCGGTGAAGCCGTACCTGGAAGACCCCACGGTCACCGAGGTGATGATCAATGGCCCGGGCAAGATCTACATCGAGCGCCGGGGTCGTCTCGAGCGCGTGGCCGCGCGGTTTCCCAATCCGAAAGCGCTTTTTTCGGCGCTGCGCAATGCCGCGCAGTACGTGGGAAAGCACGCCGACGAGGAGCGGCCGCTTCTCGAGGGGCGCCTTCCCGACGGCTCGCGCGTGGCCGCGGTGCTTCCTCCGGCCGGCCCCGGCGGTCCCTACGTGGCCATCCGCCGCTTCTTCCGTGAGAAGCTCACCGTGGAGAAGCTCATTGGCTTCGAGTCGATCACGCGCGACGCGGCGGATCTCATTTCCACCTTGATTGCCTGCAAGCAAAACGTAGTCATCGCCGGCGGCACGGCCAGCGGAAAGACGTCGCTGCTCAATGCGGTTTCCACGTTCATTCCCGACGACGAGCGCGTCGTGGTCATCGAAGATTCACAAGAGTTGCAACTGCAACGCGATCACGTCGTGACCTTGGAGGCCCGCCCGGCCGACGTGAAGGGGCGGGGCGAGGTGACCATTCGGCAGCTCTTTCGCATTACCTTGCGCATGCGCCC
Source organism: Sorangiineae bacterium MSr12523 (assembly GCA_037157775.1). Classification (NCBI taxonomy): domain Bacteria; kingdom Pseudomonadati; phylum Myxococcota; class Myxococcia; order Myxococcales; family Pendulisporaceae; genus Pendulispora; species Pendulispora brunnea. Next base: position 1,690,810 of record CP089982.1, read on the forward strand.
CGACCGCATCGTCATCGGCGAGATCCGCGGCGGCGAGGCGCTCGATCTCGTGCAAGCCATGACCAGCGGTCACGGCGGCTGCCTCACCACCTTGCATGCCACCTATCCGCGCGACGTGCTTTCGCGCCTCGAGACCATGGCCATGATGAGCGACGTATCCATTCCGCTCATGGCCTTGCGCGCGCAGATTGCCTCGGCCATCAACATCGTCGTCCAGGTGGCGCGCCTTCGCGACGGCAGCCGCAAGATCACGCACGTCTCCGAGATTGCCGGTTTCGATCTCGCCCAGGGCATCTACCTCGTGCGCGATCTCTACTTGCGCCACGTCTCGGGTCTCGATGCGAACGGGCGCGTGCTCAGCGAGCTCCGTCCCACGGGCATTCTTCCCAGCATGCTCGATCATATTCAGGCGCAGGGATACGAGCTTCCCGCCGCGATGTACGAGGCCGCGGCTTCCGCCAACGAAAGCGCACAACCATGAGATCGAGGCTTGCCGTCAGCATGACCCACCCGCGTGTGCTCAAATACGTCCTTTCGCCCGACGAGGGCGCCGAGATGCTTTTCTACGAGGGCGAGTCGCGTGATCCGTTTTCCGTCGGTCGCGCGGGCGCGTTCCACGTGGAGGGCAGGGGCGTTCTCGACGTGCACGCGTTCGTTCATTTCGACGGGCAACGCCTTTTCATGTGCAGCACCGACAGCGTATCGCCGGTTCTCGTGGATGGTGCACCGCTGCAGCGCCGCTGGAGTGAGCTCACGCCGCCGTGTCATCTGCGCTTCGGTGCGGCCGCGGCGAGTTTGCGCGGGCCCGATGGCACATCGGAGGTACCGCCGGAGCTCGAAACGACGGCGCTCGATTTGAATCCGCCGCCGGACAGTCTTCCCTTCGAGCCGACCCAAGTCTCCGTGCAGCCTGCGCAGGCGTCCGGCGTCGTTCGTGTCGAGCCGCCGATTGCCCTCGGCGATTCCATCGCCACCAAGGTTTGGAGCATTCCGCCGCCACCCCCGTCGCCCGCGCCCGCACCGATGCCCGTGCCGAGTGCGGCGCGGCCCATGGACGTGACGCAGATCTCGCTGGCCCGGCGCGATGCACGGCGCAAAGTGGCAGTCGCCGCGAGCATCTTCGTCGTGGTGACATTGCTCGCCTCGGTGTCCGTCGTCTTCGCGCGCATTTGGATCCAGCGCCATCGTCCGCGTCCGCAACCCGTGGCCACGACGGCGTCCGCTCCAGCGCCCGCGCCCACACAGACTCCTAGCGCCCCCAGCGCCACCCCGCTTCCCACGGGCATTGCGGTCCACCCTGCGCCGCCGATCGATGCCGGCCCGCCGCCGCCTCCGAAAGGTCCCGTGACACCGACCTTGGAGCGCGCAGCCGTGGACGCGTTCCAAACGGGCGATCTCCCCAAAGCGCTCCAACTCTACGAACAGCTGGCCACGGAAAACCCGGACAATCCGGCCTTCGCCAACACCGTGCGCATTCTTCGCCAGCGTTCCGCCGCGCCGCCGTCACAATAGGCGGCGCGGCGATGATGGCATATCGCTAATACCCGGCCGCCAAACCGCCTTCGCGGCGGGGTTCCGCCACGCCGATCCACGACGTGCCCGATCGACCGATCCCGGGGGCATCGGCGATGTGCTTCATCTCTTTCATGGTGTAGCCCATGCCCTCGAGTCGCTTCAACGCGCCGGGTTGCAGGCCGTCCTTCTCGTAGAGCACCACGTCCGGCAGGTGCTGCATGTGGAAGCGCGGGCCACTCACCGCTACGCCCGGATCCAGCCCGAAGTCGAGCACCGCGGAGATCTCGTTGAACACGGCCGTGATGATGGTGGGGCCTCCGGCGGCGCCCACGACCAATTTGATCTGACCATCGGCGCCCACCACGAGGGTCGGCGTCATCGATGAGAGCATCCGCTTGCCGGGGGCGATGGCATTGGCCTCACCCTGGACGAGACCGAAGCCGTTGGGCGTGCCGGGAACCGCGGCAAAGTCGTCCATCTCGTTGTTCAGGATGAAGCCCGCGCCTTTGACGGCGACGCCGTTGCCGTACCAGAAATTGGGCGTCGTGGTGAGGGCCACCGCATTGCCTTGGCCGTCGACGACCGAGAAGTGCGTCGTGTGCGGTCCGACGCCCGACGCCGCACCGCTCTGGATCTCCGACGACGGCGTCGCCTTGTCGGGCTTGATCGTCGCACGCTGCTCGGTTGCCCATTGCTCGGAGAGAAGCTGGTCGAGCGGCAGCTTCACGAAGTCGGGATCGCCCAGCTTCTCGTTGCGGGCGGCGAAGGCGCGGCGCATTGCCTCGAAGACGAGGTGCAGCTCCTCGGGCGATTGCCAACCGAGCTTGCCGAGGTCGTACGCCTCGAGAATGTGGCAAATCATGGCCAGGGTGACACCGCCCGAAGACGGCGGCGGCATCGAGATGATCTTCTGCCCGCGGTAGGTGAATTCAACGGGCGTGCGCCACTTCGCTTTGTAGCCCTTGAGATCCGCCTTGGTGATGATGCCGTTGCCCGCCTTCATCTGCGCCACGATGGCGTCGGCCGTCGGGCCCTCGTAAAAGCCTGCCGCACCCTTGGCGGCGATGCGCTTGAGCGTGGCCGCGAGCTCCGGGTTTTTGACGATGGATCCCTTGGCGGGCAGGGAGCCATTCGGGAAATACAGCGCCATCGTCGATGGGAATTTGCGCAGGCGATCTTGCGGGCTCTCGTCGGGGCGTTTGCCGAAGGTGTTCAGGTACGCGTCATCGACGACGAAGCCCTTCTCGGCGAGCTCGATGGCGGGGGCGAGCAGCTCGGCCCACGTCTTCTTCTTGGAGCCAAGCTGCTGATGAAGTTCCCACAGGCCAGCCACGCTCCCGGGGACGCCGGACGCCTTGGCGCCTTCGATGGTGTCGCGCCCGTTGGGCTTGCCTTTGGCGTCGAGGTACATGTTCCGGGACGCCGCCGCCGGTGCCGTCTCACGGAAGTCGAGCGCCCGTACCTGCCCATTGATGCGGGTCACTGCAAAGCCGCCGCCCCCGATATTTCCGGCGCTCGGGAAAACCACGGCCAGCGCAAATGCCGTGGCCACGGCCGCATCGGCCGCGTTTCCGCCTGCCGCGAGAACATCGCGCCCGACCTTGGACGCCGTTCCGTGATCGGTCACCACCATGCCGTTCGCCCCCTCGACGACGACGGGTTTCTCGAAGCGCCATCCCGGTGGCACCTGCGGAGCACTTGGTGCAGACGCGTCACGTGCGTCATGGCTTGCGACGGCGGATGCCGCCGGTGCGGTTGCCGAAGAGGGCTGCGCGGCAGCGGGTGCCTGCGTCGGGGCCGGATTGGAGCCGCACCCAGCGGCCAGTGCGAGCGCGAGTAGAGGAAAAACGAAGCGGCGGCGGAGAATCATGGGCGCAGTTTCTCTCAGAATGCCGGAGCGCGTCTAGCTGCCCGCATCGAGTTTCTCCGTTCCCTTCGTGAACATTTCCTTCCCTGCGTCACCGGATGACGCCGCCGTTTCGGTCCAGCACGCGCGACGCGGGGCCGGGTGACAATCGAAAACGGATGCAAACGGAAATCGCGGAGATTCGCGAAGGGTATCGGCGTTCCAAGGCGATGGCCCGCCGCCTGCTAATGCGATGTTCATCGGCATACCGCCGACGCCTTATCCACCGAAGCAAAAACGACTTTGTGAGGGAATCGCCATGGCAACGCTGTATACGATCAACGTCAAGAACGACAGCCTTCAAGCGCAGAATTTTTATTTCTTCCAGAAGCCCGCCGTCTACACCGGGGGGCCGCAGGTCTATTCGAATAGCATCTACAAGCAAAAGCTTTTGCCCTACGCCAACTCGGGCTCCATTCTCACCTTCCAGTTCTTGCAGCAATATTATGCGGGCGCCCAGACCCGGCAGCATCCGCCCGTCGTGGGGCAGGCGTCGGGGTTCACCACGTCAAGCCAGGCCATCGATCTCACCAGCGCGACGGGTACCGGCAACAATACGACGCAAATGGTGGTCGATCCGCTCGGATTGAGCCCTGCGATCAACACGGCCGGTGTGCAGCCGGGCGCCTTCCGGATCATCTCGCCCGCGTTCAATCCCGTTCTTCAGCAATTCAATGCGGGCTTGGCGGTCAAAGATGCCGCGACGGGCCTGGTGACCCTTTCCAACTTCGTCACCGTCGAACCGAGCAAAAACCTGGATTGCCAGCCGGTTCTCACCTTCTACGTCCAGACTGGCGATTACCAGGCCGGCGACGTCATCAATTTCACCACGTCATCCATTGGTGCGGCGGCTTGCGACACGACGCCGGGGTACACCACTTTCAACATTACCTACAACCTCGATGGTTCGTGGACGGTTCTACCCTCCGGAGGCCAGGCGGTGAAGGTGCCCGGGCTCACGCAACTCATCGGCCGCTCGGACCTGCTTCTCCCGAGCAATGGCTCCGGCAACGGGCACGTTGCTTCCGTGCCGTCGAACACGAACATCAAGAACGAGGCGGGGACGTCGGTCATTTGCACTGGCGATGCCGCGAATTACAATCCGCCCTTCCTGGTCACCAACCTGAGCAACCCCACCGCGCTGCGGGTATTCGGCGAATACCAAGTTGGTCCGATGACGGGTCCCTACAGCGGCCGCCTGTGCACGGCCATCAATGGTACCACGGCCACCTTCGGCAACTGACCACGAACTTGGAATAACGACCGCCACCGGCGAAGCATGCACGCCGGTGGCGGCTCGTTTCACGTCGCATAGAGCTGCTCGGCCCGGCGAAACAAGATCCAGCTCGTTGCAATGTACTTGTCGCCGCCCTTGGGCCGGTTGCCGCGGTGCGTATGCGTGAAGGCCGTGGGCGCAATCAGCAGAGAGCCCGTTTTGGGCTTTATCTTGCGTGCCTGGTAGAGAAACTCGGTTTCGCCCTCCTCGAAGGAATCGTTCAAATAGATCGTCCAGAAGAGGACGCGATGGAGGGTGTCCCCGCCGTCGTTCTTTTTGGGGTAGAGCTCGGAGTGCCAATAGGGATAGCCGCCGACGTCGGATTGGTATTTCTGCAGGTTGATCTCGCCCGGGCGAAAGGCCTTCATCACCAGGGCGGTGAGCACCTCCTCGTCGATGGTTGCCAGTTGCTCGGCGTGAATGATCTCCGGCGCGCCGGTCGTCGGGTGGGCCATTTTGAACTGCAAGGGTGCAAGGATGGCGTGGGCGAATTTACGCAAATAGAGCCGCAGGCCCTTCAGGGCGATTCGATGAAGCAGCGTCACCGATGGCGACCACTCGGGCGCTCCCGAGATGCCCAAGTCCCAACTGTCTTTGAGCTTCAAATCGACACCCCCGCCGGTAGCACCACGAGTAATACGTGGACTACCTTGAAACCGCTCGATGATCTGGGCACACGAGACGGGATCCAGCGCGTCTTCGTACACTTCGATGAAGTCCGGGTGGTTCATGCGGTTACTCCTCCCCCATTGGCGTTCCTTCGATAGAACGACATAAGGCGACGTTTCCAGGATCGGCCAAGTGTCTTTAAAGCGAGAATGTTCGTGGCGAGTATGCTAATGACATTTCTCGCTCCGCGCGAGCGGATTTGCCCAGTGCCGTGAAGAGCCGGCGCCCGGCGAGTGCCCTTGCGGATCCACTCAGGTATTCAGCTGCCCCCCCGAGGAGCCTGGCCCTCATTCATGCCACCAATGCACATACCTCGGGCTACAAAGGCAAAGGCCAGAAGGTGGTGGTCATCGACACCGGCGTCGCGGCGGATCATCCGTCCTTGAGCGGCAAAGTGGTCGACGAGGCTTGTTTCTGCGGAGGCTTCTTCGGCGGCTGCTGCCCCAATGGCCAGAAAACGCAAACGGGCCCCGGCGCCTCCAAAGACGATCAGGGCCACGGCAGCCACGTGGCCGGCATCGTCTCCGGCGTAGCGCCCGAGGCCACGTTGGTCGGTATCAAAGTGCTCGATTCCCAAGGATCGGGGTCCACGAGCGACATCGTTTCCGGTCTCGATTGGGTGCTCGACAACCATCCCGATGCCGTGGCCGTGAACATGAGTCTCGGTGGCGGCACCCCCACGGCGAGCGATTGCGATTCCAGCCAATCGAGCTACGCCAGCGTCATCAATGATCTGCGCACCAAGGGTGTGCTCACCGTGGTGGCCACCGGCAATGGCGCATCGTCCACCGGCATCAGCGCACCGGCCTGCGTCAAAAACTCTTTCTCCGTGGGGGCGGTGTACGACGGCAACCTCGGCAAAAAGGCGTGGTCCAACTGCACGGACAACGCGACGGCCGCCGACCAGATCACGTGCTTCTCCAACAGCGCCGCCAATTTGGATATCCTCGCCCCCGGCTCGGTCATCACCTCGGTGGGCTACCAAGGCGGCACGGCCAATATGAGTGGAACCTCGCAGGCGACACCCCATGTCGCGGGCGCGGCGGCTGTCTTGCGCGCCGCCAACACGGCGCTCAAGCCCGCCGACATCGAGAGCATTCTCCAGACGACGGGGATTCCCATCACGGATTCCCGTAACAACGTGACCCGCTCGCGCATCGATGTCGAAGCCGCTGCGAAGGAGGCTGTTGCGCGCGCAACATCTACCCAGTAGCACAAGCATCGACCTGGGGGGGATTGGCCTCTAGGTTAGAGGCATGACCCTTGGCCTCCCTTCGCACGTGCGGGCATGCCTCTTCGATCTCGATGGCGTGCTCACGCAAACCGCGACCGAGCATGCTGCCGCCTGGAAGGAGATGTTCGATGCGTACCTCCAGGCATGTGCGCAGCGGACGGGCAAGCCTTTCGTCCCGTTCGCTGCGCATGATTACGAGCTGTACGTCGATGGGAAATCGCGCGCCGACGGCGTGCGTTCGTTTCTCGCCTCGCGCAGCATCGTGCTTCCCGAGGGCGACCTCGACGATGCGGCGGATCGAGAAACCATTCACGGCCTGTCGAATCGAAAGAACGCGCTTCTCCTCCGGCGCATCCATGCCCACGGGGTCAAGTCCTACGAGGGCTCGGTGCGCTACGTGCGGGCCGTACGAGCGGCAGGTCTTCGCACCGCGGTCGTGTCGGCCAGCGCGAATTGCCACGATGTGCTCGTGGCCGCGGGGATCGAGTCGCTCTTCGACGCGCGCATCGATGGCATCGTCGCGCTGCGCGATCACCTGCACGGCAAACCCGCCCCCGACACGTACCTCGCCGGAGCGCACGCGCTTGGCGTCGAGGCCGGGGCGGGCGCAGTGTTCGAGGATGCGCTCGCCGGTGTGGAGGCCGGGCGCGCGGGAAGCTTTGGATACGTTGTCGGCGTCGACCGCGTGGGGCAAGCCGAGGAACTGAGAAAGCGCGGTGCCCATGTCGTGGTGACCGATCTCTCCGAGCTGCTGACGGTCGGAGGTGCCCCGTGATCGAACAGCGCGCCTTCAACGTCGAGCCCTGGGGGCTCACCGAGACGGAGCTGCGGCTCGATTTGATTGCGCAGGCCGAATCGCTCTTTGCGCTGTCCAATGGGCATATCGGCTTGCGCGGCAATTTGGACGAGGGCGAGCCGCATGGGTTGCCGGGTACGTACCTCAATTCGGTGCACGAGCTGCGGCCGCTGCCCTACGCCGAGGCGGGGTATGGCTTTCCCGAGTCGGGGCAGACGGTCATCAACGTGACCAATGGCAAGATCATGCGCCTGCTCGTGGACGACGAGCCGTTCGACGTGCGCTATGGCCAATTGCGAAAGCACGAGCGCCGTCTCGATTTTCGCGAGGGCGTGCTCACGCGCGTTGCCGAATGGTCGTCACCTGCCCGGCGCACCGTACGTGTGACCTCGAAGCGACTCGTGTCGTTCACCCATCGATCCATCGTGGCCATCGTGTACGAGGTCGAGCCTCTCGATGGGCCGGCCACGTTGGTCGTGCAATCCGAGTTGATGGCCAATGAAGCCTTGCCCCCCATGGGCCGCGATCCGCGCGAAGCCGCCGTGCTCGAGGCGCCGCTGCGTTCACTGGAATACGAATCCCGCGACAATATGGTCGAATTGGTGCACGAGACGATCCATAGTGGCCTTCGCATGGCCGCGGCCATGGATCACGTCATCGAGGGCACGGACGGCGTGCGCATCGTGAAGCACGTCGCGCCGGACATCGGCCGCGTCGTGGTCACGGATCATCTCCAGCCCGGGCAGCGCCTTCGCATCGTGAAGTTTCTCGCCTACGGGTGGTCGCGCCAGAGGAGCCTGCCCGCCGTGCGCGATCAGGTCGGCGCCGCGCTCACCTCGGCGCATCACGCGGGCGTGGACGGGCTTTTCGCCGAGCAAAAGCGCTACCTCGACGAGTTCTGGGCCCGCGCGGACGTCGAATTGGAGGGCGACACCGAGATCCAGCAGGCCGTGCGCTTTGCGCTCTTCCACGTGCTGCAGGCGGGCGCCCGTGCCGAACTGCGCCCCATTCCGGCCAAGGGCCTCACGGGCCCCGGCTACGACGGGCACGCGTTTTGGGACACGGAGACCTTCGTGCTGCCCGTGCTCACGTATACGAATCCCGCGTCCGTGGCCGACGTTTTGCGCTGGCGGCATGGCACCCTGTCGATTGCCAAAGACCGCGCGCGCCAGCTCGGACTCGCGGGGGCGGCCTTTCCCTGGCGCACCATCACTGGGGAAGAGTGCTCGGCCTATTGGCCTGCAGGCACGGCGGCCTTTCACGTCAATGCGGATATCGCGGACGCGGCGATTCGGTACGTGGATGTCACGGACGATGCGGCCTTCGAGGAGGAAACGGGCCTGGAGCTCTTGATTGAAACGGCGCGCCTCTGGCGCTCGCTGGGCCATTACGACGTGCACGGTGATTTTCGCATCGACGGAGTCACGGGGCCGGACGAATACAGCGCCCTGGCGGACAACAATTTGTATACGAACTTGATGGCGCAGCGAAACCTGGTGGGCGCGGCCGACGCCTGCGAGCGTCATTTGGAAAAAGCGCGATGCTGCGGCGTAACGACCGACGAAATGGCCGAATGGCGTGCCGCTGCCCGCGCGGTGCTCATTCCGTACGACGAGGACCTGGGGGTGCACCAGCAGGCCGATGGCTTCACGCGTCACCAGCTCTGGGACTTCGACCATACCAAGCCCGAGCAGTATCCGCTGCTTTTGAATTTTCCGTATTTCGATATTTACCGCAAGCAGGTCGTCAAGCAGTCGGACTTGGTGTTGGCCATGCATCTATGCGGCAATTCGTTTTCGGCGGAGCAAAAAGCGAAGAATTTCGAATATTACGAGCGCATCACCGTACGCGATTCGTCGCTGTCCGCGTGCACGCAGGCGGTGCTGGCGGCCGAAGTCGGGCACATGAGCCTGGCCTTCGACTATTTGGCGGAGTGCGCACTCTTGGATCTGCAGGATCTGCAGCACAACACGCGCAACGGACTTCACATTGCCGCGCTGGCGGGGACGTGGATTGCGCTGGTCGCAGGGCTCGGCGGTATGCGCGATCAGAACGGGGTCATCGCATTTGCACCGCGACTTCCCGAAGGGCTCACGCGGCTTACCTTCACCTTGACACGAAAGGGGCTTCAGTTGCGCGTGACCGTACTTTTGCAAGAGGCGACCTATGAGCTCTTGCATGGCGAAGGCTCCATGGACGTTTTGCACCATGGCGAGCGTCTCACGGTGGAGGATGGCGTGGCCGTGCGTCGTCCGATTCCGCCGGCGCCGTTTCGTCCCGCGCCGACTCAACCGAAGGGGCGCGAGCCTAGACATCGTTGATCGTGTTACTTTCGTTGCCATGATCACGCGCAAGCTCGGCTCCAAGGGTCCCCAAGTTTCGGCGCTCGGTTTGGGTTGCATGGGCATGTCGGATCTCTACGGTCCTGCGGACCGCACCGAGAGCATCGCGACGATCCACGCAGCCCTCGACGCCGGCGTGACTCTGTTCGATACCGGCGACTTCTACGGAATGGGCGACAACGAGCTTTTGCTTCGCGAGGCTTTCCGCGAGCGCCCCGGCTCGCGCGACAAGGCGGTCATCAGTGTGAAGTTCGGCGCGCTGCGCGGTCCCGATGGCAGCTGGCTCGGATACGACGGGCGCCCCGCCGCGGTGAAGAACTTCATCGCCTATTCGCTGCGCCGGCTGGACGTGAAATACATCGATGTATACCGCATCGCGCGCGTCGACCCGGCCGTGCCGATCGAGGAAACGGTGGGCGCGATTGCCGACTTGGTGAAAGCGGGATACGTGCGCCATGTGGGCCTTTCGGAGGCGGGCGCCGACACGATTCGCCGCGCCCATGCGACGCATCCGGTGTCGGATCTGCAAATCGAGTATTCACTCTTGTCGCGCAGCATCGAGAGTTCGATTCTGCCGACCACCCGCGAATTGGGCATCGGCATTACCGCCTACGGCGTGCTCTCCCGCGGTTTGATCAGCGGCCACTGGTCCAAGGACCGTCCCGTCGCCAAAGGCGATTTCCGCGCCGTGAGCCCGCGCTTCTCCGGCGAGAACTTGGACCGCAATTTGGCTTTGGTGGAAGCGTTGCGCCGCGTGGCGGAATCCAAGGGCACCACCGTCGCCCCCATCGCCATCGCCTGGGTTTTGTCCCGTGGCCCGGACATCGTGCCGCTGGTGGGCGCCCGCCGCCGCGAGCGCCTGACCGAGGCGCTCCGTTCAGTGGACATTGCATTGTCCGCGGACGACCTCGCGAACATCGAGCGCGCCATCCCCGCGGGTGCCGCCGCCGGCGAGCGGTATGCGGCGTCGCAGATGGCTCATTTGGATAGCGAGAAACGCTAAAGCACAATCCTCTGCTCCGAGCAGGCTGTCGAGCTCATCATTGCCGGGATCGAGCGGGGCTCGTGGATTCGGTCGCGTGGGTTCGGGGGAGTTATCGCTCGAGTTGGCGTATTATCGGACCCATCCATGCCCAATGCACGACTTGCTTACCTCGCCGATCGACAGGTGCACCTTCTTTTCGACGATGGGGAGACCGAGATCCTCTCCAGCGCGTTCGTGGAGGACGTGCGGCGGCGTGAAGCGAGCATCGATCGCAAAACGTCGTGGAAGACGCAAGGAACGGGGGCAAGGTTCATGGGCGCGGCCGCGCTCTGGGACGACGCGCAAGGAAAACGCGAGCCCGCGTTCTTCGTAGCGCTTTCACGCGGCCGGCGCCCAGGCGAGCTGCTCTATGCGGTGACGACGGGTGTGGTGAGTGGGATTTTCGCCTACGATGTGGCGACCAAGGGGGAAACGCGGTTGGTGCACGGTACCGACGGCGTCGCGCTGTCGATGGCCACGAGCGACGATCATCGCGTGGTGGCGATGACGCGATCGCAGAAAAATGGGTCATGCAACGTTGCGGTGATGCGCGACGACGGCGGGGAGGTGGCCTTGGTAACCGATGGCGATACCGTCGATGGTGCACCGTCTTGGGTTCCCGTGGGGCCCGAGGTGACCGCGGGTCGCCATCAATTGGTGTATCAGTCGTCGGGCGTGGGGCGCGATGAAACGGGGATGCTCGCCGGCTTGGGCCCATCGGAGATTCATTTACTCGACGCGGAGCACGCCAAGCTGCGCACGCTGGTGGCGCACCCGGACTTCGATTATCTCTCGCCGCGCATGATGCAAGATGGGACGCTGTTTGCCATTCGTCGTCCCTATCACCGCGGGCCCGCGGCGCCCAACGCGGGGGAGATGCTGAGAGATGGATTGGTGGCGCCGCTCCGTCTGATGTACGCGGGTTTCCGTTACCTCGACTATTTCACCATGCGCTACACCGGTAAGCCGATGTCGACCCTGGGCAATACGCGCGGCCGCCAGGTGGATGCGCGGCGTCTTCACGAGCGCCAAAATCTCGCGTCGGCGGGCGAGGTGGGGCAGCCCGACGAGCTGCCGCGCGCTCCGCGCGAATGGGCGCTGGTGCGCCGCACTCCGCATGGTGACGAAACCGTGGTTGCGGAATCGGTGGCCGGCTACGATTTCGAGCGCAATGGCGCGCTGCTTTTGACCGATGGTGCGGCGATCACGCGGGTGGCGCCCGATGGCCAATGCGCAAAATTGGCCGACGCGCCGCGCGTGACGACGTTGGTTTCGCTCGTCTAAAGGCCGAAATTCCAAAAACGCCGAGGCTTGCTGCACTTCCACCCCAGCCCGGCTGGCAGGAAATGGCCGAATCTCCATTCATCGAGAAATGCACCGTTTCGACGGCAGGTAATCGAATACGTCGACGTAAGATTGGCGCATGACCAAAGTCGAGGAGTGGATCGCGGCAAGAATTGCGGAGTGTTCGCCCTCGGGGACCCGAGGAGACGTGGGGGCCGGGGAATTGGTGCGCGCCTTGGGCTTTTTCCGCGGGGACGCTCGCCAGATCTTCGGCATGATGGGCAACCGCACGCAAATGCCGGAATTGGCCACTCTTCAGGCGGCCTGCGAGGCGGCCATTCGCGGTTGGTACGATGAATTCGGGCGGACGGCACCGGCCCTTCAGGCAGATTTGTACGAATTTTGTGAGAGGAACCCTCGGCTCGCGCTCGATCTCGCCGAACCCTCATGGCTCACGGAACAACGAGCGAAGGTAGGTGCCCTCGAAATCGAGAGGGATGCGAAGCTATCGCAGTACGGCTGCCCCTCCGATGCTCTTTCGGTGTGGCCGGGGCTCCAAGAGGGACTCTCTGAACTGAGGGCCCTGGGCGCTCGGGTTTCGTTCGAGGCCGTGATGCCTCACGTGGGATTGCCGCGCGAACTCGACATGTCCAACTTCGAATGGTACGCGGACGATTGGGCATCGATTGGAGAGGCTCGATTCGAGCCTGCGTTCTACCCCATCGCGGGCGCCGATGGCGATGCCTTCGGGCTGCTCATCGACATGTCGCTTGCATCCCAAGGCATTCCGGCCCCCCTCGTATATTACTTTCACGAGCACGATCCGGTTTACACGTGGGTCTTCGAGAGCTGCGCGACCGCCGTGGAGGTCTTTACGAGCGCTGCGGAGAAGCAAGCGAAACGCCGCGGGATGGGCGGGAGTCAAGCACGGGGCCGTGACGACGCTTCTCGACGAGATGAACGATTTCCACGAACCAAAGGAATCACCGACCCGCATGGCATCATGGCAAGCGCTCCACCGGACGGCCCCAAGCGCGCAGGCGGCGGGCGCGTTCGAGAAAGTAGGTAACCTCTTCGCGATGCGCAACATCGCCGCACAGACGATCATGCGCGACTTTGGCGAAGAACGGCAAAAGCTTTCGCAGCGGCCGAAATGACTACAGCCCGAAATTCCAAAACGCCGAAGCCTGCTGCACTTCGACCAAGGTGTGCGCGGAGTCGGTGAGGGCGTCGTAGTACGATAGGTACACGTCGTCGACGGTGCGCTGGGCGACGAGGACTTCGACGAGGGTGGCTCCGCCGCGTTGGTAGTTGTAGAGCGTCTTTTCGAGCACCTTGTCGGCATCGGAGAGCACGTCTTGCGTGTACAGTTTCACGCGGGACGAGGCGGCTTGGTAGCGGGCGACGGCCTGGCGAACTTCTACCTCGACGTGGATCTCCGCGGCGCGCGCAATCGTGTTCGATTGGGTCTCGGCGGCGTAGGCCGCGTCGAGATCGCCGCGGTAGACGCGCGAGAAGGGGAGGGGAACGCTCAGGGTGCCGCCCAGCCAATCCGACGCGGGAAGATTCGTCGTCCCCGATGTCGCGAAATTGTGCTGCCAATTCGCGCCCAGGGTCACGTCGATGACGCGATTCGCGTGGGTGAGGTCCACCACGGAGCGCGCCAATGCCACCCGCCGTTTGGCCGAGCGGAGATCTGGCCGCTGCGCCATCGCGTGGCGGACCAGCCCCTCCACGTCGAAGTTGGCATTCTCCGCGGCGCGCAAATCGCCGCCGAGATCCAGCGCATGGCGCATATGCGGCGCGGCCGCGTTCCCCATGAAACCGACCAACGCGAGATCCGTCGCCCGAACGTCGCCCTCCGCCGAAATGACTTGCGCGCGGAATTGCTGCGCCTCCACCCGCGACTGCACCAGCAGCGCCTCACCAATGTCGCCGACCCGAAGCCGCTGCGTATTCACCGCCACCAGCGATTCGAGGCTCGCCAGGGTGCGCCGTTTCCGCTCCAGCACCAGCCGCGCATGCAGCGAGTCGATGTACGCATTCGCCGCGGCGGCCCGCAAAAGGCGCAGAAAATCCTCCGTATCGGCCTGTGCGACCGATACGCCGCTCTCCGCCACCGAAATGCGCGAGCTGCGCTTCCCGCCGAGCTCCAAGGGCACCGCAAGTTGCACGGTGGTCGCCGTCGGATTGTCCTTCTTCGAAATATCGTACTGCAGCAACCCGCCCGTGAGCTGCGGATTGGGAAATACCTTGGCAATGCCCAACTGCGCCTGCGCAATCGTCACATTCGTCCGTTGCGCCACGAGCTCGAGGTTCCCTTTGGCAACCTCTTGCAAATACCCCGCAAGGTTGAAGCGACTCGTGCCCTCGGGCTCGGCCGAAACCACCCCCGGCCACAACGCCAGCATCACGGCGCACGCACCCAAAAGCCGCTTCATGTTTCGCTTCTCCCCGACACGCGCCGCTCCACCACGTAATACAGGGCAGGCAGCACCAACAAGGTCAACACGGTTGCCGTGACCAGCCCGCCCACGACCACCGTGGCCAGCGGCCGTTGCACGTCGGAGCCAATTCCCCGCGCCAGCGCCGCGGGCAAAAGCCCCAAGGTGGCCACCGTGGCCGTCATCAACACGGGGCGCAATCGGTCCTTGGCGCCATGAATCACCGCCTCGCCCAGCGAGAGCTTCTCCTTCATATGATTCAAATTGGATACCATGATGACCCCGTTCTGAACGGCCACGCCAAACAGCGCAATGAAGCCCACCGCGCTGGACACGTTGAGCGTCATTCCCCGAAGGAGCAGCGCAATCATCCCGCCCACCAACGCCAGCGGCACACTGGCCAGAATCATCGCCGCGTGCCGCAACGTCCCGAATGCCCCATAGAGCAGCAGAAAGATGAGACCCAAGGCCAAGGGCACGATGATGGCCAGTCGCGCCTGCGCACGCTGCTGATTCTCGAACTGCCCGCCCCATTTCACTTTGTAGAGCTGCCGATCGAACTTCACGTCGCGATCGATTCGCTGGTGTGCATCCTCCAGGAACGACGCCAGATCGCGCCCGCGCAAATTCAGTTTCACCGTGAGGTGCCGCCCATTGCCCTCCCGAGTGATCGTGCTCTCGCCCGTGCGAAAGCCAATCGAGGCCACTTGCGACAATGGAATTCGCGCGCCGCTGGCCGGCGCGCTCAAGGTCAAATTGCCAATCGTCTCTTCGCTGTTGCGCACCGGTTCGATGAAACGCGCGGTAATGTCGTATCGCCTCTCCCCCTGGAAAATTTGGCCCACCGGCCGGCCGCCAATGCCAATCTCGATGAGATCGGCAATGTCGGTCACATTCACGCCAACGCGCGCCGCCGCCTCGCGATCGACCAAAATTTGCAGCTGCGGAAGTGGCGGCTCCTGATCGATCGACACGTCGGCGCTTCCCGGCGTCGCCTTGAGCACCTCCACGATGCCCTCGGCGATGCGCCGCATCTCCGCGAAGTCCTTTCCGAACACCTTGATCACCAGCTCGCTGTGCGCGCCCGCGATCTTGTCGTTCACGCCGTCGATCATCGGCTGCGAAAATCCGACCACGACCCCCGGAATCTTCTCGTAGCGCTCGGACAATTGCACGATCAAGTCGTGCTTCGTCTTTCCGTGCGCCCACGTTGCGTAAGGCCGCAGGCCCACGGACGCCTCGATGTGCGATGGCGTCCACGAGTCCGTCCCATCGTCGTTGCGTCCGAGCTGCGTCACCACTTTGGTCACCTCGGGAAACTCCTTGGTGGCCAATCGGATCTCGCTGGCCATGTCGCTGGCCTTCTGCAGCGAAATCCCGGGCGGCAACGTCACCTGGAGCCAAATCGAGCCTTCGTCCAACTGCGGCAAGAACTCCCGCCCGATGACCAGGCTCAACACCACGCCCAATCCCAGCGCACAGATCCCCGGTACGATGGATGCCCATGGCCGGCGCACCAGCACACCCAAATACCGCTCGTACGCATGCCCGAGCCGCGTCAACACGGGATTGTGAAAGACCTTGCGCGGCTTTCGCAATACGCCATAGGCCAACCCTGGAATGAGCGCCAGCGCGCACAAGGCGGCACCGGCCAGCGCGTAGCCAATCGTGTACGCCATCGGCGTGAAGAGCTTTTTCTCCACGCGCTGAAAAGCAAACAGCGGCAAGTACGCGGTCACGATGATGACCGTGGCGAAGAACATCGGCCGCGCCACCTGGCTCGCGGCCTCGCGCGCATCGTCGAGGGTCAAAATGGAGGTGGAGTCCTCCTCGCGCTTGCGAAGCATGTTCTCCAGCACCACCACCGCGCCGTCCACGATGACGCCGAAATCGATGGCGCCCAGCGACAACAGATTGGCCGGAATGTCCGTCGTGGCCATGAGGATGAACGCAATCAGGAGCGACAGCGGAATCGTCAAGGCGACGATGAGCGCGCTGCGCACGCTGCCCAGAAAGAGCATGAGCACGATGATGACGAGCCCCATGCCCTCGAGCAGCGTATGCGAGACGGTCGACAATGTCGTATGGACCAAGTCCGTCCGGTCCAAATACGGAACCACCTTCACGTCCGGTGGCAACAGCCCATTGTTGAGAGCATCCACCTTCTCGTGAATGCCATCCAGTGCCACCGAGGGATTGACCCCGCGCAAAAGGAGCACGATGCCGGTGATCACGTCGGCATCTTCGTCGCGCCCCGCGATGCCGTTGCGCGTGAGCGCGCCCAATTTCAGCGTGCCCAAATTGCGCACGAAAACGGGAGTGCCGTGGCTTTCGCTCACCACGACGTTGCCCAAGTCGTCCAGATTGCGCACGAGCCCGATGCCGCGGACCACCGCCGCCTGATCGCCGCGCACGAGAACGCTGCCGCCGGCGTTCGCGTTGTTGGCTTTGATGGCGTCCACCACCTGGCTCAATCCCAATCCATATTGAGCCAGCCGCGCAGGGTCCAGCGCCAATTGGAATTGTGTCGTCTCCCCGCCGAAGTTGGTCACGTCGGCCACGCCGAAGACCTGTTTGATCGTGGGAATGACCAGCCATTGCTGCAGCTCTTTCAGCTCCCGCTGCGAGTGCGAGGGGCCCTGGAGCACGTAGCGGAAAATCTCGCCGGTCGGCGACGTCAGCGGATCGAGCGTCGGCGTCGCGCCCTCGGGCAGCTCCACCCCGGACACGCGCTCTCGAATGCGCGTGCGCGCCCAATAGTCTTCCACCCCGTCGCGGAATACCAACGTGATGAGCGAGAGCCCGAACGTGCTCCGCGAGCGCATCACGTGCAGGCCCGGAATGCCATTGAGCTCGCGCTCGATGGGCACCGTGATCTGCTCTTCCACTTCCTCGGCGGCGTGCCCCGGATACTGCGTAATGACCTGGGCGGTCGTATCCGCAATATCGGGATATGCCTCGATGGCCAACGTGGTAAACGAGTAATAGCCGAAGATGGCCACCATCGCGAAAACGGCCAGCATCAGCCATCGCTTTTGAAGGCAAATGGCAACGAGTCGGTTGATCATGGCAAAAGCACGGCGTTCGCGGTGACGATGCGCTGCCCGGCCTCGATACCTTTCACCACGATGAATTGGTCGCCCACCTGGTCACCCACCGTGACCGGGCGCCTCTCGAACTCCCACGGCCCCGTCTCGAAGAAGACATGGCTCTTGTCGGAGGCAATCACCACGCTCGCCACCGGCACCACCAGCTCCGGCACCGCTTTGCCGTGAAAGCTCACCGTGGCAAACATCGCCGGCTTGAGGCGCGAATCCGGATTGTCGAACCCGATGCGCACTTTGATGGTGCGCGTCTCCGCATCCAGCAGATCGCCGACGAAGGCGACCTTGCCGGGGAACGACTCGCCCGGGTACGCGGTGAAGGTCGCCACCGCATCGTCGCCTTGGTGCACGCGGCGGATGTCCTTTTCCTGAATGTTCGCGGTGACCCACACGTTGGAGAGATCGGCCACGATCATCAGAATGCTCGCCGGGTCGTTCTGGAACTGGCCCGGCGCCGTCGAAAGATCGATCACCCGTCCCGCAATGGGCGAGCGCACCGTCATCGGCCCGCCGACGTTGCCCGGCCCGACGCCGAGCAGATGCAACCGGGTCGTGGTGCGTTCGAGCTCGCTCTTCGCGGTCTCGCGATCCGTCTGAGCCTGCTCCAGTTCTTTTTGCGCGCCGATGCCGTGATCGACGAGATCTTTCTGCCGAGCCACGTCGCGTTCGGCTTGGGCAAAGGCGGATTTGGCCTTCAAGTAGTCGCTTTGTGCGGCCACCAAATCGGGCGAATCGATGGTGAAGAGCGGCGCGCCTGCCTTGACCGAGTCGCCGAAGTGCACGAACAGTTTGACGATGCGTCCGGCCAGCGGCGGGGCAATTTTGGCGAGGCGCGTGGGCTCGGCCTCGACCGTCGACGGCGCGACGATATGCCGCTCGATCGATTTCATCTCGGCCGGCTTCACCTCGATGCGTTGGCGCAACGGAGAACCTTCCGGCACGAAGACCTTGCCGTTGTGGTGCTCGACCGTGGGGACCGGGGCCGTGCCCTCGGGGGTGGCCTGCTCGCCGCGCTTGCAGGCTGCGAAGAGAACGCTGCTTGCGCCACATAGGAGCAGGGCAAATTTGAAGGGCGAGAACCGCACGCGCCGCATGGTACGACGGCCTCCTAGCATGGTCACTTTCTCGGATACATTACACCTTATTAAAGGAGAGATGCCGTGATGAGCACGCACGAGGTTTTCAATCAGCCGCCCCCGCTCGAAGGCTACGATTCGCTCGAGCAAGACCGGGCGCTCGTCGATGGCATCACGCGGCACGGAGCCGATTGGGCAATGTCACGCATTCGTGACGTGGGTGTGCTCGCGACCGGCGAGGCGATGCTCTGGGGCACGCAAGCGAACCGCTACTCTCCGGAGCTGCGCACGCACGATCGCTACGGCCACCGCATCGACGAGGTGGAGTTCCACCCGGCTTGGCATCGCCTGATGCAAGCTTCCGTCGGGCACGGCCTGCACGCATTGCCGTGGCAGGACCCTCGCCCCGGCGCCCACGTTGCGCGCGCGGCCATGATTTACCTCATGTCGCAAGCGGAGCAGGGACACCAGTGCCCCATCACGATGACCTTCGCCGCCGTTCCCGCGCTGCGTGCACAGCCCGAGCTCGCAGACGAATGGGTCCCGCGCCTCACGTCGTCCGAGTACGATCCGCGCTGCATCCCCGCATCGCAGAAGAAGGGCGCCCTCAGCGGCATGGCCATGACCGAGAAGCAGGGCGGTTCCGACGTCCGCGCGAACACCACGCGAGCGCGCCCGTTGGGCAATGCCTCGGGACCCGGCGCCGAATACGCCATCGTGGGCCACAAATGGTTCTGCAGCGCCCCCATGTGCGACGTGTTCCTGGTGCTCGCGCACACCGAGCGCGGTCTCTCCTGTTTTCTCTTGCCGCGATGGCGCCCCGACGGCACGCGCAACGCGTTCCACATTCAGCGCCTCAAGGACAAACTGGGCGACCGCTCCAATGCCTCCAGCGAGGTCGAGTTCCACGGCGCCTGGGCGCGCATGGTCGGTGAAGAAGGGCGCGGTGTGAAGACCATCATCGAGATGGTGAGCCACACGCGCCTCGACTGCGTGACGGGTTCGGCGGCGGTCATGCGCCAGGCCGTTGCCCAGGCAACACATCACGCCGCCCACCGCAGCGCCTTCGGCAAGCGCCTGCTCGAGCAGCCGCTGATGCAAAACGTGCTGGCCGACCTGGCCATCGAGCAGGAAGCCGCCACGATGCTCTTTTTGCGCCTTGCTCGCGCGTACGACGACTCGCCGGCCGACGCCGAGCAGCGCGCCTTTGCGCGCATCGCCACGGCAATTGGCAAGTACTGGGTCTGCAAGCGCACCCCGCCCGTCATCGCCGAGGCGCTCGAGTGCCACGGCGGCTCCGGCTTCGTGGAAGAGTCGATCCTGCCGCGCCTCTTTCGCCAATCGCCGCTCAACTCCATCTGGGAAGGCTCGGGCAACGTCATGTGCCTCGATGTGCTGCGCGCCATGGCACGCGAGCCCGAGGGCGTCGTCGCCCTTCGCAACGAGCTATCCCTTGCCCGCGGCACCGACCGCCACTTCGACGCCTATTTGGAGCGCCTCGACCGCGATCTCTCCGACCTCACCGACGTCGAATCCCGCGGCCGCATCCTGGTCGAGCGCCTCGCCCTCGCCCTCCAAGGTTCGCTCCTCCTCCGCCACGGCCACCCCGCCGTGCTGGCCGCCTTCATCCGCTCCCGCATCCAAGGCGACCACGGCACCGCCTTCGGCACCTTGCCATCCGGCATCGACCGCGTCGCCATCCTCGATCGAGCGCGCCCCAAGGTTTAGATCGAGAGAATTCTTTCGAAGATTTTCGAGATTTGCTGCCCCCACTCGCCACGCGTCCTCGGCGCCAGGGCGCCTGCGGGCGCGTGGCGGTCTCCCCCAAATGCTCGGCGGCTGGGCCGCCTTCGCATGGGGGAGACCCCCAGCTCCGCCGAGCGCGAGGATCTCGGGCGCAGGGTGTCACGGACAGGCCGAAATCCGTCCGGGACAGGGGAGGCTGCGCGGGCGGGCGCATTTTTCGGCAGGTGCGGATTGGCACCGCATTGGCAATGCGTCGGGTCAGACCTTGGTGCGCGGCGCTCCGGACCCCGCGCTCGCAAGGTCGCAGATCAAGGTGATGGGTTGCCATTGGTATGAGCGGGAGGCAACAGCCCTCCACGTGCCCGTTGATAGCGAGGAGCCACTCCTACGGGAGCCTCGCCAGCGGGAACAACATGCGGAGCGGTGACGGGAAGCGCAGCGGGCGCGGACCGGTGGCCGAAGTCCTCGTTGGGGAAGCTGCAAAAACTGCTCGCATCCACCGGCACTTTTTTACCCTCATTTTTGATCTGGCGGAGAGAAGGCCAGGAGGAGAACGTGTGCGATTGCGCGGATGCGCGATCACGCACCCGTCTGTCTCCCGCCCGCTGTAGAGGAGGCTTGCCCCCGCGGGGGTCGCGCCTCCCCCGCGGTCGGGAGCAGGGATATCCCGGCGAACCATCGCCGAGGCGACCGTGATCCATGCCGAACGCCGAGCCGCTTTGTGCACGAGCGCACGAACATACCGAGCATCGGCTTCCAGGGCCGACTGCGGCACGCGCTATTTCCGAACCGCGGCGGCGGGAAGATCCAACCATCGCTGCAGCACTTCCCCGTGCGGTGCCAGAAGGTCCTCCCCGCGCGCGTACGCTTCGAGCTCGCGGAACGAATCGAACCCGAAGAACATCTCGTCCCCCACGAACATCGTCGGCACGCCGAAAGCACCGCGGGCCAGCGCCTCGTCGGTATTGCGCCGCAGTCGATCCTTTCCCTCCGGGGTCGCCGCCTGCACCAACAGCGGCGCCGCATCGATGCCGGCCCGCCCGAGCACCCCCGCGACGGCATCCGCCGTATCGATCGCCTCCCCCCGCCCCCATGGCGCCGTGAACAGCGCATCGACGACCCGCACGCGCTCTTCCTCCGAGAGAATCGGCAGCCCCGCCACCCGCAGAGCAATCAGCGGATTGAACGGATGCGCGGGCGGCACCGTCACCGTAATCCCGGCCCGGCTTCCCAGCCGCAAGACGTCCTTCAGCACGTACACCCGCTTGGCCGGCACCTCCGCCGGCCCCTTCGTCCCCAGCGCGCTCAAAATCGCGCCGAAAAGCACCGGTTTCAGCCGAACCTCGTGCCCTACGCGCTTTCCCAGCGCCAACACCTGCGTCCAAGCCAGGTACGAATACGGCGAGACAAAGTCGAAGCAGAACTCGATCATCGCCCCAGTCTACGCCTGTCCAGGGCGCTCGCTAGGACTGGATACCCGGTGTGCTATCTTGAGTGCATGGCCTCCGCACCGGTCCTGCACAACCCCGTCCGTCGGCTTCGCCGCGCCGAGTACGAGACGTTGGCAGAGACAGGGGCGTTCGAAAATGAGCGTGTCGAGTTGCTCTATGGCACCATCGTCCACATGAGCCCGAAAGGCATCGCTCATGATCGGGCGATCGAGCGGCTGAACGAGTTGCTTCTGTTGCAATTGGCGGGGCGAGTCGCCGTTCGGATTCAGAGTGCCTTTGCGGCCTCGGATGGCTCCGAGCCGGAACCCGATATTGCCATCGTGCCGCGCGACGAGCATCGCACCGCCCACCCCGACAAGGCCTTCCTCCTCATCGAAGTCGCCGACAGCTCCCTCCTCACGGACCGCACCACCAAAGCGCAGCTCTACGCCGAGTGCGGCGTCCCCGAATACTGGGTCGTCAACGTGCGCGACGGCATCGTCGAGGTGCACACGGAAATCGTAGCCGGCGCCTATACCCGGCTCCAGCCATACCGCCCCGGCGGCATCCTCCGCCCCACCGCGTTCCCGGACGCCGAAATCCGCGTCAGCGACATTCTCTAGGCAGTCGCCGAGCGAAGCGGCAAGGTGTAAGCTGCGCCCTCCCGATGAGCGCCAAGCAAACACCGAAACAACTTCTTCTCTCCCAGGGCAAGCTCGACAAAGACATCGTCGCCGTCACGATCGGCGGCAAGCTCTTCGACCTTCACACGCCCGTCGAGACCACGGACCCGACTGCGCTCACGCCCGTTCGTGCCACGGAGCCTCTTGGCCTCGAGGTCATCCGCCACTCCACCGCCCACGTCATGGCGGATGCGGTGCAGCGCCTTTTCCCCGGCACCAAGGTCACCATCGGCCCGGCCATCGAGGACGGCTTTTACTACGACTTCGACAAGCCCAATGGGCCCTTCACCGAAGAAGACCTCGCGAAGATCGAAGAGACGATGCGCGCCATCGTCAAAGAGGACACCGAGTTCCGGCGCGAGGTCATCGCGCGCGATGCGGCCATCCGTCTCTTCAAGGAGATGGGCGAGACCTACAAGGTCGACATCATCGAGCGCCGCCCCGTCGACGAAGAGCTCACGCTCTACCGCCACGGCAAACCGGACCACGAATGGGTCGACTTTTGCGCCGGCCCGCACGTCCCGCGCACCGGCTTGCTCAAAGCCGTGAAGCTCACCAGCGTGGCCGGCGCCTACTGGCGCGGCGACGAACGCAACCCGATGCTCCAGCGCATCTACGGCACCGCGTTCCCCTCGCAGGATGCCCTCAAAGAGCACCTGCGCCAGCTCGAAGAAGCCAAGGCCCGTGACCACCGCAAGGTCGGCAAAGAGCTCGAGCTCTTTCTCTTCGACCCCGTCGCACCGGCCATGCCGTTTTTCCTGCCGAAGGGCGCCTTCGTCTACAACAAGCTCTTCGAGTACATGCGCGACCTCTACGTCAAGCAAGGCTACGACGAGGTCATCACCCCGCAGCTCTTCGACCCGAAGCTATTTCGCACCAGCGGCCACCTCGGTCACTACAGCGAGAACATGTACCGCGTGTGGACCGAGGACCTCCTCGCCGAAATGACCGACGAAGAGAAGGCCAAAGGCTTCGACGCCGTCGCCGAGAAATTGCGGTCGCAGTCGTTCGGCATCAAGCCGATGAACTGCCCGAGCCACTGCGCCATCTTCGGAGCGCGCAAGCGCTCGTACCGCGAGCTTCCCTGGCGCGTCGCCGACTTCGGCCGCCTTCACCGCTACGAGCGTGGCGGCACCCTTCACGGATTGTCGCGCGTCCGCAGTTTCTGCCAGGACGACGCCCACATCTTTTGCGCCGAGGAGCAGGTTGGCGCCGAAACCAAGGCGTTTCTCGACTTTTTCTACCAGGTGTACCGCACGTTCGGCTTCGAGAAGATCGACGTCAAGCTCGCCACCCGCCCCGACAGCCGCATCGGCTCCGACGAACTTTGGGACCGCGCCGAGGCCGCCCTGGCCGAAGGCCTCAAAGCCGCCGGCATCGAGTACGAAATCTCCGAAGGGGAGGGCGCCTTCTACGGGCCGAAGCTCGAATTCCACGTGCAAGATGTCCTGAAGCGCAGCTGGCAGCTCGGCACGTTCCAGTACGATCCGAACCTGCCCGAGCGCTTCGACCTGAGTTACATCGGGACGGACGGCAAAGAACACCGCCCGGTCATGCTCCACCGCGCGATTTTTGGCTCCCTGGAGCGCTTTTTCGCCATCTACCTGGAGCACTGCGCCGGAAATTTCCCGACCTGGCTCTCGCCGAGGCAAGCCATCGTGCTTACCGTCAGCGACAAAGTGGATTCCTACGCCCTGGAAAGCCGAGACAAGCTGATCGCGCGCGGCATTCGCGCCGACATCGACAACAGCGCAGACAAGCTCGGCGCCAAGATCCGCAACGCCCGCCTCGCCCGCTACCCCTACCTGTGTGTCGTGGGCCAAAAAGAGGCAGAAACCGGCACCTTGGGCGTTCGCTCCCGCGACCGCGGCGAGCTCGGTGCCATTTCCTTCGACGAATTCGCCGAAATGGTCGTGCGTGAAAGCCAGCCTTAACCCCGGCCCCTTCTGGCCGGTACGGGCAAGCTCCGGGGAGGGGCGCGTCAAAGGCAAGCCCTGCGGTTGCCTGTTGACGGCACCGCCGCGCCCACGGCTATCATCCGCGCCCGCAGATGCAGACGCCGATGGAGATGCCCTACTATCGCCCCGTGGCGTTTTCCCGTATGGGATTTGTCTCGTTTGTTTTTCCGGCCGCGATGAACGGCCCCGTTCAAGAAAAGAAAGCAACTAGGAGGTTACGGTCAGCCAATGCCGATGGGTCGCCCTCGCTTTGATCCGCGCCAGCAGCAGCGCGGTTTTCAGATTCGCGTCAATCACCGCATTCGAGTTCCGGAGGTCCGTGTCATCGGAGCCGACGGCGGAATGCTCGGTGTGCTGCAAACCCACGAAGCGTTGAGAATGGCGCAGGAGCAGGGGCTCGATCTCGTCGAGGTCAATCCCAAGGCCGAGCCGCCGGTTTGCAAGATCCTCGATTTTGGAAAGTACAAATACGAGGAGAAGAAGAAGACGGCCGAGGCCAAGCGCAAGCAGACCGTGGTCGAAATCAAAGAGATCAAGCTTCGCCCGAAGACCGACGATCACGACATCGCCTTCAAGGTGAAGGCCGCCCGTCGCTTCATCGAAGCCGGTCACAAAGTAAAGGTGACCGTGCGCTTCCGCGGACGCGAGATCACGCACCCCGAGAAGGCGCAAGAGCAGCTCACCATCGTCATCCAAGCGACCGACGACGTGGCCAACGTCGAAACGCGCGCGATGATGGAAGCACGCACCATGACCGTGCTCCTCGCACCGAAGCCCGCTGTCATGCAGAAGGTCGCACAGGCGAAGATCGCGGCCGAGAAAGCGCGTCAGCAGGCCGAGAAAGAAGGCCGCGCTCTTCCGTCGGATCCCTCGATTCTCAACGTCGACGACATCGATGACGATGATGACGACGACGATGATGATGACGAGGACGAGGCGGCGACCAACTGAGGTCACATCGTCATCCCTCGCCTGAGGGGCGGTGACCTCGGAAGAGTCTCGACTACAACGTCGTTGTTGATTTTTTGACACGAACACACCGACGTGTCGGCCATGGCCGAGCTAAGCTCGAGTCATCATGGAAAAATCCCTCCGACGTAGCTTCTTCACGGTCGCGATGGTGGGGACGTTGCTCGCTTCGGCGAGCGACGTCCAAGCGTCACTCACCCTTGGTGAGACGTCGCAAGTTCGTCAGTTCGTCACGTCCGCCCAGTTGGCGAACGCTCCGCGGTTGCGCGCCCTCGTCGCGCGCCCCGATCTCAGCGTCGATGAGTCGGCCGCCGCCCTTTCCGATGCACTCGCGTCGCAAGTCTTCAACGACACGCGTGCGTCCTTCCTTCATGAGCTCGTCTTTGGCGGAGCCTCCCGCGCCTCGCGCTCCGTCCTCGCCTTGGCCGCCACGCGCGCGGTGCTCGCGCGAGCCGATGCACTCTACACGCTTTCTGCGGAGGATCTCGACAAGCACCCCGCCGCTGCCGCGGAGCTTCAAGGGATCTACGCGTTTCTCTCGTCCGATCTGGCAACCCCCGGCCAGCGTCGCGGTCTCGGCGCCGACCCGCTCACGGGCATCGCGCTCACCACGTACGACGACTGCGTTCGCGCCATCGCGGGCCACATCGACAAGCACCCCAAGCTGCTTCGTACCGGTGTCCCCGTTTCGGCGACCGTTTCCAAGGTGCGCGCGCAAGTGCAGCTTGCCCTCGCCGACTTCGTCAACGACAGCCCCACGTACCGCATCGACGTTGCCGATCGATTGGCGCTGACGGGCGCACGCCGCTCGTTCTTCACCGAGTCCGGCGTTCTGGTGCTCGATGCGGGCAAAGCCAGCGATGGCCACATCGAATCGGTGCGCCGTCTGTGGAGCCGCCTGCCCGGCGCCCGCACGGACGCCCATGCGATTTACTTCGGCGATGCCAACCCGGGTCTTCGCGCACGCAGCTCCGTCTTGGCGGTGAAAACGCCGCTCGAAGCGAAGAAGGTCGAGCTCTTCGGGGCCGACGTGGAAGCTGGTCCCATCGACAGCGCCATTGCCGACTTTGCAGGGGCATTGGCCAACGTGGCCGTGCGCCGCGCATTGTCGAACCGCGCCGAATTGCGGGCCCAAACGGAGCGCGACGTCCGCCAGGTTCGAGGGGATGCCAAAAAGCTGATTGGCAATGTGAATGAGCCTTCCGCCGAATTGGCTCTGACGTCTGCCGTACAACTCCTTTTGATCGACGCCCAGCGGACCGTCGATTCCGTTTCATCGCGGTTCTTGTCCGGTTCCCCGGAGAGCTCCGCCGTCCTGGCCGACGCCGTCGCCGTATTGGTCGCCGCCTCGCCCAACGCGCCCACCCCGACGGGCCTCGCCATTCCCGTCGGCAAATACGATGCAGCCACCGGCACCACGGAAACGACCTTCGCCACCGCCGTGCGCCTCGGTCCGAGTGGACTCGGAGTTACCGGCTTCACCTTGTCCGGCCGCAAATGGGATTTCTCCCGCGGCGATTCGGGTGTCGTCACCGCCATCCAATGCGATGGCACCGCCGTCAATGCCACCGCATTGTCCACACTCCGCAAACCGGGAGTCGCGGGAACATCCGCAATTGTCGCGACGTCGCGACAAGCCCTCGAGGATAAGCCGACCACGAAAGTCGACACCACCGCCGCCGTTGGCGCCAAATCCGAAAAAGCACCGCGATAACCATGATTTGCAAAGCCAATCGCGCCAATGGCGCGATTGGCTTCCACCACTGCCGCGAAATTATGGCGCCGACCTCTTGTACCCGTGCTCGCCACGGCCGTAGTCTCCGCGCCCATGAAAAGAACCACTGTCCTGGCTTTGGGGGCAACTCTTGGCTTCCTAGGCCTATTCACCACCGCCGCCGCCATCGCCGGCTGCAGCAGCGACGACGATAACAAAACAGCGCCGCGCCGCCTCTCCCAAAAGAACGAAGCTTGCCAGAGCTCGAACGACTGCGCCGACGGCCTCGCCTGCCGTCCGAGTTCGTCGAGTAGCTCCGCCGGCGTATGCGTGACGAGCGTCTTCAAGATCTCCGCCACGGCAAAATTTTGCGACACGACTCAGTGTTCGCAGAAGGTCGACTGCTGCCCGAAGCCGACGGACTATGTCCAAGAGGTTGGCTACACATGCGAGACGCTGCAGCGCTACTGCGGAGATGGCGGCCCGTCCGGCGAACCATACTGCGGATATTACAATAAATACTGCACCTGCGATAAATCGGACTGCGTCAATGATAAGTGCGTACGGACGGTGTGTGCCACGGATAGCGAATGTCCGGTCACGGGCAGAAATCATTGCGCCGCGGGACAGTGTGTCGCGTGCGTCGAAGACGCCCACTGCAAGGACGGAAATGCGTGCGTAAACGGCGAATGCAAGCCGCCGTGTGCTCTCGATTCGGATTGCAGCAACTTCGACCGGTGCGTAGCTGGCAAATGTCTCAACTCCGGCTGCAAATCCGACCGCGAGTGCGTTGCCTACTTGAGGGACGTCGAAGCAACATGCAATTCCGACGGGACCTGCTCGAAGCCGTGCCAGACCGACCTTGAATGTGACGAGCCCAACTCGTACGACTTCTACTCGTGCGTCGAACACAAGTGCACCAACGTCGGCTGTTCCAGTGATAAGGATTGCACCCTGAAGAACGGAGGCCGGCCGCCTTCGGATGCAAAGACGAAGTACGTTTGCCGCGAGAAGAGGGCGGGGCAGTAGTTGAAGTGACCTATCGCAGCCCTCCCTGCAGGGGGAGGGCTGTTGTTGGACGAGCCTTTTTTTGACGCAACGTCCGGCACCGAATAGCGGATTAGAACTCTCGAGTTGGGACGGACACTCCCTGGGCCGAAGCGGGAACGGTTCCACGTCCGTCCACTCGTAACTCGGGAACGCCGGCCCCGCCCGGGCCGGGCCTTGCATCCGTGGTGGTTAGAATAGGTGCGCCGGCCTTGAAGGCAATCCCGATCGACGGGCCTCCACCACCGCTCCCGCTCACTCCGGCGCGTCCGCCTGCGCCGCCATGAGCCCCACTCAACGAGGGGTAGTTCGGCAGACCGCCGGCCTCTCCGCCAGGCGTGGGGGCGCTGCCATTCGTTCCTTTTCCGCCGCCACCGCCGCCCACGGTTTCGATAGTCGACGCGAATATTTGTATCGGACTTTGCACTGCGACCAACGCCACGCTTGCACCGCCACCACCACCCGGAGTGCCTGCAACGCCAGGACAACCGCCCGCACCCCCACCTCCTCCCGTCGATGTTACCAATTGCTCATTTTCCTCTCTCGCTTGACGAAACGGGGCGTGAGCACCGCCACCACCACCGCCCTGCCCAGGGCGACCATCTGTTCCCTTTAGACCATTGCTTGGAACGTACTCACCTATCTCGCTGAAGCCTCCTATACCGTCACCGCTTCTCCCATCAACGCCGGTGGCGCCTGATCGCGCAATCGCGGGCGGCGGACTCCCGTTCACACCCGCGCCCAGGGCGACATCGTACTGCGCCACTGGTCCCTGCGGCGCCCCTGGTTCCGGAGGAGCATTTTCAACCCATCGCCCAGCGCTGTCCGCCGTGTAAATGCCTCCAATTCCTCCCCATCCGCCTGGTTGGATTGGGTATTCGGATCTTCCGCTGCAGAAGCCCATATGTCCTCCAAGTGGGCCAATCCGATTTGCGCTGCACGCGCCTTCCTTGCAACTCACCTCGAACAACGGCGGACTACCATTCAGACCCGCATCAGGCACAAGCTGTAAGCCCTCGACGCCATCCGCGCCTTTTGCGCCAGCTCCGGCACGAATCTTCGAGTTGTAGATCTTCACCCCTGGTGACGAAATCGCCACCACGGCAATCGAGCTGCCCGATGGCGTCGTCGCATCGGGGGAGCGAATCTCGAAGCCGTCGACGCGTGCGTTGTGGATGCCCGTGGCTTTCACGGCGGGGCTGGAGGGGCCGTCGATGACGGCTTTGGCGGGGCCGGTTTTCCATGTGGGGGCGCTGCAATCGAAGTAGCCGTAGATTTCGACGTCTTCGGCGAGGGTAATTTGTTCGCGGTAGGATTGGGCGCAGGCGTAAACGCGTTTGCCGTTTACCTTGGCGGCGTCGATGGCCTTCTGCAGCGATGCGAAAGGGAAGACACTGGAGCCGTCGCCGGTGGCGGTTCCCTTGCTCGATGACACGAAGAGTCCGCACTTGTCGCTGATGCCCCACTCGGCCTCGGCGGGAGGCGCGACCGGGCAGCCCTCGATGACCGGCCGAGGCTCGCGTCCTCCTCCTCCCGTGCCCGGATCGGAGCTGGAACCGCCGCACGCCACGAACACGCTTACTCCAAAGACAATACCGACTCGCCGCATAGAGCCCTCCTCGAAGATGTTCCTCATCCATCGGCTGGCACGAGACCGTGGTTTCGTTGTTTCGGACCCGAGCACACGAATGCCGTGATGACGATTGAACAACGCTCGAGCCCGCAAGAAGTTGCCCGACTTGGTCTAGGACCACCGAGGGCGACCGCTTGCGCAGGTCCCGTAATCGAGACGGAGAGCTTTCGATGGTTCGAATGCGTGGTCACGTCGATCGTGGCCGAAAGAATGCGGTCGCGCGTGACGAATACGGATTTTAGATATGACTCGTCAATTAATTGTCGAACAGGACTCGATTCTGTTCACTGAATACCATTTTGGGCGGAACGGCTGCGCTTGTTGCCTTCGATTCAGGCCGGAATCTCTACGCAGTCCTACGTCGTCCAAATGAGTGACACTCGGGCCTTCGCAAATTAATTTATTCCCGCCGCTAAATTAATAATGAGAATACAAGCCTAGAGGGCACCATGGTGA
Organism: Sorangiineae bacterium MSr12523; assembly: GCA_037157775.1. Lineage (NCBI taxonomy): Bacteria > Pseudomonadati > Myxococcota > Myxococcia > Myxococcales > Pendulisporaceae > Pendulispora > Pendulispora brunnea. The sequence goes on from CP089982.1 coordinate 1,721,116, forward strand.
AACGTTTCATGCTGGTTTCGCGCCAAACGAATTCCTGCTTATTTCGTGCATTTTGTTGCCTAGGCAACACATGATGGCAGGTCGCGGATTTTCGCGGCGAGTACGATGCATTGCGGCTGGTCGAATCCGTCCGCGCGCGTTGGCGGGGCAAATCCATTTGCGGGGACTCGCTTGACAGTGCGCATGGCGTAACTACCGTTCTCTAACGATTCGCCGCGTCGAAGCAGGCTGCCAACAGCCCCCGCCACGATAAACCAAACGTGCCGCCCCATTGGGAGTGAACTGTTGGTACCGAGCGTCGGCGTCGCTCGAACGCCGCTATTGCGGGTTCAGAGCCAAAATAGACACGCGTAGTGCAGCGATTCGGTGCCAATGGGTGACCGGCTCGTAACCATCGCGCCAGGCCTCACGTCGACACCGTACGCGCCGCGCCTCGTTGCTCGTGTCTCGCGAAGTTCGCTCGTTCACCCAAAGAGGGGTTTAAATGAATTACGACGTAATCATCTTAGGTACCGGGATTTCCGGGTCGATACTGGCCGCCATCACCGCGCGTCACGGGCTCAGCACATTGTTGATCGACCATGGCCACCATCCGCGGTTCACGGTCGGCGAATCCATGATCCCGGGCACGTCGCACCTCCTTCGAATCATGGCTGAGCGCTACGACGTTCCGGAGCTCGAATACGTCAGCACATTTCGCAGTTTGCGTCGTCACGTTACGAGCTCCTCGGGAATGAAGCGAAATTTCTCCTTCGTGCATCACACCACCGGCGCTCGTCTCGATCCCACGAAATCGACGATGCTGCCGATACCGCACTACCCGAATGGCCCCGAAAGCCACCTCATGCGGCAGGACGTCGACGCCTTCCTCTTTGCCGTCGCCGTTCGTTACGGCGCTGACGCCCTTCAGGATACGAGCGTCGTCGACTTCGAAAAACACGAGCAGGGGTGGACTCTCAAAACGAAATGCGGCCGCACCCTCCACGGCAAATACATCGTCGATGGGTCGGGTCACAATTCCGTGCTCGCCAAGCGGTACGGTTGGCGCGAGCCCAGGACCCGCCTCGATAGCCACTCGAGGTCGATTTTTACCCATATGGTGGGCGTTCGGCCGTTCGACGACTTCTTCGGGCCGCAGACGCATCGCCTGCCGCAGCCTCTCTCCCAAGGGACGCTGCACCACATCTTCGATGGCGGCTGGCTTTGGGTGATTCCATTCGACAACCACGAATCGGCGGGAAATCCGCTTTGCAGTGTGGGGTTGCAGCTCGATCCGAGGAGATTTCCGCCGGATCCCGAGGGGCCCGAAGCCGAGTTCAGAAAGTTCCTGGCGAAATATCCCGATATGGCGGTGCAATTCGAACACGCGCGTGCGGTGCGCGCATGGGTGTCTGCCCCGCGGTTGCAGTATTCGAGCACGACGGTCGTTGGGGACCGGTGCTGCCTCGCACCGCACTCTGCAGGCTTCGTCGATCCACTGTTTTCGCGCGGACTGCATATCACGATGGAGAGCATCAATGCGTTGGCGCACCGGCTCATCGACGCAGTAAGGCTCGACGATTTCTCCTCCGAGAGATTTCAGCCCCTCGAGAAGCTCACGCAAACGCTCATCGAATCGCACGACAAGCTCACCAATGGCTCCTTCATCGCCTTCCGCGATTTCGAACTTTGGAACGCATGGTACCGCGTGTGGGTTCTCGGTGGCTTTTACAGCACGCTCCGTTTTCAACGCGCCCACGTGCAGTTCCGGCGCACGAAAGACCGGCGCTTCCTCGACAACCTGGAGAACCACGAGCACTTCGGCACGCCGTCGCCGGAAATGGACGAATACCAAACGCTCTTTCGAAGCGCTTACGCGATCATGCTCGATGTCGAGGCCGCGCGGATCTCGATACCGGTCGCGATATCCAAGTTGTATGCACTCTATCGAGGCAAGCCGTGGATTCCGCCCGGCTACGGGCTCGACGACCGCTCGAGGCGATACGCCACTTCGGGTGACTTGAAATCTCTGGTGCTGAGTACATATTGGGGATACCGCCACGCTCCAACGGAAGTGCGCCGTCGCTACTTCGATTTTCCACCCACCGAACTGGTCAAAAGTGTTTTGAAGGAGCTGGTGGACGAGAAGCTCGGGGTACGCCGGCTTCGCGATGCCGCGCACTACGCGAGGTTCGATAGGTATCGAAGCGCGCAATCGCCGGAGTACCCGCTTCCGGCTCATGCCAGAGTACCCGCGAGCGACGCGCCCGCCTCGGGCACGCAGCCGGTGGTGGATATCCAGATTTCGCACAAATCGAGAACGAACGACGTTCTCAACGGGAGTAGGACCGCGGAAGCGGTCGCAAAGTAGTTGGTCACATTTCTTAATGAGAAGAGGGGCAACGATGAGCTCTACGAACGTGCAATACAAAGAACCGACGAGGCTCGTAGCCGACAAATTGGGGATTCTCAGGACCATCGACAACGTTTCGATGCTCGAGGATCTCGCCCACGAGGCCTTTCAGAACAAAGGCGGTGAACTGTGGAGAGAGATTCAGCGGCTCCTGTTCACCATCAACCTGCGGCTGATGGACAGCGGATTCGGACTGGGCAAGCTCCGCTCGGAATCGGATTGGAGGATTCGCAATGTCATCGAGCGGGTGGAGCAAGCCTACCTGCCCCGCGAGGACGTGCCGATCGAACTCACGAATTACGATGACTTCCTTACCTGGCTGAAGGGGCGAATTGCGTTGCACCGCGTGAACTCGCATGCCTTGTTCGATTTCTTCGACCGCGGGGACATTACCGCGGAGGAGTGCCGCTACTTTCTTTCCAACTACCGCGTGAACATGCAGCGTTTCCACCTGCACGTCGCGGCGTACAGCCTCATCGTACCCTTCCAGATGCGCCAGGAACTGTACGACAATTTGTATGACGAGTTCGGCCAGGGCAACTTCGCGCAGGCCCATCCGAATCTGTTCGAACCGTTGATGAAACACTACGGCGGCGCAAAGGAATCCGATCACAACGCGGAGACGTACCATTTGCTCAATACGAAAATCAGCTTGTGCTGGTTTGCCGATGGTCTGCATTACGGATTGGGCGGCCTGGGCGCGCTGGAGTTGAGCATTCCTGCCCAACAAAAACGGGTGCTGGCGTACCTTCGGCGCCGCGGCTTGAGCGAGGAGCTGGTCAAATTCTTCGTGGTCCATTGCGAGCTGGATGGGGAGCACGGCGACGGATGGTTCGCGGCCGGAAAGCCCTACACGCACACGCGCCGCCATTTCCAGAAGGTCTTCGACGGCGCGATGCGCATGCTCGAGGCCCGCGCCGGCGTTTACGACGGCGTTCTGAACGGCATCATCGCTCAGCGCGCGACTGCGGCGGCCTCCGGACCCGCGAGCCGGCCGCTCGCCATCGCGCAAGCCGCTCAGTGACAACCATCCTCGATCGATAGGGCATTCATATGCGATTAGGCTCTCTGGTGGATACAAAAGCGTTGCGCGTTTGGTGGAAACGGGCGAACGGGCATGCGGGGCTGCTCGGTGGGACCGCGGTCGCTGCAAGCGTCGCGCTCGGGGCGGGGTGCTCTGCCGATATATCCGATGAGAGCCCCCCGGACGAATTGCCCCTTGCGGAGCGGACTCCGCCGAGAGCCTCCTATTCGAGTCCCATCGCCCTTTCTCGAGACGACTCGCTGCTCTGGGTGGTGAACTCGGATACGGATCGCGTATCGGTCATTCGTACCGATACCAACACCGTGTTGGGGGGCCTGCCCGTCGGCGATGGCCCGCAGAGCATCGCCATCGATCCGGCGAACCGATATGCCTACGTGGCCAATGCCCAAAGCAACGACGTCTCGGTCATCGACATCGGCCAGCTGCGCCCGAATGGATTCGCTGCGGGGGCGCGCGATCGGCGCATCACGACCGGCGGTGCGCCATCCAGCGTCGTGGTCTCTCCGGATGGCCGGCGAGTCTTCGTCGCGAATGGCAGTCAGGATACGATTACCGTTCTCGATGGCCGCGATCAACATTTCGTCGGGCTCATCGATTTACGTAAGGGCGCGTGCAATGGCGATGATCCATCCCGTCACTTTCAGCCACGTGCCATGGCCATCGCGGCCGACGGCAGGCGTCTCTACGTAACGCGCTTCCTTTCGTACACCCGGCCCGGCGGAGTCCAAGCGGACGACTACGGAAAGGAAGGACTGGTCTGCCGCATCGACCTGGATGCGGGATCCTCGGGCCTGCGCACACGACTGACGCCAATCCGGCTGGCTCCGTCGGATACCGGTTTTGCAGATACGCGCGGAGGCGCTACGGGAGCATTTCCGAATCAATTGCAGAGCATCGTCCTCCGCGACGGCCACGCGTATCTTCCCAACATTGCCGCTTCACCGACTGGGCCGCTCCACTTCGACGTCGATACCCAGGCGTACGTCAATCGAATCGATGGCATCGGCGGCGCGGAGACGGACGGGGGGGCGCTGAATCTTCACTTGGGGGCGAGGGATCCAGAGCCTGGCAAGCCGATGCTGTTCTTCGCGAATCCGAGCGCGATGGCGTTCACCACCCAAAGTGGAAGAGGCTCTGCGTACGTCGTTTCGTCCGCCAGCGACCTGCTCGTCAAGCTCGATGTCGATGCCGCCGGCGTGCTGCATTTCACGACCGATGACAACACGACCCGCTACATCGACCTGAACGATCCGGATGCGCCGGAGACGCGCGGGCCCAACGCGGGAAAGAACCCGATGGGTATCGTCATCAATGCGCGGGGCACGAAGGCCTACGTGGTCAATCACGTGTCGCGCAACGTATCGGTCGTGAATCTGTCCAGCGACAGGGTCGAAGCGGTGGTGAGCACGGATCGGTTGCCGCTGCCGGGCTCGCGTGACGAGCTTCTCCTGGTCGGCGCGGAGATGTTCTTCTCCTCGCGAGGCAATTTCGTCCGGCCCGACGGGGCAGGGGGGTCGAATCGAAACCGCCTCTCCGATCATGGCCATCAAGCGTGTTCGAGCTGCCATCCGGCGGGTCTCACCGACGGCGTCGTTTGGCAATTCGCGAGTGGTCCGCGAAAGACGATTGCCATCAACGGGACCACGAATCCGCGAAATCGCGCGCAGCAGCGCATCATCAATGCATCGGCGATCTTCGACGAGCTCGAGGACGTCGATTTCAATACGCGGCGGGTGTCGAGCGGTGAGCCGCTCACGACACCGAGGCCCTGCGTCGATTCAATGCCTCCGAGCGGTATCACGCAGAGCACGAATGACCCGGATCACGGGCTCATTCTCGGCCAGGAAAACGACTTTGCCATGGCACCATGTGTGCTGGTCCCGTTTGCAGCCGCAAATGAGAATCGACCGCAGCTACGGGTCCAACTGCCGGGTAGCTCGACCCTCGTCAAGGCGACGGATGCCCTCCGAGAGTGGCAGCGCAGTGCCGTGGTGACGCCGAATCGGGCGATGACGACGTCCGAGCTCTCGGCGGCGGGCCTGACGGGCGCGGGCGATGATGCCGATCGAGCAGACCGAGGGCGCGAACTGTTCGAAAGGGCGGGCTGCGCAACGTGCCATGGGGGCGGGCAGTGGACCATGAAGCAAAAGGACTTCGTGTCTCCTCCCGCGCCGGGCGAGATTGCGACGGAGGCGGCCGCGCCGGGCGCGAATGCGATGCAGTATATGCATCGCTTTCTCACGGACGTTGGAACCTTCGACCTCAACGTTCCCGGCTCGGACAATCCGCTGCCCGGTTATCCCGCGATCGGCGGCATCGAGCGAGACACCAACGGACTGAAAGCACTGGGCTTCGACTACGACGGAGACGGCAAGGGCAATGGCTACAATACCCCATCCCTCCTCGGCTCCTACAGTGTGCCGCCCTATTTTCACAATGGCGCGTGCGAGACGTTCCAATGCGTGTTGACCCATGTGAAGCATCGCCGTGCGGGACAGCAGCCCGGTCGACCCGATCCGCTGGATAGCGACGGCGCTCGGGCGAGCTTGGCGCTCTACCTCGAGTCGATCGACGTGCGAACGCGACCCCACTGACAGGGAGATATCGATGCACTCTTTTTCGCCTCTCACACCCACGGTGTTTCTCGAGCGCACCGGCCGCGTTTTTGCGAATGCGACGGCCATTCGACATGACGACGGGCTCGTGACGTACGGGAACCTGCTCCGCCGATCGCGGCGGCTTGCGACGGTCCTGCGAGAGCACGGCGTCCGATACGGCGACTGCATCGGATTGATGTCCGACAATGGCCCGCAGGTCATCGAGGCGAACTTCGGTATTCCCGGTGCCGGTGGCGTGGTCGTGAGTCTGAATCCGTGGCTGCCCACGGACGATATCGTCAAACAACTCCAAATGGTCGCTAGCCGCATTCTCATCGTGAGTCGCGCCTGCCTGCAGCGGCATGGGCTCGAAGCGCTCTCCGGCGGCGGCAGCCGGCGTCTCATCGGGTTTGGCGCGACCCCAGACAAAGATGCAACCTGCATCGACTACGAGGACGCGATTGCAAGTGCAGCGGACGAGATCCCGCTGAATGACATGGTGCGATCGGAAATGGATCCCATCGTCGTCAACTTCACGTCGGGCACGACCGGGCTCCCCAAGGGCGTCGTCATGAGTCATCGCGGGGCCTACCTGCACGCGCTGGGCCAAGTGCTCATGCTCGGGCTCACCCGCCAATCGCGTTATTTATGGACGCTCCCCATGTTCCACGTCAATGGGTGGGGGCACATATGGTCCAACGCGGCGGTCGGTGCTGGCCAAATCATGACCGAGGTTCCCGGCCCGACGGAGGAAGAAGAGACGCGTTTCGCGAGCCTGCTCGGCGAAGCGGGGGTGACCCATTTGGCGGGCGCTCCGAGGTTGCTGCGGCGGATCGTCTCGGCGGGCGCTGCGGCCTCCGCGTTGAAGGGATGCATCGTGGTGACGGGTGGCGCGGCGCCGACCCGCCCGCTGCTGAAACAGCTGGAAGCGCTCGGCGCGACGCTCATTCATCAGTACGGGCTGAACGAAACCTTTGGTCCGTACGTCGTTTGCGAGGAGCAATGGGACTGGGCGCACGAAGACAGCGAATCACGTGCCGCCTTCCGCGCGCGGCAAGGTGTGGCGGCCATTCACGCAGGAACGGGACTTCGTGTCGTCGACGCCGATGGTTTGGACGTTCCCGCGGACGGAAAAACCCCGGGTGAAGTGCTCATGTCGGGCAACACAGTCGCCCTTGGCTACTACAATAACCCCGAGGCAACCGCCCGTTCGTTCGTGAACGGGTGGTTTCACAGTGGAGACCTCGCGGTCGTTCACCCGGACGGGTATCTCGAGATCAAGGACCGCATCAAAGACTTGATTTACGTCGAGACGGATTACGGGTGGGAGAACATTTCCTCCATCGAAGTCGAGAATGTGCTCGTGCAGTGCCCCGGCGTCGGAGACGCCGCCTTGATCGGCCTGCAGACCGACGATGCGCAAGAGGGCGCGCGGTTGATTGCGGTCATCGAGGCGAGCAGCCAGCCGGCGCCCTCGCTCGAGGCGCTGCACGACTATTGCGAGCGGCACCTGCCCGTCCACATGCGCCCCAGCCGGTTCGTCCTGTCGAGCATTCCCAAAACCGCGACCGGCAAAACGCGAAAGGACCTGCTCGTCGACCGAGCGCTGCGTGAACCATGATTCGAATCAATCGACAACCCTCGAGGATGGAGTCGATGGCTGTCATCGCGACGATCTTCGTCGTCACGCTCGCTGTCAACCTCCAGGTACCCCTCTACAAGAGATACGCGGACATTGCCGGATATCAGCAAGGCCTCGTCTCGGTGACCTTTGCGGCCTATGTGGCGGGTCTCATTCCCGTGTTGCTCCTGCTCGGCGGCCTGGGCGACCGTTTTGGGAACAAGACCGCGCTCTTGCTCGGGCTGACGTTCGCGTTCGCGGGGCACGTCGCCATCATCGTCGATCCCACGATCCAAACGCTGTTGAAGACCCGCCTTTTGCAAGGCATTTCGATTGGACTGAGCGTGGGCGCCGGTACATCGTACCTCGCGGAGCTCACCGACAATCCTTCTCGCGCCGCCCGTCTGAGTACGGCGGCCGTGACCCTTGGACTCGGCAGCGGTGGACTCGTCACGAGCGCATGCCTCAACCAGCAGCCCAGCCTGGCGCCGATCAGCTATTACGGAGTGGCCTGCGCGACCCTTGCATGCCTCGGCGCCATGTTGCTTCTAAAGCGACGCCGCGCGAATGGCAGCGGAGGCCTGGTTCGTATACCGCTGATTTCGAAGAACACATTGCCCCTCGGCGTCGCCATCTTCCTTTCGTGGTCGCTGACGGGCATCATTTTAGCGACGATCCCCGCCTGGTTGGCTCTCACCGGGCAAGGCAAGTGGAGTGGGGTCGTCGTATTCATCGCGATTGCCGCGGGAGCTTTGATTCAACTCGGGCCGGAGGTCCGTCATCCGTTTCAATTTTTGCGAATTGGATACGCTCTCAATGCCTCCGCCTTGCTGCTCTTGATCATGGCCATTCACGAGCGCGCGACCGCGCTGCTGTTCGTGGCCTCCGCGCTGTCGGGTCTCAGCAGCTTCGGCTTTACGTACGTCGGAGGCCTCACCGGCACCTTGGCGGCGTGCCGCGATGACCGCGCGCGAGCGGTTTCCGGGTACTATCTGTTCGGCTACTTGGGTTTCGGCTTCCCCTGCATCGCCGTAGGCTACATGGCCGATCGATGGGGCCTCGAAGGGGCCTTGATCGGTTATGCCTCGGCCATCGCCGCGAGCTTCGGCCTCTGGCGCGCACTGCGTCGCATTCTTCGAACCAGCGATGAAGGCACCACATGGATAAGACATTCGTAGAAGACAAAGAGCGGGTCATCCAGCGCGAGAAGCAGAAGATGCAGCGGCACCTCTCCGTCGGCAACTGGACGGTGAAAGAGAAAGTCGCGCTCGCGTCCCGGATTCTTTGCCGCCACGGGCACGAATCCGGTTTGGCCGGGCAGATCACCGCGAGGGAAGCGGAGCGCGGATTCTTCACACAGCGTCTCGGCTGCGGAATGAGCGAGGTCCAAGCCTCGAATTTGCTCTTGGTCGACGAGCAGCTCCGGATCATCGAGGGCACGGGTATGCCCAATCCGGCCAATCGCTTTCACGCGTGGCTTTACCGCGCGCGCAAAGACATCCAGTGCATCGTGCACACGCACCCGCCGTACACGTCGGCGCTGTCGATGCTCGGCGTGCCTTTGGCGGTTTCGCACATGGACAGCTGTGCGCTCTACGAGAATGTCGCGTTTCTCGCTCATTGGCCGGGCGTTCCGGTGGGCGATGAAGAGGGCAAGCTGATCTCCGCCGCCATGGGCGACAAATCCGGACTCCTGTTGGCCCACCACGGAATGGTCGTGGTGGGCCGCAGTGTGGAAGAAGCATGCGTCTTGGCGCTGCAGTTCGAACGGGCGGCGCAGCTGCAGACGATTGCGGCCGGCGCAGGATCGATTCGCGCCATTCAACCCGAATTGGGCCGCGAGGCCCGCGATTGGCTGCTCCATCCCGCCCGGCTCGGGGCGACATTCGGCTATTACGCGCGCCGTGAGCTCGCCGTGGCCCCCCAATGCATCACGTGATGCGAGCCGTATTCGAACGAGGTTCCCGTGCTTACGTCGACTGATCAACCTCATAAGTCGCTGATGCTGGTTTACGGAGGCTTGCTCGCGGTGGCCGCGGCGTGCTTCTTCGCCGTCATCGCCTTTGGCGAGAAGACATTTCTTCCGCATGCCGTCGCACTCAGCGCAGCCCGGCCCGCCGCCGCATCGCACGCGACGCTTCATCTCTTGGGCGCGTTGGTCGCGCTTCTCCTGACGTCCGCCTTGCTGGGCGCGATCTGCCGCCGGATTCACCAGCCACCGGTGATTGGCGAAATTTTGGCCGGAATCTGCCTCGGCCCAAGCCTCTTGGGCCGGTTTGCACCGGCTGTGCAACACGCTCTTTTGCCGCCCGACGTCGCACCGCAGCTCGGGACCTTGTCTCAAATCGGCGTCGTGCTCTTCATGTTCCTCGTCGGCCTGGAGCTCGACACATCGATCATCCGTTCGCACAGCCATTCCACGCTCTCCATCTCGCATGCGAGCATCATCGTGCCTTTCGTGCTCGGCACCGTTGCGGCGATTTGGCTTTATCCAACGTTCGGAACGCCCACGGCCTCCTTTACCGTCTTTACTTTGTTTCTCGGAGTTTCGCTGTCCGTTACCGCATTTCCAGTGCTGGCCCGCATTTTGACGGACAATTCGCTGAACCAATCTCCCATGGGCGTCGTGGCATTGACCTGCGCCGCCGTCGACGATGTCACCGCGTGGTGCCTGCTCGCGCTCGTCGTGGGCGTCGCCAAGGCGAGCGCGTGGGACGCGGCGGTGACGTGTGCGAGCAGCTTGGCGTACATCGCCGTGCTCTTCTGGTTCGTTCGCCCCGCCATCAGCCGTTGGGTGCGCGCGCAGGGCGAACATACGCGATTTGCGCGCACGGCCATCACCGGCGTGTTGCTCGCGCTCTTGGTATCCTCTCTCATCACCGAGCATATCGGGATACACGCGATTTTCGGCGCCTTCCTGCTCGGCGCGATCATCCCCCACGACTCCTGGGTAGCACGCGCCATGAAAAGTCGATTCCACGACCTCGTCGTCGTGCTGTTCATGCCCGCGTTTTACGCCCTGGTCGGCATGCGAACGCAGCTCGCATTGCTCGACGGCGGGTCACAGTGGCTCACGTGCGGGGTGATCATCTTGCTCGCCTGCACGGGCAAGTTCGGTGGCAGTTACTTCGCCGCGCGCATCGCAGGGCTCCAGAAGCGGGATGCGGCATCGATTGGCATCTTGATGAACACCCGCGGGCTGATGGAGCTCGTGGTGCTGCAAGTGGGCTTCGACCTTGGCATCATCTCACCGACCTTGTTCGCCATGATGGTGGTCATGGCCTTGGTCACGACCTTTCTCACGAGCCCACTTCTGCGCCTCACGCGCGGCGTTCCGGCTCGCGGAGCCGCATCATGAGCGAGCCATTTTCAATCGCGATCATCACGGGCAGTCCGGTCCGGCCCTCCCGCGTCGAGGGACTCGCGGAGCTGATGGAGCAACGATTGTTGCGCGAGGGATTTCGCGTGCGCATGCTTCATGTTCGCGATCTGCCTGCCAAGGCATTGCTCCACGCCGAATTCAACGATCCGGCCATCAAAGAGGCGACCCGTCGGGTCGCGCAGGCCGACGGGGTCATTGCCGTGAGTCCCGTATACAAAGCAGCATACAGCGGAATGCTCAAAGCATTCATCGACCTGCTGCCGCAGTTCGCCCTGCGTGACAAGGTGGTCCTGCCGTTGCTCGTAGGTGGCACCACGGCCCACGTCCTCGCGATCGACTACGCGGTGCGTCCGATGCTGCAGTCGCTCGATCCTCGGCTCATCGTCAGTGGGCTGTTCGCGCTCGACAAGTCCATCGAGGTGGGGGAGGGGCCGGTGAAGTTGTGTCCCGAGGTCGCGACGCGGCTCGAGCAAATCACGCAGGCCTTCATCGACGGCCTGCGCGCGCACGGTTCCTTCACGAATGCGGCGGCAGCCGTGGAGGGCTTGACGGCTTTGGCAGGTTGACGCGGTACCAGGACGCTCGAGGCGTAAACGAAATAGGGACGTTTCCAATGAAGGAGAGGAACATCATGGTCTTCATGAATGCCGTAATTTCCAAGCTTGCATCGCCGATTCGCAGCCTTACGATCCGTCAAAGCCGATCGTGTGTACAGGTGCTGGCTGCCATGACCGTGTTGGGCGCCGCGCCCCAGGTGGCCTGCGGCAACGATTCAGGCGAATCATCGGTCGAGGAAAATGCCTCCGCGTCGTCTGTCTCGTCAGGTTCGGCTGGCTCGCGAAATCGATATGCCAATTACTTCATTAGCAGCTTCGGCAGCGATCAGCTGATGTTCTACAACGAGAATAGCGGTAAGTTCCTCGGTGTGCTCTTCGACGTGCCCAAGCCGGTGGCGTCTCAGATTGGGTACGGCGGCGACCTGTTCTTGTCGGCCTCCGGATCGGGTGACGTGTTGCGCTTCGACGGTTTCACCGGTGCATTCAAGGGCACCTTCATCCACGCGGGCGAGGGCGGTCTGACCAGTCCCACCGCACCCAACTTCGGGCCGGACGACTTGGCGTACGTCGGCGACCTGACGACGAATTCCATGCTGCGCTTCGACGCGAATGGCAAGTTCATCGATGTTTTCGCAGACCATGCGACCAGCGGCTTGTTGCTGCCCTTCATGCAGACCTTCGACGATACCTCGATGTACCTCGCCAGCGGAGGCACCAACAGCATTCTTCGTTGGGATCTGAAGACGAAGAAATTCCTCGGCGCATTCGTACCGCCGGGGAGCGGCGGATTGGTCAAGCCGATTGGTCTGGAATTCGGACCAGATGGCCACCTCTACGCGGGCAGCGCGGGGACGAATGCCGTTCTTCGCTACAACGGAAAGACCGGCGAATTCATGGATGCCTTCGTGCCCCCCGACACCGCGGGCATGAGCGATCCGCACGCGATTCGATTTGGCGGCCCGAATAGCAACTTGTACGTCGTGAGCACGGGCAACAATCAAGTGCTGGAGTTCGACCGCGTCACGGGTGCGTTCGTCCGGGTCGTGGCCGACGGTACGGCCGATGGGCTGTCCGCATCGCGCGGGCTCACGTTCACACCGCGGCCGATTTTCAATGTCTATGCCAGCATCGCGAACAATTCCACCGCGGATCTCGACCGCCGCCACAAGTTCCAGCACGTCTTCGTCGACCGCCGGCTCAAGGACTACAGCGATCCGTCGCCCCGGTCGAAGCTATTGTCCATCACTTCCTCGGACAAGAACGTCGACATTTGCGATGCGGTACGCGGCGCAAAGTACGGTGAGCCCGATTACGAGTTCGATTTGGACTTCAGCAACAAAACGGGGGTGAAGCAGCATTATACGATCACGTACATAGCTTCCAATAGTCACCGGCTGACGACGATCGCGACGACCGAGGTCGAAGTGCCGCCGCAGTGACGGACGTCGAGGTGTTTCATGGGAATTCCGAGAATCAAATACTACGATGCGCCGACGAAGGTCGATCTCGTTCGTTCGCCGCTTCCTTGGAAGGTGGAGCCGGACCGCGCGGCCCTGCTCGTTCACGACATGCAGAATTACTTCTTGCGGCCGTACGAGTCGGACGTGTTCGTCAACAAAATGGTGGCGAACATCGACGCCATCCGCCGGATATGCCACGCGCTGGACATCCCCACCTTCTACACGGCGCAATCCGGAGGACAGAGCGCGGGCATGAGGGGTCTCCTGCTGGATTTCTGGGGGGAAGGAATGCCCAAAGGGGCCGCGCAAGCCATCGTCCAAGGTCTGGAGCCCGTCGAAGGGAAAGACCAAGTATTGGAGAAGCATCGCTACAGCGCATTCGTGAAGAGTGATCTTCTCGAGCGACTCGCGCAGCAGCGGCGCAATCAGCTGATCATATGCGGAGTCTACGCGCATATCGGTTGTCAGGTCACGGCCACCGACGCTTTCATGGCGGATATCAAGCCGTTCTTCGTCGCGGATGCTTTGGGAGACTTCTCTTTGGAACGTCACGAGATGGCCTTGCGTTACGTTGCACATTGCTCGGGCAAGGTCGTGACCACCTCGCAAGTCCTGAACGAGCTGGTTTGAACAGGAGAGGAATGCGGGAAGGCGGAACGCTCGGTGTCCGTCTTCCCGCCTCTCGCGAAACGATACTTGAACGAGAGATGCGATGAATTCGACACGCCGAAGATTCGAAGGGAAGACCATTGTCGTGACGGGGGCGGCCCAGGGCATCGGCGAAGCCGTCGCACGTTGGCTCATCGCCGAGGGCGCTTTCGTTTACGCGCTCGATATCAACGAGGACCGACTCGCACGCTTGTCGGCCGGAATGAACAGGGAGCGTCATGTGATGGAGGCCATGGCCGTCGACATCCGCGCGCGCGACGGCGTCGAAGCGGCCGTGCATCGCATGGAGATGCAGCGACCCATCGATGGCCTGGTCAACGTGGCAGGTGTTTTGTACCCGTGCTCCTTCGAGGCCATGACGCCCGAACGTTGGCTCGAGACGTTCAACGTCAATGTTCACGGAACCTTCTTCATATCGCATGAAGTTGCGCGCAAGATGATCGGACGGGGCGGGGGCGTCATCGTCACCGTCGCCTCGAATGCAGCCAGCACGCCCCGCGTGGGCATGTCGGCTTATTGTGCGGCAAAAGCGGCCATCGCCATGCTCACCAAGTGCATGGGCCTCGAGCTTGCAAAGTACGGCATCCGCTGCAACGTGGTATCGCCCGGATCGACCAACACCCCCATGCTGAAGGCGATGGGGGAGCACGGGGAAATGCGCAATCGCAGGCTCATCGAAGGCGATTTGAATACGTATCGCACGGGCATCCCTCTCGGCAGAATTGCCGAGGCGGAAGACGTTGCGTCGGCCGTCGCGTTCCTCCTCTCGGAGGACGCAAGGCACATTACCTTGCACGATCTCGTCGTAGACGGCGGGGCCACACCCTGATCGACGCCACCGCCGCATTTCTCCTCTCGGTAAAGGCTGGAACGAATATGGATAGTCACGAGTCACTGGAACACGACCGATGGCTTCCCGGAGGATGGCGCCATGGCGGCCGCGCCACGGTAGCCGCGACGCTATCTCGGCTGCCGGGCCTGGTGGATGCCGTGGAGGTTCATCGACTGAAGTCGGAATTGGCGGCAGCCGGCGATGGACGCATGTTCGTCCTGCAGCTGGCCAACTCCGAAGAAGAGCGCTTCGAGGACTCGAGCTCGGGCCTGGTGTTCGAGCACACGAAGAATCTCGAATCGGTGGGGAAATATCTCGCGCTGATGCTGGGAAAGCCCGTGCTCCCCGTGGGACTCGTCGCCGGAAACTACTACGCCGGGCCGGACGCGAACCGCGTGCTTCAGGCCTACGAAGCCGCGCTCCTCGCCTTGGAATCGGTTCGCCGCAGTCGCACCAAAAGTTACACCTCGCACGAAGGGGCCAATCTTCATTTCGAAGAAGCGTTGGTGCGCCGGAGCAGTTCCGCCGAGGGGTTCTTCGCGTCGAGTGCGCATTTGCTCGGCCTGGAGACCACGAATCTGGCCGCGAGCAGCAGCGATGTGGAATTCCTTCGGGGCGTGCTCAATCCCATCGACGTGCGAATTGGACCGTGGCTGACGTCCAAAGAGCTCTTATCCCTCTGCGAACGTCTCAATCCCAAGAAAGAACCGGGAAAGATCGTCCTCGCAACGAGAATGGGAAAGGAGCTGACCGCGCTGCGGCGCTTCATTCGCGCACTGCGGGAGGCCGGCGCGCCGGTGGTTTGGATGTGCGATCCGGGATGGGGGAGCACGCCGGCGGAGCAGGCCGGCACCGGCGCGCGAATCCGTGACATCATCGCGGAGGCCGAGCGAACGGCGCGCCTTCACGACGACGAGGGCAGCCGGCTGTCGGGCCTGTGCTTGGAGATCCATCGAGAGCCGTTCATTGGAAGATCGGGCCGTTCGCCGCGGAATTCCCGACTGAGCTTTTTGCAGGCACTCCGTGTCTGCAGCGATTTTGCGCGAGCATACGGTGGTCTGGAATGAAATCCGTCACCTTCGACAATCCGTATCCAGGAATGCCCATTGGCGCCGTAGGGGCCGCGATTGCGCGCGCCTTCGAGAGCCGCTACCCGAAATCCTCGGGCGAATTTTTGAGCCTCTTCAGTTATGCCTCGCCGGAGGGAACCCGTTCGATCGTAGGGGCGGGCAGCGAGTTTCATGTCGAGGCCGTTCGAATGGGCGATACCCTTCGTATTCGATTGAAGCATCGAGCGGCGGTCGAGCGAGAATCGTCGTATCGGCTCCACGGCGGTGATTTCCACGCCGAAGTATTCCGGCACATGGCGGCCTTCGTCGACGAGCTGCGCCCTTTTCTTACGGACCATCACGGACTGCCGCCTTCGACTCCGTTGCTCGGTGGCTGGCGGTGCGGGACCCACCCGGAAAGCGTCGAAGAGCCGCTCGTATTCACCATCCCGCGCATCATTTGCCAGGTGAGCACGGATGCCATTCATTTCCGGTTCTTCGAAAGCGAGGAATGCACCGACATCGATGGAGACATCGTTGCGTTTTCGCAGGACCCGTCGCCGAAGGTCGATTTGAAAGTCGCCAAGCGGAAGGAGATACCCGGCTGCCGAGAGTACGTCGATACGCTGGTCGATCTCATCGCTGAATTGTCGCAGGAGGCGATGGACAAGGTCGTCCTTTGCCGCGAGGTCCGACTTTTTCTCGAGAGTGAAATATCCCCCGTTCAACTGCTCGTGCTGGCCGCATCCAGGACGAATGCGCGCTATGAATACGTGTTCCGATGGGGCGGGGGCGATGCGTGGATTGGTATTTCCCCGGAGATGTTGGTCAAAAAGGAGGGCGAACGGGTCGTCGTCGAACCATTGGCCGGCACGCGCAAAGGTTCCCACGCCACGGGGAAAAGCGGCCGCTATCGCGACGAGCTCCTCAACGACAGCAAGGAGGCCGAGGAACACGAGACCGCGGCGCGAATGTTTTACGAGAACCTGACCACCGTTTGCCGTCCGGAATCGATCGAGCAAACGGAATCACGGGGCATCATCGACCTCGGCTACGTGCAGCATCTCAAAAGCACGATTACCGGGAGCCTCGAGACGGGCATGAATGTATTTCACCTGCTGGCGGCCATTTATCCGCCCGCCACGATATGGGGAAAGCCGATCGCGCTGAGCGGCAGGCGCATTCGAAGTCACGAACGGATCGAGCGCGACTTCTTCACGGGCGGCCTCGGTTTCTTCACGCTGGAAGATGATGCCAACTTCGCCCTGGCCATCCGTACGGCGAGGATGTCTGGCAACGAAGTTCGGGTTTATGCCGGTAGCGGCATCGTCAAGAAGAGCGACCCTTATCGGGAGTGGCTCGAGACGACGAACAAGATGCAGCCATTTCTGGAATAGCGCCCGCCGACACGGAAAGGACCAGCTGAAGGAGAATGCAACGATGCGCGTCGCACGAAGGTGGTAAGGTTCATTCTCGGAGGGCGAATATGAAACTCACGAACTACCTCTTCTTTACGACGAATTGCGAAGATGCGCTGAAGTTCTATACGAAGTGTGGTTTTGGGGCCGTCGCATCCATGGTTCGCCATGGCGAGAATGGAATGCCCCTGCGAACGGAGTCGATGCGAGGGAAAATCATGCATGCCCATTTTACTGGGCCAAACGTGGATTTCTATGCCTCGGACAATGATGACGCCGAGCCGATGAGAGGCTTTGCGATGATCTTCATGTTGGACGATCGCGGCCAAACCGAGGTTCTTTTTCACAAGCTTGCCGAAGGCGGCCAGATCACGACCCCACTCGGGGTGCAGCCTTGGGGCGATTACTACGGTAAACTAACCGATAAATTTGGTGTCCAATGGATGTTGAATTGCACGTCGAAAACGTAAGCCCGATCGCAAAGAACGAATCGTCGGCTGCGGTCTTGCAGCTCATTTCGAACATGTGGGCCGTGCAAGCCGCGGCGACGTTCGCGAGGCTCTCGGGGCCCGATCATCTCGCTGCGGGGCCCAAGTCCGCGCATGCGCTCGCGGCCGATATGGGCGTCGACGCGGACGCGCTCGCGCGGCTCCTGCGCGGCATCGCGCGTGCGGGCATCGTGCAGCGGCAGGGCGAGGCGTGGGCGCTGACCGCGACTGGAAACCTGCTGCGTCGAGATGTGCCGGGATCGATGCGGGCCTTCTTGATCGTGCAAATGGCTCCTGCGCATTGGCTTCCGTGGGGCCAGATGGACCACTCGATTCGCACGGGCGGACCGGCCACGCACCTCACGCTCGGCATGGACTATTGGTCCTATTGCAAGAGCCACCCGGAGGAAGGGCGCGACTTCGCAGCGGCGATGACGAGCCTGTCGACGATGGCCATCGAGGCCGTGCTGGCCGCCGACGACTTTACGGGCGCGCGCTGCGTGGTGGACGTCGGAGGCTCGCACGGTGCACTCCTGGAGGCGATCTTGGCGCGCGTTCCGCATGCGCGGGGCGTGCTCTTCGACCTTCCGCATGTCGTCGAGGGCGCGGGGCCGGCATTGCGCGCAGCGAACCTGGTCGATCGCGTCGAGCTTTGCGCAGGCAGCTTTTTCGAATCCGTTCCGAGCGGCGGCGACACGTACCTTCTGAAGCATATTCTCCACGATTGGAGCGACAACGAATGTGTGACCATCCTCGGTAGGATCCGCGAGGTGCTTCCGAAGGACGGCCGCCTCGTCGTCGTCGATATGGTGCTCGACGAGCAAGGCCCGCCTTCACCGGCCGCGCTCCTCGACCTGAACATGCTCGTCATGCACACCGGTCGCGAGCGCACGCTCTCCGAGTTCGAGGTTCTCTTCCGACGCGCAGGGCTGCGCCTTTTTGCGCGCAAGACGACCGCGTCGCCTTTCGTCCTCCTCGACGTGCGCACGGCTTGAATCGATGCTCGTCATTCGCGTTGTTCGCGCGCGCATGCTAGGACGGCATCCCGCAGCACGCGCGAAATCCGATCCCGCAGCGCCTTGTCGCGCACCGAGCGTGCGACCGTAACGCCGCCCGCGAACAGCGCCATCATGACGATGGCGCGCGCTTCGCGTCCTTCGGCGTTCCCCCCGCGCAGGCCTTTCGCGAGCGTTGCGACGATCGAGAGGAACTCTTTCTCGAAGGCGGCCTTCGTCTTGACGTCGCCTCGCGCGACGTCGCCGCTCAGACTGGGCAGCGCACAGCCATCCGCGAGATCGCACGTGACCCTCTCTGTGAAATAGAAATTGGCCAGCGCTTCGACCCACGCGTCACCGGCTTGCGCCTGACATTGCTCGATGCCGCGGCGCAGGTCTTCGAGACCGTTGCTGAGGGCCGCGCGAAAGGCTTCCGCCTTGGAGCGAAAGTGCCCGTAGAACGCTCCCGAGGTCACACCCGCATCGCGGGCGAGCCCGTCGATGCCCGTAAGGCTGAAGCCTTCCTTGCGGAAGCCCCGCCCCGCCGCGTCCAGGATTCGGAGCCTCGTTCTCTCCTTGTGCTCGGAGCTGTAGCGCATCTTGGCCGTCAGAATAACAGCGTGAGGCGGCGACGCCAGGGGCGCAAGGCTTAAGATCGAGATCGTTATCTATCGACCTTGACGATTGGATAGCGTCCGTTATCTATAGCCAGACAGCTGCGGGTGACGCCCCGAGGGGGGACCCGCCGTACGACCATTTCCTAGCCAAGAGAAGGGGAAGTCATGCCTATCGCAATCCAGCTCACACCGGGGCTGCTGACGGAGGCCGGCCAGCGCTCCGTGTTTTCCCGCATCGCCGAAGTTCTTCTCGACGTTCATGGCCTCAAGGGCAACAAGTTCATGTCGCGCACCGTGATCGGGCACGTCACGACATTGCCGGAGGGGGCGGCCTACGTGGAGGGCAAGCCGCAGTCGCTCGCGCTCATCGAAATCAAGGTGCCGTCGGTCACCTTTCCAAATCGCGAGGTGCAGCAAGCCTTCGTCGAGCGGGTCACCGATGTCATCGACGAGCTCAAGGCCGGGCCCCACCCGCGGAATCGCACCTTCGTCAACGTCACCTACGCTGTCGATGGCACATGGGGCATCGCGGGCAAGGCGTACACGAATGCCGACTTGGGCGAGGGGATCGCCACCGGATAGTGCTGCTTTTCGCACTTCGTGGGGTGCCGTCGGCGCGCGTGTCCAGCGCGATCGATGGCGCCCTCACGAACCGCTCACCGCGACACGGCGAGCTTGATGCCCAGTGCGATGAAGATGGATCCCGCCACCCGATCGAGCCACATGGCGGTCGTCGGCCGGCGGCGGAGTTGCGCGCCAATGGCCCCGGCGAAGTAGCCCAAGGTGCCGAAAAGGACCGCCGCTTGAACGGCAAAAAGGATCCCGAGAAGGCCCGTTTGCAGACTGACGTGGCCACGGGAGGGATCAACGAATTGGGGCAAGAAGCTCAAAAAGAACAATACGACTTTGGGATTGATCGCATTGGCCACGAGGCCGCGGCGGAACACGGTGCCAAGGGACCCGGTTTCGCTCTTGTTGGTCTCGCTCGGGCCGCCCTCGGCCGGGAGGCTCGCACCGCGGCTGCGGATCGCGTTGATGCCGAGCCACACCAGGTAGAGCCCGCCGGTCATTTTCAGGGCGGTGAAAGCAACCGGGGAGGCCGCGATGAGTGCGCTCACGCCAAGAACGGCCAACAGGGTGTGACTGAGGCAGCCCATGGCGCACCCAAAGCCGAACACCATTCCATGACGCCGTCCCCGCGAGGCGCCGAGGCTCAAGACCATCAGGTTGTCTGGGCCCGGCGACAAGGTGATGAGCAGCGCGGCGGCGAGGAAGCCGGTGAATTGGGCGAGGGTCAGCATCGTCGCATGGGTTTCTGCACCGAGATTGTCTTTCGAGCAATGCGAAAATCCTGCGTTGCGATCGCGCTCTTCTCGTGACGAAGTCTGCTATGCGCGAAGGCATGCCTTACAGGTGCATTGGCGACCTCGTTCCACTCAATCTCGGCAGGGGAGAGACACGTCTTAATTACGATTATGCGGCCCCCGCGATTCGCGCCGACGGAATGCACGCCGTGCTCCCGGGACGCCGCTCGCGCCGCATGCGACGATGGATGACGAGCGTGCGACCTTCTTCACGGCGATCTGCACCATGGCAACATTCTCGCTGCGGGTGAGGGGTCATGGACCGCGATCGACCCAAAGGGCATCCTCGGCGAGCGCGCCTCCGACACGATGGCCCTTTTGGGCAATCCCATGCCCGACATCGCGCGTTGGCCCGATCTTCCGCGCATCCTTCGCCGCCGGATGTCCCAGCTCTCCGGAGGACGGCGACGACGAGGGCCACGCCATCGCCGCGACGGTAGCAGCGGCACTCCTACCATGACGACCGAAGGTCCGACGACCGCCGAAGGTCCGACGACCGAACGATTGCCGGGGGCGTGCCACGAGCCGGACCGCCCGTTCGAAGTGCATCGAGAACGATGTCGGTCAACGTATTGACGGTGGCCGCGACGATTCAAATCTGTGCGTCGAAATGCCTCGATATCGTTCGTTAGTAATGATGATATCTATAATATAAAAGATTGCGCTTTCCGACTTACAGGCTTTACAGCGGTCTTCAAGAAGGTAATGCTACCCGCCCATGGGGAGACGTCGGGCCCACCGCATGGTGCTTGCCGGCATCGTTGCGGTCACCGCCACAGCGTGCGGGTTTATCTACGATCCGGACCAGCTAGGATCGTCCGCGTGCACCGACTGTGATGCCTCCCGCAACGACGTGCGGAATTCCGCACACGACACGGATGCCGGGGGATCGGCCCAAGAAGCTTCGGATGGCCCGTTGCGTCGCGGCTGTCCATACCTCGAGCCTGTGGCATTTTGCCGCGACTTCGACGATGGGAAACCATTTGATACCTCCTTCACAAAGAGCACATCGCCAGGTGGCTCTTTGTCGGTCTCCCCTGACTCCTACTCTCCGCCTCGGTCCTTCGTTGCGAGCGTTCCGGCCGCTGGCGTCGGCGCGCCGCAACGCTTGGCGTCGATGTACAAGCAATTCAACGACGTCGTGGCGGGCGGAGGGCCCACGGACATCCGATTTGCTGCCAATATCCAAGTCGAGCAATATGACACTGGCCAACTCGTACCGGTGGTCAACGTCTTCTTTGGCGATGCAGGCTCGGCCGACGAACATTATATTTCCCTGCAGCTCGCAGATGATCGCGCCTACGTTGTCGAGGCTCAAACAAATCCGCGGTTGCAATACGTCTTTCCTTTCGGCCAGGTACCACCGGTCGGACGGGGCGAGTGGCCGCGCATCGATATTCATCTCGACACGATTTCTCGCCGTATTTCGGTAACCCTCGATACGGGGAGTGGGCCTCAAAATGTCGTCGACGGAACCCTCCATCTGGAATCGTGGAACAGACCGCATCCGCCTCTGTTGATCATTGGCGTCGGCAATGTTGACTATGCGGGTAGCGCGTTGCGCGTAGGCTTCGACGATATCGTCTTCGACATGAACTAGTGGCTCGGGGGTGTCGTCTCGACGCCGCAGGCGGACTGCCCACGACATCGAATCCTATCCGAGTCGAAGTGCGATATGAACGCATGCGCCTGCAACGTATTCTGTCGAAGTCCTCTGTACGAACCGCGGAATGCGATAACCTCCCAGTCCGTGATGGCGGGGCAAGTTGGACCGATGGACGAGTCCGCGCGACTTCTTGGGCGCTATGCGCTGTACGGTGAGATCGCCACCGGCGGCATGGCGACGATTCACTTTGGCCGATTGCATGGCGACAGTGGTTTCTCGCGCACGGTGGCGATCAAACGCCTTCACAAGCAGTTTGCGCGGGATCCCGAATTCGTATCGATGTTTCTCGACGAGGCGCGGCTCGCCGCGCTCATACGTCACCCGAACGTGGTCCCCACGCTCGATGTCGTGTCGACGGAGGGAGAGCTCTTCGTCGTCATGGAATACGTGCACGGCGAGTCGCTATCCACCCTCATCAAGGGCGAAACCGCGAAGAAGCAGCGCATTCCGCCGCAGGTCGTGGGGGCCATTCTCTCCGGCACGCTCCAAGGTCTCCATGCAGCCCACGAGGCCCGCGACGAACGCGGCGAGCCCCTTTCCATCGTTCATCGCGACGTGTCGCCCCACAACGTGCTCGTGGGCGTCGACGGTGCCGCCCGCGTGCTCGACTTCGGCATCGCCAAGGCCGCGGGCAGTCTGCACACCACGCGGCAGGGCGAGATCAAAGGGAAGCTCCCGTACATGGCGCCCGAGCAACTCATGGGCGAGCCGGCGACGCGCCTCGCGGACGTTTATGCGGCGTCCGTGTGCCTTTGGGAAGCGCTCACGGGACGCCGTCTTTTCTCGGGAACGAGCGAAGCGGACGTGCTCAACAAAGTGCTCCTCGACGACGTACCACCACCGAGCTGCTACGCGCCCGAGCTCTCCAAGGCCGTCGACGAGGTGGTGCTGCGCGGGCTGTCACGCGATCCGCGCGATCGCTTTCCCTCGGCGTTGCAGATGGCGGTCGCCTTGGAGCGCGCGTTCGGTCGCATCGCGACGACCCATCAAGTGAGCCAATGGATGGATCGCATCGCAGGGCCGCAACTGCAGGAGCGCCATCAGAAGGTCCAGGCGATCGAGCAACAGGGCAATCGCGCAAGCGAAGGGCAGGCGAGTCAGCGCACGCCCAGCCATGGAACCGTGATCGCCGACGAACCGTCGCTCTCCGCAGCCACGCGTGGAATCCCTGTCTCGGAGAGGGAGCCGGCGGACCCTTCCGATCCGTGGCTCACCCTGGTGTCACGAAGGCAGCGCCTGAAGAGAAATCTCCTCTTCGTGCTCGTTGCGGTGCTCGTGCCGGTGTTGATCATCGTAGGAATCACGGCATGGGGTGGGCCAACGCGGCCTGCCGCGGCTCCGGCCAGTGCTCCGCCGCGCCCTGCTTTGCCCAGCGCCGAGACGGTGGCTGCGCCGGCGAGCGCCTCCACCGACGCCGTCCTGGAGTTTCCCGCGACTTCGTCCACCCTCGCGCCGAGCGCCGCCAAGGCCCCTTCCGTTCCGCCGTCGAAGGCGACGTGCAGCCCGCCCTACTACTTCGATTCCGCAGGAAGAAAGCGATACAAGCGCGAATGCTTCTGATCCGACGAGAGCACATGCCCATGCGTGGAGCCCGGCCCCTGCTGCTGGCGACGGCGCTCCTTTCCGTCAGCATCGGTTCGGCCCGTACGCTTCGAGCCGCACCCACGCCGTCCGCGAAGGACGCGTGCATCGATGGCGCCGACGAAGGCCAGTCCCTTCGAGACGAAGGCAAGCTGCGCGAAGCCCGCGCGCGACTCCTGACGTGCGCCAATGCGGCGTGCCCGAGCGCCATCGCCAAGGACTGCGGCACGTGGCTGGCCGACGTCGAATCACGAATGCCCACCGTGATCGTGAGCGCCGTCGACGCCGCCGGCAACGATCTGGTCGACGTGAAGGTATTTCTCGATGGGCAACCGTTCCTCGAGCGCCTCTCGGGCACGGAAGTGAGCATCGACCCGGGCCCGCACCGGCTTCGCTACGAGTACACCACCGATGCCGCTGCACCCCCCATCGAGGAGAACATCGTCATTTACGAGCGCCAGAAAGGACGCGCGCTCGTGGCGAAGTTTCGCGCGGCCGAACCCGAGCCGCCTCCGCAGCCCGCACCCGTCGTCGTGCTGCGCAAGCCATCCCCACCGATTGCCGCTTACGTCGTCGGTGGCGCGGGGCTCATCGCATTGGGAAGCGCCGCATTTTTCGGTCTGCGAGGCCGCGCCGATTACTCCAAATTGGACGACAGCTGCGGTCGAACCCATTCGTGTCCGCAGTCGGACATCGATGCGGTGAAAACGAAGTTCACCATCTCCGATATCTCACTTGGAATTGGCATTGCAGCCATCGGTGTCGCCGCCGTCCTTTACTTCACACATCCCAAAGAGACGGTCGAACAGCGAACCGGCTCCGCGCCGCTCTTGAATCACGCGGTGCTCGTCCCCACGCGTGGCGGCGGGTGGATGGCGGGATACGAGGCGGCATTTTGACGCTCATGCCGTGACCGATTGAAGCACCGCTCGAACCGCCGATTCCAGCGCGGGACGCAATACCTGGGGCGGCGCATGCCCTCGCACGAGATGGCGCCGTACTGCGCCGTACGGAAGATCGATCACCGCCAGAACCACGGTATCGAGCGGTGCGGACGCACCCGCAATGGCTGCACCGAGGCGGCGCATCGCGCGAACCACAGGATCGTTCAGCGTGCGCAATGTCTCGGCGAGATCCGCCGGGGCCTCGCGCATCAAATCCTCCCGGCGGAACAACGAGGCAATTTGAGCGTCCTTCCGACAGTCGCGCGCAAAATCGAAAACCGACAATGCCGCAGCCACCGCGGCCTCCCGCGGATCCTCGTGCGCCGCCAATGCATCGAGAAAGACCCGTTGCGAGCGACGAATGGCGCGGATCCACATCTGCGCCAATAGGCCATCCCGCGAACCGAACCGGTGGTAAATCGACCCCGAGGGCGCCCCTGCCGCGTCTGCAATGGCGCGCGTCGTCGCTCCGCTTACCCCGCGCTCCAGGACGATGTCGCGCGCGGCGTCCAAAATGTCGTCCGCGGCGTGAATGCCATCTCTTCCCACGCCATCGATCGTAGCCACCTTGACGTACTAGAGCAAGTGCTCCAATAAATAGAGCAAGCGCTCTAGAAAGGAGACACCCGCACCATGAACGAGAATCAGGACCCGCTCAGCGTGACCCACCGCCTCTACGAGGCCTTTCGCGAAGGAAACAGCGCCGCTCTCTCCTCCCTCCTCCATCCCGAGTTCACGGGACACGTGAGCGATGGAATGCCCGCGGGCGTGGGCGGTCCCGTGGCGGATCGCCAGGGAATGCTCCGCGTGTGGGGCACCATTGCCGCCCAGTACGACGTGCGGCCCATACCGGAGGAGTTCATTCGCGCGGACGCGTCTCGGATTGTCGTTCTGGGACACTATCGCGGGAGCGGCCATCGCGCGGGCGGTGGCGGGCCCATCCGCGCTGCATTTGCGCATATTCTGGATATTCGCGACAATGCCATCGTCTCGCTGAAGCAAATCACCGATACGGCATCTTGGTCAGTGTAGATGCCGAATCCACAACGCGCGCACCTCCAATACGGACGGTAATCGGCGCGGACGTGCGCCCGGATGCCACTGAAGTCTTTGTTCTGCTTCCATGGACCGATCGCTCGGCGAGCCAACATAGTATAGCCCGATCCCCACCTGACCATATAGCTAGGGGGGGAAGGGGATACAGCCATGCGATTGCTTGTCGTGCCCACGAGCATTTTGCTCGCCCTCGCAGCATGCAGTTCATCGGACTCCAATTTCGCCGATTCCAATGAGGTGACGGAAAGTCCCGTCGATAACGAGGCCGTTCTCGCCAATTGTACCGGCACTTCCCCGTATGACGCGTGGGTGGCAGATCCCAAGCTGTGCGTCTACGTCTATGCGACCGGTCTTGGCGATGCGCGTCAAATTGCGTTTGCGCCAAATGGCGATTTGTTCGTCAACAACGGAAGTGTAACCGTGTTGTGGGACGACAATAAGAACGGCCAAAGTGACTCCAACGAGAAGGGCACCTTTGCGACCGCTTCAGGTCTCAATCATGGCATCGCCTTCTCGCGCGACGCCAAGTTCCTTTACGCTTCGAGCGGATCCACCATTTATCGCTGGGCCTACAATGGCGGTCGAAAGGCCACCGGCTCGGCGCAGGTCGTGGTGAAGAACATCCCGACCGGCGGCCACTCGGCCCGCACCTTGGTGTTCGACTCCAAGGGGCGACTCTACGTGAACGTGGGCTCCAATGCCAACGTCGACACGTCGCAGCAGCTTCTGGACACGCGCGCGCAGGTCCGGCGCTTCGCCATTCCTGCAAGCATTCCGTCCGGCGGCATCGACTATTCCACCGGCGAGGTCGTGGCCAAGGGTTTGCGCAACGAAAATGGTCTCTACATCGACGGGCAAGACCGCCTTTGGGGCGTCGAAAATGGTCGCGACAACCTCAGCGATCCGGATTTTGGCGGCGACATCCACAACGAGAACCCGGCCGAGAAGATCAATCTGATCGACGGTACGGGGTCGAAGTTCTACGGTTATCCCTACTGCTACACGGAATTCAAGATCCCCGGCGGTAAGGGACCCGGCACCCTGTGGGCGGACCAAACGTTTTCCCACAACCACAACGACGCATGGTGCCAAAACCCGGCGAACGTGCACCCGCCGGCGTTTGCCATGCAAGGACATTGGGCGCCGCTCGGCCTCATTCAGTACACGGGCAACTCGCTCCCCTATGCAAACGATCTGCTCATCGCCGTGCACGGATCGTGGAATCGCTCGCCGGCCACCGGGCGGCTCATTGCGCAAGCGCACTTCGAAAACGGCAAAATCGTTTCGGTGAACCCCATCGTGGGCCAGAAGAACGCGTCGGGTGGCCTGCAACAGGGCACCTGGGACGCACGCCCGGTCGACGTGCGCCAGGGCCCCGATGGTGCCGTTTACTTCTCCGACGACGAAGGCGGCCGAGTCTTCAAGGTAGGCTACCGCCAGTAGGAAATATCAACGAACCTTCTCGCCCGAGGATGTCCACTCTCGGGCGAGGAGGCCATAGAGAAGTGAGTCGCACCATTCCCCTTTGAGAAACCAGTTCTCTCGGATGTGACCTTCACGCTTCATTCCTAGCTTTTCCGCGAGCCGCTGGGAGGCGATGTTCCGCGGATCCGTGTCGGCGAAGACACGATGCAATTGCTGGTTGCCAAAGCCGAAATCGAGCAGCTTTCGCATGGCCTCGACGGCGTAACCCTGACCCCAGGCGGCCCGTCGGAAGCAATACCAAATTTCCGCTTCGCGGTGCGCGGGGCGGCGGACGTTGAGTCCCACCTTGCCAATGACGGTTTGGTCGCTCCGCGTCACGACGGCGAGTTCGAACAGCGTGCGCGGATTGCTCGCCAGCGTGTCGGCGCGGGCCTTACGGATGCGTTCCAGCGTTTCGTCCAGCGAGAGTGCGGCGTCGAAGCCTTGGTAGCGAATGACCTCGGGATCTCGTTCGTAGACGTTCACGTCGACATGGTCGGCGTCTTCGAATTCGCGAAGGACGAGGCGAGGGGTTTCTAGGGTAAGCGGATACATGGTGGCGTGGACGATAGCACGTCATGCTTGGCGTCCATGGCTCCTGACGCAAAGCAACATTTTCGAAACATGGAAACGTGTGCATCACAAAAGTGATTCGCCTCGGAAAATAGGAAATCGCACTGCGCAAAGTTGGCATAGGGTGCCGCGCATGACATTTCGAACTTCGGCGAAGAACTTCGCCTTTGGTCTTGCTGGCGTCGTGGGCGCGGTCGGATGCAGTTCGAATTCGGGGGAGGACAATCCACTCTCGAAAACGAGCGCCTTACTGCAAAGTCCCGCAATCGTGGTGGAAAACAATGAGACTCAACCGGTTTACTCGTACGAAGCCGCGATTCGCGAGGTCATTTACGTCGAGGCGCCCATCGACAGCGACGCCGACGGAAAACCGGACCTCATCGCCCTCGACGTGATGCGCCCGAAGGAGACCGACGAAGGTCTCAAGGCGGCGACGGTCATGGAGGCGAGTCCTTATTATAGCGATGCCGCGGCCGCATTCGGCGCGAACAAGTCGCTCGATGGGCGGCAGATCCCGGGCATTGCACCGCGCGGGTTCGGTCGCTGGTACGACGAGTTCTTCGTCCCGCGCGGTTACGCCGTGGTCGAAGTGGAAATGCAGGGCACCGCCCGCTCCAAAGGCTGCCCCACCACCGGCGGAAAAGAGGATACGGCGTCCATCAAAGCCTCCATCGATTGGCTGAATGGGCGCGTCAAAGGCTACCACGCCGACGGCACCGAGGCGGTGGCTTCGTGGAGCACCGGCTCGGTGGGCATGCTCGGTGTCTCCTACAATGGCACCTTGCCGATTGCCGTGGCCTCGACCGGTGTCGAAGGCTTGAAGACCATCGTGCCCATTGCGGCCATTTCGAGCTGGTACGACTATGCGCGCGATCAGGGAATCGGCTACGGCGGTGGCTGGGACAAGCGGTACCCGGAGTGGCTCGCGAATTACGTGATTAGCTCCTCGCAGAAGTCGGTGTGCGCCGCCGCGGTCACCCGGCTGGGCGACAATGCGGGTGATGACACCTTCGATTACACGCCCTTCTGGGAAGAGCGCGATTACCGAAAGGACATCGACAAGGTGAAGGCGGCCGTCTTCGCCGTTCACGGTCTGGAAGACTGGAACGTGAAGACACGCCATTTTGGCAAATTCTGGTCGCTCATTCAGGAGCGAAACATCCCGCGCAAGGTGTGGCTGCATGCCAACGCGCACGTCGATCCGGTGAGCATCCGCGCGGACGAGTGGAAAAAGGCCATGCACCACTGGATGGATCATTGGCTCTACGGCATCGAGAACGGCGTTCTCGAGGAGCCGATGGCCACCATCCAGCGCCCCAACGGCACCTGGGAAACGCACGCGGGCTGGCCGGAGCCGGGAACCCACGACGTCTCGCTCTATTTCGGCCCCGCGGGCAATGGGTTGACCGGCACCCTGCAGTCGGCGCCGGATACGTCGGCGACGAAGCAATCGCTGACCAGCAGCTCGTCGCAAACCGAGAGCACCATCGTGACCAAGCCCGAGGAGTCCCGCGCCTACCGCCTTGCGTATGCCGGGCCGGTTTTGGCGAATCCGGTGCGCATCTCCGGCACCGTGCGCGTGCGCGCGTCGCTGCAATCGAATACCGCGAGCACCCCGGTCACGGCGCTCTTGGTCGACTATGGGGAATCCACCAGCGCCGCACCGCTCGATTTCTCCTACGGTGAACTCATGGCCATGCCGTGCAGTCTGGCCGATCTCGTGAACAAGACCGGATGCGCCGCCCCCAAGCAGGACGTGATGGTCACCACCAGTGCGCGCATCGTCTCCAAAGGTGCCATCGATCTGAAAAACCGGGAATCCGTCGCCACACCGAGCCCCGTCACCCCGGGCCAGAGTTACCAAGTCGAGTGGGAGATGCACCCGAAGGACTGGATCTTCCCCTCGGGCCATCGCATCGGCCTCGTGATCACCGCAAACGACTACCAATACGTCAACGTCGATACCCAAGCGGGCAAGCTCGACATCGCCTTGCAGTCCAGCAGCGTCACCCTGCCCGTGGCCAGCGGCCTCGAATAGTCATTGGAATGCATTCATGAGCGCGGCCTCATCGCGTGTTCCCATGCGGACGAACAGTGGCAATGTATCCAGGTCCGCAGGGTAGTCGCGAAGATCGGTGGGGCCGCGTAGCGTGCGGCGTTGGGTGACGTCGAACCAGGTGCCCTCGGGCAGGTGCACGTGGCGCGCCTTCGCGTCGGCCACCACGGGGGCGGCCAGCAGCGAATCACCGAGCAGCCACTCATCGGTGATCTCGTATGCCGCCGCGTCGTGCGGAAACTCGAAGAAGAGCGGCTTCATCATGGGCTCGCCCTCCGCAATGGCGCGGTCTTTCTGCCGCAGAATGTACGGCAAAAGCCTCCCGTGCAGCTGCACCGCCTCCCGGTATAGGCGCACCGTCTCCTCGTCGTAGCCCCGCGGCGAGGTCGACGAATAGAGCACCGGCATCGCCGCGGCGACTTGCGCCCATCGCACGAGCACCTGCTTGCTCGGCGGCGGCTGGTCCAACGAGCCGCCAATCATGTCCGTCGCCAAAAAGGGATACCCCACCGTGGCCAGTGCGAGATTCTGCGTCACCGACGAACGCAGGGAATCCCACCCGGTCCCTTTGTCGATCTGCCGAATGACGAACCCATCGCGCTGCGCACCGGTCCAATGCGTGCGGATGCCCATTCCCTGCAAATCGAAGCCCCGCGCCATGTCCGCGCCCAGCCGCTGGTAATCGCGCATGGTCAAATCCGGCGTATACGGCGCACACCGTTCATCGAAAAAGCGCGTATCGAATTTGAACCCGTCCACGCCCAAGTTCCGCTCGAGCGCGTGAAGCTCCCCGAGGTACCAAGCGCGCGCCTCGGGATTCGCCAGATCGACGATGCCCGCCTTGCCGTTCCACCACGTCACCGTGCACGGCACGTTCGCGTCGTCCTTCGACTTCAGCAGGTAACCGCGGTTCGTGGCCAATTGATAATTGTCCGCGTCGAGGTTGATCCACAAAGTGACCCACAGTCCAAAGTGGTACCCCATGGCGTGAATCCGGTCGGACATCACCTTGGGCTCGGGGAATTTCTCGTTGAAGGTGAAGTCGCCATAATGGCTCATCCAGCCGTCATCGAGGCTCACCGTGTGGCTGGGAATATCCGCCTCGTGGATCTTCTGTGCCCAATCGAGAAAATCCTTCTGCGTCACGTCCGCGTAGAACTGCCCCCACGAGTTCCATACGGTTTTCTCGTATTGGACATCCGTGGCGTCGCTTTCCGCGGGCTTGCCCGCCAAGGCGACATAATTGCCAAATACGTCGCGCGGCGTGTGCCCGACGAAGACGCTGGCATCGAGGCTCTCCGTATCGTGCACGGCAAAGCCGGCGACCTTGTCCTGGTAGGCGCCCATCGACACCGTCATCAACTGCGTCGTGTGCATGACGAAGCCCGCCGACGACTGCGTGAACCAAAACGGCTCCACCATGTTGTACGAGGCCGGCGCAAAGGCGGTATCCAGAGGCCGCCCGCCGAGTTCCCCGGGGCGATCCAGCGGCCACGCCTGCTCGGTGTAGGGACCGCCGTTTCGCGTCTTCGTCTCACCGTGGCCGTACCAATGGCCCGACGCCGGCATGTCGTAATGCAGGGCCACCCAGTCCAATTTGGCCTGCGTTTCCCCGAGAACATGTGCCGTGAGCCGGTAGCCGTCGTCCTCCGGCGCGAGCCGCACGCGCACGCGGCGGCCCGGATCCGTCGTATCCACCTCGATCGACACGGCGCCGTCCTGCCACGTCACGTCGCGGACGTTCGTCGTTCCGACCAGGCCCGATGCCGTATCGAAGTCGATGGCGGCCGGCTCCGCCGCCGTCGTTTGCAGCACGGTTTTCCCGTGCTGCCGCGTCACCAGGCGAAACGGCGACCGCTGAATGGCCACCTCGAACGCGGGGGCCGCCCGCGAAGCACCCACCGACAGCAGGCTTTCCGTCGCCGTGCTCTCCAGCGACGTCGCACGCGACGACGTCGTCGCGGCCACGGCACACCCCGCGAGCACCATCCCCACCGTTGCCAGTACCGGCTTGAGTCGTCGCATCATGGGCCTTTCGTTTACTTTCGTTTGTTTCCTTTCTCTTGTGAAGACCCAAAACGAAACGGCTACTCCAGCACCACGAAATCGGCGGCGTCGGTCATGCCGTTGGTGAGGCGCGTCACGAACACTGGCGCCGTCGTGGCATCCTTGAAGATGGCGATGCCCGTTTTGTCGCGCACGAAAAGGTGGCCATCACCCGTGAGTTGCGCCTTGTCGTAGTACACGCTGGACCGCAAATCGTGCCGCGCCACGGCATCGGGGGCGCGCAGGCCCGACAAGGCGTGCGCATCGTGGAAGAGGCACACTTTCTCGGTCAATTCGTCGTTGACGCGCGCCTGGTGAATCACCACCAGCGTGTCATCGTGCACGGTCAAATAGCGGATTTCGCCGTGCACGCCGCCTTCGTCGCAAAGGCCCGTGAGCTGCACGTCCGGCGCCTTGGGGCCGGTCACCGTCGAAATGTCGTTCCAGATGACCACCGGGTTGGAATACGAGCTGCCGAAAAGCCGCCCGCCCGCGAGCTTCAAATGCCACGCGCTCACGTCGGCCAGCCGGTAATCGCTTCCCGCGTCGCCGGTTCGCGAGGATGCGTGGGTCCACGCGAGAAGCCCCGCACCTTGAATCTGCCCGCCATAAAGTGTGTCGCTCGCCTCGTCGTAGGCCATGCCCTCGAGGCCTTGCCATGGGTGCGAGAAGCTCGCGCTCGGAGCCGCGGCGTTGCGCGGAAGAACGCGGATACGGCTGCCGCTCTGGATCCAAAGGCTCCCGCGTCCGTCGACCTGGAGAGAAAGCGCGCTCAACGTTCCGCCGAACGCGCTCGTCGGCACCGCGCTCGCGGGCGTCGCACCATCGCCAAGCGTGGAGGCTCCCTCGAACCGGTACACGGCGGACGCGCCGCTCGAGGTGACGAGCAACGTATCCGCATCGAGCGCGACCCCGCTCGCCGGCCCGTCGATCCCGGCCAATGCGGCGTCCGGCGCGACGTCGGCGGTGATGCCCGTGGCATCGTCCCAGATGCGGACTCCGTTCCCGCCCGCCACGATCAACCGCGCCCCGCTCGCCGCCTCCAGGGCCAAGCCGCCGGTCGAGTCCTGGCTCGAAGCATGTCCACCCGCGTCCGCGCATCCCGCGAACACCACGAAAATAAGCCCCCACGACCTTCGTCCCATCATCGCGTGCCACCTCGCATGGGAGGAGGACGCGGGCCGACCGCCTCGGTTGCAGGCGATCGGCCTCTTTCGTCAGGATGGCGCGATCAGCGGTTCGCGGCCAGCTTGAGCAAGTTGTTCAGCAAGTCGCGCACGCGGGTCAGTTTTCGGCCGCCGTTCTCCGAGACGATCTTCGACACGTCGTCCGTGGTGCGGTGGTAATCGGCATTCAGATTGCCGCCGCCCGAGGGATTGCTCAGCCCCTCGAAGACGAAGAGCACGTCCTCGCCCTTGTCGTAGAACGAGGCGCCGTCCTGACGTCGTGCGTACGAGTTGATATCCTTGTTGATGCGGTCGAACGGATCCGAAAGCGCATTGTTCGCCTGCGTCAAAAGCCCGGACAGGTAGCTCGTCGAGCCATTCGATTTGGTGTCGATGATGCTGATGCGCTGATCGTCCCAGCGCCCCACCATATCCATGTTCACGACGCCGACGATCTGAGACAGCCCAATGCCGGAAATCGGATGATCGACGAAGTATTTCGATCCGACGAGGCCATCTTCCTCGCCCGCCGTCCAGAAGAAGAGAATCGAGCGATTCAACTGCCCACTGGCTTTCGCCTGCGCGAGAAGTGGAACCAGCGCCGCGAGAACGGCACTGCCCGAGCCATTGTCGTCGGCCCCATTGTACACGGCGCCGCCCGAGCTCACCCCGAGGTGATCGAGATGCGCCATGGCCACGATGACCTCGTTTTTCTTGGCGCCCGTGCCTTCGAGCTTCGCCAGCACGTTGTGCGTATTGCCCGCGAGCACCGCATCGGGCTGTGCGGCCAATGCGCGCGCTTCCTCCGACGGCGACTTCGGATCGATGTAGAAGCCGTGCTCGAATTGCGACACGCCGTACGACTGCGCGTCGGTGTCGTGGACGTGTTCTTTCGCCGAATCCGAGGCCAACGCGCCCAATTGGAACGATTGCGCATACGCGCCATTCGAGTCGCCCGGGTTGGGGCCGACCAAACCATGCCTCTTGGCGAGATCCGTGACGTACGTCGCCGCCTTGTCGAAATCCGCCGAGGGGGCATTGCGTCCGCGAAGCGCGTCGCTCGCGAGGTAATTCAGGTGCGTCATTGGATCGGAATCGTCGGCGAGAAGCGCTTCTTCCGAATTCGCTGTTTCGCCAACCTGCGACGGAGCTTGGAGCTCCGCGTTACCGAATGCGCTTTCGCGCGAACTCGCGTCACTGCAAGCCCATAGCGCCAAACCGATCAGCGAGGTGAGAACCACCGCGTGTTGTCTCATTGGAAACCTCCAAGAAAGGAGAGAGTTGGCTTTTTGTCTGGACGACGAGTGGGCTTCGCCGATTGAACAGTCGCGCAATTATCGAGAATGTTCGCGCACGGTCCATCGAAATGGTCCCATGGCGTTACATTCGGTCGTACCCGAGCTTTCGGTCGAGCTTCAATCGACGACGAAATCCGCGTTATACGGCTCGAACGCCGCGGCGATATCCCACCTTCGACAAAGCCTCGTCGATGACATGTTGACGCATTTTCGGCTCATGCTCGGCATCGGCCGTGAGCACGAGGCGGTGCGCCAACACATTGGGCGCCACTGCGCGCACATCGTCGGGCGTGACGAACGCGCGCCCATTGAGCAGCGCGTAGGCCTTCGAAGCTTGCACGAGACCGAGCGT
This sequence comes from Sorangiineae bacterium MSr12523, assembly GCA_037157775.1. Taxonomy (NCBI): domain Bacteria; kingdom Pseudomonadati; phylum Myxococcota; class Myxococcia; order Myxococcales; family Pendulisporaceae; genus Pendulispora; species Pendulispora brunnea. The sequence continues at coordinate 1,755,804 of CP089982.1, forward strand.
GGCGCGCGGGCTGGCACCCAAGGCTACGCGCGGATGTGTGCGCGTGAAGCCGGTGATGCCCACGGCATAGTCGAACAAATCGTCCTCGACGTGGATGCGCGCGCACGTGGCCTGCAGCGCCGACACGTCCTCCGGATTGAGCACGGAGTGCACCGTGGGGGCATCCACGCCGTAGGTGCGAACCATCTGCGATTCCTCGCGCGGCTGCGGATAGCCCATGGCGACGCGCACCAAGAAGCGGTCGATCTGTGCCTCGGGCAGCGGGTACGTGCCCTCCAGATCGATCGGGTTCTGTGTGGCCAGCACCAAGAAGGGGCGCGGCAGCTCGAAGCGATCGCCCTCGATGGTGACCTGCCCCTCCTGCATCGCCTCGAGCAGCGCGGACTGCGTCTTCGCCGGGGCGCGGTTGATCTCGTCGGCCAAAACGACGTTGGCGAACACCGGACCCGCGCGCAAGGTGAAGGTGCCATCCTTGGGCGAGAGCACGTACGTACCGGTGATGTCCGCCGGCAAAAGGTCCGGGGTGAACTGAATGCGTCGCGCGGAGCAACCCAGCGCGGTGGCAAACGCTTTGACCAGCGTAGTCTTCGCCACGCCGGGAACGCCTTCGAGCAGCACGTGCCCCTTGGCGAGGAGCGCCACGAGCATCGCATCGAGCGAGCGCGATGTGCCGATGTAAGCGCGCGCGACTTCGCGACGAAGCTCCTCGATCCGCTCCTTGGCGGGTGCGATCTCGTTCGTGGTGGCGACGACATTGGCGGCCGTCACAGGAGCACCGAGCCTTCGGCCTCGCGTGAAGATGTGCCGTTCATGTTCGTTCTGGCGCGCGTGCGGGCACGTTCGAGAAGACTGCGGATCGTCTGGGCGGCCGTCATTACGTCGTTGTCGGTTATCTTACTCATGGCCGAGGCGCTACGGGATAGTACCAATGTTTCGACCTGGGCCATGCGGTGGAGCAACTGCCTCAGTTCCTTGATGGATTCGGGCGGGAGAAGCTTCGCTTCGGCGAGCTGCTCCAGCAGAACGTCATGGGCGGGCACCTGATCGAGGTGGAGCAGGCCGCACGTCTCCTCTTCCAGGGCGCTTTTTAGCTCGAGCATCGCCAGCGCGCGCGACGTCTGTGGTGCAGAGAGCATCGCAGCGCGTCCCGCAACACCGCCTTGCGCGATGAGCGGGATGGGTCTCGTGAACCGCGGCACCAGCGGCCGATGGATCCGTCCTGCGTTGGCGCCGACCCAGATGACCACGCCAAGACCGACGAGGACCGCCACCGCGTACAGAGCCCAGGGCGGAAACCCTTCGTGCCGGACGGTGGCAAGTGCATCTTCCAGCCCCCTCAGCCGCCCGCCGAGGTCGGTGAAGAGCGAGTCGTCTGCACCAAATGCCCCGTCTTGCGCAAAGTCGCCCGCGGCGATGTACACGTGTCCGCCGCGCTTTCCCCAGGTGTCATCTTCGCCCGCATACCGCACCAGTGCGCGCGCGAAGCCGCGGTTGTCCGCGTAACGCAGCATCGAGTTCATCACGATGGACGGATCGCCGACCACGAGCAGCCGGCCTTGGCCCACCGCGCCAGCGACGGCCACGAGCACATCGGGTTCGCCCTGACCGCGCACCTTGAGGATCGGCGAGAGATCGGGGTGCTTCACACCGGTCGGGTGATTCGTCACGACCCTTCGCACCTCCGCGACCACCGGGTGCGGTCCGGCCGGTTCCGCGATGGGCAGCTCGGGATCGTTGCGAACGCTGTCGGCGGGGTGGCGTGGCGTTGCCACGCGCTCCATACCGAAATGCCGCAGAAGAGCATCGGCGCGCCCGTAGTCGTCGAGCAAAATGACGCGGCCGCCCGCGCGCATGAAGCGAGCGAGCGATCCCACGTCGAGGGTCTTCTCGGGATGGAGAAGAACGAGGCTGTCCTCGGGACGTAAGTGCGTGAGATCGATGCGTTCCGTCGCCATGATGCGCGCATCGCCAAGCTCGTGACGCGCGAGCTGGACGAACTCGGCCGCGCCTTCCCAGTCCGTGCCCGTGATGTCGAACGGATGAGCGCCGCTCTCACCTGGTGCCGCGTACGCCACACGCGCCAAGAGCAGGGCAAAAACCGCGAGAATGAGCCACGTCAACGCGAAAAATCGTGCGCGCTGGACGGCGTGCGATCGCGGTCCTAGCTTCCGTGGGTGCGAAATGATGCCCGCATTGGCGCGGCTCGTCATGAGTGACCAGATTATCTCAGGTTGGCGTTCTCTTGACCATGGCACCCAGGTTGCTAACAATTTACTCGAGGAGTCCTCGCAAAGCTGGTTCGTCTGAAACAGGAGGAGGTCCGATGCTCCCCCCTTTCATCATCGAGCAAATTCGCAAACGGGAAGAGGAAGAACGAGCACGCTACGAGCAACCACAGCTCGAGCTACCCGTCATGCCTCCGCGCCCACGCCCGCGCTACGATGTACCGGACGATGAAGCCAATCGCGGGGTGATCATCCTCGACATCTGAAGCCAAGATGTGAGACCCCGGATCGGACAGGTCTGAAAGGCCGGGGCGCGCGCGGAAGAGGATGCTTCGACCGTCCGCTCGCGGAAGAGATTAATCCTGTGCGCAGGAAGCGCGGGCCGTACTAGGCTCCCGGCCGAAATGCTGCGCCGTCTTATGGGGGCGGCCGCTGTTACCCTCTGCGCCTGCTATTCCGGCGGAGGAAATGGCAGTGATCCTCCCTCCAACCAACTGTACTTTCCTGTAGGGCTTGCCGTATCGACCGGGGGAAACGTGCTTTATGCCGTCAACTCGGACTTCGACCTCCAGTGGAGCGGAGGCACCCTTCAGTCTTACGACTTGTTCAAGCTTCGGCATGACATCGGAGTCATGCTCAACTGGGACCCCGGGCCGGACCAGCGGAACTTTCCGGGCCTCCCGTACGTCGAGGACCACAAGCCGGCGTTTTTCTGCAAGCCGGATGGCACCTTCCCGGGTGGTCCCGAGGTCGACCAGAACAACAACCGCATCCCGGTGGGTCGCATCTGCGCGCCGCCCATGCACTCCGAGGCGTATTTCCACGACTCGGTGACCATCGGCGCATTCGCCACGGATCTGCAGCTGTCGCGCGGCACGCTCGATGGCAGCCCGACGGGCGGGCGGCGGCTGTTCATGCCGATGCGCAGCGATGCGTCGCTGACATGGGTCGACATTGCCGCGGACGATCCGGCAATCGCACCCCCGGATCTGGCGCCCGGCGACTCGTCCTTTCCGCCGTTCGCACTTCGATGCAACGGTGGCGCGACCGGTCACGGGGCGCGTTGTGACGCGGGCCACAGCGCCGGCAATAACCCGAACGAGCTCGGAAATAACCGGAAGATCACGATGCCCGGTGAGCCGTTCGGCATGGCGCAGACGGAGGATGGTACCGCCATCGTCGTCACCCACCAGAACGACACGCGGACGAGCCTTTTTGGCACCGGACTTCATCCAGTGGGAACCGGCGATGGTTGTCCGCTGCCGGTGCCGGTGGCAAATCCGCAGAACCCCACCGCGCCCGCCCTGCAGTTCGTGGCGGAGAACATCACGATCGGCGGCAACGGCATCGCGTCCATTCCGCACGATGTGGATGCGTACGCAGGGAACTGCGACAAGATGCCTCGTCCTGCGTTCTGGCAGACGAGCCGGTTTCTCCCGAGGCTCGATCGCGTTCGCTACTACGCGGACGACGGTCAGAGCGGCTGGGATCCGACGAGCAAGATCCCCCCTTCCGCGCCGCAGTATCGTCCATACCTGCAGGGTGAGGCCACCGTTTCGATCTTCACCAACCCCTCGGGTATCGATTCACGCGGCATCGCCATCGACAACACGCAGCGCATCGCGTGCAAGGCGCAGCCGGGGGCCGACAAGACGAAGTGCGCGCAGCTTCCGGCGCGGGCGTTCATCGCGAATCGACAGCCCGCGACGGTGCTCATTGGGCAAGTGGGCGCGGTGACGACGGAGGGCGGGTACAACCCCGACGACATCTCGATTTACGCGAACATCCCGCTCACCGTGGGGGCCTCGCGCGTGTACTTGGCGCCCATCGTCGATCGCCAAGGGAACTACGCGCTTCGCCTGTTCATCGTCTGCTTCGACTCGGCGACCATCTTCGTCTACGACCCGCAGACGGAGCAGATCGAAAACGTCATCCGCGTGGGCACTGGGCCCTTTGCCATGGCGTTCGACCCGTTCGACATCAACGACGTGGCCCTTCGCAAGCCCGTCCCCGTCGACGACCGTCAGAAGGACCCTATTTTTGCGGCATCCCCGCTTCGTCGTTACAGCTTTGCGTATGTCGCGAGCTTCACCAATTCCTTCGTTCAAGTGATCGACCTCGATAATTCACGGCCCAAGGCCCCGAACGGGCAACCGCTCAACGCGACCTTCGAAACCGTCGTCTACACGTTGGGAACGCCAACGGCACCGAAAGGTTCGAACTGATGTCGCGCAAGGTAGCTTTCGTTGGTTTCGGGGTGGCTCTCATGGCGGGCTTGCTCGCCATGTCCGTCGCCAGCTGCACGCAGAACTCCAACCAGGTCAACGTGCGTTCCTTCGAGCTCGCGCGTCAGGTCGACTTCGTCTGCATGCGCGTCTACGGTCGCTTGGCCACCGACGATCCGAACACCCTGCGCGCAATTCCCGCGCAGCCGACGGTGCCGGGCAATTGCCCGCCCGTTCCGACCAACGTCGACGGAACGTTCATCAACTGGCACCTCTTCGCGCTGGTGACGCAGTTCACGCGCGGCGAGGTCGCGGTGGTCGATCTCACCGCCGGCACGGTCGTCGACATCGATCGGCAGACGCCGGGCATCAACTTCCTGCCCGTGGGTGCACAGCCCACGGACGTCGTCGTCTCGCCCGATGGGAAGATGACCTTCGTCGCGGCGGCGGAGCCCAACAAGCCGGCCATCTATGGCATCGCGAACCGCGAGATCTTGGGCGATTCGCAGCAGTCGCAGGGCCTGCCCGCCGAAGGCACGCGTCCCATTCCGAAGCTCACCACCTGGCCCGTCTGCGCGTTGCCGCAGAAGCCGGGCGCCATCTCCATCGTCCCGCGAAACACGAACAACGATGGTGGCACCGATGTAGGACCGCCGGAGTCGCAGTACGAGATTGCCGTCGTTCTGCCGGGTGAAGCGGGCAAATCGGCCAAGCTGATCACCCTGGATCCCAAGCCGTTCCTGCGCGGCGCCGATCCGGCCACGCCGCCGGGTGACTCGGGCGCTCTGCTCGACGAGCGGCTCGAGCCGACGCCGGGGCCGCGCCTCGAACCGGGCGCGCTCCAGGAATGCCCCATCACCAGCGCCATCGAGTTGTCGGGCGACGTGCCCGATACGTGGAAGCCCGGCCCGCAGTGGGACGACGGCATCCGCAATGCGGCCGGCGATGCGGGAAATGCGCTGCCCCCGGCGTTGGGGTGCGCGGCGCCGGCGCCGGGTGGTGGAGGCGGTGGCGGTGCACAGGATGCGGGTGACGCCGGTGATGCAGGGCCGGCGGCAGATGCCGGTCCCGATCTTCCGATTCCCTCGGTCTCGCAGGGCGATCCATTTGGCGCGTACGCCGCGCGCGATGGGCAGACGCTCTACGTGGCCGACGGCGCATTGCCGATCATCCACGTGATGGATCTCTCCACACCGGGTAGTCCCAAGGAGTTGCCTCCGCTGGTGGCCACCAGCCAGGTCAATCCCCTGCGCGAAGTCTCGGTGGGGCAGATTGCCGTGAGCCCGCCGACGCGCGAGTTCAAGAAGTACCTCTACGCGGTCGATCGCAAAGAGGGGAGCATCATGGTGTACGACGTCACCGATCCGGCGACGTCGCCGCGCGTTCCCCTTTCTCGTCCGCATCCGGAGGTGAATCCCTTCCAGACGCCCGACCGCCTTTCCTTCGGCGTGCCGGTGGCCGCGCTGACCTTCGTGCGCCACGATTTTTCGCCGCGCAATCCGAACGACGGGACGTTGATGACCGCCGGCGTGCGCGGTGCGTTGTGCAACCCCAATTCGAATGCGAGCTCCACGCCGGGCGCGGCGGACTTCGATCCGGGAACGCTGTTCCGCGAGGATGCGCAGAATCAAGATCCGGCGTTGCTCCTCGGGCCTTCGCGCTTGCGCGGCATCTTTGCCTTCGTGACGTTGACCAACGGCCGCATGATCGCGGTCGACGTCGATGATTGGGATTCGCCTTGCCGGCGCCCGCTGAACATGAGCATCGCGAACAGCTCCGTCACGCCACCGCTGGCAGCGACGGGCGGGCGGGGTGCTTACGAGGCACCCCAGGGCGTGCGGGGCCAGAGCAACGAGCTCTACTTCCCGATGACCGCGCCAAACCGTGCGCGATCTCAGTACCGGATTCGCTACACGACCACCGACACCACGATCTCGGACTCGCTGGGCTCGGGGCACGTGCCGACGTTGGAGGCGCGCCCGCAGCTGCTCGTGAACGGGAACACCCTGCAGACGGTGGGGCCCGAGGGACGGGCCAATCCGCTCCTCGTTCCGACGAGCACGGGCTATCCCGATCCGCGCTTCTTCGATCCGGTGACTCGCCAGGAAGTGCAGCCCGACATTCCGGGAATTCGCTTCTCGTACGAGCAGCCGGAGGTGCACTTCGATCAAGACTGGGCCACGTTTTACGAGGGTGTCCTTCCGGGCATGGACGGCTTCCAAGGCATCCTGACGAAGAACGGCGACTACGAGACGATGACGTTGTCGCAGCCCGCGGCTTCCTTTTGCCGTAAGGGCGTGGAAGATGCCCGCTTGGGCGCCCAACGCGCAGCGCTGCTCGGGCCGGCGATGTCTCAAGCGGGCCTGCTCACGCCCGCCGCGCCGCTCGAGCAGCACCTCGGTGACTACGTGCAGATCACGGACGACATTCTGGACGTCTCGGATCCGTACTGGGCGCAGGCCAATTCGTGCTGGGAAGGTGACTTGGCGCAGCCCGCTGGTGCACCGCAAGCGCCTGCGTCGGTTGCCACCGCGCGACACGATGCGTGCGTGGCGAACTTCCGCAACTTCTCCGACGAGATCACGCCCAGCGCATACCGCGATTTCCCGATCTTGGAGGCGTACGACGACCACCTCGTGTTGGGCGCGTACTCCTATCCGCCGGGGTCTTCGTTGTCCGGGCCCGACATCGGACGCCGCCTCATCGAGCGCAACGCGAGCTTCAACCGGGTCCCCTTGCGGACGATGCAGTGCTGCTTCCACAACCAGGCGCACTTCCGCGTGCGCACCGGCGGCGAGTGGCTCGCACTTGGTAGCAGCGTTGGATATTTGCACCACATCATCAAGGACGCGAACAACGCCTGCGTGCAGTCGTGCGCCACCCGCGACCAGCTCCTCAACGCGCGCATTCCCGCCCTGCCGTATCCCTGCCGGGGCACGCAAAACGGCCAGTGCACCAACCTGCGCGAGGACCTCACGTCGGTGCCGCTCCTCGACCGGAATAGTCCGCTGGTGATGCGCAATCCCGCGCTGAGCTTTGGCATCTACAACGGCACGCGGACCGGCAACGACAACGCCGGGCCGTTCGACGCCCCACCGCCGCGCGACGCGCGATGGGGGTTCACCACGCGGGGCGGGTACGTCAACTACACGCTCAACCTGGCGAGCACGACGACTTCGGTCAGCCCGCAGTCGATGCGCTTCGTCGAAGCATTCCAGCAGCTGGCGGTGGTGGATGGCGCGGCGCAGGGCCTCATGTTGTTCGATTTGAACAACGTGACCTTGGCGCATTCGCCCTACTTCTGACCGACTTCCGACCTACCTCGGATCGGGGTTTACGGCAGCCGTTGGCACGCGTATGTCGATGTCGATGGCTAAGCAGCAGGATCCGGCCGCCACGCCGTTGATGCGGCAATACCTGACGGCGAAAGAGAAGCACAAAGACGCACTCTTGCTCTTTCGCCTCGGGGACTTTTACGAGCTCTTCTTCGAGGATGCCGTGGTGGCCGCGCGGACCCTCGAGCTCACGCTGACCAGCCGCAACAAAGGGGCCGAGGACGAGATCCCGATGGCGGGCGTGCCCTACCACGCGGCGGGCACGTACATCCAGCGGCTGCTCGACCAGGGATTCAAGGTCGCCATCTGCGAGCAGATGGCCGACCCCTCGAAGGTCAAAGGCATCGTGCCCCGCGAGGTCGTGCGCGTGGTGACGCCGGCCATCGTCTACGACGACAGCTCGCTGGATGCGCGCACCAACCTTTACCTCGTGGCCGTCGAGGAGTCGGGCGGGCGATTCGGCATCGCGGCGATGGACATTTCCACCGGTGAGCTCTCCGCGTGCGAAGCGCAGGATCCCGAAGGCGCGGTCGGCGAATTGGTGCGCCTCGACGCGCGCGAGCTTCTCATCGGCTCGGGCGCGGAAGCCGTGGCGGATGCATTCGCGCTGCTCCGTCCTCGGGCGGTCATTCGTCGTCAGGCGAGCGCGCTGGACGATGCAATGGCGACGTCGACGCTCGATGCCGTCCTGGGGAAGGGGGAGGCGGAAGCCTCGGGAGCTTCGGCGCCTGCACGGCGTGCGGCTGCGCGTTGCCTCGGCGTTGCGCGCGAGTGCGAGGCCGGGCAGAAGCCGCAGGTCGCCCGCCTCGCCGTGTACGAATTGAGTGAGACGCTCTTGCTCGATGACTCCACGCAGGCGCACCTCGAGCTGGTGCGCACGATGGATGGCGACGTGCGCGGTTCCTTGCTCGCGCAGATCGACGAGACGAAGACCGGCCCGGGCGCGCGCCTGCTCCGGCGCCGCCTGCTCGCGCCGCGCACGCAGGTGGCGGAGATCCGCCGGCGGCACGATGCCGTGGAGCTCTTCGTCACGCAGCCCGGGCTTCGCAGTGAGGTGCGCACGCTTCTCGCGCGCGTCTCGGACATCGAGCGGCTGGCCATGAAGCTCGCCGTCGGCCGCGCGAACCCGCGCGATCTCGTGGCCCTGGGCCGTTCGCTGGAGGCGCTGCCGGCGTTGGGGCATGCGCTCTCGTCGTGCCCCGACATGAGCGCGCGCGAGGCGCTGGGCATCGAGAAGGACGCGCCTTGGATCGATGCCTGCGAGGACATCTGCAGCAAGATTTCACGCGCCATCGACCCGGATGCTCCCGTGCGCGCGAGCGACGGCGGGGTGATCCGCACCGGCTACGACAAGGCGCTCGACGAAGTGCGCACCCTGGCCAAGGATGGCCAGCGGCTCATCGTGGAGCTCGAGTCGCGCCTTCGCGAAGATGTGCAGATCCCCAGCCTCAAACTGCGCTTCACGCGCGTGTTCGGCTGGTACGTCGAGGTGACGCGCTCGCACACGAGCAAGGCGCCGAAATCGTGGCGGCGCAAGCAAACCGTGGCCAACGCCGAGCGATTCACCTGCGACGAACTCGACGAGCTGGCCGACAAGCTCGCGCATGCCGAAGAGCGCTGCATGGCGCGGGAGACCGAGCTTCTGGCCAAGGTGCTGCGCTTCCTATCGGGCCACGTCGAGCGCCTGCGCGCCGTTGCCGGGCGCTTGGCCGAGTGGGACGTGGCCAGCTCGCTGGCGGAGGTCGCCCACCGCGACGACTACGCGCGCCCCGAGATGGACGACTCGCTTCGCCTGGTCATCGAGGACGGCCGCCACCCCGTCGTCGAAAAGCTCGCCGCGGCGGGCCGTTTCGTGCCCAACGACGTGGCGCTGGATGCCTCGGGCGAGCGCCTCTGGCTGGTCACCGGACCGAACATGGCCGGCAAGTCGACGTTGATGCGCCAGGTGGCCCTCATCGTCATCCTCGCGCAGGCCGGCTCGTTCGTGCCCGCGCGGAGCGCGCAGATCGGCGTCGTCGATCGCGTGCTCACGCGCGTTGGTGCGAGCGACAACCTGGCCAAGGGCGACAGCACCTTCATGGTGGAAATGAAGGAAACCGCCAACGTGCTGCGCCGCGCGACCCGCCGTTCCCTCGTGGTCCTCGACGAAATCGGCCGCGGCACCAGCACCTACGATGGCCTGTCCATCGCGTGGGCCGTCGCCGAGCACCTGCACGACGTCATCGGCTGCCGCGCCATGTTCGCCACGCACTACCACGAGCTCACCGAGCTATGCGCCACACGGCAGGGCAGTGTGAACTTCAGCGTCTCCGCCCGCGAGCACGAGGGCACGCTCATCTTCCTCCACAAATTGCAGCGAGGCGCCGCCTCCCGCAGCTACGGCGTGGCCTGCGCGCGCCTCGCAGGCATCCCCGAGATCGTGCTCGCACGCGCCCGCACCTTGCTCGCCGACCTGGAACGCGGTGCTCCGCTTCCGAGTGGCGCCCACGCGTCGTTGCGACGACGCGATCGCACACCGCGATCGCAATTGGGGCTCTTCGACCCGGGGCCCGATGCCCGCGAAGAGACGCCGGAGGCCAAGGCTGTCCGTGAATTGGCCGAAACATTGCGCAGCCTCGATGCGGATCGCCTGACCCCATTGGAAGCGCTTCAACTCATTGCAACGTGGAAAAAGCAAATCACGCCATGACACGCAATCGTTGAAATGTTGCCTTGAGAACGAGATGGGCACCATGTCTCATGGCGCCCATCGTGTTCCGCCCGTCCCGACGTCAGATCCTCGTAGGCGGCGCGGCCGGCGCCGCCTCCTCGCTGCTTCCTCCTTCTTTGCACCGGGCACTCGCCGTGCCCGCACGACCCGGTGGTCTCAAAGCCATCGAGCACGTGGTCGTGCTCATGCAGGAAAATAGGTCTTTCGACCAGTATTTCGGCACCTTGCGCGGGGTGCGCGGGTTCTCCGATCCCAACGCCATTCGCTTGCCGGATGGCGGTTCGGTGTTCGCGCAGCGCACGCCCGAGGGCAAAATCGTCGGGCCATTCTTGTCGCGCAAAGCCGCCCAGGCCAGCGGGAAAGCCGATACGGCGGTGCAATACATCGGCACGCTCGATCACGATTGGGCGGGCGGCCACCACGCATGGTCCCGCGGGTGGCTCGACCAATGGATCCCGGCCAAGACGGAATCGACGATGGCCTATTACGATCGGCGCGATATCGCATTTCATTGCGAGCTCGCCGACGTATTCACGGTGTGTGACGCCTACCACTGCTCCGTGCAGGGCGCGACGAACCCGAATCGCATGTACCTGATGACGGGCACCGTCGGCTACGAGCCTGGCTCCAACGTGCGCCGCGCGATCTCCAACGACGCCTACGACGAGGAAACCCACGCGGGCTACGACTGGACGACCTACCCCGAGCGCCTCCAGCACGCGGGCGTGAGCTGGCAGGTCTACCAGGAGTGGGACAACTTCACCGACAACGCGCTCGAGTTCTTCGTTCGCTTCAAGGCCATCGCGCGAAAAGCGCTGTCGAAGACCGTGTCCTACCGCACCATGACGGCCTTCTACGAAGCCGTGCAAAAGGCTCCGAACGAGCACGCGCGGCAGACGCTCTTGGCGCAGCTCGAGGAAGGTGTGGGGACACTGAGGCGCGAAGAGCGAAGCCTCTTCGAGCGTGCCCTGCGACGGCATCCCTCGGGAAAGCTGCTCGATCGCTTCGAGTCCGACGTGGCGAGGGGCCGGCTGCCCAAGGTCTCGTACATCGTCACGAACGCCGCCGATTCCGAGCACCCCAGCGTGTCCTCGCCCGCGGCCGGTGCGCAGTTCATTTACCGGCTGCTCGACATCTTGGCATCCCGCCCCGACGTGTGGTCGCGCACGGTGTTTCTTCTCACCTACGACGAGAACGACGGATTCTTCGACCATGTGCCGCCGCCCGTGCCCGAGGAAGCGTCGGCGGAGCAGCCCGCGCCCGGTCCGGAGATCTACGACCGACTGCCCATTGGGCTGGGATTTCGCGTTCCCACCATCGTCATCTCACCGTGGAGCGCCGGCGGGTACGTGTGCTCCGAGGTCTTTGACCACACGTCCGTGGTGCGCTTTTTGGAGAAGTGGACCGGCATCGTCGAGCCGAACATCAGCGAGTGGCGCCGCACGGTCTGCGGTGATCTTCTCTCGTGCTTCGACTTCGAGGCAGCTGCCCCGCGGCCGCCGGTGCGAGCACCCGAGCCGCTTCCGCCCGCGGTTCCTCGCTGGCATCCTGCGCCGCCCGTCGTGGCGGAAATCCCGCAGCAGGAGCCAGGAGAACGCCCCGCGCGCCCGCTGCCGTACGCGCCCGAGGCGCGGTGCGAGGTCGACGCGGAAAACCGCCGCCTCACGATTCACCTTCGCAACCGAGGCACGGAAAGCGCGCACTTCGTCATTTACCCGTACGCGGCCGCCACCGAGTGGCCCCTCCACGTGGACGTGCGCGTGGGCAAAACGCGCATTTTTCCCATCACGGGCAACGAGTACGATCTCGTGGTCGACGGCCCGGCGGGATTCCGTCGCGAGTTCCGCGGGCGTATTCCCTAGACCTTTCGCGCTCGGAAGCAATCGCGCACGTGGTCGTCGACCAGGCCGCACGCCTGCATGAACGCGTACATGATGGTCGACCCCACGAAACGGAATCCGCGCTTTTTGAGCTCCTTGCTCATGGCATCCGACTCGGCAGTGGTCGCGGGCACGTCTTTCAACGTGCGGCGCCTTTTCACGATGGGTTCTCCGTCGACGAAGCTCCAGATGAACCGATCGAAGGACCCCTCGGCCTCCTGCACCTCGAGGAACGCGCGCGCGTTGCCGATGGTCGCGTCGATTTTGAGGCGGTTGCGCACGATGCCCTCGTTGGCCAGCAGTGCGGCGCGCTTTTTGGCGTCGTACTTCACGATCTTCTTCGGGTCGAAGCCGTCGAAGGCTTTTCGGTACGCCTCGCGCTTTCGCAAGATGGTGATCCACGAGAGCCCCGCCTGGGCGCCCTCCAGGATGAGCATCTCGAAGAGCTTTCGATCGTCGTGCTGGGGCACGCCCCATTCTTCGTCGTGGTAGCGGATGTAGAGAGGATCCGTCGTCGCCCATCCGCAGCGGGTCACAGTCCGGGTCGGCATCGTTTCGGATCCCTAGGGTCTACCGCGCGCGCACGGTAGAGCGGTACGCCTGAAGGCGCGAGATATCGAGGTGCGTGGCCGACTCGACGTGGAAGTCGATGTTCGACGCGGGCAGGCCCAGGTCGACGAGCGCGGGCGGGTCCTCTTCGGCGCGGAGGGCTTCCTCGGCCACGGAGCGGAAGGCAAGGCGCTTCGCCTCCGTGTCGAAGACGACGCGCACCCGTTCGAGGCGCGTTCCCCCGAGCGACAGATGCAAGCGCAGCGCGGTCATCATGGCGTTGGCGCACGCCTCGACGCTGATGCGCGCGGCGCCCGTGCCCAGGGCAGGGAAGGCGAGGGAGCGCAGCCCGAGCTCGTCGGCCAGGAGAAATGCGCGCTGGGTGGCGCGGCCGACGCAGGAGATCTCGTTCCAGCCGCTCACCGCGTGCAGAACGCGGCGCGCGCGAAGGTTGCCCGCGCCCGTGGGTACACACGTGCCCAAGGCCTGCTCGCCGTTGCGCATCGCTTCATCCTCGATGCCATCGCCGCCGCGCCGTCGGAGCGCATCGCCCACGCCCGTGCGCATGCGCATATGGTAGTTGCCCGAAGAGACGATGCCGTCGACCTCCGCCTCGGAGAGATCGCCCACCTCCAGGCTGATGGTGCAATCGAGAAGCCGGAACGTGAATTCGCCTTGGCACACCAGCGGCGCCGCCTGGATCGAGGAGCGCAACGCGTGCTCGATCATGGCGAAGTGCCGCCCCGCCGTGGCTGCATGCGGAAGGCGCTCTGCCGGATCTTTGCGCAGCATGGCCGCCAGCAAATGCTGGAAATATCCTTCCTGAGGGTGCTCCGGCGCAGGGAACGTCACCGTCACGTTGGGATCGAGCAATTGGTGCAATCCTGGAAAAGGCGGTGTGCCATATCGCAAGAGGTACGCGGTCGCGCCTGCGCCGAAGACGTCCGTGCGCCGGTCCACGGGCTCGCCGCGCAGCTGCTCGGGGGCCATGAACGAGGGCGTCCCGCAGATCTCCATGGGCTGCCCGCTGGAAATACCCGCCGCGATCCCGAAGTCGCCCAAGCGGATGCCGGTCTCGGGCGAGCCGAAAACATTGGATGGCTTCACATCGCGATGGATGACCCCGCTCTGGTGTGCGGAGTGGAGCGCCCGGCACGTCTCTTTCAGCACATGACAGATGAACCAAAGAGGAAGCGTCACTCCGAGCGTCTTGCGGCGCCAGGCATCGAGCTCCTCGATGTCGATGCCATCGACGTATTCTTGAACGACGTAGGGAGTTCCCTCGTGGATTCCAGCGTTCAAGGCACGAACGATGCGCGGTTCGGGGATGCGCGCCATCGAACGCGCCTCGTTCAGGACCCGTCGGCTCGCTTCCTCCATGGAAAACGAGGTTTTGCAGAGGGTCTTGATCATCACCGGGATGGACAAGACCTCGTCTTTGGCGAGCCAGACTTCGCTCATGCCGCCTTCGCCGAGGAGCCCCCAAATTTCATAATCTCGAATGCGGGTGCCGGGAGCGGGCATAGGCGGAGACTATCTGATATAGAGCGCAACCACGTAGCCATGTCTCAACCCTGGAAACACCCCGATCGGTTCGTTTTGCGCCATGTCGGCCCCGATGCCGACGAGATCGCCGAGATGCTTCGCTCGCTCCGGCTTTCGTCGCTCGAAGAGCTCGTCGACGAGACGGTGCCCGCGAGCATTCGCCTCGCCCGCCCGCTCGATCTTCCGGCGCCTCTCGCCGAAAGCGAGTTGGCTGCGCAGGCGCACGAGCTCAGTCAGCGGAACGAGATTTTCCGCTCGTACCTGGGCATGGGTTATTCGGATTGCGTGACGCCCCGAGTCATCCAGCGCAACATCCTGGAGAACCCCGGCTGGTACACGCAGTACACGCCCTACCAAGCCGAAATTGCGCAGGGCCGCCTGGAGGCGCTGCTCAACTACCAGACGATGGTGAGCGACCTCACGGGTCTGCCCATCGCCAACGCGTCGCTGCTCGACGAGGCCACTGCGGCGGCCGAGTCGATGCACATGGCGCACGCGCTGCAGACCGGTGAGGAGAAGGACGTGTTCTTCGCCTCCGAGGCGTGTCATCCGCAGACGCTCGATGTGCTGCGCACGCGGGCTGAAGCCATCGGCATCAAGCTGGTCATCGGCGATCATGCGAAGGTCGACTTCGCGTCGCTCGGGGCCTTCGGCGCGCTGGTGCAGTACCCGGCGACCGACGGCGCCCTCTTCGACTACCGCGCCTTCGGCGAGAAGGTGCATGCGGCGGGCGGCTTGTTCGTCGTCGCGGCCGACATTCTCTCCCTGGCGCTTCTCACGCCGCCCGGTGAGTTCGGCGCGGACGTGGCGATCGGCAGCACGCAGCGCTTCGGCGTTCCGCTCGGATACGGCGGACCGCACGCCGCGTACTTGGCCACGAAGAACGAGTTCGTGCGCAAGCTGCCCGGCCGCATCATCGGCGTCGCGCAGGACTCGCGCGGCAAGCCGGCGCTGCGCATGGCGCTGCAGACGCGCGAGCAGCACATTCGCCGCGAGAAGGCGACGAGCAACATCTGCACCGCGCAGGCGCTCCTCGCGGTCATCGCCGGCATGTACGCGGTCTATCACGGCCCCCGCGGCATCCGCGGCATCGCCGAAATGGTGCACACGGCGGCGAACTCGCTTGCCGGCGGGCTGCGCGCCCTCGGCGTGCGCCTCGTGAACGATGCGTGGTTCGACACCCTGCACGTGCGCGGTTCCGAAGCCGACGTGAAGAAGTGGCTCGCCGCCGCGGAATCGCGCCGCATCAACCTGCGCCGCATCGACGCCGAGAACATCGGCATCAGCGTCGACGAGACGACCACGCCCGCGGACGTGGCCAGCCTGCTCGGCGTCTTTGGCGGCGACGGCAACGCTGCCTTGAAAGGGGCGGCCTTGGCCTCGCCCATCCCGGCCGCGCTGCAGCGAACCTCGCCGTACCTCACGCACGCGATCTTCAACAAGTACCACTCCGAGACGGAGATGCTGCGCTACATGCGCCTTCTCGAGAGCCGTGACCTGTCGCTCACGCACTCGATGATCCCGCTCGGCTCGTGCACGATGAAGTTGAACGCGACGGCGGAGATGATGCCCATCACGCTGCCCGGCTTCAATCGGCTGCACCCGTTCGTTCCGTTCACGCAGTCGCGCGGCTACCAGCAAATCTTCGACGAGCTGGAAAGCTTCCTCGCCGAGATGACCGGCTTCTCTGCGGTCAGCCTGCAGCCCAACGCCGGTGCGCAGGGCGAATACGCGGGCCTTCTCGCGATCCGCAAGTACCACGAGAGCCGCGGCGATGCGCACCGCACCGTGTGCATCATCCCGTCGTCCGCGCACGGCACGAACCCCGCGTCCGCCGTCATGGCAGGGCTCGAGGTCGTCGTGGTCAAGTGCGACGAGCAGGGCAACATCAACGTGGCCGATCTCGAGGAGAAGGCCCAGAAGCACCGCGACAAGCTCGCGGCGCTCATGGTCACCTATCCCTCGACCCACGGCGTCTTCGAGGAGCAGATCAAGAAGATCTGCTCCGTCATCCACGAGAACGGCGGCCAGGTCTACATGGATGGCGCCAACCTCAATGCGCAGCTTGGCCTTTGCCGCCCCGGCGACATCGGCGCCGACGTGTGCCACGTCAACCTGCACAAGACGTTCTGCATCCCGCACGGCGGCGGCGGTCCGGGCATGGGCCCCATCGCGGTGGCCGCGCACCTCGCGCCGTTCTTGCCGCACTACCCGACGACGGTCGCAAAGAACGAGCGCCTCTCCAACGAGTTCGGCGTGGGCCCCGTATCCGCGGCGCCCTGGGGCAGCGCGAGCATCCTGATCATCAGCTGGGCGTACATCAAGATGATGGGCGGCGAAGGCCTCACCCACGCGACCAAGGTCGCCATCTTGAATGCGAATTACATCGCCGAGCGCCTTGGCGCGCACTTCCCCATCGTGTACCGCGGCGCGCGCGGCCGCGTGGCACACGAGTGCATCCTCGACGTTCGCCCCTTCAAGAAGACGGCGGGCATCGAGGTCGACGATGTGGCCAAGCGCCTCATGGACTACGGTTTCCACGCGCCGACCATGTCGTTCCCCATCGCGGGCACCCTCATGGTCGAGCCGACGGAAAGCGAGTCCAAGGCCGAGTTGGATCGCTTCTGCGACGCGATGATCTCCATCCGCGAAGAGATCCGCCAGATCGAAGAGGGTCGCCTCTCGCGCGAGGACAACCCCCTGAAGAACGCCCCTCACACCGCCGACATGGTCATCGCCAACGAGTGGAAGCACGCCTACGGCCGCGAACTCGGTGCATTCCCCGCACCGTCGACCCGCGAGCGCAAGTTCTGGCCGCCCGTGGGCCGATTGAACAACGCCCTCGGCGATCGCAATCTGATCTGCACCTGCCCGCCCCTCGAAGACTACGAGTGACGGCACCCATTCGCGGCTAGAAGATTTTTCACAGGGAGGCGGGGAGACGGGGAGTTTTTGGGGGGGTATTCAGTGGCCAAAGAGGGCTCATTGAAAATCCAAAAAATCTCCCCGCCTCCCCGCCTCCCTGTTCAATCCCCATTCATCTAGCCGCATCGCTCCGCTATTTCTGCCCGAGGTAAATCGCGTACGGCGGGTGCTTGCGCTCGAGTTGCAGGCGGGAGGCTTCGGGCCCGCGAAACGTCGACGACAACGTTGGGGTCGCGACGCGAACGTTGCGAAAGCCCGCTTCCTCGAGAACCTCGCGCACCATGTTTTTCGGCCAGTAGAAGTCGTGCACGACCACCGGCGGCCCTCCCGGTGTGGATAGGCGAATCTCGAGCGGATCGCCCGGTGCGTACGTGCGTCCCGCTTCGCCGACGCGCGCGAAGTCGAACGGCACGCCCACCGAATCGGGATTGTGATCGACAATCGCGTACACGGCCCCAGGCCGCAACAGCCGGTGCACCTCGCGCACGATGCTGCGAATGCGCTCCGCGTCGGGGATGACCACGAATACGAAACACGTGAGGGCCGCATCCACGCTGCCCGCGCGAATGTCGAGCCGCTGGTCCTCGGCAATGAGCTGGTACGTAATCCGCGGATGCGCGCGCTTCTTCCCTGCAATGGCCAGCATGCCCGGCGAAACGTCGACGGCAATCACCGACACATCGTAGTCGCGCGCGATGAGCGCAGATACCTTGCCGGCCCCGCATCCATAATCGAGCACGACGTGGCAGTCGCGCCGTGCGAGACCCAATTCCTCGAACACGATGGGATACGCCAACACGCGCTCGCGTACAGGTTCGTATTCATCGTAGCGCTGGGCGATGTCCAGCAGTTTCCAATCCGTGGTCATGCTCCGTACCTCGCCCGGCAGAGTACTTTATTTATGATTGGGGCCAGGCGAGGACCTGCGAGCAAAGTTCGGTGTATCGGCTCAACGGTGACAAATCCCGATCGTGCAGGCCCAGTAATCTCATGTTCCGGAGCAGCGCCTCCATGGGCACGTTCCCCACCCGCTCGCCGATGCCCAGTGCGGTGGCATGCACACGATCGGCGCCACACTCCATTGCCCAAAGTGCATTGGCCAGGGCCAGACCCCGGTCATTGTGGCCGTGCCAATCGATTCCGATGTGCGAGGCGCCAAACCGGGCGAGCACTTCCTTGGTGAACCGAAGCAGCCTGCGCACCCCGGCCGCCGTGGCATGACCCACCGTGTCGGCCAAGCAAAGACGCTTTGCGCCATGGTCGATGGCCGACTGAAAAAGCGTGGTCAGCGCATGCGGGTGCGAGCGCGTCGTATCCTCGGTCACGTAAACCACGTCGAGCCCGGCCTTCACGGCCACGTCGATGGCCTCGGCGCTCTGCCGGGCAATGAGCGGCACGTCCCAGCCCTCCACGTATTGCCGAATGGGGCTCGAGCCGATGAACGCATACACCTCCACGGGCACCCCAGCGCGCTGCGACAGTTCCAGAATGGGCGTGATGTCCCCCACCAAGGTCCGTCCCGCGCACGCCAGGCGGATGTTCACCTTGGTGCGGGCCACCTCCTTGCAGAGGAGCAGGCAATCTTCGAACGCACGCGGGGAGACGCTCGGGATTCCAATGTTGGCGATGTCGATGCCGAGCTCGCTCATCGCCACGAGGAGCTTTAGCTTGTTCTCGAACCGCGGCTCGGTCACGGACGGGCTCTGCAGCCCATCCCGCAAGGTCTCGTCGAGCACGGAAATGCGGGTCGAGGCGAATCGTCCCGTTCCTTCCGCGCGATTCCAATCGAACTCCGAGCTCGCTATGTGTGTGCGTTCCTTACGTTGGTCATCCATTGCGTGTCGGGCGCCATCCTTTCACCGAGCCGCAGCCGCGTCGAGCGAATGCCGCAACGCGGCTTCGAGCCGCCCTTCCGGCACGCTCCCGGATTAATGATGGGTATTCCGTATTTACCAATTTCGCTTTTCGGTTGAGATATCGCGTCATGCGATCCAAGTCCTTTTGGAAAAATATGGAAAGTGTGGAACTCGCATTGAACGAGCTCGCCTAGTGAATTACATTCGAAGCTCTGGCAAAACGGGTCGAGGCCGCAGCCACATCGCCATGGTCGTTCGTGTTCGATCGGCCGAGCGCTCGGATGTAAATGCGGCCTGGCGTAGATTCTGTGCGGATCCTGCATCGTCCTTCGCAAAGACGAATTGCGGGAGATAACCAATTTAGAATGATCTGAAATTGAAATGCGACTTCGAGGTTGCGGTCACCGGGCCCACTGCACCGATGGCCGCGATTTCGTTTGCAGAAGGGGGACGGTATGACGCCCGAACAATTTCGCACGATCGGCTA
Organism: Sorangiineae bacterium MSr12523; assembly: GCA_037157775.1. NCBI lineage: Bacteria > Pseudomonadati > Myxococcota > Myxococcia > Myxococcales > Pendulisporaceae > Pendulispora > Pendulispora brunnea. The sequence goes on from CP089982.1 coordinate 1,775,541, forward strand.
TCGCTTGGTTGATTGGATCGCCGAGTACCGCGCGAACCTGCCATCCCGGTGCGTGATGTCGAACGAAAGACCGGGGGCCATCCGGGAAAAGCTGGCATCGTTTCCACCGTACTCCGGCGATGAGTTCGACGCGGTGCTGGCCGACTTCGAAAGGGTCATCGTTCCCGGCATCACGCATTGGAATCACCCGAGTTTTTTCGCGAGTGCACCGAGCAGCACGAGTTTGGCCGCTGTTTTGGGCGAGCTTTTGGCGTCGGGCCTCGGCGTGTCGTGCACCACGTGGCATGCGAGTCCAGCGGGAACCGAGTTGGAGGAGCTGGTCATGGACTGGTTCCGGCAAATGCTGGGGCTTTCCGATGCCTTTCACGGGGTCATCCACGATTCGTCATCGACGGCGGCCTTGGTGGCCGCGTTGTGTGCTCGTGAGCGTGCCACCGACGACCAGCGGCTTGGTGCCGGGCTGCACGCCTCGTCGCCCCTCACCGCGTACACGTCCGACCAGGCGCACGGCTGCGTGGAGAAAGCTCTTTTGCTCGCAGGCATCGGGCGCCAGCACATTCGATTCATCGAAACGGACGAGCGCTATGCCATGCGCGCCGACCTTCTGCGCACCCGCATCGAGGACGACATTCGCGCCGGCATGCTTCCTTGTGTCGTCGTTGCGACGATCGGCACGCACGACACCGCCGGGGTCGATCCCCTCGTTCCCATTGGTCGGGTCGCATCGCGTTATGGCGTGTGGCTTCACATCGATGCTGCGACGGCCGGCGCGGCCATGGTTGCGCCGGAGTGCCGCCCGCATTGGACGGGCATCGAGTCGGCCGACTCCCTCGCCGTCGACCTGCATCGCTGGCTCGGCGCCGGAATGGATTGCACCGCGTACTACGTGCGCGATACCGACCGGCTCCAACGCGTCATGTCCACGAGCCACCACGGCACGATGGACGACGAGACCACGAGCTACCGGCACTGGGGCATTCCGAGCGACCGCCGGTTTCGTGCTTTGAAATGCTGGTTCTTGCTTCGCGAGCAAGGAACCAATGGCCTCATCGAACGCGTGCGGCGCGACATTCAGCACGCCAAATGGCTCGAGGCCCAAGTGCGCAAAGCCGACGGCTGGGAGGTCGCCGCCCCCGTCCTCTTTCAGACGGTTTGCGTGCGCCACATTCCCCACGGACTGAGCTCGGCCGAGATCACCTCGGCGGAGATCGACCAGCACAACCTGCGCTGGGTCGAGCGGGTGAACGAAAGCGGAAAAGCCTATTTGACCTCCACCCTCATCGACGGCCGCCGCGTGGCCCGCATCTCCATCGGCGCCGAGGCGACGGAGCTTTCCCACATTCGAGACTTGTGGGCCCTCATGCAGCAATGCGCCGGTGCGCGCTGAACGAGCGCGCACCGGGCTATTCGCATTCCCAACTATGCGCTCTTCGTGTGCTCCTCGTACGCGGCGGCGTCGAGCAGCCCGTCCAGAGACTTGGGGTCCGACACGGCAATGCGCACGAGCCATGCCTTGTAGGGATCCTCATTAATGAGCTCGCCCTTTTGAGCGACCTCCTCGTTCACCTTGGTGATCTTGCCCTTCACCGGTGCGAAGAGATCGCTCACACTCTTCACGCTTTCGATGGACCCGAACGCTTTGCCTTCTTCGACCTCGGCTCCTACTTTGGCGTCGATGTTCACGAGGGTGATGTCGCCGAGTTGATCGACGGCAAACTTCGTGATTCCCACCACGATTTCACCGCCCTCGATCTTCGCCCACTCGTGGTCTTTGGTGTACTTGAGGCCCTCGGGAATGGTCACATCGCTCATTTGGATACAGCCCCTTTGTTCGCTTTGTAAAACGGTGTTTTGACGACGGTCGCTTCGATGTTCCGCCCCCGGCAATCGACCAGGAACTGGGTTCCGATGGTCGTTAGGTTGGCAGGCAGATAGCCGAGACCGATGTTCTTGCCAACGGTCGGCCCAGGGCTTCCGCTCGTGCAGACGCCCACCTCGTTACCTTCGAGATCGCGGAGCGGGTAACCGTGCCGGGCTACGCCGCGTCCGGTCACCTCGAAACCGACCAGTTTTCGCGGGAGCGGCGCGGCCTTCACCTTTTCTAGCGCCTCACGCCCCACGAAGTCGCCCTTGCCGAGCTTGACCACCCAACCGAGCCCCGCCTCGAGCGGATTCGTCGTCTCGTCGATGTCGTTGCCATAAAGCGAAAGCCGCGCCTCGAGCCGGAGCGTATCGCGCGCGCCCAGGCCCACGGGCTTGAGGCCGAGCGGACCGCCCAGCTCCACGAGGTGCCGCCACAGCGCGGGGGCATCGTTCCACGCGCAGAAGATCTCGACGCCGTCCTCGCCGGTGTATCCGGTGCGCGCCACGGTGCAGGCCACGTTGGCCACCACAGCATCGCGGAAGTGAAAGCTCTTCAGCTCGGACAGCTTGGCCGCATCGCTGCCTGCGAGGGCCAGCACCTCGAAGGCCTTCGGGCCTTGCAGTGCAATGAGCGCCGTGGAGTCGCTGCGGTCCTCGAACTCGCAGTGGTCTTCGGCGGCCTTGCGGAAGACTTCGACCATCTTGTCGCGGTTCGAGGCGTTGCACACCGTCAGATAGCGCTCGTCGCCAGCGCGGTAGACGATGAGGTCATCCAGAATGGTCCCGCTGGCGTTGCAACATGCGGTGTAGAGCGCCTGCCCGACCGCGAGTTGGCTCACGTCGTTGGTGACCAGGTAGTTGACCACCTGCCCGGCGTGCGGGCCGCGCATCTCGAGCTCACCCATGTGCGAAACGTCGAACAAACCGCACGCGTTGCGAACGGCTTGATGCTCGTCGACGATTCCGCTGTACTGGATGGGCATCGTCCAGCCGGCGAAGGGGACCATGCGGCCGCCGTGCTTGACGTGTTCCTCGTAGAGGGAGGTGCGCCGATCTTCGGTGGCGCTGGGTTTGGGGGAATCGGGGGGCGAAACGGGAGAAGCGGGAGGATTCATCGCGCGAGCAGGGTACACCCCTTTCTCGCGGCAAGCGCTCGGCTTATGCTTCTCCCATGGCGACCCCGTGGGATCGCGCTGCGCGCGGCTATGTCGAAGAGTGGGTACCGCGATTTACGCCGTATCACCTCGATTTGATTCAAGAGGCGAAAGTGGAACCGGGGCACCGCGTGCTGATTGCATGCTGCGGCCCAGGCTCGGAGGTTCTTGCGGCGGCCCGCGCCGTAGGTGAGACCGGTAGGGTCCGTGCCACCGACAAAAGTGCCGAAATGGTGAAGATCTGCTGCGAGCAGGCGGACGCGGCGGGTTTGGAGAACATTTACTGCGAGGAGGCCGACGCGAAGGATGCGAGCGGCGGCCCGTTCGATCTGGTGGTCTGCGCCTTCGGGCTCTGGCAACTCGACGACCGGGTAGGGGCGCTCACGGCCTGGGGTCGTTCGCTCTCCAGCTCCGGCAAGGTCGCGGTGATGACCTGGGGCCCCACGGAGGAGGACGATCCCTTCGAGCGGGTGAGCCTCTGCCTGCAGCACCTCGAGCCGGACTTCGTTCCGCCGGCCCCGCGCATCCTCGCCCAGCGCGACTCCATGGCGCAGATGTTCGAGGAGGCGCAGCTCACGATGGTGCGCCACACGGTCTACCGCCACACGCTCGCGTTCAAGCGCGCGGAGGACTTCTTCAACGCCCTTCGCGAGACGTATCCGTGGAACGAGATCTGGGATCAGTTGGGCGACGCACGCATGTCGCGTGTGGCTGCACGATTCTACGGTCTCGTAGGCGGGCCGGATGCGCCGCTGTCGTGGGACCCTGCGGCCACCTTGGCCATTGCAGGTCTTCCGGGCTCGGAGATCGAGGTAGCCTCGCGCCGCTCGAGCGTGCACGTACCGATCAGCAAAGGCTCCACGCCCACGCTGAAGTGAATGTGCGGGGCGCGCCATTCGAGGCATGGCGCGCCAACTGAAATAAAGAATTAGCACGCGTCGATTTTCTGATCCCGACGCTCCGACGCCCGCATTCACGAGGCGAAGGAGACGTTATGCGCAAGACCTATCGACTCGTGCTTCTCGCCGGCATGCTCGCACTCGCCGCGTGCGCCGGCGCGACGGACAAAGACGGCGAAAACGGCGATGACGACAACAAAGGCCAGCTCGGAAAGGAGTCGAACGACAACGACGACTACGATGGCGGATCGGCTCCCGACGCGAGCACGGGCTGCGGTGAAGACGGTGGCGTGGGTGAGGCGGACGGTGGTGTCATTTGGGACGGCGGGTATCCGCCTCCGGATGCCAGCGCAGACGCCGGGCATCCCATCGACGCCGGCCCTCGTCCTGACGGAGGTCCACGTCCTGATGGCGGGCCACGTCCCGATGCCGGGCCACGTCCCGATGCCGGTACCGATGCGGGGCCGGGGCCATATCCCGATGCCAGTGTCGACGCGGGACCGGCGGTCGATTCAGGTACGGGTGGCGGTTGCGACGGAGGCTCGCCGCCGGAAGAGGATGGAGGATTCCCGGGCCAAGATGCGGGCATACCGGACGAAGATGGCGGGTCTCCCGAACCCGTGGACGCGGGGTATCCCCAATGATAGACGCGGGGCCTCCGTGAGGGACGATCTCCACCGAGAATGAGGAAGGCAGCTGTACTTTTCGCCTTCATTGCGTACGGCGCCGCCGGGTGCCTCGGCGGAGTTACGACCTTGGGAGGCCTCGATGAGCCAGTCGATTCCGGTGCTCCAGACGCGCGGGCCGATGGACCGGCCAGCGACGGCTCGGCGCTCGATGGTGACGTCGACGACGGCAGCGTCGATGGTGGGCCCTTCGATGCATCGTTCGATGCGCCGTTCGATCGGGATGCGCTCGTAGAGCCCGACGCCGATACCGATGGCGGGCCTTCCGACGCCGCCACGGACGGCGGGCCTTCCGACGCGGGCCCTCCCGATGCAGCCTTCGATACGGGCCCTCCCGATGCGGGCGCCCTCGACGCGGGCAGCAGCTCCGATGGGGCTTCGTTCGACTCGCTGGACTCGCTCAATGAAAGCGACATCGATGTCGCGTGGTGACGCGTGTCGCGGCTCCGCGATCGTGCTCGCGGCAGCAGCCGTGCTGCTGCACGCGCGCGGTGCATCGGCCGCCCCGCGCGATCTCTCCGTGCAACTCGATCCCGCGATCACCACGTGCCCCGATGCCGCCGGCATCCGGCAGCGGCTCCTCTCCGTGGTTCCCGACGCCGGTGAATCCACCGACGTGGCCGTGGCCTTCGTACGCCGCGCCCGCGGCTACGAAGCCACCATCCGCCTTTCCGGCGCAACCGTCGGCACGCGCGTTATCAAGCACGACAAGACGTCGTGCGACGCCATGATCAACGCCGTCGGCGTCGCGCTCTCCTTGATGCTCGATCCACTCGAGCGGAAGAAAGAAGAACCACCGCCGCCACCTCCACCTTCGTCCAAGCAGGAACCACCTCCCAAAGACAGCCCACCGCCGCCGCCCGAATCACCTCCAACCGTCGCACTCGACGTGGGCGCAGGCATCACGCGCGGCCTTCTTGGAGACGTCGCGCCGGTGTTCGGCGTGACGGCGCGGTGGCTCCAACCTTCACCGTGGTCTTTCGGCCTCGGTGCCTTTCATCAACCGCTCTTTCGCAAGATTGCGTCCGTCGGACAGACGAACGCGGGCAACGTCGGTCTCGCCGTCACGGGGGTGCTCACGGAAGGTTGCTTCACGGGACTCGGCAGTCATGCGTCGATGGCTTTGGATGTGTGTGCGAATCTTCGAATGTCCCTCGTGTGGGGTTCGGCCTCCGGGTACCCACGTGAAGGGCACGAGCTGCGTCCGCTCGTGACATTGGGTCCCGGTCTCTTATGGAGTCAGCGCTTTGCTTTGGGCGACGGCCGCTTTGGCGTGGGCTTGTGGGCCCGAGCCTCGGCCGACGTCCCTGTCGTTCGGGCAAGCTACGACGTCGAGGGGGCCGGGATCGTCTACAATGGTGCGAGTACCTTTTTCGCGCTCTCGCTGGGCGCATCGTTCTCACTGCCATGAAGCAGCAATTCCGCGCCGTCTACGACGAGCATTTCGCGTTCGTGTGGCGCTCGCTGCGGCGGCTGGGCGTGCTCGAGAACGATGTCGCGGATGCGGTTCAGGAGGTTTTCATGGTGGTGCATCGACGCCTGGACGATTTCGAAGGCCACGCCAAGCTTACGACGTGGCTCTTCGCAATCTGCATGCGCGTCGCCCAGCGCCGCCGCAACGTCGTGTGGGACAAGCGCCACGTTCTCTCGGACGACGGGCCGCTGAAGGAGACCGCCGACGTGCGTGAGGATGCGTCCACGATCTTGGAACGCCGGCAACGCCTCGCCCTGCTCGAATCGATCCTCGACGAGCTTCCGATGGATCAGCGCGCCGTTTTCACCCTGTTCGAGCTCGACGGCATGAGCGGCGAAGAGATCGCCTCCTTGCTCGACATTCCCGTTGGGACCGTCCACTCGCGCCTGCGCATCGCGCGCGAGCGATTCCGACAATCGCTCGATCGCCGGGTGGCGCGGGAGCGCTTTGCCATGGGAGGGGGACGCGGCGCATGAAACCGCGCGATCCGCGTCGTTGGCTGGACCAGTCCGGCCCCGAGACGGAGATGGAGCGCGCGCTCCTCGACGTCGGCCGCGAGATGGAGCCGCCTCCGCAGGCAAAGGACGCCGTTTGGGCCGCCATCGTCGGGGCGGGTGTCGCCGGCGGTGCGATCGGTGCCACGGCCGCGACCACCGCCACGGCCGCCGCAGGCACGGGGACCGCGACAGGTGCGAGCGCGGGTGCGGGTGCAGGCACGGCCGCCGCAACGAGCGCGACAGGCGCGACAGGCGCGGCCGCGGTGGGAACCGGGGCTGCCATTGCCGGAGGCGCCGCCACGACGACGAAGGTGGCCACGGCGACATTCGGCGCGGGCACGCTTCTCAAGGTGACCACGGCCATCGGCGTGTTGGGCGTGACGGCATCCATCGCCACGAGCCCGAGTGAACCCTCGCGCGTTCCCCCTCGCGATGTGGCAAGTGCATCCGCATCGTCGTCCGTCCTCGTGACGCCTTCCGGGGCGCGACCTGCTCCATCGTCGCGGCCCATCGAGTTTGCCCCGCAGCCTTCGTTTCGATCCCAGGAACCCGCGATCGCGCCGCCGAGCGAGCCCCGCGCGCCATCTCTTCCCGCTCCGGCTCCCGGTCCCGAAAAGCGCCCAGCGCTGATTAATCCGCCACCCGTTGTCACCTCTTCGAATGACATGGTTGCCTTACCGCCGGCCGTCTCGACGTTGCCCGAGGAGGCGCGCGTTCCCTCGGGCGCGGGATCCGTGAGGGAAGCGGTGGAGTCCGAGCCCGACGTGCTCGATCAATTGGCCGACGAAGCGGCCCTCGTGAGCGCAGCTCGGCGCGAACTCCGCCAGGGACGCGCGCGCAGTGCACGCACGCTGCTCGAGCGCGGAGCGGCCACGTTCGCGGGCGGTACATTGGAAGAAGAGCGCCAGGTGCTCTACGTCGAGTCGCTCGTCAAAACGGGAAGCTTGGCTCGGGCGAAGCTCGAAGCGGCGAACTTCCTACGTGCACACCCGACCAGCCCCCATGCTGACAGGCTTCGTGCATTGATCGGAGCAGGAGCACCAGGAGAGGCAGCGGGACCAGCAGGAGAGGCGGAGCGGCGGTAGCCAGAGCCCGAGTCCCGCGCTATGGTACGGCACTTTCGCGGCCCCAGCGCCGCTTCCAAGGCGAGCTCAGCTCGTTGCATCGGAGAAAGAGGAGCCTTTTACCGCATGGCACGCTACCAGTTCACTTCCGAATCCGTCACCGAAGGCCATCCCGACAAAGTCTGCGATGCCATCTCCGACACCATTCTCGACGCTCTTCTGGCCGAGGACCCCAGCTCCCGCGTAGCGTGCGAAGCGCTCGCCAAGACCGGGATGGTCATCGTCGCGGGTGAAGTCACCACGCGCGCGTGGGTCGACATCCCCACGCTGGTGCGCAAGACGGTGCTCGACATCGGCTACAACGACTCGTCGCTCGGCTTCGACGGCAACACGTGCGCGGTCCTCACCGCCCTCGAGAAGCAGAGCCCCGACATTTCCCAGGGCGTCACCGAAGGCGAAGGCCTCCACAAGGAGCAGGGCGCCGGCGACCAGGGTCTCATGTTCGGTTACGCGACCGACGAGACGCCGAACCTCATGCCCGCCCCCATCGACTACGCGCACCAGCTCGCGCTGCAGCTCGCGACCGTCCGCAAGCAGAAGAAGGTCGACTTCCTCCGCCCCGACGGCAAGACGCAGGTCACCCTCGAGTACGAGAACGACGTGCCGGTTCGTGTCGATGCCATCGTCGTCAGCACGCAGCACAGCGAGACGGTGAAGTACAAGGCGCTGCGCGAAGCCATCATCGAGCTCGTGATCAACAAGGTGATCCCGAAGAAGCTCATCGACCGCAACACGAAGTTCCACGTCAATCCGACGGGCCGCTTCGTCATCGGCGGACCGCAGGGCGATTGCGGTCTCACGGGCCGCAAGATCATCGTCGACACCTACGGCGGCATGGGCCGTCACGGTGGCGGCGCCTTCTCGGGCAAGGACCCGTCGAAGGTCGATCGCTCGGCGTGCTACTACGCGCGCTACGTCGCCAAGAACGTCGTCGCCTCCGGCGTCGCACGTCGTTGCGAGGTGCAGGTTGCCTACGCCATCGGCGTGGCGAAGCCCGTCGGCGTCCACGTGAACACCTTCGGCACGGGCAAGGTCGACGAGGAGAAGCTCGCCAAGTACATCCTCGAGAACTTCGACATGCGCCCGAAGGCGCTCATCGAAGAGCTCGACCTCCTCAAGCCGGTCTACAAGAAGACGGCCGCCTACGGTCACTTCGGCCGCAAGGGCTTCAGCTGGGAAGAGACGAACCGCGCGGAGCAAATCGCGTCGGATCTCCTCGGCACCACGCCGAAGGCCAAGGGCAAGGTCGTCGAGAAGCGCGCCAACGGCAGCGCGAACGGCCACGCCAACGGCAACGGCGTCAAGGCCGCCCCCAAGAAGGGTGGCAAGGGCGGCGCCCGCGGCGGCAAGAAGGGCAAGAAGGACGTCAGCGCTCAGGCCTGACGTTTCGCCCTTCGCAAGAACAACAAAGCCGCGGTGGCGAGTGCGATGACTGCCGCGGCGCTTGCGACGAACCAGCGAAGCCGGCGCGCCCTCGATTGGGCTTCCTCGTCGAGGCGCGCCAAATCCGCTTTGGCGTGCGCATTCTCCGGATCGAGCTCGATCGCGCGCGTGAGCGCCGCCCGGTCGACGAGGCCTCGTCCCGCGAGTTGGTGCGCCTCGAGCCACGTGATGGCGCTGGAGATGCGATCCCGCTCGCTCCCGCCAGGCGCGAGCCGCTCGGCCTTGCGGTAGTAGTCGAGTGCCCGCGCAGGATCGCTCGACTCGAGAGCCTGTGCATATTGCACGTAAATGGGGACGGCTTCCCCGCGCCGCTCGAAGGACGGCGCCCGCGCGAAGACCTGATCGAGCTGCGATACGGCCGCCTCGGGTTCGGCCTTGGCCTTGGCCAACGCTTCGTCGAACAGCGTGTACAGATCGCGCAGCCTCACGTGGTCCATCAGCCGAAAGAGCTCGCGCTCGAGCTCCGCAGTGCTCCACGTTTCGGGCGGGGGCGCGCTCTTCAAGTTGGTGTACGTCTCGCGCAGCTTGGGAAGTGCCGCGTCGCCGTACTCCGCGATGGCCTCGCGCGAGGCCTCACGGATCGGCGTGCGATCCGAATTGGCGAACGCGAACACCGCGCCCAAGGCATCGAGATCGCGCGTCTTTCCGTAGGCGCGGAGCACCTCGGCCAGCAGCGCGCCGTCTTTCGTGGTGACGGCCTCGCCCGGGACCTTCTTGTTCATCGCCTCGAGCACCGCGATGGCCCACTTGCGGACCTCCAGGGGATTCGACCGGCCCTTCGCCTCGATCAGCGCGGGCACGGCGACCTCGCCCATCTCCTGCAAGCGCCGCCCGGCTTCCTCCCGCGCCGACGGATCCCCGCTCACGGCGGCTGCCACGATCTTGCGCGCCCCCTCCGTGGTCTCCTGGCTTAGCGCGCTGCCCGAGACGGCGGAGCTCGCGAGGAGCGAAACGAGAAAGGCCGCGAGGCTGACGGCTCTTATTGCTCGATGCGGAAGTCGAAAAACTCGCCGGTGTAGCTCTTCCAGCGCACATCCACACTGTCGACGCGTGCGGCCGACGGACCATGCTGGGCCCAACCGATGATCTCCTTGATGGCGTCTTCCTCACCCTCGGCACGGATCTCAACCGCGCCATCGTTGCGGTTTTTCACCCAACCCGTGATGCCGAGGCGACGGGCCTCGCGTTGTGCCGAAGCTCGAAAAAAAACTCCCGTGACTCGCCCTTTGACGACGAGATGAACTCCCTTGTTGGCCATGGTTTCTCGAGGGCCGATTATCAACGCTTGTTCGCCTGGCGCCAATCCCACTTCTGCCTTACGGACCGTTAACTATGGTCGGCGGAGTAGCGGTCGGTCGAGTGACCAGTTTGCTTCGAGGTCGAGGCCTCTTCGGCGGTCGACCCGCTGCCGTGACCTTGCGCCTCGAAAGCGGACCCCTGCGCCTCGACGGGGTTCCGCTTTCCGAATACGCGTACGTCCCATCGCCCCGCACCACGGCGATCGTCGCGAAACAGGCTAGACAAGCGCGAAAAATAGGCACGGTGGAGCACCTCTTGGCGGCGTTTGGTGGCCTCGGGGTTCACCAAGGTGTGGCCATCGAGCTCGAGGGCGACGAGCTTCCCATCCTGGATGGCGCCGCAGCCCAATGGTGTGCCGCCCTCGCTGAGCTCGGCGCAGCTCGCTCGGCGCCGCCCTGCCGCATCGCCCGCGCTGGCGAGGTCCGTGTAGGCACAAGCATCTACGCCTTCGCGCCAGGCCCCGCGCCGGAAGTCGCCGTCACCCTGGACTACCCGCAGGCTCATCTCGAGCTGCGCGCCGAGTGGCGCGGCGATCCCGACGAGTTTGCCCGCCGCATCGCGCCCGCGCGCACCTTTGCTCTCGCGGGCGAAATCGCCGCCCTCGCCGACAGTGGCATGATGGCGCACGTCGACCCGGAGAGCGTCGTCGTCGTGGACGAACACTCCGTGCACTCTGCAGGCATCCCCGCTGCACCCGACGAACCGGCTCGCCACAAGCTGCTCGATCTGGTCGGCGACCTCGTACTCCATGGTGGCCCGCACGAGGGCCGCATCGAAGCCTTTCGTCCCGGGCACGCGGCCACGCACGAGGCCATGGCCCGCGCACGCGCCATGGGCATCGTCGTCGATCGATAGTATCTACCGCACGGTGCCTCGGAGACTCGCGCCGCTCCTGCTCGTCCTCGCCGCATCGCTGCCCCGTGCGGCGTGGGCCGACAATGCGAGTCGTCTGAGCCGTTTGCCCTCCGCGCCGCGGCCGCCGACCCTTCCCGAGTTGGCCCACCCCGACCGCGAAGCGACCGTGGAGCTGACCTCGGGGGCCTACTACCCGCGCGATACCGGTGTGCTGCGCGGCCACGTGCCCATTCACGTGCTGCGTCTCGCCATGGAGATCCCGCTTCACGAGCGCGCCTACTTCATCGGCGGCACCTACGAGGCGGCCATGGGCTCGCCGGCCAGCCCTCGCGCGCCGTTCGTGCTCGGCGGCAACACGGAGATCTACGGTCGCGCCGTTTGGTCCACCACCACGGGCCTCGCCTTCGGTGCGGGGCTCGGCCTCGTGCTGCCGACGGCGAACTTCAACGTCAATTCCATCGATGCCTTTTCCCTCGCCTCGGCCGCGATTGCACTTCGGCCCTGGGACCATGTCTTCTTCCAAAGCGGCACCTTCGCGCTTCGCCCCTTCGTCGACGTGCACGACACCGTGGGGCCGTTCATCATTCAATTCCGCGAAGGCCTCGATTGGACCTTCGACGTGCGCGAGAACACCGGCCAGCGCGCCTTCTCGCTCGCGACGCTTTACGTGGCCATCCGCCCCGTGAGTTGGGTCGCCCTCGGCCTCGAGGCCTACCAGCTCTACATCATCGACGCCCCCGTGGCCGACGAGCGCCGCGCCTTCTTCGCCGTCTCGCCCACGGTTCGTTTGATGCTCAAGTACGTGCAGCCCTCCATCGGCATGATCCGCAGCGTGGGCGCACCGTTCTATCCCGGCACCGACAGCACCACCGCCATGCGCGCTGGGCTGACGCTTCTTTGGTGAACGCAGGGCGGCCTTCTTCTACGCTGCTCGCCCATGCGCGCCATCGTCATTCCTCGTTTCGGCGGTCCCGAGGTGCTCGAGCTCCGCCAGGTTCCGACGCCCGAGCCTTCCCGCGGCGAAGTCCGTGTTCGCATCCGCGCGACGGCGCTCAATCGCCAGGATCTCCTTCAGATCGCAAGGCCCTATCCCGTGCCGGCTGATGCGCCGCAGGATGTCCCCGGCATCGAATTCGCCGGCGAGGTCGATGCCGTCGGTCACGGCGTGACCGAGCTCGTCGCCGGCGATCGCGTCTTCGGTTTGGCCGGTGGCGGCGCCTTCGCGGAGTCCATCGTCGTCCACGCGCGCACGCTCGCCAAGATGCCCGACGGCCTCTCGTTCACGGATGCCGCCGCGATTCCCGAAGCGTTCATCACCGCGTACGACGCCATGGTTTCCCAGGCGCACCTTGCCGCCGGCGAGGTCGTCCTCGTCCACGCGGTGGGAAGCGGCGTTGGCACCGCCGCGGTCCAGATTGCACGCGCCATCGGCGCATCGTCCATCGGCACCGCGCGCACCGAGGACAAGCTTCCACGCGCGCAGGCACTCGGCATGACCCACGGCCTCTTGGTTCCCGATGGGAAATTCGCCGACGAAGTTCTGTCCCTCACCGGCGGACGCGGCGCCGACGTCATCCTCGATCTGGTGGGCGGCAGCTACATCACGGAGGACATCTCCTGCGCCGCGCCGCGCGGCCGAATCGCGATCGTCGGCCTCATGGGCGGCGTCTCGGCCGAGGTGCCCATCAACGTCGTGCTCTACCGCCGGATCACCATCTTCGGCACCGCCATGCGCTCGCGCCCCCTCGAGGAGAAAATCGCCGCCGCGCAAACCTTCGCCCGCCAAGTAGTCCCCCTCATCGCGCAGGGCAAGCTCACCGCCATCGTCGACCGCATCTTCCCCCTCGAATCCGCCGCCGACGCCCTCCGCCACATGGCCAAAAACCAATCCTTCGGCAAGGTCGTCTTGGAGATTTAGGATTCACAGGGAGGCGGGGAGACGGGGAGATTTTTTGGATTTCAATGGACCAAAGGTGCCAACTGAAAACCACAAAACCTCCCCGCCTCCCCGCCTCCCTGTGAAATCTTCTGGCTGCTCAGTGGTTCTTGGCGTGGGTGAGGCAGAGGTTGCGGGGTTTGCCGCCGCACTTTTCGCAGGAGCACACGCGGATGTCGGCATCGTCTTCCTCGCGGGCGCCGCAGATGGCGCAGCTTCGGCCGCCGGTGGGGGCGGCGGAGGCCTCGGCTTGGAAGGCGTTGCGGCGCGCGGCTTGGCGGACCTGGACGCCGCGTTGGCGGGTGAGGCCTAGCAGGTGACCGCCGAAGAAGATGAAGTAATTGGCCACCGCCGCGATGATCGCTGCGCGCCCTGCCCAGTGCATCTGCTGCACGAAGGCCAGCACCACGTAGCCGCCCGTGAGGACGCCTATCCATTTCATGCGCAGCGGCAGAATGAAGAAGAGCAAAATCTCGTAATCGGGAACGAGCGTCGCCACCGCGAAAATCAATGAGTAATTGAGATACTCATTGCCCATTCCGTAGCCGGTCAGGTACGCGGCCACGGTCGTGCCGATCATGCCGCAGAGGTAATACACGTTCAGCTTGAACGCGCCCCACTCCGACTCGAGCGTCGAGCCGATGAACCAGAGCCAGTACAGCGTGAAGAGGATGAAGAAGTCCGACCCGCGCGGGATGAACAGGTACGTGACGAGTCGCCATACCTCACCCCGCGACACCGCATCGAGATCGAGCGTCAGCCTGGCGAGGTAGCTTTGCTGAAATCTGCTCAGCACGTACACGATCGCCATACCGCCGATGATGAAGCCGGTAAGGTTGGGTACGGCAAATTTACCAAGTCGTCGTTCGAGGCGAGCCAGAAGCCATTCCATGCCTGGAACAACTTAGAGCATGCACCCCCCGAGGGAAACGCCTGGGCTCGAAATCACGCCGATCTAGTTATTCGGGGAGCCGCATTGGACCCACTCGTTGATCTTCGCGAGCTCGTCGGCGGTGATGCCCCCGCCCGGTGGCATTTGGCCGCACTTGTTGTCGAGGTTGCAACCGATCGACGATTCCGCGGGCGTCTTCGTGCACGGATTGATGTAGGGCTTACCGCCCCGCGATGCGCTGATCTTGTAGTTCGTGAGCTGCTGCCACGCCGTTCCTGCGTTGTCCGCACTGATCTCGGGCGGGGTGCTGTTCTTGGAGTGGCAGCCTCCCTTGCCGCAAGCCAACGTTCCGCTCCCCGCGATGGTCTTCGCGAAGATCTCGGACCACTTGGCGGTGCAATCGCCCGCGTCGATGGGACCTTGCCCGCCGCATATCTGACCCGGATCCGGCGGCCCACCGCCGCCGCCAGCACCGTTGCCGGGTTCGGGGTTGGGGAAAGGACGAGGGCCGAGGGCCTCCGCAGGTCCGAACGTCGTGCGCTCTTGCTCGGGGAGACAAGCGGTCACGCTCGCGAGCGCGCTCGCGACCAAAGTCGCGAACAGCGTCGCGACGCGAACCCACATTTGGCGTCGCATGATCTCCTTATTACGGACGCCGCTGGCGCGTGCAACTGAATCTAGCACCCGATTTTTCGGCCGGATCGTATGCGATCCATGGTGGGCACTGGAGTGCCCAATGCCATGTCCGCCAATGCGGATTTCGCGATAAGTGAGGCTCCGTAGCCGCTGGCGCGCGACATGCTTTTATGGAGCTCGATGTCCCGCCACGAAAGATTTCACCGTGTTCTCAAGACTGTCCTTTGCGCGATGGCGCTCGTCGCCATTGCAGGTTGCGCGAAGGTCATGCCCTACGAGCGCGGGACGCTCGCCCATCCGACCATGACGACAGAAGATGTTGGGAGCCCGATCGATGCCCACGTGCGTGACGTTAGCGAAGGCGCAAAAGGTGGTCTCGGCGGCGGCGGGGGCGGTTGCGGTTGCAACTGACGCGACATTCGATTGTTGCCTCGGACCTGGCATCGAACCCCTCACCCTTTCGGTACCGTAAGCCCGTGTTTCCGCGAGTCCGATTCGTCCTCGCGCTGGCCCTATGCCTCGTCGTAGGCCCAGCGTACGCGGCTCCTGATGATGCCGCGACCGAGTCCTTCGTGCAGGACGTTCTCACGAACGAGTATTCCTCCACGAAGTACGCCGACGCGAAGAAAAAGCTGCTCTTGCAGCTGGAGAAGTGTCGCCGCCCGGGTCGTTGCAGCGCCGGGGTGAAGGCGCAAATCTACGTCGCATTGGGAATGGTTGCTTCCCAGATCGGTATGGCCGACGAAGCGAAGAATCATTTCGTCAATGCCTTCTCCGAAGATACCAACGCGAAGTTGCCTGATCGCGGTGGTACCCCGACGATGAAGACGCAGTTCAGCGATGCGAAGGCGAAGAACGCGGGGCCCACGCAGGTGGCACCGCAGGATCCCCCGAGCGACAGCGGCGGTGGAAACGATGCTCCGGCCCCGACACCCGCCGTCGTTCCGGGTGGGAAAATTCCGGGTTGGGACAACAACGAGGCCTTTCAATACGCGAGCGCCGGCCTCAAGGCCGACCAAGCCGGAAAGCAAGACGAGTGCATCGAGAACGACAAAAAGTCGCTCGAGTTGGAAGACAAAGCGCGCACACGCTTGCACTTGGCGGCGTGTGAGAGCAAATCCGGAAAACTGCTCGACGCGCTCAAAGATGCGCAAAAAGCGCTGAAAACGGGCATCGAGCAGAAGGATGCGGGTGTCATGCGTGCGGCCCGCCAGCGCATCCAGGACCTCATTCCGAAGATTCCGCACGTCACCTTCGAGCCCCCGAGCGGCGTGACGGACCTGGAGGTGCGCTTCGACGATCGCGAGGTGAAGGGCGACCTCACGAAGAAATTCTCCGTCGATCCGGGCACGCACCAGGTTCGCGCCGAGGGCAAAAGCAACGGCAACTCCCTGGTGTTCGAGCGAGAGGTCACCATTTCGGAAGGGGAAACGGCCAAGATCGAGCTCAAATTGACCCCGAAGGCCCCCGAGTTCCTCACGCAGGGCCAGCTCGCGTGCATGACGTCGGCGAAGAACCAGGAGGAGGTGCTCAAGTGCCTCCCGTCCAACGCGAAGAACCTCGTCGCCAAAATCGGTTTCGACCTCGCCGCCTACACCGACAGCATCAACGTGCACACCCTCACGCCGGGCATCACCGCGGCGGTGATTTCGCCCACGGCGGGCTGGAACGTGGGTGGAAGCTTCGTCGTGGACTTCGTGACCGCCGCCTCACCGGACATCGTGTCGACGGCTTCGGGGCACTTCGTGGAGCGTCGCTACGGTGGTGGTCTCAGCGGAGGATACAAGCCAGGCAAATACGGTGTGCAGGGCAATGGCGGAGTTTCGAGTTCGCCGGATTATCTGAGCATCAGCGGTGGAGTCGCCCTCACGGCGGACTTGAACGACAAGCTGATCACGCCGCGCATTGCATATTCCCATTCCGACGAGACCGTCGGCCGGAACGACTCGCCATTTTCCAATGTGCCGCTTTATCACCTGGGCGAGAAACGAAAGCTGTTCGTCAATACGTTCGAGGTTGGATCCACCTTCGTTCTATCGCCCACCTCGGTGCTCGTGCTCGGGGCGACGCTGGACACCGAACGCGGTGATGGCTCGAAGATCTACCGCTACGTTCCCATGTTCTCTCCAAGCGTGGCCGGTAAAGTCACGCCCGGCATTCCCGCGGAAATCGTGAATGCCAATCGCCTCGCCTACCGCCCGCAGGAGCAGCTCCCCGTCGAGCGCGATCGCTACGCTGGAGCGCTGCGCTTCGTGCACAGGTTCACCACCGCCACACTGCGGCTCGAGGAACGCCTCTATTACGATACATGGTCCATCAAGGCCACGACGACGGACTTCCGCTACATGCAGGACATCGGCAAGCACCTGCGCGTATGGCCTCACTTACACTTCCACGCGCAGACGGGGGCGAGTTTTTGGCGCCTGGCCTATGCCGCCGTGACCAAAGACGACGGGTCCATCGTGATTCCCACGTACCGCACCGGCAATCGCGAGCTCTCTCCCTTCATGTCCGCGACCGTCGGCTTCGGGACGCGCCTCGCACTGGGCGACACGGAAGCTCCGACGCAATATGCGATTACGGTGACGGGCGATTACATGTACTCGTATTATTTCAATGCGCTCTACATCGTTTCGAGGCAGGCGCTCTATGGGTCGGTTGGCTTCGAGGTGGAATTCCAATGAGCGCAACCCATTTCACCACGAAGTACATTGCGCTGTTGGGTATCCTGGCCAGCGCCGCGGTCTTGGGGTCGTGCACGGACCCGGTGATCGACGACGCCATCGAAAAGCTGGGCGACGAACCGGCCAGCCCGGGCGAGGGGCCGGAGCATCGCCCGGGGCAGCCATGTGTGCTCTGCCATCGTGATGGTGGGCCGGCGAGCTCGCACTTCGCCGTGGCGGGTACGGTTTTCGACAGTGCGGAGCCGGGCTCGAAAGGGGTCGAAGGGGTCGAGGTGCTCTTGGTGGACTCGAATGGGAATTATCCCCGCTCGGGAGGCAAGAAGAAACCGGTCATCACCAACAAGGCGGGCAACTTCTACGTGCCAGCGGATGACTGGCCGGACTTGGCGTTTCCCTTTCACGTCAAGCTCGTGAAAGGGACGACCGAACGGCGCATGCTGAGCCACGTGGGACGTGAGCCCTCCTGCTCGGGATGCCATCGCGATGCGAACAAGAACGTAACCAACGACAAATTCGGAGCCCTGGGCCGTGTCTTCTTCTGATGAGCGAACGATGAGGCGAGCCGAGACGAGATGGAAAAAGGCGTTGGCCTTTCTGGCGTGTGCACCGATGGCCATCTTGGCCGTGGCGACAGCCTGGTCGTGCGCAGCACCGCCGGATGACACGCGTCTGACGGTCCTCAAGAACAAGCCCGACTACGGTGCGTTCGCCACCGGCAACGTCAGCTACTTTCTCGAACGGCGCTGCGGCACGCTCGATTGCCACGGCCGCATCGAGCGGCCCCTTCGCATCTACGGCCAGCGCGGTCTTCGGTTGCCGAACGACGCGGGCCTTACGCCGAGCAGCGGGGAAACATCGGAGGCGGAGAAGACCGCGAACTATCGCTCGGCCCTCGGTTTGGAGCCCGAGCAGTTGAATCGCGTGATGACCGGGGAAAATCCGGCCATCTTGCTGCTCATCTCCAAACCGCTCTCGTACGATCCCGACGTGCCCGGTACCGACAAGGGGGTGCGTCACCGCGGGGGGCCGCAGATCATCCAGGGCCAGGACGGCTACAATTGCCTTTTCAACTGGCTCGGAGGCACGTTCAACGACGATACGGTCGCGGCTTGCAAGAGGGCCGCGGAGGTGCTCCAAGTCCCCGCGAATTGAAGCAAGTCCCGCAAGCCGGCCCGGGACCAGGTATGATGACATGACGAACCATGTCCCGTTTGGATGACGGAACGCTTTCCATCGTCGAAGATTCGTCCGATGCCGGTGCCAGTTCGCGTGGCGCCCATCTTTTTCTCGTTCTCGAAAGCCTGAAGCCTCTCGCGCCACCCGTGCGCATCTCGCTCTCGGGGGTGGCCCAAGTCGTGTTCGGGCGCGGCAGCTCCCGCGCGATTGGGCGGCAGCAGCCCGGCAACCCCATCCAGCTCAGTGTGCGGATGGCCGATCCGTGGCTGTCGTCGATGCACGCGCGGCTCACGTACGTGCTCCGCCGCTGGATCCTCGAGGATGCCGGCTCGAAGAATGGGTGCACGGTGCAGGGCGTGCGGCAGACGCAGGCGCAGCTCGAGGACGGCGACATCATCGAGCTCGGGTACACGTTTTTCATTTTCCGGGAGGACCTGCCCCACGAGCCGGGCGACCCGATGATCTTCGAGGCCCCCGCCCCCGAGCGGCAGACCGGCAAGGGCAAGCTGGCAACGCTGTTGCCCTCGCTGGAGCGCGGTTTTTCGCGGCTTTCCTCGGTTGCGAAGTCCACCGTGTCGGTGCTCATCGAGGGTGAGACCGGGACCGGCAAGGAGGTCATTGCGCGGGCGGTGCACGAGCAATCGGAGCGAAAGGGCGATTTCGTGGCCATCAACTGCGGCGCGCTTCCGCGCGATTTGGTGGAGGGCGAGCTCTTTGGCTATCGCCGGGGCGCCTTTTCGGGGGCCACGGAGGATCGGCCGGGGCTTCTTCGCAGCGCGGATCGGGGGACGCTCTTCCTCGATGAAATTGGCGATCTGCCGGCGCCGTCGCAGGCGGCGTTGCTTCGTGTTCTTCAGGAGCGCGAGGTGAGGCCCGTCGGGGCGACGAAGCCGATTCCGGTCGATTTGCGGGTGGTGGCCGCAACGCACCGTCCACTGGAGCGGATGGTGGAGGAGGGGACCTTCCGCGCCGACCTGTTCGCGCGGCTCGCGGGGTATCGCGTGGAGCTGCCGCCGTTGGCCATGCGGCGCGAAGACCTCGGGGTCATCGCAGGGACGATCCTGCGCGAGCTCGCCCCGGAGCGGGCCGCGAATCTGGAGTTCGCACCACGCGCGGCCCGTGCCCTTTTGTATTACCCGTGGCCGGGCAACGTGCGCGAGTTGGAAAAGTGTCTCGAGTCAGCGTTGGTTCTCGTGGGCGACGGCACGCGCATCGAGCTGGAGCATCTGCCGCTCGCCGTCCAGGCGGCGCTCGTCGAGGCGACCACCGGCGGGCGGCGTAGCGCCGAAAGCAACGCCGAGCGGGAGAAGCTGGTCGGCTTGATGCGCGAGCACAAAGGCAACGTCGCCGCCGTCGCACGCACGATGGGAAAGGCGCGCATGCAGATTCAGCGATGGCTCAAACGCTACGACATCGACGCGGAGAGCTTTCGGAAGTGATCCCAGGCGGGGCTACTGCCCGGGCGAGCCTTTGCTCGCCTCGCGCATGATGCGCGCGGCCTCTTTGTAGGCAGGGTTGCCCGGGTTCTGCTGCGCGAGCTGATCGTACAGCTTCGCCGCCTCGCCGAATTTGCCCTCGACGACGGCGTCCGCGGCGAGTCGCTCCGTGGACTTCTTCGCCGGCATCGGGATGGCCTGCATCAGCGGCGGCAGCTCCGACGGCAGCTTGCCCACGACCGACGCGGCCGGATCGGGTGCCCCCGGCTTGCCACCGCTTGCTGGCGGTGGCGAGCCCGCGGGCGGTGCCGCCGAAGCTTGCGCGGGCGCGCTGGGTGGCGCAGAGGCAGCCGGTGGCGTGTTCACCACGTTGGACGTCGCCCCCGAGTTGACCGCCGCCACAGTGTTCGCGGCCGCCATCACGGATGCGGAGGCGGAGGCCGACGCCGCGGGCTTCGGCTTCGGGGCGGGCGCCTGCTCGTCCTCACTGAAGAGAAGCAGTCCACCCACGGGCAGCGCGATGACCATCAGCACGAGGGCTGCACGCTTCACGGGGCTGAACGACATGAACTCGGTCTTCAGCTTCGCAAGCGGCGAGGTGACCGCGCTCCCGGTCTGCGCACCGGCTTGCCCCGGCATGGCCGGTTGCCCCGGCATGGCCATGCCTCCCGGCGGCGCTCCCCAAGCTTGCCCAACGCCAGGCCCCATCGGGGCCGCACCTGCATGCGGCGGCGTGACGCCCACGCCCACCATGCCCGGGGGCAATGCACCGGCGGGCGCATACCCTTGCTGCTGCGCCATCGCCGCCGGATCGTACGCACCGCCCGCGCCGGCAGGAGCCATTCCCTGGGGCTGCGCCAGAGGCTGCGAACGCGTCACGTCCGCACCCGGCCCGCTGCCCGGCAGCTGCGCCCCTGGAATCAGCGCGGGCTGCGACGGGCGATCCGTCTGCAGATCGAGCGGCTTGTAGCGCGTCGACTCGTCGACCTCACCCTGAGGAGGACCCTGGTTCGAAAACGCACCCCCGTTGGGCACGAACTTCTGCTGCGCCGCCGAGACGCCTTCCGCTGGCGTGCCCGCCGCAGGGCGCGGTGCGCTGATGCGGTGCCGATTCGGATCGTAGCGCACCGTCTTCGGCTCATCGAAGCTGTTCTCCAGCGGCTGCGCGACGGTTTGGTCGGCGTCCTCGAACACGCTGGTGTCGATGCGGTAAACGAGTTGGACCTCGCCCAGCTCGATGGTGCTGGGCATGCGCACCTCCGTCCAGGCGCGCGCGATGCGATGGCGGTTCACCATCATGGGCGCATCGTCGTCGGCGCTCTGCACGAACAGCGCTTTGCCGTCGAAGTAGAGGTACCCGTGCACGTCGAGCACGCCGGCGCCTTCGATGCGCCACATGGCGGTTTGCCCGACGCTGGTGGGATCCAGCACGGAACCCGGTGTCAGGCTGATTTGCCTTGGTTCGCCGTGACCGGCGCGCAGTTCGATGACAGATGCTTCAGCCATGACCGTTTCTTTGCGCACCACCCTGCGCAGCGTTCGCAGCGTCGTAGATGCACGCGGGCAGATCCATGCCGTGCTCGTGCACCTGCTCGAGGCATCGCGGCATGATCCCCGAGGGGACGAACTCGCTCAGAATCTGCCCGTTGGGCCCCAACCCCTGATACTTGCGAACGAAGACATCCTGCGTGATGTACGTGTCGGTCTTTGGGTCGAATCCCAAGACCTCCGTGATGTGGGTCATCTTGCGCGAACCATCCTGCAAGCGCGAAACCTGCACGATCAAGTTTACCGCGGATCCCAGCTGGATGCGCATCGCGACGAGCGGCATGTCGATGTCGCTCATCATGGCCATGGTCTCAAGCCGGCTCAGCGTGTCGCGCGGGTACGTCGCGTGGAGCGTGGAAAGACACCCACCGTGACCGGAGGTCATCGCCTGGATCAAGTCGAGCGCCTCGCCGCTTCGGATCTCTCCAACGACGATTCGGTCGGGCCGCATACGCAAGGTGGCCTTGAAGAGGTCGCGGATGGAGACGGCGCCGCGGCCCTTGGGATCGCCCGGGCGCGCCTCGAGTTGCACGACGTGCTGGCGTTGGAGCTGCAGCTCGCGTGAGTCCTCGATGACGACCACGCGCTCGCCTTCGGGAATGAAGGACGAGAGGGCGTTGAGCATCGACGTTTTGCCCGAGCCCGTTCCACCGGCCACGAGGATATTGAGCTTGCTCGCCACCAGGGCGTGCAGCGCGCTCGCCGCATCTTCGGTGAGGGCGCCGAAACCAATGAGGCGCTCCACGGTGAGCGTCTCCTTGAAGAAGCGACGGATGGCGATGGCCGGCCCATCGGGCGCGCACGGCGGAAGCACCGCCTCGACGCGGGACCCATCGGGAAGGCGTCCTTCGAGGATCGGCTTGAACTCGTCGGCGTGCTTGCCGACGAACTGCGCGAGGTTGCGCAGTCCTGCGGCCAAGTGCTCGCGGCTCTCGAACTTGGCCTCGGTGAGCGTCAGCTGGCCTTTGCGCTCGATGTAAATCTGGCTCGGGCCATTGATCATGACCTCGCTCACCGCCGGGTCGTCGAGGAATGGACGAATCGGCGCGAAGAATTGGAGCAAGGTCTCTTCGAAGACTTCCTTGGGGATCTGATTGAAACCACCGCTCATTGGACACTCTTCAGGAGGGAGGATTGCGCCTCTTCGGCGTGCGATCCGCCGGGGCGGAGACGCAGGTACTCGCGGAAATGATGATCCGCAGCCACGGGATCCTCATGAGTGTCGCGCATGATCACCGCCAGCGCAAAGTGGGCCTCGGCATCGTCGGGTGTGGCCGTGAGCACCTTTTCCAAGTGCGCGCGCGCATGGACTCCGTCGCCGACGCCCAGGTAGAGCGAGGCCAGCAAAAATCGCGACCGATGGTCGGCGGGATGCTGCCCCAGATGGTCTTCCACGTAGTGAATGGCTACCTGATACCGCCCATCTTGAACACAGACACGCACCAGGCGCGGAAGGATCTTTCGCTCGTCGCCGCCGGCCGCAATGGCAGCGGCAAAATATTGCTCGGCACGGGTCAGATCGCCCGCGTCGGCGAACGCGCGGCCATAGTCGTACAAACGCTGCGGATTTTGCTCGCGCTTGAACGTGCGCACGTTCTGCCTGGCTTCGTCCGCCCTCGCGCCCTGCGGCGGCCCGCAGCCGATCGACCAGACAACCGACAATAGAACGAGAGCGGAGAAGGAGGAGAAGCGGCGCATGACAACTCGTTACGAGGCGGGACGGCCCAATTTCAATTTTAGACTACGGTCCAAATTGGATAGCCAAGTGACGTATTCACCCGGTTTCCCTTCGGTGAATTGAAGGAGGGTTTTGACTTCCTTCCGCGCGGTCTGAAGGTCTTCCACCTGCAACGCATGCTCGAGTCGTACCCGGTGGGTGCGGTAATCGTCGGTGATGTCCTGGCGGAGCGTCTTCGCCGCCTGCAGGGCCTCCGCGGCGGACGCGTCGTCGCCGGCCACCTTGTAGCAAGCCGCGGAGATCTCGTAGATGGGCACCGCGGCGATGCCATCCTGCACGTGGAACGGACGGCGCTCGCGGAGCGAGTTGGCTACGCCATAGCGCTCGAGCGCGAAGGCGGCCGCACGATCGCGTTGCGGCTGCGTGCACTGCACCAAGGGCGCGCCCCAGAGTTCCGGCGGCTTGTGCTGCGCGTTGTCGGTGTCCGCGGCTTCGTCCATGAAGAAGAACATGTACCCGCCCCCGAGCAGCGCGAGTATCGCCACGATGGCGATGGGGCCCGTGCCCTTCTTCTTCTTCGCCGTGGCCTGACCCGGGATGCCGCCGACGTTGGTCACGCCCTCGGCGCGGGTCACGTTGATTTGGAATTGCCCCACGCCCAGCACCGCATCGGCGGGCAGCGGACCTTGCGTGAAGGGGATGCCGTTGACCGTGGGCGGAGGCTGGAAGGCGAGAGCCTGCACGAACACGCCCGCGGGGCCGACCTGCACGAGGCAGTGCTCCACCGCCGCTTGATCGAGCGGGAGACGGATCTCGCAGTGGGCGCCGCTTCCGATGAGCACGCGCTCGGACTCGATGAAAATCTGGTCGATTTGTCCGCTCGGTTGCCGGATCTGGAAACGTAGGACGCTCACGATTGCACCATTGCCTTCATATCGCCCCGCTCGTGATCTGCATCATGGCGGGCGCGAGGATCAGTCCGAGGACGCACATGAACACCATCATCAAGGGACCGACGATCGCGACGCCGGCTTTGGCCGCGAGCTCCTCGGCGCGCACCGAGCGTCGGTTGCGCGACGTGGCCGCCTGAATCTGCAGCACCTCGGCGACCGGGTTTCCGCGTTCCTCGGCTTGCACGAGCGCGGCCACGAACTCCTTCACGGTTTCGTTGGGTGCGCGCTTCGCGAACTCGAGCAGTGCGTCCTTGCGCGTGCGCCCGAGCGTCAACGTTTGCATGATGAGCGTGAACTCTTCGACGAGCGGGTCGTCGGGGTTGCTCGACTTCTCGATGACTTGGCGAACGGCACCCGGAAAGTCGAGACCTGCGCCCATGGCGAGGGCCATCAGGTCGATGACGTAGGGGAGGCCGCGGCCGATGGTCTTGAGCCGCTCTTGCGAAGCGCCGGTGACCTGCATCCAGGGGAGCGCTCCGCCCACGAGGCCCATCGGAATGACGGCCACGCTGCCGACGCCGCTGACCAAGCCGAGCACGTAACCGGCGAGGAATCCGCCGATGGACGAAAGAATGCTCATCGCGACGAATTCGTCGGCGGTGATGCCCATGTAGTCGCCGGCGAGGGAGATCTGCTCGTCGATTTTCGCGCGGGTGCCGTCGCTGATCACGCCGCTGACGCGCACGCCGAGCCAGCGCACGAAGGGTTCGACGTTCTGCCACCCTTCGCTCTTCTCGAGGGTGCGCTGTCGCTTGAGGCCGCGCAGACCGAGGCGGCTCGCCACGCGGGTAGGGGCGGCCGCGATGACGTACACGCCGATCATGAGGCCGACCCCGATCACGAGCAACACGGCGTGACGAAGCAGCGTCGTTTGGAACGTCAGCGGGTAGGAGGAGGTCAAATACTGCAGCATGGTCTTTAGATATCGACGTTCAAAACTTTGCGGGCCAAGAGCAGCCCGCCGACCCACAGGCCGCCGCAGGCGAGGATGACGAGGTAGCCGGAGAGGCTCTGCGTGAGCACGTCGAAGTATCCGGGCCACTGCAGGTTGAGGATGTAAATCAGCCCGCCCGGTAGCAGCGCCATGACCCAGAGCTGCGCTTTGCCTTCGGCCGTCTTGGTGCGCACGACGCCTTCGAGGCGGGCCATTTCACGCAGCGACGATGCCGTCTGCTCGAGCACCTTGGGGAGATTTCCACCGACCTGCCGCCCGATGAGCACCGCGGAGAGCGCCGAGTCGACCTGCCGCGACCCAATGCGTGCGGCCATGTGCAAGAGCGCCTGATCGAGCGTGCTGCCGACCTTCATCTCTTTCACGGCAAGCTCGATCTCCTGCCGCGTGGGATCTTGCACGACGAGAACGACGGACTGAAATGCCGCGCCGATGCTCGGGATGGATTTGAGCGCGTTGGCCAGCGCCAAGATGGTTCCATCGAGCTGCGTCTCGATGAGCGTGACCCGGTCGCGCCGCATCTTCTCGACCCACACGGTGGGCCCGATGATGGTGGCGATCGACCCGAGGAGCAGGACGATGTTCGGCAGCTGGATGAGGACGTGGATGAAGAAGAGAGAAAACAGGGCCGCCGCTTGCCCCGCGGCGATGGTCGAGCCTTTGGTCCAGATGAACTGCGGGCGCAGCTTTCGCTCGAGCGAGGAGGTGTAACGCGCCCAGTAACGCCAGACGAAGCTTTGCGGATCCGCGGTGGTCGCCCACACGGCCACGAAGAGGCCTGCACCGGTGAGGGCCAAGCCACCGCCGCTGAGCAGGCTATTGGTGAGCGTGAGCCCCAGTTTCGGAATGCTCATAGATAGGCCTCGCCGCGCTTCACCAGGCCCATGACGATGAAGTCGTTCAAGTACGACGGCAGGTAACCCGTCGCGCGGAACTCGCCGATGACTTTTCCGCCCGGGCCGGTGCCGGTGCGGATGAATTCGAAGATGGGACGCATCTCGATGGTGCCTTCGTCGCCGACGCCCGTGACCTCGCTGATGGCGCTCACGCGGCGTGAGCCGTCGGAGAAGCGCGTCTGCTGGACGATGACGTGGACGGCGCCTGCGATCTGGTCACGGATGGCGCGCACGGGAAGATCGACACCGGCCATGAGCACCAGCGTCTCGATGCGGGAGATGGCCTCTTCCGGCGAGTTCGCGTGGGTCGTGGTGAGCGATCCGTCGTGGCCCGTGTTCATGGCCTGGAGCATGTCGAGCGCTTCGCCACCGCGGCACTCTCCGACGACGATGCGGTCGGGGCGCATACGCAGCGAGTTTTTCACCAGGTCGCGGATGGTGTACTCGCCCTTGCCTTCCAAGTTGGCCGGGCGCGTTTCCAGCGAGACGACGTGCGGCTGCGCGAGCTGGAGCTCGGCGGCGTCCTCGATGGTGACGATGCGCTCCTCCGACGGGATGGCGCCCGAGAGCACGTTGAGCAAGGTGGTCTTGCCGCTACCCGTACCGCCGGAGATTACGATGTTGCGCTTGGCGATGACGCTACGGGTGAGAAAGAGGCCCATCTGCGGCGTGAGCGCGCCGAAGCCGATGAGCTTTTCCAAGGTGAGCGGCGTCTTGGAGAACTTACGAATCGTGATGCACGAGCCGCGCAGCGCGAGGGGCTTGATGACGGCGTTCACGCGGGAGCCGTCCTTCAAGCGGGCGTCGACCAGCGGCGACGATTCGTCGATGCGGCGTCCGAGCGGGGTGACGATGCGCTCGATGACGGCGCGAACGCGTTCGTCGTCGGTGAAGCGCGTTTCGGACAAGGTGAGCTTGCCGCTGCGCTCGATGTAGATCGTGTTCGGGTCGACGACCATGATCTCGGTGATCTGCGGGTCGGCCAGAAAGCGCTCAAGCGGCCCGAGGCCGAGGGCTTCGTCGGTGAGCTCGCCGATGAGTTGATCGCGGTCGGTGTCCGCCGGAAGACGCGACTCGAGGTTCGCGATGATGCGTCGAAGCGCGTTGAGCACCTTGGGACGCATCGACGGGTCGTCGACCTTCGACGGATCCATGGCTGCGAGATCGAGGTGCTCCAAGAGCAGCTTGTGGATCTCACGGCGAAGCGCGACCTGCTTCTCGCGCTTCTGCAGCGCTTCCGGCGTGGTGATCGCACCTTGCGAGAGCACGCGCGGCTGCTGCGGACGATCGCCACCCGGAGCAGGCGCCGCGCCCGGCGGAGCGGCCACCGGCGGGGTGGGCTGTCCTCCGTGCGCTGCGGGCACCGCGGCGAGCGGCGGGCGTCCGTGCCCGCCGGGAATCTGCGGCAGCTGCCCAGGCATCTGGTGCGAGGGCTGCGCGCGCGGGGCCGGCGCCGGGGCGGCCCCGGCCGGCGGCATGAAGTAAACCGTGAAGTTGCCCAACACGACGGGCGTGCCGAAGGGCACATCCACCGCCTGACGGCGCAGGAGCATCTCGCCGGCGATGGTGCCGTTGGTCGAGACGTCCTCCACGCGCATCGACGCGGGGCCAATCTCGACCACGGCATGCTGGCGGGAGACCAAGTCACTGTCGAGACGCAGCACGCAGTTGACGTGGCGCCCGATGGTGATGGGTGCCCCGATGGGGACCATCTCCGTGCGTTCGCTGCCGTCGTCCGTGTGAATGACGACTTGAACTTGGTTGGAGCTTGGTCGTGCCGCCACGTGCTGCCTCTCGTCGCTCTTTGCGTTTGGCGCTTATTTCGCCGATGGTGGGGTCTTGTTGTAGCTGTCGACCCGATCGATATCGCCCGAGTAGTCCTCGTACGCCGTCAGCGCGTTCTTGATGACTTCCACCGCGGACTTGGGAACGGTTTCAATGACGCTGGGGATGATGAAAATAGCACCTTCTACTTCGTGCTGATCATCCTGGTGCGTTCCGAATAGGAGTCCCAAGATCGGAATCGAGCTGAGCCCGGGCAGGCCGGAGACGTTGTGGCGCTGGTCGCGTGTGCGGATGCCCGAGAGTACGAGTGCCTGACCGAGCTTCAGGTTGACCAACGTGTTCAGCTTCGTGGTGTTGCGCCCGGGCAACCCGGCCGACGACGACGGCGGGGTGAGATCGGACACTTCCGAGTCGAGTTTGACCTCGACCTCCTTGCTCGCCGCGTCGTAACGCGAGAGCACGGACACATTGGTGCCGAACGGAATCTTGACCAGGGACGCCGTGAGGCCGTTGGCGGCCGTGAAGTTCGACTCGCCGCCGGACTGGAACGTGGCTTCCGTTCCGTTGGCCGCGATGACCGTGGACTGCTTGAGCACCTTCAACCAACCGTGCTGCGAGCCAATGTCCAACTTGGGAAGCGGCTGGTTCACGATGGACGCCTGCGCGGCCGTCGTCGTGTTGTTGAGCAAGTCGCGATCGATGCGGGTCTGGAAGACGGGCTGCCCGTCCTGACCCAAGCCGCCGATCGTGGTGGGCCACCCGAGGCCGACGACGTAGCTCGAAGTCTTCTCGTACTGCACGAAGAAGAAGTCCATGCGCACGAGGAGCTTGCGGTCCGTGCCGCCCTGGCCCACGACGACGAGGTTGTCGACCTGGCCCGGGTAGCCCGCGGCAATCTGCTGGATGCGCCGGAGCTCGCCCTCGGTGGTCACGCCGCCCTCGATGAAGAAGCGACTGCCAACGCGACGCAGCTTCACGCCCGGGGTGCCCTCCAGAGCCTGCTGCAACTCCTTCTCGACCTGCGCCATCGACCGAGTCGTGACGGTGATGGGAATGGTAATCTGCGATTGATCGTTCTTGATCAGGAGCAGGGTGGTGGACCCGGCTTTTTTACCTGCAATGACGAACTGGGATTTGTCGCCGGTGAGCGAAACGGAGATGATGCCCTCGGCACCCAACGAGTAGTTCGCAACGTCCTTCGTGGGCAGCGTCTTGGTTTCGCCGATGGCGAGGACGATTTCGTCGTTCGCATGATCGTCGGCAGCCGCTGGCTTGCCGCGACCTTGTGCGAATGCCGGATTGCTCGATGAAACGACTGCAACGCCGGCAAAGGTGGTCGCAAGGGCAATTGCGACCGCGTTAAGCGTGAGCCTCATTTGTTCTCCGTGCCTCCAATGACTTGGGGTCCGCTGGTGTTGCTACGTCGAATGTTGAGGTTGGCGCGCTCTTTCGCTTCGAAGAGCTGCTTCGAGGACACGTCGTTCACCGTGGCCGCCACGCGCTGATCGTTGGGCGGCCGGAGAATGACGGCGAGGCGTCCTTTCTCGGCAGCGAGCGCCAACACCTGCGCCTCCTGCAATGTCACGCTCAACGTGAGGAGCGTGCTGTCTGCATTGTTGAATTTGATGCTGCCCGTCGACGGATCCACCGGATCTTGCGGGGAGACGTTCAACCCCGACGCGAGGACCAGCACGCGCTGCATGAGCACCACGGACGACAGGTGCTCGCTTTGCCCGCCGCCGCTGCCCTCGGGCATGACGCTGATGACGTCGACGTAATCGCCCGGGCGAATCAGCGCGGCATTGGAGTCGTCGCGTGAGGTGCGGATGGTGACCGCACGGCTGCCCGGTTGAATCAATCCGCTCAAGTCGCGTGCTTCTTCGTTGGACGCCAAATCTGTCCACATGAGCGTCTGCTGCGCGAGAACGAGGTTGCCGATGCGCAACCCCATGATTTTGGCCCGCTCGCCCTCTTTGATGGCGCGGTCTTCGACGTACGCCATCGGCACTTCGCGGGTGGCGATCATGTCGTCGGTGATGACGGTGCCCCGCTCGATGGGTTTGACCGCGATGAGCAGTTTGACCTTCTCACCGCCCGAAGCCTCGGTCTCGAACCGTCGCTGGTACAACGCCAGGAGGAAGACACCTATGACCGTGACGATGAGGGCAATGATAAATGCACGACGGTTCATCGAGGGGGGCTCAGCTTAGCTGGGTTTGAAACGTACCGGGTCTCATACTTGTGAGGTCTGCGATGATTTGGGCCCGCAGCCCCCACCGACGAAGTGGGCGAATGGCCGCTAATCGCCCATGTTAAAGCAAACTTACCTCTGCCAGAGAAAAATCGCCTGGTACGTGGAATTGTCACCGTCGAGCGTCCAGGATCGTTGACCGGGATCACGTGCGCCATCCTTCGCGTCCTTCGCATCATTCGCGGAAGTGAAGGGCGGCGGCGATGATCGTTCCGAGCAAGATTGCAGGGCCCATACGCATCCAGCTCAGCATCTCTTGTTCGATTTGAACTTTTTTGTCCTTCGGCATGAAGGGATTGATCATCAATCCGACCGCATTCTTCAACGTGCGCAATAGTTTGCCGTCGTAGGCGAGGCGCGCCGGTGCAATGAGGCATGCCGCGAGAAAACCGTACATTTCGGCCTCGAAGCCGAGCATCGTTTGGCAGAGCGCACCGATGGCTGCAAAGACTTTCACGTCGCCGCCGCCAATTGCGTTTTTCTGAAAGAGAATCCAGGGTACGAGCCCGCAAACGACCGCTCCAAGAACGGAATAGCCGCCTTCGAGCAGGGCGGCATCTTTCTCGATCCCCATGGAAAACGCGCGAACGATATGAACGATGGGGGCGAGCCCCAGAACGCCGAACGTCAGCCAATTGGGAATGAAACCAGTACGCCAATCGGTCCACGCGGCGACCGCGGCGAGAATGATAGCGGCAATCAGGAAGGGAAACATGCTCTCTTAAACGAGAACAGGCCGGCCTTCCCCTCGGGATCGGGCTCGCCAAAGGCGACCCTCCGAATAGGGGAGTGAGGCCGGCCTGCAGTCTCAGAACTCGCCTTTTGCGTCGTTTGCAGCGCCTTTGACGGCCTTGCCGAGCTTCTTGTACGCGCCGGCGACGATGAGGAGAATCGCGACGAGGAGCAGGCCGTACTCGATGGCGGTCGCGCCCTTCTCGTCTTTGACGAGCTTCATCATGTCCTGGTTCATTCGTGATTCTCCCTTTGTGGGTCTTTGGTGTCGTTGATTGGGTATTAGGGTGAAACGGCGACCACTCTAGCTTAGTCCGAGCCCGCTTGCGAAGGCCCACGCTCGTGCTCTGCGAGTTCTCGCTCGCACAGCAAGTAGTACACGGCTCATGCCAGCTGACCCGCGGTCGACGATGTCCCACATGCCCGCGCACTCCTTGGGAATTCCGCGGAATCTGCGAGGTCAGGCTCGTTTCATCTGTAATGAAAAATGCGCGCTGAAACTGGATACGCCTCCGTCCAGTGACCGGTCAGCGGCGATCCACGCCAGAGAGGATTGAACAGGGAGAGGGGGAGGCGGGGAGGGATACGGCACAAATCCCACCGCGCACCGAGGCTTTTTTTTATTTTCAGTTGGCTTCGCGAGCCAAGTGAAAACCCAAACCATGCTTCGGTGCGCGGTGGGATTCGCGTTGTTTCCCTCCCCGCCTCCCCCCCTCCCTGTTCAATCTTCTGGGAGGGTCAATCCTCGGCTTTTTTGCCGATGAAGACGGGGCCGGTGCGGACGGGGCCCGTGCGGATTTTGCCTTTTTCGAGGCTGAATTTCGCATTCAAGGGCAGCACTTCGTCCTTGGGTTTCACTTGAAAGGCGAAGATGGGATTCTGTGGTCGGAGTCGCTCATATCCCTTCATCGACGTATCCAGGCCAAGCTCGAATTGGTCGCCCGGGCGCATGTTCAGGAGAATCGTCGCGGACCCCGATGCATCGGTCGTGGCCACTCTCTGTTGCAGATAAGTGATGGGCAGGTTGGGGCCACCGTCGGCGCGCACCGCAATCACGAGCTTGCGGATCGATGGGGGGCACGACACCGGGTATTCCGGCGGCTTGTTCTTGTCCACCACGCGGCGGAGGACCACCGTGATGGGCTTGGGCGGCGACTCGTAATCTTGCGGGCAGCGAACGAAATAGTCGAACGCCGAGCCTTCGTTGCCGCGCACGGTGAGCTTCGCGCGGCCGGTCGCATCCGTGGTGCCTACGTCTTTGTTCTCGCGGCTCAATACGGCGCCCGGAAGCGGGACACCGGGATCGCTCTCGACATGGATGACGACGTCGAACGTCGGCACTTGGGGTTCTTCGCAGGAAATCGTGAGGGCGGCGGCCACCACGACGGCGGCGGCAGATGTGGGCGCGGACCAAAGACTCCAAGTCCTCATCCGAATGAGCCTACCACACGGATTGCATCAAGTCTTTCTCTTCGGATGGGACTTTTATTGGTCAGTCATCATCCGGCTTTTTGCCGATCTGGATCGGACCGATTGGTTTTGGTTTGTAAAAGATTTTTCCTTTTGCCAACGCGAACTTGGCATTGAGGTTCAATACTTCGTCTTTGGGTTTGACCGAAAAGGCGAAGATTGGATTTTGCGGTCGCAACCGTTCGTAGCCTTTCATCGACGTGTCGATGCCGAGCTCGAATTGGTCGCCGGGACGCATGTTGAGAAGGACGGTGGCCGCCCCCGAAGCGTCCGTCGTCGCCACCCGTTGTTGCAGGTACGTGATGGGCAAGTTCGGTCCGCCCTCCGCACGCACGGCCACGACCACGCGGCGAATGGTCGGCGGGCAAGCTACCGGGTACTCGGGCGGCTTGTTCTTGTCCACGACCTGCCGGAGCACCACGGTGATGGGCTTGGGCGGCGATTCGTAGTCGGCCGGGCAGCGAACGAAGTAGTCGAAGGCGGTGCCTTCGTGGCCGCGCACGGTGAGCTTTGCGCGGCCTTCGGCGTCGGTCGTTCCGACATCCTTGTTGTCGCGGCTGATGACGGCGCCGGGCAACGGGACATCGGGATCGCTCTCCACGCGAAGCACGACATCGAACTGCGGCAACGGTGGGTCCTGGCACGATGTCGTCGTGCCCACGAGCACGGCGAGCACGCTGCTCGCCCAGAGAGCTCTCGTCATGCCCTCACGACATAGCAAGCGACGGACCACGGTCTCGCCACATCGTGAGAGCTTCGCGAATGTGGTCTAGCGTACGTGCTCGCGTGCCTTGGCGAGTGCGAGGCGAATCATCACCTCGTGCTCGGCCGGATCGGCCCAGCGACGGCGCATGGTGTCGCTCAATTGATCGAGCGGATCGTAGTAAAGAAAGAGCTGCCCAGCCTTCACCGCCGGTGCGGAGTAGACGCTGATGCCGCTCTCGCGATCGTAATACTCGTACGAGTGCGCGTCGCGTTTGCCGCCGCCGCCGGGGGCATCGACCACGAAGATGGGCGTATTGAAACCCGCCGTTGCACCACGGACGTGTTTTTCGATGTAGAGCGCCGTGTCCAGCGTGGTCCGAAGATCCTCCACGCCCTTCACGAGATCGTGCACGTAGACGTAGTACGGATGTACGTTCACGTGACCGAGCCGCTTGACCAGTTGGGTCATGATCTCGGGCGTGTCGTTCACCCGACGCTGCAGAACGCTCTGGTTTCGCACGGTGATGCCGCGCTCCATGAGCTTGTTCATCGCATCTTGTGTGATGCCCGTGATCTCGCGCGGGTGATTGAAATGGGTGTGAAGGACGACTTCCTTGTGAAGGGCGCGGCCCTTTTCGACCACCTTGGTGAGCGCGTCCGTCCACGCGTCGTCGGTGAGGATCTTCATGGGCATGACCGCCGGGCCTTTGGTGGCAAAGCGCAGGCGGCGCACGTTGGGCATCGCCAACAAGGTCATGCCGATGTCTTCGATCTGCTGCGCGCGAAGCTGGTACGCATCGCCGCCGGAGATGACGATGTCTTCCAGCTCGGGTCGCGAGGCGATGTACTCGTACGCCTTGCGCCAGCGCTCGTCGTTGGCGCGCAGGTGGACCTTCTCCACGCCCTCCGTGTCCAGGCCGATGGCGTAGCTGCGCGTGCAGAAGCGGCAGTACACGGGGCACGTGTCCAGCGGAAGGAAGAGGGCCTTGTCCGGATAGCGGTGGGTCAATCCGGGAACCGGCGCATCTTGTTGCTCATGCAACGAATCGAGGTCCAGCTTGGGGTGGTCGGGCAGAAGCCGCGAGGCCACGGGAACGAACTGAATGCGCAGCGGATCGCCGTAGGGGTCGTTCCAATCGATCAGCGAGAGCAGGTACGGGCTGACGCGCACGCTCATGGGGGCGCGCTTGAATCCCTCTTCGGCGTCGGCGATGAAGGCCGGGGACACGAGCCCCTCGAGGGCCTTGAGCAGCTTGGCGATGTTCGTAATCGTGTGTTTGGCCTGCCACGAATGATCGAGAAACTGCTTTTCGTCGACTTCACGATACGCCGGAATCTTCTGCCAAAATGGGCCGCGCTCCAGGTCTCTGTACGTCAGACTCGTGGCCTCGACGGGCGGCTTGATTGCGGGAACGGGCACAGTCGGCAAAAGATTGAGGACGGCGGTGGACATCAAGTGCCTTTTCCCACGGGCGCTCGCGCCAAGCAACCCCGTGCAGAGTGACAAGTTGCGTCTTAATACCGGTCTAGTGCAGCGCGTAATGACGCACGGATGTCTTCGATGAGCTCGGCGGGCTCCAGGACCCGCGCGCTCGAGCCAAACCCCAGAATCCACCGGCGAACCTCGTCGATTTTGCCCACGTTCATCGAGAGGCGGATGCGCCCATCGGGGGCGGTGGCCACCCGCTGGCTCGGGTGTACTTTGCGGGCGCGGATTTCGTCGGCGACTTTTGCGTCGAATTCGATGAGGACGCGCGTCTTTCGGGTGGCGGCGGCTATGCCGAATTCCCCCTCGAGGAAGTCTTCCACATTGAAATTCTCGGGCAGCGCGAAGTGCTGATCCAAAATGGTGAGATCTTGCATCCGATCGAAGACGAACACGGCGACCTCGCCGGCCGGCGTTCGCCCGATGGAGTGAATCGCGCCACGGTGCAAGACGAGCGCAAAGGGATGAAGTGTGACGCGCTCCGCCGGAGCGTCCTTCGTGGAGCGGTAGCGAAACGTGGTCGCACGCAGGTCGGCGACGGCTTGGAAAAGGCCATCGAGCTCCTCGCCGCGCTGCGCATAGTTGTGGGCGGGCGGAGGCAGGTAAAAAAGGCGGTCCTCGAGGCGCTGGTCGCTGGGGATTTCTCCGCGCACGCCGGCGCGGGCCACCGGCCGCTGCGCAAGCAGGAGCAGCTGGCGTGTGACGAGCTGCAACTCGTCGTAAAAGGCGGAGCCGCGCATCATGTCGAAGATGCGCCGCGTGGAGAGGAGGCCATAGGCCTGGGTGCGCCGCAAAAGAAGCGCGCGGCCGCGTTCACTCGGTTTGATGCGCCAGAGGTGCGCGCCGCCCGGCTGCGTGGGCACCGACTCGAGCTGCGTGACCCGATCGAGCTCCGCGAGGTAGCGGCGCACGGAGCGCTGGGTTACGTGGAGCATGCCGGCAATCTGGTCGAGCGCGAGGCCGCTGGGATGCGACTCGAGGACCTCCCGCAGCCGATCGAGACGTCGAAATTGCGTAAAGCGACCCGTAGGACGCCCACGACGGGGGGCTCTTGGCTTCGGAATCACCGGCATGCAGAGGCAGAGGAGAGAATCACATGAAGGCGGGAAGGCGGGAAGGTTTTGGGGTTTCCAACTAGTCCCCTGCGCCAGCTGGAAACCAAAAAAACTCCCCGCCTCCCCGCCTCCCTGCTCAATTCTCAGGAGGGGGTGGGACGGGGCGATCGCGCATTTCGAGTTTGTAGCGGGCGCGGTATTGCGTGTGGCAACCGCGGCATGCGGCCTTGACGGCGTCGATGCGGTTGGCGCGTGCCGCGGCGGCGCCGTCTTTGGCGATGGAGGCCCAGTGCGAGTACTCTTTTGGGGCGAAGGTCGCCAGCTCGTCGAGCGCATTGGCGAGGGCGAAGGGATCCTTCGCCGCCATGGCCGCCGCGGTGTTGGCCTTCATCCATGCTTGAAGCGGGAAGGTTTTCGCCTTGGGGTCAGGCGTGGGGTCTGCAGCCGCCGCTTGGATCGCGAAGAAGGCCACGCAGGCGAAGGCAACGAGATAATGTCTGTGTGATCCCATGAAACGAACCCTCGTCGAATTGATCTCCGCGAAACGCGATGGCCTCAAGTTGGGGACGGACGAAATCAAGCGCCTGATTGCGTCGCTCCTCGATGGGAGCCTGGCCGATTATCAGATGGCCGCCTTCTTAATGGCGGTCTTTTTTCGCGGGCTCGACGATGAGGAGACCGTTGCGCTGACCCAGGCGATGCTCGAGTCCGGGCAGGTACTCGACCTCTCCGATGTGCGTGGCGTGAAGGTCGACAAACATTCGACCGGCGGTGTCGGCGACAAGGTGTCGATCTGTCTTGCGCCGCTGGTGGCGGCGTGTGGGGTGCCGGTGCCGATGGTCAGCGGACGCGGGCTTGGTCACACGGGGGGAACGCTCGACAAGCTGGAAGCGATCCCGGGGTTTCGCACGGATCTCGATGTATCGGATTTTTCGCGCATCGTGCGAGACGTCGGGACGTGCATGATCGGGCAAACGAAGGAGATCGCGCCGGCCGACAAGCGAATTTACGCGCTGCGGGACGTGACGGCGACGGTGGAGTCGGTGCCGCTCATCGTCGCGTCGATTCTATCGAAGAAGCTGGCCGAGGGAATCGATGCGCTCGTGCTCGATGTAAAGGTGGGGCGCGGGGCCTTCATGAAGACGGAGGCGCAGGCGCGCGTGCTGGCCGAGGCGCTGGTGCGCGTCGGAACGCGCGCAGGCAAGAAGGTGAGCGCGCTGTTGACGAACATGAACGCACCGCTGGGCGAGGCGGTGGGCAACGCCAACGAAACGCGCGAGGCGCTGGAGATTTTGCACGGGCGCGGGCCTGCGGATTTGCGCGAGTGCACGTTGCTGCTCGGGGCGGAGATGCTGGTGCTCGGCGGCAAGGCCGCGGATGCGAACGAAGCGCGGACGGAGCTTCTGGCGGCGATTGCCGATGGCAGCGCCGTGGCCGTGATGGAGAAGATGGTGACCGCGCAACATGGCGACGCGCGCGTGGTGCGCGATCCGTCGCTATTGAAGATGGCCCCGGTGGAGGTGGCCATCGAGGCGCCGCGCGAAGGGTTCGTCACGGCGGTGGATGCCCTGGAAATGGGGCTCTCGGCGGTGGCGCTGGGGGCGGGCAGGACGCGCACGGACCAAGCGGTGGATCCCGCGGTGGGCATCTCGGTGCTGGCCAAGCCGGGCGCGCGCGTGGGGAAGGGCGACGAGCTGGCGCGCGTGATTGCGCACTCGAAGGAGGCCGCGGCGCCCATCGTGGAACGGGTGCGCGCGGCCTTTGCGCTGGGGGACGAGGCGCCCCCGGCGCAGCCGCTTCTTCTTTCGCGTATCGGCTGAGAGCTACTTGAGGCGCGAGCCGGGGGGCGCGTCGCCTTCGACGGTCGCGAGGTGCAGCGCTTCGCTCGGGCCCGTGGCGAGGAGCATGCCTTGCGAGACGAGGCCCTTGCCAAAGCTGCGCGGCTCGAGGTTCGCGACGACGATGATCTTGCGCCCGACCAGGTCCTCCGGTTTGAACGAGAGCGCCAGGCCCGCGATGATGGTGCGCGGCTCCGCCTCGCCCAGGTCCACGGCGAGCTTCAGCAGCTTGTCCTTGCGGGGCACCCGCTCGGCGGTCTTCACGAGGCCGACGCGCAGATCGACCCCGAGGAACGTGTCGTAATTGATCGCGGGAGGCGCTTCGGCCGCCGGGGATGCGGCTGCCGCAGGCGCTGCCGTCGCGGGTGCCTCGGCGGCGGGTGCTCCGTGCATGTGCGGCGCAAGCTTCGTGAGCAGCGCCGCCTCGGCGTCCTTGTCGATGGTCGGAAACAACGCCGCCGCGAGCGCCAGCGGCTCCCCCGCGGGGCGCGGCGTGAAGCCCTTCGGCCAGAGATCTTCACCGGCCTTCGGTGCGAGTGGGGCAAGTCCGAGTTGCGCCCGCAGCCCATCGCTCTTCTTGGGCATGGCCGGCCAGATCATCACACTGAGCTGCCGCAGTGCCTCCAGCAGGGTCGCCAAAATCGTATGCGTGCGCACCATGTCGCCCGCTTTGGCCGATGCCCACGGTGCGGCCTTGTCGACGTACGCGTTGGCCGCGGACGAAAGCGTCCACGTTGCCTCCAGCGCGCGATGCGGCGCCAGCTCGTCCCACGCCGCGCGTGCAGCTGCGGATGCGTTGGCCGCGGCCTCGGCCAGCTCGCGCTCAAGCGGCCCGATCTCGCCCATCGGCGGCGTCTTCCCGTCGGAGAACTTCACGCAGAGGCCCAGGGTGCGGCTCAAAAGGTTGCCCAGGTTTTTCCCGAGGTCCGCGTTGTATCGTTCGATCAGCGCGGTGTGCGAGAAGTCGCCATCTTGCCCGAAGGCGATGGCGCGCAAGAGGTAGTACCGCAGCGTGTCCGGCCCGAGCTCGCGCGCCAGCCGCAGCGGATCCACCGCGTTGCGGAGCGACTTGCTCATCTTCTGTCCATCGACGGTGAGGAAGCCGTGCGCGAAGACTTGGCTCGGCAGCTCCTTTTCGGTGTAGCCGGCCGAAAGCAAGAACGCGGGCCAGTAGATGGCGTGGAAGCGCAGAATGTCTTTGCCCACCACGTGCACCGCGCGGCCGTTCGGCGGCCAGTAGCGCCGCAGCGGATCGCCTTCCTTGCCCAGCGCCGTCAGGTAATTCGTGAGCGCATCGAACCACACGTACATGACGTGCTCGGGCCGATTCGGAACGGGGATTCCCCAGGTGAAGCTCGTGCGCGACACGCTCAGATCGCGCAGGCCGCTGGAGACGAAGCTGATCACCTCATTGCGGCGTGAGGCCGGCTCCACGAACGACGGGTTGCGCTCGTAAAAATCGAGCAGGGGCTTTTCCCAGCGCGACAGGCGGAAGAAGAACGTCTTCTCTTTGACTCGCTCGACCGGCTTGTGATGGATCGGGCAGAGGTTGCCCGGCAGAAGCTCTTTCTCGGTCTTGTACGATTCGCAGCCGACGCAGTACCAGTCCTCGTACTCGCCCTCGTACAGATCTCCGCGCTCTTCGATGCGGCGCCAGAGGTCCTGCACGTACGCCTTGTGGCGCGGTTCGGTGGTGCGAATGAAGTCGTCGTTCTCGATGTCGAGCACCGGCCACGCTTGCCGAAAGCGCTCGGCCATTTCGTCGACGAAGGCTTGCGGGGTTTTGCCTTCCTCGTGGGCCTGGCGTTCCAGTTTCAGCCCATGCTCGTCGGTGCCGGTGAGCATGCGCGACTCGTCGCCCACCAGGAGATGGAACCGGCGGAGCGCATCGACCACGATGGTCGTGTAAGCCGTGCCGACGTGCGGGATGTCGTTGACGTAGTAGATCGGTGTCGTGACGTAGAAGCGATTCACACCCCGGGAAATAGCACGCATTTTCCCCCTCCCGATCCCGATCCCGCTCCCGAAGTCTCAAAGACGGAAGCAGGGGGAGCGGGTCGGCCGAATCGCGCTCTATTCGCGCTCTATTCGCGCGCGCTGGGATTGAGCGCGCGCACGGGCGGGAAGCCGGCGCGGGAGGCACGCGGGGCGCGGTCGAGCGCCTGACGAAGCGGCAACATGAACAGCCGCTCGACGCCGATGCGCAGTTCGTGGGGCGGTGCCGCGTCCGGTGTGGACTGCATCAGCTTGAGATCGCGAAGGACGGCGCGCTGCTCGGCCGCCTTCATGTCGGCGGCGGCCCCCGGCGGCAGGGTCGTGGTGATTTCCGCGGGCATGGGGGCTACGAGCACGACCTCGACGCCGCCTTGGCGGATCCACGTGGCTTGGTAAAGCGTGGCAATGGGGCCGACCGCCTCGTGGAACATGAAGCCGCGCCACTCGAGTGGCAGCGACAAATCGAAGGTGCGCCCGTCGATCTCCAGGTTGGTGCCATCGAGGACGAGGTTTTCGCCGCGCGAGCCGGTGAGGTAGATGCGCTGCAAAGACTGCGGCGCATAGCACTCGGCGACGCGGAGCAATTCTGCGGCGTGGGTGGCGGTCATCGCGCTTTCCACGCCTTGCGAGCCGACGGCATCGGCATCGGGCACGGTGATGGCGCGGCTCAACATGTCGCGGGCGGCAAGGGCGTCGGTCGGGCTGCTCACGCGCACGCGCTGGTAGCGGGTCTGGTGCGCGGTGGTGAAGGCCAAGAGGGCCTCGCTTCGCATGTGGTTGGCCAGCACGGTGATGCCGAAGGGCACTTGGAACTCTGCCAACACAGTTGGCTCGGCTCCAGGTTCGAGCCGCACCAGCGCCGATCCTTCGGCGGTAACGGCACCGCGCGGGCGACGCGGCCTTCGCGCGCGCAACGTTTGCGCGACCCGAACGAGCCCCCCGAGCGCCACGCCGATGAGTACGACGCGGTCGAACGGTGCCATCGGCAACGTACACCCGAGCGCCCCGAGGGCGACAAAGGCGAGCGCAACCGATAACTCCCGTCGCCGGGACGAGCTGTTCGGCGGCTCACCGAGAGGCCATTGCCACCGCTGATCCGCTCGGACACTCCTCATGAAGCCCTCGCCGCAAAACGATCCCGCGGCACCATCGCCGCGCGGGATAGCCCGTTCATTAAGTAACTAGCACCCGCCGTCCACCTTGGCTTGTTGGATGAAACGAAAAAGCTTTGGGGGGCGCCGCCGCCGCACCGCGCGCCGCGCTAGTGAAGCGCGGCGCGTTCTC
Source organism: Sorangiineae bacterium MSr12523 (assembly GCA_037157775.1). Taxonomy (NCBI): domain Bacteria; kingdom Pseudomonadati; phylum Myxococcota; class Myxococcia; order Myxococcales; family Pendulisporaceae; genus Pendulispora; species Pendulispora brunnea. Next base: position 1,816,223 of record CP089982.1, read on the forward strand.
GTGCGACGGACGAATTACTTGCTTGCGGGAACGTTCGGCTCCGGATCCGTGTCGTCCGGTAGCTTATCGCCGTCGATGTCGCGGACGGGCGCCGGGAAGCCACCTTTGGCCGGGTCCGTGACGACGCGAGGCACATCGCCCTTGAAGCCGTCTGCAAGAAACGTGGCTACCGTCGATTGGAGCTGGAGGTACTGCGGAGCAAGGGTGATGAGGTAGCCCTCCGCTCCGGCAGCGGAAGACTTGGGGAACGGGTCCGAGGTGTCGAACCGGGCGAACGGCGCCTCATAGGTGCGCCGGGTTGCGGCCGACACCAAATTGGAGGAGTGCTGCGACGGAGACGATTGCACGACAACCGCAGTGACACCTTCCGTCATGTTCTTGCTGATGACGCCTTCGGTGGCCGCGATGTTCGGCAGCAATTGGTCGTTGCGACCCGTCAGCGTCTTGACGTTCGAGATACCCGCATTGGAGCCCGCGTTCGGCGCTGCGAGGCCCCAGCCACCTGCACGTGCCAGCGCTTCGTTCGCCTCGTTCGGGACGACTTCGTCGTAGAGGACTTCGAGCTGGAGGATGTTGCGCGGCGGCACCGGTGTGCCTCCAACGCTGCGCGGCGACTTGATGAGCAGGTCGGCATAGTTCAGCGGATCGCCCGCGTCGGCGATGGTCTGCAACAAGGTGATGAGCGGGTGCGATTCGCTCAACTTGTCATCGGTGAACCCGAAGTTGATGCCCGCGGCCGCCTTGAGCAGCTCGAAGATGCGTGGCGAATGCGTCGCGAGCTCCACGAGAAGCCCTCCGCCGCCGACGTTGAGAACCCAGTTCTTGATGTTCGGTTCGATGGCGGCCGCCGTGGCCCCTTGAATGGCGCCGAGCGAGTCGCCCACGTACGCGATTTTCGTGGTGTCGAGTTTCGGTGCTGCGGCATCCGATGCTCGCTTCAATTCCGTGATCCCCGCGGCAGGGATCCCGCGAAGGGCGCGCACGAGTTGTGTCGTGTCGAGGGCGGCCTGACGCATTTGATCGCGCAGGGCGCCAATGTTGATTAGTCCGCCGAACAATGCGGTCGACCCAGGTTGGCTGCCGTCGAGCAAGCCATCGCCCTTGTTGCAGCTGGTGTCGCTGGCCGGGCATCCCCAGGTTGCGTTGTTGTCCTTCGTGCCGAAGTAGCTGCTCGTGACATCTTTGAGCGCGGTGGGAGCGACGCCGCGGGCGCCGAAGGTGATGCTGTCGATGGCGACGGTGGCGAAGCCCCGCGCGGCGAACGAGTTCGCGAGGGCGAACATGTAATCGCGTGAGCTGTTGAGACCGTGCTGGACGATGACGACGGGCCAGCCGTCGGCCGGCATCTCCGCGTTGGGAATCGCGACGGTGACCCAGATCCGGGCCTTCGAGGAGACGGACGTGTCGAGCGTTCCATCGGCTTTGCGCGCGAAGGTGGCGTGACCCGGGGTGGTGTAGCCGCCGCTCTTGGCCTGGAGGAACGAGACGGCTTCGAAGGCGGCCGTGCTGATCGAGGCCAGCTTGTCGTGCGCACGCACGGGGAGGTGCGTCGAGGGATTGTCCTGGCTGAATGGCGCCGGGAGCTTGTTCGCGTCCGCCACCGTGCCCAAGTACTCGTCGAGCGTGGCGGTCCATCCTTCGGCCGCACCGGTGCCACCGAAGCGCGCCGCGCTGAGCGGGCCCGTGGCCTGTTGGGTCCAAGCCAGCGTCGGCGCCGGCGTCGCGTCGATGGCCTCGCGAAGCTTGAACAGCTCGTCGGCCATGCTGTTCGTGGTAAACGGTGCCAAGGCAACGATTTCCGCGCTGCCGAGCGCCGAGCCGAGTACGCTCTTCGCCTTGTCGTACGCTTCGCCGTAAATCTTGGCCAATCCAGCGCGGTCGCCTTTGCGGATTCGGTCGAAGTCCGGGCTCGTGGTGAGAGCATTGCCCGACGCGAGCTTCACGCGATTGGTGAGCACGGCGGCGTACTTGTGCCCTTCCTTGAGAACGGTGCCACGCGCGGGGCCGACGGCGATGGATGAGCGCGTGCCGGCTCGCTCGTTCGTGTGGAACGCGGCCCGACAGCCGATGCGCGCTTGCGCCGCGTCGGAGGCCTCCAGGTCGACGAGGAAGACCGAGCTTGCGTCGCCTTTGCAATCGGCCTCCGTGGCGGGAAGGCTCGCCTTGTCGATTTCGGCGGCGGCCGGTTGGCCATCCACGGTGCTCGACGAATCGTCGACATAGAAGAGCGACATGGCCACGCGCGAGAAGCCGTTGTTGGCCTGAAGGTCGTTCGCGATGAAGGCGGCGCCTCCCTGCGAGGGAATGACGGCGTCGATGCCTCCGATGGGCCCGATGCGGCCATTCGAGCCGAGATAGACGTCGCTAGGGAACGGCACGTCGAGAAGGGCCGGCGGCGTGGTGGCACCAGCAGCCAGGCGGAACCTTGCGATGCCGTTCGCGCCGGCGTCGCCTCCGTCGGGGGAGGGCACCGAAACGTGATCGACCTTGTCGACCCAGTCACACCCCGCGGCGCTCGCGAGGATGGGGGTCAAAGTAACGGCGAGCGGAAAGAGTACGCGCTTGGCGTGAAGGCGAAACATGGATATCTCCAGGATTATCGTAGGCGCGAGGCGGGCGCTAGAGGCAACGGCGCGCTAGACGTTATGGCGTGCCCGGTGATGGGCAACCCAGGGCGCAAGGCGGGACCCTTGCTCGCCGACCACCGCTTCTTTGGCGCCGGTTTCCCGCTCCATGCGCGCTGCGGCAATGGCGACGGCCACGGCAACCGCGCGGCTCCGGTCGGCGGGCGGGGGTGCGTAGCCTAGCAGGCTGTCCTTGTGTCGCTCGAGAAAGCCCGTGTCGTAGCGCCCCGCGATGAAATCCGGGTGGGCGAGGAGCTTCTCGTGGAAACTCAGGTTCGTGCGGATGCCGGTGACGACGTATTCGCTCAAGGCGCGCCGCATGCGGGCGATGGCGCGGTCGCGGGTGGGGGCCCACACACTGAGCTTGGAGACCAGCGGATCGTAGTAGCTCGAGATTTCGCTTCCCGGGTACGCACCGCCATCGTCGCGCACGCCCGGGCCCGCCGGGACGACGAGCTGCTCGATGGTTCCAGGCGACGGCAAAAAGCCGGTGGCGGGATCTTCTGCATAGACCCGGCACTCGATGGCCGCGCCGCGCGCGACCAGATCGCGCTGGCCGAAGGTGAGGGGCTCGCCCTGCGCAACGAGGACCATTTCGCGCACGAGATCGAGGCCGGTGATGAGCTCCGTGACCGGATGCTCGACCTGCAGGCGCGTGTTCATTTCGAGGAAGTAGAAGCTTCCGTCCTGCGCGAGGAGGAACTCGAAGGTGCCCGCGGAGTGGTAGCCCACCGCCTTGGCGCCCTGCACGGCAATGGCGCCCATCTGGGCGACGAGTTCGCGCGACGCGGCGGGCGAGGGCGTTTCCTCGACGACCTTTTGATTGCGCCGCTGAATCGAGCAATCGCGCTCGAAGACGTGCACCATGTTGCCTTCGCGGTCGCCCAGCACTTGGATCTCGACGTGGCGCGGAAGGAGAATCGCTTTTTCGATGTAGACCGTGTCGTCGCCGAAGAACTTCTTGGCCTCGCTGCGGGCGCGTTCCCACGCGGAAGCCATTTCCTCGGCGCTGTCGACGCGGCGCATGCCCTTGCCGCCGCCGCCGGATGCCGCCTTCAGCATGACCGGGAAGCCGATTTTTTTCGCAGCCGCGGTGGCCTCTTCGGAGGTGTCGCACAAGGCACCGGGGACGATGGGAACGCCTGCATCTTGCATGCGTTTCCGCGCCGCCGTTTTGGAGCCCATTTGCCGCATGGCGCTGGCCGGTGGCCCGATGAAGGTGATGCCCGCCTGCTCACAGGCCTCCGGCAACAGCGGGTTCTCGCTGAGAAAGCCGTACCCCGGATGAATGGCATCGCAGCCTGCGCGCTTGGCCGTATCGACGATCTTGTCCACGCGAAGGTAACTCTCGGCCGCGGGCGCAGGCCCGATGGGATAGGCCTCGTCGGCCACCCTCACATGGAGCGCCGCCCGATCCACGTCGGAATAAACGGCCACCGCCGCAATCCCCATCTCATGAAGCGTGCGCACGACGCGCACCGCAATCTCACCACGGTTTGCGACCAGGACCTTGCGAAACGGCTTGGACATGGCCGCGCACTATAAGCCGCCCGCCCGCCCGACGGAAAACCGTCTTCGTGGCCAAAAGAGCGGTAGCTGCATACATCGCGCGCTCGGGCGGCTAGACTCGGCCGGGACGTGACCATTCCGTTCGACTTCAGTCGGAAGCCGCCGCCGCCTCCGCCCCCGGCAGCGCCGCCCCCGCCTCCGCCCCCTTCGGAGGAGCGGCGGATCGTGTCGGTGGCCGAGCTCGGGCGTGTGCTGCAGCGCACGCTGGAGGAGGTGCACGCGGCGCCCATTTGGGTGCAGGGCGAGGTGTCCGGCGTGCGGATGGCGCCCAGCGGGCATGTGTATTTTACATTGAAGGACGAGCGCGAAGAGGCGGCGATCGATACGGTCATGTACCGCACGAACGTCACCGTGAGGGCGCGCCGGTTGCTCGCGGAGGGGGCGCGGGTGCGCGTGCGGGGGAGGCCCACGTATTGGGCGCCTCGAGGGCGGCTGCAGTTCGTCGTCGATCGCGTGGAGCCCGATGGCAAGGGCGCGCTGCTCGAAGCTCTGGAGAAGCTCAAGGAAAAGCTACAGGCCGAGGGGCTCTTTGCCGTCGAGCGAAAGCGGCCGCTCCCCGCGGAGCCGCGCATCATCGGCGTGGTGACCAGCGCCACGGGCGCCGTGATCCACGACATCTGCAAGGTCGCCTTCCGGCGCGGCGGCGCGAACATTTTGCTCGCGCCGGCCACCGTGCAAGGGCCCACCGCGGAGAGCTCCATCCGCTACGCGCTGCATATGTTGCAGCGGGTGCGCGGGGTCGACGTCATCATCGTGGGACGCGGCGGCGGCTCCAGCGACGACTTGCGCGCCTTCAACGACGAATCCGTCGTGCGTGCCGTGGCTGCGTGCCGCGTGCCCGTGGTGAGCGCGGTGGGGCACGAGGTCGACGTCACCTTGACGGACTTCGTCGCCGACGCCCGTGCGGCCACACCGTCGCAGGCGGCGGAAATGGTGGTGCCCGACGCGCGCGCCCGGCGCGATCTCTTGGACCATGCGCGGGCCCGCCTCGATCGCGCCATGCGCGCGCGCCTCACGGAAGACCGCGTACTTCTCGGCCGCATCGAGCGCAAGCTGGGCGATCCTCGCCTGGCCATCGCCACGCAGAAGCGCACCCTCGATGAAGCCACCCGCCGCATGCAGCGCGCCCTGGCGCGGGAGCTCGAGGCGCACAAAGGCCTGCTCGCGCGCATCGAACCACGCCTCGCGGCGCAGCACCCGGGGCGCGTCATCCTGCGCGAACGCACCGAGCTCGAACGCTACGAACAGAGACTCGTGCATTCTGCACGCAAGGCTCTGAGCGCGCGCGCGGGGCTCGTGGGGGGCCTCGCGGGCCGGCTCGATGCCATGAGCCCGCTCAAAGTGCTGGGTCGCGGGTATGCCATCGCGACGCTACCCAACGGGCACGCGCTTCGCTCGGCGGACGAAGTATCCATCGGCGAGCGCGTCACCGTGCGCCTTTCGCGCGGACGGTTCGAGGCGGAGGTCGTCGCGCGGAGCGAGGAAGAGCAGCCAGAGAAGGACGAGAACGAGGAGACATCATGACGACCCGCAGGTTCGCGGTCATCGGCGATCCGGTGGCGCATTCGAAGAGCCCGCGCATGCACGGGGCCGCGTTCCGCGCCCTCGGCTTGCCGCACACGTACGAAGCCGTCCGCGTGGGGCCGGACGAGCTCGAAGGCCTCGTGCGCGACCTGCGCGCGGGCAAGTACGACGGCGTGAACGTCACCGTGCCGCACAAAGAGAGAGTGCTCGCCTTCGTCGACGAGCTCGATCCCAGCGCGCGGGCCGTGGGCGCCGGCAACACGCTGGTCCGCCAGGAAAATGGCGCCGTCGTGGCGCACAACACCGACGTGCCCGCGCTGGTCGCGGAGTTGCGCGAGCTCGCACCCGAGCGCGATGCCGAAGGGTGGGCCGAAAAGCAGGCCCTCGTTCTCGGCAGCGGCGGTGCCGCGCGTGCGGCCGTCGTGGCCCTCGCGGTCATGGGCGTACGCCTCATCACCGTGCGCGCGCGGTCCGTGGAGCGCGCAACCACGCTCGCCGAGCTGGTCATGCGCGCAGGCGCACCGGCCCTGCTTCGTGCGCAGCCGCTCGCACCGAGCGAAGACGATGGCGGGTTCAACGTCATCGTGCAGACCACGAGCTGCGGCATGGAGGGCGCTGCACCTGGGGAAGCGGTCTCGGGCGCCGTCGATTGGGACCGCCTCGCGCCCGATGCCGTGGCCCTCGATGCCGTGTATTCGCCGCCGGAAACGCCGTTTTTGCGCGCCGCCTTCGGCCGCAACCTGCGCGTCAAAAATGGACTCGGCATGCTGACCGCCCAAGGTGCGCTCGCCTTCGAGCTCTGGCTCGGTGTGCGCGCGCCCCGGGAGGTCATGCGCGCGGCCCTCGTCTCGTGAAAGCGCAGCGGTAAAATGCCCCGTGTGTCCACCGGTCAGAACTTTCAGCGCCTCGGGTACCGGCGGATCGTCCAGCTTCTCATTTACCTGGTCATCATCCCCACCGTCCTTCTGCTGACGTTGGGCTTCGTCCTGATGTTCATCGGCGAGGGCAGCATCAACTTGCTGCTCGGCATCTTGACCGTGACGTTCGTCTCCGTCGTCGTCACCGGCGTCATTTTGGTCCTCGTGTTCGTGCGCCGTGAGGCCAACTTGAGCGAGCTGCAAGCCGACTTCGTCTCCAAAGTGAGCCACGAACTCCGCACGCCGCTCACGGCCATCCGCCTTTTCGCCGAGACCATCGAGCGTTCGCGCGAGGACGAGAGGACCGTCGACCAGTGCCTCGATCTTCTTCTCGGCGAGTGCGAACGCCTCACCGGCCGCATCGAGCGTTTGCTCGACTGGGGGCGCATGGAGGCCGGGCGGCGCCTCTATCATTTGAGAGAGCAAAGCGTGACCGAGGTGTTCGAGCACGCCGTGTCCGCCTTTTCCGCGCTGCGAACGGACAAGATCGACTTCGAGAGCGAGCTCGAGCCGGATCTGCCGAAGATCCACGCCGACCGCGATGCGCTGGTCGATGCGGTGGTGAACCTTCTCTCCAATGCACACAAGTACGGCGGGACTCCGCCCGTCGTGCGACTGCGGGCGTATGCGCCAGCCACGGGCGGTGTGGCCATTTCGGTCACCGACAATGGACCGGGCATTGCGCGCCCGGAGCATCGGCGCATCTTTCAGAAATTTTACCGCATCGACGATCGCCTGTCGCGCGAGCGCGAGGGAAGCGGACTCGGTCTGGCCATCGTGAAGCACGTGGTGCGCGCCCACCGCGGACGCATCGTGCTGGAGAGCGAGCCGGGGAAGGGGAGCACCTTCACCTTGGTGCTGCCGACGCCACGCCGATCGCGTAAGAAGAAGACCAGCGGCGCCCACCCGGCGGCGGAGGTCTCCGGCTGATGCGAGAGAACCAACCCAAGACGCAACGCAAGGTCTTGGTCGTCGAGGACGACCACAGCATCGCACTCGGACTGCGCATCAATCTGGAGAGCGAGGGCTACACCGTCTTTCTCGCGGACGACGGGGAACGCGGGCTGGAACTCGCGCAGGGCGAGGAGCCCGATTTGGTCATCTTGGACATCATGCTTCCCAAGATGAACGGCCTCGAAGTGCTGCAGGCCATTCGCCGCAGCGGCCGCACCATGCCCATCATTTTGCTCAGCGCGCGTACCGCGGAGATGGACAAGGTGACGGGCCTGGAGCTCGGCGCCGAAGATTACGTGGCCAAGCCTTTCAGCCTGGCCGAGCTGCTCGCGCGCGTTCGCGCCGCCCTGCGTCGAGGGGCGATGGCGCCCCTGGCCACGATGCATGCCTTCGGCGACGTGATCGTGGACGAAGGCGCCCGCAGCGTTCGCAAGGGCGGCCAGCCTGTCGACGTGACGGCGACCGAGTTCGATCTGCTGGTGTGCCTGCTTCGCGCCAAGGGCCGCGTGCTCACGCGGGAGGCGATCTTTCAAGAGGTGTGGGGTCCGAACCACCACGGCACGCCCCGCACCATCGACAATTTCGTCCAGCAGCTCCGGGCCAAGCTGGAGACCGATCCCCAGAGCCCGCGGCACTTCCAAACCGTGCGCGGCGTCGGCTACCGCTTCTCGCCGAGCTAGAGCACCTTCGGCGAGGCTGTGCTATCCCCGGGCGACGATGGATCAAGCTCTCCTTCGTCAGTACATCTCCACGGTTTACGAGCTGCCCACGCCCGATGGCCCGCTTCGCGTTTCGCTCGATGGAGACTCCGCGACGGATCCCTCCATGCTTCCCGAGCTGCTCACGCGCCCCTTTGCCGTCCTCACGGCGTACAACCCGCGCTCGATGCTCCTGCCGCGCAAGGTGAACGAAGGCCGCCATACGGTCATGCGCGACCTGCTCATCCTCGGTTGCTACCGCGTCGAGCAGTGCGTCGGCTACGACGAGGAGCCCGATGGTACGTGGCGCGAGCCCTCGTGGCTGGTGCACGCGATGGATCGCGACGAGGCCGTGGCCTTCGGGCGCGTGTTCCGCCAGAACACGATCCTCGTGTGCCACAACTCCCGCCCCGAGCTGATCGTGACCGATCCCACGTGCGACGACGTTGGCCGCGTCATCGTGGGCACGTGGCGCCTCAGGGCCTAGCTTTCAATGGCTCGTGCCCCGCTCGGTCGTAGCACGACGATTCGTCGCGCGTGGGCGCCGCGGCTGAGGGGCGTGGGTGTCCGGGACAGGGGCGTGGGTGTCCGGGACAGGGGCGTGGGTGTCCGGGACAGGGAGAGGCGGTTTGGTTCGGGCATTTTCCGGCTGGAAGCGGATTGGCACCGCAATGGCAATGCGTCGGGTCAGACCCTTCGTGCTCGGTGTTCCGGACACCGCGCCCGCAAGGTCGCAGATCAGGATGATGGGTTGCCATTGGTATGATTGGGAGGCAACAGCCCTCCACGTGCCCGTTGATAGCGAGGAGCCACTCCTACGGGAGCCTCGCCGGCGGGAACAACATGCGGAGCGGTGACGGGATGCGCAGCGGGCGCGGACCGGTGGCCGAATTCCTCGTTGGGTGAAGCTGCGTAAACAACTGCTCGCTCCACCGGAACTTTTCCTACCCTCATCATTTTTGTCTGGCAGAGAAGTCCAGAAGAAGAACGTGTGCGATTGCGCGGATGCGCGATCACGCACCCGTTTGTCCCCCGTGCCGGTCGTGGGCCCTTTGTCGGAGGCCATGCGATTTCCAGTCTCACTGTGCACCGAGAAACGAGCCGCCCGGCGACGACTACGCCCCGTCTTTGGCGCAGCGGAAGCCGGTCATGACGAGGCGGTAGGTGCCCGGGTGGTGCACGCGGTTGGTGCTGCGCAGGCTCGGGCCGTCGTAGTTGTAGGCACCGCCGCGTAGAACGCGCTCGCAGATGCGCGGAATGGGGTTCGACCCCGTGAAGCCTTGCTTGCCCTCCTCGCGAAGCTTGTTCAGCGCGGCGAGGATCTCGGGGCAGCTTCCCGGCTTGCCCTCACTGGCCGTGGGGCGCGTGTACGCGATGGGATCGTACTCGTCCTCCATCCATTCCCACACGTTGCCCGCGAGATCGTCGTGGCCGTAAGGGCCTTTGCCCTTGGGGTGCGACCCCACGTCGTCGGTGGCTTGGCGCCCGAGATCGCGCCCGAAGACGGTGAGCTCGGGGGTGGCCGGCTGGTTGCCCCAGGGAAATTTGCGGCCGTCGTCGCCGCGGATGGCGCGCTCGTACTCCGCCTCGCGCGGAAGGCGTTTGCCGCGCCAGGCGCAGTACGCGTGCGCGTCGTCCCAGCTCACGCCGTTGATGGGCTGCCGCGGCCCATGAAAGAGCGACTCGCGCGCGGCGTGCGAGCGGGTGGCGATGTTCGCATCCGCAGGCCGGCACGCGTGGGCGGCGACGCATTCCGCGTAGGCGGCGTGCGTGACCTCGGTTCGGTCGAGCAGAAAAGGCTTCAACGTGACCGCGTGGGCCGGATGCTCGTCGTCCTGCCCTCCGCGATCGGCGCCCATGGTGAAGGTTCCGCCAGGAACAGGCAGCATCTCCGCGTCTTCCGCTCGAAGGGGGGCGGAGCCGGCCAAGATGGCCACGAAGCCCGCGCAAAGCGCAACAAGAACAGGCCCGCGAACCGAAATCACCGTACCCCTCGATTACCACGAGCGCGGGCACCCGTGCTAATCGGGTTCCGTCCGTGATTTCCGTCTCCCACCTCGTCAAGCACTACGGGTCCCACGTCGCGGTGGACGATGTCTCGTTTCGCGTGGAAAAAGGCCAAATCGTCGGCTTTCTGGGCCCCAACGGCGCCGGCAAAAGCACCACGTTGCGCATCCTCTCGGGCTTTCTCGGAATGACGTCGGGCAAGGTCGAGATTTGCGGGCACGACATCGAGGAGGCCTCGCTCGAGGCGCGCCGCTCGGTCGGCTACATGCCCGAGGCCGTGCCGCTCTACCCCGAGATGCGCGTCGTGGAGTACCTGACCTTTCGCGCCGAGCTCAAAGGCGTGGCCCGCGCCAAGCGCCGCGCTCATGTCGACGACGCCATGGAGAAGGCCAGCGTCTTCGACGTGGCCAACACGCTCATCGGCAAGCTCTCCAAGGGCTACCGCCAGCGGGTCGGGCTCGCAGATGCTCTGGTGGCGAATCCGCCGCTGCTCATTTTGGACGAGCCCACGGCCGGGCTCGACCCGAACCAGATCCGGCAAGTGCGCGAGCTCATCGCCGGGCTCTCGGGCGAACACACCGTGCTCCTGTCCACCCATATCCTGAGCGAGGTCGAGCAAAGCTGCGATCGCGTGATCCTCATCGCGAAGGGCAAGCTCCTCGCCGAGGGCAAGACCGCGGACATCCGCAAAATGCGCCGGCCCACCGCGCTCGACATCACCGTGCGCGGCGATGGGCAAGCCGCAGCGCGCGTGCTGAAGGCCATCCAGGGCGTGGCCAAGGTGAAAGAGGCAACGGCGAAGCAGGAGGACTCCGCGAGCTTTCAGGTCACATGGGCGAAGAAGCTCCCCGACGCCGACATCGAACAGACCATCGAGGCCGCCGTTTCGGCATTGGTGGCTGCGGGACTCGGCGTGCGTGAGGTGCGGCCGGTGGGCAGCTCGCTCGAGGACGTTTTCACCGAACTGACGCGCGGACCCGCACCGGAGGAGCCGTCGTGAGCGGGTTCTGGCCGATTTTCAAGCGCGAGCTCTTCGCCTTTTTCGTCACGCCCATCGCGTGGGTGCAGATCTTCGTCTTCTGCCTCGTGCAGGGGATGCACTTCTACTTGGTCATCGACCATTTTGCGTCGCAGCCGGAGCTCGCGGGCGATCAGACGCCGCTGCAGGCCTTCTTCGGCAACACGGTGCTTCTCTACATCGTGCTCTTTCTGCTCGTGCCGCCCATGACCATGCGGCTCTTCGCCGAGGAGCGGCGCTCGGGCACCATCGAGACCTTGATGAGCGCTCCGGTCTCGACGCCGGCGGTCGTTCTCGGCAAGTACCTCTCGGCGCTCACGGTCTATGCGGCAATGTGGCTGCCGACCGTCGCCTACCTCGTGATTCTGCGGCGCACGGGCGTGGTCGATTGGCATGTGGTGGCGGCGAGCTACCTCGGCGTCGTGCTGGTGGGCGCGGGCTACCTCTCCGTGGGCACCTTGATGAGCGCCATCACGCGCACGCAGTTTCTGGCGCTGGTGGGCACCGCGTTCGTGCTCCTGGTGCTCTTCATCCTGGGCGTGGGTGAGTTCGTGACCCCTGCCGGAAGCACGCTGCACGACATCTGCGCGCACGTTTCGGTGTGGGCGCAGATGAACGACTTTGCCAGCGGCATCGTCGACTCGCGCAGGCTGGTCTACGACGCAACCTTGATCCTGCTGCCGCTCTACGCCACCGCCCGCGTGGTCGATGCGTGGAGGTGGGGATGAAAAAGAGAGTCCTCGACGCGGGCAAATCCCTCCAACTGGCCGGCATCGTCGCGGCCGCGGTGCTCGCGATCGTGCTCAACGTGCTCGCCGCGCGCCACTTCCGCCGCTGGGACTGGACCAGCGGCAAGCTTTACACCTTGAGCACGGCGACGCTCTCCACGTTGCGCAACCTGCAGGAGCCGGTGCAGATCTGGGTGCTCCTCGGCGGCGGCGATCCGCTCGAGCAGAGCGTCAAGCAGCTCCTTTTGAGCTACACGGCGGAGACGGACAAGCTCGACATCCACTACATCGATCCGGATCGCGACTTCGTGGCGCTGCAGGACATTCGCAAGCGCTTCAACATCGACGTCGATCGCACCGATCAGGGCCGCATCGTGACCGACGCCATCATGGTGGTCGCACGCGGCGACCGGCATTGGTTCCTTCTGCCGGGCGACATGTTCGAGGCGGCGGGCGAGGATACGCAGGCCAAGCCGCGCGAGGAGCAGGCCATCACCGGTGCGATCCGCAGCGTGCTCGGTGGCGAGAAGGTGAAGATCTGCTTCACCACCGGGCACGGCGAGCTGTCGCTCCAGCAGATGGGCCCCGATGGGCTGCGCGTCTTTCGCGACATCCTGGAGAAGAACAACTACGAGCCGGTGACCATCGACACCACCGAGCCCAACGCGTACGAGCCCTTCAAGGGCTGCGCGGTCGCCATCATCGCGCGGCCGCAGGGGCCGTTCGCCAAGGACGAAGAGGCGCGGCTGCGCACGTATCTGCTCGAGGGAGGAAGCTTGCTCGCGACCCTCGGGCCGATCAATGGCACGGGCGAAAACGGCATGAGCCCGCCCGGACTCGCCGACGCGCTCGCACCGTTCGGCATTGCGCTGGACGAGGACTTCGTCTTCGAGATGGCGCCGCGCCTGGCCATTCCGCGGACGAAAAATGCGCAATTCGTGGTGACCCCGAAGGATCACGCGGTGACGGCGGGGCTCGTGCCCGCGGATGCGTCGCATCAGCCTCCGCGCGTGGTGATGGCCATTGCGCGATCGCTCCACCGGGTGCAGGCCGATGCGACCATCTCCGATCTGTTGGTGACCAGCGACGAGGCCTTCGGGAGGCGCAGCATCGCGGGCGCGGCCGATTGGACCGATGCGCCGGACAAGCGGCCGCAGGATCCGGGCGGGCCGCTGGTGGTGGCCATGGCCTCCGAGCGCGCGAAGATCGGACCTTCGGCTCCGCACGGCCCGCGCGTGGTGGTCATCGGAGCGCGCAGCGTGATGCAGGAGCAAGATTGGACCGAGCCGAGGGCCACCCGCGGTGCGGCGATCCTCGTGGAGAATGCCATCGCGTGGCTCGCGGCCAAGCCGCAGATTCTCGACGTGCCGGCCAAGGCCGAGGTGGCCGCGGGGATCAAGATCAGCGACGCGGAGCGCTCGGACGTGCGCAATTACGTCTTGTTGCTGCTGCCCGGTGCGGTGGCGTTCCTCGGTGTGGCCGTGGCGCTGGCGCGGCGCTCGACCGAACGGCGCCCCCGCACCCGCGAGCCGGGCAAGGCCGACAAGTCTCAAAAGAAAGGTGCTTCGTGAAGGTGAAGGGCGGCGTACGCCGGCATCTGACGTCCATCGTCTTCATCGTCGCGGCGGTCCTCGTGTCGATTTATGCGTACGTGGTCGATCGCGGCAAGGTGAGCGATCCCGAGCGCAACCAGCGCGGTGCCGCGCTTTTTCCGGCGTTTCGTCGCGACGAGATCTCGCGCATCGAGCTCACGGGTCCGAGCGAGAACCTGGTGCTGGAGCGCGGCACAGCGGGGCAAGCGGAGCAAGCCGATTGGCGCATGGCCTCCCCCGTGCCTGCCGCCGCGGAGCCTTCCGCCGTGGAGGCGCTGCTCGGCGCCCTCGATGGCGGCAACGTGATCCGTCGCGCCGAGGGGCAGAATTTCGACAAGCCGCGCCTGCGCGGAACCATCGCGATGGGCAAAGTGATCTACCGATTTGCCCTGGGTGGCGAGGCGCCGGTTCCGGAGGGTGCCGCGTATTTGCAGCTCGATGGCGAGGGCTCCTTCGTCGTCGGGCGCGACTTGGTGACGCAGCTCCTGAAAGCGGCGGATACGTACCGCGAGCGCACGATCGTGCCGTACCTCTCGATTGCGCTCCGGCGCCTCGAGGTCCGGGCCGGCGAAACGTGGGCCATCGAGCGGGTCGACGAGGTGAGCTTTCGATGGGCGCCTCCGCAAGAGGGCCGCATCTCGCGCGATGGAATCGACCGCGTGTGGAAGGCGCTCGCCGAGACGCGCGCGGACGTCTTCATTTCCGATGCGGAGGCCGAGCGCGGGCAAGAGCAGACGACCCCCGTCATCGTGGTGATGACGCCGAAGGACGCGGGCAAGCCCCCGGGCGAACTCGCCGTGGGCGGCGTGTGCCCGGGGCACCCGGAAGACGTCATCGTCGTGCGGCGCTCGCCGACGCGGCTTTCGGCGTGTGCGCCCAAAATGGTTCTCGATGGATTGGGCACCCCGAAGGCGGATTTGGCCGACAAGCACCTGTTCGCGGCCCGCTTCGACGAGGTGGAAGAATTGGTCCTCGAGTCCCTGGATCCGGGCGGCCCGAAGCTCGAAATGGCGCGCATGGGCAGCGGCTGGCACGAGCGCTCTCCGGAAGACCGCGAGCTCTCCAAGGATGAAGTCGAGATGGCCAACACGCTCGTGAGCCAACTGGTGCGCGGCGAGGGGCGGTTGATCGATGCCGCCAAGGAAACGACGGCGTTCACCCCGCGCCTGCGCGCGGTCATCGGGCGCGCGGAGAGCCAGGTGCGCGAAGAGGTGCAGCTCGATCGCACGCCGAAGTCGCGCGCGGTACCGGGCGCGGTGTCGCTGGCCGACGAGTTCCTGGTGAAGCGCACCGCCGACGGTGCGCTCTTGGCCATCGACCGCGAGCTCGAGCGCAAGCTCGAACCGCGTGCGACCGCACTGCGCGGTCGCGAACTCTGGACGCCGCCGCTCGAGGGCAAGGAGGTCGCTTCCGTGGCCGCCCGCTGCACGCGCGGCATCGAGCAGGAACTCGTGCGCGAGGGCACGTCGTTCATCATGCGCAAGCCCGCAGGCTACCCGGCGGACAACGGCGGCGCGCTCGATCTGTTCGAGGCCGTGGCCCACACCAAGGCCGAAAGCTGGGTCGCCGATGCCGACGACGGCACCTTCGGCCTCGCCGAGGGATGCCGCATCGACGTGGGCGTCAAGGACACGACCGGCACGCGCAACGAATCGCTCCTCCTCGGCCGCGACGCCGAAAACGGCGTCTATGCGCAAATCGCGGGGCGTGCCCCCGTCTTCGTAGCCCCCAAGGCCCTCAAGGACATGGCGGCGCGGCCGCTGGTCGATCGCAACGCCTTCTTCATCGATCCGCCCAAGCTCACCGCGGTGACCCTCAAGCGAGGTGACAAGAGCCTCACCGGCACCGAGCCCATCTTCCAAGCCTTCTCCAGGCTGCGCGCCGAGGAGGTGAGCCACCTCGGTCCCGCGCGCCCGGACGAGGGCTTCGGCTCGCCCTCCCTCGAGGTGCGCGCCAGCGTGGGGACGGACGCAGGCCCCCGCACGTCGCGTTTCGTCTTCGGCCGCGCCACCTTGCTGCGCGACCAAAAAGTGTACTTTGCACGCATCGAAGGCATCGATGCGACGTTCCTCGTCGCCAAGGAGCGCCTCGACCCATTCCTGGACGCGTTCTAGCTATTCGAACAGGCCGCGGCGGCCCCAGTTCAGGACCAGGAGCTCGTTGGTTTCGCCGCGCTTGGTGGCGTCGCGGTTGATGAGGCGCGGGGCGCGCACCACGTGCACCGCAAAGTCGGCGTAGAGCGCGCGCGTCTCTTCGGTGTCGGCGTTGGAGAGCATGGCGCGCACGCCGCGTTCGCGCAGCGCGCTGAACTCGGCGACGAGGCGCGCCTGATCGTCCGGGCCGAATCCGCCCGAGGCGTAGCTCGTGAAGTCGGCCGTCTCCGAAACGGGAACGTACGGCGGATCGAAATAGACGAAGTCGCCCTCGCCGAGGGGGCGTGTGGTCTCGCAGAAGTCGCCCACCTCGATGTCCACGCCCTGAAGCGCCCGCGAAGCGGCCTCGAGCCGTTCCTTGTCGAGAATGCGCGGATTGGCGTGCCGCCCGAAGGGTACGTTGAATTTTCCGCTCGCGTTTACCCGCCACAGACCATTGAAGCAGGTGCGATTGAGAAAAATGAGGCGTGCGCCGCGCTCCACGTCGCTCATGTGCGACGGGTCCAGATCCCGCGTTGCGTAATAAAGCTCGGCTTCGTACCGGTACTGGCCCAGAGCTTCGATGACGGAGTCTACATCGTCGCGTACGGCACGGTAGCATGCGACCAAATCTTCGTTTCGGTCGGACAAAACGGCCCGTTCGAAAGGGCCCCGTTTTCGTTTTCCTTCGAGCCGCTCGCCTGCCAGGGCGAAGAACAGGGCGGCGCCGCCGGCGAAGGGCTCGGCGTACGTACGGATCCCGCCGCGGGCGACGCGCACTCTGCTCTGCAATTCAGGAAGCAAGCGCGATTTGCCACCGGCCCATTTCACGATCGGCTTCGGCGTCAGTGCTTGCACGTTGGCACCGCGTGTTACCATAACCGTTGCTTTGAAAGAACCCGGTTCTTTTCCCGATAATCAGGACGACGTCCTGCGGCGCCGTGTGAAGGCCGAGCTCCGCAAACGTATGCGCGGCCTCCGGGCGGCCACGCCCGAGAGTGCGTGCGCCGAACGATCCGCGCGCATCGTGGCGCGCCTGCGGGAGCGGCCGGAGCTCGGGTCGGCCCGCGGGGTCGCCCTCTTCTGGCCCATCACCACGCGGCACGAGGTCGATCTGCGCGCGCTCGACGCGGAGCTTCGGGCGAAAAATGTGCGTCTTTATTACCCGGCCATCGATCCGGAGTCGCTCGTCATGACCTTCAAAGAGGTGCGCGACGTGGCCACCCTCGAGGAGGCCGGTTTTGGCTTTGCCGAGCCCCCGGCCGACGCCTACGTGCCCGCCGCGGGGGAAATCGACGTGATCGTGGTGCCGGCGTTGGCGGTCGACGCGGCGGGGTATCGTATCGGCTACGGCAAGGGCTATTATGATCAGGCCCTCCCGCGTTTTGCACCCCCCGCCGTGACCATGGCCGTGGCTTTCGATTTTCAGCTCATTTCCGAAGTCCCGGTGACCCAAGGCGACGTGTCCGTCGATTGGGTCGTGACCGACGCGCGCCTTTTTCGCGCCGGGCAGGGTGGAGACTAGTGCTGCCGATCAGCGTCGAGCCGCTCTATCTGATCCTCTCCGGCACCGCGCTCGCGGCGGCAGCCGCCTACGGGTTGGCCCGTTCGAAGTACCAAGAAGCCTTCCTCCAAGAGGTGCGCGAGCGCGAGCCGCGGATTGACCGGGCCCGCGCCGAGGAGCGGGAGCGCTACGACAAGCTGGCGCGCGAAACGCGCGAGCAACTGGAAACCGCGCGCGACGAGGCGGAGGAACTGCGTCGCTCGCTCGATGCTGCACGCCAAAACGCAGAGACCGCGCGCCAGGTCGCCACCGTCGAGGCGCGCGAAATGGCTTTGCGGGCGATCGAAGAGGTGAAGGAGGAAGCGCGCAAGCTGGTGGAAGAGGCCGAGGGCCATGCCGAGACCGCGGAAAAGCGCGCGCAGACTCTGGAAAAAGGGGCTGCCCAAAAAGAAGAGCACCTGCAAAAGAAGGAAGAGGAGCTCGAGAAGCTGGAACAAGCGCTCTTGGCGAAGGAGACGAGCGCCATCCAGATGCAGCGCCAGGCCGCGGAGCTGGTGAACGCGCGCCGCGCGCGGCTGGAGGCGCTGGCGGGGCTGAGCGGCGAACAGGCGCGGCAAACGCTCATGTCCGAGGTGATGCACGACGTGCGCGAGGACATGGCCCGCGAGGTGAAGGCCATCGAGGAGGCCGCGCGCACGGAGGCAGAGTCCCGCGCCAAGCGCGTTTTGGGCATCGCCATCCAGCGCTACGCGGGCGAGAGCGTGCAAGAGCGCGCGGTCACCACCGTGCATTTGCCCAGCGACGACATGAAGGGCCGGATCATTGGCCGCGAAGGTCGCAACATCCGCGCGCTGCAAGAGGCTTGCGGGCTGGACATCATCATCGACGAAACGCCCGAGACGATTCTCATCAGCGGCTTCGATCCCGTGCGGCGTGAAGTCGCGCGCGTGGCACTCGAGCGCCTCGTTCAGGACGGCCGCATCCAGCCTTCGCGCATCGAGGAAGAGGTCGCGCGCGCGCAGCAAGAAGTGGAGAAGATGCTCGAGCAGATGGCCGAGCGCGCGATGATCGACCTGGGCGTTCTCCAGGTGCATCCGGAGATTCAAAAGCTGCTCGGGCGTCTGCACCACCGGTATTCGCTGGGGCAGAACGTTTTGCGGCATTCGTCCGAGACGGGTTTTCTCACGGGCATGATGGCCGTCGAGTTGGGACTCGACGAGCGGATCGCGCGCCGGGCGGGCTTTCTGCACGACATCGGCAAGGCCCTGAGCCACGAGCAGGAGGGCGGACACGCGGTCATCGGCGGTAAGTTCGCGCGCAAATACGGCGAGGACCCCATCGTGATCAACGCCATTGCGGCGCACCACGAAGACGAGCCGGTCACCAGCGTGTACACGCATTTGGTGACCGCGGCCGACGCCCTGAGCGGCGCCCGCCCCGGCGCCCGCCGCGAAGTCCTCGAGGGCTACATGAAGCGCCTCCACGATCTAGAACAGATCTCCTCCCGCTTCATCGGGGTAGAACGCGCCTACGCGCTGCAAGCCGGCAGAGAGGTGCGCGTCATCGTCGAACCCAGCGAGGTAAGCGACGCCGAAGCTGTGCTCTTGGCCCGCGAGATCTCGAAGAGAATTGAGAAAGAGATGAGTTACCCCGGCCAGATTCGGGTAACCGTCATTCGAGAGACAAGAGCGATCGATTACGCGAAATAGAGGCGGCGGCTAGAAGAACGCGCACGCGCACGTGTCACGATCACGTGCCACGATCACGTGTCACGATCACGATCACGTGTACGACGCACGTGCGCGTGCGCGTGCGCGTGCGCGTGCACGAAGACGATCACGATCACGATCACGATCACGTGTCACGATCACGTGGTCGTGCTCGTCTCACATGGTCGTGGTCGTGGTCGTGGTCGTGCACGCGCACGCGCTCGTTTCTCGTGATCGTGGTCGTGACTCGTGCGCGTGCGCGAAGAGGATCACGATCACGTGTCACGATCACGATCACGTTCACGATCACGAAGCGCCCCAACTCCCCCCGCACGCCATTGAGCCCCCACTATTTGCACTTCCACCCTTCCTTTTCCCCTCTTCTCAGAATGAGTGGTCGCATCAAATAATTCTTCATCCCGCAAATCTTGGCGCGTGCGGCCTCCATCGAAGTTTTGTCGCCCCCCGCCTCGTAAGCCAATTGAAAGACATACAGATCCTGCACGTCCTCGCGCTTCGCGATGTCCACCTTCCTCGCGAAGGCGATGGCCTCTTTCGTCTTTCCCTGGCGCGCGGCGAAAAAGGTCTCCAAGGCCGCGAGGCCGTCGTGATCGTTTTCCTGTTTGGCCAGTGTCTCGTACGAGGTACGTGCTTCGTTGGCCGCGGCCAGCGCCTTTGCACGCTTGTCGCGAGGGGCGGTCAAGGCCATCTCCAGCAGGATGTATGCGCGATCCCAGCGCTCGTGTAGCCGGAGCGCGGTCGTGTGCTTGGCGGGCAACGTCGCATGATCCAAGGTCGCGCGCATGGCGTCGACCTCGGCGAGTGCGCCCGGTAAGTCATCCTGCGCCCATTTCACCCACGTGAGCTCGTTGTGCAGCCAGAACTCGAGATCGTCGTCGGGGTGCGACTTTGCCTCGGGCACGAAGGCCGCGAGAAGCTTCTCCGCCTCGGCCACGTTCTCCAGCGCCACCGCGCTCGCCTTTTGGTACGCCGCATCGTAGCGATCGCGCAGCTTGACCGGCGGCGGCGCCGCGATGCGCTCCACGATGTCCTTCACGCGCTCGTTGGGAATGGGAATCGACAGATCGTAGTGGGCAATCTTCCATCTCCCTTCCTCGCGCACGACCACCCCGCTTCCGCGCGAGGGACCCAGGTTTCCGGTGTGCAAATCCTCGTCGAACCAGGCTGTCCGTCCGTCGGTCGCGATCGTGATTCCGCGGCGCGTCGCGCGAAAGCTCCACGCTTTTCCCTTTGCGAAATAAGGGTGCGCGAAGGCGCGAAAGGCGGCGACATCCCATCGCTCCGTGGCGTCGGTGCCGAGAAAGATCGCGTCGTTCGTGAAGTGCCCGAAGTACCGGGCCTCGTCGGCCTTTGCGGCTGCGTCATGCCAATCGTCGAGCATCGCACCGATGGCCCGCCTCTCCGTTTCGGCATCCACGGGAGTCGCAGGCGCCCTGGGCGGAGGCGCCTCTGCGCAGGCCGTGAGCAACAGAGAGAACGAAAGCCCGAGGACGTAAGTCAGCCGCACCCGTCCACTCTATCGGCAAACGAACGCGTAGAGCACGAATCGATCCGGTGGTTGCGGCGGGGCCTCGCCCAGAGGGACGAAGCATGCATCGGTGATTGCCGGATCGCCCGCGTGCCGCACGAAGGCTTCGCGGTTCCATGTCCAATCGGCGAAGTGCGTCATGCCGCGGGCACGCGCGAAGGCGGCCAGGCGGTGGGCATGGAACGCGGCCTTGGCCTCGTCGTCCACCACTCCGTCGAGGTTCACCACACGCACGTTCCGACCATCGGCGAAGTACGAGAGCGCCCCGCTTTGCAGCGCACCCACCACCGCCCCCGGTGGCGTCATGTCCAAAACGGCCAGCGCGGCCTCGCGGTAGCCTTTGGCTCCGTGCAGATCCTCGTCGGGGGTTCGCTCGGGGCGTGCGAGCACGTAGCCCACGTCGACGGCGCATGACACGGCGAGCACCAGGGCCGCGGCGTTGCGCGTCCAAGGCCATGCCCGATGCCGCATTTCCGCCAGATGCGCGAGCCCCACGGCCGCGAGCAGCGCGAGAGCCGCGTGGACTGGCGCGAGGTAGCGCGGGAAAAACCACAGGGCCGGCACGTAGAGCGCGTAAAAAGGAAACAGCAAAAGCGCCCCCGTGACGAATCCGGCGATGGGACGCGCCACGCGCGCACGCCACACGGCCGCGAGCAGGGCCGCGGTCCCTACGGGGGCCACCACCGCGGTCAGCCAGGTTTGCCGGTAGAAGAAGAGGCGCAGATCCAAGAGCCGCGCGCCCCATGGCTCCAGCACGGCACCGAGCGCCCACCCCATCTGGCCCAAGGTCGTCAAATACCGCGCCCGATGCTCGGCGACCTGCGCCCGCACCGCTTGTCCGCTCGTGGGCACGATGGTTCCGAGCCGCACGGCCTCGTACGCCCACCACGGCGCCAGCACCAGCCCGGCGCCCAGCGCCGCCCAGCCCAGCGCACGCACATCGCGCACACTCGTGAGCGCGAGCACCCCGAGAACGATGACCGCGTCCACGCGCGCGAGCAGTGCCAAGCCCGCCAATGCGCCGGTGAGGAGCCATGCCCCGCGGGTCGATCGCTCACGGGCCGCGCACCACGCCTCGACGCACGCGAGCTCACAGGCCACCGCGAGCGACGCCTCCAGCCCGCCCATCGCGTTCGCAATGGCCACCGGCGACAACGCCCAGAATGCACACGCACAGCATGCAGCTACTTCGCGCCCCGTCGCACGCCAGGCAAGGCGTGCGAGCAAGAGCGCACTCGCCACATCGGCGAGGATCAACAGGAACCACGCCCAGCGCAACGGCCCGATCGGATCGGCGGTCACCCAATAGGCGGGCGCGACCAAAAAGGCGATCAGCGGCTGGAAGCCGTTCGTCAGATGCGCGCCATCGATGGACGGTCCCCACCCGCGCGCGAGCCCTCGCGCAATGCCCAAGGTGTAATACGTGTCATCCGGCACGAAGAGCCGATCGAGCACGGTTGCATCGCGCACCACGAGCAGGAGCCGCAGCAACAGCCCCGCGGCCGCGATGGCCAGCACACGTTCACGTGTCCGCGTCAGTTGCGGCGCGGCTTCTTTCGGCACTTTGGACAGACGCCGTACATCTCGTGCTTGTGGCTCTTCAGCTCGAAGCCGTACTGCGCCGCCACTTCTTCTTGCAGATCCTCGATGCGCGGCTCCTCGAACTCCGTGATTTCACCGCACTCGATGCAGATCAAATGGTCGTGGTGGTGCGAGTCGTCGGCCAGCTCGTAGCGGGTGAGGCCGTCGCCGAAGCGGCGCTCGAAAGCGACGCCGCACTCCGTGAGGAGCTTCAACGTGCGGTACACGGTGGCATAGCCGACGCGCGGATCCTGCGTGCGCACTTGAGCCAAAAGCTCCTCGATGCTCACGTGGTTGGGCGCCTGGAAAAAGGTCTCGATGATGAGGCGGCGCTGATCCGTCGAGCGCAGCCCTTTCTTGGCCATGTGCGCGTGGAGCAACTGCCGGAAATGTTCCAGGCTCGCCTGCGCGTGGCGATTATCGGTCGGATGCTCCATCTTCGTCGCCATCAGCCTTATCTATCATGTCGCTGTCCTCACTGCTCGCGTCAAGGCAAGCTTCATGGACCAGCTCGTCCAGGCCGCAATTGATTTTCGTTTGCGTCTAAAAGTCGCCTTATTTAGGGGCGTTCGACCGGGAGGCCATCGGATTCCCAGCCGAGAAATCCTCCTTCGAGAAACGCCACGGCAACATCTTGCTCGGCAAGGCGGGCGGCGAGCTCTTTGGACTTGTCACCTGCGCGGCAATAGAGGACGGGCCGGTCGGCAAGCATGTACAGCTCCGCGAGGCGGCTTTCGATCTCCTCGAGCGGCATGTGCGCGGCGCCGGGGATGTGAGCCCGGTCATAGGCGCCTTTGTCGCGCGTGTCGACGGCGGTGACCATGCCTTGGCGGATGGCCTCGGCCAATTCGAGCGGCTTGATGGCTCCTTCCGCGCGCGGCAAGAAGGGCTCGACCATCGCGAGCATTTGCTTTTTGCCGATGGCGCCAACCTGCACGTCGACGATGCGTTGCTGGGCGAACACCATGAAGGTGGGAACGGATTGAACGCGCAGCTCGCGCGCGAGCATCGGCGAGCGGTCGATGTCGACCTTCACCACTTTGACCTTGCCGGCGTTCTCGCGTGCGAATGCCTCGACTTGCGGGGCGATTTGCTTGCAGGGTGCACACCAGTCGGCGGAAAATTCGATGAGCACGGGCAGCTCGCTGGTGAGCACCTCCCGTTCGAACTCGCGCTCGCTCACCTGCACGATGGCCGAGTCGCCCGCCGGCGCTCGCCCACCTGCAGGCCCCGCAGGCCCACCTGCAGGTCGCGCTGGCGCTGCGCCACGCGCGCCGAGCTGAACCGCACCACCGACTGACTTCTTCCCACCGAGAATCGACATGGGCCCCACGATAACCACCGCGGCCCGAGAATTCATCTCCTTGTTAGACGCGCAGCCGCGGATCCAGTGTGTCGCGCAGGGCCTCGCCCACGAGATTGAGCGAGGAGACGACGGCGAAGACCGCGAGCCCGGGCACGACCAGGAGCCACCATGCACCGCTGTAGTCGCGGAGCTCGCTCAGCATCTCGCCCCACGAGGCGGTGCCCGGGGGAACGCCGACCCGAAGGAACGAAAGGGATGCCTCGATGAGGACGACCTGGGCAATGCCGAACATGGCGGCCACGACGATGGGCGCACGCGCATTCGGGATGATGTGACGAAGCAGGACCCGCCACGGAGAGGCTCCGAGGGCACGTGCCGCGGTGACGTAGTCGTTCGACAGCACGACGAGCACCTCGGCGCGAACGAGGCGGGCAATCTCCGGCCAGCGCGCGAGCGCGATGGCGACGAACAAGGTGGTGCGCGTGGGGTGGGGGAGGAGCGCCTGCACCACCAGGACGAGCACCAACGTGGGAAACGAGCTCAAAATTTCGATGGTGCGCGACACCAGCCCGTCCACGATGCCGCCGAGAAAGCCCCCCAGGGCACCGAGCACGCTCCCCACCGCGAGAAACGCGACCACCGCGAAGAGCGCCACGCCGAACGAGGTGCGCGTGCCATGAATGACCCGCGCGAGCACGTCGCGCCCGCGACCATCCGTTCCGAGCGGGTGCGCACGCCGCGCGAACGGTGGAAGGAGCGCATCGCCCTTCGACTCCTGCGCAGCACCGTAGGGAACGAGCGGCCCGAAGGCCCAATCGTCGGGAGCCATTTGCCCGGACGCGCGCGCCTCGACGAAGGGGCGAAGCTCCGATGGGTGCGTGATGTTGGGCAGGATGTACGTCGTGCCAGAGACGCGGCAAAGTATGGGAAATTCACTGGCGACGAGATCCGCGACCACCGCGAGAAACGCGAAGAACGCGAGCACGATGGCGCCGGCGAACGCCAGGCGCGATTGCCGGAGCCGCGCCATGGCCGCACGCGCACCGCCCCCCGGCGCGAGCATGCTGGACGGCGGTCCCGATGACGGAGGTGCGCCGCTCGCGGCGCCCGACTTTCCACGCAGCGGTGTGGCGCCCTTCCTCACGCGTGCGATCCTTCGCGCCGCAGAAAGAGCTCGCGCACGCGCGGGTCGAGCAGCGCGTAGGCGAGATCGCTCACGATGAGGCCGACCGTGGAGACCACCGCAGTGAGCAAGATGGTGGCGATGAGCCACGCATTGTCGTGCCCATCGACCGCGCGCAGCGATTGATAACCGAGCCCCGGCACGGCGAAGACCTCCTCGACGATGAAGGCGCCGCCGATGAGCACGGGCAGCTGCAGCCCGGCCAAGGTGACCGTGGGCATCATCGCATTGCGCAGGGCATGCACCACGAGGACGCGCAGCTCCGACACGCCTTTTGCGCGGGCGGTGCGCACGTAGTCGAGCCCGAGCACCTCGAGCATCGCCGTGCGCTGGTAACGCGAGAGGCTCGCCAGCGACGCCACGGTGAGCGCCAGCGCCGGCCATACGATGCGGCCCGCCGAGCCGGGCGGCATCACGCGGACGAAGATCTCCGCGACCCAGAACGTGGGCAGCGAATACAAGACGAAGAGCACCAACGCGAGCGTGCGATCGACGGCCCTGTTGTGGCGCCACGCGCTGAGCAGGGCGAGCGGCAGCGCGATGAGGTAGCTCGCGAGCATGGCCAGCCCGGTGAGCGAAAAGGTGATCTCCGCGCCGGCCATCAGCTTGGGAAAAATGGGCCGGTTGTCGATGGGGCTCACGCCGAACTGCCCCAGCGCGGCCCGCGCGAGCCACTTGCCGTAGCGCGTCTCGCTCACCGCCGCCGTGATGCGCTCCGGCCCGGTGAACGCGACGTAGTCGCTCTTGTGCACGTACCACCACGCGAGCCACGCGTCCGCCGTTTGCCGAGGATCGGCCTGCGCCTCTCGCGTTACGTCGGGCGTCTCGACGGAGCGGCCCGTGGCGTGGGCAGCGAGCTCGGAGAGCCTCAGGATGGTGCTCTTGTCGCGGAGATCCTTCAGGGCAAGCATGATCTCGCTGAGCGCGAAGGTGTCGATCTCGATGATGTCGCGCTCGCGCAGCTCGCTGGTGTGGCGCAAGAGGCGTGAAACGGTGCGTCGCACCGAGGGCTCGGTGAAGTCGAGCGAGCGATCCTCCCAGAAGCGCGTCCAAAACGCCGCCGCCCGCTCGGGATCGCGCAGTTCGGAAGCCTGCCCCACGCCCATGCGCTCGCCGATGGGCGCCAGCGCGAGGGCGACTTTGGTTCGTGCGGCGGGCGCGAGCCGATCGAACTTGGGCAACACGTGCGGAAGCGCCGCGCCACCGAGGCGGGCCAGGGTGTGGGCGGCCAGAAGCGCGTGCGGATCGTCCGCGGCGATGTGCGTGACGGCGTCTTCCGTGCGCGAGCGCACGTCGGCCGGGTGCTCGTTGACGAAGCGGGGAAGGTCCAGAAAGCGCTCGCGCCGCTCTTCGTCGAGCGCATCGTACACGGCGGGGTCGAGCGCGACCAGCGCCTCGGGCGAGGCGATGGCGGGGGGCTCCGGGATGAGGCTCGTCAACAAAAAGACGATGACGCTGATCCCGAACAACGTCGGAATCGCCCAGAGAAGCCGCCGGGTCGAAAACCTTAGCATCGCCTCGTCGAAGCCCCTTGCGCGTGTCTTCGCATTGGGAAAACACTTCTTATCATGAGCTCTGCAACCTTCGAGGATCTGAAAACCGTCGTGCAGGCGTGGATCGAGGCAGACCCCGATCTCGAGACCCAAGCCGAGCTCCGCGCCCTTTTGGCCGCGGCCGATCCAAAGGGGACGGATCTGGCCGACCGATTCGCGGGTGCGCTCGAATTTGGTACCGCGGGGCTTCGCGGCGTGCTGGGCGCGGGGCCGAATCGCATGAACCGCGCGGTCGTGATCCGCACCACGTGGGCGCTGGCGCAGTACCTGTTGGCGCAAAAGGTCGACGCGGAGAAACGCGGCGTGGTCATCGGCTTCGATGGACGGAAGATGAGCCGCGAGTTTGCATCCGAGGTGGCCAGCGTTTTGGCGGCCGAGGGCATTCCGTCGCACGTGTTCGAGGGCCTCGTGCCCACGCCGCTCGCGGCCTTCGCCGTGACGCACCTTTCGGCGGCCGCGGGCGTGATGATCACGGCGAGCCACAACCCGCCCGAGTTCAACGGGTACAAGCTCTACTGGGGCGACGGTGCGCAGATCGTGCCGCCCATCGACGTGGATATCGCCAACTTGATCCTGCGCGCACCCGCCGCCCGGAACGTCCGCCGTGTGCCGCGCGCCGAGGCCGAAAAGAGCGGTCTTTACCGCGCCCTGGATGGCACCGTCGAGCGCGCCTACCTCGACGCCGTGCGCGGCTTGGAGGTGAACCCCGGGGGCGCCCGCGATTTGCGCATCGTCTACACGCCGCTTCACGGCGTGGGCGATCATCTGCTCCGCGCGGCCTTGGCCGAGGCGCGCTTCACCAACGTGACCTCGGTGCCCGAGCAGCAGAAGCCCGACGGTGCCTTCCCCACGGTGGCCTTTCCCAACCCGGAGGAACACGGCGCCATGGATCTGGCCTATGCGCTCGCGCGCAAGCAAAAGGCCGACTTGGTGCTGGCCAACGACCCCGACGCCGACCGGCTCGCGGTGGCCATTCCGCACGCGGCATCGCCCACCGGGTACTTGCAGTTTACAGGTAACCAGGTCGGTGTGTTGCTGGGGCATTACCTGCTGACGGAGCGTAAGGTTTCGCAAGACCAGAAGCGCCTGGCGCTGGCTTCGCTGGTCTCGTCACCGATGCTGGGAACCATCGCGCTGGCGTTGGGCGTGCGCTACGAGGAGACGCTGACCGGCTTCAAATGGATCGCGCACCGCGCGATGGACCTGGAGAAGGAGGGCTACACCTTCGTCTTCGGCTACGAGGAGGCCATCGGCTACACGGTGGGCGACGTCGTTCGCGACAAGGACGGCGTCAGCGCCGCCGTGATCCTCGCCGAAATGGCGGCGGTCCTCAAAGAACGCGGCCGCACCCTCGGCGACGAGTTCGAGCTTCTGGCGCGCAAGTACGGCCTCTTCGTGAGCGGGCAAATCAACGTGACCCGCAAAGGCGCTGCCGGTGCAGAAGAAATCCGCACCATGATGACGCGGCTGCGCGAAAACCCGCCCGAGCGCGTCGGCGCGCTGAACGTGGTCGCCGTCGTCGACATCGCCGCCGGAACGCGCCGCCAAGTCGCCGACGGCAAGGTCGAGCCCTTCCATTTGCCCAAGAGCAACGTCATCGTCCTGGAGCTCGCGAGCCGCAGCCGCATCATCGTGCGCCCCAGCGGCACGGAGCCCAAGATCAAGGTTTACATCGACCTGCGCGAACCCGTCCTCGAAAGCGAACCCTTCTCCGAAGCGGAGAAGCGCGGCCAAGCCACACTTACGGCGCTCGGCAACAGCTTCAAAGCTATTCTGGGGATTTGACGATTCGAATCGTGCGCGTTTCATACGGCGGCTCGACGATCGGAAAATCGTCGATGCCATCGTAGATCGCATCGATGGATATTTCCGCTTCGCAGACGGTGAATCCGCCGGAGGTGGCGCGTTGCCAACTCCATTCGACGGGGCCGCGGCGATAGATCTGAACGTGTTTTTCGTTCTGAGAGACCAGCACGTACTCTTGCAGTGAGGAGAGCTGGGTGTACCGGCTCACTTTGAGTGTCTTGTCGATGTGCTCCGTGCTCGGCGAAAGGATCTCGAAGAGTGCACGCGGATTCACCAGCGCCCGGCCACGAATTGGGTCGTAGCGAGCAGGCTCGCACGTGACGATGACATCCGGGGCGAAGGCATCGTCCGTTGCTTCGATGTAGACACCCATCGGCCCCACGACACGGCATCGGCCAGCAAGAGCGTTCCCTATCCTGTGGATCAAAGAACCCATCAGGAATGCGTGCCTTCCCGAAGGCTGGTTCATTGCCACGATGCGCCCATTGAAGAGCTCGTAACGACGTTCGTCTGGAGGCGTCATGTCGCAGAACTCTGCGAACGTGACGCGCTGCCTCGGGTCTGCCGCTCGGCTCATGCTCCGACTCCCTCTGGACAGGATACCCCCGCTTGGCGTCGAGGCTACTCCTGGTACATCGCCTCGATTTGGGCGGCCCAGTTTTGATTCACGACGCGGCGTTTGACCTTCAAGGTCGGCGTGAGCTCGCCGTCCTCCATCGAGAGGGGGCGGGGGAGGATGATGAACTTCTTCACCGTTTCGACCTTGGCCAGATTGGCGTTGGTCTCGTCGATGCCCTTTTGGATCGCGGCGCGGATTTCGGCGCTCTCGTGGAGGCTGCCGTTGGCGGTGATGCCGCGCTCTTTGGCGAAGGCGCTCGCCGCGTCGGGATCCAAGGTGACGAGTGCGGTGAGGTACTTGCGGCGGTCGCCGATGACGATGGCTTCCGACACCAAGGGGTGCGTCTTGATGCTCTCCTCGATGTTCTTCGGCGTGATGTTCTTGCCGCCCGCGGTGATGAGAATCTCCTTCTTGCGGCCGGTGATGTTCAGGAACCCCTCGGAGTCGAAGACCCCGAGATCGCCCGAGTGCAGCCAGCCATCGATGAGACTCTCGCGCGTGGCCTCCTCGTCCTTGTAGTAGCCCATGAAGACGTTGCGGCCGCGCACCAGGATTTCGCCGTCGGGCGCGATCTTCGACTCGACGCCCGGGAAGGCGCTTCCCACCGTGCCGAAGCGGATCTTGCCCGGCTGGTTGAACGTCGTCGGGCCGGTGTCCTCGGACTGCCCGTAGACCTCTTGGACGACGATGTCGATCGACGCGAAGAACTCGAGCACGTCTTTGCCGATGGGCGCCGCGCCCACCACGAAAATGCGCGCGCGGCCCAAGCCGATGGCCGGCTTCAGCTTGGAGAACACCAGGCGCGTGGCGATCGCGTGACGAAGGCGCAAAAGCGCCGGCGGCTCCTGGCCTTTGCACACGTGTGCCGAGTACTCGGTGGCCGTACGGCGCGCGAACGCGAGGATCTTCTTCTTCGCCCCTTTGGCCTCGGCCATCTTGGCCGAAATGCCCGCGTGCATCTTTTCCCAGATGCGCGGCACGCCCAGGAAGATGGTCGGCTGCACCTCTTTCAGGTTGTCCGCCACCTTGTCGATCGACTCGGCGAAGTACACGCTCGCGCCCGACGAGATGGGCAAGTGCAGCGTGAACATCTGCTCCGCGATGTGGGGCAGCGGCAGGTACGACAGGCTCGAATCGCCCGGCTTGCAGGGAACGACCTTCAAGGCCTGCTCCGCCGTCCATGCCAGATTGTCGTGCGAGAGCATCACGCCCTTGGGCGGGCCCGTCGTGCCCGACGTGTAAATGAGCAGCGCCAGCCCGCCCGGCTTCAGCGCGTGCAGGCGCTCGTCGAACGTCGCATCGGTGACGTCCTTGCCCTTGGCGAGAAAGGCCTCCCACGACAGCACGCGGTCGTCGCCCGGCGAAGGCCCGCCGCGCATCACCACCACGTGGCGAAGCTTGGGCATGTTGCCCCATTGGGACTTCACCTTCTCCCAATGGCCGGCCGTCTCGATGAGGAGCACGGGCGATTCGGCGTGGTCCACGATGTACTGGATCTCCGTGGCCGACGAGGTGGCATACACGCCGGCGGCGGCGCCCCCCACGGCCATGGTGGCCAGATTCATGATGACCCACTCGGGCCGGTTGAAGCCCAGAATGGAGACGGTGCCTCCTGGCGAAAGACCCAAGGCTATCAAAGACTTACCAGCGGTTTTCACCTGCTCGGCATAGGTCTTCCAGCTCGAGGGTTGGTAGACGCCCCCCTTCTTCTCATAGTAGGCGGGTGCGTCGGGTCGGATTCTCGCTTGGTTGAAAAGTCTGTCGACGACGGTCTCTGCCACGCGTCCACCTTACGAGAAGTTTGGAAGCCCGCCTTGACAAAGTGCTCGCTGTTGAGGATAAACCCGCCTCCCGCATCCTCGTAGCGTTCTAAACGTCGAACCTGCTTTCTACCTCGGCCTTACTAGCCGGCGCCTGGGGCAGGTACCTACGGGAGCGATTCTAAAGGTGACGGCCATGCCGAAGATGAAGACCAATAAAGCTGCCTCCAAGCGATTCCGCGTCAGCGGAACGGGACGCGTTCGTCGTCCCAAGCAGGGCGGCAACCACGGGATGCAGGAAAAATCACGCAAGCGTCTGCGCCGCCTTCGCAAGAACGACATGGTGGACAAGACGCTCCAGAAGAAGATCCGCAGTCTTCTTCCCTACGGCTGATTCTGGCAGCAGCAAGTTTTAGCCATCAGTCAATCAGTCACGTAGGCCGCTGATTTCGACCTTATCAGGAGCATCCTATGCCGCGCGCAAAACGAGGATTCAAGGCACGTCGCCGTCGTAACCGTATTCTGAAGCACGCTTCGGGCTTCCATAGCGCCCGCTCGCGCCTCTTCGCCTATGCGAAAGAGGTCGTGATGAAGGCGTGGGTTTATGCCTACGCCCATCGCAAGCGCAAGAAGCGTGATTTTCGCCGTCTCTGGATCGCCCGCATCAACGCCGCCGCCCGCACCAACGGGACGAGCTACTCGCGCTTGGTGCACGGCCTCAAGAGCGCCAAGGTCGGTCTCGACCGCAAGGTGCTGAGCGATCTCGCCATCACGGACGCAGCCGCGTTCCAGCAGATCGTCGATCTCGCGAACAAGAGCACGCCCGTCGCAAAAGCTGCAACGAAGTAGCGATTGCCCAAGATCGGCGTCGCCAAAAGCGAGCCTCGGCGTGTATTAAGGGCTCGTTATGTCCGAAGGCGCAATTTCGCCGGTCCAATCGAATCTCCTCGCATCGCTCGACGCACTCCGCACTGATTTTGCGCGCCGGTTCGAGGCCGCCACCACCGAACAGGTCCTTCGCGAGGAAAACGCGAAGATCCTCGGGAAGAAGGGCGAGCTCACCCAAATCCTGAAGCAGATGGGCAGTGTCCCCGGTGACCAACGAAAGGCCATCGGGGAACGCGTCAATACGCTGCGCAAGGAAGTGGAGGATGCCTTCGCCGCTCGGCTGGCGGCCATCGCACGCGCGAAACGCGAAGCGGATCTGCACGCGCCGCCGTTCGACCTCACGTTGCCCGCTCGGGAGGCGCTGCCGCTCGGGCACCGGCATCCCATCACGCGGATGCGCGAAGACCTGGTGACCATCTTCCGGTCGCTGGGCTTTGCCGTGCACGACGGGCCGGACGTCGACCTCGAGGAGAACAACTTCACCAAGTTGGGCTTCCCGCCGGATCACCCGGCCATCGACGAGCAAGACAGCTTCTGGACGACGTCGGGCCACGTGTTGCGTACGCACACGAGCAACGTGCAGGTCCACGCGATGATGGGGCAGAAGCCTCCGTTCGCATTCATTGCGCCGGGCACCTGCTACCGCCGCGACGACGACGTGACGCACTCGCCGATGTTTCATCAAATCGAGGGCTTCCTCGTCGACGAGAAGGTGACTCTGACGCAGCTTCGCGGCGTTTTGTCCGAGTTTGCAGCGCGCTTGTACGGCGAAGGCACCAAGGTGCGCTTCCGCGCCAGCTACTTCCCGTTCGTGGAACCGGGGGCCGAGGTCGACGTGCAATGCGTCTTCTGCAAGCAGCCCGACGGCACGAACAAGGGCTGCAACGTGTGCAAGCACTCGGGCTGGATCGAGATTCTCGGCTGCGGAATGATCGATCCGCGCGTCTTCGAAGCGTGCGGGATCGACTCCGAGCGGTACACCGGCTTTGCCTTCGGCATGGGCATCGAGCGCGTGGCGATGCTTCGCTACGGCATCCCGGACATCCGCCTGCTGTTCGAAAACGATCCGCGTTTCTTGGCGCAATTCTAATAGAACGAGACAAACGAGACAGAGGAAGAACCGATGCTTGCCTCGTATCAGTGGCTAAGGTCGCTCGTGCCGCAGTTGACGGCCTCGCCGGAGGACGTCGCGGCGCGCCTGACATCCGCAGGCCTGGAGGTGGAAGGCCTCACCGCGTACGGCGCGGGAAGCGAATCGTGCATCATCGTGCGCGTCGTCTCCATGCGGCCGCACCCGAATCGCGCGAACCTGCGCCTGGTGACGGTGGATCGCGGCGGTGGAGCGGCGCACGAGGAACTCGTGTGCGGTGCGCCCAACGTGCCCGATCCGGGCGGCCTCGTGGTGCTCGCACCGCTGGGCACGCACCTGCCGGCGAAGGGGCTCACGCTCGAGAAAAAGGCCATCGGCGGAATCGAAAGCGCCGGCATGCTCGTGAGTGAGTCCGAGCTCGGCCTCTCGGAGGATCACGATGGCATCATCGTGCTGCCGCCGGATTTCGCGCCGGTGGGCACGCGTTTCTCGGACGCGGTGCCGGAGGCGCGCGATACGATTTTCTCCATCGGTGTGACGCCGAATCGGCCCGATGCGTTGGGCCATGTCGGCATCGCGCGCGAAGTGGCGGCGCTCTTCGGCTTCCCGTGGTCGCCGCCCGAGCCGAAGCTGCCCGAACCTCTGCGTGGAAAGTCGGCCGTCGCAAGCGACGGACCTCCGGTGCGCGACGACGCGACCAAAATGGACTCGCTGGTGCGCGTCCGCATCGAGGACGGCGAACGGTGCGCCCATTACGGGACGGCGCTTTCGCTGGGCGTTACGATTCGGCCTTCGCCGCTGGGCATTCGCTACCGCCTTTCGGCGCTCGGTGTGCGGCCGATTTCGAACGTGGTCGATGTCACGAACATCGTCATGCTCGAGTTCGGGCACCCGCTCCACGCGTTCGATTTGGATCTCGTGCGCGGTGCGGAAATCATCGTGCGACGTGCGCGTCCGGGCGAAACGATGCGCACGCTCGACGACAAGGAGCATCAGCTCACCGACGACGATCTCGTCATCGGCGATGCCGAAGGCCCCACGGGGCTGGCCGGAGTCATGGGCGGTGCGCACAGCGAAATTCGCGCGACCACGAGCCGCGTGCTCATCGAGTGCGCCTACTTCGACGCCCGCGGCGTGCGGCGAACGTCGCGGCGGCACGGCTTCCACACGGAGGCGAGCCATCGCTTCGAGCGCGGCGTCGATCCGGGCGACACGCGCGCCGTGCTCACGCGCGCGGCGGTGCTCATGCAGGAGCTGGGCGGCGGTACCGTGCTCTCCGAGGTGCGGCTCACCACGGCGCGGGAGATCCCGGCGGCGGTGGTGCGGCTTCGTCTCTCGCGGGTGGATCAGCTCATTGGCGTGCACATCGCGCAGGACGAGGTCACCGGCATCCTCAAGCGACTCGGCTTCGTCCTCGACGGCCAGGAGGGCGACACGCTGGTCCTCAAGGTGCCCACGCACCGGCCGGATGTGACGCGCGAGGTGGACATCATCGACGACATCGCCCGCATCCGCGGCCTGGAGACCTTGCCGGCGGTTCTTCCGCCGATGCATCCGCGCCTCGACGTGGGCGGGCAAGAAGAGGCCGTGCGCCGTGCGCGTGCGGCGGCGGTGGAGCTCGGGCTCTCCGAGGCGCTGACCTTCCGCTTCATCGCGCGTCGCTGGCTCGAGGCGGTGGGCGCACCGGCGCCCGCCCTCACGGTGGCGAACCCCATGTCGGAGCGCGAGAGCGTCATGCGCACGTCGCTCCTGCCGGGGCTTTTCGAGGCGGTCTCGCGCGCCTCGCGTCACGGCGAGCACGATGTGCGGATGTTCGCCATCGGGCCGGTATTTCTTGCTGCGCCGGCGTCGGACAAGGCGCCGCCGGCCGAGGAGCGGGTGACGTTCGCGGCGGTGCTCTCGGGCGACCGGCCGAGCTACCTCACGAAGCCCGTCGCGTACGACGTGTGGGACGCGAAGGGCGTGGCCCTCGGGTGGCTCACGCGCATCACGGGCGGTCGCGAGGCCAGCGCGGTGCGCGCCGAGGAAAGCGAGCGGCCGCACCACCTGCACCCGCGCGGTGCCGCGTTCCTGCTGCTCGACGGCGAGCGCGTGGGCAATTTCGGTCCGGTGCATCCCGACGTGGCGGACGCGTTCGAGCTGCCGCAGGGCGCCCTCGCGATCGAGATCGACCTGGCGAAGATCCTCGCCGGCGGCCGGCGTGAGCCGAAGTACACGCCCATCCCGCGCTTCCCCGCCAGCGTGCGCGATCTCGCGGTGGTCGTGCCCGACGGCATTTCCGCGGGCGACGTGGAGCGCGCGGTGCGTGAAGCCGCGGGCGCGCTGGGCGAGTACGTGACGCTCTTCGACCGATACGTCGGCGGCGGCGTTCCGGCGGGCCATGCAAGCCTGGCGTTTCGCATCGTCTACCGCGTTGCAGACCGCACGCTCACCGACGCGGAGGTCGACGCGCAGCACACGAAGGCCATCGAAACGGTACAAGCTCGCTTTGGGGCTACGTTGCGCGCATAATCGCGTCGCCCATGCGTCATGGCGAATCCCTCCCCGAATGATCCCTGGATTGGGGCGGTCCTGGCGGATCGCTACCGGTTGACTCGGTCGCTCGGATCAGGCGGCATGGGAAGCGTGTACGCCGCCACGTCCCTCGAGACGGGGCAATCGGTGGCCATCAAAGTGCTGCACCGGGAATTCCTCTCCGATGCGGGGGTGCTCTCGCGCTTCCTGGAGGAAGGGCGTACCTGCCAAAAGCTGGTGCACCCGAACATCGTGCGCGTGTTCGGCACGGGCCACGCGCGCGTGGATGACGCCTCCCAAGCGCATGCCGAGCTGCCATTCTTGGTGATGGAGCTCCTCGAGGGCGTGCCTCTCAGCGCGTACACGAAGAACGGCGGTCGGGTGCCGCTAGCGCAAGCTGTGCCCATCGTTCAAGCCGTGCTCTTCGGCCTGGCCGCCGCCCACGCCGAGGGCATCGTGCACCGCGATTTGAAGCCGGAGAACGTCTTTCTGGCGCGCGAACCCAATGGGCAATTCATCGTGAAGATCCTCGACTTCGGCATCGCCAAGGTGATGGACGAAGCGGGCGGCATGGGAAAAAAGACGAGCACGGGCATGCTCCTCGGGACGCCCGCGTACATGAGCCCGGAGCAGATCAAGAACTCCAAGGACGTGGACCCGCGTTCGGATCTGTTTTCACTGGGCGTGCTCTTTTACGAGATGCTCGCGGGCGGCCCGGCTTTTCCCGCACCCAACGAATTTGCGAAGCTGTCCGCCGTTCTGACGATGGAGCCGGAGCCCATCGAGCGCATCGATTCGAAGCTCGCGTTTCTCGCGCCGTTCATTGCACAATCGATTGCCAAGGATCGCCAGCAGCGATTTCAATCGGCCGCGGCCATGATGCATGCCTTGGCGGCGGTGCTGGGGCACGATTCAGGAACGGGCCCGCAAGCGGGTCCTGGGGTTTCGCGAAGCCGTGCGCAGGCGCAGCCGCTCTCGCAGCTTCCCGAGGTGCCTTTTACGGCCACGGCGCGGGTGGCGCAGACGCCGTTCACGGGCGGTGCGCCGCCGCGCGCATCGGAGAAACCACCGTCGATCATCGCGAGCGAGGCGATCATTTCCGCGTCCCCCATTCCGATGCCTCCTCGGGCAAGCCCGGCCCCGCAAGCCGTGCCTGCGGCGGCACCTGCCCCGCGCGCGGAGCCTGGGGTCGGAACGCTCGCCAGTGCGGGGGCGGGCATTACGGAGGCGCGCCGGCGCCTCTTGGATATGCCGATTTCGTCGAGCGATACGCTGGCGAGTGCCCGAGGGAATCAGCATCCCGTGCACGAGCCTCCGCCGCAGGTGGTGCTGGTGGCGCCGTCCTCCGGCTCCGGTGCACTGTCATCGGGTGACTCGCGCGGCGTTGCGCCTTGGGTCGTTGCGGCGTTGGTGGCGGCGGCGCTGCTAGCCGGCTTTATTCTGGGTTTCGCCGTCGCCCGGGCGATGTAGCCCATGCTAGCTTAGGACTGCCATGACAGATTCGGTCGATCCGCGTTATCTCGAGCTCTTTCCCGCGTGGCTTCGCTCGCTGGGCGAGGATGTCGCGGCCTTCGGCGAGATCATCCAAGGTGGATATTCGGAGCCGGTCAAACAATACGCGGCGGCCGGATTGAATTACCTCTTCAAGTCGCTCGACTTGATCCCCGACGGCATCGACGATCTCGGGTTCTGCGACGACGCATTCGTGCTTCGCGTGGCGGCATCGCTCGCCATCGCAGAAGACGCGGCGGCCCAAGACGGGACGTTGGGGCGTCTGGCCAGCGACACCGAGGCATTGCGCGATTTCCTGGGCGAAGATTACGACCGCCTCGAGGCCTACGTGAAAACGCTGCGCAAGGGCGCCGCGCGCGGCCGCACCGTGGAAGACATTCTGAGCGACGAGACGATCCGCGCTTCGTTCCTGAACGAGGTGACCGCGTGGTCGCAGGCCTTTCAGCCGCCCACGTTTACGCGCGATCCAAAGACCCTGATCAAACTGCGCGCCTTCTTGAGCGCGAAGCTCCCGTGACGCTCCCAGAAGGTTGAACAGGGAGGCGGGGAGACGGGGAGTTTTTTTTGTTTTCAATCAGCCCAATGCGCTGAATTGAAAACCAACGAAACAGCGTTCCGCGCCGGCCGTGCCGAAAGTCCTCCCCGCCTCCCCGTCTCCCTGTTCAATCTTCAGGGATTGCGGCTTTCGGGGCCGTAGTTGGCTTTGGCGGTGATGTGCGGGGTGTTGGGCTGCCCGTGCATGTTCTCCATGAGCTCTTGCAGGAGATCGCGCACTTCGGGTTTGCCCTTGAGATGGTTCAACAGCAGCGTCGACACCTCGCTGAAGGCCTTCTCGAAGGCGAGGCCTTCGCGCGTGCGGGCGGCGACCTTTTCGCGGCCCTGCGCCAGATCTTCCTCGAGCGCCTCGGCGTAGCGTGACAGCTGCGCGCGCAGCTCTTCGATTTGGCGGCGCAGGTCGCGGGCGTGCGCGTCCTTGATGCCCGCCTTCTGCTCGCGTTCGGCGAGGTGCTCTTTGCGTGCCTCCACCAGCGCGGCGGCAGCGCCCGAGCGCTCGAACGTTGCACGAAGCTGGATCATGC
The DNA here is from genome assembly GCA_037157775.1 of Sorangiineae bacterium MSr12523. NCBI lineage: Bacteria > Pseudomonadati > Myxococcota > Myxococcia > Myxococcales > Pendulisporaceae > Pendulispora > Pendulispora brunnea. The sequence continues at coordinate 1,853,639 of CP089982.1, forward strand.
TCAGACCCTGCGTGAGTGCACTCTCGGCTTGCGCTCTCGCGGAGGCCGCGGCGCGTTCGGCGACTTGCACCAGCTCGCGAATGCGCGCTGCCTCGTGCTGCTCGCTCGTCACGTCGCGCAGTGCACGCGATTCCTCGTGCGCGAGCTCCTCCACCTTTCGACCGATCTCCGCACGCAGCGCGCGACCGCGTCGCTCCAGCGACTCCAGCTTGCGCGTGTGGCTTGCCACCTCGCCCTCGAGACGACTTGCACGCGCCGCCAGATCCCACGCTTGCGCGACCGCGGCCTGCAGATCCGCAGGCGCATTCGCCGAAGGGTAGGCACGGCTCACCATGCGCGAGAACAACGCTGCGCGATTCGCCCACTCCGTCACGCCCGGTGACTGCGGCGGGGGAGGCGGCGGCGGCGGTGCGAGCTCGCCCACCGTGTTCACCTCCCACGCCGTGCTCGGAATCGAGCGCTGGAGCGACTTCAGCTCCTCGTGCAGGTGGTGCGCATCCTGGAAGCGCTTGCGCCGATCCTTCTCGAGCAGCTTCAGCACGATGACTTCCGCCGCGGGAAGCACGTCCGGCTTGATGGCGCGCGGCTTCGGCGCGGCCTGTGCGCGCTGCATCTCGAGCAAGGTCTCGCGATCGCTCGAGCGGAAGGGCAACTGACCGGTGAGCATCTCGAAAAAGAGAATGCCCAGCGCGTAAAGATCGCTCTGCGGTACGGCCTCTTCGCCGCGGGCCTGCTCCGGCGACATGTACTCGGGCGTCCCGAACACCGCGCCTTTGGGCGCGAGGCGCGGATCCATCGCCAGGTGCGCGAGCCCGAAGTCGAGGATCTTCACGAAGTCTTTCCGACCTCCGCGCGTCGAGAGCAAAATGTTGTCGCTCTTCAGGTCGCGGTGGACGACGCCCAAATCGTGGGCGCGTGCCAGGGCGGCGGTCATCTGCTCGAGGATGTCCAGGCTTCGCGCCAGGGCCATCGGCCCGCGCGCCAGCTCCGTCGAGAGGGCCGTGCCGACGAGGTATTCCATGACGAGATAGAGCTCGCCCTCCTCGGTTTCGCCGATGTCGTGAATGTCGATGATGTGCGCATGATCGACGCGGTTCGCGGCGCGCGCTTCGCGCAACATCCACGCGCGCAAGTGCGTCTCGCCGCGCAGATCAGGCCTGATGAGCTTCAGCGCGACGAGCCGATCGATCAGTACGTGGCGCGCGCGGTAAACGACGCCCATTCCACCTTCGCCGGCGCGCGCTTCCAGTCGATAGCGTCCAGCCACGACGCGCCCCAGCATCGGGTCGGCGGGTTTTGCGGAGGAGGGCGTACGATGAGGCTGCGGCTGATTCACTCCGGTCGAGCCTAGCAGCCCTGACCCGCACAAACCAAGCGTGCCGACACCTTCATGGACGTCTCGCCGATCGGTCGGCCGTCGAACTTAAAACGTTGCCTTGAAGATGGGCAGCCGAAGCTCCGTCACTTGCTGCACGCCGAGCTGCTTGCGCTCCTGAAGCGAATAGCTTTCGCGCACTTGCGGCAGGGGGATTCCCATGCGGAAGCCTGCATCGCGATGCAGGTCGAGCAACGACATGGGAACCGCGGGCGGCTTCGCCGGACTCGCTGCAGGCGGGGTGGACGGTGCCGGTGTGGTGGAAGGCGGCGGCGTGGTCGCCGATCCTCCTCCCTCGAGCACCACACCCCCACCCGGGCGACCCGGATCGGCCGGCGGTGCATTCGTCGGCGCGCGATCTTCGCTCGCGCCGTCGCTCGGCTGGTAGCGCGTGGCGTTGAGGACGAGAACGACCGCCGGGATGACCAGCGCAAGGCCGCCCGCCAGCATGTACGTGGGCACGCGCCCGTCGTCCGAGAACGAAGCTTGCTCGATGGCGTATCCGGCGAATCCACCGCCGACCGCGCCGAGGCCGCCGCCGATGACGTAAGCCCAGGGGCTCTGCACCTTGAAGAGCGACATCGGGATGGTCACGACCTCGGCTCCGAGCAGTGCGCCGCCTGCGATGCCTTTGCCATCGGGCGAAACTTCATCTGCATGTGCCACGCCGGGGCTCGCCGTGAGCGTTGCCGTTGCGAGTGCGGTGGCCGTGACGGCTGCCAAGACTCGACGCGCGGATGCTACGGAAAACAGCTCACCCAAAGTCGTCATCCCAGATCCTCCGGTCATGAGTTTCGCGAACCTACCACGACGTTCATCGGTTTTCAGGCTTTGTTGGGTCTGGGCTGATGTCGAAGCCGTTCACTTAACCCGTACACGTTCCCGTTCCCGTTCCCGTACACGAAGAAGCCTCGAGAAAGATCGGGAAGGGGAACGGGAACGTGTACGTGTACGGGAAGAGGCCGGCGCCAGGTGAACGGCATTGGGGCTAAGGTAGCGCCCGTGCTTCCGTTGATTCGGCCAGCGGCGCGGGATGCTGCCGCGTTTTGCGTGGGCATTGCGGTGCTCGCTCTCGGGGCGGGCGCGGTGCGTGTCCTGCCTTGGGCGCTCGACTCAACCGTGCCTTGGTCGGTGGCGCTTCCTTTTGCACGGAGCGTGGCGATGCTCGCGCTGGAGGCGGCGGTGCTTCTCGGATGGCCGCTCGGATGGGCGCTGGCCGCGCATCGCTTCGTAGCCGCGGGTGAGGCGCGCGTCTTCGCGCTGCTTGGCGAGACGCCGCTGCGCACGGTGTTTCGTCTTGCGCCGAGCGGTGCGGCCTTCGCGTGCGTGCTTGCGTTGCTCTCGTTTCTCGGCGGGCGCGATGCGAGTGCACCGGGGCGCGTGCTCGCGGAGCTCGTGGCGGAAGGACGCGCGTCGTGCGTTGCGGATCCTGCGGGGCCTCCGCGTGCGATCACCATTCCGTTTCTCCGTGCGAGCTGGCTCTGTGCACCGGACCGCGAACCGCGGTTGCTCGCGCCCTCGCCCTTGGGCAACCTCGTGGTGAACGCCGCCGATGCGCGCATCGCCGAAGATCTGCGCCGCATCGAGCTCGATGATGCGCGCTTTACATTGGGTTCGGACAAGAACACGGCGCACGTGCGCGCCGGTGCGATGGAAATCCGCGGGCTGCCGCCGTGGGCGCAATCGTCGAAGCTTCCTCCTCTAGGGCGCGCGCTGCTCATGGTGGCCAGTGCCTTCGCCGCGTCCGCGCTGGTCGTCTTTCTGCTGCTCTCCGAGCGATTGCGCGGGCGTGCTGCCGGGCTGGCTGTCGCGGCGTCGGGGCCGCTGGCCGCGCTGGGCGTGCTTCGCGCGCTGGAGCGTCAGAGCAGCGGGCCGATTGCCTTGTTTTTGCTTTTGCCGCTCGCGGCGGTGGCCGCGGTGCTATGCAGCACATGGCTCGCCGCGTGCTTGCCCAGAAACGGCGTCACTGCTAGCACATGACACACATTCTCCGGGCACTTCGCCTGGGGAGTACGATTCGGAACCAGAAGCAAACGAGGACTACCATGGGGTCAATGGGTTGGCCGGAGCTCTTGATCATCGCGTTGATCGCCGTCGTGCTGTTCGGTGCCGGCCGCCTTGCCGATATCGGCAAAGGTCTCGGTCAGGGCATCAAGCATTTCAAGAAGGGCCTCAAGGAAGCCGAAGAGGTCGGTAAAGACGACGACGAAGCGGCGCCGAAAAAGTTGCCCGAGAAGAAAGAAGCCTGACGCGTCGCGCCAGCCAGTGCTAAACGCATTCCTCGAGCCGCCTTGGGTGGCCTCTCATTAAATGAGGCGGGCGGCTCGCTCGAAAGGAGCGCGTGCCGTGCCTCAAGGTCTAGCGAAACGCCTCAGCGTGATTGTTCCGAGCATCACGCTGCAAGTGAGCGCGAGGGCGAATGATCTTCGCTCGCGTGGGATCGACGTGGTGAATTTCGGAGTGGGTGAGCCCGACTTCGAGCCCCCCTCCTTCATTCTCGATGCGGCCAAGAAGGCCATCGACGCGGGGCAGACGTCGAAGTACACGGCGGTGACCGGCATTGCGGCGCTCAAGCAGGCCATTTGCGCGGCGACGGAGAAGAAGCGCGGCTTCTTGCCGACGCCCGATCAGATCACGGTGAGCGTGGGCGCGAAGCACTCGCTCTTCAACGTGGCCCTCGCGTGTTACGAGGAAGGCGACGAGATCATCATCCCGACGCCCTGTTGGGTGAGCTACCCCGAGCAGGTGCGCATGTTCGGCGCCGAGCCGGTGCTCGTTCCCACGACGCCGGAAAGCGGCTGGCGTCTGTCGCCCGAGGATCTCGCGCGTGCGCTCACGCCGAAGACGAAGGCGGTCATTCTGTGCACGCCGTCGAACCCCACGGGCTCCGCGTACACGGAAGCGCAACTCGCCGCGCTGCTCGAGGTGCTGCGCAAGCACGACTGCTACATCGTGGTGGACGAGATTTACGGCGACTTGGTTTACGAGGGTTTCCGCCACGTCTCCGCCGCGAAGATCGCGCCCGATCTGCTGTCGCGCCTCGTCATCATCGACGGCGTGTCCAAGTCGTACGCGATGACGGGCTGGCGCATCGGCTGGTCCATTGCCCCGAAGCCGCTCGCGAAGGCATGCGACGTGGTGCAAGGTCAGAGCACGACGAACCCCACCGCGGTCGCGCAGCATGCCGCCGTGGCCGCGCTCACCGGTCCGCAGGAAGAAGTGGAAGCGATGCGCGCCGTGTTCCAGAAGCGCCGCGATCTCATCGTCTCCTTGCTGAACGCGATTCCCGGCGTGAAGTGCCGCACCCCCGAGGGCGCCTTCTACGCCTTCCCCGACTGCCGCGGTCTGTACGGCATCAACTACAAGGGCAAGGCCATCTCGAACGACGAAGACCTCGCGTTCTTCCTCCTCGAGAAAGCCCACGTCGCCGCCGTCCCCGGCGGAGCCTTCGGCGCGCCCGGCTACCTCCGTTTCAGCTACGCGACCAGCGAAGACCGCATCTCCAAGGGCATCGCCTCGATGCGCGCCGCCATCGAAGCCGCGCGCCAAGAAGGCCAATCCGCCACCGCGGGCTAGCCGCTCAGTAGCCCGGCATTTGGTCGGCCGGTAAGTGGAGGCAGGTGCAGGAAGGATCGCCCGTGATGCAGTTGCATGGGGCGGTCCTTTCGTTTTGGTAGCGATGGTACGGGGTTAGCGAGGGGGATTCGCGGTAGCTCGGGATGGGCTGGGAGAGCTCGCGGTGTGAGGGGACCGTGATGGCGGGCGAGAGCCGGTTGTAGTGCGGGCAGGCTCGCTGGCGCACGCTGATGAGCACCGCCATCGCGGCGATCAGCACGGCGGTCGCCATGGGAATGAGGCCCACCCATGCGAGGGGCGGGCGCGGAATCGCAATGCGGCTTTGCCGAAGTTGGGACTCGAGAAGAGCGTTGCGTCGTTCGAGTGCTGCTTTTTCCGCTTCGAGTTGCGCGATGCGGGCGTGCGACGCTTCGAGCTCGTTGCGAAAAGGGGCCATGAGCAAAGCTTGACCCCACGTGCGTCGCGCGCAAGCGAGTGCGGCGCCTGCGGGAAATGGCTACGGCTGCGCTTTGACGCAGCCAAAAGATCGCGTTGACGCGAAACCCTAGCCGGGCGACGGTCGAAACCATCGCTGGAGGCGAGCATGGCGCTTACGGATCCCGCGTCCCGCGCGGTTGGATACCTCATTCTCCGTCATCTCTACGATGGCGACATCATCGAGTGGCCCATCCCCGACGACCATCCGCAGCGACCCGTCTTCGAAGATCTGGAGGAGCAAGGCTTCATCGCCCGGTGGGACCGCGTGTGGCCTCTTCACGATCGCTACCGCCTCACCGAGCGAGGCATCGCGGCCATCGAGGCCGTCTATCGTCCCAACGGCGCGGGCGATTTTTACAATGAGCTTCGCCAGCGCGGCTTGAGCCCGCCCGATCGTCGCGCGTACATCGCCTCGCGCGGGCTCGATCCGTTCTTGTGGCCCCTGCTGCACGATCCGTGGACGCACTGGAGCACGTTCACCGATTTGGGGGCGTCGTATTACACGTATGTCTGGGAAGATCAGAGACCGCCGCGGCGTACGCGCCACCAACGAATGACGGCGCGGCCGCAATACCTCGGGCACGTCGAGTCGGACCGGGACGATCTCGAGGACGACCCGCTCTACGAAGGCGACAACCCCATGCCGGTGGCGTTGGTCGATCTCGACAACGAAGCCGATCACATCGGCCACCACGCGCCGGATCAAGGAGATTACGACATCTCGTGAGCACGCGGACTTTGCGCATCTTGCTCGTGGCCAACGACGGCGCGAGCGCAGGGCATGTGATGCGCGTGTTGGCCGTCGCGCGCGGGCTTTCCCGGCTGGCCCAGCGGCGCGGCTTCACCCCGGCGTTGCTGCTCGCGACCACCTCGGAAGCGCACCAGCTCGGAAGCGAGCAAGTGGCCGTGGTGCGTCTGCCGGCGCCGGTCTCCGGGCGTCGCGCAGGATTGACCGACGTCGAACGCCGACGCATCACCGGTGCAGCCCTCGAAAGCGTGGCCGATGCCTTCGGGCCGGATCTTCTCGTGGTGGATACGTTTCCATCGGGGCCGCACGGTGAGCTCGCGGGGCTCTTGTCGTCGGGGCGCATGCCTTCGCGCGCCAAGCGCGCCATCGTGCGTCGAAGCGTGCCGCGGGAGGTTCTCGACCACCCCACCCTGGCGCGCGGACTGGAGCGATACGATCTAGCCATCGTGGCGGACGATCCATTCCGCGACGAGACCTTGCGCCTGCCGTTGCGCACCGCGCACGTGCCGTCCATCACCCTGACGGAGCCCGCGGACGCGGAGAATCGGGATGCCGCACGGGCACGGTTCGGTGTGCCGCAAGATGCGTTCGCCGTGTTGGTGGCAGCCGGAGGCGGGGCCGATCAAGAGGCGGCGCAGTGCGCCTCCCGCATCGTCAAGGCATTGCCGCAGGGCGTGTTCCCCGTGGTCGCGGCGGGCCCGCTCGCTCCGGGCGCAGGCGGCACGCGCGTTGCGCCGATGGCTCCGTGGCTGGCTGCGTTCGACGCGGCGTTCTCCGCGGCGGGGTACAACACCGCGCACGAATTGGTGAAGGCGGGCATCCCGTCGGCGCTGTTCGCGATGCCGCGGCCGTTCGACGATCAGGCCGCGCGCGTTCGGCGCTTTGCCGATGCCTCACTGGCGTTCGCACTGGAGCGGTTCGACGAGGAGGGCTTGCGCGAGGCCATGGCATGGTTCGAGGCCGGACCACGCGTGGAGCTGCCCTCGGGCGGTGCCGACGAGGCGGCGCGAGCGCTGTTGGACCTGGTGGGGGCGACGTGAAGATCGCGTTTCATGCGATCAACGGCGTGGGGCTCGGGCACCTCGTGCGCGTCCTGGCCCTGGCCAACGAGGTGCGGGCGTTGGTGCCCGGGGCGCGCATCCTGGTGGTGACCAACGCGCGCGATCCATCGATGCTCACGCGCGCCGGAATCGACTTCGTGGCTTTTCCTCCGAGGCTACACGAACCGCACGCCGATCCCCGGCGGGTCGATTCGGCGCTGCCGCCCGCGCTGGAGGAGGCGGCCCTTCTCGCCGTGTTCGAGACGTTCGCGCCGGACCTGGTGGTCTTCGACACCCATGCACCCATGGGCGTGGTTCGGCAGCTCCGCGGCCCGCGTGCGGTGCTCGTGTTGCGTGAATTGCGTCCCGATGCCCTGCGCGCCTTCCTCGCGAGCGGCGCACCCGCGTGGTTCGACCGCATCGTGGTGCCGCACGATGCGGACGAGGTGAACATGCCGCTCGAAAGCGCGCCCCTGTCCATCGTGGGCCACGTGGTGAGCACGCATGCGCTGGCCGCGCGCAACGTGGCACCGCAGGAGGGCACGCGCGTCGTGGCCATGGCGGGCGGCGGCGGGCAGCCCCTCGATGCCGCGCGCTACACGCGGGCGGTGGCTGATGGCCACCTTCTCGCGCGGGCCCGCATCCCGGGCCTGGAAACGGTGCTCGTGCTCGGTCCTTACGGGGAAATGCCCGCCCACGCCGAGGATTTTCCCGGCCTGACCATGCGGCGCTCGGTGGCCGACCTGCCGGGGCTCTGGGCACGCGCGAACCTGGTGATTTCGCAGGCGGGGTACAACGCCATTGCGGAGATCCGCACACTCGCCAAGCCGGCCATTTTGATTCCGGGATTTCGCAAGGCCGAGGATCAACGGGCGCGGGCGAAACGGCTCGTTCGTGCGCGTGCGGCGGTCATGGCACGCCCGGAAGCGCGGTCCATCGCGGATCGGATCGAGGCGCTGCTGACGACACCGGGGGCGCTCGAAGCCATGCGGCGCGCCCACGATGCGTACCCTCTCGTGCCGCGAAACCGCGAGGCAGCGGAGGCCGTGCTTCGTCCGGTGTGGCGTGGGCCGGGGCCGCTGCGTCGGGTGGTGCTTGTCGCGCACGACTTTGCGCCCAGGGTGGGCGGGATGGAGACCGTGGCGCGTGCGCTCGCCGAGGGGCTGCTCGCGCGTGGCGTCGAGGTGCGCGTTTACACGATGAATCGGCTGGGGGCGGCGACGGCGAGCGGCCTTCCCGCGGGGGTGGTGCGCCCGCTGTATGCGCCGCCCCTCGGCGGGCGGGGTATCGACTTGGAGGCGGACCTGCTCACGACGATCGACGCGGCCCTCGAGGAAGCGCCCGACGTCGTTCACCTTTGCCACGCCGGGCTCGGGCCATGGGTACCGGCGCTGCGCGCGGCCCTGCCCAGTGTGGTCACCGCCCATGTGCACGGCAACGATCTGCTCGCGCCGTGGGTGCACCATGGTCGTGAGCCGGACGCGTACCGTGCGGCGGTCACCGGCGGGCTGTCCGCAGCCGATGCGGTGCTTTGCGTGTCGCGCTTCTCGGCGCAGGCCGCGCGCGATGCAGGGGTGGCGTCCGAGCGCATTCGCGTGGTGGAAAACCATGTCGACGTCGATCGGTTCGCGCCGGGCCCGCGGGACGAGGCGCTCGCACACCGACTCGGGTTGCAGCCGGACGACGAGGTATGGCTCACCGTATCGCGCCTTGCGCTTCGAAAGGGGCATCGCACCGTGCTGCGTGCCCTCGCGGCGGTGGCGACGCAGCGTCCGCGCTTGAAATACGTCTTCACCGGCGAAAGCGACGAACGCCTCGCGGAGCTCCTCGCGTACGCCGCCTCGTTGGGCATCGGGGGGCGTGTGGTGGCGGCGGGCTTCGTACCGGAGAGCGAGCTTCCCGCGCTCTACCGGCTCGCGGACGTCTTCATCCTGGTCCCGGACGGAGACGAGCAGACCGATGTCGAGGGCTTTGGCGTAGCGTTGCTCGAGGCCGCTGCGAGCGGCATCCCCGCGGTGGCCACCTGGGTGGGTGGCGTGCCCGAGGCGGTGGAAGACGGCGTGAGCGGCGTGCTCGTGCCCAAGGGCGACCATGCGGCGTTGGCGCAGGCTGCACTGCGGTTTCTCGAAGATCGCGACCATGCGAAGGCCATCGGCCAGCATGCGCGTGCGCGGGTCGTGTCGCGCTTCTCACAGGCGCAGGCCGTGGAGCGCGTGGTGGCCTTATGGGAAGCTCGGCTGGGGCACGCGAGGCAAGCGCTCCCTGGCCCGAGCCTCGTGCACGCGGCGCGCGAGCACGCAGGCCAACGACGACGGGAGCGGGCGAGGCGGCTCGAGCTGATGAAGGGCCACATCGCGCGCGGGAAAATCGTGCGGCTGCGCGCGATGGGCACCGGGGCGAGGCTTTTGCCCGACGCGCTCGCGGATTGCGAAACCCTGGGCCACGCGCCGCGCGTCGAGATGAAGTTGCGGCGGTTTCTCGATGCGGACTTCGCGGTGTACGCGCTCCCGCGCGTCGAATCGGTGGAGCTGGTGCACGGTGTGCCCCACGCGCTCGGCCCGGCGCTCCTGGAAAAGCTGCGACAGCTGCCCGATGCGGCGCTGGCCAAGGTGCGCTCGGTGCGCATCTTCCTGACCACGGAAGCGCGTGAGCAGAGCGAACTCGCACTATCGGCCGTCACCGAAGCGCATGCCCTGCGCAAGGCCCTGCGCGAGCGCGGCATCCTGGTCGTGCCGCCACCCGAGTTGATGCGCTACCTGTCCGAGATGCCCGCGGGCGGCCCCGAAACCGGCATGCTCGAACCGACGAACCTCTGCAACCTCGAGTGCCCCACCTGCCCCACGGGGAAGGGCAAAATTGCGCCGCTTCCTCCCATGAGCTTGCGCCAATTCGACGCGGTCATCGGTGAGCTCGCGCCGCGGATGAAGAACCTCGCCCTTTGGAACTACGGCGAGCCACTCTTGCACCGCGAACTCCCTGCGATGATCGCGCGCGCCAAGAGCGCCGGTGTGCGCGTCGTGAAGGTCTCGTCCAATGTGCACTTTTTGACCGAGGCACGCGGCCAGGCGCTCCTCACCTCCGGCCTCGACGTGCTCATTTTGAGCGTCGACGGTGCGAGCCAGGAGACCTACGCCACGTTTCGGAAAGGCGGCGACTTCGCCAAGGTCAAGGCGAACGTCGCCTGGCTCTGCGCCGAGAAGAAGCGCCGCCAACTGACCAAACCACGCATCGAGCTGCAGTTCATCGCCATGCGGCACAACGAGCACGAACTGCCCGAAATGCGCCGCCTCGCGCACGAGCTGGGCGTCGATCGCCTGCGCATCAAAACGGTGAACGCCGAGGACGACGAAAGCCGGCACCTCGTTCCGAAGGAGCTGCTTCTTTCGCGCTACCGCGCCGATGGTCGCTCGCACAACCGCCGGCATCCCTTCTGCACGATGGCATGGGACCACACGGTGGTGAACGTGGACGGCTCCGTCACGCCGTGCTGCTACCTCCGGCCCGACATGGGGGCGGAGTTCGTCATGGGCAACGTATTCGAAACATCGTTTGCCGAGATTTGGCGCGGCGAGAAATACCGCGCCTTCCGTGCCGCCATGCTCGACGGGCGCGCCTCGATGCCCGTGTGCAGCACCTGCCGCGGGGGCACACACGATCTCGTCGCCGCCGTCGAGGAGGTGGGCGCACCATGATGGCGCTCTTCGAAGGCGGCACCCCGAACGAACCGGGTGCGGCGCGAGCTCTCTACGAGCGCGCGCTGAATGAGCCTGGGGGCGCGATTCGTTGGTGCGTCGATGCTGCGAACATCGGGCTGCTATCCCGAGCGGCGCGCGAGCTCGATGCCACGACCGCGCTCGAGGTGGTGCTCCCCGCGCGCGATGAGGCGCCAGATCGAACCGTGGTGGCCGACGAAGGCGTGCTCGTGCCCACCTTGCGGCGCATCCTCCAGCAGCGGCCCGAGAAGCTTGCGTTTTCCATGAGCAATGGGCGGCCCTACGTCTTGCCGCCGCCGGCGTTGGATATCTCGACGAACGACCTTTGCGGCTTGAAATGCGTCATGTGCGGCAACCGCGCCACGCGGCGCGATCCGCACACCATCTCGGTCGACGACGTGCGCGCGCTGATCGACGAGGCCGCGGAGTGGGGCATCCGCCGCGTGGCCCTCACCGGGGCGGGCGAGCCCTTTCGCGATCCCGCGATGCTGGAGCACGTGGCCTACGCGAACGCGCGCGAGCACCTGGTGACCATCACCTCGAACGGCTTCCCCATCTCCGAGAAGATGGCCGGCGAGCTCGCCCACCGCAACGTCTCCGTCTCCCTGTCCATCCACGGTGCGACGGAGGGCACGCACGACGCCATCGTGGGCGTGCCCACCGCGGCCGATCATGCATGGCGCGCGGTGCGGCGCCTGGTGCGTGCGCGCGATGGCCGGCCTCAGTCGAAGCTCCGCGTGAACGTCTCCAGCGTGATCCAGCGCGACAACCTCGGCGAAATGCCGGCGCTGGTCCGGCGCGCCCGCGAAGAAGGCTGCAACGGCATCAACCTGCAGCCGGTCAACCTGCAACACGGCTTTCTCAAGGCCGAGGCCATCGTGCGCCGCGACGACATTGGTGCGATGTCGCGCTTCTGGCCGGTGCAGAGCGTCGAGCTCGAGCGCGTCTTCGAAGAGCTTTTTGCCCTCAAAGCCGAATACGGCCGTTTCATGCATGCTTCTCTGGAGCGGCTCGCGCTGTTCCGTCGCTATTTCGCCGACCCATCCCGCGAGGCGCTCGGTGTGACGTGCCATGTCGGCGAGTCGTTCCTTGCCGTCGATCATCGCGGCCAGATCAAACCGTGCTACCGCCTCCCATGGTCCCACGGCGATGCACGCTTCCAGCGTCTGCGCCCCCTCTGGAACAGCGAGGCGTACGCGCACACGCGCGCCCTCGTCGAGAGCTGCCCGCTCACGTGCATGAACAATTGCTTCTTTCGCAAGGAGGCCGCCTCGTGATTCCGCTCGTCGAACGCGTGCGCGTGGCCGTGACCGATCCCGAGCTTTCGCGGGCGCTGAACCAAGCCATCGCTGAGGCCATTCGTACCGCCATGCCGTCCGAGCTGCCGGCCCTGCGTGTCGTTCGCTTTCGCACGCGAAAAAAGCTCGCCCAACTGCTCGCCGCGCCGGAGACACTGGCTGGCGCCATCGCGGTGATTCGCGTGACCCGTGCCAACGCGCGGCACCTCGAAGCCTGGATCATCGAGGCGCGGCGGGCCGGTGTGGCCGGCGTTCAACTCGTGTGGAACGGGCGCGATCCGTCGCCCGAGCACGTGCAGCCGCGCATCTTTCGCGTGCTCGAAGTGGCCCGCGCCACCTTGCGCGAGGGCCCGGTGGTTCTCTCGTCGCGCGGCGCGCCGGAGCAGGCGCTGCTTCTCTCGATTTCGATGAAAGGGAACTCGCCATGATGACGTGCGGGCGGGCCATCGCGATCTTGCGGGGCCTCGAGACGAATCAGCTCGTCGCGGAGGCCAAGGAGATCGACACCCTGATCAAGGCCGGCGCCATGGTCGAGGCCGATCCCGAGCATTTCCACGCGCTCACGCGCATCCATCAGCTGAAGGCCACGGTGCCGGAACTCGATGATGCGCTGTCGACGGTCTCGCTCAAGATGGCGCTCACCGACATCGAGTCGAAGCTCAAAGACGAGTGGTACCGCATCCGCACGGGCAAGGAGGAGCTCCGCGCCCAAGAGCAGGCCCGCATTGCCATCCGCTACGCCCTCGGCCGGCTCTCCGATCGCGAGGAAGGTGCGAAACTGCTCACGCTGGACAAGCAGCGCGCGCTGATCCCGGAGGGCGCGATGTACGTGGCCTGTCCGTCGCTGGGCTGCGAGCTGTACGCCATCACCCACCGCGGTCGAAGCATGCGCCAGGAGCTCGAGATCCGCCTCGCCCGATTCGAGCCCGTGGAGTTCTCCGCCTTTCTCAAGGTGTTCGACAAGACGTCCGCCAAGATGGACGCCTTCGTGAAGAACCTCACCGCGCTCTCGCAGGATGTTCCTCCGGTGCGCAAACACCGCGCGCAGATCCTCGTCGGCCTGGTCAAGTCGGGGTTGCCCGCGCAGCAGGCGACGGGCACCTATCGCGAGGTGTTGCGCCACAACCAGCCGCCCGACATCGCGGTGACCTGCGCCCGCAATGTCGGAAAGTTCGGCAACATGGCCAACACCATGGGCGCCCTCCAGCAGGCCCACCGCGCGCTCGTGCAAGCCGGCCTTCGCGATGGGCCGGAGCTCGCCTCGGCCGCCAAGGCGTTGCTCGCGTACGAGCCGCGCGAATCGGCGGTGGCGCGCTTCCTGGAGCTCGTGCGCGGCTTGACGCAGTTGCTTCCGAACGCCGGGGCGCTCGTCTACAAACACGCCGCCCGCGTGATGCTATCCGCTGGCACCGTGCACGAGATCGTGCGCCGCGTGTCCATGACGCTGCAGCTCCTCTTCTCCCGGCGCAACCTTCTTGCCGACGAGGTCAAGGTTGCCGTCGCCCTGGCGGGGATGGTTCAGACGGAGGACGTGCTGCCGGGCTTCGTGGAGCGCTTCTTCCACCTGCGGCACCTGCTCGCACACGAGGCGGGCAACCAGCCCGCGTTGGCTGCGGACTACGCGCTCGAGTGCATCGTATGCCCCGGCACACCGGAGGAAGTCGTCTCCCTCGTGCGAAACCTCGCCTGGCGCATCACCGAGACACGATCGCAGAGCACCACTCCGCAGGACGCCACCGCCATGGCCGTCGCCTTCGCCAAGCGCTTCGCTTATTGAAGCCCCATCATTCCTGCGAGATCACTTCTGCGTGATGTTCCCTTTGGCGTCGATCACCCAGAGCCCTTGGCGGTCGACCTCGTCGTCGCTGAACGTGTCGTTCTTGTTCGTGTTCGTCTTGTGAAGGTCGAACGTCCCCGGCGCGATATTGCCCTTTCGCTTGAACTGCTCTTCCCAGGTGCGAGGCTTCACGCCGTCCGTGTCGACCAGCACGACCGTGCCCTTCTCCATCACTTCAATCATCGGCACGGTGAGGCCATTGATCTGCACCCGCTCGTATTTGCCATCGGGTGGCACCCAGCTGGCCGTCGCACCGGTCGTTTGAGTCGCCTCGCGCTTGTCTTCTTTGGCGTCGGCGCGCTCACGACTGCAGGCCGTGCAAAAAGCCAAGACAAAGAACAACAAGGAAAGTCCAAATCGGGTCATGGTGATCGCGAATGCTACTCACGAATTGGAGGCTCTGGAATCATTCCAAGTTGGCCACGCTTGAGCCGAAGTGGCGCTCGTTCGTTTTGGGGGTGCGTTTTCCAGGGCGCAGGAGCATAACCCTTGGCCGGATGACCTCACGCACTGCGCTCATCGTAGGTGCCACGGGACTGGTGGGGAATCACTGCCTCGATCTTCTCCGGTCCGAACCGCAATACCGCCGCGTGGTCGTGCTCACGCGCCGCACCCTCGGCGTGGCCGATGCGAAGTTGAGCGAGGAGCTCGTCGACTTCGATCGGCTCGACGAACACCCCGACGCGTTTCGTTGCGACGACGTTTATTGCTGCCTAGGGACCACGCGAAAGATCGCCGGCTCCAACGAAGCGTTCCGCAAAGTCGATCACGACTACATCGTCGAGGTGGCCCGCCTCGCCAAGGAGCGCGGTGCCAAGCGCTTCGCCCTCGTCTCCAGCATGGGGGCCGATGTGCGGTCGCGCAATTTCTACCTGCGCGTGAAGGGCGAGACCGAACGTGACGTCGAGGCGCTCGGCTACGACGTCCTGCAGATCTTCCGCCCCAGCTTCCTCGTCGGGCAGCGCAACGTGCGCCGCCCCAGCGAAGCGATGGTCGTCGCCGTCACGCGCGGGGTGTCCAATGCCCTCATCGGCCCCTTGCGCAAATACCGCCCCATCGAGGCCTCCACCGTGGCCGCGGCGATGGTGCGCTCGCTCGTGCAGGGAGAGCCGGGGCAGCGGATTCACACGTTCGACGGCATTCAGTCCCTCGTTCCGCGCGAGGCCAGCGTTTAGCGCTCGACCAGCTCGACCAGAGTACGGCGCGTGATCGTTCCCTCCCGCGTCAGCTTGCCCGCCGTCACGTAGAGCTGTCCCTCGTTTCGCACCAGCTCCCATTGGGTGTGCCGCTCGATGCTCGCCTCGAGCCCGTCGAGAAATGCCGGCTCGAGCCGCCATACTTCGATGTCGGCCGCGCGATGAATTTCCTTCTTGGCCCATTCGCGCCGAAGCAAGGTCAGCTCCGCGTGCGTATAGAGCGCCACCCGCTTGGCGGCCTTCGAGGCCTTGTGCAACCGCTCCGCCGAGGGCGCGCCAACATCGATCCACGCGAGCAGCAGCCCCGTCGGATCGTGCACGGCAATGGGCGGCTCGTCGGTGGAGGAGAGCCCGCCTTTGCTGAAGGCAATGCCTTCCTCGTACGAGAGGGCATACGCAAAGAGGCGTGTGAGCATGTAGCGCAGGCTCTCCGAAGGATGCCGCGCCACCCGCAAATCCAAGGACTCATAAACGCCGCGGTCGACATCCGACAGGGCGATCTCGACTCGATGTATTGTCGCAGTAAGGGCCATGGCTGGCCCATCCTAGCGGATCGTCTAGGCACTCTCGGCGTGCGAGTTTCGCTCGGATAACGACGAGCGCAGCCTCGACAGCCGCTCGATGATGCTCTCGAGGCTCACGCGAAGCTCCGCCGGCCGGCGATGCCCGCGATCGATCTCGATCGTCTCGGGCTCCAGGGTTTGCCATTCGACGAGCTCTTCTCGGCCCGCACGATGAATGCGCACGCGCACTTCGTGGCGAAGCGAGTGCATGCGCGAGAGGTTCTCTTCGAGCTCGGACATCTTTGTCTTCTGCATGACGGGTTCCTCCCCCGACGAGAAACCCCGCCGGCGATTCGTCGTAATCCGCGCACTGCCGGGATCGCAATGTCGATCCCGTACATGCAACGTAACGGACATCGCATCATTGCATAGCCAATGCGCACGCGGGCCGTTTTTCAGAGAGAAAAAAGTGCGCGGCTCCAACGCCAACCAGCTCCAACCAGCAGAGCGGGTAGCTTCGTCGAAGCAGCGTTTCGATGTCCCAACGCTGCGCTACGTTTCGTCATCGTTTCAAAAAATGGCGCTCATGGCGCGCAGCGTCAATAGCGTCGTTGCCAGACACCGTCGACGATGGAGGTTCCTCGATCGCCAAACGTCGTTTCCAGCGTCCAATTGCGTTTCACGCGCCAGCTGATGATCAAGAAATTGCGATCGGGCCGATCGAGCGGCGGCACGCCCAGCGCGTGGCCCAACTTCACCGCGAGGCTGCGCGACAATTGGAACTCCAGTTCCGGGCGCGGGTTGGCCGATTGCGTTGTGTCGATGTGGGCCGTAATGCGATCGGTCCCTGCGAGATCCTCGATGCCTTTGTTGAGCCCTTGTGCTGCATAGGCGCCGCCCATCCCGACGGCGCGAACGGTTCCATCGGGCTGCCGCTGCGGGTACGGCGTCGATTGTGAGCCCTCCGCGGTGCCGAACATCAGCAGCGCCACGATCTCGTTCTTGGGCCGTGGCGGCTCCGACCGCAAATTGACTTTCCCCGTTTTGAGCGGGCCGACGAAATCGGCGTACACCAAAGTCCCATCCGGGGCATTCCAGCGCGCGGTCACCACGATTTCGGGATTGTTCGGTTCGCCCACGAACGATACCGTGCCGCGCTCGATTTCGAGCTTCTTACCCTGCAGCTCGATGAATCCGCCGGTAAGGCGGAGCCGTCCGGTCATTTTCGTCTTTTCGCCGCTAATTTGGATTCGAGGATCGCCGGTTACACCGACCTTCACATCGGTGGAGCGCCGAATCTCGACATCGTCACCCAGGTGAACGTTGACCGTCGTGACGGTCTGTGGCTCGTTCGTGGTCTTTGCTTCGCCGCCTTCGTAGTCCTCTTGATCGAGCGGTAGCTTGGTCAGCTCGTCGCGTTTGCGCTCGACGCCAATCTGGATGTCGTTGCGCGCTTCGAGATCTTGCACACTGTTCCCGCCGGTGGGCGGCAGCTTCGTGTGGAAGCTGGGGATGTTCACGTTCATCGTGGTGGTGCGGCCATCGGGGCTGTTGCGAAGGTCGACGCTCACATCGCCATAGATGGCGCCGATCGGTTCGCCTTGGAGGGCCAGCGGCAGCGCTTCGCGTTCGCGGATGTGCACCTTGCCGGATGCGTGCTCCAGCTTGGTGCCGGCCAGCTTGGCCTCCGCACTGGCCGAGAGCCTGCCCTCGGTACCGTGCGCCACCACGTCATCGACGCGAACGCGGCCGTCCTCGGTGAGCTTCACCGTCGCGCGCACGCCGTGCAGCTCGTCGCCGAGCGCGGGCAGGTTGACCACGCCTTCGCGGAAGGCGAGCTGGCCGCTCATCTTCGCGTCCTTCGAACGGGGATCCCATCGACCTTGCGCTTTCGCATCGAGGTATCCGTCCAGATCGCTCACCGCGCCCGCAAGAAAGGGTTCCAGCGCGGCAACTCGGAAGTGCTGCGCGGAGACGTTGGCCTCGACCGGTTTGCTCTCGTCGAGTGCCGGTGCCACGGCCGCGCCCCATGTCGTCGTGGCGCGGGCGCGCGCCTCGAAGAATCCGTCGTCCTGGTCGAACCGCACCACGGCTTCCGTCGGCTCGGGCCCGCCCGCATGGGCCTCGATGAATCCGCCTTTGTAGCGCGCCTCGCCCACCGCGAGCTTCTCGATGTCCAGGCGCGCGCGCGCCCGGGCATCCTTGTGAATGCCTTGCACGGCCAGCTCGCCGCGCATCGTTCCGCGCACCTGCATATCGGAAAATTGCGACACGCTCTGCAGCGGAAAGTTGGCCAGTTTTGCCTGCAGATCCGCATCCCATGGCAGCTCGCGCCCGGCCACGGGATGGAGCAGATCCTCGATGTTCACGTTGGCTTGAGCTTTCGCCGTGAGGACCTCCGTGCCTGGAAGCGTGTTCACGCGCACGGTGGTCTCGAATCGCTTTCCGTCGTAGGAGGCGTTCATGCGCGTGTCCGTCGCCGGCGTGCGGGTCCCGGGTTCGACCTTGAAGTCGGAAAGGCGCGCATCGATCGCGAGGCGCGGCTCCTGCGCGTTGCCCGAGGCGGACAGATTCAACTCGAGGTTCCCGGGCATTCCTTTGGTGCGAAGCGCCGGCGGAAGATCGGCGACCTTGCGGCGGGGCACCTGGAAACGCGCCTCGAAGGGCACCTTTTCCAGCTCCGCCATCGCGTGGGCCGGATCGGGATCGCTCCAGAGCTCGTTGTAGGGCAGCTCCGCTTTGGCGTCGAAATTCATCAAGGGGCCATGTGCATCGACGAGGCGCGCGGACAGCTCGGCGTGGCCGCTGGTCGCATCCACGCGCAGATTGAGCGCTGCATCGACGTCGCTGCTTCGCCAGGCGGGCGGTGCGACGACCTTCGTTCGTCCCACGGGCGGCGGCGTCTCGGGTTGCGTGCCGGCGAGCACCAGCCCGCGCGTCTGGGTGGAAAGGCTGATCTCGGGCGCCACGGTCGGCGAATCGCGGCGCAGGGTCCCCGTGACGTCGAGCTTCCCCTTCATCTCGCCGAAGGGCCGCTGGTTGGGCGGCACGAGCGAGGCGATTCGCTCCAAGTCGATCTCGCCGTCCAGTGCAGCACGGCCGATGAGGCCTTTCCACGCTGCGACGTCGAGCGGACCCTTCGTCCCGTGCAACTTCGCCTTCGTGCTGCGCAGCGAGATGTGCCCCGCCTCCGCGAAGTCGGCCTTCACGCCGATGTCGAGATCGTCGTCGTTCAGGACCGCCGCAAGCTCCACGTTGCCGTGTTGCAGCTCGGAGACGGTGGCGTCTTCCACGGACAGGTCCACGCGCCCCTTCGCCGTGCGCTCCGCGAGGCTTGCGTCGATGGCGAAGGCCAGCGTCCCTCCCGAGACTTTGTCCTGGACATCGAGCAGGCGGGCCATGCGGTCCAGATCGAGCCCGTCGGCCTTGGCGTGCACCGTCAGGCCATGCGCGCTTTTCGAAAGCGAGGCGTGCGCCGGCGCGCCCAGGCCCGAAATGACGAGGCCATCGACCTTCAAAGCATTGGCCGCCACCAGGCGGTCGACGTTGACGGACACGGTTTCGCCGTTGCGGTCGAGGGTCACGCGCGCGTTTCGGACGACTTGGTGCACGGGATCGACCGAGCCGCGCACGCCAAGGGTGCGAACATCGTAGCCGCCCGCGACGACGTCGCTGGCGTGGACGCTGGCATCGATGCGGGGCGCGGAGAAGGTGCCCGTCGCCCGTGCGTCGACGGTGGCGCGGGCCACTTGCGCCGTATCGGTGTAGGCGAAATCGCGCACGTTGGCTTGGAGCCGCGCGTCCAGGGTTTGGCCCTCGACGTCGACGCTTCCCGTGGCCTTCAGATCGAACGCACCGGCCAAGCCCCGCGTGAGGCTTTCGAGCCGCGGGACGCGCTCCACCGCCGGCACGTTGCTGGAGACAGCGAAGTCGACCCGATGGTGCTCTCCGACGGGGCGCATGGTGGCCTCGAAGGCGACGGGCGCGCCGCGCTCCTCGATGGAGCCCTCGGCGCGGGCGCTGTCTTCCGTGAAGCGTCCCCGCACGTGCGCCGGCGGGACGGCGTTCGGCCCGAAGGAGCCGGGCAGCACATCGAAGGTGTACACGCCGGAGAGCGCGCCTTGGGGCCCGATGGCCAGCTCGATTTCGCTGGTTGCGGCAAGCTTCGAGGCCGGCGCCGTCTCCGAGAACGCGCGAACGTCCACATCGCGTGCGGCCACGTGCGCGACGACGTGGGTGCGGTCGGCGCCGAGGCCTACGGTGCCCGTGACGTCGACCGCGCCTGGGCCTGCGGTCACGTGCGCTTTGGCCTCGAGGCGCGACAGCTCGCCATGCACCTCGGCATGGGCCTCGAACGGCTCGCGGACGGGCGGCGGATCGAACATGCCGCGAAGCCGCTCCGCTTCGGTGCGCGGTACATCGAGCACCGCATCCAGGCGATCGCCATTCATGCGCGCGTGCGCGTGCGCAGGGACGCCTCCTGCATCGCCATCGAACCGCCCGGTGAGCTCCATCGACTCGCCGCTGTGCGAGGGCATGGCCAAGTGGAACTCGGCATTCCCATGCGGGTTGGCTCGATTGGGCATTCCGCGCGCGGCGAGGTGCGCGCCATCCAAATCGATGCGCGTGTCCTTCGGCGCGACGAGCACCCGGACGGAAAGCCCATCGGCATCGACGTCCAGTGCGGGCGCACCCGCCATGGTGCCGTGCACCCAGCCATGCGTGAGGGATGCGTGCGGAAAGAAGAGCCGCAGCCCGCGCGCGGTGGGATCCGGTGGCTTGGGCGGCACGGGCTTGGGGGGCTCGACGGGCTCGAATGCACGAAGCAGACGCATCACGTGCTCGGAGCTCTGGTCGTCGTCGAGATTCGCCTCCAGATAGGCGATATCGAGTTTCGTCACGGTGATCTCGATATCGCCTTTTCCAAGCAGTGCGGATTTCAGCACAGCCATGGCCGATAGCCGCGCATCCACGCCGTCGGCCAGCAACACGCGTTGTCCGCTCGGATCGGTCACCTGAGCACGCACGCCGCGCACGCCATCGAGCCCGAGGTGCGCGATGCGCTCGAGGGCGATGCGTCCCTTGAGCGATTGCGCCAACAGGGCATGGATCTGATGGGCCGCGACACGCCGCGTCGCCGGCAAATCGAGGTGCAAAAGCGCACCGGCCACCGTGGCCGTGACGAACGTGACCGTGGTGCCTACGACCGTACCAAGAATGCCGAGAACGCGTCGCGATCGCATCAGAACGCCTCTCCCAGGCCGAAAGCAATGGCAATTGGAATGCCGAAGAGGTCCTGCGGCGTCTTTTCGTCGCGCGTTCGGCCGCCGAGCACCTGAAGTCCCGGAATTCGATAGCCGATATCCAATCGAATGGGACCGACCGGTGTGTCGTAACGCGCCCCGACGCCGCACGACAGATGCAAGTGGGTGAGGCGAATGTCCACAGTTTGCGGGGAGACGTCACTCATGTCACAGAAAACGGCCCCAGCCAGGGGGCCATTGATGACGAAGCGCAGTTCGTTCTGAAATTCCCAAAGCGTGAATCCCCCAATGGGGATCGTGCAATTCGGATCCGTGGACCCAGGTACGCATGCGCTTTGCACTTGGGCCGCCGCCGTCTCCGGATTCAAAAAAGGCACGAACGCATGCGGGCTCACCCCGCGGAACGGATAACCGCGATTCGAGGTGGAGCCGCCGGAGAAGAACCCTCGAAAGAACATGACTTGAAGATCCCGCGTGCGATCGGCATCCTGCGGCAATTGGGCGCGCGCCGGATCGCGCACGGCGTCTCCGTAGTTCGAGGGGAAAAGAAACCCGACGGACAGGCGTGTGACGAACGAGCCTTTCGCGGCCACCGGAATGTACGTGCGGATCTCGGGCTGCACGCGAATGTCGCGCACGTTCCCGCCGAGCCCGGCCACCTGCAGATCGTTTCCCAGGAAGATGCCTTTTCGCGGATGCACGGCATCGTCGCGAAAGTCGAGCTGGGTCAGAAGCTCCGGGTAGCTGACCACGATGTTGGAAAGCGTCGGGTCTTTGGCACCCTGGTACATGAAGGGGATATCGATTTGCACATTTTGGGATAACGCAGCATACAGCTTCCAAATCGTGCGATCGACACCGACCGAACCTCGGAATTCGGCATACCCCAATACCGGATCCGGTGTTTTTGCATCGGGATTCAGAAGCACCGGAAATACATTGAACTCGGGGCGGACGAAGCCCGTGGTGCGCGCCTCGAGAAAGCCGGGTTGGCGAAGCTCGGCGCGCAGCTTTTCCTCGGGGAAGAAACGCTCCGGCGCGACCAGGTTGTTGATGCGCGTTGGATAAAACACCAGGCCGGGTTTCAGGGTGACTTGGAAGCTGCGAAACCCGCCGAGGAAGTTTTTGCTCTCCCAACCCACGAGCCCGTGGACGTCCGCGCGCAATTGGTCGAATTCGAAGCCGCCGCCGAGCCGCACGGTGCGAAGTCGGGCCGGCTCGACTTTGACGGTTATCGGCACCACGTGGTCGTCCGGCGGTGGGGTGCGCAAATCCGGTTTCATTTCCACCGAAGCGAAGACGCCCAATTCCAAAATAGCTTGCTGCGCGCTGTCGAGATCGGCCTCGGAATACGGTTCGCCTTCCTGGATATCCATGGCGCGCCGCACGGGTGCAGCCGGCAGCTCGCCCAGTCCCTCGATGGTCACCTTGCCGAAGCGTGCGGGCTTCTCCGGCGTGGCGCTCAGAACGATTTTGGCCGTGTGACGGACCAGGTCCACGGCGGCGGCGCGTGTCACTTTGGCGTACGCGTATCCGCGATCGCTGAGCGCGCGCCGCACATCACCTTCCGCGGTCGTGAGGTCGTCTTCGGCGAAGGGCTGGTTGTGCGGCAAACGCCCTGCGGCGGCTTTCAAGGCGGCGTCGCGCACCGGCGGTGGGAGTCCCTCGATGCCCTCCACGGTGACATGTTCGATGCGGACCGGTTGACCTTCATCGACGATGACCTCGACGCGGACGTGCCCCTTGCCGGTCTCGATGACCTGGCCTGCCATCGCCCGGGCGTCGTAGTACCCGCGCGCGCGATAAAAGCGCTCCACCCGCGCGAGATCGCGCTGCAATACGAAGCGATCGAGAAGTTCGTAATCGAAGACGACCCCGCGGAAGAGGGACAAGAATTTCGGGCTGGGGCTCGTGGCGAGCTTTTCGGCAATATCGGAATCGTCCACGTTGCGTGCGCCGCGGATGTTCACGGCATCGACCGCCGCGCGACCTTTCGGCACGGACGCGCAGCCGGTCAGACACACCAGCAACGCGAGAAATCCAGCGAGTCCGAGAAGGACTCCGCATCTCAAGCGGAAAACCGCAACCATGGGTACAAAGCAACAGCGAGGCCGATCGCAGAGCGCCCGGCATGCAGCGTGCTCGCGCGTCACGTTGATGCGGCTCGTATTCGTCGTGCTTGCATGGTGCACGTGTGCGGTTGGCTGCGGCTATGCGCGGCTTCCGCATCCGCCGTACGTTCGGCAAACCTCGGCCGAATTGGTGGAGGTTCCGTATCCGCCGCCGCCCGCCCGTGTCGAGTTCGTACCCACGAAGCCACGCGATGAAGCCGTTTGGGTCGACGGCGAGTGGACGTGGCACGGTCGTCGGTGGGCATGGAAACGTGGCCGATGGGTCATTCCTGCATCCGGAACGGCATTCTCGCCACGTGCGCTGATACGCAACGATTCGGGCACGCTGTTCGTCGCCGAGGGACGATGGCGCGACGAGCGGACGGGCCGCGAGGTCGCGGAGCCCTCCGCGCTGGCCGTTGGAAAAGCGAGCCCCGGCGACGTGGTCGATCCGGAGGGCGATCCGACAGCGACGGGGCAGGATCTCGAGTAGGGGTTGAAACTCGCGCCGTCGTCGTGAATGATTCGCGTCGATGCGGCTCCCAACCGTGGAGCACGAGGCCCCATGCCCATCGTCCGCAAACTTGCACTCGGTTTGGCGACGGTCACCTTCGTGACCCTCGGTGTCGGCACATGGGTGTCGGCGGCCAACGAACGACGACGACACGATGCGGAAACCATCGAGCGCGCAGGCCCGACAAAAACCGGGGAAAGTGAGCGCGAGCCGGTGATTCTCCTGCATGGTTGGGCGGCCTCGCGCAAAGATATGGCCACGATGCGGGATGGTTTCGCGAGCGCGGGATATCCCACCTACGTGGGCGCGTTTGCGGGTGAAGACAACATCGTCAACGCGCGGGCCATCGCCGACATCGTTGACACGGCGAGGCGAGAGACCAAGGCCGAGAAGGTCCATCTGGTCGGTCACAGCATGGCGGGGCTGTCGATGCGCTACTACATCAAGCGCATGGGCGGGGCGGCGAACGTGCGGTCGTACGTGGCCTTCGGCACGCCTCAGTATGGCTTTTCGGTGGCATGCATCCTGGCCGAAACGAACGGCGGCCAAATGTGCCCGTCGAGTGCCTTTTTGAAGGACCTCAACGCCGGGGATGACACGCCCGGGAACGTGGCCTACTTCGCGTATCGGAGCACGAAGGACACGCCGGGCATCACGCGGCTCGATGGTGGGGCGTGCTTCGTCGAGCTTCCCGACGTGTCGCACTTCGACGAGCCCAAGTCGCCTGCGTTCCTGCAGTCGATTCTGCGCGCCGTTGGTGGCACCTGTCCGGGTACGTACACGGATCTGGCCGTGGAGTGAGGTTCGCGAAAAACTGACACTCCCCTGTCATCGGAGGGTGCCAGTGTCTCCTTTCGACAGGAGGCAGACCGTGAAACTCTATTTTTCCCCGTACTCGTTCAACTCGCGCAAGGCCCTCATGACCGCGTTGCAGCTCGGGCTCGCGCCCGAGGTGATTCACGTGGATCTCGCCAAAGGCGAGCAGCGCAAACCCGAGCTGCTGGCCATGAACCCCAACGGCAAGGTGCCGGTGCTGGTCGATGGCGACTTCGCGTTGAACGAGTCGCAGGCCATCATGGCCTATCTGGCCGACAGGACACCCGGCCAAACGCTTTATCCAACGGAGCTTCGCGCCCGGGCCGACGTGAATCGGTGGCTATTCTGGAGTTCGAACCATTGGGGAATCGCGATATCGATGATCAATCGGGAAAGGGTCGTCAAAAAGCTCATCGGCGCTGGCGATCCGGATCCCGCACAGATCGAGCGCGGCGAAGGTTTCTTTCGCGATTTCGCCAAGGTGCTCGACGCGCATCTCGCCAAGCGAGAGTGGATGAGTGGTAATGCGATATCGCTTTCGGATATTGCCATTTCCTGTCCACTGATGGTGGCGAAAATGGCAGAGTTGCCCGTGGCGGAGTTTCCGAACATCGAAGCATGGTTCGCGCGTATTCAAACGCTCGACGCGTGGAAGCGCAGCGCGGGATGAATTGACCCACTGAGTTACGAAGGGCGCATTGGGCAGTATCTCGATGCGCCCCGAACTGGATATCATGCGATTCGAGTGCCTCATTCGATGAATGACTGATCCATTCGAGAAGGCTGAATTCACGGGGCATGATCGGATTAATCACCCCCGTAAGGAGGATTGTTTTCAATCCCCTCCGTTGCTACCACTGGTGCAGAAGGATTTCTTGGCTTGGGTCGTCGCCGCATGCGCCCCAGCGAAATTTGGAAATCCGCCGACGGAAAGGGGTACGCGCCATGAGGACGATCACGACCGTTGCTGCTGCCTTGCTGTTCGTTTTTCCGATTGCTGCAGGCTGTTCTTCCGCCCGCGAGGAGGCGAGTGCGCCCGGCGAGGAAGAGATAGGCGAAGAGGGCGCCGTCGCCACTGGCCAGAGCGCCCTCGCGACGTGTTATTGCGCCGCGCCTTATACCTGCGGGCATTCGACTTCGCCGTCCTACATGTATCCCGCCGCGTATTCGGCGATCAAACGCGCGGGCGTTACCGATTCGCAGCTTACGCAGACTTATGGCGACGCCGAGGCTTCCGTGGGAACGCACTGCCCGGAGCCGGGAACGAGTTATTCGGCGGCGACGGACGTTACGTCGACCTCCACGCCCTGCACCCGTGTTCACAAGCTCCGCATGGAGGGCTTCGCCGCATGGTCGCGCGTTCCGCCCACGTTTTCCGCGCACATTCACGCGGTTTACGCGGGGACGCCGGTGTTGAAGCAGTCGCTGAAGAATCAGATTAGCTCGTTCTATCAAAAGCGAAATGGTCTCGCGAACAACGCGATCGACGATATTTGCCCGATCAGCGATGCGGAAATCACGGCGGTGCGAAATGTACAGAATGGCGGTGGCGGTGGCACGACCAGCTGCACCGCCGGGGGCCGCTACTGCGGTGGCGACAAGGTGGTGGGCGACGCGAATACGCTCTATCGCTGCAACTCGGACGGCAAATCGGCCACTGTGATTCGCGCGTGCTCGCATGGCTGCTACATCGCCCCCGCGGGCCAGGACGATCGATGCCGTTGTGTGGCCGGCAGCGCCTACTGCGGTGGCGACGTGGTGGATGGCGACGCCAATACGCTCTACCGGTGCGGCTCCGATGGCGTATCGACCAGCGTCATCCAAGTCTGCGCCAACGGCTGCCAGTGGAACACGGGCGACGACGATAGCTGCAAGTAGCCTATCGCGGGCCCGCGAGCGTGAAGTCGCCTTTGCGCGCACCCGGCTTCAGTGTCCAGCCGGGAGAGAGCTGCAGTGTCCAGCCGTCGCCTTGCAAAGGGTGGGCGGCTGGATCGGCGGGCGTGGATACCGTGACGGTGGTCCAATCCTCGGAGAGGAGGGCACCCGTGGAAGCACTGAGCACGCCCCATTCGTCGCTCACGCGCAGCTGACGGTACACGGTGCCGGCGTCGCCCAGGGGCTCGAGTTGATTCGGGTCGAACGAGATTTGCTTTTTGCGCAATGCAATGACGAGGTGCGGTCCTTCCACGAAGCGCGCGCGGTAGCTCGCTGCGCGCGCCAGGCGTGCCTCCTCCCGGCGGCCTTCGGTCCCGCGCAAGGTGGCGCCGTCGTAGCTCGATTGCCGGTTCGCGGACTCGGCTTCGAGCTTGGGCGGCAGCCGAGCGCCCGTGGCGTGCGCGAGCAATGCGCCAAGATCGCTCGCGGGGCTCAGGGACCGCCGCCAGGGGACGCCGGTTTCATCGAGCAGGAGCCCATAGGCAGGGCCTGACGCATACGCGAACGAGCGCACGAACGAGGGCTTTGCGGGACCCTTGTCGAGCAGTTGCGCCGCTACGGCACGGCGCTCGGCGGGCGAGTTCGACGCCAGGGTAGTGCCCGTGTACTCGGCGAGCCCCTCGTTCATTTCGAGGGCGCGCTCGTCCTGCGCCGCCGTTGGAAAGATCTCGCGACGGCGCGCGCGAAAGACGAGGGCGTCCTCGATGGCCCGCTGCCGCGGGGCGCCCTGCTCGAGCACGGCCTTCTTGAGGGCGCGCCATTCGAGCTGCAAAAGGATTCGGCCTTCCAGGGCATCGAGATGCGCATTGCCCGAGTCGTCCATCGGGATCCGCAGGGCGGCTTGCTGCCGATGAAAGGCCTCGTGGGCCATGAGGCGCTTGCGGGCGGGGGCATCTTCCGGCAGAGGCCACAGCACCTCGGTCCAGCGGACGCCGGCCCATTCCAGCGCGGAGTTGGCCGGCGATACATCGTTGCCGACATGGCCGATGAAGAGATGGCCTCGCGCGACGAGTTGGCCTTGGGCATCGGCTCGATTGGCGACCACCTCCCGCGATTCGGGGTCGAGGAACAAGATCGGCCCATCGAGATGGAGGCCCCAGAGTTTCCCGTCGTCGCGCGCGAACAATGTGGCTGCCTCGGTGAAATAAGCTTCGGCACGCGCTTCATCGATATGGGCAAGCGGTGGTACGGGAACGAGGGCGGGTTGGGTCGGCGCCGGCGCGCAGCCGAGGACGAGCCCGAGGGGAAGCCAACGAATCGAGTCGAGCATCGCAGGGCACGTAGGTCCAATCGTGGACCGGTGACAGTCTCAAACCGGTTTTCTTCCCCAGGCGGCGCACCCGCATGCCGTGAGCCCCACGAAATCCGGATTCCGTATCAACGCGAGAAACGCATCGATGTCGCCATGGCCGACGAGCCCCGCGTCGACCATGCGAGGGCGGAGGTGTTCGATCGCAAGGGCCCATACGGGGGTCAGCGGCCGCGAGCCACCCCATTCCGTTGCCCGGCTTTCGAATTGAACATCTTCGAGCCCTTGTTCACGCACCAAGCAACCAAGTTTTCTTCCGCGCATGCGGTCGTGACCTCCCGACGCGAGAAGGCTCAAAAAGGCTTCGCTCACCTTGGTGAAAACGCCTTCGTGGCCGCCCCGCACTTGGCCAAATGACCCGTAGTCCGAATCCTCGACGAGGAGCCACCCGCCGGGTACGAGCGCCGTTACCATTTTGCGCAGCACCGGCTCCGGCTCACGGAGATGTTCGAGCAGCGATCGTTCATGAACGACGTCGAACGCGCCCGTTTCGAGCGCGTCGGCCGTGATGTCATGCCGCCGCACCTCCAGATTGGGCGTATCGAGCGCATCGAGAAATCTCGTCTCGATGTCCGTCGCCACCACGCGCCCCGCAGGGCCGACCCGCTCACAGAGCCACCGCGCAATGGACCCACCGCCTCCGCCCACCTCGAGGCAGCGCCATCCCTCGCGCACGCCGATGGCTTCGAGCCGTCGAATCGTAAAGGGATCGGCCACCGCCTGCAGAGCTTCGAGTCGTTCCAATTCACGCGAGGCTTTGTTGTCGAGAAGGTAAGCCATACCGTAGAACGGTCTACGAGATGCAGGGCGACCGCGCACGTTCTGATGCCTTATCGCGGCGTCGATTTTTGGCGTAACGCGCCAGACGTACCTCATCAAGGAGATGCCTCTTTTCGTCGTCCCTTTTTCGCAGCTAGGCTCGCCGAATGTTGCTTGGCTCTCGATATCGTAAAATGGCTTGGACGGCCCTGGCGTGTGCTCTTCTCGCGTCGTTCGTATCGGCGGATGCCGCGGCAGCGGATCGAAGGACGCCGGGCGAGTGTGCGGCCTCGTTGGATTGCTCGATTGCCGACATCGATGCGATGTCGATGCCCGAGCGGCTGCAGTTCCTTCAAGCCATGGAGAGCGGGCCGGCGGCGCAGTTCGGGGCATCGGACCGATGGCGCAACATCGAAGGCATCATCATGTTTTTCCGCGACCGGCAATGGGGCGCGTCCGGTACTTGGGTATCGTACGTGGACGCCGGCATCCTGGAGGGGGTCGAACGCGGTTTGGCCATCGCATTGGGGCGCGGGACCGATCCATCCGGCAATCCTGGTTCGCAACGCTGGGCAAGTTACGATACGCGCCTTTTGCAGGGCGAGCTGAAGATCCGCGGTCCACACGATCGCGCATGGGGCGAGGCCGAGCAAGCCTCGACCGACCACGGCGTCACCGTGGCCGAGAACCACGGTCAATATGCCTCCACCGTCGAGCAACGCTTCTTCGGTTTCTCCGAAGTCTACCGCTGGGCCCTCCGCAACCGCCCCGCCGTGCTCGATCTACTGGCCATCTATGGCCCCTTGATCCACCCCGATCTCGCGCGCCTACGCGTCCCCTTCTACGACTGGTTCACCGACGTGCGCGAATGGAAGCCCACGTACATCGGCGCGGCCATTGCCTACGAGCTGTCCGACCTCCACCCCATCGCCGGCCTCACCGGCATGCCGGCACTGCTCTTCGAATACATCCCGCAGCTCTTCGAAACGTATTTGGCGACGCAGTCCTCGCGATAAGCCAACTAGGAAACAGCGTCACGCCCCCGGGATTTTGGCTTAGCTCCAATCATGTGCGTAACGAAGGGCAATATATTGAGTGCCGTTCGGCCAAAGAACAAGTCGTGACCTGTTCGGCCTGTTTCTGCGGTGATGTACTGCCTTATCACTGACATCGACCGAGGACACCCCTTTGGGGAATCCTTTTTTAGCCGCGGGAACTCGGGGTGAAGCTTTCGGATCTCCTCTTTCGATCTCGGAAATGTGAGCGGGGAGGTCATGGGCAACCGTTGCGAGTAAATCCTTCGCAGAGATTGCTCCTGAAAGAAAACGCGTGGACCGCTATCGGCAATAGGCGTCGCAGGTTGCTGTGAGGCAGCCGTCGGTGGCGGCGCCGAGGGGGCGGCAGGTGTCTTTGCCGGCGTAGCAGGAATCGACGCAGATGCAGTCGGTGGCGGCGCATCGATTGACGCAAACGTCGACGCCTTCGCACGAGGGCTCGTTGTTCTTGGCGGATTGTTGCGTGCTGCACGCGCCGGCGTATTCCTCGTCCTGGCATTCGCAACGGGGCACTTTGGCGAATGCGATGCATTCGATGCACTTGGGGGACGTCTCGCGGGTCCATGATGCGCGGGTGGCGCAGGCCTTGGAGACGTCGTTGACGCCGTTGGTCGTCGTGCCGGTGTCCTCCGAGGAGGAGCCGCAGGCGGTGAGAACCAAGGTGACACAAGATAAGAAGGCGCAAAGGTAAGTCTTATTCATATTCGTGCTCATGAGGTGCGAGAAACGGACACGGGCGGCGCACCCGAATGCGTGCGCCGCCCATGGATCACACGACGCCGATCACTTGCCGACGCTGGCCGTGATGCTCGCGGATGCCGAAGCGGAGTCCTTGACGTTCGCCAGCGCCTGGCCCGCGGCGCCCACCAGTGCCGGGATGCAGGCCGGCTTCACGTCGGCGATGGCGTTGATGTTGGCCGACACCTGCCCCGTAATGTCGACCATGGCCTCCAGGCGGGTCTTCAAGGAGAAGATGATGGGGAGGTTCGCCTTCAACGTGGCCACGAGTTTGCCGATCTTGCCGGAGTCCACGTTGAACTTGATGTCGATCGACGGCGGCGTGCACGACGCCTTGGCCTGCACGCTGGCGCTGCAGTTTGCATCGCACTTCGCGTCGACCTGGCAGCCGCCTTCCAGCTTGCCGCCCTTGCATGAGATGGGCTCGTAATCGGCTTTGCACTCGCCATCGCACTTGACCGATGCCTCGGCGGTGCCCTTGCAGCTGGCCGAGCACGTGCCGCTGCAGCTTCCGTTGCATTGGACGTTGGGCGCCGTCACGGAGCACGTGCCGGAGCACTTCCCCTTGCACGTTCCATCAGCCTGCGGGCCGTTGCCGCCTGCACTCGCCGTGCACGTTCCGTCGCACTTGCCTGCGCACTCGACCCCGCCGCTCGCCGTGCAGGACCCTGAGCAGCTGCCCGTGCACTGACCCTCGCAGGAAAGCGTCGCTCCTGCTTTGGCCGTGCATTCGCCCTTGCACGCGACTTCGAGCTTGCCGCCCGTGCAGGTCGGCGGGTTCACCTTTACGTCACATTTCCCGTCGACCGAGCATTTCGCTTGGCAATCCGCCTTGGCGCTGATGGAGGCTTCACAGACGGGCGGGGTGGCTTGCACCGTCAGGGTCGCACCGGCCTTGAACGAGGTAATTTGATCCACGGCAAGCTTACACCATGCTTGCATTTGCTTGTTCTTGTTCGTCTCTGCGTCGGCGGCGTCCTGCTTGTCGGCAGGGGCATCGAGATCCTGCGCAATGCCTCGGCAAGCCGTTGTCAGATCGTCCACGGCCGCCGCTGCGATGCCGGCGACATCTGCGACCGCTTGGGCAGCCACGCGCCCTTGCGCCGTTCCCGCGACGTTGACATCGACGGTTGCACCCACCTCGAATTCGTTGCAGCAAAGCGGGTTGTTCGCATCGTCGCTGCACCCGTTGGCAAAGAGGGGAAGACCGAGGACTGCGACGACGATACCGGGCATGAAGCGATTCTTCATTGGAAGATCTCCTTGAATGCGTGGGGACCCAATTCCTGACCCTCACGAAGAGGGACCTGCCGCTGCCCAGTTCAAGGGTCGGAACGCGATTTGGTGTCGCGACATTACATCAAGGGAGAGAGTTCGAGCGGGAATTTACGCATCAAGCGAACATGCGGTTTTGCTGCGACAAGCTCGTATCCGGAGTGCGACGTGCGTTCGACCCGTGCTCGCCGTGTCATGGTCACCGGATGTGCCAGTGGGCACTCACACCCTTCCTACGCTCGCTTCTCTTCCTTTGAGACGCACTTCAGTTACTCTTGACTTCAAATGAAGTCTTACGCGTCCCTCCTCGTCTTGTCCCTGATTGCCTCGGCATGCTCCAGCAGCGACGACAACGGTCCCTCGTCGCCGCCCCCGGATGACCATAAGCCGACCGAACGCGAGGTCGCCAAACTTGCGCCGCTTTCGGCACCGGTGAAGCTCACCGATGTGCAAACCATCGTGCCCAGGCACGCGGTGGAAGCGGAGCAGAGCAAGCCCACGTCGATCGAGCCGGCGGTGTTGAAACAGCAGCTGGCGGACGGCTTTGGTGCATTTACGACGGGGCCGGGGGAAGCGATTCAGGTGGAAACTCCGGATGGGGCAGCGGCACCCACGCCCGGGCCGAATGCGCGAAAGCTCACCCGATTTGCCCACTTGGCGGATTTTCAACTTGCGGACGACGAGTCGCCGACGCGTGTGGCCAACGTCGATGGGATCACACCGGATCTCAGCGCCGCATGGCGTCCGCAGGAAGGGCACGAGTGC
Source organism: Sorangiineae bacterium MSr12523 (assembly GCA_037157775.1). NCBI lineage: Bacteria > Pseudomonadati > Myxococcota > Myxococcia > Myxococcales > Pendulisporaceae > Pendulispora > Pendulispora brunnea. The sequence goes on from CP089982.1 coordinate 1,885,943, forward strand.
CGCGTCGTCAATGCCGTGGTCCGAACGGTAAACCGGATTCACAAGGATGCGCCGTTCGACTTCGTGGTGCTTGGCGGCGACAATGCGGATAGTGCTCAGCAAAACGAAGTCGACTGGGTACTCGCACTACTCGGTGGGGCCGACAAGCTGGCGTGCGATTCGGGCAATGCCGACGATCCGGTGCCCGGGGCGAACAACGATGGCAAAGATCCGTTCACCCCCGAGGGGCTCGATATGCCTTGGTACTGGGTGTCGGGCAACCACGATGTATTGATTCAGGGGACGTTGGTGGTCGACGCGAATTCGATCGCGCAGTCGAAGGGGTCGAAGCCGGGGGTGTACGGGACGCGCGATTACCGATTGCCCGGAAGTCCGATCGCAAGCGATGGAGAGATCCCCGCCGATCCGAATCGCGCCGCGATGCCGCGCGCCGACTTGATCGACCGGGTGCTCGCGCACAAAGGGAAGTCCGGGCCGCTGGCCCATGGGTTGGGGGACTACGCCAAGTCGGCGAAAAAGGCTTTTTACGAGCAAGATCTCGGTGAGTCGGGGATTCGGCTCATCACCATCGATACGGCGGCGGAGACCGGGGGAGCCGAGGGACTGCTGCGCAAAGGGGATATCGATGCCTTCGTGAAGCCGGCCCTGGAGCGGGCGAAGCAGGACAAGAAGATGGTGCTCTTTGCTTCGCACCATGCGGCGGAGAATCTCTCGGACGGCGGATCGCTCGGTGGGAAGCAGCAGCCGGATGCGTTTTTGAGGCCCGAGTGGGAGGCGTTGCTGACCGCGAATCCGCACGTCATCGGGCACATTGCGGGGCATTCGCACATTCACAAGGTGCGGCACGTGGCGGCGGCCGCGCCGGCGACCAATGGCTATTGGGAAGTGCGGACTTCGGCGATTGCCGATTATCCGCACCAGTTCCGGACCATCGAAGTATGGGACGAGGACAATGGCTATTTGTCGATTCGCTCCGTCGCCGTGGACTACTCGACGGAGAACGATTCCGTGGCGGAAATGGGCCGCACGTTGGGGATTCTCGATTATACGACCCACGGGGTGGGGGCAGGGCAGGGGACGGCGAAGGATCGGAATGTGATCCTTTGGATCAAGAAGCCGACTTTTTGATCGCTCTCCCATTGATATCGCGCGCCTTCGATAACGAAAGAATCGTGGCGTCCCTCATCGAGCAAGCCGCGACGGCTCAGGGCAAGTAGCTACGAAGTCCGCGACGCTTCGGACGCGAAAGCGGCCTTCCACGTCTCGAGCGAGAGGTCCACGGGGGGCTCGACGGCGGATCCGGTGACGACGCTGTCGATGAAGTCTCGGAACCGTCCGCCAAAGTTGGGCCGCGCGATCCTCCAAGCGGCCCGCCAGCCCGGGCTTCTCGCCATGAGCCGAACGCCCGCAACGACGGTTTCGAACGCGTCGTCGTTCAACAGCCCTTCCTCACGTTGATAGAACGAGTCTTCGAAATGGAAGAAGAGCGCGCGGCATAGGTGGATGTACTGGCGTAGCTCCGTTTGCGTGATGTCCTGGGGGCTCTCCGAACCGTGAAGCCATGCATCCGCCACGGCGGGGTCTGCGAGCGCCAGATGCAACTCGACGATGCGCGAGGCGCGACTGTGCCTGATCGAGATTTGCTGATTGCGCTCTGTCTGCCTCACTTGAAGCGCGAGGTAGATGACCGAGACCAGTACAGCAACGCCGCTAATGAGGGTTCCGAAAGACGCGAGATCGGAAAGTGACATGGAGGTTCCCGCAGTCTCGCAAGACTCCGACGTGGGCGCCACGCTCCAGTAGCATTGCCCCTTAGGAGGCTTTTCGTGTCTTTCGGGACTTGGGGGATTTCGGGGACTTGCGTGACTCGCCCGAGAGGCCGTGGTTCTCGTGCCATTTGGCAATGGATAGCTTGGGGTAGCGCTTGAAGGTGGGGCCCTCGCCCGGGGCGGGGACCCACTTGGGCTTGAAGGCCAGCATGATGCGCACCTGCTCGGGGGGCTCGGGCAGCTCGGTGTCGACGGCGGCCGCGTTGGGCCAGATGCCCTCGGGCCAGCGGTCGTCGGCGACGAAGAGGTGCGTGCCGCATTCGCCGCAGAACCAGCGTTCACCCTCGCTGCGGTGAGGGCGCTGGCCTTTTTCGCGCATCACCGCGTGGTACTTCTTCACATAGCGCTCGCCGCGGATCTTCAACGTGTCGCGCTTGCCCATGATGTTGCACGTGAGCGCGCCCGAGGTCTTGCGGCAGATGGAACAGAAGCAATACATGTACGGATACGGCGTATCCGAATCGATGCGATAGGTGACCTTGCCACACTGGCACGAGCCTTCGAGTTTCATGCCCCGCAGTTTGGCACGGGCCAACATCCCTCGTAAGCTTGTGTGGACATGGCCCGCGACTACAGCCTTCTCGAACCCGGCGAAGAGCCGTGGGATGTTCGCATCCTAAATCTTCTTCCTAGCGGGGTCGACGAAACCCAAATCCGCGAGAATCTCACACTCACGCCCGAGCAGCGGCTCCGCAAAATGCTTGCGGTCCTTCGCTCCCTCGATGCTTTGCGAGCCACTCGATGACCGACCTGGAACAGCTCGTCCGGATATTTTCCGAGAACGGAGTTCGCTATGTGGTCATTGGCGGCGTCGCCCTGGTGCTGCAGGGGTCGTCCCGCGTGACACAGGATCTCGACATCTGCTACGCGCGGACGCGAGACAATCTCGACGCGCTTGCACGCAGTCTGGGGCCGTTTCACCCGCGTCTTCGCGGCGCCCCACCCGAGCTCCCCTTTCTTTGGGACGCGCAGACCTTACGGAGCGGCCTGAACTTTACTCTGGCCACCGATATTGGCGATGTCGACCTGCTGGGAGACGTCCCTGGGCTCGGGGGATTCGATGAGGTGCATTCGCTATCCGTGGCGGTCTCGCTCTTCGGTCACCAGGTCCTTCTGCTTGGTCTCGATGGATTGGAGCGCGCGAAACGAGCGGCGGGTCGGCCCAAAGATCTGCTCGATCTCGAGGAGATTCGCGCGTTGAAAAAGAGGTAGTCCTTATCCGCCGGCGCGCGCGAGGAAGGCACGGCCCGGCCACCAAAAAGGTGGCCCAGGCCCTGGTCGATCACGTACTTCGAAGCGTCAACCCTGCTTGGTCGCGCCCCCGGTCGCAACCTCCGTGAGCAGCGAGGCAATGCGCCGCGCCAGCCGATTCGGATCGTCGATGGTCGCGCCCTCGGTGAGCAGCGCCTGGTCGTAAAGAATATCGATCCACTCGTCGATCTTCGGTGACTCGGCGTCCTTCTCCACCAGCGACGCGAGCGACTCGATGATCGGGTGCGTCGCGTTGATCTCGAAAATGCGCTTCGCATGCGGAATGCCCCGCCCGCGCTCCTTGAGCAGCCGCTCCATGAAGGCGGGCGTGCCCCCATCGGGAAGCACCAGGCACGACGGCGTGTTCGTCAGCCGGTCCGACACCTTCACCTCGCGCACCCGGTCGTGAAGCACCTTGACCATGCGCAAGATGAGCGGCTGCAACCGCGTCGACGCTTCTTCCTTCGTCTTCTTCTGCTCCTCGTCGAGCGGCAGCTTCAGATCCGTGCGCATCGCCGACACCAGCGGCTTGCCCTGGAATTCGCGCAGACCCTCGGCCGCCCACTCGTCGACGGGATCGCTCATGAAGAGCACCTCGAACCCGCGCGAGGTCAACGTCTCCAGATAGGGCGAATTCTGCAGCGACGCCGTCGACTCGCCAAAGAGGTAATAAATGCCCTCTTGGCCTTCCTTCATGCGGCCCACGTAATCGGCGAGCGACACCAGGCCTTCGCCATGGGAGCTGCCATATCGAAGCAGCGGCGCAATGCGCTCTTTGTATTCGCTGTCCAGCGCCAATCCCTCTTTGAGAACTTGGCCGAAGTTCTTCCAGACGGTCTCGTAATCGTCCTTGCGCTCCTTGGCCATTTCCTCGAGCAGGTCCAAGGTCTTCTTGGTAACCTGCTTCTTGATCGCGTGCAGGATGGTCGAGTCTTGCAGCAGCTCACGCGAGACGTTGAGGGGCAAGTCGTCCGAATCGATGACGCCGCGCATGAAGCGAAGCCAGGGCGGAAGCACCTCCTCCACGTCGTCCATGATGAAGACGCGCTTCACGAAGAGGCGCACGCCGCGCGGCTTGCGGCCGTCGTACAGATCGAACGGCGGGCGGCGCGGGATGAACAAGAGGCCCGCGAACTCCTGCGTGCCCTCCACTTTGAAGTGGGTGCGCGCGATGGGCGGCTCGAAGTCGTGCGTCAGATGCTTGTAGAGCTCGTCGTACTGCGCGTCGGTGATTTCCGACTTGGGGCGCTGCCACAGTGCGTTGGCGCGGTTGATTTGCTCGGGCTGCTCCGGCTTTTCGTCCTTCTCGGGCTTCTTTTCCAGCTTAATGGGGTAGGCGACGTAATCGGAATAGCGGCCCACCAAGTCGCGAATGCGCCACTCGTCGAGGAAGTCTTTGTGCTCGGGGCGCAGGTGAAGAATGATTTCCGTGCCGCGCTCGGCCCGGGTGGTGGGCTCGATGGTGAAGGTGCTCTGCGCGTCCGACGACCAGAGGAGGGCGCGCTGGCCGGGGCCGGCGGCGCGGGTGATGACCTCGACACGATCCGCCACGAGGTAGGCGCTGTAGAAGCCGACGCCGAATTGGCCGATGAGATTGACGTCTTTCGCGGTGCCTGCTTTGGAAAGCTGCTCGAGAAAAGCCCGCGAGCCCGAGTGCGCCACGGTGCCGAGGTTCTCGATGAGCTCCGCCTCGGTCATGCCGATGCCGGTGTCGCGGATGACGAGCACGCCCTTTTCTTTGTCCGGCGCAATCGTGATCTCCAGCCGGGGGTCGTTGCCCATCAATTCGGGCTCGGTCAGGTTGCGAAAGCGGAGCTTGTCCAGCGCGTCGGATGCGTTGGAAACGAGCTCACGCAAGAAGATCTCTTTATGGCTGTACAGCGAGTGGATGACGAGCTTGAGGACCTGAGCCACCTCCGCTTGGAACGGGAGACTCTTCTTGCCCTCTGTCGTGGCTTGGTTGGGGGTCGGATCGGTCATGACGCTCTGGCAATAATCACAGGAAAACCACCTGAAAAGGGGCTACCTCTGCATTTGCCAACGACGCAGAAGTGCGCGGTAGGCGGTCGAGTCGGGGGCGTGCTTCGTGAGGTAGTCTCGGAAGGCGCGCACCTTGGCCGGAACGACCCGCGCCGCCGGGTGGACCAGGTAGAGGCCCACCTGCCGCAGGGCCCAATCCGGAAGCACGCGCACGAGGCCGAGGTCCGCCCGCGCGAAGAGGGAAGGCAGGATGACGATGCCGCCGTCTTTCAGCGCGAGCTCGCGTAGAAAGATGGGGTCGTTGCTCGCGATGGCCGTTTTCACATCGGTGTGGCGCACGCCCTCCGGCCCGCGCAGTGTGAGGCGCGCGATGGGCGGCCCGAGGACGGCCATGACATGGCGCTCCAAATCCGCAGGCACGCGTGGTAGGCTGCGCCGGCGCAGGTAGCGCGGGCTCGCCCAGAGCGCGAGGTCCGTCGTGGAGATACGGCGGGCCACGAGACCCGAATCGGCCAACTCCGCGGCGGGGCGCACGGCCAAGTCGATGCCCTCGCCCACGAGGTCCATGAAGCGCGCCTCGACGAGAACCTCGACGGTCACGGCAGGATGGCGCGCGCAAAACGTGGCGATGAGCGGCGGGAGCCACGTGGTGGCCAGATCCACGGGCGCCGTGATGCGCAAATGACCGCGGGGCGTGTCGCGATCTCCCTGGGCTTCGCGGTTCGCCTCGTCGATGTGCGCGAGGGCGGGTGCGATTCGTTCGAGGTACGCGGCACCCACCTCGGTGAGGTGCAACTTGCGCGTGGTGCGCGTGAGAAGCTGCGCACCGAGTCCTTCTTCGAGGCGACTGAGACGCCGGCTCAAGGTGGACTTCGGCACGCGAAGGCGCTGCGCGGCCGCCGTGAGACTGCCCAATTCGGCGATGCGCACGAAGGCCTCGAGTTCTTCGAGCTGCGGGAAGAATTGTTGCGTGCCATGCAACATAGAGATGCACTGCTATCGCCTTGTTGGCGTTGGTGCAATCACCCAGATTGCCGGGGGTCAAATGAAGGAAACCCAGCGTATGCCGGTCGCGTTCGTGGGGCACGGTGCGCCGTTGCTCGCGCTCGATGCCGAGAAGGGCGCGGAGCTCTCGGCGTGGGCCATGACGTTGCCGCGCCGCCCAAGTGCCGTGCTGGTGGTGTCGGCCCACTGGGAGGACGCACCGGTGACCTTGTCGTCGACGCGAAACGGAACGCCGCTGGTGTACGATTTTTATGGCTTTCCGGAGCCGCTCTATCAGGTTCGGCACGATGCTCCGGCGGCACCGGAGCTCGCCACCGAGGTGACGAAGCGCCTCGCTTCGTGGGGGCCGCGTGCAAGCGATCGCGGGCTCGACCATGGCGCATGGACCGTGTTGACCCACCTGGATCCGGAGGCGCGGCTGCCGACGCTGCAGCTATCGATGCCACACTCCGCGAGCATGAAGGAACTCCTGGCCCTCGGCCGCGCGCTGTCGCCGTTGCGTGATCAAGACGTATGGATTCTGGGGAGCGGGAATATTACCCACAACCTCCGGCGTCTTCAGCGTGATGGTACGGATGCGCCTGTGGCATGGGCCGCGGAGTTCGATGCGTGGGCGACGGAGACCTTGTCGTCCGGTGACCTGGATGCTCTATGCGACCCCAAACGAGCACCCGGTTGGGCCTTGGCGCATCCAACACCGGATCATTATCGCCCGCTCGTCGTAGCCGCGGGCGCGGCTGGAGACGATGCAACAAAGGTTCGTTTTCCAATCGTAGGATTCGAATTCGGTAGTCTGAGTCGCCGTTCGGTGGAGTTCGGGTAGGCCCCGTTTTTTTGGTGAAGGAGAGAAGGAAGATGATGCTTCGATATGCCGCTGTAGCTTTCGTCGCGGTCGCGCTTGCGGCCGGGTGCGACAACGATCCGGGCAAGGACAAGGCGAAGGCGCAGGTATCCGCGCCCGCGGCGGTGCAACCGGTGACCACCGGGGCGGCGACGAAGCTCGCGTTCTCCAGCGCCGATGGGTCCAAGTTCTCGTTCGTGGGCGCGAAGGTGACGCGCAAGCACGATGGCAACTTCGGCAAGTTCTCGGGGACCGTCGATTTGGTCGACGGCAATGCCGAGAAGAGCAAGGTGACCGCCGAGGTGGACGTGGGCTCGCTCTCCACCGACGAGGAGAAGCTGACCGGCCACTTGAAGACGGGGGATTTCTTCGACGTGGCGAAGTTTCCGACGGCGAAGTTCACGTCGACGGCCATCAAGGCCGGCGGCGAAAAGGGCGCCTCGCATACCATCACGGGCAACCTCGAACTTCACGGCGTGACCAAGTCGATCTCGTTCCCCGCGACCATCAAGGTCAACGGCGATCAACTCGACGCCGACGCCGAGTTCGCGATCAACCGCAAGGACTTCGGCATCGTCTACCCGGGCAAGCCGGACGACTTGATCAAAGACGAAGTCCTCATCAAGCTCGCCATCCGCGCGAAGAAGGCGTCCTAGCTGAGAAGACGAACCGCCAAAGGCGCCAAGAACGCCAAGGATTTGGGGTGTCGACGAGGTCCACGGCACTCCGATCCAACAATCTCTTGGCGTCCTTGGCGTCTTGGCGGTTCCATCCACCAGCGTGTTAGTCCACGCCGAGATCCGTCAGTTGGGCGGTGAGCCAGTGGGATGCGGTCCAACTGCGGACGCGGGCGCGGAAGCGTTGGAGACGGCCTTCGCGTTCGGTGCGGGGCATCTCCAGGGCGCGGACCATGGCCTGCGTCGTCTCCTCCACGTCGAGAGGCGAGACCGTGAGCGCGCTGCCCGCGGCTTCTTCGGCGACGCCCGCCGTCTCGGAGACCACGAGCACCCCGGGGCGGTCCGTATCGGCCACGATGGCCCATTCTTTTGCGACGAGGTTCATCCCGTCCTCCTTCGAGTTGACGAGAAGAACGTCGCACCGCTCGAGCGCGGCCAGCGCCTGCTCGCGGTCATTCGTGTAGAACACCTCGATGGGCGGCCGCCCGCAGCTCGGGCCGTAGGTCGCGTTGATGCGCTCGATCTCGCGGTAAATCGCGGCCTTGTAGTCACGGTACACCGTGTGGTCCGTGCGTGACGGCACCAGGAAGGCGCGAAAGAGCACCCGCCCGTGCAGATCGGGGCGCGTCTCCAGAAGGTGCGCGAACGCCTTGAAGCCCACCAGCTGGTTCTTGCTCGGATCGAGCCGGTCCACGCGCACGATGGAAAACTCGGACCGCGTGTCGGCAAAGCGCGCACGCGCTTCGACCACGCGTGGGCTATCGCGCAAGGCCAACAGCGCCTCTGGATCCACGCTCGCGGGGTAAACGCCCACGTAGACTTGCCGCCCATCGATGGCGCGCACCGTCTTCGTCTCGAAGTCCACCTCGCGCTCCGCCGTATACTTGCAGCATGCAAGGAACGCCTCGCGGTCCTCCTCCGTTTGGAAGCCCACACGATCGGCGCCGAGCATCCCGTGCAAGATCGCCTCGCGCCACGGCTTCGGCAGAAGGCGCAGCACCGTCGGCTCCGGAAACGGGATGTGCGTGAAGTGCAAGCTTCGCACATGCGGAAAATGGCGCCGCAGCAGCGCTGGCAGCGGATACAGATGGTAGTCCTGCACGAGAAACGCCCGCGGCGTCACGCATGTCTCTTTCACCGCGGCGGCGAGGCGACGGTTCGCCTCGAAGTACCCGCTGGACCAGGCGCGGTAGCGCGCGTGATCGACCAGCTCGTAGCCGCCGGGCCCTAGCATGTGATGCTGCAGCATCCAGAGCACCTCGTTCGAGATGCGCCCGTAGTACGCTTGGTAGACCTCGGGCGGCAACGGTAGCGGCACCACGTCGAACTCCGCGCATTGATCCGCGGCCGTGGTGAACAAGCCGTCGCGTTCCCCTTTGGCATCGGGCGGCTCGGACACGCAACAGAACCACGTCGTGTCGGGGCGCTGCGCCAGCGGCGCGAGCATGCTGACCAGGCCTCCCGAGGCGCGTTCGACGACCCAGCCGCCGCCGCGCCACACGAAGTCATTCGGGCCACGGTTCGACAGAATGACGATCTTGTCCTGCTTCGTTTCCCTGATGCGACTTTGGCCAACTTGAGTGGTTTGCACGCCGTTCAAGCTGGCGAGGCCCGCGTTAAGATGCCGTAAAAACGAGGCTTGCGCTCCTGGCGGCGCCCATCTATCGAAAGTGCCATGCGCGAGACGAAGGTCGTGGCTCAACTTGCTGCCGCAGAGGCAAACCATGCCGATGATCCAGAACGCGTGGAACTCCTGCGGCGCGCCCGGCGTTTCAAGTCCAGTTGGGTGGAGCTCGCAGAGTCACTGACCCGCGTACGGCGCACCGGCCAATGGAAGGCGTGGGGGTATGACAGTTTCGAGAACTATGCGCGCCGCGAGCTGCATCTGAAGCCGGAGACCGTGGACAAGTTGACTGGCTCCTTCGCGTTTTTGTCGGCATCCCGGCCGGAGGTGCTGGCGCGCGATGGCATCTCCACACCGATCCCGAACTATCAGGCGGTCGACTTCTTGCGCCGCGCCGAGGCGGAAAATGTGCCGTCCGACACGCTCGAGTCCTTGCGCCGGCGCGTTCTCGACGAAGGCGCTCCGCTTCCCGCGCTCAACCGCGAGTTTCGCGACCAGGTTTTTCCCGTGGACGAGGATACGCTCCACCAGCGGGAGGTGGCTGGCCTGCGCAATGTCGCCACGCGCCTTCGCCAACTTCTGGCCGAGACGCGCACCGTCCCCCGCAAGCTAGCATCCGAAGTGTCAACGACGCTCGACCACCTGCTTGAAGTGCTCGAGGATCGCGAGGAAGAGGCAGCTTGAACGACGGACTGTCCAAGAATTCGTCGCGGGACAATGATAAGGTCCCGAAGGTGCCGCCCCCTTCCAGGCCTACGAAGCTTGGCGATTACGACGTCATCGCCAAAATTGCTTCGGGCGGTATGGCAAATGTTTACTTGGGGCGTTCCAAGTCTTCCGACGGAGAAGACAGTGTCGTCGCCATCAAGGTGCCGCTGCACGAGCTGGCCCAAGACGAGCAGGGCATCAAGATGTTCATGGACGAGGCAAAAATCCTGTCTCGTCTTTCGCACCCCAACCTGATTCGCACCGTCGGGTACGGCACGTCGGGCGAGTACCACTTCATCGCGATGGAGCTCCTCGTGGGGCGCACGCTGATGGACGTGTGGGACACGTGCGCGGGGCTCAAGGTCGCCATGCGCCTCGATGTGAGCGCGTGGATCACGGCGCGGGTGGCCGACGGACTCGAGTACGCGCACGGGCTTGCGGATCCCGAGGGCGCGGAGCTCGGGATCATCCACCGCGATGTGAACCCCAGTAATATTTTTCTAACCTACGACGGCGAGATCAAGCTGTTCGACTTCGGCCTGGCCAAGTCGGTGGGGCGCGCTTCGAAGAGCCAGGCGGGCATCGTGAAGGGCAAGCTGCCCTATCTTTCGCCCGAGCAGATCCTGCAGGTGCCCATCGATCGGCGCAGCGACATCTTCACCTTGGGCACGACGCTCTGGGAGATGACCACGATGCGGCGGCTGTTCCGTCGCGACAACGACATCGCCACGGTGAAGGCGGTGCGCAACGCGCCCATCCCGGATCCGCGCACCCTCGTCAAAGGCTACCCCGACGCCCTCGCGAAGATCGTGATGCGCGCCGTGGAACGCGAGCGTGACCAACGCTATTCCACCGCCGCGGAGTTCTCCCGCGATCTCGATGGCTTCGTGCGCCGCACCGCGAAGGGCACCAACATGTCGAACCTGACGCCGGCCATGCTCGACCGGCTCTTTCCGGGCGATCGCGCGCGCCAACTGGGCTGGCTCCGCCGCCGCATGACCCCACCGCCGCCGCCCGTGGCCGAAAAGCGCGCCTCGAAGCGGAAGCAAACGTAGCGAACCGCCAAGACGCCAAGAGCGCCAAGGATTCAGGGATCGGCGCAAGCCCCATCTTCCAATTCTTGGCGTCCTTGGCGCCTTGGCGGTTGGCTCCTAAGGCTGCTCGGGCAGATCGCTTTCGGGCGTCCACGCGGCGTCGCGCTCTTCGCGACCGGGATCGTTCAGCTTTTTCTCGTGCCACGACTTGCCTGGCGGCGAGGCATCGAGCCAGTGGTAGCTCTCCTCGCGCACGTCGAGGTGCACGTATTGGGTGTCGGGATGCGTGTAAATACCCACTCCCACCTTCGGTAAAGTGCGTACGTACGAAGCTACCTTCTTGGAATCGATCCCGCGCAGCTTGAAATCGATGGCCTCGCCGGTGGCATGCTTGCCGGCCGAACGCTTTGCCTTCGAGGGGCGGTACGCGGAGACCACCACCACCGAATGCGCTTTGAAGTGATACGCCACCTTCATCACGAGCTGCACCAAGCGGGGATGCATGGGGGCAGGTCCCGCATCCTTGGCCGCAACGATGCGACGAAAGGCCTGCAATTCGTCGGGATCGACGGTTCCGTCGGAGGCATAGAGACGAATCGGGATCTCTTCCTCGGTGTTTGCATAATACACGCGAATGGCGTCGAGCTTCTCCGTCCACTCGGCCACGCGCTTGGGCACCGGCGGGGGATTCGAAGCCGCCACATCCACGGATGGAGCTGCGGGTGTCGTCGGCGCTTGACTCTGGAATTTTTCCGCGGGAGCGTGCCCGCACGTGGTCAGGAGAAGCGCAATGGGCGCGATGACGAGCAGCGGGAATCGCGCACGATGCAACATGACATCCACGCATAGCATAAAATGATTGGCATCTACACTCGAGTTGCGCGCACAGGTAGGAGGGTCTCGCCTCTTATTGCATTGACGGCATTTGCCACTCAGTGGGTCGCCCTCGATTGCCTGCTGCGTGGAATCGAGCCATATCGCCGGGATCCGCGCCTTCTCTTCACGGCGGCTGCAAGTGTTCTTTTGAGTTTCGTTCTCGGGAATATTTTCTGGCGACGCTTTTTTCGTGCGCTGATTTCGTTGCTCGTGGCGTCGCTCGTGGTCATCGACGTATTCGTCTATCGGCACTACCACGTACCGCTGGACGAGCAGGTCATCGAGACCGCCATGTTCGCGTGGTCGGACGTGAAGCCGGTGGTGCTCGCCATGCTGCCGGGGACGGCGATCATCGTGACCGCGGTGGGCGCGTTCGAGTACGCGTTGCTCACCGTGGGGGCACGTGCGGCGTGGTTCCAGCGTCGGCGAACGCGTGCCCTCGTGGTCGCAGCCGGTGCGCTCCTGCTGCTCGCCGGAGGCAAACTGCGCGAAGGTACCCTCGACGTGCGCCTCGCGCATGCGGCGTCTCTTGCGTGGGAGCCCTCGCGCGATGCGGAGGCCGCGGGTGCGCAGGTGCGGGTCCCCGCGCTTTCGTCGCGGCGAAAACGCCTGCCCAACGTGCTTTTCGTGCTCACCGAGAGCGTGCGCGCCGAAGACTACGAGGGGCCGCGAACGGCGGCCCTGCTGCCCTCGCGCGTGACCCTGCAGGGAATGCGCTCCGTGGCGAGCTACACGGCGGTGTCGGTGTCCGCGCTCACCACGGGCCTATCGCAACTCGGCCACCGAGCCGACATTCTTGCGGCGCCAACTTGGTTCGACTGGATGAAATCCGTGCGCGGGGACGATGGGCAGCGGCCGCGCGTCATCTACTGGTCCGCGCAATCGGAGCATCTGTTCGAGCGCACGGAGCTGCGCACGGTGATGGACTCTTTCGTGATGATGGAGACCCTGTTGGGGCACGCCGTCGCGGACGAGGACGAAATGATCGACCGCGGCGTGGACCGCCTTCTTGCCGCGCACACCGTGGCGAATCTGCCCGCGCTGCAGTCGCCGTATTTCATCACGCTGCACTTCGGCGGCACGCATGCTCCCTATTTCGTCGACAAGGACGATGCTCCCTATTCGCCGTGGGAGCGCACGGTGACATGGTCCAAAATGCCGCTTTTGCACAATGCTTATCGGAATGCCATTTTCGAGCAGGACAAGAGCATTGCCTCATGCATCGGGCGCTTTCTCGAGGCGCAAAAAGACTCTCCCTGGATCATCGTATTGACCAGCGACCACGGTGAATCCTTCGGCGAGCGCGGGGCCATTCACCACGGGCAAAATCTGTACGACGAGCAAACCAAGGTGCCGGGCTGGATCGCCTTTGGCAATGGCGCGCTCGAGCCCGAAGAAGAGCGCGCCCTTCGCGGGCACGCCGGCGACGTGGTGACGCACTTCGATGTATTGCCCACGCTCCTCGACATGTACGGTGTGCTGGATGCCACGCCGGTGCTGCCTTACCGCGGGAAATTCGCGGGCCGCAGCCTGCTCCGCCCCGACGAGGCGCCGCGCGCACCGATACCGGTGACCAATTGTACGGAGATGTTTCCCTGCCCCGTCAACACCTGGGGCATGTTGAGCGACCAACGACTCCTGGTTGCGCAGCCCTGGGACAACGCATTCCATTGCATGAACGTGCGCGACGGCGCCGCCATGGATAATGCCAACGATGGGGCATGCGCCTCATTGGTTTCGGCGTCGAAAACCTATTTTTCAGAGCTGCCGAATCACGCGCCGAATCGATGAATCATCGACGACGGCGGGCCCGCCGGGGTTTGGGCGCGAGGGCGCGGGTGGTGCTTTTGGCCAGATCCCATACGGGAACCGTCGTGTCGTCGTCCCATTCGTCGTCATCCACGGGGATGCCATCGTGCTTGGCATTTTCGGCGCCCATTCCGTCCGATGAATCGGTCGTGCTGGTGTCCTCGTCGTCGTCCAATGGCAACGAGTCCGCATCGGCGCAGCAGCGAAATCCCGTGGAGTAATCGTGGTAATACGGGGCGTGGGCGGCGGTGATGTATTCGCAGCCCTCGCCATTGATTTCGGTATCGAGGTAATAGCCGCCGCGGAAAATGCCCTCGTCGACCCACTCGTGCAGATTGCCGACCATATCGTGCACACCGTAGCTATTGGTGCAGGCGGTCGCGGTTCCGGTGGGGGCGACCGTACCCTCGAGTTGGTTGAGGCGCGGGTCGTTCATGTGCTCGGCGGTATGTCCGCCGTGGAAGATTTTTATCACCGGCGAGATGCGTTTCGTATCCACGCATGCGCCGGGAACACGGGTGGGGCCATACGGATACCGCGTGTTGTCCGGGCCGCGGCAGGCAGCCTTCCACTCCTGCGAGCGGCAGAGTCGTTTGCCGGAATTGTGGCACGCTCTACGGGCCTCGAACATCGATATATAGGCTTGTGGCACGACCCCCGCTCGGGATACGGCACGCACCTGATGCTTCTTTGGAATCTCGTAAGGGCTAAAAGGAACTTCGCTCCCGTCCTCGAGTGTCTCGACCAGCGATCCTTCGTATTTGTCCACACAGGTTTCGCCCACCAGGGCCATATCCGATGGACAATGCCGTGCAGGCGGTATTTCCCGCGCAGCTTCGTCAATTTGAGCGCGCGCCGGAGTCGATAAAAACAGCACACCGAATGCGCACATTCCTAACAGCCGGCACATCACTCTCATCGTCGTACATGTGCGATGCTGCGTGCCGTCTGAACAATTTCGCGTGTCGTATCGTGATCGACGCCGCATGAGAATACGAATGGCCAGGATGAGCCGATATCCCCAATAGCCTGCCGAAGAAATTCACAGGGAGGCGGGGAGGCGGGGAGTTTTTTTTGGTTTTCAATTGGCCCAATGTGCCAAGTGGAAAACCAAAAAAGGCGTTCCGCGCCGCTCGCGCCGGAACTTCTCCCCGCCTCCCCGCCTCCCTGTGAATTTCTCTCCTGAGCCCATTGGGTGGTGCGGTGTTAACCCATGCTATCGGGTGGCGGGCGATCCCCTTACCGACCTTGAGTCGAGGAATTTCAACGGTTTACGGGAGGCACATGCGTTGCAGACCGGGCGGGCATGAGAGAGGTGACATCGGCGGTGCTCCTGGTTGGGGTGGCGATGCTTGCATGCGCATGTTCATCGAGTGACTCCGGCGGAGAAGAGCGTGATGCCGGCACGGAGCCGGATACGTCCGGCTCCACGCCAGATTTTCAAGTGCAGCCGACGGAGCTCTACTCGGGATATGACGAGGAGCACGTGTTCCATATCCCCTTCGCGGCCTACGGCGCCGGCACGGACTTGAAAGCTACGGTCGCCGATACCAGCGTCGCCAGCATCGAGCCGACCACCTTTCAGGGCGATCCCTCGGACACGGGCAAGTGGTACATGCTGACCGTCAAGAAGGCCGGCAAGACCAAGGTCACGGTCACCTCGGGCGGCAAGACGAAAGAGGTGAGCGTCAACGTCGTGGGCTACGACAAGAACCGGTACGCCGCCGGCGAGGCGCGTTACAACAGTGCCGACGGTAGCCAGCCGCCTTGCGCGGAGTGCCATAGCAAGAAGGACGGCCCGGACCACTCGCCCTACAAGCTGGCCCCGATTCCCGACAACCAGGTCAAACTCATCATCACCACCGGCATCCTCGACGGCTTCCCCATCAAGGATGTCCAACAGAACCACCGCTGGACCCCCAATGACGAGCAGCTCGCGGGCCTCGTCACCTACCTCCGGGCGCTACCGCCCCGCGGCTTCTCCGGCACGCCCTAAACTCGTCAGCTCGTCCCACATTAGCGAGCACGGGCGGAAGCGCCACACTGAGGCGATTGCGCTCCTGCCGGCTCAGAGCTGGAGCACACGGAAGTTGGGACTCTCCGGCGTGACGGTCCGGAGTAGCGGCAGCGCAACATTGTAAATCGGAATGCCCGCGTTCGTGCGGCCCTCCGGGCTGCCATGGTGCGCGTGCCCGTGAAAAAGCGCATCGACCGGATACCGATTCAGCGGTTCCGCCAGACGCCCGCAGCCGAGGTAGGGGAAAATCTCCACGGGCTCCCCCTCCACCGTCTCGCGAATGGGCGCGTAGTGCAAAACAGCAATGCGCCGCTCCGTGCGCAAACGGCTCAGGGCAGACTCGAGCTTGAGCGCTTCATCGATGGCCTCTTGCACGATGCGCTTGATGGCAGCTTCGCCCCAGCCTCCCAATGTGCCACGGCCGAATCCGCCGATGAATCCTTTGGTCCCGGCGAAACCGACCCCGCAGACTTCCACCGCCTCGCCATCGAGCATCTCCACACCGGCTTGCTCTAAAATGGCGGAAACCTCCTCGGGGTGGCCGGACTCGAAATCGTGATTTCCCAGAACGCCTACCTTGGGAATGCGCACCACGCCCAGCTCCTTGGCCAGGATGTGCGCCTCCTCCGCGGTGCCGTGATCGGTCAAATCTCCGCAGAGAACCAGGACATCGGCCCGGTCGTTGACGGCCTCGAGCAACGGCGAAATCGTATGGGTCGACGTCTTTCGGCAGTGGAGATCGCCCACGGCGGCAATGCGCACGCGCGGGCCGGATTTGATGTCGCTCATTGGCGAATTTCCCGGGTTGGAGGCAATGCAGTGCGGCGGTTGGAGCAAGATCCTCGCCGAAGCGGCACCGTCGGCAGCCCGCCACTGGCTCGTGCCTTGCTCCGTCCTGCCTCCGCCGCTGGTTGCGGTCATCCCCTCATGAGCTCCTCGCCGCTATCCCTCCCGCGCTACGCCGAGCGTGCTTGCAGTGAGCCCCCGCACGCCTCGCACGCCCTCGCCAGCGAAGCGTTCTATGCGCGCTGCCTGCAGGACCTCACGAACGCCAACGTGCCCTTCCTGGCCGGCGGCTCGTACGCCCTGATGCAGTATTGCCACCTCGTTCGCAAAACGAAGGATCTCGACCTGTTCGTGCGCCGTCGCGATTTGGATGCGGTCCTTGGCGTGCTTCGCGGCGCCGGTTGTTGGACCGAAGTTCCGTTTCCGCATTGGTTGGCCAAGGCCCATCAGGATGGGCAGTTCATCGACATCATCTTCAACTCGGGCAATGGCCTCACCGCGGTGGACGACGATTGGTTCCATCACGCCACCAGCACGACCTTGTTTGGCGTGGATGTGTTGCTTTGCCCCATCGAAGAGACGATTTGGTCCAAGTCCTTCGTCATGGAGCGCGAGCGCTTCGATGGCGCGGACGTCGCGCATTTGATCGTGGCACAGGGCCACCATCTGGATTGGGAGCGCCTCCTGCGGCGATTTGGATCGCGCTGGCCGGTGCTACTCGGACACCTAATTTTCTATAGCTTCATTTATCCAGACGAACCCACTGTCCCCGCGTGGGTCATGGACGAGCTGTTTCGACGGGCGCGTGAAGATGTGGCGCTTCGCCATGCCGTGCGCACGCAGAGGCGGATGTGCCGTGGCACCTTGCTGTCGCGCGAGCAATATCTGCCGGATTTGGGACGCGGATTCGTCGATGCGCGCCTGCCTCCGTATGGAACCATGAGTGCACACACCATCGCCATCTGGACGGAGGCCATAAGAAAGAATCGTTGAGTTTGATTTCTTTCTCGGTGCTTCACCCCCGTATTGCCCGCAAACTGGTAAATATCCGGCTGGACAGTGCTTCTGCCACTTCCCGGCGGCGCTGAAGCCGCTTACCCTTGTACTTGCGTCAAAGGGAAGGGGGAACGTGGACTCGTGGGTGGAAGCTCTCGCGCCTCGTTCTCCCGTCGGGGGAGATGATGAACAAGGTGCCTACGGGCCAGTTTCGAGGAGTGACGACCATCGGGGCACAGGACCTGAGCGGAACGCGCCGTACCGGCGCGGCAGAGCGGACGACTGACTTCGAAGAGCGTGGCGCCGGTGTTGGTGGCGTTGGCAGCGTGCACGGGCGGCGCCATCTTCGGTTTCTTACCGACCTGCGCGAACTGATGGAGAGCCTCGAATCGGCCGAAAGCCCGGAAGACGCCTGCGCCCTGACCGTGGAAGCCCTCGTCGCCGGCGGGCGCGACGTGATGTGCGCCTTCGCCTATCTTGTGGAACGAGACGGCGACCGTACCCGCCTGGTGGCGCGCTCCGGCCCCGCTTGGGTGCATGATGCAACGATTGTGCTGCGCCAGCCTGCCTTGCGCGGCGCCCTGGAGGTCATTGGCGATTTGGATCGGCACCTGATGGTGCGTGAGCGCACGGCGCTCAACGATGTGCCGCGGGTTGGCTTGAGCGTGCCGGCGAAGGAGCCCCGCGGGGACATGCCGCGTGCGGTCCTGGTGGTGGGCCTCACCGATCCAGCATCGTCGCTCGAGGGCGACATGCACGCGTACCTCGATCTGGTGGCGACGCAGCTCGGCAGCCGCATCGGGCGGCTCTACGCGGAGGAGCAGCAGCGCGCGCGCTCGACGGCCTTCGCCGCGCGCGACCGCGCGAAGACGGACTTCGTCGGCACCGTGAGCCACGAGTTCCGCACGCCGCTCACCTTGGTCTTGGGCCCGGTCGACGATGCCATCGACGACGAGACCTTGCCCAAGGAGCATCGCGCGCGCCTCGGGCTCGTGCGGCGCAACGCGCAGCGTCTCGCCAAGCTGGCCGACACCCTGCTGGACTTCTCCCGCGTGGAGACCGGGCGTGTGGACGCCGTCTTTCACGAGGTCGATCTGCCCGCGCTCACCGCGGACTTGGCGAGCGCGTTTCGCTCGGCCATCGAGAAGGCGGGCTTGCGCCTCGTCGTCGACCTTTCGCCCATGCGTGAGGCCACCTTCGTGGACCACGACATGTGGGAAAAGATCGTTCTCAATTTGCTGTCGAACGCGCTCAAGTTCACCTTCGAGGGCGAGATTCGTCTTTCGCTGCGCGAGCGCGACGGCCATATCCAGCTTTGTGTGAGCGACACGGGCAGCGGCATCCCCGAGGCGGAGATCGGCCGCGTGTTCGAGCGCTTCCACCGCGTGAGCGGCGTGCGCGGGCGCACCCAAGAGGGCACGGGCATCGGCCTCGCGCTGGTGAAGGACCTGGTGAAGATCCACGGCGGCGACATTTGCGTGGCGAGCTCGACGCAGTTGGGCGCGGGCAACGGCACCACGTTCACGGTGAAGATCCCCACGGGCTCGTTGCACCTTCCGCAGAGCCGCGTGAGCCGTCAGCAGACGTCGGCGCGCGCCTCGGCGGGCGTGGCCACCTACGTGGAGGAGGCCCTGCGATGGCTTCCCGGATCGGACGAGAAATGTCCGTCGACGCGGCCGCCCGCCTCCACCTCGGCGCCGGGGACCGTCGCCACTGCCGCGGCTCCAACCCGAGCGCGGATTCTGTTGGCCGATGACAATGCCGACATTCGCTCGTACATGACCCGGCTGCTCGGCAAGCACTGGGACGTGACCGCGGTGGCCGATGGCCAGGCGGCTTTGGAAGCCGCTCGCGCGAACCGACCCGACTTGATCCTGAGCGACGTCATGATGCCGCGCCTCGATGGCTTTGCGTTGCTCCGCGCCATTCGCGAGGATTCGCGGTTGAAGACCACCCCGGTCATTCTGCTCACGGCGCGGGCGGGGCAGGAATCCACCGTCGAGGGTTTCGCGGCGGGCGCCGATGACTACGTGCTCAAGCCGTTCTCCGCGCGGGAGCTGGTGGCGCGCGTGCGCACGCACCTCGAGCTGTCGAACGTGCGGCGGCAATCCGAAATGGAGCAAGAGACGGCGCGCACGCACGCCGAGCGGCTCAATCGGATGAAGGACGAGTTCCTGGCCACGGTCTCGCACGAGCTGCGCACGCCCCTGCAGGCCATCCTCGGCTGGGTGAAGCTCCTCAGCGACGGCCAAGTGAAGCCCGAGCGCGTGGCCAAGGCCATCGACGTCATCGAGCGCAATGCCCGGGCGCAGGCGCAATTGATCGAGGACATCCTCGATGTGTCGCGCATCATCGCGGGCAAGATTCGGCTCGATCTGAAGCCGGTCGACATGGTCGCCGTGGTGAACGGCGCCATCGACACGGTGCGGCCTGCCGCGCAGAAGAAGCAAATCGAGATCGTCGCGACCCTGGGACCGGCGCTCGGTGGCGTCGTGGGCGATGCGGATCGCTTGCAGCAGGTGGTGTGGAACCTCCTGTCCAACGCGGTGAAGTTCACCCCGGCGGGCGGCAAGGTGGCCATCTTCGCAACCATGAACCGAGGCCGGGTCGAGGTGCGGGTGACGGACACCGGCGAGGGCATCAACCCGGCGTTCCTGCCGCACGTCTTCGAGCGATTCCGCCAGGCCGACGGCACCACCACGCGTTCGCAGGGCGGGCTCGGTCTAGGCCTGGCCATCGTGCGGCACATCGTGGAACTCCACGGCGGCACCGTGGAGGCCGACAGCGAGGGCTCGGGCAAGGGCGCCAGCTTCGCGGTGAACCTGCCGGTGCGCACCTTGATGTCGACCGCGCGTTTCGCCGAGCGCGATTCGGGCACGCATCCGACGGCCGCCGTCGCGCGACGGCTCGATGGAAAGCGCATCTTGGTCGTGGACGACGAAGAGGACGCTCGCGACCTTCTGATGGAGGTCCTCAAGGAAAACGGCGCCGAGTCACGCGGCGCGCGCAGTGTGGCGGAGGCTCTCTCGATGATCGACGAGTTCCGCCCCGACGTGATCCTGTCCGACATCGGGATGCCCGTCGACGATGGGTACTCGTTGATTCGACGGCTCCGCGCCATCGAGGCCGAGCGCAAGTCCCCGCCGATTCCGGCGCTGGCGCTCACCGCCTACGCCCGGGAGGCCGACCGCCGCATGGCCCTCGAGGCGGGCTACCAGATGCACGTGCCCAAGCCCGTCGAACCGTCGGCCTTGGTCGAAGCCATTGCGCGCTGGGCCGCGCCCGTGGAGCCGTTGAAGGACACGGGTACGACCTGAGGTTCGCGTGCTGGAGGCGCTGGAAGCGCTAAAGCGCGTCCAATGCCAAGTTCAACTCCAGCACATTGACGGCAGGCTCGCCCAGAATGCCCAGGTCCCGTCCCTGGGTATGCGCGGCGACGAGCTCGCGCACCCTCGCCTCCGGAATGCCACGTACGCGCGCCACACGGCGAACTTGGTATTCCGCGGCGGCGGGGCTGATGTGCGGATCGAGCCCGCTGCCCGAGCCCGTCACGAGATCGACCGGGATAGGCGCGTTGTTCCCAGGGTCGGCCTCGTGCAACGCATCGATGCGCGCTTGCGCAGCCTTGGTCTCCGCCTCGTTCGTGGGGCCGAGGTTCGCCGGCGACGACGAAGCCCCGTTGTACGGCCCAGGCGAGGTGGCCGAAAGCCGGCCCCAGAAGTGCTTCGGATCCTCGAACGACTGGCCGAGGAGGTGCGAACCCACGACCTTGCCGTCTTTCACGATGAGGCTTCCCTCGGCCTTGTCCTTGAAGAGCGTTTGCGCGACCCCCGTCACGACCAGCGGATACACCACGCCGGTGATCACGGTCAGAATGACCAGCATGCCGATGGCGTGAACGAGCTGGCGCGCGAACGACGGTTGCTCGGCGGACGTGACGGGCGAGTCTTGTTGAGCGGTATTCGTAGAGGCAGTCATGGCAGCACTCACGTGAGGTGGAGAACGACGAGGAGCAAGTCGATGGCCTTGATTCCGATGAACGGAATGACGATGCCACCGAGCCCGTAGATGAGGAGGTTGCGCTGCAAGAGCGCGCCCGCGCCCATGGGTTTGTAGGCAATGCCGCGCAGAGCCAGGGGGATGAGGAAGATGATCACCAGCGCGTTGAAGATGACCGCGCTCATGATGGCGCTCGCCGGCGTGGCCAGGTGCATGACATTGAGCTTGTTCAGTTGCGGGTACGTCACCGCAAAGGCCGCCGGGATGATGGCGAAGTACTTCGCAATGTCGTTCGCGATGCTGAACGTGGTCAGCGCACCGCGCGTCATGAGCATCTGCTTGCCGATTTCGACGATCTCGATGAGCTTCGTCGGATTCGAATCGAGGTCGACCATGTTGCCGGCCTCTTTCGCGGCCTGCGTGCCGGAGTTCATGGCCACCGCCACGTCGGCCTGGGCCAGCGCGGGGGCGTCGTTCGTGCCATCGCCGGTCATGGCGACCAGGCGCCCGCCGGCTTGGTGCTCGCGGATCAATTTGAGCTTCGCCTCGGGCGTGGCCTCCGCGAGGAAGTCATCGACCCCCGACTCGGCCGCGATGGCCGCCGCAGTGAGCGGGTTGTCGCCCGTGATCATCACGGTCTTGATGCCCATGCGGCGCAACTCGGCGAAGCGCTCCTTGATGCCGCCTTTGACGATGTCCTTCAATTCGATGACACCGACGACCTTCGCACCATCCGCCACGACCAGCGGCGTGCCGCCCTTCTTGGAGATGTCCTTCACCGTGTTCTGCACGGCCTCGGGGAAGATCGTGCCCTTGGCCTTCACGTAGGCCTCGATGGCCTCGGAGGCGCCCTTGCGAAGCTGGCGCCCGTCGGCATCGACGCCGCTCATGCGGGTCTGCGCCGTGAAGGGGACGAACGTCGCGCCGAGATCGTGCAGGTTGCGCTCGCGAAGGCCGTATCTCTCCTTGGCGAGAACGACGATGCTGCGTCCCTCCGGCGTCTCGTCGGCCAGCGACGAGAGCTGCGCGGCATCGGCAAGCTCCGCCTCCGACACGCCGGGGGCAGGGTGGAACTTCGTCGCCTGGCGGTTGCCGAGCGTGATGGTGCCCGTCTTGTCGAGCAAGAGCACGTCCACGTCGCCTGCGGCTTCTACGGCGCGACCCGAGGTGGCGATGACGTTGGCCTGGATCATTCGGTCCATGCCGGCGATGCCGATGGCCGAGAGCAGACCACCGATGGTCGTCGGAATGAGGCACACCAGCAGCGCGACCAGCACGGTCACACTGACGACATGCCCCGCGCCCGCCGCCTTCACGGCGTACGACGAGAAGGGCAGCAAGGTTACGGTGGCCAGCAAGAAGATGATCGTCAGCTTGGCCAGCAGAATGTTCAGCGCGATCTCGTTTGGCGTCTTCTGTCGCTTGGCGCCTTCGACCATCGAGATCATGCGGTCGAGGAAGGTCTCGCCCGGGTTGGCGGCCACGCGCACGATGATCCAGTCCGAGAGCACCTGCGTGCCGGCGACGACGGCGCTGCGGTCGCCACCGCTCTCGCGGATGACCGGCGCGCTTTCGCCCGTGATGGCAGCCTCATTGACCGAGGCCACGCCCTCGATGATGTCGCCGTCGCAGGGAATGTCGTCGCCCGCCTCGATGAGGACCACGTCGCCTTTGCGCAAGGTGGCCGACGAGACGACGTTGTACTTGGCCTCGCGGCGTGCCTCGGCAAGCTTCTTCGCTTGCGTATCCTTGCGCGCATTGCGAAGTGCATCGGCCTGCGCTTTGCCGCGCCCTTCGGCCATCGCTTCCGCGAAGTTGGCAAAGAGCACGGTGAACCATAGCCACGCCGAGACGGCCGCGATGAAGCCGGCGGGCGCCTCGCCTTGGCCGACCACGGCCTGGATGAAGAGCAACGTGGTGAGCGCGCTCCCCACCTCGACCACGAACATGACGGGGTTTTTGACCTGATGGCGCGGGTCGAGCTTGATGAACGACTCGACGATGGCGCGCTTGACGATGTCGGCCTCGAACAGCTTGCGCGGGGCCGCCCCACCGCGCGCGGGGGTGACGCCGGCGCGTGCAGCTTGGTGGGCTTCTTTTTTCGCCTGCGCGGCAATCTGCGAGATGCGCCCTGACGGCGCCGGCTCCGGAATGGAGGGCAACGAAGGTGACTTGGTGCTCATGGTCAAGGTCCCAGTGCGAGGAGATGCTCGACGATTGGTCCGAGGGCCAACGCCGGAATGAAGGTGAGCGCGCCAACGATGACAATCGTGCCCACGAGCATGGCGACGAAAAGGGGAGTGTGCGTGGGCAACGTTCCGCTGGTCTGGGGAACGATCTTCTTCTTTGCGAGCGCGCCGGCGGCGGCCAATACGGGAATCATCAGCCAAAAGCGCGAGAGGAACATGCATATCCCGAGTAGCGTGTTGTAAAACGGCGTATTCGCCGAAAGGCCGCCGAACGCGCTGCCGTTGTTGTTCGACGCCGACGAGAGTGCATAAAGGATTTCACTGAATCCGTGCGCCGACGGGTTGAGCGGCCCTTTCTGCCCCGCCTCGGTCGTGCAGGCGATGGCCGTGCCCACGAGCACGAGCGCGCACGGAACGAGAATGGCAATGGAGGCCATCTTCATCTCGTACGCCTCGATCTTCTTGCCCAGGTACTCGGGGGTGCGGCCCACCATGAGGCCCGCGACGAAGACCGCGACGATGGCGAACATCACCATGCCGTAAAGTCCGCAGCCGACGCCGCCGAAGATGATCTCACCGAGCTGCATGAGCCACATGGGGACGAGGCCGCCGAGTGGCGTGAGCGAATCATGCGCGGCATTGACCGACCCATTCGAGGCCGCGGTGGTGGCCGCCGCCCAGAGTCCGGAGTTGGCAATGCCGAAGCGAACCTCTTTGCCCTCCATGTTGCCGCCGGACGAGAGCGCGCTCGCCGCTTGGTCGATGGGAAGGTGCGCCAGCGCCGGGTTTCCGCCCTGCTCCTGGTAGACGCAGAAAAAGAGCAGCGGAACGAAAATGACGTACATCGCCGCGAGCAGCGCCCAACCCTGCCGCGGATCCTTCACCATCTTACCGAAGGTGTGGCAGAGCGCGGCTGACAGGATCAGGATGGAGAAAACCTCGAGGAAGTTCGCCAGCCCGGTGGGGTTCTCGAACGGATGCGCGGAGTTGGCATTGAAGAAACCGCCGCCATTGGTGCCGAGCTGCTTGATGGCGATTTGCGAGGCGGCCGGCCCGAGCGGGATGACTTGATCGACGATGCTCTTGCCATCGGCATCCTTGGTGGCCTCGAGCAGGCTGGCCGAGCCATAACTGCTGAAGGACTGCACGACGCCCTGCGAGACCAGGAGCACCGCGAGGATGAGGGAAAGCGGTAGCAAGATGTAAAGCGTGCTCCGCGTGAGATCCGTCCAGAAATTGCCCAGGGTGGAGGCCGACCGTCGGGTGAAGCCGCGAATGAGCGCGACCAACACCGCCATACCCACCGCGGCCGAAACGAAGTTCTGCACGTTCAGGCCGAGCATCTGCGTGAGGTAGCTCATCGTGCTCTCGCCGCCGTAGCCCTGCCAATTCGTATTGGTGCCAAAGCTGATGGCCGTGTTGAACGACGAATCGGGCGTGACGGCGCCGAAGCCCTGCGGGTTGGCCGGCAGCACGCCTTGAATGCGCTGAAGCAGGTAGACGACGAAGATGCCGACGATGTTGAAGAGCATCGACGCGACTGCGTACGTCTTCCAGGTCATCTCCTTGGTGGGATCGATCCCGAGTACGCGGTAAATGAGCCGTTCGACGGGCCCGAGGACTTTCTGCGCGATCGTGGCCTCGCCGGTGTAGACGCGGGCCATGTAGTCTCCGAGTGGCTTGGAGAGGACCGCGAGCAAAATCAGATATAGAAGAATCTGAAAGATGCCATTGGTGGTCATCAGAACTTCTCCGGCTTAAGCATCGCGAACGCGAGGTAGACGAGGAGGCCGGCCGACAACACGGCCCCAACGAGTTGGAAAGCGGTCATGGCGAGCTCCTTCTCTCAGACCCGTTCGCAGAGGTGCATGAGCGCGAGTGTGGTGCCGAAGAGCACCACCGTGAGGCCTATGAAAATGATGTCCATGGGGGACCGAGCTCCTCTTTCTCCGGCGTCGTGTGGTGGCCGGAACAGCGTGCGCAACTTAGGTCGGCCGAAATCAAGGACTCATAAAGAGGGGCCTACACGGCATTAAGATTTCATTAATGAGTTGCCCTACCAGTTCACTCGGGCCTGGCGGCCCTCGTAGGCCTCATCTGCCATCGATTCCGCACTCTTCCGCCGGTTCAATGAACCGTATTCCGTTCAGCCGTGTGTCCATGTAAGACCGCCTGAAAATACCGAGAAAGTCGAAGCGCTCCGGACAAGTACGCGTGAGGTATGCGAAGTGCTAAGCGCGCCGCATGATCCGACGTCTCTTGGATGATCGACGCGGAGTATCTGCGGTGGAGTACGCGCTCCTGTTGGCCGCTCTTCTCCTTGTCTTCGCCGGGGGCTATCACGCGCTCGGTAGGAAAAACGTCAAACCCACGAATGCATCGACCGACGAGTTGAGAGGCGGTACGGGGTACATCGCAGGCACGGGGCCGGGTGCGTCGGGCGCCGGTGGAGCCGGGAATGTCGGTGGAGGACCCGGCGGCGTCGTGTGCGACGGTCGTTCATGCGGCGCCCCGGGAGGCAATTGCTTCGTGGCGGGGACGCCCGTATGGACCCCCAGCGGCGAGCGTCCCATCGAGAACATCGCCGAAGGCGATATCGTGTTTTCGCGTGATGAAGCGTCGGCAGCGATAAAGCCTCGTCGCGTGGTGCGGACCTTCACACGGCGCGCGCAGCGTCTGGTGGCCGTGACGATCGCGAGCGCGCAAAAAAGCGAGACATTGCGGGTCACCGGCGAGCATCGTTTCTGGACCGAAGATCGCGGCTGGGCCGAGGCCGCCGCCCTCGTGAAGAATGAGCCGCTCGTCGACCTCGCAGGCGACGCCGTCCGCGTGGTTTCGGTGGTGCCTCTTGCCGAAGAGGCCGTCGTTTACAACTTCGAAGTCGAGGAGACGCACACGTACTTCGTCGGGCACACCGCAACATGGGTGCACAATGCATGCGATCCCATCAAGCCTGTGTTCGACGGGCTGACGGGTCAAGCGGCCGTGGGGATTTCGCCGACGCTCTTCACCAACTATTTCACCACGGGTGCCCTCCCGCCGAACGGAACGGGGACGTTCGCGATCAACACCACCAGCGGTGCGATATCCATCGGCCAGTCTTCGTGGTTCGGCCCGCCGACGTTCAATGGGCAATATGTCGGGTTGCTCACGCAGCCGGACGGGAATGTGCCGCACGACATCAACCCCAATGCGGACGTGATCTTTACGGACAACCTCACCGGCTGCGCGGTCGTGGTCACGCAGAACGACCGACCGCAGTTGCTGCACATACATGCGCCGCTTCTGGGAGACGATCCCCAAACGTACAACGCGACCCTCGTGCCTTATATGTACTCGCAGGGGATCGATGCGGACGGCAATCCTTCGCACGGCATTCCCCCGCCGTTGGTGGTGAAGGCCAGCGATTACGGTTGGATCATTGGTGGCGGCGACTACGGGCCGGGAATGAACAACCCGCACAACGCGCACGCGTTCCTCTATGGCGTCAAAGATGACACCGGCCATCGTCAGTGGTGGCTGCTCAAAGTGCAATCGCTGCCAAACAACGGCGGCTATCAGCACACGACGATGCCCGTGGGAACGACGCTCTATTGAGTGTCGCGAACGTGCCCGATTTGGCACTTTCTCATCGACGTAAGAAGCACGCCATCATGACGTGCCGGCCTGCTACCTGAACCCTTCGACACGATTTGCGCAAAAACGCTCTGATTCGGAGCGCTCGGTGTGCAGGCACGCGAGGCGGGATGTAGTTCGAGCATCGTCGCCGTGGACGAATTGGTGTCGGCAAGCGAACGCATTGCGAATGCGACGTGGCATTCTAGCTACCGCCGATGAGGACGAAAAAGAACGAAGGCATGCCCATAGTGCCGGAGAGCGCCGTCGGAACGCTGACGGACGGCGCTCGTTGGGCGAACCGGCGCGACAATGCGCTCGAACCAGCCAACGCGGTCAACACCGGCCTGAAGCCCGGAAGAAGGCTTGGCGGAATGACCCAAACGCGATTCGAGCTGCTCGAGCCCCTGGGTACTGGAGGTATGGGGGTCGTCTTTCTCGCGCAGGACACCGTTCTCGATCGAAAAGTGGCGATAAAGTTTCTCCGGCGCAAAGACCTGAACTCCGCGGAGGCATTCGGGCGTGTTCAGCACGAGGCGCAGGCGTGCGCGCGTTTGAACCACGAAAACATCGTTCGCATGTTCGACATCGGGCAAGACGAGGGACACCCCTTTCTCGTGATGGAATACCTGGAAGGGCATCCCCTCGACGTTCTCATGCGCCGTGCGCGCGAAACGAATGAA
This sequence comes from Sorangiineae bacterium MSr12523, assembly GCA_037157775.1. Lineage (NCBI taxonomy): Bacteria > Pseudomonadati > Myxococcota > Myxococcia > Myxococcales > Pendulisporaceae > Pendulispora > Pendulispora brunnea. The sequence continues at coordinate 1,913,862 of CP089982.1, forward strand.
GCCCTCGTCGATGTCCGGCGTGCCGTACGCCTCATGATCGACGTCGCAAAGGGACTGTCGCACGCACACCGAGCGGGCATCGTGCACCGCGACTTGAAGCCGAGCAACGTCTTCATCACGAGAGACGGAACGGCGAAAGTTCTCGACTTTGGCGTGGCGCAAATGACCGCCGATAGCGACGTCGCCGGTGAGTATTTCCTTGGGACGCCCCAGTACATGTCGCCCGAACAATGGCACGGTCAGGTTCAAGATGGCCAAACCGATATTTGGGCAGCGGGGGTGATCTTCTTCGAATTGCTCACGGGGGTTTCTCCGTTCACCGGCCATCACATCGCCGAATTGCGCAACGCCGTGCTTTCGCCAGATCCTTCGCCGTCGCTGCGAGGTTTGCGCCCAGAGCTGCCCGAGGAGGCCGAAGAAATTGCAACGCGTGCGCTCGAAAAAGACAAGAATGCGAGATTCGGCAGTGCAGACGACTTGCTGGACGAGTTGGTTGCATTGGAGGTGCTGCTCGTGCAGGACCTGCACGGCCAATCGACAGCAAACTTTCCCCGACGGCGAGCGCCCAGGCTCACGGCGAATGCCGAGCGACGTCAGATTACCGCGATGGTTTGCTCCCTTTCGTCCACGAGAACGGACGAATCGGTGGGCGAATTCTTCGAGGCGTGCGCCACGATCGTGCGCCAATTGGAGGGCAGGATTTTATCCTCCTTGGGCAGTCAGGTCGTGGCGTGCTTTGGCTATCCCCGAGCCCACGAAGACAGCGCCGAGCGCGCCTTGCGTGCGGCGTCCCTGATCGTCGATGCATTTCGGCCCGATGACCATGAGCCCTCTCGCGGCGCCTGCGTGGGGGTAGCGACAGGTCCTTGCATCCCGCTTGCCGTGGACCCGGAAGCCGCTCCTCTGCGCATGCAAGGGGAGGTGCTGGACGTCGCTCAATCGCTGGAACGCCGCGCCCGGCCGAACGAGATTCTCATGGAACGCGCAACACGGCTGCTCGTGCAGGGCGCCTTCGAGCTCGATGAGGTGGTAGCCCAAGATGGAATCGCGTCGCACCCTTCGTATCGATTGTTGCGGCGGAAGGAGAATCGGATCCGCTTCAACCCGATTGCGGCGGGCAACGTCACTCCGCTGGTGGGGCGCGCGTCCGAGCTCGACGAACTGCGCGTCCTTTGGAGCACGGCCAGCAGCGGCAAAGGCCAGTTCGTATTGATCACCGGCGAGGCGGGAATCGGCAAGTCGCGCCTGCTCGAGCAGCATCTCGAAGGCCTGGCGGCGGAAGGCCACAGGTTGGTGCGCTGCCAATGTTGGCCGCACTCCCAGAGCAGCGCACTGCAGCCGATCCTCGAAGGCCTCGAGCACTCGATGGGTTTGGATCCCAATGCCTCTCCGCTCGAGAAAGCGGCCCTACTGGGGCTTCCCACCCAAGATGTGGCCGCTCTGCCGATGTCGAGAAATGCCAATTTGCTCAAGCTCCAAATGCTCGAAGCGCTCGTCGGCTTGTTCCAGCGGCTGGCCGACCAGGAGCCTTTGCTGCTCGTCCTCGAAGACGCACACTGGGCGGATTCCATTACGCTCGATTTGCTGGAGCGCTGGTTATCCGGTCTCGCGGGGATGCGCGCCATGGTGCTCGTGACCGCGCGCCCGGAGTTTCAGCCGATCTGGGCGCGTTCTTCGCTTCTGCATCACCTCGATCCATGCCGGCTTTCGCCGAGCGAGAGTGCCGCGCTGGTCGCCTTTGCCGGTCGCGGGCGCCATTTGCCCGCGGCCCTGGTGGAGCAAGTCGTGCAGCGCGCCGACGGTGTCCCGCTCTTCATTGAGGAGCTCACGTACAGTGTGCTGGACGCGCTTCAAAAGGGCGGAAATGGCCCTTCACCGTGGGTTGGCGTGGTGCCAGCGACCCTCGAGGCACTCTTGCGCGCACGCCTGGACAACTTGCCCGAACCCGGCAGGGAGCTGGCCCGGGTGGCATCCGTGCTCGGGCGCGAGATGAATTACGATTTGCTTCGGGTGATGTGTCCTCTTTCCGAGGAATCACTCCGGATTGGGCTTCTGCAGCTCGTCGAAACGGGGATTTTTCGGCCGATAGGGCCCATATCGCGCGCGACGTGTCGGTTCAAGCACGTCCTCGTGCAAGAAGCCGCGTACCAATCCCTCGTCAAGCAAGAGCGCCAGGAGCTGCACCAGCGAGCTGCCGAAGTGCTGGTTTCGCAATTTTCTCAAATCGCGGAGCAAAACCCGGAAATCGCGGCCCGGCATTTCGCCGAGGCGAAGCGCCCGGAGGAGGCCTGCGTGTACTTCGAAAAAGCGGCGAAACAGGCCCGGCAAAGATCGGCGAACGTCGACGCTCTCCACCATTTCGCGCGTGCGATGGCGCAATTGGGTCTGCTGCCTTGGAGTTCGGGACGCGACCGACGTGAGCTTTTGCTGAAGGCCCAGCTGGCGGGCGTGTACCTCGCCGAGGATGGACTCGAGTCGAGCCGTGTCCGGGAGACCCTTTCACGGATTCGCGAGCTCGCCGAGAGGTACGAGGGCGACGAACAATCGTTCTGGGCGCTGTGCAGCCTCCAACAATTGAACCACGTTCAGGGTGAGCAGCGCACCGGTCGCGAATTGGCCTTCAAACTGATGGCCCGCGCCGAAAAAGCCGAGCATCAGGGCATGATGCTCGCCGCCTACACCGGGAAGGTTGCATCGGCACTTCTTTGCGGCGACCTCACGACGTGCCGCAACGATGCGGAGGCAGGGATACGGCTCTACGAGGCGCAGCCGCAAGGCGCGATTCGTTTCCATGTGGGGGCCAACGTCGGCGCCATGTTGCACGTGTATCTCGGTTGCGCATTGTGGCTATTGGGCCAGCCTGACCAAGCCATTCGCCATTGCCAAGAGGGGGTGCGAATTGCGCGCAAGTACGATCATCCGGCAAGCCTCACGATACGCTTGCTCCTCCTCGCCCTACAGTACAATGAATGCGGTGAGTACCCCGAGGCGCGTGCCACCGTCGATGAGATATTGCGCCTGTGCGAGGAGTACGGCCTCCACTTCATTAGCAGCCAAACCCGTGTCATCCGAGCGTGCACGCAAGTCCATTGCGGTGAGCGCGAGGGTGTCGACGAGCTCCAAGCAGCCCTGGAGGGTCGAGCCTCGATGGGCGGGACCCTGGCGTTTACGCGCTATCTTTCCGTACTTGCCTATGGGCAGCTACAAAATGGCGCGCTCGACGAGGCGATGCTTTCGGTCGACAAAGCGATGGAGATCTCGGAACGGACGGGGGAACGCTATTGCGATGCGGAGCTCCTTCGATTGAAAGGGGAAATACTGTTCGCCATGGACACTTCGGATCTCCACCGCGTGGCACGCCACTTCGAGCGCGGCCTCGAAGTAGCGCGCGGCCAGCATGCCAGGAGTTGGGAGCTGCGACTTTCCTGCAGCTACGGTCGCTTGCTTGCAAGCCACGGAAAGACGGCCGAGGCCAAGGCGCTCCTTGCTCCGGTTTTGGCGAACTTCATGGAAGGTCATGGTACGCGTGACCTTCGAAGGGCGCGCACGCTGCTTTCCTCCTGGGACTGAAAGCTCAATGCGCTGGAATATGCAGCGCGATCGACGTCCCGTGCTCGAAGCCCGAGGTCCGACTCTTCACGTCGATGCGACCGCCATGGGCGGTGACGACGTCGTGGATCAACATGAGCCCCAATCCGGCCGCGTGCATCTTGCCGTTGGCCCGCTGAAAGAGCCAGGGCAACTTGTCCGCCGGTATGCCGGGGCCGTCGTCTTGAACCCGGATGACCACTTCGTCTTTTTCGCGCACGTAGGCCAAATGCACGACGACCGAGCCGCCCGGCATGAGTCGCGTCCCCGGTCGTGCGTAGCGCAGCGCATTGCCCACCAAGGTGGCGACGGCCCAGGCGATCTTCTCGGGATCGATGCAGATGTCCTTGGGAAGATCGTTCGAGGCCTCGATGGTGAAGGCCACGTCCAGGTTCGATGCCTGCCGCTTCAGGACCTCGAGGCTCGAGGCGAGCAGCTCGTGCAGCTCCGTGGGCGAGCGCCGTATGGGAATGGATTCCACCATCACGTTCATCATGTCAGATAAAACGGCGTGTTCACGACGATCACGCGGGGGCCGCCGCGAAGCCGAAGCAGACCCTTGAGGATGATTCCGCGGTTGTTGTGAAGCAGCGCGTGGTACCAGCGCCGCACGACCAAGTCGGGGACGATGACCACGACGTCGCGGCTCGGATGCTCGTCGCGGACTTGTTCGACGTACTCGATGAGCGGGGCAAAGAATTGCCGGAAGGTGGACTTGCGCACCACGAGGCGCGGCGGCTCGAGGCCTGCGGCCCGTGCCGGCTCGACGACCAGCGAATCCCAGGTGCGCGCGAGCGCACACGGCGCATCGTCCTGCGTCTCTTGTGTCACGATGTGCAGCGCGCGCACGTCGGGTGAAAGCTCGACGGCGAAGCGCAGTCCCCGGCTCGTGAGCTTGTTCCACGCTTGAACGGGAACCACGACCAGGGGCGACGTCGTCCTGGAAAGGTCGAGCGGGCGGCTGTCGTTCACCTCCTGGCCGACGTAACGGTAGTGCCGGTGGATGCGCGAGAACGTCAGAACCGCGAGCGGGACGAGCAAGACGGCGACCCACGCGCCGTCGGCGAACTTCGAGACGACGACCACCACCAGGGTGATGCCGGTCGCCGCCGCGCCCAGCGCATTGAGCCAGAGCGAGCGGCGCGCGCCGCCGATGCGCCGCCAGTGCGCGACCATGCCGGCTTGCGAAAGCGTGAAGGCCAGGAACGCGCCAATGGCAAATAGCGGAATGAGGCGATCGGTCACGCCGCCGAAGGCGACGAGCAAAAAGCCCGATATCACGGCGAGCACCACCACGCCGTAGGAGAAGACCAGCCGGCGCCCGCGCGTGGCGAACGTATCCGGCAGGAACCGGTCGAGCGCAAGCACGCGGCAAAGGCGCGGAAAATCGGCGAAGCTGGTGTTCGCCGAAAGCGCGAGCACCGCCACCACGGAGCCCATGGTGACGTAATAGAGAGGCCCGCGCCCGATGACCGCACCGGCGAGCTGCGAGAGGACGCTCTGGTAGCCGCTCTCGCCCGGCGCGGTCGCGCCAATGCCGTATGCGCGCGCCAAAAGGGCAATGCCCGCGAGCAACGCCACGAGAAGGGCAATGATGACGGTGAGCGTGCGCTGCGCATTCGCAATGGTGGGGCGGCGGAAAATGGGCACGCCGTTGCTCACGGCTTCGACGCCCGTCATGGCCGTGCAGCCGCTGGCGAACGCCCGCACCACGAGCCAGAGGCTCATCGTCTCCGTCGAAACCGGAAGAGCGGGCGGAGCCTCCACCGGCACGGGATGCCCGCCGGCCGCGAAGGCTTTGAAGGCGCCCCAAAGAAGAATGCCGCCCAGCGAGGCCACGAAAAGGTACGTGGGCAACGAAAAGGTGAGCCCCGACTCACGCGTGCCCCGCAGATTCACGATGGTGAGGAGCACCAGGATGGCGAGGCACAACGACACCGTGTGCGGCAACAACGCCGGCACCGCCGACACGAGCGCACCCACGCCGGCGGAGATGCCCACAGCCACGTTGAGGACATAGTCCAGCGCGAGCGCCGCACCGGCCACCAGGGCCGCTCCTTGGCCGAGATTCTCTTTGGCCACGGTGTACGAACCACCGCCGTTTGGATACGCGGCGATGGTCTGCCGATACGAGACATAGACCACCAAGAGGACGGCCACGATGATGCCGCTCAACGGCACGATGAACGAAAGCCCCAGCGCACCGAGCGGCAAGAGCAACGTGAGCGCCGCCTCGGGGCCGTACGCCGCCGACGAAAGCGCATCGAGGCCCAGCACTGGCACTCCGGCCAGGGGCCCTATCTTCTGTTCGTCTTCCTCCGCCGTGGCAAGCCACCGGCCGAAGATGTAGTCGGCCAGCGTCTTTTTACTTGGACCTGCGGGCACGCTCTCGGCGTGCGTCACGATCTTGGCTGAAAGAGTCATTTTCGATATCAGCAGCTATTCTGACCACGTACTCCCTCGTGAGCGGATCAAAAGATTGTTAAGAACGACGCGATGAGCGACGGCCGACCCGACCCCGATTTGCTTCTCCAGCGCGTGCGCGACGAGGAAATTCGCGCCCGCAGCGGCAAGCTCACCATCTTTTTCGGCGCCGCGCCCGGCGTGGGGAAGACGTATGCCATGCTCGAGGCAGCCCGCGCCGAGCACGGCCAAGGTCGCGACGTCGTGATCGGCATCGCGGAGACGCACGGCCGTTACGACACGGCGGCGCTCTTGCTCGGGCTGGAAATCTTGCCTCGCCGTAAGATCGCCCACCGCACGGTGAACCTCGAGGAGTTCGATCTCGACCTCGCCCTGTCGCGGCGCCCGGGGCTCCTTCTCGTCGACGAGCTCGCGCACACCAATGCGGAGGGAAGCCGCCACGCCAAACGCTGGCAGGATGTGGTCGAGCTCTTGGACGCCGGCATCGACGTCTTCACCACGCTCAACGTGCAGCACGTCGAGAGCCTCAAGGACGTGGTGGCGCAGATCACCCACGTTCTGGTCAAAGAGACGGTGCCCGACTCCATTTTGGATCGCGCCGACGACATCCGCGTCATCGACTTGCCCGCCGACGAGCTCCTCGAGCGCATGCGCGAGGGCAAAGTGTACGTGCCCGATCAGGCACGGCGTGCGGTGTCCAACTTTTTCCGCAAGGGTAACCTCATTGCGCTGCGCGAACTCGCCCTGCGCCGCACGGCCGAGCGGGTCGATGCGCAGATGCAGCACTACAAGCGCGAGCACGGCATCGAGCGCGTGTGGCCCGTGGGCGAGCGCGTGCTCGTCTGTGTGAGCCCGAGCCCCACGTCCGCGCGCCTCGTCCGCGGGGCACGCCGTCTTGCGAGCTCGCTCCACGCGGATTGGATTGCCGTCTACGTCGAGACGCCCGCCTCGTTGCGCCAGAGCACCGAAGACAACCGCCGCGTGGCCGCGAACCTCCAGCTCGCGCAGCAGCTCGGCGCGGAAGCCGTCACCATCAGCGGCTCCAACGCCGCCGAAGCGGCGATGAGCTATGCCCACCAGCGCAACGTCACCCGCGTGGTCATCGGCAAGCCCACGCACGCGCGCTGGCGCGACCGCCTCAAGGCCTCCTTCCTCGACGAAATCGTGCGCCACAGCGGCGATGTCGACGTCTACGTCATGTCGGGCGATGAAAGCGCGATGCGCCGCGCCCGCGAAGAGGCGCAACCTGCCCGCGCGCCGCGCGGCATGGCGGGTTACGTGATGGGCGCGGGCGTGGCCGTCGTCTCCACCCTCATCTCGTGGGCCTTCTTCCGACGCGAGCAATTGCCCGACACCGTGATGGTCTATTTGCTCGGCATCGTGCTCGTGTCGATGCGTTATGGCTACGGGCCCTCACTCCTTGCGGCCGTGGCCAGCGTCGTCTGTTTCGACTTTTTCTTCATTCCGCCGTATCTGACCTTCGCCGTCGGCGACTTGAGCCACCTGGTGACGTTTGCCGTCATGTTCCTCGTCGCCGGCATCATCAGCCGACTGACCACGCGCGTGCGCGAGCAGGCACAAGGCGCCGGCGAGCGCGAACGGCGGACCGCGAGCCTTTATGCCATGAGCCGTGAGCTTGCCACCGCGAAAACACTGGAGCACGTCGTATCCATCGGTCAGAGGCACATCGGCGACGTCTTCGGCGCGCGGGTCGTCGTACTTCGCGCCGGCTCGCTCGCGCCCATCGTGCGCGAAGGCGCCTCGCTGGAACTCGACGACAAGGAAAAAGGCGTCGCAAGTTGGGTATGGCAAAATGGGCAAATGGCGGGCGCGGGCACCGACACCCTTCCGTCCGCCCGCGGGGTCTATCTGCCTTTGCGCGCCTCGCGTGGAAAGTTGGGCGTCCTCGGCGCCCTCGCCACGACGCCCGAGTCGCTCATCGAGCCGCAGCGGCGCCAGCACCTGGAGGCATTCGGCGCCCAGCTTGCGGCCGCCATGGAGCGCGCCGAGCTCGCGGAAGAAGCGCAGCATGCGCGCCTGCAGATCGAGTCGGAGCAACTTCGCAATGCGCTCCTCAGCTCCGTTTCGCACGACCTGCGCACGCCGCTCGCGGTCGTCACCGGCGCGGCGAGCACCTTGCTCGAACGAAACATCGCCGAGGGAACGCGGCGTGAGCTGACCGAGACGATCTTGCACGAGTCCGATCGGCTCAATCGGCTCGTGCGCAACCTGCTCGACGTCACCCGCGTCGAGGCCGGCGCGTTGCGCGTCAAGAAAGAGTGGCAGCCGCTGGAAGAGGTCGTCGGTGCCGCGCTCCACCGGGTCGATGCAGCGCTGCAGGGCAGGGAGATCATCACGGATCTGCCGGACGATCTGCCGCTGGTCCCGCTCGACTCCGTGCTCATCGAGCAAGTGCTGGTGAATCTTCTCGAAAATGCTGCAAAGTACACTCCAGCCCATGCATCGATATCCATCGCAGCCCGCGCGCAACACAAGCCAGAGAACCAAGTGCAAGTGACCGTCGCCGACCGTGGCCCGGGCATCGCGCCGGGCGAAGAGGAGCGCATCTTCGAAAAGTTCTACCGCGCGCAAGAAGGGCGCGGCGGCGCTGGCCTGGGACTCACCATTTGCCGCGGCATCGTCGCCGCGCACGGCGGACGCATTTGGGCCGAAAACCGCTCGACGGACGAGGGCGGCGCTATGTTTCATTTCACGTTGCCGATCGAGGGCGAGCCGCCGAACCTGGAGCTTCAACCATGACCGAAGTCATCCCCCGCATCCTGGTCGTCGAGGACGAGCCCCAGATGCAGAAATTCCTGCGAGCGTCCCTCACGAGCCACGGCTACCGGGTCGTCGAATCCTCCACGGGGGGCGATGGCCTCGTGCAGGCGCAGGCGCACAATCCCGATCTCGTCCTCTTGGATCTCGGTCTTCCGGACATGGATGGCCTCGAGGTCACCAAGGGCCTGCGCGCTTGGACGACCACACCCATCATCGTCATTAGCGCGCGCGGGCAGGAGGAAGACAAGATCCGCGCGCTCGATGAAGGCGCCGATGACTATTTGACCAAACCGTTCAACACGGGTGAGCTCATGGCCCGAATTCGCGTGGCCCTTCGCCATGCGATGCGCGCCGGCCTCGAGAAGCCCGAGCCCGTGCTCGCCGTCGGTGGCCTCAAAATGGACCTCGACCGCCGCCAAGTCTTCGTGGAAGGCGACGAGGTCCACCTCACGCCCATCGAATACAAACTTCTGACCGTGCTCATGAAAAACGCGGGCAAGGTCCTCACGCACAGGCAGCTTCTCAAAGACGTTTGGGGCCCGGCCTATGCGAGCCAAACGCAATACCTCCGCGTCTACATGGTCCAACTCCGACACAAGCTCGAAAAGGAACCGGCTCGCCCCCGCTACCTCGTGACCGAGCCCGGTGTGGGCTATCGACTCAAAACGGAGGACTGAATCTTGATCCCATCTTGATGGGGCCTCCGTCATATTCGAGGCTCATGGAGCCCGCCGCCAGCACCGAAGCCGATCCAGCCGTCTCCGCCGTGAATAGCGCAGCCGTACTCGTGGCCGCGCTCTTCGTCTGGGGGGCGAGTGTAGTGCGCGTGGTAGGTACATTTGTGTACCGCGAGCCCTTCGGTGCCGAATCCACGCTCGCGCTGGTCATGGTGCTCCTCATGTCGCGGGTTCTCTTCGCCCCGCTGGCATCCCGATTTCGGCAACGCTCTTGAGCAGTAGGTAAGCGCGCGCAATCGAGCGCGCACCCAGTTCTTCGGACATACGGCCAAAGAGCCGGTAAACTCGTCGGGTTCCTTTTGACGAAGCTTGGGGGCCCATCGATGAACATTGCGAAGTTTCCAGCGCGTCCCGCCGAGGAAGTTCCCCGGATGCGCGCAGGGCAATTGCACGAAGCACTCGCACTCATCGACGAGCTTCCGAAGCCCGTCGCACGCGCCATTCGCGCGAAGTACAACCCGAAGTACCTGCAGGAAATCGAGCAGGCGACGCGCCTCACGTGGATTCCCATCGAGTACGGCGTGGAAATGGCGGTCGCCTACCATGAAGTCCTTGGCGAAAAGGACACGTTTCTCTGGGGACGCGCCACCATGCTGCGTGTCACGGAAAAGCCATGGATTCGTCACCTGCGCGACACCGCAGTCCGCATCTTCGGATTAACCCCCAAAGGGCTATATCGATTCGCCCCCCGTTTCTGGGACGCGGTCTACAGCCATAGCGGCGAACTCGTCTGCGTGCCCCGCACGGAAGGCGCGGTAACCATCGTTCTGAACAATATTCCGCGCGTCATGCTCGAGGCCCACGGTCATCTCACTACGATGTCCGGCGCTTTTGCGGCCGCTCTCGAGTTCTGCGAAGTTCGCGGCGATGTGTGGATGCGTCCCGTCGTGGCGGGAGACAACCGCTGCACGTACGACGTAATTTGGAGTGAGCGGAAAACAGCGGTTTCGCAGTAGAAGTCGTTTCATCGCTTTCGCAGACGTGGCCGTGTTCCGACCGGGCTCATTTTTGGCTGATTCCGCGCAGTTGCGCGCTCAAATGCGCGGCTTCCGTCCGATCGGCAATGAATGTGAAACGATACAAATCCAAGATAACGGATATGAAACGATAAAATCATTAGGCGCCTAATTGGATATTACCCATGGGTAACATTCAATGCGTGCTCGACCGTATGATGATCTGCGTCATCTTGGAAATTCGCGGAAGATTCACTTGAACGAGAGTTTAGGATTGGCACGCCGGCAAGCATCCGGGCGAATTCCTATTCGCCTTGCGAGGCATTCGACGCCAGTGACTCGAAGTCATCTCAGATATCAATCGTCCGACGTTGACGCTTGGTGGTCTGGCCATTATCGTGCTAAGACTTTCGCATGCCCGCTGGCTTGCATGTCGGCATCCGATGTTTCGGAGCCCGGAGTGCGAGATGGCGAGGTACCCCAGGTAGCCGCCTCGTGAGGGTGATTCGGAGTCACGCCCAAGCGGTTTGCATTGGATAGCGAGCGAGCGCCTGCGTGGATGGCTCTCGCCGGAGAACGAATCAACGATGAGTGAGCGCAATCCTTCCTCGGTCCCACAAAGGCTTCGTGCGTGCTTTGGGCGTGGAATTTTTGACGATACCATGCGCGACTGGGTCGACACGACGGCGGCCCGTATTCGCTCCCTGTGGAAGGTGCCCGGCCGGCGCCCGCGCATGTTGGAGCTTGGTTGCAGTTCCGGCCCGCTCTTGTTTCGGCTCGCCGCCCACGCCGAGACGTACCACGCGACCGATATGTCGAGAGCCGCCGTCGAGTCGCTCTCGCGCGAATGCAATACCATGGGTTTTTCGCACGTCACGCTCGCCCAGCGGGAAGCGAACGACTTCAAGAAACTCGGTATGAGCGCGTACGACGTTATCGTCCTCAATTCCGTCGTGCAGTACTTCCCCAGCATCGACTACTTGGTCGACGTCCTCGAGAAAGCATCGCGGGCGCTACGGCCCGGCGGGTCGCTCTTCATTGGCAATGTGCGCAGCTTGCCGCTCCTCGAGCTGTTCCACACCTCCGCAGAACTCGCGAAGGCCCCGGCGTCGCGTACTGTCGCGCAGCTCAAACGGCGCGTTCGCCATGCCGTGGCGGCCGAGAACGAGCTGGTCGTCGATCCGGCCTTTTTTTGGGAGCTCGGGCGCTTGCTCCCGCGCCTCGCGGGGCTCGTGTGCGAGCGCATCCTCTGCCAGCGCACCCGCTCCCGCGACGAGGCGAGCCAATTCCGTTACGACGTGGTCTTGCGGCATCGTGCCATCGACGCCCTGCCTCCCGCCGTGGACTCCCTCGAATGGCGCGCGCCATTCGCCGCCCCCGCGAAGGAGATCCTTCAAGGCCTGCGCGAGCGGCTCGAGGAGGAACGGTGGCCGATGCTGACGCTCACCCACGCGCGCGATGCGCGGCTCGCCTCGGAACTTCGCGCCTTCGAACTGGCCAATGAGGCAGAAGAAAACTGCACCGTCGGCGATTTGAGGAAAGCGCTTTCCGACCGGGACGCACCGTCCACCTCGGCACTCGACCCCGACGACCTCTTCCTGGTGGGAAACGAGTTCGGGTACGACGTCGACGTTCTCGGGTGCGGAGATGCTCCAGGCTACTTCGATGTGCGATTCCTCCGTCGCACGACGCCGGCCCCGGGCGGGCGTGACGCAGAGCGGCGGGAGGAGCGGTCGAGTTTCGCCCCGCCGCCCGTTGCGGAAGAACGGCCGATCCATCACTACGCCACCAAGCCGCATCGAGAAGTGCAGCCGGTCTCCGCGATGCAGGCGCACATGCTCGAGCGCCTCGAGACGAATCCTGAACCGGGCCTCTACACCTCGTTCGACGTGGTGCCCATGCCTGCGTCGGTCGACCGCGCCATCGTGGAGCGCGCCTGGCAGACCCTGGTCGAGCGCCATGCGGCGCTTCGCACGTCCTTCGTGAAAACGCTTTCCGGCCGGTACCGGCAAGTGGTGCACGAGAGCGCGAAGGTACCGCTCGAGGAACACGACTGGCGGCATCTTCCCCCGCTCGATGTGGATCGCGAGCTCGAGGCGTACATCGATTCGTTCCGCGCGCGTCCGTTCGAGCTCGACGAATATCCTCCCGTGCGGCTGGCCCTTTTTCGAACGCGCGCACGGAGCTGGGTTTTCCTCGGCTTCAGCCATATCGCGCTCGATGGCGCGAGCACGATGATCCTGCGCGAGCAGTGGCTCGCGCTCTACAAAGCGTATTCGAGCGGAGGAAGCGTGCCGTCGTTCGGGAGCAGCCCCCCGCTTCTGCGTCCGCCGACGTCGGTCGACGCGGCCTCGGGTGAGTCGTTCTGGCGAAGGGAGCTGCAAGGCTTCCGCCGCCCCATGAATCTCGTCGAGAGCATGGGCCGGGCAGGCGATGCACCTCGCGGCGAGCGTTCCTATGCCAAACAGCATGTCTACTTGGATAAGGAGCTGAGTGAACGGCTCGCCGCAGTTTCCCGCGCCGAGAAACTCTCGCTGCATACACTGGTGCATGGCGCATGGGCGCTGCTCCTGAGGGAGTACACGGATCGGCAAGACGTGCTCTTTGGCACGATGGTTTCACCCCGCACACCGATCGGGCCGGCATCCGAGGGCACGGTGGGGGCGTTGGACGACGTGTTGCCCGTGCGGCCGCCATCGCCGTCGCGCTTTCTCTCGTTGCAGGCTTGGCTCGAGGCGCTGCGGGACGGACTGACGAAGCTGCCTCGCCATGGTCACGCCTCGCTCACCGACGTGAAACGGTGGAGCGAGCTTCCCGCGAGCGCGCGCCTTTTCGAGAGCTACGTCGTCGTCGAAAATCGTTCCATCGACGAGAACACGTCCGAGTCGCTGGATCCCGCGACGCCGTTCTCGCTGGTCCAACTCGACTGCCCGCTGCGTGTGGAAGCCTGGCCCGGCCCGCGGCTGCTGCTCATTCTGCAATACCACCGCCGACACTTCCGCGACGAAGCCGTGGAAAAGATGCTGCGGGACATGGAGCGCGTCCTCGGCTTCTTGTCCCATGGCCTGGACCGCTCTTCACGCGGGTAGCTCGTCATTGACGAAGGCGGCTGACCGTATAAGTATCCACGGTCTTTCGCCTTCGTCATGCTCCGCGCTCTTCTTGCATCGTGCATCGTGGTAGCCGCTGCCATCTCTGGATGGATCGCGTGCTTGCCCGATCAACCCGCCGTTGTCGATTTGCCATCGGACGCGTCGAACGACACCGGCCCGCCCGTCGACACACGGCCATGCGAGACCGCGGTGGATGGAGGGGCTCCGTTTGGGGATCCGCACCGAGTCTTTCCTGTGCCAACGGAAACCGTGGATCGACGTGGCGCATCGCTCTCGCCGGACGAAAAAGAGATCTATTTCGGGAGCACCAAGGGCCCGTTCGCCGGGCCGCTCTACACATCGACCATTCACCGTGCGGAGCGCGGGCTGGTCGTGGAGCCCTTTGTGGACTCCGGCGATTGGAAAGCGATGAAACCACTCGCGGGGCAGGATTCGCCGCGATTCAGCGAGGACGGTACGACCGTCGTATTGGCTGCCATCACACAGAGCGGTGGCAAACCGCATTTGCACTTCGCACGTCGAGGTGATGCTTCGGCCGACTTCGGCGACCTACTGCCGATCGCGCTGAAGGTCGATGGAAGCCAGTTCGAACTGAATCCGTATCTCATCATGAGCCGGGATGGCCAGGGAGAGCTGTTCTTCTCTCAATGCACCAGCGCTTCGACCGACAACTGCGACTCGCCCAAGGAAGGTGCGAACAAAGAGCTCGTTCAAGTTCACGTCAATCATCCGAATCTCGCGGCGCCCGATGCTTTCGGCGATCCGAAGGCACTGGCCGAGATCAATGCGGAGTTCAATGAATATGCGCCGGTCGTGAGCGCCGACGGACTCGAGATCTTCTTTTCGCGAAATGGCCGAATCTTCCGAGCGTGGCGCAAGCACCAAGGTGCACAATTTGGTCAGGTCAATATCGTCAAAGATCTGGATCTGCCGGGCCACGGCGAAATGGCCCCCACCTGGCTTTCACCCAATAACTGCCGCCTCTATTTTCAGTCCCAAAAGGGCAATACGTCACAGCCGCGCCCCATCATCGTCGACCTCTGGGTCGCCGAGCGAAAACCGCTGTCTCCGTAGGTGCCCAACAGGAGATTGATTGAACAGGGAGGCGGGGAGGCGGGGAGATTTTGGGGGTTGCAGTGTCTGCAATTGGACATTGGAATCCCAAAAAACTCCCCGTCTCCCCGCCTCCCTGTGAATTCTCTCTTGGAGCTGCGTGAGTCTAAAATCGTACGCCGAAGGTGGCGTGGGCGCTGAGGGTGCGGTCTTTGCCCAGAAGATCGAGTTGTGGGCGAACGCCTAGAAAGAGATTGAACTCGCGGGTTTGCACCAGGTCGAAGGTTGCGGAAAGGTGCAGTCCGATTCCGATCTTGTCCAGTTTGGAGTTCGTGCTCTCCCGCTCCAGAGCGAAGTATGGAAAATGGAGTCCGCCGCCCACGCGGAAGCGATCGAGAATTCCCTCCACCGTGAGGCCGAGTTGCCCGAAATGAACGGGTAGACCGTATTCCGTGCGGGCGCGCTCGTACTGGATGCCGCCGTAGATGCCCACGGATTTGCCGATGTCGCCGCCCAACTCGGCGCCGAGGCCGATGCCGTAAAACGGCACCGAGAAAATGTGACCGTAGCCGCCTTGGACGTTCACCTTGGCCCCGATGCCCTCGCCGGCCGAAGCCGCCGAAGTCCAAAGGAAGGCGCCGAACGCCGCGATGGCCATGCCGACTCGTTTCATGGACACACCGGTCCCCGGCTCCCGCCGGCGTCGGAGGACGACGGCTTTTCGCCCGTATAAGGAAGATCGTTCTGGGCTCGCGTGCACACGTCCCGCTCGATCAAATCGGAGCACTCCAAATTGCGGATGCACTGGCTCTCGTCCGAATCGAGCGTCGGGTGCTCCACCTGCGTGCTGCCGCCCGCGCAGCCCTCGTCGTAGTTGTACTCGCAGCGCACCCGCCCCGGGTCGAAGCCCGGACAGCAATCGGCAAGGTGGGCCAGCGCCTCCTCGCACGAAATGACGTCGCCCCGAAAATTGTCGTGATCGTGCCTGTCGTCGCAGGCAAAGAGCACGACGATCACGGCGGCCGCGACGTAGCCCCCGCGAAAAGCCAAGCGCCTTTCCTTCATCCTAAGGACCTCGTAGCGCTCCCAACTGCAATGCCTGCGCCCGAGATCGACCATCGCGAAAGGTCGCGAAAACGACGCCTCCCGCACCAAGAAGCGTGATCGGCGGTCCTCACAGTGGCAATTCGACGACAGCTTTACGCGGGGCCGTCCGGGCGAACCTCAACCATGACTTACGGGAAGATCCGGCGGTGACGTGCTGTCTTCGGTGCAATTGCGACACAATTTTCTAAGCACGGCCGATTGATCAAGCGGAGGCCCAGCGGATCGGGCGCTCCTCCCTGTGCGCACCGCATCAGCTGGGCGAGTGTGCAGCACCTTCAACCTTCGAGGGCTGACCACGTGAACTCCAACAAGGGACTCTTGGTACCAATATCGATTGGGGTGGACGAATCATGAAAGCTCTTGTCGTCGTCGACGGTCCTCTGGGCCAAGACCTGGCGACCACGCTGGAGGGAGCCGTTCCGCCCTTCCGCGTTCAACGCTTGCAGCCTGGTGAGCTTGCTTATGCGCCGCCGACGGATCTCATCGTCGTCGACGAAGCGATGGCGGAAAGCCAGCGGGAAAAGCTTAACTCGAACCATGGCGTTCCGATGTTGGTCGTCGGGCGCGATATCGAAAAGCCATTTACGGAAGCGGCTTTGCGCAAGGCCGCATTGAAGGCGGCCAAGCGTTTGCCGCGCACGGCCGGAGGGCTCGTGGCCGTCGACCCGCCGTTGCGGACGGCCTTGCGTGTGCTGGAGCAGGTGGCCAGACGCAAGCAGGGTGTTCTCGTGACGGGGCCGACCGGCGTGGGAAAAGAGCTTCTCGCCACGCACCTTCACGCGCGCTCGGGGCGTGCCGGGGCTTTCGTCCCGGTGAACTGTGCGGCATTCAACGAGAGCCTCGCCGAAAGCACGCTGTTCGGGCACGTGCGTGGCGCATTCACGGGGGCCGTGTCCAACGTTCCCGGTGCCTTCGTCGAGGCCCACCGGGGAACGCTGTTCCTCGACGAAATCGGGGAGCTCGAACTCGCCGTGCAGGCGAAATTGCTTCGCGCGCTCGAGGAGTGCTCGGTGCGTGCCGTCGGCGCTTCCAAGGCGACCGAGGTGGACGTGCGCATCGTCGCCGCGACGAACCGCGACCTACGGCGAGAGGTCGCGGCCGGGCGTTTCCGCGCGGACTTGTATTTCCGCCTGGCGACGTTCGTCGTCGAGGTTCCCGCGTTGCGCGAGAGACCGGGCGATCTCGAGGCCCTCGTCGACTGCTTTCACAGGCAGCACGATCGCGCAGCCCAGGTTCGCCTTTCCGCCGGTGCCCGCGGCTGGCTTGCACGGTATCCATGGCCGGGCAACGTGCGCGAGCTTCGCAACGTGATGGAACGGGTGCTGGCGCTGGCCGCGCCGGGCGAGCTCACCGAGACGGGGCTTCTGGAGCTCGCACCGGAGTTGTGCACGGCCATCGCCAACGACGATGGCACGCGCGAAAAGAGGACCACCCGGCAGGCGCTCGCCATTCAGGAGCAAGAGATGATTCACGCGCGGGTGGCGCGAGGTGGCGTGAAGCGGCAAAAGCTCGCCGATGAACTGGGCATTCACCGCACCACGCTATGGAGAAAGATGAAACGGCTCGTGCCGAGCTAGAGGCGATGATCGAGGAGGGCCCGGCTCGGCTCGTTCGCGGGCCGGGCAATCCAATCACGGACGACTTTTTCCAAGTCGGGCATGGACACGGCACCTACGCCGAGGACCGTGTCGTGGAATCCCTTGATGTCGAATCGCGAGCCCAACTTCGCCTTCGCCTCTTCGCGAAGGGCCAAAATCGTCCCCTGGCCGACCTTGTAGGCAAGGGCCTGGGCGGGATCGTTGATGTAGCGATCCACCTCGTTGCGAATGTCGTTTTCGGGCAGCGCCGTGTGCGCGAGCAAATATTGCACGGCCTGCTCGCGGCTCCATCCCTTGGCGTGCAGACCGGTATCGACGACCAAGCGCGAGGAGCGCCACGCATCGAAACTGAGCATCCCCATGCGATCGAGATCGGCCGTGTAAAGTCCCATTTCATTGGCGAGACGCTCGGTGTAAAGCGCCCACCCCTCGACGTACGACGTAAAGCCGAGAAACATCCGGAACGAGGGCAGGGCAGGGAGCTCTTGGCTGATGGCTATTTGCAAATGATGGCCCGGAATGCTCTCGTGAAACGCCAGCACCTCGGCTTCGTAACGCGGGCGGGTCGTGGGCTGGTAGGTGTTGACGAAGTACTCGCCGGGCTTCGAGCCGTCCGGATTCGGCGCCCAGTAGTACGCGCGCGTCGTATACGGCGCCTCGTAGTCGGGAATGCGGCGCACGACGCAATCGGCTTTGGGAAGCACTCCGAAGTAATTGGATATTTTGCTCTTCGCCAGCGCGAGGTTTTGAACGGCTTTCGCTTCGATTTCGTCCTCGGTCTGGAAGAACATCGCGGGATCCGAACGGAGATGCTGCAGGATCGTGAGCAGATCGCGGGTGCCGAAAAGCTTCTCGCCGAGCGTGCCCATCTCTTCGTTGATGCGCGCGGTTTCGGACGTACCTCGATCGTGCAGCTCGTCGGCCGTGAGCGGCAAGCTCGTCTGCGAATGGATCAAGGCCGAATAACAGGCCGCGCCGCCTGGAACATCCCGCAGACCGCCGCGATCGTCCGGGCGGGCGTTGGGCAGAAGCTTCGTCGCCACGAAATCCCGCCACCGCGTGGCCGCCGTGCGGATGCGTGCCACCAGGATGGTGATCTCGCGATCGAACAGGCGTCGCTCGGCCTCGCTCCAATCGGGATGGGCGGCCTTCTTCGGGCCCGAGAGCGCCCAATCCGCATCGGGCTTCGCGAGCTGGCCATCGACCATTTGCAGCGCAATGTTCATCGATGTGGCATTGCCCACCATTCCCGCGCGGGCGCCCCTCGCCAGGTTATCGATGTTCGTGTCAATCCATCCCGGAATCGCTCGATAACGCCTGAGCAAATTCTTCGCCTCGGCAAACGTCCTCGAGGACTGAATTTGGGGCAGAATGTTCCACTTCGAAAATGGATTGGACGAAGCGGCGACGTTCCACTCGTCGAGGCGGCACGCATCCGCGGCGCCCGCGGAGGTGTCCAGTTGGCCCACCAGCTCGTCGAGCGTCAGGGCATCGCTCGCGTCCAGTTCGTTCCCGATCCGCATGCGGAGCTCCTGCGCCTCCTCGAGGAACGCGCGCTCGCGGTGGCGCTGAACCGCACGGTGGTACGCGCTGATGTCTTCGATGCGATCGTCGAATCGGTGTTCGCCGAACATCGTTGCCCATGTCGGATGCTCGGCGAGAAACCATGCCCAGTGACGTTCGAGCAGCTCCGCGAGCTCGAGGTTGTGCACCCCCGCCGATGCCCCCGTGCGCGCCGCGACATCGGACTGCAACGCCATCGTCGATGACGCTGCGGGTGCTGCAGAATCGGATCCGCAGGCAACGAGACCGAGCATGGATGTCATTGCCAACACGGTCGAAACCAATCGAGATGTCATGTCGTTTCGTCTCCACTCGCCATGGGCAGGAATCACAGATGCCCTTCGGCGTCATGAGGATATTTTTCGCGCGCGGATCTGGGGTCGCTCCATCCAGGGAGAAACCCCACTCGCGGCGAATTGGAAACGTGACACATCCGTCAGCGCGCGAGTACGTGCTGAAACGGAACGACACTCGTAACGATTCCGGAATGAGAAGTCTTGCTTCGCTAGGTGACCCGTCGCACGACGATGGCCGCGTAGTCACGGCTTGGCGGATCGGGAAAGTACTTCTCGATGACGTGGGCTTCGTCGGGCACGACGAAGTCGTGGGTCCGGTACATCTCGAGGAATGGATCCACCAAGCAGCCGTTCAACCATGTGAATGCATATTTCCGTGCATCGATATCGCCAAAGCGCCGGCAGTAGGCGTCGTAGCCCGGGATCTTTGCCCCGGCCAGCACGTAGGACAGACCCAATTGGCGCGCCAGATCCACCGATGCATTCATCATCGCACGATAAACGGTGCCACCTCGCGCGGTTCTTTTCAGTGAGCCCGCCGCGAGGTACAGCGCATTCGCCGTGGACGAATCGAGGGGGTCCGGATAATCGCCATGGTTGGTCACCTCGTCCCAGCTGTGCATCGCGCCGACCTTGGCCGGGTCGTAATGCATGGGAAAACCCATGAGCGTACCGAGCACGTGGCCGTCCCGTTCGAACATGAGAAACCCCGCCGGGAACTTCCTCAGTCGCGTCAACATGCGCTCCCTGCTGGCCCGTTGGGACTCTTCCCAGTCAGCTTCGACGAGCATGATCTCGTCGATATCCATCTCGGTTGCTTGCCGTGCTCGCACCATGTTTGCCGCTCCTTCGTGGGTCACCAGATCACCGGCAATCGATTCAATCCGTGAATGAACACGGCTTCACGCCATCGCAAATTCGAGGGATCCTCGGCGAACGCCAGCCGCGGGTATTCCTGCACGAGCACGTCCACGGCGACGGAGGCTTCCAGCCGCGCGAGCGGCGCACCGAGGCAGAAGTGAGGGCCGAGTCCGAAGGCCACATGCTTGTTCGGTGAGCGCGTGATATCGAAGCGCTCCGGCTCCTCGAACTGCTCGGGATCGTGATTGGCCGACAAGAGCGATGCGACGACCTTCTCGCCCTCCGGAATGACCTGCCCTTGGAATTTGGTATCGGCGAGCGGATACGCACCGATGGTGTTCTTCACCGGCGGGCAATACCGCAGGACCTCTTCGATGGCCGATTCGAGCAGGGACGGTTCGGCGCGCAATCGCGCAAGCTCGGCGGGATGCTTCAACAGCGCCCAAACGCTATTGGCAATGAGGTTGCCCGTGGTCTCGTATCCCGCGGCGATGAGGAGAAAGAGCATGCTCATGAGCTCCACCGCGGAGAGGCGATCCCCTTGCTCCTCGGCCGCGATGAGCGCGCTCGTGAGATCGTCGCACGGCTCGGCGCGGCGGCGCTGAATGAACTCTGCGAGGTATTCCTGGAACTCCACGGCCATGCGCCGCAGCGATTCGAAATCGGGCGGAGCGGCCAGAATGTTGGTCCATGCTTTGAACCGGGGTTGGTCTTCCAGCGGAACGCCAATCAATTCGGCGAGCACCGTAATGGGTAATGAAAAAGCGAACACCTCGAGCAAGTTGACGCCCCCGGAACCGCGCGTTTCATCCGCCTCGCGAAGCAGCCACCGTGCGCTCTCGGCAATGCGGGGCTGCATATCCCGCATCCGGCGCGGCGTGAAGGCCTTGGCCACCAACGACCGCAGACGCGTATGCTCGGGCGGGTCGGCGAAAAGCATGTGTTTGTCCAGCGCGTCCAGCTCGGACACTCGGAAATACATTTCGCGCGATCGCGGGGGCAATTTGCGTTTGTCTTTGCTGAATCGATTGTCTCGCAGCAACTCCACGACGTCGGCGTAGCGGGTCACCACCCATTCCGGCGCGCCTTGATGGGGGTCGAAGAGGCGTACGATGGGCGCTTCCGACCGCATGCGCGCGAGAATCGGCAAGGGATCCACGTGTGCCGGCTCGCCCCATAGATCGAAATGATTCATCAGGTGTTCTCCACACTATCGAGGACTTTGCCGACCTTGATCCAGGAACGGCGCGTGCTGATCCGCTGCCACCAGGCAGCCATGTTTGGACGTTCGGTGACGAGATGGCCGCCGTGCGAAGCGAAAAGGTATTGCAAGTACGGCATCCAACTGATCTCCGCGAGGCTGAATGCATCGCCTGCCAGGTACTCTTGCGCAGCCAAGGTCCGTTCCACGATATCGAATGCCCGGGCCAGCTCACCGCGCGCCTGGGCGGCTTCGGCCTCGTTCGGTGGGGGCGGCAGTAAGTCGACGGCTGGACTGCGCCGGATGATTTCGTAAACGGGGCCGCCGCGCACCAAGGTCCATACGGGGCCGCTCACGTAGGATTGCTCCACGCTTATCCATTGTTCCATGAGGCCATAGGCCCGGATATCCGAGGGCGTGAGCGAGGGCCCTGGCAGGCGCCGATCCAGATATCGCATGATGGCGCGGGATTCGTAAATCAAGAAACCGTCGTCCTCGAGAACGGGAATCTCGCCGAACGGCTGCCGTTTCCGGTGCTCCGGCGATTTGTCATGGCCTCGAATGACACTCACGAAGACCAATTCCGCCTGGTGACCTTTTTCTTCCAGCACGGTCAGCACTTTGTGCGTGCAGGCGCTGGTATCCGTTCCATAGACCTTCATCGTTGTCCTTTCTCGTTGTTCGCCCGGGATCATTCGACCGACGACAGCCGCTCGAGCAGATACCGTGCAAGCGCCTTGGGGGTGGGGTAATCGAATGCGACGGTTGCGGGGAGTGCCTCGCCCGTGCGCGCGGAAAGCTCGTGCCGCACTTGCACGGCCATGAGCGAATCCACGCCCAGTTCCATCAGCGGCCGATCGGCGGGCACCTCCTCCGGCGAGGCGAGTTGCAGCACGGTGGCCACGTCGATGCGTACGGCCCGCTCGATTTCGGCCTCGCGCTCGGCCGCGGGGAGCGTCCGCACGTGATCCACCCATCGTGCGGGGTCCGCGCGCGTGGTTTCGGGCTCCGGCGTCCGATTCAGCCAATACGGTTTGCGCTGCCATGGATAGGTCGGCAGCGTCACTACCGGTTGGCGCATCGGGTACAGCGCATGGAAATTCACCGCGTGACCGCGCGTGTAGAGCGCGGCCAGCGCGCGCAGCAATCGTGGGAACTCCGGCTCGGCACGGCGCAGCGTGCTCACGACGCGGCCCGGTGTCGATTGGTCGACCAGGCATTGCCGCAGATTGGCCGACAGCACGGGATGGGGCCCGATTTCGAGGAAATCGCGCGCGCCCGCATCGATGGCGGCGTGGACCGCGTCCGCGAAGCGCACCGGCTGCCGCACGTTGTCGGCCCAGTATGCGGCGGTGAGCTCCATGCCCGTGAGGCGCGCGCCGGTCACCGTGCTGTACATCGGTCGCGTTGCCGGCTTTGGAACGAGACCGACCAGTTCCCGCGCCAGCTCGTCGGCGAGCGGTGCCATGATGGGCGAGTGGAAGGCGTAATCCACGTCCAACTTTTTCGCGCGACCGCCGAGGCGCTCCACGATCACGTCCAATTCGCGCTCGGGGCCGGACAGCACGATCGAACCGCGGTCGTTGATGGCGGCGATGGATACATTACGGGTCGCATCACCCAGCGCCTGCATGGCCTGTTCGGGGCTCGCCGTGATGGCCACCATCCGTCCCGATCCCGCGGCGCGCTGCATGATTCGACCGCGCAGGACGACGATTCGCATCGCATCGGCCAAGCTCAGTGCCCCGGCGACGTACGCCGCGGCAATCTCGCCGACGCTATGACCGATGACCGCCACCGGTTCGATTCCCCACGACGACAGCAGCGCGACCAGCGCGATCTGCACGCCGAACAGGACCGGCTGCACGATCTCGGTCTGGTTTAGCCGGCCATCGGCGGCCTCGCGCAGCTCGCGCGTCAGCGAGAACGGCGCGTGGGCATCGCATTCCGCCAAGGCCGCGGCAAAGACCGGCTGACCGGCGAGGAGCTCGCGCCCCATACCGATCCACTGCGCGCCCTGCCCGGAGAACACGAATGTCAACGCACCGGGGGCCGTGGCTTGGCCAGCCACCACACCGGCGGGCGTCTCCCCGCGCGCGAACGCGTTGGCCAATCGGGCGAATTGTTCGCGCGAGCTCACCACGAAGGCAGCCCGATGCTCGTGGTGCTGCCGGCGAACCGCGGCGGTGAAGGCCATCGCATTCAGTCCGGGGCCATGCGGTTCCAGGATGGCCGCGTACGCGCCGGCCAATTCACGGGTCGCCGCTTCCGTTCGCGCGGAAATCGGCAGCAGGATGGCCGCAGGCTCCTCGAAGGCGGCCGCCGCTTCCGCGTGCGGAGCCTCTTCGACGATCACGTGCGCATTGGTCCCGCTCATCCCGAACGAGCTCACACCCGAGAGCCGCGGACGCGATCCTTTTCGCGCGGGCCATGGCACCGGCTTCGTCGGAATGACGAAAGGCGTGCCTTGCAAGGAGATATGCGGGTTGAGCGTGGTGAAGTGCAGATTGCCCGGAATGCTCTCGTGGCGCAGGGCCTGCACTACTTTGATGAGACCGGCGATGCCCGCGGCGGCTTCCAAGTGGCCGATGTTGGTTTTGACCGCCCCGAGCACGCACGGCTCGTCGTTGGGACGCGGGGCGCCGAGCACCTCGATGAGCGCCTCGATTTCGATGGGATCGCCGAGCGGGGTGCCCGTGCCATGGGTCTCCACGTAGCCAATGTCCTTCGCGGACACGCGCGCGTTGGCCAGGGCTTGGCGCAGCATCTCCTGCTGGGCGAGCACGCTGGGGGCGGTGAGTCCTGCCGAGTGACCGTCCGCGTTCACCGACGAACCACGCAAGAGCGCGAGCACCCGGTCGCCGTCGGCCTCCGCATCGGATAGGCGCTTGAGCACCACCAGCCCACAACCCTCACCGCGCACGAAGCCGTTGGCCCGCGCCTCGAAGCTGCGGCATCGGCCGTCCGGGGACAGCGCCTGGAGATCTGCGACGATCTCGGTCGTCGATGGATGCAGGATCAAATTGACCCCGCCGGCCAGCGCCAGAGAACTCTCGCCGCTGCGCAGGCTCTGAATGGCGAGGTGCACGGCGACCAACGACGACGAGCACGCCGTGTCCACCGTCATGCTGGGCCCGCGCAGGCCGAGGAAGTACGACAGCCGCCCGGGCCCGAAGGCGTGCGCGGTGCCGGTCCCCGTGTGTGCGTCGCGGGCTTCGGTCCCTGCCGATGCACCGAGGAGCAGGTAATCGTTGGTGCTCATGCCCAGGAACACGCCCGTGGTGGTGCCCGCCAACCGCTGCGGGACCAGCCCCGCGTGCTCCAGGGCCTCCCACGCCACCTCGAGCACGAGCCGTTGCTGCGGATCGAGCTGGCAGGCTTCGCGTGGGGAAATGCCGAAGAATGCCGCGTCGAACCCATCGACGTTGGACAGAAACGCGCCCCATCGTGCGGCCGACGACAGGTGCGCGCTTTCGCGGGTAGGGGCGCGGTGGGCAGGCACCTCGGACACGGCGTCCACGCCATCGCGAATCATCTGCCAGAATGCCTCCGGATCGCGCGCGTCACCTGGGAATCGGCAGCCCATGCCAATCACCGCGATGGGCTCCGTCCGTTCTTTGCGCATGCGTTCCACGCGCGCCTCCATCTCCTGCAGCGCGGCGGCCGCCCGGACCAGGCGAGAGCGGTATTTGGCCTCGATTTCCTCGAGTGTGGTCACTCTTCGGTTCCTCCTTCGATGCGGTCGAGTGAGCTGTCGAGTTGCGCGAGCAGCTCGTCCATGTCCAGGTGGTCAAGGTCTTCGGTCGACGGTGCCGGCGAATGCAGCCCTAGTTTGTCCAGCAGCTGCACGGTGAGTGCGGATACGGTCGGGAATGCGAACAGCAACGTGACCGAGAGCCGAATGCCCAGCGAGGCCTCGAGCCGGTTGCGCAGCTCCAAAGCCATCAACGAATCGACGCCCATTCGGGTGAACGCCATCGCGCGATCGATGCGGGCGGAATCGAGCTGCAGAATTCGGCCGAGATGTTCGGTCACGAGCGATTCGACCAACGCCGAATGCGCACCGGGCGCCGCCGCCGCGAGTCGCTCGGCAAAGGCCGATGCGTGGCCGGTGTCTTGGTCCGCGCCTTTCAGTTCCTCGAACAGCGGGCTCGCCGCCGCGCTGGGATAGAACTGCAGCCATTGCCGAAAATGGAGGTTCAGCACCGCCACGTGCGTCGTATCGGTGCGGAGAAGCCTGCCGAGGATCGTCGCTCCTTGCGCGGGGGTGATCGTGCCGACACCTCGCGAGGCAAGGCGACTCCCCTCGGCTTGGCGATCGGCCATGATGCCTGCCTCGGCGAAAAGGCCCCAGTCGATGCAGAGCGCGGGCTCGCCCATGGCCTTGCGGTGGCGGGCGAGGGCGCCCAAAAAGGCGTTGGCCGCCGCGTAATTGGCTTGGCCGGGGGAGCCCAGCACGGCGGCGGCCGACGAGTACAGGACGAAGAAGTCCAAACGCCGGCCGAGGGTTTGCGCGTGGAGGTTCCACGCGCCCTGCACCTTGGGGGCAAGCACGCGGTCGAAGCGCTCGGGCTCGAGCTCCAACACGGTGCGATCGTCGAGCACCATCGCCGCGTGCACCACGCCTCGGAGCGGCGGCATGCGCGCGTCGATCGTGTCGAGGACGCGTGCCACGTCCTCATGCCGCGTCACATCCGCGCGCTCCACGCGTACGTCGACGCCCGCTTGACGGATCGTCTCGATGGTTGCCGATACCTGGGGCGATGCGCCACGTCGACCGAGGAGCACGAGGTGCCGCGCTCCACGTTCCGCCATCCATGCGGCCAACCCCAGGCCAAGTCCACCGAGTCCGCCGGTGATCAAGTAGGTCGCGTCCGAGCGCAGCTCGATCGCGTTGGTTTCGCGCACAGGTGCCCTGCGAACCCACCGCGCGGCGTGACGACCGTCCGCCCGCAGTGCGATTTCGTCGGCGCCGTCCGGCCCGAGCAGCTCCGGCAGCAGGCGATTCGCCGCCTCCACCTGGGGCCATCCGGCGGCGAGATCCACGCGCACGCAGCCGAATTCGGGGTGCTCCATCGCCAAGGTTCGGGCGAACCCCCACAACGGAGCTTGGGCCACCGATGGCCTCGCGGGATCGTGCACCCCTTGCGTGACGAGCCAGAGCCGGGGCGTGTCTCGCCAGCCACGACGCGAGATGGCGCGCACCAGTGCCAACGTGCCCAGCGCGCTCCGCCGCGTGTCGGTGGCCAGCGTTTCCGCCGTGGTGTGCTCGAGCGCGGCGCTGTCGAGGCTCCACAAGTGCACGATTCCGGCGCAAGCTCGCCCATTGGCAAACGCGTCGAGCCGTCGATCCCAGCCTTCGTCGTCCAGAGGATCGGGCAGCGACACGACCGATTGTCCACGCTCGATCAAGCGAGCGGCCAGCGCCTCGCCAATGCCGCCGCGATCGGCCAGCACGAGCCACGTACCCGCCGGACGCGAGGCGGGCCGTGGCGGGTCGGCCGCACGCCACACGAGCTCGTAGAACCAGTCTTCCGAGGGATCGCGGCCGGCGAGCTTTCGCACCCGCAACCCTTGTATCTCCGCGATGAGACGGCCTTCGTCGTCGAGGACCACGAGATCGCCGATGTCGTCGGACCCCGGGTGCAGCTTGGCGTGCACCCATAGCCCGTCGCCGGCGCGGCGATGCACGCGAAGCCGGCCGATGGCCACCGGCACAAGCGCCGCGCCACTCGGATCGGGCCGGCACGCCAGCACCATCCCTCCGAACACTTGGAAGCAAGCGTCCAGCAGCGCCGGGTGAAAGACGTGGGAGCCCGGCTCCACCGGCGTCACCACGCGCCCGATGGCCTCGTCGTTGCCGATCCACATTCGCTGCATGCCTTGGAACGCGGGGCCGTAGTCGATCGCGTGCGCGCGGTGGCGGTCGTAATGTTCCGTCGCCGGCACCTCGATCGGGCATCGGCCCCGCACCTGTTCGCTCGGCTCGAACGAAGGGGGCACGTCCGCGTCGGTGCACAGAAATCCGGTGGCGAAACGGGCCCACTCGGTGTCGTTGCGATAGAACGATTGGAACGGGATCCGCCCCTGACTCGACGGCTCCAAAATGAGTTGCACGGACGTGGCCGTGACCGTCACCATGCGCTCGAAGTCGATCTCCTGCAGCACGTGCGGCCCCGGCCCATGTGCCTGGCGGGCCGCATGGAGCACCATCTCCACGCAGGCGGCCGCGGGCAGCACCGTTGCACCTTTCACCCGGTGATCGGCGAGGTAAGCCGGTGACCGTTCGCGCACTTCCCCTTCCCAGATTCGCAGCCCCGGCTGGGTCGCCACACCGAAGGAATCACCGAGCAACGCGTGTCCACCCGGATTCTGCTCCGGCGGAGGAGCCGTTTCGACCCAGTGTCGTTGCCGCTGCCAAGGATACGTCGGCAGCGGTACGCACTGCGCTAGTTGGGAATCGCGAGCGCGCCAATTTACCGGATAGCCACGCACGTGAAGACCGGCGAGCGACTCCAGGAAGACGTGCCGCTCGCCGTGATCGCGCCGAAGGGAAGGGTAGGTCACCCCGGTCATCATGTCGTCGATCGCCGGCAACAGAATCGGGTGCGGGCTCAGTTCGAGGAACACCGTAGGACCGCGGTCGATACGTTCCTGCACGGCTCGTGCAAACAGGACGGGCGCGCGCAGGTTGCGCACCCAGTACCGTGCATCCAGCTCCGTGCCTTCGCAGGGTTGCCCGGTCACCGTGGAATGCATCGGAATCGTTGCGGCGACGGGCATGATCTCGGACAGCGCGTCGAGCAGATCCTCGGTCAGCGGATCGACCTGTGGGCTGTGCGATGCGACCGACACCTTGATGCGGCGGCAGAACACACCCGCCTCCGTCAATGTGGCGAGCACCTCCTCCAGCGCGCCCGCATCGCCCGAGATGACGGTCGAGCGCGGGCTGTTGCTGGCCGCGACGGAAACGCGATCCGCCACGCCCGAAAGGGCGCGCTCGGCTTCCGCCAGCGGCAGTTCCACGAGCGCCATGGCCCCTCGTCCGCTGATTCTGCCGAGCAATCGGCTTCGCCGGACAATGATGCGCGCCGCGTCCTCCATCGACAGGGCCCCGGCCACGTGTGCAGCGGCCACCTCGCCCATGCTGTGCCCGATCACCGCATCGGGTTCGACACCCATGCCTCTCCAGAGCGCCGCGAGGGCGATTTCCATCGCGAACAACACGGGCTGCACCACATCGACGTGCTCGAGCCGCGAGAGGCTTGGCTCGGTGTGCAGTTCGTCGATGACCGACCATCCCGTCTCGAGCCGGAGCGCCGCATCGCAATCTCGAAGCGCGGCGCGGAACACGGGCTCGTGCTCGTAGAGCTCACGGCCCATGCCGATCCACTGCGAGCCCTGGCCGGGGAAGACGAACACCACCATGGGACGCGTTTCGAGCGCCTGGCCCGTGACCACACCGGCCGATATTTCGCCGCGTGCCAGCGCCTCGGTTCGCTGGGTGAGCTCCTCGCGGGAGCTCACCACGAACGCGGCCCGATGCTCGTGGTGCTGGCGGCGGAGGGCGGCCGTGCTGGCGATGTCCTCCAGCCGCCACGCCTGCCGGGCGAGCCACGATGGATAGGCGCCCGCAAGCTCCCGCAGTGCAGGCGCGGTGCGCGCGGAAACAAGGACGACGCACGGTGCGTGGGGCAGCTCGGGCCCTGCATCTCGCTCCGGTGGCTCTCCCAGGATCACGTGCGCATTGGTGCCGCTGATGCCGAAGGAGCTCACCCCGGCGAGCCGCGGCCGTCCCTCCCGTTTCGCCCATGGGATGGGATCGACGGGGACCACGAACGGCGTGCCCGAAAGCGTGATTCTCGGGTTCAGCGTCTGCAAATGCAGGTTCGCGGGGATATGTTCCCTCTGCATCGCCAGCACGACTTTGATCACGCCGGCCACTCCGGCGGCGGCCTCCAAGTGCCCGATGTTCGTCTTCACGGCGCCGAGCACGCACGTCGAGCCGTCGGGTCTTGGTTCGCCGAGCACCTGTGTGAGCGCCTCGAACTCGATGGGATCGCCCAGCGGTGTGCCCGTACCATGGGTCTCCACGTACGCGATCTCGCGCGCGTCGACCCCGGCATGACCCAATGTTTGCCTAAGCAACGATGTTTGCGCCGTCACGTTGGGCGCGGTCAATCCCGCCGATCGCCCGTCCGAGTTGACCGCCGAACCTCGTATCAACGCCAGCACAGGATGGCCATTTGCCAGCGCGTCGGACAGGCGCTCGAGCACGAGTACCCCGCAGCCCTCGCCGCGAACGTAACCATTGGCCATGGCGTCGAACGTTCGGCACCGGCCATCGGGCGAAAGGGCCCGGGATCCGGCCAGCATGTTGCTCATGTCCGGCGAGAGCAGCAGATTCACGCCCCCCGCCAACGCCAGCGTGCTCTCACCGCTTCGCAGGCTCTGGCAGGCGAGATGGATGGCCACCAGCGAGGACGAGCAGGCGGTGTCCACGGTCATGCTCGGTCCCTGCAGTCCGAGTTGATAGGAGAGCCGCCCCGCGGGGAAGGCGTGCCCATTGCCGGTCACCGTGTAGATATCGCGGTCGGTTCGTGAAACCTTGTCGTAGTCGTTGACGACGAGGCCGACGAACACGCCCGTGCGCGAGCCCGTGAGACGGTCCGGTGGCTGCCCGGCGCGTTCCAGCGCTTCCCACGCGACCTCGAGCAACAGGCGCTGTTGTGGATCCATCGCCTTGGCTTCGCGCGGTGAGATCCCGAAGAACTCGGCGTCGAAGCCGTCCACGTTGGAGAGAAAAGCGCCCCAGCGCGCGGCTTCGTGCGCGGGCGTCGCCCATCGCTCGGCGGGCACCTCGGTGACCGCGTCGACGCGTTCTTCCAAGAGCTGCCAGAAGGACTCCGGATCGACGACGCCGCCGGGCAGACGGCAGCCCATGCCGATGATGGCGATGGGCTCGGTCGTCGCGTGCGCCGGTTCGCGTGAAGGGCGCTCGTTCGGGGCTTTCTGCAGGCCCAATTGGGAGAGAAGGTACGGCGCAAGCTCGGCGATGGTCGAATGGGTGAAGAGCAGCGCGACGGAGAGCCGCACTCCGAGGCTCGACTCGAGCCGGTTGCGCAGCTCCACCGCCATGAGCGATTCGAGCCCCATGTTTCGAAAGGGCGTCGAGCGGTGAAGCTTCGCGGAATCACGTTGCAGGGTGAGTGAGAGCTGGGTGCGGAGATGCTCTTCCAGCATGGCGGCCCGATTTTCCGGCCGGGCCGCGAGGAGCGCCTGCCGAAACGCGTCGGGCTTTCGCGCAGCGGGGGCGCGCACCAGCTCCGACAGCATCGGTCGTCCGGCGGCGCTGGGATGGGACTCGAACCATTGCCTCGGGTTCAGCGCGAGCACCGCCACGTGGGGCAGGGGCGTGAACAAAAGCCGGTTCAACACCGTTTCGGTTTCGGTGACCGATCCCCATCCAATGCTGAGTGCGGGCAGTCCCAGCGCGCGTCGGTGGTGCGCGAGCGCATCCAGGAATGCACCCGCCGCGGTATCCTCGGCATGCGCGGGGTCGCCCAGCAGCGCGGCGGCATTGGAGTAGAGGACGAAGAAGTCGAGCTCCATGCCTTGCGTGTGCGTATGCAGCTGCCATGCACCGGCGCATCGATCCGCCAGCGGTTCCGAGCTCGACGCATGCACGACTCCTCGCACGTCGGGCATGCTCCGCGCGATTTCGGCGAACACCTGGGCCACTTCGGTCGCGCGGGAAGGCTCGCCCACGACCACGATGTGTCGTGCGCCGCGCTGCCGCATCCACGCGCTCAGCGATTCGGTCATGGCGCCGTCGCTGCCCGCGATGATGTACGTGCCATCGTCTCGCAATGAGCTTGCGCCAGGGGCAGCCAGCACGCGGTCCGCAGGTGATTGCACCAGGCGGGCGACGTAGCGACCGTCCGAGCGCAATGCGATGTCGGTCTCCCGATCCGCGTCCGTCAGCTCGCGGGCGAGTCGAATCGCGGTCTCCTCGTCTACGGCGGGGAGATCGATTCGGGTGCACTGGAATGGGGGATGCTCCAGCGCCATCGTGCGGCCGATGCCCCAGAGCGATGCCTGGGCCGGAGAAAGGACCGGGGTTCCCGCGGGCTGCGCGGCCCGGGTGATCAGCCATAGGCGCGGTGCATCCCGCCACCCTCGGCGGGACAGCGCGCGCACCAGTTCGAGTGCACCACCGGTGATGCGCTCCACGCTTTCCGCATCCAGGCCCCACAGGTACACGACACCTGCCGGCGGCGGCCCCGAACCAAAGGCATCGCGCAGCACCGCATCGATCGGCTGCTCGTCACGCGCATGCACCAGCACGCAATGCTCACCACGCGCCCGCAACTCGGCGGCCAGCGCCTCGCCCGTCCCCCCTCCATCGACGAACAGCAGCCACGAGCGCGAGCGTGACGAAGGCGCGGGCGCAAGATGCTCCTGACGACGCCAATCGAGCGTGTACAGCAGGCCCGCGAGCGGATCCGTTTCGGGCAACCGTGTGCGCGGAGGCTCGATCCAGTGCCGTTCGCGTTGCCAGGGATACCGCGGCAATGTCACGCGCCGTCCCGTCTCGCCGAACACGCGATCGAACCGCACGTCGAGCCCTTGCGTGTACAGGACACCCAGGGACCGCAACATCGCCGCGCGATCGTCCTCGCCACGCCGCAGCGACGGCACGGCGCAACCCGATTGTCCGCGCGTCGAGAGGCATTGTTCCACGTTCGCGGACAGCACCGGATGCGCGCCGATCTCCAGGAAAATCCGGTGTCCCGTGGAAATCGCCGCGTCGACGGCATCGGCGAAACGCACCGCACGGCGGATGTCGGCTGCCCAGTAATCGGCATCGAGCTGCTCGCCCGCGATCTCCGCCCCCGTGACGGTGCTGTAGAGCGGCACCTCCGACGCGCGTGCCGAAACCGCGCCCAGGGCGCGCACCAGCTCGTCCTGAAACGGCGCCATTTGGGCGCTATGGAAGGCATAGTCGACCCGCAGCTCGCGGCAGTGGATCCCATCGCCGCGCAGCTTCTCCAGCGCGCTGGCCAGTGCGGCGTGCTCGCCGGACAGCACCACGGACGCGCGATCGTTGACCGCCGCGATGGATAGTCGGTCTCCATAGACGTCGAGCAGCGCAAGGGCAGACGCCTCGGGCAGCTCCACGGCCGCCATTCCGCCGAGGCCGGCCGCACGCCGCATGCACGCGCCGCGATGGTGAACGATGCGAATGGCCTCCTCGAGGCTCAGGGCGCCCGCGACATGTGCGGCCGCAATCTCGCCCACGCTGTGCCCCATCACGGCCGATGGCGTGATGCCCCACGAACGCCACAACGCTGCAAGGCCTACCTGGATCGCGAACAACGCTGGCTGCGCCACCGCCGTATCGGCGAGGCGGGATCCCTCTGGCGGCGTTGCCAGCTCCGTCAGCAGCGACCAGCCCGCGAGCGGCTCGAACCAATCGTCGCACGCTTGCACGGCGGCGCGGAAAACCGGCTCGCGCTCCAAGAGGACGCGGCCCATGCCCGCCCATTGCGTGCCTTGACCCGAAAAGACGAACACCACCTTCGCATCCCCGGCCGGCGCAGCAAACCCCACCGAAACATGGGCCTGCCGATCGCCTTGGGCCAAGGAATGGAGGGCGGCGGCCATGGCATCGTGGGAGCTCGCGGTCACCGCAACGCGGTGCTCGTGGTGACTGCGACGGGCTGCGGCCGTGTAGCCGATATCGTGCAGGGCGGTGTCATGTTGCTCGGGCAACCAATTGGCCATCGCCTGCACCGCCTCCATCCGTGCCGATTCGGACCGGGCAGAGAGCACGAGCAAGACCGGTGCACGGGACGTCGGGTAGAGGCTTTCCCAGGACACCGGCACGCCGCGCGCGTGGAGCGCGCCCAAAGAGTCGAACAGCGCGGCACGTCCGCGTTGGCCCCGCCGGAGCGAGGCCAGCGCGATGGCGCGCGTGCTGCTCTGTTGAATGGCCTCCGTGAGAACCGGGTGCGGGTCCACGTCGAGGAAAAGCTCGTATCCATCGCCGAGCAGCGCTTCCACGGCGGTGGACAACTGCCATGGCGTCCGCTCGGTGCGCAGCCAGTGCTCCGTGTCCAGCTCCGCGCCGTTCATCCGAGCCCCGGTGACGGAGGAATAGAAAGGGATCCGGCCAGGGCGCGATCGCAAGCCCGCCAGCGCCTCCCGCAAATCGGGCAGCACTTCGTCGGTGTAGGGGCTGTGCGAGGCATAATTGACGCGAATGAGCGCGCATCGGATGGACCGTGCAGCAGCCCGATCCACGATCTGACGCAGCGCCGTTCGATCGCCCGAGAGCACGGTGGAGCGCGGACCGGCGATGCCTGCAACCCAGACGCGGTTCTCGAAATCGCGCATCATCTCGCGCGCATCCTCGGCCGGCAGATCGAGCACGGCCATGGCGCCCTTGCCCGCGAGCCGGCTGGCGATGCGGCTGCGCACGCACATGAGCGTGGCCGCCGTCTCGAGATCCAGGGCGCCGCAGACGTAGGCGGCGGTGACCTCGCCCATGCTCGTTCCAACCACCGCGTCGGGCTCGATGCCCCAGGATCGCCACAATTCGGCCAGTGCGACCTGCATCGCGAAGATGGCAGGTTGGGCCACCTCGGTGATCTCGAGCCATGTGTCGTCGGCGCTGGCCAGCAGATCGACCAACGAGCGCCCGATGTGCGGTGCCATGATGGCGTCACAACGCCGGAGCGCAGCTCGGAACACCGGCTCTTCACGCAGCAGATCGGCGGCCATGCCTGGCCATTGCGAGCCTTGCCCACCAAACGCGAACACGATGCGGGGTGGCCCGCCCTCCGCGTGCATCGAGGACACACCCGGTATGGGCCGGCCCTCGAGGTAACTGCGCGCGGCGCGCACCAGCTCGATGCGATCCCGCACGCAAAGCGCGAGCCGATGCCGCCCCGCGCCCGCGACGGCCGAGGCGCATGCTCGGGCGAGGGCTGGCAAATCCTCCGTTGCTTCCTCGAGGGCCGAGACCCGCTGCCGCAGCGCCTCCTCGGTGTTCTCGGCGAGCGCGAGCAAATGCGTGGGCTGGTCGTGTCCACCCTCGAGCACGACATGGCAATTGGTGCCGCCGAAGCCGAACGCGCTCACCCCCGCCAGGAGTCGACCCTCGGCATCGCCGCGCCAGTCTTCCAGCGCGGTTTGCACCTGGAGGCCCCAATCGGCAAACGGGATGTAAGGGTTCGGCCGATCGAACCATAGGCTCGGCGGCAGTGCCCGATGCCGCATCGCCAAGACGACCTTGATCAATCCGGCGATCCCGGCCGCTGCCTCGAGGTGTCCAATGTTGGCCTTCACCGAGCCCAATCGCAGCGGTTTTTCGGCCAGCCGGCCTGCGCCGAGCACGGCGCTCAAGGCGCCCGCCTCGATTGGATCGCCGAGTCGCGTGCCCGTACCGTGGGCCTCGACGTACTGAACGTCGCCGGGGATCACCTCCGCACGCGCATAGGCGCTGCGCAGCACCTCTTCTTGCGCCTGCGGGTTGGGCGCCGTGAGACCGTTGCTCGCTCCGTCGTTGTTCACCGCGCTGCCGCGGATGACACCTCGAATGGAGTCTCCGTCGGCCAGCGCGCTTCGCAATGGTTTCAGCACGACGACCCCGCCGCCTTCTCCGCGGCCGTAGCCATCGGCGCGCGCATCGAACGCCTTCGAGTGGCCATCCGCCGACAGCGCGCCCAGCTTCGACAATGCGATCATCGTATCGGGGGCGAGCATGAGACTCACCCCACCGACGATGGCCAACCCGCATTCGCCATCGCGCAGGCTCTGGACAGCCAGGTGCACCGCCACGAGCGACGACGAGCAGGCGGTGTTCACGTGCAAACTCGGACCGCGCAATCCAAGGGCATAGGAAACGCGCGCAGGGATGATCCCAGGGTCACCACCCGCGAGGGTATGCTGTCCGATTCGCTCCGGAGCCGCGCGAACCCCCGCGCCATACTCGCTCCACATCGCCCCGACGAACACGCCGGTGCGGCTGTCTCGGAGTTCGCGCGGCGGGATCCCGGCGTCCTCGAGTGCTTCCCACGCGAGCTCCAGCATCAATCGCTGCTGCGGATCCACGTGCGCAGCTTCGCGCGGGGAAATATCGAAAAACTCCGCATCGAACGCATCGATGCGATCGAGAAACCCACCCTTGCGCGCGCTCGCGCGACCCGGGGCTGCGGGATCCGCATCGTAAAGGGCCGCGCCATCCCATCGATCCGCGGGAACGTCGGTGATGGCATCGCGCCCATCTCGAAGCAGACGCCAAAACGCCTCTGGGCCATCGGCACCTGGGAAGCGGCAGGCCACTCCAACAATGGCAATCGGCTCACGCGCCTCGCGGCCGATCCGATCCGCGGGCAGCGCGAGATTTTCCATATGAATCGCCCCGCCGAGGTGCTCGGCCAGCGCACGAGGGCTCGGGTATTTCCAGAGAAGCGTGGGGGAAACGGGCTTTCCCAGCAACGCGGCCAGCTCACCGGCCAGGGCGGTCAGCCCTCGCGACTCGAGACCGTAGCGCACAAACGGCTCCTGGCTTCCGATGGCGTCGGGGGCGAGATCGCATAGCGTTGCAAGGCGTGCGACGAGCCAGTCCTGGATCTTGGGGACTGTCCAGAGCTGCATGGGATTGACTTCAGTTTTGATTCGTGATGATGGAAGCGGGAGATCACACCGCGGCTTGCCGTGTGAGATCGACATCGGCAGTGCTTAGCTCCAAGCGCAGCCGGCGAGTAGTCGGTCCGGGGGTGATTTGGCAATCAAGACTGGACGAAACGCGCCAAAATAGCGTGTGACGTCACAATTTTTCATTCATGGCGCACCACCAGGAGACGGATGCGCGTGCGAGGCATCCGGCGTTCCGAGCCGTTCAGCGCGAACGCGCAGCCGAGGGCGATGCAGAGCACCCCGGAGGGTGACGTGGCGGGCGGGCGCGTTCGCGGTCACTTCGTCTTCGTTCACCAGAGCGTGCCGCCGCGCGCTGGTCTTACGCCTTGCTGCGCGAGCTCGTGCGGCGCCGTCATCGCGTGACGGTCGGCCTTACGGCTTTGGCCAGGGCGGGGGTGTCACCTCCAAGCTGAACACGCTGCAGCGCCCATATTCGTATATGTGGAGTCCGTGGACGGGGTGGCTAGGGAAGAAATACTCGAGCAAAACCCTGGTCAGTATTCACTATTTCTATTTCGTCGATCAAGGCCAGCTCCAGGCGACCTGTACGCGAAGGTCGTCCGCGGCGGCGGCGTGATGATCGACTACACGCGCCGCTATTGGGTCAAGCTAGGTTGATATCAATGTCGCCGCCGGGCATCTTGGGGCATGCACTTCGTGCTCACACGACCCGCAGGGGCCCGGCGGCAACGCGCACCTCATTGTCCGATTCGATGGATGATCAGTAGCTCATCTCGCGGAGACGAATGACATTAGACCTTCCGCACGCGCTCCAGGAGCTCCCGAAGTTCGGGTGACTTTCGAGACCACTGCTCGAGGGCGCGGAGCAATTTCTGCTCGGTGTCGTATCCCAGTTCTAGGCGCAACTTGCGCAAATTATACCCTTCGGTTTGGAGGCATCGACAGGCAATTCGAATTTTGACTTCCTCTACCAATTGCGTAAAACTATTTCCCTCTTCCTGGAGCTGTCGCTGCAAGTCGCGTCTGTTCAGGTTGAGTCGGGCCGCGACTTCTTCGATGCTCGAAGACGGCTTGGTCCGCAGTACCTCGCGGACGCGACTCGACTTGTTCCGTCCCCTCCAACGCTCATCGAGCCGACCTCCCCGTTGAGTGATACTGCTGGGAACATCGCCGCTTGCACGAGATATCGGTCGCGCCCAATCGACACTATTGAAAACGAGCTCACTGTTGCGCGCATTGAAGAATATTTCACATTTGAACGTCGAGACGTAGTGTGCGTAATATTCCGGGGCCGGTCTCTCGAATTCGAAGGCTACACGAACGGGCTCGAGCGCTTCATCTCCGACGAGATGTCGAGCACACCGCAATGAGAATGACGTCTCGAAGTCCTGCCTTTGTCTCGCGAACGGCCCTTCGGTCAGCTTGAATCGTATCGTCGTTCGTTCGGCTTCGCGCACGATGTCCCGCCATTCGCCACTCATTTCGTGTTTGTGGTATGCGAGTTTCTGTAGGCCCTCTCCGAGGGTGGTGCTGTTCGCAGCAACGACATCGAACAGCTCGGAATCAATATGAGTACCCATAATTAACCCGAACCATGGGGGAGACTTGGCGGCGGCGAGCGAGAAAAGGTCGTATACTTGTTCGACGCTCGCGTGTTCCGGCATCGTGGGGTCGAGTCCCACGGAACGAGCGAGGTCTTCGATATCCGCGAGACCCGCACGCATTGCCTCCAGCAAAGCACGGGAAACTTTCGGGATGTACATCATTTGGCGGCCCTCGGATTGACGTATGCATTCTTGGTCCGCCGATGCTCATTGGAGCCTTTGCTCCGATGCGGCCTGGCTCTGGGCGCCCAGGGTGCCGATGCTCGGCGATCGATAAGGATGAAGGACTCGACGAGGGCTTCGAATCGAAGATGGCGGTTTTTCGTATTCCGTATGCTGGATGCGTGAACGTGGTACAGCAACGTGACGACGCAATGCTGTGAGACGCGTCGCGTTGGCGTGGTGCTTCGGGGATTCTTTTTTGCGTTCGGCATATTTCATCCTTAGGAAATCAAACCAGTGCGCTTACTCGGGGCTCCTGCACGAACGAATCGCGAGACGATCGGCTCGACAACGCGTTCAAGGCGAAACAGCCCACGTTTGCGCTCTTATCAACGGCCTCCGAGCGGCAGGTGACAAAAATCGATTCTCGACGCAATATCCTCGTTGGCCGGTCGACGGACCGTGTGCGTCGAACGGTTGAGCTCTGAGATCCCCGAACGAGTTGGATGAATGCTCGTCGGGTTCAATTGAATCGAATGACCCACGAAGCAATGTTTCGAGCTCCCGTCGTCTGGTGCCGGGACATTCGTTGACAGGCCTCATGGCGAATGCCGTGGAAGGAGTGCCGGTGTTGCGTCGGGCGGTTCGGTGAACGGACTCCGAGTGCGCGCAGCATCGCCAAGGATCTTGAAAGGGCTATCAGGTTCGTGCGCGTCGTCGTCGTCGACCGACTTCGACGGTCGCATGGCGCTGTGAAGGTGGCGTTCGAGCGTTTCTATTCGAGCGCGGGGCGGAACCTCCCGGCTCTCCGCGTGGTGGATGTCTCTCGACATTCTCGAAGCTCGAGAGGAGAGTCATCGCGTTTGGCAACGAGACGCGAAGCCGTTGACCGCGCTCGCCGCATACCAACTCGAGCGCCTATCGCGTGATGCGCACCTCGTGCAAGCCGGCCGAGGCTCAGCTTCACGGCGCCCATGCCTCCAGCCGACCGAGAAGGCGCGCTTCGTTAGCGCGCCTCGCGTGTGCGGTTACCTTTGTGGAGCCGAGGGGGATCGAACACCTTGTCTCTGACGGAAAGCGCGAGAAACTAGAGGAAAGTGGAGGAAGTTCCGAAGCGGAGCCCCCACCAAATCCTCGCGATTCCGACCCATCCCGCCGCGAATCCGGCGCACGACTACATGGCCCTGACGCTCGCGCGAGCCGGGCGGTCTCCTGGTTGTGGTTCCACAAAGCCAGGTGGCAGGGGACGGCGGCGTGAGAACTACCGTCCTCGGCAGTTGCCTGAAGCGTTCCAGGTCGCAAGTCGCCTCGCGGATGCGCTCGGTATGCGCTGCGAGAGGGGAGCGGAACCATTGGCAGCAAACGATATCGCAGCGCCCGACAAAAGAGGAGCGCGCGACTCGTAACGGCCGACCTTCACACGCTGGGCGCCCCGTGAAAGTGAGCCCTGCGGCCGGTCGCCGCTACCAGGCCTACCGAGGGCGGCGACGATCACTCGCGCCGCTGTTCGCGCAAGCGCCTCGAGCGTCGTCGGCATCGTTCGAATCCTTCGGCGCGGGAAGGGGACGCGTACCGTGATCTCCACGGTATCCCAACGGTGGTGGCGTGGCGTCGCGGTCTATCGCCCGACAGGCGAAACGATCGTCGCGCGCGACTACGACGTCGCGCTGCTGCCGAAGGATGGGCCAGCGAAGGCCTTCGTTCTCACGCATCACTACGAAGGGTCTTATCCCGCGGCACGCGTCCGCGTCGCTCTCCATCGACGCGATCGTCTCGTGGGGGTCGCGGTCTTCAGCCAGCCGTGCAATGACCTCGCGCTCCGCCCCTTGCCGGGCGGCGCTGCGAGCAACCTGCAACTCGGGCGCTTCGTGTTGCTGGATGACGTGCCGGCGAATGGCGAGACGTGGTTTCTCGGGCGAGCGTTCGAGCTATTGCGCCGTGCCGGGTACTCCGGCGTCGTTTCGTTCTCTGACCCGATGCCGCGCACGTCTCTCTCTGGTACGGTGACGTTCCGCGGGCACGTCGGCGTCATCTACCAGGCGCATAACGCCGTTTACCTCGGTCGCACGCGCGCGGACGCGATGCGTCTCTTGCCCGATGGTCGTGTGCTGCACTCGCGCGCCATCGCCAAGGTTCGTAAGCGTGACCGTGGCTGGAGATACGTCGTCGATTCTTTGATCGACCACGGCGCTTCACGGCCGGCCCGAGACGAGGATCTGCGTGCCTGGCTCGCCGCAGTCCTGCCCACGGTGACTAGGTCGGTGCGTCATCCGGGAAACCATAAGTACGTCTGGGCGCTCGCTCGGACCCTGAAAAAGTTCCTTCCGACATCGAAGACGTACCCGAAGTTCGACCTGCATGAGACAGCGGCGCGCAGCATGCGGCGCGCCGCAGACGCGCGTGGAGGTCGACGATGAACGCAACTGCGCTCATCGCGCCCGCGCGCACCGTGGATACCGGAGGTCACCCGGCCGCTCGCGTTGAGCAAGGACGCGGATGGACGATGTACCTCGGCGACTGCCATGTCGTTCTGCCGCAGCTCGATCGCGTCGATGTGATCATCACCGATCCACCCTACTCGGCCACCGTTCACTCCAAATCGCGCCGCGGCGCGACGCTGCCCGACGTCAACGAGTTCGGGTGTCGGCATCATCGCGCGCGCGAGTTCGGGTTCGACGCCATCCGCCCTTGGGAGGTCGCGATCTCGTCCGCCTACTTCATGCGGCTCGCTCGCCGGTGGGTGCTCGTGTTCAGCGATGTCGAGCTCTCCCCCGTCTGGCGGGCGAAGTTGACCCGCGCGGGCGCGGAGCACATTCGCACGGGCGCATGGTGGAAGGTGGGCGGAACGCCGCAGTTCACAGGCGACCGTCCGGCTCCGGGGTTCGAGGCGATCAACATCGTGCATCCGCGCGGCCGCAAACGGTGGAACGGCGGGGGACACGCCGCATCGTGGGCGTGGCCGCCGGAGGAGCTCCCACACATTTTCAAGCACCCGATCGAGGCGAATCGCGCTGGCAATCGCCACGTCCGCCGGCATACCGCACAGAAGCCGCTGCCGCTGATGCTCGAACTGGTGGACGTCTTCAGCGACCCCGGCGAGACCGTCCTCGACGCTTACGCGGGATTCGCGACGACGGGCGTTGCGTGCCTTCGCCGCGGCCGACAATTCATCGGCATCGAGCGGGACGAAACGTCGTTCACAGACGCGGTGGCTCGCCTCCGCGCCGAGGAAATGCAGAGCACCCATCATGCGGCGCGTAGCGGGCAGGTCGCCCTTTTTGGAGGTGGGCGATGATGGTGCCGTACGAAGTTGAGGCCCATCGCCAGGCGCTCCTCCGCCCTAACCCACGAGGCGCCGCGTGCGCTCGCTCGGCACCGAAAGTCGGAGACCGATACGGTGAGCTGACCATCATCCGCCTTGCCAGTGTGGCGCGCGCGGGCCGCGTCTGGGAGCTCGAATGCGACTGCGGCGGCAAGGCGCTTCGCACGACGCACGCTCTGACATCGTCCATTCGAAACGGGCACGTGCCGATGTGCGCCGCATGCGCGCGCGAGCTTCGTGCCGGATCGTTTCACGCGCACCACGCCGCGCAGCTCGAGCTTTTGCGTGCCCGGTGGCAGGCGGGCATGGGTCTCTACTCGGCGGGCGACGTCGAGAGAATCTCGGAGGCTGTCCTTGCCGACCTCGAAGCCGAATTCGGGCCGGTCGAGGAGCCGGTCGACCCGAGAGATTTCCTCGTCGACTCGACGATGATTTGGCAACCGCCGAAGGGAAAGCGAGACCTCGCGGACGAAGCGCATTTGCGGCGCAACGCGAAACGTGTTGCACGCGAACGGGCCAAGCGCGAGGCTGCAAAGGCGGCGGCCGCACGGCGAGCCGCCGAGCGAGAAGCAGAGGAACGAGCGGCCGAAGAGCGACGCGCTCGCGAGCAAGCGCAACGTAGAGCCGCCGAGGTGGCTGCTACCGCAGAGTGGCTCCGCGTACTTGCCGGGGCGCACGACCCGCGTGCGATAGCCTTCCTGTCCCCACCGTCCATCGGACGCGTCGTACCGCGGGTCGTCAGCTCCGTCGATGCCATGGGCCGCAAATGGCTGACGGTGCATGCGCAGGCCGTCGTCGACTCGGTGCCGCAGACCGGTGAAGGCAACGTCGAGCGTCAGTGCGGCGCATGGACGATGAAAGTGCGCGATGTCGACGGACAGCTCCAGCAGCGGTGCGGCGAGCCCGCCACCAGCGGTCAATGGTGCGAAGCGCACGCGAGGCTTTTTCAGCGACGGACATGACCATGCGCTAGCGGCCACGGTGTCGCCGCACGCATATCGCAATGAGGAGAAACGAAAATGTCGGACATTGATGATGTTGACTTGGTAAGCAAACTACGGCGTTGGCTCGACGACGCGGAGAAGACCGCGAACGCAAAAGCGCGTCCGGTTGAAATCGCAAAGATCGATCAGGAAGCCGGCGTGCCCGATGGCACCGCCGCTCGCCTATTCGGCGAGGCACTCAGCCGCCAACGCAATTGGCGTGTCGTGGAGCAAGCGGGCGCCTTCATCTGGCTCGAATACAACCCGGAAGTGTAGGCGATGGATCCACGCCTATTCGCGATTCCGCGCTACGCCATTCCCACTCAGTGCAAGGCTTGCGGCGCGTCGATCGTATGGATCACGCCGTACCGCGGCGACCGGACACCGGTTGAAGCGGAGGGCGTCCACCGCGGGGAGAGTCACGTGCCCAACTGCACCCAAACCCAGCTCGGAGGGCTTCTCGGATGAATCTAATCGCGCTGCCAGCCGCCGCGCGCGGCTGCCGAACGACGGTGCACAAATGAGTCTCGTCATCGACAGCTTTGCCGGCGGCGGCGGCGCGTCGTTGGGAATCACCATGGCTCTGGGGCGCGGCCCCGACGTCGCCATCAACCATGACCCCGAGGCGCTCGCGCTGCACGCCGTGAACCATTCGCGTAGCCGCCACCTATGCGAGAACGTGCTCGACGTCGACCCGCTTGCCGTTTGCGGCAATCAGCATGTTGCATTGATGTGGAGTTCGCCCGACTGCAAGCATTTCAGCCGCGCTAAAGGTGCAAAGCCCGTGTCGACGGGCGTGCGTGGCCTCGCCTGGGTGGTCGTGCGGTGGGCGCGCGCGGTGCACCCCGATGTGGTCATTCTCGAGAACGTGCCCGAATTTACAACATGGGGGCCCCTTCTTCCCAACAACATGCCAGATCCCGCACGGCGCGGACTCACGTTCAAGCGCTGGTGGGGACAGCTTCGCGCCGCGGGTTACGAGCTCGAAATGCGCGTGATCGCGGCGAGCGACTACGGTGCCCCAACCACGCGAAGGCGGCTGTTCATTGTCGCACGTTCGGATGGCCGGCGGATTGTGTGGCCGGAGCCGACGCACGGCCCTGGGAGACGCCATCCATATCGCACCGCCGCAGACTGCATCCAATGGGACGTCCCGTGCCCCTCCATCTTCGAGCGCACGCGCCCCCTTGCTGCACCGACGATGAACCGCATTGCACGCGGGATTCGACGTTTTGTCCTGAACGCCGGGGACCCCTTCCTATTGCCAACGCCCCATGGGGGCGACGCCCGTGTCCATTCGGTCGATGAGCCGCTGCGAACGGTCACGGGGGCGCATCGCGGAGAGAATGCACTCGCTGCAGCAACCCTGATTCAGACGGGTTATGGCGAGCGCGCCGGGCGGGCTCCGCGCGCGCTCAACCTTCGTCGCCCAGTCGGCACGGTGGTCGCCGGCGGCTCGAAGCACGGATTGATTGCCGCATATCTCGCTAAACATTTTGGAGGGCACGAATCGCCGGGCGGCGCGATGTCAGCCCCCTTCAGCGCGGTGACGTGCCGAGACCACCACGCCTTAGTGACGGCCAAACTCGGCGCGGGGAGGCACCGGAGAGAAGTGCGCGCCCTGATGGGTGGACCGGCGATCGTCAAGGTCGGCCGGGATACCTTCGAGATCGTCGATATCGGCATGCGCATGCTGGGGGCGCGCGAGCTTTTTCGGGCGCAGGGATTTCC
Organism: Sorangiineae bacterium MSr12523; assembly: GCA_037157775.1. NCBI lineage: Bacteria > Pseudomonadati > Myxococcota > Myxococcia > Myxococcales > Pendulisporaceae > Pendulispora > Pendulispora brunnea. The sequence goes on from CP089982.1 coordinate 1,957,609, forward strand.
GGACCACTACGCGATCGACGTGACCACGGTGAGTGGCCGCCCGCTCTCGAAAACCGCTCAAATCAGGATGGCGGGCAATGCGGTCTGTCCGCCGGTCGCGGCCGCGCTCGTAGCGGCCAACGTGCGTCTCGATGAGGAGAAGGGACGCGCCGCATGACTTTCTCGCTCTACGATTTTCAGCGCGAGCTCGTCGAACAGGTCCAGGAGCGCTTCGCCGCGGGGACCCGAGCGGTCCTTCTGCAATCGCCTACCGGCAGCGGCAAGACGCGCACGGCCTCGGAGCTCCTTCGACGCGAAACGGCAGCCGGCCAACGCTCCCTCTTCTTGGCTCACTTGGATACACTTATTGAGGACACGTTCGAGCGCGTCACCGCGGCGGGCGTGCACGCGGGCTTCGTGCAGGCTGGCCGGCCGCTCGACCCGGGAGCCCCAGTGCAGGTCGGGTCGCTCGCGACGCTCCATGTGCGCGGCGAGCGACCGCCCGCGGATTTCGTGGTCGTGGACGAGGCGCACCGTGCCGGCGCGAGCACGGTCCGCGCGATTCTCGAGGCGTACCCCGAGGCGCGCATGCTCGGACTATCTGCCACGCCGCAAAGGTCCGATGGGCGGCCGCTCAACGTGTTTCAAGAATTCATTGCGGGCCCTGCAATCACCTGGCTCACCGAACGCGGGTACCTCGTGCCATGCGACCTGCTTTCGCCGGGCGAGTACCAGGAGCGCGGGCTCTGGCGCGATCCGGTCGAGTTCTATCTCGAGGAGGCGCGCGGCCAGCGCGCGCTCGTCTTCGCGGCGAACATCGCACACGCCGTCTTCTTGCGCGAGCGCTTCGCGAATGCCGGCGTCCGCGCCGCATGCCTCACGGGCACGACGCCGCGTGCGGCGCGCCACGACATCCGCGACCGCATGTACGCGGGCGACCTCAACGTGATTATCGGAGTGAGCGTTTTCCTCGAAGGCTGGGACCTGCCAGCCGCGGAAGTGGCTATTCTCGCCCGGCCCTTTGAGAGCTGCATGGCGTACCTGCAGGCGATCGGCCGCGTTCTCCGCGTCTCGCCAGCAACGGGAAAGAAGTCGTGCTTGGTCGGAGATCTGAAAGGCTGCGTGAATATCCATGGCCTGCCCGACGAGCTGCGCATCTGGTTGCCGTTTGGGGAAGGGGACGCGGTCCGGCGTGTTGATGTGCAAACCCAATTACGGCGGTGCGAGAAATGCTTTCGCGTCTTTCGGCCGTCCGCCCATTGCCCGCGATGCGGTGCGCCTGCGAAGCATGCGCCGAAGCTCCCACTTATCCTCAATAAGGCTGAGAAAATGGAGCTCTATTCGAGATTCGACCGCGCCGAGCGCGATATGCGCTATTTCATGCAGCTGGTGCGAATCGCACATCGCAATATGCGCGTTTCGCAAACGGGGGCCGAGCGCTGGGCGCTTGCGCAATTCCAGAAGCGTTGGGGGAGACTGCCCGAGGTGCATCGTGCTGGAGAATGAAGTTCAGCGGCGCGTCCTCCTCGAATTGGGGAACGAGGACGACTTAATCATCATGAAAAATGCCGTCGGGCGTGCGCGGTACGTCGATGAGCGAACCGGGCGTGCGTACTGGGTCCCATACGGTCTCTTGCCGGGTAGCCCCGACCTCGTTGGTATTCGGCGGGTCTGGATACCTGGGTGCTCCCACCATCGACCGATAAAACTCGGTGTGCTCTTTTGCCTTGAGACGAAACAGGTCGGCGGTCGCCTCACCGCGGAGCAGCGCCACTGCCACGAAGTGTGGCGCGATTTTGGCGCCTTTGTCAGCACGGTGCGCGGGCCCGACGAAGGGCGCGCCGCCTACGAACGCGCATGCCGCGGGGAGTTCGCATGATCGACCAGGTTTTCGGCACGGAAGGCTATCTCGCACGGGCGCCCGGTTATGAACCGCGGCCTGGACAAGTCACACTCGCCCGCGCCATCGACGAGGCCATCCGCACCGGCAAACACCTTGTTGCGGAAGGTCCGTGCGGTATCGGAAAATCGAAAGCGTACCTCGTGCCGGCCATCCATTTCGCCGTCACGGCGGGCAAGCGCGTTCTCGTCGCCACGTCCAGCATCGCCCTCCAAGAACAATTGATCCGCAAAGACCTGCCGGATCTTGCGCGGGAGCTGCCGTGGTCCTTCGATTATGCGTTGCTGAAGGGCCGCACCAACTACGTGTGCCTCGAGCAGCGCGACCAAGCGACCAATGCGGGGCTTCACGAGCCCCTCATGCGCGAATTCGTCGAGGTCGCCCGGTGGGCGCGGTCGACGGAGACGGGGGACAAGACGGACCTACCGATCCTTCCGCAGGACGCTGTTTGGTCTCGATTCAGCATGACCAGCGATATGTGTCCCGGAAAAGAGCGCTGCAAGCAGCACGCGGAGTGCTTCGCCACAATCGCCAAGGGGCGCGCCTCGCAAGCTCACGTCGTCGTGACCAACTATCACATGCTGGTCCTGCACCTGATGCACGAGAGGCGGGTACTTCCACCGTTCGACGTCGTCATTATGGACGAGGCGCACGAGCTCCCGGATATCGCGCGCGAGTTCCGTGGTTTCTCCGTCTCTCGCAATGCTTTCTTCCGCCTCGCGCAGGAAGCGCAGCGCCGGGGCGAAAGCGCCCTTGCGGCAAAGCTCCGCGACGTCTCGAGCGCGTACTTCGACACGCTGAAGCGATTCGCAGCGTCTCCCTACTACAAGAATATGCTTCAGGGGGAAGTTCCCATTGACCTCGAGCCGCTGCGGGTCGTCGTTGGCGAATTCACGGATCGGTGCTGCAAATCCCTCCTCGTTGACTATGCCAGAACGTCGATTGAACGCGTGACCGCGGCTGCACAGCAATCCGACGAAAACACGGTCTACTGGATTGATGTCTCCGAAGCGGGACATGCGGCCTACCGGTCCAAGGATGTCTACGTCGCCGAATTTTTCCGGCGGGAGCTCTGGGGCAACACGCCGAGCGTCATCGCAGTGAGCGCCACGCTAACGAGCGAAGGGCGCTTCCAATTCGTGCGCGGCGAGCTTGGAGTGCCGAACGAAGCGCGCGAGTTGGTGGTGCCGAGCCCCTTTGATATCGAACACAACGCTCTGCTCGTTCTGCCGGAGGGGATGCCTGATCCTCGGGATCCGGCATTCCCGGACGCCGCGGCTCAGCAGATCATCCGCGTCATCGACGCATGCGGTGGACGCACGATGTGCCTATTCACGAGCTACGAATCGATGCGCGCCATTCACGAGCGTGTCGCACGCCATTACGGCGGCCGGGTTCGCATCCTTCGTCAAGGAGACATGGCGCGCAACGTCCTTGCCGACGAATTTAAGCGAGATATCGATTCAGTGCTCTTCGCGGTCGGCTCGTTCTGGACCGGAATCGATGTCCCGGGCCCGAGCCTAACGGGTTTGGTCATCGAAAAGCTGCCATTCATCTCGCGCAGCGATCCCGTTCTTCTCCGAATGATGGAAAAAGATCGCAGACGGGCTTTCGTGGACTACATGGTGCCGCGTTCGATCCTGCCGTGGCGTCAAGGCGTTGGCCGGTTGATTCGCACCCGACGCGACTTCGGTGTCGTCGTCGCGCTCGATCCGCGCCTCACCACGGAAGCCTACGGGGCACGATTCCTTTCCTCGCTTCCCCAAATGCTCCGGGCCACCTCGACAGATGCCATTCCCTTTTTTCTGCGCCGACATGGAGTCGCAGCATGATGCACTGGCTACCAACGGACGACACACCGCCGCTCGACGCGGCCATTGCGTACGCGGAGCACGGATTCCGCGTCCACCCGGTATGGGGAGTTCGCGTGCAGGACGGCGTTGCATACTGCGGGTGCAGCCGCCCGGATTGCGACACGCCCGGAAAGCACCCGGTGCAGCGAGCGTGGCAACGCGTGTCGTCGAGCGACCCGGATGCCGCACGCGACGCGCGGCGCGGGATCCCTCAGGCGAACGTTGGTATTGCGATGGGGGGCGTCGAGCGCCTGGTGGCAATCGATATCGATGGCGCTGCCGGGCGTGAAAGCCTCGCCGCGCTCGAAACCGCCCATGGCCCGCTCCCGTTGACGCTCACGTCGCAGAGCGGGCGCGAGGATGGTGGCGAGCATCGGATCTTCCAGGTGCCGCCGCACCTCGACATGACGCGGGTGAAGAACAGGGCGGGTGTGAACGGACACAAGGGCATCGACACCCGCGGCGACAACGGCCAGATCGTTGTCGCACCATCGATTCACCAGTCGGGCCATCGATATCGGTGGATCGTGCGCGAGCCCATCGCGGTCATGCCCGATTGGCTGTACGACGCGATTTCCTTGCCCCTCAAAGCGCCGCCGCGAGAAAGCGTGCCGGTCATCGATCTCTCGGACAGGTATATTCGCAAGGTCCTCGAGAACGCAGCCATCGAGATCGCACGCGCGCCGAACGGCACTCGGAACTCGCTGCTCTTCGCCAAATCCGCTACCGTCTTCGAGTACTTCGTTGGGGCCCGCTTGGCCGTGACGGGGGCGCGTCCGACGCTGCGCGAGGCGGGGCTTGCATCGGGGCTCGATGCGCGCGAGGTCGATGCGGTGCTCGACAAGGCGTGGGCCCGCGCCCAATCCCACCCGCGGCACGTGCCCCCGCCGAAGACGCCAGTGAGAGCCGAATCGTCTGCGCGTTCCGAGCCGGCCGCGCAGGCTCCCGAGTTCAATCACAGCCTGCTGCAGGACAGCGCAGGAAACATCAAAAACACCTTCGCCAATATCTGCAAAATTTTGCGTGGGGCGTCTGGTTTCGTTGGCCGCCTGTCCTACGACGAGATGCGCGTCTCGCCCATGCTTGACGGCCGAGCGATCAAGGACGCCGACATCGCGGCCATACGGGAGCAGGTCGAGGCGCGTTGGGGCTTCAGCCCATCGACGGAAAACGTGATGCAGGCTGTCCTATTGGTCTCGTCGGAGCACTCATTTCATCCCGTGCAGGACTATCTCGCGGGACTCGAATGGGACGGTGAACTTCGAATCGTCAGGGTAGCAAGCCACATTTTGGGCATCGAACAGCCGAGCTTCTTGGTTCAGCGGATGATTCGATGCTGGTTCCTCTCAGCCGTGGCTCGCGCGCGAAATCCAGGTTGCAAGGTCGATACCTGCCTTGTCTTGGTTGGCGATCAAGGTGAGAAGAAGTCGACATTTTTCTCCGTTCTCGGCGGTCAATGGTTCAGCGATTCATACGCGGATATTACAACCAAAGACGGCATTCTGCAGGTGCATGCAGCTTGGATATACGAATGGGCCGAAGTGGACAAAGTGACCACGCGACGCAGTGCCAGCGACGTGAAAGCGTTTCTCTCCGTTGCCAAGGATCTGCTCCGCCCTCCCTACGGCCGAGGAGTCCTGATCCAGCCCAGGTCCAGCGTCATCGTCGGGACTACCAACAAGTCGTTCTTGGACGACGAGACGGGCAGCCGGCGATTTTGGCCAATCCGGATCGGCGTCCGCATTGACCGTGAAAAGCTTGAAGCGTGGCGCGATCAGCTCTGGGCCGAAGCGTGCGTCGGGTACCTTGGTGGCGAGCCGTGGTGGCTGTCCGATGACGAGGAAGGCGAACGCGAGCAAGCCGCCGACGAACACCGGGTCGAAGATCCGTGGGAAGAGCCCGTGAGAATGTATGTGAAGAAATGCGAGTTGGAGGCTATACCGATTACGTCCGCGAACCTCCTCGCATACGCTGTTGGGCTCGACACTGCGCACCACACCCCGGACGCCATGAAACGCGTGGGTAAATGTATGAGGACTCTTGGGTACGATAACCGAAGAGCGAAGAGCGGTGATACCAAAATACGTGTATGGCGGAAGCTTAACGTTTGAGTAAGAGGACCACTGGTCCGGACCAGTGGAAGACCATTGGATTTGTCGGCAAAATGGCCGGCCCATTGAGACCATCAAAATTCCAAAGAGTATCCCCACAAGAAGTCTTTGCTGGAATAAGGGTATGGTATTCCAATGGTCCAATGGAACTACAGGTAATTATTGGACAATTGAATGGTCCTGGCAATGGTACTCCACTGGTCTAATGGTCCTCGGATTGAATGGTTGGTACGGGGATTGCCGGCTACGGAAAATGCCATTATGGAAAATGACATGCCGGCAGTGACATCACACCAGCGTGACCCCAAGGAAAGCGAACTTCGGGCCGCGGAGGCCGAATTGATCGAGTATTTCGGTTCGGCACTGGGCGTAAGGGCCCAGTCCTACGACGGGAGCGCCGGCGTCTTCGACTCGTCCTTGCTCACTTCGATGGGCGAGCTTCCAGCGGCGCACCGCCGTCTTCGTCACCACGGGCACCGGCAGCACCTGGCGATTCACGGCAAAGTCGCCCGGACCCTTGCCGTTGTGAGCGGCTTCGCGCGGAACACACTGCTGCGGACGTACGGCCCGCAGGACTGCTCGCCGCGGGGGGCGCTCGTGCGGCTTCGGCTGCGTATCGGGCCGGAGGGCCCGCGAGGCGAGGCACGTTATTCACTCTTACGCGTCGCGCTCGGCACGCACGCACTTCGGCAGGCCTGGAACAAGAAGCACGACGGCGATCCAACGCGGGACGAGCTCGTGGACCTGCTCGAGCAGCTTGCAGGCCGCCCCGGGGGCGAGATCGCGGGCGTCCGCACCGAGGCGGAGGGAGTCTATCAGCTCGCTATCGCGGAGTACGTGTTCGCGCGGCGTGCGCGGCTCGAAGAGGAGCGGCGCGAAGCAGCGGTCGCAGCCGCCGCGCGCGCGGAGTACCTGGATAGCCTGCGACGTGGGAGGACACGATGGATCGCGAGCCGAGGATAGAGGCGCCGAAGACGATCGCGGAGGTTGCGGCGACGGCCGGATGGTCGTTGCGACGGATGAAAAGGCACTTGCTCAAGGTGAACGAGGAAGTGAATGGCATGCTTTTGGTAGCGTCTCGCGGCTCCAATCGGCGATGGCTCGTGCGCGTTTCCGTACTTCGTCACGCGGCGCCGGAGCTCTTCGAGTTTCAAGACCTGGAGAGCGAAGTGCGCGAGCTGCATGCGCGGATAGCCGAGCTCGAAGGCGAGCAAGAGAAGGCGGCGCGACACGCGGGCGAACTCCTTCGACGCCTCGCGGAGCTCGAAGCCGCCCAAGCCCGTGCTGATAAGCGCATCGGGGAAGTGGCTCTTCTCCGAGTGCCACGTTCGGGGGTTGCCGCGGCCTAGCGGAAAAAGTCGTGACGCGAATCGACAAGCGTGCATTCAGGACTTGACGATTTGCCATATGTCTATACGGTCCCGCCTTATGGACCTAAAAAACGAAATACATCGATTGGCCGAAGACTTCGCGCAGGGCGTACTCGCCGCCATGCGCGGCGCATCCCTTGAGGAGCTCGTAGGCGAAAAAAGGGGCGGTCGTGTGGCAACCGTCCCCGCAGCAAAAGCGCGCACGGCCGCACGTGGCGGCGCGGCTACGAAGTCCCCACGTCGTCAGGGAGGGCGGCTCCCCCGCCGATCCGAGGAGGAGATTGGCGCCGTTGGAGAGCAGATTGTGAATCTGCTTAAGGCACACGCCGCGGGGCTGCGCGCCGAGCAGATTCGGGCGGCGCTCGGACTGGAAGCCAAAGAACTTCCCCGTCCGCTCAAGGAACTACTGCGGTCGAAGAAGGTCAAGACGAAGGGTCAGAAGCGAGCAACGACGTACTTCGCAAAGTGACGGTTGAAGCCCGCGGCCGCCGCGGGCCTTCTCTTTGGACGGTCCCCGCCGGTCCGCCCTTTTCAGTAGATGTTGGCCAGATGTATCTTCAAAACGCGAGCCGTGCGAGGATCATGCGATGGCCCACCCGAGGTTGATCAGATTCTTCAACGGCGCCGTCGACGAACTTCGAGGTGCGTACACGAAGAGCGAAGGCTCACCCACCGCATGCATGGGCTCACTGCGCGAGGAAGGGATCCGTCGAGCCATTGAACACTCCCTGCCGAGCGTGGCAAGGCTCTACAGCGGCGAGATCATCGACCCCTACGGCGGTCAGAGCGGGCAACTTGATGGCATTGTGGTTCATGCAACCGGAAGCGCACTTGCAACCGCGCCGAACGATGTTCGCATTGCACTAGCCGAGGGGGTTCTGGCCATCCTCGAGTCCAAGTCGGACATTGGCGGACAGTGGGATGAGATCTTACGAACGCTAGCCAAGGTGCGCGCCCTTCGACGTCATGATGGCGCTCCTCAAGGCGGAATTATGGTAGGGCAGGCCGACGAGTCCGCCGAGGTGCATATACCATTCATTGTAATGGGGCGGACAGGCTGGAAGATGCCGGATACCCTTAGAGACAAGGCCGTCGAACTTTTCAAAACATTTGGCGCCGCAAAGGAAGCAGCTCTCGTGGCACTTGTTCAACTTGAACCTGCTGGACTTGGTCTCGTATGGCGCGAGCCTCCACCACCGCCAAAGCCGGCGCAGTTCAAACTCGACGGGTTTCGTCTGGTGCCGGAAGAGACGCCGGAGTTGGCTCCTCCTGTGGTACAGGGACAAGGCTGGATTTTCGAAGAGACAGATCGCTGGCGAACGCTTGCTTGGGTTTGGGCAACGCTCACGCAGAGCGCCCACCGCGTGCTACTCGCTCCCCCAAATTGGCCCGCCTACTTTCAAGGGCATGGTGATGTTGGCGAGAAGAGTAACGAGAAGAGCCCCGAAACAGGCGAAACGAAGACAAGTGGAAAGCGGGCGAAAACAGGCGAAACGCGAGCGAAGCGGAAAGCGCGAAAGGCTCGGGCGTCTCGTTGAGGCCCGCGGGCCGCTCGTGAGCGCGGCGCGTACAGCTAGCCACCTTCGGTGCTGTCTTGGCAAGAGCGGTTTAACCAGGCATTTTTAGCCGAAATGCCTCGAACGAAGCTTGTCGCTGGTGTTGGAAAGCCAATGGCCGAGGGTCCGTTGACGGAGCTCGCCGTGGCGGTCGGCGGGGTCTCCGCGCTCGCCGCGGCACTCGGAGTACACCGCAACACTGTGTCGCGCTGGAATCGCGGCGAGATCGTTCCCGAGGGGCCCGAGCGTCGAGCACTTGCTGCGCTCGCGACGCGACACCGCCTGAACGCGCCCTTCCCGATCGAGTAGTCGTTACGGCTCGAATGGTACTAGAACCGTGATGATCGACGCGTCGCCATCAGGTTCGATCACGGCGCACATGCTCGTGCCGAGAACCGTGAACTCCACGCGATCAAACGGCGTACCCGCCGCGATTGCTGTGAGAATCGCGGACCTCTCCAAGTTACCCTGCACGGCTGTAAGTAGTGACTGTAGCGCCAATTGAATGATGGACGTGTCACTTGCCGGACGACCCGCCGTGCAGTGATCCCAAGCCGCTCTCGTGAAGAAGACGCGGGAATTGAAGAGAGGACGAGCGAGCTCCGTGCACTCAATTAGGTAGCCCGCGGCGAGTGCCGCCGTGCGCGAATCTGCGCGAGGTACAGGAGCCGAGCGCGGTGTACGCTCGCTGCTGGCCGGCGCGCCATTGTCGTTGGTCATGGCCCCTTCCCCTCGCCCGGAATCATTACCGTGATGGCGAGCTTACCATCACGTTCGCGCCCGATGACCCCCTGAAGTTTCAGGGTGCCGATGTCCCGACCGTCCGGCCATGCCAATGGGACATCAAATTCAATACGGAGGGTTCGTTGCTGGTTTGTTACAACAGGGGTGGTCGCGATCAACCGTTGCGCGGTTCTTTCTAGAATGGCCCGATGCAGCGCGATAAGCGCTCGTTGAGCCAACCACGGGTTCTCGGCGCCCGGGTTCGGTCCTGTGCATACACACAACCGGAAGGCGCGGCTCGTGAACACAACGCGACCGCGAAACAGGTCTCGCGTCAGCAAGGAGCAATCCACAAGGACGCCGTCCTCGCCCGCACTTTGGTTCAACGCCGTCTGTCCAATTACTATTGCGTTGGCCCAATCGTCGGCATCGTCCGACGGCGGAGGGCCATTATCGCGTTCCTTCATCACGCAAGTCTCCAGGTTCTGCCTCACGCAACGGCGCGGGCTAGCCCTGGGAATATGCACCACGATGGTGCATATTCAAGACATTCGGCTCGATTTATCTAATTTCGAACGACCCTCGCAAATCGAATTTGCGTTCGTATGTTTTCGAAATCCTAACTTCCGAGAAGCGCACATTCTCGGAAGTGACCGAAAGGAGATTTTGAATGGCCGGCCGCTTGGCGCGCGTCACGGATCCGCACGCATTGCTCACTGCGCGAGCGTTCGCCTACGTCGAAGAGGCGAAGGCGTCGAGCACTCGGCGCGCATACCGCACGGCGTGGGGGGCTTTCGAGGCATGGTGCGCGGCGCAGGAATTCGCCGCGCTTCCCGCGGACCCTTCGACGGTGGCGCTCTACATCGCGTATCTCGCGGACGAAGGGCTCGCAGTTTCCACGATTGGCAAGGTCCTTGCGGCCATCGCGGACGCGCATCGCACGCGCGGGCTTGCATGGCTGCGGGGTGCGCCGGCGGTCAACCTGACGATGTCCGGCATCAGGCGAAAGCTTGGCGTGGCTCCCCACCAGAAGACGCCCGTGCGCGATCGCGAGCTTCGCGCGATGGTGGCCACGCTCGAGCCTGCGGACGGTCAAGCCTGGAGCCTGACCGCGCTCCGGGACCGGGCGCTCTTGACGCTCGGATGGTCCGGCATGTTTCGCCGGTCCGAGCTCGTCTCTCTTGGAGTCCGAGATATCCGCCGCGTGCGCGAAGGGCTCATCGTGACGCTCCGTCGGTCCAAGACGGACCAGACGGGCAAAGGCCGCGAAAAGGGCATACCGTACGCGGCCGACCCTGACCTTTGCCCCGTTCGCGCACTTGAGGCCTGGCTTGTGGCGGCGAAGATCACGGAGGGGCCCATCTTCCGTGCGGTGAATCGCCACGGTCAGGTAAGCAAGCGCGCGCTGTCCGATCGTTCCGTGGCCGATATCGTGAAGCGCGTTGCGCGAGCCGCGGGCCTCGACGACGGCGATTACTCAGGGCATTCTGTCCGGGCAGGTGCGGCGTCCACGGCAGCGGAGAACGGGAGGAGCCTGTCTGCGATCATGAAGGTGGGCGGCTGGACTTCCGAGCGCGTCGTGGTCGAGCGGTACATACGGCACGCAAACCTATTCGTTGACCACGCCACCAAAGGACTTATCTAGTTTGGAAAGGAGCTTTCGATATGTTTTCGAGTGAACTGCAAACCAATCGGGCATGCCGCGCGCTGCTCGCGCTCATGCGGCTCGAGCACATGTGGACCCCGAAAGGCCCCACGATCGACGCGATCGACATCTATCAGCGCAACGGCGCCGGGCTCTCGACCAGCGAGCGCGCGGTATTTCTCGCAGCATGGGCGTTCTATGACCGTCCTTCGCCGCTCCTGTTCTCGGAGCTCTTCTTGCTCGGGACGGGTGCGACCGAGGCGATCTGCTCGCTCTTGGTGGCCTTGGCTCGGGGCCCCAGAGAGATCGACAAGTGGCTCGGGACCTACGAGCGGGCGTAATGCAGGCATGTGTCATTCGCTGTCGTCGCGCTCGAAGCCAACTTCGCTTGCCGTAACGACGGTCATGGCGGGATCCTTGCCCCGGTCTATGATCGCAACAAGTCGCACGGTGGAAGGCGGTTCGCTATGCCAAACGTTGCAGCGCACCTGGAAGTGGAACACGGGCGCTCCATCGGCGCGGTCGAGCGCGACTCGGAGTGCGCCGAGCACGGCCCGGGTTCGCGCCTGCCGGTCCACCGACGTGGTCCACGACGGAACGCACTGCGCCCATGCGACAAGGGACAGGTCCACGCGGTATGCCAGTCCCATCTCATAGGCAAAAGCCGTGCAGTCGAAGAGCAAGCCTTCGGCGAGCATGTCTCGCCGAAGGCAGGTGAGATCAATGGGCAAGCCATGGGCGAGCAGCCGCGCTCGTGCCTTCTCCTTAGGGCGCACGAGACCCTCTTGACGCATCGGCAGTCAGATACAGGCCGTGGCGATCGACTCCCCAGCCTATGATGACCGCGCCGAACGCGTCGAGCGCATCGCCAAGGTACGGAAACGGATGGCCATACGAGGCGAACCCGCGATCGCGACGGTTGAGCGCCCACCAGCGGCCCTCGGCGGAAGGGCGCAGGGTAAGCGGGCCAAAAAGCGTAAATCGGCTCACGGTGCATTCCCCATGGCGTCGCGCCATTCGGCCTTGAACAGGAAGGGCCATGCTCTCGTAGAGATCTCTACGACTTCTCCATCCTCATCCAGCTTCGCGCGGCCGGCTTGGACTAGCGTATCCAGGTCGCGCACCTCCAGAAAGACCTCCGGAGTAAGCGAGTAGTCGCAGACGTACCAGCGTGCGAACGCGATGAGCGCGTCGGCCGGTTGCCAAAGCTCGGGAACGTGACCCCAGTATGCGCCCTTTGCGTCCCGCACAATGACGAGGCGCGAGCCCTGCGGGGCATCGACCGGTTCCGACGTTTGCCAATTGATCTCTTCTCCGCGATATTCGCACATGGTAATCGTCATCCTTCGAAGTCTGTTGATTCAAAGACGGCGCACGCTCGCCTTGGGCGCGCGCCGTCGGTTTGAAGGCTCGCGCCCTATTCGCGAGCGGGCATCGGCCCGCTCGCGTTCACACCGTCGAGCGGGTTCGCGTTGAAGATATTTCCCCGCGGATTGCGCCGGTAGAGATCCCAAGTAATCGGCTTCAGAATGTCGCCGGTTTCCGGATCGATGAAAGCCCATACGAGCCGCGTCCAATTGCTGATGAGCAGCCGTATCGGTTGCTTTGGACGGCGCGAGATGGTCAGCACCTGACGCGAATTGCGGGGAAAGTGCTTGGCGTTCTCCGCGTCGATCATCCGCTGCGCCAGGCTCACGAATTGAACGAGCGCAACCTCGAAGGCCTCCGCGTCGTGCGCGAGTCCGCTCATTTGTTTCCCCGATTCGCGTAGTTGGCGCCCAGCGCGTTCACCCCTTCGAGCGGATCCGCGCCGAAAATGTTTCCGCGCCTGCCCTTCGCGGGCCGCTTATACCCGTCGCACTTGAGAATATCGCCGTTGGTCCGGTCAATGAAGGCCCAGGCCGGTCCGCTCGCAGCGCCGGCTTGGAGCCGAACGATCCGCACGTAGCGTGTGCCAGCCATGGCCGACAGCGTAAACGGTACCAGGCTCGGGTAGTGTTGCGCGAAATGCGCATTCACCATCTCTTGCGCGAGGCGAATGAAATTCGCGAGTGCGTCGTCAAACTTCTTCGGATCCATGGCGTATGCCTCCCAGAGGCGTCCCGGTCCCCCCGGGCGTGGGCCGGTCCCGATTGACCGACAACGAGAAACCTAATCATGACTCGGTCAGTGTCAATACATGAAATGTATCGACACTGACCGAGACCAATCACGCACGCGTGGGCTCGGTCTCGCTTGACCGATGATGGGAGTATAAGGACGCGCGTTGGGATGTCAATACATTTTATGTGTCTACATTGCATTTGAACTTTGCGGAGTAGAAATCCGCAATTGCCGTTTCCACGACCGACGGTGCAGCGCCGTACACACGGCTTAGAAATCGCCCCTGGTAGTCGGTCAATTGGAAGACGGCAAGCAAGCGCCCGTCGCGACCTGCGCCGATCAGGCAGGTCCAGACACGCCCCTCGACCGTCGTCCAAGGGCTGGCGCACACCTGGAACATGTTGTAAGCGAGCGGGATTTCGCGGACCGCCATGTGCTCGGTTTTTTCGATCATGCTCATCGATATTTCGATCGGGGCAATCGCCATGTTTCTTGTCTCCAAAGCTTGCGCGCACCGCGGCATGGTTGGCCACGGCGGAGCGATGAATTTGAGAGACGGGGGACCGGATGTCCCCCGTCTACGGAACGCATCAAGAGCCGTTGCGAAGGGGCCCGCGGCTCGCGTCCGCCACATAGACGGACAGATTCATCCCGAGCCACATATCGTGGTGCGTTCCCACTCTGTACAGCGTCGTGCCTTTGACCCAAGCCGCGCCAACCACCCCCTCTACCGCTTTTTCGGAGGCCTCTTCGAGCTCGGGTGTGGCTTCGCCCAGATGCTCACCCGTTACATACGCATAGACGTTTTTCATTCGTGCACCCCTTCTGTTTTGAGCCGTTGTGTGACGAGCGGCGTAGACGCCGCGCGCGACGGCGCGGCGTCTACGGTGCGGGATTACGCTTGCGTGACGGCCTGGGATACGGCCGCGGCAAGGTCCTCGCGCTGGTACTTCTCCGCGACAGCGGCGGCGTACTCGAGCGCGAGGAGTTCGCGCATGGTCTCGAGCTTCGCGCGCGTCTCTTCGTGGAGGATCGCGTTCGGTCCGAGTTCGGCAAGCGTTGTGAACGCTTCGCCGTAGTTGCACGTCGTGCCCTCAGCTTCGGCCGCAGCCAGGATCGCATACGGCTCGCACGCAGTCCTGTCGGTCTTTCGGTACGGAGAGGTCGCGATCAGCGCGCCGATGTTCGCGAAAGATGCGTCATGCAGGGTGAGAGCGGCTTCCTCTCGTGAATCGCGGTGCGAGAGTCCAGCAACGATGTTTGCAAGCGCGTCCAGCTCGATAATCTTGATGGCCATGATATGCCTCCCAGAGGCGTCCCGGTCCCCCCGGGCGTGGGTCGGTCGTTCCCTCGACCGATGATGAAAGCCTAATTCTTCGTACTCTCAATGTCAATACATTTTATGTATTCACATGCGAAGCTCGGTACCCCTCTGCTCGAAGGGTACCGAGCTCGCGTGAGGCTACGCGGCCATTTGGACCGCCACGCTCAACGCGCGGCGGTTGATGTCGGCAGCGTCGCCAAACCAATTCGACCCGACGCGAATATCGACATCCTTTCCGCGCTCATAGGAGAGATACTCGGTCACGGCGTTGTACGCCGCCCACATCGTTCCCGCGACACCGGGCAACTGATTACCGCGTCCCTGGACGAATAGCCGATGGACCTTGGGATAAATGCGGTCCTTCGGTTCGTCGTCGTCGATGAACTCCGCATCGATGATCTCGCGCTGGCTCGCGAGAACCATCGCGGTCGAGGCACGCGCGGCCGCCTTCTGGGGCCGAAAGACCATGTTCACGTACCGACGCAGGTCAGCTTCGACTACCCCTTTCCGCGCAAGCTGGCGATACTGCTCGCCCGTTGCCTCGAACGTCCGATTCGCGAGGTTCATGATGTCGCGGACTTGTGCAAGCGCCTGCTTCATGCGGCGCGTGTGGCGAACCCGGAGGAGCGTGCTCGTCTTGCTGTGCAATGCCGCGGATAATGTATTTTGGCATACGACGCGCGTGGGTGTATAGCCGAGGTTTGTCGCGAGCGTGCCATCGTGCGCATGCGCGAGAATAAGAAATCGGCGTACAATATCATCGGCGCGCGGCACTACAACAATGGGGTCACCAGTAAGTTCCGCGAGAATCCAGACATAGCGGCCATTCCGCAGGCTTCCTGCCGTTTCGAGCTTGGCTTCGCCCGAAGAAAGGTACGGCTCGAACCAGCAAAATGCGTCGCGATTTTGAAAGATTTCGTAGTTCGGGCCAACTTCGCCGAGCTTCCGCCCGTCGCTCATGCGGTACGTGAAGCGGTGATCGGCAATCTCGCCATCGGGCGTCTTAAGCTGCTTGAATCCGACGTCCCAATCTAAGCCAGCAAGCCGGATGGCTTCTTCGGTATTCGGCGCTTCGCTGCATCGCACGCCTAGTCCGTGCCAAGGCGTCTCGCCTCGATAGAACATGCTTTCGACTTCGTGTGCCATGTTGTTTCCTTGCCTCGCAGAGGCATCCCGGGCCCCCCGGGTGTGGGTCGGCCGTTCCCTCGACCGATGCTCAGACAATAAGGCCCGCCCTTTGGGATGTCAACACATAAAATATTTCGACATAACCTTTGGTGTAGGGCGGTGCTATGGGCGGCGTACAACATGAGCGTACATCTGATGTGTTGACACGGTGCGGTCAGGTCTTACCCTTCCATCAGCAAACACGGCGGCGAGCGAGCTCCCTCATGTGGATACATTTTATGTGTTGACATTGCGCGTGCGCCGACTTATCTTTTGGGCATCGGTCAATCGAGACCGATCCACACCCGGGGGGCCCGGGACGCCTCTGGGAGGCACACGTGTTCGAAGCCTACGTTCTGATTCCTGTCTACGACAATGAAGGCACCATCTTCTCCGCCGAAGATCATCACCAATTCGAATGTCTCCTTGCAGAGAGATTCGATGGGTTCTCGCTCGTGCCGTCGTCGCTCACCGGTGCGTGGGTTAACGGTGGAAAGACATACCACGACGAACTACGGGCCTACGTCGTGGCCCTCCGGTCCATCGCCCAAGGCGGTGCGGTCGTTGAAGTTGCCCAAGCCGCAAAAGCCCACTATCGACAAGAGGCCATCTACATCCGGTACCTCGGGGTATCGGAAGTTATCTAGCGCCGGCGTAGGGACGTCCCGTGTCGGCGCGGGAGCCATTCCCATGCCGACACACACCACGCTTTCCGGACAAACCATCGAGTACGCGCCGTCGCAACCCGTCGCGCAGTTTTTGAAGCGCCTCAAGGCAATGTCGGAGGATCCTGACATTTCCGAAGGGGAAATGATCGCGTTCGCCTACGGATTGAAGAATCCGCTACTCGACCATTCAATCTTCCCCGAGCGCGGCGCCGTGACGAAAGAGGTCCTCTCGGCACCGGCCTACCAGGTGATGACCGATCTGCTCGCACGCAAAAGGGTGCAGCAAGACGGGATCGACGTCGAAAAGTTGGCGGCCGAGTTCACGGTATCCGTCTCCGAAGCGGCGCGCGAGCTCGGCAAGACTCCGGCGGCCATTCGCCAGGCGATTCAGTATCGGCGGGTCCGGGCATGGATGAAGACGGGGCCGAAGGGCAAACAAGATTATTTCCTGCGGCCAGAGTCTGTTCGCACCCTGGGTGCCATCATGCGTGGGTCGAAGGACTCGACGCCGGGGCCCCTCCTCGTCCGGGTCGGTCACATTGCCGGAAATATGGTCGAGATTAAGCATCCTGGCGATTTGGAAGACCGAAAGAAGGACGCGCGCCGCGAGATCATCGAAGGTCGAATCCCGCGGTGGAAGAGGGTCGCCTTCCGATACGGCGGAGGTGTGAATCAAAGCCCGCGTCTTCGCGTCATCGAACCAGCGGACGAGCCCAACGAGTTTACCTGGGGTGGTGAGTTCTTCATTCGCGGAAATTTCAAATATGTGGGCGAGACGGTCAACAATCGGAAGCGACAGGAAGAGGAATGGGCGACCTTTCAGCCACTTTGATGTAGATAGTTTTTATGTATTGACATCCTGACGAGCCGGAATTATGGTTGTTTCATCGGTCGAGCGACGGCCGAGCCCACACCCGGGGGGACCGGGACGCCTCTGGGAGGCCACAATGAACAAAGCGAATAGGGGACGCTGCGCCGAGTGCGACGCGCCGCTGAACGACACCATGAAAGAGCGCTGCACAGTGTGCGCCGGGCGCGCGCAGGCGCGTCGGCACGGACACCTTGCGATGCGGCAAGGTCACCGCTACGAGTGCTGCGTTTGCGACGCGTCGGGTATCATCGAGAGTGGTGCGCCGCTCGGCAGCGTGTTCAGCGCCGGGTGCCCCAATCGGCCCCCGGCGACCCCGTAGGCCCGGCAACGCCGTGCGCGCAGCGCCGGGGTGCAGTCACCCGGCACTGCACGCCTCGCACGAAGGGGTAGGACACGAGCCACAGGGTGGGATCGGCCTTCGCGGCGCATCGCCGCGCGCGAAGGCTTCGTGTTCGAGTGAGCCTCGCGACTTGTGAATACAGTTTATGTGTTGACATCTGAGGAATCGATACGCATCTTCTCATCATCGGTCGAGTGAACGACCGACCCACGCCCGGGGGGACCGGGATGCCTCTGGGAGGCATGTATGACGGATTTCATCGAAGTAGAGGAACTGGCGCAAATCCTCGTCGCAATAACGCCGGAGGCGCGAGAAGCCTTCGCGTCACTGCTCGAAAAGGCGTCTACGATCAATGCGATTCGCTCCGGTGCAAAGGCCGGTTGGCGCCAAGATCAGATCCTCGCCGCGGCGAACTACGCGAAGTTGAACGTGGAGCGTGCGCATGCGGCGGTCGATTCGTTGGAGCGGAGCACTCAAGATAGCGGCGCTCTCCTCGCGCCGATTGATCGACAGATTCAGGTGTTGCGCGTTTTTCTCGCAGCAAGCACGCGGACAACGACGCTCCTTCATCTCCGACATCTGGCCGGCATTGCGGCCGGGGTCTCGATTCAGAAGCGTTGGCTATCCTGCGAAATTTTGATGCGGCTTTCGAAGGAGAATTTCGCATCCATCGAAGCGCGGTATCCGTCGCGCCTCGTGGGGTTAGGGCCGTTCAGCGCGCGAGAGATCTTCGACGCAGCCATCACGTTGCCAGCCGACGCTGAATTCGCCGGACAGATGGTGAAGGGCTTGGGAATCTGCTGCCTGGACCGGGATGGGAAGGTGCCGGACAAGGTCGTCGATGACGTGGAGCTCTTACGGACTCTCATCGCCTTGGGAAGCGTGACGTGAAGACGAAGGACGCGCCATCGCACACGGGGCGCGTCTGGGTGCGCCCCCGTCGAGGCGGGGGCGTGCTCGTCTTGTGCCCATTCGGCCATCTGGTGACATCCTGCGGGGCTCGGGAATGGCCTGGGAGCATGCTCGAAGCCCGCGTGGGCGCACGGGGGTTCGTCACATGCTACGGCGCATTGCCGCATCCACGAAAATTGTAAAGCGAATTACGAAAGGCGGACCGTAATGGATCGGGAATACCGTATCTTCGTTGCCACGTTTGGTGAAGACATCATCCGTCGTCACGGATTTGATCATCCGTGCGTCGCCGAGCACAGTTTGGATATTGACGAATTGGGCGAGGTTCGCCTCTACGTGTGGATGATCGATGCAAAGGGGGCTCGTGTGGTGCACACGACGACGTACCGATATTTCTCACCGCTATGGAATGACGATCAGCTCTTCAACCGACTTTTTAACGTCCTGCACGACAATCCGACTCCCGAAGCCATGCGCGTGGTTCGCGCGCGTATCGAAGACTTCCGGAGGCGCTGCGTGGCGACCAAGCTAGACGGGGCGGATTCTTGATTTGGCACCGCGGAGCGCGGCGCGATTGGATAGGAGATCAGTCAATGAACGACGACGAAAAGAAGGCAGCACGCGATTACTTTGCAGGCGAAGTTGCCGAAATCATGCTCACCCTTCCACAGGTGCTCGGCGTGAAGCGGGGCAGGGATTTCACGCTGGACGTGGCTACGCGCGATGGGGTCCATGCCAAGGTTCACTTGGAGAACATCTTCAGCGAGACGCGCGACATGTCGACCGAACAGCGGAAATTGCGTATTATTGTCGCGTACGGATCAATCGGAGCACCGCCGGTGGATGCTTGGTCGCAGGTGTGCGGCGCGCTCGTTCCGGTTTTGCGTAGTGCGACCTACAGCATTGGCACATGGGCGCAGCAACCAGGCGCCGCGCCGATCCGGAGGCCTTTTCTGCCCTTTCTCGACGAAATTGTCGTGATGGATCAACCGACGACCATGATGCCCATTCTTCGGGCGATGGTTTCGCTATGGAATGTCGACGAGCAAACCGTCTTTGCCGTCGCCGATTCTCGCAAGGGACTCTTTTCGGCGCCGTCAGTGCGACTTTACGATGATAAAGACGGCCCGCTCTGGATTGTACAGTGCGAGGACGCATACGAGGCATCGCGGCTCCTCGTGCCAGGATGGCTCGCATCCTTCCGAGGCCGCGTGGAGGGGGAGCCGATTGCGATCATGCCTCAACGGTCCATCGTAATGATCGGAGGGGACCGACGGCCCGCCCTGATAAAGAGATTGCTCGACAAGGCGGCGCGCGAGTTCGCCGTGTCGACGCGCGGCCTTTCGCCGGCGCTGTACTCCGTGGACGCCGAAGGACGGGTCATTCCGTACGAGCGCGCGGGGCACGACGAGCTTGCAGTGGCGGTCCGAGTGGCCCACCACGAACTCGCCTACGCCGAGTACGAGGCTCAAAGGGAGGTACTGAACCGAATCCATGCTAGCCAAAAGAGGGATGTCTATATTTCGCGCTATATTGTTGTTGTCAATGGCGACAAGACGGAGGCGCAAAGTTGCGCGGTATGGCCGAAGAAAATCCGAACTTACTTGCCGAGGGCGGAGCGCGTTATTCTGACGCCGAGCGAAGCTCCAAGCGAATGCGTCGATCTGCCCTTCAGCGCCATCGAGGCGCGTCTGAATCCGCTAGCAAATTCTCACCCGCTGCTCTTCGAGGCGGGCGAATTCCCCAGCGAGCACGAGCTCGCAGCGTTGGCCACCTTGGCGCGTACCTGATCATCGTTTCGCGATGGCGACGCAGAACGAGCCGGACGCCTACGAGCTGGCCCAAGCAATCGTCCAACACCTCGCCGGGTGGCGCGCGAAGGAAGTGATCTCGCATTGGCCCGATGGCCGCCGAGCGCGCGATCGGGCGCTGCTCTGGCGCAGGGCGGACGGAGGGGAGATTTGGACTTTGCGTTGGGGGGTATCAGCGCGCGGGGCGCGTACGATTTCACACGCGTTGGCCGCAGTACCAGGATGGACGGAGCTTTCACCCGCGGGACGATTATTCGATAACCTGCAGTTCGACACGCGCGCCCTCTGCGATCGCTGCGGATCTCGAGCGCCGCCTGCTCGTCTGGTACGATCAGGTGCTTCCGCGGGCGCAAGAGGCGATTCGCACGAGCAACGCTTCGGCGCAAGAGGCGATGCGTGCGGCGCGCCGGCTCGCGCACGCCGCACGGGCTAACGCCCCGAGCAGTGAGCGTCGAGGCAACGGCGATTACATCGAACTTCGCGGCCGGCTCCCCGGCGTCGATCGAGTGCGCATTTCTCCGGCGTACGACGAGAACCCGCTCCGCGTCCGGCTCGAGCTCGACGACCTCTCCGCAGAAGCGGCGCTCGATCTGCTGGCTCGCGTTCGCGCCCTCAAGGTGGACGTGCCTCTGTGCGGGACGGGGCGTCGCTGCCCGCGCCGATAGCGCGGGGCGCATACGGCTGTGCCGCGATTGGCGCGTTTTGTTTCTTCGCAGGCGGACCGCGATTGGCGCGAGTTGGTGTTGCGCGTGACGTAAGCAGGGAGCATGACGCTCGAAGAACTCGAACTCGATCTTGCATTCGCACCATCAGACGACGTCCACGCTCTCATCGAGCTCGTACAAGCTAGGCTGGGTGCCGTGCGGGTGTGGCAAGCGCGCCGAGAACTGAGAGTGACATCGATTCGCCTCGAAGGAATCATCCGAGTCGCCATGGCGATGGGTGAGGTCATTCAGGTCGGAACCTTGCAAAAGCGGCGACTACTCCCTGCCACGGAAGGGCCACTGATCACGCGCCCGCTGAAAGCGCTACTCGCGGACAAGGTGTTCGCGCGGTTCGTCCGCCGCGTTCTCATGAGCCCGAAAGGGGTCAGCAGGGGGACGATTCACAGGGCTCTCGGTGTCTCAGTAGAGGATTTCATGGTCGCGCGCCACACGGCCATTGCGGCGGGCATGATTGCGAAGAGTGGCACCAAGCTCCGTCCCATGTACGGTCCGCGCGAGCCGGACTTCAAGATCGATCGATACGCGTTGCGCCGGCACGTGCGATTCCAAGTCGAGTGCATCCTGTATCGGTACCCGCGAGAGTCGGAGGACCGTCACCGGCCCTGAGCCCAACACGCTCGGTCACGAGCCGAGCTCAACGTAAATATTCCCATGATATCGTTTACTTACCGGATGGATTTGACACTGATCGTGCGTTCAGTCATTTCCATTGGATGCTCGCACGATGCTACTGCCTCCGACCCCTGTACGAGCTTGCGCGCCGGGTCGAAAAAGTGGGGTACGGGTTCGCGATTGATCTGAAGCTTCGCGTCCTCGATACGGAGATTGGGCTTCCCATGCCGCGACCGGCGGACGCGCGATGACGTCGAGCGTCGCCATGGACATCGCGGTCCACGCGCTGCGCCGGTTCGCGGGCTCGCTCGAATACATCGCGCGGCGCGCGTGGCGCGTGGAAGTAGCGACAAATTCTCGCGGCGAGCTCGCGATCATGGTGTTGTTGCCGCCCGAGCGGCCCGGGGAATTTGATGCCCATCGACGAGCGAACACCCGACAACTTGTGCCCCAAGGGCAGTTTCCTGCGCCGGTCTCCCAGATCGCCGATCAACTCGCGCGCGTTGTCGCCAATCGAGGGCTGCGCGGCCGGTTGGACGTCTACTGGCGCGAAGTGGGTTCGCGCGACGTGTGGACCTATGAGCTCTCGGTCGTCGCGCCCGATGCGATCGAGCAGCGGAAGCTCAAGAATCGTCGATAGGAATGAGAGAGAGGAACATAGGATCATGGCGCTATTCTTGTCGGGACTTGGCCCCCTTTCGCGCGACACGGCGAGCCGCGTTCGGTCGCTCGCCGAACGCCACAACGTGCGCTTTATTTGCGACGATGACGATGCCACGAGATTCCGGTTCGAGGCGGACGACGAGACCACCGCGCGGACCTTCACCATCGCGCTGCGCCGGAACGTGGAGCTCTATCTGCTGCTCCAAGAGGAAGCGGATCTCTTCGAGGAAACGATTGAATGATGGGTTCCTGGGCTGGCTGGCGGCGCCTGCCCGATGGCCGATTCGGTTTCGTGGTGTGGTTCCACGATGGCCCATGCATGCCGTACCTCGCGCTCGATCTCACGGAGGCTGCGGCCGTCGAGGAGGAGGATATCTATCTCGACACGCTCCTCGCGGAGGGGCTTTGTCGATCGGGGTCGGCCGCGCTGCAAGAGGCCGTGGCGCGGGCGGCAAGCTACATCGGCAAGCTTCCCTTGGACGAGCCAGGATTTCTCACCTACGTGGGCGCCGCCGATCTCGCGAAACCGATGTCCCGCCGGTGACGCCCGGCGCCCCGGGGCTCGGATGGCTTCCAACGCCGGTTTCAGCGCGCTGCTCATCGTCCGCACGACGTGAAACGTTGTGTCCTTTGAGCAGAATGACAAATACATAGAACCCCACAACGGCCGACACCGGCAGGTCGACGTACCCATCATGAGGCTGTCGACCACTTCGCGAACCATCGACGTCATTGTTCGTCCGCTCGAAAGAGCGGCTCGCGGGCCTGATGGCCGACCGCCAAAGGCGGATCCGAGCGGCGGTACTATTCGCATCGTGGGTTTCGCGGAACAGCGGGACCTTGCTCTGGCAGCATCCTCGGCGTTGCTCTACTGGGTCATCACCCCATTCTCTCGTGACGATGGCATCGACTTTCATGTACTCCGCGACCATCTTGGGAAGGGTGCTCGTGTCGGGATGGGGGTCCTTGTCGGGGCTCGCCCCGGAACAGGCGCAGGCCTCCTGGTGCCCATCGCAACCGGCTTTGCGTTTCATGCTCTTGGCGGCGGCCCATTTGCTCCCTTCGAACGACTTTTCTCTGTCCGCGCAATGACCATGATCGTGGACAACTGGGTGGACGAAATTGCGCCAAACGGCTCGCTTCCTGCCCGAGCACTGCGCCGTAAGGCTGGCGCCACCATCCCATGGGGCGCGATTCCGAGCGGCTCGGAGCACATCTCTCCGCGCGTTTCCCAAACGCTATCCTCCGCTTTCGTGTCGTTCCGAACGCCCCTGTAGACGCGCGCCTTCAAGCGACGCGGGACGGCAGCGCGCCTCGTTCTACTCGAGGGCGCCGTTCGCCCGACCGCAACGAGCGCCGAGAGCAGGGCTCGAACCTGCGTCCAGTCGGTCCAAGAGCCGACCGCTCTACCACTGAGCTATCTCGACGAAACGAATGTACGCGATTCATGGCACCCGCGCCACCGCAGCTACGCGTCCTCGCCGCCGGGGCTTCCGGTCGCACCCAGCGCGAAGCCATGCGCATCGCGCTCGACGGAAACGACCCCGGCCACGGGAGCTGCCACCCTACCCGAAAACCACGACGCGCGTCGAAGGGTCGCAGCGAGGATGGGGCTGTCGACGGCAACCCCGTGAACCAATTCGGGCGTCGGTCGGAAGGGAACGGGCTTCGCCGGCGGCTTCGGCCCGGTCCATCCAGCCGGGTCGACCCCGCACTTGCGGCAGGCCATTTCGACCATCTTTCGCGTGCACGGCGCCCTGCCCGCCAGCACGTCCCAAGGCAACGGCAGCTCCGCCCAGACCCTCGTATCGGGATGCACGTCGCCGCCCGACGCGCGATGCCAGGCAGCAACGTCAGCTGCCATGAACCGCAGTACCTTTCCCGGACACATGTCGTCGAGAAGACGCGACATACCCATTGAGTGCAGCAACGAGATCCAGTGCTCGCGCGCCTTATTCCAGGCCCCGGCGGTTTGATTCCAGGTTGAGGAATCGTTCCCGCGGCGGACGACAAGGGTAGCTCGGTCGACGGTGCTGGTTCGCCACGTCTCCTCAAGCAGGTCGGCGACGTCGCGCAAGATCGCGAACCACGATCCGAGTAGTCGCCCTTTCATTTCCTCGGAGAGATGCTCGAGAACACGCGGGTCCGGGTAGACGTGAGCCATAGCCCACCAATTTGCGGTCGGCGATGCGGCGGCGATCCGATACAGGACCGCGCTCACCTCATCGAACGCACGCTCTTGAGCCGTGTTCGTGAATAGGCTTCTCACGCTCATTCGCGACGCGAGATATGCGACGAAACATGCCGTCGGTAGGTCGCGCGCGAGATCCTCGCGGGCCAGCTTGGTCGCCAGCGCACTCTTGCTGTACCGCGTGAAGTCGTACTTGCGTTGGTTTCGGACCATGCGGCCGATCTTCGCCTCGAGCCGTTTCAGAAATCGCCAGCGCTTGTTGTACTGGCGTTTTTTCGCGATCTCCGTGGGGAGACCGGCATCGCGGCGGGCACCTCGATTGAGCCGATCCGCGCGAAAGTCGCTTCGCCCCACCGCGTAGGCCAATTGGGCGGCGACACTCCGAAGAAGGTTCTCGACCTTCTGCGGCTGCAGGCATTCCGCAGCCGAGAGCGGCGCCGGCACCGAAAACAACTCCTCGGCCTTCTTGACCTGTCGCTGAGCGCCGACCGGCCGAAGGAAATCTGCGGCCATGGCCGAGAACCCCCAGGAGTTGCGCCGTATGGAGTTCCTCGCCGCCTTCTCGAGCGTAGCCTTGTCCGACCGGGAAAGGTGCTCTTCGAGCACGGCCAATACCAGTTCCGCGACATCTTCCGGGCGCGGACGCGTCTGGATGCAGTCATAGAGAGCTTGAAGCGTTTCATCTGGCTTCGACGGTGCGCTGTTTTGAGCGCCTGTTCCCGGTGCAATCGTCATGGTTTCCGCATGAAGGGTAGGGTCGTCCTGCGCCCGGCGCCACGGGAAGCCGCTGTCGAATTCGCGTGGGCGCTCCCGCCCCCCAGTTGCGGCATGGTGAGCACGCTGAACGCGCGGCCGGGCGCCCCGCCGAGGGGAGGCGCGCCCCACCACGTATTACGCCTTCGTCGGCGGATGCGCTCGCGAGCATGCGGCGTAGGCGAAGGCGATTCCGACGACCATCGCAGGTCGCAGCGACGGCGATTACCGTTGTCGCGACAGCAGGTGCAAGCCCTTGCCGTTGGTCTGCGAACCTGGAGCATGACCTCCGGCGAGAATCGCGAGCGCAACTTCGAACGCTGAGCCGGGGAGAGTCGCCCGCGGCGCATTCGAAGTCGGTCTGACCAGCGCATCGAGCCGAACGAGGGTGACGGTCTTGTCGGAGACTCCAACCTCGATTTCCTCGGATCCGCTCACGGAACCGAGACTCGCAGGCAGTTTGATCAACCCCTTCTCAAGTTTTTTCAGGAGGATCGTATGACTCTTTCCGTCCCACCAGACAGCCTTGGCGCGATCGCGTGCCGGATGCACGCATACGAAGAGCGCTCCCGGGCTGCGCGAGATTTGCTCGCGCATTGCCGCTGGCAGCTCTCCAATCGAGGAGGTCATGCGAACGGGAAACGTTGCGATGTACACATCCGTTTTGTCGGACGAAATCAATTGAGTTGCCATGGGTGCCAGTTTGCAGGGGGATGGGGCCAGGTTTCGGCGTTTTGTGCAGGGTCATGGGGCCAGCCACAAAGCAGGATGATGGGGCCACCCGCACGGGGGACGTGACGGAGTTTTTTGCAGGGTCATGGGGCCAGCCTTTTGGGGAATTAAGCAGGGGGAAGGGGCCAGCCCGGGATGATAGCGATCGGGACGTGAGACAGCCTTGTTCCGACGACGGCGCGGGTCGCCGTCGGAAGGAGGCCCATGACCTACCGAGAGCTGATCATGATGGACGTGAAAGAGATGCTTCGGCGCCGCGCGGCGAAGCAGAGTGCGCGCGAGATCGCACGTGAGACGGGAATCGATCGAAAGACGGTGGCACGCTACTTCGCCGCGGCGGCGACGTTGCCATTGCCAACGGACCGAGAAGCGACGGACGACGAGATCCACGAGGTCGCGCAGCGTGTGCAAGCGCGGCCCGTGGTGGATGCGAGCACGCAGTGGAAGCGGGTGGAAGCGCACCGAATCCGTATCGAGTATTGGCTCGGGCAGAAACGCCCGCTTCGCCTCCGGAAGATCCACACACTCCTTCGGCGCGATCACGGGCTCGACGTAAGTTACGACACGCTTCGGCGATTCGTTCGCAAGGAGCTTGGATGGCGCGTCAAAAAGACCACGGTGCGCCTGGCCGATACTGCGCCGGGAGAGGTCGCGCAGGTGGACTTCGGCCTGATGGGGATGCTCGCAGATGCCGATGGCCGAATGCGACGCTTGTACGCGCTGATCATCACGCTGGCCTTCAGCCGCTATCAGTTCGTGTGGCCTTCGTTCGAGCAGTCCACGGAGGCCGTGTGCGCAGGACTGGACGCGGCGTGGCGATTTTTCGGAGCCATGGCCCGCGTGGTGTTGCCCGACAATATGAAGGCGATGGTGCAAGAGGCGGACGAGCTTGCGCCAACTCTCGTGCCTTCGTTTCTCGACTACGTGCAAACGCGCGGGCTGTTCGTCGACACCGCGCGCGTGCAGTCGCCCAAGGACAAGGCGCGGGTCGAAAACCAAGTGCCGTATGTTCGCGAAAGTTGGTTCGACGGTGAATCGTTCTGCGGGCTCGAGGATGCTCGCCTCGCGGCGGAGCGCTGGTGCCGCGACGTCGCGGGCGCGCGCGTGCACGGCACGACGTGCGAGGTGCCGCGCGAAGTGTTCGAAGAGAAGGAGCGGCCGGCCATGAAGCCCGCGCCGACGAGTCCTTTCGACGTGCCGCATTGGACCGATGCCAAGGTTCATCCCGATCATCACATCCAAGTGCTTCGCTCCCTCTACAGCGTGCCGACGCGTTGGGTCGGCAAGGTGGTGCGCGTCCGCGCCGATCGCAAGACGGTGAAGGTCTACGCCGGCACGGAGATGGTGAAGATGCACGGGCGCGTTGCGCCCGGAAAGCGCTCCACCGATCCGAGCGACTACCCGGTGGGCAAAGGCACCATCGCTACGCGCGATATTGCATCGCTCGTCGCGACGGCCAAGAAGTCAGGAGAGCACATTGGGATCTACGCAGAGCGCCTCTTGGCAGTGCCATTGCCCTGGACGCGGATGCGATTGGTCTACGGCCTCTTGCGTCTGTGCCGGAAGTACGGAGATGGCCGTGTCGAAGCGGTCTGCCAGAGTGCACTCGCATTCGACGTCGTCGACGTTCGGCGCATCACTCGAATGCTCGAGCAGGCACAGAAGCCGATGCTGCCGTCGAGCGACGGCGACCGTAAGGTGATCCGACTCGAGCCTCCGCGCTTCGCGCGCAGCATCGAGCACTTCGCGACGCGCGGCGCGATCAAAGGCAGCAAGGATGGTGCAAAATGACTGCGCCGATCGATCCCGAGCTGATTGCCGTGCTCAAACGTCTTCGGCTTGGAAGAATCGCACTCACGCTTCCGGAGCGGCTCGTACTCGCCGAAAAGCAATCGATGTCCCACGAGGAGCTTCTTCTGCTAGTCCTCACCGACGAGATCGCGCGCAGGGAGGCGAGTGCGACGGACAATCGCGTGCGCGCCGCGGAGCTCCATCCCGACATGCGTCTCGAGCTCTGGGACAAGACCGCAAAGGTCTCCTTCGACAAGCGGCTGCTCGCGACGCTGACGAGTCTGCGCTTCTTGGAAGAGCACCAGCACGTAGTGATTCTCGGGTCCGTTGGCGTGGGGAAGACATTCCTCTCGAATGCGCTCGGACACATCGCGTGCAAGCATGGCTACGGCGTGCGCTTCCTGCGTGCCGACGCGATGCTGAAGCTCCTGAAACAGAGTCGGCTCGACAACTCACGTGACGCGGAGATGGCCGCACTCACCTCCGTCGATTTATTGATTCTGGATGATTTTGCATTGGACGCGATGAGCAAAGAGGAGAGCAAAGACGTCTATCAACTCTTCCTCGAGCGCACGGGCCGTGCGTCGATGATCGTGACATCGAATCGCGACACGGCCGAATGGCTCGCGATGTTCGACGACGTCTTGCTCGCGCAGAGCGCTGTCGATCGTTTCAAGAATGCGGCTTACGATTTCGTCGTCGAAGGCGAATCGTATCGACCGCGCCTGAAACCGCAGCTCGATCCCGACACGAAGGAGCTCGTGTCTCCGCGCAATAAGCCTCCGGTGAATCCTCGCAGTCGACGTCGACGCTAAACACGATGGCCCCGGCGAGGATGTTCTCGTCGGGGCTCGCCTTCGGCACCGGTGACGAGGCTCGTCGTCGCCGCTCATGCCAAACGGCGCGGTCACGCGCGCCTCGGGGCGATCAGAACTTCATTCCAAGACGCGAGGATCGGGCCCCCGAACTGACACCCGTGTGGCCCCATCCCCCTGCGTAAAAGATCCACGTCGTCGGTCGCTACGCGACCGACTCCGGAACCCCTCGACACGCTCCGCGGTCTCGGGCATCGTCAACCCGATCGCTGTGTCTCTCCCCCGGCCCCATGTCCCTGCAACGAGGTGGCCCCATCCCCCTGCAAACTGGCACATGGGGGCTCCTTTGTTGCAATGCGTGCGCCGAGACGAGGCGCGCGAACACGCGCGTCGCCGGGCGCTGGCGGTGTCTAGGGATCAAGCGAATCGTCAAAAAAATGGACAGAAAACTGTGGATAGCTCAAGAATTCGCGCCGCCATTCGCGGCGAGTATTTCGACAGCGTTATGCGCGTCCTTCGGCGGCCCAGGTCTCACGCGATAGCTCGCCGCCAGGGCCGCGAGAACGGATTGTGACGGTGCCCGAGCGCGGTTATGCCCATGGATCGTCCAATGAACCACGATCCAATCGTATTCGATCGCGTCTTCCCACATCAACTCGACATCGAAGTCAATACGGTCTTCAAATTCACGATCGAGCGCGCTTAGGCGGCCGAAGAAATGCGCGTATCCTGCTTTGGGTTCCACGGCCAAGGTGATGTACGCCGGCTCACGATCGTGCCCCGAGCACGAGCACATCGTGGTAACAAGGTCCGAATCAGCACGTAGGGCTTCCACAAGCGGCAGGATCTCCGGGTCTATCCGCCCAGCAATGCGACTGGGTGGCTTGCGCGTCGGCTGCGGCGTCGCCTCCTGAACCATCTCACTATTGATCATGAGTTCCTCTCCCTTCCTTCATTGATGTATGACCGCAGGGGGGCCAGGCGCGCGCGTCTGCCCGCGCCTCGCGCACCCCGACTGTTGTTCTTCCGAACCAAATAGTCGTCGACGCCGACTCTTCGGCCCGATGCGCCGCTCAGCACGCCGGGTCACCCAGCGGTCGCGCGACGGGGCGGCCACCTGCACCCGGCCGTCCGCCATTCGACACTTTAGCTCGTCACCGAATGCGCGTCAGTCGGAGCGCAGGCCCAGCGCATTTCCGCTTGGCGTTGCGGGCAGCGACAATGAACCTTCCGTTTGCAGTGTGGCAATGAATCTCGCGAAATCTTGCGCGAGGCTTCTTTCGGCCTCGCCCGCCTCCAGGCGGCCGGCAAACGCTTCGAGCGTTGCCATGGCGTACTGCTCGCGGTCTTGCACCGGAGAGATTTTCGGCTCGGAAGCCATGATGCGCGCAAGGTCCTTTGCGAGGGCGCGCAGGGCGGGCGCCGTTCGGGGCGAATATCGAGTGCTCGTTCGCAGGTCCATTTGCATCTCGTCGAGTAGCCGGAAGAAGCTCGACTCGTTGCGAGCTCGCCCCTCGGCCAAGTCGCGCGACGTGTAGGCAACACGAGGCATGGGCGCTGACGTTTCGACGGTGGTACGCGGTGAAGTATCAGGGACGGAGGACCACTGCGCGAAGGCGCGCGCGAGCTCTTCCTTCTCCGCGGTGAACATGTCAAACACTTCCACCCGATTCATTTCGACGGCATCGACCGCGGCTTCCTCTTCGTGCAGCTCCTCGCCGTCCTCGCTCTCGTCAAAGAGCTCTGGATCGAGCGACGCGAGTAGTTCCACGACCTCTCGGCTACCTTCGCGATTGGCGGCGTCCGTTTCTGCCTTCAGCCGCCGGACCAGATCAACCTCTTCGTAGCTGTGCTGCCGGCTCGCGTAGGCGAACACGCCGTTGATCTCGTCGTCCAGCAGAATCCGATTCGCGCCGTCGCTCAGGGGCAACGTCACGGGACCGGGTGGACGGGGGACAACGTGTTCGAGACGTGCAAGGCGCCGCGGGCTCGCGTCGCGCAGTACCCAGCGATGGATGGCCCAGTTGAGGCCCGGCACGACAAATCCCAGGATGTGATCCATGCAGTAATGATGAATACGACGCACGAGATCGTCGGCATTCCCAGCGTAGTTCTGGATCCCGTAGTAGGGGAGGCTGCGAAACTCCGTCATGTCGAACTGCGCATGGGGGGAGACGGTCTTCTCGATGGCTGCGCCGTAGATGACGGCGGCCGCGATTACAACTCCAGGTGTCACCTGCACACGAAACGTCTTATTTATTCGATCCATCCAGACGGCGCTGGTCTCTTCCTTCCACTCGACGGCGGGGTCTTCCCTGATTAGGCCGTCGTCGTCGACCGCAGCATTCTGCACGAAATACGCGAGCGCGGCATCGACATCGCCCAGCTTACTCCGCAGCAGCGTGCGTGATTCGCGCGCCCGACCCGGTTTCAGCGTGACCCCCATTCCCTCATCATAAAGAGCCGGAAGCCGCGCCATGGTGATCGCCAAGCGAAGCTCCAGTTCCGAGGCTCTTTTGAGGTCGCCCCAATCAGCAAAATCGTGCTCGCGCGCCGTCACGAATTGAGCCCTCATTAGGCCAAACGTGGCCGCGAGCTCGTTGTCCGTTTGCTCCGCGGCGGCAGTGTCGGCGCGGCGCACGCGCTCACATGCCTCCGCATCTCGCGCGCGGACGGCTGCGTGAAGGCTCTTCGCGAGGCCCTTAACGTGATCAATCGGCTTCTTGCCAGCGGCGGTCATGGTCCATACCCTTTCGAGTCAAAGCCGTTGCTGATGTGAAATTGTCCGCGAGTAGCAACGACGATCGAAGGGCAGCACACACGACCCCGTCAACGGTTCGGTTTGGACCACACGGCCTTTGCGCGGACGGCAGGTGCAACCGATCGCACCCGGGGAGGAAGATAGACCTGGCGGCGATGGACGCAAGGGGCGTGGAAAAAAAAAGGCGTGCCTCTACCGAGCGACACCTGCGCTTCGCTCGAATGTCAAATCAACCTCGTCGCAGGCGGGGCGGTCCTTGTGATGAGATGATGACATGGGAGCAACGAAGAAGCGCGCCTCTCGAAAGGCGGAGGGGATCGATCCAGCGGCGGGAGCGATGCGAATGGAGATATCGGTACCCGCGGAAGTCATGCCGTGGCCCGATTTCTCGCCAATCCCTCGGGAACGCAATGAGGCGATGGAGTTCGCGTTCGACCTCCAGGGGCGCATATCCGAACTGAGTGACAAGGTGGCCGCGTTGGGACTCGGCAGTGGCGGCAACTTCGGGCTCTCCGGTGGCAACGCGGGTATGGAAGCCATGTCGTCGGCGCTCTTCCTCGCGTGGCGGACATTGGGCGCCGTCGGCACCTGGCTCAAGTACGGCGATGAATGGCCGCGCGATCGCGAGGAGCTCGTACGCGCGGCCCATATTCTTCGCGGGGGGACGCGCGCCGGCGGCAAGGATAGCAACGGTCACGACCTCAAGATGGCTATCGCCATGGGTCGCCAAGCCCTTGGCAAGGCCATCGGTGTTGGCTGTCCGAAAGAGCCGGCAGCGGAGGTCATCACCTTCCTGCGGGGAGCTTACTCGGACCTGTTCGGCACCATATTTTCGAGCCGTCCCCCGGATCAGGTGATCCGCGCAGCCTTGGAGAAAGCTTCGACACGCCTCGCGCGCACCTTCCCCAGTCGCGACGCCTATTACGCGGCGTTCGACAAGGCCGGCGAGCACGTCGCGCGGGATGTGATCTTCGCGGCTTGGCGAGCCGCCAAGCTCAGACCCAGAGATACGAGAGTCTTTAGGTTTCCCATGGGTGACGAGGAAACTCCCGAAAGTTTGCTCAAGAGATTCCAGAATCGTCGTGCACGACCTTCCCCGTCACTATGAAGAAAGGGGCCCGATTCTCGTGGCATTACCAGAAACATGTCCACGAGGAAAAAGGTTCAAGCCCGAAGGATACGAGCGAACGTTGCCGCGAGCACGAGCGAGCGAGCTCCGCTCCAAGGTCAGACCACCCCTACAGCTCGGCGCGCACGTCGTCGGTGGGTCGCTGCCATGGTTCTCGTGGCCGGATGGTCGTCTTCGGTATCCTGCGAGCTGCATTGCAACCCATCGACGCCTTCGAAGACCGACCGCGCCCTGAGTCTTCACATCGAATTACTCAAGTAGGTCGCCGGCAGTCTTCGCTTCAGTGCGCAGAAAGTGCCTCGCACGATCCGGAGACATTCGACAGCCTACACGGATACCTATTTCGAAACGCCTTGCGGAATCGCTTTGCATGTTCCGTCAGCGCGAGGCGATTTTCGTTGCAGTTCGTTGTACTCCTCGAGCGTGGCGTCACGGTAGTATGCCGTGCCGTACCAGCCGCTCTCGAGTCCAAAGTGCCCCATGTCCTCCGCGTCGTCGCTGCGGAGATACGTCGCGGGGTGGAAGCCCACGAGAACGACGGCGAGTCGCGCTTTCCCATGTCGAAGCCATGTTGCCGTCCCAATCGGTTCGTCCGGACCTCGATTGCGCTGCGAGGCCTTGTAATCAGCGCTGTACTCGCCGCGCTCGCCGCGGAGGTCAGAGTCCGCCGCTGCCTTGCGCTGCGCAGCGTAATCCTCCCGGAGCTGGGCGAGGCGGCCGAATGTCATCGGCTGTTCTCGCCCGCGCCATTCGCGCGATTGGTACCGCTTCGTGACTTGAACCGCGGAAGCGTCGGCCCAGAACACTTTCGAGCCGTCGGAGAACGCCAACTTGGCGGCCGGTCCGCGCTTCGTGTCGCCCTCCCACACAAGAAGATATTCCTTCCCCTTGTATCGCGCGCGACCGAGCACCTTTGAATCGTCGTTGAGACGCTCGGCAGGACGCTCGCTCTGCGCTTGCGCCGCACCATTGGCGGCCTGCACGCCGGCGCTTGCGAATCGCCGCGCAACATCCTCCTTGCTGACCCACCACTGCCCACGCTCTCCGCGCTCTCGGTCAAAGTGCCCACCAGCAGCGCTGATTTGCGACCGAATCGGGTAGGTGTCGCCGACCAGATAGTATCGCCTGCCCACTTTCTCTATCGTGATCATGCTCTCACCCTCCAAGTCACGGTGAGCAGCGCCTCCAGACTCTTGGGTCGGCTCGTTTCCGGGCTTCGTATCGATTCCATAGTCCCTCGCTCGGCAAACGCCGACGCTCGTGATGCGCAGCATTGCCATCACTTGGGCCAGCATTCATACATCCAACGAGGCCGCCGTTTTTAGCGGCGGAAAACCCACCCCGACGGGAAGGGCAAAATAAGCCTACCTCCGGGACCCGCCGCCGCGCAAGTCGCGTCGCGAAGGCTGGAGAAACGATGGGCCGGGTGCCAGCCGGCGCGCAGCAGCGTGGTGCGCTTCTCCTAAAAACACTGAAGCTCACCGAACGGACGCGCGGCTTCGGTCACAAGCTCCCCCGCGACGAATGCGCGTGCCTTCGCCATCTGCTCGAAGAGACCAAGGTTATCGTGCCTGTTGCGATCGAAGATCGCCTTATCCATCCGGTATGGGAAGCCGTACTCGTACTCGTCGCCCGCGAGGAGAACCCTGCGAGCGCCGGCGTTCGCCGTGTTCCCGACCCTCGTGCGGAAGAGCCAGGTCGTTCCTTTCGACCTCGCCTCGACCTTCGTGCCGATGACGGTGCCGGGCTCCTGCACCACCAGCCCTGGGACCTCGACCTCGATGTACCAATCGTCGACCCGCTTCGTGCCAATGTTCTTCAGCACGACGACGAGTGCGTAGCGGTGAAGCTCACCCATAATGAGCGTCTTCTTGTAATCGAGCGTGAGCTCGACACGGGGCCGCCCCGACGCGGCCCCGATCAGCGCAGGCTTGCCAATCTGCTCCCTGGCCTCGTGCTCCGCTAGCGCCTTCCACGCCCTCAGCAGAGAAGCCGGAAATCGCGCGGGGTCACTGTCAATCAGCGCGCCGCAGTTCGAGCAAAGCCAGATGCCATTATGGATCGAGCGCCGCTCGGCCGCTGTCTGAGCGCTGTCGTATCGCGCCCCGCCTGCCGCCGCAGCGTGGATGTGGCAGGCCTTGCCGACATTCGCGGCCTTATCGTCGGTCTCATGCGCGGACTTTGTCGGCGCCCGGCACTTGGGATTCGAGCAGTGCAAGTTCACTCGCTCACCCAGCTTACGGATCGTGTCGGAGGAGAAGTCGTCACGCATCGCAAAGAGTTTACACCGCTGACCCGAGACCGGAGCAGCGCGTCGGTGAGCGCATGTCCGACGGAGGTCACGTCCACGTCCACGCATGCGCGGCCACCAAGCAGGCAACCGCGGCGGCGTGCACCGACGCAAGGCTCCGCGCCCGGCCATAAGCGCAAGAGCCGAGGCGCGCGATGGAAAAAGTTGCCCACCCGTCCTCCCCCCTCTCCAGCTCATCCGACGTCGTTTACAGATCACTGCTGCAGACCGACTGCTTCCCGTTCGCGTACGCTTCCACTTCAGCGCAGCGCGGGGTGAACATGGACCGAATCACGAAGGGTATCGTCGACGAGTTCCGAGAGAGTCAGTCGTTACAAAAGCTTCCTGACGATAAGGCGTTCGAACGCCTTTGCAACCATTGCATCGTCAGTCGAGAAATCGAGGAGTTCAACGTTGAAGACGTGTCTACCGGCGGCGGCGGCGACGGGGGCATCGATGGACTTGCTATTATAGTAAACAACGCAATCATCACAACCATCGATGAAATCGAGGACGCAGCGGCGCGCAGTAAGTATTTGGATGTGACGTTTATATTTGTTCAAGCAAAAACAAGTGACCGCTTCAGTGCCAGTGATGTCGGTACCTTTGCCTTTGGTGTAAAAGACTTCTTTAGCGAGACACCAAAGCTCATACACAATGACTTCATCACGCGTGCGCACAAGGTCCAGATGGCAGTCTTCGGCCGCGGAAGCCTCTTCAGCCGTGGGAAGCCGCATTGCAAACTATTCTACGTCACGACCGGGAAGTGGCTCAACGATGCGAACGTATCCGCTCGCCTTCAACAAGGAAAAGCCGACCTCGAACAGCTGCAACTATTCAAGACCGTGGAAGTGTCGGCCCTCGGAGCAGATGAACTCCACGGCCTCTATCAGCGAACGAAGCACCATTTTAGCGTAGAGTTTACATTCCAAAACCGCGTAGTTCTCCCGGAAATCGCGGACGTCTCCCAGGCGCACATTGGAGTGCTTCCCGCCAAAGAATTCCTGCGCCTGATTGTCGACGAGGGAGGCGCCCTTCGCAGGTCCTTGTTTTACGACAACGTTCGCGACTATCAAGGCAATACCAATATTGTCAACGAGCAGATTGCCCTTACGCTCGACTCCAAGTCTGAGCGGGGAAGATTTCACGTCCTAAACAACGGAGTAACAGTAGTTAGCAAGTCGTTGCGAAACATCGGCGGTCACAAATTTGTCATAGAAGACTATCAAATTGTCAACGGCTGCCAGACGAGTCATGTCGTCTATGCAATGTGCGCCGGTAACGAGCTGGCAGCGGACGCGGTCCACGTTCCGGTGAAAATCATCGAAACTACCAACGATTCGATTACCACTGCTATTATTAAGGCGACAAACAGCCAAACTGAAGTGCGGCGCGAACAACTTGAAGCGTTGTCGGGCTTTCAAAAGAAGTTAGAGGCGTTCTTTGAAACGTTCAAGGGCGACCAACGCCTATTTTACGAACGTCGATTAGGGCAATATGGCGCTGATTCGTCGGTAAGAAAAGTGCGTGTCATAACGATGCTGCAGCTTGTAAAAGCGTTCGGCTCAATGTTTCTCGATGAACCGCATCGGGTTACTCGCTCTCCGTCCGCCGTTATCGACAAGTTGGGTAAAGATATATTCTCGCCAGATCACCATCCGCTTCCGTACTATGTAAGCGCCTTCGCTCATTACAAGATTGAGTCG
This sequence comes from Sorangiineae bacterium MSr12523, assembly GCA_037157775.1. NCBI lineage: Bacteria > Pseudomonadati > Myxococcota > Myxococcia > Myxococcales > Pendulisporaceae > Pendulispora > Pendulispora brunnea. The sequence goes on from CP089982.1 coordinate 1,994,110, forward strand.
CTATTTCGAAACCAAGTACTTGAGCCTCGATACAAGTCGGCACGCTACCACATACTCATGGCAGTAAGACACATGGCCGCGAAAGTGGAGATGCCCTACCTCAACTCCAAGAAAATGGAGAGCTACTGCGGGCCCATTCTGAACGTCCTTTGGGACGAGGAGTCCGCCGTCGACACCTTCGTGAAGGCGGCGCGGAAAGTCGATCGATTGTCCGGCGGCGATCTGGACAATGATGAATTGCGAACGCAACCATTCGTGGTGAAGCTGCTGGATCGTCTCGGGACATAATGATGTCCGTTGACCATGACGTAGACGATGGCAGCGACTCGTCTTTGCGTTATTAGGCGTACATTCACCCACCAATTTGTTAGCCCGAACGATTTGTCGGCGCGCGTCGCCCAGCGTCAGCCGATCCGTAGCCCCTCCTTAATAGGGCGAGCACGCACGCGCAGAGAACCTCCCCCCGACTCTGCGCGTGCGGGCAACCCCTATTAGCCGGCGCTTCGGGCCGACTCAGCCATTACTTTTGGCGGAGTCAGGAATGACACGTCATTCCTCTGTGCGCCAAGGGAGCGCACATTGGCAAAGCTTCGACATTCGTATCGACCCAAGGGGTCGGTCACCGCGGACGCGCGGGCGTTGGCAGCACGCCAGCGCCAAACCCGTGTCGTCGAACTTCGGATTCAGGGAAAGACGTACGACGAAATCGCAAAGGAACTCGGGTACGCGAGTCACACCGGCGCGATAAACGCATTTGCCAGCGCCCTCGCTGCCGTCCCGGCGGAGGATGTCGCCCACTTGCGGCACATCGAGGGCGACCGACTCGACGCGATCGTCAAAGCCCACCTGCCAAAGGCGATGGCGGGCGACGTGGACTCCGCATACGTGTGCATTGAAATATCGAAACAGCGCTCTCGACTTTTCGGACTCGACACGCCGAAGGTCGCGCCAGTCGCGAATCCGGACGGCGGTCCCTCCGCGAGCTCCTCGCAGGACGCCATTCTCGATCGTCTAGCCCGCCTCGCAGCGGTTGCGCGGGCGACGGTGGTGCTCGAATGACGGCGCCGTTCTTCCAGTCGCCGGATCGATCGCGCGCTCACGTTCTTTTCGTCTATCGAAATTTCGCGGCCATCGAAAATCCGAATTGCCAGTCGCACGTCGGGCTCGGTGTCAACGTTCTTCACTCGATTCGCGTCCTGCGGCGGCATGGCGTCGACGCCTACGGGCGCGGCGTGTGGACGGTGGAACACGTCCGTGCCGCGCTGGCAGCATATCCGCAGACGACGCACCTGGTGTGCGAGGCGCCGTGGATCGAGGCGCCAGATGTGGCACGTCTTATAAGTGAGTATCCGGACGTGCACTTTCTGATTCGCTCTCATAGCCAAATTGGATTTCTGCAAGTGGAGGCCGGCGCAATTCATACCATCCGCGACTTGATGCTTTTGCAGGATGGTGCGTTAAACCTCTCTGTTGCGAGCAACAGCAAGCGTTTGAAGCATTATCTCGAACGCACTTACAACGGGGGCTGCGTATTCTTGCCCAATCTCTACGACATCGAGAGAGTCCATCGCAAGCGTGACCTGTCGCACACCCGCGGCCTTGTAAGGATCGGAAGTTTTGGCGCTATTCGTATATTGAAAAATCATTCGTCGGCAGCTGCCGCAGCGATGTTGATTGCCAAGTCACGCGGCGTTGATCTCGAATTTCACATTTCCGTCAATCGCGAAGAGGGCGGCAATGGAGTGGTTGACGCTTTGCGTGCGATGTTTAAAGACGTTCCATGGGCCAGATTGATCGAGTCGCCTTGGCAAGACTGGGCAAAATTTCGTCGACTAGTCGCTTATATGGACTTGAACCTTCAGGCGTCTCTCACCGAAACATTCAATATTGTGAGCGCCGATTCGACCGCCGAGGGCGTGCCATGTGTTGTGACGCCAATGATAGAATGGGCGCCGCGGTATTGGCAAGTTGATCCGGACGATATTGAGCAAATGGCACGTGTGGGCAATCAGCTCCTATCCTCGATCGACGGGGCGGAAGACGGGCTTGAGGCATTGACCTGCTACGTCCGCGACGCTGTCCGGCGCTGGCTTGCCTATCTGGACGGTGCGCCGAGTGCATTCAAGATCGACGTTTGAATGACGTATACGGAGACGGGATGTCATATATTTGGATTCTCACTCTCATGACGCTGTTGCAGCCTACCGCCGCATGGTCGTCTACCTATGAGAGCACGGCGAGTGCGATCGCCTACGTCGTCGATACCGAGCCGGCCCTCTTTTCGGGCGACACCGACAAGAGCGAAACGGCGGCACTCCTCGTTGCGGTGTCTTGGTACGAGAGCCGGTTCAACCCCCGCGCTCTGGGTGACGGAGGCCGCTCTTGGGGGCTATTTCAAATGCGCGGCGGCGGACCACGCTACTTCGACCCTGTCATCGCTGCCCGCGGTGCACTCCGTGCCATGCGAACGTCTCTCGACGCTTGCAGCGACCAGCTGCCTGCCGATCGCCTTGCGGCGTACGCGAGCGGCTCGTGCGCGCGGGGACGTCGGGAGTCGCGCGCCCGCATGCAGCTCGCTTCAAAACTCGTCATGGCTTCGAGTCTGACTTGGTGATGCTTTCGGTCGGCCCATGCGTGTGCTGACCCCCTCGGCGGCGGGCCGCGAATGCAGACGCAGATCGCCTCGCTCGTCTCCCTCTCACCGGAACAGCGAGCCGAGGTCATTCGGTCGCTCACACCCGAGGAGAGCGAGCAACTCTATTATTGCTGGCGCGCCTGGGCGCGACCGAGCCAGCTCGCACCGCCCGGTGACTGGTCGACATGGTGCATTCTCGCGGGGCGCGGCTGGGGCAAGACTCGCGTCGGCGCCGAATGGGTCAGGGAGCAGGTCGAAGCCGATGGCCCCCGGTCGGAGCTACGAATTGCGCTCGTCGCACGGAGTGCCGCGGATGTACGCGATACGATGCTGCAGGGAGAGAGCGGGCTACTCGCGATCTGCCCACCATGGAATCGCCCGAGGTACATCCCGAGTAAGAGGCTCGTCCTATGGCCGTCGGGCGCGAGGGCTCATTGCTACAGCGCCGAGGAACCCAGTCTTCTCCGTGGTCCGCAATTTCATCTCGCATGGGCCGATGAACTTGCCGCTTGGCGGTACCAGGAGACCTGGGACCAGCTTCAATTCGGTCTTCGACTTCGCCATCGTTCCGGCCGCGAGCCGCGCGTCGTGGTCACCACGACGCCCCGCCCGACTCGTCTTATTCGCGATCTGGTGGCCGATCCACACACCGTCGTCACCGGCGGAAGCACGTTTGAGAATCAGGCCAACCTTGCATCGAATTTCTTTCGGCAGATTATATCGAAATATGCAGGGACGAGGCTTGGCCGCCAGGAGCTCTCTGCTGAGATACTCGGAGACAACCCTGGTGCGCTATGGCAGCGCGAAGTCCTCGACGCCCTGCGGGTCCGTCACGTCATCGGTAGCGACGGGCAGCTCACGCTTCCTCGGCCGGAGCTGGGGCGGATCGTCGTCGGGGTCGACCCCGCCGTCACCCATCGTCCGGACGAAGATGTTCCGTCGGATGGCAAGAAGGCGCGCCGCCGGCGCAGTAACGAGACTGGGATCGTCGTCGCCGGCTTGGGGGCGAGCGACCACCATGGTTACGTCCTCGAAGACCTGTCGGGAAGGTTCTCGCCTGCAGATTGGGCATCGCGAGTTGCCGAGGCGTACCACCGATGGGGGGCAGATGCCGTCGTCGCTGAAGTCAATCAGGGCGGTGATTTGGTCGTCTCGAACTTACGCGGCGTCGATGCGGCGATAAACGTCATTCAGGTCCGCGCTACCCGCAACAAACACGTGAGGGCCGAGCCGGTCAGCGCTTTGTACGAACAGCGGCGCGTGCATCACGTCGGTTCGCTCGCGCTACTGGAAGACCAAATGACGAGCTGGGACCCGGACGACACGTCCGAGGAGTCGCCAGACCGCGTCGACGCGTTGGTGTGGGCGATGACCGAGCTCATTGTCAAGTATGGTGAGCCCACAGACACGAAAGCAAGTCCACTTATCCTGACGGACTTTGAAATGGTGGGGGTTCTCGGCTGATCACGCGTGGCGAAACGAAAGACACGGGTATCTGGCGGACTACCTCCCTCCGTCGACGCAGCGCCGCTCGCGCCGTGGCCCCTCATCGACCGATATCCGAGTGTCCTTGGATCGCAGATCTCGCTTCAGACCGTATCTGCGACGCTCCGGTTGTGCCAAACGGGATATCGTCAACAATACGTCGATTTGCTCGGGGAGTTGCTCGAGCGCGAGCCACATGGATATGCCGTCCTGTCCCAACGCATCCTCAACGTTGCCGGCGGCCGGCTCGAAATCGCCCCGGCGAAATGCGCCCCGGGCAGCACCGACGAACGTCGCGCTCAGGAGCTCGCCGACGAAGTGGCAGCGGATATCCACGCGATTCCCGACCTTCGGCAATCCCTGGCGGCCCTGCTGTGGGCAATCTACTACGGGGTTTGCGGAGCGGAGATCGCCTGGACACGGGACGAGAGTCGATGGAAGCCCCAGCGCCTCCACTTTGTGCACTCCCGCAGAATCGCTTATCCGGACCCAGCGACTTGGCGCGTCCACATTTGGGACCAGGGCCTCGTGCGGGGTTGGGAACAGCCTATTGATGCCCCGACGCAGGGAATCTATGGCCTTCCAGTCGATGAGTTTCCAGGGAAGTTCGTAATTCATGCGCCACAATTGAGAGGCGAGTACCCGACACGGGACGGCCTCGGTAGAGAGCTGATTTGGTGGTTCGTTTTGAAGAGCATTGGCGCGCGCGGGGCGGCCGAGTACCTCGAGCGGTTCGGCAAACCGTGGGCGATCGGATATGCCAGTACGCAACCCGATGGAAAACCGAGAGCCGCGAATGACGACGACATGCGCGCTGCGAATGCCGCGCTGGCGGCACTCGGCGTGGGCTCGCTCGCAGGCGCCGTCCTGCCGAATTCGGTGCAAGTCCACCTGATGGGCCCGGCCTTCTCCTCGGGCCGGATTGGTATGTCGCACGAGCATTGGCTTGCGATATGCAATTCCGAAATTAGCAAGTGCGTTCGAGGCCAGACGTTTACGACCGAAAGCACGAACTATGGCTCCCGCTCGACGGCTGATGTCGGGCAGTCAGGGGAGCTTCGGCTGGCCGCATATGATGCCGATTGCATCGCGGAGACACTGCGGCGCGACCTGATCACGCCGATGATGCGATTGAACCACCCCGACGAAGTCCGACTTTGCCCGCGCATCATCGTGCATGTGGAGGACGAGCCCGACCCTGCGCAGCGACTCGAGCTGGCCGTGAAAGGGGCGCAAGCGAATCTCCCAATCGACGCTGACGCGATGGCCGATGAAGTCGGCCTGCCGCTGGTTGCGAAACCGGAGGGCGAGGAAAGCAAGCCACGCCGCATGGTGCCGCTGTCCGCCATGAAGCCGGCGGACGCCCTCGTTATGAGCGAGCCGCAGCTCCTTCGCGTGCGGCTCCCGTCCGAACAGGATAACGACGAGCAGGAGCGCGGAGCGCCGCGCGGCGAGGGAGACGGCGAAGGCACCGAGCAGGGGCAGGGGGGGCATCCGCGGAGGCCCGACGGAACTTGGGCGAACGCGGTCGCAGACTCCTAGACCTCGGCGTGAGCGACGTCCACATCGACCGCCCTCTCGCGGGTGTGCAGCGCCACAAGCCGAAGGAAGCTCCCATGGCAGAAATATCAGCAGAGCGACGAAACGCGCTGCCGTCTTCGGCATTTGCGTGGCCTGAAAAGCGCAAATTTCCCATCCATGACAAAGCCCACGCGGATAATGCCTTGGCTCGTTTGGAGCAGCAGAAAGGCCGCATGCCTCCAGCAACGTATGCTCGCGTGAAAGCGCGCATTCGCGCGGCGCAACGCCGATTCGGCGAGACACCGAAATCCAAGCAGCGTGGAATGCGGCTCCATGGGCACCTCGGCCCAGGCTCGGAGCTGCACGTGCGGCATCTGGCCGACGTCATCCACTCGTTCAGTGAGCTGGAGCTTAAGGAAGTCCCCGATGAAGCGGGCCCTGTCTGGATCCAGGTCGCGCGCACCGGCTCGTTCAGGGGGCACCACGCCGGGCCCTTCGAGCTGAATGAAAAAGTCTTCAGCGAGATCATCCGGAATTTCAAAGAGGCCAAACAGCCCATTCCAATCGACTTCGAACACGCCTCCGAGTCCGACCCGACGTCGGGTGAAATACCCACGAAGGGGGCTCCGGCGCAAGGTTGGATTCACGACCTTCGAATCGAAAACGGCAATCTATACGGGCTTGTCGAGTGGGGGGAGCTCGCAAAGCAGTACATCCGCGCAGGCCAGTATCGGTACTTTTCGCCGGCAATTCGATTTAATTCCCGTGACCGCATCAGCGGAGAACCGATTGGCGCGCGCATGACGACGGGCGCCCTAACCAATCTGCCGTATCTGCCGCATATGCAACGGCTTGTGGCACGCGACGATGAGGTAGGCGCCGTGCTCGCGACCTACGCGTACTCCAGCGCCGAGACGATGCCGGTGGTGCGCGCGGCACTTCGGCTGCCCGAGCTTGCAACCGCCGCCGAGTGCGCGGACGCCCTTGGGCGTCTCCGCGAACTGCACGAAATTGGCGGCGGTGCCGATGTTCAGGGCGTCGCGGTGCGGTCGTACATCACGGCCATTCGGGACGCGCTGCACGCGCCGCTCTCCTCCACGGTCGAAGACGTGTTTCAGGCGCTCGCCGAGATGATTGGTGCGGCGATGGACGAGGCGTGCGCAGGCGACGAAGCCAGCGACGTCGAGCTCGACGATGACGTGGGCGACGGGGATGATGACGGCGTCGCGATGACGTCGATGGAGACCGACATGAATGAACAACAGCGGGTGACGGAGCTCGAGGCGGATGTGGCCCGCGCGAATGCATCCCTTGCCGAAGAACGGGCGGCCCGCGATGCCGCGGAGACCGAACTTAAGGCGTTGCGCGCGTGGAGACAGGAGCACGAGACCGCAGCCGAGAAAATGGCCGCGGACGTGAAGGAACTCCGCGAGTGGCGCGCGGCCCGCGAGGAGCGAGACACTCGCGATGAGGTCGAGGTGGCGTTCTCGACGTACAAGGACAGCAAGCGGCTCGTTGAATCGGACAAGGCCGATATGTTGGCCATGTGCAAGGCGGTGCCGGATTCCTTCCGCCGAATGTACCCTCCTGTGCCCCCGGATCAGCGCCACCTGCTGCGACAGATCGTCACTCCGCGCGGCGGTCCGCCCGCGACAACGTTCGAGGCTCCGACGGAGCGCCCCACGGTCGTCCAACTTGCCGAGCGGCTCCGGGCGCAGAATCCGAAATTGTCTGAGGAAGAGTCGTACATCGCGGCGGAAAAGCAGCTCCGCCAGCACGCATCGCGCTGAGATTTGAAATCGACGCGCGGACTGTATGCGCGCGCAGTGGAGACGCTCCCAAATGGCTATTACGTCACAGATTGGCGGATTTCCCGTCGAGGGCGGAGACTTGCCCTTCCGGAACTACGGCACCAACGACATCGCGAGCAACATCGCGGTCCTAATCGATGCTAACCCGGCGAACATCATGGGCGTCACCGTCCCGCAGACGGATGCGCCTGTCACTCGCGGCATCGGCATCACCCTGGAACGGATCCCTGCCGGTAAAACGGGACGCGTCCGGTGCATCGGCGCCGCGGTCGCGACTGCGTCCGCTGCGATCACCGCGGGCGATCCCGTGCAGATCGATTCGGCCGTGTTTCAGGAGGGGCATGTCAAATTGGCGGCGGCGGGCGCACCGAAGATCGGCATTGCGCTCACCACTGCGGGCGCCCTCGACGCTGTTTGCGTGCTGCTGACGCACGCACCGTAATCGTAAAACTTCAAAACATCCACTCAAGAATGGCGCACGCGCAGGGAGGTCGTGGGGCGTCGGCGGCGAGGACCACCTCTGTCCGCCGGAAAGTGCACCATGTTCCAGGACCCCGGGGTCCAAGTACGGGACGTCGAGACTGGCGAGCTCACGACCCTCAACCTCTCTTCGAATTCGATGCGCCTTCCCGATGGGCGCCTGGTCACGATGGATCTGGGCGTCGCGGACGTGCATCTCGACGCTGCACTGGCCAACGTTGCCTTTGGGTATCGTCTCGCGCAGGGCATTGCCGACGAAGCGGCCCCGGTCGTTCCCTCGGCGAAAGCGTCCGACCGGTATTTCGTGTGGGACAAGGACGATGCCCTGCAGCCGGTGAACAATCTGCAGGTTGCCCCGTCGGGTGCCGTGTCGGAGGTGAGCCCGCGCCTGTCGAATGCTCCATTCTCCACGATGCCGTATGCCCTTCAGTCGGCGATTTCGACCGAGACGGAGGCAAACGCGGACTCGCCGTTGCGCCCTCGCATTCAGGCGATGCGTCGCCTGATGAACGCGTTGCTGATCGGGCGCGAAGTTCGCGTCGCGACCATGCTACGGAATCCGGCCAATTACGGCGATCCATTCAAATCGATACTGGGCGCAACCGCAAAATGGAACGGCGGTGCGACGTCAAATCCGGTGCAGGACCTCTACACCAGGATCGAAGACGCACTGATGCCCATCACCGATATCGTGATGAGTGAGCGCACGTGGCACGATTTCGTGCAGAACAGCGCCGTCCAGAAGTACATTGCGTCGAAAATCAACGTTCCAGGCACGCCGACCCCGGACCAGATGGTCGGCGACCTCGCCCTACTCGGCTTGCCCCCTATCCGTGTCGCGGCAATGAAGTACAAGGACGTTGGGGGCGGCTATTCCTATGTCTGGGGCGACGATGTCGTTCTTCTGCACCGCCCCGCGAATCTGCCGAGCGATGGCCAAGACATTGCCACCGCCTATACGTACCGATGGACCGGCGTCCCCGCGCCCGAGGGAACCATGCAAGGTGGGTTCTTCGTGAGGTCCTACTTCGACAATAAGCGGGGTCCCAGGGGAAGTACGGTCATTGTCGTCGGGCACAACGATGCCGAGGTGTTCACCAGCGACGCCGTCAGCGGATTGATTCAGGGAGCGCACCAATGAGCACGGAGTACCTCGTGAAGCGCGGGTCGGTCACCGTCGCGCAACAGGGGGCAGACGGGCGATGGACGGAGCGTGCGACGGTCCGCACCGGTGAAACCTGCGCCGTTCACCCCGACGAGGCAGCGCAGCTCGTGAAGCTCGGTGTGATCGAACTGGTCTCGCCTGAAAAGCCGGTCGACGGAAAGGGCAAGAAAGCCCAGGGCGAAGAGCCCCGGAAATAGCACATGCGCGTGACGCGCGTCCGCGACGACGGAATCGTCGTCTGCGCAGACGCTGATTCTGTCGCCACGATTGACCGCGTCAACGAAGTCTGCGGTGCTGTCCCGCTCATCATCGCGGATCCCCCGTATGGCCGGATCGTCTCCGAACAGTGGGACCGAACGCGTCAGTCCGCTCGCGAATTCGCTACTTGGATGTTCGGATGGACGGAAGGGTGGCGTCGGCTCCTCCGGTCCGGCGGGGCTTTCTACGTCTGGGGATGCATTGGGCGTCCCACATTTCGTCCGTTCTTCGAATATCTCACGATGACCGAACAGGAGGGCGAGTTCGAGCTCGCAAACCTCCTCACGTGGTCGAAAAAGCGCGCGTATGGCGTCCCGCACAATTACCTATTTACCCGCGAAGAGTGTGCGTACTGGATAAATGGGAGCGCGCGGAAGCCGGCGATATTCAATATCCCATACCTCGCGCAAAAGCGCGGGTACAAGGGGTACAACAAGCGCTATCCAGCCAAATCGGACCATCTGCGCCGCACCAACGTCTGGACGGATGTCACCGAAATTCTTCGGGGCAAGCAGCACCCGACCCAAAAGCAACAGCGATTGCACGAGATCATGATCGAGGTCCACACGCGCCCTGGCGATTGGGTTGTCGACCCCTTTGCGGGCGCAGGCACCACCGGACACGCTGCTCGCAAGCTTGGTCGCAAATTCGTGTTGATCGACAACGACGCTCGGTGCGTCGAGCAGATGCCGCGTGGCCTATCCTGAAGACCCGTTCGTGAGCTTCGAGGAGCTTCGAGCAGCGCTGGGGCCCGCCACGTTCCTCGCGATTTTCGATGACGACAACGACGGTACTGTTTCTCCCAATGATGTTGCCGTGTCCCTCGTCCGGCAGCGCGGACACGTCGAGGTACTATCGTATTTGCCTCGAATTTACGACACCCTGCCGACTGCCGTCCCGCTGCTGCTGAAGAGCGCTGAACTCGATTACGATATTGCTCTTTCATACGAGAGACATCCGGAATATGTGCGAAGTTTTGGTGAAGAGACACGCGCCGAACGCTGGTTGCGGGCAGAGAAGCGTATGGAGCGCGTGGCCGAGGCCGTGCAGCAGCTCACCGATCACGCGCCGGAGCCGAAGCCCGGTATCCTCGCCCCGTTCTTGTACTCTCGCGCGCATCGCGTGCTCATCGACGACCCTGACGGAACCGACAACGGCGGAGATTTCGGGTGAGGCTGACGGCACGCATTGAGGGGCTCGCAGAACTGCAGCGTGATTGGCACCGAGGCCTCGTCGAAATTGCCGTGAGCGTCGTGGAGGCTGTCGACAAGGGAACGAGCGAGGGTGCCCATGAGGCCCGTACCAACCATCGGTACGAGGACCGCACCGCCGCGTTGACGAAGTCGATCTCGGGCCGAGTCACCGGTCGAGCGCTGGGGGTCGGAGGGGCGGCAACCGGCGAGATCGTCGCGATGGCGCCATACGCGAGGTACGTCGACGAAGGTACAGCGCCTCACGTGATCCGGCCGAAAGCCGCGAAGGGCTTCGTGGGCCCGCTGCATCGGGGGCAGAGTCGACGGAGCGATAAGGGGGCGCCCAGAAGTCTCCTTATCTGGGTCGACCAGCACGGAGTGAAGCATGCAGCCCCCGTTGTCCACCACCCCGGCACGAAGCCCTACGGATTCATGGCGGTCGCTTACATCAAATGCGAACGGGTGATGGTGCGCGAGATTGAAATCGGCATTGCACGCGCGCGCCGCATCATCGAATTGTAATTTGCGAGGGATTCCCCATGGGAGATCGCTTTGGTCTCGTGACGGAGCCCGTGGCCCGCGTGTCGGACGGCGAGGCTGCGGGCGACCCTGCGCTATCGAGGTTGGGCGCGTACCTCCAGGCGTACATGAACGCAAACGGCAGCGCGGCATTCTCGCAGGTGATGCCGTCGGCCCCCCTCGTGCGTGCCGTTTTCGGCCACAATCCGGAAGATGTGGTTTTCTCGGAGCGCGACTTGCCGGCACTGTTTCTCTGGAGGGAGGAGGCCGACGCGGAATATGTCGCGGAGGATTACCTTCTCGAAACGAGTGACGTGTCTCTGCTGTGGGTGTTCCCGCCAGCGCCCCAGGCCAATCAGCGACTGAGACAATCATTCGTCAACGCGACGTGGAAGCTGGCCAATCTGGCAATTGAGGCCGGGCGCACGCCGGGCTTCGTTGTCGTGGGTGATATGGATCCGCGGGCCAAGACGGAGGGGTCCCTGATCTACCCCTACCTCGGTGTGTGGTCGATCATTCTGCGCCGCCGTCGTCGTCGGACATTCGTGGAAACCATGGCCGACTCGCCATCTCGGCGATATGCGGCCCTCGAAATGAACATCGAGCTGCGGGAGCAGCACGAATATGACTTGGGCGTCTTTGCGCCCATGTCCGCTACGAATCAAACGACGGCGCGCGACCGCACGGGGAAAGTCGCTGTCGCTGTTCGTTACTAGCAATCCGTGGAGAGTCAATGGGCCACCCCGACACGCTACACGTGTACCCAAATCCCTATGCAGCGCCCCTCGATGCGAGGGGGCGGCCAAGCGCGGCCTACCCATGGGACCCCCACCATAATCCAAACCGGGGCTGGGTGGGGGCGCGCCTACAGGCCGAGGGCGACGACGTTGCGTTCGTCTTCGACGAGGGGGTCGTTGTCCTGCCGTACCTCGTGCACTCGAACCATTATCGCAGGGGTGTCCAGCACGGAGCCCTCGTCGCAGCCGACGAAGAGACGGCCCGGCGCTGTGGTGTCCCGTTCCGCGATCCATCGGAGATCCTCGCGGCGGCGCGCGCCGACGCCATCGCGCGGTGGACCGCCGAGCGCCCGGACGAGACGCCCGCCATCGCGCGGATGGATCAAGCCGACTCCGGAGAGACGGCGGCAGTCCAGGCCCCTCCTTCCGAAGCGGCCGGCGGCGAGCACGCGGTCGGTGACGCGCCGGCCAACGGGGCGTCGTGAGCCAAATCGTCATCTCCGGTTTCGCCCCCACCGATAAAGTGCCGGGGGCGTACGGCGAGGTGCTATTTGGCACTGGCGCCATATCCGTCGGGAGCATTCCCCTCGTCCTGCTCTTGGTCGGCCTCAAGACCGCCGCTGGAAATGCCGCTCCCGATACGCAGGTACGGAGCGTTTTCTCCGAAACAGACGCGCGCCGATTCTTCGGCGGTGGAAGCCAACTCGCGCGAATGGCCAGTTCCGCGCTGCGGGTCTCTGGTGTGACGATCCGAGCCATTGCGGTCGCAGAAGCCCCGGGCGCTGTCGCAGCGACCGTACGGATCGCCATCGCGGGTACCTGGAATACAAGTTGGAATATCGGGTACCGCATCGGCGGGAAGCTCTACGCGAGCATCGTCGGCTCGACGGACACGCCAGCGCAAGCCGCCCAAAACATCGCCGCCGTTTTCAACGGTGACCCGGATTGTCCGGCCACGGCCGCAGCCGCGCCGGATGGGAGCGTGACCCTGTCCGTGAAGTGCAAAGGGGCATGGGGCAACAGGTTTCTCGCCTTCGATGCCTCAGAGCCTCCGAGCGGCGCGACATCGACCATTACGGGCGGCGCGGCGGCAACGGGGGGCGGGGTGTTCTTTGGTGGCGGCACCGGCGTCGAGGACGTGAGCAATGTCCTCTCGACGATCCATCCCCAGACCTACGATCGCATCGCGGTCGGCCAAATTGACGCGACAAACATCGGCCGATGGCGCGCGCAGGTGAACGCGCAGGCCGATGTGCTGGTGGGGATTCTTCAACACGCAATCGTCGCGAGCAACGATACGCTCACAGCGGCCGTATCGATCGCACAAAACACTCTGAATTCCGAGCGGTTCCAGGTTTGCTGGTTTCAAAATTCCGAGACGCATCCGTCCGAGATCGCAGCCGCGATGGCCGCGCTCCGGACGCAACGAGAGCAGTCGGACCCTGACGCAAGCTACGACAACGCAGTGCTCGCGGGCGTTGCGCCCCAGAGCCAGGTCGCCGACATACCACAACATGGGACATTGGTGAGCGCGCTCAACAATGGCATTACCCCCATCACGACGACGAGTGACGGATTCGCCGTCGTCGTGCGGTCGATTGTCTCGCACTCCCTGCGCGGTAGCATTCCCGACTACTCGACACTCGACACGGGCGATGCGGTCGTACCCGACTACATTCTGAAGGATCTGAAACTGGTATGGAGCACGCAAGTTGCTCCGGCAAACCCGAGGATCGCACCGGATGTGGGCCCACAAGAGCGGCGGCGACCGAGCGGCGTTCTTACGCCGTCCGTGTGGAATGGCATTGTTTACACACGACTAAAACGGTTCGAGGCCGGTACCGATCTCCCAGCGCCAATTTTGATTAACGTCGATGGCAATTTGCCAGTCTCGACATTTGATACGACGGCCCTGCGAATCATGACCGCGGTGCGGGTGATCGCCGCGCCGGCAAACCACCAGATCGGTATTTCGGTGCGACCCACTTCGCTTGCGGCAGCGTAGGGCTCGAGGTGATTTGATATGGCGAACACCAAAGTTCGTGCGGCCTCATTGTATATGAATGGGCGAAAATGGGCGGAGTGCAGCGAGAATACTTACGAAGTGGATAGCGGCGACGAGCCACAGTTCGGCGATCCCGGATTATTGGGATATAGCGACGGCGCGATTCAATCGAAGTTGACGTGCAAGGCCGTGGTTCCGGTCGCCGGATCGAGCGTTAGCATGCTTGACCTCATGAAGGCTAAAGCAGATATCGACGTCGCGGTAGCGCTCATCGACGGAAAGATTCATCAAGTTACAATGCGTGTCCTGTCAGCATCGATTCAGTCGGTACACAAGAATGGCACGCAAGAAGGCAACTTTACACTTGGTGGTGGTGAACCGGACATCACGGGTTGAAACTTTCGGCACTGTCGAATGCTCGCCTTGGCGCGAAGGCAGAGCGTCCGATTACAATTCCAATCGCGCTCGGTGACGACGGCGTCATCGACACCCCGTGCGTTGTCGTGCCGCTTACGGCGGCGCAGGACGCCGAAGTGCTGACATTCGCATTGGAATATGCGCGCGCGCGCGGCGCCGAGCCAAAGGAAGGCGAGCCGTTGTTCGACTTGGCATGCATGGTCAAGACGATCGAGCTCTCCGTACGCGACGTCGATTCTCCCCGTGAGGCGCGCGAGCCTTTCTTCGACGGCGGCACGGACCAGGTCCTGCAGTTTCTGTCGCGGGAAACGATCGTCTTCGTATATGAACGGCAACAGATTTGGCAGGACGAATGCTCCCCGTCCGTCCGGCGCGTCTCGGCGGCCGATTTGGTCGATCATATCACGCGGATCGCGGAGGCTGAAGACGACCTCCCTTTCGTAGTTTTGTCGCCCGCTATGCGGTGGATTTGCACGCGTATTATGGCACGCCTGCATCTGGCCTCTGCCGAGGACAGGTTGCCCTCTTTATCGCCTATCGAGCGTATTGGAATCGAATTGAAGACGCTGCAAGAGAAGCAGCGCTGAAGGCGGCGCGCGAATGAATTTCGCCATATTGCGAGAAAGGGCGAAGAGAAAGCCGCTTCGTGTGATTGTGCTGCCTCCCTCGGCCTTCGCCGACCGTTGGGAGGCGAAGCCCGACGCCGCCGTCGCCGTAGGCCTCCGGCTGCTATCCGAACGAGATATTCAGGTTGCGAAAGCCGAATCGTCGAAGTGGGTAGACAAGATGTATTCGGGCGCGGACGGCGTCATTCGTGACGTCGACAAGGCTGTCGAGTCATGGAACGATTGCCTTGTTCGCTGGGCGTGCGCTCTTGGCACGTGTGACCCCAATGACGTGACAAAGCCCTACTTCCCAGCCGCAGAGGATGTGATTGGCGACGCCCTCACCTCGGAAGGCCTCCGTCGCATATGGGACGCCCTCGAGCTTCTCCACCTTGAAGAGAGCCCTGTCGCTCCGGAGGCGACCGACGCGGAGATCCTGGCGCTGATTGGGCGGATCGCCGAAGGCACGGCGGACGTCGCCGAGTCCGAAGGTCGCGCGATCGACGCTGGCCCCCTTCTGACCGGCCTATCCCTCGCACAGGCGAAGCGCGCACGCCGACTCTTCGGGAGGCTCGGAGAGCTCGTGTAGTTGCCGACGCCGAACATTCGCATCGTCGTGGGTGCGGCGCTCGACCGCGATGCTGAAAATGTCCTTGCGCCGCTCGTTGCGGCCGTCCAGCGCGCGCGCGCGAAGATCGAGGCCGAGAGCAAGAAGACGGCGGCCGGCCTGGCCGCCGAGACGAAGAAGGGTACGCGAGCCGCGGCGGCGTCATTCGATGACTTCGCGACTCAGGTCGACACCAAGACCTCGCGCATCCTAACGCCATATCGCGACGCGACGGCCAAGTTTGCCAGTGATACCCGGACGCATCTCGATGCGGCCAAGCGCGACTTCACTGACTTTACCCGCTCTGCAGAAAGGGACCTCGAGCGCCTTCGGAAGGCGGAGCAAGACGATACCTCCGGCCGCCGGAGCCGTCGCCGGCGTCGAGGAGGTGGAGACGACGCGCGTGGTGGCGGCGGTGGCGATGGGGCCGGAGGGGGAGAGGGCCAGCCGCCCGCGCCGGGAGGTCGGCGGCGCGGATCATTGGCGCGGGGTCTCACGGTTGCCGGTGCGGCATACGCCACGCGCTCTGCCTATCGATTCGCATCCCGCGTAGCCGGCGATTTCGCGCGTGGTGCAGGTGTCGATTGGGACCTCTCTTCCCTCATTCAGAAGAACGTCGAGCTTGAAACACGCACAACCGATCTATCAAATCAAGCGTACATGCCGGGCAAAGCGGGCCCCGCGGGCGAGCGCCAAGACCCCCGCGTGCTCGCGGCCGAGGTGCGGCGCGTCGCCCAGAACACCGGCACGGATACGACAACTGCCGTCGAAGGTTTGCAGGCGTTCGTTGCCAAAACCGGCGACTTGGCACTCGCGCGGCAGATTTTCGAGCGCCTCGCGATTCTCTCCAAGGCGACCGGAACAAACCTCGCCGATATGGTTGACGCGGCCGGGGACGTCAGCAATCAATTGGGCGATATTCCCGGCAAGGCGCAGGCGATCAACAACGTCATGACGCAGGTGGCGAGCCAGGGAAAAGAGGGCGCCGTCGAAATCCGGAGCTTGGCGAGTCAAATGGCCAAAGTCGCGGCGATGTCCGGCCAGATCGAGGGCGACACGGGCGAAAATATCAAAGTCCTCACAGCGTTTGCGCAGGCGGCGCGAGGGAAGGGCGGCGCGGCCAGCGCAGAGCAAGCCGCGACCGCCGTGCAGAGCTTCATCAAGACCTTCAAAACGCCCGCGAGGGCCCGCGCCTTCGAGGCAGCGACGGGGAAGAGCGTGTTCAACGCTCAGGGAATGCTGCGAAATCCGGAAGAATTGGTCATCGAAGCTTTGAAGGCAAAGGGGATGAAGCCCTTGGAGTTCAATAAAATCTTCGCAAACGTTCGCGGCGCATCGGCGGTTGAAGGGTTTGCTTCAATCTACCGCCAGGCAGGCGGAGGCGAGGCCGGGGAACGCGAGGTTCGTGAAGCATTTGATCGATTCCGCAAAGCGGCGATGGATGACGAGGAAATCCTCGAATCGTTCAGGGCCGCCATGGCAACTAGCGAGTCACAGACAACGAACTTCAACACCCAACTACAACGCGTGGTGGGTGAAACTCAGGATGCGCTTTTGCCTGCGTTCATTGCGTTGACACCCACCATTATCGCCGCCGCCGAGTCCCTCGGGAAAGTCGCCGCCGCCCTTTGGGGCCTCGACACGAACAAGACCACAGACCCAGCTTACTATGGCGCCGACAAAGCCAGCAGGGACATCCGGCGAACGGAGAGCCAGATCCAACGTGGCTTCATCGACCCGAGGCAAGTCGAAAAAAATCAGCGGGACGAGGAAAGCCTTCGGAAAGCCATTGCCGCCGAGCGCGCAGCGATCGCCGCCGACAAG
The DNA here is from genome assembly GCA_037157775.1 of Sorangiineae bacterium MSr12523. NCBI lineage: Bacteria > Pseudomonadati > Myxococcota > Myxococcia > Myxococcales > Pendulisporaceae > Pendulispora > Pendulispora brunnea. The sequence goes on from CP089982.1 coordinate 2,011,372, forward strand.
GCGAAGAGTGATTACGGCGTGAGCGAAGGAAAGAGCGACTCCGCGGTCGGAGCGGCGGCAATGAAGGACTTCCTCATCGGCACAATCGGCGGACTATCCGAATGGCGGCTCGACGGCGGCATGCGCTACATCAATATGAAAAGGCAGGACGTTCAGCAGCGCGAAGGCCTCATCAAGAGTGATGAGGAGCGCTTGAGCAAGCTGACCATCGAGAATGCTCGTGTCCACGAGCTGCTCAAGAGCGGCGTGATCAACGTTCGCGTCGTCGGTGTCGATAGGCCGCCGGGCGCCGACGGCAGCGGTGTCGCACGGCCCGAGGCACAGATTGGCTCGCATTGACCACGGTAGCAGACGGCTTCCCGCCGGCCTCGTTCGATGGCATTCCGTATCCCATTGAGGCTCAGAGGATTCGTGGCGGATTGCGGTACCATATTCACGAGTTCCCGCACGCCGCTGGTGGCGCCGCGGAGAAGCTCGGGCGATCCGTGTACCGGGTCTCGCATAGTGCCAATTTTCAGAACAAGTTCAGAAAATATCCAAAGCTGTATCCATACGCCCTCGACCGACTGCGTGTTGCGTTCGAGAGCGAGAAGACGGCTACCCTCGTCGTACCGGGGTTGGGGCCCGTGCAGGCCTTCTGTGTGGCCTGGGACCGAGACTTCGTTGCGCGTCTGCGGTCTGGCGAGCGCGCCTCATTCGAGTACGTCGAGGACCAGTCGCGGGACTTCGTCGTTGAAGCAATCACGGATCTCTCGCCGCGGACGCTCGATGCTCACGCAGCTAACGTCGCGCGCGAGCTCGCGCTGGTCCAAGCCGACCTTGCCCGACGCGATGCACGGGGGAACCAGGGCGTTTTGAAGCAGCTCCAAAGCACGTTCAACAAGATTCAGGATGCGGTCAACCGCGTCGCAGCGATTGCAGACCAGGTTGGCATGTACGGCAACCTATTGGAAGCGGAGCTTCGGCGTGTTGCGAACATTTGCAGCACGTTCGACCGCATCGATGCCCTGCGCCGCCCCATCTACGTTCGCCTGCTCGATGCCTTGCACGACCTCTGGCGTGCGTCGCTCGGACGCATTGCCGACCTTCAGAGTCGGCGCGGCAAGCTCCAGACGTTCACCGTGCCGGTGATGATGCCAATTCAACAGGCTAGTGTCGCTATATTCGGAGATGCGACGCACACGCAAGACTTGCTCAGTTTGAACGCCGTCGAAGACGCGTACCATTTGACCGCGGGAACGACGCTTCGCTACTACCCGGAAAATACGTAACGGATGCCAGCCCTCCAAACGGGGGGGATCGATGACCGCGTCCGCCTCGAGCTCGGGGGACAGGAGATAGTCGTTGCCGAGAGCTATGAGGTGCGCGCGGGAATACTGAGTCAGCCCGCCGCCTTCTCCATTCGCCTGGGTCATGGGTCGGTAATTGCGCAGCTCATAAAGCGATATCCGCCAAAAACCCCATTCAAGCTCTATATTGGTGACGTTCAGCAGCAAACGGGTGAGACGGACGGCTTCCGGGCTGAGGGCACATCCGGTGCCACGCAACTCACGATCCGCGGACGTGACTCTTTAGCACCGCTGCATGATTCGTACGTCGAGAACGAGAAATCGTACCTGGATTCCACATTTTCGGAGCTCGTTCGTTCGGCTCTGCGAGATGTCGGGTTGGACCCCGCGCGGTTGCAGACGTCCGCCCGCGCAGATCGGAGCATTCGCGCGGGGGTGCCGATCAAGGAGCTCTCCGAACCTCGGACGGTCGACCAGATCGCCCTGTCGCCCGAGGGTGGCACCGCGCCGGCCGGACAAACAAATTTCGCTGCCTCGATTCAAACCAAACTCGGGGAGCGGTGGTACGATTTCGTAAGGAGGTATCTCGACCGCGGCGGGTTGTTCCTATGGAGCGGCGTCGATGGCGGGTACATCTTATCACAGCCCAACGCGCACCAGAAGCCGGTATATCGAATCATCCGCCGGCGAGGACAGCACGACAACGGCGTCAATGTCACGTATGCGGAATACGCGAATGAAACGACGCATCGGCACTCAACCGTCGTTGTTTATGGTCGTGGAGGCGGTCGCAAGTACGGCCGAACGAAGGCAAAAGGGGCATTCGTCGACGACGAGATGTTCAACGGCTTCCGGCAACACGCGGAGGCTGCGGGGGGGCCTGATGAAACAGGATATCGCCGTGCCATCGTACTGCGGGACAACAACGTTGGGACGGTGGGGCAAGCCGAGTTTTTGGCTCTGCGAAAACTGGCGGAGGAACGGCGCGCGGGCTGGAGCGTTGTCTACAAGCTTGCAGGGCACACCACGCCTACGATTCAAGGTGGCGGCCGGGCCGTATGGACGTTCGATTCCATCGTCGAAGTTGATGACGATGAATTCGCGCTCCATGGGACGTACTATATCGAGAGTGTCGAGTATGCACGGGGATCGGATGGGACGACGACAACCGTCCGCTTGATGCGGCCAGAAGATCTCATCTTCGGGGGAATCGACGAATGAACTATCTCCACCACGATATCGGCATCGCGATGCTCAGCGTCTATGATGCGGACGGTTTTCTGGGGCTGCAGGTGGATGGCTTTGGCGAGAGCCAGTCGGGCCTTCAGCCCTATGAAGTTCACGGGGGTACTGGAGGTTTCTACTACAGGCCTGATGATCCTGCCGTCGACAGCAACGGGGAACCCATTCCCGGTCAAGCGTGCCAGGTGTTGTTCGGCACCGAGGGCGGGCGCGGGCACGCGTGGGTCCTGAATGATCCTCGGTCGCTCTCGGTTCTCCCGCAACTCAAAAAGGGAAGTTCTATTCAGTTCGCTCGACAAGGCTATTCATTTCACCTCATAGACGGTCAAAGCGGCTCGCACATCATTTACGTCCCGTATGGGTTCGACGCATCTGGAAAGAATCCGTCGAAGTCCTGCTCGATCGCGGTGAACGTCGATGACCCTGACGCACCATTCGTGTCGATTTTGGTCGGTGACGGCACGGCCATCCAGCTCAAGGATGGCGCCGTGACATTTCGCGCGGCAAATGGGAAGTCGTTCGTGACCGTCGCCGGAGATGGAACGCAAGTCGTCGGTGGCCTCGCGGTCACCGGCGGCGTCTCACTCGGTTCCGAGGCAGCCGGCAATCTGGTTCTCTTCGAGGCATTCGCGATGTGGGCGCAGGCCTTGGAGAAGAAGGTAGCCGCGAGCGTTGTCGGGCCCTCGCCGGTGCCCTTCGAGACCGTCGCCGCCCAGATGGCGACGCGGTTCACGAAGGCCTCATGAGTAGTCGGTGCGCCATTCCGCGCATCTCGTTCACGCCGCAGCCGCCGAATGTACCGTTCCCCAAGGTACCAGTCCGTCCTACCTTCGGGACGCTGCCTCCGATCCCCGGCGTCCAGGTTGCGTATCCGCGGCTCGACGTGGTCACGCCTCCTGTAACGATCCCGGTTCCGTCGCCGCCAAAGCGCCCCCAGCTCGCGCTTCCCGGCGTCCCCGGGTTCCGCGCCACGATACCTTCTCTTGGGCTCACGGTGGCTGCCCCCACTGTGCCTGTCCCGACGCCACCGAAGATTCCCTTGGCGGCATCCGTTCCATGCCCTCTCGATTGACATCTGCTGGTCACGGCCCGGTAGGGTACTCTCCGGTCGCCGCGCCAAGCCCGCCGGCGCCGACACGAAACCCGCCCGCGGCGACGTACTTCGATCTGCACCTACGGCAGACGATTCAGAACGCGGATGGCACGCTCGCTGCGATGCACCCGGTGGACCAAAGGGCCGTCCTCCTCCTCGGGGTCGCTGCGAGCTCGTTTAGCAGTGCGCCTGCGGTGGGTCACCCATTCCGAACGGTGATCCGAAGTTCGGCCGACCCAGCCCTGCAGGCGAAGGCCGAAGCGGGCGTAAATGCAGCATGGGCGGCGCTCATCGGCGGTGGTGATATTGAAGTACTCGACGTGCGCGCCGCGGGCTCGGGCGAAGGTCGAGTCGAAATAGCCGCCACGTATGCGAATCTACGAACGGGGCTGGTGACCACGATAACAAGGTAATGGCCGACGTCCTTCCGGGGGAGATCATCACGTTCACGCGTGATGAAGTCCGCGATCGCTGGCTCCGCGATTACAGCATCCGTAATCCTGAGGCCGACGTCGGTTCGGGCTCGATGCCGTTTATTCGCGCGTCCGTGATCGCGGACGCGCTTGCAGCAATCTACAGTAACGCCGTGGTCGTCGGGCAAAACGTTGCCTCCTCGACCAAGACGGGGGCCGCACTCGTCGAGGAGGCCGCGCGTCTCGGTACCGCGCCGCTACCGCCCGCAGGCGCGAGCGGATTCGTGCAGATCGTTGCAAGCGCGGGTGGCACGCGGATCTTTTCAGGTGACGAGATCAAAGCGAATGGGCGCAGGTATGCGGCTATTGCGTCTGGGATTTACACGAATGGGGATCACGTCCCCGTACAAGGCGTCGATACCGGCCCGCTGACAAACCTCGACGCTGGCGTTGCGATGCAGTGGACCTTCCCGCGCCCGGGTTGCGCCCCGAACGCGGTCGTCGTCCTCCAGGCGGACGGCTCTGGGCTCTCGGGTGGAAGGAACGGGGAGACAGAAGACGAGCTCAATGACCGACTCCGCAGCTTGCGCGCGAGTCCCCCCGCGTCGGGCAACGAAGCACAGTACATCGCCGAAGTCGCCCGCACGCCTGGCATCTCGGTGGAAGCCGCATTTGCGTTTCCGGCCTGCCGCGGTCCCGGGACAAAGGGCATCGTCTTCACGCTTCGCGCGGGGTCGCCAGGCGGGAACCGCAGTCCAAATTCCGCGCAGATCGCGGCCGTCCTGGGGCACTTGCGGGGTCAATTTCCAGCGGACGACGGGATTTTCTTGGGCGCCGTTCTTCCGCAGCCGGTGACGGTCGCGCTCCGTGTGTCGTGGGCCTCGCGCGTCCCTGGGTGGGTCGACGCCTCCCCGTGGCCAGCGTTCGGCATGGCGAACGTTGTTTCGGTGCTCTCGGCAACCGACTTTACGATCTCGACGGGGGGCGGGGCGCGACCCGACCCCGGGCAGACATTCGCCCTCTTTGATCGACCTGCCGCTGCATTTCGACGCAAACGCATTCTCACGGCGACACCTGTTGGAACGGGAAATTACCGCGTTGCGTGCGACACATCGAACGCTGCGAGCGACGTAAGCTACACGCCGGTGGTCGGGCAGGCACTCTGCCCCTGGTCGGATTCGCTGGACGCCCTGGTCCCCTCCGTGATCGCGTATTTCGATCGCCTGGGACCAGGTGAGCAAGCGACCACGTTCTTCGATCCCGGATTGCGCCAGCGGAGGATACCTCTCGATCCGGAGCAGTGGCCATCCAGCGTGACGAATCGGATATTGTCGACAAGGAAGGATCTTCCTGAGGGCGATCCAGGGGGCCTCTTCGACGTACCGCAGGTGCGGGATGTTTCGTTGCTCGCCCCTCAGGTCCCCTTCGCGCCGACCCCTGGTGCTTTGGGCGTCTATTGCAATCTCCTCGTGCTCCAGGATCTGGTGGCTTATGCCTGACGAATGCGCGACGTGCCCTCTCTGCGGCGAAAGCACAGCCCACCGGCATTCGCCCGCGGAGGTCTATGTTCTCGACCGAAAGAAGCTTGGCGATGCGCTGGAGCGATTTCTCGCCGACAACGCTCCGCTGCTCGCGCGCCTGGTCGAGGCGGCGCCCACCGACAGGCGCCGGTGCGCCCACTGCCTTCGATGCGGTGTAGTAAACGATTACGGAGTGTGCTTCGTTTGCGGGTGGCTAACGAAATGAGTGACGAATCTACGTTTGATGCAAATCCGCCATTTCGGCCAGGTCTTGCCTCATTTCATGGTGCGGTCAAAGTCGATCACACGGAGTTTCCGCCCAATCCGCTGACGATGCCGAGTGCCGGCGAGTACAATCTCCTCTGTAAGCTGGTCATTGCCTATGGCAAAGTTCTGCCCGTCGCCATCGTCGACGTGAAGGTCTCGAATGGTACTGCGTCGGTCGATCGATTTACCGCGGCGGGCAGCAATATTACCCTCGCCACGTTCACGATCGTGCGAAACGGGGCAGGCGACATCGATGTCCTATGGCCCGCCACGGCGTTTCCGCCCGCTGTCGTCGACGCGGATGCCTCGGTCACGGAGGACGTTGAGATCGATCGCATTCGGGTGGTCACGAAGGTATCTCCCCCCCCTGGAATGCGCGGCGTGACGGTGCGAACCCGCCTTGGGACCATCGGCGTCGACGCGCGCTTCCAATTGCGGATCTATTGATGCCCGTCTTCAGCTTGTTCACACCTTTCGGCATGCTCGATTTCTCGAGTCTGTCGACGCAGGCGGAGGCCATCTATCGATCCATGGTCGCGAGCCTCGAGCAGGGCATCGACATGAGTCCGGGCTCACCCGACGAGGCTGAGACCTATGCCGATGCGATGGCGCTCGCACGGGCCTCGTATACTTTGCAGCGCGCGGCGAACTCGCTGGACCCGCGGCGCGCGACGGAGCTGATTCCGAATTTGGAGAGAGACTACGACGTTCGGCCCGCGCCAAGCGACGATTTGTATGCGCGCAGGATGCGACTCGCTGCGTTGCAGCACCTGCCGCGGGGTGGGTCGTATCTTAATATTCGAGCTGCGCTGAACGATCTTCTCGCCGAAGACTTCGTTGCGTACGTCGTGAATTCCGGGGGGCAAACGATCCCTGACGCTGCCAGCGTCGGTAGCGTGGCCAACTTCCAGCCAGAGGGGGTCCCGCCAAAGTTCCTGCGCTTGCTCGAGCCGATCACGGACTTGAACGTGCCTCTGCGTGTCGCCTACGAACCCATGGACGCATTCGCCGGCGATGCCGTCCTCACCACCGGGGACGCGGTCGTCGTCTCGGCAGAGGGAACGAGCCAAGCCGAGCGCGTCGTGGTCAGCGATCCGCAGGTGATCGATGGTGAGCGGACATTCGTTGGCACATTTCGCACTGCGCACGACGTCGGATCGATCGTCACGACGATGGACTTTCCCTCATGGTCCGGAGTACAGCGCACGGCAACCATCGTGCTCCGTGCGGCCGCGGCAATCGACTCGGAGAAGCGGCGGCGGGTTCATGAGCTTCTGCGCCGCATGGCGCGCGCGGTCTCCACGTGGGCGATCGTCGCTCCGTCGGCCACAGCGCCCACGAACGTGACGATCGGGCCGTTTCGCCTCCCGGCGCTTCTCGGAACCACGCCTCTCGCGCAGGCAACCGTCAGCCGTTTGCCGTAGACCCAAATGGGCAATTTTAACCGAACATACCCCGACGACGTGTGGGGCGGCGCCGGATTCGTAGTTCCGCCCGCGGCGCTGGCTGACCTCGAGAGCAAGCTTCGGCGTGGCGTCAACGGCGATGGCGGAGCGTACGCGCCGAGCTCTCCCATCGCTATCGCGGGGGCTGGGCTCACGGCCAGTCCCGTCGTGGTTCGCGGCAACGGCCGCATCCGTGTCACGAGCAGCGGGACCTTTCCCGTGAGAAGTGGGTGGCCTCGACTGGGCAGCGAACACGCGGGGCGCACGCGTACGCGCATCACGCCCTGCGTTTTCGGCCAGTCGATTCCTACGGCCATGAGGTTCTTGCGCCGGGACCTCTGTGCCGCACAACTCTTCGCGTCTCAATTCTTCGTCGGGAGCGTCGCCGGCTCCACCCTCCAAGCCCAGCTCTATGTGCCACTTCGCGTCCATGATGACGCGACCATCACGCAGGCAACGCTCACGTTTGCCATCGCGCAACCACATCCATCGCCTCCGCTTAAGACGGTGACCATGCGGGTCCTCCGCGTCGATGCGAGCGGGAACAAGACCCCCCTCACGAGCGCGGCGGCCGGCGCGGACCAGTACGGATTTGTCGCGTATGCACCGTTCCCCTCCAGCGGAGCGGGCTGGTTTGACGGTGGCGCGGTGAAATCATTGGTCGTGACCTGCGATCAAAACAACGCTGTCGACGTGTCGCAATATACGTATTACGCGCATATCGTCGACGAGCAAGGGCTCACGGACCGGCCCTTTGCGGCGATCATCCTACCGCCAGTTGATTCGGTGTCACGGTTCGCTAATTTTGATTTGACAGCGACAAGCGGCTATGGCCGGACTGCCGGGGGCCGCTACCTTCTTGTTTCGCAGAAGAACCCCGCGGAGAACGGAATCTGGACGTGGCAGCCGGACCCCGACCACTTTCCTGACCCTCCAACGGGCAAGTACGTGCGGTACCCCGACGCAGCTATTGGCGATACTCACCCAGTCCTCGCACAGACAGGTGAGGCGTACTGGACTGGATACGGAACTTGGTATTGTGCTCCCGGGCTACCAAAGGACTTGGGGCCGCCGCTTGTCTGGACCGTCGAGCCATCACAGACAGCGGGGGGAAACATCTTTCATGCCGTTGCCGTAAAACATGAGGGGATTAGTCGAATGGGGTTCGCGTGACCTTTCAGCGCGTGCGGCGTGATGATGCATGGGTCGATGGGCGGGTCGTGACCGGAGCCGAATTCGCGCGAATCGACGCGAACCTGTCGGCGGGCATCAACGGAGACGACGGGAGCAGCCACGCCCCATCGTCTCCGGTGGTCGTTGCCGGCGCGGGCGCGATGGCCACCGGCGTTTGGGTGCTGAGCGGCACTGCGTCGGTCATCGTCGACGAGAGCGCGGCCGTTCCGAGTCAGGTGGTTTTCGGCGATTCCGACTATCCGACGCTCCTTCCGGGGCACCCTGGCCGCCTTCGAAAGCTCAGCATGCCTCTCGTCGGCAATCTCTCTAACGGGGATTTCGACGGGAGCTCCCGCTTTCCCGGAGCGCGCGCAGTATTCCCCCTGGACGTCCATCATGGCGCGCGCTTTGTCAGCGTCACGGTTGCCTTCGAGGTGACGAACGCCCACGGCCCGGTCCCGGACTTGCCGCGCTTTCGCGTTTTCGCGCTCGATGTGCGAGGCGTCAGTACGAGCCTGCTCGTCGGCGCGCCGCCAAGCGGGTTCTTGCCCTACTCACCACGGCCGCCCGACCCCGCCCCCGGTGGCAAGAGCACGTGGGGCCCTGACGGCTATCTCGAAGACGGGGTATTCATTCACTACTTCGTGGGCACCATCGTGCCCAACATCGTGGTGGATGTCGAGCGATTTACGTATTGGATCGATATCATTGACGAAAGTGGACCGTACGCAAATTCTGGTTATCCAGGTCTCAGTGGGAATGCATATTTCAGTGCCGTGACGGCTTTCGAGGATATAGCGGACTTGAGACCGCAATAGGCAAATCGTGCGGCATGACCATGTCCGACCCTACGGCACGTGGCCCCCGTCGTTCGTCCCGACCGCGCGTGACCTTCGTGAATTCGACGCGCGCGCCGCGCGATCGGTCGACCCTGTTGGCGGTGGGATCTATAGCCCGACCACGCCCCTGGCAGTCGGTGGTGCGGGGGGCGTATCGCTCACGACTTCCGGCAGCACACTACGTAATGTTGAAACGCGCAAGGGCGGACGGGTCGAGTTCCAGACTGGGTACCCAGTATTCACCCAAAAGCGCCGGCGAACCATTACGTGCCCCCTGGGCCCCGCGCGGAACGAGCCGTATGTGATGAATCTCACGGACTCGATCGATGGGCCTCTTGGATATGCCCTGAATTCGATTGGCCAAGATCTCGTGGTGATTCCCAAGCGCTACATGCACGACGGCTCGAAGCTGGTGGCGGCAAGCATTCGCTTTCGCGTACTGAAATCGCGCACGGCTCTTCCCTCCAATGGTCCCAGCTTCATAATCATATACCAGCGGGGCGACCTGATGCCGATTGATACCCCGCAGGGCAAGCTCTGTTTTTGGGCGATCTGTTCCGGGCAGTTCCCACTACCGGCCACACCGGCGGCATACTACAACGGGGGTGATCCCCAGGATCTCGTTGCGACGAACTTTCTACCGGACAATCCGACGATCAGTACCGCGGACTACTATTACATGATTGCGCTAACCGGTGAGTCCGGCGGCAACCCGGACGGAGCGCCGTTGCCGCGCAATATGTTTCATTCGATAACGATGACCTTCGAAGTTCAGGATATGCGGCCGGAGTGATTCAGGATTCGCGAAATCTACCCCCGGTGAACACGAGCATTCCGACCACGAAACTCGCGATGCCACAGCCGAGGGCCCAGCCGCCCTCGCCGTCGCCATAGCCGACACGAACCCAGCCCATAAACCCGAGCACGAGACCGAGACCCATCAGCGCCGTGCCAACGAGCTTCCGTGTCGCTGCCTTTCGCGGCGCAACACGAGCGTTTCTGGTGCGGCGGCCGCACCGCACGCAGGCAACGGCTTCGGACGACACGGGAGCATTGCAATCGGCGCATGAGAGGAGAGCCATGCCGCCGAAGAGTAGCTCGCTTTCCAAGCGCGGCAAGGAGACCTAGATGCCGGCCCCGCCGTACGCGAAAATCCTGGTTCTTGTGAACGGAGGCCCCCCACAGACCGGGGGCGTCGTCGCCCCATCAGGTGCGTCCATCCAGCTCGTCGCGGAGAACACGGTCGAGTGGCGCTCCTGGCGATGGGAGATTACGGACTACCCCCGCGGCTTCGCCCTTCCGGCGGGGTGGGTCGCCGATGCAAACGGACTGTTTTTCTCGGTCGACGTGACTCCCGCGGCGCTCACGCTGCCGCAAGCGAATTCACTGTTTGGCAAGTGGCTCTTGCGACTGGTGGTGAATAACGGGATCGACGAATTCGGGATCTACAACCCTGCTCGAATGGTCGACGAATCGACCGCGTTCGAAGTCGTGTCGCCATTCGGTTTGCACGACGTTGGCGCCGGCGAGGCCGAGCAATTCGGGGGCGCTCAGAAAGCGTGGGTCGGAGCGCTACAAGACAACTGGAGGCGGATAAACGCTCTACTTGGGCCTGTCGCTGCGCCCTCGGGTACAGGCTTCGCCCACATTACGAATGGAGTCTATGACTCGCCGGCGCGCCTGGTCACGGACGCAGACATCGTCGGCCCCATTGATCCAAAGAAGGTCGCGTTGGCAGTTCCCACCGGGACTGGCTTCACGCACGTAAGCAACGGCGCCGTCGACGGCAGCGCCAAACTGGTCGAGGATGCCGATGTCGCGGTCGGGGCAAAGGTTGCATCGTCGAAAGTGTCGTTCGCCGCGGGGGTCACGTTTCCGAGCGGTGCATCGATCATCCCAGCTCCCGACGGCAGCCAGCGAATATTGGTCGCTGGCGAGATTCGCGGCAACGATGCACGCAACGACCCACTGAATTTCGGCCTGACCCCCAAAGCGCTAACCGGGGGAAGCGTGAGCCTCACGGCGGCGGAGTATGCCGCCCTGACGATTCGCTTCACGGGCGCGCTCACCAGCGCCGCCATTGTGATTTTCCCTGCGGTCGCTGGATATGCAAAATTGCTGAGGAACGACACGAGCGGCGCGTTCCCGCTGACGGTGAAGACGGCATCAGGTAATGGCCTTGTCGTGCCGCAAGGCCAGAGCATGTGGGTCTTTTGCGACGGGGTCAATTTGATATCGGGGAGCACCGCAAATGCCATCGTTTCGGCGCAGGCCGCACATCTCACCTCGCAAGCCTTAGCAAACCAGACCAACTTCACGGATGTAAGCGCGTTATCGATCGCATTTCCGCTGGCAGTTGCTGGATATAAGATTGAAATCAAGTCGATCGTCGACCTCGGTATCAATACAAACGGATACATAGCAGAGACGGCCGTCGCTGTCGTAGACGGCGCCTCTACGGTCGTTATTCCAGAGACGATGCGAGGCAGCTCACCGCAGGGCGGTAGTGCGTACGAGTTCGCCGTCACAATCTACACGGTGGCAAACACGGGCCCGCTGACTGTAAAGCAACAACTCAGAACTTCGTCTCAATCGCAATTCGTGCATATCAATCCACCATCGAGTCTCGTGGCGACGTTGTTGCGGCCATAGCCCGCGACCGCGACGCGCCGGAGAGAAGGACCTTCAATGAGCAGCACGATCGAAGAGGTGATCGGCCTCGCGCTGGATCACAAATGGGTTCCAGTTGCCGCGCTCATCATCGGCGCAATTATCCGTGTGTTGAAAAGCGCGAGGCCGATCGGCATCGTGCCCCCGGCGTGGCGTCCGTGGCTCGCCCTTGCGCTCGGCGCCGTCGCTGGGGTGCTGCAAGCTGTCCTTGCAGGAAGCTCGTGGACGAAGGCTGTTACCGACGGCCTTGTCGCGGCGATGACCGCCATTGCGGGACACGATCTCGTGATCGAGAGCCTGCGTGGCGGCCGCGAGCTGTTTGCGAGTCGTCCTGGCCTGAAGGTGGTGGAGGGCGGCCCGAAGGGACGAGAGCTGTGAAGACGGTCCGGCTCGCACTCGTCGTCCTCCTGTTGGCCGCGCCAACGGCATGCGCACTCTTCACGGCAGATCGCGCGCGGACAGCGCTCGATGTTGCGCATATCGTGTGCCTCCTCGGGCAAGCCGAGAGCGATGATGCCACCATCGCCAGGATCTGCGGGATTGAGGAGGGGCTCTACCCGGAGATGCGCAGAATTCTCGAAGCGCAGCGCGTGGCGTCGCGGCGTTTTGCCGCGGCCCATGCCTCTGATGCGGGGGCTCCGTGATCAGCGGGCGTTACGTCGCGTCACGGGTAACGCCCGTTGACCATGAGAGCCTTCGCTCGGCGATTGTGCAGGAATGGGGGACTTTCGCACCACCCGGGGAAGCGATCCTGATGGCCCAATCGGCTCTCGAGACGCAGCGCGGGTCCAAGTGCATCAATTGGAACTTGGCCGGGATCAAGCATACCACCGAAGCCCTCTACACGTTTTCATCGACGCTCGAGATCTTACCACGTCGTGCCGGTGAGACGGCGTTGGCCAAGTCGACGCCCTCGGCGCCCTGCGAGCTCGCCGAAGATCAGGGAGGCGAGACCATCACCGTCAGGTTCGGCCCGAACCATCCAGCGGCGTGCTTCGCGGCTTACGGCTCGCTCGAGGAGGGGGTGCACGGATTCCTGTCGTTGCTCGGTGGGCGGTACGCGTCCGCGTTGGCGGCCGCGCGCGACGGCGACGTCGCCGCTTACGTCAGGGCGCTCAAGATTCATGGCTATTTCACGGCCGACGAGGGCGATTACCTGAGGAACGTCGCGGCGCTAGTCGACGAGTACCGAGCGCCGTGTCTCGCAACGAGATGGGAGCTCGCGTCCGCGTTCGCGCGTCTCGGGCTCTGGCCGGCGGACGATTTCTCGCTCGTGGTTCGGCGATTCCAATCGACCCATCGGTGCCGAGTCGATGGCATCGTGGGGCCCGAGACGCGCCGCGCGATTCGGGCGGCGCTCGCCGCGCTCCCGTAGTCGAAGCATCAACGGACTCTGAACCAGCCGCCCTCCCGCCGACGGTGGGAGCGGCGGCCTTTTTTCATTTAACGGCGCCACGCGGCGTCGGCGCGGGCGCGGACGACTGCACCAATTCCCAGCGCCGCCCGTCTGGCGTCCTTTTTACCTTTCCTTCGCTCTTCAGCTCGTACAGATACGTTCCCACAATGCATTTTTATTGGTCGCTCGAGTCTCCCAGTCGAGCTTTTCCATCCCCTCTCTGATCTCCTGCAACTCCAAGGGGCCGCCCTCGAGCTTGAGCGCTTCGACAACGATCTCCAACGCTAATTTCTTGCCGTGCGGATGCCGCCCGTTTGCTCTCAACTTCACCGCTTTTGTCGATTCATCTGCGCGGAGAAGGTGCTTCGTGTGGCCCTTGGACTTGGACTTCTTGCCTCCGGGCCGAGTTGGGCGAGCAACCGAGACGGATGTCGGTTCCGGCGGCGCTGCTACCGGCTTCCTATGCGCTACCAACGCGACCGGGGCCGCGCCTACGTGGCCCGCGGCCGCCTCGGCGTTGGCTGCCGTCTCGCCGCTCTCGAAAAGCGCTTGCACGCGCCGCAGTTCGAGCGCTCGGCGAGCTGTGTCGAGGTTCCTGCGGGCGATGTCGACCTTCATGCGGACAACCAGTTCGCGCTCGAGCTCCTTCTCGCCGAATCGGCTCATCGCAGGGTTGAGCTCCTTCTCGAGATTGCTCACAGCTTTCTCAAGAGCCTCGAGTTCCACGTCTGTCGTCATGGCGGTACCTAGCCGATCTCTAGCAGCGCCCCTCTCAACTTGAAAGGCCCTGCGCAAGTCCGTCGCCGCGGCGCAGAAACATGAATCGTCTCAGCGCTACGGATTTTCATGCCCCCGTCAACATCCCGTGGGGAATCTTCGCCCTCGCGCCTTCGTCGTCAAGCGATGCGTCGGGAGCGTCGCCCTCAATTCACCCACTTTGGCGCAGGGATCGCGGGTTGGCCCTACAGCACGAGCGGCAACTTGTTCGACCCAGCGAGGCGACGCAACGGCTCGCGCCGGGCTGCGAAAGAGGTCCCGTTCACCAGCACAGTTGAGGGGAGCTCCTGGCGCCCGCTGTAACGCACGGTGCGGTTCCGAAGATCAAACTGCACGTTCTCGCAGCCGGCGCGCAGCAGCACTTCGACCGAATCGGCGTAGTCGTTCGCGGGATCATCGCGGCGACGTACGTTCAGGAGCATATTGCCCCACACCTGAACCTCATCACCCGTGTCGTACGCCTTCTCGATGGGGAATAGTCGTCCCTTCAACTTGTCGCGCACAATCAAGGGCTGCCAATCCACGACGTTCGGGTCCAACAAGAAGTCGTATCTATCGACCTGAAGGACCAGCCCGACGCGTCCATGCTCAAGATAGGTTCCCATTGCCATCGCTGGCATCTCGGTCGAACCGTACTGCTCGATGACAAGGCATCCCGGCCATCGTTCCACAATGCTGTCGACGTCGGCATCGAAGACGCGTTCGCCGCCGAGCTTGAAAGCCTTCACCTTGTGGAGCGGGAGGCTTCCGCCCACCAATTCGCGAGCAATCGACGGGTAGCAGGAAATGAATTCAGGATCGAAGTCGATTAGACCACCTAGGTCGTCGAGTCCAAATGATCGAAAAGTCGTACCCTCGACGGTGAACCGAACCGCCGCCTGAGCATGCGAGACGCCCCCGAATAGGGCTACCCGGGCCGGCGCACCGTGATGTGCGGTCTGATACGCTCGCAGCACGCGGCGATATGCATCCGCCAAGTCCTCGCGGCTACGCGGGATTAGCAGCGGCACTCCACCGGACGAGCCGCTCGTGACTTGGGTCACGACATCCGGTCCGAAGTGCCCCGAAGTACGGAATGCCTCGTACTGCTCCTCACTCAATCCTCGTCGAACGATATCGTCGTAACTGCGACGCAGGTCATCCTTCGTCCAAATGATGTCGTCCATGTCACCCTCATCTCTGCGCCGTCAAGCAGCCTTCGGCGGCGCGGCGTTCTGTGGATTGAACTCCAATGGCCTACGGTGATGATTCTTGTGAAAATAGATGCCGAGCAGTACGGCGTTTAGGAACCTATACACCGCCGTATGGTTCAAATTTACGATCTCGACCCTTCCGTCGGCGCGTCTTGCGTGCGTGTAATAGTTGATGTGAGCGTACGTCAACTGGTTCGCGATGAACGACGGAATGTAAAATATGGTGAAGGGGATCGGTCCCAGAATAGCCAACACGAACAGCGCCTTTAGGACACGATTGACGGGCAAAAGGAGGCGCACTGCGCGCCACGCGCACCGCGTTGCCGCTGAGACTCCCCAGAGCCCAAAGTAGTTGCGCCGAAACGCTCGCGCGAGGCTTCCCTTAAGACCATTTAGATATTGCCAGAATGTCTTGTCGAGGTTCGGATGTGGGTCGAGATCCGGATCGTCCGCGTACTGATGGTGCAGAAGATGCAGGATTACAAAACCGGGATACCCAGAGAGTAGATGCACCGCGCAGAGCTCTCCCAGTATTCGATTCAGCCATACTGGGCGAAAGCTTCCGTGCGCGCAGTTGTGGATTACGGGAACGTTCACCATCCCCGCATATATACCCAGCGGTAAGAGGGCAAGATGCCACGCCGACAGCTCGGCGCGATGATATTCGAGCATCAGCCCGACGCAGAGCAAATTGGACACGACCACGGCGCTAAAGTTGGAAATGATGAGAGGCACCAAACAGGCGACCCAGACCCACGGCGAAGGTTCGTACGAGGTATGTCTCACGTATCGTGCGACGCCGATGGCGGCCACGAACACGAGGGTGCTCGCGGCGTAGTATTTTGTCAGCATATAGCGATCTCTCTTGAACCGCCGCAGCATGTCGAACCTTCCTTTCTGATCACCACTCGACGCCCAGGCCCTCGGCAACGTGCGACGCGGACCGAATGGCATCTTCATGAAACCCACGGCCGAAGTAACTTCCACAATAAAGGACGCCGTCTCCCGTATTGAGCTCCCACAGGTGTCGCTGGGTTGCTATCGCACGAGCATCGTAGAGGGGATGGCGGTACTCGTACCGGTGCAGAACTTTGGATCGGTTGACGTCGACGTCACCGATGGTCACAAAATATTGCTTCCGATTTGCGGGCCGCTGAATTCGCGTGATGTCGTATGTCACCGTGGCGTCGGCGCCCGGCGTATACACGACGTTCCAACTTCCCCAGCTTTCCAGGTTGTTGCCAGGAAGGACACTCGCATCGGTATGGAGCACCGTCTTGGCCGCGGAGTACCGCCACGCTCCGAGAAGGCGCCGCTCCTTCGCGGTCGCGCTTTCCCGGAGAAGGCGAAGGGCATCGTCCGCGTGTGTCGCGATCACCACGCGGTCGTACTCGTGTTCGCGGCTGTTCTTGAGAACGATGCGCGGCCGGCCGGAGAGAGGTCGTCGCACCGCTTGAACGGCATACCCTGTCTCGACCTGCCCGCGAAAATTGCGCAAGAAGGCGCGAATGTACTGACGGCTGCCGCCGCGAAGCGTCTGCCACCGTGCCCCGTGCGCCATCTTGAGCATGCGGTTGTGCGCGAAGAACCGAGCGAAGGTCGCGGCGGGGAACGACAACATCCCGCGAAGCGGCAGCGACCAGACGGAGACACCCATTGGAAAGATGAAGTCCTCGATGAACGACTCCGAGTAGCCTCGCCTTCGTAGATACTCGCCGAGCGTCGTTTTCTCATCCCCTTCGAGGTCCGAGAAGTTCGACCGTCGAAAGCGATATATCTCCGCGAGTAGCCTCAAATAGCGAGGACGGAGAACGTTGTGCGGTTGAACGAAGGCGCCGCCGATGCCTCGGTTCACCGTGTATCGAAGGCCGGATTTCTGATTTAGGAAACCGAACGACATTTCCACGTCGATGCACCGGTCCTGCAGGCCCCACTCCCGAAGGAGCTGCATGAATAAGGGATATGAGCCGCTGTGAAAGATCAGAAAGGCGGTATCCACTTCGACTGTCCGCCGCGAGGCGCCATGCCCATCGAGCGGCTCTTCGATCCGAGCGGCATTGGCGTGTCCGCCAATCTGCCGGTCGCGCTCGTAGAGTGTCACGATGTGCTTCCGTTGGAGCAGGTGCGCTGCCGTGATTCCCGCGACGCCGCCACCTACTACCGCGATGCGGAGGGGGCCCGTCACGCGCGCGCCCACAGTACTCGGCGCTCCTTCTGCCAGGGGTATCCGCCAGGGCAGCCGCCCTTCGATAGGACGAATTGCCACAATTGGAGCGAACGCGCGCGGAACCACCCCGCAAAAATGAGGAGGTAGTACTCCCACATTCGACGGAACGTCTCGTCGCCATACGATGCCCGAGTGCCTTGCGCAAGTCGAGGCCAGTTCTGGACAAAGTTCTCGTGCCAGGCGAGGAGCGTCTTCTCGTAGTCCGTGCTTAAATTCTCGACGTCTTCGAGGACGAAGAGGCCGTCAATCGCTGTACCGATTTGCGCGAGCGACGGAACTTGTGTATTTGGAAAAATATACTTCGTGATCCATTGATCATTTCCTCGCGTCATCGATGCCGTGCGGCCCATGGTGTGCAGAAGGGAGAGCCCACCTTCGTCGAGGCAGCGATCTACGACCTCCATGTACGTGCGATGATTTTGATAGCCCACGTGCTCGAACATGCCAACCGACAGAATGCGGTCGAACTTGCCCGTGATCGCTCGATAGTCGCGTTCGAGGAATTCGATGGGGAGACCTGTGCAAAGGTCGCGCGCAAGCAGCAACTGCTGAACCGAATTGGAAACGCCGACGCCGACAATTCCATAGCGCTGCGCAGCGTACTTGAGAAGGCTTCCCCAACCGCAGCCGATGTCCAGAACGCGCATTCCAGGTCGTAGGTCGAGTTTCCGACAAATGAGCTCCATTTTGGCGACCTGCGCATCGGCGAGGTTGTTAGCCTCGTTCCAATACCCGCACGTATATACCATGAGCGGATCCAGCATTTCCGCGAATAGGTCGTTGCCGATATCGTAGTGCTTGCGAACCCCGAATAGCGCGTTCTTTACATTTCCTTCATTCAAGAGCTTGGCTCGAAAGCGATTTAGTATAAATCGCGGGTTCAGCCGGAAGCGTCGCGATATTCCTGCCTTTGCGAAGCGTGCCATCATCTCGGGAAGGTCGTCGCAGTCCCACCACGCGTCCATGTACGTCTCGCCCAACCCGAGCGTGCCGTCGCGCAGAAAGCGGTGATAGAAGGCAGGGTTGCGAACCCGAATGGCGTGCGGCGTGCTTCCGTCGCTTGGAATTCCGGCGGATGCAAAGATATCGCGGACCAACTTCTCGTAGGCGTTCGCGGAGCGAGGCGCGGCGCCAATGGTGTCTGTGATCACGTGAGCCTCCTGGGCGCCGCAAGTTGCGCCTCCACGGCGGTAGATAGCCCGGCGAATTGTCGATAGACCCAGAATATGCACTTCTCGAGCAGCCCATGGCGTAGCTTGTTCTCCGCGATGAGCTGGTCCGTCACATCGCGCAGGAACATGTGCCACCGGATCGGGTCGGTATGAAGGCCATAAATCCCCAAGGGCTTCTGATTTGATACCATCACGTGAATACGCCCATACGGTTTGATATAAGAGTGTCTCGTGAGCCGAAAATGAATGAAACGATATTTTCTTTGTAGGCGCTCGTCCGCAGCCAATAAGATGTGAGATCGATTTGTCTCAACGAGAATGCGATGCACCTGCTCGCAGACGGCCTTGAAAACATCCGTTCGTCGAAAGCCACGCCGGACGCATAGGGCCGACACCTCAATGACCGACGCCTTCGAGGGGAGATCGGATGGGTAGTAGCCAAGTGCCCCGTCGATCGTCTCGAGGACGTCCCCCGCTCTCGGAACGCGCACGGTGAAGGTACCAACGAGCACAGGGCCGAGCCAGAGGCCGAAGATTCTGGCATCGTCATCGCCGCGCCGAGCGGCGGCATCTGTGTTGGTGCCCGAGGGGAGTTTGCCTGCGCCTCGATAGCAGTCGTGACGCAGATGGATCACGCACTCGTATTCGGCGTCTGATGTGACTTGCCTGATTTGGAGGAGACTCCGGATTTTGAGCGCGCTGGCACCGATTACCGCGCCGCGCCAATCGGCAGATCGAGCGGTGGGGTATGCCGGTGGATCGGCGGGCGCGGTAGGAGTGAGCGCCTGCGACGAGTCGAGTTCGGTGAGCATGGGTTCCTTGGTGAGATGTTTGGTGTCGATGGGGCGGCTGGAGGGGCGAGACTGTGCGACGCCATGGTTGTGACCACCCGCACAAAGGTTCGGTTAGGATGACCGGCGAGTTGCCCGAAAAAAGCGTCGCATCGACCTGACACAGTTGTTTCCGTCGGAAGGCGAGATGTGCCCTCAACTTAGCGACGTAGGTCTTCGGTTCGTTGGTTGTGTCAAGGACGACCGAGGGGCAAGCGCGGCCCTCAAGTTGCGGTCTCGCCGGTGGGTGGTTCCGCGCGGATATCAGCCGCGTCTCCGCCGAGCTGGGACGCTTGTTGATACGCGCCGAGTGTCATGCCCGTCCATATCCGAAAGTACCGGTCGAGGTTGCGGGGGTCGACACCAACGAGGAACGCGATCTGCTTCCGCAGGCGCGACGGGGGCTGTCGCGTCGCGAGGAGGGCGCGTTCGCGGCGCACCTGGTCGAGCAGCGTGCGAAAAGACGTTCCCGCGCGTTTCAGTCCTTCGGACAGCTCTCGATCGGGCACTCGGAGCAAGCGGGCGAGCTCGGGGGCATCGGGTGCGTGGCCGAAGAGGGCTCCTCGGAGCGCAGCACGCGCCCTCGCCTCAATGTGAGCCGAGGAGTCTTGGATCAGAGCTTCCTCCTCGGCTTGCACCCGGAAGATCGCTTCCAGATCGGGGTTTGACGTCACAACGCCACCTGCCAGGTCCGAGTCCTTGAAGCAGACTTCATTCACCGGCTGGTCGAAGTGGACCGGGCAGCCAAACGTGATGCCGTAGCGCGTGTGATATTCGGGGCGCGCGAACGCAAACGATGCGTAGACGGGGGATGCCGGCTTCCCCGTGAGGCGTCGGACCAGTCCCAGCACGAAGCTCAGCTCGCGTTCGACGGTCTGCCTCGCGTAGGACGCCTTCTCGACGGGAAAAAATCGGACAGCCGTCTGGCCGATCCGCGGCACCATCGCCATGGCATCCCCTGTCATCGCGGGCACGCGGCGAGCGAGGAGGGCGAGGGCCTCGCTCACGGTGGAGCAGGACATCACGGCCAAGCCGGTCAGGCCGAGCAGCTCGATGGGCGCAGTGAGCCCGATAGACAATCCAGACCCCGGGGGAAGCCTGCTCGCGGCTCCCGCCAGGAAGACGTCCCTCTGTGCGCTCGGCAGAAGTTCGGACAGCCGCTGAGGGTTAAGGCCGGCCGTCTTTGCCAGGGCTTCGAGGTCGATGCCCGATTGGGTCAGCCTTAGGAGAAGGGCCCGTGGAATTCGATATCGCGGTACGTAGGTTTCGCTCATGGGTTCCGCTCCCGGTGACGCCCGGCCGATGTTGTATTCACCACGCCGCTCTGATTGCGCAGTCCCCGGCAGCTCTCTCTCGCTTTCCTCAGGAAACCATTTCGGTCTGCAGTCTCAGTTGTTGCGTCAGTTGAGACGATTTTTCGGCCTGAGACTCAACACAACCATCGCGGGCGCTCTTGCCGCGCATAGAGATCCTGAGAAACAGGGGAGACGCACAGGTCGACTGAGATTGAGACCACGCGGCTCTTAAAACTGTGACAACTGTCGAGTCTGGCATGGCTCGGCGCTGTCGGTCACGCATTGCTCCGCGGCGGCACAAAAGGAAGAAAGCCATGCAACGAGCCTCCACCACGCTTCTCGAGTCTCTCGACAAAACCGACTGGCAGACACTTAGGCACGCCTACGGGAGTGCGGTTGACATCCCCGGCCATCTGCGCGCGCTCATGTCTTCAGATGCCAACGCACGAAGCGAGGCCCTGCTGGCACTCAACGAGCGGCTTCTCCATGGGGGCGCCAGATTCGATGCTGCGCCGGCGGCCATTCCCCACCTCATTGAGGTGCTCGCCGCCGATCGCGTGAGCGGCAAAGCGGGCATCCTACGAACCCTCGCGCACCTGGTCGCTCGGCCGTACTCGGTACGACCGGATCTCGGGTCGTCGCCGAGCGCGGCCCATGGGTTGATCATGGAACACTGCTATCGAGCGGCGCGCCCAGGCATCCCCGTCTTTCTCGCGCTCGCGCATCGCGGCGTATGGAACGTCCGCGCCGCTGCGAACTACCTCCTCGGCACCTTTCGCGACGAACACATGCGGATCTTGGCATTTCTGTTTGCGCGAAGCGCCCTTGCGCCCGCCGCGGGTCGTTCGATGGAACGACACTCGGCGGTACGCGCGGCGATGGCAGTCGCCTGCGCCCGGCTGCTTCAAGGCACGTCGGCATTCGAAGCTGTCCTGACCGAGATCCATGATGGCGATCCCTCGGAGCTCGTGCGCACGTGCTCGGCGCTTGCACTGGCCACGCACGGATGTGGAGGCGTTAACGTCCTCGCCACGTTGTTCGCCGCGCTGCCGAATCGTAACCTCGCTCACCGATACGGGCAGCTCTTCTGGACGCGCCAAGGGAGCGCCATGATTGGTGACATCACGTACGCGCTCTCCAAGGTATCGCCCGGCGTTGAAGGAGCCACGGCCGCCGGAATGTGGAACAAGCGGTTGTGACACGGAGCGGCGGTCGGCCATGAGGAAGAGCCGCCCGCGTCAGCGCGGCTCTCCTCGTTCTCGCAAGGGGAAGCGGCGACCTTCTCTAGGATTCGCACCTCGACCTCGCCGTCGATCTCCACGAGGTCGCCGTGCGCCGACACTCGGGCTCCGACGCGGATGATGGCCGGCAAGCTTACCGAACGCCGGAGTCGAATGACATCACCTGGTCGCAGGTGCGCCCATTCTCGCGCGGGCATTTCGACCACTCCCACCACCAAGAAGCGCGAAGGCGACACCGGGCCTTGGAGGGCAAGCTGACGCCAGCGGTACGGTTGCAGTTGCGCGCGGAGCTCGGATGTCTACTTTTGGGGACGTATCCGAGTCACGGCACTTTCGGCGGCGTCGGCGGCGGGTGCATCATCCTCGGGCGTCATGGTCCCCGGTAGAAACGGGGACGCGCTGCCGGAGTCCGCGTCGACGTCCTTGAGGCTCGCCGATAGCCGGATGCTTGTCGGCGCGTGAGGTGGCGCGACGATGCGAACTTCGATCCAGTGCATGCCGGTGTCATACCGGAGCTCGGCCTGGGCCCCCCGCACTCCAGGATGGCCGGTCTCAATCGCTTTCCGACGACGGAAATAGGCGACCACCTGGTCCAGAGAGTCACGGGTCTCGAGCAAGACCCACGGCGCCTCTCGCCGGCTCCCAGGATAGAAGCCGATCAGCGTCGCGCCGGGATACGTCTCGCTGGAGCTCCCTTGATGAATGCCCTGGATGCTCTGAACCAGCGCGGATAGCGGGTAAAGCTTTGGCCCGCGGCTCGAGGGCGGTCCACTTGCCGGAGGTTCCTTGGATGCCTCCGAGGCGATCAGCGGAGCGCGGCGGCTTGGTGGGGGAACCGAGGGAGCTCGGACCCGCCGCACCCGAGGCACGGAGTCCGGCTTGGATGCAGGACCGGGTGAGCGCGCCCACCGAGGTACGTCGTTGGCGATTTGGGCGAAGCGCTTGCTAAGGCCACCGTAGCGATCATTCTCTTCCTCGATTGCGAGCGCGTCGAGGCGGCGCTGAATGCGTCGACCAGCCTCGGTGAGGCCGAGCTCAAAGACCTTCGTGGCGAGGTCCGAGAGGCGCCTTCGTAGGTCGCTGCGCGCCCGAACCTCCGTGTTTCCCCAGTTCTCGATCCACCGTTCCGCTTGATCGACGATCGTCTCCCGCACCCTCTCCACAGCGTCGTCGGCATTCGACATTTCATCGTTCCACTTCGGCCCGAAGCCGGTCGGGTTGCTTCGAAATTGAGCCACAACTCTGCAAAAATAATCAAAACCCGAACCAACTTCGCGGCCGATGAGAGTAGGCGCAGCCAAAGTTGTGGCAGGAGCTGTGATAGCTCAATTGAGAAAGAAGGATCCGATGAAGAAGCACGGCAGCCCCATCAAAATTGAGAACGCAGTCGGCGATATTCCGCCGATCGTGTCGAGGCCGGTAGAATCGCAACACAGCACGGAGCTCGAAGCGCAAGCGTACCTCGAGCGCAAAGTTGAGGACGCGCTCACGGCTCTCTCCCTCGACGTCCCGAGGCTTGTCTTCGAATTGCGCGCAATCCTCGGCGCCCGCGTGCAATCCGACCCGCTCTTTCGCGCGCTCGCGCTACAAGCACTCGGGATCGGCACTGGCGCGCGCCGGGGAGCATTCTCAAGGCTCAATCACGGCGCGCAGCGCCTCGCCGAGTAGAGCAACGCGTGCACGGAGCGAGTGCGCCGTCGATATCCGTGAGCAGGCAGGATGTAGCCTGCGGGCGTGTCGGCGAGCGCGTGGAGTCCGAGCCGGCGATGGCACGCTCCACACGTGTGCTCGACGAGCCAGACACCTCGGGCAGCGGATCGCGCACGGTGAGTGGGGCAACGTCGCCCCTCGACGGCGGCTTCTCGAGCTCCCGAGAAATCACGATGGCCCCGCACGATCGTCTACGCCACCTCGATCGCGTCCTGGCCTGCGTCCGCCGCTTCGATCGTGCCGCCTACACTGCACACGCACTTCGAGTCCTGGGTGAGCCAACCGATCCCGTCCCCATCAACGACATCGCCCGCGGACGTCCATGGCAGGAGAACAGACGGCTTGCACGCCTGCTGGGTTACTTTGCACGTGCCAAAAGGAAGGATGTTCGCCTCGCCGAAGTCCTGCGCGGTCGCTATCGGCGATCCGTCAGGCAATTCGCCCGACCCATCCCGCGACGGAACGGCGAGCTGCGATGGCGCCCCCCCCTTGCTGCACACGAGCGTGGCCCCGCGGGCCAAAAAAAATGTCATCTCCCTTGGTCCTTTCTCGAAGAGGGCGTCGGCAGGCACGTTCAGTCACGAGGCTGATTCCGCAGCTCGCGCGCGGAGAGGGCGATCGCCAACGAGCACGCGTACCAAATGTTCGCGATGCCGGCGAGGAGACGCACGCGCTCTGGCCGCCCCACGAGCCCCGCATGGCTGATCTCGAACTCGTCGGCCACGGGCCCGTTGCCCAGCATCGCCAAGCCCACGAAGAGAAGGCACAAGCCCGAGCCGATACACAAAAAGATTGCCCATCGCGGCGCCGTGCGGAGGACATCGCCTACCGGGATCTTCTCTTCGCCACCTTCGGTGTAGAGCGACGGATGGACGGAGTATGCAAGAGCGCTCGGAACGATGCCCCCCAGGAGCAGGCCCGTCAGGAGTACTGGCTGCTCGATCGGCGCCATGATGCTGATCAAGATCATGCAAGCGCTCGTCGCAAAGCCGATGGCGGACAGCGCGATCGCCAGGGATGTCCGCGGGGCAACTTCGCCGCGGCCACCCTTGAGCGCGAACAGCGAGTACACGCTGGATGCCACACGCGTGGTCCACGGCGTAAATGACGGCTCAGCCCGTTCAATCAGCGTAATCGGGCCGAGCTCTGGATGCGCGGTGAAAGGCGCGCTAACGGCATCGCCGCGATCTCGAAATGCGGCTGCCGGTTGCGAGCGCGCGAGCCACGCGTCCAGCACCACCTCGTCGCCCTCGCGGAATGCCGTCTCGGCGTAGAACGACATGCGGCCATCGTCGAGCGGCGGGCCGAGCTCGGGCGGTATCGGTCGGACCAGTGGGAATCGTAGCTGCTGCGCATCGTCGGCGACGAGAGAGAGCGCGCGGGCGGGCACGTGAATCCGCGCGCCGCTGTCAGCAACCAGCTCCAGATCGCCCGTAGCCCACTGGCGTCTCTCGGGGGCATCGGAGGGATCCATCGGTGATGGGTCGTCGGCATCTTCCGCCCAGAACCGCCACATGAATGCATTCGCACGCGCCCCCGTCAACGGGCTCGCGATTGTGTTCGGTGATGCAACCCGCGCCGCCAGCCGCACGCGCTGCGGCGTCGGCCCAAGTGAGCTGAGCACCTCGTCGTCATGTTTCGCCATGGGCCCTCCAAACTCGAGAATACATGAGCCTATCGCTTGGGAACCACCGTCAACATCCGGACCGCCGCTTGGCCTCGGGCCCACAGCTCGACCTTGCGGTTTTGCCACCACATGGCCTTCTCAGCGAAATGTTCCTCCTTCCAGATCCGAGCGGATACCGGGTCGTTCTCTGGATCGGGATCGTGCCCGAGCTCTCCGAGCCCAATGGCCTTCCAGAGCCCATCTGGGACGTGCTTCACGTCTCGAACCTTTTGCATCATCGTATTCGCCCGCTTCTGCGACAGCCGTTGATTGTACCCCCGTGGCCCTTCCGGTGACGAGAATCCTCTCATTTCAATATAGGGAAATCCGTCGAACAGTGCGGCCTCGGTCGCCATTACCACTTCGAACAAAAACAGGCGAGACCAGCCGTTTAGAGGACCCAATAGATCGCTCTTATCGTATTTGAATAAGGCACATACCGTGCGAGCATCCGTGGCCGCCCGCTCGCTATGCTCCTCGATGATGGGCGCCGGCCGCCGCCAGACAGGCAGGTCGTAGCCGCCAATCAAGAGTCCGGCCCCGAGGCTCACGCCAGCCTGTATATACTTGTGGGCAGCCTTCGGATCCGAGAGGTGCTTCTTCTTTGGATATGACGGAGCTAGGCCGTCCGTATACTCGTCTCCCTTTTCTGCAATACCCTCGATCTTGTCCCAATCCAACTTAATCTTATTGTCCCATTTGAGCGACGGCTTGATGGTGGCATCGTCGAAGACTCCTTCGAGGCAGAGGTGCTTACCATTGAGGTGAAGCTGCATTATCTGCGTCTTGCCCCCCACCACCTTGACTTTTCCGCCAACTTTTGCGATCGGGGCGGCGCCGCCCGCGCCGACCGAAATTCCCGCTTCGATCGATGCTATTGTAAACGTCGCGCCGCGAAAATGCTTGTGCGGGTCCAAATATTCACCCGAATACATCTCCAGCTCTGAAGGTAATTCCGGTGGGTCCGCAAGGCCTGCCTTGAACTCCATAAATGCCCCAGTGAACCCCGCGACCCCACCGTCCACGGGGGTGAATGGCCCAGGATTCCCATCGGGTCCGCGCGTGGCGGCCGAAACGCTGATGCCGACGTCGAAGAAACCCACCGCCGCGGACAAGGGGTAGGGCGGGCTTGCGAGCACGGTGCTTGCAAAGGTCATGGTGTAGCGATAGACGACTGAACAGACCAGCACCTTTTCGAAGTTCGCCGGCACTTCTGCACGACGATTCTCGACGTGCCGCTCATTGACCGCGATCTTCGAGAGCCATTCCAGAATAGACATGGTTTCGGGTGGCGTTGGCTCTCCGTGCCCGCCGGTGGGTATTCCGTTTGGGTCCAATTCTGGCGCACCCGGACCACCACCGATCGAGAGGCCCGGCCGCTCAGTGTCCTGCGCCATGATCTGTTTGACGAGCAACAGGTTGAGATAGGGCTCCTGGTCGGAGCCGTCCCAGGGGAACTTGAGCAAGTTGCTGATCGAGTCGACAGCAAACTTCTTTCTCGCCCGGCCGCTTTCTGGATCTACGTAAATCTTGACGAATTGCGCGATCTGCCCGTCCGGAGCGAACCGCGCGAGATACTCTTGCCATACAGCCCCGGATGGTTTTGATATATCGAAGAACGACGACGGTGTTGGGTGGCGTTGCCGCGCCAGCAGGACCCTCTTGAGCGAGTCAATCTGGTACATCGTCGCTCTCGACGACATCCTCGTCGATGCGTTGACTCGCTCAACAACGAGCTCGCGCCTAACGGGCTTCTCGAAGTGAAACTCGATGCGATTTCCCTTGATCTCGAAACGCCCCCAATTCACATCCGCTGGCGGGTTGTCCTTGTTCCACGGGTTGGTCGGTGACAGCACCGCGGTCGGGTCCCATGCCGAGCTGTCCTCGACCTTGACGGGCCAGAAGCGATAGCCACGGTCCGCCTTATCATCGTCCTCCAGGCTCCCGATGAAGACCGCCTCTTCAATACCGAAGCGCCCACCGGTATCCACGAACTTGAGCGGAGATGAAAGCCACCCCACCACAGCGCGTCCGAACTGATTCAGGTGCACCATGCACTTGGAGTTTTGACCGTGCTCTGGAACGGCCTCGTACATCCCGGTTAAATCGAAAGGGAGCTTTCGCTTCGGATCCGGATCGGCGGGCTTCACATTGACCGCTGGCAACGGGCCGACGACGGCGCCGGTTGCATCGATCAGAGCATGCTGCGTCGTTACTTTGGGGGAATCAGGGCTGCCCATGTTCCGGTTTCCTCTTGATTACGTCGGGGAATGTAGTTCGGTGATCTTGGCAGAGGTCGAGCTATCCAGCTCGCCGGTGACTTCGAGGTCGTGGTGATCTTGGAAGCAAAGGAGCGTGTCGAGCATGGTGCTGTTCATCGCACCGCTGAGGGGGCCGGAGTACCATCCCAGATTCCGAAGGCACTGCTGCGCTCCCAACACGGAATCGGCGCTCTCGATAGGGCCTCGCGTTAGGGGGTATATAACCCGTTCTCCGTCAGGAAAGTCACCCTTCCACACGGTGCAACTGCTCGTCGTCGTGTCATCAACCATGGGGACCATCACCCGCCCGTGGGCGTCGGTCATTCCCTCGAGCAGCTGACCTCCGATTTCGAGCTGGTATCTGCGACTCGCAAGCGGCTGTCTATCCTCATCGAGGCATATCAATGGTGCTTTCTTGACCGTCGCGTCTTTGAGCTTCTGCGCCCCGACGGTAGCCCCATCGCCCTTGCCAATCTGAATCTTCCTGCCCGTGAGTTGCGCAGCCTCCGCGAGCTTCAAGCGTGCCCCCGCTCCCTGCAGGACGATATCGCTCGACATGACTTCCACGAGGTTGTCGAGACGCACGCCGGCGCCTTCGGCGTGGAGCTCGAGCTTCTTCGACACGCACTTGACAGTGTCGCCGGAAAGGTAGATGCCGTCGGGACGCAACTCGATTGATGAACCCTTGACGCTTATGCGGATGGATTCCTCGGCTTCGAGAAGGAGCTTCTTTCCTGCGACGCGGCACTGTCCGGAAACGTGCTTGTTGCTTTCACCAAGCACCGTCACGATTTCGTTCCGACCGATGGACGTGACATCGTCTTCGCCAATCGTGGTGGTGCGCGATCGCTCGTGCGCCACCTTGCTCTCGCCTGCTGCCTGTAGTTCGTACTGACCCCCGGCTTTGACCGACATGTCCCTCGTGACGGTGAACTCGCTAGAGCCGCACGTTGTCGAGATGGTATCCTTGACATGGTCCACCCGGCTCTCGAGAACCATACGTCTCTCCGTCCCCGCGATCTGCGTGAGAAAGGCGCCTTCGACCTCGACGTTCACGGGACCCGCCACGTAAGCGACGGCGTTGGCGTCGATTCGTGCACGAAACTCATGGCGCGCGTGCACGTCGATGTCGCGCTGCGAGTGCACATTCACAAGCTCGGCGCCACGCTGATCGTCGATTGAAATCTCGCTCGCCCCACCATCGTAGGGGATCGTCTGGGAGAAGATGCCGATCTTTTGGTAATGCCGCGGGTCGCCACGGAAGGGCATTCGATTCGTCTCGTCAAAGAGGCATCCTCGAACGAGTGGCCTTCCACTCTGGCCGTTGAAAAAACCGGCCACGACGTGGGCTCCGTCGCGCGGGATGTTTCTTGTTCCGAAGTTGTCGCCAGCGAGAGCTTGAGTCACCGGAATGCGAGCAGCATCGCTCTGCTCGGCCCCGTATGCGAGGGCGCCGCGCGGCGTGACCTCATCAGCCGCGAGCTCCCATGGGAACACGAGCTTCACGTGTCCTTGCTCGTCCGCGTCCAACAACGATGTCACGCGCTCGCCCTCCTGGGTCGCGACGGTCGCAACGTCGTCGCCGAGGATCGGTCCACGCAGACGTGCGGGACGGGGAATGACATGAGCGGGAACGCACACGATCGAATTAGAGTACGCGTACTGCGTCTCGCCCGAGAAGGGATCCGTGTGAGCCTGGCCCTTGCACTCGAAGAAGACGGTCGTGTATTCGCGATCGAGTTCATCGTAGGAGTACTTCTCCAGCATGAAACGGTATCCTGCGCCCAACCGGCGGCAGTTGCCCGTCCCACTCGCGATAACACTGTGCACCCGCTCGCGTTGCAATTCCATCTCCATGCGCTCTCGCTGGTCCTGGTAAAAGCGCAATGTGGGATTCACCTGATACAGGTGCTTTCGGAGAATCTCCGGCGGCAGATTGGGAGCGTCCACATCGAAGTCGAAGCTCCCTCGCGCCTTAAGCGAGGGGCCCCCCTTTCCCATATGAAGGCCAACCCCCGCGTGGAGCGCGGCGGTTACGGATTTGGTTTCGACCGCTCCTACCCAATTCTTTCCGGCATGAATATCGCGTTCGATGATGTGTAGACGCTTCGGTCCAATGGAGGCTTTTACTCGGAAGTCCCAAAAGCGCTCCTTCTCCGAGCTGACGCCGCTGGCGTCATACACGATCGAATCTGGCATGCTCTCCACGACATCATCCACGGCTTCTTCGACGTCCCTAGCCGCATCGCCACCAACAATTGCCCCGGCCAGGGCGCCGATTCCGCTCTTGATCGCGCTCGTGGCGGCTTCATTCAGGGCCGCCATGTCCTGGACAGCCGGCAGATGACGCGCGTTATCTGTAAACGTCAGAATCGTGAGCGTCTTCGTCGCTTTGCCTACTTCATTAGCCACGTCGGCAACCGCGCCCCCGATCGCGTCGGCAATGGCGGCGGCCTCACCAGCCACCGCGGAAGCACCCGAGAGGAGAGAATCGGACGCATGGTCGAAAAAGAATAAAATGCCGGCCTCCGAGAGGACGCGGCAGAAGAACTCGTAGTCCGTTTCGTTTCTCTGAATGACGATTGGTAATCTGGGATACCGATCCTCCTTGATATGCCAGCAGCAGTGTTCCGCTTTGATCCCGATGGACGCCAGAACCTGCTGAACGATTTCCTTCGGCGTTTTCTGATAGAAGACGCGGTTCGTCGTCCTCTCGGTCAATAGCCAGAGCCGCGGTGCAATCAACAGTTCCGCGAGACGTCGCCCCTTGCCCTCGTCACCCGGTACGGCGCCCCGCGTCTCCACATGCGCGACAATCCCCTGGATGGCGCGCGCGTCGTGACCATCGACTCCCCCGATCGAGAGGCACGCGTCAAGCCCCTTGAGCGCGACGAGCGCCCCGAAGGGCTTATCGGTGACGACGAGAACGGGATACAGGTATAGGTCGTTGATGCGCTCCGTACCATTGAACTCTGCGACGCGAAGTTCGTTCCTTCGGAATGTTCCCGCCGCGAGTTTGAACTGGTCGTCGTGAGCGCTCTCGCCCCCACCTGGAAGGAGATTGGTCACGCGGGCAAGCGGATTCAATGACGATAGATCCATTCGACTACGCCCCTTCTTCGGCAAGCGATTGCACTTGCCCTGCTGCGAGATATCCCATTCTGTCTACCCCTCCGAATCCACGGCATACAGGTAGAATTGAAGTGGCGGCGGGGCGTCTGGCACATGCAAGTGCACCTCGCCCGTGCTCATGATCTCCGTCCAGTACGAACTTCGCGGGCCATCAGGCCCCTGGTGAGCCTCGCTCTCGTCCTGGCGCCGCAAGACCGTATACGCGAGGATGCCGCGGCCGAACGGGACGTCCCGAGGCGGGTCGTCGTCGACCTTGACGCGAACGCCGCTGACGGCGCTCTGCTTGATGCTCGAAATGGCGGCCGGCCCGGCCATCTTGAGCAGCGCGGGCAACTTTCTGAGGTACGTGCTGTCGACCAGGTGCTCGGCGGTCTCGGGCCACCACGCAACAAGGACGGGGCGCTTCCTGCTCGGGAAGGCGTCGGGGGGAAACCTAAGCGCGAACGTTCCGAGATCGTCGACGCGCTCGAACGCGAACCAAGTCACGTCCTGACGCGCGACCCTGTCCACGAGGTCGACAATCCGCGGGACGAACCACGGAATGACATCGCCAAGCTTGTCGTGCTCGTACTTCGGTGGCTGCGCGAGCTCGTCCTCGAATGCCGCCAAGGATAGATATAAGCTCTTGAGCTGTTCGTAGATACTCAACGGACGCGCGGTGGGGTGGTCAAGAAGCAGCGCGAGCGCCGCGAGTTTGGCGCCGACAATTTCGAGCAGCTCGAGCGCGTCCTGCGGGAAGGCCCCGAGCGTCAGGTGAAACGTATCTGCCTCGCGCGCTGCGAGGAGCTCATCATGACGCCTTGCCAGCGCCTTGAGCACCACTTCGACTGCCTGCTTGAGTGGATCGCAGGCATGCACATGGAGGGACACGGGCCAGGTAGAGGGAGCGAAGCGCAGTGTATGCCCCACACGCTCGATGCGCCCGAGAGCCAGCACCTCGGAGGGATCGTATTGGTCGCGAGGGTCGCCGTCGAAGACGATTTCCAGCTTTGGACGGATCCATCCGCCATTCGCGGTGAGACTTTTCACGAACCGCGTCGATCGTGCTCCGTGGTCGTCCGCGCTGATGTTCGAGCCATCGTGCACGAATCGCGGTACCGCCAAGGAGACCCCGATGGAATTCGTGAGGCCGTACAGGCGAGGTTTGACATCGGCGTCGAGCATCACGGGGCCCGTGTCATCGATGACCGCCGGCAGACCCGACTGGAACCGCACGTCAAGTTTCCGAAATCGGAGCGTGCCTCGAGCCAATGCGCCATCGTCGATGAGCATCTCGGCGATCCCGTACGAATCGGGCAGGATGCGGCGGAAGGTGCGGAGGGCGGCGCTCTCGCAGTAGCGGGTCGCCGCCTGGAGATGGGCCCGGGTAACGAACATGCTCGGCGGATAGTGTGGCTGAAGGGGGATCACGGGCGACCTCCCTGCGCATGTGCGCCGGAGAGACGCTGCCTGGGGTTTCGTTCGAGTTTGCCCGGGAGCGCAAGTCCGATGTCCACCCCCTTGTAAGTCATGTGAGGCCAAAGAAGAATTCGAATTGCGTACCACTCGGGTTGCCACGGAAGCTCGATCACCTCCACCTGCGCTTCGCGAAGCGGATACTTGAGAGCCAGCGCCCGCGACGGGTTTGAATTCTGGTACGGCTTCAGACTAGCGGTAAGGATACGCGCAATGCTCTCGACAGATTGATGGCTGCCGGCAATCTCACGTTGGGTAAGCTTGATGACGTGAGCGAATGGGCATGCAAACAATAAATATGGCATCTGCGTGGCCATAAAATAGTTTCGCGTGTCCTGCGGTCCATGCTCGCCACCGAAAATCTTTGGTTTCTGAAGGCTGTTGGCGCTGGAAAATCGGAATGTGCAATGAATCGGGTCGCTGGTGAGTGGGATGAATCCGTGCGCTGCCAACGAAACTTCGAGGTCGTGTGAGAACACGACGTCAACTGGCGGCTTCAGAGCGTCCCCATTCATGGCTCGGTGCCAATCCCGCGCCGGCGGCAGCGCGTCGGAGGTGCCGACGAGCCCCATCGCGGTTCCAAAACGCACATGGCTATCCGCGAGACGCGTTGCAAAGGCATAGGTGGCGCTGCCCCACAGGAGGTCATTCACATCCTGGATGCGCTCGTTGTAGATGAAGCTCGGTTCGTCGTCGTCGCCCGCGGCGCCAAAGGGGAGATGCAACTCCGCATCACGGTAGGGGAGCCGCAACTGCATTTTCGGGAGCAGTACCCCCACGTACTTGCTATCTTCCGCGGTCCGAAACTCGTTCCACTTTTGGAGACGTGGCGCCCCGAATATTGCGCGAAGGTCCCCGCGGAGTTCCTGAAAGCTCGAAACGCCGAAGAGCCTCGGATCGGCATCGACGAAAATGGGAGCGTGCGCCATAGCTGCCACGGCTGCGACGCCACGCAAAAGGGCCATGTCGGGAGGCGTCGAGGATATAGGAAAGCACGCAAAGACTGCTCTGTAAGGGACACCACCGTGCTGGCCGTATTCACCCGAGTAGACAATTTGAAAGAATGTCGACTTGGTCCGGTCGATATTGTCCTCCAGATCCATTTGGAGTTCACTTTTTGAGCACCACCACACATCGATCTTCACGCTTCGTCCGGGCTCCACGCTGTCGACGACGAACTTCAACCCGCGCCACGCCGCTTCGAGTGCTTGAAAGGCTGGGTGGTGCAAAATGGCATCCACGCAACTCGCGACATGTTGATCGATCTTTGCAATGAGCTTGTCGACCAAACTGATCGAGCCGAGTATGGTGGCGATTCGAGGGTCGAGATTCTCCGAAGTTGCTTCCCGCACGGTGTCCGGCGCTCTCATTTGTTTTCCGAGTCGACGGCATATAGGACAACGTTCGTAATCCCGGAAATGTGGTCGTATTGGAGACCCATCGAGAGCGAGTGGCAAATCTCTGCCCAAATTGGCGAACTTTTGTCGATTTGAAAGTAGAAGACGCCGCGAACTTGCGGGAGCTTTGGGGGAGCGGCCGTCCAGTGAAGCGGGACTCCGCGGGAAGTTGCATATTTCATATTGACCAATTTGTCCAAAGGACCAATTTTGATGAGCTCAGGGACGCCGATTTTACGCAACTGCTCCAAGTCTGATCCGGAGATCGCCAGGTAGAATTCCTTTGCAAGGAGCCCCTCCTTGCTTAGGTCTGCATGGCGCGCCCACGGTGCTTCCGGTACCGGCGGGAGAGGTATCTCCAGATGCTTCTTCTCGGCGATCTCGGCGACGACCTTGTCCAGCGCAGCAAATAGCCCGGAGAATGTATCGGTTAGATTGAAGTGTTCGAAGGCGGGCAGCGACTTTTCTCGAGCGGCTCCGTCGCCGTTCTGCACGCGCGGGGGAAGCGGGGCTTTGGCCCGCGGGGTAAACACTGCGAGTGATTGAAGGACGACTGCGAGCTGCAAGTGTGCGTCACGGGGCGATTTCAGGGGCCGGTCGAGGATGTCGGCTACCCATTCAACGGATTCGCCGAGGACCCTGCGTAGTTGCGTGCGTCGGTGGAGCAGATCCGCGGGCGCATTCCAATTGTCGGCCCACGTCTTGAGCTCCAGCAAGCCTTCCGAAAGCTTCTCGAGTTGCTCGATCAAGTAGGCCGAGGCACGGACGCGCCAGATTGGAGGCACAAACGAGCGGTCCAGGATAGGCTTGCCACGCCTGTCTCGCGTGATCCGGACACAGGGAAGCGTGTCGAATCTGTCGAGCTGGTCTTGGTCGGACAAGAGCCTAACATTTGGCCGGAGAAAGGGGGCACGCACCGGCT
The DNA here is from genome assembly GCA_037157775.1 of Sorangiineae bacterium MSr12523. Classification (NCBI taxonomy): domain Bacteria; kingdom Pseudomonadati; phylum Myxococcota; class Myxococcia; order Myxococcales; family Pendulisporaceae; genus Pendulispora; species Pendulispora brunnea. The sequence continues at coordinate 2,045,997 of CP089982.1, forward strand.
TCCGTCCGTTCTCGAAGTCGGAAATGTCGTGCTCTTCGACCTCGTAGCGGGCGCTCGAGTTTCGGGTGCCGGCCGGTAGCGCGTTCGCGCGCGAGGGATGAAGCTTGGGCAGTGCTACGTGCATGATCACGGAGCCGTGGGCCGATAGGTCAGGCAGCCGGCCCGTCAGGGGGATGTCACCTGGGCCCACGATCACCTCGCTGATGTCGGGGAAGGTCGCGTTCAGTCGTAGGATATCCACCCGTCCCCGCGCGAGCGCCGATACGTCAATCTCGATGTCGTCGATCCCCCACGCCTCCGTGTTCACGTGGTCGCGTTCGTGTTGAACGCACCGTTTGTGATACTCGATGGCAGCCTGAAAGTGGTTTGCCACAATATCCACATCGTCCCGCCACAACGGCATCATCAACATGAGGCATCTCCATAGGTGACAAACTGACGAACCGCCTTTTCAGGGTCGGCGACCAGTGGGACTAGCGTAAGGACCTCTTTATCGATGGCGTCAGCGTAGAACGTATCAACGTTCAGTCTGGCCGCTCCGAGCCTCAAGGTCGGCGCGTTCTCGGGGGCGACGCGGACTGCGAGCATGGGAAGCAACTTATCGTCGAAAAGCCAGGTCAAGAGGCGCCACAATGCCGTATAGCCCGACCCACCTGGCATCAGCCATTGGTAGGTCGCCTTGTCGACGGGCCCCATGTGCAATGCGAGCATTCCATCCGTATCGTTGCGCTCCACGCCGTAGACGAAGGTCTTGCCTAGGATCGCCCCATTGCGCCCGAGGCGAGTGACCTCTGAAGGCCCAACTTGCACGGTTCGTCGGACATTCGGTTCGAGGGATATCGGAAGTGGGTGAAGGAGACGTTGGAGGAGTCGCTCCGCGCTGCGGAGGTCGATCGCGTGCGCGTGGCCACGGCGGAAGTCAGCCAACCCCAGGATGACCATGTCCGACACGGGCTCGTCGGGCAGGGTGGTTAGTGCGTCGACTCCGGCGAGAGATCGAAGGGTCTGCGAAAGCGGGTCGCGGCCTTCAAGGTCGAATCCCCCCTCAATCGAGCGCGACTTCCAAGCCCGATAGAGACGTAGAGCAAAGACGTGGTGAAGTACATCGTAGAAGCCTTGGAGCCGGCCTTCATCGTCGGCGTCGAAAACGGCATCCGTCCACGACGCTGACAGCGGCGAGCTCGTTCCAACCAGCCCAAGAAATCGCATGATGAGACGCGCGCCGTCGCCGCCTTGCTTGCGGTCGATGATGAGCCGCTCGATATCGGTCGCTGGGTGGGTCAGGCTGGCCTGCTGACCAAAGCGAATGGGCGATGCGGCGTACGACTCGCGTGAGAGGTCGATATCGAGTATGTGCTCGAGCATTCTCGTGGCCTCGAAGAAGTCGTACTGGCAGATCACTGGTGCGAGGTCTTCGAGGCTGGGCGCGGATGGCGCCTCGACGGATGGCGCCCCCGATTCGGGCTGCGCCACCTCCACTCGAGCGTTTGCAGGCGCATCGCACGGATGCTGGTGATGGTGCTCGGGGCGCGTCACGGGCGTTGCCGGCGGCCAAGCGATGAAGGCGCCGGTTTTTCTGCATTGCACTTCGACGCGGCAGAATCCGTTGAGCGAGACGTGGGTGTGGAGCAGTTGTTGAACTACGTAGAAGAACAGCCCCACATCACCGACTCCGCGGAACGCGGTCTCGTCCACGATGAACTGGAAGAGGTACCCACGTCGGGAGCCCTCGTGGTCGAAGGCAGGCGTGACGGCCAGTTGTTCAATGGCGTGAATCCTCCCTAGATTGGCTCGAAAGAGGATGGGATCGAGGTCTTCCGGCGGTAGTAGGGAGAGCAGTAGGGTTCTGAGCGTGAACAACGCATCCCGTGGAGGGATCGCCCCGCGCATGATGGCGCGAAACGCGAGATCGGTTCCGACGGACGGTGGTACGTAGGGCGAGCCTGGCAGGATGTTACGGACCGCGACGGAGGCTGGAAATTCAGCGCCCGCTTCGGTCACCTCGCCCGGGGCGACCTTGCAGGCCCCATTGGTCGCGCGAAGCCGCAGGGAGACGACGTGCGGTTCGAGTAGCGGACGCGCGCCACGGGGGCTGGTGAGCGCCACGACGAGCGAGGTGTCGCGGTCGGGGGGCGCGGAGACGGCCACCCGCCTGGTGGAGAAGGCATAGGGGAAGGCCTCGGAAATGGAATCCGCGGCAAAACGGTGGGCCCGCGGCAGCGCGACTTCGGGCGCGAGACGGTCGCGTGGCGTTGCGGTGGCCGAGACGACGTCGTAGGTGCTCGAGCGCCCCCGCGCCAGCCCCGCCACATGGACAGCGAAGCTGGACTGTCCCGGCCCAAACGTTTGAGGCTCGGAATGCGCAGGGAACAAGTTGATGACGGGGGCGCAATGCGGCAGAAGGCTATCCGCGCCGATGGAGGTGCCGGGCGGCAATGGCTCGCGAAATCGGAGCACGATGGTCGCGACAACGGCCTTGGTTCCCCGTAGAGCCCTTGCCACGCCTTCGACGACAAAGAACGAAAACTTCTCCGGGAAGACGAAGTACTCTCTCACCAGCGCGCTGGCGTTGGGCGGACCGTCAATTTCCGGAGCGAGGACATCGTCGACAGAGGTGCCGTAGGGCCTCACCCGGCGCAGCAGGCAAGTTCCAGCCTGGGCGGTGCTGAGCTCGATGCGTGCCGTATGCGCGAGTAGATGGGTGAGCACCAAGAGCGCTCCCTCGCGTGGACCATCCACGTAGATTCGAAGGTCGTCTCCAATTACGTCCTCGAGCGGCCGGGTGGAAGTCGCCACCAGCTCGAATCCCAGCGCGCCTCCGAGTGCGTGGGCGTTTCGGATGGCGAACGGGCCGACATCAACGTCGGCCGTAACGCGGAAGCGGCAAGATCGGTCGTGGTAGAACGTGTTCACGTCCGGCGCTCCGACCGTCCGTACTTCGGCGCCCGCCGGGACCCGCTGTGCTGGGCCCTGTGTCGCCGAGAATTGAACGATCGTCGCAACCGGGAGCGGCCGGGTGGAAGAGGGGGCTACGACTTCTGCCAGCGCCCTGTAGGCGTCCATATCGAATTCGGCGACCTTCTCCAAAATCGATGCAGTGAGTGCAAAGAGCGCACGGCGGAGGCGTCCCAGCCTTCCGCCTCCATGGACGTTCGCCAAGCGCCCGGCGATTGCGGGGAACAATTCGGCGAACCCCTCCGCATCTCTCTCCAGAGAATTGATGCGCCCTTGGGGGAACCGCGCCATTAGAGCACCCTCCACGGCTGTCGAGCATCGACGGCGATATCGAAGCGCTCCAACACCGACGCGCGATTGACGAGTAAATCCCCTTCAATTCTTGCGTAAAAAGTCAAATCGAGCTCGTCACCGTCGGATTGCCATACTCGAGGATTACGAAAATACGGAAAGAAGCGGCGCAGCGAATTCTCGACCCGAAGGCACCATTCCTTTGCCGCCTCGGGCTGCGACTCGTAAATGCGCGTCACGTCGGGTACGCCATACTCCGGCTCACCGGGCATCGAGCCAAGTGGAGTGCCAAGAAAATCCGAGAGGTCGGAAATGAACCGCTCGCGAGCCATTCGTAGTGCGACATGCTGCGACGGAACGTGCTGCGTGTCTCTGTCGAGCTCTTCGAGAGGGTTCATGACCCGGCGGCCTTTTGTTTGAATTCCGCTTTCGATCCTTCGATGTCAAAGTTGATTTTCTCTCCGACAAATCCAATTGCGACGATGCCCCCGTAGTCATCGTCGGCTATGCATCTCGTGTCTTTGTCCAGAAGGATTTCGACAGCTCCCACACCGAACTCGAGTCTCGCGATGGTGGCTTTGCTGAGTTGCACCGTCATATACGTCTCGGGCTTGCCGCTCTTGTCGTTCCGCTTGACTCGGAGCACCACGTCGAGCGGTTCGCTCTCACCCCAGACGGCCGTCAGGCATTGGGCCACGAACGCCTTGATCTGGCAGATAATCCACGTCAGTCCGTTCTGGGGGACGCCCAGGCCCCCGCCGGTGGTCGATCTCGTTCCGTGCGGGACGGCGATGCCGAAGCGATATCCCACCACCAGACACGCATTGTCACCCGCTCGTGACTTATCGCTCTTGAAAGGGCCCTGTTTGGAGCCGGTAAGCTCCATCTCGATTATCGAGTTTCGTGAAATCGAATTTTCCAGATTCATGGTTCAACCCAGCGGAAATGAAAGGCGCTCGCCATCGCGAGCGTCGTATTCAGCAAATATCTCCTCGCGACGCCCCTTTTGGCAGGAAGCCGTGAGGCGCGAGGCGCGCATTAGGTCGTTGCGCTCCGCTACCGCGCGGGACACATGGTGGCAGACGACGAAGGCCTCGGCGTCACTGCACGCCGTCTTATCAATTTGTACGTCGAAGTGATCGACCTGTTGCGACCCACCACCGGAGAGGCCGCGTCGCTCGAGTTGGTGCGTCATCGCCAGGAACCGCGGCGCGCGCACGGCGCCGTCGGGGACGCAATCCTTGTGCATTCCAACGAACGCATCGAGATGCGCTTGGTGGGCGAACCGATGCGCTGACATGCGCCCGAACGCGTTCATCCGCATCGGTAATCGTCGATCGAGAACGGCTCGACGCGAGGGTGCAACGCGAGAGATATTCTGCCCGATGTCGGTGCGGCCGATCTCGCCGACACCGATCGTTTGCGCGAGCATCCCATCGCTGGCGAGGACCGTGCCCTGTATCACGGGACGCGGAGCTCGCACGCGAAAGCTTTCCCTTGTTGCGAGGGAAAGACGCATTTCGGTGCGTGAACCGTCCCTCGCGATCTTTTGGCTGAGTCGATAATAGAATCGACCTGATTCCAGCGTGTGCGGTTGTTCGGGGGCCTCGAAGGATTCGAGGGGGACGGGGCCCGGTTGCCCCTCCGCCTGCATGGTTCGAACGTGCAGGACCTCCGCGCGTGGACGCTCCGCCGGCAGCAGCAGCCAGTCGGGCCCCTGGGCTGCGCGCAATGGCATAATCGGAACATGGTAGGCGTTGACCGCTGGTGCGCAGAATAGACGAACATTCGAGTTGCGCATTGCCGCGGCATGTCCGACCACGTAGCCAAACGGCAGCGTGAGCTCGATGCGTGCAACCCGCTCCGAACGGAACGAGGTGGTTCGGACCTCGAAGAAGGAGTGTCCTTCGGGAAACGCAAACAGGTCCTCGAGCAGCACGCTCGCGCGAAACCTGCCCTCCGGCGCGTCGACAAGCGGTGGCTCGTCGTCGGTATCGACCCGAACCCAACTGAACGCGCTGCGAGGAAGCTGCCCTTGCTCGAGCCGCGCCCCATTCACGTCGAACGTCTCGAACACAATGGGATCGCGAGCGATTCGCAGCGCATGGATCACTTCGAGCGCCGCGTTGGCGGGTTCGATGAACACGAAGAATCGGACTCGCTCGGGAAGGACATTGCCGATGACCGCTCCATCGCGGCCCGCGAGCGTCAGCTGCAAGGTCTGCAATGTGGCGCTCGGGCGTTCCACACACACCTCCGTGAGCTCGTACGGCCCCGGAGTGACGAAGGACCTCAGCTCGAACGATAGTGGAAATCCCGCATCCTTGCTGCTCGCATCGAACTTCGCGCGCCAGGCGCTGGCGACCTTGATGCGCGCGGGCGGCAACGCGAGGATGGTCATGGCCGGCCGCGGCCGCAGGCACTCGGGCATCGCCAAGGCGACGAGCGCACGGATCATGGCTTGGCCATCGTCGTTCAATCGCTCGTCGATGCACGCGAGGCCGAATGCGGTGGCTTGAACCAGGCTGGTGATCCCCACGTTGGCGTCGCGCGCCAAGATCCCCGCGAGCTCCCGATGCGTCTCGGAGAGCTCGGCGAAGCCGTCCCATACGGCGTTGACAGCGCGCTCGAACAGAGCTCGAAACATGTGTGTAATCTCTCCCTCGCAACCCGCTGATCGATGGACGAGGCGGGGTAGTGGCGGGCTCTCAGTTGTGTCACAAGGGCGCACGCCCTCAGTTGCGTGTTTCACTGTGTACTTCGGGCAGCGGGGACCGGTCGTTCTCAAAAATCGACACGAGACCAAAAGAAGCCGCAACTGACACAAGCGTGAGCAAACCGACATCCTCCCGCTCAGAGTGGACGATTGTGCCCGCTTAGCCTACAATCGATTGTGGACACAGTCGGCGATCGGGGCGATGTTCCCCGCAACGCGACGGAACACAACTTTACGGTATGGCGCGGGCGCGCGCGGCAGAGTAGCGTCTCAACCCGGGAGGACTGAGAGATGACGTTGCCTTCGGGTTTCGTGCTTCGGGGACAGTTTTTTGAGTGGGCGCTTCCTCCCCCGTGGAAGGCGCACTCACGCCAGGCACAGTTTGGTGATGTGGGGGCCGTAGACGCCAGCAGGCGGCGGGAGCTCGTTGTAGCCACGACTGCCGTGAAGGTCCGCGCGGCGAAGGCCGAGGGCCATTCGTTCGAATCCCTCTGTCGACAATTGGCCGAAGCCCGACGCGCGACGATCGCCAGGTTTGCGGCTGCTACGGACGACGTCGAGCCTTTGGCCAGCGAAGAGCTCTCGTCGACCAAGGTCCTTATGTTTCGGGCTCGCCTCGCGAACGGGCCCTTCGCCGCCACGCAGCTTGCTTTCGTGGGCCTCGGCGCGCCGACGGGGCGAGCTGGTCGCGCGACGACCCGCGAACGAGCCTTCCTCTCTTGCACGTTCTTCGACCATACCGGCGTCGAGCTGGATCCTTTCGTTCGCGACGTATTGCCGCGACTCAAGTGGCGCCTATGAGCATCTGTGCTGAGACCTTGCTTCTCAATCGGGAGAGAGTGATCGCGGCCGCCGCGAAGGTGCCGAAGGGCCAGGAGGACCTGACCGTCATCGTGCTTGCCGACTTGGCTTGCGCCTCCGGTGTCGCGATGGCGCGCGCGCTCGCCCCCGACGTCGCTTGGGATTTGAGCACGCCGACCGTCATCGTGGCGCGCGGTCCCCGTCGATTGTTGCAGGAGGCGCTCGACCGGCGGGAGCCTCACGCGGCCGCTGGGCTTCGTAAGGCTCCGAGCATCGCGGTTTGTGTCATTGCTGGAGACCTTTTCCAAGTATTCTCGGTGATGGAGGATACTGGGTATGCCGGCTTCAATTGATCCCGAGGAGATCGCCTCGAAGATGCGCCCGCGCGCGCGGTACCACGACAGCCGGTACTGGGTCGACGTCGATGTTCACGCCCAAATCCAAACGACATTGGAGTTCGTGCGCGCGCTCGGTGTCGCACTCGACGTCGACCCCTTGCGGGAGTTGCATCTTGCCGACGTTCGGTGCGTTTTCGACGAGGATGCGGTCATGGCCAACGGCGCACCTATTGGCTCGTTGCTCGACGTCGCAGTGCTCGTTGGCGAGCCAGTTGGTTCGAACGAGGTTGGTGTCGATCGAGTGGCCACGCCCTATCGCAGCGAGGGGAAAGGGCCGCAGGCGCGCGTCGTCCCCCTCACGAAGGAGCAACTGGATCGGCTCCGCAAAACCCCCGAATGGCAGGCGCTGCGAAGTCTGAAGCAGGAGTGGTTCGATCGCATAATGCGAAGCGAATGAACCTTTCCGAAGGGCACGGAGAGTCTCGCAAGGCACTCTCGTGCAGCATGCGCCTCGGTGCTACTCGCCGTACTCGTACTTCGGCCTCAATTTGATGGGGTAGGTCACGGTTACCTTGCCTGAAGCGAGCGGCGGAAACGAGAGCTTGCCAAACTCTCTCACGATGCACGCCACGACGCTCGCATCGGGCAAGTCTGAGCCTGCATCCGTCGGAGAGACGACGTTTCCCGCGTCATCCACTATGAAACGCACGACTACGCGTCCCGCGAGGTTGGGCCGCGCGCGGAGACCACTTTGGTAGCATGAACGAAACCGATCGTCGTACTGGCTCACGAGTCGGTCGAGCTCGAGCCGCTGGATCGTTGGCTCCGGCACGTTGCCCTCGATGCGCGTTTCGCCGTGACCCACCCAGGGAAGGCCGGAGGGCGACTCGAGGCAAATTCGCCCTTGGGCGAGCTTTTCGATTTCGGGGCGCGCGCTGTCGTCGAGCAGGATCGCCGACTCGAGGAGTGCCTCCCCCTTCAAGTCGTAGAACAACGACGAGGCGATCTCTCCGCGCTCCCGCCCTTCGCAGCCCGCCTCGTGAATGGTGATCCAGCGCCGCACGCACTTCGCGGCGAAAGCATCGAGATGGAAGTCTGGCCCCACGGCGCGCGGATCAGGGTCGAAAATCCTGGGAAAGTCGCCGCGGCTGCCTTGCGGCGGGTGCACCACACGGCCGCTGGCTTCGTCGAAGGACGCTTTCCTCGTAGGCAGCCAGTAGAAGTTCTCGAGCTCCTCTGCGAGGTTCAAGCAGCCGCGGTCGAGATCGCGCTCCGAGAGCTCTTGCGCCCGGAGCAATCGCCAGCCGGGATCCCCATCGGGAAGGTTGTGACCCGGCAATGGTCGCTGGCTTTCCGCGCGCGCCGCGAGTGCCGCAAGGAGCGTGACTCCGGTACCCGCGGCGACGCCGAGCAGCCTCCAGGCAAATCGCCCATCGCGACGTCGTCGCGCGCCAAGCAAGGCCGCCAGAACGCCTAGCAGTAGGGGACCCGCCGCCAAGGTGCACGCAGCGATGCCCAAGGCCTGCGCTTCTCGGTAGCCCGGCCGGCGAAACATTTCCTTTTCGATTTCTGACCGAGCCTGTGGGTACTCGCGGGTCGTGCGGTTGATGGCATCGTCGACCTGTTGCTTGCGGTGCGCGATGCCGAGAATGCCGCTCGAGATCGAGCAAAACGCGAGCAGGATGGCGAGAAGGCCGAGCCAATAGGTCGCTCGCTTCGAGGCCACGAGCAGAATGAGCGCGATGATGCCGGCCAGACCGCCGAGCGTCGCGAAGACGCCGGCACCCCACGCACCAACTCCGCTCCAAATCGATGCATCCATCACCGAACTCCATTGATGGGCGGAATGACGGCCCTCATGGACGACACTTCGACCGAAGGTCGCTCTTGGTTGCTCTCAATTGAGCCGCTCACAATTACTTCGCGGTTGAGTCACACCCTCGTGTCTCATGGGACTGAAATTGTGGGACCGGCCTGGCCGGGCACGCCGTCGTTTGTGGCGGCGATGCCACCTATGCCCGCGGCCCCGCCCTTGCTCACCGCCGTGATTGTGGGCGCGTCTTGCGTTTTGGGTTGAGGTCCGGAGAAGAGGATTCCTGCCGAGACACCACCGGCACCACCGCCGCCCGCGCCGCCGTTCCCGCCCGCGCCGCCTGCGCCGCCGACGCACGCAAGACTATTCCCCCGATCACCGCCACCGCCGCCCAATTGTCCCTTCTGACCCAGCATCCCTTTGCCGCCGTCTCCGGGCTTCTTGGCCGTCAACGTTCCCCCTACCAGCCTGATGTCGCTCCCGATGCTGAGCAACGCTATGCTGGCACCGCCACCTTTACCTGGGCTTCCGCCAATGCCGCCACAACCACCCGGTGCGCCACCGCCACCGCCACCCGCATTCGTCCCGCCACCACCGCCGCCGCCACCCTGGCCGACGCGGCCGACCGGCCCCGCCGTTCCGTCTTGCGGTGCCCATTTCCCATCGTGGATGCTGCCAATCTTCGCCGCCCCAGCGCCTGGGTCACTCGACGGAGCGTCGGCACCATCGTGGCCAAGTCCATCATTACCGCAGCTCACATTGCCTTTTCCTCCGGCGCCGCTCTTCTGACCGGTTCCAGGAGGGCCACCGTCGTAGACGCCGAAAGGATCGCCGTTCGTGCCTTGGCCGCCGTTGCTGCCACCGGCACCGCCTTGAGTGGTCCCACTGCCGGGCGGGCAAGCAGGGGTCGGGACTCTCGCAGGCGCCCCCGTTCCAGCATCGGCGTTATTGCCGTCCACTCCTCGCGCCAGTGCATCGGGCGGGCCTTGTCCATCGGCACCGTTGATGGCATCGCTCGCGGTGAGCGTGAGTCGCGAGAGCACGATGCGTAGGGCATTCTCGACGATGGCGGCGATGCTCGACGTCGTTGTAGCCGCGGAACCGGGAGGCGCGTTGAACGCGATGTCCGCGATCGTGACGTCGTTCGCATGCACCGTAAGCGGGACGCCGGCTGAAGGCGCGACGGTCACGGGGTTGGCCGCCGCGTTCACGCTCCAATCGGTGCACGAGAATCCCCCGAATATCCCGCGACTCGCGGTGACGTTGACGTTGTCCGTGTAGTCGCCTTTGCAAACGTACACGCGTGGCTTGCTGGCTGCGGCTTTCTCCAACGCCCGGGTCAACGTCGCGACGGGTTGCGCGCGCGTGCCTGGGTTGCTGTCGTTGCCGTTGGCGGAGCTCGGCGCGACGAAGATGGCAACTTTGTCGTCGATGCACGGCGTGCTCTGGCCGGGGTCCACGGATAGATCGCATCCTGGCGGCGCCACATCGACGCTGCCATCATCACCAGGAGCGTCCGCCGAATCGCTGCCGCAACCCACCGCCGATGCAATCGGGATGGGAATCAGAATGAGGAGGAGCGCGGACCGCCATGTGACCAGCGCCCTAGAATGGCATTGAGATTGAGCTCTCACAGGAGACACTTCGACCGTAGCGCGGCGCGAGTTGCTCTCAATTGAGTTGCGCCCCCTTGGTCGCTCATGGGATTGGGACTGTGGCGCCAGCCTGACCGGGGACGCCGTCATTTGTGCCCGCGATAGCACCTGCGCCTGCGGCTCCCCCCGCCGCGGCCGCCGTGATAATGGGGCCGTCTTGCGTCTTGGGTTGAGTTCCGGAGAAGAGGATTCCCGCCGAGACACCACCGGCGCCGCCGCCGCCTGCGCCGCCGTTTCCGCCGGCGCCACCTATGCCTCCTGCGCAAGCGAGTCCTGTGGGACTCGCGCCGGCACCGCCTCCCGGCTGTCCCGTTTGACCGGCGGCGCCCTTTCCACCGTCACCAGCTCTCTTACCGGTCAGCGTACCGGAGATGATCGTGACATCGCTGCGGATGGAGAGAAGCGCAATGCTGCCTCCACCACCCTGGCCTGGGTTACCGGCATTCCCGCCGCAGCCTCCTGCACCACCACCACCGCCCCCCGAACTGGTGCTGGCGCCGCCGCCGCCGCCGCCACCTCCGCCCTGACCAACCAGGCCAACACCACCGGGCTTGCCGTCTTGCGGTGCCCAGGTCCCCTTTTGGATCGAGCCGATGGGTGATCCACCCTGGCCAATGGATCCCGCTGGGCCATCGGCACCGTTGGCCCCCTTGTCACAACTGCTTCCGCCCTTGCCGCCGGCGCCGGTATTGTTGGGGCCCGCGTCGTAAACGCCAAACGGCTGCCCAGCTCCGCCGTCCGCACCTTCGTTGCCCCCCCCGCCGCCTTGGGTCGTTCCGCTACCGTTCGCGCAAGGCTGGGGGGACACGGGTTGGGCGGGACCACCGTTTGCTCCGGACGCGTCGTTTCCCTTCAATGCACGCGCAGGAGGAGCCGCAGCCGCTTGCCCGTCAGCACCATTCGCCGCGTCACCCGCGATGAGCCTGAGCCGCGCGAGCACGACGCGTAGGGCATTCTCGACGATGGCGGCGATGCTCGACGTCGTTGTAGCCGCGGAACCGGGAGGCGCGTTGAACGCGATGTCCGCGATCGTGACGTCGTTCGCATGCACCGTAAGCGGGACGCCGGCTGAAGGCGCGACGGTCACGGGGTTGGCCGCCGCGTTCACGCTCCAATCGGTGCACGAGAATCCCCCGAATATCCCGCGACTCGCGGTGACGTTGACGTTGTCCGTGTAGTCGCCTTTGCAAACGTACACGCGTGGCTTGCTGGCTGCGGCTTTCTCCAACGCCCGGGTCAACGTCGCGACGGGTTGCGCGCGCGTGCCTGGGTTGCTGTCGTTGCCGTTGGCGGAACTCGGCGCGACGAAGATGGCAACTTTGTCGTCGATGCACGGCGTGCTCTGGCCGGGGTCCACGGATAGATCGCATCCTGGCGGCGCCACATCGACGCCGCCGTCTTGACCACCGTCCTCGGACCCGAGGCAACGGAAGAAGTCGCACTGGTCCGCATTGTCGCAGGCGACAAAAGCGGCCGACGCCGATCCGAGGACACCGAAACCGAGCAACGCGCGGACGATCCAAGTTTTCATGAAAACTCCGAAGCAATAAGCTCAATTGAGGAGACCATCAGAACTGGCCTCGAACGCCCATACCCGCCGTGCCCGGAGACAGGAGGGGGAAGACCTGCGCGCCGGTCGTCTCTTTCGTCGACCGCGGCCACGCGAGAAGGACAACCCCTGCGCCAACCAGCGAGGCGGCACCGACGGCGAGTGAGATGCGCGAAAGCGTCAACTTGGAGTCGTGGTCGTCCAGGTAGCTCTGTGCCTGGCCGCATACCTGCGGCCTGTTCGGGCCTTCGCACGAAGAGGGCGGCGCGAGTCCGCGTGCAGAAGTCGTCGCGCTGTTGGCCTGGCCCTGCCAGATGCCATAGCCGATGATGCCGGCGACACCGACCGCCGCAAGCGAGATGACGGTGCCCGTGCACACTCCTGAATGAAAGCACGGCAGCCCACCGCCCTCGTCGCGCTTCGCGATTCCGCCGCCCGGACCGGGGCCCGGCTCCGTTGGATCCGTCGTCGAATCGAAGGTCACCGGGACTTCCTTGCCGCCCGCCACTTCGAGGTCCATGTGGCGCGAGCCGGATGGAAAGCCCGCATCGACGGCGTGATGGCCAGCAACAACCTCGATCGCATCCTTCCGCTGCTCGTCCGACACGACGGTTCCGTCGAGCGTGACGGGTACATTGCTCGGAACGAGGATCTTGACCCGGCCGATCCTCTTCATCTGCTGCTCGATGAGACCGTCGGCTTCCTTCTTTTTCTCAGGTTCCGCTCGAGGGTCGGCCTTGTACTTGCGGAGATCGCGCACCCCGTCAACGGGATGACCGGAGTCGATCTCGACGAGCGCGAGGTTCCACAAGGTCAACGGGTGCGGCGCTACGGCGAGGGACTGAAGAAAATAGCGACGGGCCGTGTCGTAGTCCCCGTCCTTGGCGGCCTTCTTGCCGCTTTCGTATTGTTGCTTCGCGACCGCGATGTCGGCGGCGCTGGGTTGGGCCTGCGCGCTGCGTGGGACAGCAAGTGCTGCGATAGCGACCAAAGCGATGAAGGAACGAAGCATTGAGGAACCAAGGGAGAGGGGTCAGTACGTGAGCGGCCGATCGTCGAGGTGGCCGGGGGTAACGGCCGTCGACGACGGAGCTGCTGGGGGCGTGCGTTGCGAAGAAGGGGAGGGCGGCACGTCCGGCGACGGTACCACCTCCGGCGTGCTTCCGGTGGGCTGCCGCGTGCCCGGTGGGCGCCCGGGATTTCTCGGGCGCGCTTGCCCGGCGGAGTGGACGGGAGGTGGATTACCCTTCGCGCCTGGTGTGTCGGACGATGTCCGTACGACACTGGGCACGGACGGCGCCGGTGTGGTCACCGCGGATGCAGCCGTGGCCTCCGATAGGACGGACGCGGAGGTCGCCGGAGCGGACGGCACAGAAGCCGAGCGCGCGGGCGCGGGTATCGACGGTGCACGAGCCGAGGGCGCCGAAGATGTCGACTCTGGCGGAGGAGGAGGCTCGGTTGCCAGCAGCCATAGCCAAGACCCGACGCCCACACCCACGAGCAAGATCCCCGCGCCCAACGCCAAACCAATTTTCATCCATTTGGAGCGCGTGGGCTCCGCGGGCACCGCTGTGACGATGTCCCTCGTCCCCGGTGGCAGGCTGCCCTCGGCGGGCACGGCGCTCGCGCCGGGGGTCGGCCTGCCCTCGGCGGGCACGGCACTCGCGCTCGGGGTCGGCGTAGGCTCCATCGAAGGCGGTGGCCCTGGCTCGGTTACGTCGACCATCACGCTTTCATCAGGGATGGTCGCCGAAATGATCGTGCGCGGTGGCACCGTCGCGGCGATCAAACTACGACTGAGCCCCGCGGGGCGTGCAAGTCGGTCAAAGGAGCGGCCCGCCGGCCGTGGTCCGGGGTCGGTCTCGGCCGAGCTCCGCGTTTTGTTGGCGCCTCCAGGGTCGCTCTCGTTGGCAGCAGCTACGCGGCGCTCGACGTGCGCAGCGGGTTGAGAGGGGTCCTTCGTTGCGGCCGCGATCGAGCGCCCGCTCGGATCCGAGCTTCGCTTATCGGCGTTCATGTGGGCTCTCCAACCATCGTCGCCGGAGGGCCAGCCGTTCCCGATGTCATTGCGGGAGACCGGCCGCGAAAGAGGAGGGCATAGATTGCCATCACGACCAGCATCGCAACCAGGATCACGCCGACAAATAGTAGCGCGCGCATCGTGAGCGATGCTGTCCAATGGCTGTTCGCCATGTCTGAGCGCTTCGGCCCCGCGACTCCTGGGACGACGGTCGGAGCGTTCCGATCGTTTCGATTGACATCGCCCGTGGCGATGCCGGATGCGCCGCGCTCATGTCGACGGACCTCGTCGGCGACGACAATCGATCGGGCCTCCGCCATCGAGAGCTCATCGACCCACTTGAGTCCCTTCGACGAGTCAGGCGGTTCGCTTATGGGCCTCGCCAGCGCCGGACGTTGCTCGCTCGCGACGGACTCCTCGCTGGCATCCGCGGGCGCGCCAATGGCAGCCTCCGTGATTCCGTTGACGCTGGCGCCGTTGCGCGACGGCTCCGGCGCGGCTGGCCGATTGACCGTTGCGGATTCCGCGTTGAACACGTGTACGATCGGCATCGCGACGATCGGTGGCAGCGCAGGATCCGGCGCCTCCACGGCTGGCATGTCAAACCGGGGCGTCTGCATAACCGGCGTGTCGGGATCGAGCGTTTGCGCGAGCGGTGCATCGAGGTCGAGCGCGTGCACGGCGGGGAACGCCGGGGCCTGCACGACCTGTGCGACAAGCTGCGTGGCCAACGAACTGGGCTCGAGCGGAAGCCGGTTCGTGTCGGGCAGATTCGAGCTCGTGGTGGCCGCCGGACCGATGCCCGCGCTCTTGGGTGGCAACCTGTTCGTCGCAGGCAGCGGCTGTGGGGAGCGCGCTGGCTGGCCGTTGGCCGTACCCGTGTTCGCTCCGTATGAGGCGCCGACGGCGGGACGGGAGGGGTCGATCTCGTCTGGGTGAATCGGGCGCGTATCTGTTCGTTGGGCCGCGGCGTCGTACGTGGGCGCGCGATAGGAGAGCGTCGGCGCCGCCCTCATTTCTTGCTCCGGCGACACGACCGGCTCCGCGCTGCGGACGGACGAGAAATGGGGCGTTCCCGCCGCGCGTGGTGTCTCGTACTTATCCGCAACTCGGTTGGTTGCCGGAAGAGCGGAGCGGAGTGTACCGCCCGCCGTCGTCTGGCCCGATTTCGTCGGCGCTTCTTCCTGCTCGACATTTTCCGGAGCCGGACCGCCCAATTCTGGATCGTCCACGACCTCCAAGGGTCGACGGTCCTCGGTGCGATTGAAATCGGCGCGCCGCCAAGGGGCTGTGTGATCCGTCACGAACTCGGGTGCCAGCGTCGCGGTCGCGTGCTCCGCCTCCCATCGATTGTACATAAAGTTCGCCCGCTCCAAGACCTCGTAAGCCCTGCCGGGCCGCTCGCGCGGGTCTTTGCGAAGCATCCACATAACCAGCTCTTCGAGATCCTCGGGCACATCGGCGAACTGTCGGATCGGAGGTGGTGCCACGTGCTGATGCCCGTGAGAATAGGCCTTCACGTCGGCGCCGAAGTTCCCCGTGTCTTTGTCACCGATCGGCCGTTGTCCGGCGAGCATCTCGTAAATGATTGCTCCGAGCGCATACAGATCGCTTTGCACAGTCGGGGCGGCACCTCGCCATAGCTCGGGAGCCATGTAGAGCATGGTGCCGAGCAAACCAATCGGGACGTTGGTTCCCTCCTGGGGCCACCGCAAGCCGGCGATTCCAAAGTCCAAGATTTTGGCGATTTCCCGCCCATCCGTGGTTCGATGGAAAACGATGTTTTCTGGCTTCAAATCGCGGTGAATGATCCCCTGGTTGTGGGCGTGTTGCACAGCCTGCAGAAGCTGGAGCATGATGTTGAGGACGTGCCCCACGCTGATGGGCTGCCCTTGCTCCGCTTCCAGACTGGTTCGAAGCGATTGCCCATGCAGGTATTCCATGACGAGGTAGGGTCGCCTCAATCCCCCTTCCTCCTCAGTGATCCCGAAATCCCAAGCTTTGACGATTCCTTCATGTTCGAGCTTCCGCAGCTTGTCCAACTCCTGAAGCATGAGCTGCTCGGCTTCGGCCAAGTTATCGTCAAGGACAGCGTACAGCTTCAGTGCGTACCTGAGCTGGGCCTGTTGCTCGCCATTCTCGTCAATTGTGACGCTATTGGTGACCCGTATTACCTCCGAGTAGCCCCCCTTGCCGATCCAAGCGAGGTAGAAATATTTCGTCCCGGGGATCAACTGGAAACGCTTGTAGACCGGCATTACTCTCTCTGCTTGTCCCTTCGACCGCGCGGGCCATCGTGTTGCGACCGCCGGCATTCTAGGGGAAAAACTCTGCGCGTGCGACGCGCTCGGAGCGCCCCGGTCGCGCCAGCATCGCGAACACAGCTCGGGCACAAGTCGTCCTGTCGTGCAGATCCACACATCGGGGCGCCGGGTACGCCTTCATGCTGATGAATTCACGCAACGTGTTGCTTCCGGCAGTCGACTCGTTAGACGATCCATCGCATGTTGCTCCTGAGACTTCACAACCCCGGCGCCGGCCGCTCGTTCGAGCATACTGCCGAGCGAACACCAGTCATCATCGGGCGAGATCCCAGTCAGGCGGGATGTGCAATTGAGAACGATCTCGACGTATCTCGCGAGCACGCGAGCGTCGAGCTGCGGGGCGATGAGATTTACGCCAGGGACCTCGGGAGCACCAACGGCACGTTCTTCAACGGGGTGAGGCTCGGCGATCAATGGACGTCGCTCGGCCACGCCGATACCGAGCGGCAGATCACACTCGCGGCGTGGGTGATCGGCGTACGTCGCGCGGCACGGCCCGCTGTCGTCAAGGCGGAAGCATCACTTGCGTCGACCGAGCGCGCCCCCGAGGTTCCTCGCGCGACGGCGATCATTCGCCCGACGCTTCGTTCCGGTGAGCCGCTGGGGCCCGAGTACGAAACGATGCGCCTGGCAAACGCCAACGACCTTCCGCGCCCTGTGATCGTGGCGAAGCGCCTCGCCAAAGGAATTGAGGAGCATCGGAGCGCGGAGCGGGCGCTCTACGAGGAAATTGAGTCTCAAATCGAAGCGCTGCCCGCGTCCGAACGCGCAGCCGCATGCGAGGAGCTCGCGATCGATTACCCCGACCTCGCCCGGGGTGTCCTGCGTGCACTGTTCGAGCGGTGCGCCGTGACGGTGCCACCTGAATCGCCACCGCCCCTGCCGCCTGACGCGGCGGCTGCGCTCACCGGCGTACAAGGCTTGTCGCATTGGTGGACCAAGCGGACCGTGCTCAGCGCCGCCGATATCAAGGCGTTCTGCACAAAGGTTCGCGGGGTGCACGACGAGTTTGTGCAAGCGCACCTCGAGCAGGTAAAAGGGATCGAGCGCTTCGAGAAGGCGGTGGCTGTGGGCGCGGGCGAAAATGCCTTCCGTCTGCCGCAAACCCGGGCCGAGTTTTCGCACGCGCTCCTCGACTGGAACGACTCGACAGATCGAGCGCTCGAGGCGCTCCGGCGCGAGTTGACGGATCTCAAGCTCCATCACCTGGGAATGTTCGACGGGGTGATGGCGGGCGTCAAAGCGTTGCTCGACGAATTCGATCCCGACGCGATCGAGGAGGCGTGGAACGAGCGTCAAGCCCGGCGCGACGCCGTGACTCGCAAAATGAGCCAGCTCGCGAAGGACAAGGAGCTGATGGAGATTTACTTCTCGCGTCACCGCGATCTTGCCGATGAGGAGAACACTCGATTTCGCAAGCTCTTTGGTCCCGAATTCGCCGAGGCGTACAAGGCCCACGCGATCGAGCGCCGGAGTCGGTCGACATCATCGGGCCTTGATCGCCCTGCGGCGGACCCGCCTCAATTGGCACCCGGACCCCGAACATCTCGCTCGAGCGAGTAGGATGTTTCGCGATGTCGGGCTGCGAAAAGTTGTGCGGCTGGGCTGCCTTTCCGACGCCCCTAGGTCTCCGAGTCAGCTATTAATCGAACCCCCCTGAAATGAGACGTAACGGCGATCCCACCAAAGAACGACCCGTTCCGGCGGAAACGGATCTTGGTGCCCGCCCAGTGTTTCGGCTTCGGAGGGCAGCCTACGATCCACCGAAGAAACCGCTCCCTGGCCGCCCAAGCGGGACGGTCGACGAACTTCTCGAAAATCTTCAGGCAAACGAGCCGCAAGGCAAGCGCGGAGACCGACGCAGGCGCCGTCGCGGCCCCGAAGAGAGGTCTCCCGCAGACGCTGGAAGTCGCGCTAGTGAAGGCGCCGACGCTTCGAACGAGAGCTCGCCCGGTGTTTCAAGGACACCGACAGACGACGCGCCTGACGCCCTTCCACGCCGGCGACGCATTGGTTCGTGGCTTGCCGTGATCAGCGGGACGGCAGCGATCATCGGCACGGCCGGATATTTCTTCGTGGTGCGCGCACCAACGAATCCGCGTGTCGATTTGACCGCAAAGAGCGTCGAGCACCCCGTGGCAGCGGCGCCGGTTGCGGCGCCTAGCCCAGCGCCGCAACCGTTGCGGCGCGAACCACCACCAACGCTTCCCACCGTGATCGTGGCCACGGAGCCCGCGGGGGCAGCACCCGCCCCATCGGCCTCGCAGTCGACGCGCCGGGATGGTGCCCAACGCCCCTCGACGAAGAACCCTCGACCTGAGAAGCAACGTGACGTGTCCTCGCAACCGAGCCTCGAGCCTTTCGCGGAAGCGCCCTCCAAGGCCGCTGCAATCTCTCCAGCGTCAACTTCGTCTCCGTCGGCAGCCCCGCCGCCGAAACAACCTGTGGGCTCCGCCGCGTTGAGCGGGCCTTGAGCCTGTCGCACGGGTAAGCAATTGAGTCAGCTCACAGGCGCTTCGCGCCCCCATCGGCCACACGAGCAGGCACAAGTCCATCGCGGCGACTCGCAGTTGAGACGCATGCGGTTGCGGGTGTCGAGCGTGGCGATCGCAACGTTGTGCCCCGCGCTGGCGTTCGCGCAAACGGCGACGTCGCCATCATCAACGAGCACGCTCCCAACCGAAGCTCGCATGAGCGAGGCGGCCCAACGCTACGAGGAAGGGAGAGTCCTGTTCGCCCAGAGCCAATTTGCCGACGCCTACATCAGGTTCTCGCAGGCGTGTGCCCTGCAGCGCACCATAAACTGCGCAAAAAATCTAGGCCTCGTCGAATACAACTTGGGTCAGTACGCCGAGGCCACAACGCACCTTCGAGAGTACTTCGATTCGCTGCCCCCAAACCAAAGTGTCAACGCGAACGTCTACGCGGCCGCTCGCGAAGTGTACGATCAGGCCTACGCACGCTCCGGTCATCTTCGCGTGGTTGCGCCTGTTGGAGCCAAGGTCACCGTGGACGGTCGCATCGTGGGCGGTGCCCCGCTGCCGCCCGTGATCGACGTTGCGGCCGGCGCGCACACGATCGAGACGCGAACCTACGGCACATCGAGGCAACAGGTGCAGGTCAGCGTGCCCGCCGGGAGCGTTCTCCCCGTGACCTTTCTCAGCGGGCCGCCCCGAGTCGCGTCGACTCCGCGCGAGGCCGAGTCATCCCCGGCGAAGATCGTCATCACCACCATGATGTACGGCTTTGCGCTCGCCAGCGCCGGCGCTGGCGTGTGGTTCGCGCTCCATGCCGAAGATAAGAGCCAGGGGGCCGAGGTGCTCCGCGCGCAGCTCGCGACCCCGTCCTCCTCGGCGTGCACTGGCTCGACGTCGCCCGTATGCAGAACCCTCAGCTCCTTCAAAGACGACTACGACAATGCGCGGCGCTGGGAGACGATCGCGTTCATTGGCGCCGGAGCCTTGGCGGTCAGCGCCACGGCGACCTTGATACTGTGGCAGCCTTCGAGCTCGAGCTCTTCGCGGTCCGCGCGTTTTGCTCCGCTTCTCTCGCCCGGCTTGGCCGGCATCGGCTACGGAGGTACCTTCTGATGGACCAAGGAGCCGTGATCCGCTATCTCGCCGCGCCCTCGACAGCGAGGCGCGTTAGGGCAATACTTTCGGCGCTGCTTTTGACTTGGCCGCATTTGGCTTTCGCGCAGGCGACATCTCCGAGCAGGACGGACCTAAAACTCGCGCGCGACCTCTTCGCCAAGGTGGAGGCCGACGAGGCCGCCGGCCGATGGGACGCGGCGCTAGAGAAGCTGGCTCGCATTGCCGGGATCAAGGTGACCGCGGGAATCCTATTTCACACTGCTCTTTGCGAGGAGCGCCTCGGCCGCCTCGTCGCAGCCCAGGAGGACTACAAGGAGGCGCAGACCAAAGCGAGAGAGGACGGCAACGCGTCGGTAGCGGCGACTGCACGCGAGCATCTCGATGCGCTTGGTCCGCGCGTACCGTCCCTCACGATCGCCGTCGAGCCGATCTCGGACGGTGTAGAGGTCTACCTCGACGGGAATTTGATCCCCCTTCGCGCTGGTAGCTCCGTCCTGCAGGTCGACCCCGGTCCGCGCGAGGTGCGCGTGCAGGCTCCCGGCATGAAGAAGTTCACCACGACCCGCATCGTCGGCGAAGGCGAGCGGGCGACGATCAAGGTCCAACTTGAGTCGATGGTGCTCCCCGTGGTCCTCGTTCCCGCGCCAGCCGCGACGCCGGCACCGACTCCGCGCGAAGGTTTTTGGACGACCGGCCATACCGTTGCCGTCTCGTTGTTCGGACTGGGGTTGCTTGCCACAACCGGCGGCGTCGCATTCACGCTTGCAAGCAATGGGAGCGCGTCGGAAGGCGACCGACTTCGCACGCAACTCCCCCCGTCGACGACGTGTGCCCAACCGACAGACCCAACAATCATCGCCACGTGTGGCCGTCTTCGGGACGCGCAGTATGCGCACGACAATCAAGCGACCATGGCGAGAGGCTTCTTTATCGCCGGCGGAGCGTTCGTAGCGACCGGCGTGGTGGTCTGGCTCGTCTGGCCGAAGGACAAGCCCAACACCGAGCGCGTCGTGCTTAGGCCCACCTTCGACGTGCACGCGCGAGCCGTTGGCCTGCAGGGGACGTTCTGATCTCAGGGCGATTCGCGGCGGGCACGCCGGACGTCGGCCCAGTATTCGTAGAGGTAAGAAACGTGCACC
This sequence comes from Sorangiineae bacterium MSr12523, assembly GCA_037157775.1. Taxonomy (NCBI): domain Bacteria; kingdom Pseudomonadati; phylum Myxococcota; class Myxococcia; order Myxococcales; family Pendulisporaceae; genus Pendulispora; species Pendulispora brunnea. The sequence continues at coordinate 2,067,191 of CP089982.1, forward strand.
GAGAGCCTCGGTCGTTCCCGATCTCGCCACACCTCCATGAGTTCACCTCGCAGGTGATCGGGCAGGTCCGGGCGCGAGATCTCGTGCGCCAACGCCTGGAAGACGAACAACACCGCCTGCGGCGGATCATGCGGGTCTCCACTTTCTTCGAAGGGCCAAGCCTTGTCGGAACGCACGGCCTCGAGATATCCGCGGCAGAAGTCCACGATGCCTTGCGTGTCATCGGGGGCCGGACAAACGACGGCGATGTTCGCTTTCATCTGCTCGCCGATCTCGTCGTAGCAGTCGAGGAGCTGCCGGCGGCTTCCCGAGCGGCGCCGAAGCAGCGCCTGTTTCTCGTCATTGAGCCAACCGAGAGGTTTCGGCGACCCCGGGCCGGTGCGTGCGGCCGTGAAGTAACCTGTAAGCCACATCAGGCTGATCCCGAGTTCGGTGAGGAGCTCGGACAAAGGTTCGTTCATGGACGTCCAATCGAGCCCGGTTTTCATGTCTCACCCATCGGTCAAGGATACCAAAACGTTACGAAATGCGTTGGCCGTGTGTCGTTGAACAGGGGGCCGGCGCTGGTCGCCCTGCCGCGTGCGCGCGATCAAGCTCGCCGCGGCGAAGCGGTCGGCTTCTAGAGTTCCGCCGCCAGGGCCCGTTCGGGATTGGGCCCTCACACGAGACACTTCGACCATGCCGTCTCTCAAGTTGCCCTCAATCGGCATTGTGTCCCTCTGGAGGTACCATGCGGACGGGATTGTGTCCTCGCCGCATCGTCTTCGAGGGACTGCGCCGACGGCACAGGGCTACGTGCACTCGTCGGCATCATCGACCTCGAGCCCCGCGAGCCACCCGTAGGTCTTGGCAGGCCCGAACTGGATTGAAATTCGGCGTCCAAGAGCCAGTGTCCGGTCGTCGCTCTCGTGCGCGCACACGGCGGAAAGGGCGAGGGAGTCCTCCCCCTGGGGCGCCAAAAGAACGGGGCGGGTGGTGCCTCCCGTACGCATGTTTCCGTAGGCTGCAAATTCGAACCGCGCGAGCCCGCTCCTCAGCACGAGAAACGGGTAGGCTTCGCCCGGAACCCGGGTGACGACGTAGGGCCTGCCGAGCAGCGTCGGATTAAGGCAGGTTCGATCCACGACGCCGGAAACGACGACGCGCGTTTCTCCGGTCCGCGGCGCGGAGCCGAGCCCTTCGACGACGGCGGGGAGCGAGAAGCGCAGCGCGTTCTCCCTGAAAAGAGCGCTGCGCAATCGGAAGTAGGCACGGGCTCGGCGCCGAGCGTCTTCGCGCTCACTCACCCGGGACGCTCATCATCTTGATGACGGGTTGGCCGGCGGGAAGCCGGCTTCGGCTCCGAGTAGCCTCGAAACCACGACGGCAGATCATTTCTCTTCGTCGTCGGCATCGGAGTCGTCTCGTCGGCCTCTAGATCTTGGTCCTTCATCACACACCTCGCTGCTTGAAATGGAATACTGCCGGGTCGCACGGGAGCTCCGGGGGGCTTCCGTCTCGTGCGGCTCGTTGGGGTCCTCCACCTGGGTCGAGGGCCTTCGAAAGAAAAGGACGACCTCGGGCTGCGCGCCCGCTGGATCGTGCGGGAATGAATCCCCTTGGAGCGTAGGGCTGTCGCTCGTGACGTCGTCGCCCTCGTTCGGGGCACTTGGTATGGGTCCGTTGGGCATGTCGGCTCTCTCTTGAAAGGGTTGTGTTCCTGGCCGCGGCAATCGCCACGGGTAGAAATTGAAATCACTCGGTGGGACGAAACTGCCGCGCTTCAACCGCGTTCAACACCCATTGGAGGCGGTGGGCCCGATCCGAGTCCTGAGCCGTATGCGTAACGGTCTCAGCATGGGCCACCCCCGCTTCGAGCTTGAGCCATCTTGCCAGGGCCTCTGCGGCATCCTCGTAACCGGTCGGGTCGACGTTGTCCTGCGAGGCGTCCAAAATGTACGCGGGTATTTCCTCGCACAACTGCATGAAGTGCTCCGCGACATCGTCGAAGCCGGCGTCGCGCGACTGATCGGCCTCAGTTACCAGCCAAGCCCTAAACTCCTCGAGCGTTTGGGCATACGTTCTACGCCTCTCTCCCATACCTAGCCTTTCGGTGCGGTTGTGAGGCCGGTTGTGCGAAATCTGTTGAGGCGAGTCAAAATTTTTCTTCTGGCTGAGCCTCAATTTTGTTCACACAACTCGCATCCATTCCCGCGAAAGTGCCTCAATTGAGATCGGACACACCTTCGGGTTGACGCTCAGGATGAGGCGTCAATTCTTTCGGCACAACGTCTAACCCCGTCGTCAAAAATTTCGACACGTAGTTGCGATAATGTCACCGGTTTCGCAATCTTCTCTGCGGCATCTGCTTTGCACGCGCGCCGACGTTGCGTGCAACCCATTGGGGAGAAAAATGACGCATTCGCGCCGCTTACTTTCCGTTCTTGATACCAAGTCGATACTACGCACACCAACCGGCGCGGAGGCGCTGAAGGCATTGCTGGCTGCCGAGGAGGACTTCGTCGTAAAAGGAGACGCGGCGGCGGCGCTCGAGCAGAGTCGCAAGACCGCGCACTTGGTTCGTTCTCTGACCTTGTCCCAGGACGACATCCGGGCGATCGCTGTGGAGCAGGCCCGCTATATGCTCGCTCTGGGCGACGTCACCGGAGTCCAGGATTTGACGGATCTATCAGCCAAAGCGAGCGAGGTAGACCCTCTTCATGGGGGTCGCATCATGATGGATACGGGCGACATTCTCTGCGAGGCAGGCCGTTACGTGGAGGCCACGGCCTTGTATGCCGCGGCGACACACGCCTTTGTCGCGGCGGGCGACGTATCGCGGGAGATAGACGCGCTCTTCGCCCTTGGTTTCGCGTGGCTCAACCTGGGTGCAAGCACGCGAGCCCTCGTCGCTTGGCGGCAGGCCGTGCAACTCGCCCGCCTTGGGAGAGAGGACGTCAAGCAAGGCGATGCTGGATGGGAGGACAGAATCCTGGCGAAGGTGGTCGAGGTCGCGCGCGAACTGGCGACACTGAGCAATGAGAATGTTGCGCGAATTCTGCGCAACTGCGCGGATGCTCTGGAGACAACACTCCGCAGTGAGCCGGTGGACGAAATTCCCGCTGAATCGGCGCTCAATTGAGAACTGTGTCGACAACCATTTCTTTCATTGGACACGAGGATGGAAAGTGAGCTACTCGGGGCCATGCAGACAGCTCTTCACGACGACATCCGTCGACTGGCCGAGTCTTTTGCCCGCGGCGTTCTCGACGCCATTCGTTCTACTTCAATGGACGAGCTCCTCGAGCTCTCGCCTTCGCCGCGCCCCGCTCGCGCAGTACCCGTGCCCGCGAGGCGGAATGGAAAGAAGCGAGTGTCGAGCAATCCGACGGCCGGGGCTGACGCATTGCTCGACAACCTGGTCGAGACCGTGAAGAAATTCCCGGCCGGGCTCCGCTCAGAGGAACTGCGTTCGTTGCTCAAGATGGAGAAGGTTCCATTTCGCCTGGTCGCGCGTGAGGCTGTCGACGCAAACTTGATCCGGCGCACCGGCGAGAAGCGCTCCACGACTTTCTTCCCCCAATAGACTTCGCATCCGCGGCGAAGCCTACGATGGGGAAGGTCCATCGGGTTCCGATTCGGCGCGCGCGTCGTCGCCGCTCGAGCGTTGCGTACAGGATCTCTCGGGGGTCAGCCGTTCGGCGGCTCCCATCGACACGTTCGTCACGATGGACAAACTCTATCCACACGCCCCATTCCGACGAAGCACGCTTGCTCCTCCATTTGGATGCAAACGCGCTCACCTCCAACAGAGCCTCGTCACCTCGGAGCAAACGCCATGAGCGGCCGACTCGTGCTCACGGACAATGGCCTGCGCGTGCTCAACGGCGACGTGATTCCGCTCGCCATCTGGTATCGCATCGCCCACAAATGCATGCTCGAACGGCCCCACGTGCTCCCGAACGACGTCACGGTCATCGTTCTTGCGCTCGAAGGGCTCCGCGACAAAGAGCCCAACGAGCGGCGCGCTTTCGTCGACGCCATGCGGCCGGTGCTATCCCGATTCACGTTGGACGAGGGGCTTCGCCTCGCGCTCGAACAGATCGACAGGCTCACGCCCGGCGCGCAGAAGGGGGGCTACCGCGAGCCAAGCATTCAACGTATGCGCGATGACGCGTTGGACCGGCTGGCCGATCTCGTCGTCGAGCTCGTCGAAGAGGATCCGCATGCTACCCCATGATGCTCCCGGCACACGGCGGTTCTGCTCTCGGCCACGAATGCTGCAGCGCGAACGTAGGAAGCCCGAAGCGATTTCTGGTTGAGGGGAAATTCATGAACGATGTGCTCCTGGACGTCGAGCTGCCCGAATCCCGATCTCCAAGCGACCCGGTGGTCTAGCGGTCACGGAGTTCGGGAAGATCCGGCGACATGCACGCGTCTCCACACGTGCTCCTCATCAAGCCCCGCACGGCCTGGTACGCGGCCCGCGCGCGCGGGTTCGTGAGCCATGTGTGATGCGACAAGGCCACCTCGCAATCGAACCCGTGGAGTGACAGCACCGTGAACTCCAGCCGATCGTGCGTCGATTCGCTGTTCGCCAGCGCGCAAAATTGATTTCGACGCAGAACCTCTTCGACATCGCGAACCGCCTGCGGATCGATGCGCCCCACCCACACGCGCGCCCCATCCTGGAACACGGCGGTCCCATCATCTTGCACATAGAACGATGCCGCGGGCGGCGGCGTGACGGCCGCAAGACGGATCCAGGGATCCTTCGTAAGGGGTGGCACGATCCTGCGTCGCGTTCCTGCCTCCGCATCCCGCAAATCGTACACGGTCCCTTCCAGCAGCGGGCCGGAGTTGGAGGCCCCATCGCGGGCGGCCGGCGCGGCCGCGTCGAGCGCCGCCGCCGGTTGCGGCGACTTGCGGCACCCGGCCGAGAGCAATGCCACGAACAGCCATGGCCATCTCATCGGCGCGGCGACCATATGCCATAGTAGCCGAGACCCGTAATCGTGAAATCGTAATTTGCCTTTCCCGCGCTGGTCTCCAGCGAGACGCTTGGCCACAAGTACGAATGGGAATCGTGAAGGTGCGACGGGACCTGGTCGGGGGCGGCATAGAGTTCGAAAACGATCTCGCTCGGCGATCCATTGGCGGCGATGTCCAAGGTTTGCGCCGCCCGATTCATCCCGATGACGGCGTGCTGGGCGCGCGAGGACACGCTCGCGAACAGTTCCTCGAGGAGCGGTTGCTCTGGGTAGGTCGGCCGAATGTGGACCCAGCGCATCGTTCCACGCACGATGTGTCCTTTGGGAACGGTGAGGGTCACCCGGTAGACCCAGCCAAGCTGGTAGCGCGCGACCAGCCGATCGTCGAGGTTCGCACTGGAAACTTCGTGGAACGTCTGCCCATCGGGCGAGGACTCCAACTTCAAACGGAAGGGCGGCGGCTTATCCCGGATCTCCTGCCGCCCAGAGTGGCTGGAAAGAAAACCGTAATAGCTAAATGTGTCTGCCGTCGTCTCCACGGTCGTAAGTGGCTTGAACTGCGACCAGAGATCCAGGCGATCCCCCAAGGCTTCCTTATGCACAATCGCGGCCCACTTCTGCGTTTGGTTCGCGGCCCGCCACGCGTCGAGGAACGGCTTCTTGTCCTTGAGATGCTGGAAGAACCGCTGCGCGATGCTGACGGACGAATCCGCACCCGGGGAGGCCTCTTCGTAGGCCAGGATCCCCCGCACGTGCGGATGGCTCTTGGCGAAGACCCGTGCCCAAAGGACCCACGTGGCAGCGTTGATCGTGGAGCACTGCGCCAGCACAATCCACTTCGGTCCGGCGAAGCCACGCCCCTCGGCCGCATATCGACCCACCGAAAAATAGACGCTGGGGGTATAGGCCGCGCGCGCCTCGGGCGGACTCGCGAGCTGCCAGCTCACGATGCTGTTGCCGCGTGCAAACCCTCCAAGCCATCCGTGCGAGCTAAAATACAGAAGGTCCGCGCTGTAGTGGACCGCATTGGACGACGCGGGGCCCCCCGGCAACTGAGGAATCACTTGCGTTCCGCCGGCCCCTCCGAACTCCAACTCGACCTGCGGCCGCAGAAAAAGGTCTTGCGTGTACCGTGCGCTTTCCTCGGCCGCCGTGTGGCGACCTTTGGTTTGGACCGCGTCGCTCCAGTCGCGAATGCCATCCGGATCGGGTTCACCGGTCTTCGGATCCCTGCCGGGGTACGTGATCCAAAACGGATCCTTTCCATACGCGTTTCTCCCACCGGGACAAACGACGGCGACCTTCTTTCCGCCCGCCTCGACGAGGCAGATTGGAAGGAAGGGATGCGCGGGATCGTGCAGGCGCTGGGGATCTTTCTTGGCGCGCGCGAGAAAATCCCCGTACAGGTTTCGCCACCCCGTGTGCTTTTCGAGTTCCGCGCCGAACGCCGCGCTGTCCACGGCGTCCGTGCCGTCGATGAGAACGTAGTAGAAAAACTGGGGAGCCACCGCGGTGATCCCTTCGAACTTGGCCATCGACTATCCTCGCGTCCCCGCCTTGAGATCCTCGGTCACGGCGGACTGGATGGCGGCCTTCGTGGCGTCGTCGAGTGTGCCCGTGAGGGTTAGGTCTTTGTGCGCGGCTTGGAACGCGAGAACGGCGCGTTTCTCGTCGGATCCGAAGCCCAAGTTCCAAAGGTGCGCCACGTAGTCGCTGTCCGTTACCGTCTCTGGCAACACCATGATCTCCCGCACGAACTCCACGTCCGATCCGGCGGGCTTGTACGTCAAGCGAATCATGTGCTGCCGTTTTGGAAGACGCTGCTCAAGGAGCCCGCCGCCACCGGTCACCTTGTCCCGAACGACCTCACCGGTCGAGAGCTCCAGCTTGTACGCGATGTTTTCGCAGGGCCCGTGCATCTCGTCGTGAAGGCGCATCTTGTAGAGGAAGGTCTCGTCCTCCTCGCGGGCGGAATCCTCCTTCTCGAACGGGTCCTCTTTTTTGAAGTTCGCGACCAATTGGGGTGCAGGCAACCGAAGCGCCACGAGCTCCCGGCGCTCGAACGCCTCTGCGATCGCGCGGCAGAGGCCCTCGTCCTTCTCGCGATGTGCGAAGAGCACATTCGGAAAGCCACCCCTCAGGGCGGCGTGGACTTCGAGCAACGCCATCCGATTCCCGCTATGGTTGAGCCAACGGGCGACGTCCCACGGCGCAATCGACTCCAAAGTGGCTCCCGCATGCGCGCCTGCGTCCTCGCTGCGCACGAGCAGGATGAGACCGAGCGGTTCATGCACGAGCCAACCAGCCATCAAGGGCGACGAGGATACATGTACCCGCGATCCGATTCTATGCCGTCGGTCGTGCACATTTTGTCTCGGCGCCCCGTCCATCCATGAATATAGGATGAGGCGCCATGCAGAACCTGATGTCGATGTTCGAGGGTGCAGTCGACACGATCTCGTTCAAGCTCAAAGCGGGAAAGTACGGCGAATCCGCGTTGGTGGTCGCCGGATTTCGCGCGAATGAGAAGCTCTCGCAACTTTTTCGCTTCGATGTCGACGTGGTGGTCGACCCCGACGTGATCCCCTCGCTCGACGATACCCTTGGCGAAGATGCCGAGTTTCAGATCCTCCGCGACGACGAACCCTTGCGGATCGTGCGCGGGATCGTCGAGGAGGTGACGCCACGCCGTTCCACCGATCGCCAGCGGCTGATCACCGTCAAGGTTGTCCCGAAGCTCGCCGAACTGCAATACACGGTCGACACAAGGATCTTCCAAGACCTGCCCGTGCACGACATCGTGGCCGAGTTGGTGAAGCCGCACAACATCGAGCTCGAATGGCGCCTGGACCGCCGACCGGAGCCACGCCCCTACCGCGTCCAGAAGGACGAAACGGATTACGCCTTCTTCTGTCGAATCCTCGCCGACGCGGGGATCGCGTTTCACTTCGCGTCCGACGAAGCCAAGGTGATGCTCGTGAACAGCCCCAAGGGCTACGCTCCCATTGATGGGGACCCCGAGCTTCCCTATCGGGAAACGGGAGGGGCGGTCACCGTCGACCATGTGGGGAGCATCGTCCGGGCTCGAGGCCTGCGCCCCGGTTCGATCGTCATGCGCGACTACGATTTCAAAATGTCGCGGGCCGACCTGACCGCGCGCAGCGAAGTCGAGGCGCCGCACACGGGCGAAAACGCGCCGAAACGCGAAGTGTTTCTTTTCCCCGGCGATTACACAGATGCGACCGAGCCGGGAAAGACGCTCGCGGCCATTCGACTCGAAGAGTCGCGGACCACGGCGATCGCGTTTCATGGTCAGAGTTCCTGCGTTCGTCTTCAGGTCGGTCGCAAGTTCACAGTCCACCAGCACCTTGACGACACCTTCAATCAGGAGCTCCTGATCACCGAGTTGAGATCGAGCGGCCAGCGCGCGGGCATCCTCGCCGACACGGGCCAAGGCGGTCATGGGCCGGGGTTCACAAGCACGTTCATGGGCATTCCGAGCAAGACCCGGGTCCGTCCCGAGCGCTCGGCGCAACCCTACGCGCCGTCCGAGCCGGCGCGCGTCGTCGGGCCAGAGAAAGGGACGCCCTTCGTCGACGAGTTCGGACGCGTCAAGGTGCAGTTCTTTTGGGATCGCGAAGGCAAATGGGACGAGAAGAGCTCCTGCTGGCTTCGCGTGATGACGCCAGCGGCAGGCGCCAATCGCGGCATCTGGTTTCCGCCGCGGGTCGGCGACGAAGTCATTGTCCACTACCTCAACGGTGACATCGATCGGCCGTACGTGGCGGGAGCTATCTACAACGCGCAGGAATCGCAGCCCCAAGTTCTTCCAAACGATGCCTCCAAGAGCACGATCAAAACGCTGACAATCCCGGGCGGAAAGGGGTTCAACGAATTGACCTTCGAGGATCGCGCCGGCCAGGAGGAAATTTTCCTGCATGCGCAGAAGGACCGCAAAACCGTCGTCCTTCACAATCATACGGAAGCGGTGGGCGCGAACCAGTCCTCGGCTGTCGCCGGAAACCAAAGCATCGCGGTGGGTGCGAATCGCTCCGTGAGCGTGGGTGCGAACGAGACGATTGCGGTGAAGGGTAAGCGTACGGAGACCGTGGATACGGCGGAGAACGTGACCATCAAAGCCGGTCGTACCCATACCGTGGCCACCGGCGACGACAAGCTCGAGGTCACGGCGGGAAACCGAGACGTGAACGTCAAGTTGGCCGACACCCTCGAGTCGAAGTCGAAGAAGGACACTATTGAAACGACTTACGAGCTCAACGCCGGAGCTTCGATTTGGGCGCACATGGCAGGCGGCGATGCGGAGATGAAGATTGAACCCGGGGTGGCGACACTCACCACCCAAACGAAGGTCGCCCTCTGGACACCATCGGGCAGCATCACGCTCGCGGACAACAAGATCGCCATCAACGCCGTTGACGAAATTCTCCTCACTTGCGGCCCCTCATCGTTATCGATCAAGAACGACGGGACGATCACGCTCAAAGCACCGAAGGAGATTAACAGTGCTTCGGCCTCGAGCTCCGTCAGCGTCACGCCCGCGAAGGCCGCATTGAACGGCCCGAACATTGATGTCGTGGCCAAGGCGATCAACACCGTCGGCGGCGCGCTCGTCAAAATCGGGTGATGCTGCCATGCGCGAACTGCTTGACCAGCTCACGGATCGTCTACGCTCCTTCATCGTCAAGGAGGACGACAAGGTCGTCCTGGTCGTGGAGGTCGTCGACGCGGCGAATGGTCTGGTCGCCAAAACGGTCGATTTGCTTGATGACGAGATCAGGGACGCAGTTTGGCTTTTCGTTGACGGTTATGCGACCCCGGTCGACTTCGCCGATCGCATTGCTCAGCGCGTCTATGAGCGACGGGAACGTGCCTGCAAGCTGCTCGAGCAGGCGAAGGAGCCGCTTTGGCCACCGATTCCGCTGCAGGTCTTCGACCGCAACGCCCCCCCGGTAGCGCGGGTCCGCGCCTCGATGGTCTACGCACGTTCCCTTGCCCCGAACCCGGACGCCGTCCGTGTGGTGTGGGGCCTCTTTCCGGGGCATATCGGCGATCCCGTCTCGTACCGGGCATTCATTCTCGAGTTGCTCGCGCACGAATTTCCCGCCCCGTGGTGCCACCACCTGCGCGTGTTGGTGCGCGACGACTCGGCGCGACCGGCCCTCGCCGACGCCGACCGCCAGCTCCCAGGAACGGCGACGTATACACCTCGCCTCAGTCCAGAAGCGTTCGAAGCCGAGGTGGAAGATCACGCGAGCGACCGCAACCGACCTATCGACGAGCGCATGCCGTCCGTGCTCACGCTGGCGGGGCTCGACCTCGCGCACAAGCGCTTCCCCGAGGCGATTGCCAAGTACAAACTTGCTGCGCGCTACTACGGCGGAATCGGCAACCTGGCGCTCTACGCGTTGGCGCTCAACGGGATCGGCGAGGTGCACGCGCGAGCAGAGCGCGCGAACGAAGCACTCGCCTATTTCGAATCGGCGCTGACTCCCGCGTTCCAACGACTTGAGCAAACGGACAACCCCGGCCGGGTCGATGCGGTACCCATCTTGCTCAATATCGCGTTGAACCTCGGAAATTTATACCTCACCCAGCAGCGGTGGGCCGAGGCGGGAGCCTACTACGAGGCCGCGAAGGGGATGGCGCACGGAATGGCGCACACTCAAGTCGAGATCCAATGCTTCGAGAATATTGGCGTCTGCCATTACCAACTCGGGCAGCACGTCGAAGCTATCCGAGCGTGGGACGCGGGTAGCGCCCTCGCGCGAACCTTCGAGGCGTTCGAACACCTGCACAACCTCCTCGTGCGCCGACGTGACGCGTATTACGCCCTGCACATGAGCGAACGCTACGAGGCTACCGTGGCCGAGATTCATCAACTCGACGCGTACCTTGCGCGCGCTCGGAAGGCGTCATGAGCCTTTCTGACACGGCGATGGCGGGGCTCGCGCAAGATGTGCAGAATGCCGTTGCTCCATTCAAGGCCGCCGCAGAAGGAGGTGCTGCGCCGGCCGGCGGTCAAGGCGGCGTGGGCGGCGGAGGCGCCGGCGGTGCAGGTGGAGCGGGGGGTGGCCCGGGGGGAAGCAGTGGTTCAGGGGACGAGCCGCCGCCGCGGCCTCAGAACGCGAGCCGAAGGTGCCAAGAGGTGGCCGGCGGAGTCATGGGACTTTTGAGCCTCCCAATCGAGATGGCCAACACGGGCGTGGCCATGGCGACTGCGGGCGTCGCGTCGCTTTTCCCGCATTTGCCCGCGGCGACCATGGGCTCGATGTACGTTGCGCCACCCCACGGGCACATGCACCCGCCGAGCTTCACGCCGCCCGCGACGCCGTCCCCGATTCCGCTCCCCAGTTTCGGCGTGGTCTGCCTTGGGTGCTCCCCGAAAGTGCTCGTGAATTACCTACCGGCAGCTCGCGCGGGCGACATTGGGTTTGCGCTCACGTGTGTCGGGCTCATGCCGATGTTCGAGATCAAAACCGGATCCTCCCAGGTGTTCTTCGGCGGCATGCGCGCCGCGCGCATGTTGGATTTCGCCCAGGCGTGCTTTCCGAGCGAGGGCGGCCCCGTCCGCGCCGCGCTCAAGGGGATGCTCAGCGTCGGTACAGCGGTCGGTGTCCTTGGCATCGCCGCAGATATTGCAGACGCCGCGGAGGAGCCCGATCCCGAGATGGCCAAGGCCGACGCCATCGCTGCGGCAATCGACGCCGCAGCGATGGCAATCGACGCGGCAGCAATGGCGATAAGCGCTTCGATGGGCTCCGACATGGCCGTCCCCCCGAGCCGCGGGGTGGTGCTCACGGGAATGCCGAATGTGCTCGTTGGCGGGTTCCCAATGCCCAATATCCCCGATCCCATGCAAAAACTCTTGAAGAAGCTCAAAGGCAAATTCAAAAAGAAGAAGCCCGAAGAGGGGGGCGGCCCGGAAATGCCCGGCGGGTGCCGGTGCAAGGCGGGGTGATGATGCACTGCCATGGGTTTGCAGATCGCGAAGATGGCATTCGTTTTGTCGGCGATCCGGTCGACGTCATCAGCGGCGCGCTCCTCGAGACCACGTACGATTTTCGGCTCGAGGCGCCGTTCGCCTTCGAGTTCCTGCGTCACTACAACAGCGACAAGTGCGGGGAGAACCGCGGCCTCGGCTGGGGCCACCGGCACGACCTCGATGCCGAGTTGCGTTTCACCTATGACAATCGGGTCGGCTATACGGGCGCCGACGGAACGCACGTATCTTTTCCTCTTCTCTACGCAGACGGCACCCGCACGGCCCGCCTGGGGTATCAGCTCGAACGCGTACGATCAAACTGGTATCGCGTTCACTTGCCTGACGATCGCGTCCTCGAGTTCGACCTATGGCGCTCCGACCTGCCAGCGCGCTTGGTGGCCATCTCGCATCCTGCGGGGCGGGTCCAGCTCTATTACGATCGGCAAAGTGGCCTGCTGACATCCCTCGTCGACGCACTCGGACGGACCGTGCGCGTGGACTGGGTTCCGATTTCAGATCCGTTCGGCGGACCCCCGCGGTCTCAGATATCTACCTTCACGCTCGAGTCATCCCCGCCCGGCGGCGCGGCGGAGATCCTCCTCACGTACCATTACTCCAGCAATGGGCACTTGATCGGGGGCACGGACCGATACGGCAACTCGTTCGCTTTCGACTACGACGCGAACGGGCGGATGTCGAAGCTTTCCGATCGCCGTGGCTACACGTTCCATTACTCATACGACAGCCGCGGACGCTGCGTGTACTCCGGCGCGGAAGACGGCGTGGAGGCCGTGCATCTGGAGTACCTCGATGGCGCCACCATCGTGACGCTCGCGGATGGCGGGCGGTGGCTTTATGAGCACCACGATAACTACTTGGCGCGTGTCGTGGACCCCTACGGGGGCGAGCATGTGCGCGAACTCGACGACGACGGGCACCTCGTCGCAGAGGTGGACGCCGCGGGGCGGCGCTTCACCATCGAGCGTGATGCTACCGGCAAAGCCATCGGGCGCCGCGACTCCGTGGGGCGCCTCTGGCCGATGGGAGAGGCGCCCCATGAGCCCGAGCATTACGTCGCGCAAAACCCGCGGGAATGGGAGTTTGGTCTGCTCCTCCCCACCGAGCATGGGCTTCCCATACGCCGCGATCTAGAGGCGGATTTTCTCCCGGAGCACATCGTCGACGCACTAACGCCACGCCGGACGGGAGACATCAATGTAGACGCCGCGGAGCGGTGGAAAGAGACCACCGTTAGCGATGTTCAGGGGCTTCGCCTCCGTGTCGAACGCCTCGATGGTCGTCGCCGGTCCTGGTCATATGACAGCTCGGCGAACCGAACACGGTTCACCGATTTTGACGGTGCAACGTGGCGCTGGACGTTCGCCTCTTGGAATAGCGTACGCAAGATCGAGAATCCGCTTGGCGCGGTTACCGAATTGACGGAATCGCCGCGGCTGAAGCCGGCCAGCGTGGTCGATGCGAGCGGGCTGCTGACCGAATATGGGTACGACCTGAAGAATCGCCTCACGAGCGTCAAACGCGACGGCGCAGTGCGCGAGACCTACGTGCGCGACGCGACCGACGAACTCTCGGAAAAGTTGGATGGTCGCGGTCGCTGGCTGCTTCGATTCGAACGAGGGGATGAAGGCCGCCGGGTCACACTGGACATGGCCAGCGGCGAGCGGCATCAACTCATCTACGATGCCGCGCGCAGGCTCGAATCTGGGGTCATCGAGACGCCGGATGGCCGGACTCATTCCTACGCATTCCAATACGCCTGGGGCCACGCAACGCGCGACGTACGCAACGAGCTCGGGGTCGAGCGCACATTCGACAACGCCGACCTCGCGGAGGTGCGCGTTCTCGGCTTGTTTGCCACGCGCTACCGCAGAACGTTTCGAAACACATTGGAGATCAAGGACCCGACAGGAGCCGTTCAACGGCTGCAGGTCTGCCGCGGCGGAGTGGTCTCGCGCAGGATGTCCAACGGCCGGACCGAAGTCACGCAATACCACCCCGAAGGCTATTGCGTGGCGAAGATCGCCTACACGGGCCAGGGGCAGCGCTGGTCCAGGCATTACGAGCGATCCGGCGAGGGAGACCTGCTCGCAACTCACGACAGCTCCCGGGGTACCCACCGCTATTCGTACGATACGGCTCACCGCCTGACCGGCGAGGTGCTTCCCAACGGCACCGCGTATTCATTCCTCTACACGCCGGGAAACACCCTCATCGAGGCACCTGGCCTCCGCGGCGCGACATCAAGCCATCAGCGCGTCTACGATGCGAACGGCAGCCGGCTCGAGTACGACGAGCGCCAGCGCGTTTCGCTGCGCCGCACACCTTGGGGCACGTTTCAATTTACCTACGATTCGCGCGATCAGCTCCTGGCCATCCACGGCCCAGGCTTCCAATGGAACGCGCGCTACGACGTTCTCGGCCGACGAATTGAGACCACGTTCAACGGGAAGACGACGACCTTCTACTGGGACGGTGACCGCCTTGCTGCGGAGATTCGGCCGGACGGGCAATTGCGCATGTACGTCTACGCGGATCACCTCGCGCTCGTGCCCCTGATGTTCGTCGACTACGCGAGCATCCACGCTGATCCAAAAAGCGGCAAACGCTATTTCGTATTTGCCACCCATCTGGGCGCGCCCGAGCTCATCGAGGACGACGCTGGGAATGTCGTCTGGCGCGCGCGATACGAGGCTTATGGGACCGCCCACGTCGAAATGGGAGCAGATTTTCATCAGCCGATCAGGTGGCCGGGCCATTACTTCGATGAGGCCACGCGGCTTCACTACGTTCGCTTTCGCTATTACAGCCCGGAGCTGGGGCAATTTCTACAATCGGATCCGCAGGGGGTTCAGGGGGGATGGAACCTCCACGCGTACGGCCAGGGCAATCCGCTGAAGTACGTCGACGTTCGGGGGTTCAACGACTGCCCCGAACGCGAGGGCCCGAACAAGAAGAAGAAAGGGAACGCGGACGAGGAAGGGGCACACGCGCCTCCGGCGCCCGACGGGCACGCGGCAAAGCCGCCGGCGAAGAAGGCTCTGAAGGATATGAGCCATGAGGAGCTTCGGGCTCATTGCGAAGAGCGGGCAAAAGCCCTAAAGAAAGCGTTTGCGGCGGCAAACCCAGAGGCCGAAGAGAAGACCACGCTCTCGGTGGGGATCGTGGAGAAAAACGGCGATCCTTCCACACGCAAGGTGGTGGTCACGACGAGCGCGGACAACCAGAAACTCCCGAGACCGGTCGTGAAGGCCATGGAACCCGGCGAGGAGCCACGCCAAGCACCGCCGCACATTGCGCGCAGCCCTCGCCGAGACAACCCGAATTACGACGAGAACGGACCGAAAAATCGGGTGACCAACCCGAAGAGGACAACGGAGCCGCAGATCGTCGATTCCGACGGGAGTAGGGAGTCCTATACTAAGGCGAATCGCGGCGAACCGGTCGAGGGTACCCAACATCACGCAGAGCAGAGAATGGAAAATGGGGCAGCAGAAAACGGCGAAAACCTCTTGGCACAACAACCCACCAAGCCATGCTGCCCGGGGTGCACAACCGTGCTGGGTGAAGGCGGCAATCTCTCGAAGGTTCCGAATCCCACACTTGCTGGATGGTAGGAAGTCATAGGAAAGGCAAACATGGATCTCATAGCTTCTTTATCAGCGCGACTCCGACCAACCGACGCCCACGCTCGAATCGCCCTCGCAGCGGAGCTGGCGGACAGGGTATTCCCGCTCTACCAGGAGTACTGGACAGGCACCTACTCTGAAGAAGTCCGCCGATCCATTGAGCTTGTATGGGCTCGCGCATGCGATGAGCCTGTCGACGACCATGAGTTGCAAGCTTGCCTAAAGGAAGTTCGCGAGACCAATTCCTATTATTTGGATGAAGGCATCGATGTCCTCGCAAACGCGGTCACAGTGGTTCTCCGAGCAATTGAAGCAGTGGTAGCGAGCGAAGATGACTCGATCCTGGCAGTCGCGAGAGCGCTCACCACGGCGATAGATGCCGCGGTTGCGGCCGAAGCAATGGCGAATCAAGAGTCGTCGAACGACCAGCAGAAGGAGTTGGCGGAGGCTGAAGAGGAGAGCTGGCAGGAGCGCGCGCTTGCCCTTGTTGATGGTTGGAAGGGGGTAGCACGGCGCGATATGTTCGCATCACTCGGAGGTAAGCCCCCGGCCTGGCTCGACGACTGGAAAGTGCGCACTGCAAACGTGCGATGACGGAACGACCAGCACTCGAAACCTCGTCGAGCGGCCAAGCGTTGGCGATGAGCTGTGACCTGGGGCCGGCGACACCGTCTGGCTTGCGCGAGAAGAGGCCTATGGGACCGACACTCATCCAAGGCGTAGACGCTCTCCAGCAAGTCGGATGGAAGGTGAAACATCTTGCAGCACCGCAAGGGCTCCCCCTGGCCATCACGGCGCGCTACAAGTGGCTCCCGCCTGATGTGGCAGCTCTTATGGAGTCACTGGAGGAGGTGGCGAGCCCCGACGACAAGTCCTGGCTTTTGACCGTGAACGACTTCAGTGGCGCGTCGCCCTCCGCGTACGCTTGGAATGAGTGGGAGGTGCAATCCTTGGCGGGCGCGGCCGCCGCAGATCAGGATCAGGGGCGGGCAACCCGCATCGAGAACTTCTGGGCTCAACACTTCCCAATTGTGATGTCGCTCAAATCGGGATACGCCTACTTCGCCATCGAATCAGAGTCGCTCGAAATCGTCGTAGGAGAAGAGCCCGAATTCGAGGAAGTGAGCAAGGTTGCGTCAAACATTTCCGATTTCTTGGAAATGATTCTCCGCCAAGATCTGAAGATAGCACGCTGGATTTGATCAATATGGCGCGCCAGAGCCCGTAGCCAAAGGAGTGCGTGAGTCGCGACCCACGGTCGGTCGCAGCCATCGCCGAGACACGTGCCTGAAGTGCTACACGAAAGGACGAACGATGGATGCTATTGACTCAGCGATCGCACGACTTCAACGGATAAGCGCGACCGCTCGCATTGCACTGGCGGCGGAGATCGGCGATCGGGTCTATCCCATTTATGAGGAGTACTGGATTGGAACTTATTCGAACCATGTCCGGCGTTCAATCGACCTGGCCTGGTCGCGTGCGGAGGGCGGTGTTGTCGACCAGAACGACTTGCGCTCTTGCCAGGCAGATATCGAGGATCTCGTTGCGTTTTACGGCGAAGAAGAAGAGAACGACCTACTTCGGGCTGTCGTGACGGTTGTCCTCCGAGTCCTGCAATCTCTTTCGTCTGACTCCAGTGAATCGGACCTCGCGGTCGCGAGAGCGCTCTTGGAAGCTCAAAACGTCGCCCAGGCCGCGGAGGCCATGGCCGATGAGGCGCAGCCGTCGGGCAAGGAGATCGCCGCATTGGAGGAAGAGGAATGGCAAGATCGCGCGCTGGCGTTCCTCGACTCATGGAAAGGGCCCCCTCACCGGCACATGTTCGATGCCGTCGGCGGCAGACCCGCGAAATGGCTTGAGGACTGGAGGGCGCGCACCGCCAACACGCGATGACGTCGTCTCTCGACGAACTTCAAGCATGCGTTCGAGGCGCCAGGCGGCAATGGACATCTTCGATTCGTTGATTGCCCGACTTCGCCCAGTGGCCTCACGGCATGGGCCCATGGGTCCGGCGCGCGGGTGCAAGGTCAAGGAGCACGAAATGAACTCAGTGGAAGCGCCGGCACGGGCTGTTCGGAATGTGGTCCGTTTGCGAAGGATTGCGCTCGCTGCGGAGATGGCTACGAGGACACACTGGAACAGGTTCTCCGGCACATAGGCCGGGCGCGGAACCCCTTGTGCCCCCGGAGCTCCGCCACCGGCTCACGGCCGTACGCAAATCCACGCCGCGGGGCTACCGAGATCCTTCATGCAGAGGGACGTGGAGTCGTCTTCGCGGCGGCGACCGGCTGCGAGCTCAGCGAATTGGCGCTCAGTCGAAAGAAAATGCGCCCCGCTGGCTGGCGCGGGTGGCTGTCGGCAGCGGCAGCGCCTAGCTTTGCCGTCATGACCACAAAAAGCAAAGACCGCAGGGACGACCGCAAGCCGCGCGTCATCGCGGCCGTCGGCGCGAACCTGGCGGGCCCCGTTCTCGACCTGCTCGAGCTCACCGAGCTCGCATGGCATAACCTCGTCGGCGAAGAAGTGCTGCCGGATGACATCATTGACGATATTTTGGCAGTCTCCGAAGGCAATCTGGCCACGATGATGATGGCCGCGCGCCATGCTCTCCTGGATCGAAAAGACTTGAAAGTATGGGCGGAGGATGCCAGTTTGCAGGGGGATGGGGCCAGGTTTCGGCGTTTTGTGCAGGGTCATGGGGCCAGCCACAAAGCAGGATGATGGGGCCACCCGCACGGGGGACGTGACGGAGTTTTTTGCAGGGTCATGGGGCCAGCCTTTTGGGGAATTAAGCAGGGGGAAGGGGCCAGCCCGGGATGATAGCGATCGGGACGTGAGACAGCCTTGTTCCGACGACGGCGCGGGTCGCCGTCGGAAGGAGGCCCATGACCTACCGAGAGCTGATCATGATGGACGTGAAAGAGATGCTTCGGCGCCGCGCGGCGAAGCAGAGTGCGCGCGAGATCGCACGTGAGACGGGAATCGATCGAAAGACGGTGGCACGCTACTTCGCCGCGGCGGCGACGTTGCCATTGCCAACGGACCGAGAAGCGACGGACGACGAGATCCACGAGGTCGCGCAGCGTGTGCAAGCGCGGCCCGTGGTGGATGCGAGCACGCAGTGGAAGCGGGTGGAAGCGCACCGAATCCGTATCGAGTATTGGCTCGGGCAGAAACGCCCGCTTCGCCTCCGGAAGATCCACACACTCCTTCGGCGCGATCACGGGCTCGACGTAAGTTACGACACGCTTCGGCGATTCGTTCGCAAGGAGCTTGGATGGCGCGTCAAAAAGACCACGGTGCGCCTGGCCGATACTGCGCCGGGAGAGGTCGCGCAGGTGGACTTCGGCCTGATGGGGATGCTCGCAGATGCCGATGGCCGAATGCGACGCTTGTACGCGCTGATCATCACGCTGGCCTTCAGCCGCTATCAGTTCGTGTGGCCTTCGTTCGAGCAGTCCACGGAGGCCGTGTGCGCAGGACTGGACGCGGCGTGGCGATTTTTCGGAGCCATGGCCCGCGTGGTGTTGCCCGACAATATGAAGGCGATGGTGCAAGAGGCGGACGAGCTTGCGCCAACTCTCGTGCCTTCGTTTCTCGACTACGTGCAAACGCGCGGGCTGTTCGTCGACACCGCGCGCGTGCAGTCGCCCAAGGACAAGGCGCGGGTCGAAAACCAAGTGCCGTATGTTCGCGAAAGTTGGTTCGACGGTGAATCGTTCTGCGGGCTCGAGGATGCTCGCCTCGCGGCGGAGCGCTGGTGCCGCGACGTCGCGGGCGCGCGCGTGCACGGCACGACGTGCGAGGTGCCGCGCGAAGTGTTCGAAGAGAAGGAGCGGCCGGCCATGAAGCCCGCGCCGACGAGTCCTTTCGACGTGCCGCATTGGACCGATGCCAAGGTTCATCCCGATCATCACATCCAAGTGCTTCGCTCCCTCTACAGCGTGCCGACGCGTTGGGTCGGCAAGGTGGTGCGCGTCCGCGCCGATCGCAAGACGGTGAAGGTCTACGCCGGCACGGAGATGGTGAAGATGCACGGGCGCGTTGCGCCCGGAAAGCGCTCCACCGATCCGAGCGACTACCCGGTGGGCAAAGGCACCATCGCTACGCGCGATATTGCATCGCTCGTCGCGACGGCCAAGAAGTCAGGAGAGCACATTGGGATCTACGCAGAGCGCCTCTTGGCAGTGCCATTGCCCTGGACGCGGATGCGATTGGTCTACGGCCTCTTGCGTCTGTGCCGGAAGTACGGAGATGGCCGTGTCGAAGCGGTCTGCCAGAGTGCACTCGCATTCGACGTCGTCGACGTTCGGCGCATCACTCGAATGCTCGAGCAGGCACAGAAGCCGATGCTGCCGTCGAGCGACGGCGACCGTAAGGTGATCCGACTCGAGCCTCCGCGCTTCGCGCGCAGCATCGAGCACTTCGCGACGCGCGGCGCGATCAAAGGCAGCAAGGATGGTGCAAAATGACTGCGCCGATCGATCCCGAGCTGATTGCCGTGCTCAAACGTCTTCGGCTTGGAAGAATCGCACTCACGCTTCCGGAGCGGCTCGTACTCGCCGAAAAGCAATCGATGTCCCACGAGGAGCTTCTTCTGCTAGTCCTCACCGACGAGATCGCGCGCAGGGAGGCGAGTGCGACGGACAATCGCGTGCGCGCCGCGGAGCTCCATCCCGACATGCGTCTCGAGCTCTGGGACAAGACCGCAAAGGTCTCCTTCGACAAGCGGCTGCTCGCGACGCTGACGAGTCTGCGCTTCTTGGAAGAGCACCAGCACGTAGTGATTCTCGGGTCCGTTGGCGTGGGGAAGACATTCCTCTCGAATGCGCTCGGACACATCGCGTGCAAGCATGGCTACGGCGTGCGCTTCCTGCGTGCCGACGCGATGCTGAAGCTCCTGAAACAGAGTCGGCTCGACAACTCACGTGACGCGGAGATGGCCGCACTCACCTCCGTCGATTTATTGATTCTGGATGATTTTGCATTGGACGCGATGAGCAAAGAGGAGAGCAAAGACGTCTATCAACTCTTCCTCGAGCGCACGGGCCGTGCGTCGATGATCGTGACATCGAATCGCGACACGGCCGAATGGCTCGCGATGTTCGACGACGTCTTGCTCGCGCAGAGCGCTGTCGATCGTTTCAAGAATGCGGCTTACGATTTCGTCGTCGAAGGCGAATCGTATCGACCGCGCCTGAAACCGCAGCTCGATCCCGACACGAAGGAGCTCGTGTCTCCGCGCAATAAGCCTCCGGTGAATCCTCGCAGTCGACGTCGACGCTAAACACGATGGCCCCGGCGAGGATGTTCTCGTCGGGGCTCGCCTTCGGCACCGGTGACGAGGCTCGTCGTCGCCGCTCATGCCAAACGGCGCGGTCACGCGCGCCTCGGGGCGATCAGAACTTCATTCCAAGACGCGAGGATCGGGCCCCCGAACTGACACCCGTGTGGCCCCATCCCCCTGCGTAAAAGATCCACGTCGTCGGTCGCTACGCGACCGACTCCGGAACCCCTCGACACGCTCCGCGGTCTCGGGCATCGTCAACCCGATCGCTGTGTCTCTCCCCCGGCCCCATGTCCCTGCAACGAGGTGGCCCCATCCCCCTGCAAACTGGCAGGAGGACACGCGCAACGCTGCGCAGTAATGGCCCGTGGAAACAATCGCTCAGCGGCCGGATGCCGGATGGGGAGAAGGCTTTGGTGGAGCAACGACGACTGCGCCGAGGCCGTGACACTCGCGACACTCGCGCCGTTCGGCGAGATGCCGTTGATGTTGGCCAGCACATTTCCGCTGGGGCGTGCCCTGTTCTTCTTCCGGGAGATGGGCAGCGGAGGGCTACGTCGCGGACGTGCTCCATAGAGCGCCCGAAGGGTGTGTCGGCGATCTCGTCAGTTTGGGGCATCATTCATCGGCCCTCCCGCGTGGTGTTTGGAACGCGGTGGGTATCCGGCGGCGCGTCGTTCTGCCGCTGTACGCCGATCTGGCGAACCCCGGTGACATCGTTGTCCTCATCAGCCACGGGCCGGCGAATCGCGCGCATCCAATGGAATAAATCAGAGAGGTCGACGACCCGCCCTGTTTCGGGCTCATAGGCCGCCTTGGTGGCGAGCTTGCTCAAGATTTCTCCTGACATGTGGACCCGTGCCTGCGTGTAGCCCGTCGCGTCCGAGGGGAGATTCAACCGTCGAACAAGCGGCGCACCCAGGTGAAATCCACTCCCGTGCGCGAGCATCACGATCGGCACACGCTCGCGGTTAAGCCGAAGCTCCCCAACTGCCCCTTGCCCGGCCAGGCCGAAAGCCCTTTGGATAGCGCGAAAGCGTCCATCGCGAACCATGAGTGTCTTCACGAAATAGGGATCCTCGAGCGGCCGAAGGGCCGAGGCCGGGCGAATGTCCGTAAGGTGGATCGCGGGCAAAGCCGCCGGATCGACGACTGCGTAGAGGTCGCGGTCATGCGACGCCGAATGCGAAAACCAAACAGGAAACTCTAAATCGAAGGCATAAGCGCCCAGCATTGCCCCGCTCCTGAAGACATCGGGGTGCACCCCTCCATTCCCCGTGGAGGGGCGGTTCCCCGTAAGTAACCTCGATTTTGACCTCCGCGCTTACCACCACGGACGGCTCCCCGTGCCGTCAGGGGTCACGTGCGGTTTTTCGCCAGCGAGCGGCCATCCTAGAGATGTCCGATCGCCGCGCCTCGACCAGATAACCAAACCGCTGAGCATGCGCAACCTAAAACCTTTGTAAGATTAAATTTGGTTCACATTCTCTTGTAGGGCTCGATTGGAAGATAAAAGCGGTCGATTAGTCGCGTCGCGACTAGCGGCCTGCCGGCTTGTTCAGGGAGAAGCCGCCGCCGCTGCGGGTCGGCGTCGGTTCATCCCAGTTGGCGGGGTAGCCGCGATTCGACGGCCCGGAAGGCGCGGCACCCGGGGCTGCGCCGCGCGCGATCCGTTGCAGGAACGCCCCAACCTGAGTCTCGCTCATCTCCCTCTTGAAAGGCTTCCGGGGTCCCGCTGGCTGGTCAAAAATGTTGACCTCCATCTTCGTCTTTCCCTGGAATTGCCGGTATTGAATGCCGACACGCACTTTATGTCCCTTGATTGCGGCTCCGACGGCGGCCGCGTCACGCTGACCCGTCCAACCGCATGCCGTCAGTTTCGCGACGGAGTGCTGAAGGGCCTCCCCGGCGAAGGCAAGATAGCTCGTCACGAGGTTGCCGTCGATATCGAGCTGAATAGCAACCTGCTCGCCGTCGCTTTCGCTGAGTCCAAAGTCGACAACGCCGGTGCAGGTTGCATCGTAAAAGCCCTCCTGGATTCTCGGTGTCGTATTTTCTTGTTCGTTCGGATTCATGTTTGCGTGTCCTTTTTGGCAATTTCGTTGGCGAGCACGTTCACAACTTCTTCGAGGCGCGACGTGTCGTCGTCGGGGGCCTCTGCGATGTAGTCGAGCGCCTGCTGCGCGGCGCTCTCGTCATTGAGCTCGAGGAGAAGTTCATCCACCCGACTTCGAAGGTCTTTCTTTCGCGTTGAGACGGCGGCACGCGCCTCCATAAACGCGCGCCACGACACGGGCAGCGTTCCCGGAAGGGCGGGACGGGACTTCGCCCGGAAATACGGCATTGCAGTCGCGTGCATCACGAGCGAGCCGTCTGTCGTGCCGCGAAAACGTTTATCCTTCCCCTTCGTCGTCCAGATCCTCTGTTGAACGAACAGGACGTAGTCGCACCATCGATCAAGGAGGTGAGCCGCCTTCTGATTCTTCAGCGCAATAACATACTTGTCGAACGTCTCTACATCTGGACTTGTCTCCGTTTTCTTATCGGCGTGTGCAATGATGACGATGTGCATCCCCGCGTAATAGAGCTGCTCGATTTCATGCAGAAGCACGCGCCACTGGTCAAAGACCGCTTGGGGGCCCCGGCCGTACCCGGGCTCTTCGAGGGTGGCCCAACCGTTGTCGCGACGAACCTTTTCCTCTACGAATGGTTCGAAGAAACCAAGAGGGTCGAAGACGAACGTATCGTGCTTGTCTCTATGTTGTCGTGCATCGCGAATCGCCTCGACCACCTCCTCGTAGCTCTGGGGATCGGGGTACCGCGCAACGGGAAGATGATCCGACCCATTCTCTCCACCCAACCAAATCGGCCTGGGGGCATGCGCAGCGAATGAACTCTTCGCGAAGCCGGCCTCGCCGTAGATCAGAATTTTCATGGGCCTCTCGAGGACGCCCTTCGTGACGTTTGCGTACACCATACGCGACGGCGGTTTCGGCGCCGCCGTCGGCCTGCTCACAATGGTCGTGACATTCATGCCGCCTCATCCTCCATGGTCTCGAGCTCCTCGTGCGCCTTTTCAGCCACTCGGAAGCGAGGGTCGTCGATATCGATCTCCCCGGAGCAAATCGGAAGGTAGTCGCAGGCCCGTCGATACATTACGCATGCATCACTGTTGCGTCGATATCGGCGAGAGCGTTCCACTCCGCGCATTTCGCCCGCGGTCTGCCACAGGTCGAGGGAAGCCTCCTCCTCTTCGGAGGCCAATCGAATGACCTCAACTCGGGCAAAGTACTTTTCGGGGTTGCTCGTAATTTCCTCAATCAGCCGAGCTTCATATTCTCCGGGGGTTTCGTCCCGTAGGCGCTGGTTGGCGCACGGCTCGCCATCTTTTCGGTACTTGATTTCGGCGGTTTTTTTGTACGGGCGGAGGGTTGGCTTCCTGATCACATCCCACAGGCAGCCTTCCGGCGCGAAGCCGAGCGCGCGAGCGCCCACCAGGTAGTTGCTTATCTGGGAGTCGATGCGAAGTCGTCGCATATAGGGAGAGCCCCCCGTAATATCTTCCGACGTCGTCTTGTGTTCGCAGATCAGCACACGACCGTCGGCGGAGTATCGGAGTATGGCGTCGATTTTGCCGCCGAGTCGGTAGTCCAGTGACGCCGCGCCAGTCGTAGGGTCGATGATGTCGGTCTCGAACTCAGCCTCGACGGCGAGCACTTCGATGGGCTCCGCTCGCCAGCGGGCATCGTATCCCGTCATGAGCGCAACGGCCATTGCCAGGTCAAATGGATCGGTATCGATGCCGCGCTCTTCGAGCTCCCTCCGCGCATGCTCGCGCATGGCATCGATCGCAAGCGCGAGGTTTACCGTCTTCCACCAGACCTCCAAGCCGACGTGAGAGATCGTTCCGAGCTGCAGCGGGCGCGCCTTGACCACCGGACGAATGCGGATGCGATAGGCTAAATGATGCTTTCTTCGACAGGAGTTGAAGGTTCGCACTTCGCTCGTACTGATAATCGGAAGCCGCCGGTTGCTCATGGCTTCACCTGCTCCTTGTGCGCCTTGTAGAAGCGCTCAAGCGCCCGGGTGTAATCGAGTTCGGCAAGGCGCAACGCTTCCGGCTGCGCGCCCCCCAGTCGCAAGGCGCCCAATCGAGCGCGCGCACTTTCGACGGCGTGGGTGACGCCGTTTTCCTTCTCCTTACGCTGCTGCATCGTAGTGCTCCTTTGCGAGGGTCAGGTTTCTGGCTGCGTACCGGATCGCGGAGTCGAGGAGCGCGGTGACTCTTGGGGCGACCGACGGCGAGACTTCCTCGACGATGAGACCGAGGTCGTCGCACGCTCGGCAGATCGTTTCCTGTCGGAGGTTCACGGCCCTCGAGCCGCCGCACATGTAACAAGTCCGCGCAACCTCGTGGGTTGGTGTCGTGGGCTTGGGCGCCCGGGACGCGATCGACGGGCCGGCGGGGGCCGGGTCCTCGGGGGGCCGGCACTTCCAGTCGTCCAACCCAGCGAGCCCCTCATGCGACCACGCGAGAGCGTAGTCTTCGCGGGCGTCCATTTAGGCGGCCCTCCGCCGCTCGTTCTCTTGAAAGTAATCCAACAGCGCATCGTGCATGGTGTCGTCAGCAGCTCGCACGCGAGCCTGGGCTGCGGCGATCACCGTTTCGTCGTGCTCCTCGCCACGGAAAAGGGCGGAGAGGGCCTTTTCGGCGAGGTCCTCCTCCTCTTGCGCGCGATGGACTCGCGCTACAAGTTCGTCGAGGTCAATTCGCATAGCGCGACTCCGCGGGCCGCGGGCTCGAAGCTCGATGACGTGCACGAAGCTCGTCGAGGAGCTTTTCGGCACGCTCGGCGTGGCCAATGGACGTCATGAGGGCCCGAACCTGTGCGACGCGCTCTGCGGTGATACGCGTCCCGATCCGTTCGCACTCGTCGCAAACATGGGTATTTTTGCATCGGCTGCATGGGCAAGGGTTCGGTCGTTCTGCGGGCCAAGCGGCGCAGATCGCGCACGTGCGAGCTTCGATCATGATGTCCTCCCGTCGGACACGTCGTCCGACCATGAGAGAACAATAAGAAACATTAGCGAACATTCAAGGGGAACGTTCACTGATTTTGTGAACGTCGCCCTCTCGGGCCGGCGGCCGGACGCGAATGGAAATGAGAAGGACGTTCCGAGGTCGAACAATCTCCGCACCCGACGGTCGAGGAACGTGCTGCAATGGCGGGGCACACCACCGCAGGCCTCCGGCCGTTCGGCGCGACCGAGAGCGGGTCGCCGGCCGTTCGACCTGCTTCCTGCCTACGACGGTGCGCGGCAGAGCGCGCGCCATCGCATCACGCAGGAAAGGTGGAGCTCGTCAGCCTGAGCGCCGATCGATGGGACCGCACTGACTACGTCGAGCCTTGCCCAGACGAGCCGCGGTGCGGCGCGGGGGGATTGCGACGTCCTCGTTCACTCACGTTCTCGCTCTGAAGGAGGTTGTCCCCACGCTCCACCCACCAATCGACGGTGGGATCTCCGTACGGGATCGGAATGACCAGAAGCTGCTTCTTAACGGTGTCCGTCCAAAATGGCCGGAGCTCCATAGCCGTGGCGAGGTTCGCAGACTCCGCCCCAGTGATTCCGTCGTCGTCTTCTTCCATCATCGGTACCCCGCGCTTCCCCGCGAGAACTTCTGCCCGCATCTGGTCATAGGGCAGGCCGAGCCATTTGGTAGCGATGACTTGCATGACGTTCAGGCTGGGATCTCGCAAGGGCGGGTCCCTCAGAATGTACGAGATGTTGGATTTGGAGAGTCCGGTGACGCGCGCCAGCATCGCGGGTCCACCGCGGTTCGTGGCAGCCTCCCGCATGACGCTGCGGATATATTCTCGGACACGGCGCTCCCCCGTTAACGGCCCCGCGGATTTGGCGCCAGCTTCGCCCGCCAATGGCCGCTGTGCAGCTCGTTCCTTGGGCTCGTCGGGCGATAGCTTCCCCTTCGTCGGCAGACGTTGCTCGGCGTGCTGCGCGCTCTTGGGACCCCGCGAGTTCGGCTTCACCACGTCCAGCACCCTAACAGATGTTAGCCAATTCGTTCTCTCGATCTGCTCGGGACCTTGATTTGTTCGCGAACGTTCATTATTTGTTCGCTCATGCTGTCGCACGGCGCGTTGGCCTTCGGAGCGTTCCTTCGAAGGCATGGAATTTCACAAGCCGCGGCTGCGCGGGCGCTCGGCGTGACCGACGTGGCCATTCACGAATGGCTGGCGGGCTCGCGTCGTCCGCGTGGGCATCGCGCTGCCATTGCCATCTGGACTCGGGGGGAGGTTCCAGAGGACCTGTGGCTTCTTCCGGGAGAGCGGCGCGCGCTCGCTCGAATTCGGCCGTTTGCAAGTGATCGACATGCGCGCTCCCTCGCTGGATGGTGCTACGTGGCGGCACCGCTTCATCAGTCTGCGCGTGCCGCCGAAGCCGCGCAAGTGCTGCGAGCGCGGGGGGTGCGCGTGTGTTCACGGTGGCACGATCTCGTCGATGCGTCCGGGGCCGACCCGCGAGATGAGGACGAGCGTCGCGTTCTGATGCAGGAAAACCTGCATGATCTCTCGAAGGCGAGCGTCATTCTTGCCCTCACCGACCGCGGCACTCCGCGAGCGACCTACGCCGAGCTTGGGTGGGCGCTGGCTCGTGACATTCGCGTCGTGTGGCTCCAGACGCCTCAAGGCGAAGGGGGCAACATTTTCGACGCGCATCCACGAGTCTCCCGCGTCTTCGATTTCAGGGACGCAATCGAGATCGTGGCCTCGAGCAGCGACCCGATCATGAACGTGCCTCTTGGAACTCCAGCCCTTGGAGCTATGACGGACGCAGGGAGCTGCTCATGAGCGAAACCAACGAAGACGTCGTCGCCTGCGACGCTCCGACGCTGAAGGTGCTCGATATGGAAGCGCTGGCCGAAGCCGCGGAGCGCTTGCTCCAAGACGAAGAGGGAGCATCGAAATGAGAGTGTACGTCGCAAGTCCCTATACGAACGCGTCTGGGGTGCGAGACGTTCACGTCCGCCTAGTCGAGAAGGGGATCACTCCTACCTCCGCATGGGCGGAAGCAGCGACCGGCCGCGAACGCCTCAGCGCGTTTTTCGCATCTGAGTTTCGAGCCCTCGCAGAGGCGAACGATCGCGCACTGCGCGTAAGTGACGCCGTCCTGGTGTGGTCCCTGCCCGAAGGCGGAGGGGAGATGTACGCGGAGGCCCGCTTCGCGCTCGTGCTCGAGATCCCTGTCTATTGGGTGGGCCGCCCAATCCTGTCTGCTTATCGGCGTGGCGTTCGACTGTTCGACGACATCGATGCCGCAATCGCTGCGCTGAGCGAAAAGGCACATGCAAGAGCGGTGACTTCGTGAATCGGGAGGAACTTATGAACCAGGAAGAGACTTTGGTCGATGAGAAGAAGGTCCCCACCCTGCGCGAATCGGCGGAGCGGTATCTCGCAGTCCGCAAACGCCAGGTCAGCCCCCGAGCCTGGCTCGAGGAATGGCAATATCTCAACGTGGATATTCTGCCCAAGCTCGGAGACCTTCGATTGGCGGAGTTGCTCGACAACACGGAACTCATTCCGGAATTGTTTCGCGAGCTGGGGACGCGTCGCCCCACACCGTATTGCCTTGCGTGCCACACGGTCTTGCGCCAGCTCATCGAAGCCTCGATATTCGGGGCCGAGTCTCCGTTGACCGTGGCAGGGGGGCGGGCGCATGAGCAGCGCCCACGACAAATCATTCCGATCGCAACTGCCCAACGGCTCCTCACCTCATCCTCCGTTCCGCTCGAACGCCGAGCGGAGTACGCCGTGATGGTCGGCACCGGAGCACGAATCGGCGAGATGCACAGCGCGTGTTGGGGGCATCGCCACACGGCGGCGCCAATCCCTTATTGGGTGGTGGGGGACGGTCATTCGCATTACTGGCGCGTGTCGCGGCGCATTCCGCTCGCGCCCTTCGTTCTTGCAGCTCTCGAGGTGCTGCACGACAGCGCGCGGCTCGCATTGTGCCGCGACCCTCGGCCCGAAGACCTCATGCTCCGGGAGATCCGTCGCCCCGTGCGCCCCGAGGTTCTGCGCGCTGACCTCCAGGCTGCGGGCCTGCCCTCCGACCTGCATGCTTTTCCATTCGTGCTTCACGATGTTCGTCGTTCTGTAAACAAGTGGCTCGAGGACGCCGGCGTCGACGGCGAGACACGTGATGCCTTCCTCGGGCACTCCATCGTTGCGTTCGGGATGGAGACCGAAACCATTTCGCTCGAGCGCATGGCGGCGGCGGTTGCACAGCTCCCGTTCCAGTTCTCGGCGGAGGGTGGGTAGGCCCATGGCTACCGCAAAGCAGAGGGCGAGACACGTCATCCCAGTCGCGAGTGCGCAAGCGCTCCTCGCGTCGCCGCAGGTTCGACTCGTACGTCAGGCGCAATACGCGGTCATGTTTGGCACGGCGGCTTCGATTGGTGAGCTTCTCGCTGTTCGTTGGAAGCATCGGTGCCTCAATACAGCCATTCCCAATTTGGTCGTTGGGAACCGTATTTGCGAGCGCCACATTCCGATCGCCACGTTCGTGGCTGCCGCACTCGATGTTCTTCATGAGGACGGGCGTCGCGAACTAGGACGCGAGCCTCTGCCCGAAGACCCGATATTCGCCGAGAGCCAGCGTTCGATCGATGCAGCCCGCCTCCGCGCCGACCTCCGGGTCGCAGGCGGCTTGCCGAGCGATCTCGAAAATCATCCATTCAGGCTGTCCGACATTCGGCGATCGTTCTGCCTGTGGCTCCGCGCGGCTGGAGTTGACCGCTTGACATGCATGGTGCTCTTGGGTCACCGAATCACGGACTCCGGCATCAAGGCCCCCATGCCGCTGGAACGCGTGGCGGACGCCGTTGCGCGCCTTCCTCTTAGGTTCTCAAAGGATGGTGGGTAATGATGGGCGCTACGAGACCGTTTTCCTCGTCGTCGGGAGCGGAGGAGGTGGCGTCGTGACCGAGCCCGCCCAGGTGACGGTCCTGCCCATGAGCGCGGACGCGTTGCGGTCGCTCGTCAGGGAGGCCGTGCGCGAGGAGCTCAAGACCAATGCGTCTGACGACGACGTTCTCGATCTAGAGGACGTCGCGCGGCTTCTAAAGATATCCACGAAAACGGTGGTGAAATACATCAATAAGAGGGGATTGCCCGCAACGCGTTTTGGTCAGAATTGGCGCTTTCGGCGTGACAATGTTCGTAGCTGGTTGCAAGAGCAAGCGGTGAAGTTCGGCGCTCCGAGCGAGCGCTATGGGGACAAACTGCGCGCGGTGAAAGGGGAAGGCTGATGTCCGTTGAAACCAAGAAGAGGAAAAAAGGCGCCACCCATTACGCAGTATTCAGTTGGCAAGGGGGGCGTGTATGGGAGAAGGCTGGTAGCGAAAAGCGCGAAGCGGAACGTCTCGAGAAGCGTCGACGAGCGGAGGTTGCAAACGGTACGTACGTGCCTCCGGCGATGAGCAAGGTTACGACGGTGGGGCAGTACCTGCGGGCTTGGCTTCTAACGCGAGAGAATCGTACGGCGACGAACGACCGAAGCCGGATGAAGTACTACGTGCTCCCGAAGGAGTGGTTCGTCGAGATGCCCATCGCCGATGTGCGGCCACGCCACATCATCCAGTTGATCCAGGAGCTGAAGAAAACGATTGGCCATCGCACGCGCAAGCCGCTGCGACCCAAGACAGTGGCAAACACGTACACTGCCCTGCGGACGATGTTCCGTGATGCTCGCATCGCTGAGCTCACGAACGTTGACCCGTGCGTGATTCCCAAGGGGCTCGTTACGCACAAGACGGTTTCACGTCGCGGACCCTACGAACTCGTCGAGATTCGCCCGCTCGTGCGAGATGAAAAGGTCGAACCGAACAAGCGCGTCTGGAACGCGCTCTTGTTCTTCACGGGGATGCGGACAGGCGAGGCCGCGGGGCGCCGGTTTCGGGATTGGAAGCGTGATGCACATCCTCTCTCTGCTCTCGAGGTGGACACACAATTCAACGACCAACTCCTCAAGACAGATCAGCAGGTGGCGGGCGAGCACGCGCGCCGGATTCCGGTCCACCCCGAGCTCGAACGTGTTCTCGACTGGTGGTGGAGAGAGGGGTTTGCTCAGTTCTACGGGCGCCGTCCGAAGTTGGACGACTTCATCGTTCCTCTCGAAAGCGACGTGCTTGCGTGCCACACGAATTCGAGCGCCTATCGAGTGATGCGGACCTCGTGCAAACGAGCGGAGGTCCCGCTTCGGGGAGTCCACTCGTCGCGCCGTTCCTTCATCTCGCATTGCCGGCGGGGTGGCTGCGCTAAGGATGTGCTCGAACGAATCACCCACAACGCTTGTGGTGACATCATCGACATCTACACATTTTGGGACTGGAAGCCCCTCTGCGACGTCGTCCTTTGCCTCGACTTGGACCGCCCAGAATGTAGAAAAAGTGTAGACGGACTCGCGCAAGTACGCGGAACCTTTGTGGAGCCGAGGGGGATCGAACCCCTGACCTCATCCATGCCATGGATGCGCTCTCCCAGCTGAGCTACGGCCCCTTGGGTGGAGGGTCATCTACTGCGACGCGCGCCTCTTGTCTACTCCCTCGATGAAGGAAGCTCACAAAAGACGCGGTACCCCTCGTTTTTCCGCGGATTATTTCGCGTCCTTGGGGGCCGCGATGTCGACCTCCCACTGCACCGTGGTGTCGCCGCCGGC
This sequence comes from Sorangiineae bacterium MSr12523, assembly GCA_037157775.1. NCBI lineage: Bacteria > Pseudomonadati > Myxococcota > Myxococcia > Myxococcales > Pendulisporaceae > Pendulispora > Pendulispora brunnea. The sequence continues at coordinate 2,098,838 of CP089982.1, forward strand.
CCAGGGCGGGTAGACCAGGTTGGCGAAAGCCTGGGTAGCGCAGCGCCCGGTTGGCTTCCCATCGAAGGGCGCCCCGACGGTGGCTCCCTTGGAGCGCCCGTTGTGACCGAGGTTCACGGTCACCATCGTCTTGCCCCACGGCCCGGATGCCTTGCCGTTTTCGTCCTTCGCCGAACCGCAGTTGTCCTTCACCTGGCGGGCCGCACGCTTCAAGACGACCTCCGTCGCCTCTTTGTCGTACGAATCCGTTCGGCGCTGCGATGTGCCTCCCGCCGGAGCAGCCGCAGGTGCGGGCGCTGGCCTCGAGCCATCCGCGGCGGCCGGTGCCGGCGCGGGCGACGAGGAGAACTGCGGATGCCGCGCGTTGTCCGCGGATTCCGACGAATCATCCCATTTGGGGGCGGGCTCCGACGAGGCCGACGACGTCGAGGCGCTCGAACCGGAAGAAGGATCGGTGGCAGGCTTCGACGACCCCCCGCACGCTGCCGTGCCCACCCCAAGACACAGCGTGATCCACAAATATGTCTGCCGCATAGGACAAATTCTGAAACACAATTTTGCGTAATTCAAATAAAGCGAAATTCTGTTTCTCGAATCTTGGACGGATCCGTTGTCCTTATAAAAGTACTAACTCGACTTGTCCTCCGCGTCCTTGGCGCGCTTGAGGCTAATCACCTTGAGTACGGCGGCCAGAAGATCGCCCAATGGGCACGGTTTGGTCAGGTATGCGTCGCAGCCGCGGTCTATCGCGTCGCGCCAATGCTCCGGATAAGCTTGGCCCGTGACGACGATGACCGGAACGGTTTGGCTTGGGTCGGCATCACGCAAGCGTCGCAGCATTTCCCGTCCGTCCATCACCGGCAGCGAAATATCGAGCACGATGAGATCCGGTCGGAGTGCCTGCGCGCGCTCCAGCCCTTCGGCGCCGTTGCTGGCCTCGGTCACGCGAAACCCTGCTCGCGTCAGGAACGCGGCGTACAGCGCACGGCTGTCCTCGTTGTCCTCGACGCAAAGGATGAGAGGGCGGCGCTGCGTCCTAGGCTCCGGACGGCGCGGAATGGGCGTCGCATCGTTCATATAGGGATCTCCTACAGGCCCCAGGGGAGAACCTTGAACCCTGGGACCTCGATCGCAAGCTCCTCCGCGCGAGCTTTACGCTTTCTCTTCGCGCTGTCCGGAAATCATCTCGAGCAACGCCCGGTCACCCTGCAAGGCCACGCGCTGCATGTAAAAGGCCAGTCCGCGGCGACCGCCAAGCTCTTCACCGCTGCCCGCGCGCCCCGGTCCGCCGTGTACGAGCGGAGCCAATACGGTGCCCGGAGGCACGGCCTGTCCCGCGATTTTCGAAGAGCCCACGGTTACGCGGCCATGGTACGGCGCAATGCCGAGCACCACGGATCGCACGAAGGCCTTGTCGTCCGAGTAGACGCTCGACACCAGACCTCCGCCACCTGCCGCGACCCACTTCACGGCATCGGCCGCATCGGAATACGGCATCACGGTGGCCACGGGGCCGAAGACCTCGTGATTGTGCACTGCATCACCCGGATCGGGCCGCTCGCCGTGTAGCAACACGGGGCTGATGAAATAACCCTTCTCGTGCACGGCCTCTGCGCTTCCGAACACGGCTTTTCCATGGGCCGCGAGCTTGGCGACGCCGGCGCGAACGTCGGCCAATTGTTGCGCTGTCGCAAGGGGGCCCATGCCCACGTCCTCGCGCGAAGGATCGCCCACCTTGATGGCCGCGAGGCGCTCGCGCAGCCGCTCGAGCACCGCAGGCACCTTGTCCGCGGGCACGTACACGCGGCGGATGGCCGTGCATTTTTGCCCCGTCTTTTGGGTCATGTCGCGCACGACATCGCCGACGAAAAGGTTCATCACCTCGGAGTCGTCGCCGACGTCGGGCCCGAGCAACGCCGCATTGAGGCTGTCGGCCTCCACGTTCACCCGCACCGAGTGTTCCCGCACCGCATGCTCGGCGCGCAGGTGCGCACCGGTCGTTCCTGCGCCCGTGAACGCGAGGACGTCTTGCCCGCGCAGGTGCTTCAAGAGATCGCCCGGGCTGCCGGCAATGAAGGAGAGCGCCCCCGGGGGAAGCAGTTTTTCCTCGACCCAAAGGCGCACGATGCGGTGCGAAACCAGGGCGGTGCTCGAGGCGGGCTTGCTCACCACGGGCACGCCCGCACAGAGCGCCACGGCGGCTTTTTCCGCGAGGCCCCACGCCGGAAAGTTGAACGCGTTGATGTGCACGGCCACGCCCTCGCGCGGCACGAAGATGTGGGCCCCCACCAAACGCGGGCTTCGGCCGAGCGGAAGGCTCGGACCATCGAGCAACACCGGCCCGTTCGGCGCCTCTTTTGCCAGTTCCGCGGCGACGTCGGCGTACGCCGCCAAGGTGAGGGACGCTCCGTCGATATCGAACTTCGCATCCCCGCGCGTGTTGCCCCCGTTCTCGATGGCCAGCCCGATGAGCTCGTCGCGGTGGGCGTGGATGCACCGCGACAAAGCGCGCAGCATCTCCCCACGCGCCGCGAAGCTCATGGCTCGGAGCGCGGGCCCGCCCACGTCACGGGCGTAGGCGAGGGCGACTCCGAAATCGAGACCCTCGGTGTTGGACGTCGCGATGGGAGCTTCCGTCGACGGATTGACCAGCGTGCTCGCACGTCCGCTTCCTCGTACCCAGGCGCCTTGCAGATAGCTTTCGAGCTCGATCATAAGCGGACTGTCCGCCGTCTTTCGCTTCAGAGCAAGACTCTCATCGCGGCATCGGGTACGGTTTGGGGTGCCATGGCCGACGCCCTTCACACCGTTCACGCTGGAGTCACGAGTCCGGTCCGATTCGAAACCCATCCCGATCGCTACCGTCATTGGCAACTGAGCTTTCCCGCGGAGTACGGTGGTGCCGTCGCGCGGCTGGCCATGAACGTCAAAGAAGACGGCGGCGGCGACTACGTGTTGAAGCTCAACTCGTACGACCTCGGCGTCGACATCGAGCTCGCCGATGCCTTGCAGCGCATTCGCTTCGAACATCCCGCCGTCAAAGCGCTGGTCATCACCAGCGCGAAAGACCGTATTTTTTCGTCCGGCGCGAACATTTACATGCTGGGAGGCTCCACCCATGCCTTCAAAGTGAACTTCTGCAAATTCACGAACGAGACGAGGCTCTACCTCGAGGAGATGAGCGCCGAATCCGGCGTCTCCAGCGTCGCCGCGCTCAATGGCACGGCGTCGGGTGGCGGCTACGAGCTGGCGCTGGCCTGTGACTCCATCGTCCTACAGGATGACGGCTCGTCGGCGGTGAGCCTGCCCGAGGCGCCGCTGCTGGCGGTGCTTCCGGGCACCGGCGGGCTGACGCGCCTCGTCGACAAGCGCAAGGTGCGTCGCGATCTCGCGGACGTCTTCTCCACCTTGGCCGAGGGCATTCGCGGCAAGCGCGCCGTCGCGTGGAACCTCGTCGACGAGTCGCCCTCGCGTTCGCAGTTCGACGCGGTGGTGAAGACGCGCGCGGAGGCTTTCGTCGCCGCATCGAAGCGCAAGGCCCACGCGCCCATCGTGCTCGCGCCGCTCGAGGCGAACCGCAGTGATAACGGTGCAGAATACAAGTATGTCTCGCTGGTCCTCGATCGCGCCGCGCGGACGGCGACGTTGACCGTGCGGGCGCCGGGCGCGGGGCAGCCCGCGACGCCGGACGAACTCGCCAAGGCCGGTGCCGATGCGTGGATCCTGCGCGCGTTCCGCGAGCTCGACGATGCGCTGCTCGATCTACGCTTCAATCAGCCGGACATCGGCGTCATCGCGCTCAAGACCGAGGGTGATCCCGCCGCGGTGCTCGCCGTCGATGCCTTCTTGCACGCGCACCGCGAAGACCCGCTGGTGCGCGAGGTCACGTTGCTCGTGCGGCGCGTTCTCAAGCGGCTCGATCTGTCGGCCAAGACGTTCTTCGCCTTGGTCGAACCCGGCTCGTGCTTCGCGGGCACCTTGCTCGAGCTCGCCCTGGCCTCGGATCGCGTTTACATGCTCGACGACGATGGCGTCGCGCTTCAAACCTCGAAGCTCAATGCCGGCGCCTACCCCATGTCGAACGGCCTCTCCCGCTTGGAATCGCGCTTCCTTCGCGAGCCTTCGCGGGTGGCGCGCGTGCTCGAACGCACGGAGCCCTTCGACACGAAGCAGGCCCTCGACGAAGGGCTCGTCACCTTCGCGCCGGACGATCTCGACTGGGAAGATGAAATCCGCATCGCTTTCGAAGAGCGCGCCAGCTATTCGCCCGACGCCCTGACCGGCATGGAAGCAAGCCTTCGCTTCGCCGGCCCCGAGACCTTGGAGACCAAGATTTTCGGCCGCCTCACCGCCTGGCAGAATTGGATCTTCCAGCGTCCCAACGCCGTCGGTCAACGCGGCGCACTCACCCTCTACGGCAGCCCCGAGCGCCCCGAGTTCGATTTTCGCCGCACTTGATGCATCCAGGAAGCGAGCAATGTCATGAGCACCACTGCGATCAGCGACGAGAAGATCCCGAACAACGTCAACCTGGCCGGTGACCGCAAACTCCAGCGAGCGCTCGAGGCGTGGCAGCCAAACTTCGTCTCGTGGTGGAAAGAAATGGGGCCCTACGGCTTCCAGACCGACGACGTGTACCTTCGCACGGCGATCAGCGTCGAATCCGACGGGTGGGCTCATTTCAATTACGTGAAGATGCCCGATTACCGCTGGGGCATCTTTCTCGCGCCGGCGGTGGCCGATCGCACCATCGGCTTCGGCGACAACTTCGGCGAGCCGGTTTGGCAGCAGGTTCCCGGTGAACACCGCAATACCTTGCGGCGCCTCATCGTGACCCAGGGCGACACGGAGCCGGCCAGCGTCGAGCAGCAGCGCATGCTCGGTCACACCTGTCCAAGCGTGTACGACCTGCGCAACCTCTTTCAGGTGAACGTCGAGGAGGGCCGCCACCTCTGGGCGATGGTCTACCTCCTCCACTCGTACTTCGGGCGCGATGGCCGCGAGGAGGCCGAGGCCCTGCTCATGCGCCGCAGCGGCGATCGCGATACGCCGCGCATTCTCGGTGCGTTCAACGAGCCTTGCACCGACTGGCTCTCCTTCTTCATGTTCACGTTCTTCACGGACCGGGACGGCAAATTCCAGCTTCTCGCGTTGGCCGAGAGCGCGTTCGATCCGCTGTCGCGCACCACGCGCTTCATGCTCACCGAGGAAGCGCACCACATGTTCGTGGGCGAGACCGGCGTGGGGCGCATCGTCGAGCGCACCGCGGAGCTGATGGAGAAGAACAAGGTGACCCACCCCGATGACGTGCGAAAGCTCGGCGCCATCGACCTTCCGACGATGCAGCGGTATTTGAATCTTTGGTATTCGCTGTCGCTCGATTTGTTCGGCGGCGAGATTTCCTCCAACGCCGCCTCGTTCTTTGCGACGGGGCTCAAGGGGCGCGCCAAGGAAGACAAATACGAAGACCACCGCGCGCTCGACGGAACGTACGCGATCGACGTGGTCAAGGATGGCGCCATCGCCACCGAGCAGGTTCCCCTGCGCAATGCGATGAACGAGATTCTGCGCGACGAGTACGTCGCCGACTGCCAGCGCGGTTTGGATAAATGGAATCGCCAGCTGGCCGCCCACAACGTCGAGTTCAAATTCGAACTACCGAACCGTCGTTTCCATCGCCACATCGGCATTTATTCGGATATCAACGCCGATCCGTCGGGGAAGTTGATCTCCGCGGCCGACTTTGCCCAGCGCCGCGAGGATTGGCTTCCGAGCGAAAAGGACAAAGAGTACATCCGCAGTTTGATGCAGCATCCCATCTTCGATCCGAAGCAAATGGCCAATTGGATTTCCGCACCCAAGCAGGGCATCAAGGGGCGTCCGGTCGATTTCGAATATGTTCGCCGCGGCGAAGGCTGACGTGGAAAGCATGGATAACGACTGGTCTCCTGTTTCGTGGCATGACAAGCCGGTGACGCAGCAACCCGCGTACGAAGAGTCGGACAAGCTGGAAAGTGTCCTCTCGGAGCTCGGGAAGCTGCCGCCGCTGGTAACCTCGGGGGAGGTGCTTGCGCTCAAGCAAAGGCTTGCCCAAGCGCAGGAGGGAAAAGCTTTTCTGCTGCAGGGCGGCGATTGCGCGGAGCGTTTCGACGATTGCACGTCGGGGCATATTTCCAACAATTTGAAGGTGCTCCTTCAAATGAACTTGGTGCTCGTCCACGGGCTCAAGTTGCCCGTGGTGCGAATTGGGCGCATTGCGGGGCAATACGCGAAGCCGCGCTCGGCCGACGTGGAAACGCGGCAGGGCGTTTCGCTTCCGAGCTACCGCGGCGACTTCGTGAATGGCCCGGAATTCACCGCGGAGGCGCGCAGGCCGGATCCGCAGCGCATGCTGCGCGGTCATGCGCACTCCGCCATGACGATGAATTTCGTGCGCTCGCTGCTCGACGGCGGCTTTGCGGACGCTCACCACCCCGAATACTGGGACCTGGAGTGGATGAGTTGCTCGCCGATGCACAACGAGTACCGGCGCCTGGTGCAGGCCATTGGCGATTCGGTGCGTTTCGTCGAGGCGCTGAGCGGCGATCGCGCCGGCGGTGCGCGCCCGGAGTTCTACACCTCGCACGAGGCGTTGGTGCTGCAGTACGAGCAGTCGCAGACGCGGCAGGTTCCGCGGCAGGACGGGTGGTTCAATCTGTCGACGCACTTTCCTTGGATCGGGATGCGCACGGCCCACGTGGATGGGGCGCACGTCGAATACTGCCGCGGGGTGCGCAACCCCATCGCGGTGAAGGTGGGCCCGGGCTTGGAGTCGGACCACCTGAAACGGCTGCTGGCGATTCTCAATCCGGACAACGAGCCTGGGCGCCTCACGCTGATTCACCGCATGGGCGAGCGCAACATCGAGAACGATCTGCCACCGCTGATCGCGGCGGTGTGTCAGGAGGGCGCGCGCGTCCTCTGGTGCTGCGACGCCATGCACGGCAACACGGAGACGCTCGGCAACGGCGTGAAGACGCGCCGCTTCGAGAACATCCGCACGGAGCTCGAACGCGCTTTCGACGTGCACGCCGCCTGCGGCAGCCGCCTAGGAGGCGTCCACCTCGAGATGACCGGCGAAAACGTCACCGAGTGCCTCGGCGGCGCGCGCAACCTGCGCGAAGAAGATCTCGCGCGCCACTACCGCAGCCAAGTCGACCCCCGCCTCAACTGCGAACAGGCCCTAGAACTCGCCATGCTCATCGTCCGCAAGCACACCAGCGCTGCCCCCTGATAAGCCTAGGAGAGAATTCACATGAAGGCGGGAAGGCGGGAAGGAGTTCCGGCGCGAAGCGTCGCAGAAGGCTTTTTTGGGTGTTTCAGTGCGCCCACTGGGCCGATTGAAAACTCAAAACCTTCCCGCCTTCCCGCCTTCATGTGAAATTCTCCGGGAGCGTGCTACGAGTCCGCGGTGCGTTCGATTTCGAGCGAGAGGATGCGGCGGACGATGGCGATGGCGCAGGCGTAGGTGCTGTCGACGCCGAAGTAGCTCAGGCTCTTCGAGAGGAGCGATTGGCGGCGTGAGTACGGGGTGTCCGATGCGTAGTGCACGAATCCCACGTCAATGGGGACGGTGGCGCTCAGGTTGATGATCTCGTCCTGCGGAACCCGCGTGGGGTGCACCAGTTCGTAGACGGCGGCGAGGAAGGGGCCGGCCTCCATTTCGAGCACGGTGTAGCCGTCGCGGTAGAAGGCGCTCATGTAATTGCGATTCTGCAGAAACGCGCTGCGTACCGTCAGGGCCGACTGATTGTCGAATACGCTGCCGTAACGAAGGTACGGCCGAATATCCTTTGCACCGAACGCATTTCGGAAAAGGAACGTGTTTCGCGAATGTTCGTCGAAAACCGTGCCCGATAGCGCAACGTCGCCCACGCGCCCATTGAGGGTCGCGGCCTTGCCCATCACGTAGAGACCGTGCAGCTCGCCCACGCCTTGGCCCACGCGCGACATCAAATGATACGCCGCCATGCCCAGCGGGTAATCGATGTTGATGATCACCGCGTCGCTCTTGGGCAGCGCGGCGGCCAGCCCCGGAAGGTTCAACCGCGGGTCGATCACGCTCGGGTTGATCTTGCCCACCTCGATGATCTGCGCATCGACGTCGATGTGTCCCGGCTCCGACAAGTGCGTCAGGCCGCAGCTCGCCTCGAAGGCGCGGACCTCGCGCATGCGATCGCGCCCGGGCCTCGCGTGGATGTAACCGCGCAGCAAATAATAGAGGAACGGCAGCCGATCTTCCTCGTTGCCCGAGGCTTGGGCCGCGGCAATGGTCTCGGCCAGGCCCTCGGGGTTCGTCTCGCGCCCGAATGCCAAAATCGCATCTTGGTGCGTGCGCGCATAGCCACCGACCAGGTTGGCGATGGCATGCGTGTTCGAGGAAACGAAGTACACCGGCCGCCGCCGCGGCGGCTCGGAGCGAACGTAGTGCGGCTCGATGCCGCTCCACCATCGCTGCGCGGAGCGCTGGTACTGCGAATACGACGCGGCGAGCAGCCGCACGTTCACGTCGACGGGGTGGTTCGCGATGTTGGCGATGCCTTGCGCGAGCCGGCCCCCGAAGGCCTGCGTGAGCACGTCGACCTCGTCGACGGAGATGCCCAGGTAGCGCGCCACCTCCTCCGTCGCGGGCGCCGCCTTGTCGGCTCCCATATCGGCGGCGAGCGGACGAAGCCGCTCGTGCATCTTGTTCCACTCGATCTGAAACGCCGTCAAAATGGGGATGAAGTCGTCGATGTCGCTTTCGCTGGCGATGAACACCGCGAGCCGGTGTCCCTCCGGATCCAACCGCAGCGGGCGCCGCCGGCCGCGCGTGCGGACCGTGCGCCAGCTTTGCACTTCGAAGCCCGCGGCCTCGAACAGCTCGTGCGACTGGCCGAGCACCACCAGGTCGATGCCCGGCATGTCATCCGGCAATCGTGCGGCGGCATAGGCAAAAGCCGATACATCCGGCGTGGGCGAGAGCGCCCCCGGATGCAACGACGACCCTGCGAAGGCATGCGCCTCCTCGAAGGCGCGCACTCGAACCTCGACGGTCGAGCGAAGCAGAGAGGTATAAGTTCGGACGTAGAGATCGATCTCGTCGGACGGTGTAACGGGGGGCCTGCGCTCCATGGCGCACTCTAACGGGTTTCGCGCTGGCTAGCTAACGCGTTTTCGCGGTTCCCAACAAAGGACCACTCGAGAAGAGTCGCCCCAAGAGGCCGCGCACCGGCGAAAGCTCGAAGAAGCCCAAGGCGATCTCCTCCGGGCGCTCGCGCAGGCCGTCCACGATCTCTTCGTTCGAATCGACCCATTCCAGCGCCTTGTCGAAGGCTTCGCGCTGGGTCGTGTCGAGGTGCGCACGCGCGTGCGACGGCTTGATGTCATGGTGCCGGAGGAACAGCGCCAGCGCCACGGCGAGCTCCTCGACCGAGAGCTGCGTGACCTTTTGCACGCGCGCGCCACCGCACGATTTGCCATAGACGTACGAGCCTTGGTGCAGCAGCACGCCGAATCCGCTCGCCACGGCGGCGATTTCGCTGGCCAGGTCGAGGTCGGCCTCGGGCACTTCTTCCCCCGCCTCGGCGAGGACGATGGCGCCGATGCTGCGCACGAGGCTCGTGGTGAGCAACGTCGGGTTCTGCACGTGCGCGGTGCTCAGGATCGCGATGTAGCCCTCGTCGGTCTCGAGCATGTTCCCGGCCGCGCGGGCAGGGGTCCCGTCGGTGGAACAAGCTCCGGTGCCGCACCCGCCGGTGCCGCAGCCACCGCCACTCGAGGCTTCGCCGTCGAGGAATTGAAGTCCGAACTCCAGATCGTCCGAAACGGGGGCGTACGAGAGCATGCGCTCGAACAGTCGCGCGATGCTCTGCACGTCGAAGGTGAACTCGTCCGGAAAGAACTCGCCCGTGGGCAGCACCAGCTCGGGTTGCCCGATCGCCTCACCGTGCTTGGCCACGAAGTCGGCGTAGTGGGTCACGATCCAGCTTAGCGTCTCGTCGTTCGGCAGTTCCATCCGTTACCCTACTCGAAGCGTACCACGAGTGGGGCATGGTCGGAGTCGGGGGTGGGGAACTCGTGCACCGGGAGCAGAGAATGATCGCGCAGGCCCTCGTTGAAGTACCGGACCCGCGTCATCCGGGCACGCAGCCCCGCCGAGAGCAGCATGTGGTCGATCTCCGCGCGGTCGCCCCGATGCAGGACGCTGAAGCGGTCGCCCTCCAAGGCGTCGGCGGTGGCGGAACGAAGTGCGTTTGGCTCTGCGCCTGACACGATGCGCAACGTGGTCGAACCGGGAACGTCGTTGAAGTCGCCCGTGACCAGCAGGTGGTGCCCGGGGTTTTTCGCCGCAACGTCGTCGACCAGCCCGCGCACGAACAACGCCTCCGAGGCGCGCCACACCAAGGTGCGCAGCTCGCCCTCGGCCTGCTCGCGCGCGGTCACCGGTTCCACGGCCACGCCATCGGCGCGGCGAAACGGCACCGGTCGCGCCGACTTGAAGTGCAGCACCAGCGCGTGCACCACACCGAGCGCGCCCGCGTCGACCTCCGCGTGCACGATGCCACGGCGCAGCGGAATGCGCGCACCGAAGGGCGCCGGATCCACCTCGTGGAAGCGCGGAAAATCCAGCTGCTCGGTCGCGTGCACGTCGTAGTTGCGCACCGGCAGTCGGGAGAGCAGCGCGCATCGGATGCCACGCGCGTCGGCCGTGCCCACCATGCGAAAGCCGTACATGCCCGGAAGCCGCTCGCGCAATCGATCGAGCACCGACTCCGAGCCAACCTCTTGCAGCGCCAACACGTCGGCATCCACTTTGGAAACGACGGCTGCAAGCGTGTCGAGCTTTCGATTCAAATGGATCTTGCTTATCTCATCCACTGAATCGAAGAGATCTTTTACATTGTAGGTTGCAAACGTAACCGCCACGGCTAACCCAAAAGTCGACTGAACCTGACAGTCCCCCAAAGCCCTTGCCATCGAGCCGCGGCAGCGGGACGAGCCCGGCGAGGCCGGCGCCTTAGCCCTTGCCCAACGAGAGGATCGTCCGACGGGTTGGCGATCCTGGCGTTCCGGACCCAGACGTCGCGCCGGTCTCGCCGGTTCCTTCTCGCTGCCGCGGTTCCTGCACCAGGTAGTTTCAAACTCGACACATCCATTCGACTGTTCCCTTAACTCAATTTCTGGACGGGTTGCGCCATGAGCTCGCGCACCAGATCTTCGGCGGTGCGGCCAGCGAGCATGCCCTTCGAGAGGCCCTTGAAGATGGGGATGCGCACGCCGCGCACCGCCGCCCATTGCGCGATGCGCGGAATGAGCTCGATGGCCTCGACGCGCAGCTTTGCCTCGGCCACCGCTTGTTCCGCCGTCAATCCACGGGCGAACGCGCGCCCCACGACGACCTCGGGACGCGCTTCCTGCGCGACCGACGCCAGCAGATCGCCGTAGCCCGCGAGCCCCAGCAAGGTGCGCTCTTTGCCGCCAGCTGCGGCCGCGATGCGCGAAGCTTCTTCCACGCTGCGCGAGATGAACGTGGCCACGAGGCCTGCGCTTACCCCCACGGCTTGCGCATAACCGACGCCGATGGCCAAGCACCCCACGAGGGCGCTCGCCCACTCCAGGCCGATCAAGTCCGGTGTCTCGTAGATGCGCAGCGACGGTGACGCGAAGGCCGCGAGAAGCGCCGCGTTCACCTCGGGGTACGCCGAGCCGCAGATGAGCGCGCACGGTTTGCCGTCGCGCAGCTCCTCGGCCAGCGCGGGCCCGCTCAGTGCACCGATGCGGCGGGCGGGCGTCTCACGCCGCACCACCCGCGAAATGGGATCCAGCGATTCACCCGCCAGCCCTCGGATCGCGTGCACCACCAGATGGCGCCCATCGACGTGGTCGCCCAGCTGGCGCGCCACGTCCGCCGCGGTTTCCGACGGCACGGCCAGCACGAGGAGCCGCGCACGTTGCGCCAGCTCCTCCATGTTGCCCACTTGCTCGACACCCGCGGGGAGCGTCGATGAAAGATCACGCCGTGACTGAATCAGCGCCTTCGTCCCGGCCCGTGCCGCCGCCGCTGCCAGCGACAAACCCCACGGGCCACCGCCCACCACTCCAACGTGTGCGAGATACACGATGGATCTCGCTTATCAGGGTTTAGGGTTTAGGGGTTAGGGTTTAGGGGGGAGAGAGAAGGGGTTGGGGGTTAGGGGAGAGACCGGATTCCGTCCCTAAACCCTAAACCCTCGACCCTAAACCCTACTGAATTTTCACGTTTTTCGTGTCGCGGCCGAGGGCGTGCTCCAGCCGGACCCGCGCGATGCGCGCATCGACGCGGGCATTCAGCTCGGCCAGGCGGGCGCGCGTCAGTTCGGTCTCGGCGTCCGTCAGGGTCGTGGAGGTACCGCGGCCGGCGTTGAAGAGCTCCCGGGCCACACGGTAGGCCTCCGTCGCACTTGCGAGCTGGCGCTTCGTCGACTCCATGGAGAAGTCGGCCTCTTTGACCTGTTGGTAGGACTGCAGGACCTCCACCTCGATGCCATCGCGGGTGACCTGCTTCTGCGCCTCGATCTGCGCAGCCTGCGCCTCGAAGCTGCTCGCATTGGCGCCCGCGAGCGGAATGTCCGTCGGCGTCCACGTGAGCTGCGCGCCCAAGTCCCAGGTGGCCCGCCACTGGTCCGTTGCCGGAACGATGCGTTGGTTCGGATTCTGGTAGTACGCGTTGCCGAAGGCACTGAGGGACGGGTAGTTCCCCGCACGCTGCGCCTTGGCGTTTTTTCGCGCCGCCTCGGCGTTCGCATCGGCGCTCTTCACCTCGAAGCGCGCGGCCAACGCTTCGTCGGTGAACGCCTTGATGTTCCCTGCCACCGGGGGCGGGGTCGAATCGAGGCCTTCGCCCGGAACGAGTCGCTCGTCTTCCTTCGCATGGATGGCGACGCGCACCTGCTTCTCATTCAGGTCGGCCGCGTTTTTCGCCTGCTCCACCGTGAGCTCGGCAGAAGCCACGTTCGTCTCCGCGCGGAGCACGTCGGCACGCGAGGCATTGCCCACGGTGAACTGATTCGTCGCGTCCGTGAGATGGTTCCTCTGATCCTGCAGGGCCAACACCGCCACGACCACCTGGTTGCGCGCGCGAAGCCAATTGTAGAACGCCACGCGACCATCCGCTGACGACTTGGCGCGCGCCGACGCCACGTCGAAGCGCGCGGCCGTCTCGGCGTGCGTGGCCGCCGTGTAGTTCTGGTTGACCCTCAGGAAGTAATCGCTGATCGGAATCGTGATGCCGGCCTGCAAGGACCACTGGTCCAAGAAGATCGGAAAGCTGAAATTGAACGCTGTCGGATAGGTGCTGGCCGGATCGACCGGGGGCTGATCTTCCGGCCGCACTCCGGGGACGGGCTGCTGCTTCGTCCCCACGATGTTGAAGCCGCCGAACGGCGGGGGCGTCAAGTTGCTGAGGCGCGTGTAGCGTGCGGTGCCCGTGATCTTCGGCAGAAAGCCTGCCCATGCCGCATCCACTTTGGCCTGCGCGGCATTGAGTGCTTCCATTTGGGCCTTCGCCTGAAAGCTCGTCGCCGCTGCCCGTTGTCCGACTTGATCGGACGTCACGCCCGAGGGGGAGAACTCCGTGAGCTCGGTGGGAATGCGCTCGGTCGGTGCGGTCACCGCCGGCGTCGCCGCGCCCGGCTTCGGGGCCTGCGCGCCTGCAGGGGGCGTCGCTCCCGGCTGCGGGGGACGCGCCGCCTGGGCCCAAGCGCCCGTCGCGAGAAACATCATTCCGCCGAACACGGCTGTGGAAAAAGGCAAAGTCGATCGGATGAACGTGCGCATATCGGGTTTTCTCTCGCTCGGTGAATCTTAATTCAGAATTGTGAATCTACGTTCAGTTACAAACGACAGTAAGCGATGACCTAGGGCCACGCCAGCGGAAGAGAAACCCCTCGTGAGGGCCCGACCGCCTTCCCCACAAAGCGACCTTCTTCGCGCCCTACCGGATGCGGTCGACCTTGCCCAGAGTCAAGGCCCATGGACTATGTTGACGGGCCATGAAGAAGGTGAGCAGCGAAGAGGTTTTCGCACGAATCGAGCAGGAAATCGTGAAGAATCCCGGGGGTGCGGTGGCCTTCGATGGCGACGGGACCCTATGGGAAGGCGACGTCGCCGAGGACTTCTTCTTCACACTTCTTCAACATGACGACTTTCGCGCGCCTGCTGTGGAGGCCATGCGAAAAGATGCCGAGGAGTTCGGCATCGACGCCCATGGCGACGGTGCGACACTCGCGCGTCGTCTCTTCGACGCGTACCAGCTCGAGAAGTACCCCGAGCTTCGCTGCTGCGAGATGATGACGTGGTGTTGCGCGGGTTGGCGTCGCGACGAAATTCACGCCTTTGCACGACAGGTCGTTCGCGAGCGCAATCTCGCGTCGCGACTGCATCACGATGTGGTGGCCATCATGAATTGGGCCCGCCAAAAAGGCATCGAGGTGCTTCTCGTGAGTGCATCGCCGCGATCCATCGTCGATGCGGCGGCGGAGTTGCTCGATTTTCCGTGCGCCCAGGTGGAAGCGGCAACGGCTTGCTTCGAGGGCGACATCATGGCGGCTTATATGGACGGACCGGTTCCATACGATCCGGGCAAGATGGTCGCCATCGAGGCGCGCATCGGCAAGCGCGTGCTCTATGCAGGATTCGGCGACAACATCTACGACGTGGCGATGTTGAAGGCTGCACGTCTTGCCGTAACGTACAAGCCAAAAGCGCGTCTGTTGAAGCGTCTCGACGAAATTCCAGGGCTCGTGGAACTGGTGCCCTCGAAAGCGTGACGAACCGTAGTGGACGAGGTACGAGTCCACGAAGGTCCACGGAGCGAAGCGGAGTGAAGGCGGCCGCGGCCTGGCGTATATTCTGTCGGGCATGATGGACATCCGTTCGGCCAGCCGCACGCACGTGGGCGGCCGTGAGGTCAACGAGGACGCGGCCCTGGAGCGTCCCGATCTCGGGTTGTTCGTCCTCGCGGACGGCGCGGGCGGGCAGGGCGCAGGCGATGTTGCGAGCCAGCTTGCCCTGGGAAGCTTGGCCACCGCGTTCGAGGCCAGCGGTGAGGGTCGTGCGGAACGCGCCGATGTCGACAGCTTCGGGCTCTACGTCGATGCGCGCCGCCTCGTCAGTGCCATCCAGCACGCCAACCGCGCCGTGATGGAGCGCCGCCAGGCCGAAGGCCAGAACGCCATGGGCACCACCGTGGTGGCTGCGCTTCCTGCAGCTTCGTACGGCTCGATCCACGTCGCCCACGTGGGCGACAGTCGCTGCTACCGGTGGCGGGACGGCCTGCTGGAGTTGCTCACGGAAGACCATTCGCTGCTGCAAGACGTGCTCGAGATGTGGCCCGACATGGGCGACGACGTATTGAAAAAGCTTCCACGCAACGTGGTGACCCGGGCGCTGGGCATGCAGGATCCGCTTCGGGTCACCGTGCGCACCTTCGAGCTGGTGCCGCGGGATCGTTACCTCCTCTGTTCCGACGGCATTACCGAAGCGCTGGCGCCTTTTCGCATCAACGCGCTCCTCGGCATGGCCCATTCGCCGGAGGAAGCCGCCGAATCGCTGGTGGACGCCGCTCGTGAGGCGGGTGCGCGCGACAACATCACCGCGCTCGTGGTGGTATGCGCGCCCGGTGAAGACACCGAGGCCGTCGCCCCGCCCTCCGTCGAACCAGCATTTCTCGTCCCCACCGGCGAGCGCGAAAGCGTGCCCCCCCACGGGGACGACGAGCCCGAGATCGTCATTTTGGGCGAGCTGGGCCAGGAATGGCGCGAGGCGCTCGACGAGCTGACTCGGAAGGCCTAGGGTGCCGGCGCGCACAGGAGTCAAACACGTGGATTTCGATCTGACCGAAGAACAGAGGCTCATCATCGATACGGCGCGCGACTTTGCCGCGCGTGAAATCGCCCCCAAAGCCGCCGAGCTGGACAAGACCGGGCGATGGCCGACGGAAATCGTCGCCCGCATGGCCGAGCTTGGCTTCATGGGCATGTGCATCCCGCCCGAATATGGAGGCGGCGGGCTCGATCCATTGAGCTACGCGTTGGCGATGGAGGAGATCAGCGCGGCGTGCGCCTCCTGCGGCGTCATCATGAGCGTGAACAATTCGCTCTTCTGCGATCCGGTCTACAAATTCGGAACCGAGGAACAGAAGAAGAACGTACTTACGCCGGTGGCGAGCGGGCAGAAGCTCGGGTGCTTCGGCCTCACGGAGCCGATGAGCGGCTCCGACGCGCAGACGATGATCACCACCGCGGAAAAGACCGCGGATGGCTGGGTCCTCAACGGTGCGAAAAATTGGATCACGAACGGGCCGCACGCCGACTACATCCTGGTATTCGCGGTGACGGATCGCACCGGCGGCAAGGTTCGCCACACGGCGTTTCTCGTGGAAAAGGGCACGCCGGGTTACACGCAGAACGCGCGCGATCACAAGCTGGGCATCCACGCCGCGCACTCGTGCACCGTGTTCTTCGAGAACTGCAAGGTGCCCGACAGCGCCATCGTCGGCAAAGTCGGTGAAGGCTTCAAGGTGGCCATGGCCACGCTCGACGGAGGCCGCATCGGCATCGCCTCGCAGGCGCTGGGCATCGCCCGCGCGGCGCTCGACGTGTCGGTGCAGTATTCCAAGGAGCGAAAGAGCTTCGGCGTCCCCATCTCGCAGCACCAGGCCATCGCGTTCATGCTGGCCAACATGGCCACCGAGCTCGATGCCGCGCGGCTGCTCACGTGGCGCGCTGCGTCCATGAAGGAAAAAGGCGTGCGCCATTCCCCGGAGAGCGCCATGGCCAAGCTGTACGCGAGCGAAATGGCCACGCGCGTCGCGCACAAGGCCATCCAGGTGCACGGCGGATACGGCTACTCGACGGAATTCCCGGTGGAGCGTCACTACCGCGACGCGCGCATCACCGAGATCTACGAGGGCACGAGCGAGATCCAGCGCATCGTCATCGCCGCGAGCGTGCTTGCCTGATGCGCGCAGGATCGTGGGCGAGTGTTTGGCTGATGCTGGTCATCGGCTGCGGCGGCGCCCAAAAAGAAGCGCAGTCGCCGGAGACGGATACGGAGACGACGGCCCAACGCGTGCGGCCGCAGGGCTCGGGCATGCAGGTTTCGACCGAGCTCGGGTCGATCGATTCGCGCGCGGTGGAGCAGACCTTCTGGCGTCTGCAGAACAAGCTGCAAGCCTGTTACCGAAAGGGCCTCCAGCGCGTCGAATACCTGGAGGGCGACGTCAAAGTCTTCCTCCGCGTCGGCCAAGACGGCACCGCACGATACGGATACATGGAGGAGTCCACCCTGGGCGATCGCGAAAGCGAGCGATGCATGATGGACGTGCTCACCGGGAGCGCATGGCCCAAGCCGCAAGGTGGCGAGGCCGAGGTGCGAAACAGCTTTGGCTTCGACGGCCCCGGCGACGTGCGCCCGCCGGTGAGCTGGGGTGCGGACCGCATCTCCGACGCGATTGCCAAACAATCCGACGCCCTCGGTAAATGCAAAGAGGGCGTGAGCGGCCGCTTCCACGTCACCGCCTACGTCGAACCCGACGGCCGCCAAGGTAAATTCCAAGCCATCGGCATCACCCCCCCGAGCAAAGAGGGCATCGACAAACTCGACTGCCTCGCCGACGCCCTCAAAGGCGCCGCCCTCCCCAGCCCGGGCAGCTACGCCGCCAAGGTGAGCTTCGATTTGTAATGACTGCTAGGATGTAGGTATGCAGGATATTGCTCATGTTCTCGGAGAATTGCGGAGGTTTGCGCGGTTCGCGAGGCCCGAGGTGAGCGAGGTCGACGTCGCATACGAGGCACTTCGGCCTCTACTTGCGGAGCTCACGTCCCCGTACAAGCTCGTTGGTGGTCTCGCGGTCATCCACCACGGCTACGAAAGATTTACGGTCGCTATCGACTTGCTGGTCAGCCCGGACGCGCGTCGAGAACTGACGGAACGCGCGCCCGCGCACGGGTTTGCGGTGGTTACGCCTCGCCGTCTTCGTCATGAGCCGACCGGAGTGCTCGTTGATCTTTTGGTCGAAGGGCAGCCGATCCCGCGGGGAGGGGCAGGCGTGACCTTCCCCTCCCCTGGTAGCGTCGGTGAAAGTCCAGGCGATGCGACGTTTGTCGGCCTGCGAGGTCTCCTCGAGCTCAAACTGCATTCACGACGCAATAAGGACGTGGCCGACGTCACCGAGCTTCTGAAGAAAGTCGACGATGGCCGTTATCTCGTCTTGGAATCCGAGATGCCACGAGAATTACGGAGTGAACTCGCTCGACTTCGAAACGATGCGCTCGAGGAACTCGAATGGGCGCGGCGCGACGCGGAGCAGGACGCGAAATACGACGCAGAATACGAGAAAAAAGACGATGGAACTTGAACTCAACGAAACGCAAAAGCTCGTTCAACAGACGGCGCGGGATTACGCACGGCGGGTGATTCTTCCGCAGGCGGCGGACCTCGACAAGCACGAGCAGTTTCCGCGGGAGATCTTGCGCGGGTTGGGCGAGCTCGGGTTGCTCGCTGTGAACGTGCCCGAGGAGCTCGGGGGTTCGGCGGCGGGCGCGGTCTCCTATGCGCTGGCCATGCAGGAGATCGCGTATGCCTGTGCGTCGACCGCGGTGACCATGGCGGTGACCAACATGGTGGGCGAGGTCATTGCGGCCTTCGGCACCGAAGAACAGCGACAGCACTGTTGCACCAAGCTGGCCAGCGCGGAGTGGATCGCGGGAGCCTTCGCGCTCAGCGAGACGGGGGCGGGCAGCGATCCGGGCGGCATGCGCACCACCGCACGGCGCGATGGCGATGACTGGGTCATCGATGGCGACAAGCAGTGGATCACCAGCGGCGCGCACGCGGGCGTCTTCGTCGTGTGGGCGCGCACGGGCGATGCCACGAGCTTGCCCGGTACGCGCGGCATCTCGTGTTTCCTCGTGGAGGGCGGCACCCCCGGCCTCACCGTGGGCAAGCCCGAGGACAAAATGGGCCTGCGCGCATCCAACACCGTGCCGCTCCACTTCGAGGGGTGCCGCGTTCCCGGCAGCGCGTTGCTGGGCAGCCTCAATGGCGGCTTCAAAATCGCCATGATGGCCCTCGACGGAGGCCGCATCGGCATCAGCTCGCAGGCCATCGGCATCGCGCGCGCCGCGCTCGACGAAAGCGTGACCTACGCGAAAGATCGCCGCGCCTTCGACCAGCCGATCTCCGACTTCCAGGCCATCAAGTGGAAGCTCGCCGACATGAAAACGGAGCTCGACGCCGCCCATCTCCTGTCGATGCGCGCCGCCTTCCTCAAGGAAAAGGGCCGGCCGTTCTCGCGTGAAGCATCCATGGCCAAGCTGTTCGCGAGCGAAGCGGCCAACCGCATTTGCAACGAGGCCGTGCAGATCCACGGCGGCTATGGCTACGTGCGCGAATTCGCTGCGGAGCGCCACCTGCGCGACGTTCGCGTGACCACGATTTACGAAGGCACCAGCGAGGTGCAGCGCATCGTCATCGCTCGCCACGTGCTCGGTTGATCCGTAGAAACTGCGCAACACCGATGAGCAACATGCCGACCATCTGCGCCGCGCTGAGCGCGCGGCCGTAGACGAGCCAGTCCATCGCCACCGCGCAACCGGGGTAGACGAACTGCAGCACGGCGATGCGGCTCGCCGGCAAAAGACTCATGCCGGCGTAGAGCAGCACGTACGCGAGGCCGGTGTGGATCACGCCGAGGCCCGCGAGCCAGCCCCACGCCGCCCCGAAGGCCGGAAGGCCGTGCGCGAGCGGCCACCAGGCGAGCGCGATGGCCCCCACGACGCATTGCCACCACGCCAGCGCGAACGAGCTCGCGCCCGCGGCCGTCTTCGCGATGAGCGTGACCGCGGCATACGCCAGCGATCCGCCCAGGCACATGAGCAAGCCAAGCACGTAGCTCGCGGACACCGTGCCGTGGTCTTCGAGCAACCCGGTGGCCAGCACCAACCCCGCGAGGGCCAGCGCCGTGGCCAGCGCTCGAATCCGCGAGAACGTCTCGCCCAGCCACAAAACGCCCGCGGCCATGACCCACACCGGCTGCACGTGGAAAACGACGGTGGCCACCGCAATGGACGTGCGATCGAGCGCCGCGAAAAAGAGCGCCCAGTTCGCCGTCATGAGCAGGCCCGTCGCGATGGCTGCCGCGAGCGCGCGCCCGCGGAGCCACAATTCGCCATTCCGGTTTCGCAGCGCGCCCCATAGCCAAAGGGCCGTTGCACCGAAGGCGCACCGGAACCATACCGCAGTAAACGGAGCCTGCCCCGCCTGCTCGACGAAGACCCCCACCGTGCCCAGCACGGCACCGCCCGCGACCATCAGCGCCGTGCCTTTGCGGCCGGCGCTCTCCGTCGTGTCCATGGCACAGACGATGCGATTCGATGCACATTTCGTAAAGCGAATCCTCGTCAGTGTTACATTTCGATTTTCGAAACATGGGAACGGCGGATCTTCAGCTCGATTGGCTTCGCACCTTCGTCGCGGTGGTGGACGCGGGCTCGCTGGTGGCGGCGTTGCCGCAGCTGCATTGCTCGCCTTCGGCCGTCAGCATGCAGCTCAAAAAGCTGGAAGACGCGGCCGGTGCGCCGGTACTCGTCCGCGATCCGCGGCACATGTCCCTCACGCCGACCGGGCGCGAGCTTCTCGGCTACGCCCGCCGCATGCTCGAACTCCACGATGAAGCGCTTGCCGCGCTGCACGGTCCCCAAGTTACCGGTCGCGTTGTTCTCGGCGTGCCCGACGATTACGCGTTTGCCTATTTGACACCGTTGCTGCGCGCGTTTGGCAATCAATACCCCGCGGTCGAGATTTGCCTGTGGTGCGAGCCCTCGACATGGCTCGTTCCCAGGGTGCAGCGCGGTGAAATCGATCTTGCCGTGGTCACGCGGGACCGTCCGGGGCGCGGCACGTTCCTCTTCCGCGAACCCGTCGTGTGGGTCGGCTCTGCCGAATACGAAATGTGGCGCAAGGACCCACTTCCCATTGCCGTCTACGAGACAGGCAGCCGCGCCCGCCGGGATATCGTGGCCGCGCTCACGGCGGCACGACGCGCTTATCGCATCGTCATCTCGAGCCGCAGCCTCGTCGCCCAATTGGCCGCCGTGGAAAGCGGGCTGGCGGTTGCGGCCATTGCAGCATTGGCCGTTCCACCGCGCCTTTCGGTGCTTGGCCCCGAGCACCGGCTTCCGGCGCTCCCTGCATTGGACGTCGCCCTGGTTCGCAGCAAGACATCGTCACGGACGCCCGCCGCGATCGCCATGCACGAGCAAGTCGTACGCACATTGCGCCGCGGATAAAAAAAGAATGACGCCCATCACGAAGCTGGCAGGCGTCGGCCATCTACCCTAAGAGCACGAGCAAACCGGAAATCCCGCGGGACCGACACGCGAGGAACATGGCCCCGTTTGCTCTGCGTCAGTTGCATCGGCCCCTCCGGACTCGACGGGGGAGGTGATTGCATTTCGAACAGCGTCACATTTCGTGATTGTCGATATGAAGTTGGCAAATTGGCTATCGATTTATCGATTCAATTGCGCAAACCAACGAAGCTGAACTCGAATTCACGATTGTCGTCGAAATCGGAAACACGCTCGATTGGGCAATCGTTGGATAAGGGAAGTCAGCTTTACTGAGAGGACCCTTAGAATGAAACCCTGGTACGTTGCTGTCGTTTGTACATCTGTCGCTGCCTCCTTCATGGCTTGCTCCGACGGAGGCGGCGAGGCCGATAAGGGCAGCTCCAAATCGGCACTCCATGCAGCGTCTTGCCCGTCGGTGCAGCCCATTCCGGCGCGCTCGCTGTTCGTTACGGATGCTGCGGCACTGGCGAAGTTCCCCTTCGAAACGGTGATGAATCGAATCGTCGCGACGGGGAGCACCACCGGCCAAACCGCACTCTCCGTTTTTCAACAAATGATGGATACCTTGAATACTCAGGCCGGCGCGAAGACGCAGGGAGGACCTCACTGCGACGACGTGAAGGTGGGTGAGCAAGGATCCATCAACGGATTTCCCATCGAATGCCCTCGCGCCGAAGGGCGATTTGCGACCAGCAATCCATTCGCGCCCGCGCCCGCTCCGGATGGTTACGAACCGGTTGGACTCGTCAATCGATTCGACCTTGCCCCGCAGAGTGGCGCCAATTGCGGACAACACCGAATCGTCTATGCCAAACGCTCGGGCAAGACGAGTTTCTCCGATCGGCTTCTCTTCATCTTCGAAGCCACCTTGCCCAATCCCAATCCCAGCGCAGGCATTGCAGGGTGCTTGCCGGTGGCCGAGTTCTGGGCAAATCTTTCCACCGACGACGACACGAACTCGCGCGCGACGAAGTTGGCGGATTTCTATTTCACCGGCCTGCCCGGTTTCGAACCCGTCGTCAAAGCCTCGCACTATGGATTCGATGGCGGCGTGGACACGGGGCAGATTCGCGCCAATCTGTTCAGCACGCCCGCGGGACAGCCGCTGGTTCAATGGCAATTGCGTGAATTCCGGCTGTCGCAGCAATGCACCTCGGGCGATTGTTCCTTGGTGGCCAAAAATACGTTCGTGCAGGTCAATCCATTCGGTGGCTTGTTCGGCGGCGGCGATTCAGCGAGCGCGGCATTCCAGAACGCGTTTTTGAATCAGGTGTCCTCGCTGGCTTCGACCAACGTCAACACCATTGGCATGTCCTCGAATGGCCCCGACAATGCGGGCCAGAGCAACGAGCAGGACACGTCGAACGATTACCTGGCCCAGGCGCAGAACAATGCCACGTTCAAGAGCGCCATTACTTCGAAGCTCGCGGAGATCAACCGGACGGATCTCACGGCGGACGATATCCTCAATCGCGCCACCACCCAGTCGTGCGCCGGTTGCCATCAAGTCAGTGCCGGTCGCTCCGTGGGGGCGGGGATCACCTGGCCCAAGACCCTCGGCTTCGTGCAAATTGGGGAAAGTAGCCAGCTCTCGCCGGCGCTTACCGAAACGTTCCTTCCGTTCCGCGCGCAGGTTCTCTCCAGCTTCATCGATTCGCAATGCTCGGACGCCGGTCCGTCGCTTTCCAACGATGGGAACAACGTCGATCCCAAGCGCACCATCGGCGGCGGTCTCGTGGGCGCGGCCAATTGAAGGGGATACCATGCATTCGCATACGCGCACCCTGCAGCGAAACGCGACACGGCCCGCGCTTCCTTCGCTGACGTTGACCCATCATGCCAGTTTGCGGCTGCTTCGCTGGTCGCTCGGTTTGGTCTTCGTCTGGTTCGGCGCCTTGAAGATCACGGGGGCGACGCCGGTCGCTGCCCTCGTGGGGCGCACGGTGCCTTTTCTCGACCGCACATGGTTCGTTCCCGCGCTCGGCATCTTCGAGGTGGTGCTCGCCATCGCGCTGGTCGCAGCTTGGCAGCTACGCTGGGTCGTCACGGCCATGGTGGCGCATCTCTGCGGGACGTTCCTCGTCTTCGTGACGCAGCCCAACGTAGCGTTTCAACATGGCAATCCCCTCCTGCTCACCACGGAAGGGGAGTTCGTCTTCAAGAACATCGTGCTCATCACCGCGGGCTTGGTCGTCGCCACCCAGCTTCCACGCCGCGGGTAAATACCCGTCACGACCAGGCGGGGCGGTTTAGGTATCCATTGGCTTACTGGGCGAATTGGAAACCAAAAATCTCCCCGTCTCCCCGCCTCCCTGTGAATCTTCTTCTTCGGCGGGAGCGGGCAGCTCGAGCTCTTTGCCGACGACAATCTCGTAGATCGCCGGTAGCACCAACAACGTGAGCAAGGTCGCCGAGGCAATGCCGCCGATGACCACCGTCGCGAGCGGCCGCTGCACCTCGGCGCCTGCGCCCTCGGCGAGGGCCATGGGCAAGAACCCCAACGAGGCCACCAGCGCCGTCGTCAGCACCGGGCGCAAGCGGCCTTCTGCTCCGAGCCGCACTGACTCGGCCAGCGGCATGCCTCGGGCGCGCAGCTTCTCGATGCTCGAAACGAGCACCAGGCCGTTCAGCACCGCCACGCCGAACAAAGCAATGAAACCGACCCCCGCGGAAATGCTGAAGGGCATCCCGCGCAAGGCCAGGGCCAGCACGCCGCCGCTCACCGACATGGGGACGTTGGAAAAGATGAGCAGCGCCTGTTTCACCTTGCCGAAGGTCGCCACCAGCAGAACGACGATGAGCAGCAGCGCCACCGGCACCACGACGAGAAGCCGCGCCGTGGCGCTCTGCAGCCGCTCGTACTCGCCGGCCCATGCCAGGAAGTAGCCCGCGGGCATCTTCACATCGCGCTCCAGGGCCACCTTCGCGGTCTCGACGAACGACGCCAGATCGCGCCCGCGCACGTTGGCCTGCACGGAAATGCGCCGCGACAGCCGCTCGCGGCTGATCTCCGACGCGCCGGGCGCGACCTTCACGTCCGCGAGCTGCCCCAGGGGCAACAGCGCACCATTTTCGGTGCGGATCGGCAGCGCGGAAATGCTTTCTGCGCTTTTGCGCGCGTCGGGCGAGAGGCGAACCTGGATGGGGTAACGCTCCGCACCGGCGGCAATCTCGCCGACCTCGATGCCGCCCAAGGCTTGCACCGTGTCCAGGACCTCCTTCGCATCGAGCCCCTGCCGCGCGATGGCCGGCCGATCGATGTGCACCGTGAGCGCGTTCAAGCCCGCGACCATCTCCGCGCGCACGTCCTTGGCCCCGGGAATGGCGCGCAGCACCTGCACCGCCTGGTCGCCCAGTTGCTTCAATTGTGCGAGATCGCGGCCGTAGATCTGCACCGCGACATCGGAGTCGATGCCCGCGAGAAGATCGTTCGTGTTCATCTCGATGGGCTGCGAATACGAAAGCCCGATGCCGGGAATGTTGTTCGACAGCTTCTCGTCGACGGCAGCGATGAACGATTCTCGATCGTGCGCCGTGGTCCATTCGTCACGCGGTTTGAGCATGACGTAGATGTCCGTCATGTTGATGCCCATCGGATCGATGGCAATCTCCGCGCGGCCCGTGCGGCAGATGACGCTGGTCACCTCGGGGAACGACTCCTTGAGCAGCTTCTCCACCTGCGTGGTCTGCGCCACGGAGGCCTCGAGCGACACCGAGGGTAGGCGGATGCTCGGGATGACCAAGGTCCCTTCGTCGAGCTTCGGCAGGAACTCGCGCCCGAGCTGGCTGCCCACGACGAGGCTCCCCGCGAACGCCGCCACCGCGATGGCCGCCGTCACCTTCGGCCAGACCAGCACCTTGTTCAGAATCGGCTCGTAGATGCGCGATGCCGCCCGCACCAGCGGGCTCGGATGGTCCGTGGCATCGCGCGAGAGAAGCATCGAGGCGAGGGCAGGGACCAACGTCAGCGACAACACGAAGGCCGCGGCCAGTGCGAAAAGCACGGTCAGGGCCATCGGGCGGAACATGCGCCCCTCGACGCTGGAAAGCGCCAGAATGGGCACGTACACCAGCGCGATGATCGCTTCGCCGAATGCCGTGGCCCCCCGAACCTCGCGCGCCGCCGCCACCACCGTTTCTTGCCGTTCGGCATCGGTGAGCGTGCGCCCTAGCTCCGCGCGCTTTTCGGCCAGGTGCCGCTGCGCATTCTCGATGATGATGACCGCGCCGTCGACGACGAGACCGAAGTCGATGGCCCCAAGGCTGAGCAGGTTGCCCGACACCCCGCCGAGCCACATGCCGATGAACACCCCGACCAAGGCCAGCGGAATGGAAAGCGCCACCACCGTGCCCGCGCGCCAGTTGGCCAAGGTGACGAAGAGCACCACGATGACCAGGACGCTCGCCTCGAGCAGGTTCTTCGACACCGTGTGGATCGTCTTGTGAACGAGCTCCGTGCGGTCGTAGTACGTGTCGATCGTCACGCCCTCGGGCAGCGATTTCTGAATCTCCGCGAGCTCCCGTTTCGTGTCGTCGACGACCTCGCCCGAATTGGCCCCGCGTCGCATGAGCGCCACGCCCACGACGATTTCACCGCGCCCATCACGGGTGACCGCGCCATAGCGCACGCGGGGCGCATAGTGCACCTGCCCGAGGTCCTTCAGATAGAGCGGCGTCCGATCTCCGCGCGTCTCGATGACGACGTTGCCGAAGTCCTCCACCGTGGTCACGCGGCCTTCGCCCCGCAACGTGATGTTCTCGCGGCCATCGACCATGTAGGCGCCGCCCACCGCCAAGTGGTTGCGCTCGATGGCCTCGACGACCTGTGTCACCCCCACGCGCGCCGCCGCAAGCCGCTGCGGATCGAGCTCCGCCTCCAGCGTTTTCGCCTCGCCGCCGAAGGTGTTCACCTCGACCACGCCGGGCACGAGCCGAAGCCGCGGGGCAATCTGCCAATCCAAAATGGTGCGCAGCTCCATCAAGGAGCGCCCCTTGCCGCCCACCTCGAAGTGCAGCACCTCCCCGAGCCCGCTCGACATGGGCCCGATTTCGGGCTCGCCGTAGCCCGCTGGGATGGCGTCGCGCGCCTTGGGGATGCGCTCGGCCACGAGCTGGCGCGCCTCGAGCAGGTTCGTATCGTCGTCGAACACGAGCGTCACCACCGAGATGCCTGCGCGCGAATTGCTGCGCACCTGCGTGAGCCCCGGGGTGCCGGCCATGGTCATTTCCACGGGAAACGTGACGTACGTCTCCACGTCGAGCGGCCCGAGGGCAGGCGCCTGCGTCAGCACCTGGACCTGCACGTTGGTCACGTCGGGCACCGCATCGATGGGCACCCGCGTCGAGGCGAATGCGCCGAGCAGCACGAAGACGAAGGATAGAAGAATGATCAGGACCCGATTGCGAACGGAGAGCTCGATCAATCGGTCAATCACGTCAGTCGTTCTTTCCCATCTGCTCGCGCAGGGCTTCGCTCTTCAGCACGAAGGTCCCGTCGGTCACGATGGTTTCGTCCTGCTTCAATCCCCGACGGACCTCGACGTCGCGGCCGATGTCCGCGCCTCGTTCGATGGGGCGCAGGTTGAACTTGCCGCCGCCTTTTTCGACGAACACGAACTCCTGCCCGTCGATCATCTGAATGGCACCCTTCGGCACCACGAGCACCATCTGCGTTCCGGCATCCGCCGCCCCCGGCACCACGCCGAAAATGTGCGCCGACGCGCTCATGCCCGGACGCAGCGCACCGTCGGGGTTGTCCAGCACGATGCGCGCCGGAACCGCTCGCCGCACCGGATCGACGATGCCGCCGACGTAGTCGACCTTTCCCGAGAACACCCGGTCCGGGTAGGCGATGACCGTGGCCTTGGCCTCGTCGCCCACGTGCACCTTGGCCAAATCGCGCTCGTACACGTCGACGATGAGCCACACCTTGTCGATCTCGCCGACCACGAACAGCGTGTCCGTCGAGCTCACCGCCTGGCCCACGCGTGCGTTCACGTCCAGCACGAGCCCGCCCAGCGGCGTGCGCAACGTCATCGCCGTCGAGGGGCGTCCCGAGCCGGCGCCCGCATCGGCCTGGGTGAGGTCCTCCAGGCGCACCCCTACCGCGTGCAGCCGCTCCGCCGCCGCGCGGATTTCCAGGTTCGCGAGCTCCCGATCCGTCTCGGCGTTGATCACGTTTTGGCCCGTGGTGACGCCGGCGTCGGCGAGGCGGTACTGCCGCAAACGCTCGCGCTCGGCGTACTGCATTTTCACCTGCGACGATAGAAAATCGGACCGCGCCTTGCCGATCTCCACGCTCTCCACGGTGGCGAGCACCGTGCCCGGGGCCACGTGCTGGCCCGGGTCGACCCGGATGGCCACGACGCGGCCCTCGATGATGGGTCCCACGCGCGCCACGCGGTTGGGGACGAACTCGAGAACGCCGGCGACGGCCACGCTGGCACGCCGCTCCACGAGATGGGGCTTTCCGCTGGTGAGCGCCGCCGCCTGCAGGGCCGCTGGACCGAGCTCGACATCGGTTTCCGGCTTCACCTCCGGCACGTCCTCGACCTTTTTCTTGTGGCAGGCGCCAAGAAGGCCCGCGCACGCGAACGCGCAAACCCACAAGAGACCGATACGAAGCCGGGACATCACCTGAAACTATAACCTCCTACCACTCAAACGACGAAACCGCCGTCGGATGGTGGCGCGCGAAAACCCTAGCTTTTTCCTAACGCCCTTCGTAGTAAAGTTTTTGCGCCGCACTTTGGCCTCCAGCTGTCTCGGGGCCGGTTGTTCGGCCCAACTTGGGCAGTGGCAGTCATGTTTGGCGCGCGTTTCTCGAAAGGAAGCCCTTGCCGATCCCCGCCCGCCCTCGACTGACCCGACTCGCTGCCATCGTGCAGATCGTGTCGCTCGTCATCGCGTTCATCGGGGCCATCGTCATCCTGGGCGCGAAGGTCCACGCCGCCGACAAGCCGCCGCCTGCAGAGAAATCTCCGCCCTCGACCGCGGGAAAGCCCGACGCGGGCGACAAGCCAGCTGCCGCGGCGCCCGTCGTCGATGCGGGCGCGCGTGATGCGGGAAAGCCCCTCGATTACGCCGTGTTGCCGGGCGAGGACGACCTTGACGATCACCTCAGCGAGGAGCAGAAAGCCTCGATCGGCGAGGGCAAAGTTCCCATCCACCGCGAGGGGAAGTTTCGCTCGCCGTTCGCGCACCCGCGTTTCGGTGGTCCTGCGACCGCCAAGGTGGGGTTGGTCATCAACAACGTGCGCGGATACGACATTCAGCACGGCTCCTTCGATGCGGATTTTTTCCTGTCCCTCACGTCGGACAAGCCGATGGGCAAGGTGGAGCTGTTCTTCACCAACGGCCACGAGATCACCGAGACGATCCTCGCCGACACGCCCACGTTCAAGTCGTACCGTTACACCGGGAGCTTCATCAGCCGGGTCGACCTGCGAAAGTACCCGTTCGACACGCAGTATCTGACCATCGAGCTCGAGGATCTGCGCGCCGGCGTCGATCAGCTCGTTTTCGAGCCCTACCAAGAGCGAACGTCGCTGGATGCGCAGTTCATCCTGTCCGGGTGGGGCGTCGAATCGATTGGCGCGCGTGCGTACAAGCACCTGTACCCGCCGCGCTTCGATCGGGACGACCTTTACGTGTCGCGTTACAAATTCTCGCTCGGCATCGAGCGCTTTGCCACGAGCGCCGCGTTCAGCGTCTTTTTCCCGGCGTACATCATCGTGCTCATTTCGCTGATGGGCCTTTGGGTGCGGGCCGAGCGGCTGGACATCCGCACCAACGCCGTCGCGCCCATGCTGGCGGCCGCCGTCTTCTTCCACTACTCGCTCACGCAGTCGCTGCCCTCCGTGGGGTATCTCACGCGCGCCGACAAATTGATGCTCGGCGTTTACGTGGCCCTGCTGATGAACATGCTCTCCACGTGGTCGTTCTTGATCATCGGCGAGAAGCACCAGGAAACCGTTTTTCGCCTTGCGCGTGCGTGGGTGCCGCCTGTCACCATCGCGCTGATGCTTGCCGTGTCATGGATCTAGAGGAAAGAGGAGAATGAACACCGACGATCCCCAACGGCCATCGCACGCAACCGAGGGATACCCGAGCGGACGCCGCCCTGGCTGGATGGTGGTTCTCGCCCTGGGTACTTTGGTCATCGGCCTCGTGGTGGGCTACTTCGTCGGTCGCTTTTCGCTCGACCGCGAGTGGCGCAAGCCCACGGTGCGCATCACCAAGGAAAACTACGAGGAAGCCTCCCGCGACGACGCGGATCCCACGCCGGCCGTCGACTCGGTGGTGATGCGCCCCATGCCGCTCCGCCGCACGCGGGATACCGTTCAAGAGCGCATCGCAGGCGATCCCGTCGCGCCGTTGGTCGGTTCCATCGGCCGCAACGACGGCGAGGTGGAGATGCATCTCACCGTGCAAAACCGCGGCACGTGCGATGTCGCGAAGATCGAGGGCATCGCGTACGGTTTCGACGCGTACAACCGCCCCGCGAAGATGAACCGCCACGGCGAGCACTACGTCGCCTTCACCGCGCCGCTCCCCGGCGACCGCGAGCCCCTGCGCCTGCGCCCCGACGAGAAGCTCGTCATCTCCGAAAAACTCCGCTACGTCGACGACGCGTCCCTCGCCCTTGCCGAAGTCACCCGCGTCACCTGCGCCGACGGCTCGGTTTGGAAGAAGCCCTGACCCATTCTCGGCCAGAGAGATTTTACAGGGAGGCGGGGAGGCGGGGAGTTTTTGTGGTTTTCAGTGGGCGCCCTAAGCCCATTGAAATTCTAAAAAACTCCCCGTCTCCCCGTCTCCCTGTGAATCTTCATTCTTCTCGCCGTCCAATGATTAGTCCCGCGCCATCCAGGGGCAGACTTTGACGAGTTGACGGAATGGCTTCCGGCTGCAGGTGAAGCCCACCGGGCGGCCGTAGGCTTTGCGCTCGGTGCACTCTTGCGATTTCTCGTACGAGCCCTCCGACGTGCGCTCGATGGGGCGCGGGCAGTCGCCAACCTGGAAGAGATCCCACTTGTAGTAGCCGCGCGCGTCCCACTCGTGGAGCACGTGCACCGGTACGTAATCGCCCACGTGGTACTTCATCATGCACTGGGCAAACTCACGCCCGCCGCGCACCACCTGGAACTGGTCCCCGGGGCAGGGATCCCATTCCAACTCGAGGTCCATCAGCTCCGGCTTGCCCTGGGCGTCCGTCTCCACCACGTCCTGGCGGGTAATCTGGCAGACGGACTCGTATTTCTCTTCTTTCGGCCCGCAGCCCTCGATGAACGCAACCGAGATGAGCGCAACCGAGGTCAGCGCCAACGACGTTCCTACCCATCTCCGAGACAGCTGCACGCCGCTACTTTACTCAACGGCTTCCCCAGATGAGAAGCCGCTTGAACGGATAAAAGAACGGCCGCGTGTCGGCGAGCTCGGGCAAGAGGCGCTCCTTGTACCGCGCCAAAAAGAGCTCGTACAGCTCCGGCGAAAGGCGCGACTGGTAGTCCGTCAGCAGCGAACCCTTGACCCACTCGACGACATCCTCGCGGGAGGGCAGCAAATGCGCATACACCTGCAAGCGCACGCACTGCTTCGTGTAGCCCAAGTCGTACAGCAGCTTGGCGTAGCCCTCCGGCGTGAGCAGCGGAAAATCCCTGCGGTATGGCGTGGCGGCACCTTCGGCGAAGGGCGCCTCCGCGGCCACTTTCGCCGCGATCACGTGGGTCGGGTAATCGAAATTGGCGGGCATCTGCACGGCAATCTGTCCACCCGGCGCCACGAACTTCGTCAGCCGCGCAAACAACGACGTGTGATCCTGCACCCATTGCAGCGCCGCGTTGGACCACACGAGGTCGAACGGCGCACTCGGCGCGAAGGTCTCGATGTTGGCCTTCTCGAAGCGCAGCCCCGGGACATTCGGCGCGCGCGCCAGCATCTCGGCCGACGAATCGATGCCCAGCGTCTCGGCCGCGCCGAGATCGCGATGCAGAACGCTCGTCAGCTCGCCGGTGCCGCAACCGAGATCCAACACTCGCATTGATCGCGCCGGTCGCGGATCCCGCCGAAGCATGCCCATCAAATCGAAGAACGGAAGATCGCGCTCCGCCTTGAAGCGCTCGTACTGGTTCGGATTCCACATGGGCAGTACCTAGGGTCTTAATGCCCGTGCTCGAGGTACTGCATGGCCTGAATTTCCGACATGAACACGGCGGCGTGGAGCGCGCCGTCTTCGTGCATGTGGCGTTTGACCTGAAGCAGCCCCGTCGCCGACTTCACGATGAGCGCCGTGCGGCGGAAAGAGGTGACGAGGCCCTTTCGGTAGCGATCCATCTGCGCTTCGAACTCGGTATCGTTGCGGCGCGGACCCTCGCGAAGATCGACCAACAGGCGCCACGACTTGCGATCGATGGCCTGCAGCGCGCGATCGACTTGCACGAACGACGCGTTGATGTCCGACAACTCGACGTACGGCGCGGGAGTTCGTATCAGCCGCACCAACTGGTGTTCTCGTTCAATGGCGATCTTCCAGAAAATCGTTTTCTCCACCGAAATGGCTACCATCGGCGTGACCGCGTGCACCATGGCCCCGAAACCCTCCCCCATGGTCAGAATGCCACGCGATTTCGCGGGATGCTACGGCAGAATCCGCACGGACACGGCCGGTCGCTCGACCTTCGCCGCACCCAGGCGCTCCAGGTGCGCGGATGCAGCCAACACGGTTGCTTCGTCCCACGCATCTCCGACGAGCTGAAGACCGATGGGAAGAAGCCGCGCATCGAGCCCGACGGGTGCGGAGAGGGCAGGCAGGCCCGTGAGGTTCGCCAGAAAGTTGAACCGAACGAGCCCTGCCAGCACGCGCGCATCGAGGAAACCCGACGCCATTTCGTCTTCGGAGGCCGCGGTTGCGGTGTCGACCGTGGTTGGCAGCGCCAACAGATCGACGCGTTGGAAGACGCCCGCCACCTCGCGTCGCAATCCGCTGCGTAGCCGCTGCGCGTCGACGTGATCGGTGGCTTTCGCCTCGCCGAGGGCCGCCATGGCTATTTGCAGATCGTAGCCCATGTCGCCGGCGTGTCGCTTCCAGTCGACCTGCAGCGCGCCACGCGTCTCCAGGCCGATGGCCATGTATCCGATGAGTGGCGCTTGCCGCGCCAGACCAATGCGCACGCGCTGCAATGTTGCACCTTCGCGCTCGAGTGCGCGCAGCGCATCTTGCCCCGCGCGCTGCACGCTGGGGGAGGCGTCGGCCCATTCCTCTTCGTCCACGCCAATCACGAGCCCGCGCACACCACGGCCTAGCGCCGCGAGGAACTCGCCGGCGGCAGGCTTCGCAGGCGCCGCGAACAGCGTCTCCGGGTCGAGCGGATCGGGGCCGGAGATGGCCTCGAGCACGCGCGCCAAATCCGCCGTGGACGACGCGATCGGTCCCACGTGCGCGACGGTGCTGTCGACGGCGTAGTCGCCGGCCCGGCTGACGCGCCCCCATGTCGGTTTGATGCCGAAGACGCCGTTGATGGCCGACGGAATGCGGATCGAGCCGCCCCCATCGGCGCCCAATGCAAAGGGCACGAGGCCGGTGGCTACGGCGACGCCGGAGCCCGTGCTGGAGCCGCCGGCGATGTGCCGTGGGTCGTGCGGATTCTTCGGCAGCCGACGATGTTTGTTCTGCCCCGACGGCGACATGCCCAACTCGGTCATGGGCGTCGTACCGAGAACGAGCGCGCCCGCGCGACGAAGCTCCGCGACGCACGTGCCGTCTTCTTTCATCGGCATCGGGTCGATGAAGATCGTGCCCACCTGCCGCGCGAACCCGCGCACGGCGGTCTGCTCTTTCACGGCGAACGGCACGCCGTCGAAGCTGCCGCGGGGCGCCTTTGCCGCATAGCGCGCACGGCTCTCGCTGGCCTCACCGAGGGCCGCTTTTTTGGGCATCTCCTCGTGCAGCGGCCCCACGGTGGGCATGCGCCCGGCGAGCTCGCGCGCCGCGGCCAGGCAGCGCACGACCACGTCTTCCGGCGTCAGCGTGCCTTGCGTGTAATGTGCAACATAACTGGCGCTCGTGCCCGACCATGGGGGCGCGGGCAAGGGGAGTCGCGCATCCTCGGCGGCGCGAGGCGGCCGCGCCGCAACGACGCGGTTGTGCAATGGAGGACCGCCCCGCGCTTCTGCAGGTAGCTCTTCGAGCTCGCCGATCTTCAAGTCGGCACGCAGCGCATGGTAGACGGCAACGCTTCCCGTCTTGGTGCGCGCGGCGCGTGCTGCAGCTCGAAGAAAGGCTCCAGAGAGGCGCGGGGCAGGGGGAAGTCGTCGGGGCATAACCCCACGACTTTAGCTCAGCCGACTCCCAAATTTGGAAGAATGGGAATTTGAACAGGGAGATCGGGAGGTAGGGAGGTTTTGGATTGGGTCGCAACAGGACTCATTGCGATGCTTTGAACCCCAAAAACTCCCCGTCTCCCCGCCTCCCTGTGAATTCTTCTGATTCTTAGAGCGCGAGCACGCCCGTTCGAATCAAGTACGCGAAGCGCTTTCGCTGTTCGTCATCGAGCAGGGCGTGGATGCGGCCGAGGGCCTTGGTGACCGCTTCGCGCAGCTTTTCTGCGCTGTTCGTGCGCAGATCGGCGCCTTCTTTCGCGCGCGCTTCGTCGAAGGAATTGCCGGCCACGGCATCGGCAAATGCGGCCATGGTGCGGCGATCGTCGACTTCGGCTTGGGCCCGCTCCGTTTTCAGATCGTTCAAGATGTTCGCCAGCTCGGTGACTTGGGGCTCGCTCAAATCGAGCTTGTGCGCAAGAAACCGCAACGGTCTTCGCACGCCGAAACCGCCGCCATCTTCGTGATGATGGCCCCACGGCCCGTGCCACCCACCTGCGTGCCAGCCGCCCCATGCCGGGGGGCCCGGGGGGCCGTCTTCGCGATCACGTCCGCGCCCGCGCCGTCCGTGCCAGCCAGCGTACTCGTGCACGGAGCCTTCGTCGCCGCATCGTTCACGACGACGCGCGTTTGCCCACCAATAAAACAAGCCCGGAGGCATTCCAGAATGCATTTTTCTCTTCTCCAACTCGCCGAGGCTGTCTCGCTCCCGGCGGGGTTACACGCGTGGGCGACATGCCTCACGCACTGGGAGATGTTGGTCTCGATCGCCGGCCTGTCAACGGGGTTCGTGCGGCATTGCGCACCGCGTCGGCGGATGCTTAGCTGGAGAAACCCGCATGAAAGCCCTCCGTTTCAAGCATCCGTGGATCGTCCAGGAGAGCATTCTGCGCGCGCTGGCCGTCGACACGGCGGCCCATGCGCTCGCGTACCTGCGCTTCTCCATGCCGGACGCATCGCCGGAGCGCTTCGGCGTCCGCGTGCTGCGCGACATCGTCTACGGTCCCACGCGAAGGCGCGAACACCGGCTCGACGTCTACGTGCCCACGCGGGCCATGAAGCCGCTGCCCGTCATCCTTTACGTGCACGGCGGCGGCTTCGCGACCTTGTCCAAAGAGACCCATTACGTGATGGCCATGGCCTTCGCGCGCCGGGGCTATCTGGTCTTCAATGTCAATTATCGATTGGGGCACAAGCATCCGTACCCCGAGCCGCTCGAAGATGTTTCCGAAGCGTTGCTCTGGGTTCATCGTTACGCCGCCGAATACGGGGGCGATCCCGATCGCATCGCGCTGGCCGGTGAGTCGGCAGGTGGCAATTTGGTGACCGCCCTGGGCATCGCCTCCGCAGCGCGCCTGCCCGAGACGTTCGCGCGCCGTATCTTCGATGCGAACATCCCGCTGCGGGCCGTGGTGGCGACTTACCCCATCCTCGACTTGACCGAGATCGAGGCCATGATGGCCCGTGAGCGCTTACCTCTTTACATCCAGCGCCTGCTGTTCGATGTCGGTGCTGCCTACCTCGGCCCAGGGGCCTTCGATGGCTCTTGCGAAGCGGTACCGCTCGCAAGCCCGCTCCTGCTGCTCGAACGGGGCTTGGTGACCCTGAGGCGAGAGCTGGCGCCATTTTTCCTCTCGGTGGGCACTCGCGACATTCTTCTATCCCACTCCAAGCGCATGAAGGCCGTGCTGGACCGGCTCGGTGTGAAAAATGAGCTCTTCATCGCGCCGGGCGAGGTCCACGGCTTCGATGCCATGGTGTGGCGCCCTGCAGCACGGCAGAAGTGGGCCAGCCTGCACAGTTTTCTCGCACCGCACATGGCGGCCTAGTAAAACAGAGGAATCGTGTCCACCGCCGTCACACAAGGGATTCGGGTCTCGGTCGAGTCCGTGTACGTTCCCGAGCAATCGTCCCCCCGCGCGCAGCGTTACGTCTTCGCGTACACCGTGAAGATTCACAACGAGGGCACGGAGGGGGCGCAGCTTCGCACGCGCCATTGGGTCATCACCGATGGCAACGGTCGCATCGAAGAGGTGCGTGGTCCGGGCGTCGTCGGCCAGCAGCCTTTTCTGCGGCCCGGCGATCACTTCGAGTACACGAGCGGCTGTGTTCTGACCACTCCGCGCGGGGAGATGCATGGCACGTATCAAATGCATCGCTCCGACGGCCGGGCCTTCGATGCGACCATCGCACCGTTTACGTTGGCCCTCCCATACTCGCTGAACTAGTCAGGACGCGGAAAGGTCCTTTGCCATCATGTCCCTGCTCGAAGAGCCGCATTACCAACAGCTGGCCGATTCCGCTTTCCGCCGCATCGAAGATGCTTTCCAAGACGTCGATCCGGAAGAAGCCGATTGCGAGCGCGCGGGCGACGTCGTCACCATCTTGTTCCGCAACGGCACGCGCTGCATCGTCAACACGCAACGCCCCACCCGCCAAATCTGGCTCGCCGCCAACGCACGCGCCTGGCACTTCTCGTATGAAGAAGCCACCTCCCGCTGGCTCGACGACAAGGGAACGGGCGCCGAACTGTTTGCGACGCTCGGGCACATCGTGAAAGAGACAGCGGGCGTCGATGTGACGTTCTGAGGCGGTCTAAAAGACGAGCGCGATCACGAATACGATCACGTGGTCGTGATCGTGATCGTGATCGCGCTCGCGCTCGATCTTCTAGTCGTTCGGAAGTCCCCGATCGCCGCCCTCGCTCGAAAAGACGAAACCTCCTCCCTCCCTCGGACGATCTCCATCGGGAGGCCTCGATGAATCGTTCGCTCCTTTTTCGCTTGTTGGTGACGATCGGGCTTCCCTTGCTCGTCATCCTCGCGGGCGAACGGATCCTGCTTCCCGAGATCCCCGAGGACATCGTCGAGCGCATCCCGGGTTCTCGCGCGGATTTCGGTATCTTTGCGCTGGGCATCGAGCCCATCATCGCGGCGTACATTCTGGTCGAGGTGGTGGCCTTTCTCGTGCCGCGCTGGCGGCATCTGAGGCATGGAAATCCTGCAGGTCGCACCAAATTGGAGACCGCAGCGCGGGTCCTGGCGCTCGTCATCGCGGTCGTACAGAGCTACCGCCTCGCCGCGATCCTTGGGGGTGGTCGGGCGCCCAGCGGCTCATTGGTGGCACTCCTCATGATGACGCTCGTCGGTGGCGTCTGCATTCAATTCGTCGTTGCCGGCATCATCACGCGTTGGGGATGCCTGAATGGCATCGTCGCCCTCATGTGTGTGGGCGCGCTGGACGCCCTCCTTGCAGCCATCGCGGACGCTAGCTCCCCGGCCTACGAGCCTCGCGCACTTGCGCTCGACGCGGCGGCTTTGGTCGTTGCGCTCGTGGCCACGTGGGTCATGTTGCGTGGAGCCGGTCAGGCAGCCGAGCCAAACGGTGCATCCCGAGCGGGTCCGGGTACGCCGTACCGGGATCGTGACGCGCAGCAACTCGTGGTGCATCCGTACATTCCGCTCCCTTCGAGCTCGTACCTGGCCCATACCTGGACCATCTCGCTGTTGATGCTGCCGGCGACATTGGCGAGTTTGGGCCTCCCAACGGAGCGCATCACCTCCGCCTTGCAGCGAGGGACCTTCGTCCACGCACTGGCCACGTTGTCCCTGAATGCCGTCCTCGGGGTGGCACTTTCCTGGATCCTGCACCGCCCATCGGAGATGAGCGATCTGGCTGCGCGCCTTGGCTCCGAGCGCCCTCAGGAGCTTCGTCGCGAGGCGCGGGTGGCGTGGCGTCGTGCACTTGCGCCTTCACTTCTCTACTTCGTCGTCGTCGTCTTCGCGGAGAACTCACGGCCCGCCGCCCTGGTTTCCCCCGGCATCCTCGTGCTGCCCGTGCTCCTGGACTTTGTCCATGCCGTGCGAAGCCACGGCCTAGGCCTCGTGCCCGTGTGGGAAGAGCGGCGCGCATCCGCCGTGCCCGTGATCCGCGCGGCATTGGGCGCGCACGGCATTGCCGTGGAGACTGCGGGCATGCATGTTCTCGCGTTCTGGCAAGCGTTCGTGCCGTACGCGCCGGCGCGGCTCCTCGTACGTCCAAACGATGCCGATCGTGCGCGGGCCATCCTCGGGCACCTGTTTTTGGGCGCCGAGCCTCCGAGCCGCCATCCGGACGCGGAGCAGGCCGCGTCACTGCATCCTTTCGAGGTGCCTTGCTCGAACGCCCGTCGCATGGCGATCCTCGCCGCGTGCGCGATTGTGGCCGGAGTCGTATTCGCGTGGGCGGGGCGTCCCAGCGCGCGCCCCGAGACCGAACCTCGTGCACGATTGGAGGTAATCCCCGTCGACGATGCGATCGACCCCCTCGGGAACGTCAACGACGAAGAGCATGGGCAAATCTCCATCTTCACGGAGAACGTGGGAGACGATCGCGTGCACTTTGCACGTGCTCCCGTGCACGAAAGTGAGGGCGTGGCGGCATCGGAAGAACGCCTCCATCAGTGGCTTGCCACCGTTTCCCTACCCCAAGGAGCTCACTGGGGCGTTTTCACCATCACGGAATCCGATCGCGATACCGGCCAGGAGACCATTGTCGGGATTCGCTCGTACATCTTGGTCGGCGAGCCCATTTTAACCGAGGACGACATCGTCGGCGCGGAGGCGGTCGCAGAGCGAAACGGTGGGTCCTACGTGAGCATGACCCTCTCCGACGATGCGGCTCGCCGCTTCGAGGACGCTACGGAAAAATGGCAGGGCCGTCGCTTGGCCATTCTGCTCGACGGCACCATCCACTCCGCGCCCGTCGTGTACGGCGCCATCCGGGGAGGCCACGTCCCCGTCACGATGGGCGCGGGCGAGGCCCCGAAGGTGGCCTTCGCCAAGGCCAAGGCCCTCGCCCGCCGCCTGCAGCCGCGTTAGCCGTTCGGCACGTTCACGCCGATCGCTGCCCTCAACTCGGCGTACGTGTCACTCAACGCGAACGAGATCAGATCCGACAACCACTCGCCCGAGGTGGGCTCGCCCAGGTAATGCGGCTCGTACACGTTCGCGCGGCGGGCGACGTCGACGGAGCCCGCGAGCAGCAGGCCTGCGCGCGCCGCGGACATCTCGGCGAGCTTCGACCAGCGGCCCACGTCGAGCAGCGAGCCCATGGCCAAAGCAGCCTTCACGATCTGCCGCAGCGCCTCGAATTCGTCGGGCAAGATCGCCTGGCGGAGGCAGATATCCAGATCGTCGCCCGTGTTCCAAATCCCGCTGTGCGACGTAGCGATGCGCACCGCCGACGAGATGAGCGACTTGAGCGCGGGCACCGTGGGAAACAGAGCGCGGCCGAGCAGCTCGGGCTGCAAGAGCGCGATGTACTTGCCGGCGAAGTAGGCGCGGCTTCCCGACGACAGCTCGCGCACGTGCTCGATCGACACGTGAACCGTGGGGTTCTCCGCGATGGCCACCGAGAAGGGACTCGACATCCCGTGGTTCACGCGCAGATCCGGCGGCGACAGCCCCAGGATCTCCGACGCGTCGAGGAAGGTGCGCAGAATCGGATACGTGGTGTCCGTCTGCTCCTCGGCGAGCCGCCCGCCCAAATCATCGTCACGCTCGCGGCGGCCTCGAGACCCCATCTTTGCGCGCACCACCACCGGCACCACGATGCGCAGAATCGACGTGATCGTCGGATCCAGATCCGGATGCAGAATGTGGCTATCCCACGCCTCCGGCAGCAGCCGCCCCGGCACGGCCTCGAGCGCCATCGGCGAGTAGCCCACGAGAAACCGCTCTTGCTCGTGCGTGAGCTTCACCGCCAGCGTGTCGCCCAGCACGTCGATGGCGCACCATGCGCTGTCGAAGTGCCGCTTGCGCAGAAAGAGCGTGTAGAGCTCCTTCATCGGCTCCACGGCCAGCGGATTGCGCTCCATCACGTTGCGCGTGAAGTCCACGGCTTCGTCGAGCTCCCCGACGATGACCAGCAGCTCGCACATCAGCTTGCGGTCCTCGTCGCTGTCGGGCTTCAGCGCCAGTGCGGCCTTGAAGCACTCCAGTGCGCGCGGCGCATCGCCGAGCTTCTCCCGGTAGACGACGCCCAATTGATGAATGAGCGCATACCGTACTTCGATATCGTCCACCGACGTGCGATCGAGCCGCTCGCGGTAACAATGCGTGAGCGCATCCCAATCTTGCAGCTCCGTGTACAGCGCAAAGAGCCGCTCGAACGCATCCAGCCGCGAAGGATCGAGGGCGAGCGATTCGCCCAGGAGGTCCGCTGCCCAACGCGCATCCCCAACCTTGTCGTGCACCACCTCGGACAACGAGAAGAGCTTTTGCGCCTTGCGCTTCGGGTCGTTGTCGTGACTGAGAGCGTGAAAGGTGTGATCGTGTACGTGAATATGCTGCGGATCTAGGGCTAGCACTGCAGTCCCCCCCTTTTCGAGCCGTCGAAAGAAGCCGTGTCCCGTGTGTGTGGAGAGCACGCGTTCGCGCGGGCTACGGAATCGGCTTACCGACTTCGACTAGCGAAGGTCGTGCCGATTCTTTCCACGATTTGCGGGAAATCAGCGCGTTTGTAGGTGGAAGCAAGCTCTCGAGCGCCGAATGTCCTACGTTGGACTACGACTCTCTACTGCAGCGAATATGTGGTGTTTCGCTTCTCACCGAGCTTTCGAATCTTGCCCTGGTCGCGAAGTTCCCGCAGCGGCAACGCCAACAGATCCGGAGAGATGGAGAGCTCGCCTGCAAGCGCCCGCACCCCTAGAGGCGACCCTGCGGTCGCGAGCACACGGATGATGCGCTCGGCAAGCTCACCCCTCTTCTCCTGAGTCTGGCGTGGCCGGCGACCGCGGCGACCTTGCGCAGTGTCGAGCAGACCTGTCCCAGTTCCGCTTTCCTTGAACATGGCGCCGGCCTTCTGAGCTTTGTCCGATCCGGCTCGCTCGGTCAGCAGCAGCTGAGCCGCCGGGGCACGCGGAGCCCGCTTCGGCTTGCCCGATGCGGCCGCGTGGCTTGCCAGCGACGCGGTATCGAGCCCGGCCACCTCCGCAAACGTCGCATTGCGGATGGTCGTCACGATGCGCGCAACGAATTCCATCGTAATTTCAGTAAGTTGCACCTCGAGCGAGGAGCCCCCCTCCGGGCGCGGCATTCGACGTGGGTCGAGACCTGGCTGCTTCGGCATGGCGGGCATCGTTTGTATCTCCGGCGCCCCTCGGGCACGCAAGCCGTTTCCATAGGGCTTCAAGCTGGTCTGAAAAGATCCCGCACCCTAACGTAAGGGTGTTGTCAAACCCTCACGTATGGGTAAGAGTGCCTGTGGAGCTATGAGCAACAACGTGCGCCTTCCTATGCTGCATCCGCCGCCCGATCCGCCCGATCGCGACGGCGAGGGTGCGTCGGACGGTGAGCTCAAGCAAGTAGGCGATCTCGCCCGCGAGGCCGGCAAGACGGTCCGCGCCATTCACCTCTATGAGGAGCTAGGTCTCCTCACCCCGGTGGCCCGCTCGAAGGGCCGCTACCGCCTCTATGGAGCCGACGCGCTCGTGCGCATTCGCTGGATCGGCCGGCTTCAGGAAATGGGATTTAGCCTTACCGACATTCAAACCATCGTGCGCGAGTGGGAAGAGCTGCATTCCGCCCCGCGGGCGATGATTCGGATGAAGGAAACCTACAAGCGCAAGCTGGCCGAAACGCGCGAGCACATTCATCGGCTCCGGGCCCTCGAGCACGAGCTCGAGGCGAGCCTCGTTTACCTCGACACGTGCGAGGTCTGCGATCCCGACCGCATGCTCTCCGCCTGTAAGGCCTGTGATCTTCATACCTGCG
Source organism: Sorangiineae bacterium MSr12523 (assembly GCA_037157775.1). NCBI lineage: Bacteria > Pseudomonadati > Myxococcota > Myxococcia > Myxococcales > Pendulisporaceae > Pendulispora > Pendulispora brunnea. The sequence continues at coordinate 2,140,380 of CP089982.1, forward strand.
GCGAGCACGTTCCCGAGCTCATTGCAGGGTTCCGAGCAAGCTGAACCCCCCTCCCGACAAGGGGCTCCAGACAAGGAAAGAACAATGTCCGTCAACCTCCCGATCTTCATGGATTACCACTCGACGACCCCGGTCGACCCGCGCGTCATCGAGGAGATGATTCCGTACTTCACGCAGAAGTTCGGAAACGCCGCCAGCCGCAGCCACAAATTCGGTTGGGAGGCCGAAGAAGCTGTCGACTATGCCCGCGAGCGCATTGCCTCGCTCATCAACGCGCAGAGCTCGAAGGAAATCGTCTTCACCTCCGGCGCGACCGAGTCGGACAATCTGGCCATCAAGGGCGTTGCCGAGTTCTACAAGGACAAAGGCAATCACATCATCACGTCCGTCATCGAGCACAAGGCGATTCTGGACACGTGCAAGCGCCTCGAAAAAGAGGGCTACACGGTCACGTACCTGGGCGTTGGCAAAGACGGGCGGGTGGATCCGAACGAGGTGGCCAACGCCATCACGGAAAAGACGATCCTCGTGACCATCATGGCCGCCAACAACGAGATTGGCACCATCCAGCCGCTCGAGGAGATTGGCAAAATCACGCGCGCCCGCGGCGTGCTGCTGCATAGCGATGCCGTGCAGATCATCGGCAAGGCGGAGTTCGACGTGCAGAAGTTCAACGTCGACCTGGCCTCCATCACCGCGCACAAGTTCTACGGTCCGAAGGGCGTCGGCGCCCTCTACGTGCGCCGCTCCAAGCCGCGCGTGCGCTTGGTGGCCCAGATGGACGGCGGCGGCCATGAGCGCGGAAACCGCTCGGGTACCTTGAACGTTCCCTCCATCGTCGGCTTCGGCAAAGCGGCGGAAATCGCCAAAAACGAGTGGCGCGAGGAGGCCGCCCGGCTCTCGCGTCTGCGCGAGCGTCTGCGTGCCCGCATCATGGAGAACCTCGAGGAGGTCTACGTGAACGGCTCGCTCGAGCACCGCCTGCCCGGCAATTTGAACCTGTCCTTCAACTTCGTGGAGGGCGAGGGTTTGATGATGTCCATCAAGGACGTCGCGGTCAGCTCTGGCTCCGCATGCACGTCGGCGAGCCTCGAACCGAGCTACGTCCTGCGGGCTCTCGGTGTCGGCGACGAGTTGGCGCACTCGAGCATTCGATTCGGCATGGGACGCTTTACGACCGAGGAAGAAGTCGACTACGTAGCGGACCTTGTCGTCGACAAGGTCAACAAGCTTCGCGACCTATCCCCGCTCTACGAGATGCACAAAGAGGGCATCGACCTAAAATCGGTCAGCTGGGTAGCTCACTAGTCTGGTCTCGAGGGGCCCCCCCCTCGAGCTCGTTTGTGTGGTTTCGAGGAGGGCTTCAGCCCCCTCGAGCTCCCCGAGAGAGAAAAAAGAATTTTTGGGCCTGAGCCCGACGGAACAACCGGAGATCGAGACATGGCGTACAGTGAAAAAGTGGTCGAACACGCGGAAAACCCCCGCAATGTCGGCACCCTGGACAAGAGCGATCCGAACGTTGGAACGGGTCTCGTTGGCGCCCCTGCCTGCGGCGACGTGATGCGTCTGCAGATCAAGGTGAACGACGACGGCGTCATCGAAGACGCCAAGTTCAAGACGTTCGGCTGCGGCTCGGCCATCGCGTCGTCCTCCCTCGCCACCGAGTGGCTCAAGGGCAAGACGGTCGAGCAGGCCGAGGCCATCAAGAACTCGGACATCGTCAACGAGCTGAATCTTCCGCCGGTGAAGATTCACTGCTCGGTGCTCGCGGAAGACGCGATCAAGAGCGCCATCGAGGACTACCGGCAGAAGCAGGAAGCCCGTCGTGCAGCACGTTGAATCGGCTGCACCCGCTGCGCCTGTTCCGGCCACGGAGCAGAAGAAAGAGCCCTCCATCACGGTGAGCCCTGCCGCGGTGGAGGCCATTCGCGCGCAGATTCAAAAGCGCGGCGTGCCCAACACCTCCCTGCGCGTGGGCATCCGCGGCGGGGGGTGTTCCGGATTCAGCTACGTCATCGAGTTTCACGATGGCCCCCCCCGCGCGCGCGACCGCGTGTTCGACTACGGCGACGTCCGCGTCGTGGTCGATCCGAAGAGCCTGATTTACCTGAATGGCTCGGTCCTCGATTGGGAAAAGACGCTGATGAAGCAGGGCTTCAAATTCGTGAATCCGAACGAGAAAACCTCGTGCGGATGCGGACATAGCTTCACGGTTTAATTTCCCCAAAGCCCGGTTTCGATCATGGACCCGTTTGCCACCCTCGGCGTCGAGCGCCGCTACGACGTCGATCTACGCGCGCTCGAGAAGACGCATCGCGAGCTGTCGCGCGCCCTCCACCCCGACAAGCACGTCGGCGCCGCCGCCGGAAAGCGCGAGGCTTTGTCCCGCGCCGTGGAGGTCAACGCCGCTTGGCGCATCCTCCGCGATCCGGTGAAACGGGCCGAGGCGCTCTTTTCGATTCATGGCGTGCCCGTTGGCGAGACCAACGAACCGAAATCGAGCCCGGCCTTCCTCATAGAAGTGCTGGAGCAGCGCGAAGCGCTGGACGAGGCGAAGCAGGCGCGCGACCTCGCGCGGGTCCACGAGCTCGCCGAATCGATCGAGGCGCGCGCACAAGCCGTGCAAGACGCACTGGCCGAAGCCTTTTCGAGCGCCGGCGCAGACCGCGAGAAGCTCGGCCCGCACGTGGGCAAGTTGGGGGAGCTGCGCTACTTCCGGCGATTTCTCGAGGAAGTCAGCGCCATCGAAGATGATTTAACGACGGAGGAGACCTGACACATGCCGAGCGCACTCCTCGATATTTTCGACCCCAAGGCTGCCCCGCGTCCCATTGGAATCGATCTGGGCACCACGCATTCGCTGGTGGCGTCCGTGCGCGATGGGCACCCCGAGACGATTGCCGACTGCGATCAAGAGGTGCTCCTGCCCAGCGTGGTTTCCTATACGGACCACGGCGTCATCGTCGGGCGGGCCGCGCAGTCGCGCGCGGTGGACAACCCGCGCGACACGATCGTCAGCGTGAAGCGCTTCATGGGACGCGGTGCCGACGACCCGGAGACGCGCCGGATGGGGCCTTATCAATTCGGGGCCTCCCAGGGTAATGGCCAGCCCAACGTGGTTCGCTTTCTCGTGCGCGGCGGGCGTGAGGTCACGCCCGTCGAGGTGAGCGCCGAGATCTTGCGCACGTTGAAGCGCAACGCGGAGGACGAGCTTCGCACCGTGGGCGGAGCCGTCATCACGGTGCCTGCGTACTTCGACGATGCCCAGCGACAGGCCACGAAAGATGCGGGCCGTCTCGCCGGCCTCGAGGTGCTGCGCCTTCTGAACGAGCCCACCGCGGCCGCTTTGGCCTATGGACTCGACAAAAAGCAGAATGGCCATTTCGCCGTTTACGATTTGGGCGGTGGCACGTTCGACATTACGATTTTGCTGTTGGACGACGGCGTCTTCCAGGTCAAAGCCACGGGCGGCGATAGCGCGTTGGGCGGCGACGACATGGACCGGGCCATCGCCGAAATCGTACTTCGCGATCTCGGTTACGAGACGGGCCCGGCACACGCACCGACGGATCCGTCGTTTTTGCGCCTGCTGCTCGATACGTCGCGCGAGATCAAACACGCATTGACCACGGCCCTGGAGGCCGAGGTCAGATTGCCGAATGCGCAAGGCCACGAGCAGTCGGTGGTGGTGACGCGCAGCCGTTTCGAAGGCGCGATCAAGCTTCTGCTCGACCGAACCGGCGTGGCCTGTCGCCGCGCGCTCAAGGACGCGGGGCTCAAGCCCGAGGATCTCGACGGCGTCATCTTGGTGGGCGGCTCCACGCGCGTTCCGTACGTGCACACCTACGTGAAGAGCCTTTTCAAGCGCGAGCCCTTGGCGGACATCGATCCGGATCAAGTGGTGGCGCTGGGCGCAGCGGTGCAGGCCGATTTGCTGGCCGGCGAAGGTCCGCGCGACGAAGTGCTTTTGCTCGACGTGCTCCCGCTCTCGCTGGGCATCGAGGTGGGCGGCGGCGTGGTGGACAAGATTCTGCCGCGCAACATCACCATTCCCACGGGCGCGCGTGCGACGTACACCACGCAAGAGGACAATCAAACCGGCTTCGTGATTCACGTCGTGCAAGGAGAGCGCGAGCTCGCCGGGGATTGCCGCAGCTTGGCGCATTTCACGCTAAAAGGAATTCCGCCGATGCCGGCGGGCATGGCCAAACTGGAAGTGAACTTCCAGGTCGACGCCGACGGCCTGCTCGGCGTGCACGCGAAAGAGCTGGTCACCGGCATCGAGCAAAAGGTGGCGGTGAAGCCTTCGTACGGCCTCGACGACGAGACTGTCGAAAAGATGCTGCTCGATGCGCTCGACCACGGCGAGCAAGATTTGCTCACGCGCCGCATCGCCGAAAATCGGTTGGAGGCGCATCGCATCGTGAGCGCCACGGAAAAAGCGGTGACGAGCGATGCCGAGTTGCTCGAGCCGGGCGAGCGCGAAGCCATCGAGCTGGCCATGGCGGCCCTGGCCGAGGCGGCGCGCGGGAGCGATCCCGGCAAGATGCACCATTTGATCGAAGAGCTCGACCGCGTGAGCAAGCCCTTTGCGACGCGCCGAATGAACCGCGCGATTGCACGCGCCATCGAAGGGCGCAACGTCGACGACGTGGAAAAGCGCGTTTAGCGTCCACGCTTGGAAGACCAAGGTTAGAAGATCATGGCCATCGTCCGATTCAAAGGTTACGGCGAAATCGAAGTCCCCGTGGGTACGAGCATCCTCGAGGCCGCCCAAGAGCTGCACGCGCCGGAAGGCTATGCGTGCGGCGGCGTGTGTGCCTGCTCGACGTGCCACATCTACGTGACCAAGGGCAGCAATCTTCTATCCGATCAGGAAGAGGAAGAAGAGGACATGCTCGACAAGGCGTTCGACGTGCGTTCGAATTCGCGCCTTGGTTGCCAATCGAAAATCGAGCGCGACGGTGAAATCGAAGTCGAAATCACGCGCGAAAGCCTCGAAGCCTACGAGAACGAGCACCCGCAAGAGCGCGGCAAATACGTTACCTGGCGCTGAATTTTCAGCGTGACCACAACGTGTTGTCGCCGTCGCCCACGGCCGATCGGGCGACTTCCGCGTTGCCGAATTCCGTTTGCTTGGCCTGCGCCTCGGAGCCAAGCTCCGCCCGAATTTCGAGACAATTTTTCACTCGTGTGACGCCCGGAACGGCCGCCACGGTGCGTTCGATCGCCGAGGCCATCCAGATATCGTCCACCGATCCGAGTAGGGTGACGGCATCGCCATCGACCTCGAAGCGAATTTCGCTCGAGCGAAGCTCCGGCTGCCGCTGCAGAGCCTCGTTGATTTGTCTCAGGGTAGCCTCTTGCTGTTCATTGGCGAGCTCGCGCATGACGAGCCAATGCCAGCAAGTACCGCGCCCGCTGCCGCTACTTCGTTCGCGGTAGAACGATTTTCGGCTTCTTGGGGTGCCGCCGGTACAAAAGGATGGTGCGGCCGAGCACCTGCACCATCGTGGACTTCGTGCGCGCGGCGAGCTCCGTGGCCGTCTCATGGCGATCCACGGGCGCCTCGGAAAGGATCTTCACCTTGATGAGCTCGTGCGTGAGCAAGGCGGCGCCGGCGGCCTGGACGAGGGCATCGGTCAATCCTTCTTTCCCGAGCATCACCGTCGGCTTCAAATCGTGACCGAGGGCGCGCAAGTGCCGGAGGGAGGCGCCGTTCAAGGTCGTAGGGCCGAGGCTGGATTTGGCTGCGGGAGGCGAAGACGACATGATGGGCGTCTTCATACTCGACTTTCGTCGTTTGGGGAGAAAGTCTCTCCGGCATGCATCCCGAGACGCCGAAGCTCGAAGATTTCCCTTTCCGGACCGCCGATACCATTCGCTACGGCGATACGGATCGCCAGGGACACGTCAACAATGCCGCCTTTGCGACGTTTTGCGAAACCGGGCGCGTGTCGTTTCTCTATCCGGAGAACGCGCCGATCGCACCCGCCGGCACCTCCTTCGTCATCGCCCGGCTGACACTCGACTTCCGCGCGGAGATCACCTGGCCCGGGACCGTCGACATCGGCACGCGCGTGCTCAAGGTCGGTCGAAGCTCGCTCACGATGGCTCAAGGGCTCTTCCAGCGCGGCCGCTGCGTGGCCACGGCGGAATCGGTCATCGTCTTCGTCGATGACGCGACACGCAAATCCACGCCGCTCACACCAGCGATCCTCGCGCACGTGGACAAAGCTAGGATGCCCGAATGAAAACGCGCGCTGCCGTCGCCTACGAAGCAGGCAAACCTCTGGTCATCGAAGACGTCGAGTTGGATGGGCCCAAGGCCGGTGAAGTCTTGGTGGAGATGAAAGCCACCGGCGTCTGTCACACCGACGAGTTCACGCGCTCGGGCGCCGATCCCGAGGGCCTCTTTCCCGTCATCTTCGGCCACGAAGGCGCCGGCGTCGTCGTCGACGTGGGCCCCGGCGTCACGTCGGTCGCCAAAGGCGATCACGTTATTTTGCTGTACACACCGGAGTGCCGCGCCTGCAAATCGTGTTTGAGCCGTAAAACGAATTTGTGTACGGCCATCCGCACTACGCAGGGCAAGGGCGTCATGCCCGATGGCACGAGTCGCTTTTCCATCGGCAAGACCAAGATTCATCATTACATGGGCTGTTCGACATTCGCGCAGCACACCGTGCTACCGGAGATTGCCGTCGCCAAGGTGCGCTCCGACGCGCCATTCGACAAGATTTGCTACATCGGTTGCGGCGTCACCACGGGCATCGGCGCCGTGATTTACACCGCCAAGGTCGAACCCGGTGCCAACGTCGTCGTGTTCGGGCTCGGTGGCATTGGATTGAATGTGGTGCAGGGTGCACGCCTTGCGGGGGCGGACAAAATCATTGGTGTGGATTTGAATCCCGCCCGTGAATCGCTTGCACGCAAACTGGGGCTTACGCACTTCGTGAATCCAAAGAACGTGCAGGGCGATTTGGTCGCCCATCTCGTGGAGCTCACCGGCGGTGGTGCCGACTACAGCTTCGAATGCGTGGGCAATGTCACCCTGATGCGGCAAGCTCTGGAGTGCTGCCATCGCGGGTGGGGTGTGAGTGTCATCATCGGTGTTGCGGGCGCGGGCCAAGAAATTTCCACGCGACCGTTTCAACTGGTTACCGGTCGGGTGTGGAAGGGAACGGCCTTCGGAGGAGCGAGAGGTCGAACCGACGTTCCGAAATTGGTTGATTGGTATATGGACGGAAAAATCGACATTGATAGCTTGATTACGCACAAACTGCCCCTTGCTCGCATCAACGAGAGTTTCGATTTGATGCACGAAGGAAAGTCGATTCGTACCGTCGTCGAATTTGGGTGAGTGGCCCCCAATTCGTGGGGCACGAGCCCCTTCATGCCCGATCCCGATCCCGCTCCCCCTCCCGAGATTTCCCACTGCGTTTACGACAGAAGATCGGGAGCGGGATCGGGATCGGGAGGGGGGAGCGATTGCGGTCTATCTCTTGCGATACGGCGTTGCATGAAAGCGACGCTCCGTATCCTTTGTGTACTGATGTGCCCTGTGTTTTACGCCGCGTGTAGCAGCAGCGACGACTCGAATGATGCGAAGCAAGAAAATGCTCCCACGAACGGAGACGATCAAGACGTGGGAGGCGGCGGCGGTGGTGGTGGTGGCGGCGGTGGCGGGGGCGGCAGCAAGGACGCGGGTGGGGGAGGTAGCAAAGACGCCGGTGGCGGTGGTGGCACCAAAGACGCGGGCGGTGGCACCAAGGACGCAGGTGGCGGTGGCTCGAAAGATCTCGAGCAGATCTGTGTCGACAAGATCAACGAGTACCGTGCCACCAAGGGACTCGCACCGTATGCGCGATGGAGCGCGGGCGAGACGTGCGCCGCCGGCCAAGCGAAGAGCGATAGCGAAACCGGCACGGCGCACGGAGCCTTCGGCAAATGCCAAGAGATGGCCCAGGACGAGTGCCCCGGTTGGTCGGGCCCGCCCGAGGCCATGATTGGCAAATGCCTCAAAATGATGTGGGACGAGGGACCCGGCGGCGGCCACTACGAGAACATGGCCAGCACGAGGTACTCGAAGGCGGCCTGCGGCTTCTACACGATGACCAACGGCGACGTGTGGGCGGTGCAGAACTTCCGGTAAGTCACTTCGTGGCCACGGCTTCCTTCAGCTGCGCGAGGAGCTGCTCCGCGCGCGTGCCATCCTGCACCACCTCGTAGATATCGCGATTCGGATACGGCTCCGCCCGTCGTGTGAGGCTCTCTAGCACACGATAGGTGGAGTCGTTCTTTACGCGCGGGCTGTGGTACGCGCTCCTCGTCGCCGGTAGCAGGTAACGCGGCACACCGGAATCGAGATCGTCGCCCATCATCACGAGCTCCATCGTGGCCGGCGACGTCAGAAAATCCGCGAAGGCTTGCGCGTCCCGAGCGCAGGCGCCCTTGCACTTTTTGCCGCGCACCAGCGCGTCGGTGAACAAGAGCGGATACGAGCCTTCGCCCAGCGGGGCCGACGTCACGAAGATGGGCGCCGTGTCTTTGCGCTGCACCAATATGCGATGCAGCGATTCGGAGAAACCGATGTACGCGCCGGTTTTCTTCGCAGCGAAATCGTCCATGGCGACATTGGGATTGTCATACGTCGCGTCCAAACAGGGATTCGTATCGCCCACCGCGCACGTGCGCACCAATGACGCGAGGCCCTCGACGAGGCGCGCATTGGGAAATCCCGGCCGCGAGATGACGCCCGCGAGCGACGCGCCCGGGTGGCGGTCCTCGTAGGCATCCAGGAAGAGCGACGGCAGGGTCCACGTTCCGCGAATCGGCGCGCCCAACGCAGGCGCGGGCAGTGCCTCGAGACGCTGCGCGAGCTCCGTCACGGTTTTCGCCGTCACCACGGCGGCGTCGCGCGTGTAGACGAAGTGGCTGCACTGCAGGTGCGGAACCCCGTACGACCGCCCGCGGTACGTCACCGCCTCGCGGGCCGCCGGGTGCCAATCGCCGCGGTTCGGATCGTTCCACTCGGCGAGCTCACCCGCGATGTCGCCCATCAGCGCCGTATCGATTTCGACCACATCCTGAACATCACGCAGCCACGCCGCCAACTTGGCGCGGTCGTAGAACTCCGCCGCATTGGGATCCATCTCGGCGAGCACGAGGTCGACGTCCGGGTTCTGCTCCTCGAACCGCGCCTCGAGCATTGCGCGAAGCTTCGTGAAGCCTTCTTTGCCATCGATGTCGGCCGGGATGAACGGATAAAGCGCCACGCGAAGTGTGCGCTTGCCGGTCAGCGCCTGGTCCGTGCTTCCCGATGTCTGGGGAGCACCACCGCAGGCAACTGCAAGGAGCATCGTCGCGAAAAGTCCGATTCGTGCGCGCATCATGGCTCGCAGACATAGCTCCAATTCGTACGACGCTGGGAACTTTCGCGGCCGGCCGAAGTCTCACGGGGTACGACTGCATGGGCTTACTTGAAACTTATGCGGGCGCACTTCGCGAAGAGCCGAAGATGCGCTTCTACGCACTGTCGCGCGCTGCCAGCGATATTGGAGTCGTGGCTTTTGGCTGGGCGGAGGCGCTGGTCACGACCAACCTCTCCGTCACGCAGGCCGCCCGGGCCAGCTTCATGGTGCCCACGCTGCTGTTCCACCTGCTGGGGAGCATCCTTTCTGGACCGCTGGCCGATTGGGCCGAGAGATTTTCATTCGAACGGCTGGCACGTTGGCGATGGCGCATCGTTCTCGCACGGTGCGCGGGCAATATGGCATTGGCCCTGTACCTCGCCGTGGCCCTGGGACACGGCGAACCGAGCATCCCCATGTTCTTACCGTTCTTGCTCGGAGGGGCGATTCTAAAAGCCGGGTTGCGCGCGACCGAGAACGCCTTCTACGTCGACCTCCTCCGTCGCGAGTCGGTGCAGGTCGATCCAGACGGCCGGCCATTGCACGATGAGCGAGGCCGGCCGCTTCTCTACAAGACACACTTGCTGTCGTTGTCGTCGCTGGTGCTGTCCATCACGGAGCTGGGCGCCTTCGCCGCGCTCCTGGTGGGCGGTCTCGTCATGAAGGTCACTTCGGGGCGTCTCGCCCCGCTCGTGGCGTTCGACGTTGCGGCCCACGTGATTTGTTTCGTCGTACTCTTCTACTTTTGCCATCCGCAAAAGCGTGCACGAGACATTCGGCTCGCCGATCTCGTGCGAGAGGAACGCGTCGCCTCGACGGCGGAGGTCAACCCCGTGGCGCTTGCCGTGGTCCTCTTCCTGCGCTCGATCGCGGAGGGACTTCGATTCCTCGCGGCACCCCAGCGCCACGTATTGCGTTTGCTCTTGATGGGCTGTTTCATCGTGGAGATCGTCAGCGAAGCGTACGACGGCCCGATGATCGTCAAACACGTGATGGGCGGCTCTGACGATGCCGTTCGCTATGCGATGGTCGCGTGGAAATTCGGCTCGCTCGCCATGATGTTTCTCGTTCCGCTTTTTGCGCGATGGGTTGGCGGAATTGGACGACTCTTCGTGATCACGATGCTCCTCGACGGTCTCGTCATCGCGTTGGCGGGCAAGATCGCCGGGGCACACTTGGTGCTGGCTGTCGCACCGTTCGTCGTGGTGTGCTTCCTCGACCACGCCCTTACGGGGATAGCCACCAATATGGCGGGCCTGGCAACCAACAGCGCATCCAGCGCGGCCATGCGCGGCCGCATCATGGGGACCTTGACCTTTTTCGTCATCGTCGGCGACATCGGAGCGGAGATGCTCTCTGCCGTCGTGTCGGAGCGCATCGGCATTCCCAAGATGCTCGAGCGTATTGGGCTCCTCCAGGTCGCCGTGGTGCTGGTGATTCTCCTCATTGGAGGCAAACGCCTCTGGTCGTTCGGACTTCACCTCAATCACGAAAAAGCAAATACGTAATCTCCCTCGGACACGCCCGAGGCTTACACACGTTCTCTTTGGATAGGACCGCATGGGACTACTAAAAACTTACGCGGGCGCTCTTCGCGACGAACCGAAGATGCGCTTTTATGCACTGTCGCGCATTGCGAGCGATATTGGAATGTTGGCCTTTGGCTGGGCAGGCCACTTGGTGATGACCAACCTCGCCATCACGCAGCGTGCACGGGCCAGTTTCATGGTGCCCACGCTGTTATCCCTTTTGCTGGGCAGCATCGTCTCCGGTCCATTGGCCGATTGGGCGGAGAGGTTCTCGCTCGGGCGGCTCGCGCGTTGGCGGTGGCGCGTCGTTCTCGCCCAGCGTGTGGCCAGTCTCGCCCTTGCCGTCTACCTCGTGGCGGCGTTGGGGCACGGCGAACCTACGATTCCGATGCTCCTGCCCTTCATGCTCGGGTCGGCGTTCCTCAAAACGGCCTTTGGGGCGACCGAAAATGCTTTCCAAGTCGATCTGCTCCGCCACGAATCGACGCAGCTCGGCGACGATGGCCTGCCCTTGTCCGACGAGCGCGGCGAGCCGCTCCGGTACAAGACGCATTTGCTGTCGTTGTCGTCTCTGGTGGAGTCGATCACGCTTGCGGGGACCTTCGTGGCGCTGCTCGTCGGCGGTATCGTCATGAAGGCCGCTTCCGGACGACTCGTCACCCTGGTGGCTTTCGACGTCGTGGCCAACGTCATTTGCCTCCTCGCCCTGTTCTTCCTCTGCCATCCGCAGAAACGCGCCCGAAACGTCCGCCTTGCGGATCTCGTGTACGAGGAGCGCACGCCAGCCGTGGGGCGCGTCAACCCCATCGCGCTCGCCATCGTCCGATTCGTGCGCTCGATCGCCGAAGGACTCCGTTTTCTCGCAGCCCGCGAGCGCCGCACGCTGCTGATTCTCCTGACGGGCACGTTTCTCGTGGAGGTCGTGAACGAGGCCTACAACGGCCAGATGATCGTCAAACACCTGCTCCACGGCTCGGACGATGCGGTTCGTTATTCGATGATCGCGTGGAGCTTCGGGCGATTCGGCCTGATGTTCATCGTGCCCCTCTTTGCACGGTGGATCGGTGGAATTGGTCGCATTTTCGTGATCACCATGCTCCTCGATGGCGTCGTCATCGCGCTGGCCGGACGCCTGGCCGGCTGGCAGTCGGATGCGGCCATCGTTCCGTTCGTCGTGGCAAGCTTCGTCGACCACGCGCTCACGGGCGTGTGCGCCAACATGGCCGGCCTTGCCACCAACAGCGCGTCCAGCACTGCGATGCGAGGTCGCATCATGGGCACCATGTTCTTCGTTCACATCCTCGGGGACGTGGGCTCCGAAATGCTCGCCACCGTCGTCTCGGAGCGCATCGGCATTCCCACGATGGTCGAGCGCATCGGCCTTCTGCAGGTCATCGTGGTCCTCGTCCTCGTTGCCATCGGAGGCAAGCGCCTCTGGTCCTTCGGCCTCCATCCCGACCATGAAAAAGCGCACGCTTGACCAGGCGCGGGAGCTCGCCACGCGCGATGCATTCCTCCGCGAATTGACCCGCAAGCTCACGCTCTGGATCGGTGATGCCGAGCGCTGCGCGCGCCGCCGCAAGGCCCACCCCGAGGTGCGCCGCGCCATGGCCGGACTTCTCGGAACGATGCGCGAGTTGCACGTCATCGCCAACCCGAAGGCCCCGATCACTTTGCGCCGGCGGCGCCTCGACTTGGTGAGCTTCCTCCCTCGCTACCTCGCCGAATGGGATAGGCTGGACGTGCACGTCCAAGGCCGCGCTTCTTTGATTGGCCATTGGGACCGTGGCCATTTGGGGACGCTTCTCATGGAGCTGCTCAGCAATGCCTTCAAGTACGGCCGCGGGAAGGAAGTCACCATCACGATGGGCGCGCGCGGCAAGATGGCCATCCTCCTCGTGCGCAGCCACGGAACCCTGGCCCGCGATCTTCGAGGCCACTTCGCGCGCTTCCGCCGCGGTCGCGGCCTTCGCGCTCCGGGCTTCGGCATCGGTGTGTGGCTCGCCCGCAAGATCGCCAAGGCCCACGGCGGCGCCTTTCGCCTTCGCAGCGACGGATCGCACACGGTCGCGCGCGTGGCCCTTCCGCTGACCCACGCGACCGGCGACGTCGCGAGCGTTCGCTTTTCCTTGGTCACTCGCCCGTGAGCTTTTTGGCAGCGAGCCATCCGAGCACGCCCGCGCGTCCAACGCCAGCGCCTCTGGTCCTTCGGGCTGCACCCGGACCAATGAGTTCGCCAAGTCCATGCGCCGCGAACCGTCCTGGCGGCTTGCCTTCATCGGGCCGCTACGATTGTCCTATCGTGCGTAAGGGGCGCGCATCGAAATCTCCATTACACCTGATCCTGACCATCATCGAATCAGCGTTGCGCGCCCGGATAGCAAAATAGACTCGGATGCTACGGTCCCGTTAATCGCTTAGGAAAAGTCCGAAATGACGAAATGGCTTTTCATTTGGAGTGGGACTTCCCCGGCGCGGGGGAGCAGGTTACCGAAGATGTGGTAGTCTGCAATGTGATGGCGGGGGGCTACGGTGGTTGGGTGGCGGAGGAGTCTGGCCGCGTACTCGGGCGCTATACGTTGCATGGGACGATTGCCGTGGGCGGGATGGCGACGGTCCATTTTGGGCGGCTGCACGGGCCCATTGGTTTTTCGCGCACGGTTGCGATCAAGCGGCTGCATCCGCACTATGCGCGCGATCCCGAGTTCGTCGCGATGTTTCTCGACGAAGCGCGGTTGACCGCCCGCATTTGGCATCCCAACGTCGTGCCCACGCTCGACGTGGTCTCGACGGAGGGCGAACTCTTCGTCGTCATGGAGTTCGTCCACGGGGAATCCCTCTCGCGGCTGATCAAAGCGGAGGGCTCGAAGGCCCGCCGCATTCCACCGTCCGTCGTGGCGGCCATCTTGTCGGGAACGCTGCAAGGACTTCATGCGGCGCACGAAGCATGCGATGAGCAGGGGCAGCCGCTTTCGTTGGTCCATCGTGACGTCTCGCCACAGAACGTGCTCGTGGGCGTCGATGGCGTGGCGCGCGTTCTCGACTTCGGCATCGCCAAGGCGACAGGAAGGCTGCGCACCACCCAGCATGGGGAACTCAAGGGAAAGCTTGCGTACATGGCGCCCGAACAGCTCCTGGGCGAGGAGACCACGCGGCAGGTGGACATCTATGCCGCATCCGTCTGCTTGTGGGAAGCCCTCACGGGGCGCCGTCTCTTCTCGGGCAACAACGAGGGGGACGTGCTGAATCAAGTACTCCTCGGTGACATTCCGCCGCCGGGCGAGTACGTGCCAGGTCTCGGTAGGACGGTGGATGACGTCGTGTTGCGCGGCCTTTCGCGCGACCCATGCAATCGCTTTCGAACGGCCCTCGAAATGGCCATCGCACTCGACGAAGCGATGGACCGCGTGGCGAGTCCGCCGCAGGTGAGCGCATGGCTACGGGGCGTGGTGGGCGCGGAGATGGACGAGCGACGCCGAACCGTGGTGGAAATCGAGCGGCAGACCAGCCAACCCAGCACGGCAGAAGCGCTGCGCGAGATACTGCCGCCGCCCGAGTCCATGCCGCCCGAGGAGCCGATTCCTTCGTCGACGGGCGGGTCGGTGGCGAGCATGAGGCCGGCCGAGGTGAAAACCTTCGATGCAGCGTCCTGGTTGCGCACAGCCCTCTCGATGTCGCAAAAGAACCTCAAGACGAGGAAGGCGTTTTTGGCGCTGGCTGCATGGCTCGTCTTCGTCGTCACGCTGCTCGTCCTCGTGGTGACCACTTGGCAAAGGCCATCGGCGCGGGCAGCGACGTCGAAAGGAGAGCCATCCCAACCAATGTTCAACGACCAGCGCGAGGCAACGGTGTTCGCATCGGCGCCCGCGGAGTCGGTGCAGGCTCCAGCACCCCCCACCATTGCGAGTGCGCCCGCGCCCCAACTCGTCGTCGACGAAGTCGTCGCCGCGATACCAGGACCAAGCGAAATCCCGAAGGCATCCCCGGTCGTTCCGGCGGCCAAGAAGAGCTGCGAGCCGCCGTACTACATCGACAAGGCCGGAATAAAGCGATTCCGGCGCGAGTGCTTCTGAACGTTTTACATTGGTCACTCGCCAACGAGCTTTTGCGCCGCGAGCAACCCAAGCACGCCCGCGAGAAAGCACCCCACCAACGTCACGAGCAAATTCAGCGCGCCCGTGCCCCACGAGCGCTCTCGGAATAGATTCATCGTTTCCAAATTGAAACTCGAATACGTGGTAAGCCCGCCCATGAACCCCGTCGTCAGCGTCAGGCGCAACGTCGGCGAGATGAGCGTCGTCGTGAGCGCGAGCTGTGCCACCAGCGCAATCAGAAAGCAGCCTGCGGTATTCACGATGAGCGTGCCATATGGAAACGACGTGCCCAGTGCACGGCCTGCCCAAAGGCCGACGAAGTAACGCAGCAAGGTCCCGAGCGCGCCCGCCAGGGCGATGAGAAGAATGCGGATCACGATGCGGCACTGTATCAGTACGCGGCGCGCTTCGCCTTGTCGTCGCGCCGCCAGAGCGGGGCAGGCTTGGGGGCGACGGTGCGCCGGTCCAATCGCAGCCACCGCGGAACCACCACCTCGCGCAACACCTCACCGACCAAGTGAAGCTGCGCGATGTGCGCGTCCTTCGTGGTTCCCGCGAAGCCGCGAATGTGGAAGCCTTTGACGTCGGCCCGGTAGATGCGTTGAAAGTTGCGCGGCCCGGGGGTCCGCAGCCAGAACTTCTTCGCGCCGACCACATCGGTCAGCACCGCCGCGGTTTCCGTCGTGCTGGCATACCCCGGCGGCACGATGGACGAATGCGTGAACACGAAGGCCTTGTTGCCGGCCGCTGCATCCTGCGCAAACCGCATGAACGCGTCCAGGCTCCGCCCATCCACCCGGCGCCCGTTCGGGGCTGCGGGCAATGCCAAATAGTTCGCGTGCAGGCCATCGAGCAGCACGATGGTGTCGATGCGGTCGTAATATCCTTGGGTCAAAATGTTCCGAATGGCCCCGTATCCCGCGCTCCACGCGAAAAGGGATATCCGCCGCACATGCAATCGTGGATTGTTCGTGCTCTTGCGCAGTCGCATTTCGATGTCGCCGAGCATCGCTTGGAATCGATTCGGATCCGTAAATGCGTCGGAATACGCTTTCGATCCCACCCCGTAGGTGAGCGCCACGATCACCGCACCGCCCGCTTGCTCTCGGTATTCCTTGGCGGCGGCCCGACCCGCGTGAAAATGGAATATGACGTCGAAGACGTCGGAGCGGAACTTCTTCGGTGCCAGATACCATGCACCGAACTCCGCCGGTTCCCAAGCCGGCTCGTAAGGCCCTGCCGCGGGCATTTCGCCCCGCTCCTCGATGACGCTGTTACGGAGCGCGCTCACGCTGGCGCGGGTGTGGCCGCCACCAAGGCCCATGGCGAGCAGCTCGGCCGCGGAAATCATGTCCGGCGGGCCCTCCCCCGTGGAGGAAGCTGCTGCCGTTTCTTGCCCTGCCGCGAAGGAATCCGCCGAACTCGAGCAGTCGAACAGCAGCAGCGCAGACGTCGCGACCGCGAAGATCGCGTGGAGCGCGAAGCCAAGTGGGCGTCGCGCTCGGCGCATGCATTACACTCGCAATCCGGGCGCCGGGTACTTGGCGCACACAGCGCGCACCTCGGCAGCAACTTTGGAGATCACGGACTCGTCCTCCGGTGCGCTCACCACGCGATCGATCCACTCTGCGAGCTGCACCATGACGTCTTTACCCATCTTGCGCGACGTGACAGACGGCGTGCCAATTCGAATTCCCGAGGGGTCGAACGGCTTGCGCGGATCGAACGGAACCGAGTTGTAATTCAAAACGATGTTCGCACGATCCAATGCTTTGGATGCGACCTTGCCGGGAATCGTTTTGTTGGTGAGATCGACCAGCAAAAGATGATTGTCGGTTCCGCCGGTCACCAACGAGAATCCGCGTGCGGTCATCGCCTCGGCCAGTGCCTTCGCGTTGTCGACGATGGCGCGGGCGTATTCCTTGAACGAAGGCTGGAGCGCCTCTTGCGCTGCCACGGCGATCGCGGCCGTCGTATGGTTGTGCGGTCCGCCCTGCAATCCCGGAAACACCGCGCGGTCGATCTTGGAGGCGTGCTCCTTCTTGCAGAAGATCATCGCCCCGCGCGGACCGCGGAAGCTCTTGTGCGACGTGGACGTCACCACGTCTGCAATGCCGATCGGGGAGGGGTGCACGCCCGCGGCCACGAGCCCTGCGATGTGCGCGATGTCCGCGGCGAAGATGGCGCCCACTTCGTCCGCAATCTCACGGAAGGCCTTGAAGTCGAGGATGCGCGGGTAGGCCGTGGTGCCGGCCCAGAGCAGCTTCGGACGGTGCTCCTTGGCGAGCTTGCGCACCTCGTCCATGTCGATGAGGTGGTTGTCCTGGCGCACGCCGTAGGGCACGCTCTTGAAGTATTTGCCGGTGATGGAAACGTTGTGGCCGTGCGTGAGGTGGCCGCCGGCGGGCAAACCGAGCCCCATGATGGTGTCGCCCGCGTTGCAAAAAGCGAGGTACACGGCGAGGTTCGCCGGGCTTCCCGAATAGGGCTGCACGTTGACGTGGATGTCGTCGACGGAGCCAGCCGCCGTCTGGCCGAAGAGCTGCTTCAAGCGCGAGATGGCCAGTTCTTCGACTTCGTCGATGACTTGCTGGCCTTCGTAGTAACGCTTTTTGGCGTATCCCTCGGAGTACTTGTTCGTGAGACACGAGCCCGTCGCCTCCTGCACGGCACGCGACGCGTAATTCTCGCTCGCGATGAGGCGTAACGACTCGTCTTCGCGGCGATTCTCCGCTTCGATGAGACGAAAGATCTCGGGATCGACCTGGGCCAAGGCTTCGTCTTTGTGCTCTCGGTTCATGCGCTTCTTGTCGCATGTCTATGGTATGCGTGGAAGAGCCGTGGCTCTTACGATCCGCCCTCGCATCGTCCTACCTTTCGTCGCTTCGCTTCTCGTCGGCTTCGCCATCTCGGAAACGGCTTCTGCCCAAGACCGCGGTGCCTTTCCGCTCGACAAGCCGGCGTCGCGTCGAAGCGGCCTGGTCGTCGGTCTTTCGCTCGGCACATCCGTGACGGCCGGCAGCGGTTACCCCAACTCGGCGACCCGCATGCAAGACCCTCGTTACTACGCGGCGAGCGGCGTGGTCGTTGGAACGAGCTCGACGTTGATGATCATGGGGGCGCTCACCGACTACCTCAACTTCGGCTTCTGGGGCGGAGGCGGCGGAGGCGAGAACGACGACTGGAAGCTCACCAGCGCCGGTGGCGGCGTCCGGGTGGAAGGCTTTCCGCTCTTCTACCTCGTGCCCAAATTGCGCGATCTTGGCTTCTCGGGCCAATTCGGCGTGGGCTCGGCCAAGATGGAGGCCAAGCACGGCGCCTCCGAGGGCGGGGAGGGCGTGCAATCCTTCGTGGGCGGCGGCGTGTTCTACGAGTTCCGCCTGTTCAATCCCTTCGGCACGCACTTCACGTTGGCGCCCTCGGTCGAGTACCAGGCCGTCTTTTCGGATCCCTTCGAGAGCCACGGCGTCGTCGCCGGCGTCCGTCTCGCGCTCTATGGCGGTCCATGAACGCGGGCGGGAGTGATCCGTTCGGGCTCTTGGGCCAGGTGCTCGACGGGCAATTTCGGATCGACGACGTTGCGGGCGAGGGGGGCTCGAGCATCGTCTACCGCGGGGAGCACGTCGGCTTCGATTCCAAGGTGGCCATCAAGTGCTTGAAGCTGCAAGCGCAGCTCGAGTCCTCGCGGGTCGAGGCGTTCATGCGCCGCTTCCGCGACGAAGGCCGCGCGGCGTACAAGCTCGCGCAAGGGCACTTCCACATCGCGCGCTGCATCGCCATCGGCACGACGTTGGCGCCCAAAACGGGCTCGCTCGTGCCGTACACCGTGCTCGAGTGGCTCGAAGGAAAAACGCTGGCGCGGCAGTTCGAGGAGCGCCGCCTGGCGGGCGGGCAGGGCCGTCCGTTGGTCGATCTGATGCCCCTGCTCGATACCGCGGTGGATGCCGTTGCCTACGCGCACACGCAGGGCGTGGTGCATCGCGATCTGCACCCGGGCAGCATCTTTTTGGCCGAGACCCTGGAAGGGGTGAGGGCCAAGGTGCTCGACTTCGGCTTGGCCAAGGTGGCGAGTGAGCAGGCCCTGGGGTTTACCGAAGGAACTCCGACGAACGGCGCATCGTTCCGCGTCTTCTCGCCGGCCTACGCCACGCCCGAGCAGCTCGATGCGTCGATCGGGGCCGTGGGCCCTGCGACCGACGTGTACGCGCTCGCGATGGTGCTGCTCGAGGCGATGCGCGATCAGCCGCCGTTCCTCGGGTTGTCGCTGGCCCAGTTGCGCGACCGCATTTTGGATCCGCGCACGCGACCCACGCCGAGGAACTTTGGCGTCATGGTTTCGGACGACGTGCAGGACGTGTTCGCTCGGGCGCTGGCACGCGAGCCGGGCGAACGCTTTCTCGATGCGGCCGATTTCTGGTCGGCGCTCAAGTCCGCCGTTCATGCCGCTCACGCGGGCGGGTCGGATGCGGCCATGGCCGATGCCACGCAGCGGATGGACGCGCTGCCGGACAGCGATTCGTTGCTCTCGCTCGTGGGCTACCACGATGGGCCCACCTTGAACGATCTGCCTGCGGCGCCGAGGGCCGCGGGGGCTCCCCCGGTGATCGACGAGGAGACGACCATCGACGATGGGCTTCCCGTCGTGCTTCCGCTTCCCACGCTTGCCAGCTCCGCGCAGCCGCCCGCACCGGAGATCAGCGGCGTGCAGTCGTCTTCCCGTGCGGAGTCCGCGACGGCCGACGTCACGGGCCCGCGAGCCAAGACGCCGTCGGCGGATTTCACGGGGCCTCATCGCGCGATGTCGGCAGACGCCACGGCACCGCGAAAGGCTTTGCCAGCCCAGAACAGGACGGGCGCCGACGAGCCGACGCGAGGCCCGGTCGTGCTCGGGGTGCTGCTCGGCGGTGGCGCGGCACTGGTTGCACTGGCCGTGCTGGCCTCGGTCTACCTACAGCGGATCCAGCGCGCCGATGATGTTGCCATAGCAGCGAACCCGAGCCCTCCCAGCTCGGCGCCAACGGTGGCCGCCGCACCCGCAACGACCGGCGTCGCCCCGGTGAGTGAATCGGGTGGAGCGCCGGCGTCGCCCAACGCGAGTGCCAGCGCGCGCCCGAAAGGGCGCACACCTGCTCCCAAAGGTGCTGCGGGACCGACCCCAAAGCCCACTGCCGAAGAGCCCACGGAAATCCCGCCGCCCGCCGATCCCACCGCCTTCAACCGCACCGCAGCCGAGGCAGCGCTTCGCGTGCTCGATGGCATCCTCGCGAGCTGCAGGCGTCCCGATGGCAAGGGCGGAGAGGGCAGTGCGCGGGTGACCTTCGCGAACGATGGGACGGTTTCGGCCGTCAAGATCACCGGCCCCTTGGCGGATGGGCCCGAGGGCGAATGTGTCGCGCTGCGCTATCGCAACGCAAAGATTCCGGCCTTCGAAGGGCCGCCCTCCTTCGTGGAGCATGCCTTTCGACTGCCGAAATGAGGCCACCACCACCCTTCGGCAGATGAGGCCGCGGTAAAACATACCCGCGAAGACTTCGTGGTATGGTTCACCCTGCGATGCAAAGAGATCCGTTTCGCTTCAACGGCACTGTGATCGACGGCCAGTTTCGTATCGATCAGTGGATTGGCGAAGGTGGTTTCAGCAACGTCTACAAGGGTTTCCATCTCGGCCTCAACGAGCCCATCGCCGTCAAATGCCTGAAGCCGATCGCGGACTCGCCCGAGGTCGTTCAGGATTTCGTCAATCGTTTCCGTGACGAAAGCCGCATCGCGTACCGACTCTCCCAGGGAAACCTCGACATCGTGCGTTGCATCGCCAGCGGCACCACGCTCGCGCCCGTTGGGGTGCGCGTGCCGTACATGGTCCTCGAATGGCTCGAGGGCGAGTCACTCGCCATCCACTTCCGCGGCCGACGCGATGCGAAGATGAAGGGCCGCTCCTTGAAGGAGACGTTCGACCTGTTCACGCCGGCGGGGGAAGCGCTCGTCTTTGCGCACTCGCACGGCATCGTGCACCGCGACATCAAACCGGGAAATCTGTTCCTGACGAAGTCGCGCCAGGGCGGTGTCCGTCTCAAGGTGCTCGATTTCGGCATGGCCAAGGTGATGAGCGATGGCTCGTCGGAGTCGACCGGCTTTTCGCGCCTCGCCATGAGCATGCAGAACATTGCGATCTTCTCGCCGCCCTACGCCGCGCCGGAGCAGTTCGATCCGACGATGGGGCCCATCAGCGCCAAGGTCGACGTGTACTCGTTCGCGTTGGTCTTTCTCGAGGCGATGCTCGATCGACGTGTGCGCACCGGTGAGACGGATGCGGAATGCTTGATCCAAGCGTGCAAGCCGGCGCAGCCCATCACGCCACGCGGATTGGGGCTTACAGTGCCCGACGCCATCGAGCGCCTATTCACCCAAGCGTGTGCGACAAATCCGCGTGAACGACCTCAGAGTATGGAAGAATTCTGGGGCAAGTTGAGAAATGCAATGCAGGCTGACTCGAAAAAACAAAACGAAGCCAACGACGACCCGCAGGATTGGGGTGACGTCGCCGATAGCATTCCTCCCGACGCCGACGGTCCGGCGACCATCGTGGCGGATTCCGAAGGGTTGTTCGAGTACGAGCCGCCCTCGGCGCCTCCGCTGCCGCCCATTCCTGGGCCCGCGCCGCTTCCGCACCCGTCCCATCATGCGCATCCGCAGCCACACCATGCGCATGCCTCGCCGCATGCGCCGCCGCACATTGGTGACGACGAGTCGACGCGCACCATCGACGTGAACCAGCTTCCGTCGCCGCCCGGCCAGCCTCCGCAGCAGCCCATTCCGCCGGAGGTGAAGGACTTTCTCCAGCGCACGGGCCTCGCCGCGAGCGCGCGCATGCCCTCGCCCAGCGCTCCATCGCCGCAGGCCGCCGCGGCTTCGGGTCCCGCGCATCCGTCCAAGCCGTTCGCGCGGCCGTCCCAACCCGGGGCGCGTCCGTCGCAACCCGGCGGATTCCATCTTCCGCGGCCGTCCATTCCGCGGCCGGAAGGGTCGGCGGGGCGTCTGCCCGCGCCGCTGCCCGCCGCAGGGACGCCGGCGGAGGGCGTGGCTGCACGCAACGACAGCGCCAACGGGCGCGCGGGTGCGCCGCGGCCGCCCACGGGCACGACCGCCATGCCGATTCAGGCTCCGCGTCTGCCGTCGCTGTCGGGCGGCGATGAGACGGGGCCGTCCTCGAGCGACATGCCCACGACCGTGGGGCAGTTGAACGACATGCCGATTCAAGGCCCGCCGCCCGGCGGCGCGCGCTTCGATCTGGCGAGCGCCGAGACGCAATTCGCGCCCGATGCTCCGTCGCCGTTCGGTGCACCGCCGCAGCAGCCGCCGTTCTTCGCGTCGCAGCCGCAGCAGCCTCCCCCCGGTGGGCCCAAGGGAAAGACGCTTGCACTTTCGGCGACGCCGTTTGCGCAGCAGTTCTCCAACACGCCGCCGGTGGATCCCGACGCCGAAGCGCCCACGCAGGCGCAGTACGCACCGCAGCTGCAAGATGCGATGACGTACCAACCGCCGCCGCCGTTCGCGCAGCCGCAGCAGCCTGCCTATGCGCCGCCCGGTGGTGCCGCCCCCTCGCCGTTCGGTGCGAGCGGGGGCACATCGGCCATGCCGCAATTCAGCCCGCCGGATGCGGCACCGTCGCCCTTTGGCAATTATGGATCGCCGGCAGGGCAGGCCCCATTCGGTGCGCCCGGTGGGGGCGGTCAATACGGTCCGCCGCCAGGTGCGCATCCTGGCGGTCATGCGGGTACTCAGGCCATCCCGCAACAGGGCATGATGCAGCAGCCCGGGATGGCGGGAGCGCCCCCGTGGCAACCGCAGCAGGGGGCACCGCAAGGTTATGCCGCGCAGCAAGGCTTTGCGCCGCCGGCGCCCGTTCCCGGTGCGGCGCCGTATGCGGCGCAGCCCCAAAAGCCGAAGTTGATCCTCATCGGCTTGATCGCCGCCCTCGCGGTCATTCTGTTGATCGGCGCAGGGTATGCGGCCTACTCGCTTTTGAGCGGGTCCTCGTCCGCCGAGTCCAGCGCGGCGCCATCTGCAAGCGCGGCCCCGCAAGCGCCCGCGCCATCTGCGCCGGCGCCCGAGGTCGCGCAGCAGCCAACGCCGACGGGCGCCGCGGTCGCACCGCAGCCTCCGCCCGAGCAGCCCGCACCGCCGCCGCAGCAGCCCGTGGCCGCGGCGCAACCGGCGCAGCCATCACAGCCAGCGCAGCAGCCCGCCGCCGAGGCTCCGCATCGCAGCAGCGGTTCCAGCGAGCGCGGTTCGTCGTCCTCCTCGGGAAGTTCGGGAAGCAGCTCGGGCTCGACGTCGTCGGGCAAGTCGACGGGCTCCAGCTCGGGCAGCGGCCCGACGCCCATCGCCCGTCCCGGTTCTCCGAGCGCTGCGCCGTCCGAGCCGGGCAAGTTCAGCCCCGAGGCGGCGCGCGCCTCGCTCAAGACGATGGAAGGCGTGCTCGCCAGCTGCAAGAAACCCGACGGCCCCACCGGCCCGGGCCGCGCACGCGTCACGTTCATCGGCGATGGCTCGGTCATGAGCTCCGTCATCGTCGGGCCTCCGTACGAAGGCACGCCCGTGGGCGACTGCGTGGCAACACGCTTCAAATTCGCCAAGGTGCCCAAGTTCGAGGGCAACCCCGGCGTCGTCGACTACAACTTCACCATCAATAAATAGGCACTTCGTGACCGACCCCATCTCGCGCAAGTTGTTTCAACGGGCCCAGGAACTCATCCCCGGTGGCGTCAACAGCCCCGTTCGCGCCTTTCGCTCCGTCGGGGGCGAACCCGTGTTCATCTCGCGCGCGGAGGGCGCGTACCTGTTTGGCGCCGATGGGGCGAAGTACACGGACTACGTCGGCTCATGGGGGCCGATGATCCTGGGCCACGCGCACCCCGACGTCATCAAGGCGGTGACGTCGGCCGCCGCCAACGGCACGAGCTACGGAGCCCCGACGGAGCTCGAGGTGCGCTTCGCCGAAAAGGTCGTCGAGCTTTATCCGTCGATCGAGATGATGCGCGCGGTGTCGAGCGGCACCGAGGCCACCATGGCGGCCATCCGCGCGGCCCGCGGTGCCACGGGGCGCGACGTCGTCGTGAAGTTCGAAGGCTGTTACCACGGCCATGCGGACTTTCTCCTCGTCAAAGCCGGCTCCGGCGCGGCCACCTTGGGCGTCCCCGATTCCGCGGGCGTTCCGGCGTCTGCCGCCGGCAACACGACGACCATCGCGTACAACGACATTCCGGCGTTGCGCGAGCTCTTCTCGGCGCGCGGGCATCGCATCGCCGCGGTCATCGTGGAGCCCGTGGTGGGAAACATGGGCTGTGTGCCGCCGGTGCCCGGTTTCTTGGAGGAGATCATCTCGCTTTGCCAGAAACACGGCGCCATCTCGATTTTCGACGAGGTGATGACCGGTTGCCGCGTCGCACGCGGCGGCATGCAAGAGCGCTCGGGCCTCAAGCCGGACATGACGTGCCTCGGCAAAATCATCGGCGGCGGCATGCCGCTCGCGGCCTACGGTGGCAAGCGCGCCATCATGCAGAACGTGGCACCGCTCGGACCCGTTTACCAAGCGGGTACGTTGAGCGGCAATCCCGTGGCGGTCAGCGCGGGCCTGGCCACGTTGGAGCGCCTCGATGCAGCGCTCTATGAAAAGCTGGAGCGGCTTTCCGCGCGTCTCGAGCAGGGACTGCGCACGGCCCTCGAGCGCACCAAGACGCCGGGCTGCGTCCAACGCGTAGGCGCCATGCTCACGATGTTCTTCAACGAAGGACCCGTGCGCTCGTGGAGCGATGCCCAGAAGAGCGACACGGCGCGGTTCGGTCGCTGGCACCGCGGCATGATCGCGCGGGGTCAGTACTTCCCGCCGTCGCAGTACGAGGCTGCCTTCATGAGCGCCGCGCACACCGAGGCGGACATCGACACGACGGTAAGCGCGGCCGAGGAGGCACTGCGGGAGGCGAGTGCCTGAACTCCCCGACGTCACGTTGTACGTCGAGGCGATCGCGGCCCGTGTCGTAGGGCAGCCGCTTCAAAAGATCCGTCTGGCCAGCCCCTTCGTTCTGCGCACCGTCGCCCCGCCGCCGGCGCGCTTCGAGGGGCATCCCGTCGCCGACGTCCGCCGCGTGGGAAAGCGCATCGTGCTCGGCCTGCGCGACGGCGCCACGCGGCTCTTCGTCGTCATTCACTTGATGATCGCGGGCCGGTTTCGCTTCTTGCCACCTGGAGGCAAGATCCCCGGCAAGGTCGGGCTCGCGGCCTTCGATTTTCCGAGCGGCACCTTGGTGCTCACCGAGGTCTCCAAGAAGAAGCGTGCGTCCATTCACCTCGTCGAGGGCGAGGCCGCCCTGCGCGCGCTCGATCCGGGCGGTCTCGAGGTGCTCACCGCCGATCTCGCGGCCTTCCGCCAGGCCCTCACCCGCGAGAATCATACGCTCAAGCGCTCGCTGACCGATCCGCATCTGTTCAGCGGCATCGGCAACGCGTACTCCGACGAGATCCTTCACCGCGCAGGGATGTCGCCGGTGCGACTCACCTCGCACCTCACCGACGAGGAAATCGCGCGCCTGTTCGAGGCGACGACGGCGACGCTGATCGATTGGACGAACCGGCTGCGCGACGAGGCCGCGGGCAACTTCCCCGAAAAGGTCACCGCCTTTCGCCCCGAGATGGCCGTGCACGGTCGCTATGGCCAGCCGTGCCCCGTTTGCGGCGGCCGGGTGCAGCGCATCGTCTACGCGGAGAACGAGACCAACTACTGCCCGCGTTGCCAAACCGGGGGCAAGATGCTCATGGACCGCTCCCTGTCGCGCCTCCTCAAGGACGACTGGCCGAAGACCATCGACGAACTCGAGCAACGCCGCGCCGAGGTGGCGACGTCCGCTCCTACCGCCGCCGAGACGACCGGCGGCGGGCCCGATGCCAAACCGAAGCGGCGAGCGTCATCGCGACGGCGATGATGCCGCCGTAAGATAGCCCGCTGGAGAGCGGCGATGCCGCGCACCCGCGCCCCGCCGTGGGATCGAGCACCTCGTCCTCGCCCGCGCCGTTCTCGTCGGGGTTGCCGGGATTGCCCGCGTCTTGGTTTCCACCGTTCGGCGAGCCTGCATCGGGCACACCTGGGCCTGGGGTGCCGCCTCCAGAAACCGACGCATCCGTGCCAATGATGATGTCCGCGCACGAATAATACGTGCTCGCATCCGTATCGGCGCCGCAGCCCGCAGATACGCCCGCGGCGATTTGCCGTACGCGCAGCACGCAATGCTCGCATTCGACGGGACCGCCGTCGACCTTGGGCAAGTCCGTTATCGGGATAGTGGCCGAACGCGACTCCGGGACCGAGTTGGTGTCGTCCGCCAATGTTTTCAATACTTGGAAATTCTGATCATCGCCCGTCGTGGACAACTCGACGATGTAACATCCAATTTGGTCCGTCGTTTCATTCCATGTGACGGTCAAATCGGAGCCTTTCTCGAATTTGTATTTCGGCGATGCGGGATTCTGTCCTCCGCAGGGCCCTACTTTGCAATTCGTCTCATCGCACGCGGGCGTGCGCGGCACTGGCGCTGTTATCACGGCAGCTCCCCACGCACTCGCACTGCAGAACAGTGCACCTGCGGAGAATGCGCCCGATATCGAAATCCATTTGCGCATGCGCAGACTGGAGCATCACGTATGCCATGCAGGCGCAATGTCGTTGTTAGCGTGTGATGACTCACTTCTCACAACCACAGGACCGATGCAGGACCGATTGCATCTCCGCCTGGATCCTCATCGACCGGGGCAAAGGGTCCAATCGATGGCATGTACACGCAACTCGCGCGACGCGCCCACCCGAAGCGTGCGCGCGAAAGCTATTGGGCTTTGCGCGGCAGGATGCGCGAAACCTCGATGGCCAGATCCGAAAAGGCGAGGGGAGCGATGGTGTCACCTTCGCGGTAACGTGCGATCGTCTGGTAGACGCCCGCCGCGGGCTCGCGGTGCACTTCGATGATGCGATCCAGGAGGTTCACGACCCAATAATCGGGAACGTCGGCCTGCGCGTAGATGCCCGGCTTGAGCTCGCGGTCCTTTTTCAGACTGGAGTCGGCCACCTCGATGACCCAGAGCGCCGTTTGCGGGTGCTCGTTGTCGTAGTCCCCCAGCGGAACGACCGCCACATCCGGTTCAGGTTCCGAGTCATCGCTCAGCGACAGCGGCAACTGAATTCTTACCTCGGCTCGGCCCTCGAGCGGAGCCAACAGGCAATGGTTCAGACGCGAGACCGTCGACGCGTGCGGCCCATGCTGCGGACTCATGAGCACGAGCCTACCACGCAGCAATTCGAGGCGTTCTCCTTCGAACGCCCCGGCTGCTACCAGCCGATCGTACTCGACCCGAAGCAGGGGACGAATCTGGTCCGGCGCGACATCTTCGACGGAAACAGAGTTCATCCCCCAACTATACCCTAGGCCGGCTGCGTGCGCAGGCGCAGGGCCGCCTGCGAGACCGCGAGGCGCGCAATGGGCACGCGGAATGGCGAGCAGCTCACGTAATCGAGGCCCACGGTTTGGAAGAAATGGCACGACGCGGGATCGCCGCCGTGCTCACCGCAAATGCCCAATTTGATGTTCGGGCGCGTCTTGCGTCCGCGCTCGACCGCGAGCTTTACCAGCGCGCCGACGCCCTCGGTGTCGATCGACACGAAGGGATCCTTCGGCAGAAGGCCCGTCTCCACGTACGCGGGCAGGAACTTCCCTGCATCGTCACGCGAAAGGCCCATGGCCGATTGGGTCAAATCGTTCGTGCCGAAGGAGAAGAACTCCGCCACCTTCGCCAATTCGTCGGCCACGATGGCCGCGCGCGGAAGCTCCACCATCGTCCCGAAGGAGAACGGTACCGCCTTCTTCCCGGCGAACACCTCGGCCGCCACCTTGTCCACGATGACCCGCATCCGATCCAATTCCCCCGCCGTAATGGCCAGGGGAATCATGATCTCCGGGTACACCTCGGTCCCGTCGGCCGCGACCTGCGCCGCCGCCTCCAGGATCGCGCGCACCTGCATCGCGTAAATCTCGGGGTACGTGATGGCGAGACGGCAGCCGCGGTGCCCGAGCATCGGGTTGAACTCGTGCAGCTCCTTCGTGCGATCCTGCAGCCGCTCCACCGACACGCCCATGGTGCGCGACAGCTGCTGCAGCTGCTTCGGATCGTGCGGCAAGAACTCGTGCAGCGGCGGGTCGAGCAGGCGGATCGTCACCTTGAGCCCGCGCATCTCCTGGAAGATGCCCACGAAGTCCGCCCGCTGGAACGGAATCAGCTTCGCCAGTGCGCGTTCGCGCGATTGCACGTCGTCGGCAAGGATCATCTCACGCATGGCGCTGATGCGTTCCTCGTCGAAGAACATGTGCTCGGTGCGGCAAAGGCCGATGCCCTCGGCGCCGAACGAACGCGCCGTGCGGGCATCGAGCGGCGTGTCGGCATTGGCTCGCACCTTCATCGTGCGAACCTTGTCCGCCCAGGCCATGAGCTCCCCGAATTCGCCCGCGAGCGCGGCCGGAATCGTGGGCACCTCGCCCGCGTAAATCGTGCCCGTCGAGCCATCGATGGTCACGACGTCGCCCTTCTTCAAGGTCACCACCTCGGCCTGGCGGCCCGCGTCGTCGTAGACGCTGATGGTGAGCTTCTCTTCCGCGTAATTGATGCTCGCGGCCGAACACCCCGCGATGCACGCCTTGCCCATGCCGCGCGCGATGACCGCCGCGTGGCTCGTCATGCCGCCGCGCGACGTGATGATACCGCGCGCCGCCTTCATGCCGTGGATGTCCTCCGGCGACGTCTCGATGCGCACCAGAATGACCGGCTTGCCCTGGCTCGCGCGCTTCTCCGCCTCGTCGGCGCTGAAGACGATGTGGCCCACGGCCGCCCCGGGGCTCGCCGCGAGGCCGCGCGCGAGGAACTTCTTCGGCGCCTTGGGATCCAAGGTCGGGTGCAGCAGCTGATCGAGCGAGCTCGCATCCACGCGAAGGATCGCTTCCTCTTCCGTGATGAGCTTTTCCTTGCACTGCTCCACGGCAATGCGCACGGCCGCGCGGCTCGTGCGCTTTCCCGAGCGGCACTGCAGCATGTACAGCTTGCCCGATTGGATGGTGAACTCGAGGTCCTGCATGTCGCGGAAGTGCGCCTCGAGGGTGTCGCAAATCTTGGTCAGGGCGCGGTACGCATCGGGCATCTTCAGCTCGAGCGAATCCGGCGAGCCATCGATGGGGAACGGCGTGCGGATGCCCGCGACGACGTCCTCGCCCTGGGCCTTGGGCAGCCACTCTCCGAACAGCTTCTTCTCGCCGGTCGACGGGTTGCGCGTGAAGGCCACGCCGGTGGCGCTGGTGTCGCCCAAGTTGCCGAACACCATTGCTTGCACATTGCATGCAGTTCCCCAGCTATCGGGAATGTCGTGCATGCGGCGGTAGACGATCGCGCGGTGCGTGTTCCACGACTTGAACACCGCGCGGATGGCCCCGCGCAGCTGCTCCAGCGGATCGCTGGGGAAGTCGTTGCCCGAGGCCTTCTTCACCAGCGCCTTGAACTCGACGACGAGCGCCTTCAAATCCTCGGCGGACAGCTCCGAGTCGGGCACCTTCTTCTTGAGTTCTTCCGCGTTGATGCGCGTGACGTCGTGACCCTTGGCCTGCGCCGTTTTGATGCGCAGCTTGTCGAGCGCATGGTTGAACGGCTCACGGTCGATCTCCAGCGCGACGTCCGAATACATTGCGATGAAGCGGCGGTAGGCGTCGTACGCGAAGCGCGCATCGCCCGTCTTCTTTGCCAGGCCCTCGGCACACGCGTCGTTCAGACCGAGATTCAAAATCGTGTCCATCATGCCCGGCATCGACGCGCGGGCGCCCGAGCGCACGCTGACCAGGAGCGGATTCTCCGGATCGCCGAACTTCATCCCGGTGGAGGCTTCCACCTTCTTCAGCGCTTCGGCGATCTCGGCATCGACGCCCTCGGGCAATCCAGGCTGCCCCGGATTCGCGAAGTAGGCCGTGCACACCTCCGTCGAGATGGTGAGACCGGGCGGGACAGGAAGCCCCAAGCCCGTCATTTCAGCCAGGCCGGCACCTTTGCCGCCCAGAAGATCGCGCCGTTTGCTGTCTCCTTCGGCCTTCCCCTCCCCAAAGAAGAAAACCCTTTTGGTCATGATGCTCTCCTAGGCAAACCTATCGTTTGAACTGTAACGCAACGCATCCAATACCCCATCACCCTAGTTTCGAGAAGTCACCGATGCGCAGCATGCTCTTGGCCCCATACGAGAGAAGCTCGAGACGCTTGGGCGTGTTCGCGTCGTTGGGATCATTCACGAGCGTCGAGACGAAGATCTCGTCGATGCGTTTCGCGAGTTCCTCGGCTTGGTGCAGGGCCTTCGAAACGGATCCCTCGCTGTCCAAGCTCGCGGTGACCGATTCGATGGCGCGCACCACGTCGTGGATGGTCGCGTCCTTGTCCGACGAGAGGAAGACGTCCTTCGGATGCAGGACGGGCTTCGCGTCTTTGCTGATGCCATTGAGGCGTTTCGCCACGGTGCGTGCTTTCTCGAGCCATGGTGCTCCCGAGCTCACCACCGCTTGCAGCGCGCGTGCCTTCGCCATCGCGAAGAACGGGTAGCTCTCGATGGGCGCCTCGGTGCCCGACGTAAAGGCGTATCCCGCGAGCACGGCATCGGCCACCTGCGTGCTGGTGCGCGTGGCCATCAAGTTGCGCAGGCGCTCGCGCGCGAACTCGCTGACCTTCGTCACCGTTTCCTCGCGCCCTAGGTCCAGCTTTTTATCGGCGAACAATTCGTACGCGAGCCCTACGAGCTCGCCCACGTGCAGCCTGCCGTAGGCGGGGTTTTCCTCCGCGGACTCGATGAGGATGCGCAGCAGCGCGATCGTCGCCCGACGCAGGGCATACGGGTCGGCGGTGCCCGTGGGCGAGAGGCCGATGGCAAAACATCCGACCAATGTGTCCAGGCGATCCGCCAAGGCGACGGCGCGGGCCACGTCGCCGGGGGGAATGCCATCGTCGGCGCCGACGGGGCGATAATGATCGCGGATCGCATCCGCCACGGCGCCGTCTTCACCGGCGTTCTGGGCGTAGGCGCGACCCATGTGGCCTTGGAGCTCGGGGAACTCGCCGACCATCAGCGAGACGAGATCGTTCTTCGCGAGATGCGCCGCGCGCTGGATCTTCGCCACGTCCGACAATCCGAGCCGCTCGGCGATGCGCGTGGCGAGCTTCTCGATGCGGGCCACCTTGTCGCGCACCGTGCCCAGCTTGTTGACGAACACGATGCCCGCGAGCTTCTCCACGCGGGTCTCGACGTTGACCTTCTTGTCCTCCTCGAAGAAGAACCGCGCGTCCGACAACCGCGCGCGCATGACCGAGTCATTGCCCCGCGCGATCTTGTCCGGCCGATTCGCCGTGTTCACCACGGTGAGGTAATGCGGCAAAAGCTCGTCCGGACCTTTTTCCACGCAGAAGTACTTCTGATGCCCGCGCGCCGCCGCCCGAATGACCGAGGCCGGAAGCGAGAGAAACGCCGGCGCGAAGCTTCCCACCACCGTGTGGGGCTCCTCGACCAGCGATGCATTCTCTGCGACCAGCGACGGATCCGGATCGTAGGAGCCACCCAGCTCCTTCGCCGCGCGCGCCACGCCCTCCATCATGGTGCGCGCCCGCTCGTCGCGATCGACCAGCACGTGCGCGCCGCGCAAGGTCTCGACGTAGCTGTCGGCATTGGCGATGCTCAGCGTCCCCGGCGCCAAAAAGCGATGGCCGTAGGTCTTTCGGTCGCTCTTCACGCCCGCGAAGGTCGCATCGATGATCTTGTCGCCCAGCAGCAGCACCAGCCATTGCACCGGCCGCCCGAAGGTCGCATCGCCCGAGCCCCACCGCATCGATTTGCGGAACGGAATGGCCGCGCAAATCTCGGCAAACGCATCCCCCAAAAGAGCGGTGGCCTCGCGCCCTTGCTCTTTGCGCCGCGCCACCACGTAGCGTCCCGGCTTTTGCTTCGGGCCCGCGGCTTTCTCCACCACCGTGAGCTCGGAGGCGGGCACGCCCACCTTGGCGGCAAAGGCCTCGGCCGCGCGCGTGGGCTTTCCATCCTTGAACGCGGCGGTTTCCGGCGGGCCGATGACCTCTTCGTCGAGGCTCGTTTGCGCGGTCGCAAGCTCGTGCACCAACACCGCGAGCCGGCGCGGGGTACCCAGCGCATAGACATTGCCATGCGAAAGGCGAAGGCTCAGAAGCTTGTCCTTCACCAGGTTGGGAAGCGCGGCGAGCGCAGCATCGACGAAGGACGAGGGAAGTTCCTCGACGCCAATCTCCAGAAGCAGCGTAGGTCGTGTCATCGCAGGATGGGCAAGATATGCTATGGCCCCCACCATGGCGAGCACCAAGTCCCGGTCGAAAACGCCGCCCGAAGCCCCGGTTGATCGAGCTCTCGACGGCGCCGCCCAAGGGGACGACGTTCGGTTCGACCGCACCTTGCGACCGCAGCGGTTCGACGATTACGTCGGGCAGAGCAAGCACAAGGAGAACCTCCGCATCTTCGTCGAGGCGGCGCGCCAGCGCGGCGAACCGCTCGATCATCTCTTGCTTTGCGGCCCGCCCGGCTTGGGCAAGACCACCCTGGCGCAGATCCTTGCGCACGAAATGGGGGTCGAGCTCCACATGACCAACGGCCCGGTGGTGGAGCACAAGGGATCGCTCGCCGGGTTGCTCACCAAGCTGCAGCCGCGCGACATCTTGTTCATCGACGAGATCCACCGGCTCAATCCCGTCGTCGAAGAAAGCCTCTACCCGGCCATGGAGGACTTTCGCATCGATGTCATGACGGGGGAGGGGGCCTTCTCCTCCTCACTGCAGATCCCCGTCAGCCCCTTTACCTTGGTCGGCGCCACCACGCGCACCGGCCTATTGACCGCGCCGCTCTTTTCGCGATTCGGTCACGTGCTGCGCCTCGATTTCTACCCGCCCGAGGATCTGGCCCGCATCGTCATGCGCAGCGCCGGCCTGCTCGAGGTGAGCATCGACCCCCGCGCCGCCGACGAGATTGCACTGCGCTCGCGCGGCACGCCCCGCATTGCCAATCGCCTTTTGCGCCGGGTGCGCGACTTTGCGCAAGTCCTCGGCACCGGAAAAATCGACATTCCCATCGTCCGCGATGCGTGCTCCCGGCTGGAGGTCGACAGCGCCGGCTTCGACGAAATGGATCGCCGTTTGCTGCGGGTCATCATCGAAGACTACGAAGGCGGCCCCGTGGGGGTGGAGACATTGGCCGCCGCATTGGGCGAGCCCCGGGACACCATCGAGGACGTGTACGAGCCTTATTTGCTGCAGCAAGGATATTTGGGCAGGACGCCCCGAGGCCGTGTGGCCACGAAAAAGGCCTTCGCACACCTGGGGATAGCGCTCACTGGCGAGCCCGAGTCATTAAGTACCCAGAAAAAGCTGTTCTAATAACTGGCGGTCCCGAGCGAACCTGCGTAAAATCCATGGGACGGTGAGCAGTCGGCCGGTCCTCGTCGTTGATGACGATACAGTGAGTCGACACGTTCTGTGTCAAGCCCTCACGCAGGCCGAGCTGCGCCATGTGGCCGTGGGCTCTGGCACCGAAGCGCTGCAGAAGATCCGCGAGGTCGACCCGTGCATCGTGGTGCTCGACTTGGTCATGCCTCCGCCCGATGGCTATGAAATCCTTGGTCATTTGCGGGCACAGCCCGAAACACGCGACCTGCCGGTCGTCGTTCTGACGGCACTCGATGCCGACAATGAGATCGCCCGCGCCTTCGAGGCCGGTGCCGATGACTTCGTGCGCAAGCCCTTCAAGCCGGTCGAGCTCGTTGCCCGCATCCGCGGCCAGCTCCGCCTGCGCGCCGTCATGGAGGAGCTGGCTCGCAAGGAAAAAGACGCCCAGGTCGTTCTCGAGCTGACCCAGGCCCTCGCCTCCAACCTGGATTTTCGCGGCATCCTCTTCACCGTCGTCCAGCGCATCGCGGAAGTCGCGAAGGTCGACCGCGTTTCCATCGTCCTCGTGAGCGAGCAGGCGGATCTCGGTTATGTCGTCGCCGCCTCGGACAATGCCGAGCTGCGCGATCTGCCCATTGATCTCTCCAAGTACCCGGAGATTCGCCAGGTCCTCGACAATGGCGAGCCCCTCGTCATCACCGACGCCGAGACGCACCCGCTGCTCGAAATCGTGCGCCACGGTGCGCGGGCCCACGCCGGGGCGCGCGCATTCGCGTCCATTGCCATTCTGCCCATTCTTTACGAAGGCCGCCCCATGGGCGTGCTCTTCGTGCGCTCCAAGAGCACCTTCGCCTTCGGCGAGCACGAGCTGGCGCTCTGCAAAACCGTGTCGAACGCCATGGCCATCGCCCTGCGCAACGCGCGCGTGCTCCAGTCGCTGCGCGATCAGACGCAAAAGGTGAACGTGGCGCGCTTCGAGGCCGAGCGTCGTTTGCGTTCGCTGCAGCGCTACGCGGACTTCTTCGAAAGCTCTGCCGACGGCATCGTGGTCATCGACAGCGAAGGGCGCCTTCTCTTTTCCAATCCGAAGGCGCGCGAAATCACGGGCTACTCCGAGACGGATTTTCGCGGGCGTCGTCTTGGGGACATGTTCGACGAAACGGACATCGCCAAGGCGCGCGAGCTTCGCGACGGTTTTGCCCAGGGGCATTTCCCTCGCGGCGTCGACGTGCGCATCCGCAACAAGGAAGGCCAGCAGGCCACCTTGAGCATCAACTTCAACTCGGTGCTTCGCGAAGAGGGCGTGGTGCTCTGCAGTTTCCGCGACGTGACGCACGAGCGCACCGTCGAAGCCGACTTGGTGAAGACGCGCGACTTCCTCCGCCGCATCATCGACACCTCGGGCGATGCCATCATCAGCGCGGACATGCAAGGCCGCGTCCTCGTCTTCAACAACGCCGCCGAGCGCATATACGGGCGCCCCACGCGCGAAGTCATCGGCTCCGACGTGCGCGAGCTCTACCCGCCGGGTGTCGCGCGCAACATCATGCGAATGATCCGTGAGGGCGGCGGCCGCATCGAGGGGGTTCGCACCGAAGTGCTCGACCGCGAAAAGAATCGGGTCCCCGTGGCGCTATCTGCCGCGTTTCTCTACGAACAGGAGACGCTGGTCGGTTCGGTGGGTATCTTCACGGACTTGCGTGAGAAAGTTCGCATGGAGCAACGTCTCGCCCAGGCGCAAGAACAGTTGCTGGCGCAGGAGCGGCAGGCCATCGTGGCCGAGCTTGCCGGTGCCGCCGCGCACGAATTGAATCAGCCGCTCACCAGTGTGATGGCGTACGCAGAACTGATTAAACGTCGTCTCGATGCGGAGTCGCCCGTGTTTGCCGCGGTCGATGTCATTTTCAACGAGGCCGAGCGGATGGCCGAAATCGTCCGGAAAATCGGGAAGATCACCCGATACGAAACGAAGGCGTACGTTGGCCAAGCCAAGATTTTGGATCTGGACAAGGCGAGCGACGAGGGGGAAGACAACAACGTAGCCGCGGCACTCGGGAAGGCGGGCGATTGATGGCGCAGAAAAAACCGGGCGATCCCGTTTCGGCGCCGCCGCTTTCGGACGTACAGCAGCGCACGAGTGACGTGGTCTTCACGGATCGTGAGGAGGTTTCGACATCGAGCCGGATGCGCGGGGCAGGCCCAGCATCGGGTCTCAAGCGGCAGCTGGATGTCGATTTGGAAGATTCGCACGTGGCCGGTTTCATCGATCGTGAGGCGGCGTTCGACCTGCTGATTCAGCTTGCCTGCGATCTTCCCGTGGCCGATGGCGACGAGGCGGTGGTGCGGGCCATGGTGAACGGCCTGGCCGAGATCCTGCCGATGTGTGGCGTGGGGGTGTGCTTCGTCGAGAACCCCGTCATGGTGAAGGTGCTTGGCGCACCGATGGCCGCGCGCGACATGCGCCAGCGGGTCATTTTGCATCACGGGCCGGGCGAGCACGCGCACGATCGGGTCGACCCGACGCGGTTGTTCCCCGACTACCCGAGTGAGGTCATCGTCGAGGTTCCCGGCGACAGCGGCGGGGCCACATTGCATGCAGCGTTTCAAGAGGACAACGTCGCGGGCAAGGACGCATTGGTCTCGAGCATTCTTCGCCGCGCGGTGATGGTGCTCAAGCGGGGGCGCCAGCACGCGGAGGCCCACGCCATTGCCCACGCCGCGCGCCATTCCGTGATGACCTTGAATGCGCAAATGGTGCAGGCGGAGAAGCTTGCCTCACTCGGGCAGATTGCCGCGGGCATGGTGCACGAGCTCAATAATCCGCTGACATCGATTGTCGCGTATACCGATTATCTGACGAAGCGTTGGATGGCCAAACGCGATCACGCAGACCCGGATGAACTGGAGCGACTGCGGCGCATCGGCGAATCGGCGCACCGGCTTTTGCGTTTCACGCGCGATTTGGTGACGTATGCGCGCCCCGCCGGGGAAATCCCGATTCCCGTGGTTTTGCATGGCGTGATTGACCAAGCATTGGTCTTTTGCGAGCACCTTTTGGGCGAGACGAGCACGCGTGTGGAACGCCGTTTTGGCGATGGCGTGTTACCGGTGCGCGGATTGCCGGAGCAGCTCACCCAGGTTTTCGTCAATCTGATTACCAATGCATGCCATGCCATGCCGCGCGGCGGAATCCTCACCATCACCACCGAGCTGGTCGACGGCGATCGCTCCGTGCGCGTGGTGGTGACCGACACGGGCTGCGGCATTTTGCCGGAAGACCAAGCGCGCATCTTCACCCCATTCTTCACGACGAAAAAAGACGGCAAGGGAACGGGCCTGGGCCTGGCCATCGTGAAGAGCATCGTCGAGACCCACAACGGCAACATCGCCGTCGAAAGCGAACCCGATCGCGGCGCCACCTTCGCCCTCGTGTTGCCCGTAGCTACGCGCTGAGCGCAGTTTCCCCCGAGAAGATTGAACAGGGAGGGGGGGAGGCGGGGAGGTTAACGACGCGAATCCCACCGCGCACCGTGGCTTTTTTGTGGTTTTCAATGGGCCTACTGAGCCACTGAAAAGCAAAAGAAGCTTCGGTGCGCGGTGGGATTTGTGCCGTATCCCTCCCCGCCTCCCCCCCTCCCTGTGAATTCTCTCCTTCGCCGAGCGGGTTAGCGGTATCATTCCGCGCGTGAGCATTGCTGCGGGGACGGTCGTCGCGGGGAAATACCGCGTGGATCGTGTCATCGGGACGGGGGGGATGGGGTTCGTCGTCGCCGCGACCCACCTCCAGCTCGAGCAGAAGGTTGCGCTCAAGTTTTTGCGCAATGAGTCGATGGATAACCCCGAGGTGGTGGAGCGCTTCCTTCGCGAGGCGCGCGCCAGCGTGAGGCTTCGCGGCGAGCACGTCGCGCGTGTGCACGACGTGGGCGTTCATGACGACGGCCGCCCGTTCATGGTCATGGAATACCTCGAGGGCGACGATCTATCGCGCACCCTCAAGGTGCGCGGACCGCTGTCGGTCGAGGAAACCGTCGATTACATGCTGCAGGTGTGCGAGGCGCTGGCCGAGGCGCATGCGCTGGGCATCGTTCATCGCGATCTCAAACCGGCGAATCTTTTCCTGACGCGAACGCCGGCCGGCCTGCCCTTGATCAAAGTGCTCGACTTCGGCATTTCCAAGGCGAATCCGCTGGGCGATGCCGGGACGTCGGCGCCATCGATCACGTCCAGTGCATCGATGCTCGGGTCGCCGGGTTACATGGCGCCGGAGCAAATGCGCTCCTCGCGCGACGTGGATGCGCGCAGCGACATTTGGTCGATTGGGATCATTCTATTCCGTCTGGTGTCGGGGCATGTGCCCTTTCACGGCGATACCTTGGGCGATTTGCTGCACAAGGTGATGAGCGAGCCGACGCCGTCGCTGCGCACGCACTGCCCGAATCTGCCGCCGGGTTTCGAGCAGGTCGTCGAAAAGTGCCTCATGAAGCAGCGCATCGACCGATATGCGAACCTGGCGGAGTTGGCGACGGCGCTGGCACCGTTCGCGGGGGTCGATTCGGCGCGGCTTTCCGCGCATCGCGTGGCGATGGTGCTGAGTGGGGCGGGCGTGTCGCGTCCGTCGTTGCCCTCGGCAGGTACGCCGGCCGCGCCTGCGGTGTCGGCGAATCAGGCGACCACGAATGGCACGGGCACCACGCGCGCAGCGTGGACGGGCACCGGCTCGGACAAACGGCGGCTGACGAAATTGTCGGCGGGTATCGCGGTCACGGCGATGGTGGCGACATTGGCCGCCGTCGGTGCGGTGATTGGGGCTTTCGTGGTGCGAGGGCGGGGCATGTCCCCGGCAGCTGCGGCAGCCGATGTCAGTTCGACAATGGTGTCGGCGTCGGCGGCAAGCGCGTCGGCGCCTTCCATTGCACCTCTGCCCACCCCGGCCGAGCTCAAAGAAATCCCTGCCATCGTCCAATCCGCGCCTTCGGCGACTGTCCACCGCCCCGCGGGCCGTCCGACGAACCCCGCGGCCACAGTAAAAGCGAAGCCGAAAGCAAAGGCTTCGGCGTCGGCGATGGAGTCGGTGGTTGCGCCGGACATTCCTTCGACGCGAGAGTAGCGTTCGTGACACGGTCGTCGCTTCTTTTGCTCCTTGCCGCGGTGGGCGGCGCGATTGCTTGCAACGCGATTCTCGGCATCGAAGACGTACACCTCGATGATAGTACCGACTCGTCGGTGGATTCCGGCGTCGACGCGGCCATCGATCCGAAGTGCGAACCTTCTCCGCGCGACGATGCCTCCGTTTTGCGCGATGGGTGCGGCGTTTTCGCGGCGCCCTCGGGCAGCAACGACGCCGCCGGCACACGGGACGCCCCGGTGAAAAGCGTCGCCCGGGCCATCGAGCTCGCCCTCGCGAAACGCGTGCCGCACGTGTACCTCTGCGCCGCGCCCTACGGCGAGTCGTTGCACATCGATGGCGCCCAAGCGCACTTCAATATGGGCGTCTACGGTGGCCTCGCCTGCCCGGGCGCCGTCAACGCGTGGAGCCTCACCGACGCACGCGCCCGCGTGAGCCCTGCAACCGGAATGGCCCTTCGCATCGAAAATGCGCGCGCGAACGTGACCATCGAGGACATCGACTTCTCCGTGGGCGACGCCGTCGCGCCGGGAGAGTCCAGCGTCGCCGGCTACGTGAGCGACGCAGGCTCGGTCATCTTGCGCCGCGCATCCTTCACGGCGGGCAAGGGCATGACGGGAGCGGACGCCCTCCCGCCACAAAAGCCCATGCAGGGCGACGTCAATGGAATCTCTGGCGACAACGGGGGCGGCTCGAAGCTGTGCGAATGCTTGCCCTCGAGCCTGACCAGCCGCGGCGGCGCTGCCGGGAGCAACGAGCGCTCGGGCGGCGAAAATGGCTCGCCGGGCGGTGCGCTCGGTGGTCTTCCCGTCATCGACGATGCGGGACGCAACCGCTCGCCGTGCGGCGAGGACGGCGGCTTGGATGGCGCCCACGATGGAGGCTCCGGTACGTCCGGCAAAAACGGCGCTCCAGGAAAACACGGCACGGACGCAGGACTGGGCACCATCGGCGCCGATGGATGGCAACCCATGGCCGGCATCGACGGCACCGATGGCGAGATGGGCCAAGGTGGCGGCGGCGGGCGCGGTGGAAATTGCTCCACGCCCCAAGGTGGTGGCGGTGGTTGCGGAGGCTGCGGAGGGACCGGCGCCCAAGGAGGGAAGGGCGGTGGGGCGAGCATCGCACTCCTCGTGAAGTCCTCGGGCGTGCGGCTCGCGGATGTCGCCCTCACTGCGAACGACGCAGGCAACGGCGGCAAGAGCTACAAAGGCACCGAAGCCCTTCCCGGCGGCAGGCGCGGTGATCCGGCCGGTGATCAGCCCTGCGCATGCTGGGGAGGAAACGGCGGCAACGGCGGTGCAGGTGGCAGCGGCGGCGGCGGCGCGGGGGGCCTCTCGGTGGGCCTTCTCTACAGCGGCGACCCACCGCAGTACGAGCCGGGCACCCTGAAGGTGAGCATCGGCAAGCCCGGATCCGGAGGCCGCCCAGGCGACGGCGCCGCACCAGGGCGCAACGGGTTGGCCGAAAATATCCTCGACACGAAGGGCTTCTGACCATGCGAAGCGTCGTTCCCGCGGTCCTCGTCCTCGCCTTGGCGGCCGGCCCGGCCTACGCCGCCGATCCTCCCGCCTCGTCCTCGTCCGAGAACGCCGCCGCTGCGGAATCCCTCTTTCAGGATGCCCGCAAGCTCATCGCCGAAAAGCGCTACGCCGAAGCGTGCCCCAAGTTTGCCGCGAGCCAGCGGCTCTCTCCGGCCGTGGGCACCTTGCTCAACCTTGGCGATTGCTACGAGAAGCTCGGCAAAACCGCGAGTGCTTGGGCTACTTACGTGGACGCAGCCTCCGCCGCCCAGCGCCTCAACCGCGCCGACCGCGAACGAACCGCGCGTACCCTCGCGGCCGCGGTGGAGGCAAAGCTCTCGCGGATGACCCTCCGGGTCGACAAGGCCGTGCCGGGCCTTCTCATCAAACGCGACGGGGTGGCCGTGGACGATGCCGCCTTGGGCGTGGCTGTGCCGCTCGATCCGGGCAAGCACCAGCTCGAGGCGACCGCCCCGGGCAAGAAGCCGTGGACCTCGACCGTCGACGTTGCGGAAAAGGATCGCCTCGACATCCGCATACCGGCCTTGGAGGACGAGCGCGAACACCTTCCCAGCGCGCTCTTGGACGACTCCGCGCTCGAGAAGCCCGAGGAGCCCGCATCCTCGGACCCCGGCAAAACGCGGCGGATCATTGGCATCGGCCTCGTTGGGCTCGGTGTCGTCGGGGTGGGCGCCGGCACCTTCTTCGGATTGAAGGCCAACTCCTCATGGTCCGATTCGCAGGGCTACTGCACGGGCAATCTATGCAACGATGAGCGAGGCGTTTCTCTTGCCTCCGACGCCAAGACCGCCGGTAATATTTCGACCGTGGCGTTCATCACCGGAGCGGTCGCGCTGGCGGCGGGGGCGGTCCTCATTTTGACCGCGCCATCGAAACGAGCATCGCCTTCGTCATCATCCCAAGCGGCTCCACGCAGAAGCTTCTGATGCCTTTCAAACCATGTTTACATGGCTACGCGGCGTCTGTACCGTCTCGGGCACGGGCGTTTCGCGGTGGCTCTCGATTGTCTCGGGCTCGTACGCCCTGGAGGTCCATGTCCCGAAAGGGTTCGTTTTCGCTCCTCGTTGCGGCCGTCGTCTCGGCCATGTCCGGCATGGCACTCGCGAGCTCCGTGCGCGGAAAAATCAGTGGCCAGGAAAAACTCCTGCCCGACGTCTACGCCGAGGCGAGCAAGCCTGATTCGCACCGGTTCACATGGCGCGAGCCTTCGCCGGTCGTGCGCGCGGAGTTTCGCAGCCTCACGGCAAATCCCTCGCGCGACGTGTGCATCGCAGCCTTTGCCTCGGGCAACCAGCCGCCTCACCCGCCCATTCTCGTGAAGGTCACGGGTGGGCACACCAACCCCACCACGTTGGTCGTCGCACCCGGTACGCGCATCTCCTTCGAGAACCTCGATCCATTTCCACATCGCCTGTTCGTCGTTGGAAATGAAGCGTGGA
Organism: Sorangiineae bacterium MSr12523; assembly: GCA_037157775.1. Classification (NCBI taxonomy): domain Bacteria; kingdom Pseudomonadati; phylum Myxococcota; class Myxococcia; order Myxococcales; family Pendulisporaceae; genus Pendulispora; species Pendulispora brunnea. The sequence goes on from CP089982.1 coordinate 2,182,037, forward strand.
AGGCCGAGGACATGGCCGCCGGCGGCCGGCGTGAGTGGACGGCTGCCCAGGCGGGGCGCGTCGAGTTTCGGGATCAACTCTTTCCCAGCGTCCGCATGTACATCGTGGTCGACCCGCAGGTCGTCGACGTGGCCTTCCCCGCGCGAGACGGCTCGTACGCGTTGAACCTTCCGGCCGGCGACTTCGTGCTGAAGGCCTTCTTCAACGGCCGGCAAGTCGGACGCGCGCTCAGCGTCTCGAGCAAGGAAAAGGGCAACCTCGATCTGAAAGAGCCTCTGAACGTGGGCGAGGGGGGTGGCTGACCATGATGCTCCTTTCGCGTTTTTGGTACGTCTTCCTCAGCCTCCTCATTGCCATTTCGCTGTACGTCTCGTACGTCGCCGTCGGTCAGTACAACCGCCGCAATCAAGTGGCGATGACCGAGGGGCTGGCCTCCGACAGCCAAGTGGTCCGTTGGGCCCTGCAAATCGATGCGCGGCGCCGGCTCGATGCGCTGCTTCCCGCGGCCGTCGACAAGGAAGTGCAAGAGGGGCTCGTGGCCGCGGCCACCAAAGATCCCAAGGATCGCGCCATCCCCAAGGCACGCGAGGACGCGCGCAAGGCGCTCGATACGTTCAATCAGAAGCTCCCGCCGGATTTGAAGTACGACGCGCTCTTCGCGGTGGATCGCGATGGGCGCGTGCTCGCGCACGTGGGCTTCGAGCAGGCCAATGCCTCACCGGACTTCGAGCTGGGTGGTTACCCCGCCGTTTACGACGCGCTGCATGGGTACCTTCGCGACGACACGTGGGTGCTCGGCGGCCGTCTCTATCGCGTTTCCGCGCGCTCGGTCGAATACGACGTGACGCAGCCGCCCGCCGGTGCGGTGGTCGCGCTCCGGTTGATCGATACGCGTTTCGCGCAAGACATTGCCACCCTCACGCGCGCCAACATTGCCTTCTACGCCGCGGGTGTTCGCGTGGCCTCCGCCGTCCCCGCCGGCGCGGAAAGCTTCGACGCGAAGCTTCTCGATCAGCTCACGGGTGAATTGACCCAGGTCGAGGCCGACAAGAATTACCGCGAGTCGGGTCGCACGAACATCCGCACGCTCGATCACGACGATCTCGGTGCCATCTTCGCGCGGTTCGAGGGTGACGCCTGGGAGCAGCGCGCGGGCTTCGTCGTCGCACGGACGCGCGTGTCCATCGGCGGCCCCACCGGCTTCCTCAGCGGCGCCGACGACAAAGACCGCGCGAGCGCGCCGCGGTTCGTGCTGTTTCTCGTGGCGGTCGTCTTCAGCCTCATTGGCGTCGGCTTCTCCTTCCTCGAGCACACGTTGCCGCTCAATGAGATGAAGCGTCAGGCCGAGCGCTTTCGAAAAGGCGAGATCGACCTGTTGCAGCTTTCGCGTTTCCGCGGTCTGTACCGACCGATTGCGACCGACTTGAACGCCGGCGTGGAGCGAATCGCCGAAAAGGGTGGCGCGCCCCGCAAGCTAGCCGACGTGGAAAAGATCCTCGGCCCGGTGCCCGCGCAGCCGGCCATGAGCGCCTTCGCATTTCCTGGGCCCGACGGAAACCAGATGCCGCCGTCGCAGTCCGGATCGGCCCCGCATCCGATCCCGCAAGGCCCTGGAGGCTTCGTTCCGCCGCCATCCGGTGGCCCCGGGCCTGCCCATCGCAATGCGGGGCCGTCGTCGCGGCCTGTGCTTTCCGCGAATTCCACAGGGGGATTTGCGCCCGTGGAACCGCCGTCGCGTCCTGCTTTTGCGGGGCGTCCCCCGCCGCCGCCGTCCGCAGGGATCCCGCCCGGGCCCGGTGCGTACGCGGCTTCGGCCCGCGCCATTCCGCAGTCGTCCCCGCAGCCGCAGCCCCAGTCGGGCAAAATCTCCGCGGCGCAATCGGGGCCTCACGTCGTCCCGTCATCGCGTCCGCCGCTTCCTTCGGGGCATCGTCCTCCGCCTCCTCCCCCGGCGCGGACGTCGCGACCCAATCTCGCGGTGCCGCCCGCGCCAGGTACCCCGCCGCCGCCCGTTCCCGCGCGACCGGTGGGGGTCCCGAGTTCGCACGACTCGGGCGCCGGCCGTCTACCGCCCCCGCCGCCCGGTCAGCGCCCCCCGCCTCCTTTGCAGCGTCCCCAGACCGGCCCCACCTCGGTGGCGCCCCTTTCGCCCGAGACCCGCGCCCTTCTTCAAGAGGCCAAAGAGGACGGCCGCGATCCGGACCGCGTTCTCGACGACGAGCCGGCGACGGTGGTGGGAAGCGCCCCGCGCGAGGTTCTCGCCAAGGCCGCGGGCGAAGAAGCCGAGTGGCGCATCGTTTACGAGGACTTCATTCGCACCAAGAAGCAGTGCGGCGAGCCCACAGAGGGGCTCACTTTTGCCAAGTTCCAACATACATTGAAGAAAAACCGCGACGCCCTCATTGCGCGCCACGGTTGCAAACGCGTGCGATTCTCGGTTTACGTGAAAGAAGGGCGCGCCTCCCTGAAGGCGACACCCGTGAAGGATTGACACTTAGCCATGAAAAAAAAGCTTTCCCTCGGTCTCGCGACCGCGTTGGCCTTCATGGGCCCGAGCATTGCACGCGCCTCCAATGTGCTCGAGTTTCCAGACAATGGATCGGAGCAAATGGCGCGTGGTGGTGCATGGGCTGCCCGGGCAAGTGATCCACTTGCCACGTATTTTAACCCAGCAGGCCTCGCCGGGCAGCGCACCGCCCTGACGTTGCAGGCCAATGTTTCTTTTCAGCACACCTGTTTCTCGCGGATTAAGGCCGCGAACGACAAGACGAACGATTATGTCGCGCCGGGCGGCAGCTACCCGCGCGTGTGCAATGACATTGGGGCGTCCCCCAATCCGCAGCTCGCGGGCGTGTATCGCATCAACGATCGCGTTGGCGTCGGGCTCGCGATTTTGGCGCCCAGCGCCGTGGGCGATGGCAAATGGCCGACCTGGGTCGGCACGCCCGACGAGGCGAAGAACGCCCAAGCCGCGCCGCAGCGCTATTTGCTCATCGAGGGCCACGCCTTCCAACTCAATCCGACGATCGGCGTGGGCGCGGAGATCATGGACAACTTGCGGCTCGGGGTGGCCTTCTCGTGGGGCATCTTCAAGGCCAAGTTGAACAATGCCGCTGTCGTCAACAACATCGACGGCGGTCGGCCGCGCGACAACGATCTGTCAGCGACGGCCATTGCGAGCGACTACTTCGTTCCCAGCGTGACGTTCGGCGGCATCTACACCGTCAGCGATCAGTTCGACATTGCCGGCACCTTCAAGTGGACCGACTCCATCAAGGCGAGCGGCAACCTGTACACGCAGGCGAACTACTTCACGCAGAAGGTCCACGACGGCGACAAGAGCGGCATCAAGGACACGGACACGTCGTACTCCGATTGCAACCAGGGCCCGGCCGTTGCAGGGAAATGCGAGGAGGGACAAGCGAAGATCAAGCTGTCCCAGCCGATGGAGGCCAAGCTCGCCTTCCGCTACCACATGCCGAGGGCCTCCGCGTTGCAGGCGCACCTGCGCGACCCTATCCACACCGACGTGTTCGACGCCGAAGTCGATTTTACCTGGGCCAACAATAGCGCCATCGATGCTCTCCAGATCCGCTTCCCCGGCGATGCCGCCGGCAATGGCATCATCCCGGTGAATGGTACGCCGGGCACTCTCCCGCCGGTTGCCGACGTCCCGCGCGACTACAAGGACGTGTTCGGTGTTCGCGCCGGTGGCGACTTCAACGTCGTTCCTGGTCGGTTCGCTTTGCGCGGTGGCATGTTTTTCGAAAGCAACGGACAGAACGTCAAGTATCAGAACATCGACTTCGTCGGCAGTGCACGCTTCGGCCTATCCACAGGCGCCACCCTGCGCCTTGACGTAGGGCGCGGCGAGAAGAAGGACTCCCTGGAATTCATGCTCGGCTTCATGCATGTGTTCTATCAGAAGCAGCAGAACGACGACCCCAACGGGGAAGGGATCCATGCGCCTGCGGGCACGCCCTGCAATCCGACGGAAAACCCCATACCCCCGGGGGGTATGTGCGGCAGCGGGAAGCAAAAGTATCAAACGAATTGGCCTATCAACCTGGGTTCCATCACGAGCGCACTCAACGTCATAAACGTGGGTGCCACATACAGATTTTAGAGGTCTCATGAGCGAGAGCAATCCCGGAGAGCGCGCGCGCAACGTCATCATCATCGGGTCGGGTCCGGCAGGTCACACGGCCGGCATCTATGCCGCGCGCGCGAATCTGCGCCCGCTGCTGTTCGAAGGGGTGGTGAAGGGCGGCATCCCGGGCGGCCAGCTCATGATCACGAACGACGTGGAGAACTACCCCGGCTTCCCTGCGAAGGTCACGGGGCCGGATCTCATGACCGCCTTCCGTGCGCAATCCGAGCACCAGGGGGTGGAAATTCTTTCGGAGGACGTGAACAAGGTCGACTTCTCCCAGCGCCCCTTCCGCGTCTGGGCCGGCGACGACGACACGCTGTACACCGCACAAACGGTGATCATCGCCACGGGCGCGCAAGCCAAGTGGCTCAATCTACCGACGGAAGACGCACTGAAGGGCAAGGGCGTCTCCGCATGCGCCGTGTGTGACGGCGCATTCTTCCGCAACCAGGACGTGATGGTCGTGGGCGGCGGCGACACCGCCATGGAAGAATCGATGTACCTGTCGGGTATCTGCAAGAGCGTAACCCTCGTGCACCGCCGCCGCGACTTCCGCGCGAGCAAGACCATGCAGGACCGCGTGCTGAAGAATCCGAAGATCCACGTGATCTACGATTCAGCGGTCGACGAGATTCTCGACGTGTCGAAGGGCGAAGTCACCGGCGCCCGCGTACGCAACCTGCGCACGAACGAAGTGACCGACGTCGCGATCACCGGTTTCTTCGTAGCCATCGGCCACACCCCGAACACGGAGCTCTTCAAGGGCCAGTTGGAACTGCACGACAACGGCTACATCAAGACGAAGCCGGGCACGACCCAGACAAACGTCCCGGGCGTGTTTGCCAGCGGTGACGTGCAAGACTTCGTGTATCGGCAAGCCGTTACCGCCGCGGGCACGGGATGCATGGCGGCGCTCGAGGCGGAGCGCTGGCTCGCCCAGAACGGGGCCCACTAGGGTTTAGGGGCTAGGGCGAGAAGGGGGCGCGCCGTGCGTGCCTCGCGCTGAATCTCGCCCTACGCCTATGCGTGGCCCTACGCCTACGCCTACGCGTGGCCCTGACCCTCGCCCTACGCCTAGCCCTGACCCTCGCCCTACGCGTAGCCCTGCACGTGAGCCTGAGCCTGAGCCTAGCCTGAACGCGAAATGCTGCGCCCGCGCGGACTCGTGTTTTGGTCGGTCATGCTTTGCGCGCACGCCCCGCGCCAGCTCCGTCGCTCGGCAACGCGTAGCCCGTGTCGCTGTCACGGGGCCTGCGCGTGGGGGGGGCATGACCGACCAAAACACGAATCCGCGCTCTGTACTTTCGCATCATTCGCTCGTGGCCTATCAGGTGGCTGTCGAGTTCCTGGTCGCAGTTAAGGCGGCCAACATTCGCGATGCCAAGCTTCGCGATGAGGCTATGCGCTCTGCCAAGAGTGTGTGTCTCAACACGGCGGAGGGGGCCGGCCGCGTTACGCGGGCGGACAAGGCACGGGCCTTTGCCATCGCGCGTGGTGAGGCCATCGAGGCTGTCGCCGCGGTCGAAATTGCCGGCGTCGTCGGGGACGTCGACGAGGAGGCCGTGCGGCGCTGCGTGGGGCTTGCGCAGCGGGTCGTGGGCTTGCTCACGCGGCTGGTTCGCTAGCTCGGCGAGGGCTCGCGCGGGTCGCTCCCGCGCGAGCTCTTTCGCTCGTTCGCAATTGGTCAGGCTCAGGCTCAGGCTCACGCTCAGGGCTACGGGCAGGGCTAGGGCTAGGGTCAGGGTCAGGGCTAGGGTCAGGGCTAGGTCAGGGCTAGGGTCAGGGGCTAGACGGAGGGCCTGACCCTCGCCCTAGCCCATTTACGGCGTGCACGCTGAATCGTCTGTGAGCTCTTCGGCGCCAACTGAGAACGGTACGCTGCGGGTGCTTCCGAAGGCGTCGGTCGACAGGGTGGCGCTCAGGTCGTCGCCGCCGCGTGCGATAGCACACGGTGTGCTCGTGGCGAGTTTCCAGCCGGGGGTCATCAACTCGGGGTAGCCGCTTTGCGGGTCGGTCCACGAGGCGAAGATGGCGCGCGGGGTGGCGGTGACCAATGCGTCGCCGCCGATGCGGGTGCTCGAGTTGCCCGCGGTGGTCGTGACGAATTGCTCCAAGGCCGAGATGCCCGAGAAGGTGGTGCGCGTGTCGCATGCGACATTGGTCGTCGTGACGCCGTAGGCGAGATTGTCGCCAAAGTTGGCAAACACGTTGTGCCGAAAGCTTGCGACCGAGCTGCCCGCGGGGCAGGCGAACAACAGTAGTCCTATGCCCTGGGCGGAGCGTGACCCAAGGAGAAGGTTGTTCTCGATGCTCACGTTGCTCGATTGCCGCGTGACGGCGAGGGCCTGACTCTGCCCCGCCGCCGGCACGGGCGAGCCAAACAAAGTGTTCCCGCGAATGGCCACGCCGGATGACTGGGACACTTCCACGCCGTAGACCGTGTTCGTCGTGCCCGCGCGGCCCCCGGCGTGGACCATGTTGTTCTCGATCACGGCGTCGCCCGAATCGGCGAGGAGCACGCCCCATGTCGTCGCGCTTGTCGGTGTTGCGTCGCCGCCGTAAATGCGGTTGCCGGCGAGGCGCACGCCGCGCGTCCCGCTCACCGATACACCGCGCACGGGGCACGCGCCCGTGCACGTCGACGTGCCCCCGTCGATCACATTGTCCGTGAGCTCGATGGCGGCGGCGTCGTTGACCAGCACACCGATGCTTCCCGTTCCCGAGGCGCCCAGCACGCGACCGGTGCCCGCGCGAATCGTATTGTCTTTCACGGCGATGGCGGTCTTCCCCGAGAAGAGCAGCCCCGTTGCGGCGATGCCCAACGTCGTCGTCCCCGTTCCGCCGTCGATGCGGTTGCCATGGATGCGCGCCTGCCCCGCGTCGCTCGCCACGGCGATGCCCACGCTGCCGAAGCTTCCTTGCGCCGTGCCCGAGCCGCCGCCGATGGTGCTGTCCGCAATTTCCGGGGCGGCGCCCGCTTGCACATAAATGCCGTAGCTGGCCATCAAATCGCCCGCCGCGACCGCACTGCCCCCGGTGATCTCGTTGCGCACGAGCACCGGTGCGGCGCCGGTCGAGACGAGCAGTGCGCCGCCGCCTTGCGCGCCGCCTCCGCCGCGGATGGTCAACCCTTCGACGGTGATCGAAGGCCCCACGGAGGTGCCACGGATGCTCAAGGTCGCGCCGGAGCCGCCGTCGTGCTCGAGAACCGTCGCTTGGCCCTCGGCCCTTGCCCAGGTTGCGCAGTCGTAGCCTCCTCGCAGCGACACCGGATGATCGAGCGACAACCCGCCCTCCACGTACGTCCCGGCGCACACGCGAATCTCGTGCGTCGTCACCCCCAGGCTGCGCGCCAGCTCGATGGTCTTCGCGATGCTCTGGCGGGGCGCTGCCTGCGAGCAACCGTAGTTCAAATCATTGCCTGCGTTGGAAACGTAAAAGATCCGTTCCGGGCACCCTGCCTCGCACTTGCTGGCCTTGCAGTAATGGTTGGCCCCGCATGCGTGCCCGCATTCGCCGCAGTTGCGCACGTCGCTCGTGAGGTCCGCCCCGCACGTGTTCGGCCGATCATCGGGTCCCTGTTGTCCAGGTGAGGAATTATCGCTCTGGCATCCGCTGGCCCACACGAGCGTGGCCATGCCAGCCATACCAAGAAGCGCGGCAAGGGCGGGGAGGCGCATCCGCATCGTTCCGATCTCCGATGACTCCGATGCGCCGATGGCCGAACGCGGGCCGTTTGTCGCACAAAGATGGACCCGCTTCGCCTGGGGCGATACCCTCGCTTCGCATCCGCATGAGTGGACCGAGTTCAGCGGAATCGGGAAATGAAGAATTGGCCGGCGCCGCCGTGGGGCCTACCTCCGAGCGCGAGGATCAGCTCGCGCGCGTGTCGTTTTTCGACGGCCTGACGCGGCATGCCCTCTCGCTCATCGCGCAGGTGACCGCGGAAGAGATCCATGCCCTCGGTACTCGAATTTTTCAGTACGGGGACCCTGGCGACAAGCTTTTCATCATCCTCGAGGGCAAGGTGCGCATCTCGCGCGAAGTTTCCGGCATGGGCGAGGAGGCCCTGGCGGTGCTCGGCCCCGGGGAAGTCTTTGGCGAAATGGCCCTTCTCGACGAGTCGCCCCGCTCGGCCGACGCCCGCGCGCACGAGCGATGCCGCCTGCTGGTCATCACCAAAGACGCCTTCGACGATCTGCTTTTCTTACACAAGGACCTCGCCTACGAAGTGCTCTGGAGCTGCGTGCGCATGCTCTCGGGCCGTCTTCGCGAGACGAACGAAAAGTTGACCTTCCTCTCCACGAGCGGAAGGTTCTAGAAGCAACCGTCTTATGAGGAGCATGAACAAGGCGACTTTTTTCCTGACCGCGTGCATTGCCGCGGGTTCTTTCGCTGCGGCCTGCGGCGCGCCGCCCTCCCCGCAGTCCCCCGATCAACAACAGCAGCAAGCCGGCGAAGCGCCCCCCGGTGCACCCTCGTCGAGCGCAGCGCCTGGATCCACCGTGGCCCCTCCGGGATCGGCGGTGCCGGGCGGCCCGGCCACCGTGCCCGCCGCGCCGATGAAGCCCATGGCGGCCAGCGCGATGGCGACCGATCTGCAGAACCTCGGCCTGGACTTGAAGAATCTGCCGGCCCTCGAAAAAATGGAGCCGAACAAGCTCCGCAAAGTGATGCGCACCTTCACCAAGGCGCTCGGGGCCAAATGTTCGGACTGCCACAACGAGTCCGACTACGCGGCCATGACGCCGATGAAGAAGATCACGCTGCACATGTGGAACGACTACGTGCGCGGCCTGTCGCTCGACAGCGGGGAGGCCCTTTATTGCGACTCCTGCCATCAGGGGCGCATGAAATTCCTCGATCGGCACGATAAAAAGGCCCTCGGCGCCTGGATGGACGAGAATTTCGTCGACAAAATGAAGCGCCGCGACGGCAAGGAGCACAAGTGCGCCACCTGCCACGGAGAGCCCTTCAACGAGGACATTCTGGCGCGCTGGACCAAATAGCAGCGCAATTCTTGACGGCGTGACGGGCGTTCAGTACCTTACGATCCCAAATGCAAGGTCTGACCCAGCGGCAGCAGATGGTCCTTGACTTCATCCGCCAGTCGATAGCCGACCGAGGCTATCCGCCAACGTTGCGCGAGATCGGTGCACGCATGGGCATCCGCTCGACGAACGGCGTGAACGATCACCTGCGCGCGCTCGAACGCAAGGGGTACCTTACCCGCGAAGACATGAAGTCGCGGGCCCTGCGTCCCACCCCTGCAGGCCCGGCCGGCTTCGAATCCCGCACCGACGTGGCCGGGGCGGGCAGCGGCGCCTTCCGCTTCGACACCGCGGCCTCCGAGCTGGATTTGCAGACCGAGCTTCCGGGCATCGGTGACTCGGCGGGGCTCGCAGGTCCGCAGCTCGCGGGCGCCATCGCGGGTAGTATCGCGGACGCGGCCCTCGCCAAGGCCAGCCCCGCCAACGACGACGATTTGGTCGAGGTGCAGGTGCTCGGTCGGGTGGCTGCGGGCCTGCCCATCTTCGCCGAAGAGCACGTGATCGATACGGTGCGCATCGACCGCGGCCTCTTGCGTGGCGGGCGCGAAGTCTTCGGTCTCCGCGTCCAGGGCGACTCGATGATCGAGGCGGGTATCCTCAGCGGCGACTACATCTTCGTGCGCAAGCAGCTCACGGCGAGTCGGGGCGACATCGTGGTCGCGCTCATCGGGGACGAAGCCACGGTGAAGTACTACTTTCCGGAAAAGGACTACGTCCGCTTTCAGCCGGCCAACAAGGAGATGGCCCCCATCCTCGTGCGTGCGGTCGACTTCCGCCCCACCATGCTCCTCGGTGTCGTCGTCGGCGTGTACCGTCGGTTGTAATCTCTAGGCCTAGGCCACGTCTCGTTGTATGCCCAAGACGTGCGGGTAAGAGTGGGAGGTCTGGCAGCGATCGCGCTCTTTTGGGCCGTCCTGGTCTTTTCTCTGCCCGTCACAGCGCAGGTACGCGGCGCCGCGCCGTCCTCGGGTAGTGCGCACTCCGCGGGCAAGGTCGAGCAGCAAGCGCGCTCCCTTCAGAAGAAGGCCATCGAGGACGACTACCTCTCGACCGAATTTGCCAAGGCCGAAGAGCGCCTCAACAAAGCGGTCACCCTGTGCGGGAGCGACAAGTGCTCCGCCCAGCTGCGCGCGCAGCTCCGTCGCGATCTCGGCGTCGTGGAAATTGGCGGCCAGATCGATCGCGAAAAAGGCATTTCCAACTTCGTCGAGGCGCTGCGCATCGACCCCAACGTCGTGCTCGATCCCGATCTGCGAACGAAGGAGCTGGATCAAGCGTTCGACGTGGCGCGGCGCAGGGCAGGGCTCGCGGGTGCGGGCGGTGGTGCGACGGCCACGCAAACGAGCCCCTCGAATGATTTTTCGCACACGCCGGTGGCAGAGCAGGCCGTGCTCACGCCCGTGCCCATCTATGTAGAATACACGGGAACCGAACCGCTGGCGCGGGTCATCGTCCGCTACAAGAGCGCGACCTCGAGCGAGTGGAAGGCGCTCGATTTGAAGCGTGCGGGTCGCTCGTGGAAAGGCCTCGTGTCGTGCGGCGACGTCGCGCAGGGAAGCTTTCAGTATTACCTGCAGGGATTCAATCCGCAGAACGAGGCCGTGGCGACGGGCGGCGATCGCACGACGCCGTACACGGTGCCGATCAAGCCTTCGCTCGAAGGGGCCGCACCGCATCTGCCCGGCGAAGCGCCGCCCGAAGCGTGCACGGATGCCGCGGATTGCTCGCCCGGTTTTCCTTGTGAGAAGAAGCCCGAGCCGCCGCCGCCCGCACCCGATGCGTCGCACAAGTACCCGCGCTTCTGGGTGGGGGCGGGGCTAGGGTTCGACTTTCTCGTGCTCCCTGCGGGGGACGACGTCTGCAAGTTGAACGGCGAGCCGCAGAGTGGCGAGCAGCCCACCGGAAACAAGTTCGAGCCCAAGAACGACGCGGGCTATTACTGCACGACGCCGGACGGAACGGATTACCCATCGCGCACGGACAAATTCGTGCAGAACCTGGCCTTGCAGGATGGAAAGGCCGGCAAAGTCGAAAGCGGCCTTGCCCCTTCGAACTTCCGCGTATGGCTCTCGTTCGATTACGCGCTCAGTGCGAACTTCCTCGTGGGCGCGCGCATCGGCCTGGTGTTTCGCACGTTTCCGGGGAATGAACCGAAGCAGGACGGCCACGTCCTTCTCGCCCCGTTTCACGGCGAAGCGCGGCTGACGTACCTGGTTGGCAAGGACGCCATCCTGCAGCCCGTCGCACCGTACGCCTTCCTCGCGACGGGCGTGTCGCAGTACGACGCCAAGGTCGAGGTGCCCGTGGTGGAGCGGGACATTCCGGGCACGCGCACCATCCACGCTTGGGAAATCGGCGGCCCATGGTTCGCATCGCTGGGCGCGGGCATCCGCGTCGCATTCGGCGACCGAAAGAACATCGCGCTCCTTCTCGGCGGCCGCGGCAATCTCACGTTACCAGTGGCCAAAAGCCCAGCAGTCCCGTCGTTCGGCCCGGAAGCGAATTTTCAAATAGGGTTTTAGCCCCGCTTGCCATTACGCGGTGCGGCGCCTAAACGAACTTGTGTCCCTACCTCACGTAATCATCGTTGGTGGCGGGTTCGGCGGTCTTACCGCGGCGCAGTCGTTCAAGCGATCCCCGGTTCGGGTGACGTTGATAGACCGGCGGAACCATTATCTTTTTCAGCCGTTGCTCTACCAGGTGGCGATGGCAGGGCTCTCGCCGGCGGATATCGCTTCGCCGATACGCTCCGTGCTGGCCAAGCAGAAGAACGTCACGGTGCTGCTCGATCAGGTGGCCGATGTCGACCTCGGGCGAAAAGCCATCACGACCGAAACTGGTGCACGGCTCGATTACGACTTTTTGATTCTCGCGGCCGGTGCCAAATCGGATTACTTCGGCCACGCCGAATGGGAGCAGTTTGCTCCTGGGCTGAAGACGCTCACCGACGCCACCGAAATCCGGCGCCGCGTCTTGCTTGCGTTCGAGCTCGCCGAGCGCGAGGCCGATGAGGCACGCCGTCGGTGGCTGCTGACCTTCGTCGTCATCGGTGGAGGCCCCACCGGGGTCGAGCTCGCGGGCGCGCTGCGCGAGCTTTCGCAATACGTGCTCGCACGCGATTTTCGGCGCATCGATCCGACGGAGGCGCGTGTGATCCTCATGGAAGGCGGCCCCCGCGTGCTCGCCTCGTTCCCCGAGGACCTCTCGCAGGCGGCCGTGCGCCAGCTCGGGGAGCTCGGCGTGGAAATCCGTACTGGAACGCGGGTCACGGACATCGATGCCCATGGCGTCGCCTTTCAGGCGAGCCAGGATAGCCCTGCAGAGCGCCTCGAAGCCGCCAACGTCGTCTGGGCGGCGGGCGTGCGCGCCACGCGGCTCACGGGCAAGCTCGGGCTGCCCATCGACCGCGCGGGAAGGGTCTCCGTGCGCGAGGACTGCAGCCTCCCCGGGCACCCGGAGGCGTTCGCCATCGGCGACATGGCCGCGTTCACCGGAGAAGACGGCAAGCTGCTCCCGGGCGTGAGCCCCGTGGCCATGCAGCAGGCGCGCTACACGGCGAAGCTCGTCACGCGCGCCGTGCGCGAGGGGAAGCCGCTCGCGGAGCTTTCTCACGAGAAATTCCGCTACTTCGACAAGGGCACCATGGCCACCATCGGGCGTTCGCGCGCGGTGGCGGAGTCGGGCCGCCTGAGGCTCTCCGGCTTCATCGCCTGGCTCGCGTGGCTCTTCGTGCACGTGTGGTACCTCATCGGACACCGCAATCGCGTGGCCGTTCTGCTCACCTGGGCGTGGTCGTACGTCACCTACGAGCGCGGGGCCCGACTCATCACCGGAAGGGTCGACGCCATTCATCCCGACACCGAGCAGCCGGCGCCCGCTCTACCTGCTCCGACACCGTCGAGGGCGCTGCCCACCGATGGAGCTCGCCAGGAAGAGCGCACCTCCGAGCCTTTGCGGAGTCCGCAGCCCTCCCATTAGGGCTATCTTCGCGGCCCGTGAAAACCGCCCTCGCGTCCGCGCTACTTCTCGCCCTCGTTGCGTGTACTCCCGCCCAAACGCCGCCGCCGGCGGTGGCTTCTGCCTCGCCACCGAAGGAGACGACCACCGCCGCCCCGGCAAAGGAGACGGCGGCTGCATCCGAGCCCAAAGATGCGCTCGCCGCGCTCAACGCCGAAGCCCGCGCTTCGTACCGTGCGGAAAAGGAACACATTTTGGCGCACCTCGGGCCGACCATCCTCTCCGAAGGCGGAAAGCTCGTCTACCTTCATGACGGCCGCCGCGAGGAAGCGGAGATCAACCCGCGCGGCTACCACGAATTGAAGACACTGGACCATATCCCATTGGCGCTCGAGGCGCTGGTCGGCGAAGTGGATGGCTCGCTCGACGAAGCACGCCTGCAAGGATTGAAGCGGCTGCGTACGTGCATCGAGCCGGCCGTTCGCGAATTCGAATCCCACGGCTACGCAGCCACCACGATCGAGCGCCAGCGCCGCATCGTCTCCGCGTCGACGGCTTTGATCGACGGTGCCATCGAGCGCCGCTCCGTGAGCCATGCTGCGTACGCGCAGTACGCCAAGGCGATGGGACCCCTTCTCCTGGCCAGCGTCGACGAAGCCGCGCGCTTGGAGCTCGACGCGATCCATCGCGCCGTCACCGGCTGGAAAAAGGCGACGTCCCCGGCCGAATGGAGTCGCCTGCGCGTCGTCGTCATCAGCGTGCACATGGCGCGCGACCGATTGATGGAGATGCAGTACTTCCAGCGCCTGTTGGGCGAGTCCTTCGAGGGCGGCCGCATCGTCTTTGCCGAGGGCCTCTGGGAAGAGCCCAAAGCGCTCGATCTCAATGCAATCCATGTTCTCGATGCCCGCGTGGGCGCGTCGTTTTTCGGCGATCCGATGCGAATGCACCGCGATCTCCTGAGTGACGCGGCTGCCGCGTACCTACCGACGCTTCTTCCTGCCGCTGGGGCGCGATGAGTATATATTGCGCGCGGCCATGACTTCGCTTTCGCCGCGCGCAGCCGCTGGCGCCAGTATATTACTTATCGTCGCTTATGCGATGGCGCTCGCCGTCTTCAAATGGGTGCCCCGGTACGATTGCATCACATTGACGGTGGTGCTGGTGCTGGTCTTTCGTTGGCTGGATCGGAGCCCCGCGCGCACGTGGTTGATGCATGCCATCACGCAGGTGCTCGTCGCGGCGTTCGTCGTGCACCTCTGGACCTTGGGCTACGAGGGTCGCAACGCTGTTTTCGGCGGAATCCTACCCTGGAGCGACTCGCACGATTTTTACGACGACGCCATTCGGCTCATTTACGGCGGACGGTTCGAGGTCTCGTCGAAGCGGCCCCTGTTCACCACGATTTTCTCCGGCCTTCTCAAGCTGTCCGGGAACGACCTGCGCTTCGCATTGTTCGTGTGCGCCGCCGTGGGCGCGTGGGCCATTGCGCTGGCCGCGCTCGAAGTGTGGAAAACGCACGGGCCCAAAGCCGCCTTCGTCGTCTACGTGATCCTTCTCTTTTTCGAGCGGCGCTGGGCGGGCTTCGTCCAGACCGAGCATTTCGGACTGCCCCTCGGCATCGTTGGCTTCGTTCTCTGCTGGCGCGCCAACGAAGCACGCGAACGCGATCCGGATCGCGCGGGCTGGCTGGTCCTTGCAGGCATCTTTTCCATTGCGCTCGGCCTCATGGCCCGCGCGGGCGCCTTCTTCGTGCTGCCCGCCATCGCGATTTGGGCCGCGCGAACCATCGTGCCCTCGCGCGGGAGAATTCGCTTTTTGGCTTTCGCCGCCGGCGCCATGTTCGCGGCCCTGGTCGTCCATAGCGTGGTTTTGCGCTTCGTCGGCAACGGCGCGACGTTTTCGGATTATCCCGCGATTGCCTACGGGCTCATTCACGGCGAGGACTACACGTTCCTCGTACAGCAGCACCCCGAGCTCGTCCAAATGACGCCGCCCGACCGCGTCTCGGCTTCGTGGAACATCTTGTTCGCCGAGGCGAGTTCGCACGTGGGGCTGGTGATTCTCGGCTTCTTGAAGTCCGGACTCGGTCTCTTTGCATCGCCCTTTGGGATGTTCAGCTACGTGTGGACCAATCCGGACGATGCTGCGCTGGAGGACGGAGCCGCGGTGCGTGCGGCCACGGCGCAGGATGGGCTTTTTGGGCCGCTTTTGCTTTGGCAGCGCACCTTCGGGACGTACAGCCTGTTCAACGCCGCCGCGATGGGCCTCATCGGCGGCGCCTTCGTGCTCACGTTCATCTGGGGTCTGTACGTCGTCTTCGTCAAAGAGCGCGCGAATTCGCGTCTATCGCTTTTGCGGCATGCCATCGCGGGGATCATTCTTTCGGCGCCATTCACGCCGCCGTGGATCACGTCGGGCCAGCAGGTGGCGACGTGCACGCTGTCGTTCATGGGCGCCTTGCCCGCGCTCGCACTTTTCGGCCGCGGCGCGCCAAAGTCCGCGGAAACCGCGCAAGGGGAGGAAGGGCAGGGGAGTCGCCGCATCGATCCGCTGGCCTTCGTCCCCGCCGGCGTGGTCTTGGCGCTGGCGCTCGTCGTCGGGTGGATACGCCTCGCGATCCCTTACAAGCCGGTGTGCACGAACCCCGAGGAGCACGTGCTTTTGCCGCTTTCCGCCGCGTCGGTGGAGGTGACCCATGCGCGCGACATGGTCTTTCGCGACAAAGCCATCGACGACCTTCGCTTCTCGATTCGGTACCTCGCCAAGCACAACGCCGAACTCACCGACTCCGTCGTTCCATTCCTGCACCCGGGCACCTCGTACGTGTCGGCATTCGATGCCTGCGACAGCCGCGTGAAAATTTTAATCGACGATGCACACCGCCTCGATGCCGCGTCGTCCTGGGCAAGTTTCGAGGTGACGCCTTTGGCGAGCCCCAACGTTCTTCATCTCACCGCCGCTCGGTACTAAGCTACCGCGGGGTTGGGAGATGAACGATGTTCGAGCATGCAGAGTCATTTCAAGGTGGTGAGACCTCGGGCAACCTTCGGCTGGGAAAGCTGGAGGTGCTCTACCAGGAGCTCTTCAAGCAGGTCATTGCCGATGGCCTCATCACCACCGACGAACGCGCCCAGCTCGACAAGATGGCCACGTCGTTCGGGCTGGATCGCGAGCGCCTGCAGCATCTCGAGAATACGCTGCAGGCCGCGTACGACGCCGAGCACCGCGGCAGCGCGCAGGTCGCCGTCGACATCGATCTCTCGGAGCTGACCGCGCCCGAGCCCCCCGCGTCGGGGTCGCACGACGTGCCCACGTTGCATGAGCGCTTTCGTGCGCACACGGCGGAAGGGGACACGGATCGAGCGTGGTGCGTGGCGCAGGCCCTCGCGTTCAGCGATGCCGCCACCCCCGAGGAGCGCGCCCTTTTCGATGCACACAACCATGCCACCCTGATTCGGCCGCAGCGGCCGCTCGATCGCGCGGCGTGGCACGAGCTGCTCTTTCATCCCGAGGAGGACGCCGCCATCGGTGACATCTTCGGGGTGGTCGCCCCCGCGGTGCTCATCGGCCGGCTCGCCGCACTTCGGCGCGATGGGCAGCTGCCCGCGTTGAATCCCGCGCAGAAGCACGAGCCCGCGCAGTCCACCGTGCAAGCGGTGCGCTGCTTCGCGTGGGCCGCTGCCATCTTTGGCATGGCCTCGCCCGAGCTTCACGTCGATCCGGACCATGCGAGCACCGGAGAGCTCGTTCCCGCGCTTCCACCGGTGGTGCGGCTCGGTGCCGCCGCGCTCTCGGGACGCAGCAGCGAAGAACTGGCCTTTCTCGCCGGGGCACACCTCGCGTACTTCCGCGAGGAGCATATCGTCTCGCTGCTGGTCCCCTCGATCGCGCACCTGGAAGAGATCTTCCTCGCTGCCCTGCGCATCGGAAAACCGGATCTCGCGATACCGGACCACGTCGTCCCCATCGCAGGAGCCATCGAGCCGCTGCTCGAACCCGCCGCGCTCGAGCAGCTCCGCGCGAGGGTCCGCCACTTCATCGAGCAGGGTGGCCGTGCCGATCTACGCCGCTGGGTCGCCGCCGTGCACAAGACCTCCGCCCGCGCCGGCCTTCTCCTGGCCACCGATCTCGAGGCCGCTCGCAACGTCCTGATCCTGGAAGCGCATCGCGATATCGACAAAACGACACGCGAGCTGATCGAGTTCACGACCAGCTCGCGCTATGCGACGTTACGTCGCCATCTCGGGATTACGCTCTAAACTAAGCGTTTACTGATGCTCGCCCTCGGGAAGGGGCCCGCCGACTTGCGGCGCGTGCTCCGATTCGTGCTTCGGCGCCGCGGGAGCCTCGGGCATGCCGCCGGGGGCTTGCTTTCCGTCGGAGGGCAACGTCTCCGTACCCTGCTCCAGGTCGACCTGGCCGCGGTGACCCGTATCGTTGATCGTGTACGCGAAGAACACGCCGATGAAGGCGAGCGAGCACACGAAGATGAGCCCGTTGAAGCGGTTGTCGTACTTCAAGTGCATGAAGAACAGCACCACCAGTGACGCCTTGATCGACGCAATGATGATGGCCACCGCAAGGTTCGCCGGTCCCAGGTGGACGTAGGAGACCGCCACCGTCAGCACCGTCATGGCGACCAGCGCCATGAAGATGCCAACATAGAACTGCGTGCTCGCGATGTGCGTGTGCACTGCTCCGTCGTCGTGATGACCGTGACCGTGGTCTGCGCTGTGAGAATCGCTCATGGCCCGTATGCCTTTTCAGTCAATCAGATAGAGGAGCGGGAACAGGTAAATCCAGATCAAGTCGACCAAGTGCCAGTAGAGAGCGACCAGATCGACGGGGGTGAAGAACTCCTTGGAGAACTCGCCCGCCGCGTTCCGCTTCACGATCCAGAACAGCACGCCGATGCCCACGATGACGTGGAGGGCGTGGATGCCGGTCATCACGAAGTAGAGCGAGAAGAAGATGTGCGCTTTGGGCGCCAGGTGCGGCGTGTGGCCGTGGCCCGCCGGGATCGCGCCGAATAGTCCGCCGTCCACCGGATGGCCGAAGTACTTGCCCGGCAGCAAGCCCGCGTGGAACTTGTGCTGGTACTCGAAGTACTTGACGATGAGGAAGATGAAGGCACACGCGATGGTGATGAGCAGCAGCGTCGTCGTCTGCTGCTTCTTGCCCAACTGAGACGAGCGCACCGCCATGGCGGCCGTCCAGCTGGAGAAGAGGAGCACGATCGTGTTCGCCGCACCCATCACCCGGTCGAGCTGGTGCGAGGCGCTGCTGAACGCCTCCGGGTACCAGCTGCGGAAGATGCCGTAGGCAACGAAAACGCCGCTGAAAAAGAGGAGCTCCTGCGCGAGGAACGCCCACATTCCGAGCTTCGCCGCATCGAACTGCTGCGCGGGCGTGTCGAAGTGGTGCGCGAGCCAGGCAGGTCCGTGATGCTCGTCGTGTCCGGCCTCGTGCGACTCGTCGTGAGACGCCGGCGCCGACTCGGCGTGGCTTGCAGCTTGGCTCATTGCTCGGACAGCTCCTCTTCGGTGGCCAGATGGTAGTCGTACGGGCCGCGCGTAATCGTCGGCACCTTGATGAAGTTCGCGAGGGGAGGCGGCGTGGGCGTCTGCCACTCGAGGGCGGCCGAGCCCCACGGGTTACGCGTGGACTTCGCACCGCTCTTCAGCGAGATGATGAACATCGCCAGCATGGTGAGGAAGCCGGCGCCCAGGATCCACGAACCGATGGTCGAGGTCTTGTGGAAGATCTCGAACTCGGGGAGGTAGTCGTAGTAGCGACGCGGCATCCCGCGCGAGCCCATGATGAACTGCGCGATGAAGGTGACGTTGAAGCCGATGAACACGAGGAACCAGGCCACCTTGGCCATGCCCTCGTTGTAGAGCTTGCCCGTCATCTTGGGCCACCAGTAGTGCAGGCCGCCGACGAAGCCCATCACCGTGCCGCCCACCATGACGTAGTGGAAGTGCGCGACGACGAAGTACGTGTCGTGGAGGTGCACGTCGATGGCGAGCATGCCGAGGAAGAGCCCGGTCAGACCACCGATGGTGAAGAGGAAGATGAACGACAGGGCGTACAGCATCGGCGACTCGAGCCGAATGGAGCCCTTGTAGAGCGTCGCCACCCAGTTGAAGACCTTCACGCCGGACGGGATGGCCACGAGGAAGGTGAGGCCCGAGAACACCATGGTGGCGTACTCGCTCATGCCGCTGACGAAGAGGTGGTGGCCCCACACGAGGAAGCCGAGGAGCGCGAGCGCCAGCGAGCTCATGGCGACGAACATGTAACCGACGATCGCGCGGCGGGTGAACGTCGCGATGATCTCGTTCACCACCGCCATGCCCGGCACGATCATGATGTAGACCGCGGGGTGCGAGTAGAACCAGAAGAAGTGCTGGAACAGAACTGGGTCGCCGCCGAGCTTCGGATCGAAGATGCCGAGGCCGAGGAAGCGCTCGAGGCAGAGGAGCAGCAGCGTGATCGCGAGAACCGGCGTCGCGAGAACCTGGATGATGCTCGTCGAGTAGAGGCCCCAGATGAACAGCGGCAGCTTCGTCCACGTCTGCCCGGGCGCGCGCAGCTTGTGCACCGTCACCAGGAAGTTCACGCCGGTGAGGATCGACGAGAAGCCCATGATGAAGGCGCCGAGCACCATCGGGATGACCGATGACGTCGTCCGCATGCTGTACGGCGTGTAGAACGTCCAGCCGGTGTCGACGGCGCCGGTCACCATGCTGTAGAGCGCGAAGCAGGCGCCGAAGACGTAGATGTAATACGACATCAGATTCAGGCGCGGGAACGCGACGTCCTTGGCCCCGAGCTGTATCGGGAGGACGAAGTTACCCAGTGCTGCCGGAATCGACGGGATGATGAAGAGGAACACCATCACCACGCCGTGTAACGTGAAGGCGCGGTTGTATTGGTCCGCGTCCATGATGGTGTGGCCGCGCGAGAACAGCTCGAAGCGCACGGCGAGGGCGAAGAACCCTCCGACCGCGAAGGCCAAGATGACCGAGATCAAGTACATGATCCCGATGCGCTTGTGATCGAGCGTCACGAGCCAGGACATGATGCCCCGCTCCGCCTTGAGATAATTCTCGTTCGGATCGGGGTGGTGCGGTTGGGCTCTAGGGACGGTGGTTGTAGCGGCTCCCATGACTGTCTGTCCTCGTAACGCTACTTCAGCGTCTTCATGTAGGCGATGATGGCATCAATCTGTGGATCCTTCAGCGTGAAGGGCGGCATCTGGGTGGTGGTGAACCCGGCCGTAATCTTCGCCTGCGGCTTCAGGATGGACTCTTTGATGTAATTTTCGTCGACGGTGACGGTCGACCCGTCGGCCATCTGCTCTTGCTTGCCCCAGAGACCCTTCCAGGTCGGACCGGGCATCTTCGCGCCGTCGACGGAGTGGCAGGTGTTGCACGCGTTCTTCTTGTAGAGCGTCGCGCCGTACTCTTCCGGCGAGGTGCCAGCCGGCGGCTTGTCACCCTCGTCGAGGAACTTCTGGAACGCCTCGGGGGTCATGACCTCGATCATCGAGAGCATGCCCGAGTGGCTCGTGCCGCAGTACTCCGCACAGAAGACCTGCATCGGTCCGAGCTTGTTCGGCGTAAAGGTGATGTTCGTGTACATGCCTGGCACGGCGTCGCGCTTCAAACGGGCGCCCGGCACGTAGAAGCTGTGGAGCACGTCGTCCGACGAGATGATGAACTTCACCGGCTTGCCCACGGGCAGCTTCAGTTCGTTCGTCGCCGTCGAGCCGTTCGGGTACTGGAACTCCCAGAGCCACTGCCGTCCGCGCACGCGAATCTCCATCGCGCCTTCCTGCGCGACCGCGTTGTGCACGTACACCTTGAAGCCAAGGTGGAAGAGGATGGCAATGAAGACGACCGGCGCGAAGGTCCAAACCAGCTCGAGGACCAAGTTGTGTCCGACGGGTTCCGCCTTCACCCCCGGACGACGGCGGAACTTCACGATGCAGTAAATCATCACCGCCACGATGATCGCGGTGAAGATCAGACTGAACCAGTAGACGAACATGTAGAGGTCATCGACCTCGGCGGCGCCGGTCGAGAGCTGCTCGGGTAGTTGGAAATTGTCGGGACTTACCACGCTTAGTTCTCCGTGACCGGTGTGCGGTGATGCAATGAATCCGCTTTTCGAGCATCGACCTCGGCCCTCTTGCGACGGCGTTCACGCGTCCACATGATGCCGAGGAAGGAGCCGAGGGCGAGCACCGTGGCAAAACCCGAGAGTTGCATCACGCGGGTCGCCATGAGGGTGTATTTCCCGTCCTGCGGGTCATAGTGATAGCAGTAGAGGATGACCTGCTCGATCGTGCTGATGGAGTGGCCATTGGCTGCCTCGAGGAGGCCAATGCGCAGGTCCCTCGGATCGTATTCGAGGCCGTAAAGGTAACGGGCCATCTGCCCATTGGGCTTCACGAGCATGACCACCGCGGGGTGCCCGTACTGGCCTTGCCGCTCGTCGTACTCGTATTGGAAACCGATGGCGCTGGCGACGCGATCGATCTGCGTCTTGTCGCCGACCAGGTAGTGCGCCCCGCTCTCCGCGCCCGGGCGCCCATACGCCGCCAGGATCGACGCCTTCTTCTGCGACGCCGTTTCCGGCGTATCGCGCGGGTCGATGCTGATGACCACGAGGTCGTACTCTTTGCCGACGGTCCAGGGAATTTCCTTCATCGCCGTCGCCGCCGCGTTCTGCACCATGCCGCAAAGCACGGGGCAGGAGTGGTAGGCGAGGATGAACAGCGCCGGCCGCTCTCCTTTGAAGTACTTGTTCAACTGCACCATCGACCCCGTCTCGTCGCGGAAGGTCGCGTCGAGGGGGATCTGTCCGTCGAGGTGCTCGTCGACGCCCACGTGCTTGAGCTCCTTCGGCGTGTTGTCACGCTCGGCGTGCGCGACGCCACCCACCGGCCCGAGAAGGGCCGAAAAGGCGAGCGAGGCAGCAAGGAGGAGGGGTCGTAGCTTCATGGGTACTTCGTAGGAGCCAAACTAGATTCGTGGTGTCTTCTTCGTAGCGGTTTTCTGTCGCAGGTCAGTGGCCGGCGTCGTGCGCCTCGGCCGTCTTCTGGGGGGCCGCGCCCGCGCCGGCGTCGCCCACCGTGGCGGCCGTGGTGGAGGGAGGCGTCGCCGCATCGCCCTTGGGGGCTTCTTTGGCCGCGCCTTCGCCGCCCTTGGCCGCTTCCTTCGCCTTCAGGCCTTGCGACCAGCCGGTGAGGGGCCCGTCGTCCTGCGACGGTTGCGGGGCGATGAGCGCCGAGGACTCGCGTCCCTTCGATGCGAGCTCGCCCATCGCCTTGTCGATCGGAATGGGGCTTCCCGTCAGCTTCTTGGTCTCTTCCTCGTGCAGCTTCGCGAGCTCGGCGGGGGCCGCAATCTTCGCCTTGGCCTCACCCTCGAACATGAAGGTGAAGTACGAGTCGAAGACGAACTTCAAGACAAAGAGCGTCCCCACAGTGCCCAGGGCCATGACCAGAATGAGTCGATTTCGCGGGGGGCTGTTGTCCGTAGCCATGAGAAAACCTCTGCGTAGAAAGTCTTATGCGTTCTCGAAGTGGATGGCGCGAGGCAGACGGGGATCTCCAACCGGAATCAGCCGATGCTGGCGCATGACGTAGAAGACCACGGCGAGGTAGATGCCGCCGATGCCGACGAGGCACGTCACGTCGAGCCAGTGGAAGGCGAAGTCATCTTGTCCGAAGTTCGGCATCACGAGCCAGTAGATGTCCACCACGTGCATCAAGAGGATCCAGGCCGCACCGAACGTGAGCACTTCCAGCTTTCGCTTGGTGTTGCGCGAGATCAGGAGGAAGAACGGGAAGACGAAGTGCGAGAACACGAGCAGGAGGCTCACCGCCGACCACGGACCGTGGTCCCAACGGTGGTGGAAGAAGGTCACCTCTTCCGGCAGTGCGGCATACCAAATCAGCATGAACTGTGAGAAGCCGATGTACGCCCAAAACACCAGAAAGCCAAAGGTGAGCTTGCCCAGGTCGTGGTAGTGCTCGGTATTGACTTCCTTGCGAAGCAAGCCCGAGCGGCGCAGGGCCATCGTGGCCAGCGTCACGGTCGTGAGACCGGCGAGGACGCAGCCCGCGAAGCAGTAGACGCCGAAGATCGTCGAGAACCACGAGGGCTCGAGCGACATGATCCAGTCGAAGCCCGCGAAGGTCAGCGTCAGTCCGAACACGACGGTCGCCACCGGGGCGAAACGCTGCGCGGCGACGGTGAGTTTCGGGTCCTTGGAGGTGTCCTGGTCGACGGAGTAGCGGAAAAGCTTCCAGCCCAAGAAGGCCCACACGAGGAGGTAAATCACCGCGCGAAGCGAGAAGAACCCCGTGTTGAGGTACGGCTTCTTCTTCGCGAGGACTTCTTCCTCGGCCAACTCGTGCGGGTCACCTTTGGTGAAGGTCGCGCCGCCGTGGGCCGCCGCCATCGCACCGTGACCGTGACCGCCCGCTGCGTGGGCCGGGCCACCGTGACCGCCATGGGCATTCGGCTCCGCCGCGTGCTCCGGCTGCGCCGCTTGCTCCTCGAGGGCCGCGCCGGTCGTGTGCGTCGTGGAAACTTCTGCCGCGTGCTCGCCGCCGTGGTGGTCCGAGAGCCACGGGAAGATCTGCTCCTTGAGGAGCCAGATCGGCGCGAACAGCACGATGAGAGAGACGATGCCCACACCGAAGAACTCCGCGGTGCGGCGCACCGTGACGCTCCAGCCCGCGCTCGTCAGGTGCTGCATGAGCACGAAGAAGATCGCGCCCAGGGCCACCGAGAGGATCACCTCGAAGCCGAAGAGATACGAAAACGCGAAGCGCTTGGCGTTGCCAGCGTAGCCCGCCGCCGAAGCGATGAGGCCGAGCGCGCCGACGGCCGCCGCGATCTTCCACGCGCCATCCCACGGCGAGCCCGCGGGAATGCGAATGTGGTCGTCCGCGTCGGGGCCCTTCTTCTTCGCGAGCGACGGACGGGTCGGTCGCTGCTGTTCTTCACCAGAACTCTTTTTCTTCTCGTCTTGGCTCACGGCTTCGTCTCCGAGGCGATGGGTGCCTGGCTAAGCTGGAGTGCGCGCACGTACGAGACGATGGCCCAGCGATCGTCGACGGGGATCTGCGGAGCGTACGCCGGCATGTTGCGCACGCCGTTGGAGATGGTGGCGAAAATCTGGCCGTCCGGCGCGTGGCGGAGGCGATCTTGGTGGAAGCTCGGCGGCTTGAGCATGCCGTGCTTGATGATCATGCCGTCGCCCGCGCCGGTCTTGTCGTGGCAGGGCGTGCAGTAGATGTTGAAGCGGTCCTGGCCGCGCTTCACCAGGCCCTCCATGCCGCCGTGGCGCGCAATCATCTCGTTCGGGATGACCGCGACGTACGAGGAGTCATCTTCCGTGCGGCCTTTGGCCACGCGGGAATCGACTTCCTCTTCCTTGGCGACGGTGCCTTCGATGGGCGCGCGCATCGTGCGCTTGTCCTCGAAGAACTCGCTCTCGTTCTGCATGTTGTAACGAGGCTGGAAGTACATGTTCCGGATGGGGACGATCGGCGTCTCGCGCGACGTCTCGCCACGGCATCCCGTCAGACCTGCCAGCGCGGTGAGGCACGTCACCGCTGCCAACGTCATTGAACCCAGCCCGCGCATCAAACTTCCTCCTCGACGAGCTCGACGTGCGACGGATGCGTCTTGTCCAGCAACTCGCGCGTCCGATCGAGCTTGAACTTGGGATCTTCCACTTCCACCGACAGGAAGAACTTGTCGTTCGAGAACGCCCGGAAGCGGTCCGACTCGAACACCGGGTGGTGGTGGCGCGGAAGGCGATTCAGGTGAAACATGCCGAACACCGCGCCGAAGGCCGACAGCAGGATGGTCAGCTCGAACATGATCGGAATCATCGACGGGACGCTCGCGATGGTCGGCGGCTTTCCGCCGATGACGATCGGGTAGTCCACGTTGTTCATCCAGTACATCATGGTGAACGCGAGGGTCGTTCCGGTGAGACCCATGGCGATGACGATCCAGCCGAGCTTCGAGTCCGGCAGGCCCATCGCCCGATCCATCCCGTGAACGGGGAACGGCGTGTGCGCGTCGAACTTCGTGTAGCCGGCGTCGCGAAGCTTCTCCGCGGCGTGCATGCACTCGCCCGGGGTGCGGTACTCGGCGAGGAGCAGGGCAGGGCGCATCTTCGGCTTGAGAGCCTTCGTCTTCGGATCGTCGTGCTTGCGCGCGGGGCCGCGGTGGGCGCCCGACTCGCGGTCCTGCGGGTCGATCTTCTTGTACGTGCCGAGCGGCTCTTCGTCGTCGGAGTCGGCGCGGGGAACGGGCTTCGCGCCTTCGGCGATGTCTTCCTTGCCGTGGGGCGTGTGGGCCATCGGCTTGGCGCCCGCGTGGTCCTGGGCCTTGTCGGCGAGGATCGCGGCGTCGCGCTCGGAGAACGGAGCCTCGGGGACGTTGCCGTTGCTCCCACCTTCCGCGCGCTCGTCGCGCGGGAGGCCTTCCTTCAGCGTCTTCTTGTTGCGGGTATCGTCGTCACTCATGACTCGTATGCCTCACTCCGCCGGCGCCAAGGCAGCATCGGCCGCCGAATCGTGTGCCCCTTCGTGCCCGTGGTCATCGCCCCCCTCACCTGCGTGGTGGGGATCGGCCTCGGGGAGAACGCCCTTGACCTCGGCGATGGCAATCATCGGAACCCAGCGGATGAACAGAAGGAACAGCGTCATGAACAGGCCGAGCGTTCCGCCGTAGGTGCAGATGTCGATGATCGTCGGCCGGAAGTAACCCCACGAACCGGGGATGAAGTCACGGTTCAGCGAGGTCGCGATGATGACGAAGCGCTCGAACCACATACCGATGTTGATGACGATCGAGATGACGAACATCAGCGGGATGTTGGTGCGGAGCTTCTTCGACCAGAACAGCTGCGGCGAGACGACGTTGCAGGTGATCATCGTCCAGTACGCCCAGGCGTACGGACCCGTCGTGCGGTTGATGAAGGTCCCGAGCTCGTACTGGTTGCCGCTGTACCAGGCGATGAAGAGCTCCATCGCGTACGCGTAGCCAACGAGGCTGCCCGTCACGAGCATGATCTTGTTCATCAGCTCGAGGTGCTGCATCGTCACGATGCTCCGCACGCCGTAGACGACGCGGCAGACGAGCATCAGCGTCATGACCATGGCGAATCCGCTGAAGACGGCGCCGGCGACGAAGTACGGCGGGAAGATCGTCGTGTGCCAGCCGGGGATGAGCGACGTCGCGAAGTCGAACGAAACGACGCTGTGCACCGAGAGAACCAGCGGGGTCGAGATGGCCGCGAGAATCAGGTACGCGCGCTCGTAGTTCTGCCAGTGGCGGTTCGAACCGCGCCAACCGAGGGACAGCGCACCGTAAATCGTGCGGCGAAGGTTCGTCGTCGCGCGGTCACGCAGGGTGGCCAGGTCGGGGATGAGGCCGACGTACCAGAAGAGCAGCGACACCGTGAAGTAGGTGCTGACCGCGAACACGTCCCAGATGAGCGGGCTCTTGAAGTTCGGCCAGATGCTCATCTGGTTCGGGATCGGGAACATGTAGTAGGCGACCCACGCGCGCCCGACGTGGATGCCGGGATACAGCAAGGCGCAGATGACCGCGAAGATCGTCATCGCTTCGGCGAAGCGGTTGATCGACGTGCGCCACTTCTGCCGGAAGAGGAAGAGGACGGCGCTGATCAGCGTGCCGGCGTGACCGATACCGATCCACCAGACGAAGTTCGTGATGTCCCAGCCCCAGTAGACCGGCGAGTTGTTACCCCACACGCCGACGCCCTGCCAGAACAGGAAGCCGACGGCGGAGAACAGGACGACCGTTGCCGTCAGCGCGATGCCGAAGGCTGCCCACCATGCTTTGGGCGCCTTGGTCTCGGTCACGCGGGCGACGCGCTCGGTGATGGAGGCGAACGTTTCGCCCTCTTTCACCAGCGGGATTTCGCCGATTTCCTTGATGGGGAGCTTGTACGAAGCCATATGCAGGTTCCGGTGAGTCGGGGTGTTCCGGTTGAAGCGAATGAGTCGATGAGACCAGTTCGAACCAGAGACGGCCTGGCTAGGCCATTTCTTTGTTCGGGTTGCGGATCTTGCCGAGGTAGGTGGTGCGCGGATGCGTACCGAGGTCGGCGAGGAGCGCGTAGCTGCGGTCACGCTTGCGGAGCTCGGCAACGCGCGACTTGGGATCGTTCAGGTCGCCGAAGACGATGCCGCCCGCCGGGCACGCTTGCGCGCACGCGGTGGTGAAGCTCTGGTCGCGCAGCGGCTTGCCCGTGCGCTTCTCGTTGATCTTGGCTTCCTGGATGCGCTGCACGCAGTACGTGCACTTCTCCATGACGCCGCGCATGCGAACGGTGACGTTCGGGTTGAACTGCATCTTCACCGTCTCCGGCATGTCGCCGTAGAGCGGGTCGCCCTGGAACTCCAGGTAGTTGAAGCGGCGCACCTTGTACGGGCAGTTGTTCGCGCAGTAGCGCGTGCCGATGCAGCGGTTGTACGCCATGTCGTTCAAGCCTTCGGGGCTGTGCTCCGTGGCGTTGACCGGGCAGACGTTCTCGCAGGGCGCTTCCTCGCACTGGACGCAGGCGAGCGGCTGCAGGGCGACCTGCGGATCCGCAACGTCGTTGCCGACGAAGTAGCGGTCGATGCGCAGCCAGTGCATCTCACGGCCGCGGCCGACCTGGGTCTTGCCGACGGTCGGAATGTTGTTCTCCGCCTGGCAAGCGATGATGCACGCGTTGCAGCCCGTGCACTGGTTCAAGTCGATCGACATGCCCCACTGGTGACCCTTCGAGTAGTCCTGGCGATTCCAGAGCGGGAGGGTCTTGGGGTTCGCGCTGCGGTACTGCGTGAACGACGGGTTCGCGCGGTACTCTTCGAGGGTCGCGTCGATGGCGACCGGGCGGCCTTCCATCGAGTCGTGATCCTGCGTCTGCGTGAGGTCGTACGTCGTGCCGGTCTTCTCGATGTTGACGCCGGAGACGAATCCGGGCGCCTCGGACGAGCGGAGCGGGTTGACGTCGAAGCCGTGGCCCTTGCCGTAGCGGCCGGGCTTGGCGCGACCCCAGCCGAGGCGGAGGCCAATCGAGTTGTCGGCCTGGCCGGGGAGGATCCACGCGGCAATCGTGATGGAGGCATCGCCGCGCGAGACCTTGATGAGGTCGCCGTTCTTGATGCCCTTCTCGTCGGCCGTCTTCTTGGAGAGCAGCGCCGCGTTGTCCCAGACGATCTTCGTCATGGTGTCGGGCAGCTCGAGCAACCACGGGTTGTTCGCGTGCTCGCCGGCGTGCAGCTTCGGGTCGGGGAGGAACACGGCCTCGAGGCCGCCGCCTGCCTTCTTTGCCGCCTTGGAGAGCTCCGCGACGATGTCGTCCGCGCGCACGTCCGAGGGGGTGAACGCGGTGGGGGCGCTTCCGCCGATGATGCCCTTCTGCAGCGCCGTCTTCCACTGACGCTCGAAGTCGAATGCCGCGAGGCTCGGGACTGCGGGGGGCGCTGCGGGAGGTGCAGCCGGGGGAGGGGGCGCAGCCTTCGCGCCGGCCGCTGCCACGCCCGCGACGGCGAGCGCCTTGGGATCGGGCTTGCCGGGCGCCGGCGCATTCGGGTGAATGAGCCCTGCAGCGGGAGCCTTCGCACCTGCCGCACCTGCAGCCGGAGCCGCGGGGGCAGCCGGCGTTGCGGGCACGGCCGGATCGGTTGCCGCGGGCGTCGATACCGCCAGCCCACTGGCCGGCGTCGGCGAGGCCGCGCGCATCGTGTCGCGCACCAGGTCGTAGCTCTTCTTGTTCGCGAGCTCCGGCACCATGAGCGCGAGGACTTCGATCTCGCTCTTGCCGCCGTGCAGCGGCAGAATCAGCGGCTGCTGAACGCTCCACGTGCCGTCGAGCGAGCGCTGATCGCCCCACGTCTCCAGCTCGTGCGTGCGCGGCAGGTGCCACGTGCACTTCTCGCTGGTCTCGTTGACGTGCGACGACAGGTGAACCGTGTTCTTCGCTTTTCCGAGCTTGTCGGCGAACTTCAAATCGCCAGGCGCGTCGTACACCGGGTTGCCGCCGATGAGGAGCAACGTGTCGACCTTGCCCGAATCGAGGTCACGCGCGAGCGTGCGCAGATCCGCCGATGCATCCTCGTGCGGATCGGCCACCGGCGCGTAGTGCACCGTCTGACCCACCGACCCGAGCGCGCGATTCAACGCGTGCGCGAGGGCGTGAACGGCGGCCGGCTGCCGCGAGCCGACGACCACGATCGCGCGACCGCGGTTTGCCGAAAGCTCTTTGGCAACGACCTTGAGCCACTTCTCCGGGATGCCCGAAGCATCGACATTGCCAAGCGCGCCGCCGACCTTGCCCAGGTCCACGCCGAGCGCCGCGACTTCTTTCGCGAGCAGGCGTGCGTAACGCTCGATGTCGCCCGAAGAGAGGCGCAGGCGATGATCCGAATTGGCGCCGGTGAGGCTGTGCGTCGACTCGACGACGTACAGACGGCTCATCGTGTCGCCCGGCGAACGAACGCGGCGACCTTCACCGAACAGACGCGTCGCGCGAACGCTGCCCGCCTCGGTCTCGAGGAAGTCGGACTCGAGCGAAACGATCACCTTGGCGCGCGCGTAGTCGTACAGCGTATTGAGCGGCTGGCCGAACGCGATGCGTGCACCTTCGCGCGCATTGCCATCGTCCACCGGCGAATACGTGTGGAACTTCGCCTGCGGGAAGCGCGCCTTGACGGCATCGCGCAGCCGAATGAACGTGGGCGAGTTCGAGGGCTCCGCCAGCACGCGCAGACGCGCACCCTGGTCACCCTCGTGCGCCTTCAGCGTGGACGCGAAGTACGCCTGGAACTGATCCCACTTGGCGGCGGCGTTCGCGTTGAGCGGCGTCGTCGAACGATCGGGATCGTACAGATCCCAGATCATGGCCTGCGCAATCGTATCGGTGCCGCCGCGGCTCGCGGGGTGGTCCGGATTGCCCTCGATCTTCGTGGGACGGCCCTCGTGGCTCTCCACGAGAACTCCGAGCGCCTCTCCGCGTCGGTTGAGGACCGAGGCGTAGTGATTCGGAATGCCCGGAATGACCTGCTCGGGCGCGCGCGTGTACGGAACGAGCTTCTCGACGGGGCGGCGAACGCAGCCCTCGAGGCCGAACAGCGCGGTGACGGCAGAGCCGAACTTGAGGAAGTTACGACGATCGACGGAAAAGACCGGGGCTTCGCTGCCCTCTTCCTTGGCCTTCTCCACCTGCTTGGCCAAGCCAAACGGGAACTCCGCTTCCTTCATCGTCTGAAGGTGATCGGCGGACTCTTTTTCTTCGATGCTCTTCCAGAAAACTTTGGCGCCAGAAGACGAGGAGGCGACGTCTTGGAAGTCGTACGGCTTGCGTTTCATCGGTGGCACCCTGAGCAGTGCTTGGGAGGATTCACGCTGGGCGGTTGCCAGCCAGCGGGGGCCATTTCGGGCCGCCAATCCATGTTGGTGATTTGATCTTTGGGCCGGAGATTCGGCGTGGGATCGCGGTGACACTCGAGGCACCAACCCATGCTGATCGGCTTGTCGAGACGGACGATTTCCATCTCGTCGATGCGACCGTGGCAGGTCGCGCATCCGACGCCAGCAGCAAGGTGTGCGCTGTGATCGAAGAACGTGTGCTCGGGGAGCTTGTGGACTTTCACCCACTCGATCGCCTTGCCGGTGTCCCAACTCGAACGCACGTTCGCGAGACGTGCGCTCTCGGTCTTCACGACCGAGTGGCATCCCATGCAGGTTTGCGTGGCTGGAATCATCGCGTGGGCCGCGCGTTCGATGTTCGCGTGGCAATAGCGACAATCCATGCCGAGTTGGCCGACGTGCAGCTTGTGGCTGTACGGAACCGGCTGGATCGGCGCGTAGCCGACCTGCAGATTCTTCGGCGAGAAGTAGTACCAGAAGACAAACACCACGCTGCCCAAGAGTCCGACCGTTGCGACGGCGGCGATCAGGGGGAGCTTGTTGAGCGACCGGGGGAAGATTTGCATTCGGGTGGCCTAGAAGCGGGCGAAGTCGGGCCGGGAAACCTCCGCCTCGAACCAGTGAGAGGAGGCCTGCCCGCTGCGGGCAAGTTGCGGCGTCCTTATAGGAGACGGACCCCTCGCCGCACAAGGCCAGACCGCATGGGGTGGGGAATATTCGACAGAGAAAGCGTGGGGAGCGGGAGAACGGCGAGAGGATCGTGCACGTGCGTGTGCACGAAGACGAGCACGAGCACGCACACGGGTACGAACACGTGCACGCGAAGGGGAACGAAGACTCGGAATTGGGGGCTCTAGACCCGAGCGTCGGCGGCGAGAGCGATGAAGAGCAGGACCAAGTACGCGATGCTGTAGAAGAACAGCGAACGTGCCCACTTGTTGCCGGAGGTCTCTCGCAGACCGTACGACGCCCAGCCCAAAAAGACGCAGCCAAGCACGAACGCGGTCACGAGGTATCCACGCCCCGCAATCCCGAGTGGGAAGATGAGTAGCGTGGATGCAACCAAAGCGCCGGTATGGGTGATGATGCTCTGCTTCGTGGCAGAAATGCCCAATACGTTGGGCATCACTTGAAGTCCGGCACGCGCATAATCCTCTTTCCGGAACAGCGCGATGGCGAGAAAGTGGGGAATCTGCCAGAAGAAAAGAATGGCAAACAGCGCGAGGCCGCCGGCATCGCAATGGGCCGTCGAGGCGGTCCACCCCATGAGTGGCGGAATG
Source organism: Sorangiineae bacterium MSr12523 (assembly GCA_037157775.1). NCBI lineage: Bacteria > Pseudomonadati > Myxococcota > Myxococcia > Myxococcales > Pendulisporaceae > Pendulispora > Pendulispora brunnea. The sequence continues at coordinate 2,213,964 of CP089982.1, forward strand.
GCACCCGGCACGGCGCCGACGAAAAGCGCCACGTGGGATCGCTGTTTGAGTGGCGTGTACCCGAGCACGTAGCTGACGTTGGCCAGCACGCCCAAAAGCGCGGTCGTGGCGTTTACGCCAATCGCCAGAATGGGCACCGAAATGATGGAAATCGCCACGCCAAACCACAGTGCGGTCCTGGGTGACATGCGCCCGGCGGGCAGGGGGCGTTTGCGCGTGCGAACCATGTGCACGTCGACATCGCGCTCCAAATACATGTTGAGCGCGTTGGCGCCCGACACGATGAGCCCCATCCCAATGAGGAGCATCACCATCGTTACCGCCGAAACTTCGGGCGGCGCGAGGCACATCCCTCCAGCGGCCGTGATGATCACCATCGCGGTGATTCGCGGTTTCGTGAGCGCCACGAAGTCGGCAAAGCGAGGGGACGCGGCTTCGAGGGGCTTCGTCTCGGGGAGGGAAAACGAGGTGCTCATCGTGGGTACACCCAGCCCTCTCCCCTCGGCGGGAAGGGGGAACTCGGGACCCGCCGTATAAGAAAGTCGGATCTCGACGTCAAGCAATCCCGCCCGGCCTCGCCTCTTCCTTGTATGACGCAGTGCGTGATGATCCAGCGGTGGAATCTATTTTCCGGTCGGCTGGAACCTTGCGGGTCATCTTAACGCCGTGTTACGGGTTTTCGCGCAACTTTCCGGAATATTGCCCATGAGTGCGCAATCGCGCAAAACGCGCGCGGCCGTTTTCGCGACCAGCCCGAGCGGGCGCGCGAAGCTGACGCAATAGGCTGTTTGACGCGCCATCCTGCCCCTCGTGCACGGTATCGCGTGGCACGCACAATCTGCAGTCCGCTTCGCGAGCTCCCACGAATTGCCGTGGATCGGCCATGATCCAAGAGACCGCAAGTATGCGAACCGGCGCAGATTCTGCGGGGGATGAGCGCGCCACATTTTCGCGAGGCTTCTCGCGATCGCTACAAGGGTCGTGAAATGCCACAAGCATTCGGATTGTTGGGTACGGAGAAAGGCGACCTCGCCGCCGGCACGCACTCTGCACTAGCGTCGGGGTGGACCCTACCAGCAGTCAGATTCAGATGGAGTGAAGTCATGCCTAGTAACGAGACGAACCCTGCAACGAAGAAGCGCGGCTTTGGAAGCATGGATCCGGAGCGTCAGCGTCAGATCGCGCGACAGGGCGGTAAAGCTGCGCACGAACGTGGGAGCGCCCACGAGTTTACAAGTGATGAAGCTCGCGCAGCGGGTCGCAAGGGGGGGGTCGCGGTGAGTCAGAACCGCGCCCACATGGCCGAAATTGGCCGTCGTGGGGGCGAGGCACGCGGCGCCGGTCACCGTCGTCGTATGGAAGAAGCCCGCCGTGCCGCCACAGCCGAGAAGAAGGAAGGCGAGACTGTCGCCGCTCAGGCGACGGAAGAGTCGCCGCAGGCCGAGCCGGAGAGCACCGTAGAAGGCTCTCAAGACGACGCTCAGCGTCGCGCCTCCTAGTAGGCAGGCACGGTCGTGCCACGATCACCGAATCGCGGCGCGCGTCTGGCGCGTCCAGGCGTCGCGTCGCGAGCTTTTGTCGACTATAGACGGTGGTCATGGCGGAAGTTTTCGTAGTCGATGCTGTTCGTACCCCTTTGGGTCGCCTCGGCGGCGGGCTTGCGAAGGTTCGTCCGGATGATCTGCTAGCCGCCGTGTTCCGCTCCCTGGCGGAACGCCATCCCCGCGTGGGTGAACGCCTTGATGAGGTGTACGCGGGCAATGCAAACGGGGCCGGCGAAGACAACCGCAACGTGGCCAGGATGGCCGTGCTGCTTTCTGGTCTTCCCGTGTCCGTCCCTGCTGCAACTGTGAATCGGTTGTGCGGCTCCGGAATGGAGGCGGTGATTTCCGCGTACCGTGCCATCGCGCTCGGTGAGGCGGATGTGTGCATCGCCGGTGGCGTCGAGTCGATGACCCGGGCGCCGTTCGTCATTCCCGCGCCAGAAGACGCGTATCCACGCGAGCTGCCCACGTTCAGCACACGCCTCGGGTGGCGGATGACCAATCCCGCCATGCCGTCCGAATGGACCGTCGCCTTGGGCGAGGGGGCCGAGATCCTCGCGGACAAGTACAGCATCGCGCGAGCGGCGCAGGACGAGTTTGCGGTCGAGAGCCACCGACGTGCGCACGCCGCATGGGAGAGTGGCCGCTACGATGCGGAGGTGATCCGCGGTTCGTGGGAGCTCGTTCGCGACGAGTGCATCCGCGCGGACACGAGCTTCGAGAAGCTCGCCAAGCTGCGCCCTGTATTCCGCACATCGAAAGGAACCGTCACGGCGGGCAATGCATCGCCGATGAACGACGGCGCCGCGGCCCTCCTTTTAACATCGGCCCGTGCGGCGCGTGAGCTCGACCTGACCCCGCTGGCCCGCATTCGGTCCGTTGCGGTCAGCGCCATCGAGCCGCACCTCTTTGGACTCGGCCCGGTGGAAGCTTCGCAACGCGCACTCAAGCGAGGCGATTTGGCTGTGTCCGACTTGGACGTTGTCGAATTGAACGAGGCCTTCGCCGCCCAAGTCCTCGCATGCTTCGCCGCCTGGCCGGAACTGGATCGGAGCAAGGTGAATCCCAACGGGGGTGCCATTGCACTAGGACATCCATTGGGTTGCTCCGGTGCAAGGTTGGTCGGAACCCTTGCCCACGAGCTGCGATTGCGCGGAAAGAAGCACGGACTTGCCACGGCTTGCATCGGAGTCGGTCAGGGCATCGCGGTGACGTTGTCGAACGGATAACGTTACATTTGTCGCTCGGATAAAGGACTTGCCGCGGCACGGACGGGACCGTATTCCGTCTGGACCCCATGGCTGAGTCCAGCGAACGCGCGGTCGATTCTCTGAACGAAACGTCGTTGTCGCGAGGAGGGCTCGGCGCCGCTTGGGCGCTCGTGCGCGATGCCATTCGCGGCGCGCCCATCGATCATACGACGGCACCCATCGCCCGATCCGTCGTCATGCTCGCGATCCCCATGGTTCTCGAGATGATGATGGGCTCCGTCTTCGCGGTGGCCGACGTCTTCTGGGTCTCGCAGCTCGGTGCGAATGCGACGGCGATCGTCGGCCTCACCGAATCGATCATGATGATCATGCAGTCGGTGGTGATGGCCGTCGCCATTGGAGCGATGGCCCTCGTCGCACGGCGCATCGGCGAGAAGAAGCACGTCGAAGCTGCGCGCGCTGCGGTGCAGGCCATCTTGCTCGGCGCGGGCATCTCCGCGTGCGTCGCCGTCGCCGGCATCACCAATGCGCCCTCGCTGCTGCGCATGATGGGCGCGACGCCCGACGTCATCGCCAGCGGCTCACGATTCACGCAAGTGACGATGGGCGGCAACGTGACCGTCTTCCTCTTGTACGTCATCAACGCGATCTTCCGCGGCGCCGGCGACGCGGCGTTTTCGATGCGCTCTCTCTGGTTGGGCAACTTCCTCAACATCGTTCTCGGGCCGTGCTTCATCTACGGCGTTGGTCCGTTCCCCGCGTTGGGCGTCACCGGCGCAGCCGTCGCGACCACGATTGGGCGCGGCACGGCGGTGCTGTTCCAGCTCTACTTGCTCACCAGCGGTCGCAGCAAAATCAAGCTCACGCGCGAGACGCTGGGCCTCGACTTCGGCCTGATGGCCAGCGTGTTGCGCCTGTCCGGTTCGGGCACGATTCAGATCCTCATCTCGACCACGAGCTACGTGGGGCTGGTGCGCATCATCTCGGACTTTGGCAGCGCGCCGCTCGCCGGTTACACGATTGGATTGCGCATCATCATGTTCGCGCTGCTGCCGTCGATCGGTGTCAGCAATGCGGCGGCCACCTTGGTGGGGCAGAACCTCGGGGCCGGAAAGCCCGATCGCGCCGAGCAATCCGTGTGGCGTGCCGGCTTTTACAACGCGATGATCCTCACCGCGGTGGGCCTGCTCTTCGTCGTGTTCGCGCCTTGGCTCGTCGCCTTGTTCACGCCGGACGATGTCGTTCGCTCGTACGGTGTCTCATGCCTTCGCTCGGTGAGCGCAGGGTTCCTATTTTATGGATATGGAATGGTGCTCTCCCAATCCTTCAACGGTGCGGGCGACACCTGGACGCCCACCATCCTCAACTTCGTCTCGTTTTGGGTGCTCCAATTGCCCGTCGCGTGGTTGCTCTCGCAGCACACCTCACTCGGTGCACGCGGCGTGTTCGCCGCCCTCGCCATCTCTTATTCGACGCTCGCTGTCCTATCCGCCGCGGTCTTTCGACGCGGTCGGTGGAAGATGAAGAAGGTTTAGAGGCGTTCCGAATGGGCGGTTTTGGATGGGCGCCGGTGAAAATTTCGGCCGAAACCGGGCGTTCTATAAGCTCGAGCTGAGCTTTTGACCCGGTGCGACGCAAAATGCGTTTGGAACGCATCGTGATATTGTTTCGTTTCGCGGAGACTGTTAGGGTCCCCCGCATGCGAGCCAGCACTCTCAAGGTTATCGCCGCCATTGCGGCACTTACGATGGGGATCTCGGCCTGCGGCGGAGACGAAGCTCCCCCGCCCAAGACCCAAGAGGAGGCTGTGCCCGCAGCACCGCCGCCTCCGCCCCCCGCACCGGAACCCGTTGCGACCACCCCGCCGCCCGCGCCGGAACCCCCGCCGCCGCCGCCGCCGCCCCCGGCTATCAACGTCGTTGCGTTGAAGATCACGCCGAAGGCCGGCAAGGTTAAGGCGATCGAGGTCGCGAGCGACGGATCCATCACCGCCGACGGCAAGCCGGTTGGCAAGGTCTCGGCCGACAGCGTCTCCGACGCGTCGGGCACGACCCTCTTCTCCGTCACCTCGGACGGCGCCGTTTCTGGCGGCTCCGCCTCGGGTCTGAAGTTCGGCGCCGGCGACGAGCTCGCGGGCGACGACGGCAGCAAGGTCACCGTCAACGACGACGGCACCATCACCCATCAGAAGCCGAAGGCCAAGAAGGCCGACACGGTGGCGAAGGTCGATGGCGCGAGCGCGTCGGGCAAGCGCGAAGCCGCTCTTGTCACGTTGGCTTGGGTTCTCGGCAAGGCGCCGGCTGCCAAGGCCGCCCCCGCCGCCAAGAGCGCGACCGAGAAGCCGAAGAAGTAATTCTTCGTTCGTCAAGAACCGGCCCTCGAAGCCGGTTCTTTGGCAATAACGTAGTTCAAAGTGGGGCAACGACAGCGTCGTTGCCCCACGTTTCGTTTGTGTTGAGCACTCCGCCAAGTCGCGACAATCTTTCCGCCCATGAAGAGTGGTGCGGATTTCGAAGGTCGACGGATGGCACTCGGTTCGGGGATCACCCTCTCCGTCACGTCGAAAGGGGAGGGGCCGCCCGTCGTTTTGCTCCACGGCTTTCCGCAGAATTCGTACACGTGGCGCAAGCACTTGCCCAGCTTGGCCGATGCGGGCTTCCGCGCGATTGCTCCGGACATGCGCGGTTATGGGCTATCGGACAAGCCGAAGGCGGTGGCCGACTACAAGACGGAGCGCCTCGTTGCCGATGTGCGCGAGTTGGTGCACTCCCTCGGTTACGAGAAGGTCCACCTCGTTGGGCACGATTGGGGCGGGGTCGTCGCCTTTCACGTGGCCGCGGCGCATCCCGAGATGATTGACCGCTTGGTGATCTTGAACGGGCCGCATCCCGACGTGTTCATGAAGTCGCTCTTTCGGAGCCAGAAGCAGCGCACGCGCTCTTGGTACGTGTTCCTCTTTCAGCTGCCGTTCTTGCCCGAGCGCATGCTCGCGCGCAAAGGCATCCTCGAGCGCATGCTCCGTTTCTACGGACCCGGCGTCTTCTCGAAAGAGGACCTCGCCACGTACACGTCCGCCGTCCGCAAACCCGGCGCCGCCCGCAGCATGGTGAACTACTACCGCGCCGCCGCGCGGGGCTATCGAGAAATCCCGGTGATTACGCGCCCGACGTTGGTGCTCTGGGGCGAGAAGGATCGCGCGCTTCACCCTTGTCTCCTCGACGGGCTCGAGAAGCACGTGACGAACCTGACGATAAAGCGCTTTCCGGATGCGACCCATTGGTTGAATGAAGAAAAACCGGGGGAGGTGAACGGCGAGATGGTGCGGTTTCTGAGGGCGGTGGGGGGGGACGGCTAGAGGATCGAGCACGAGCGCGAGCGCGTGCACGTGCACGGGTCACGATCACGATCACGGGGCACGATCACGGATCGTGATCGTGATCGTCTCTCGTGATCGTGATCGTCTCTCGTGGTCGTGGTCGTGCACGTGCACGCGCACGCGCTCGTGCACGAAGCCGCCGCGGCGACCCCTGCCGTCAAAAATCCCCTGAAAGTCCACCAGGAAACCTCTCCGAAACAGGCGCGCCTTTACATCCAATGACAATATGACGGCGGATGCGATGAGTGCGGGCGACACGGCGTGGCTGCTTGTGAGCTCGGCGCTGGTTCTGCTGATGATCCCTGCGCTTGCGCTCTTTTATGGCGGGATGGTGAGGCGCAAGAATGTGCTCTCGACCCTCATGCACTCGCTTGCGGCGTTGCCGGTGCTCAGTGTGACGTGGGTGCTCTTTGGGTACTCGCTGGCGTTTGGGCCGACCCATGGAGGCCTCATTGGAGGGCTCGATTACATCGGGCTTCGCGCCACCGTCGGGACCTTGCACGACACCGTTCCGAACTACGCCTTCATCGCGTTTCAAATGATGTTCGCCGCGATCACGCCCGCTCTCATCTCCGGTGCCGTCGCGGAGCGCATGAAATTCTCCGCGTACATGGTCTTCATCGTCCTCTGGTCCGCCCTCGTTTACGTGCCCGTTGCCCATTGGGTGTGGGCGACGGGAGGGTGGCTCTTCGAGCTGCACGCGCTCGACTTTGCGGGCGGCACCGTCGTGCACCTCACTGCGGGAGCCTCGGCGCTGGTCTGCGCCCTCGTGCTCGGGCCGCGCTTGAAATATCCGCAGGAGCGCCCTCTCCCGCACAACCTCACCATGACCCTCACCGGGGCTGGCCTCCTTTGGTTCGGTTGGTTCGGATTCAACGCAGGGAGCGCCCTCAAGTCGACGCCTCTCGCCGCCCTGGCCTTCATCGTCACCCACCTCGGCGCGGCCGGTGGTGCCCTGGGCTGGCTCTTCATCGAGTGGTGGCACCGCGGAAAGCCGACTGCACTCGGCGTCGCCTCCGGTCTCGTGGCGGGGCTGGTGGCCATCACACCCGCGGCCGGCTTCGTGGCGCCATGGGCCGCCATCGTCATTGGCGTCCTCGCCGGCTTCGCGTGCTATGCCGGTGTGCTTGCAAAATACAAGTACGGCTACGACGACTCACTCGACGCGTTCGGAGTCCATGGAGTCGGTGGCTTCACCGGCGCCGTCCTCACCGGAGTCTTCGCCCAGACCGCCTACAACGCCGACGGAGCCGATGGCCTCCTTTTCGGCGGCGCCCGCACGTTCCTCATCCAGATCGTGGCCTGTGCCGCCTCCGGGCTCTACGCTGCGGCCGTCACCTGGGTGTTGCTCAAGCTGATAGACCGGGCCATGGGCATCCGTGCGTCGGCTGCCGATGAGCGAGAGGGACTTGACTCCACGCAACACGGTGAGGACGCTTACGCGGGGTGAGGCACCGCCGTGCGATTCATCGTTTCCCGTGAAAGCCCGCATAAATGCCTCGCTCTACCGTGAGGGAGATTGCGGCTGACACACTCTAAGTTTGCGATACATTTCGGGAATGGCAAACTGTGCGGAGGCAATCCTCCCTAATACAGAAACGCAACAGCGTGCCCAGCATCGAACGGGTAAGCCATGACACAAATCATCCCGAACGGAACGCCTACGTCTCTTCCGGTCCGGAGCGATCCGGTGCAGGGGCGTATTCTCATCATCGACGACGATCGCAGCATGTGCGAGATCCTCGATAGCGCGCTCAGACGGCGAGACTTCGAGGTCGCATGGCGCACGTCCCCGGACGAGGGGCTGCGTGCGCTGGCCGATCAGGACTTCGACGTCGTCGTGACCGATCTGAACATGCAAGGCATGAGCGGCGTCGACTTGTGCCGCCAGATTGCCGAAAACCGCGAAGATATCCCGGTCGTGGTCATGACCGCCTTCGGCAGCATGGAGACGGCCGTCGCGGCCATCCGAGCCGGCGCGTACGACTTCGTCACGAAGCCCTTCGAGATGGATGACATCGCGCTCACCTTGGAGCGCGCCCTTCGTCATCGCGCTCTTCGTGAAGAGGTCAAACGTCTCAAGCGCGCCGTCGACGACTCGAGCAAGTTCGACGACATCATCGGCCAGAGCTCGGCGATGGAGAAGGCTTACGACCTTCTCGATCGCGTCGCCGACAGCGACACCACCGTGCTCATCACCGGCGAAAGCGGTACCGGCAAGGAGCTCGTCGCGCGTGCCCTCCACAAGCGCAGCCCCCGCAATCGAGGTCCCTTCGTGGCCATCAACTGCGCGGCCATGCCCGAAACCCTGCTCGAAAGCGAGCTATTTGGCCACACGCGTGGCGCGTTCACGGACGCGCGTCAGGCGCGCCCGGGTCTTTTCGTCAAAGCCCAAGGTGGCACCTTGTTCCTCGACGAGATCGGCGAGATGCCGATGGGCATGCAGGCCAAGCTGCTCCGTGCGTTGCAAGAGCGCACGGTGAGGCCCGTTGGCGGCGACGTCGAGGTCCCGTTCGATGCCCGCATCGTCGCGGCGACCAACCGCGATCTCGAAACCGAGGTCGAGGAAAAGCGGTTCCGCGAGGACCTCTTCTACCGCATCAACGTCGTGCGCATCAACGTGCCGCCGCTGCGCTCGCGCGGGAGCGACGTGCTCTTGCTCGCGCAGCACTTCATCGAGCGGTACTCGGCACAGGGCCGCTCGAAGGTGAAGGGCATGTCCAGCGGCGCAGCGGACAAGCTTCTGAGCTATCCGTGGCCCGGCAACGTGCGCGAGCTGCAAAACTGCGTCGAGCGTGCGGTGGCCCTCGCCCGCTACGATCAGATCGGCGTGGATGATCTGCCGGAGAAGATTCGCGACTTCAAATCGTCGCGGGTCATCGTCGAGACTGAGGATCCATCGGAGCTTCTGCCGATGGACGAGGTCGAGCGGCGCTACATCCTGCGCGTGCTCGAGGCCGTGGGCGGCAACAAGACGATGGCCGCTCAGGTCCTGGGCTTCGATCGCCGAACGCTCTACCGCAAGCTCGAACGTTGTGGCGTGGCCGAGAACAAGAAGGAAGCTCGGGAGTAACGCGCGCTCGTCTCCCGCAGGGGCTTTGAAGCCCCTCGAGAGACGTTTTGGAACGGATGGGGCGAATCGCCACGCCAAGTTCGCTTAGGCGAATTGATTTGCCCCCTATTTTATCGGCATAAGGGCTGCAATGGCCGAGCGCCATGGTCGCTCCAGCAGCAAGGATCGCAGCGCGGCGTCGACAGGTCGCGAACAACGAGGGGGGCGACAAACGGATTGGTCCGCCAAAGCGCGCGATCATCGCCGATGACGATGCCGACCACCGTCGGCTGCTCGCCAGCGTGATCCGACGTGCTGGCTTCGAGGTGCTCGAAGCTCAAAACGGCGAAGAACTGCTCGATATGTACGATGGGCAGCATCCACCCGATGTCATCGTGACCGATCTCATGATGCCTCGGGTGTCGGGATTCGGTGTCATCGAAAAGCTGCGCGATCTCGAATCGAGCGTGCCCATCGTTCTCGTCAGCGCCGTTGGCGACGACAACATGGACATCCTCGCACGCGACCTGGGCGCGGCGGCGATGGTGCACAAGCCGTTCGACTTTGCCGTGCTTCGCGACCTCGTCGTTCGCATCGCGCACGGAGCGGGTGGCACATCCGCTGCAACCAATACGACTACCAGATGAAGCATCACGGATTGCGTACCGGTTGAAACGTTCGGGGGGATTCGCGTTGGGGGTTTGGTCAGGGCCGTTTTGGAAGTGGGGTCCCGTCATGAATCCAAGTGTCAGCAGCGATCAAACGAAGAAGAACGACGTCGCCACGGCAGCCGCACCCGCACCTGCGGTGCCGCGCCCTTCGGCACCGGAGGTCGAGGAGCGCACCGACGTGGTCGACACGCCGACGCTCGTCTTGGTTCTGAACGGCCTCGTCGAAGTCGCATTGGATGGTGGGCGCATGTTCTCGCTCGCCGCCGGCGATGCGCTCGATCCAGACTACAAAGCTTTGTTTGCGCAGCACGCGCAGGAGCGAACGCAGTTCGCACGCGAACTGCAAGCAACCGTCTTACGCTTGGGGGGGAATCCACAGAACCACGGCACGCTGGAAGGCGCATTGCTTCAAGCGTGGATGGACGTGAAGTCCGCCGTGGCCGTTCGAGAAGACTACGCGGTTCTTCGCGAAGTCGAACGCGCCGAGCAGAACGCGCGAAAGCGTTATGCCCGGGCACTCACCCTCGATCTCGGTGGTGATGTGAAAGCGCTCGTCGAACGGCAGTACTCGGCCGTCAGCCGATCGCACGATCGTGTGCGTGCGCTTCGTCAGAAGCACGCACTCCGATCCTGAAAAAAGAAAGGAGCCCACCTCATGAAGTATGCCAAATTGATGAAGGCCATGCCGTCCTTGCCGCGTGTGGATGCGGACTCGCTATTGGAGCGACTTGGACTCGAGCGACGCAGGAGCACGTTCGAGCGCGTCGCCACCATCGTCGGCATCTTCGGGGCGGGCATCCTGGTCGGCGCAGGCGCAGGGTTGCTCGCGAGCCCGGTGCCGCCTGCCGACGTGCGCAAAAAGCTCGGTGAGGGCATGCGCAGCGTGAAGAACGAGATCAACCAGGGCGTTCGTCACGCGAAGCAGGAGATCGTCGAAGGCGCCCGCCATGCGAAGCACCAAGTCGACGATTTCGTCTCCCGCGAGGTGAAGCACAATTCACCGAGGGTCGGCGAAAACGACGGCCGCAACGGCGCAATCAAAGCGACCTAGATGAACCCGCTCCCGCTCCCCCTCCCGCTCCCGATCTCATTGGAGAAGATCGGGATCGGGAGCGGGAGCGGGATGGGAAGAAACCTCACGCGTTCAGTGCGCGGGGGATGCGGACGGTAAAACGCGCGCCGCGTGTGGCGTTGGCGTCTTGCAGGTTCTCGGCGTGAACGGAGCCCCCATGGGCATCGATGACGCCGCGAACGATGGCGAGACCTAGGCCCGTGCCGCTCTTGGGCGCGTCCAGGCGAGAGAAGCGCTCGAAGATGTTGGCCAGCTGCCCATCCGGGATGCCGGGGCCGTCGTCTTCGACGCAAAGCTCGACGTCCGCGTCCACCTGCTGCAATCGAACGCGAATGACCTTTTTGGCGAAGCGAACGGCGTTGGAGAGCAGGTTCGTCACGACCTGCGTGAATCGGTCGGCGTCCACCACGGCCTCCGCCGGTTGCTCGGGCAGGTCGACCGCGATCTCGATGTTCGTGCCGGCGTCGATGCGGCGGATGTCGTCCGCCACGTTGCGCACGAGGGTGCGAACGTCGGTGAGCCGCTTTTTGAGCTCCACCCGCCCGGATTCCATGCGCCCCAAGAACACGAGGTTGGACGCGAGACGTGTGAGCCGCTCCACGCTGCGGCGGACGAGGCCGAGCAAGAACTTCTGCTCGTCGTTCAACTCGCCCACGTCTTGATGCGAAAGCTCGTTGATGGCGCCCACGATGACGCCGAGCGGTGCCCGAATGTCGTGAGCCACCATGGAGAGCAGATTCGTCTGCGCGCGTTGCAGCAGCGAAAGCTCCTGCAACTTGGTCGCGACCTCGCTCTCGAGGATGACGCTCGCATGGGCGTCCAGTGCCCGGATGCGCTCCGCGAGCTGAGCCGGTTGTTCGGTGCCTGTGCCTAGAAGAACGGTCGAACCTTGATTGGATTTGACTTGAGCCAGAAGCTCATCCACGGTTTCAGGTTCGACGATGTCCTCTCTACCTACTTGCCCGGCCGAAAGTCGATAACAGAGAACTGCCACCCAAATGGCTCATAACACGTAGCTGGTGGAAATGGCGAATCCTCTGGTGGCATTGGCGCCGCGCCGTCGCCTGCTCGCGCTCGTTGGCGTTCTCGTCATCGGCATTCTCCTGGTGCGTCCGGTGGGGGCTCATCTTCGTGCCACGGGGCTTCTTCTGCGGTTTGCCGCTGCAGATCCCGCGACGGCGCCATGGCTCGCGCGTGCCTCTGCCCATGCTGTCGACGAGGAGAGCTCCACGCTCGAGACGGCGACGGGGCCCACGCGTGCGCGATTGTACGTGCCGCACGGGGTGGGGGATCCTCCGGCGGTGGTCATCGTGCCTGGGGTGCATCGCCTCGGGGTCGACGAGCCGCGGCTTCAGCGCTTCGCGCGATCCATCGCATCGTCGGGCGTCGCCGTCTACACGCCCGAGGTCAAGGCGCTCACAGAGTACCGCATCGAGCCCGCGAGCATTGGCACCATCGGCGAGGCCGCGAAGGCCCTCGCCCAGCGCCGGCACAAAGCGAAGGTCGGCATCATGGGGATGAGCTTTGCCGGCGGGCTCGCGTTGCTCGCGGCGGCGGATCCACGCTACGCGCCGTCCATCGCCTTCGTGGTGGCCGTGGGCGCGCACGACGATCTATCGCGCGTGGCGCGCTTCTTTGCGACGAACGAGATCCCCGCGCCCGACGGGCACCCCGTGCACATGAAGGCGCACGACTACGGCACCGCGGTGCTGCTCTGCGATCACGCCGAGGAGTTCTTCTCCGCAGAGGACGCGCCGGGTGCCCGCAATGCGCTCCGGCATTGGCTCTGGGGCGAGGAGGGCGAGGCCCGCGCGCTCGCCGCGAAGCTCGACGAGGCGTCGCGGAAAAAATTGGAGCTGCTGTTCGAGCGAAAAGGCTCGGAGCTCGCGCCCGACATCTTGCGCGTCGTCGATGGGCAGCAAGCCGCGATGCGCGACGTCTCACCGCGCGGGCATCTCGCGGGTCTGCGTGTCCCGATTTTTCTCCTTCATGGGGCCGGTGATTCGGTCATTCCGCCGAGTGAGACGTCGTGGCTCGCGACCGAGGTCCCATCGGGCTACTTGAAGAACACCTTGATCAGCCCGGCGGTGCAGCACGTCGAGCTGCAGGGCGAACCAAGTGTGTCCGACCGGTGGGCTCTGGTGCACTTCATGGCGCAAATCCTGGAAGAAGCCGAGGACGAGCGGACTTCGTTCTGAGGTACGCTCGGTCCATGTTTCCCGTCCCCGCTGAATTGCAGTCGCATCTCGAAGCGATGCGCTCCATCGTCGATACGGAGTTGATCCCGTTGGAGCAGCGGCTCGCGAACGAGAAGCGATTTGCCGCCATCGAGCCCGCGCTGGCGAAGGTTCGTCAGAAGGTGAAAGAAAAGGGTCTCTGGGGTCCGCAGATCCCCAAGACGCTGGGAGGAATGGGCCTCGGACTGACGGAGCACGCGCGCGTGAGTGAAGAGCTCGGGCGCTCACCGCTCGGGCACTACGTCTTCAATTGCCAGCCACCCGACGCGGGCAACATCGAAATTCTCCACGCCTTCGGCACGGACGAGCAGAAAAAGACGTACCTCGAGCCGCTCGCGCGCGGTGACATTCGCAGCTGTTTCGCCATGACGGAGCCCGAGCACGCGGGCTCGAACCCCACGTGGCTCTCCACGACGGCGAGGAAGGACGGCAACGACTACGTCATCCACGGACACAAGCGGTTCACTTCGTCGGCGGACGGTGCGGCCTTCGCGATCGTCATGGCCGTGACCAATCCGGAGGCCGCGCCGCATGCCCGTGCGAGCCAGATCATCGTGCCCACGAGCACGCCGGGGTTTCGCTTGGTGCGCAACATCTCGGTGATGGGGGAGTCGGGCGATGGCTACATGAGCCACGGCGAAGTCGTCTTCGAAGGTTGCCGCGTGCCGCAGACGAACTTGCTCGGTCTCGAGGGCGCGGGCTTCGGCATCGCGCAGGAGCGGCTCGGCCCCGGACGCATCCACCACTGTATGCGCTGGATCGGCATCTGCGAGCGCTCGTTCGAGTTGATGTGCCAGCGTGCGGCCTCGCGCAACGTGGCGCCGGGCAAGCCGCTGGGAACGAAGCAGATCGTCCAGGCGTGGATCGCGGAGAGCCGCGCGGAGATCCAAGCGGCACGGCTCATGGTGCTTCATGCCGCATGGAAGATGGAACGCGAGGGCGCCTACGCCGCGCGCGAGGACGTCTCGCTGATCAAGTTCTTCGTCGCGGGCGTGCTCGAGCGGGTCATCGATCGGGCGATTCAAGTGCACGGTGCTCTCGGCATGACCGACGACACGGTGCTGGCATTCTTCTATCGGCACGAGCGGGCGGCGCGCATTTACGACGGGGCGGACGAAGTGCACAAGGTGGTCGTCGCCAAACGGATCCTCAAGGGCTACGGGTTGGAGGTGTCGTCATGAGCGCGGTTAAAGTCGATGGTGCAAAGCCGGTTCGTGCGGGCGAAGAGCTCGATGCGGTGAAGCTCGCGAGCTTTCTCGAGCGCGAGGCGAACATCGGAGGGCCCATCGAGATTCTGCAGTTCCCCGGCGGACACTCGAACCTCACGTACCTCGTGCGCACACCCGAGCGCGAGCTGGTGCTGCGGCGACCTCCGTTCGGCAACCGCGTGAAGAGCGCGCACGACATGGGCCGCGAGTTTCGCATTTTGTCGAAGCTGTCCGGCGTGTACGCGCCGGCGCCGCGACCGGTGGCTTACACGGAGGATCCCGAGGTGCTGGGCGCGCCCTTCTACGTGATGGAGCGCGTGAACGGGGTCATCTTGCGCCGTACCATGCCGAGCGAGCTCGGTGTCGATGCGCCGTTGATGCGAAGGCTGTGTGAATCGCTGGTGGATGCGCAGGTGGCGCTGCACGCCGTGGACTACGAGGCGGCGGGGCTCGGCGACTTGGGAAAGCCTGCAAAATACATCGAACGCCAGGTGACCGGCTGGACCAAGCGATACCGCGACGCGCAGACCGACGAGGTCCCCGAGATGGACCGCGTGGCCGATTGGCTTGCGGCGCGCACCGACGAGGCCGAGGCCGACGACTCGGGCAGCGTTCGCGCAGCGGTGATTCACAACGACTACAAGTTCGACAACGTGGTGCTCGACCCCGACGACATCGTCCGCGTGCGCGGTGTGCTCGACTGGGAGATGTCCACCTTGGGCGATCCCCTCATGGATCTCGGCACGACGCTCAGCTACTGGGTCGAGGCGGGCGATCCCGACGAGTTGAAGTTCCTCGCGTTCGGTCCGACCACGCTTCCCGGCGCGCTCACGCGGCGTGAGGTCGCCGAGCGCTACTTCGAAAAGAGCGGACGCAAATCGCGCGATCTGCGCTTCTTCCTCGTGTTCGCCTTGTTCAAGAACACGGGGGTGCTCCAGCAGATCTACTGGAGGTACAAGCAGGGTCTCACCAAGGACGAGCGTTTCGCGTCGTTCAACATGGCCGTGCGCATCCTCGCGCAGCGCGCGGAGCACACGATTCATCAAGGACTCTAAGAGAAGAGGATTGAACAGGGAGACGGGGAGGCGGGGAGTTTTTGTGGGTTTCGATGGCTCGCAATGGGCGATTGGAAACCAAAAAAACTCCCCGTCTCCCCGCCTCCCTGTGAATTCTTTTTTTTGCCGACTGCGATGCGCAGGATGGTCAGCGCATTCCAAGGCGCTTCAAGCGGCGGAACAGGTTGCCCCGGTCCAGATGAAGCATGCGCGCTGCAGCGGCAACGTTGCCTTGGCAGAGATCGAGCGTCGAGCGAAGCACGTGGCGTTCCGAGTCGTCGATGAGCGACTGGTAGGAGCCTTTGCGCAAACGCGCGCCACTCGGCGCGGGGAGGGCGGGAGCCACGGCGCTGGTGACCGTTTCCTGCCAGGAACGCTCCTTTTGAGAGCGACGAAGGGCGACCGCTCGTTCGACGGCCGGGCGAAGCTCGTCGATGCCGACGGGCTTCTCGAGGAAGTCACTCGCACCGAGACGGAGCGCTTCGACGGCGTGCGGAATCCTTCCTTGGCCGGAAACGAGAATCACGGCGAGCGGCAACGGTTGCGGAAGACGGGCGAGGAATTGAAGGCCCGTTTCATTCGGTAGAATGAGGTCGAGGACCATGACGTCCGGCAAGAGCCGACCGTTGGTCAGGATGTCCCATGCTTCATCGCCACTGCGCGCTTCGGTGACGACATACCCATCGAGCCGCAGCGCGCGGCAGATGCCACGGCGCACCGCAGGTTCGTCGTCGACCACCAGCACGCGTCCACGAATAGCGTCTTCGGCGAGAGGCGGAGGTTGTTCGGAGGCGGGTTCGTTGCAATCGGGCGAAACAATGTTTTCCATCTTGGCGATACTGGACACCTTAGCGAAGGAGTTGCGTGCGCGGTACTCAACTCGCCACTTTAGGCGAACGATTTGGAGCCTACTGCCCTACCAATTTGAAACGAACCCCAACGCGCGCGCCGCCTTGGGCGCGATTCTCTGCGAAGGCCCGACCGCCGTGTGCCTCCGCGATGCGCTTCACGAGCGCGAGGCCGAGGCCGGAAGATCGCGCGCTCGCAGCCTGATTTCTCGGGTTTTTGTAAAAGGGTTCGAACGCTTGCGATGCCTCCCCTGGTGCGAAACCAGGTCCATCGTCTTCGACATCGAAGGCGACGAAGTTTCCGTCTCGATGTACGTGAAACATCGCGACACCTCCGGCGTGACGCTCTGCATTCTCGAGCAGATTGTGGACCGCTCGCGCCACCAAAGTTGGGTCGCCCCGGAATTCGAGGTGCGGCACATCGACGACGAGCTTCTCGGGCGCGACGCTCGCGCGTTCGATGGCTTCTTTTGCCACTTCGGTGGCGTCCATCGTCACGGGTTTCGTCGCCGCGAAGTCAATGCGTGAGGCCGCAAGGAGATCGCTCACCAAGGCATCGATGGCCACGACCTCGCGATCGAGCTCGTCGAGCGCCGGGCATCCCTGCCCATCCGTCTCGGTGGATTGCTCGGCAGCGCTGCGACCCAGCTCGATGAGCAGGCGCATGCGTGCAAGCGGTGTACGGATTTCGTGCGATACGGTGGCGAGCAAGGCGCGCTGATCGGCGAGTTGCTTCTCGATGCGCACCGTCATGTCGTTGAGCACCTCGGCCAGCAGGCCCATCTCGCCGCGATCGTGCAGCGGCAGACGCGTGCGGCTCGAGAAGTGTCCTCGGCCGATGTCGTCGGCCACGAGCGCGACTTGGTAGATCGGCCGCGCCACGCGGCGGGCGATGAGACCGGATGCGGCCCACACCACGAGAAGCCCGACGCACAACGGAATGAGGACCGATTTGCCGAAGGCGTGGTGCTCCACGCAAAGGGTGACCTTGCCCAGCGCTTCCCCGTCGTCGCTGACGATGGGGACGTCGAAGGCCTTCTTGCACTGCGCGCCGATGGACTGCAGCACGTGGCCCGAAGAGTCGCGCACCACCAGGTTCATGTTCAGATCGTGCGCGGTGGCGCGCGCCAGGCGCGAGCGCTGGTCGGCATCGTTCCACACCTCGGCGTAGCGGCGCGCGAGGAAGGTGCGCGCGTGATCCACGTCGGCGGACCAACCCTGGCCGCTGGTGAAGAAGCGCGTGGAAACGCCGACGAACAGGCCGCTGGCCAGGATGGTGAGCCCGAACCAGAGAAAGATGCGCCGCTGAAGTAAGAACTGGAACTTGACGCGATGAAAGGGATGCCGCAGGCCGAAGTAGCGCGGATCGAACTTGTGCCAGTGCCGGTGCCAGCGCTGGATGGCCTCGCGGCTCGGCGGGCGCCTTCGCCGTCTCACACGAGATCCTTCGCGAGAACGTAACCGACGCCGCGCACCGTTTTGATGAGGCGCGGCGATTTGGGATCGTCCCCGAGTTTCTGCCGAAGATGCGAGATGTGCACGTCGACGGTGCGGTCGCCCACGGTGACGTCGCCGCGGCCCGCCTCGGCGAGCAAGGCTTCGCGGGCGACGACGCGTCCGGGCCTGCGCGCGAGGGCGAGCAAAATGTCGAACTCGACGCCGGTGAGGTCGACGGGTTTGCCGCCGAAGGAAACCTGCCGGCAGCCGACCTCGATGGCGATGTCGCCGACGCGGATGCGCTGGTCGATGGCATCCGGTGCGGCGCGCCGCAGGACGGCGCGCAGGCGGGCGAGGAGCTCTCGAGGGCTGAACGGCTTGGGGACGTAGTCGTCGGCGCCGATTTCGAGCCCCACGACGCGGTCGGTCTCGTCGCCCTTGGCGGTGAGCATGAGCACCGGGATGCGATTCTTTTCGCGGATGCGGCGCAGCACCTCGAGGCCGTCCATGCCCGGCATCATCACGTCCAACAAGACCGCGTCGAAGGTGCCGTTGCCGAGCGCCGCGAGCCCTTGGGGACCGTCCGAAACGGCGGTCACCGTGAAGCCGTTTTGCTCCAGGTAGCTCGCGAGCAGCTCGTACAGGCGGACGTCGTCATCGATGAGTAGGACGCGGGTCGGCATTGGCAGGTTCGTACAAGATTACGACAGAAGCGGCATCAATTCGCCTGCCGAGCGGCGTCGACGCAGACTTGGGCAATGTGCTGCTCGAAGGCAGCCCGGCGGGCGTGGTTGTGGCAGCGAAGGCTTGCGAAGCCGAGGCTGTATCCGCCGACGGTGCCCAGGGCGAGGACGGCAATGAGGATTCTTCGATTGACGGGGTGCATGAAGTGCATGGGGAGCGAGTCCTTTCCTGCTCAAAAGGGGCTTGGTCAGAAGGGGCCAAAGCCGGGGCCGCGTTCGAGCCAGTCGGCCAATTGGGCGCGCTGACGCTCGTCGAGTGCGCCGTGGATCTTGGCAAACGCGTCGATGCCGGCTTTGCGCATGGTGTCGATGCCGTGTTCGACCCGCGCCGTGGCGCCGCCGAGCGCGACCTCGTCGAAGCTTTCACCGCGCATGGCGGTGGCCACTTCGGAGCGGGCGCCGCGCATCTCCTCGCGGATGCCCCGGCCGGCCGCGCGCAGGTCGTCGAGGGCCTGCATGATGGCTTTTTCCTGCCCCGGCGTCGTTTGCAGGCGTTCGAAAAGGCCGCGCAAGACGAAGCGCGGGCCGAAACCGCCGCGGCGTTGCCAGCGGGGCTCGTCGTCGAACTGCCAGGAATCACGGCGCCACGGGTCGCGGTAGCCGCCGCCGCCCCCGCCGTAGCCGCCGCTGTAATCGTGATGCCCTCCGCAACCGCCGCCGAAGGCGTAATACGGGCCGGCGTAATAGCGCCCTCGACGGAGGACCTTTACGAGCCCAACGAGGCATAGTGTGCCAATGACGAAACCAATCATCGCGATCTCCCTTCTTTGCGCGCTTCATCTGCGCGTCGCTTCGCGTGAGGGAGATGGTCGGGTCGGTTCGTTAACGGGATCCGCGCGCCTCGGTTAAGAAGTGTGAACCCTTGAACCCCGGTCAGGACTCGGGGGGCGGGAAGGTGCTGCGGCGCGGCGCCCGTTGCTGCGTCTCGCGCGTCATTTCCAGCATGGTCGTGCGGAAGCCGAAGGACGTGAACAGCTCTTGGGCCTCGCCGTTGTACATGGCGGTGTGCAGCACGATGCGGGGGGCGCCCAGCTCCTCGAGGTGGCGGATCGTCTCCGCCAGGAGCTTGCGCGCGATGCCTTGCCGCCGCTCGTCCTCGGCCACGAACACGTCATGGATCCGGCCACAGCGATCGAGCAGGTCGTTCCAATTGCGCGGCTCGACGCGGGCATACGTGTAGCCGACGACGCTCATCCCCGCTTCGGTCTCCCGCAGCGCGCCGAGGATGACCGTGTCACCCGAGCGCATCTCCCCACGTAGAAAGTGCCGGTAGCCATCGGCGGCGTCCGGCACATTCATGAAACGCAAAGGGTCGAGGTCGTGGTGATACCGAACGAGCCTCGCGGCGAGTGCGGCTATGCCCGCAAGGTCTTCTTCGAGCGCCCGACGGATGATGACCATCGGGGGAAATGTAGCATGGGAGAAGGGTGTAGGGTTTAGGGGTTAGGGTTTAGGGGGGAGAGGAACGAGGCCTCTTCCTAAACCCTCAACCCTCAACCCTGGCCGCCCGCGACGCGATCGGCGCGCGGTCGCGGATTTTGGCGGGCGGGGTGTGCAGATCCCAGACGATGCCGAACACGGAGAGCACGCGCAGCACGTAGTACGTGACGTCGATCTCCCACCAGAAGAAGCCCTGGTTCACGGCCTTCGGGTAGTAGTGATGATTGTTGTGCCAGCCTTCGCCCAAGGTGATGAGCGCGAGGAGCAGGCTGTTGCGGCTGTCGTCCGTCGTGGTGTAGCGGCGGCGGCCGATCCAATGCGCCAGCGAATTGATCGTGAAGGTGCCGTGCCAGAGCAAGCTCGTGGAGACGAAGAAGCCCCAGACGAGGCCCCACCAACCCAAGGTGAGGTACAGGGTGACGGCGAACGCGGTGATGGGCACGAGGTGCCAGCGATTCAGCCAGACCAGCTCGGGGTAGGCTCGGAAATCGCGGATTTGGTCCCACTCCGTCTCGTCGTACTTGCGGGCGAGGATCCAGCCCACGTGCGACCAGAGAAAGCCATTGAGCTTGCGCGAGTGGATGTCGCCCGGCTTGTCCGAAAATTTGTGATGCAGCCGGTGGTGCGCCGCCCACCAGAGCACGCCCTTCTGCACGCTCAAGGTGCCGATGAAGGCCAGCACGAACTGGAACACACGGCTCGTCTTGTACGTGCGGTGCGCGAAGTAGCGATGGTTGCCGGCGGTGATGCCGAACATGCGCAGGTAGTAAAAGCCGACGGCGAGCAAGAACCCTTTCCAGGACCATCCGAGCGCCCACACGCCCGCGACGGCGGCCACGTGAACGGCGAAGAACGGAATGCTGGTGATCCAGGCAATGCGGCTAAGCGAAGGATCTTCGGCAGCTTCGGTGACAGGAGCCGGACTCTCGATGCCGGCAGCTTGTAACGTCATGCCGGCACCATACGTGCGGCTCTGTCACGAATCGGTCATCTGCTCATCATTCTTCGACGACGGAGCCGCTCGCCACCCGCCAGACAGGGGTGGCCGTCACGCGGAACGCAGAAGCTGTACGCTGAAAAGGCTCTTTTCGTCGGTCCAGACGCGATCGACCCGGAAACCGCCGCGCGTGGCGATGTGCGTCATATCGTCGGCACTGAATTTGTACGAGTGCTCGGTGAGGATGGATTCTCCCTCGGTGAACGGAATCGTCACGTCGCCGACGCGCACGATTTGAGAGCAGGTGCTCACCAGGTGCATTTCGATGCGGCCGTCGCGCTCGTTGTAAAAGGAGCGATGGCGGAATCGGTCCAGGTTGAAATCGGCCCCGAGCTCGCGGTTGATGTGCGTGAGCACGTTGAGGTTGAACGCGGCCGTGACGCCGGCGCGGTCGTTGTACGCGAGCTCCAAAACGGTGCGGTCCTTTTTGAGATCCGCGCCGAGGAGCAAGGCGCACGGGCCGCGCGCGAGCGACCGAAGGTGCGCGAGAAAGCGAATGGCCTCCTCCGGCGAGAGATTCCCGATGGTGGAGCCGGGGAAGTAGAACACCAGGTTTTGCGTCGGGCGCCGGGCGCGCGGGATGTCGAAGTCCTGCGTGTAGTCTGCACATACGGGTAGAACTTCGAGCCCGCGATCGGCGTAGGCGTCGAGCAGGAGCGCCGCGGACGAGATGAGATGCTCGCGCGCGATGTCGATGGGCACGTACGCCGCGGGGTCGTCGAGGTAATCGAGCACCAGGCGCGTCTTGTTGCCGCTTCCGCTCCCGAGTTCGATGAGCAGGGGACGCGCGCCGAGTTCACGCGCAATCTCACGATTGTACGTGCGCAGGATCGCGAGCTCGGTGCGGGTGGGGTAGTACTCGTCGAGCTCGCAGATCTCGTCGAAGAGGCGTGAGCCGCGTTCGTCGTAGAAGAACTTGCACGGAATGGCCTTTTTCTTCTGCGAAAGGCCGTGCAGAACCTCGGTACGGAACGAGCTTTCGCGGGTCGGAGCGTAGTCGTAGAGCGTGAACGGGCCGATGCTCGTCGTCTTCATGCGCAGTCCTCTCGTCAGGCTTGTTCAGGTCAGGTCTGCAGGTCTTTGGCAAGACGGATGCCCGTCATTTGCCAGCGTGCGCCGGGCGGAAAGAAATTGCGGTACGTGCGCCGCAAGTGGCTCGCCGGCGAGAAGCATGAGCCTCCGCGCAAGACCATTTGGTTGCACATGAACTTGCCGTTGTACTCCCCGAGCGCTCCAGCAAGCGGCCGAAAGCCTGGATAGGGTGCGTAGGCGCTGCCGGTCCACTCCCAGACGTCGCCGAACATCTGATGCGGACCTTTTTCACTCGATGCTCGATGGGCGAGGGGGCGCGGAACGAGAAGGCCGGACCCGACGAAGTGGCCCGACGCGATGGTACAGCGCTCGGAGGTGATCTCCCATTCGGCCTCCGTGGGCAGACGCGCGCCGGCCCACGCGGCGTACGCGTACGCCTCGTACATGCTGACGTGGGCCACGGGCGCGCCGCGATCGATGGCGAGCGTGCCGTGGAGCGAGAACGTGAGGTGCGTGCCGTCTTCTTGCTTCTCCCAGTACAGCGGCCCTTCCCAGCCTTCCTTCGTTCGCACAGCCCAGCCGTCGGAGAGCCAGAACTCCGGCCGCGAGTAGCCGCCGTCCTCGATGAAGTCGAGGTACTCGCCGCACGTGACCAGACGCGAGGCGATGGAGAATGCGGGAACGAAAAGACGATGCCGTGGCGTTTCGTTGTCGAAGGCGAAAAGATCGTTGCCGGTCCCAGGTCCCGTTCCTGCTTCATGCCCGATCGAGCGCAGGCCTTCGGGTTCGTCATGCCACGTGAGCGGCGGGCGATCGCGACGCGCGGTATCACGCGTGCTCGCCGGCGGCGGCGGCGTGTAACGCGGACGAAGCGGGTTCTGCGCGAGCACGTGCTGGATGTCCGTGAGAATGAGCTCTTGGTGCTGCTGCTCGTGATTCAGTCCCAGCTCGAGCACCGCGGCCACGTCGGCGTCGACACCGCGCGCGAGCATCGCGTCCATCTCTTCGTCGATGGCCTCGCGGTAGGCAACGATCTCTTGCAGCGTGGGCCGGCTGAGAAGCCCGCGCTGACCGCGTGGTGTCCGCTCGCCCAGCGCCTCGTAGTACGAATTGAAGAGCAGCCCGTAGCGCGCATCGTAGGTCGCGCGAGCAGGCTTCGCACGGCCGAGGACGAACGTCTCGAAGAACCACGTGGTGTGCGCGAGGTGCCACTTCGTCGGGCTCACGTCGGGCATCGATTGCACTGTGCAATCTTCCGGTCCAAGTGGGGCGGCGAGCGCGGACGTCGCCTGCCGCACGTCACGGTAACGTGATGCGAGGGACGACGAGGTGGACACTGCGTCGTGAAACCGCATTCGGCAGGCGTAGGGAAATATTTGTTCTTCGGCTAGGGTAATCCGCGCAGAGCTTCACGATCGTCGTCCGTCGAGGGAGCGGAAGCGATGCTTGCTTCGACCTCGCCTTCGAGCGATGCATCGTCTGCGGGAGGGCTGACCGTACCGTCGGTTACGTCCGTTTTCGAAGGCGCGGTGGCGGCGGACAGCGGGCCCAATCCCGGTGTGGTGTGCCGCTCGAGCGAGTCTTCTTCGCCGCGATCGGCTGGTGTCGATGGCCCTGGCGGATCGATCGACGTCACCGGATCCGGCGACGAGTCAGAAGCCTTCGCGTTTCTTTTCCCCGTTGGACTCATGATTCACCTCGTCCACCAGATCGTCGATCAGCCGCTTGATGCGACCTCGCGCCATTTCACTGGCAAGGATACCTCCCGTGGCGAGGAGCATCGTGCGAAGTAGCTTCGAGCCCACGATGGCCCCGACACCAAACCCGACGCCAGCGGCGATGCCGAGCGTGCGGTAGGGATTTTCCTTCACCTCGCGTTCGACGATCTCGGGAAGGTCTCGCGCAAACTCCGCGATTTTGTCCGGCGTGAGCTTGCTCGCGAACTTGAGCAGACTGCTTTCCTCCTCATCGGACTCGGTCTCAGCCTTGCCGTTGGCGTACGCGCTCTCTTGCAGGTCCATGCGCGTTCATGATGCGAGGATCGAGCCCAGAGAGATTCACATGAAGGCGGGAAGGCGGGAAGGTTTTAGGAATTTCGTTTCGCGCGATGCGCGGCAATTCTCAAACCCTTCCCGCCTTCCCGCCTTCATGTGAATTCTCTTATTGAGGCAAAGTGCCATGGTTGTGGCACTAGCGCTCGCTGCCGTTGCGTGGCGACTATGTCCACTCGGTGGATTGGACCACGGGGAGTTGCAGGGCGCGTTCGCGCTCGAGGTCGAGGTTGCCCACGTGGAGGCTCAGCGGGGTCTGCACCCACTTGTAGATCGACTGCGTGAACAAGCGGCCGAACTTGGTGGCCCAGGTCTCCAGCTGCGTGGGGTTCTCGTCGGGGAAGATGGATCGCAGGGCGATGACGACCTCGGGGATGCTCATCTTCTCGCCGGCGTAGAGCGCGAAGCAGGCATCGAGCACGGGGAAGGGCATGAGATCGCGCTCGTCCTCCATGTCGTCCGCGAGCTCGGCGCTGGCCGGCTTCATCAAGGTGAGGCGGATGGCCTCCGACTTCGTCGTCTCGAACAGGTAGTCGAGAAGGTAATTCACCACCGTCTTCGGCACGTTCGCGATGACCGAGAGGGCACCCTCCATGTCGCCGCCGATGGTGGTGTACCCCACGGCCTTCTCGCTCATGTTGCTCGTCTGCAGGAAGAGCCCCGCGGCGCTGTTCGACCAGCTCCACATGCGCTCGGCGCGAAGGCGCGCCTGGATGTTCTGCTTCGTGAGCTGCGTGACCGATTCACCCGGTTGCAGCATGCCCTTCGCGGCCGCGAGCTCGTGTTCGAACGCGTCGTCGATGTTGCTGATGACCAGCGGCACACCGAGCTCCTTCGCCGCGGCCTCCGCGGCGGCGCGCGTCTCGGCCGACGAGTAGCGCGTGGGCATGAAGAAGGCGCGCAAGATCTCGGCGATGCGCTTCTCCGCTTGCGGATCGTCCCGGAAGCGGCGCGCGAGGTAGCGGTGCGCGAGCATCAAGCAGAGCAAGCTATCGCGCCCGCCGGAGAGGGCCACGCCGATGGTCTTGAACGCGCGCGTCTTCTCGAAGTAATCGCCGATGCCCAGCGCCAGGGCGTCCAGCAGGTCCTCGCAGAAGTCCGTACGCGCGGAACGCGGCTCGGAGGGCTCGGGCAAGAAGAAGCTCTTGTGCGGCGGGCCGGGATAACGAAGCGCCTCGCGCCCGCGGGTGGGCACGTCCACCTTCACGTGGTGCACGTGACGTACGCGTGCGGCGTTCGCCTCCTCGAAGGTCTCCTGGTCCATGCGCCACGTGGTGTTCTCGGCGCGCAGACGTCGCGTTCGATTCAAATCGACGGTGACGCAGGTGAAGCCTTCGCGGTAGCGCGGCGCCACGTGCAGCATGCGTCCGTTCTGCGCGACGTAACCGCCGCCGTCGTAGATCAAGCCATCGTTGGCCCCGACCAGCGCGGCATAGACCACGGTGCATTGATTGTCCGACGAGCGCGTGCTGATGATCTCGCGGCGCGTGGCCTCGACGCCCAAACGGAAGGGCGACGCCGACACGTTCACCATGATCTCCGCGCCGGCGTAACAGCGGCGGCGCATGGGCCCGTCCGGGGACCAAATGTCCTCGCACACCTCGATGCCGACGGTGCCGAAGTCCATGTCGAAGACGAGGTCTCCGAAGGGCACACCGTTCAAGTCGTCACAAAGGCCTGGGGCGCCGCGTGCCAGGGTGCGGTTTTCGTAGAAAACCCCGTACGTTGGCAGCTTTTCCTTGGGCACGAGGCCGTGCACTTTTCCGCCGTGCACGAGGGCCGCCACGCTGTAAAGGTGGCTGCCGCGCGCGACGGTGAGGCCGAGCACGGATGTCGCGCCAAGGCTGCGCGTCTCGTAAGCAAAGCGATCCAGCTCGCGCCGCTGCGCATCCACGAATGCGCGCCATTGCACGAGATCTTCCTGCATGTAGCCGCCGATCAGTTGCTCCGGCAGCGCAATCAAGGTGGCGCCTTCGTCGGCGGCCGAGTGGGTGAACTCCAATGCGCGGTCGACGTTGCTCCTCACGGCACCGACCGTCGTGTTGACGTTCACGATAGCGATACGGACAAGTCTCATGAAAGATGCGCCCTTACCTTACCAGTTGCGTTACAAAACCGACCATCGTACCGCATTTATAGGGCCTTTGTCGCTGTCAAGACAGATTACAAACCGGGGCCCCGGTAACATCCATCAGGTGTCGGGGAGCGTCGGGACACGGAACGTCGGGTGTTTCAGGCCCTCTCGTTCTGATCTGGCTCGACTTTCGGACCCAGGAATCTTATCTATCGGCTCGATTTCGTTGGGCACGTTGGGTTCGATGGTCGAAGTTCAAGCCCGGGCGAAGTTGGAACAGAGAGACAGCAGATGGCAACTGGAACTGTGAAGTGGTTCAACGAGGCGAAGGGTTTCGGATTCATCAAGCAGGACAACGGCGGCGACGACGTTTTCTGCCACTACAGCGCCATCCAGGCATCCGGCTTCCGCACTCTGGCCGAGGGCCAGCCGGTGGAGTTCGAAGTGAAGCAGGGACCCAAGGGTCTCCTCGCCGAGAACGTCCGCGTTTTGGGAGCTTGATTCTCGTTCATCGATAACCCGCGAAAATAAGTGAAAGCGGAGCGCGCCGTTCATCGAGCGTGCCCCGCTTTCGCGTTTTGTGCGTCTGTACTGCGCAAAGCAAACCCGCTCCCGATCCCCCTCCCGCTCCCGATGTTCATTTCGGGAGCGGGAGCGGGATCGGGAGGGGGAAAGATCCGTCAGCGTGCTGTCAGGCGATTCCCAGCAGTTCGACCTCGAAGACGAGCGTCGAGTTGGGCGGAATCACCGGCGGAAAGCCGCGCGCGCCGTATGCGAGATCCGGTGGGATCGTCAGCTTGCGAACGCCGCCGACCTTCATGCCGGCGACACCGAGATCCCATCCTTTGATCACGTTGCCGCCGCCCAAATTGAACGAAAATCCGCGGCCGCGGTCGCGCGAGCTGTCGAACTTTTTCCCATCGGTGAGCGTGCCGACGTAGTGAACGGTGACGTTCTGTCCTTCCTTCGCCTCTGCACCTTCGCCGACTTTCAGATCTTCTACTTTCAGGTCTTCTTGGGCCATCGCGGGCTCTCCTTTCGTTCGTCGGCATGGGAGCCTCCGTTCACCGCCAACGTCAAGATGTGAAACGCGGTTCGGCTCGGTCTCGAGTAGCCCAGTTGCGTTCAGGGCGGCTCTGCCCATAATGCGTAGCTCTCAATGTCCGCTCCCACAGCCGCGGCCCCTTCCAATCCCAGTGCGCAGCGGCCGCCCAGCAGTCATCGTCCTCCATCGCGGAGCATCCACTCGTTGGCAGACTTGGGGTTGCTCGATAAAGAGCACCCCGAGCGTGGCGCATCGGTTCGCGCGCTCACGTTGGCTGCGCTCGGTGTCGTCTTCGGCGACATCGGCACGAGCCCGCTCTACACATTGCGCGAGTGCGTGCACACGGCCGAGCATGGCGGTCCGGCGACGCAAGCGGGGATCCTCGGGCTCCTCTCGTTGATGTTCTGGTCCCTCACGATGGTGGTGACGGTGAAGTACCTCACCTTCATCATGCGGGCGAACAACCATGGCGAGGGCGGCATCCTCGCGCTGCTTGCACTGGTGCCGGAAAAGTTGCGCGCCCCGCAGGGACAGAAGGTCGGCTGGGTGGCGGTGCTCGTCCTCATTGGCGCCGCGCTCCTCTATGGCGACGGCATCATCACGCCATCGATCAGCGTGCTCAGCGCCGTCGAAGGTCTGGAGACGGCTGCACCTGGGCTCAAGCGCGCCGTCGTGCCGATCACGTGCGCCATCCTGATCGGGCTCTTCTACATCCAGCGTCGCGGTACCGCGGACGTGGGGCGCTTCTTCGGGCCCATCATGGTGGTGTGGTTCGCCACGCTGTTTGGCCTCGGCGCGTACCACATCGTGGAGTACCCGGCGGTGCTGCAGGCGCTATCTCCGCATTACGCGGTGAGCTTCTTCCTGCACCACGGCTGGCACGGCTTCGTGACGTTGGGCGCCGTCGTGCTCTGCGTGACCGGTGGTGAAGCGCTCTATGCGGACATGGGGCACTTCGGAACCCGGCCCATTCGCCTGGCGTGGTGGCTCTTCGCCATGCCTGCCCTGGTGGTGAACTACTTCGGTCAGGGTGCACTCGTGCTCTCGCACCCCGAGGCGCTCGAGAATCCGTTCTTCTCCCAGCTGCCCACCGGCCCGCTCACGTACGCCCTCGTTGCGCTCTCCACCATGGCGTCGATCATCGCGTCGCAGGCGCTCATCTCGGGAGCCTACTCGCTCACGCACCAGGCCGTGCAGCTCGGCTACTTTCCGCGCGTGACGGTAAAGCACACGTCGCACGAGACGGAAGGGCAGATTTACATCCCCCAGATCAACTGGGGCCTCATGGTGGCGTGCCTCATCGTGGTGCTGCAGTTCCAGAAGTCGTCCGCGCTGGCGGCGGCCTACGGCATCGCGGTGACCGGCACGATGGGCATCACCTCCATCGTTTACTACGTGGTGGTTCGCCGCAATTGGGGTTGGTCGCGCTGGAAGGCGTTGCCGCTGGTGGTGCTCTTCCTCTGCTTCGACATTCCGTTCTTCGCCGCCAACCTGTTGAAGCTCTTCGAGGGTGGCTACGTGCCCATCATCTTCGGCGCGGCCGTCTTCTCGGTCATGCTCACCTGGAAGATTGGACGGAGCTTGCTCGCCGAGTACATCGTGAAGCGCTCGCCGCCGATGGACGAGTTCCTGGCCGGCTTGCACAATCGGCTGGTGGCGCGGATTCCGGGCACGGCGATCTTCATGGCCTCCAACTCGGGTCGCGTTCCGCCGATTCTCTTTCACCATGCGCAACGCATCCGCGTCTTGCACGACACCGTGATTCTCCTCACGGTGGTGACGGAGCACGTGCCCGTGTCCGACGAGGATCGGCGCCTCGAGGTGCAGGATCTCGGCGAGGGCTTCTACCGCGTCGTCGCGCGTTGCGGTTTCATGGAAGCGCCCAACGTGCCCGAGATTTTGCACGAGGCTGCGGCGCAATGCGGGGTCCCCGTCGACTTCAGTCACATGACGTATTACGTCGGCCGCGAGACCTTCCTGGCCAGCGGCAGCGGCAAGATGGGGCGCTGGCAAGAGATGCTCTTTGCGTTTCTCTCCCGCAACGCGCAGCCGGCAACGCGCTACTTCGGCATCCCGCACGACCACGTCGTGGAGCTGGGAACGCAGATCGATTTGTAATCGCGCTGCTCTCGAACCTCTCGAACCTTCAGCGCTCGGAAGAGGAGCGTGACTTGGAGCGCTTCTTCGGGGAGGGCGCCTTCGTCGCCGTCGCAGAGGGCGGGCCCTCCGCTGCGTGAGGCGCGGCGGCGGCGTTGAGGTTCGAGGCCGCTGCCGTGGAGCCGGTCACTCCCCAGGGAGAGACGACGGCACCATCGGCCAAGGGCGCAGCAGGTCCGGCAGACACGGCAGACACGGCCGTCGTGGGTGGCGTCGGTGTCGCTTCGACCGGCTTCTCTCTGGCAACCCCCGTGTCCGTCTGTGGCGCCGTGTTCGTCCGGTAATGCGCGATACCATAGAGGCCCGCCAAAGCGACCAGGGCCAGTGCGACCGCGCTTGCGATGGCCGTGCGCGGACCGATGGGGATCTCGCTGCGATCGTCCGTCGTCCCTGAGCGGGACGAGGCTTTCATCGCGTCGGTGGCCGTCATGACCGGCCCCACCCCAGCCATGGGCAAAAAGCCAACGGCCGCGCCATCGACGGCGGGCCGCTGCTGCGAATCCGTGACCGCCATGCGGTTTTTCGCCGTCGCGGCGACGCCCTTCACGCGCTCCACCATCAGACGCGCCGACTCGCTCGAGCCGAAGGGCCCCAGCGCTTCCGCCAACGCCGAGATGCTATCGAAGCGCTTCTTCGCGTCCTTCTCCAGACAGCGCAGAATGACCTGCTCGAGTGCGTGCGGCGCCGAGGGCACTTCCTCGGTGAGCTTGTGCGGCGTGCCCTGTTTGATGAGTTGCTGCAGCTCCACCAAGTCTTCCGAGTCGAACGGCGGCTTGCCGGCGATGAGCTCGTGCAAGATCGCGCCGAGCGACCAGATGTCGCAGCGATAGTCGACCTCGCCCGAGGCCATGAGCTGCTCGGGCGACATGTAATGCGGCGTTCCGAACGACGAGCGCCTTCGCGTGAGCTCGACGCCGCCCACCTTGGAGATCCCGAAATCGAGCAGCTTGATGATGGGCTTTCCGTCGGAGCGCTGCGCGAGGAAAAGGTTCGCCGGTTTGAGATCGCGATGCACCACGCCGAGGCCGTGCGCTTCGGCGAGTGCTTCACACGCCTGCAGCAGGTAATCGACGGCCGTCTCCTGAGGGAGCGGCCCTTGGTCCGCAAGAAGCGTCTCCAAGTCTTGCCCCTCGAGGAACTCCATGACGAGGCACGGAGCGCCATCGTCGAGTGCACCAACGTCGTGCACGCGTGCAACGTGCTCGCTCTTGATCTTCACCGCTGCACGCGCCTCGCGGCGAAAGCGTGCGACCACCTCTTCGTTCGAACGATACCTGGGCAGAAGGATCTTCAGAGCAACGCGATGGTCGAGTTCGATGTGGCGTGCGGCAACCACGACAGCCATGCCCCCTACGCCAAGGACCGCTTCGACGACGTACTTCCCCGCCAGAATCTCGCCCGGGTGTGGAAGCCCGAGCGCCCTTCCGGAGGGCGTTTGTTCGGCCATGGTCATTCAGTTTCGTCCTCGAGCCGCACCCTCATCCAAGAGATGATCGCCGCAGTTTACGCATTTTAAAGAGGTACATGCACACTAGGTCAACGCAAGGCGGGCCGTGCGGTGTTCCCGGCCGCGGTATGAAATGGCCGTCCCAGCAGCATCATCGCGCCGCGGGGACGACGCAGGTCGGGGGCCGGTCGGCGACGTTGCGGCCTGCTGTCTCCCATGTGCGGCCAATCGTCCGCCGTCCCTGTAGCAAATCACACCGGCTCCCTGCTTTTTCGCCGCACATTTTGCGGGTTCCGTTCAGCGCCGCACATCGCACGACAGTCCTGACCGCGGAGTCCATTGGATGCGCTCGACCATGACGGTTGCCGGCGTGTGACGCCGCCACGGCTGGTGGACCGTGGGCACGACCGTTGCTGAGTAAGGGGCGTGGGGGAGCCATGACACTGAACGAAATCCATCGAAGTTCGGTCGTGGAACTCGTCCCGGGGACGATGATCACGCCCAACGTGCGGCTCGTGCGCCAAATCGGCGAAGGTGGAATGGCGAGCGTGTGGCTTGCGCACCACGTGGGGCTCGACACGCAGGTTGCTGTAAAATTGATGTCCCCCGCGCTGGCGTGCCACCAGGCCGCAGTGGAGCGCTTCACGCGCGAGGCTCGATCGGCAGCGCGCATTCATCATCCGAACGTAGTGCAGATACTCGATTATGGCGTCCCTGCGGAGCCAAATGGGCTGCCGTACATCGTGATGGAGTACCTCGAGGGCACGGACCTCGAAACGCGCATTCATCTTCGCGGGCGACTGAGCCTCGAGGAGACCGCAAGCATCGTCGTCCAAGTGACGCGCGCACTCGACAAGGCGCACGAGCTTCGGATCGTGCACCGAGATATCAAGCCCGAGAATATTTTCCTCACGAGCGACGGCGAAGAGGTCTTCGTCAAGGTGCTCGACTTCGGTATCGCGAAGCTGCTCGGCCGCGGGGACGTGAGTGTGACGAACACCGGCGCGACGCTCGGGACGCCGACGTACATGAGCCCGGAGCAGATGCTCAGCGCGAAGAACGTCGATTACCGATGCGACCTATGGGCGCTCGCGGTGGTGACGTACGAGATGCTCACGGGCCGCAAGCCCTTCGCGGGCGAGACGTACGGCGCGGTCTGCCTCGCGGTGAACCGCGGGAAGTTCCGTTCGCCGAGCCGCTACCGGAAGGATATCCCGGGGGCGTTGGACGAGTGGTTCCAGCGGGCGCTCGCACGCGATCCGAAGAAGCGTTACCGCTCGGCGCGTGAGATGGGCGAGGCGTTTCTGACGGCCATCGGGGTGCAGGCCCGGGTGTCGCGCTTCGGGATGAACTCGTCATGGCGCGGGTCGTTGATGGCCTCCTATGTCACGCGCAACACCGGCGAGAGGAGCACCATGAAGCGCCCCTCGCGCGTCGTGCCGATGGTGGCGGCGATGGCGCTGTTCGCGGGCGCGCTGCTCGCGGTGACGTTTGCGCGGCCATGGTGGAAGGCCTCGCTGCAGACCGCGGCGGCGGCACCGGTGACGGCGACGATCAACGGGGCGTTGCGCGCCCACGGGTCATCCGCCGTGCGCGACGAGAAGAGCACCCCGACGACGACGGCGCCGCAAACGCCGACGAAGG
The DNA here is from genome assembly GCA_037157775.1 of Sorangiineae bacterium MSr12523. NCBI lineage: Bacteria > Pseudomonadati > Myxococcota > Myxococcia > Myxococcales > Pendulisporaceae > Pendulispora > Pendulispora brunnea. The sequence continues at coordinate 2,246,305 of CP089982.1, forward strand.
AGGTGGCGAAGGACATCCCGCCGCCGCCGCCGCCGGCCCCGGTGAAGGAGACCACCCCGCCGCCGGCGGTGGCCAAGGAGACTCCGGCCGCACCGGCGAAGGTGGCGAGCCACGCGAAGGAGAACGTGATCGAGCTCGGGTCGGGTTCGTCGGCCGAAACCGCGAAGTCCGAGCCGCCGAAGCCGCGTCTTCCCAAGCCGAAGAAGCCCAAGACCGAAGGCGAAGGCGGCACCGACACCGCCGTCGAGCAATCCACCGACGTGACGCCGGACACCTCGTCGTCGCCGCCGCCCGCGATTCAGGTCGACAGCACCCTCGGAACGGGGTCGGGGGCGTAGCGGGCACGGGCACGGGCACGGGCACGGGCACGGGGGAATTAGACGGGGAGATCGAGCTTTCGCTGGCCGTCTTTTTGGGGCGGGGGCTCTTCGTCTTGGACGAGGCGGATGTCGGTTCTCGGGTTGCCGATGTAGCGGCCGCCGTCGAGGGTCTGCATGAAGGCGATGAGGCTCTCGCGGATTTCGCAGCGTAGATCGAAGGCGCGGCTGGCGTTGGCGGCGGAGACGAGGCAGCGAAGGATCATGCGGCGCTCGGTGGAGTCGGTGACCTGCATGACGCACAGGCGTTGGTCCCAGTTGGTGCTGGCCTCGCAGATGCGGCGCAGCTCCACACGGAGCTTGTCCACGGGGGTGGCGAAGTCGACGTGGAGAAAGACCGTGCCGAGGATCTCGGTCGTGTTGCGCGTCCAGTTTTCGAACGGCTGCTCCAAGAAGCGGGTCATGGGGATGACCAAACGGCGCTCGTCCCAGAGGCGCGCCACGACGTAGGTCAGGTTGATCTCCTCGATGAAGCCGGTCTCCTTCTCGACGACGACTTGGTCGCCGATGCGGATCGGCTGCGACAGCGAAAGCTGGATGCCCGCGATGATGCCCGAGAGCGACTTCTGTGCGGCCAAACCGAGCGCGATGCCGGCGACCCCTGCCGATGCCAGCAGCGACACGCCCACGTTGCGCACGAATTCGAACTGCATGAGCCCGACGGCAATCGCCACGATGACGATGACGACGGAGGCCACGCGGCGGAGCAGCTCGAGCTGCGTCTGCACCGCGCGATGCTTCATCTCGAGCTGCGAGCCGCTGGGCAGCCGCTCCTCAGCCCATTCCGCGCCGATGGAGATCGCACGGATGACGAACCACGCGACCGAGATGACCAGCCACGTGTACGCGATGTGGTGGATCGCCTCTTCCACCGATGCGGTGAGGTGCAGCTCGCTCAAGAGCTGCTTGACGATGACCACGAAGAGCACGCCACGAAGCGGGCGCCGCGCGGTCTCGACCAGCGCATTGTCCGCAGTCGTCTTCGTGCGGAGCGCAAAACGTTGCGCCAGCCAGATGAACAAGGCGCCGATACCGCGCGCGGCGACGTAGCCGAGGATACCGAGGAGCACCAGTCCGAGCCACTGCCAGAGGGCATTGCCCAGAAAGGTCGTGCGCGTCAGCCAAGGCGGGAAGCGGTCAGCCCACTCCGACGGGCCGTACGCCGCGTACAGCGACGGGATCATCGCGACGGTGCCGCGCGAGATCAGCCAGCGCCAGACGCCGTCGTTGAAACGGGCGCGCGCCAACGTGATGGGGACCGTCTCGTCGTCTGCAATGATGTTGCCTGCCGTCGCGTCCTTGGCCTCCGCTTCGTCGGGCAGCTTGTCGGGGTCGACGGCGAGCTTGCGGTCGAGCACGTACGCGAGCTTGCGCGCGAGCTCGGGGCCATCCGTCGATTGCTTGATGCGCGGAATCGCATGCAAATCGAGGTAGTTCGCCGCGAGATCGTAATCGCCGTGGTGGGCTGCATCGAGGAAGCCCTGCATGGTGCGTCGCGGCGTCGCACGGTCGAGCGCCGCGTTGGTCTTGGGCAATCCGTCGTTGGGTCCGGCGTAGGCCGCACGCGGGATCGCGCTGAAGGAAAGCAGAGAAAGGAGAAAGAGCGATACGAATGAAATGAGACGTAGCGCGGGCATCACCGGGCCCAATTAGCCCGCATTTGTGCCTCGTGCCACAGGGTTTAGGGTGGAGGGTGAAGGGTTTAGGGTCAGAGAGAAACCCAAGCTTCGGCTTTCCGGTGCTCTTCCTCCCTAAACCCTAAACCCTATCCCCTAAACCCTGCCCGACGGCACGAGCGTTGCTCTTGATCCGGTGAACATCTCGTTACGGGGGGCTCACATGATTTCGATGCGAGCGCGCCGGTGGCTGGCCATCGGCGTATTGGGATTGGCCGGTTCGGTGGGGGCATTCAGCGTGGGAGCCGGTGTGGCCGCGCGACTCGAGCGGCATATGTCCTCGGTGTCCATTGCCAAGATCCGGGTGCATGATCTCGCTCAGGCCGCGCGCACCAAAAAGTAGCGTCCGCTCTCCCTAACCCCTCAGCTGCAGCTTTCCGCACAGCTCGTAGATATCGCTCGGTCCGTGTGAGGCGCTACACTGTCCGTGAGGCCATGAACGCCAGGACGGACCCGAAGACCCGCGAAGCACGCGCATCGTCGGTGGACGTCCATGCGCTCCTACGCGAAATCCTCCTGGACAAGAAGGCGTCCATCATCGCGGCCGGTCAGCAGGTGTCGTTGGAGCTCAATGCGCGGCGCCCCCATGTTAAAGGGGAGAGGGATACCCTGCGCGAGTTCCTCGACCACGGCCTCGACACCCTGCTCACGGGCGCCGCACAAGGTACGCGCCTCGTTGTCGGCACGGTGACGATCGATCATCGCGTCAAGCTGCGCATGGTCTGCGGCGAGCGTTCGTTCGAAACGGAACTTTCGACCTTCATCAACACCGATCCTCCGGCGCCATCGCCGTTGGTGGTCGCGCCCAGCGCGCCGGTACTTGCAGGTACACGCACCGTGTTGGTGGTCGATGACGATATCGATACCGTCGCTCTCTTGCGGCGGGTGCTGGAACGTCGAGGTTACGAGGTCTTGGGGGCGACCAGTTTGGCCGAAGCGTTGATGGTAGCCGGCACACAATCGTTCGACGTCTTGATCAGCGACGTCGGACTGCCCGATGGCAGCGGTGTCGAGTTGATGGATCGTCTGGGTAGGCCTCATCACGCCATCGCCCTGACGGGCGTGAGCTCGGAGGAGGACATCGCTCGGATCCGTGCAGCCGGTTTTCGTCAGCACCTCACCAAACCCGTGAGTCTCACCACCCTTGAATCCGCCATCTCCGAGCTTCTGAAATCGGCGTAACCTGCCCGATGCTCGGAGGTTGGCGGTGTACCCGTTCAGCCCGTGCCCATGCCGAAGCGCCCCGCCGAAGCCCCACTTGAGGAGCCAACCGTGCCCACGAAGAACAACGGCCAAGCCGACCTTACTTTAGCTACGCGAAATGGCCGCAAGCGCACGAGCGCACCGCCCACGTCGACCGCTCCACGCAAGCGGACCAGCGCATCGAACGCGAAGGACCACGACGACCGCCCCACGCGAAAAGAGTGTGAGGCGCTCCTCGCGGCACTGCGTGCTCTGCGGGATGGCGACTTTTCGGTCCGCCTTCCCACACGCGAGCCCGGAATGATGAATGAGCTCGCGACGGCCTTCAACGAGCTCGCACACCGAAACGACTCCATGGCCCGCGAGGTGGCCCGTGTCGGCCGCGTGGTCGGGCGCGAGGGCCGCATGAACGAGCGCGCCTCCCTCCGCGGGGCCAAGGGCGCCTGGGCGATCAAGCTGGAGTCGATCAACTCGCTCATCTTGGACCTCGTGCGTCCCTCGACGGAGGTCGCGCGCGTCATCACCGCGGTGGCCGGGGGCGACCTGTCGCAGAAGATGGCCCTGGAGATCGACGGCAAGCCGGTTCGCGGTGAGTTTCTCCGCATCGGCGAGACGGTCAACACCATGGTCGACCAGCTCCGCTCCTTCGCCGCCGAGGTTACCCGCGTGGCCAAGGAGGTCGGCACCGAGGGAAAGCTCGGCGGGCAGGCGCACGTGCCGGGCGTGGGCGGCACGTGGAAGGACCTGACCGACAGCGTCAACTCGATGGCATCGAACCTGACGACGCAGGTGCGCGGCATCGCGGCCGTCGTCACCGCGGTCGCCGACGGCGACCTGACGAAGAAGTTCGTCGTCGAGGCGAAGGGCGAGGTCGCGGAGCTGGCCGACACCATCAACAACATGAGGGACACGTTGCGGCTCTTCGCCGACCAGGTCACCACCGTCGCGCGCGAAGTCGGCTCGGAAGGGAAACTGGGCGGGCAGGCGCGCGTGCCCGGCGTGGCCGGCACGTGGAAGGACCTCACCGACAACGTCAACTCGATGGCCTCCAACTTGACCGACCAGGTGCGCAACATCGCCTTGGTGACGACGGCGGTCGCGAATGGCGACCTGTCGCAAAAGATGAGCGTGGAGGTCGAGGGCGAGGTCCTCGAGCTGAAGAACACGTTCAACAGGATGGTCGATCAGCTTCGCGCCTTCGCCAGCGAGGTCACGCGCGTGGCGCGCGAGGTCGGTACCGATGGAAAGCTGGGCGGGCAGGCGCAGGTGCCCGGCGTCACGGGCGCATGGAAAGACCTCACCGAGAGCGTCAATTACATGGCCAACAACCTGACCGACCAGGTGCGTAACATCAAATACGTCACAACGGCGGTCGCCAATGGCGACTTGTCGCAGAAGATCTCCGTCGACGTCAAAGGTGAGATGCTCGAGCTGAAGAACACCATGAACACCATGGTGGACCAGCTCAATTCGTTCGCCGCCGAGGTTACCCGCGTGGCGCGCGAGGTCGGTACCGAGGGGCGATTGGGCGGGCAAGCGCACGTACCGGGAGTCGCCGGCACGTGGAAGGATTTGACCGACAACGTCAATTACATGGCCTCGAACTTGACGGGGCAGGTGCGAAGCATCGCCTTGGTGACCACGGCGGTCGCCAATGGCGACTTGTCCAAGAAGATCATCGTCGATGCGCGGGGAGAGTTCCTCGAATTGAAGAGCACGATCAATACGATGGTCGATCAGCTCAATTCGTTCGCGGGCGAGGTTACCCGCGTGGCGCGCGAAGTCGGCACCGAAGGAAAACTGGGCGGCCAGGCCAACGTGCCCGGCGTGGCCGGTACCTGGAAGGATTTGACCGACAACGTCAATTACATGGCCTCCAACGTCACCGGCCAAGTGCGAAATATCGCATTGGTTACTACGGCCGTCGCCAATGGCGATTTGTCGCAGAAGATAACCGTCGACGTCAAAGGCGAAATGCTCGAGATGAAGAACACCCTCAATACGATGGTGGACCAACTTCGAGCCTTCGCCGCCGAGGTTACCCGCGTGACGCGCGAGGTCGGTACCGAAGGGCGATTGGGCGGGCAGGCGCACGTGCCCGAGGTCGCCGGTACGTGGAAAGACCTTACCGATAGCGTCAATTACATGGCCAACAACCTGACCGAGCAGGTGCGAAATATCAAATTCGTCACCACCGCAGTGGCCAATGGCGATTTGTCGCAAAAGATCACCGTCGACGTCAAAAACGAATTGCTCGAGTTGAAAAACACGATCAACACGATGGTGGATCAACTTCGAGCCTTCGCCGCCGAGGTTACCCGCGTGGCGCGCGAAGTCGGTACCGATGGAAAGCTGGGCGGGCAGGCCTTCGTGCCGGGCGTGGCCGGTGTGTGGAAAGATTTGACGGAAAACGTCAATATGATGGCCGCCAATCTGACCACGCAGGTGCGCGGCATCGCGAAGGTCGTGACGGCGGTTGCGAATGGCGACTTGACGAAGAAGTTCGTCGTCGAAGCCAAAGGCGAAATTGCCGAATTGGCGGACACGATCAACAACATGACCGAGACGCTCGGGGTCTTCGCGGAGCAGGTCACCACGGTGGCGCGCGAAGTCGGTACCGAAGGAAAACTGGGCGGCCAGGCGCGTGCTCCCGGTGTGGCCGGCACGTGGAAGGACCTGACCGACAGCGTGAATATGATGGCCTCGAACCTGACCACGCAGGTGCGCGGCATCGTCAAGGTCGTGACCGCGGTCGCCAACGGAGACCTGTCGCAGAAGCTGCTCCTGGAGGCGCAGGGCGAGATTGCCGCCTTGGCCGTGACGATCAACAGCATGACCGACACGCTCCGCGTGTTCGCCGATCAGGTCACCACGGTGGCGCGCGAAGTCGGTACCGAAGGAAAGCTGGGCGGCCAGGCCAAGGTGCCCGGCGCCGCCGGCACGTGGCGAGACTTGACCGACAACGTGAACCAACTCGCCGGCAAGTTGACCGCGCAGGTGCGCGCCATCGCCGACGTCGCCGTGGCCGTGACCAACGGTGACCTCACGCGAAGCATCGCCGTGGAAGCGCAGGGCGAGCTGCTCTTGCTCAAAGACACGGTCAACCAGATGATCGGCAACCTGCGTGAAACCACGCAGAAGAACCAGGAGCAGGACTGGCTCAAGACGAACCTGGCGAAGTTCGGCGGCATGATGCAGGGGCAGAAGAACCTCGAGGCGGTGAGCCGGCTCATCATGAGCGAGCTCACGCCGCTGGTCTCCGCGCACCACGGTGCCTTCTTCATTGCGCAGCAGGAAGAGGGCGAGTCGGTGCTCAAGCTGATCGCGAGCTACGCGTACAAACAGCGCAAGAGCGTCTCGAACCGCTTTTCGCTGGGCGAAGGGCTCGTGGGGCAGGCCGCGCTGGAGAAGAAGAGCCTTCTGCTCACCAACGTGCCGCACGATTACATCGTCATATCGTCGGGGCTGGGCGAGGCCTCGCCGCTGAACATCATCGTGCTGCCCGTGCTCTTCGAGGGCGAGGTGCGCGCGGTGCTGGAGCTGGCGAGCTTCCGCGCCTTCAGCCAGATTCACCAGATCTTCCTCGACCAGCTCTCCGAGAGCATCGGCGTCGTGCTCAACATGATCGTGGCCAACATGCGCACGGAGGAGTTGCTCCTGCAGTCGCAAGGCTTGACGCAGGAGCTGCAGTCGCAGTCGAACGAGCTCCAGAGCCAGCAGGAGGAGCTGAAGAAGACCAACACCGAGCTCGAGGCGCAGGCCGCCAGTTTGAAGGCCAGCGAGGAGCTGCTCAAGGCGCAGCAAGAGGAGCTGCAGCAGATCAACGAAGAGCTCGAGGAGAAGGCGACGTTGCTCGCGGAGCAAAACAAGAAGGTCGAGCAGAAGAACCGCGAGGTGGAGACCGCGCGGCGCGCGCTGGAGGACAAGGCCGCGCAGCTCTCGCTGTCGTCGCGCTACAAGAGCGAGTTCCTCGCCAACATGAGCCACGAGCTGCGTACGCCGCTCAACAGCTTGCTCATTTTGGCCAAGATGCTCTCGGACAACAAGGATCGCAATCTCTCGGACAAGCAAGTCGAGTACGCGCGGACCATCCACGCCTCGGGCACCGACTTGCTGAATCTCATCAACGAGGTGCTCGACCTGTCCAAGGTGGAGGCCGGCAAGATCGAGATTTACTCCGCCGAGGTGCGGCTCGCGGCCATCGAGGATTACATCGAGCGGAGCTTCCGCCCGCTGGCGCAGCAAAAGGGGCTCGAGTTCACCGTGGTGGAGGAGCCGGAAATCCCCGAGTCGCTCAACACCGATGGGCAGCGCTTGCAGCAGATCCTGCGCAACCTGCTGGCCAATGCCTTCAAATTCACCGACCGCGGCGGCGTGACGGTGCGCATCGGCAGCGTGCAGAATCAGCAGCAGTTCACCAACCCGGTGCTGCTCGAAACGCCGCGCGTCCTGGCGCTGAGCGTGCAGGATACAGGTATCGGCATTCCGCGCGACAAGCACCAGCTCATCTTCGAAGCGTTCCAGCAGGCCGATGGCACCACCAGCCGCAAGTACGGAGGCACGGGCCTGGGGCTTTCGATCAGCCGTGAGCTGGCGCGCCTGCTCGGAGGCGAGATTCACGTCGACAGCGCCATCGGCGAGGGGAGCACGTTCACGCTGTTTTTGCCGCCGAGTTACCGCGAGCAGCCGCGTCTGACCAGCGGCGATTCACGGCGCGACGTGCGGCGGACGGACACCGGCGAGCCGCCCTCGCGCGTGCACGCGGTCGTGGGCACGCACACCAATGGAACCAACGGAGCGATCACCGACGATCTGGACCAGGACGATGACGGACGCGTCTTCGCGCGCGAGGGCTTCGACGCCGCGACCTTCGAGGACGAGGGCATCGAGAACGAGAACGAGCTCAATGACGACCGCGATGCCGTCCAGCCCGGCGACCGCGTGCTCCTCATCATCGAGGACGACGTCACCTTTGCCACGCTGCTCCTCGAGATGGCCCGCGAGCGCGGCTTCAAGTGCATCGCGACCTTGCGCGGCGACATCGGTTTGGCGCTGGTGCACCGGTTCAAGCCGGATGCCATCCTGCTCGATCTGGCGTTGCCCGTGGTCGATGGGCTCACCGTGCTGGATCGGTTGAAGCACAATCGGGAGACGCGGCACATCCCGGTGCACATCCTGTCGGGCACCGGAAAGCGACAGCGAGGCATGCGCCTGGGCGCTTTTGCGTATTTGGAAAAGCCGGTTACCAAGGAAGCCCTGGATCAGGCATTCGATTCGATTTCGCAATTCCTCGACAACGAAGTGCGGAATCTTCTCATCGTGGACAACGACGAGGCACTCCGCCACAGCATGGAGGAGCTCATCGGCCAGGGCGACGTCTCGACGGTGTCCGTTGGGACCGCCGAGCAGGCCCTCGAGTTGCTCCGCGGCCGTCACTTCGATTGCATGGTGCTCGGTTTGGGGTTGCCCGACATGTCGAGCTTCGACCTGCTCGAAAAGATCAAGAGCGACGACGACCTGCGGGAGCTGCGGGATCTGCCCATCATCATTTACACGGACAAAGAGCTGACGCCCGAGGAGGACACGCGGCTCAAGAAGTACGCGGAGACCATCATCCTCAAGGACGTGAAGTCGCCCGAGCGCCTGCTCGACGAGACGGCGCTGTTCCTCCACCGCGTCGAGGCAAATCTCCCCGAGGAGAAGCGCCGCGTGCTCGAGGAGCTGCACAGCTCCGACGCCGTGTTCGTCGGTAAGAAGGTGATGGTCGTCGACGACGACGTACGCAACATTTTTGCCATCACCAGCGTGCTCGAGGCGAATGGTATGAATGTGGTATTCGCCGAAAATGGCAAAGACGGAATCGTCTTGCTCGATCAGAATCAAGACGTCAGTCTGATTCTGATGGATGTCATGATGCCGGAAATGGACGGCTATGAGACCATGCGACAAATTCGCAAGAATGCGTCGTATCGCACATTGCCCATCATTGCCCTCACCGCCAAAGCGATGAAGGGCGACCGCGAGAAGTGCATCGCGGCGGGTGCTTCGGACTACATCACGAAGCCCGTCGATCCGGACCAGCTCATCTCACTGATGCGGGTGTGGATGTATCGATGAGCCGAGCAGCACCCGCCTCGTCGTCCGGCACGTACCGAGCCCTCAAGGAGAAAGACACCGAGGTCGAACGCGTCGAGGTCGAGCTGTTGCTCGAGGCGATCTTCCGCGTCTACGGCTTCGACTTCCGCTCGTATGCGTACGCGTCCATCAAGCGACGTTTGTGGCGGCGGGCTCAGGCCGAGGGGGTGGCGTCGTTCAGCGCGCTACAAGAGAGGGTGCTGCACGACCCCACGTGCATGGACCGGTTGATGCTCGACTTGAGCATCCAGGTCACGTCCATGTTTCGTGATCCGAGCTTCTTCCTGGCCCTGCGGCGCAAGGTGGTCCCGAGTTTGCGGACCTATCCGTTCATCCGCGTGTGGCACGCCGGTTGTTCCTCCGGCGAAGAGGTCTTCTCCCTGGCGATGCTGCTCAAGGAAGAAGGCCTGTACGCGCGCACACGCATCTATGCGACGGACCTCAACGAGACGGTCATCAAAGTCGCCAAGAACGGAATTTTTCCTCTGTCGAAGATGCAGGAGTACACGATCAACTACCAGCGGGCGGGTGGGCTGCGCTCGTTCTCCGAGTACTACACGGCCCGCTACGACGGCGCGCGTTTCGATCCGTCGCTCATGGAGAACGTGCTCTTCTCACAGCACAACCTCGTGACCGACGGCAGCTTCAGCGAGTTTCATCTCATCTTGTGCCGCAACGTCATGATCTACTTCGACCGAAATTTGCAGAACCGCGTGCTCGATCTCTTTCATTCGAGCCTGGCCAATTTCGGCTTCCTTGCGCTGGGGCGAAAGGAAAACCTGCGCCAGACGGAAAGCGAGCCGAAGTTCATACCCTTCGTGGCGGAGGAGAAAATCTTTCGGAGGGCGGACAAGAAGTAAAACGGCGGACGCAAAGGGCTGGCATTTGGGCTTTCAGCACGAACTCATCGTGGTGGGGACGTCGTGGGGCGGTTTGCGGGCCCTGGAAGTGCTTTTGTCGACCTTGCCTGCCGACTTCGACCGGCCCATCGCCGTCGTGCAGCACCGCCGGCCCGATTCCGATGACACACTGGCGCGTGTGCTCCAGCGCCACACCAAGATGCGGGTGCGCGAGGCCGAGGACAAAGAGCCGATCGTTCCTGGACGCGTGTACATTGCACCCGCCGACTACCACTTGCTCGTCGACGATCAGTCGGTGGCCCTGTCGACGGACCCGCCGGTGCGTTTCAGCCGGCCCTCCATCGACGTGCTCTTCGAGTCGGCCGCCGATGCATTTCGACATCGTCTGATCGGAATCGTGCTCACCGGACGAAACCATGACGGTGCCATCGGTCTCTCGCGCATCAAACAGCGTGGTGGCCTCACGATTGTCCAGGACCCCGCCTCAGCCGAAAGCCCCGAGATGCCCGCGGGAGCCATCGAGCGAGCCTGCGTCGATCGAGTCCTCGCCCTCGACCGCATCGGGCCCTTCTTGGGTCAGCTCAGGCAGAGATGAGCGTCCTCCGACATTGAATGCATGGATTGACGGTGATAAATCGAAACAGGTGTCCGGTGTAGGGACTCGATCGGGGGAATTTCAGCTAGCGCTGGCCGCGATCAAGCCCGCGGTCCTGCTTGTCGACGACCAGCCGAAGAACCTGCTTGCGCTCGAGGCCATTTTGGAACCGCTCGGTACCGAATTGGTCATGGCGCACTCGGGGCAGGAGGCGTTGAAGCATCTGCTCACGCGCGAGTTCGCCGTGATCTTGCTCGACGTGCAGATGCCCACGATGGACGGCTTCGAGACGGCGACGCTCATCAAGGAGCGCGAGAGGTCGCGGCATATCCCGATTATCTTTTTGACGGCGATAAGCAAAGACGAAGCCTTCGTCTTCAAGGGCTACACGGTCGGCGCCGTCGACTACATGTTCAAGCCCTTCGATCCGGACATTTTGCGATCGAAGGTGCAGGTCTTCCTCGATATTTACCGGAAGACCGAGCAGCTCAAACTGCAGGACAAGGTGCTGCGCGAGCGCGAGCTCGCCGAGCTTCGCCGCTCGAGCGAACGGCGCTACCGCGAGCTGGCCGAATCGATGCCGCAGATCGTGTGGACGGCCACGCCCGAGGGCGAGCTCGCCTATGGCAATCGCCGCTGGTTCGATTGCGCGCGCACGTCGCTGACCGATCCTCAGGGGCTGCGCTGGGAAGCGATATTGCACCCCGACGACGTCGAGGCGTTCTCGCGGGGCTGGCGCCTAGCGCTGGAGCAGGGCGAGGCGTGGGGCGGGGAATTCCGTCTCGGATCGTGGGTGGAGTCGGACTACCGCTGGCACTTGGTGCGGGCGGTGCCGTTGCGAAGCGATCGCGGGCCGCTCACGTCGTGGGTGGGCACATGCACCGACATCGACGATCGCAAGCGCGCGGAAGATTCGCTGCGTTTCCTCGCCGAGGCGAGCAAGGTGCTGGGTGCCACCATCGAGTGCCGCGAATCGTTCGAGCAGGTGGCGCAGTTGATCGTGAAGACGCAGGCCGATGCGTGCATCGTCGACTGCGTGGCGGCGGATGGCACCTTCACCCATCGCATCGTGGCGGCGGCGCCGCACGAATCGGCGGTGACCGTACGCGCCATGTCGGAGCGCTTTCCGCCGGAGCAGGATGCGCCGTACGGGCCCGGCAAGGTGGTGCGCACGCGCGAGCCCGAGCTTTTGCCCGAGGTGACCGACGCCATCAAGGTCATCATTTCGCAAGATGCGGTGCACCTGGCCGAGTTGCGATCGATTCCGGCGCTGTCGTGGATGTGTGTGCCGCTGGTGTCGCAAGGGCGCGCGTTCGGTGCGGTGACGTTGGTGGCGAGCCAGTCGCGCCGTCGCTTCGACGAGGCGGACTTGGTCACGGCAGAGGACCTGGCGCGGAGGATGGCGTCGGCCGCGCACGTGGCGGACCTCTACGACATTGCGCAGGCCGAGCGAAAGAAGCTCGAAGAAGCGCACAAAGCGAAGGACGAATTTTTGGCGACCTTGTCGCACGAATTGCGAACGCCGCTCAACGCGATGCTGGGCTGGACGCAGCTTCTTCGCGGCGGCGATCTCGAAGAGAACGAGTTCGACCGGGCCCTGGAGACCATCGAGCGAAACGCCAAGGCGCAGGCCCAGCTCATTGCCGACTTGCTGGACGTCTCGCGCATCGTGACGGGCAAGCTCCACTTGAACATGGGTCGCGTGCAGCTTCCCGCGCTCATCGAGGGCGCGCTCGATGCCGTGCGCATCCAGGCCGACGACAAGGGCATCGCGCTGGAGTCGAGCATCGATCCGTTCGTGCCGGAGATCCGGGGCGATCCGAATCGGCTGACGCAGGTGCTGTCGAACCTTCTGTCCAACGCGCTGAAGTTCACCGGGTCGTCGGGGAAGATCGAGGTGCGTCTCGAGTCGGACGGATCGACCGCGCGCATCGTGGTGAGCGACACCGGGCAGGGGATTGCGCCGGAGTTCATGCCCCACGTGTTCGAGCGCTTTCGGCAAGCGGATAGCACGAGCACGCGCTCGCAAGGCGGGTTGGGGCTGGGGCTGGCCATCGTGCGGCACATCGTGCAGCTTCACGGTGGCGTGGTGAAGGTGACCAGCGACGGGAAGGACCGCGGCTCGACGTTCGCGGTGGAGCTTCCGATTCTGCCGTTCGTGTCGGAGGCGCCGGAGCCCGAATCGGATACGCGGCCCGCGGGGTCGAATCCGCCGTCGCGCGATCTCGACGAGCTTCACGTGCTCTTGGTGGAGGACGAGCCCGACGGGCGCGGGATGGCGCGGCGGGTGCTCGAGGGCGCAGGTGCGCGTGTGACGGCGGTGCCCACGGCATCGGCGGCGTTGAGCGCGCTCGAGGAGTCGAAGCCCGACGTTCTCGTTTCGGACATCGGTTTGCCGGAAGAAGATGGGTACACCTTGATCAGCAAGGTGCGCGCCCTTCCCGTCGAACAGGGCGGAAGCATCGTGGCAGTGGCCTTGACGGCGTATGCGTCGGAAGAAGACCGCCGCCATGCGCTGGAGGTGGGCTTCGACGCGCACCTCACCAAACCGGTAGAACCCGCCCAACTGCGCTCCATCGTCCTAGGCCTCGTCCGCAGCCCACGCCGCTCCCGCGACTCGTACTCGCGGGTGTAACGGCTAGAAGAATTTGAACAGGGAGAGGGGGAGGCGGGGAGGGAAACAACGCGAATCCCACCGCGTGCCAAGGCTTTTTTAGGTTTTCAGTTGGCTTCGTGAGCCAACTGAAAACCCAAACCAGCCTCGGTGCGTGGTGGGATTTGTGCCGTATCCCTCCCCGCCTCCCCCCCTCCCTGTTCAATTTTCTTCTAGAGTATCCGCGTGAAATCGCCGCATCGGGTTCCGACGGAGCAGGCTTCGCTGGCGCTGTTTGGGTTTGCGCTGGTGGTGCTCGTGTCGCCGTTGCGGTACGTGTGGCTGCGGGTGGATGCGCCGTGGTGGACGGCGTTCGTCGTGGGGTTCGGGCTCGTGGGGCTCTATGGGGTGCTCGTGTGGCGCGGGGAGCGGTAGCGCGTGCACCTGTCGTTCGCGTTGGTGTGTGCGGCGTCGGCGGTGTACCTGGTGGTGCTGCTGGCGCTCGTCATCGCGGCGCGGCGGGTGGCGTCATTGCGGCGGCTGGCGAACTCGCCCTACTCGTATGCGATTTCGCTCGGCGTGTACGCCTCGACGTGGACGTACTACGGGAGCGTCGGGTTTTCCGCCGAGCGCGGCCTGGTCTTTCTCGCGGTCTACCTCGGACCGGTCGTCGCATGCCTCTTGGTCCCGTTGCTCTGGGAACCGGTGCGAAGGATTCAAACGGCGTATCAGCTTGGATCGCTGGCCGACTTCTTCGCATTTCGTTTTCGCAGCCAGAGCGTCGGGGTGGTGGCGACCTTGGTGCTCGTCGTGGCCAGCGTGCCCTACCTCGGGCAGCAGGTGCTCGCGGTCACCGACTCGCTGGCCGTCGCGACGGGCCGCGACCCATCGCGCTCGTATGCGCTCGCCTTCTGCGCCGCGATGACCCTGTTCACGGCGCTGTTCGGCGCGCACCAGGGACCCAAGGAGGAACGGCAGGAAGGCCTCATTCTGGCCATCGGCATCGAGTCGATGGTCAAACTGGTGTGCCTCCTCGTGGTCGGCGCCTTTGCCGTGTACCACGCGTTCGGCGATATGGCGGGCCTCGGCGCATACTTGAGGGAAAATCCGCACCTCGAGGAAGCGCTACGCGAGCCATTGCGCAGCGGCGGAAGCTTCACCACGCTGTTGCTCGCATCGACGGCGGCCGCTTTTTTGATGCCTAGGCAATATGAAATTGCGTTCGGGCGTGGCACCACGGCGCGGGATCTGCGCGTGGCCGGCTTCGTCTTTCCGCTGTTTCTCCTGGTGTTGACCCTTCCGACGGTGCCCATTCTGTTCGCAGGGCGCGTGCTCGATGTGGGGACGGACCCGGATTACTATGCGCTGGGTATTCCTCTTTCGCGCGGCGCGCCCTTCGTGTCGCTGCTGACGTTTCTCGGCGGCGTCTCGGCGGCCAGCGCGATGATCATGGTCACCGTGCTGGCGCTCTCGCGCATGGTCGTCACGCACCTGGTGCTTCCCCTGAAGCTGGGCATCCTTGGCGAGAATGCCTACGACCGCGTGCGCTGGCTCCAGCGCACCGTGATGGCGTTGCTCATCTTCTCGGGGTACCTCTTTTTTACCGCGCGCGGCCGCGATGGCTTGCTCGTGCTCGCGGGCATCTCGTCCTTCGTGGCGATGGCGCAGTTCGTTCCGGGGCTGCTCGGCGCGCTGTTCTGGCCCCGCGCCAACGGGCGCGCATTCTTGGTGGGCCTCGCACTCGGTTTTCTCATGTGGCTCGTCACGTCGGTGGGGCCGCTGCTTTTGCCGCTGGATCTTCGCGGGTCGTGGCCATCCCTGGGCGTGCTCTTCGGCGTGCTGGAGCATGACACGTGGTCGCTGCCGCTCTTTGCCGCAACGTTGGTCAACACGGGCGCGTTCGTGATGGGCTCTTTGCTCTACGGCCCGCGCCCGCGCGAGCTCGAAGGCGCCGCGCAGTGTGCCATGGACCCCGATGCGCCTCGTGCGGAGCGCGTGGTGGTGACCTCGGTGCATGCCTTCAGCGAGCGGCTCGCACCGGTGCTCGGTGAAAAGGTGGCGGAGCTCGAGGTGCGGCGCGCGCTGTCCGAGGTGGGCGCGGTCGATGCGACGCGGGTGCGCGGTCGGGTGGAGCGCAATTTGTCGAGCCTCGTGGGCCCGGTGCTGGCGCGCATGATCGTGAATACCCATTTGCGCACGGAGCCGCTTTTGGACGCCACGCTCGCGGGGGCGCTCAAAGCCGCGAAAAACGAGGCCGATCGGGTGCGGTTCTATTTGATGTCCGTGCTCGAGGAGCTCCCGCTCGGCGTGTGCGCGCTGGGGCCCGAGGGCGGCATCATTCTTTGGAACCGTGCGCTCGAGCAAATCGTGGGCACGCCGGCGATGTCGGTCATCGGCTCGCCGGTGGAGGTGCTCGATCCCGCATGGGCGGCGGTGTTCACCATTCCGCCGGAGGCGCTGAGCGCCGCGAGTCGAGAGCATCGCATCCACGCCGGCTCGCGCGTTCACGTGGTGCGCGTGCACCGTACGCCGCTGCCCAGTGCCGTCTTCCATGGCGACAGGAAGGAGGGCGACGGTGAAGGGGGCGGCGGCGCCGTGTTTCTCGTGGAGGACTACACCGAGCAAGTGGTGCTCACCGCGCAAGTGGCCCATCAGGATCGCCTCGCATCGATCGGGCGGCTCGCGGCGGGGGTGGCCCACGAGATTGGCAATCCCACGACGGCCATCGCGTGCCTTGCCGAGAACATCGCGCAGCTTCCGGCCGATCGACCCGACGAGCGCGCGGCCGCCATCCTCGAGCAAACGCGGCGCATCGACGCCATCGTGCGAAACTTGCTCGGCTTCACGCGCACGGGTGCGGGCGCCGATGGTGTGCCTTCGGCGGCGCCAAGGGTGGCCGTGGGCCTTCTGCCCGTGGCGCCGCTGGTGGACGAGGCCATCACCCTGACGCGCATGGGGCGTGGCCGGAGTGGATTGCGCTTCGAGAATTTGTGCGACGTCAGCCTGGAGGTCCTCGCGGATCGGCAGCAGCTCGTGCAGGTCATGGTCAACCTGCTCACCAACGCGAGCGACGCCTCGCCCGAGGGTGGCCTGGTGGTGGTCGATGCGCAGCCGCAGGGTGAAAGCGTCGTTCTCTGCGTCGCCGATACGGGCACGGGCATCCACCCTGACATCGTCGACCGCATCGCGGAGCCGTTTTTCACGACGAAGGATGGCGCAGCGGGTGCCGGGCTCGGGCTTTCCGTGGTGTTTGCCATCGTGCGCGAGCACGGGGGCGACGTAACCTTGGAAACCGAATACGGTGTAGGAACGCGCGTGCTGGTTCGCTGGCCCAGCGCGCACACCCGTGGGAGCGCGACGAGATAAGGTGAACGTGTGACGCGATTGCTCCTGGTCGAAGACGAAGTGGTCATTCGTTCCGAGTTGTGCCGGTTTCTGTCTCGGCACGGCTACGAGGTGGCCGAGGCGGGATCGGCCGAGGAGGCCCTGGAGCGCGCAGATCTGGCCGGGGTGCAGTTGATCGTTGCGGACATGCGCCTGCCGGGCGCACCGGGCACGTGCCTCATCGAACGCGCCGGCGGGGTGCCGGTCCTCATCATGACCAGCTACGCGACCGTGCGCGGCGCCGTCGACGCGATGAAGCGTGGCGCCGTGGACTACATTTCGAAGCCGTTCGAGTTCGACGAGTTGCTTGCGACCATCGAGCGACTGATCGCGGGCGCGCAGCCACCGGCGCCGGGAAAATCGCGCCCGCCGCGGGAAGACCCCTTCGGATTGATCGGCGATTCGTCGGCGATGGAGGCCGTGCGTCAGCGCATTCGCCGCATCGCATCGAGCGACGCGACGGTGCTCGTGCTCGGTGCCTCCGGGACCGGTAAAGAGCTGGTGGCGCGCGCGCTCCACGAGCACGGGCATCGCGCGGCGCGTCCGATGGTGACGTTGAACTGCGCGGCGATCCCGGAGTCGCTCATCGAGTCGGAGCTCTTCGGGCACGAGCGCGGCGCCTTCACCGGCGCGACCTCGGCGTACGCAGGCCTTTTCAAGGCCGCGGACGGGGGCACCCTTTTCCTGGACGAGATTGGCGAACTTCCGCTCAATGCGCAGGCGCGCCTGCTTCGCGTGCTGCAGACCGGGGACGTGCGCCCCGTGGGCTCGTCGCGCACGCAGCACGTCGACGTGCGCCTCGTGGCCGCCACCCACCGCGATTTGGCGGCGGAGGTGAAAGAGGGAAAGTTCCGCGGTGATTTGTATTTTCGATTGCGGGTCCTGGAGGTGCGCCTTCCGAGCTTGCGCGAGCGGGAGGACGACGTGCTCGCCCTGGCGCACGCCTTCATCGAGCGGGCCTGTACCAAGGCGGGGCGCCCGCCGCTGGATTTGTCGGAGGAGGCCATCTCGGTGCTGCGTTCGCACGCGTTCCCGGGAAACGTGCGTGAGCTGGAGAATGCCGTCGAACGTGCCGTGGTCCTCTCGGATGGCGGCGACATCGGCCCCGAGCACCTCGGCCTCGACACCGCAGAAGACGGAGGCGAGCGAGCCTCGGCCGCGCCGTCCGCGGAGGCGTCCTTGTCGCTGAATGACTACTTTCGCAAATTCGTATTGGAGAATCAGGACAAGCTGACCGAGGCCGAGTTGGCGCGCCGTCTTGGAATGAGCCGCAAAGCGCTCTGGGAGCGCCGCCAGCGCATGAATCTCCCGCGCAAAAAGTAGCGTGCTGTCACGAGCCGACGAACCAATCGGGCGTTTCCTTTGGTAACGCCCGATTGCTACGCACCGCTACATGACGCGGATATTGGCATATCGCGTCAACTCTAGAAATAAAGCTGTTTTCAATCGAATACGGAACAGGCACGGCCGTTGCGCTTCGGCCGCGCCATGCTCCAGCACGAAACGGTTCCCGTTGTTCAGCCCGAACCCGTTGCGCGACCGGTCGATGATGTGAAGGTGGACCTACGCCAAGTCATTGGCGCTTCGTCCCTCGGTACGTTGTTCGAGTGGTACGACTTCTACCTTTACGGCAGCCTCGCAGCCTTCTTCAGCGGGCTCTTTTTCCCAACCGGGAACCCCACGGCGGCCCTTCTGGCCAGCCTGGCGACGTTCGGTGCCGGCTTCGCCGTGCGCCCTTTCGGAGCCATCGTCTTCGGGCGGCTCGGCGACTTGGTCGGGCGAAAGTACACCTTTTTGGTGACCATCCTCATCATGGGCCTTTCGACGGCCCTGATTGGCTTCTTGCCGACGTACCAGAGCGTCGGGCTCCTTTCGCCGATTCTGCTGGTGTCCCTGCGGCTCGCGCAAGGCTTGGCCTTGGGCGGTGAATACGGTGGCGCGGCGACGTACGTCGCAGAGCATGCGCCCGAGGGACGCCGCGGTTATTACACGAGCTTCATTCAGACCACGGCGACCGTGGGCTTCTTCGTGTCGCTGGCGGTCATCCTCGCCACGCGCCTTTTGCTGGGCGATGCCACCTTCAAGTCGTGGGGCTGGCGCGTTCCGTTTTTGCTCTCCTTCGTGCTGCTGGGCATCTCCGTGTACATCCGGCTGCGCTTGCACGAGTCTCCGCTCTTTCTGAAGTTGAAGTCGAGCGGCAAGGTTTCCAAGAATCCGCTGAAGGAGAGCTTCGCCAACAAAGAGAATCTGCGGTACGTGCTCATCGCCCTCTTCGGGGCCACCGCGGGCCAGGGCGTCGTTTGGTACACCGGGCAGTTCTATGCGCTGTTCTTTTTGCAGAATACGCTGAAGATTCACTTTACGACGTCGTACATCCTCGTGGCCATCTCGCTGGTCGTCGGGACGCCGTTGTTCGTCGTGTTCGGCCGCCTCTCCGACAAGATCGGGCGCAAGCCGATCATGCTTGCCGGCTGCTTGTTGGGCGCGATTACGTACGTGCCCATCTACATGGGCATGAAGTACTTCGCCACCGATCCGGCGAATCCCAATTACGTTGGGTTGGCCATTCTGCTCATCATCCAAGTCGTTTACGTGACGATGGTCTACGGTCCCATCGCCGCGTTCTTGGTGGAGCTCTTTCCCACGCGCATTCGGTATACGTCGATGTCGCTTCCGTACCACGTGGGCAATGGTATTTTCGGCGGATTCGTGCCGCTGATTGCCACCTGGCTCACGACCGCCACGGGGAACATTTACGCGGGGCTCGCCTATCCGTGCGGTATTGCGCTGCTCACGGCCATCGTGGGCGGTATTTACATCAACAAGTCGGGCCGACTCGAGGGGGCTGTCGATGCATGAGCGCGCCATCCTGGTTTCCGTTGCTGCCCTGCTGACCCTTTCGGCGCCTGCCTTCGCGCAAGCGCCGGCACCGCCGTCGCCTCCTCCCGCGGAGCCCGCGCCGACACCCGCACCCGTACCGGGTGAGGCGTATCCGCCTCCGCCGGCGGTGGTCCCGCCGGCCGCTCCAAAGGAGGAGCCCCCGAAAGAGGAAAAGCAGCTCCTGCGCTTCTACGCGTGGATCAAGCCCACCATCGGTGTGGCCTCGGCGGCGGTCGAGTCGTTTTCGCAACCCAATGCGTCGGCGATCAGTGCGGCGGGGAACCCGGCGCTGGCATCGGTGCCCGACGATGCGCGGGCCACCTTTCAAGTGGCGCAATCCCGCTTTGGCGTCTGGATCAATGAAAAAGAGCCCGTACGCGGGCAGCTCGAATTCGACTTGGTCGATTTCACCAAGGCCTCGCCCACGGTGGCATCGGTTCCGCGCATTCGCATTGCAAAAGGCGAGTGGGCGCCGTCGAAGGAGGTGCTCCTGATTGCCGGTCAGGATTGGGACCTTCACGCGCCCATGGCGCCGCACGGCTACAACTTGGTGGGCGCCGCATACCTCGCCGGCAACACGGGGTTCATGCGCCAACAGGTGAAGCTTCTATACACGTTGCCCAACCTGGAGCTCGGCGCGGCCGTCGGCCTGCAGGGAAACAACAATACGAACCGCGACGCGGGCATCGAGCTTTCACGCATGCCCACCTTTGCGGTGCGCGCCGCGTACCTGGCCGGCGACGTGGGGCGCGTCGGTGTGAGCGGTATCGTCAGCCAATTTCGATTTGGCCCGGGCACGGACAATGACCATTACGTCACCGCGGGTGGCGGCGCACTCTATTTCGATTTGACGCCGGTCAAAGCTTTGAACGTGCGCGCGGAAGGTTACGTCGGTCGCAATTTGGCCAACCTCAGTCTCCTGGCGCTCGGCCAACGCGTCGGGGAGGACGACATCGACGAAATCGGCGGCTTCCTCTCGGCCAAGTTCAAAATCACCGACAGCCACGCCATCTACGCGCACGGCGGCACGGCGCAGACGTTGAAGCCCTCGAAGGTGTCTCCGTCGTACGCCTATCCCGCCGCAGGCGGGGCCGCCGCGTTGAGCGGCACCGGGCCGGGGCTCAAGTACAACATCACCACGCGGGTGGGCTACGAGATCCGGATATCCAAGTTCGCGGCGTTCTTCCTCGAGGGCTCGTACTACCGGTCCAAGTTTGCATTGGTTGCGGCCGATGACGGAAAGTTCGACTCTCTGCGGCAGGCGTTCGTGGGCGAGCTGGGAATGATGTTTACGTTGTAAACCGTGGAGTGGGGTGCGATCGCGCGGATCGCACCTGGCGGTACACTGCCGGTTGGTTCGTGGTGAAAGGCCTCCTACGTTTCGAATTGCGCGCGCACGCGCTGCATTCGCCCGGCACGGAGACCTTTCTCGCGGTATATGGCCTTGGTGAATCGGAGCCCGAAAGCCTGAATGGCAATCGGCCGGAATCGTTCACGAAGGCAGGTTTCACACTCGTGCAAGAATTACGACGATTGCTCACGGAACGGCACCTCGTTCGCGCCGGCAGCTCGCGCACGACGATCGTGCGTTGTACGCCCCACGACAGGTTTTTGCGGCGGCTCGCCGTTCCCGTCGCATTCTTCTATTCCAAGCCGCTCGATGCCCCGGCCCTGATCGAGGGGCTTGCGCGCGCGCTCGGGCAAGTGCCCATCTTCGCGGGCCGTCTTCGCACGACGGCCGGCGGTCTCGCCATCGTATGCGACGATGCGGGAGTGGCCTTTTCCACGGCCGACGTCAATCTCACATGTTCCGGCGCCATGGCGGCAGCGATGCAAACGGACGCGCCCTGGTTGTTCGAGCCGCTCGATGCCGAGGAAGCTTGCGCCGGGCGTCAACCGCTTTTGACCATTCGACTCTGTCGCTTCACCGATGGTGGGGCGGCGCTCGGCTGTTCATGGCATCACGCGGTTGGCGACATGCACACGTTCATGATCCTCATGCGCGCGTGGTCGGCCGCGGTGGCCGGTATGCCCATGCCCGAACCGCTCATCGTGGAAAATCGCACTTCGTACCTCCTCGAGCATCTTCCCGAGGAGGGCGCCGTTCGCCTTGCGTTTCGCATGTTGGAGGCACACGAGCTTTCGGCCCTCGAGCGTCGAGCCGCGGAGCCGGAAGGCGACGCGATGGTGCATATTCACTTTTCCAATACGGAGATTCAGCGCATGCGCGAGGCGTTCGGCGCGGCCACGGGGGAGCGGATCTCGGCCAATGACGCGATATGCGCACATCTGACGAGCGTGCTTCGTCATTGGGACGAGGAGCCATGCGAGCGGCGCGTGTCCATCACCGTCAACTTGCGTTCGCGGTTTGGGCTCGATCCAGCGCTCCTCGGAAATGTGCTCACCTGGATGCACCTGGCCTCGCCGGCCGGGGAGGAGCCGCCGCAATTGGCCGGGCGGATTCGGAATGCGCTCGCGCGCTTCGCAGAACGGCACATGGATTATCGAACTTCGTCACGCTTCCTCGGGGACCTTTCGGACGCTCGCCTCGCGCAATGCACGTTCCGGGCGCCCGGACATTTCGAGAGCACACTCCTCATCACCAACTGGAGCCACTTCGGTATGTACGATGTGGCGTTCGGCGAGCAGAAACCGGTTTTCTTCGCGGCCGCGGCAACTGGAAAGCCCCGGCCTTGGAATGTCGTTTTGGTGGAAGGTTTCGGCAATACCGGATTGCTCTGCGGCGGGAGCTTTCCTGCGGCGTGGGCTCGTCGTCTGACGTCGCGTCAAGGGCAAGCCCTGTTGCATGCCTTTCGCGATCCGCGGGAGCCGTCGACCGCGTGACGCTCAGCGCGTATCCCAGGATGCGAGGCCCAATGCGACGACGTCACAACATGCGCCAATGAGCCCCACGGCCTCCACCCGCTCACGCGCGACGGCGAAGGAACCGAACACCGCGCCCAGGGAGATGCCGACGTACATGGCCGACGAGTTCAGGGACAACACCACCGGAACGGCGTGCGGTACCCGCTGAATCAAGCGCACTTGTTGCGCCGGGGGGAAGGACCAGCTCACGATGCCCCACGCACCCACGAGGACCATCAGAAGTGCGGTCGACGCCGGAGCCGGAACCCACGCCGCCACCGCCGATATGGCGGTGAGCAGCACCACCAGTGCGCCCAAGAGCGATCGAACGACATGGCGCGGAGCGAAGCGATCGGCGGCGTAACCACCGAGCAGGTTTCCCGCCGCGCCGCCGGCGCCGAACAGCATCAGCACGCACGCGATCTGGTTATTGCTCAGTCCACTCACCCGTTGGAGTAGCGGCGAGAGATAGGTGTAAATACTGAATTGGCCCGCCAAGAATGCCATGGTGGTCATCAGGGCCATCACCACGTCCGGCCGCCGTGCCACGGCCACGCGCTCGGACAGGCTCGCCGTGGGCTGCGCGGGATGCGGCGTGCGCGGGATGCACAGGCCCGCACATGCGAGGGCGGCCAATATGGCCACCCCGACGAAGGTGGCGCGCCAGCCGAATCGGTCACCCAGCACCGTTCCGAGCGGCACGCCCACCACGGTGGCCACGGTCACACCCATGTACACGAGCGCGATCGCGCGGCCGCGTTTTGCCGGCGGGGCGGACGATGCCGCGTAGGCACCGGCGGTGGCCATGAAGAGACCTGCTCCCATGGCGAGGAGCACGCGCGCGGCCATCAACCAGGCGAACGTCGGCGCCGCGGCTGCGACCACGTTGGCGGCAGCAAAGGCGCCCATCGCGATGCGCAATACCACCTCGCGGCGGCGTGCAGCCGTGATCACGGCAAGCACGGGCGTGGTGACGGCGTACGCCAAGGAAAAGGCGGTCACGAGCTGGCCGGCGCGCGCCACCGAAACGCGCAAATCGGCGCCGACCACCGGAAGAATGCCGGCGATGACCAAGCCTTCGCTCCCAATCGCAAATGCGCCGAAGGTAAGCCAAAAGATCGAACGAAAGATGCCTGTTTCGGCCATGGCGGCGGTCAGACCGCCCACCGCGGTCGCTCGACGATTTCGAGCACCGCACAGGTCAGCGAGGAGCCAATTCCATTGGACATCATGAGCACGTGGTCCCCTGGTCCGAGCTGCCCGCTCGTCACGAGGTATTCCAGCGCCGTGAGCTGGTCGTTCACCCCCAGATGACCGAGGCTGCGTCCGAAGTCCACCACACCGCGCGCGGGGTCGATGCCAAGTGGACCGAGAAGTTGCTCGGCGTAGCGCTCGGTGGCCGCGAAGACGTGCGCGACACGCGTCACTTGGTCCGGGCGCACGTTGGCCTCCGCGAGCACGTGGTGCGCCAGTTCCGTGCGTGCCCGTTTGAGGCACGCCAGGGCCGCCGACACGCGACCCGGATGGCGACGTTCGTGCTCATTGAAGCGCGCGCCCAAACGAGTGGGCCGCTCGCGGCTGTAGCTGGGCGGAAAGAGCGGTTCATCGCTGCGAAAGAGCTCCTCCATCTCGGTGACCGAGCGGGAGGAAATACTGAGTACGCGCGCAAAGCCGCCTTGGTTGGACAGTACCGCCGCGCCCCCTGAATCGCCGAGGATGGAGCCGGCTTTCTTCCCGTGAATGTTTTCCGCATAGCGCCAGCGAAACTCCGGATCATGGCCAAACGCCGGATCGCAGCCGAAGTTGTCCGCCCCCGTGACGAGCGCCGCGCGGCGGCCGGGCGCCGAGAGATAGGCCGACGCCAAGTCGAACGCGTTGAGCAGCCCGTTGCATCCTTGGCGCAGTTCGATGGCGGGGATATCGCGCCCTACGACACGCCGCTCGACGTAATGTTGTGGACACCACATGTGGGGCCCCTGCGGAAGCACGCTCGCGTAAAACAGAATATCGATATCCGCCGCGGAGCAGCCGGAGCGTTGCATGGCGGATTGCGATGCGTGCAGCGCCATTTCGACCGGCGGCATATCGCCCGCTACGGCGGCGCTCGACCATCCATCGTGGGTTACCGCGTCGGCATCGCACCAGCCGCGTTCGGCCGCCTCCGACGTCGCCACCCGCGGCGGAATGTACGAGGCCAGCCCTGCGAGGAAGAGCGATATCGGTGTCATGTTCGGGCCTGGAACGAGTGATACGGAACGACGGGAATCACGGTGCCGCCTTTGACTTGATTGATGAGCGGGCCGTTGCTCGCGCAGACGAAACTGCCCGCGTAGCGCCCGCCGAATACGAAGGGATTCCAATTGAAGAACCATCGCTCGAGCGCGGCCGGTCGTTCCGGGGCCGTGCCTTCATCGCACGATGGGATTTCCAAGTAGGGAATGGGGCAGATTTTCTGGGCCACCCATACTTCATTTTTGGCCCGGGCGAGCGCCTGACTCCATTGCTCGTCGCTCGTCACCTTGGGTAAGAGCACGTGCTCGGCCGCGGCGCTTTCGGCCCGTTTCAGCACCCAGGACCCGCGCTGCCGCCACTCGCCGTTCTGCTCCGGATCGACGAATGTCGTCCTCGGCAGCAGGCCCGCGTTCGGTGACTCTTCGCAAAGGATCGCCAAAGCGGCTTTCGAGCTCGCGATGTACGAGCAAAGGGGATTGACCACGCAAACGATCCCGTCGCGATATGCCCGGAGAAAGGGCTCGATGTCCGCGCGTCGCGCGAAGAGCTCGCGGAAGGGGGCGCGCCGATACACGAGCTGGATGGGCAGGCCGTCCACTTCGAGGTGCGAACCGGAGCGACGCATCCGGCGCAAGTCGCACACCACCGTGGGGTAGCCGGCTGCACGAAAGCGGCACGCGATCGCCTGATTCTCGGCGTGG
The DNA here is from genome assembly GCA_037157775.1 of Sorangiineae bacterium MSr12523. Taxonomy (NCBI): domain Bacteria; kingdom Pseudomonadati; phylum Myxococcota; class Myxococcia; order Myxococcales; family Pendulisporaceae; genus Pendulispora; species Pendulispora brunnea. The sequence continues at coordinate 2,271,806 of CP089982.1, forward strand.
GCCACGCACTCGTCCCATCCTGCGATGGCAATGGTGGGAGGGTTCGCGGTGCCGCCGAATTGCCGGTAGCAATCGAGCAATGTCGCCAGAAGGCGCTCCGTGCGGTTCTCGGGAATCGCCCGATCACGAAACGCAGCGAGCTCCGGGGCGTCGAGCATGCACTCGGTGAGCATATCCGAGTACGTCACGAGCCCAGGGCAGTCGCAATTGAGCTCGATGAACACCGGATCCCCCGCACCGGTCAGAGCATCGGGGCGGGCCACCGGCACGATGCGGTCGTAACCATGCGGCGTTCGCACCAGCTCCTCGGCCAAAGGATCGAGCTTCAATCGCGCGTAGAGATCGCGGTCCGCCAACGCCGCGCGCGCCAGCCGCTCCACCGCGGCGACCACGGCTTCCGCACGCCCCGCCCAGTCTTTCAAGGTGTGAGCGGGCATGAAATACGGCAAAACGAAGGTGGGAAGGAGCTTATGACCCCAGAGGACACCGCGCTCCTGCAAAGTCTCCGTGAGCCGAGCCTGCATTCGGCGGACCTGACCTGCAGTGGGTTGCAGTCCACACGCCAGCGGTCCTTGGGCGGACGACGGGCCCACGTCCATGCGTTGCAGGTGAAAGAGGATACCCTCCAAGATGCTCGGACTCGGGCGATCGACGAGACGATACAAATAATCGTCCCAACGTGCGCCGTGACGGCCCTCGAAATGGCCCTTCAGGGCATCGCGCAGCCCGCAAAGCGTGGGATCGTCTCCCGCGAGAATGGCGCGCTCTGCCTCTTTCAACATGGTTTCGTCGTTGTAATTGTCGCCGGCCACGATTAGCCGATCACCCTGCACGCCGAGCTCGCGCAGAAGAACGGCGAGCGCGCCTTCCTTCGTCGCCATCGGAGGCTTGATTCGGAATATGAGCCGGGTGCGCGACTCGTCCACGCTGAAAAGAACGGTGTCCGCGCTTCCGCGTTCCCTCAAGCCCCCGAGCAGGGCCTCGCGGATCCGGTCCCTGGCGTCTTCGACGGTAACACCGGCCTCGAGTCGCGCAACAGGGACGTAGCGGCTGATCTGCCCTTCGGCGGGGCGCAGGCTCGGATCCCCGACTCGTTCCGGAAATGCCTGTGCGTAGTCGAGAAAGGGGATCCCGAGTTCCTCGCCCACCGACGCAAACACGTCGCGGGCTGCGACGGCGTCGAAGCCACGGTGGAGAGCTTCCCACGACGCCATCGGCTTGCCGGCATCGGGTCCCTTTCCGGCGCACACGTATCGGCCATCGCCGGTAACGAACAGATCCGCCGGGGCGATGCGGTCACGGATCCGTTCGACCATCGCGTAGGCACGCCCGGTGGTGACGATGATGCCCAGGATGCCCTGCTCGTTGAGCCGGCGCACGACCTCGTTCAGTCGAGTCTGCGCGGCGATGGCCACATCGTCGCCGGCGCGGTGGGCGGGATGGTCCGAGTGGACCAAATAGGTACCATCGAGATCGGTGGCCAGCCAAACCGGGTAACGCGGAATGTCCCGTAGCTCGGGGAACCCTTCGGGGATCGCAGGCGCGGGCGACATCATCGATTGACCTCCATCGAGCGAGGCGCGGGGATCTTCAGTGGCTCGTAGATCTCCGCAATTTTTCGCGATAAGGGCCAATCGCGGGTGATGGCCTGGGGCGGCACCTCCCGCAACGCATTCACGTAAAACCTCGCAATGTGGTCCTCGTTGAAGGCCGGATACATGTAGCCCACCGGACGCCGCGATACCGGATCGACGATTTCACGGCATTGGTGTTCCTCGGCCACGCGTCGCTGAATCACGCGGATGCTGGTGCCCTGCGCGCTCTCGTCGCGACCCATGGGAATGGTGACTACGGCGCCGTGCCAAGGGGTGTGGCGATTGCTTCCCGGCATCATGGCGATGCTGAACTTCTTACTCCCGCAATGCTTGCGATTGCTCGAGAGTCGTAAGGCTTCACCGTCGACATCCTGGAGAAACGCGTCCCACGCCATGGCGAGCTGCATGCCACGCTTGGCCATGTCTCCGACCACACGCTTTTTGGCGTTGCTTCCCAACGAGCTGTACGGAACAGGCCGCTTGCTGGGATCGTTGGGGTCGACCACCACGGTGCGAGGACGCCCCTCCATGTCTTCGAAGCGAAATCGCTTCATGCTCGTATAGCGATACTCCAAGTCCGGATCCGATTTGATGGCTCCGTCGATTCGATCCATCGCCACCCCGTAGGTGTCCATCAGCCAGCGGCGCATGGCGTCGAAGTCTTCGCCAAACTCGTCCTTCTTCAGATCTTCCAGGGTGACGACCTCGATGCGTTTCTCGGCGCGGATGTTCCGGATGATGCGCCGGACCCCCGCCACGTAGCGAGTGACGTTTTCGTCGGGCACACCGACGATGGCCGAATAAGGACGCCCATCGCTGAAGATGATCAGCTTTGCGCCGGGGCCATGAATGGCACCGATCTCTTTCAAAATGCTATCGAGATAAAGAAGGGAATACACTTCTGCGTCGTCCGGCTCGACCCCCGTGCACTTCCTTTCCGACAAGGACTTGTACGGGTATCCGGGGAGCACCATCCGGACCGCTTCGCCTCGCGCGACGAATTTCTCGATGATCTCGGTGAGATCCCGCATGCACACGCCGCATGGGTCTTCAGAGCACATGGCTCGGAATTTGTTGCGATGAGCGTGCACGATGGCCGCGATTTCGCTCGCAATGGAGAGCGACGGGACCGCGCGTGTGTTTGATTGTGGGCCGATGTCCAACGAACTTGAATGAGATTTCGGAGCAGTCATACGCAATGAATTGACGGGCCCAAAACGAGGACCGCTTTTGGACGCGCATACATAGTAGAAAACGAAGCAGAGGAAAGTGCTCGACAATATTTTGGCGCGCACAACTGGGAAATGTTCGATCGCGCGATCCATGTCCTCCCATGCGTGATGTTCTTCGCGAAAGTCCCCAGGGGAGTTCAACTCGGTAGTCATCTCCTGGGGCCGCTAAGTCCGGTCGCGTGGGACGGGGGCCCGACGCTCTTACGGGCCACGGACCAGCTGCTTTTCGCAGGGACCGAGGGTCCTGCGCGGACGGGTGTACGGAGTTCTGCAATAGGGTTTACTCTTCCATGACGTGACCACCACCCTCGACTTCTGGTTCGACTACTCCTGTCCCTACGCGTACCTCGGCTCGACCCAGGTCGAGGCGCTCGCGCAGCGGATGGGCGCGCGGCTCACCTTGCAGCCGATGCTTCTCGGCGGGGTTTTCAAGGCGAATGGCACTCCGCAGAACATGATGAATCAGCTTTCGCCGGCCAAGGCGCGGCACAACGCGTTCGACATGCAGCGGTGGGCGGCTCGCTTTTCCGTGCCGCTGCACATGCCGCCGGGCCATCCGATGCGCACGGTGGAGGCGCTGCGCGCGACCTTGGCCACGGGCGTGGATCCCGCGGTGATGCACGGCTTCTTCCGCGCCTATTGGATTCAAGGTTGGCCGATATCGCATCCGGATACGTTGCAGCACGTACTCACGGCGGCCGGGCACGATGCGGCTGCGGTGCTCGCGCGCATCCAGGAGCAGGACATCAAGGACGACCTTCGCGCCCGCACGGACCGCGCGATTGCGCTCGGCATATTCGGGGCGCCTTCGTACGTGGTCGACGGTGAGCGCATGTACTGGGGACAGGACCGCATGCACTTCGTCGAAGGGGCGAAGTGGATGCCCGGCGTAGGAACGGCCTCGCAATCTCGGTCTGGGGCCGCCGATGAAAGGACGAAAACGATGGCTCATACGCTCGATCTGTATTGGGATTTCTCATCGCCGTTCGCATACCTGGGTTCGACGCAAGCCGAGGCGCTCGCGGAGCGCACGGGGGCGGCTTTGCGATGGCAGCCCATGCTCCTCGGGGGATTGTTCCGATCGATTGGGCAGGCCGATGCGCCCCTCAGCACCTGGGGTGAGGCCAAACAGCGATATACATTCGCCGATATGTCGCGTTGGGCCGAATACTGGGGTGTACCATTCAAGTTTCCCACGCGCTTTCCCATGTCCACCGTGAAAGCGATGCGCGTCTATTTGGCATTGCCCGAGGAGCGCCGCCGCGCGTACCGCGAAAAGACGTTTCGCGCGTATTGGGCCGAGGACCGTGATATCGCGAGCGATGACGTTCTTCGCGAGCTCATTGGCGAGGGTGCGGACGACGTGCTCGCGCGGACGCAGGCGCCGGAGATCAAACAGGAGCTCATTGCCGCTACCCAACGAGCGGTCGATGCGGGCGTCTTCGGCGCGCCGACATGGGTCGTCGACGGGAAGGAGCTCTATTGGGGGCAGGACCGCATTGCGTTGGTCGAGCATGCTCTGCGGCGCTGACTGTGGCGACGTCGCGGCGGCCTCTGCCTCGTAACGTGTTTTCACGTTTGTAAAGCGCGACGACCGAAACGAGATGGCCCGTGGCGCGTAGTGGCGGCATGGACAACGTCTCGTCGTCGCGTCGCGGGTTCATTGGGGCAAGTTTGGGGTTCGGGCTCGCAGCAACGATGACCACGGCGTCATTCGTTGCCGCGGCATCGAACCCGTCGCCGCGCACCTACGTGCTGGCGCATGGCTCTTTTTTGGGCGGCTGGGTGTGGACGCATGTGACCGAGCGTTTGCGAAAGCAAGGCCACCGGGTTTTTACGCCCAGCTTCACCGGGATGGGCGACCGCGTTCATTTGCTGCAAGCGAACATCACAATCGAGACGTTCGTACAGGATCTCATTCAGACGATTGCGTCGGAGGAATTGACGCAGGTGGTGTTGGTCGGCCATAGCTTCGCCGGCGTTCCAGTTTCGATCGTCGCCGATCGGATCCCGGAGCGGATCGGGCACGTGGTCATGCTGGATTCGGTGGTGGTGGAGTCCGGGAAAACGGGATTCTCCGCGTATCCGCCCGATGCGGTGGCAAGTCGGATGGCGGCGGCGCAAAAGGAAACCCATGGACTGGCGGTTCCCGCACCTTCGAACTTGGCGCCCGGTGTGTGGGGGCTCAGCGAGGGTACGCACGATTATGAGTGGGTCAAGCGGCGGCTGACCGCGCATCCGTTGGGCAGCTACACCACGCCAGTGAATCTGCGCAATCCATTGGGCAATGGCCTGCCGCGCACATACATCCGTTGCACCAGTCCGACCAATCCGGTGATCGATCGCTCCGCGGCCCTGGTCAAATCGATGTCCGGGTGGAAGTGGGCGGAGATCGCCAGTGCCCACCACCCGATGCTCACGCATCCGGACCAGTTGACGACGCTTTTGACCGCGGTGTGATGTCCATCGGCCTGACGCTGGAAAATGTTGCGCGCGATCGCGGCGGATGTCGAGAATACTCCCTAAGGTAGAATTCGCGAATGGCCTCTTGCTCAATAGGCTGATTTCGCTAGAACGGCAACGACGGAGTCAATCTTGATTACGATGGGCATTCTTGGAGGCATGGGACCAAGTTCGACGGCCCCTTTTCTGGATATGGTTTATGCCGAGTGCCGGTCGCAATATGGCGCCAAACGTGACGCGGATTATCCGCATATCCTGTTGTATTCACTGCCCACGCCTTACGCCGACGATGTCGATCCCGGTGCGATGCGCGCCGCCATCGCAGGCGGCATCCGTCGCCTCGCGCTGGCGTGCGTGGACTTCGTGACCGTTCCCTGCAGCACGGCGCATCGTTATCTGGAGGAGATTCGCCCGCAGGTCGGCGTTCCCGTGATGGACATGGTGACGGCCACCGTCGTGAAGGCTTGCGAAGGTGCTACACGCGTCGGGGTGATGGCGACGTCCGAGACACTCGCGTGGGGTGGCTATCGTTCGGCGCTGCTGAAGAATGGTGTCGAGCCGGTGGTGCTCGACGTGGTCCAGCCCCTGGTGGAACATATGCTCGCGCGTCTGACGGAGGGAGCCCGCCCGGTGGACCTGGCAGATACCTGGAAAACCGTCGTCCGGCTCTATCGGGAGCGCGGCATCGACCGAATCATCGTGGGATGCACGGATCTCAGCGCGATGATCGGCCTCGGCGCCGAGGCAGAGTTCGTGGACGCCGCCGCCATTTTGGCGCGCCTATCCGTGGCGGAATACGTACGACGAAGGGAAATCACGCGCGCCTGACACGCGCGGGGTGCCATACTCGCGGGCATGTCCGAATCGAACGCCGCCCCCGGTCTTCGCCTCGCGCGCCCCGACGATGAGCCGTTTCTCTTGACGATGCTCTTCTACGCAGCCCACGCCGACACCGAGCCCGGCGCACACCCCGAGCACCTTTTGACGCAGCCTGCATTGAGCCGCTACGTGGTCGGCTTCGGCCGGCCAGGGGACCTCGGCGTGGTTGCCGAAGGAACAAATGGCCCAACGGGCGCAGCCTGGCTTCGCTTGCTCACGGGCGAGGAACGCGGCTACGGCTGGATCGACGATGCCATCCCCGAGCTGGCCATCGCCACGGCCCCAGCCCTCATCGGCCGCGGCCTCGGCACGCGCATGCTGCGTGAGCTCATCGAACACGCACGCGGGCATTACCCCGCAATGTCCCTCAGCGTGCGCCAGGACAACCCCGCCCGGCGATTGTACTTGCGACTAGGTTTTTCCCCCGTCAAAGAGGTAACGAATCGCGTGGGCGGCATTTCCGATACGATGATTCTGCGGTTCGATGGGAGGGGCACGGCTGCTGGCTGAGGGCGGTGAGCGGGGGGACGAGGAGCGTTGCGTCGTATTTCGCGCTTGTCGTGGGGATCGGGGCGTCCGTTTGGAGAGAAGAATTGGAATTGCGTGTGATCGAGCGACGCCGAGGAATCGAGTTGCGATGGGTGGCTTTTCCAGGAGGGTACTCCGGGGCGTCGAACACGAGCGGAATGCCATTGTCGACGCGGATGGCTTCGGGCAGCGCGAAATTATCAAAAAGCTGTTGCTGGAAAAGGGAGCGGGTAGACTCCAGGTGCCCGCGGGTAGTGCGACGGAAATGAGTAAATAGCGGATGTAGGCATCGGTGAGGGTCACCGGGAGCCGTGTTTCTGAAAATCGCCGTTGAAAGGTACTCCAGACTTTGTTGGGCGCGGTTGGGTGAGCCAGTGGGAGCGGAGCTCTCGTGGCACCCGGCTTTCCCGCTCGTACGATTCATCTTTCCATTGCGCTACGGCACGAGGGTTCAAGCTCGCAATGGCCCAGTAACCGGTTGATCCACATGTACCCTGTCTTCCGGCTTATCGAGTACCTGCGACAGAGATCCATGTGGCCATATACGAGACGATGATTTGCCTACTCTGCTTCACGGAAGACGTCTCCTCCCGGGCAAGGCTATACGCCCTCGCCCGAGCTTGGGGGGCACCACCGTTATCGGAACAAGTTTGCAAATGCGCTACCGCTCACGCGGACGGAACCGCTAATCCATCTCTAGTATGGCCCTCAGGAGTCAGAAATAGCTTGATTTGCACAGTATAGAGTATAGCCTTATTCAAGATGAGGGGCGCAATGAAGCAACTGCAACTCGAGTTGCCGCCCATCCGCTCGTGGGGTGGACGGCGACAAGGAGCGGGTAGGAAGCGCAATCCGAGGTCGGGTGTGCCGCATCGCGCGCGTCCGGTTCACAAGGCAAGGCACCCTGTTCACGCAACATTGCGCGCGAGAAACGATGTTTGCGGCCTGCGTACGCCCCACGTCTTCGCTTTGCTAATGCGAAGTATAAAAAGTGCATCCCACACGGGATTTCGGGTCGTGCAATTTTCGGTTCAGCACGATCATATCCATCTCATCATCGAGGCCCATGACAAGGGGAGCCTGTCTCGCGGTATGCGTGGACTCGCGATTCGTCTGGCGCGCGCCATCAATCGTGGTCTCGTGCGTCGTGGCCCCGTGTGGAAAGAGCGATATCAAGCTCACGCACTGATGTGGCCGCGAGAAGTTCGCAACGCACTTCTCTATGTCCTGATGAATCACAGAAAGCACCGAGCATCGGCAGCTTGGCTCGACCCGCGGTCATCCGCCGCATGGTTCGACGGATGGCGCAGGGACCTCCTTTTCGAGCACGCGCTGCCTGATCTCGCCGAACTTGCCGGACTCTCACCACCGGTCCAACCTCCGCAAACGTGGCTCGCTCGAGAAGGTTGGCGTCGCCATCGTTTACTGGGCGTCGACGAAGCCCCCGCCACCGCACGATAAGAGCCGCGAACGAGCACCCTTGGTCTGGCGTCAGACCGATCTTGTCGAGTTGCCTACTGAGACACGCATGCCGTCTCGCCCATCGGTGCCCGCGACGATGGGGACCTTCGCGTCATAGAGCGCTTTCACCATCTGAAGCAGCTTGCCGTATGCCTATTTGTAGAGTGCATCCTGTTCCTTGGTCACGGCGAGGCCGCCAGTGAGGAACTCGCGCCGGACCTGCACCGGCAAGCACGCCATCATGTGCTCGGGCCTCTCGGCCACACGTCTGGTTGACGGGCTTCGATGAAGGCGAGCCCCGGTGCCTTCTCCGCGACCAAGATGAAACGGAGCGGGGTACGCGTGTCGGTATCCTGTCGACGAAGAAGTTGAGAAACATCAGAGCGATTCGGTGTGGGCGAGCGTCTCGAGCTCACTACGGCTCGAGAGCCAGTCGGCCGTCGTATCCATCTTGTTTCGTGAAGCCACTGGTGGCCGTGCCCCCACCGATACCTATTGATTGAATCGAGTGGGGAAGGCGAAGCGAAACCGGGGCGTGTGCGCGTTCCCCTCCGCGTGAGCGGCCGTTGACTGCGCTCGACCGAGCTCGCAATAAGGAATTGAATCGCTGAAGTCGCGCCCGAAGGAGATCTCTCATGGATCCAGATGAAAATCATGGATCAAGTGGACAACTGGACCGATGAACCAGAAGGTGGAGATGAAGGTGACCTTCCCGTTTCTGGATCGTCGGTCGCTCATCTAAAAAAGAAGTGATCGCAGCCTCTCTGAGTTTCACCGATGGTACCGTGACAGTCGGCTTCGAATCGACCCAGAGTGGCAGCGACAATATGTGTGGGGCGTCTCAACTTATCGAATCACTTCTCGCCGACATCCCCGTGCCGGTCGTTTCTCTGGCGAAGACCGAGGACGCAACGTAAGTCGTCATCGAAGGCGCACAACAGTTATCCGCGGTTTTCCATTTTGTCGTAGATGAATTTGCATTCGAGGAACTCGAAATTCTTAAGGGTCACAACAAGATGCGATATGCCGAATTCCCGGCGGAGTTGTGCTTGATGATATGGAGACCAGGAAATGTTTATTTCACGGCGCACTTCACGATTTGGTCAAGCGTCTTGGTCCAAAAAATTATATCCTCATGAGCCTTTTACCATAGAGCCACCTCCAAAGCTAGAACGCATCCGGCAACCTGTTGAATGGGAAACTGTCACCGAGGCGTGGCTTGCCGCGGAATGTAGGTTGCCGGAGTAAAATCGCCATGCAGGCGAGCTTTCCGAAAGCGAAGAAATTACCCGCCTTTCGCTCGTAGCGAGTAACGTTGCGACGGAAGCGCATCATCCAGGTAAAGAGGCGCTCAACGTGCCACCGGCGGCGGTATCGACGCAGCGGGCGAAGGTCTTGTGTCTTCGTTTTCCTTCTCGAGTTGTGAGGCGCGATCATTTCAACGCCGCGTTCAGCCATCTGTGCGTCGAGCCCGTCGCTATCGTATGCGCGATCGCCGATCAGTTTCTTCGGTAGTGGCTTTACGAACCGGGCGTTGAGCGTTCTTCGACAAGTTTCGTTTCATGCCGCTGAGCACTCGCCGTCCAGACGGCGATAGGAAGACCATGGCGGTCTGCCACTGCCATGATCTTGGTCGCTTTGCCGCGTCGAGTGATCCCAGCGTCAGGGCCCCCCTTTTTGCGCCGGCATGGCTACCGTCGATGAAGGCCTCGCTCGAATCCGCCTTGCCTCGACTGCGCAGGTCCTCGGCTAGACAGTGAGTATCGCGTCGAAGACGCCCTCACGCTCCCATTTCTGAAAGCGGTCGTGACACGTCTGATACGGTGGGTAGCGACGCGGCAGGTCGGCCCATGGTGCACCCGTTCGCAAGATCCAAAGGATCTCATTTAATACGGTCCCTAGGATCTCTCCACGGCCGTCCGCCTCGTTCCGTCGTCCCCTGCCGCTCCGGCTCGGGAATGCTACTTCGCACGGCCTCCCACTGCTCGTCCGTCAGGTCCATCGACGAAGGTACAAACACGTTCTTCGCCGATGGAAAGACTGTTCAATAATATGGAGCGATATCGATCACTTGACCCCTCCCGAGGTTGCCGGATGCGTTCTAAACCTAACCCAAGGAAGTTCCTCGATACGTACCGGATGCCTAACGACAATAGTCTTTAGAAGTGCGAGGGTCAATTCGGAAAGGTCGTAAGATGTTCGTGGTTATATTTGGCGTAAATGGTTTTCGATTGAGAAAGTCGATAGCCCTGGGCAACGATGAATGGACGCCTCGGACCAACGCGGCAGCGTTTTCGGCAATTGTCGTTCTTTTCGCTCAGTAAACATCTGCAGAGCTCACGCGAGCTGCGGGCCGTATCCTCGAAGAATATCTCGATCTCATCGGGACGGATTCGTCGACAGGTGATCCGGCCCGGATCGATGATTTCTGCAAATCGTGGGATGCCCGAGTGGCGGAGAGGTCAAGCATCCTTAACGACGCTGCTCTGGATCATGAGAAGCACGACCGGCGCGGAGGCGGGACCATACCATCCAACGCACGTCTCACGCACCGCATGTGCAATGTACAGCGCGATGGCAACCGACCAGCGTGACTCACCGTCGTGGCCGATCACCGGCCTCTCTCTCAACAGCGACCCCTCTGCCCCTGGACTCTCCAAAAGCTTCGCGCTCGATTGGCGCTCGCCCCTAGTACCCCCGCGCGGTTTTGCACGAATCCCCCGGACACTACGGAACGACGCTCATGAGGCGTCGGGGAGGCCCGAGTCGGCCAGTTGCGTCGCGGCTTTGGGCGCGATGGGGGCGGTGGTCGAGCGGAAGGCGTACAGCAGGACCAGCATGGCCAGAAAAACCAGTGTCACGGGGACGGCGATGATGACGGCGAGGCGCTCGTAGAATGGCTTTTGCGCGGCACGGGGAACCTGGGAGGGCGGTACCACCGTGAAGGGGGTCGTGCTGCGCGGTGGCGGTGTCCAGACGCGGGTCTCGATTTCCATCGAGGCGCGGTCGTGCTCGAGGAGAGCCTCGGAGGCGCGAGGCACCGGTGTGACCTCCAAGGTGTCGTCCAACTCCAGGGCGAATGGTGCGAGCAATTGCAAAAGCTCGGAGGCGCTGCCGAGGCGCTTCGAGAGATCTCGCTCGAGACAGCGGGATACGATGGCTTGCAGCGCTTCGGGCACCTCCGGGCGGATTGTCCCGAGGGGCGGAATTTCGCGGTGCATGATTGCGTGCACCACCCCCGCGAGCGATTTGCAATCGAAGGGATGCGCGCCGCCCAGCATCTCGTGAAAGATGATCCCGAGGGACCAGATGTCTGCGCGGCCGTCGACCTTCCGGGAGTCGGCCAATTGCTCTGGCGACATATACGAAGGAGACCCGAGCATCGTTCGCGTCATCGTCAGCTCGCCCGCTGCACCGTCTCCCGTCTTGGTCTCCCAGCCACCCGCCTTCGAAATACCGAAGTCGAGCACCTTCACCACCCGTTTGCCATTGCTTCGGCGATGCAAATACAGATTGGCGGGCTTCAAATCGCGATGGACGATGCCGTGCCGGTGCGCCTCGGCCACGCCCTCCAGCGCCTGGCGCAAAATGTCGACTGCCTCGGCAATTCCGAGTTGCCCACGATATGCGAGCTCTTCGCGCAAATCGCGCCCCTCGAGCAACTCGAGAATCATGTACGGCACGCCCTCCGGCGTCCGCCCTGCGGCGAACACGCGGGCAACGTGCTCGCCCTCCACGCGCGCCGCCGCGCGTCCTTCGCGGATGAAGCGCGCCGCGGCCGATTGCGAGCGTGCAATCTCCGGCAGGAGCACCTTGATGGCCACACCTCGGTCCAGATCGATATCGACGGCGGCGTAGACCGCGCCCATACCGCCCATGCCCACGAGCCGCTCGATTCGATATTTCCCGAGGAAGAGGTCCCCTATCGTCAGAATGCCATCCACGTTCACCTTGTCCGTACGTACCCAAGACGCTTTCCAGTGACCCAAGTTGCGGAGGCGCCCGATTTTTCCTTTTACCGGGCGGAAAAAAACGTCACCGCTGTGACGCCCCCGGCCCGTCGATTGTCCCTCCGGGACAAACAATCTGGCTGTCGCGCGACTCACGATCGCGACGGCGCCCGCTCATAGTCGGAGCGCACCGCGAGATGCACGTGCGACGTGCGCGCGGAAGGAGACGCAATGGCCGATGCATACACGGGCTCGAAACGGAGTCTGGCGGCAACCCTGACGCTCAGCGGTCTCGTCATTCTCGTGCCGGCATGCGCATCGAGCCTCGACACCACGCGCGTCCACGGGCCGAGGGCGAGCGTTGGCGAGGAGATGTATGGCGTGATTTGCGACCGATTTGGCGCGCAAGCCTTACGCGAGGACCTTTCCGGTGGCTCGTTTCGAGCGCTCTGCCATCGACCCGCGGGCGGCCAGTTCGACGATAAAGTCGACGTCACGAAGCTCCCCGCCATGGCATCGGCGGTCAATGCGCGTGGAGAACCGGTGAGCCTGGACGAACAACGCCGTCATCGCGACAAGATGGTCGGCCGCGTCGAAGCGCTCGCCCGCCGTCGTGCTGAAGTAATTCGCGCCTTCGACGCCATCTTTCCCGAAACGCCGCTCCCGACGAAGGACATTGGCAATCGCGATCCCACGAAGTCGTGCAATCCACCGGAGAAAGCTGCGCAGGAGTCCTTTGCCGCGCAAGTCGGCGACATGCTCGGTCGCATTGGTGCGCTCTACAACGATGGCACCATTCCCCAATCCACCGGGTCGTTGGCCACGGTCATCGACAGCTTTCGCCAATCCGAGGAAGCGCAGGCCTCGTGGTCGCACATTTCCTCGCGTCTCGGATATCGTCCCATCGAAACCGGCCTTGGCGCCGTACGTCCGATTCTCGCGTATCCGGAGCTGCGCAATCTTTCCAATGCCACGCTTCGACTTCTGTCTGCCGATTCGAATCCATATCAGCTGGATCCCCAGCGTGACGACGAAGGCCGGCGGATTCCCGTTCCCGGCCCGGCGAATGCCTCGTTCGACAAATTGCTCGAGGCGGCGCACGCGGAGCTTCTTGCCACCAAGGCCGATCCTCGGGCGCCGGTCCTCACCTCGACACGAGACCCGCTGACGGGGCGCATCGTTCTCTCCCGCCCGCGTGACAACCTCGAAGTCCTGCAGGAGGCGTTGTTCGGAACCGATCCGGCCATTGCCGCGTCGACACCGAAATACATCGTGCGTCGCAATGGTCGTGGCTATGCATCGATTTCGCCTGCGGCGATGGACGGATTCGTCGACGCCGATCGCGATGGGATCCCGGATGTCGACGAGCGCGGCCGCTTCGTGACCGCCGATGGGAAATCGCCGCCCGCGCCCTTTGCGACGTACACGGGCGGTAGCAAGGATTCGGCCGCGCGCGATGCGGCGGGTCGTGCACTCATTGGCCATGAGCCGTTTTACGATTACTTGGATACGAATAGTACCTTCGCCGCCCGCCTGATGCAGGATCTGAAGCCGCTGGTGAATCCCGACGCGGCCGCGAACCACGAAACGCTGATGGATCTTCTCGGTGGCCTTCACGTCACCGTCGGTCCGCGCGAAGCAAAGAGCAAAAACTACCCCACCGGCCCCGTTCAATACGAAGGAATCGGTCGGGAATCCCCCATCTTGGACCTCGTATACGCGTTGGGGACCATCCTCGGGGATCGCCACACCGACACCACGCTTGGCTTGGCAAAAGAGCTGTTTACGACCAAGCAACCCGATATCGCGCGCGCGGTCGGCGAATTGCTTCGTGTGCTGGATACCGCGAAGAAGCACGACGAAGCGAAAATTCCGCGCGAGACCACCTTTTGGGACGACATTCTCGAGCTACTGGCCCAGGTTGCCCAAGAGCCGGGGTTTCTAGAGGATCTTCTTTACGCATTCGGAGATGATGCGGTCGCGTCGAACCTCGGTGCAATGTACTCCAAATTTGGAACCTTTCGCGACGAGCTCTCGTACGATAAACGCGATATCAACGGCACGACCTGGAACCTGACCACGAACAGCAAGGACGTTCCGCGATCCCCCGTCGATCGCAGCCAACCCGAAACCGGCAAGAACCGAAGCGATTTGATGCGCTTTCTGCGGATCATGAGCGACACGTCGGGCGTTACCGTGTGCAACAAGGAGGGCGCGCGGCTTTATGCCAAGGTGCGCATTGCTGGACAGGAAATCGATGTCACCCTGCCGCTCTCGGTGCCGCCGGGAAGTGCGTCGTACCGAGAGTGTGAGCTCATCAAGGTCGACAACCTTGGCGTCTTTTATCTCCAATCCGTGGTGAACGGGCAGGCCGTCGCGGATCGTCTTCCCGATCCGACGACGGGGCGCCCCGATGCGGTCAAGCCTGGTGTTCTTTACGTCCGCGACCGCATGCTGCGGGAAGGGCTGATTCAAATCCCCATTTACGGTCCTCTCGGTGCTGCGCGCGTGGATATGTTCGAGCTCTCCACGGGCATCAAAGGCTTCTGGACCGAACCGGAATCGAGGGTGCTTGCGCCGAAACCGAAATTCCTGAATCGTTTGGCGTTCTTCGATTTCGAAGGCGACGATGTGAATGCGCAAACGCGCAAACACATCGACGGCCTGATCGGGCCCGTCACCGGCACGAAGGCGTGCCAGGAGCGGGTCATCGACGATCCCTTGCCGAACGAGATTGACGCATCACCGGACAAGAAGATCCGTGGCCTGCGCACGTGCTCCGAAGGTCAATGGTTGCAGCAACGCGATGCCAATACGATTTTCCTATGGGAGCACTTTGGCCTCTACGACACGATGAGCGTGATCCTGAGGCCTTTCGTAAAGCATCGGAAGGAGCAGCTGTTCCTCGACCTCGCGAGCAAGATTTACAAATACTACCCCGACGCATCGGCCACGGCGGAGGAATGCCTCATGGCGGTCGGGCAGAATTGCACCCGGCAAGGCCTCAATTCGTACGAGGCATTGGTCGTCGAGATTCTTGCGACGGATCTCGTGCCGGCGCTCTCACGGCTGGCCAAGGGCGTGCGCTCGGTGAAGATCCAGCATTGCGAAGCTTACGACGCGAAGGGCGTTTGCACGAGCTCGCGGGAGGTCTCCGGCATCGACGCCGCGGCCGAGACGATTCGCGCGATGCTCGATCCCGAGTATGCCAAGAAGGTATTGCAACTCGAGGACCGACACGGCAATCCGGGCACCAAGAAGAACGACGGCTCACCGGTCGCGCAGGTGACGCCGGCGTATCTATTGACCAATGCCATGGACGCGTTCGATCGCGCCTACGATGCGCACGAGAAAGCGCATCCCGAGGATGCCGCGCGCCGTACGAACTTCCGCCGCGCGCGCTCGCAGCTCGCCGACCAATTCTTGTCCGTCAAAGATGGCGCTTTCGAGAATCCCATCCTCGCCAAGTTGACGCCCAAGCTCATCGACGTCCTTCGCTCGCAACTCGGCGCTCGGTGCCCCAAGTCCTTTGCACCGCCATTCGAGAAATGCGCCTGGGCACGAGAGGATCTGGCCAAGAAGGTCGAGGAAACCTTGGGCGGGCCGCTCTTTTCCGCCGGCCTGGAGATCATGGATGTCATTCGCAAAGATCCCGACGCGCGGAAGCAGATCGAGCTTTTGCTGCAGTATCTCCTCGATGGGCAGTCGGACAACGATGCATTTGCCAGCACACTCGCATCCGCGGCCGATCTCCTGCAGCTCCTCGGCGACGAGGAGCACCTCGTGCCGCTGTACCACGTGCTGGCGTCCGCCGTGGAAAAGTCGGCCAAGGATGCGCGGGGACGCATCGTTCAAAAGAGCTTTCTCGATGCGCAGACGGCGCTTCTCTCCCGCGTGAGTGGCAAGTACGTCGACCGCGAGGGGCGGGAGATCTGCAGCAAAGAGATGGACCCGAACCAGGTCGTCTCCGGCGCATTGCGAAATGCGGTAACGCCGATTCGGGATGCGAACTTCGAAGGACAATCCCCCATCGAGGTGCTCATCGACGTCGTGGCCGACGTAAACCGCGTCGACCCCACGCAGCCTTACGAGGGGCTTCTCCAGAAAACGGACTACACGAACGTCAGCGCGGAGGTCGTCGACTTCCTCGTCAACAAGGAGAGGGGACTCGAGCAGTTTTACGAAGCGGTTCGTCGCGGAACGTCCAAGGACTGATTCGGGCGCCGAGAGCGATGGACCCAGTTCCCACCGTGGACACGCGCGAAATTCTCTCCCTGATACGGATCATGGCGCCACGCGTCACGAGAACTCATTTGGGCATAGGGCACTGCCGGCCGGATGGTCACAGCGCTGGATGCATGACGTCCACACACGAAGAACACGGCACTGCGCGCCAGTCTGGCGTGCCCCGTTATGCGGTTATCTCGCGGTTTCGGCCAGTGAGGTGACGACTCGTTGCTGGCGAACGGCCGTTAATCGCATCTCGAAGTTGCCATCACCTGTTGCTTCGGTGAGAGCCGTATTCCCACGTACTGAATCGTTTTACGAGCTATGGCATGCACTCCATCGGGCACGGATATGCGCAGCGATCGCAGCGAGTTTTCGTGCACCAAGACGTGCGACTCCGCGTCTATTTCTTGAAACGGAGATTCCATGGCGAACGCGACCAGACCCTGCTTGGATAAACCGGGAACATGGTGCGGAAACGGAATACGCGAATCAGCCTGTTCGGTTGGCAAGGGCACGATCATGGGCGGTATTCGGAGCTTCCAACTCATTGTCGAGTCGCCGATGGTCGCACATGGGGGAGGCACTCGCTCTGTTCATGGAACGACGCTTTATCATCGGATGTCATGTGCGCGATGCGCTACGTCAAATTGACCGTGTAGCCGGTCGGAAGTTCGAGTCGATACTTCACAAAATCGCAATTTAGTTCTTTGACACCGGTTACCCTTCCTTCATGCTTCTATCATGCGGCGGCTGAGGTGCTTGACGGTGTCGAACGATACATGGGATGAATCGCAAGCGTTCAGGATGATCGCTCCGGCGCTCACGCGATGCATGGGCGAATGTTGGGATAGGTCGCCGGCAATTCGCACGGCGCAACGTTCATCCGCAAACCGCCGATATGAGTCATTGCCCGAGTGGGTGCGAAACGCCAGCAGGATTCTTCGATTCAACGCTCAATGGTCGAATCAATGAGGGAGAGAGGTGCGCGGTGAGCGAGCACACGAAAGACGTCAGTGTCACTGGCATCACGCTCACCCTCGTCGCATCGGGCGATGTTTCCTGTCCGGTGAGTCCGAAGAAGCCGCGCCCGCCGGGCCGAAGGCTCGGAGTCGTTCAGCGGGAGCGAGAACGTCCCACGTCCAGTTGCCCCACATCGCTCTCGCGAAGGCACGGAAAGCTGGCCCGGCCTATCATCGCCGACGCTCTCGAACGTGCAGTGAAGCGTCCTTTCGTGAAACGCGTGCCGGGGACACAGCGCCCCATTTCGCAATACATTCAGAGCCCCGTCATCGCGATGACTCTGCTCCGCTCTCGCGGGCGAGTCAGAAACAAGTCGGCCGCGACGGGAAGGAGAGCAGCAGCAGGACGGGCCCGAACGAGGTCGTCTCGCGAGCAGTTCGAATTGCCGCGGCGCCGATTCGTGTGCTGCGAGCTTCGAAGGCAATCGCCCACCGGAGCACGTCGGTGGCCCAGTTCGTGCTCGACGAGGATAGGGGACTGGAGCCGTTTCGCGACGTGATTCGCTGAGGGACGTCCAATGCGTCCACGCGTGCTCCGGAGCGACGCGGTATGGGAAAGGCGCGCACGCGCGTCGTCCTGCTCTGGGGCGACTCGGGCCTGGCGCCTGGCTCTGAGTTCGATGGATCGAATTGGTGATGAGGACGTACGCGAAGTCTTGCGCAGTTGCGGGGACGGGCAGCACCTCGATGTGAGACGCAGCGAACACCGTTGCCTCGATCGATTCTCCGCTAGCCGTGCACCGGCGAGCCAACGATCCGGGTGAACACGCCGAGGGCCATGTCGAAGTGACACTTGGCAACACTAGTTGCAATTGCGTCCGTATTTCACTGTCCACCGGATGGTCGGAGCGGTGGATGCGTGATCATCATTATGCTCGGATGCATTCAACACCGGTTCGCGCGTTGCCCGCGAAACCGTGACGCTTGCGCAATGGACCGCGCAGCCGCCTCTCTGCGCGGGCGCTTGGCCGTTCGTTAGCCCCTTCTCGTCCATAGCGCGTTTCCTCGAGGGCAATGAGCGCCAGTTTGGCGGTCCTGGTACATTCGAGGGTCTCCGACCGTCAACTCCGAGCGCCCCGCCAAGTGTGCGAGGGCTCGATGTGCTGATCTCCCGCGCCGCCTTGCGGATTTCCGAACAATCGCAATACGACTATCTGGTCGCCACGGACATCGATACACGCGCAGGGCATTCGCGAGGAGTGATCAATTGCATCCATGCGTTGCCACGCCTGTTGCCGTTCGAGCGAGACACCGCATCTCTTTAGGAGATGCTTTCGCCGGCTTCGAGGGCAGAGCGCGTGACGTGCACTCGCCGTCGTAACTATCGCACTTGCGCGACCCCGACGTGCTTCGCGGCGCCTTGAGAAGCGAGAAGCGTCGGCGACTCCAATTTTGCGATATCGAGCCCACGACATACGGCAGAGCGTGCATCCGCCATCGCGGATTTGCGTTCACTAAAGAAGATAGATTAAAATAGTTCTAGTCATTCAAGCGAAATGAAATTACACTGGTTGCTTTCCGCTGCTCTCGTTAACGAGGCGCGCCGGTGAGTCAGGGTCGTTCGTGGATATGAACGGCCAGTCCGCGGCAACTTGTAAGTCCGAACGGTTGGCCATGAATGAGAGAATTTGTAGGGTATGACACCGGTGTCAACAGCCATAGTCAACCTTCAGGACTGGCTGCGCGAAATCACTATTGAGACCAGCGTTCGCCGTCCAGCTCGAGTCGTGAGATGTAAAACGTTTTAAACGACAAGGTTGGAGTGGATGTCGCAATTTATAAAGATGTTTACCGTCATTATTGATTTGGCTGACGTTCTTGGGAGGCTTCCTCGCTCGATGAGAGCTGTGGGGCCGGCCAAGCGTGTAGGTGAATATTGCAATGCAGGGGCGGTCGGCAACGCTGCGGTTCGCGTTGCTGGTCACGAGCTATCCGACAGGAGGCAACCGAGAAGGAAGAGGAAGTTACATGATGGAACGGAGCGAGGTCATCAACCTAGCAGGGCAGGCGCTTACCCCTGCTATACCAAGTTGGACTCAGCGCTGCGTGCAGCGAACGAACGAAACTCTCGTACGGACGACCGAGCGCTGCTCCCGACACGATACGCTCATGGGGACGGCGCTTCCGGGCACCTCGATGCAACTGCTTGGCAGTTCGGCAGCCCCTGCGCGTCCGCGAGTAGCCAACTGCCGAACACGTACCAAGTTCCTGCGACCCGGTCGCGAGTCGACCATTCTTTACGCGAGTGGGTACAAGCTAGTGAAATACGCTTATCTGGTCGTCTCGGCCGAGAGACACGTTGTAGCGAGGTGGCAAATAGTGACCGATCGCATCTGGTAGTTGCCATAGGCTACTGTCGCTCGGGGGGGGGCGCCTTTTCATATCGAATCATTTGCAGTGTAACGGGCCGAGCCGCTTCGACGCGGATGTGTGTAACGAGCACCCAACGCTGTATTGATGAATTGAGTAAAATACGCCTGGCGCTCGAACCAAATGTGTTTATACTATTATTCAATGAACGGCAACGGAAGATCGTAACGGTCTGCCGCAATGAGACGCCAAGGCATCGATCGTACACGTGTCCGATCGATCGGGAAGAATAGGCGAATGACACCGGTGTCATTCGCGGTCGGCGATTTTGCCGCGTGTTCGTTGGCGCATCGAGAATCGGTATGCCTAGCAATGATGTTCGTGTGACTGAAATGAAGTGCTGGAATCAACGAATGTTCGTGAGTGTCGAGAATTACGGTCGGTGGCATCGTTCTTGATGAGGCTACGGCATGCAGTAGCCATGAGGAAGCCGGCACCGCCCGGTGTCGCGAGAAGGATATGCCGACGAGAGTCGAGCATGGCCTGACGCCGAACGCTTGAAAAGACTGCAGTCGAGGCTCGCCTGCTATCCTGGCGATGGTTGTACATCGTGAAGGAAATTCGTGATTGGTGCAACGCGCCACTGGTGCGTCGCTCGGGAGCCAGTGGAGCCCGTGCGTGGACGGGGGGCAGGTGACGGGGGGCAGTGCGAAATGCAAGTCGTGCGTTTCCTAAGTTAGATAAGATGTTTGGTGAGATTCGGTTTTTTTTCTCGTGGGCGGCGCCGACCTATTCATGGTCGGACGGTGCCCGATGGGACATGTGCGACAACTGAATGAATGGAGAAATAATGTACTTTCGGAACCGTAATTTGCGAAATGTCATCACCTGCTCATATGCATTGCCCATTGTCGTGGCGTTGAGCGTCTCAGCGTGTGCGGGGGCTTCGAGCGACACCGGATCGGAACCCGACGGGGAGCGCGTGCCTGGCGAGGGGCCGGCGGGTACGTCCCTCTTGTCGCAGGAGGGCCGCGGTGAGGATGCCTCCGGCGAGACGCCGTTTACCATCGTCGAAGGGCCCGCGCTCATGTCCGCCTCCTCGGGGAACGATGGCGAGGCGCACGCCAGCGGAGAGGTCCATGCGATGGGCAAGCCGATGCCGAACGTTATCCCTTGGAAGAACGGTTCGAAGGGCTGGGTAACGTCCGGGATGATCGGCAAGTGCTTGGATATCAATGGTCAGAACACCGCAAACGGTACCAAGGTGCAGATCTGGGAGTGCAATGGCACCATAGCGCAGCGAGTTACGTTGGGAAGCGACAAGACTCTGCGCGTGCTGGGCAAGTGCGTGGACGTGCCGGAGTCGAGGAAGGTCAGAGGTACCTTGTTGCACCTTTGGGATTGCAATGGCTCGCCGGGACAAAAGTGGGAGGTGCGGGGTGTCACCCTCGTCAATCCAAACTCGGGCCTCTGCATGGACGTCCCGAATGTGAGCTCACAAAACGGCACGCAGCTCGAAATCTGGGATTGCGCGCCCGGCGCGCGCAATCAAGTCTGGACGGTCCCCATCGGTGACGAGCCTGGCACCGACATTCGACTGGACACGAGCAATGCCTCGGACTTGGGATGGTTTGGTGCGATGAGCAAGAATATCGCGCTCGCTTGGTATGGCAAGTTCTCGTGGTACCTATCGAGTTCGGGGTATAAGGCGCCATCGAAGTGGGATATGATTTTCAAGGAATGTGATGGGGTAGCGTACGTTTCCGGGACCACCGCAACGGGCTGCGCCAAGTTTTTCCGCGAGCACGGCGACGACTTCGGTGCGATGGTGCACGAGTCGGTCCATATCATCCAGCAGTACAGGGGAAACACTCCGGGGTGGGTGACGGAAGGTATCGCAGACTTCATGCGATATTACATCTACCAGCCGTACTCCGTTGGCCGGCCTGCGAGAGACGCCCACTACACGCAGGGCTATGGGGAGGCCGCGTGGTTGTTCAACTACATCGTTCGGTCGTACGACAGCAGCTTCGTGCGAAGGCTCAACGAGGCGGCCCGCAATGGAACATACAGCGATGATATCTTCAAGACGGTGACGCCGCAGCGAGATAAGACGCTCGATGGGCTCTGGGCCGAGGCGCAGGCGCAGCCCTGAAGGCGGAGAAGGAACCCCCGCCGGGGGAGCCCATCGATGGCGCTCTCCTGCGCGGGGCGTTCTGCACGTCGACCGAGGAGATCCGACTGTAGCGCGGATCAGACCAACGCCAGCAATCGGGTTCGTACTCGCTAGCCATGAGCAATTGGGCGATTCGTACCCAGTTAGCCAATTGTCGAAGTTGATAAATAAGAAAGAGGCATGCCATGAGCGAGTATACGAAAGTCATGAATATGGCCGATCTCGGCCTCATCCCCGTCGCATCAGACGATGATCGCGCCGATGAGTTCGAAAAAGCTCCCGATACCGAGCGGTGTGGGCGGTCAGGCAGGGTATCGACGCACGTCAGAACGAATGCGAATGCGGAAGAAGCCGAGCCCCACCCAACGCTTCTCGAGACTTAACATACGCTAAGCCATGTCGTTCAGCGGGAGCGGCAAATATTCGCTCTCGCTGTGCGCTGCTGTCGGTGTCTCAACTCGGGGTCCGAGGTCGAGAATCGACCTTTCCCACGAAATGCCGCGGAGACTTCGCTCCGCGAAAGAATGACGCGTTGGATATCACCGATCCACATGACGCTGAGGACGAATGCATTGCCTCGGCATCGGACTGGACGCAACGTTGGGGGGTTACGAGATTGCACAGTTCGAATGGCAACGCCGACATGAAGGAGAACGGCATTCTCTGAGTTCCGAGCGTCGACTGTACGTAGGTGAGTCCCTGGTTCGGAAGAATCCACGTAGAGCGTAGAATCTGCGTTTGCGGCGTCTTGCAGGCTCCGTGGATTCACCCAATGACGTGAGGTTGTGCGACTACATGCTTCGAATGCCCGCGTTCGATCTTTCATCGCGGGTCGGAGGCGCGTGCGCGTACCTGCAGTGAGTATGGCGTGTGTAGGGCGCCTTTTTTGCGATCGCATGATTGCTTGATCGGATGCGAAGTCACCCGAACCCCCGGCCGGCATCGGCTGCGGACGTTCGATATTGTACTCATACTGGATGATGGGAGGTTTCCATGGTTCGTCAACGGATGGTGTCGTTGTCTGCGTGTTTCGTTCTTTCTGCGCTGGGAGTAGGTTGCGTAGCAACGGACTCCACAGACGAGACCGAAGCACCGGAACATATGGGCGTAAGCAACGATGGCATCGTAGGCGGCGCCGCTTATGACGGGGATCCGGCGGTGGTTGAAGTGTGGATGACCGGCAAGGATAAGAGAACCGGCCAGGACCTCGTGTATATCTGCACGGGCACGATCGTGAAAGTGAATAAGATTCTCACAGCGGCACATTGTGTAAATAGGATGTACTTGGACTGGGAAAACCCCTGGATCTCCATTCGGACGGGGCAGAACCCGACATCCGACGATCCACGCTTCACGATCAGTACCGTGTCGTGGGATGCGGAGTTCACGGGGGACTGGCCCAAAGGGCACGACTTCGCGGTCATCACGCTGAGCTCCAACACGAGCGGCGTGACCCCCATTCCCGTGAGCAGGCACCGTCTCGAGATTAAGCATCTTGGCTCGTATCTCCGCATCACGGGTTATGGGAGGACGTCGCCTGGAGATGTGGCCTCAGGGGGAACGAAGCGTTACGCCGACGTCGGGCTCGGAGGGCTCAGCGAGAAGACTTTTACGGCCGGCACCAACATGCCCTCGACGGACCCGCGGGCGCAGACCATTTGCTACGGTGACTCTGGAGGTCCCGCGCTCGCCGATTTGGGCAGCGGCACCGAGGTCATCGGCGTGACTTCGTATACGGTAAACAATTGCCAAGAGGGCTGGCACGTACGCACGGACACCGCGGACGCCACGTCGTTCTTGAAGTCAGCGGGCGTTCTCTGAGCCCGACTCCGGAGGTCCTGCACTCGCCGATTTCGGCAGCGGAACGGAGGTCATGGGCGTGTTCTCGTACGTGCGTTGGTACACCGACGCCCAACAGGGCTGGCACCAACGCCTGGACATTTCGCAAAGCACGTCGTTCTGAAGGCGCAGGGCGTTCTCCGAGTCGTTTGCACGGCGCGATGCAGAATTATTGAGCCTTCTTTTCGCGCGAAGTCAGGCGTCGCGACGGCCAAAGGAGAAATGCGTATAGGTCGCGGCGTGGTCTTGTCCGTGGCCGTGTGTGTCGATGCTCGTGACTTCGAAACGCTAATGAGATGATGGGCTTGCTGGTAAGTCCATATGGCAGTCATGTGATTGGTATTCGTTTTGTATCGGAGGTATTTCAAATGTCTAGTCGGCGATTGACGTCAGCGCTGTTCCTTGCGGTCCTTTTCACCAGCCCGGCATGGGCCGCCACGGACGTTCCGATTGGTGAGGAGCACACGGGGAAGATCACCTGGTACACTGATAAAGGCTACGGCGCATGCGGCACGAAGATCGACGCATCCTCGCAGAATTTGGCGGCGGTCTCCTCGAAGTGGTTCTCGAGCTCCAACCGAAACAACGATCCTGTTTGCAAAGGCGTATCGGTTCGGGTCTCGTACAACGGAAAATCCATCACCGTGCCCGTGGTAGACGAGTGCCCCTCTTGCGATCGCGAGCACGTCGATCTGAGCCTGCCGGCCTTTTCGGCGTTGGCCGATCCCGACGACGGAGTCGTGCAGGGCGTCACTTGGTCATTCGTGCGCTGAGCGCCATCGTCCCGGACGCCCATTTGGACGTTCCAAATGGGCGCCCGAATCGAGCGCGCGATTTCGATATGAGCAAGTCAAAGGAAAGGAAAAAACCGTGAGTAATAGTATGCAGATCGGCGCACCCAAAGAAGCTGCTGGTAAATTAGGTAAAGTCGACCCGAAGGAAGACACTCGGACGTGCACGACACCTGAAGCACATAGGAATAGACTCGTGTTCCTTCATGGCAGCTGGACGACGGTCCCGCGGAATTGTCGAAGTGTTTTTCCGGTGAGATGTCAGGCGTCTTGCCCGTTGATTCGCCGCTGCAAAGGGACATGCGTCAATACGGGCGGATTTTGCGTGTAACGCCTTTCTGTGATGGGGTGCCGTATAGGGATCAGGAAGTGCGAAATGAAGTTTTGTCCCGTGAAATGATAGTCGTGGGGGCAGCCCCCATTTCGTAGACTTGTAAAGGAGCCGTCATGCCGACTCCGTTTTCTCAATCCCTGCGTTCCCTCGACATTGACGCGGCCCACCGCTCCGCATTTGCCTTTGGTGGCACGGCCGTTCTTCTCGGAGCGTGGCTTTTTTGGTTCATGCACGTCAGAATCACACTTCACCAAACGAGCGATTCGGGCCGAATCGAGGTGGCAGAAGCTGCAAAGCCGTTGAATGCGGCCATCAACGGACGGATTTCGGCGACGAGGCTCGTTCTGGGAAAGAACGTCAACCAGGGTGACGTACTCGTGGAACTCGATTCGGAGACCGAACAACGCCAATTGGCAGAGGAGCTCACGCGCGTGGCGATCGTGGAGCCTCAGCTCGAAGCGCTTCGCGAACAGGTAAGCGCAGAACAGGACGCGCTATCGAGCCAGCGGCTGGCCATGCGCGCTGGAATCGACGAGAGGCGCGCGAAGCAGGAGGAGGCGGCCATCGATTCGCGGCTGGCGAGCGAAGAAGATCGTCGTGCCCAACGGCTTCAGGGCAACGGCTTGATCTCCACACGAGACCTTTTGCGCGCGCAATCCGAAGCGCAACGCAAGCTCGCGGCCATCGACGCCATCGGCCATGATGTGCAACGCCTGTGGGGCGAGGGGCAAAGTCGTGCGAATGAAGGGCTGGCTCACATAGCCCAACTCCGCCTTCACGTGGCCGAGCTCGAGGGAAAGCGAAGGACGTCGCTCGCAACCATCGACGTCTTGAGGACGGAGATCGCCAAGCGGCAGCTTCGCGCACCCGCGGACGGAACCATTGGCGAGGTCGCGCCCGAGCACCAGATCGGCTCGTTCGTGGCGGCGGGCGACCGACTCGGGAGCCTCATTCCGAAAGGTCACCTCATCGCAGTTGCCGATTTCGTTCCGGAGAATGCTCTCGGACGGATCCGACGCGGCCAGGAAGGCCGAATGCGCCTCGAGGGTTTCCCGTGGACGCAATTCGGAACGGTGCCGGTCACCGTGCGAAACGTGGCGAGTGTCGCCCATAACGGGCGTATTCGCGTCGAGCTCGATCTCGTGCCGAATGGGAACCCGCGCATTCCCCTCGAGCACGGGCTGCCGGGTGCCGTCGAAATCGATGTCGAGACCTCGACACCCGCGCGGATTGCACTGCGCTTTGCCGGCACTAGGCTCGGGGCGTCCGTGCAGAAGGGCGATGGACCATGAGCTCCTCGCGAAGCACCCGCCGGTGTTTCCTCGTGCCCGAGGTGGTCCAGACCTCCGCGATGGACTGCGGGCCGGCGGCGCTCACATCCCTCCTGGAAGGCTTCGGGATCTCTGCGAGTTATGGCCGCCTCCGCGAGGCGTGCCAGACCGACGTCGACGGCACGTCCATCGACACGTTGGAGGAGCTTGCAGGGAAGCTCGGACTGATCGCCACACAAACGATGGTGCCCCCGGAGCATCTCTTCCTGCACGAAGCACGGGTGTTGCCGGCGATTGTCGTCGTGAAGCAGCCCGACGGCACACCTCATTTCATCATCGTATGGCGACGCGTCGGCCCGCTGATGCAGGTCATGGATCCCAGTGTAGGTAGACGGTGGATGACGGAGTCTTCGCTCCGCGATCAGCTCTTCATGCATAGAATGCCGGTGTCGCCGGAGCAATTTCGTGCGCTCGCCACGTCCGACACGTTCGTGGAAGTCCTCGGCCGGCGCCTTGTCGATCTCGGGTGCGTAAGCGAGAGCGATGCGGTGCTCACGCGCGCGGCGGCAAGTGACGACTGGAGGCCGATCGCGCTCCTCGACGCCGCAACGCGGATGGTGGCCGACATCGTACACTCCGGCGGCGTGCGCAAGGGCCGCGAGGCGGGCAGTCTTCTGCGCTCGATTCTGGAAAGGTGCAAAGGGGAGCACCCCGGTGAGGGCTCGATCCCGCCCGCTTACTGGACGGGGCTCCCGGGCGGTATGTCGCGCGACGAGGAGGAGGGCGTTTGGCTGCACGGGGTGGTCGTGGTGGCGGTACGCGCCGGCGCTCACGACGGCCACGTGGCCGACGCCTCGCTTGCATCCGCCGAATTGGCGGCGGTGCTGAAGGAGCCTCCCGCGCGACCGATCCGGGAGCTCCTACGGATGCTTCGTGCCGACGGGGCCCTCGGGCCTGCGGCGTTGCTCGTGGCGCTCACGTTCGCGGCAGGGGTCGGGCTCGTCGAAACGATCCTCATGCGCGGCCTCGTCGAGGTGGCGGGCGATCTGGGAGTGCTCAAAGAGCGGATGGCAGGCATGGGCGCACTCGTCGCCTTCTTGCTCGCGTTGTTGCTGCTCGAACTTCCGATCGCGCAGTCCATTCGGCGCATCGGCCGGCACCTCGAGGTGCGGTTGCGCGTGGCTTTTTTGACGAAGCTCCCGCGCCTCGCGGACCGCTATCTGAGCAGCCGCCCGACGTCCGACATGGCCAATCGAAGCCACGCGCTCTCGGCGATCCGCTCCTTTCCCGATCTTGGTGCCCAGCTGGTTCGAAGCGCGCTGAGTCTGCTCGTCACCGTTGGTGCGATCGCGTGGCTTCATCCACCGAGCGCTCCACTTGCCATCCTCGCAGGTGTGGTCGCCCTGGCGGTGCCCCTGGCCTCGGAGCGCGTCTTGAGCGAGCGCGATTTGCGCGTGCGGGCGCACGTGGGAGGCCTCAGTCGATTTTATCTCGATGGGCTGATCGGGCTCGTCCCCGTTCGAACGCACGGCGCCGAGCGTGCGGTGAGGCGGGAGCACGAGAGTCTGCTGGTCCATTGGGCACGCGCAGCACGCAGCTTGGTCCGGGCGGCGATCGTGACCGACACGCTTGGTTCGTGTCTCGGCTTCGGGCTCGCGGCGCTCCTTCTGTTCCGCTACGTCCGCGGCGGTGGGCCGCTCTCCGAGATTCTCTTGTTCTCGTACTGGGTGCTCAATTTGCCGGTCTTGGGGCAGAGTCTCGCGGGGGCGGTGCGTGCCTATCCTGGCGTTCGGAATACCGCGCTCCGGCTCCTCGAACCTCTCGGCGCGATCGAAGAGGTCCGGGCAGAAGGCATGACGGAAGCGGCAGCACCTTCGACGCGAGGGGTCGCTCTGGAGTTCGAAGGCGTGAGCGTCGTGGCGGGCGGACATGCGATCCTCGAGGAGGTCGATCTTCGAATCGCTCCGGGAAGCGAAGTCGCGATCGTTGGCCCCTCGGGTGCCGGGAAGTCGACGTTCGTCGGGATTCTACTGGGGTGGCATCGGCCCGTGGCAGGGCGTGTGCTCGTCGATGGGTATCCGCTCGACGCTGCCCGCGAGGACGTGCTTCGCCGAGAATGCGCGTGGGTCGACCCGGCCGTGCAGCTCTGGAACCGATCGTTGGCTGACAACATGCTGTACGGCATGCCGGCAGGAGCCATGGGAGCACTGCCGGGGGCGCTCGACGCCGCGGACCTTCAACAGCTCCTCGAACGGATGCCCGATGGGATGCAGACCGTGCTTGGCGAAGGTGGTGCACTCGTATCGGGCGGCGAAGGCCAACGCGTGCGCCTCGGGCGAGCGCTCCTGAGACGCGACGCGCGCCTCGTCATCCTGGACGAACCGTTCCGCGGTCTCGACCGCAGGAAGCGGCGGGCGCTGCTCTCGCGTGCGCGCGCATGGTGGCGCGGCGCAACCATCCTCTGTGTGACGCACGACATGAGCGAAACGTTGGACTTTGGCCGAGTCCTCGTCGTGGAGGACGGGCGGATCGTCGAGGACGGTGTGCCTGCGGCGCTGGTCGAGGCGCCGAGCTCACGCTACCGCGCGATGCTCGATGCGGAGAAGGTGGTCCAGCGCGGCTTCTGGTCGGGCGGCAACTGGCGCAAGATGACCCTTCGAGCAGGAAAGCTGGCCGAGTACGGAGAGGATGCGCCGCGCCTGCTCCCGCAGGTGAAAGGAAAACGGGGGCGGCTCCGGGCGGTGACCGCGAGCGATCTGCCCCAGACGGCACTGCGGGCGGGCTCCCTGGTGTCTCCGACGACCCCGGTGAAGCCCGGAGGGCCGAAGACATGATCCCCCAGGGCCATTCTTCGGATCTCGAGCGCTCGACGTGGTCGCTCGAGCAGGCGGGGGAAGCGATGCTCGCGCTCGCAAAGCGAGCCGGATTTGCCACGCGTGCCGCCGCGATTCCTCCCTTGCCCGAAGCTGTACGCGTCGAACAGGAGACGCGAATCGGCCTTTGGATCGAATCCCTCGCGAACTGGTTCGGCCTCGAGTCCGAGTGGATCGACAGTGGGTATGCGAGCGTCGACGATCTCATTCGCGGGCTCGCTCC
Source organism: Sorangiineae bacterium MSr12523 (assembly GCA_037157775.1). Taxonomy (NCBI): domain Bacteria; kingdom Pseudomonadati; phylum Myxococcota; class Myxococcia; order Myxococcales; family Pendulisporaceae; genus Pendulispora; species Pendulispora brunnea. Next base: position 2,300,980 of record CP089982.1, read on the forward strand.
GGCGCTCGTCCGGATCACGCAAGGCGAGCGAACGTCATTCCTCGCACTCGCAGCCTATCGCTCGGGGCGCGTTTTCTTGTTGGGCCCCGATCTCGAAGTTCGTGCCGTGCCCGCGCGAGAGCTCCGTGCGGTGCTCTGCGCCGAGCGCGAGGCCCCGCACGCCGCCAACATCGAAGCCATGTTGGACTTGGCCGGACTCCCGAGCCGAAGGCGAGGGCGCGCACGCCACGCCATTTTTGGGCGGTTGCTCAGCCGAGTGAAGGTGGGCGATGGCTGGCTCCTACGCCTGCCACCTGGTGCGCCGTTCTTGGCGCAGTTGCGGGCGGCGGGGCTCGGCCGCAAGGCCGCCACACTCGCGTTGGCGCACACCGCGCAATACGTGCTCAACATCGCGTCGTGGGCCATGCTGGGACGAGGCGCTCTGCAAGGGCGCATCGACGCGGGGCTCCTCATCGCGTGGGCGCTCCTTTTCGTCACGCAGATCCCATTTCGAATCCTCGAGAGCCGGATGCAGGCCCTCTTCGCCATCGACGCCGGCGGGCTCCTCAAACGGAGACTTCTGCATGGCGCGCTGCGACTCGCGCCCGACGAGATCCGCGCGGAAGGAGCGGGTGGCCTTTTGGGCCGCGTGATCGAGTCGGAGGCCGTTGAATCGCTCGCACTCGGAACCGGAATCGGGGGCTTGGTCGCCATCATCGAGCTCGCGGTTTGTGCCTTCGTGCTGTCGAAGGGGGCAGCGGCTGCGACGGAGCTCGTGCTTCTGGCCTTATGGTCGATCGTCAGCGTCTTTACGGTGCGAACGTACCTCAAGAGAACGGATGCCTGGACGGTGACGCGTCTTGCGATGACCAACGATCTCGTCGAGCGGATCGTCGGACACCGCACGCGCCTGGCGCAGCTGGCGCCCGAAAAGTGGCATCAAGGCGAGAGCGAGGCCGTGGCCGAGTACATCGCGCGCTCGGAGCGAATGGACGCGTCGGCCGCGCGCATTGCTGCGCTGCTCCCACGGGGGTGGCTGGTGGTGGCCATGATGGGCCTCCTGCCGACGCTTCTTTTCGGGTCGGCGTCTTCATCGCTCTCTGCGGGATCCATGGCAATCACACTTGGCGGAATCCTTCTCGCCTCGGGCGCGCTTGGGCACTTGGCGGGGGGCCTCACGAGTTTGGGCGGTGCGCTCCTCGCCTGGAAGCAAGTCAAACCTCTCTTCCACGCCGCCGGCCGCACGGAGCCTAGCGCACCGCCCGATCTCGCGTTCTTCGCTTCCAGCGAGATGCCGGGAAGCGCTCTGCTCGAGGCACGTGACGTGACGTTTCGTTACCGGGATCGTGGAGAGCCCGTTCTGCGCGGGTGCACGCTTCGGATTGACGCGCGAGACCGGATCCTTCTCGAAGGGGGATCCGGCGGCGGGAAGTCCACGTTCGGCGCCGTGCTCGCAGGGCTCCGCTCCCCTGAGACAGGGCTTTTGCTTCTCAATGGACTCGATCGCAGCACGCTTGGTGCAGAGGCGTGGCGAAAGCGCGTCGTGGCCGCGCCGCAGTTTCACGAGAACCACGTGCTCTCGGGGATGCTTGCCTTCAACTTGCTCATGGGACGCGCGTGGCCTCCGAGCCAGGCGGATCTCGACGAGGCCGAAGCGGTTTGCCGAGAGCTCGACCTCGGTGGGTTGCTCGATCGGATGCCCGGTGGATTGATGCAGATGGTCGGGGAAACCGGCTGGCAGCTATCGCACGGCGAAAAAAGCCGCGTGTACATCGCACGGGCCCTCCTCCAAAACGCCGATCTCATCGTCCTCGATGAGAGCTTCGGGGCGCTCGATCCCGAAACGATGCGCAAAGCCATGCAATGTGTCGACCGGAGAGCGCGTGCGTTTCTGGTGATCGCGCACCCCTGAATACGAAGCACAGATATCGAACTTGGACGTATCCATCACGGGGTTTCACTCGACAAGCATCGCGACATCGAGTGCGTAAGGCAAAGGTACGATAGAACATGGAACGCTTGGCTGAACTTCAACATCAAGGTGCCTGCGTACTGCGCACTCCGCTCCTATCGTTCGATGTTCTACGGAACGGAATCACCCGGGAGACGATTCGACGCTATCTCGAAGAGCCCATCGTTCGGGAGGCGCTTTACGTGGCATCACCGACGCTCGATACGGCCATCGACGCTTGGCTCGCGAATCCCGACGATCCACGGGCCCGTGATGTCGAGCTCATCGTGGTTCGCTATTTGTCGCGGATGGCGGCTCGACCTACGCCGTTCGGGCTCTTTTCGGGATGTGGACTTGCGACCATTTCGGACCGTACTTCGCTTTCCGTTTGCCGAGCGGCCGAGTGTAGGCGGAGTTCACGGCTCGATATGCAATACCTGTCGCTGCTCTCGGATGCACTGGCGAGTGCGCCGCGGACGCGGGGAGCACTCCGCTTTCGGCTCAATTCGTCGATGGTGGTGAACGAGGAGGAAATTTGTTACGTCGAAACGAAGGTCGATCCGAAGACGCGGGCGCGGACGCATCAACTCGTGGCGGCGGAGCCTTCGGAAGCGGTGGGGGTCGCCATTCGAGCGGCGAAGAAAGGGGCGGTGTCGCGACAAGCTATTTGCGATGCGATATTGAATCTCTATGCGAGTGTGACGACGGACGATGCAGTCGCCTTCATCGATAAACTCGTGGATGCGCAGTTTTTGGTATCGAATGTTCAGCCTTCCGTCACGTGTGAGGATCCCATCGCGGCCTTTGCCGAGTCGCTAGGGCGCTCGGGGCCCGCAGACGTCGGCGCGGCGCACGAAGAGACGCGCAGGGTCGTCGAGGGCCTCTCGAAAGCGCGCGACGGGCTGCGGGCGATCGATGCGGACGGGATGGGCCTTTCGCGCGAGCGATATCGCGAGATCATGGCCATGCTGGAAGCTTTGCCCGTGCCGCCCGATCCGGCGCGGCTCTTTCAGGTCGATTTGTTCAAGCCGGGGAATGGGGTGCACATTGGAGAACGCGTGGTGCGTGAAGTGCGGCGGGCCATCACGTTGATTCATCGAATCACGCCTCGGCAGCGCTCGGGGGCGATGCATCGGTTTCGGCAGCAGTTCATGGATCGGTATGGCGAGCGCGAGGTGCCGCTTGCGGAGGTACTCGACGAGGAGAGAGGCGTGGGGTTTGGTACGCCCCATAGGAGGATGGCGCCTCCCTCGCCGCTATTGGCAAATATCGTGTTTTCCGAGACGCCAGACGCCGGGGAACAGGGGGCGGTGCCGCTCGAAGGAATCAGCGCGCACGACGAGTACAAACTGGCGCGGCTCCTCGCATTGCGGGAGGATGGGCTGCGCGAATGGAAGCTCGACGCGCAGGATCTCGAAAAGCTGACCGAGGAGGAGCCCGAGCCGCTGCCCGACGCGCTCGCAGCGATGGTAAGCATCGCGGCGACATCGAGTGAAGCCATCGACAAAGGGGATTTCGACCTGCATCTCCACTACGTCCATGGGCCCTCGGGCGCATCGTTGCTCGGGCGGTTTTGCCACGGGAATGAGGGAGTGCGAGCGCTCGTGGAGCGACACGTGCAGGCCGAAGAGCGGTTGCGGCCCGATGCAGTGTTCGCCGAAGTCGTCCATTTGCCGGAAGGACGAACGGGAAATGTGCTTTGTCGGCCGGTGTTGCGCGAGCACGAGATTCCCTATTTGGGCCATTCGGGGGTGGCCGAGGAGCGTCAGATACCCATCGACGATCTTCGGGTGAGCGTGCGCGGCGGACGGGTGCGGCTGCGATCCGTGAAGCTCGGGCGGGAAGTGCTGCCGCGGCTCACGAGCATGCAGAACCATGGGGCGGGATCGCTCGCGATCTATCGGTTTCTCGGGGCACTTCAATGCGAAGGTCTCGCAACTGGATTGCAGTGGTCGTGGGGACCGCTCGAGGATGCTGCGTTTTTGCCACGCGTGTCGTACGGGCGATTCGTGCTCTCGCTCGCGCGATGGACGTTGTATGCGCGTGAGGTCGAGCAGCTCGCAAACGATGCCGGGTTTCGGCAGAGACGTGGCCTGCCTCGCTGGGTATCCGTGATGGAAGGCGATCACCTGCTGCCGCTCGATCTCGCGAGCGAGAAGGCGGGGGCGCAGCTCGTCGCGCTCGCACGTGGCCGCAAGAAGCTTCGGCTGCAGGAGCTTTTTCCGGAGCCGGAACGCATGTGCGCGGCAGGGGTCGAGGGGCGATATACGCACGAGCTGGTGATCCCATTCGTGAGAGCGGACCGGTCCGAAGAACCAGCGAAGCGGGGTAGGGCGCTCGCTTCACCGTCGGCCGGCACGCCCGAGGCGCGGATCTTCCTGCCGGGGTCGCGGTGGTTGTACGCGAAGATCTATACGGGGCCCGCTACCGGGGACCGGCTGCTTCGCGCCGTGGTCGCGCCGCTCGTTCGCGAGCTACGCCATCTCGGGATCATCGAGCGATGGTTCTTCATTCGATATGCCGATCCAGATTTCCATTTGCGACTACGCTTCGAGGGAGATCCCGCACAGTTGATGGTCGAAGTGTTGCCTCGCCTGCAGAAGGCGCTCGCGTCGCGGCTGGCCTCGGGGGACGTGGTGAAGCTGGTGCTCGATACGTACGATCGCGAGGTCGAGCGGTACGGAGGGCCGCTGGCGATGCCGCTCGCGGAGCGGATTTTCGAGGCCGACAGCGATGCGGCGCTGGAGATCGTGGAGCGGACGGCAGGCGATGCGGGAGCCGATGCGCGCTGGCGTGCGGTGCTCCGCGGAATGCACGCGCTTCTCGGGGACGCCGGTATCGAGGGTGACGCACGGCGGGCATTGCTCGTGGGCGCTCGGGATGCTTTTGCCAAGGAGCATCGTGCCGATGCTGCGTTTCGTAAGGGGCTTGGCACTCAGTATCGGGCAGAGCGGGCCGCGATCGAGCGGATTGCGAGCAGTGGACCGGTGGTGGGCGAGAGCCCTGGCGTCCAAGGAAACGATGACGCGATGATGAGCGAGCTACTCGGGCTCGTCGAGGCTCGTTCGGCCGCGGTGGCGCCTGCGTTCGAGCAGCTGCGCGCGCTGCGGGACAGTGGGCGGCTCGAGACGTCCTGGGAGGGGTTGGTGGCGAGCTTGATCCACATGCACGTCAATCGGGTGATTCGGGCGGATGCGCGGCGGCACGAGTTCGTCCTGTACGAATACTTGCTTCGGGCGTTCGATTCGGGGGCGGCCAGGACGGCAGGCCGGAGGGAGCCATGATGGCCCCCATCGACGCAACGACCGCGCGCACCGCCCAAGAGTTCGTGAACCTCTTGGCCGAGCGCTTGTCCGATCCTGCATCGGTCGCCGAAGCGATAAGAGCGAAGCCGCGCGAAGGCGCCGGTCGGGCCGTTGTCCATTGGGATCCGCGTGCGCTCGCCGATGGCTGTCCCGGCATGGCGTTGTTCTTCGGCGCACTGCAGGGGTATCGCCCTGACGCACCGAACGTGGCACACGCCTATCTCGCCGCTGCCATATCGTCGGAGTGCCCATCCCCGACCGACAGCCTTTTCTACGGGGTGCCTTCAGTAGCATTCGCGGCACGGGCCGTTGAGCGTCGTCCGGGCGACTATGCGGAGCTCCTATCCGTGGCCGACGAACAGGTCGCCGCGTGCGCCGAGTCGCTCCTGTCGCTCGACGAACCACGCGTTCGCTCTGGCATCGCGGGCGTTCCTATGCCGATTTATGACGTGGTGAGCGGATTGTCCGGCCTCGGGCGCTATCTGCTCGCGTGCGGCGAAGGGCAGAGGAGCCTCACGGAGCGCATCATGCGGCATTTGGTCGCGCTCACGCGTCCCGTTGTTCTTCGAGGGCATTCCGTGCCGGGTTGGTGGACTCCGGATTCGCACCCCGAAGGGCTCTTCGACGTGGGACTCGCGCATGGAATTTCAGGCCCTCTCGCGCTGCTGTCCATTGCCTACGAAAAGGGTATTCGTGTGCAGGGGCATGAGCGAGCCATCCGCACCATCGTGGAATGGCTGCTCGCGCGCCGGGGGCACGACGAGCATGGCCCCTATTGGCCCGCGACCATCTCGACGGAGCATGAGATCTCGCCTTCAGCGGCGGGGCCGCCCGCGCGCGCAGGGTGGTGTTACGGCGCTCCGGGCGTGTCCCGAGCATTGTTTCTGGCATCGCGCGCTCTGAAGGAGCCGCAATGGTGCGACGCTGCGCTCGATACGCTCTGCTCCGTGCTTCGCCGGCCTCCAGCGCAGCAGTATATTCACGATGCAACCATGTGCCATGGTGCGGCCGGATTGACTCGCATCGTTCACCTCATGGCGCGCGATGCCGTGGGTCACGCGGGCAGTGACGAATTGGCCGCAGCGCTTCCTGGTTGCATCGCCAATATCGTTGCACGCGCGGCTCCGGAGCATCCTTTCGTATGGGATTCTCAAGGCGCGTGGGGCGAAGACGGCTCATACCGGTCCGATGAGCGCGCGCACCGCCCCGGATATCTCGACGGCGCTGCTGGGGTCGCGCTCACGTTGCACGCGTGCCTCGAGCCGGACGAGGACGAAGCACACGGGTCACTCCCGTGGGACGCCGCATTGCTGCTTCGATGATCCCCATGCTCCGCACGGGCGGACGGTACTCCGGATTGGGTGTCCCCAACATTAAATATCGAATTCTCGAAAATAGACCTGGCCATCAATGATGAATAATATACATTCTCATCATCGCTTTCATGGTTGGTCGATGTTGCGACACAGTCGCTGCGGCCATGACCAGTTGCGCGTTACGAGCACGTGTGTTGGGACACCGATCGTATCGAATCATGTGGCTATTGAAAATTCACATCGGCAAACGGGCGATTCGCGCTCGGTTGCCACCTTCAACAAATAGACATGAGTAAAATAAGGAGTATTGCCATGAGTGATCGCACGAACAACATCCAATCCGCCGCGGTTGTCTCCAATGCAGCGCGTCCGGAGGGGACCCCGAGCCTGCTGCAGTTCAAGACGAACGTGAAGGCCGGCGCCACCTCGCCCGGAAACGCTCAGCCCCTGAGCTCCACGATTTGGTACTGCCATAAGCCCACTGGGTGATCTGGTGTATACCGAATAGTGCACGCAGGTAACATCCAGCGGGAGTGGCTGGGGCCACTTCCGCTGGACGTTTTTGTAGCTTTGCGCGACCGCGTCGCGAACGTGAATTGACGTTTTACTGGGGGTCATGTTTCGCACGAGCCATACGGCCTGCGAACTTGGAAGGACCCCGAAATGCCCATGGTAAAGTGGATGGGGCGGCCGGATTGGTTCGCATCGTGCACCTCACGGCGCACGATGCCGCGGGCCACCCGGGCAGTGGCGAATTGGCCGCAGCGCTTCCAGGTTGCATCGCTGCATTGCTGCTTCGATGAGCCGGCGCGCCGCACGGATTCACCATTCTACCAATCCACGATTCCGCTCCAACGCGACTGGATGTGTGGGTTGAATATCGATTGTTTGGGAGGGGGTTTTGGTTGTTTGTCATCAGGTTTTTTTTTTTTGGTTCAAATCGAGGAAGTAAGGAGAAAGTATCGTGAATAAAATTGTCAACGCAGCCGACGAGACGCTTTCCACTGAGACCGCGGGCGAAATTGTCGCCGACAGCTCGAGCGGCGCGCGAGTGAACGGTGAGACAGGGCACGTCGAACGCCGTCCCTTGCCCCTTCAATTCAAAACGAAGGTAAGAGCCGGCGGCTTCGGAACCGGAGGATGCGCGGGCCGTATCGGCCCGGCGCCGAGGGCGTAGCTCGCTACCCATTTACTGCCCAGCGGGAGCGACAAGGGGTCGCTTCCGCTGGGCTTTTTTGCATGGGCTTCCGCTCCTTCATCCGAAGCGAAATGGACGAAACGTAAATGAGTGTCGAAAAGCGCGCAAAGTTCAATGATTGCGGTTTTTGGAAAATGGATTCTACCGCGAACGTCAGCTTCGAGGAGCTGCTCGCGCCCGTGGAGCTCTCGACATTCCTATCGCATCACTGGCTTCGCAGGCCTCTTCACGTGCCCGGATCCCTCGGGAAACTCGAACGACTCTTCGGTGGCATTCCCCATCTTGCGCAGCTCGTGGACATCGTCAGCGAGAGCACGGGAGGCGGCAGTATCAATCTCGCAGCGTTCTTCCAGAGCCGCGGGCAAGTGGCCCAGCGAGACGCGGCCGAGGACCTTCCACGGATGAATGCCCAGCCCCAGCAGGTGCGTGCGCTTCTCGCCGCAGGCGCCACGGTCGCAGCATACGGGATCGACTCCGTCATACCCGATCTTGCCCGCTGGGTGGCGCAATTGAGAACCCGACTTGGACATGCAGGCCGCACGTCGTGCTCTCTGTGGATGTCCTCTCCGAGTCGCGGGCTCTCCACGCACTTCGACATGTTCTCCTCCATCCATGTGCAGCTCGTAGGCACCAAATCCTGGCACGTGGGACAGGAGGCCCACGTCGTGGCACCTTCCACGGCGAGCGTTGTCTGCGCCAACGGAATGGCCGATGTGGACATGTCGGGGTACTCGCCGCGCTACGAGCACGTCGAGCGCGCGTCGTTTCGTCGAATCACGTTGCGTCCCGGGGACGTCCTCTTCGTTCCGAGCGGCACGTGGCACGCTACGGAGTGCGATACCAACGAGGTGTCCGTATCCTGCTCGTTCGAGTTCGTGCATGCCACGTTCCGCGATGTGATGGAGGTGTACCTGCGGGACCGTTTCAACGCCGAAGATCTCTGGCGTTACGTTCCCTTGTCACCCCCCGCAGACCCTTCTGCGGAAGCAGAGCTCACCGACTTCTTCGCGGCCCGTCTCGATGAGACGATCGCCTCTCTTTCGAAACTCCGTCAGGACAGCACGGAGTTGAAACAGGCTTGGAAACAGCTTATCGCCAACAATGGCTCCGTCCATTCTCGTGCGTCCGCCGAGGCACCCGGTCCGGCAAAGACCGTTCATCCAAGCGACATTCTTGCCGCTCCACCTGGCAAGCCCATCACATGCGCTTTTGGAAAGAGCGAAGATGGATCGCCCATCCTCTTCCTTTATCAGGACGGACACGTCGTCCGCGTGCGCGATGGAGCGTTCTTCGAATTTTGCACGAAGCTCGTGTCCGTGCAGTTGTTCCGCGCTTGCGAAGGTTGCTCTTGGAAGACGGGAAGTCCCTACGACTGGGACGAGGTACAGCCTTTGCTCGAAGCTTTCGTCGAGAGGGGAATGCTCCGCATCACGCGCACGTGCCAAAGATCGCCGAGAAGGACAGGGCTCGTGCGGAGGATATCAAGGTGGATGCCACCGAATAGGAGCTAGATAATGTCTAATGCGCCTGTTCTTTGGTGCGCGAATGCCGCACCCCGCTCGGCGTGCAGCCCGTCCAGCGCTTGAAGGCGCGGGTGAAGTTCGCAGGATTGTCGAAGCCCACGCGCGCCGAGATGGTCTGCACGTCGAGATCGGAGGCTTCGAGCAAATGGCGCGCGTCGCGTTGGCGGGCTTCGTCGAGGAGCGTCTGGTAGCTCGTTCGTTGTGCCCCGAGCTTGCGCCGGAGGGTGCGCGGCGACATGCCCAGCCTCGCGCAGAGCGTGCGCACGTCTTGGTAGCCACCGAGCGACAAATGCAATTCGGCTCGCACGCGCGCTACCAGATCGCCGTCCTCCTCTTCGCGGACGCTGGCGTATTCACGCTCGACCTGCGTGAGGGCCTGCCGGTGCGCGGCCTCGTCGGCCAGGAGCGGGCGGCGGTCCAAATACGTCTTGGGAAAGCGCACCAAGTTGGCCGGCTGCGAAAAGCGCACGGGCGGAAGCCTGTCGCGGTAGCGCGCGTAATACACGGGCTCGGGCCAATCGAACCAGAGCTCGCCCTCGGCGCGCGCCTCGCCGATGAGTGTACTGTGCAAGTGTGAAAGGCCGATGACGACGCACTCGATGAAGAAGCTGCGAAGCACCGGGAGCCGTTCGCGCTCGCGCAGCTCCACGGCGGCCCATTCGTCGTCTTGCAAAAAGTGAAGATGGAACTGCCGTAGGCGCGCGCGGAAGTATTTCACGCCGAGGTCCACCGCCTCGCGCATGTTGGCGCCGGTCATCGCCGCGTAGCCGAGAAATCCGTGCGCCGAGGGGCGCAGACGCAATCCGTATTCGTAGCCGAGGCCTTCGTCTCCGCTGAGTTGCAGGGCGTTCGTGGCCAGGCGCACCCATTCCAGGGTGGTCAGCCGAGCCTCGGCTTGGCTCAAGAGGGCGGGCTGAATTCCGGTATCGCGCAATGCGGCGTCCCGGGAGATGCCCCGTTCCTCGAGAATTTCGAGGAGGAGGAGCGGGTACGACACGGGGATGGTGGGGAGGTGCAAATCTTTAGGGCTGCTTGCTTGCATCTTAGACTTGGTATACACGATGTATACGAAAGGTGGTCGTCCAAAGATGAGCAAAATCGATCGAAATCTTTCCGGTAGGCGCGTGCTCATCACTGGCGCCGCACGCGGGATTGGCGCGGCGTTGGCAAAGAGACTGCATGCTCGCGGTGCGCGCGTGTCGCTCATCGGCCTGGAGCCCGAACGGCTTGCGGCGGTGGCGGAACAATGTGGCGGCGCGCCAAATCGCTACTGCAATGTGACCGATTCACGGCAGGTGGAGGAGGTGATCGAGGCCGCGGCACGCGAGCTTGGCGGACTCGACGTGGTCGTGGCCAACGCCGGCGTCGCCGCGCAGATGGCCATGCTCGGTGGCGACGTGGAAGTGATGCGCCGGACCATCGACGTCAACGTGATGGGCGCGTTCTACACGTTGCGCGCGGCGGGGCCGCACATTGCACACGCGAACGGTTACGCGCTTGCGGTGGCCTCGGCGGCGGCGGCGATTCATCTGCCGTTGATGGGCGCGTACTCGGCGTCGAAGGTCGCCGTGGAGGCATTGGCCAATACCTTGCGCATCGAGATGAAGCACACGGGCGCGAAGGTGGGGGTGGCCTACCTGTCCGAAATCGATACGGAGATGACGTCCATCGGTTTTGGCACGCAGGCGGCCAAGTGTTTGACGCACGAGGCGGGCCTGGGCGCGCTCTTTTCGGTCGCTCCGCTGGAGACGGCCATTACCGCGTTCGAGCGCGGAATTGCAGAGCGCCAGCGGCACATCTATGCACCGAGGCGGGTGGGGTTCATCGTGCAGTTTCGCATGCTGGCGCAGGCCTTCGTCGATCGATGGCCGCTCCCCAGGCTGGCCTATGCGCTCGACATTGCACGCGCGGAGAATGCGCGTTTGACGACGCCGCAACCCGGCGCAGGTTCCGCCGAATGAACCAGGAGATGCGCCACGACATGCGCGAGGACGTGCGCATCGCTCCGGGAGGTTTGCGCGAACTCGGATTGGTCAATTGGGCTCTCTGCCGCGCCATCGCCCGCGCGAGCGGCGTGCGCGAGGCGCGGCTCTTCACGACGCTCGGCCGCCATGGGCGGCTCTTTCGCGCGTGGCTCCTGTTCGCCTCGTTCCTCATGCCCAACGGCGCACTCCCCGCCGCCGAAACGGAGCTGGCCATTTTGCGCGTCGCGTTTTTGCGCGGCTGCCGCTACGAGATGGATCATCATGTTCGACTGGGGCGCCGCCGCGGCCTCTCCGCCGGCGACATCGATGCCGTGCTTCAGGACGGCGCCGCGGACTTCTTCGCAGGACGGCGCGGTGCCTTGATCCGCGCCGTCGATGGTCTCGTGGAAACGCGCCGCATCGAGCCGGCAATCTGGTCGGAGCTGCGCACCCACTACGACGAGCGGCAGCTCATCGAACTATGCCTCTTGGTGGGCCACTACGAGATGCTCGCCACCGCCATTGCGGCCCTGGGCATCGAGCGCGACTTTGGGGGCTAGCAAAAGGAAGATGACCGGCACCAAAAAGAGCGACAGCAGCGTGGACGATGTGAGCCCGCCGACGACGGCCAACGCGAGAGGCTGATTGGCCTCGGTGCCTTTTTCGAGGGCGAAGGCGGTGGGCAAAAGGCCAATGACCGTGGCGAGGCTGGTCATGGCAATGGGCACGAAACGCGAGCGTGCGGCGGCGATGATCGCTTCCAGCCTTTCCGTACCTTCGTGCATGCGGCGGTTGGCGTCGTCGACGAGGAGGATCCCATTGGAGACGGCAATGCCGACGACCATGAGAATGCCCATCAGCGCCGTGATGGAGAATCCTTGGCCCGCGCCCATGAGGGCCATGACGATGCCGAATAGCGATACGGGAATCGTAAACAACATGACGAAGGGCAGCCGCACCGACTTGAATTGCGAGGCCATCAGCATGAAGACCACCATGACCGCGAGGCCGATGGCCAGGCCGAGGCCCGAGAACGTGGTGCGCATCAATTGAACCTGGCCCACGAAGTCGAAGTGGATATTCCGGGTGCGCGGATCGCTGGCCAAACGCTTTTCCAGCTCCAATGTGGCGCTGCCGATGTCGCGCCCCTCCGTTTGCGCGAGCACGTGGGCGGCGCGCTGCAGTTGATTGCGCTCGACGGCAATGGGGCCCACGGAGCGGCGCACATGCCCATAGGCGCCGAGCGAAATGGCTTTTCCGTCGTCGGTGGCGCGGACGGGGATCTGCGCGAGTGCGCTGGGATCGCCGACGCGGTGCCCGTCGTAATAGGTGACGACGTAATAGGATTGACCATTGTTCGGATCGATCCACACGCTGGGGCTATTGATATTGCCCAAGGTGGCCTCCAGCGTGGTCTGCGCGGCATTGCGGGCGGTGACGCCCACGAGGCCCGCCTCTTCGCGCTCGGTCTCGACGCGCACCTCGGGGTAGTCGCTTTGAAGCGACACGCGCACGTCGCGCAGTCCGGGCACGGTGCGCGCCACCTCGGCGATGGCCTTGGCTTGCGCATCGAGCTCGGCGAGGTTGTCCCCGCGCACCTCGAGCACCAGCGGCGCGATGTAGCCATTGGCGAAAACGCTGGCCACGAGGCCGCCGGGCCATTGCAAGAATTCCACGCCGGGGAACTTGCGCACGAGGATTTCGCGCGCTCGGTCGGCGAGCTCGCGCTGCGAGAGCGTGCGCTTGTCGGCATCGACCAGGGATAATCGAATGAAGCCCATATTGGGGCCGCTGTTGGGGCTCGTCATGGCGCTGCGCGCATTGTTGGGCGAGCCCACGTTGGTGAGCACCAGGTCGACGTTGCCCTTGGGCAGCTCGTCGGCGAGGGCTTTGCCCATGGCCTGAACCTTCTCGGTGGCCTCGGCGAGGGAGACGCCGGGCGCGAGGCGCACGTAGACGCGCTCCATGGATTCGTCGATTTCGGGAAAGAAGGTGCTCGGCAATCGAGCGGAGACCCACACGGCCCAGACGGTGAGCACCGCGCACGCGGCCACGACGAACCAGCGAAACGGCAACACCGCGCGAAGCACGCGCGCGTAGCCCTCGGCCAGTGCGTCGATGGAGGCTTGCACGCGCCGTGCGAATTTCCCCGGCTCGGCATGCCCGAGCAGAAAGCGGCACGCCACGGGGGTGACGCACACGCTGACGAAGTACGACGCGCTCATGGCCACGGCCACCGTGAGCGCGAGCGGCGCGAAGAGCTTTTTCGCGAGGCCCGCGAGCAAGAGCACCGGCAGCAGCACCGCCATCGTCGTGAGGGTGGACGCGAGCACCGGCATCACGACGGCGCGCGTTCCCTCGAGGGCCGCCTCCGCAGTGGACATTCCGAGTCGTTGGTGCCGGTGAATGGACTCGAGCACCACGACGGCGTCGTCGACGAGCCGCCCCATGGCCAGGGTAAGCCCGCCCAAGGTGAATGCGTTCAGCGTTTGCCCCGTGGCATACAGGACGATGAGTGTGATTGCGAAGGAAAGGGGAATGGCCACCGAGACGATGAGCGTTCCGCGCACGCTTTGAAGAAAGAGCAGGATCACGAGTGCGATGAGCACCAGGGCCTGCACGATCTCCTGTTTGAGGCCATGGTACGTGGTGCGCACGAAGGTCGACTGATCGAAAATCGGTTTGACCTGCACGCCGGGCGGCAGGTTTTTCAAATGCTCGGTGGCGTTCTTCACCGCATCGACGATGTCGAGCGTGTTGCCCCCCGGAACGCGCAGCACATTGAGGTACACGGCGTTTTCGCCGTTCACGCTCACCGATTGCGTCTCCGGACTTCCGCCGTCCTCCACGCGCGCCACGTCGCGAATGAGCACCGGTTTGCCATCGCGGACTTTGACGATGGCATCGCCGATGGTCTTGATGCGCTCGGGAACGGCATTGGTGTACACGTTGGAGTCGAACGAGGGCGAGATGAAAACGCCCGATGGCAAGAGCGCATTCGACTGCGCGACGGCCGCACCGACGTCGCTCGAGGTGATGCCACGCGCCTGCGCGGCCACGGGGTCGACGACGACATTGATCTGCCGCTGCCGCCCGCCATTGAGCGCGGCGCTTGCGACGCCGGGGATCCCTTCGAGCACGGGCTCGATGTTGTTCAGCGCATAGTCGTAAAGCTGCGGGCCGGAAAGGCCGCCACCCCATACCGCGACCTGCACCACCGGCGCATTCGACGGATCGTACTGCAGCACGAAGGGCGGCAGCACCCCGAGCGACTTGGGCACGGCACTCATGGCAAATGCGGTTTGCTGCTGGACCAACGTTTGCGCGGCATTGAGGTCCGTTCCCCATTTGAGCCACACGAAGACGATGGACAAATTGTTCCGCGAGACGCTTTCGACGTGGTCCACTCCCGGCGTGGCGCTCACGTATTTTTCGATGCGCCATGTCAGCGTCTTCTCCACGTCCTTGGGGCCAAGGCCTGGGGCCAAGGTGCCGACGACCAACACGGGCGGCGTGAGCTCGGGAAAGGTGTCGACGGCCATGCGGGGCGTGACCACCGCGCTGAAGACGAGCAGCGCGACGGCGATCATCACGATGGCAATGGGATTGCGCAGGGAGAGCTTCGTCATTGGGCCACCCGGTCGCCGTCGTTGAGGAGGGCCCGGCCCTCGAGGATCACGTGTGCGCCCGGCGCGAGCTGCGGATCGAGAAACAGGGTGCCGGCGAGCTCGCCCAAAACGGGAACGCTGCGCGCGTGTGCGATGCCGTTTTCCTCGACGAAGATGCTCGCCTTCGTGCCGCGCACCGTGGCCGCGGAAAGCGGGATGGACGTGGCGGGCGAGGGGGCGCCGACCTCGATGCGGATTTCGCCGGTGGTGCCCACGGGGATGACGCTCTCGGGATCGGGCACGTCCAGCTCGAAGTGCACCGTGCGCGTTGCGGGATCGGCAGCGGGGGCGCGTCGTGCGATGGTGGCCTCGATGTCGCGGTTCGTGGCGATGACGTGGATGACGACTTTGGTGCCCGGTGCGACGACGCCGAAGTCGACCTCGGGGGCATTCGCGGTGACGCGCACGGTGCTTCGGTCGACGAGGGAGACGATGGCGCTGCCGGGCCGCACGAACCCGCCGGGATCCATCGTACGGGTCGCGACCTCGCCGTGGAACGGTGCGCGCAGCACGCAGTCGTTGACCTCGAGCGAAGTGCCCAGCACCTTGGCTTGCTGCGCGAGGAGTTGCGCTTGCTCGCTCGAGCTCTGTGCCTCTTTTTGTTCCGCCTCGTTGGGCGAGACGAAGCCGCCATCGAGCAGGCCGTGCACGCGCGAGGCCTCGTTGGCCAGGGCCTTCTGCCGCGCCTCGAGCGCACGCGCTTGCATGGTGACGGCCTGGCTCATCGCGCTCGCGTTGCGGCAGTCGAGCGTGGCCAACACGTCGCCGCGCTTCACGATGGCGCCCGGCCGCACGAGCACCGTGTCCACGTAGGCACTGACCAGCTGCGGTCCGATGTTCGCGGAGACCCACGGCTCCAGGGTCCCCACGTAGGTGCGCGACGGGCGGTACGTCGTGCCTTGCGCGTCGACCACGGTGACGGGCTTCGGCGCATCGGCCAAGGCGACGTGGTTCGTGCGCGATTCGGCGCGGTGCACCATCGCGGTTCCCAGGGTAAGCAGCGCGGCCACCGACGCGCCGATGAGCACCGGCACGCGCCGGCCTGCGAGATGGAAGATCATGAGTCCTCGGCAATGGCGCGGCCCAAAACGGCGCGGGCGCGCGCAAGTTCAAACTGCCCCAGCGCAAGTTGAATCTCGGCATCCGTGCGCAGCGCCTCCGCATCGGCGAGCTCCACGCTCGTGCCCAGTCCCGAGCGAAAACGCGCCTCGGCCTGCGCATAGTTCGCGTGCGACGCCTCGAGGGCGCGCTGCAGTCCGGGCAGCGCATCGCGTGCAATCTGCACGGAACCATAGGCCGTGCGAATGGCCGCGGCCTCGTCGTGCTGCGCACCCGCGAGCTCTTCGCGCCGCACCTGCTCGCGTGCGCGCGAGGCGCGTTCGCGTGCGTGGACGGTGCCATCGAACAGCGGCCAGCGCAGCACGATGCCCGCGTCCCAGTTGGGCACGTTGGGGAGCCATCCATCGTGCTCCGCCGCCTCGCCATTGCCCGAGGGCGCGGCTCCTCCCGCGCGCCCCGAGATGGTGCCCGTGAGGAAAAGCTCGGGGCGCAACTCGGCCCCGATCGCGCGGGTGTGCTCCTCTTCCGCGTGAATCTCCGCCCGCATCGCGAGCAGCCGCGGATCGCGCTCGGCCGCACGGCGGAGCGCTCCGTCGAGCAGCGGCAAGTCCGGCGGCGTGGCTGGTGCGGGGCCCGCATCCAGGGAGGCGTCGTCGGAGCCCACGGCGGCGGCGAACGTCGTTTGCGCGACCGCGAGACCTCCGCGCGCGCGCACGCGCCCGATGTCGAAGCGCGTGAGATCCGCCTCGGCGCGCGTGAGCTCGATGGGCGAACGCAGGCCTGCATCGACGCCCGCCTTCGCGAGATCGCGGTGCGCCCGCGCGCGGTCGTACGCGTCCTCGGAGGCTTTCACCACCGCCTTGCTCGCAAGCACCGCGAAGTACGCTTCCTCGACGTCGAACGTGACGTCGAGCTCCGAGGATCGCGCGCGCTGCCGTTCCACATCGATGCGCGCATCGGCGGCGGCCGATTGTGCGGCAATGCGCCCGAAGTCGAAGAGCTCTTGGTTCCCGCTCGCGCCAATGAACGAATTGGCGTACGGCTGCCATGTGCCCGACGATACGGCGCGCGTTCCACCGATGCGCGGAATGTCGATGCCTCCGGGTGACACGTACCCGCCCGTCGTATTGTTCGCCGTCGCGGCAAAGAGCTGCGCGGTCACGCCCAGGGTGGGAAGCCACTGCGAACGCGGAACCTCCGCCTCTTCTTTTTGCGCCGCCACCCGCGCCAGCGCCGCACGGATGCGAGGCTGGTGCGTGCGAGCAAAGGCAAGGGCCTCGGGAAGGCTCATGGTGCGCACTTCGGCGTGGGCCGAGCCCGCCGCGAAGAACCAAGTGGCCGAGGTGGCGAGCGCGAGGCTCAACGCGAAGGGAAAACGAAGTCGAAGAAGCATCGAATCGCCCCGGTCAGAGCAGGACGTGGGCCAGCCGGGATTTTCCGGCTAAACATCGTTCCGTGGCCTTTCCTCGACTGGAATTCCTCCGAGCCAGATTGGAAATTTTCCAACTCGTCGCGTCGATGATCGCGGCCATTTCGCTGGTCACGGCGCTTGCATATTGGGACGAACGGAAAGAGTCCGCGGCGATGTTGACCGACTTTGCTCAGGAACCGTTGGCGCTGGCCGATGCGCTTTCGGCGTCCCCCGACAACTTGACGGGGGCCATCCACGCGGTGGAGCGTCCGCACGCGGTGCGCGTGTTCATCGCGAAGCCCGGCATCGAGGGACTCGTCGCGAGCGATGGATCCGTGGTGCGCTCGAAGGCCCTCGAGGGCGCGCATGGTGCCGTCCGACTCACGCGCCCCGAGGCGGCGGATCTCGGGCTGCCCGCCCGCACGGCCCTCGCAGGCGTGCGCACCTTCGAGACGGCCGGACAGCGTTGGACCGTGGCCGTCGTCGCCACGGCGCGTGCCTTTCGCGATCGCGAAGTGCGCGGGCAGTGGCGGCTGGTGCTCGGCGTGCTCGTGGCGTCGGGGCTCGTGCTCGCCTTCGGCGGGCTGGCCATGCGCACGCAGCGCAAGGAACTCGAGCTGTCGCACCAGCTCGCCGTCACCACCTTGCGAAACGAACGCGACGAGCGCCTCGTGCGCGCCGACAAGCTGGCCACGATGGGTGCGCTGGCCACGGGCATTGCGCACGAAGTCTCCACGCCGCTCGGTGTCATCGTCGGACGCGCCGAGCAGCTTCTCCCGAAGCAGAGCGACGACCGCGCACGCCGCGCCGTGGAGAGCATTCTGCAGCAGACCGAGCGCATCGACGCGGTGATACGCGGTTTCCTTTCGCTCGCGCGCGGCGCCGAGCCCTCGCTCGCGCACCGCGAGGCGGCTGCGGTGGCACGGACGGCGGTGGAGCTGGTGGAGCATCGCTTCGAGAAAGCGGAGGTTCGCCTCACGATAGATATCCCGCCCGATCTGCCGAAGATCGCGTGCGACGCGCGGCTGTTCGAGCAGGTGCTGGTCAACCTGCTGCTCAATGCTTGCGACGCCTGCGAGCGCGATGGCACGGTGCATCTCGCGGTTCGACGCCGCGAGCATGACGTCGACTTCACCGTGACCGACGACGGTGTGGGCATTCCCGCCGACGCGGCCGAGCGCGCTACGGAGCCATTTTTCACGACCAAACCGGAGGGCAAGGGGACCGGACTAGGGCTCGCCATCGCCAACGAAATCGTGAAACATCATCGAGGCTCCCTCACTCTCCGCCCGCGCGCGGATGGCCGAGGAACCCAAGCATCCGTGTCCCTTCCCATCGCCGGTGACGACCATGCCTGAGCCGCCCTCCTCTCGAAAACCTGCGCGCATCCTGGTCGTCGACGATCAAATGTCGATGGCCGAAATGATCGCCGACGGCTTGGCCGATCGCGGCTATGACGCGACGCCCATGGCCTCGAGCCGTGATGCGGCCGCGCTTCTCGAGCGTGAGCCCCTCGATTTGTTGGTGACGGATTTGCGCATGCCGCGCATCGATGGGTTGGGGCTTCTGGCGGTCTCGCGCAAGGCGGATCCATCGCGCCCGGTCATCGTCATGACGGCGTACAGCGCGGTGGATACGGCCATCGAGTCGATTCGGCAGGGCGCGTACCACTACATGACGAAGCCCTTCAAGGTGGAGGAGCTCGTGCTCTTCGTGGAAAGGGCACTGGGCGAGTCGAAACTGCGGCGCGAGGCCGTGGCGTTGCGCCGTGCGCTTCGCTCTCGGTTCGGGCTGGAGAATCTCGTCGGTGAGAGCGCGGCGATGCGTGAGGTGGGCGATCTCGTCGAGCGCGTTGCCGATGCCTCGGTGCCGGTGTTGATCACCGGCGAGACCGGCACGGGTAAGGGCCTCGTCGCCCGCGCGATTCACGCGCAAGGCGCGCGGGCGGAGGCGCCGTTCGTGTCGGTGAATTGCGCATCGCTGCCGGAGAATCTGCTGGAGAGCGAACTCTTTGGCCACGTCAAAGGCGCTTTTACGGGCGCCACCGCGAACCGTGTGGGGCTGCTCGAGGAAGCCGATGGCGGAACGCTCTTCCTCGACGAGATTGGCGAAATGGCGCCGGCCCTCCAGGCCAAGCTTCTTCACGTGCTCGAAAGCGGCACGGTTCGCGCCGTCGGTTCGAACAAGGAGCGCGCGGTGGATGCGCGCATCCTCGCCGCCACGCACCGCGACCTTCGCGAGCGCGTGACCAAGGGCGAATTCCGCGAGGACCTTTTGTACCGCCTCGACGTGGTCTCGATCGCGCTGCCGCCCCTGCGCCACCGGCGTGACGACTTGCCGGCGCTCATCGAGCATTTTCTCGCATCGGCCAAGGCGAAGCATCCGCGCTCGCCCGTGGAATCGATTGCGCCCGAGGCACTGGAGCGCATGCTCGACCACCGCTGGCCCGGCAATGTGCGCGAGCTCGAGCACGTGATGGAGCGCGCAGTGCTGCTCGGGCGCAGCCGCGAAATCGGCGTGGCCGATCTGCCCGCCACCGTGGTCGAGGGCAGTGCGGCGCCGAACGGCACGGCTTTTTCGGGGGACGTGGTTCCCTTGCGCGAGGTGCAACGCCGCTACGTGGCCTGGGCCTTCGAGCGATTCGGCGGACGAAAAGTGCTGACGGCGGAGAAGTTGGGCATCGACTTCAAAACACTGAGCCGTTGGCTCGACAGCGGAGGCGAGTCCAACGAAGGACGATAAGGACACGCGCGAGCGAAGTCGTTTCGGGCTGGCCATTCTGCTGGTGGCGCTGTTCGCGGGCGGCTTTGCGATTGCCTTTCGTGCGGCGCTGACGTTCTTTCTGCATCACGCGGCGGGCGAGGGAAATATCGTGGCGGCGCTCGCGCGTGCGCCGATATGGCTGCGGGTGCTTTCCCCCGCATTGGGCGGCTTGCTGGCCGGCGTGGTGGGATTATGGGTCGCGCGCAAGCCTGCCGGCCATGGCGTGGACGACGTCATGGAGGCGGTGGTGCTGGGGCGCGTGCACCTTTCGATGCGTGTGACCCTGATGAAGTCGCTGGCCTCGTGGCTGGCCATTGCATCGGGCGGTTCGATTGGACGGGAAGGGCCGCTGATTCAATTTGGCGGTGCCGCGGGCAAGGTGGTGAGCGATCGCCTGGGTTTATCCAGGGAGCGCGCGCGCATTCTGATTGCCGCTGGAACCGCCGCGGGGTTTGCAGCCGCGTACAATACGCCATTTGCGGCGGTGCTCTTCGTATTGGAGGTCGTGGCCGGCGTGGTGGTGCTCGACACGATGGTTCCCACATTGGTGGCGACCGCCGTGGCCACGGCGCTGACGCGTGCCGTGGTGGGGGCCGGGCCCATCTACGGGCAGCGCGCTTTCGAGCTTCGTGCCGATACGGAGTTTCTGGCCTTCGCCGGGCTCGCGATTCTTGCGACATTGGTGGCGCAGGGGTTCATGCGATTGTTGTCGATTGGCAAAAAGGCATTTCATCGCGCCGCACTTCCGCTGCCGTGGCGCCCCGCTGCGGGCGGACTGCTCGCGGGCGCCATCGTCGCGCTCCTGCCCGAGGTGGCCGGCAATGGCTACGAGCCGCTCGATGCGCTCTTGAGTGCGCGTTTCACCGCGGGGTTCGTCGTCGTGCTCTTGCTGGGCAAGGCGCTGGCCACGACGGCGTCCGTTTCCTCGGGCAGTCCCGGCGGCGTGTTCACACCGGTGCTCCTTTTGGGCGGGGGTACGGGCTATTTGTATGCCGTGGCGCTGCACCATGCCGGGATTGGTGTCGGCCCCGCAGGCGGATATGCGCTGGTGGGAATGGCCGCCGCCGTGGCCGCGACGACGCATGCTCCGCTCATGGCCGCCGTGATGGCCTTCGAGCTCTCGGGCGATTACGCCGTCGTTCTCCCATTGATTCTCGTAACGGCCTTATCCACGGGTATGTCGCGCAAATTGCGAAAGGACTCGATCTACACGGCCGAATTGCGCGACCGCGGCATTTCATGGGAGCTCACCATGGAGGGGCGGAAGATTGACCATTAGTTCAATGACGACGGTCATCGTTGTTATGCTAATGCATTTCGTATGAGATTCCTCTCGTTCTGTCTGGCATTCGCGTTATCCCTCGCGACCGGTTGCAGCGGTGGAAATTCGAAGCCGCCGGCCACGGTCCTTTCGCAGACGGGTCGACAATCCGTGCTCATCGAGGGCGTTTCAATCGTCTATCACGTGCACGGGAGCGGCCCCGTCGTATTCGCGCACCCCGGCGGCCCGGGTGCCGAGTGGTCATATCTACGCATGCCCGAGGTCGAGAAGGTGGCGACCGTCGTGTACATCGAGCCCATGGGATCGGGTGCCTCGGGGAATCTTCCCGATCCGAATGGCTACACGTTCGCGCGCTACGCGGCCTTCGTCGATGGGGTGCGCGCGCATCTGGGGGTGGACCGCTTCGTCCTGCTGGGGCATTCGCACGGCGGATTCGTGGCGCAGACGTATGCGCTCGCGTACCCCGAGCACCTGCGCGGGCTGATTCTTTACGACACATCGCCAACGACGGGCGCCGAGTGGCAAAAAGACGTCGAATCGAACTTGAAATGGTTCGAGCACGAGCCCTGGTTCGCCGAGGCCAAAGCCGGATTGGCCCAAGAGACGAGCGTCAAGACGGACGACGAGATGACGGCCGTCTTTCGTCGGGAGATGCCTTTGTACTTCGCCGACTGGACCGGGCGACAAAAGGAGTACGAGCCACTGCGTGCGCAAGTGCGTTTTGCCGTCGCACCGACCAAAAGCGGTGTGGATCCCTCGGCCCCGGCCGATGTGGGCGTGACGAACCTGTTCGATGTGCGCCCGCGCCTCGGTGAAATCAAGGCCCCCACCTTGGTTATCGTGGGCACCAAGGATTTCATCTGCTCGCGGCGATGGGCCAATGCTCTTCACGAGGGCATTCACGGCTCGAATCTCGTCGTTCTGGAGAAGAGCGGCCATATGGGTCACATCGAAGAGCCCCGCGCGCACGCCCGCGCCATCGCCGAATTCCTTGCGTCCCTGCCACCGTAGCCGCCTAGACTTCGCCTATGAGCACCTTGCGCATGCCCATCCTCGAGACCGAGCGTCTCATGATTCGTCCTTTCGTCGAGGCCGATCTCGAGGCCTGCCACGAGCTGCTCGATCGCGAGGGCGGAGAGGGTCGCTCTCTGGATGCGCGCAAGCGGTGGCTCGAGTGGACGATGGCGAGCTACGAGGAGCTCGATGCGTTGCACCAGCCGCCCTATGGCGATCGCGCCATCGTGCGAAAAGGCGAACATCGTCCCATC
The DNA here is from genome assembly GCA_037157775.1 of Sorangiineae bacterium MSr12523. NCBI lineage: Bacteria > Pseudomonadati > Myxococcota > Myxococcia > Myxococcales > Pendulisporaceae > Pendulispora > Pendulispora brunnea. The sequence continues at coordinate 2,323,667 of CP089982.1, forward strand.
GGGGCATGCGGCCTCGCCCCGTGCATCCTGCCGCTGGCCAGGCTCCTCGACCCGACGGCGTCCCCATCGGACGAGGGCTACACACCCGAGGTGGGGCTCTATTATGCGTTATTCTCGCGCCAACGTGGGCAAGGCTACGCCACGGAGGTCGCGCGGACACTTGCCGACTGGGCACTGCGCAACCTGCATCTCGCGCGCATCATTGCCACGACGACCCATGACAATGCACCGTCGAAACGCGTGATGGAGCGAATCGGTATGCGCATCACACGAAACCCTCGCCCCGAGCCACCCTGGCTGCAGGTCGTCGGTATCTTGCCCAACAGGTAAAAGCACGCATGCTTTTCCTGCTCATCGTGGGGTGCGGCGCGAGCTCATTGTGGATCGTCGGTGCATGCATTTCATGTCGCGCAAATACGTTTTGCGCGTGATTCAACGTTTTCGCGGCGCGGAATGTTTCCAATTCGTGCGGCACGTCCGCTGCAAAGCTCCTTGAGTATCTCTCTAGATGCGGCATGGCCGCGAGGAGCTTTGTTTTGAACCCCAATACGACGATTTTTGCTTTAGCGTCTTTGGCTACGATGGCATTTCTCTCGGGATGCGTTGCGGCCGACGGTGATACCCAAATGAACGAGAATCCCGCCGCGGATTCCTCGGAACTTGGCGCCAACGATGGCGACGCGCAAAGCGCGGAAGCTGCACAGGCTGCGCCCAGGAATGTTCGCTCGGTGCAGAAGAACGCCGACGGCTCGATCACCGAGTCCATTTACACCCCCGCCGAGGGCATCACGCCCGAAGAACTGGCGAAGAGGCTCACCGCCGAGGGCGTGCCCGACGTGACGCTCGACGAGCGCACCCCTCCGCCCGGGGTGGCGCCGTGCAGCTACGGAACCGCGCGAACCTGGGCGACCGACACCACCTGCTTCGCGCGCTGGTCGACCCGCGGACAACCGAGGCCGCAAGTCTTCTTCCGCGATCGGTCCACCGCGGCATGGCCGGTGGGGCGTGCGGTCGCGAAGTGGAACGAGGCATCGGGAATCAATTCGCGCTACTTCGCTTTTTCCCAAGGATGTCCCGCCGGCGGCCACTGCGTCATCATCTACAACGCCGCTTATGGTGCAACGGGATGGACGGGCATGACGACGCGAACCCTGAATGCCGCGCAGACCTATATCGCGGGTGCGTACATCCAGTTGAACGAGAGCTACGCCGGCACGACGGCCCAGCGATGGAACACGGCCTGCCACGAAATCGGGCACGTGCTCGGTCTCGACCACAATACATCGACGAACAGTTGCCTGTACGGGAGCCGCACGTCGGTCACCGCACCGAGTAGCCAGGACTTCACATTGCTGGAGCGATATTACTGACATCGACGAGGGCGGCGTCGCCTCGCCTCGCCGCCCCTTTACACGAACCACCACGCCCAGGCGATGAACAACAATTGAAAAGGAAGGCGCTGCCACAAGAGATACGTCGGTATCGGGCGCTTCGGATCCAACGAAATGCGGTTGACCGCCATGTTGACGTTGGCCGGAAACACGGCCACATAAAGCGCAATGAGTCCCCAGGCGGCCAGCCGTTGCGTGACGGGAAGCAGCAACCCGACGCCGCCGGCAATCTCGAAAAAGCCGGATCCATACACTGTATCTTACCATGTTCTCCTGGCTCGGAAACGACTCCGTTCTCGTTTCGTATCGCGCTGTGAAACGTTTCCTCATTCTCATGATGCTGCTCTCGTGCAATTCGATGGCAAGCTTCCATCGAACGAGGAGGAGGCGCGTGCATTCGCCAATGCGCGGTGTGGCTGGCAAATGTCGGTTTGGCGCTGACGAGCAGCGCCCTTGCCAGCCGGCTCGGGCGCCTGTACCCCTGCCACGAGACGCAGGCCCTCAGTGCGCCATGGCGGGACCGTGACCGGGCGGGTTCGCTTTGAGTAACAAGGTGAGCGGCACAATGCACGCGGCTGCAAAGGCCAGTATCAGAATGACATCGACGTAGGACAGCACCGTCGCATGGCGGATTAGCTCCGAGTAGATCTGCCCCTGAGCGCCCAGCGTCGCATCGGGAAGCGAAGCGCCTTCCGCCATCTTGTTTCGAACCAGGGAGTCCATCAACGCACGATATGGCTCGTCGAACGGCGTAGCGTGCCCTACCAGGTAGGTCTGATGGACTTGCGACTGCCGCGCAATGTACGTCGTGATGAACGATATGCCCACGCTGCCACCCACGTTGCGTGAGAGGTTCAGCATGCCGCTCACGTCGTTGTTCTTTTCCTTCGGCACGCCGACGTACGCGGCGGTGTTGATGGGAATGAAGAGGAAGGCCATTCCCGCCGATTGGTAAATACGCCACACCGTGGCAGTGCGGAAGTCGAGATCCAGGTTGATCTGGCTCATGCGCTCGAGCGCAAGCCACGTCACCACGAATCCGAACGCGACCAGCCAGCGGGCCGGCACGTGGGACACGAGAAAGCCAATCAACGGCATGAACAAGATGATGCTCATCGCCCCCGGCGAGAGCGTCATGCCCGCCTTCTGGGCCGAATAGCCCATCAACGTCTGCAAGAACTGTGGAAGCAAAACCGTAGTCCCGAAGAGAATGACGCCGAGAAAGAAAATCAGCAGATTCGATATGGCGAAGTTGCGATTCTTGAACAGGCGCAAGTCCACCACCGGGTGTTTTTGAACGAGCTCCCACACCACGAACGCCACGAGCGACACCGCGGATGCCATCGCGAAGAAGGTAATGAACGACGAGGAAAACCAGTCTTCCTGCTGGCCCTTGTCCAAGACGACCTCGAGCGAGCCAAGGCCGATCGCGACCAGGCCCAGACCCACGAAGTCGATGGGCCTTCTTCGCGAGCGTTCTTCGGCGAGCCACGGCGGATCGCGCACCACGCGATGGGTGAGCACGAGCGACAGAATTCCAACCGGCACATTGATGAAGAAGATCCAGCGCCAACCAATGTTGTCGGTGATGTAGCCGCCGAGCGTCGGGCCCACGGCGGGCGCGAGAACGACGGCCATGCCGTAGACGGCGAAGGCCATTCCGCGCCGCTTCGGTTCGAAGGTATCGGCGAGGATCGACTGCTCGCTGGGCGCAAGGCCACCGCCACCCAATCCTTGCAGGACGCGAAAAAAGATGAGCATGCCCAGGCTCGGTGCCATGCCGCATAGGAAGGAGCTCACGGTGAAGAGGGTCACGCAAATCATGTAAAAGCGCTTCCGTCCAATGCGTGAGGCCAGCCAGCCGCTGATGGGTAATACGATGGCGTTGGAGACCAAGTACGACGTGAGCACCCAAGTGCTCTCTTCGTTCGTCGCGGAGAGCCCGCCGGCAACGTGAGGCAGTGCCACATTTGCGATGCTCGTGTCGAGCACCTCCATGAATGTCGCGAGCGTTACGGTCAGCGCGATGCCCCACGGGTTGTGTCCGGGATGAAATCCGCCCGCCTCCTCCGGAGTCGCGCTCATTGCAGGTACACCTTGGGCACGACGCTCATCCCCGGACGGAGGCGCTCCAGTCCCGGTTGTCCCGGCACGAAGCGAAGCCGCACTGGCAGGCGCTGCACCACTTTCACGTAATTGCCTGTCGCATTTTCAGGCGGGAAAAGACTGAAGCGCGGGCCGCTGGCGCCCGGCATGCTGTCCACCACGGCATCGTAGGACACCCCAAAGGCATCCACCGACACCCGAGCGCGTTGACCGGGTTGCATGCGAGCGAGCTGGGTTTCTTTGAAGTTCGCCGTGACCCAAAGGTCATTGGAATGGACAATGGCCAATAGCCGCTGACCCGGCTGCACATGGTCGCCGACATTGACGGATTTCTTCCCCACGATGCCACTTACCGCCGCAAACACCCGCGTATAGCCGAGGTCGAGACGTGCTTGCTCCAACGCGGCCTCGGCCGCTTTGAGCTCGGCCGCCGCCACCTGGGCCGACGCGGTCCGTTGGTCGAGATCCTCCGCCGCAAGGCTCCCCGAGCCGACGAGCGTCTTCGATCGGCCGCGATCGACCTGCGCGATCCGATTCTGCGCACGCGCTCTGACCACGCGGGCCTCGGCTTCTTGCAAGGCGACCTTGGCATCGGCCGCGTCCAGCTCGACGAGCAGGTCGCCCTGATTCACGTGCTGGTTGTCCGTGGTGTGGACGGCCGTTACGACGCCAGTGACCCGCGCGGAGAGCGCAGTGATATCGCCATCGATTTGCGCATCGTCGGTGCTCTCGAACGTCCGAAGGTATCGCCAGAGCAGCACGCCACCCGCCACGAGTGTCGCGATGACGACGAGAATGACCGCCGTCGCACCCTTGTGCGTGGCCACCCACGCGCGAATGCGCGCCGGGAGCGGCCGCTTGTCCACCTCGCCATCGCGCGCGTCTTCATCCTCGCGATCGTCGTGCTCGTGCAACCTCGGTCTGGTTCGATCGATCTCGCTAGCGTCCAGATTCGCCATGGCGCTCTCGCGCAATGCACCGGCCATGCCCATCGAAAGAGCCCCGCGCTGTCAACGCAGCATGAGGCCCCGACGGCGTACTAGGCGACCTACTCGGTACTCAATCCAATCTAAATCGGTCAGCAACGACGAGGCTCAAAAGGATCACGACTGCGCTCCACAGGAATGCACCTCGCAGGTGGCCGCTTGCACGTTCGAATGCGAGTCGCGCGAGGTATCCCGCGGTACCGGGCACGATGGATGCGGCACCCGTTGATGGGGCCGTGCGGTAGTCGCCGCGACCTTCGCCGGTTAGCTGCACCAGCACGACTTCGTCGCGGCCCGATTCCGAAGGGGCGACATGGATCGGGGCCGAGCCGTCGGCAAAGCGGATGACGCCCGAGGGATCGAGCGTTCCCTGTTTGAACCGGTTTGCATCATGGTAGCGACAGCCTCGGATGAACTTGTGGCGTGCCAAGAGAGCCGAGGCCAGAATGCCGACAAGAGCAATTCCGATTCCAATCACGACAACCAAGCTCGCCGTAGATGTCCACGCGAAGCGCGAGTCTGCACGGCGACGGAATGCAGCGAGAAAATTCTCCATTGGAGGCGGCGCCGCTTTGGCATCGGCATTCTTGCGCGGTTCTACGAGGGCGTGCCCATCGCCCGAGACCACGAATACTCCGTTCTTCTCACGAATCTGGATTTCCTCGCGATGACGCTCGTACTGCGTGAGGAAGTCAAGGGATGTATCGTCGAGGACGATCCCTGCGCGCGGGCACACCTCGTCGTCGTCCAGACGGGTTGTCTCCCTGATGGGCTTGGAATTCCACGTCCGCACAGCGACTGAAATGCCGTAGCCACCGTCCTGGGGCGCGACGGGCCATGTCCGCCACCCGTCGGGCTCCGGAAGCGGCTCGAGCGTGGCGTGACATCGCACGACGGATCGAGAAGCCATGATGACAATGACGCCGATGAGCAGCATTGCCAATACGCATGTGCTCATGGCCCAGCGGCGAAGCTCGGTTTCTGCGTCGGTTCGTGGTTCCATCATCGCTCAAGAGGCTTCGGCCAGAGTCGCCCGAAGTTGCGTCCATTTGCGGTAGCCATCGGAGATTCGGACACTTCAAAATCGAGCGCCCCAACGACCTACCATTCGTGCCATCATCCCAACGGCACCTGGGAACCCTAACGTTCGAGCGCTTCTCTCTCTCGCAAAGACGCGGACCTTCGACTGGGATACGCTGCGAAGGAATGCGGTAGCAGCATTTCAAGCTCCCGCCTCTGCTCTGGGGTCAATAACGCCATGGTTAAACGATTTGTCGCGTCGAGGACGAAATTTCCAAAACGGCGCAGTGACGGCTCGTTTATCGTGCATGCGCGCTTTGCTTGTTCGGATGCGGATGTTCTTCCCTTGGTGTGCGATTTTGTGGCTGCTTGGATGAGGGCAAATCGTGTTTGGGTTCGTATTTGGCGTTCTCGAACTATAACGGAATAGCGATTGGAGTTCGAACGCGATTTTTCGGTCCACCCGCGTATTGAGATTGAGGATCAAGGACGCTTTGCGATCGTTTTTGAGGGAAAGGCCGACGCGAAGAATTGGAAGGATTGGGCGGTCTATATGATCAATGACGTGTTGAAGGTCTTTTCGGAGGTTAAATTTGAGCGCTTCGAGCAGCCCGATGACTTGAGCCGACCGAGCCGGCGCTCTTGAGGATCGACACGAGGTATTGCAACGTAGTACAGCGTTAACAACTTCGAGGATTTGAGTGATGGGACACCATGTGGTTTCACGTTCCATGACATGCCCGCAATGCGGTGCGCTCGGGCGCCGGAGCTATGTAGCTGTTTCGGGAAAGAGTCTCAGGACGAGTCGCTCGTTTCGATGTGAATCGTGTGGCTATGGCGAGGAGGTTGATGGTGGGATGCCCGCGAGCGCTCGGGCTGCTTTCTATGAAGCCGAAGGTGAGTGGGAGCTCTCCATAGACGAGCCGGGGCCAAATAGGATGGCTGTGTTAGGGACGATTCGTGCGATTGAAGGTGTTTCGCTCAAAGAGTTGCCGAAGCTTCTTCGAGGAGAGCGTATCCTGGTCCGAGGAATTCTAGCGGAGGTTGAACAAATAGCAGACCAACTGAGAATGGTTGGCGCCAGCGTTGCGGCGAGGCGCGTCGGCTGACTGAACAATGAGTTGAGCCCATGTTTCCTTCGTCATCAGTGGCAAGTCCCATATTTGCGGCGATCTGGTCGTTGGTCTATTTAGGCGCAATGCGGACTTACCAAGATTGCCTATTGCCTTTTGGTCCTGTATGGGGTCGACACGCCCAGGATTCGCTTCCTGCGATCAATCGGGTTCGCGATCTGCTTCATGAAAAATGCGGGTTTTCACCTGATATCGCCGAAATGCTTCTCGACGATTGGAAGCTTCGCGACAGGCGTATAGAGCCGAGACATCGGGGAGATCTGGATGTGCTTGTCGAATCTGCGCTAGGTAGGCTGGGAACTCCTTTGCCGACGACTGAGCAAGCGAGAGAGCAACGCGTTAATATCGCGGCGCACCGGCAGTTCGCGCTGCTCTTGGACGCTATGTTCGCTGCGGAGCGCGCAGCTGAGATGGAGGGCGTGAAACTTGATGGCGCTGTTGTGAGGGAAGTACTGTGGACGGTGCGCGGACTCGCCGGCACACCACCCCTCTATGAAGTCGAGAGCAAGGAAGCGCTTCTCAAAACGGTGATTTCTGAGTGGCGCGCGATCAGCGACTGGCGAACGAGTCGTCCTCCAGAGCTCGACGAATGGATTGCGAAGCGCATGAACCAAAGCTCCATGTGATTTGAAAACGAGTTGCAAGGTTTGCGCGTTCTGTTTTATGCGAATGGATTCGTCGGATAGGTTTTCGCGGCCGACAGAGGGGCGGCTCGCGAAAGCTGGATTCCCGAAGCTCAGTCCCTTTCAAAGGACTTCAGTTACCTCGCGGGCCAAGTCCCTCGAAATTGAGTTGCGAGCAGGCAAGACACGCACGGCGCCTTGCCGGCAACCAGGTACAACACCTCGGACTCCTGCCTGTTCGAGAGGAGCTTAGAGCCCTTGCTGGCCGGCCCATGAACTTCATGATTTATCGCGATGCATCAGCGGTGGCCGCCCGCGGCCCGAGCATACCTGTTAAATAGGAGGGAATATGACGACTTATGATGTGTACGGAGTTAAATTGTCAACGCTCGAAGCTGCACGGGAGGCCATTGAGTTGGCGCTTGGGATCAAGTTTGTGGCTCACGAGAGTATGTTTCTCGGGGGTGACTATTACCGCCTCGGAGACGTTGGGGAAGAATGTTTTATTCTTCAGCAAAACTATAATGAATTTGAAGGAGAATGGACGGACTCTGCATACAAGGAGTATGCATATCTCCTCTATGTAAATGAGACCGAGCGTGCTCACGAACTCGAGAAGCTCCTTATGAGCGTAGCTTGTCTCTTGCGCAGGGCGTGAACTCTGGTTAGAACGTTTCTTTCGAAAGCTGTATAGCGGCCTCGATGCGGTGCATGCAAGGCGGGTGTTCCGGATTGGGGAGCAACCGCGGTGTGGTCCTTACAGATTCTAGGATTTGCAATGAAGATGCCCGATAAGACGAGAGTCGATGAAAAATGGGAATCGCTGGTTATGGATGATAATGGACATGTCCGTAAAATTGTGCGGGTGGCGTCTCGGCATCATGTTCTTCGTCAGCTCTTTCCTTTTGCCGGTCACAATGACTTGAGATTCAGTGTCAAGGATGAATATCCATATGATTGGGATCTGCCCTACGTGCGGACTACTCCCTACGGGGGATATGAAGCTCGCGTATGCGATGGTATTCCGATCATTGCCGGCAACTTGGATGAGGTGGTCATGATGGTTGCGGATGCAATGGTCGTCGCTCTTGCCGGTGAGTCGAACGAAAGCTAAGTGGATATTGAAAGAATTCTGGTCGGCCCCCATGGCGAGCCGACGCCGCGCTTTCATCTCAGCGGGCTGGGGCGTGATTGCTAATTCGACAGTTAGTGGCAGATTTGGGGTGAAGGGTGGCACGCGCTTGAACAAGTCGAGCACATCGAGCGCACCTGGCAGGCCACTAGATTGAAATAAGCAACGTGGCCTCCGGGGTAGCGCGACGCGCACGCACAATCGCTGACGCGAAGGAGGCTGGGCAACGCGCCAGAGTGCACCCGGGCAGGGGAGGTGGAAGGGGCGCACCCCGCGCAATCCGGCGGCGCTGGGAATGCGAGCGGGGATCCGGCCTCACTCAGGCTAGTTGTCGGAGCGAGTCCTACCAATAGAATGCCGGGCATGGCGCGTCCGGGAGATGTTGCTTTGGACTTGAATCCGGCCATAAATCCGACATCCTAGCCAATCTCATGAAGCCTGGTTTAAACATCCCAGGCACTCCGTACTCCAATATCTTCTTCGAACGCGTTCCGACCTTTGGCCTTACTGCGTCCGGCGCCGAGAACGCATACTCTGCACTCGGGAAGGGTGGGACACTCGAGATCTTGACCGGGCCCGGATTGCCGGCGTCGACGACATCTGCTCACCTGAAGACACTATTTGAAGGTGCAGGTTTCTCGAACGTCAACGTCCCCGTAGTTACCATTAACGGCGTTCAACTAGTTCATCTTACGGGTAACAAATGAAGCGACTTTTCTTTCGGTGTAACGGCGGGCATTACTTTCAAGGTGTGGGCTGCCCCTTTGATGGATGGTCAACGGACGAGGTGGCGAAGGCGGTTAAGCACTTTCACGAGCTTGAGCGCGAAGGGAAGGAGATTGGGCTCGAATCGATGTAGTTGCTGAAATTGAGCGATGAGCTGTATCGGCACATGCTCATTATTGAATTTGGTGACGATGCAGCTGAATTTGAGGTTTTGGTGCCAGAACGGTACATCTATCAAGGTAAAGAGTTGCTCGGTAGCGAGGTAGGGACCTCTCTCTATTGATGCGGCATCGGTACCGCACAAGGGAACGCTATCAATCGAGGGGCCGCAGGTTCTGGTGCTTACATTACCACTCAAGAGCATACGGCCGCGTATTATGGCGGGCTTGCAGGGCACAAAGGACGTGGACTCGGGTCAGCCGTAGTCCGTATCGAAGTACCACTCGCACAGTTCCGCGAATTTGCAGCGCGGTGGGGACAAGCATAGAGACCCCGGTCCCGCGTGGCCCTAGCGCGCGGGCGCAACCGAGACTCTTATTCCATTGCAGCATATCGATGAGTTTAATGGAATGAGTGCATTTCTTATGCATCAATAAGAGGTCGAGAATGCCAATTTTGCTTGTTGAGCTCCCAGTAGACGTACCGGTTTTGGACGAGCCGAAATGTCCGGATCCAGATGATAAGTTTATTTTTGACCATCTCGTGCGTTATTGCGCAACGTTCGATCCACTTCCTGCGATTACCGTTCGTGTAGATGGTGATGTTGCGATAGTCTCACGCGGACACAAGTATCTGCGGGCGGCGCGTGCTCTTGGCCGATCTACCGTTCGCGCGGTCATCGCATCGGCGCCGACGAACTCCAACGTTCGAGCGTTTCTGGTTCGGGAAGACGTGCGGACTCTCGACTGGGATACACTGCGACGAAAAGAAGAAGAGGAAGCGAATCCCAAAGGGTGGCATGTATTGTTTTTTGAACGTCCACTGTCCGATCTGGAAAGGGAGGACCTTGAGGAACGAGTTGGGGCGCTATTTGGGGTCGGCGAAGTTCAAATTTTGTACGATGATGCTGGGCCGTGTGCAGAGTTTGAAGCTATAACGCCCATTTTGGATCCTGAGTGGGCTGCTAAATATTTGGCGGCATTGCTGTCGTTTAGTCGTGATCGGGTTCGGATTCTTTCGTACCAAGGGCAGCGCCTTCTTCCGGACTAAGACATCTCGGTTGATAGGGCGGGAGACTCGTGCAGTGAGCGCGTGACAATCCACTCGTCAAGTTCTTGAGGACGACTTGTTTCGAGCGCCACGCGCCGTCTCTGGAGCCAAAACTGCACCGCCTCGGCGCCACGCTGCCGTCCGTTGATGGACCCATCTCGCGAATGTGCGCTCGCCATGCGCGTGATCCTGTACCTTGGTTCTTGGCCGATCCAAAAGCCATCTTCCATCGTCATCCATGGCACGGTGTCGCGGGAACGATTGGCGCAAGAAGGATCGCTACTACGAATTAGGGTCGAACCGGCCTCATCGTGTCGCATCGTGGCTTGGCGGTGTCGCGCCCGGGGCTGTGGCCGCGTGAGCCGGAACGCAACGGACCATTTGCTGGCCACTCGTTTACCTTTGCGAACGATACCGTGTCTAAAAGTTCGAAAGGCGCGATCGGCACCGACATGGCGCGCGAAAACCCCGTGGTCGATCGAGCGTTGCATCCGTGCGAAACAGGATGGACCATGATCGCATGACCCTTGCGGAGGCCATCGTGCAACTCGTTCTCATTCTCTTCCCGATTCCAATTCTCGTGTGGCTCAACGAGAGGCACGATGAGGAGCAGGGCTGATGCACGCTGCACATTTGGCGGCGGGTCTGGTCATCAAAAGCCGGGTTCCGGAAGCGCCGACCGCCGCGCTGCTCATCGGGGTTTTCGTTCCCGATTTCGTGTGGACCGTCCTGGCACTGGCAGGGGTCGAGCCGACGAAGCCGGGGGTATTCTTCGATGATTGGTCTCATTCGCTCGCGATGTGCATGCTGTGGGCGAGCCTCTTTTCGCTGTGGTATCGGGCCCGGGGTCGACGTGTGGCGATGGCGCTCTGGATCGCGGTGATGTCGCACTTCGTATTGGATATGCCGTTTCATCCGAAAGACTTGGCACTGTACCCCCATTCATCCTTGCACCTGGGATGGGGCCTGTCGGGCGTCGGACCCCTGAAGTCTTGGTGGATTCAACTCGCTGTTGTCGTCGCGCTCTCGTTCGTTTACATTTGGGGCGCGCTCAAGACCGGAATGGCCTGGCGCAAGGTTGCTTGGAGCGCCGGCTACGTCTCGGCGTTTCACATTCTCATGATGCCCCTTTGAGCCGTGCGCTCAATATCCCAACAAGAAGCGACCGTTCAACGCAACTACGATCGCGCACGTGGCCGTCCTTCGCCACGGTGAGATGGCGAGCCGACGTGCGTCGCGCGCGTAAATCACAAGGAGGATTGTGCAGAGCGCCAATTGGACCCAGCGGTACCCCGAGGTGACGAAGGGCGGGGTTTTCAAGTTCACGGGGGCATGCGGATAAAGCCCTGCGCCTTGAACCAGGGTGTCGAGCACGAAATGCGAAAAGATCGCCAGCCACGCGGCACCCATGGCCGCGCGACCATGGCGTCGGAACGCCGAGGCAAACACGCTCGACCAGAGCACGGCCATGACCAACGAATGGGACCATTCGTCGCCACCCGTGGTATCGAGCCCGAGCACGCTGAAAAGGATCCAGAGGAAATCGAGAAGAAATGCCCCGACCAAAAGGCTCCAGAGAGGAGCGCGCGGCGCTCGTCCCTCGAGCGCGAGGCCCGCGGCAAAGTGCGCCGCGAACATCAGCGCGGCTCCGAACGCCGATTCAGCGCGTGCATGACCACGATGGGTATCGCGATGTAGAGTAATTCAATGAGCGCTCGTTCGAAGGTCATGGCCCGTAGCCTAAACGACGCCAGCTCGCGATGAGGGGTATTCTGTGTGGCGTCGACGATGGGTACCGCCGTGATGGGACAGAGCAAACGACTCTGATGAAGAATGGCGGGTTTGGTGCGTACATGGGCGCAATAGCCTATCCCAAGGGCGAGAAGGAGCGTCCTGCTGAGTTTTCGGGTACGGTGAGTTCCGCCTCGAGATGCCACGTCCGGCGTACCATCAAGAATGAAATTCAATGCCGTTCGAGTTCTTGAGGACGACTCGGTCGCCAGTTGCTGATTTCGCGCCGCTCAGAAATGGCGTTTTGAGAAAACAGTGAAAGCCCGGCGGCCGAACAGCCCCTCGTAGCGGCGTCTGGCCATGGCCGCCAATGTTGGGATCTAGAATGAGCTGAGCGTCGAGCTGGCTATTCGGTGAGCCCATACTTGAAAGGCAATCGCCTCGTGTACGTGGCCTCTGCGATTCACGGTAGTTCCTGAACCCATGAGACTGATGATCTCGCCGCCCATGGCGCATGCTCGCGGACGTACGAGCTCGCGTATTTCTTCTGACATCGGGTCGGTCCCTTCGTCTGCACCGAGTCGGACGACTCCGCTCATTTCATATTCGCCTGTCGGTGCAAATCGTCCACCGTCTTGCATGTCGGTCGGCGATATAGAGGCAAATTGTAATGCACAGTTCGCAGCCTTCGGAGGGCGGGGCGCCCCAACACGCATTTCTCCTACCGCTGCGCCACAACCCAAATTTGATGAAAAATTTAGAAGCATGAGCATGGCGATGATCGGGTGCCTCGTAAGTGTCATTGGGATGCCTCCGTATCGATGTGTGTCTGAGATGACTTGGTTTGACGCTATGTCATCACGATCGTTGAATGAAGGTCTCGTCGTAATCAAAATGGTGGCGTTGGATTGTCGCGACGTCGCGAATGAGGACTTGGCGAAAGCATGCAGGTGTCGGTCCTCGATCCATCGCTTCAGGTTGACGAGTTTTCTGGCGACTATCGGGAGTAGGGGCCCGTCGCCGAGGATATTTTTGGTCCGCACTGTACCGAAATGCCTGCTTTCTCGGCAGGAGATGAAGCCTTTGCGCGCTCTATTCTGCGTGAGTGGAATCGTCGGATGCTCGCGCTTGCCGGCCGAAGTCAACGTCATGACGACCGAGCCCATTTTAAATGCGGGGAAGGTAAAAATAGCGTGAACCGCCATCGCAACGAAGAGAGGCGACGTGGGTCAAAGCGAAGTTCCCGGGACGGGGGTCGCGCCACGTTCGGATTCGGTGCTTTGGAGATTGACGAGCACCGCTTCGATGGCTTGCGCGCGGTCCTGATGCTCATTTGGCACGAGGCGAAAGAGGATGATCGCGGCATTTGCGCCGGTTGTTACACACATCCTTTTAACCTGTGTGATGAGAATGTCTTTTGAGACCTCTTCGCCTGTCGAAAAGGCGAATTTGCCTAGCAACTGATGCTTGTAGCCTGGCTCTACTTCGAGCGTGGACTGCGAGATGCGGATGCCCGGTGGCAACGACTCCTGAAATAGTCGGATCGGTGCCGCGTCTGGATTCGCCGTGGCGGCCCTTCTTACGACCTCTTCGTCCACGGCTACCGGATGATACTCTCCGTAAGCGCGATATGAATTGATGGGGTCTATGTGCATGAAAGGGCGGCCGCACCCAAAGGCCAAGCTCAGGGCGGCGACCAGGCACACGACAAAGGTCCGGCGCCCAGATGCCGCGCGGACGAATCCAAACGAATCGATGCTTGCTGATGAGGACGGACGGCTCATGCCTCGACCATCGGCCGGGTCCGCACGTTCGTTGCCTGCCGTCGATCGTATATCGCTTCTTTGCGTATCGCTTCAGCCATGAAGAATCTGCTCGAGGTGAAGCTATTCGTCCCGATCCTCAGCGCGAGCAACGGTACCTGTGCCGTCGATTACCAACAGATGCGGCAGCGTAGGCGCGAACCGCTGCTAACCCTGCATCAACACCGATAAGAACCCCTCGCCATAATCGGCAATGCGCGAGGGCCCGAATCCGTGGATGCCCGATAGCTCGCCCAGTGTTCTAGGCTTGATGTACGCCAATTCAACCAGGCTGCGGTTCGGTGCCACCACATAGGCCGGCACTCCGCGCTCTTTGGCAATCTCGCTGCGATGTGCGCGCAGTCGCTCGAAAAGGGGGCGCGCGGCGTCGTCCACTTCCGCCACATCCGCCGCGGCCGCAACTCCGCGTGACGGCTCCTTCGCCTTCCGCGCTTTGCGACCCACCGGTGCCGTCTCCGGTGGAAGCGCGATCCTCGCCGGCAATCGCGCGTGCATCACATCGCGGCCCGTGCCTGTTAGAAACGGCACCGGGTGCTCCGTGGGCGTCAAGTCAATCCACCCGGCGGCGAGCATCGCTCGCAAGAGGGACACGATGAACTCGGGCTGGCGCTCCGCCAGGAGCCCGAAGGTCGAGAGCTCGGTGAACCCGAATCGCTCGGAGCGCGTTGTTCGGTCTCCGTGCAGCATCTCCGCAATCGCGACCAGCCCCGCGCGCCGCCCGGCCCGTGCCACCCCGGAGAGCGCCTTGCGCACGATGAGCGCCGTTTCCTCGTCCGCCGCGGCATCCGACACCGCGCCCCGCGCGTCAATCGTCGCGCACACATCGCAGTGGCCGCAGCCACCGAGGACCTCTTGCTCGTCGCCGAAATACCGCAGCACGAAGTCGTGACGGCAGGTGCGCGCGTCCAAGTACTGCAAGAGCTCGCGGAACAAGGCCCACGCGCGCGCGGCTTGCTCGGTCGACGCGTTCATCCCGTCGCGGTCCGTCTCGACCAGCCTGCGCCGCAGCGCAATGTCGGCACCGCTGCACAGGAGCAACCCATGTGCGGTGGCCTCGTCACGCCCCGCGCGGCCCACTTCCTGGTAGTACGCCTCGATCGACGACGGTGGTTGCACATGCACCACGAGGCGGATGTCGGGCCGGTCGATGCCCATGCCGAACGCATTGGTCGCCACCACCACGTCCAGGCTGCGCTCCGAAAACGCGGTGGACACGTTCGTGCGCGAGCCCGCGTCCAGTCCCGCGTGGTACGCGCCCACGCGGTACTTTTTCTCGCGCAGCGCTTCGGCGAATTGCTCCGTTGTCTTCCGCGTGGCCGCGTAGACGATGGCTCCTCCGCGCGGGGCCTTGGGTGACCCGAGCGCCTCGTCCAGCGCCGTGAACATCGCGGCCCGCGCCTCTTTCGGCCCATCGATGTAGCGCGCGGCCAGGTGCAAATTCGGCCGTGCGAAGCCGCGCAGCACTTCCACGCTCTCGCCGTCGCGAAAGCCCAGCGCGGCCCGAATCTCCTTCCGCACCTCGGGCGTGGCCGTCGCGGTGCACGCAAGGACCCGCGGCGGCGCGAGCCGCTCCAATACGCTGCCGATGCGCAGATAGTCCGGCCGAAAATCGTGCCCCCACTGCGCGATGCAGTGCGCCTCGTCCACCGCCACCAGCGAAATCTTGCTGCGCGCCAACAGCGACACGAATGCATCCGACGCCAGCCGCTCCGGTGCCGCGTACACCAGCTTGAACGCACCGCGCGCGAGCATCGTCTCCCGGTGCCGCCGCACCTCGAGCGGCAAAGTCGACGCCAGGTACGTTGCCTCGATGCCGCGGGCGGCCAGGGAACGAACCTGGTCCTCCATCAGCGCCACCAGGGGCGAGACCACGAGCGTCGTCCCCGGCAAAAGCGCGGCAGGCAGTTGATACGTCAGCGATTTTCCACCGCCCGTCGGCGCGATGACCAGCACCCGCCCCGGCCCACTCAGCAGTGCATCGATCGCGTCTTTCTGCCAAGGACGGAAGCTCTGCAGGCCAAATTGCTCGTTTAGCGTGCGGTCGATGTCCAAGGAAGAAGACTGCATGAGCGACAACCTTGCTCTTAGTCGTCCTCATCGGCGGCGCCAATGCGCACGTTGCTCAAAATCGTTCTTTCGCGTCCTCGCATGCGATCACGAGCCTCGTGGCGCCCGCCACACCGACCGGCAGCATCAAGAGCCCGATGAACGGAATCAGTGCGATCAGCGCGACGGGCACGCCAAACCCGAAGCATGCGCCCAGGTGTTCTCGATAGAACGCAAACCGTTGCCGAAATCCCATGCGCCGCAGCCCGAACGGATAATCCAGGAGATTCCACGACGCGAGCAGCGCCGAGGCCACGAGCTTCAGCGGCCACGTCACCACGACGGCCGGTGGAAAGAGCAGCTCCACCAGCGACAGCGTGACGAAGACCGGCACGCCGATCGCCAACGTGACCAGCGTGATCTTCAGCGACCGCCGCACGGATTCGAAAAACGGCGCATCGGCCAACGGCGCACGCCCCGAGGCTGCCTCTTGCGCCCGCACGATTCGATCCAATGCAGGCCCCGAAAGCGGCTGCGCGAGGCTGCTCGACAACAGCATCGCTGCGCCCACCACGAGCACGTACACGATGATCCGCGTCGCAACGTAACCGCCGCCCTCGTGCGCGCTGCCGAAGGCGTCGAAGATCGCATCCACGAGGTCCCCTGCTGCCCAAATTCCGAGCACGGCGAGCACCACGGTCAGTGCGCACGCGGCCAGCATGGGCACGGCGGCGTACGGCCACACCGAGGGCCGCGTGACGATGAACCCGAACCCCTGAAAAAAGGTTCGAAACCCATCGGCCCATCCCAATCGCTCCACGCGCTCCACGGTGCCCAACGTAGCCACCTTCACCGCGAAGGTAAGGTCGCCCGCAGCTTCCCCTTCTCGAAGACCCACATTTCGCCGGAATTTCCCTGCACCCAGACTTCATCCCGGGTCAGCGGCTGCGTCGCGATCACGGCGACGCGATCGCTCGGCGTCGTCACCTGCGAGAAGTCCACGCACAGGTCGTCGTCGGCCAAGGTGGCCTGCCGAAACGGTGCCTTGCGGATGATGTAACTCAGCTTGGTCGCGCAGCGCGCGTACAGATGGCGGCCGTCGCCGAGCAAAAAGTTGAACGTGCCCTCGCGACCAATGCGTCCGCCGAGCTCCGCCACCTTTTCCCAGAGCGCGTGCTGCGAGCGCGGATACCCCTCCGGAAAGGCCCGATCGAGCAAATGCAGCAGCGCGCAGAACGCGTACTCGCTGTCCGTGTCGCCGATGGGCCGGAATCGCCCGATGGGGTGCTTGCGCACGCCGCGCACAGTTCCATTGTGCGCGAACACCATGTGGCGGCCCCAGAGCTCGCGCACGAACGGGTGCGTGTTCTCGAGCGAGACCCGCCCGCGCGTCTTCTTGCGCACGTGGGCGATGGCCAGGAGCGTCTTGATTGGATTTTTGCGCACGAAGGTGGCCAGCGGCGAGTTGGCCGCGGCGGTGGGCTCCAAAAAGCTGCGCACCGCCTTGCCCTCGTAGAGCACCAGCCCCCACCCGTCGGCGTGGGGCCCTTTCAAACCGCCACGAAGCGCAAGACCCGAGAACGAAAAAACGATGTCGGTGGGGACGTTGCACTCCATCCCGAGAAGTTCGCACATACCGGACGAGGAGGACTTTACCGCAATCATCGTGCTAAATGCGCACCGTGGTCGCATCCCGGCAGAAAGACGCGGAGGTCGCTCGTTCGGCGCCGCCGTCGAGCCCCGCGGGGGCCGTTTCGCCGCGGGATCGGCGGGCCGTGGTTCCGCTGTCGGATGTCGAGCTGCCCCGGCTGTCCATGGCCCCGGTGGCGCCCGAAACGGCACGGGGAAGGCGCATTGCCCTCACCGTCGTGGTGGTGCTCACCTTCCTCACGGTCGCCTGGATCGCCTCGCCCCTCTGGGTCGGCATCGCCCTGGGCACGGTGATGGCCTTTACCGCCCAACCCGCTTACCGCCGCCTGGCCGTCGCCATCGGCGATCGCCGCGCCATCGCCGCCGCCCTCACCACGGTCATCACGGGCATCGTCAGCGCCATCGCGCTCAGCGCGGTCGTGTACATCCTCGTGCGGGAGCTCTTTTTCCTCGTCTCCATCTTCCAGCACAAACTGGGCAGCGACTCCTTGACGGAGCTGATCGGCGAACGCGCGACCCGGCTGTTCGACCGCCTCGGCATCGACCGCGGCGTCGCCATCACGCGCCTCCGGCACGAGCTCACCGCCGCCAGCGAATACGCCGCGCGCGCGGCCGGCACCCTGGTCCAGGCCACCACCAGCGCCATGCTCGGCTTGGTCGTGGCGGTGATGACCATGTATTACGTGCTCCTCGAGTGGCCCAACATCGCCATCCGCCTCGAGCGCGTGCTCCCGCTCGATCCGCGGCACACGCGGGCCTTGGTGCTCGAATTTCGCGACGTCGGGCGCAGCTCCTTCGTCGGCACCATCGCCACGGCGGCCGTGCAAGGGCTGCTCGGCGGCATCGGGTACGCGTGGGCGGGGCTCTCCAGCGCCGTCACCTTGGGCTTGCTCACGTCCATCGCGTCGTTCGTGCCGCTGGTGGGTACCTCGCTCGTGTGGATCGGCGTCGCGGTTTACCTTCTGGTCAACGGCAAGCTCCTGGGCGCCTTCCTGGTCTGCGGCTGGGGCTTTTTCGTCGTGATGGGCCTGTCGGACTACTTCATCCGCCCGCGCTTGGTCGGCGGGGCCGGTCACGGCCATCCCTTGCTCATGCTGGTGGCCCTTCTCGGCGGGATCGAAGTCTTTGGCCTTGCGGGGCTCATCGTCGGACCCATCTTGATGTCGCTCTTCCTTGCCGCCCTCCGCATTTACGAGCGCGAGGTCGACACGGAAGACCTTCCCGATCGCCGCGTCTCCACCAGCCAGCTCGAAGAACCATCGCCAACCCGACCAAGAAAGACGCTCCACGAGCACGAGGAATAACGAAGCATGTGCCCGCACTGCCGCCAGAACGCCCCCATCGTCTACCGAGGCGCCTTGGCGTATTGCACCGCATGCGGCAAGCCTCGCGTTCCGCTCACCGGCGAGGGGCTCAACCTCGCCGGGCAGCCCGCCAAAGTGGGCGGCTCCGTGGCCCGCGTCCTCGGTTGGATCGTGCTCGCCGTGGGGCTCATCACGGCGTTGCTCACCGGCGCGCTCTTTCAAGCGATCTTCCCGGCGGGTGTCTTCGGTTACATCCTCGGCATTCTCATCGCGGGCATATCGGTCGCGTTCGGGTGGCTGCTCCTCTCGGGCGGCAAAAGCCTCCACAAGAGCGGCACGGAAAAAGAGCGCTTCACGCGCGAGCAAGCCATCTTCGCCCTCGCGCGCAACCGCGGCGGCATGCTCTCCACGATGGACGTCTCCCAGGCGCTGAACCTGCCGCTGCCTGCGGCCGACACCCTCATGACGACCTTCGCCAAGGAAGATCCCGATCGGGTCCGCCTCGAGGTCGACGACGCCGGCAGCATCTACTACGTCTTCCCACAGATCGCGCTCCCCCCTCCCGCGGGCTCCGTCCGCGTCGAGGCGGGCGGTGTTCGCGTCGCCGAACCCCCCGCCGCCGTCCCAACCGAGGAACCGATCGAAATCGAAGAGCAAATGCGCGCGAAGCGCTGATTCAGCGGAGCGTTCACAGGAAGGAATGAAGACGACGGAGGAGATCGCGCAACTGGCGCGCTCGGTGCTTCGAGCTGCGTCTCGCACTGGATTGCGTGATCCGGCCTCATCATCGCATGATGCGGAAGGACCAACGGGCACGCGGCCTATTGCGCGAATTTGGAGCCCAGGGCGGTGGGGAGTGGGGAAAGCGATTGCCGTTGGAGCGCCCACGACGTAGCGTTCGACTGGAGCAAAATGTCTATGCCGCGATTGCGCCATGATCGAGTTCTCCTGGCACGTTGGATCTCCTGGCCCGCACGTTTGGCCGTGTGACCACCACGTCTGGTGCAGCAATGACTACCTCGGTATGGGGCAGAACCCGCGCGTCATCGAGGCGATGAAACGAGCCATCGACCAATTCGGTGCGGGCTCGGGCGGTTCGCGCAATGTATCCCTTTCATCTCGGCCGCGTCCCATATCGTCTCCGTCTTCGTCGGGAACGATAGTCTGGCCAAGCAGGCTTCGGCGCTCCTTCTCCAGCGCTATGGCATCTACGTTCAAGCCATCGACGCGCCGAGCGTACGCCCCGGCGGGGAGATCCTCCGCGTCGCGCCGTCGGCGGTGCACACCACGGCGGAAGTCCAGAACTTCGCCGAAGCGCTCGATGCGGTCTGGACGGAGCTCCGCATCCATCGCGTTCACGCTTCGCCCGAAGCGTCGAACGGCAGCAATCGTACCCAATCGGAAGCGCAAGCGTCCAACCCCGGCTGAGAGGCATCGATCATGTACATCTCGCTAGCGGCCGTGCTCGCCGAATCCGCCGCCCGACGACCGGACCACGTCGCGATCGTCCACGGCACTCAGAAGGTCACGTACGACGAGCTGTGGATTCGGGCACGGCAGTGTGCCGCGGCGTTGCGCGACCGCGGCATTGGCCCCGGTGACAAGGTCGCACTGCTGCTACCGAACACGCCGGAGTTCCCGATGGTCTACTTCGGTGTGCTCGCGCTCGGCGCGGTCGCCGTGCCCGTGCATTGGTTGCTCAAAGCCGACGAAGTGGAGCACGTGCTGCGGGATTCCGGGGCCAAAGCGCTGGTATGTGGGGCGTCTTTTTTGAAGGAGGGACTGAAAGCCGCCGCGGCGGCGCACCTTCCCGTCTTCACGATGATGGCCGACGATGACGCGGCTGGGCCCCGCCTCGACGTGCTCGCCGAACGAGCCACACCCATCGAACGATGCGTGCTGCGCCAGCCGAGCGATGTTGCCGTGATCCTCTACACGTCCGGCACCACGGGTCGCCCCAAAGGGGCGATGCTCACGCATTCCAATCTCACGATGAACGTCAACACCACCATGCTCGCTCCGTTCGAGTTTCGGCAGGATGACGTTCTTTTCGGCTGCTTGCCGCTGTCGCACACGTTCGGTCAAATCTGCGGGATGTGCACGTCGTTTCGGGCCGGCGCGACGATGGTGTTGATGCAAAGGTTCGACGCCGCCGAAGCGCTCGATCTCATGGTCGCCGAGCGGTGCACGGTGTTCATGGGTGTCCCTTCCATGTACATCGCACTTCTCGATGTGGCGTCGAAGGACGCGAGGCGGCCACCGCTCGATCGCGCGTTTTCGGGCGGCGCGTCACTCCCGGTGAAAGTGCTTCGCCAATTCGAAGAAACGTTCGGCTGCCCAATCTACGAAGGGTACGGCCTGACCGAAACGTCTCCTGTGGTCGCGTACAACCAGAAGCCCTGGCCCGTCAAGCCGGGCACGGTAGGACGGCCCATCTGGGGGGTGGAGGTGGAGATCGCGAAAGCGGATGTCGAAGACCGGATCGAATTCGTCCCCACCGGGGTCGCGGGCGAGATTGTCATTCGAGGTCACAACGTCATGGCCGGATATCTCAATCGGCCGGACGCAACTGCGGAAACCATCGTAGACGGTTGGTTTCGCTCCGGGGACATCGGTACGAAAGACAGCGACGGCTATCTTGCCATCGTCGACCGGAAGAAGGACATGGTCCTGCGGGGCGGGTACAACGTCTACCCTCGCGAGATCGAGGAGGTATTGATCCGTCACCCTGCGATCGCGCAGGTCGCGGTGATCGGCCTTCCGCACGACGTCAACGGCGAGGAGGTCTGCGCCGTGGTCAT
The DNA here is from genome assembly GCA_037157775.1 of Sorangiineae bacterium MSr12523. NCBI lineage: Bacteria > Pseudomonadati > Myxococcota > Myxococcia > Myxococcales > Pendulisporaceae > Pendulispora > Pendulispora brunnea. The sequence goes on from CP089982.1 coordinate 2,345,348, forward strand.
CCCATCGTCGGGAGCCGCTCCCGGAGCAGAGCTATCCGAGGAGATCATTCTCTGGAGCAAAGAGCGTTTGGCCGCGTACAAATATCCGCGAATCGTAAAATTCGTGGACGGTTTCCCGCTCGGCACCAGCGGCAAGGTCCTCAAGCGCGAATTGGTGGCGCGGTTCAGTCGCTGAAACGGGGTGCGCTCGTCACCCAAGCCACACTTGCCTTCATCGGGTCCTCCTCCTCGCAAGATCTCCAGCTTCGCAACCGGTTATCTGCCCGAAGAGGACCCGCGGCACGCAAGCTCGACACGATCGAGGCTCGTCACGAGCGCTCGTTTCTTGTCGGCGCGGCGATTCGCCTGACCGCAAACGCGAGACGCAGGCGCGCGCGTCGCGACCTCTCGCTGGAGGACGACGAAGGGCCCGAGCCCTCCTGCAGCGCACCGCTGCCGACGAGCCGTTCGATGCGGGGCGTGCGACGAAAGGCAACCGATGCCTAACATACAAGACTGGGCCGATATCGGACGGAAGGGTGTTGTGCACGTCCCGTCATTTTTGGATAGCGGAAGTAGGTATTTGGCAAATACGTTTGCTTTGACGATGAGGCTGGCGGCATGGAAATGCTGCCATTCGATTTCGATATAGATAGGGGCACATACACGCCTCATTTGCGCGCAGGGGATCTCCTAGTCGGCTGACTCGTGGTTCCTTGGTAGTTCGCTGTGATGAGCCGAAACCCCACGCCATACACCAAAATACTCGACGAATTCGAATCCGCTAAGAGCGGGACGCTTTGTGCCGGCGAGCTCTATCAGTCGGTGGGGTGAGCAACCGAGGAGGCCTGGCGATGCCAGCTGGGGCTGTCGCTCGGCCTTTCTCTGGAAGCCTTCCCGTGAAATCCCTCTCGGCCTCTTCTACTTGAACACGAGCTTCATGCGCTCGCGCACGAGGCCGAGCGTCTCGCCCGCCACCGCGTTCGCGCGCTTCGAGTGCTCGGCGAGGATCTCGCGCACGCGGGCATCCCCCGTGGCGCCTTCGAGCTGCGCCCGGCGCTCGCGAATCGGGGCGAGAAGTGCGTCGATTGCGGGCACCAGCTCGGCCTTGATGTGCCCGTCGCCGATGTTGTCGCCCCGCCGGTAGCGATCCTCGAGCTCCGCCACGCGCCCCGCATCGGGGATGAAGGCGCGCACGTACTGAAAGAGCGCATTGTTCGTGTCGCCCGGCGCATTCATGTCGGTGCGCCCCGTGAAAATCTGCGCCACCTTCTTTTTGATCTGCGCCGCCGTGTCGTGGAGAAAAATCGCGTTGTTCAGGCTCTTGGACATCTTGGCCGCGCCATCGACGCCCACCAAGCGGCCCACCCGGCCCACCTTGCCCTCGGGGATCGGCAGAAGGCCGCCGGCCTTCACGTGATCCTCATCCGCCGTCGTCGGGTCCACGCCGCAGTAGGTGTGATTGAACCGACGCGCCACCTCGCGGCACATCTCGATGTGCGCGAGCTGGTCTTCCCCGACGGGCACCAACGCCGGCCGGAACACGAGGATGTCGGCGCACTGCCCGACGGCATAGAGCGGGAACCCGAAGCTGTACTTGTCCCCGAGCGACTTGAGCTCGAGCTCGTCCTTCAAGGTCGGATTGCGCATCACGCGGTTGAACGGCAGCAGCATGGACAGATGCCACGTCAGCTCCGTAATCGCGGGCACCTCGCTCTGCAGCACGATGGTGGACCGTTCCGGATCGATGCCTGCCGCCAACCAGTCCTTCAGGATCTCGTACGTGTCGCGCTCGATTTCCTCCGGCTTGTCCGCCCGCGTGGTGAAGGCGTGGAGGTTCGCAATGAGAAAATAGCACTCGTACTCGTCCTGAAGGCGCACCCGGTTCTCGATGGATCCCACCCAGTGGCCGATGTGGAGTCTGCCCGTGGGGGTATCGCCGGTGAGAATGCGAGGACGCGTCGTGCTGGTGGGGGAAGGCGCTTGGGTCATTGGAGTCCCGTGCAGCCTATCGCGACTGGCCGCATTCGGCGACTACCGGATGACCTACGGCACCGGCCGTCCCGGCGCCGGCCCGCCGCCCCCCGCGCCATCGGACTCAGCGGAAATTGTAAATGATGGCCACCGACGTGATCGCGTCCGTGTCCTTGACGTTCGGCAGCGGATCGTGGTCGTAGCGCAACGTGAAGGTCGTCGCCGCGGAGAACTTGTCGGTGATGGTCGACTTCAACGCGTTGTTCCAGGTGATACGCCAGGCCTTGGTGGGATCGAACGGCTGCAGGTACTCGAGGCCGGTGGTGAAGTTGATGTACGCATTCAATTGATTGTCATAACCAAAGAAGAGACGTGAACTGTGACGGTCTGCCGTCTTGTGGGTCGCCGCTTCCATCGTTTCCGTACGATCCGCCGGCGGCGTCGTGTCGTACGTTCTCCTGGCCTGCTCTACATTGAAATCACGTCGAATATCGTGTTGGAAGTCGTAACCAAGCTCGAACCAGAGTCGGTGTTTCTTGTCGTCGAGGACGTAATACGCAACACCTGGATCGATATTGGCTCGCAGGTCGAGGCCTTGAAACTTGTCGCGCCTTCCGGCCGCCTGGACGAATAGGGCCCACTTGTCCGCGAAGAAGTAGTCGTAGCGAATGAGCCCTTGCAGGTTGGAAACGGTCGTCTCGATGGGCGCGTCTTTGTTCGCCGCCGCGCGACCGTAGTTGATGGCGGCCGCGGACGAAAATTGATGATTGTCCTGCCGGTAGCGGTACGTGCCCGACGCCGTCACGGCCAACGAACGCGCATTTCCGGTGCTGAAAAGGCCGCCCGCCTGCACGGTCGCGGCCGTGCCGTCCTTGGTATCGCGCGTCGGTCCGCTGGCGAAGGAGTCCTTCACGAGCGTCGTCGACCCCGTGGATGCCGACGCCTGCGTGGCCGTGCCCCCCGCGGTCCTGGGTGGAGGCGTCGTGGTTTGAGCCTGAGCCGCGGCCGCGGAAAGGAACAGAACTGCAGCGATGGATCCTCGGAATAGGGTCGTTGCGCTCATGGCGAGCGACCATACCCGAATTATCCAAAATGACGCAGCGAACTGCGTACTTCACACCCAGCCAAGTAACTTATATACGGCTACAGATGAGATATCAGGATTGTGGGGCGGCGGAGCCCCCCACGACCTGAATGCGGATCAGATATCGATCTTCTTCAACTTCATCTGCACGTCGCTCGACCAGTGATTGGCAAACGCGCGCACACACGTCGAAAGGTATCGATCGTAGTCATCGAAAACCTTGTCGCCCCAGCGCTCGCGAATCTCTTTTTCGTGCAGGCGCATGCGGCGCAGCCACTCGCCGGTGGTCTTGCCGTAGTCGACGCGGCGGGTCTTCAGCTCGAGGATTTCCCACGAGGGATTCACGGCCATGACCAGCTCTTCGAGCCGCGGGTTCAACCCGCCGGGGAAGATCACGTCGGCCGTGAACTTGAGATCCGAAATGTCCTGGCGCGTGCGCGGAACGCGGTTTCGCAAAATGGCCTGGAAGCCAAAGCACGCACCCGGCTTCACCCACTCGGCCACTTTGTTGAAGTACTTGCGATACAGCTCCACGGCGAGCCCCTTGTTCGCCTGCGCGGGCGAGCAAAGATGGTCGATCATCTCGATGGAGACGAGCGCGTCGTAAAGGTACGGCGGCACGAAATCTTTGTAGTCGGCGCACCAGGCCTTCACGCCCGGGATCTTCCGCGCGTTGATCTCGTCGTGCTGCGCCGTCGAAAGGGTGATGCCGTGGGCCTCTTTGGCGCCGCGCTTGGCGATGTATTCGAGGTTCGCTCCCCAGCCACACCCGATGTCGAGCACCGTCTTCTCGGGCGTCACCTCGGCGAACTCGTAGAGAATGCGCGACTTGTTCTGTTGCGCCTGCTCCAGCGTGTCCGTCTCCTTCTCGAAGACGGCGCTCGTGTAGTGCATGCGCTCGTCCAGCCAGAGGCGGAAAAACTCGTTCGAAATATCGTACCCGATCTCGATTTCTTCTTTGGTGCTCGTCACAGCACCGCGTCTTAGCATAAATCTCGGCCTGCGCTCCGCGTACGCGCTTTCGCACCCCTCAAAAGCGGCGGCATGCGATATGGTCCCGCGACATGGATGCCAGTGCGAACCATGCCACCCGCAGGACGTTCTACCCCGAGATCGAGCCGTACCAAAGCGGGCGGCTCAAAGTGTCGGACACCCACGAGATCTACTGGGAGGTCTCGGGCAATCCCCAGGGCAAACCCGCGGTGTTCGTGCACGGCGGGCCCGGCGGTGGCACCGAGCCAAAACAGCGCCGCTTCTTCGACCCCAAGAAGTACCGCATCGTCCTGTTCGACCAGCGCGGCTGCGGAAAGAGCACCCCGCACGCCTCCCTCGAGGACAACACCACGTGGCATCTCGTCGCGGACATGGAGGCGCTCCGCACGCACCTGGGCATCGACAAGTGGCAGGTGTTCGGCGGCTCCTGGGGCAGCACCCTCGCGCTCGCCTATGCCCAGACGCACCCCGAGCGGGTGACGGAGCTCGTCCTCCGCGGCATCTTCCTGCTCCGCAAGTGGGAGATCGATTGGTTCTACCAACACGGGACCAGCGCCATTTACCCGGATGCGTGGGAAGACTACCTGGCGCCGATTCCCGAGAACGAGCGCCACGACATGGTGCATGCGTATTACAAGCGTCTCACCAGCCCCGATCCGAAGGTGCAGGCGGAGGCCGCCAAGGCTTGGAGCGTTTGGGAAGGCCGCACCAGCTGCTTGATCCCGAACCAAGAGCTCATTGCCAAGTCGGCGGGTGACAAATTCGCCATCGCCTTCGCGCGCATCGAGTGCCACTACTTCGTGAACAACGGCTTCTTCGAACCGGGCAAGGGCCTGCTCGACGGCGTCGATCGCATTCGCAAAATCCCCGGCACCATCGTGCAGGGCCGTTACGACGTCGTGTGCCCCATGGAGAGCGCATGGGCGCTGCACCGCGCATGGCCCGAGGCGGAGCTCAAGATCGCCCAGGATGCGGGGCACTCCGCGTTCGAGCCGGGCATCCTGCACGAGCTCATCGAAGCGACGGATCGCTACGCCAAGTGAGAACCCTCTATCCCGAGATCGCGAACCCGAATCGCTCGGGGATGCTGCGCGTCTCCGACGTTCACGAGATCTACTGGGAGGAGTCCGGCAACCCCGAGGGCAAGCCGGTGATTTTCGTTCACGGCGGCCCCGGTGCGGGAACCAACCCGCGCCAGCGCCGCCTCTTCGACCCGACGAAGTACCGCATCGTCCTGTTCGATCAGCGCGGCTGCGGCCAGAGCACGCCGAACGGCTCGCTCGTGGACAACACGACGTGGCACCTCGTGGCGGACATGGAGGCGCTGCGCACGTACCTGGGCATTGAAAAATGGCAGGTCTTCGGTGGCTCGTGGGGCAGCACGCTCTCGCTGGCCTATGCGCAGACGCACCCCGAGCGGGTGACCGAGCTGGTGCTCCGCGGCATCTTTTTGGGACGCAAGGCGGAATGCAACTGGCTCAATCAGGGCCCGGGCACCAACGCCTTTTACCCCGATGCGTGGGAAGGCTATGCGGGCCACATCCCGGAAAACGAGCGGCATGATCTGGCGCGTGCCTACTACCGCCGATTGACCAGCGACGATCCGCGGGTTCAGGCGGATGCCGCACGCGCCTGGGCTCTGTGGGGGGCCCACGTGTGGACGCTTTTGCGGGACGAGGGCGCGATCGCGAAAGCCCACGACGATCCCACGGCACTGGCCACCGCCCGCATCGATTGCCACTACGTGGTGAACGGCTGCTTCCTCGAATCGGACGGCGCTCTGCTCGAAAATGTGAAACGCATTCGTCACATTCCGGCAACGATCGTCCAGGGACGCTACGACGTTGGCTGCCCCATGGAAAATGCATGGGCTTTGCATCGTGCATGGCCCGAGGCAGAGCTCAAAATCGTACCCGATGCGGGACACAGCGCGTTCGAGCCCGGCACCGCCCACGAGCTCGTCGAGGCGACGGATCGCTACGCAAAGTGATATTGTGTAACACCCCACGTGGAACCGGATAAGCCGAGCGAGCACGTTCTCCAAGACGGCACGAAGGTCACCGTGCGCGCGATTCGCGCTTCCGACGCCGACATGTTGCGCGCCGGGTTCGACCGCCTTTCGCCGGAGTCGCGCTACCGCCGCTTCTTCTCCAGCGTCAACGTGCTCACGGACGAAGCCGTTCGCTATTTGACCGACGTGGACGGATACAACCACGTGGCCATCGTCGCGGTGGTGGACTCGCTCGATTTGAAGGTGGAGGACGGCCTCGGCGTCGCGCGCTTCATCCGGCTCGAGGAAGATCCGGAAATCGCCGAAGCCGCCGTCACCGTCATGGACAATGCGCAACGCAAGGGACTCGGCCGCATCTTGCTCTCGGTGCTCGTCGAGAAAGCGCGCACGATCGGCGTGAAGCGATTTCGCGCCGAGGTGCTGCGTGAGAACGAGCCCATGATGAAGCTTCTCCTCGGCGCCGGGGCCACCATGCACCGCACCAGCGGACCGACCGTGATCTTCGACGTGCCCATCGAGGGCGCTACGCAGGACAGCGCCGAGGAAGCGAGCCTGGTCGAACGCGTCCTTCGCGCCGCCGCTTCCTCGCTCACCGTGTTCCTGCGCACCTTGCGCCCGCCCCACAGCGAGGCCGAGCTCGCCGAGGCTCCGCGAAGCGTTGACTCGGAGTCAATACCGGAGGAGGCTAAGGAGCAGAGGAGCGACGCCAAGAGCCAATGACCGACTTCGACTACGACTACGCGATCATCGGCTCGGGCTTCGGTGGCAGCGTCTCGGCGCTGCGCCTGTCGGAAAAAGGCTATCGCGTTGCCGTCATCGAAATGGGCAAGCGCTGGCGCCCGCAGGACTTTGCCAAGACCACCTGGGATCTGCGCCGCTATTTCTGGAAACCCTCGTGGGGCCTTCACGGCATCTTCCAGATGACCCTTCTGCGCGACGTCTTCTTCCTGCATGGGGCGGGCGTGGGCGGTGGCAGCCTGGTGTACGCGAACACGTTGATCCATCCGCCGGCGGCGGCCTTTCAGGATCCGCGTTGGGTCGGCATGGACTGGCAGAAGACGCTGCAGCCGTTCTACGCGCTCGCCAAGCGGATGCTCGGAGCCGTCGAGAGCCCGTTCATCGTGGAGACGGACCAAATCCTCAAAGACGTGGCCGACGAATTGGGACGCGGCCACACCTTTCATCGCCACACCGTCGGCGTCTATTTCGGGGAGGCCGGTGTGAAGGCGCCCGACCCATTCTTCGGCGGCGAAGGCCCCGAGCGCACCGGCTGCGTGCGCTGCGGCGGCTGCATGGTGGGCTGCCGGTACGAGGCGAAGAACACGCTGGACAAGAATTACTTGTACCTTGCAGAGAAACGGGGCACCGAGGTCATCCCCGAGACGAAGGTCAGCGACATCCGTCCGCTGGAGGGCGGTGGCTACGAGCTCACCATGGAGCGCTCGATCGGCGCACGCCGGCGCCGCACGATGCGCGTCAAAGGCGTGGTCGTCTCCGCGGGATCGTTCGGCACCGTGGAGCTGCTCATGCGCTGCAAGGAAAACGGCTCCTTGCCGAAGATCTCCGAGCAGCTCGGGAACTTCGTGCGCACGAACAGCGAGGCCCTGTTGGCGGTGCGTTCGCGCCGCAACGATGTCGACTATTCGCGCGGCATCGCCATCACGAGCGGCGCGTACGTCGACGACAACACGCACATCGAGATCGTGCGCTACCCCGCGGGTTCGGATTCGATGACCTTGCTCGCCACGATCCTCACGGGCGGCGAGGGGAGCATCCCGCGTTGGCTGCGCTGGATCGGCAACATCGTGCGGCATCCGATCAAGTTCGTGCAGGTGCACATTCCCTTCGGCTGGGCCAAGCGCACCGCAATTTTGCTGGTGATGCAGCCGGTGGACAATTACCTGCGCTACTCGATGCGGCGGCGCTGGTACTGGCCCTTCTCGCGCAAGCTGGACACCTCGCTCGTGGGCGACCGCCCCGTGCCCGTGTACATTCCCATCGCGAACCGCATCGCGCAGCTCATGGCCAAAAAGATGAACGGCATCGCCCAGAGCGGGCTGCTCGAGGTTCTCTTCAACAAGGCTTCGACGGCGCACATTTTAGGGGGATGCCCCATCGGCCTGACGCCGGACGACGGCGCCGTGGATCCCAAGAGCCACCTCTTTGGCTACGACGACTTCTACGTCGTCGACGGCTCCATCGTTCCGGCGAACCTCGGCGTGAACCCAAGCCTGACCATCACCGCCATGGCCGAACACGCGATGTCGCACATTCCGCCGAAGCCGGGTGCTGCGCAAAAGCCGGTGCAGCTCCCCGAGCTGCCCTAACGCGCTATAGTCAGTGCGTGCCAGGGCAGGGGGCTCAATTCAAGGATGTGCGGCCCATCGTCCTTTCGACGGCCGACAAGGCGCATCCATGGGCCGTGGCCGCATTCAACGCGAGTGCGCAACCGGTCCAGCTGACGCTTTCGACCGCGGGGCAACCCTCGGTCGTAGAGATCGTGGAACCGGCCACGGTCACGGTGCCTGCGGCGTCCGAGACGGTGTTCGTCATCTCGGTCTCCAACACGGCGACGGTGTCGAGCGATCAACTGGTGCTCTCCTCCAGCGATGGGTCGTTCGTGCGGAGGGATGTCTCCGTGGTATCGGAGAGCCCGACGCCGATGGCGGAGCAGTTGCACTTCGTCGGCTGGCACCTCATTCCTTTCACCTCGATGGTCCGCATCGAGCCGCTCAACGTGGGCACCGGCGATCCTGGCGGAGGGATCGTGGGCTTCGTGGGTTCACCGCAAGGCGGCATCGGCACGGTAGTTCGAAGCGGCGATGACTACAGCGTTCGCGGCATCACCGGCGCGGGTACGTACGAGGGGAGCATTCATGCGCGCCCCGACGTGGCGACCAAGGTGGAGGTCCACGTGCGCGATGCACCGGCGTGGCCTCTCATCGTGTTGGTGTGCGGGCTTCTCTTGGTCGGCAGCCTGGACCGCTTCAACAAGAGGGATCGGCCGCGGCAGCAGTTGCGCGTGCGATTGGCGGCGATTCTCGAACGCGGGCGACAGGAGCAGGCGGCGGCCCTGGAAGATCTGCGCCGCATTCCGGGGGAGATGCGCCCTGGGGGCATCACGCGCATGTGCGATGCGACAGGGGGAGCGGCCCGGCCGCTGCTGCTCGATCGCGAGGTAACGGCGGCGCTCAAGGCCTACGACGACGCACTCGATGACACGGAACGCGCGCGATGGCAGCCGGGCGGAAAGGGCCTCGAGGCCTTGGACGAGTTGGTGCGGAGCGTTACCTCGCTTCATCGTCAAGCGAGGCGCCTCGCGGAGGACCGCGTCGAGCTGCTCACCAAGGCGACTGGCGACGTGCGCCGCGCGCTGGAGAATTCCCCGACGCTCGCGCGTGTTGCCGCTGCCCTCGCGCCCGCCGACCTGCTCACCGAGGCCGAGCTGGTAAGTCTCTCGAGTACCCTCATCGACGCGGCCGATCGCCTCGCCCGCATGAAGCAGATCTACGATCAACTGCAGTGGATCGGCACGCACACTGGCGAGGGGGAGATCCGCGACAGCGCCGATCGCATTCTGCAGCAATTGACGGAAGATGCGGGCGATCTGGAGAGCCTCCTCGAAGATGCCGAGGCGTTGCGACGGCGCAGCGATGCCGACCCGCGCCGCGCGCCGGTCCTTCACGTGGTCCCCTCGATGCCCGTGAGCGCCTCACGCGCGAGCGAGGAGCCGGAGATCTCGCGCGCCGGCATGTCGACGCCTGCCGTGTCGCGTTCGTCCCCGGGGTCGTTGGCGCCGCCCGAAGCGCGACGCGGTGCGAACCTGGTCGTCCTTGCTGGATTGGGACTGGCCGTCGGCGCCGCCATCGCGGTTGCCGGCGTCCAATTCTCGAGCCTCGACGTCAAAGAAGCCGGCTCCGGCCGTCCGCCGTCGATTTCGACGTCCGCTCCCCCGGATCTTTCCTCGCCGCCAGCGCCGACGGCGAGCCCGCAACCGACGGCCACCCCGCGTCCGCGTCTGCCCGATGCCCCCGTGACCGCGAAGCCTTCGCCCGCACCGCGGGCCGCTGTCGCGGGGCCGTCATCGTTCGACGTCATGTTTCTCGGCGGGCTGGCTCCTGTCGCCGTTCTATCCCTGTTCCTCTACGTCGGATTCATCGCATGGCGAAATTGGCGTCGCACACGTGACAGCGATCCCGCGCTGCCGGGCCATGCATCGTTGACCCTGGAGCTCCTGCGCGATCAGCGCATGTTCGATCGCCTCAGCGCACTGCTCGTCGTTCTCGCCGGTATGTCCGTGCTCTACTTCCCCAATCCGAGCTTCGGCTCTCTTGGCGATTACGCCACCATGCTTCTCTGGGGCACCGGCGTCGGCGAAGCCGTCCAACTGGCGCGCCGCCTCGTCCCTTCACTGCCTTCCTAGCCGCACCCTTGCCAGCCATGCGCAGAGCGCGTGGTGGGGTCGGCCGTGGGTGTCCCGGACAGGTGGAAATCTGTCCGGGACAGGTCGGCGCCGCGCGGTTGGGCGCATTTTCCCGTGGATGCGAATTGGCACCGCATTGGCAATGCATCGGGGCAGGCCTTGCCTGCGCGGTGCTCCGGACCCCGCGCCCGCAAGGTCGCAGATCAAGATGATGGGTTGCGACAGGTACGAGTGGGACGCAACAGCCCTCCACGTGCCCGTTGATAGCGAGGAACCACTCCTACGGGAGCCTCGCCAGCGGGAACAACATGCGGAGCGGTGACGGGAGGCGCTGCGGGCGCGGACCGGTAGCCGAAGACCTCGTTGGGGAAGCAGCGCAAAAACTGCTCGCATCTACCGGAACTTTTCCTACCCTCATTTTTATCTGGCAGAGAGAAGGCCAGAAGAAGAACGTCTGAGATTGCGCGGATGCGCAATCGCGCACTCGTTTGTCCTCCGTCCCGTCCCGTCCCGTCCCGTCCCGTCCCGGCCGCGCCAGCGCGTCCCCCATTGGTCGCGTCTCGCTTCAACGAGAAACCCGGTACCCCCTAATCCGCGACGGCTTCGTTGCGGCGGTCGAACACGATGTCCTCGGCCGAGCGCAGCCCGATGGAAATGGCGCCCGTGAGGACCGCGTCTTCTCCAAGCTCGCTCGCGACGATGCGGGGTACCAGCGGCGTGAGCCCGCGCAGCGCCTTGTCCATCGGACCGGCGAGAAGATCGGCGCTCTTGCCGATGCCGCCGCTCAGCACCACCAGCTCCGGATCGAGCACGGCCGACACCGAGGCCACCAAGTAAGCCAATCGCGCGGCCTCCTCGGTGACGATGCGCCGTGCGCGCTCATTGCCGTTGCGCGCCATCACGAACACGTCGAGCGCCGACTGCGCGTCGCGCAGGTTCTCGCTCTTCGCCAACTTGAGCACGGAATCCCCCGCCGCGGCGGCCTCCATGAGCCCCCGTGCGGACGGCGTCTTCTTCGTGCCGCTGCCATTCTCGTCGCTGCTCCAGCCGAAGGGCAGGTACCCCACCTCGCCCGCGGCGCCGTGCGCGCCTCGGTACAAGCGCCCATCGAGCACGATGCCCATACCGATACCGGTTCCGATCACCACGCAGACGAACGAGCTTGCACCCTTCGCAGCACCACGCGCGTGCTCGCCCACCGCCGCGAGGTTCGCATCGTTTTCCACCACGAGCCCCACCCCCAACGCGGCCTCCAATTCATCGAGCAGCCCTTTCCGCCCCCAGTCGGGCAAATTCGGTGCGTAGTGCAGAATGCGTCCGCGCGGATCGGGCACGCCTGGGCTGCCCACGACCTTCGCCACCATGTCTTCGAGGTCGAGCCCCGCTTCGCGCACCGTCTTGTTCGCGAGCTGGTTCACCGTCTTCACCAGCGCGCGCGCCGTCGCGCAGCGATTTGGCTCGTCGATCCGAGCCACCACCGTGCCCGCGAGATCGGCCACCGCCACACGGATGCGCGCGCGCCCGATGTCGATGCCCATCACGTGCCCGGCGGAGGGGTTCGATTCGTACAAAATGGCCGATCGGCCCAAACCGGCCGACGTCCGCCCAATCGTGCGGACCAATCGACTCTGCTCGAGCTCGAGCAACGCCTGACCCACGGTAGGCTTGGAAAGCCCCGTGTCTTTGGCCAGTTGCGGCCTCGTTGCCGCACCACCCGATCGCAAACGCGTCAGAACGATGCGCTGATTTAGCTCGCGCATGCTCGCGGGGGTGCCAACCTGAGGGACTCGGACGTCGGTGACTTTGGTGATGCTGGCTACTTTGCTCACGGGACGAGGCGAGTGTACGACCTTCATGGTTCCCCTGACCAGTTGGATATGTTAAGAAAGTTTCTTAACTAATCGTCCTCACCAGCATTGGAGGTGGATCGTGATGAGCGAAACGCACTTGGAGGCCTCGCGTGACGCCTCCAGATCGAGCGCAGACGTCGGAGCTCCTCAGGGATTGGAACGGCGCATCGGGACGCTCGGGGCGACGGCGATGAATATGACACAGATGTGCGGGATCGGCCCGTTCATCACCATTCCCACCATGGTGGCCACCCTTGGGGGGCCCCAGGCCATTTTCGGATGGATCGTCGGAGCTTTGATCGTTCTCGCGGACGGTCTGGTCTGGGCGGAGCTTGGCGCGGCGATGCCAAGTGCGGGCGGCACCTACGTGTACCTGCGCGAAGCTTTTCAGTACCGAACCGGGCGCCTGATGCCGTTTCTCTTCGTTTGGACGGCGATCCTCTTCATCCCGCTCCTCATGAGCACCGGCGTCATTGGCTTGGTGCAGTACCTCGGCTACCTGGTCCCCGCGGTCGTTGACGCGGAAGGTCACGCCAACATGACGGGCCACATCGTGGGCATTGGCGTCGTGGGGGTCGTGATCGCCGCGCTGTACCGGAACATCGGCGAGGTGAACAAGCTAAACAACGCGTTCTTCTACGTGATGCTCATCTCCGTTTTCGGGGTGATCATTGCATCGTACTCGCACTTCCACTCCGAGTACGCGTTCGCCTATCCCGAGGGCGCCTTCAAAATGGGCGGTTCCTTCTTCACCGGCCTTGGCGCGGCGCTCATCATCGCCGTCTACGACTACCTCGGGTACAACAACTCCTGTTATCTCGCCGCCGAGGTGAAGAACCCCGGGCGGGCGCTGCCTCGGTCCATCGTGTACTCGATCCTGGGCATCATGGGCCTTTACCTCTTTCTGCAGGTCGGCGTGCTCGGTGTCCTCCCCTGGCAAGAGGTGGCGAAGTCCTCGTCCATCGCCTCGCTGGTCGTCGAGACCGCGTGGGGCAAGACGGCGGCCAACATTCTGACGGGCCTCATCATCATCACCGCGTTTGCCTCCGTGTTCGCGGGTCTGCTCGGTGGCTCCCGCGTTCCCTACGAGGCCGCGCGCGATCGCGTCTTCCTCCCGCTCTTCGGAAAGCTTCACCCGAAGTCGCACTTCCCGCACATCTCGCTGCTCATTCTCGGCGTCATCACTGCCATCGGGTCGCTTTTCGATCTCACGCAGGTCATCGCCGTTCTCACGGCGGTCTTCGTTCTGGTGCAATCCGTCGCGCAGATCGTCGCCCTGATCGTGCTCCGCAAGCGCCAGCCGAATCTCCACCGGCCCTACCGCCAATGGTTGTACCCGCTCCCGTGCATCATCGCGCTCGCCGGTTGGATCTACCTCTACGCCAGCGCAGGTACGCAGCCGATCATCTTTAGCCTGGTGTGGCTCGCCCTGGGCATCGGCGCCTTCATGATCTGGGCAAAGCTCGAGAAAATCTGGCCCTATGGCTCCAAGGAAATTCGCGAAGAATTCGTCGGAAAGCCTGCGCTAGACTGACAGGGTGGCGCTGAAGGACCGCGCACCGTACGCCGTCGTCGAAGATCGGGTAGGCCCCGCGGAGGTGATGTTTCACCGCGGGGCCTTGCGCGTTGGGCAATTTCGTTGCTCGCGTCGCAATCCGTGGTTCACCGATAGCGGGCCCACGAGCGGGTGGCTCATCACGTTTCCGCGGCTTCCCGTGCTCGTGGCCCATGCGGGGGAGGGGAGCATCGTGGCCGACCCCTCCATCGTGAAGTTCTTCAACCGCGGGCAAGAGTTTCGCCGCGAGGCGCTCTGCGACGCCGGCGATCGCTGCGAGTGGTTCTCGTTCGATGTGGCCACCGTCGCCGCGGCGGTGCGTCCGTACGATCCTGCCGCGGCCGATCGCCCCGGCCGTCCTTTCGCGCTGACGCACGCGCCCGTCGATAGCGCGTCATTCCTGCTCCAGCGCCGCATTTCCGAGCGGGTCATGCGCGGGGACAGGCCCGATATATTGGATATCGAGGAGGCGCTCTACACCCTGCTCGCCCAAACCGTGGCGCACGCGTATGCGAACCGCGGGCTCGGACGCGCCGCGCGAAGGGAGGCCCCCGCGCCATGGCGTCTGCAGAAGGCCGTCGTCGATCACATCGAGCGCACCTTGGCCACGCGTTACCGCGAGCCCCTCTCGCTGGACGACTTGGCCAAGTCCGTGGGCTACAGCCCGTTCCACCTGGCCCACGTCTTTCGTGCCCACACCGGCACGACCATCCACGCGAAGCGCATGAAGCTGCGCATGCACGTCGCCTTGGAGGAAGTGCGCGATCCGCAGCGCGATCTCACGGACATCGCACTGGACCTGGGCTTCTCGAGCCATAGCCACTTCACGGAGTCCTTCCGCCGCACGTTCGGCCAGGCTCCCCGAGCATTCCGCAGCGCGTAAGGTCGCGTCGGCCCCATCCTAGGAGAGCGCAAGATTTCGAAAGCGCCGTCGCCGCACCCCGTTGCACGTTGTTTCCATGCGTTTTTCCTTCGTGTTCCTCCTCCTCGCCGGATGCTCGGCGACGACCGCACTCCCCACGTCCACGGAAGTCAGCACCCCCACGGCCGCGTGCTCCACACCGGAGCGCCGCCAATTCGACTTCTGGCTCGGCGACTGGGACGTGCTCATGCGCAGCCACCCGGGTGACGACCTGTCCAAACCCTGGGTCACCTCCCACGGAACGAATCGCATTCGGAAGAAGTTCGACGGCTGCGTCATCGAGGAAACCTTCACCTCGCTCGATGGCCCCGATGGCCCTTGGTCCGGCACCAGCGTGTCGCAATGGATCCCGTCCGAGAGCCAATGGAAACAAACTTGGGTCGACAACCAGGGTGGCTACCTCCTGCACTACGGAGGCATCGAGAACGGCCAGATGATCCTCTACAGCCCCCCGCGAACCAAAGACGGTGTGACCACCCAAAAGCGCATGGTCTTCTTCGACATCGAGAAAGATGCCATGAACTGGCGCTGGGAAGGCACCCGCGATGGGGGCAAAACCTGGACGCCCGAGATCACGCTGCGCTACACGCGCCGCCGCGCGGGTTAGTCGCAGTGATTCGACGCCACCGCGGTCACGCGTGTCTGCGCGAGATCGCGCGTGTCGAAGACGAAGACACCACCCATCGCAGTTTGATGTGGCAGCGTCGGCGCGGCGACGGCGCGCTGCAGGCCCCGCACATCGGCGGCCAGCTCGGGCACCGTGATCTCCGGCTCGGGATCGTGGGCGCCGATGCATGGCCGCGGGGCGCTCTTCCACGCTCCCTCGATGCGGAAGCCATCGTGCACGAAGGTGGCGCCTCCCCATAGGCGCCCGCGAAAAGCGCCGTAGGTCAGCACGCCGCCGTCGATCTCGAGGGCGCCGTGGGGGTTGCCCAGCACGCGCCCCTGAAAGCGCACGTTGGTGGAGCCGTGAAGCGCGAACGCACTCTGCACCTCGAACTTCGCGTGCTCGCGCACACCGCGCACGGTGCCTTCGATCTGCAACGCATCCTTCGGTGCCGCGCCCAAGAGCGACTTGGGGATCCCCAGGCGGTCCACCGCCGAACGCGGTATTTTGGCTTCGAACGTCGTCATGCTCCCGGGCCCATCCACGCCCTGCTCCATGTACGTCGCCGTCGATGGCTCGCCCGCATCCGTTCCCAACGTCACGTTGGCCACGAGCGAGGCCGCCGTGTGCGTCAGCGCTCCCCGCCAGGGACCGAACGAACCGACCGGCGTCTGCACCCCGATCCGCTCGGCCTCGAAGGTGTAGTCCTGCCCCAAATGGCGCTCGTTCGCGCGCATCATTTCGCCGCGGATCCCTTCGAGCTCCAGCCGGGTGTTTTCTCCGAAGGCCTTCGTCCAGGCAAGCTGGCCACCTTGGACGGTCATGCGATCGAGCCCGCTGTCGCCCTCCGGCAAGGGATGCTTCTCGAGATAGAGCTCCAGTGCATCGAGCGTGGGCACGTAGGCTCCGTCGAGCGCGATCTCCGGCTGCTCCACGGTCAGCGCGTGGGTCCCGCCCTCCGCCGCGGCGAAGTCGAGCGCCTTGGCGCGAACCTCCAGGCCCGGCATACCCGGAAATGTGGCCGCACACCCGAGCAGCCGAACACCCTGGAACGACAGGTCCACGCTGTCCACGTGCAACGCGATCCCGCGCTGGGCCGCGGCACGCACGTACGAGCGCTTCACGAACACGGGAAGCAACAGCGTGAGCAGCCCCAATGTGAGCAGCGCGAAGACGGCCGCGATGACGAATTGCCTTCGCGTGTTCGGCACCCTCGCATCGAACTGCGGCTCGGTATCCGCGTACAGCGCAGGCATCACCTCCGGTATCGCGGGCGCGGTCTCTGGAGCGCTGGGGATGTCCTCGAGCGGCAATGGACTGAGAGGTTCCACCAGGATGGCCGAGTCCTCGAAGAGCATCGGGCTCGAGTCGTCCAGCCCCATCGCGGACGAGCGCGGCGCCGGCACGATGGATCTCCGCTCGCGCGTGCGCGTGATCTGAAGCTCTTGCAAGAGCGCGTGTGCCTGCTCGCGCACGCTCTCCGGCGCGCGTGCGCCTTGCTCGATCTCCGCGATGCGTGCGGCGCGTCGCAAGAGCGACTCGTGCGCGATCTCCTCGACCCACTCGCCCACCGTCGATGGCGTGGCGAGCGGCATCACCCTTTCCAGCGCAATGGCCATCTCGCGCGCACTCGCGAAGCGATCTTCTCGCGCGCGGGAGAGGCCCTTTCGCACCACCTCGTCCACCGCACTGGGCACCTCGGGCGAGAACCGGCTCGGTGGCTGAATGATGTCCGAGCGCGAGCGCGTCAGCAACGTCGGCTGCGACTCCGATTCGTAGAGGCGCCGCCCGGTGAGCAGCTCCCACAGAACGACGGACGCCGCGAAGATATCCGTGCGCCGGTCAAGCTCCGTCTCCCCCGCGAGCTGCTCGGGCGCCATGTACGCGATCTTGCCTTTGAGGTCGCCCTCGCGCGTGTGGGCCGCGCGATCGCTCGCCTTGGCAATGCCGAAATCGAGCACGCGCGCGGTGCCGTCCGTTCCGACGAGCACGTTCTGCGGCGACACGTCCCGGTGCACGATGCCCAGCGGCTCCCCGAGCTCGCTCCTCGCTTCATGGGCGGCGTGCAGGCCATGAAGCACGCCGACCACGATGGCGCCTGCGACCGGCAGCGGCACCTTTTCCCCCATCGGCCGCAGAATGCGCTGCAACTTGGCCAGCGTCTCCCCGCGCACGTACTCCATGACGAGGAAGACCTCACCGCCCTCCGCGAGCACGTCGAGCGGTTGCACCACGTTGGGATGGTGCACGCGCGCGGCCAGCCGCGCTTCGTCGAGGAACATGGTGACGAAGTCCGGATCGCCGGCGAACTCCTCGTGCAGTCGCTTGATCGCAACGACCTTGCTAAACCCCGCCGAGGCCACCATGCGGCCGATGTGGACTGACGCCATGCCGCCCGACGCAATCTCGCCGTGCAGCGTGTATCTCCCTAGATTCCACCCGAGCGCGTCGTCCTCGAGCACCACTGGTATGTACCACGGATGTGTCCGAAACTACTGCCGCGCACGCCAATAGCTATAATAAAATTATGCCAGGGGACGATATTTTCCTACGTCATCAACTCTCGAATCGGTTCGCCTTCGTCGGTCACACCGATGGGCCGACCGATCGGCGACGTCACCATCTTGTGCGGATCAATCCCGAGTTGCGTCGTTAGCGTGGCGAACAGGTTGGGCACCGTCACGGGGCGCTCCACCACCTTTGCACCTTCGTTGTCGGTCTTACCGTAAACCTGCCCGCCGCGGATGCCGCCTCCCGCAAGCACAGCGCTCCAAGCGGCCGGATGATGATCGCGGCCCTCTTTCGCATTGATGTGCGGCGTGCGCCCGAACTCACCCATGCACACGACCAAGGTCGAGTCGAGCAGCTTGCGCGCATGCAGCTCCGCGAGCAGCGAGGACAAGGCCGGATCGAGGGTGCCCATCAGCTTTCTCGTGCGCTCGAAGTTGTCCTGGTGCGTATCCCAGCCATCGAGCACCACCTCCACCAACTTGACGCCTGACTCGACCAGGCGGCGCGCCAAGAGGCACCCGCGCCCGAACTTGGTGTCGCCGTACGCCTTGCGAACGGCCTCCGGCTCCTGCTCGATGTCGAAGACCGCGAGCTTCGGCGAGTGCATCAAGCGCGTCGCCTGCTCGTAGACCGCTTGGCGCCCGCTGATCTGCGGATCGTCCAAATCGAAGCGCGCCTCCATGGCCCGAAGCGCGCCCTCGCGCCGTTGAAATCGCGCTTCGTCGACCGCCGCGGGAAGCTCCACGTTGGCCGGCTTTTTCGCCGGATCGTCGACGATGAATGGCCCATGCTGAAGCCCGAGAAAGCCCGGCCCCATGCTGGGCCCCGCGATGCTCACGAAATTCGGCAGCTCGGGCGAGGTCGCGCCGATCTCGCGGCTCACCCACGCACCAAAGGAAGGATGGCGCACCGTCGGATTGGGGATATACCCGGTGTGCATCAAATAGCGTGCACGATCGTGGTTTCCTTCCTTGCTGGTCATGCTGCGGATCACCGCGAGCTTGTCGCCATGGTCGGCCAAGCGGGGTAGGTGCTCCGCGAGCCAGAGGTCCCGGGCCCGGGTTTTGATCGCTTTGAAGCGCCCGCCCGGCTTCGGATCGAAGGTATCGACGTGACTCGGGCCGCCATTGAGCCACAGCACGATGCAGGCTTTGGCCTTTGCGCCGGCCTTCGGCTCCGCCCCTGCCTCGGCTCGAAGCGCCATGGTCATGAGCGCGGCCAACCCGCCCACCAATCCTTGCCGCCGTGAAAAGTGCATCGCGCTCATCCCGGTCCCATCTCGTCAGTGGTTGAAAAGAAATTCACTCGAGTTCAAAAGCACCCAGAGCAGATCCTCGTAGCCTTGGCGCACGGGTTGGCCCTTGAGGAACGTCACCCAGTGGGTGGTCTCCTCGTCCGTGGGTGGCCGCGAAACCGTGCGCATGTACAGTGCACGTATCTTTCCCTCGTCGCCACCCGGCTTGGACAGCACCTGGGCCAGCGCACTGCCGGGCGCGATCTGGATGCTTCGCTGCATCACCTTCCCATTCATCAACCAGAGGGCCTGCGTGATCGTCCCATCGAACTCGTCGTCGTGATCATCCTCCTCGTCGACGTCGAAGAGAAAACTGAATTGCCTTTCCGCCTTTTCGCGGGGAAGCCCTGTCGCGCGAATCAGCGAATCGAGCAACTCGTCCGGCCCGAGTTGCTCCATGTGGTAATAAGACCAAGCCGCGCCATCTCCGCGCTGCCCTCTCGGACGCGCGGTGAGTTGATAGGCTTCGGTATTGGCCATGAGCCGCAATAGATGTTTCAAATCATAACCACTGGCTACGAAGTCGCTTGCAAGCGTATCGAGCAAATCTTTCATCGCTGGTGGGTTCGACTCCCGAAGATCGTCCACCGGCTCGGAGAATCCGCGTCCGAGCATCACGCCCCACATCCGATTGACGATGGCCCGCGCGAACCAAGGATTGTCCTTGCGGGTGATCCACTCGGCCAGCGCCGTACGTGGCTTCGAGCCGCCGCTCAGAAGATCCGTTCCATCGAGCGCGCGCGGCGCGGCCGATTTGTATTCCGCAATATCCATACGTTTCGCCGCGCGGCGCGGCCGGTCCAGATCCTCGACGTCGTACGCGCGTAGGCCTTTCTTGTCTTTGTCGTCGGCGTAGAAGAGCCGCGCGCGGGTTGACAGGAACGACGCAGTGAAGCCCTGGAAGTCGGACATCGTCCACTTTTCCGTTTTGTGATCATGGCATTGTGCACACTGGATCCGAACCCCGAGAAACAGGCGTGACGTCGTCCCCGCCAGGTCCGGCGGGTTATCCATGTAACGCAAATACCAATTGGCCGCGCCGTTCACCGGCTGCTCGGCCATGCGCGGCGCGGAGGTGAGCCCGGTGGCCGACACGAGCTCGCGCACCCATACGTCGTAGCCGACGTTCTTCTCGAGCTGCTCGTGCAACCAGCGCCGAAACTCGGCATGGTCCACGTTCTTGCGCACGTTGCGGCCCATGAGAACGCGGTCCCAATAGTTGGTGAAATGCTCGGCATAGTCCGGGCTTGCAAGCAGCGCGTCGATGGCCTTCTGCCTCTTGTCCGCGCTCTTGTCCGCGAGAAACGCCTCCACGGCCTCCGCCGCAGGCACGCGTCCGGTCAGATCGAGGTTCACCCTGCGGAAGAACCCCGCATCGTCCACGCGCTCCGCCGGCTCGATGCCCTTCTCCTTCCACGCGGCCCGCATCCGCGCATCGATCTCCGCCGGCCGCATCAACACCGGCCGCGCCGCTTCGACGGGTTTGCTCGCCGCCACGGGCCCCCGTGGCACGGGCCCGCTTGCCGCACACCCTGCCGCCACCACCACGCCCGCTACGAGCCACCCTGTCCGCTTCATCACCGCTTCCTTGGACGCAGCACACCCCGCATCTCTTTCACCATTGCGTGTAAAGTTATCTTTCCCACACCTCGACCATGGAACGGTGCGTCGAAGTTGCATCGGCCGAGGCGTGCTAGGCTGACGCGGACACGAGCTCGATGGACGCACGGACCCACCGAATCTTTGCGACGTTCGTCAATCGCGCGCTCGAGAAGCAGTTTCGCGCGGATTATTTCGAGCGCGGGATCAAAGGTTTCACGCGGTTCAGCATGACCTTGAGTGCGGCGGCGTTCCTGGCGTACGGGCTGCATGATGCGCTGGTGATCCCGACCATGCGCAACTTCGCATGGACCTTGCGGTACGGCGTGTTCGGGCCGGTGGCGGCGCTCGCGGTGGCGCTGATGTACTCGAAATACTACGAGCAGTGGCACCAGCCGGCGATGCTCGTCTTTGGCATGGCGTGCAACGTCGTGGTCATCGCCATTGCGGCGGTGGCGCCCACGCACGGGTACTTCATCTACTGCTCCTTCGCGATTCTCTTCGTCACACTCGGGCCCCTGGTGGCGAAGATGAACGTCTTCACGCAGGCGCTCTACACGCTGCTCACGCTCTTCGTGTACGTGCTCTTCGATCTGGTGCTCGTGCATGCACCTGCCATGGTGCGCATCTCGATGGTGCTCACCATCGTGGTGCTGGGCGGCATCGGCACCTTGGTGGCACACCAGCTCGAGCTCCAAGCGCGCGAGGCCTTTCTGCAGCGCCGCACCATCTACGAGCAGATGGACCAACTGGATTTCGAAAAGGAGCGAAGCGACGCCCTCTTGCTCAACATTTTACCGGCGAAGATTGCCGAGCGACTCAAACGCGAACAGGGTCGCACCATCGCCGACGGCTTCCCCCAGGTGACCGTTCTCTTTTCGGACATCGTTGGCTTCACCAAAATGTCCGAGCGCCTCTCCCCCGCGGAGGTGGTGCGGCGCCTCAACGCGATCTTCAGCACCTTCGATGACTTGGCCGATCGCCTCGGCCTCGAGAAAATCAAGACCATCGGCGATGCGTACATGGTGGCCGGAGGCCTGCCCACTTCGAAGGACGACCACGCCCACGCCGCCTCCGAAATGGCCCTCGAGATGTGCCGCTACATGGAGGAATTCAGCCGCGAACTCGGCGAGCCGATCCAAGTCCGCATCGGCATGCACACCGGCCCCGTCGTGGCCGGCGTCATCGGCAAGAAAAAGTTCATTTACGACGTGTGGGGCGACACCGTCAACACGGCCAGCCGCATGGAATCCCACGGCGTCGAAGGCGCCATCCAAGTCACCGAGGCCACCTACGAGCGCATCAAAGACCACTACGAGCTCGAAGAACGCGGCCAAATCGACGTCAAGGGCAAAGGCCCCATGCGCACCTACTGGCTCCGCGGCCGCCGCGCCCCCATGACCACCCCCTGGCTCCGCTCCTCGCGCGGAAAACCCAATTAGGGGCGCTGACTCAGGAGAATTTGAACATGAAGGCGGGAAGGCGGGAAGGTTTTGTTGTTTTGGCAATAGTTATCCAAATCGGAAGAGCGTGATCCAAACAAAAAAACCTTCCCGCCTTCCCGCCTTCATGTGAATTCTCTCTAGCCGTGGACTGGGCTAGAAGTCGTACTTGTCGATGTTCTCTTTGGTGAACACGATGGGCGGGCCGAGGACGACTTCGCTGTTGGGTCCAATCGTGTATTCGCCGAGATCGCCCGCTTTGAATTTCTCGCCGGGCTTGCCCGTGATCTGGCCCGACGCAAGGGCCACGGCGGCGTACGTTGCGAGGTAGCCGAGGTTCGCGGGATCCCAGAGGGCGAACGAGGTCATGGTGCCGTTCTTGATGAACTTGCGCAGCTGGTTCGGCGTACCGACGCCCGTGACGGCGACCTTGCCCTTGTACTCGGAGGAGTCGAGGTAGCGCGCGGCTGCGGCCACGCCGATGGTCGTCGGCGAAATGATGCCCTTCAACTTGGGGTGCGCTTGCAGAAGGCCCTGCGTCTTCGTGAAGGAGATCTGGTCGTCGTCGTCGCCGTAGGCGATGTCCACGAGTTTGACGTTCGCGTATTCCGGCTTGGCGAGCTCCTTCTTCATCACGGCGATCCACGCGTTTTGGTTCGTCGCGTTGGCGGTGGCCGAAAGAATCGCAATCTCGCCGGAGCCCTTGATGGCCTCCGAGATGAGCTTCACCTGGCCCACGCCGATGTCCTCGGTGGCCGCTTGGTTGATGAACACGTCGCGCGCATCGGCGGCCGCGTCGGAGTCGAATGCGACCACCTTCATGCCGCGTGCGCGTGCAGCCTTCAGCGCTGGAGCGACGGCATTCGAGTCGTTGGCGGCGATGAGCAGCGCGTTCTGTCCCTGCTGCGCGGCCGTGTTGATGTACGTCACCTGCGACGACGCGCTAGCATCCGACGGCCCCGTCGCCTTGAGCTGCTCGCCGAGCGATCCTGCAGCCTTCTGCGCGCCCGTCTCGCACACCGAGAAGTACGGAATGTTCACCTTCTTCGGGAGGAACGTGATCTTCAGATCCTTCGCCAACGGCGCGCTCGGATTTGCCACCGCGGTACTTGCAGACGGTGCGGCGCTGTTGGTCGCGGCGCTGGCCGAAGCCGAGGGGGCGCCCCCTGAGTCGGATTTCGTCGTCTTGCCACAGCCCGTGAGCAGCGCGGCCGTGCAGGAAAGCGTGACGAAGGTACTGATGAAAGTCTTGCTCGTGTTCACGACGGCGCTCCTTCGATGGGACGTTTGAAACGATTCAATATGCCTTGGATGATAGCTGGCGCCAGAACGCTGGCCAGCAAAAGCAGGCCGGTTACGACGGTAAGCACCTCCGTCGAGGTGTCGGCAAGGATCAAAACATTACGCAGCGCGCCAAGGACCAACACGGCCAGGATGACCCCGCCGATGGTTCCGCGCCCGCCAAAAATGGAGACCCCGCCAAGCAGCACCGCGGCCACCACAGCCAATTCGAGCCCGGTACCGTTGTCGGCGCGCGCGCTCGAGAAACGGAACGTGTACACGATGCCGGCGAGGGCCGAGAGCACGCCGCTCAGGATGAAGAGCAGCTCCTTGTTGCGTTTGACACGGATGCCCGAAAACCGCGCCGCCTCCTCGTTGGCCCCCAGCGCAAACACCGCGCGCCCGAACGCCGTCGCGTGCAGCAAGAGGCCGAAGACGACCGCGAGCATCGCGAACAATGCGATGGGGTAGGGGATGGGCGTGCCCGGCAGCGGCGTCGTTCCGAATCGCGTGTAGGTTGCAGGGAAATCGGCCACGGCATGATCGCCCAGCACGATGAGGGCGAGCCCGCGGTAAAGGGCCAAGGTCCCGATGGTGACGGCCAGCGATGGCAGACCCATGCGGGTCACCAGCACGCCATTGAAGGCACCGCACACCGCACCGACGAGGAGCACCAGGGGCAGAATCGTCTCCAGCGCCCAGCCCGCGTTCCACAGCGCCCCGATCAGCGCGCTCGAGAGCCCGAGCACCGACGCCACCGAGAGATCGATTTCGGCCGCGACGATCACCAAGGTGAGCGGAAGCGCCATGATGGCGATCTCGCCGATGTCCAAGCCGAGGTAGAACAGGTTCTGGCCCGCGAGGAACCCGCCATCGGTGCGTGCCGCGCCCACGATGGCGATGAGCAGCAAGAGCACGAACAGCGCGGTCTCCCATCGGAGAAAGGCGCGGGCCTTCATGCCGACACCCCGCGCGAACGGCGCCGCAACGTCGCCGCCAAACGAAGCGCCACGATGCGATCGAGCGCAATCGCCGCCAAGAGCAGCGCGCCCGTGATGGCCTGCTGCCAGAAGGCGGGAATGCGCAGCACGATGAGCGCGCTGCTGATCGTCGTCAGGAGCAACGCTCCGAGGGCCGCACCGGTGACGGTGCCGCTGCCGCCGAAGATGGCCACGCCGCCAACGACGACGGCCGAGACCACCTGGAGCTCGAGCCCCGTTCCCGCCGTGGCGTCCACCGTTCCATAGCGAGCCGCCCAGAGTGTGCCTGCGAGGCCCGCCACTGCGCCCGATACGAGGAATGCGACGAGCACGCGACGGCGGACGGCGATGCCTGCGAGCACGGCTGCCTCGGGGTTCGAGCCGATGGCGTAAAGCTCTCGCCCCGAGCGGTACCCGTGCAGATGCACCGCTGCGATGGCGATGACCACGAGCGTGATGAGCACGAGATACGGCACCTCGAGCCAGCGCCCTCCGCCCATGGCCAGCAGCGCATCGGGCAGATCGCCCGCGTTGATCTGTTTGCCCTGCGCCCACGCGTAGTCCAAGCCGCGGAACACGTAGAGCGTCCCCAAGGTGACCACCAGGCTCGGAACCCGGCCCACCGCGACCAAGGCGCCGTTGAGCGCCCCGCATGCGGCGCCGATGATCACGCCGAACGCGAGCCCCACCGGAATGGGAAGCTCCGGATGCCGCACGAAGGCACCGGCCGTGAGAAAGGCGGAGAGCCCCAGCACGGAGCCCACCGAGAGATCCACGTTGCGCGTGAGCACGACCATCGTCTGCCCGACGGTGAGCAACGCCACCAGCGACGTGTTGAGCAGAAGATCGCGCACGCTCTGGCCGCTCACGAACAACGGATTGTTCAGCGCCGTCACCAGCACCACCAGGCCCAGTGCCAGCAGAATGCCCAGTTCGCGGATCCGCCGCGCCCACTCGAGAAGGCCTGTCACGCCGTTCCTCCCTCGGCTCGAACGCCCGTGGCCGCGATGGCAATGCGCTCCTCGGTGGCCTCGGCGCGCGAAAATTCCGCGGTGAGGCGGCCTTCGCGCATGACCAGCACGCGATCGGCCATGCCGAGCACCTCGGGAAGCTCGGACGAGATCATCAGGATGGCCACGCCCTCGGCGGCCAAGGATGACAGCAGCCGGTGCACCTCCGCTTTGGTTCCCACGT
This sequence comes from Sorangiineae bacterium MSr12523, assembly GCA_037157775.1. Classification (NCBI taxonomy): domain Bacteria; kingdom Pseudomonadati; phylum Myxococcota; class Myxococcia; order Myxococcales; family Pendulisporaceae; genus Pendulispora; species Pendulispora brunnea. The sequence continues at coordinate 2,371,047 of CP089982.1, forward strand.
CGATGCCGCGCGTGGGTTCGTCCACCATGATGACGCGCGGCCTACGCGATAGCCACTTCGCCAGCACCACCTTCTGCTGGTTGCCGCCCGAGAGCACGCCCACCGGATCGGTGAGCTTGGCGAACTTCAGTTGCAGCTTGAGCGCCCAGTCCCGCGCCAGCGCACGCTCGTCCTTGGCTCGCAAAAAGCCCATGCGCGAGAGGCGCCCGAGCGACGCCAGTGCGGCGTTTCGTTCGATGGAGGCATCCATCACCAGCCCTTGTTGGCGCCGATCCTCGGGGACGAAGCCGATGCCCGCGTCCATTGCCGCGGTGGGTGAGCCTCGCTTCACCAATTGGCCGCGCACCCGCACCTCGCCGGCGTCCGCGCGGTCCACGCCGAAGATGGCGCGCGCCACCTCGCTGCGTCCCGCGCCAACGAGGCCCGCGAGCCCCACGATCTCACCGGCGCGCACCTCGAAGGAGACGTCCGTGAAGACACCCTCGCGCGTGAGCCGCCGCACCGAGAGCACGACCTCGCCCGCGTCCACCTGTTGCTTCGGAAACAATGCGCCCAGCTCGCGGCCGACCATGAGCCGGACGACGCCGTCGGGCGTCTGCTCCGACAAGGGGCCCGACCAAACGAAGCCACCGTCGCGCAGTACGGTTGCGCGCTGGCAAAGGGCGAACACTTCGTCGATGCGGTGCGAGACGAAGAGCACCGCTGCACCGTGCTCGCGCAGCGCGCCCACCACGCCGAAGAGCCGCTCCACCTCCGGCCCGGAGAGTGCCGCGGTGGGCTCGTCCATGACGATCACCCGCGCATCGGAGCACAGCGCCTTCGCGATCTCCACCAGCTGCTGATCGGCAATGGAGAGCCCGCGCGCGGGGCGCGTGGGATCCAGATCGACACCGAGTCGCGCAAAAAGCGCCGCGCTGGCGGCGCGCATGGCCTTCGTGTCGATGAGGCGCGCGCGCTTGAGCGGCTGCCGCCCCATGAAGACGTTCTCGGCGACGGAGAGATCCCCGAACAGGGTTGGCTCTTGGTAGATGACCGCGATGCCGGCCGCCTTCGCCTCGGCCGGTCCGGAGAATTTTCGCGGCGCACCGTCCACGAGCACGGTTCCCGTGTCGGGTCGATGCGCGCCGGCGAGCACCTTGATCAAGGTGGACTTCCCCGCGCCATTTTCGCCGAGCAGCGCGTGCGCCTCGCCGCCCATCAGTCGAAGGGATACCCCGCGCAATGCACGCACGGCCCCGAAAGACTTGGTCACCCCATCAAGGGCAACAATCGGGATCGCGTCGTGTGATTCCCCCGGCAGGTCGAGATTTTCCAATGCCCGGCGAGGGTAATCCAACACGCCGGGCTGCGTGCATGTCAAGTTCCGTCGCGTTTACCCCGTTGTTCGCAATCCGCTCGCCACCGCGTTGAGGGAGAGCAGCACACTGGGCAATATGGCGTTCTCGCCAGCCACGTCCCCCTCGCCCTTGCACATGCGCCACTCGCGCAACACGTTGATTTGAAACGCGTGCACCGCGCGCAATCCCTCGTCGCGCAGGCGCAACGTTCTCCACATCCGCGGCCGCCGCTCCGACAGGGGCTCACCGAAGATCTGCTCGATCATCGCCAGGGTGCGCCGATGCTCGGCGGCGACCAGCCCGAAAATTTTCTCCCTTACCGCGGCGTCGCCCACCAAATTGGCATACTGGGCCACGATATCGAGCGCCGTCGATGCGACCGCGCTTTCCACGTTCTTCATCACGTAGCGCAGGAACGGATCCCGCTGCGCCTCCTCCTTCACGTGCTGGAAGGCCTGCTCATCGCTCTGCGACAATGCTTCCAACGCCGTGCCCAGTCCGTACCAACCGGGCAGATAATGACGCGATTGATTCCAACTGAAGACCCACGGAATCGCACGCAAATCCTCCAGCGATCGCCGCCCCGTGCGGCGCGCAGGGCGCGAGCCGATGTGGGCGACCTCGAGGGCGTCGATGGGCGTTGCCTCCGCGAAATAGTCGATGAAGCCGTCTTCCGCGAGCAGCTTGCGGTACGCATCGCGGCTCGAGGCGGCGAGTCGGTCGATGATCACGCCGAGCTCTTCGTCGCGCGGCGGTGGGGCGAAGCGATGACGCATCGTGGTGGCCGCAACGCCGGCCAACATGAGTTCCAAGTTGTACGTGGCCGTGATGCGGTTCGCGAACTTCTGCGTGATGGTCTCGCCCTGCTCCGTCACACGCACGTGCCCCGAGAGCGATCCGTGTGGAAGCGCCTCGAGGAACCGGTGCATCGGTCCCGCGCCGCGGCTCACCGTCCCACCGCGTCCGTGGAAGAACCGAATCGATTGCCCGTGCGACTTGAGCGCCCCGGTGATCTTCTCCTGCGCGCGGCGCACCGCCCACTGGCTGGCGAGAATGCCTCCGTCCTTGCAGCTGTCGCTGTAGCCGAGCATCACCTCGACCTGGCCATCGCCCCGCGCGCGCATGGCCGCGAGGCTCGCCTTGGTCACCGGATGATCGATGAAGCCTTCGAGGATGCGCGGCGCCGCCTCCAAGTCTTCGAGCGTTTCGAATAGAGGCACCACCGGCATGTCGCACACGAGTCCCTGCGGCGTCATGCGCGCGAGCCCCACCTCGCGCGCGAGCAGGTACACCACGAGCAAGTCCGACACGTTGCGCGTCATGCTCACGATGAGCGAGCCCAGTCCATCGAGGCCGTGCGCATCGCGGTACTGCGCCAGCGCGCGCAATGCCGCCAGCGTCTTGTCGGCTTGTTCCCCGACCGAAGCGCCCACCGGTGCAAGCGGCCGCGCGCTGCGCAATTCTGCATCGAGCAACGCCCGCCGCCGAGCCTCGTCCCAATCGGGAAAGCCCGCGCCGTCGATGCCCGCGGCCGACAGAAGCTGCGCGAGGGCATGATCGTGGAACTTGCTATTTTGCCGCACGTCGAGCGCCGCCAGGTGGAAACCGAACGTCTTCACCGCCCGCACCACCGGCAACACCGAGGTCCGCGCCAGCCGCCCCGCGCCGATCTCCTCGAGCGACTGCGTCAGCACCCCCAGATCGGCAATGAGCTCGCGCGGGCTCGCGTAGTGCTCGAGCCATGCGATCATCTCGTGTACGAACTGCCGCCACGGCTCACCGGGGAATCTCGCGGCGACGCGACCTGCATCCTCACCGAGCCGCTCGCGCATCTTGCCCAACGCCTCACGCAGCGACTCCGGTGCCGGCTGAATGAGATCGCTCAGCGGAAGCTGCTTCGCGAGCCGCGTCAGCTTCTCGCGGTGCACGTCCAGCGCCGCCTTGCGAAATTCCGTCAGCGTCTCGCGCGTCACCTCGCCCGTAACGAGCGGGTGACCGTCGCGGTCGCCGCCGATCCAATTGCCGAAGCGAAGCTCGGGCATTCGCTCACCGAGCAGCTGCGGATCGAGTCCCGCTTCGACCCACGCGTGGCGCAGGCGCGCATCGAGCCACGGCAGCACCTCGGGGAACACATTGCGCAGGTAGTGCAGCGCATTCTGCCGTTCGTCGGCGATGCCCGGCTTCTTCTGGAGAAACTTCGACGTGCGCCAGATGCGTTCGAGCGTCGCCTTGATCTCGTCGCCGATGTCCTCCTGCTCGCTCGGCGTCCACATTTGGTTCTCGCGTCGCACCAGGAGCAAGTAGAGCTGCCGCTGCTGACCGAGCACGTCCGCGGGCTTCGCCTCCGTCGGGTGCGCGGTGAGCACCGGCTCGACGCGCACCTCTGCCAGGCCATCCGCAATGGCTTGCGGCGAGAGCCCCAGCTCTACCAGCTGCCGCAAATTCTGCCCCCAGAGGCCCGGCTCACGCAGAAGGCCCTGACCTTCTTCGCGTTGCCGGCGCGCTTGAGCTGATGCGTTTTCCTCGATCAAATTCAGCAGCTGAAACGCGAGCGTCAGTGCGGCTACATCACCCGCATCTCTCACACTCACCGGCTCGTCCCCCACGAAGGGCAGCCGCCGTGCCCGCTCTTTTTCGCCAGTTTCCTCGAGCATTTCGCGCAGACGCGCCATCAGAAAGTGGAGGTCTGCATCGATCTTATCGAGCGCGAACTCTAGAATGTTGGTCACCGTGGCCTCGTTGCGTAGGGGGATCCCGGCTAAGACGGGACGCACTGCGTTGCGCATGCTACTTCTTTCGAATCGGAGCAGTAGATCAAGTGCGACAAGTCGAAGACGTTCTGAATTTCCTCAGCGACATGGATTCAAACTGGTGGCCATTCCTGTTCTTGCGCCCTGAGCCGTACGAGCGCATGACCTCGAAGAGGGTCGCCCTCCTCGCCACGCTCTACGGCGTCTTCACCGGAGCCTTCATGAACGCGATGCTCGCGCTCTCGGGCCACGGCGAAGGCGTGAGCCTCTGGACCTTCCCGGTCTGGACCACGGTAGGCTTCTTCGTCATCTATCGCCTGACGTTTGCCTACGCATGGAACTGCCGCGCCGAACGGTTCGTTCCCATCCGCAGCACGCGTTACTAACCCGCATGACCGAGACGGTGGTCGGCGTCGGCATGTTCGCCGGCCTCCTCTTCGCCACGATCTCGGCCTTCTTCGGCTTCGCCTTCACCTGCGTGGGCGTGGTGATGCTCCTCCGCGCCCACCCCAGTCGAAAGAAATTGGGCGCCTACGCCCTCCTCGGCGGCCTCGCATCCCTCCTCGCCGGCCTCTCGGTCTGGGCCACATTCCTGCGCGGGCCGTAGAAGAGAGAGAATTTACATGAAGGCGGGAAGGACGTACGGCACGGACCGTGCGGCGCGCTTTTTTGGGTTTCCACTTCGCCCAATGGGCCGAGTGGAAAACAAAACCTTCCCGCCTTCCCGCCTTCATGTGAACTCTCTCCGGGAGCAGCGGCTAGAACGTTGTCCCGAAGATCGGCAATACCGTTGCTCTTGGGATGCCGGTCGGGGGGTCTTCCCGGAAGGTCGGAAGGCGCGGTTCGGGCTTCTTCGGGTCGAGGCCCGTGAGCCACGACACTTTGCGGGGCTCCAGGGATTGCGTCACCTTGGTGCTCGAGTTGCCGGTGATGAGCAGGATGCCGACGAGAACTCCCGCGGCGCCGCCGCCGAACATCGTCCAGCCGATCGGCTCTGCGTTGCCCGTGTCGGTGTGCGCGCCGTTGGCGGCGGCCACGACCAACAAAGTGAGCCCGCCGACGAGGAAGAAAAGTGAACCGATGCTCACCAAAACGATGCCGCCCGCGAAGCCACCCTTCGACCCCGTGTCCACGTCGAGGACCACGCGATCGCCGTTTTGGCCGCCCAGCATGAATGCGCGCGATGCGCGCACGCCGTCACCGACGATGCGGTAGCTCGGCCCGATGGGCAGCGCCCGATCGCAGGGCGACGAGCACACGGCAGCCCACGAGCCGCGCATCTGCTCGATGGTCACGTCACCGCCCTCGATGTGCACCATCACACTGCCCGACGGCTCCGCGGTCACCGACGGCGCGGTGGGCGAGGGGATGGGCCCCTGCGGAGCGCGCGAAAGATCTACCGGTTGCCCGTTGTGATCGACGCGTGCCACGAAAGACCAAAGAATGCGCGCCGTTTGCCCCGTCGAGAGCATCATGGTCACGTGGTCGCCCGCGACGATCTCGCTCAAGGTTCCCCGAATGACGTTTCCGTCTTTCAGATGAACGGCGTCAGGCCCCGGCTGAACGGACGGCGGGGTGGATTGTGCCAGTTGTGCGAACGCCGAGGACGGGGCGAAGGTCGCTAAGTAAGAAGAGAGAACGAACCCGGAAACGATCTTCCGTCGAAAGCTAGTTGGCATTCGCGCATCATCGGCCTTCCCAGGGGCTTAAGTCCACCAACAGCCGCGTCCGCCCCACCAAGATTTCATCCCCGTCGAGCAATTCGCCCTCGCCCTGGAGTCGCACGAAAACCCCCGTGCGCGAATCGAGATCCGTCAAAACGACGACCTCCGCCTGCTCCTCCAGAACACAATGCTGCTCGCTCAAGAGCGGATCGTTCGGGCAGACGATATCGCCAATGGCCGATCCAATCTGCACCATCCCGCCGCGCGCCACCGCGCAGGCGCCCACCGCGCCACCTTCGAAAACCTGCACCACCCGAAATGCCGACGGCCACTTGGGTGAGGAATAGAAATACGTCGGGTCGGGATCCGGCTCGTCGTCGGCGACGGGATTCTTTTCGACGCGGAACAGTTCGTCGCCCACGATGAACTCGTCCCCCGCGGTCAACTCCACCCGGGAGCGAATCCTCAAGAAGGCGCCGTTGCCGCCGTCGAAATCCTCCAGCCAGAGGCGCCCGTCCTGGAAGCGGAACACCGCCTCTTTCGGATGGCAAAACGCGTCCGAGATTTGAATCGCGCCGTCGCGGCCGATGATCGCTTCCTTCTCGCGGATGCTGTACTTGTCCGGCCCGCCGACCAAGCTGCGTTGGACGATGAGGTGGAACAGAGCCTCTTGGCTCTTGTTCGCTGCGATCGCCGCCAACGCTGCGGATGGATCCACCACCGTCGCCGGCGCCACCTCGCTGTCCGGCGGCGTGATCACCGGCTCCGATCCCGGTGCCTCCACGATCGCGGGCTGAGACGCCTGCGACGGCTCGGGCGCTGCTTCCGGTGCCGCCGCTCCCGCCGCCGCCGGCAGCGAGGGGCTGCTCGGTACGGGCTCGGCCTTGAGCATGGCGGAGCTGGACGTGGAGGCCATTTCGCCCGGCGCGCTGTCCTTGGTCTTGCGCTTGGTGAGGCGCTTGACGTCGACGTTCGGCGCCTCGGTGAGCACATCGATGCCGCCCATGGCCCGGCCTTCGATGACCTCGTCGAAGCGGCCTTCCCGCAGCATGAGCAGCATCTCCATGTGCTGCCCCTTCATGAGCGTGCGGACGAACAGCGCGATGTTGTCCTCGCGGCCCACGTGCTCGCCGTAGTTGCGCTTGTGCGTCTTGATGATGCGTCCGCCGTCGGCGAACAGATGCGTGATGATGTGCGGCCTGTCGAGCCCCGAGTCCTCCGTCTGCACGTGGAAGACGCGGCCCTTGTACTTCACGTTGTTGTTGAAGCCGACTTGCGCGCGCGCAAACGTCGCCGGCTGCATCTGCCGCTCGAACTGCGAGAGAGCATTGCCGTCGAAGCGCACGATGGCCTGCTCGAGCAGGCTGTGGTTGCCGACGATGCCCTCCATGCGTTCGAAGGCCTGCCGTGCCACGGGCGACGCCGGATCGAGCCGCAGTGCTTCCGCGAGCAGCTGCTGACCTTCGGCATCGTTCGGGCCCGTGGACGCATACGCGCAGAGAACCATGATCGCGTCATCGACGCGTGCGCGGTCGACGAGCCACTTGGCTACTTTCGATGCGCTTGTACGCCCGCTCACGACTGCGGTCATCTCACACAGAGTTTATAGCAAGCAATGCGTACTTTTACGATTCATTCGGGCTGGAACGCCTCATGGGCCATCTGCCTCAGTCTGCGACCGGGCCTGCGGCGCTCCTAGGCTTCACGAGGGATTTTTGACGATCTCGTCGATTTCGACCACTTCGAAGGCCGATCCGGGGATCGTTTTGAGCTGACCCAGATCGTCATCGTTCCACTTGGAGTTGGCCTCCCCCGAGAGGTACCAACTCGAGCCGTTGTCCGCGAGAAACATCCCGTACCGCTTCAACGCCGTCAGCACGGACTTCGCCGAACCCCGGAATTTCGAGGTGTCGAAGCTCGCTTTGAGCCGGAACCGTGCCCCCATGGGCGGGACGCTGGGATCCGAAGTACTCCCCGACGCATGGGTCGCCGGCCGGACGAACGCGTTCTGGGTGCGGTTGGCCGTAAAGCGCAGCGCATGCCGAATTTCCCCGCCGCCCCCGGCCTCCTCGTAGCGCACGAGCCCCGCAAGGATGGGCAACCCGGCGGCGTCGGCCGATGTCCACCCGGCTGGGCGCAGCTTGTTGGACCGCAGGTCGAAGACCGCCCCGGAATATGCGTGCCACATGTCCGATTGGGCTTGGGCCGCGTACAGCTCGTAGAGGACGCAGCGTTCGCGGTCGATGGCCAGCACGTGCCGATCGCCGGAGGCCGACTCTCCGCCCTCGACCGGCGCATTCAGAGGAATGGGGTAGGGGCCGGGATCGCTCTCGCGGGGTTCTTCGAACCTGACGGGAAGTTTAGGCTGCGTACCTGGCACGACGATGTACGGAATGCCGTAGCTCGGGTTGGAGCCGAAGTCGGGATGCAACTTCTTGTCGCGTCCCAGCGACGCGACGTAGCGGTCCGAGTTGGGATCGACCGCCGCGTTGGAGATGTCCTGGTTCCAAGGATTGTCCGTTGGAAAAACGGTGCAATGCGACCCGATGGCGCCACCGCCTCCTGCGCCGTTGCTGCCGCCTGCGCCGCCGCCGCCCCCTCCTGCTGGATCTTCGTTGCTCGGCGTGGAAGGAGTTGCACCGCCACCGCCGCATCCGATCACGACGGTTCCGACGAGCGCGGCGAGCAGCATCGCCGCCTCATGAAGCAGCCTTCCCCTCATGTTTCACAGAATAGTTGTCTATGATGGAGGGCGCCATGTTGACGTTTAGCCCAGATCCCGACAAGGCCGAGCAGGAGATGCACGCCATCATCTTTTACCTGACGACATTCGGGTACATCGATGGCGACTTCGATGCGAGCGAGAAGTCCTTCGTCAGGGCGTACATCCGCAAGCTGGTCGAGCATCGCGCCGACACAGCCATGGCCGACGCCGATCCAGCGTTTCGAGCCGAAATCGTCGATAAATTTACTGCGCATTTTCATGAGGTGTTCGAAGGGATCGATCTTCGTATTCAGGAACTTTTCGCCGAGCCGGTACAGAAGGATGAAGACCCCTCGGCGTTCGTCCACACGAAGCTCAAAGTTCGATGCTTCGAGATCTTCCAAAGCTTCGATCGCGCGGGCCAAGAACAGCTCATGGCGACGATCGACGAGCTTCTGCTGGCCGATGGGCACGCGCACCCTGCAGAGCTGAAGTTTCGCGGTGAGCTTGCCGCGCTTTTGTCGACCGAGGTGGAGTTGGAGCTGGTCGACGACGACGATGCGGTCGCGCACGTGCGCGTGGAGCCACCGCGCAAGCCGCCTGCGACGGGAGAGAATCACCCGTTCTTCGTGCCTGCGGAGTTTCACTACTCGGCGGACCGCAAGAAGATCCTCGAGCAGGCGTCGCGCGATCGCGTGCTCCTCGATCGGGTGCTGGCCATTTTGGACAAGCAGCGCGAAGACGGAAAAGGAAAGCTTACCGGCAAGAGCAACGTGTCCGATATCGCCGCGGGCGAGTCGTTCCTCGATGGGTACACGTACGTGGTGCGCCCCGTGCCGAAGCGCGGCTACGAGCTCACCGTGCTGGGCGATCTGCATGGCTGTTACAGCGTGCTCAAGGCCACGTTGATCCAGTCGCGGTTCTTCGAGAAGGTGACGGCGTTTCGGCAGAATCCGAACGCGGTGCCCGAGCCCAAGTTGGTATTCCTTGGCGACTACATCGATCGGGGGCTCTTTAGCCTGAACGGCGTTCTACGCACGGTGTTGCAGCTGTTTGCCACGGCACCGGAGCACGTCGTCGTGCTGCGCGGGAATCACGAATACTACGTGGAGTACAACGGCAACGTGTACGGCGGGGTGAAGCCGGCGGAGTCGATCAACACGCTCAAACCGCACCTGCCGCTCGACGTGTTTCGCCATTACGCGCGGCTGTTCGAGCAGCTTCCCAACACGTTGCTCTTCGACCGGTTCTTCTTCGTGCACGGCGGCATTCCGCGCGATCGCCTCATCAAAGAGCGATGGAAGGATCTCTCGACGCTCAACGATCCCGATCTGCGCTTCCAAATGATGTGGAGCGATCCGAGTCGGGTGGACGTGGTTCCGGCGGATCTGCAGGAGAAGTCAGCGCGCTTTCCGTTTGGAAAGCTGCAACTGCGCGCGTTCTTGCAGCGCATGGGATGCCACACGTTGGTGCGCGGCCACGAGAAGGTCAATAGTGGCTTCGAGCGCACGTACGACGACGAGCACGCGCAGCTCTTCACGCTCTTCTCCGCGGGAGGCCGCGACAACAACGACCTCCCCGTGGACAGCAGCTACCGCACCGTGACGCCGATGGCCCTCACGCTGCAGTTGCATCCCGACGGCACGAGCACCATCACCCCCTGGGCCCCCGACTACCGCGCCTACAACGATCCGCAGCGTAACGCCTTCTTCCAAGCCCCCCCCGAAATCGCCCACCGCCGCGACTAAGAGAAGATTGAACAGGGAGGGGGGGAGGCGGGGAGGTTTACGGCACAAATCCCACCGCGCACCGAGGCTTTTTTTGTTTTTCCATGGGCCTACTGAGCCCACTGAAAAATAAAGAAGCTTCGGTGCGCGGTGGGATTCGCGTCGTTGAACTCCCCGCCTCCCCCCCTCCCTGTGAATCTTCTTCGAGCGTAAAACGCGTTAAGTGCCGTCGCGCAACGGGCGGCCTTGGGAGTCGGTGACTTTGCCGGTGAGCATCATGATGCCGTCGACGATCGGCCAGATCACTCCGACGCCGCACGTGAGCCACGTGGCCACGATTTGCAGGATCGCGATCGTCGTGTGGCCCGTGTAGAAGCGACCCACGCCGAAGGCGCCGACGAGCAGCTGCAAAATGCCCGCGATGATCTTGCTCTTGTCCGAGAAGGGGAGTCCCGTGACCGGATCCACGCCGTAGGGTGCGCCCGGGCCTGCACCAGGAACGCCGCCCGGACCACCGGGATAAGGCGCCATGGGCCCGCCGGGAGGGGGAGGCCCGTAGCCGCCGCCGTACGGATTCTGTCCGGCACCACCAGAAGGCGCCTGGCCATAGCCACCGGGCTGGTTCGGGCCCTGTCCAGGGGGAGGAGGATATCCACCTTGCATCGTTCGAGTTCTCCAACTTCCGACCGCGAGCGGTCTTTGCGATGAATGTCCCCCTCCGGAGGAGCCGGGGTATGGGAGACAATCACTGAGTAAGAACGCTTGCCTACCTAAGCAAGCTTTTCCACTCGTTCATCGTACTCGGCCTGGGAGATCCGCTGGGCTTGCAGGTCGGCGTTCAGCGCTTCCAGCGCAAGCTTGGTGCGAATCGCCTTGGCCTCGACGCTCTCCTTGTTCTTGTCGTAGGCCTCTTTTCCATCCTTCTTCGCATCTTTGAATTCCTTGCGAAGTTGGGCGACGGGCACGGTTCCGCCGCTCGCAAAGTAGCGCTCGGCCACTTTGCCGATGGCCCACGTGGTCGCGAACGATGTCGTGGCGCCCACGACGCTTCCCCATCCGGGCACGAGCTTCGCGAGGTTGTTCACCGCGATGCGCATGCCCGTGCCGCCGACGACGCCACCGAGGAGCGAGCTCACGGCCTTCTTGTCCATCGTGTTGCCGAAGTACTGACCGATGTCGCGTACGAGCTTCGCCTGCAAGGCGACCACCGCGACGTCCGTCGCGATGGCCACACCCGGAACGGGGAACGCTCCGAGCACCGCGCTCATGATCGAGTACTTCAAAACGTCTTCCTCGATTTCGGCGCCGCGGCGTTTCGGATCGTCCACCTTCTTGATGTTGCTCGGAAGGATGGTGTCCTTCGTTTCGCTCACCAAGTCGGCGAGAAAGCCTCCTCGTTCCTGCGGCGGCGGCACGGCCGCCACCACCGCGTTGGGTGCCGGCGGCACGATGGACGCCGCGTAGCCGAAGGCCGCCTTCATGCGATCGAGGATCGCGTTCTCTTGCGACACGCGCTCGCCGTCGACGAGCGCGATGGCCACCGCAGCGTCGTACGTCTGGCGGCGCGCCTCGGGCGAGACGATGCGCTGGATCTGCGCTTCGACGTCGGTTTCTTCTTCGAGCAGCGTTTCCAACGTCACGCCGTCGGGAAGGGAGACGCCCTCCAACGCCTCCTCGAGCGCCGTGCGCTCTTCTGCGAGCAGTCTGCCGTCCGCTTTGGCCACCGCCACGAGAATGCGCAGCCCGGCGAGCCCTTCGGTAACGCTGATCATGGTGCTCTTAGGAGAACGGCGAAGTCAGCCGCCGTCAAGTGCGGCTGCCTGAGGTAACGAGTCATTGGACGTGCCAAGTTCGAAACTCCCTCGTGCAGGAACCGCGGCAGCGAGAACGAAACCGGCGGGACCGGCGGATGTGTGGTCCAGACAATTTGGAATCGCCTTAACCGTCCGGAGATTGCTGCTGCAGGGGGACGGGCCAAGGTGCCGACCTCGCTGGGCTTGTCCCGGAGGTTGGCGAGTCTGCCTCGGACACTCGACTTTTGCGCTACGTGTCATCCCCCTCGATGATTCGTCGCGAGCGTGGCACGTCGCCGGCACCGAGATCGCCACCGATGATGCCAATTTCCTCGTCGAGCCGGTCCTGTTCCGCATCCGCGATGGCGGTCCGCACCTCGATCGCGCGTCCTGCTGCGACCCCGACCGCGCCCCCGAGGACCGCGCCAATCATCGCACCCGATGGCCCTGCAAATGCGCCCACACTGATACCGGCAGCCGCGCCCGAAATGGCGCCTGCAGCGAGGGAAGCGTCGGACCGGAGAGGAATACCGGCCTCGCGTAGCTCTCGTTCTCTTTGTGTCCAGGCCATTGTGCACCGTGCTGGTCGGCACCCGTCGAAACACGCCAGGAGGGGCGGAGGGAGGGGCTACCAGCACGCGCACTGAGAGCAATGCGCGTGCCTCGGACTACATTGGATGAACGATGTCGCTACTTGCGCTCGGGCGGCGAGACGATGATCTCGACGCGCCGGTTGTTGGCACGCCCTTCGGCGGTGGAGTTGCTAGCGACGGGCCGATCGGGACCGACGCCCACCGCGCGGACAATCTCCGGGGGAAGACCGTGCGAGATGATGTACTGCCGCACGGAGTCCGCCCGCTTCTGCGAGAGGTCCATGTTGAAGCCGCGCTGGCCCTGCGAGTCGGTGTGGCCTTCGACGGTGATGCTGCGATCCGGGTTGGCCTTCAGCGCGGTGACGACATTGTCGAGTGCGCTCATGGCGGCGGGCAGCAAAGCCGACGCGCCCGAGGCAAAGAGAACCTGACCCGACAGCGTGATGACCATGCCGCGGTTGTCGTTCTTGACCTCGGCCATCTTGGCGAGGTTGTCGAGCGCTTCCTTGGTGCGGCGACGCTCGTCTTCGAGCTGCTGCTGCGAGCGCTCGAGCTGCTTGCGCGCGCTCTCGAGCTCGCGCTCGGTCTTGCGGCCCATCGCCACCTGCGTGGCCTGCAGTTCCTTCTGCGCCTGCTCGCGTTGGCGCTCGGCGACCATCATGCCGGCTTGCGCATCGGCGAGTTGCGCTTTGCGAAGTGCGATGTACGCGCGGTCTTTCGTCTCGGGGGAGCCCGGCTCGTCGTCGTAGGACTTCTCGGCCTGATCGAGCGAACCCTTGGCCACGTGCACCTGCGCCGGGTTGACCTGGTTGGCCTGCCCCGTCTGCGCCTTTTGATAGGCCGTGCGCGCCTCCAAGAGCTCCTTCGGCGGCGGGGTGGAGCCACACCCGACGAGGAGACTCAAGGCCAGAAATGCCAGCGTCTTCGGATACGCGCGAATCATCGTTTGTCTCCTGACTTGAGGGCCTTGAGCTCGTCCAAGGCTTGCTGAGCCTCTGCGCGGGCCGTTGCCTCGCGGGCCAGGGCGACGGCGAGCTCGGCATCGGACTCGGCGCGAAGGAGCACGAATTCGGCGCGTTTGTTGTCGCCGTCGTTGATGAGTGCCTTCGCTTGGTCGATCTGCTCTTGGGCCAACTTTAAGTGAAGCGCGGCTTGCGGGTTGTTCTGGGCGCCCACTTCTTGGGCCGCGCGCACGGACGCTTGGGAATCCGCAAGGCGTCCATTGGGCGCAGGGTACGAGCCGCATCCAGCCATGAGCCAGGCTGTGATGGTTGCCGCCGCCGTCAACGCGATCTGTTTCATCCGACTCCTCGATATAGAGACGTGTCTATTTTGGACTTTTTGCCGAGGCGCGGTCGACCATACCATGATCGCCGATGAATCCGTATGAGGAGCTTGCAACCCTACTTCGCCCTGCCGGTGGTGGTCTTTTCCTGGTTTCGACCGGGCGCGCCGAGCAAATCGAGCTGCAAAAAACCATTTACGGTGCAGCGAGTGAGGAGGAGGTAGGACAAAAATGGCGTGCCGCGCTTGCTGAAATCGCGGCGGCAAAGGTGGTCATTCTCGGTGCTCCCTCCGACGTTGGAGCCGGTTTTTTGCGGGGGGCCAACATGGGTCCCCAAGCGATTCGGCAAGAGCTTCTGAAGGCGGGCGGGCTGCCTGCTGGGGTGGTGGACGCAGGCGACGTCTTCGTGGTGCCGCAGCTACTCCACGACGACATGCTCGCGCCCGCGCAGCGGGAAGCCTCGGCGCGCGCGCTTTATCCGCAGATCGCGCCCGAAATTCGGGCGTCGTTGCCCGTATCGCCGCTCTCCATTTTGGAGCGCGCCGTCGACTTGCTGTTCGCCATCAATCCGAAGGTCGTTCCCATCGTATTGGGCGGCGATCATTCCTGTGCATGGCCCGTGTCGTCGGCACTGGCACGCGCCCGCGGCGCTGCGGCCAATCCAGCCTGGGGCATCGTCCAGATGGACGCGCACACGGATTTGCTCGAGGAAAGACTCGGTATTCGTTACTGTTTTGCAACGTGGAGCTACCACGCGAGCCGCCTGCTCACGCGCCCCGACCATATGGTGCAAGTCGGTATTCGCGCCACGCGCCACCCGCGCGCTCATTGGGAAAAGGACGTGGGCGTGCGGCAATTTTGGGCCGACGAATGCAATCGCGATCCCGCCGCCGCGGTCGATGCGATCGTGGAACACCTTTTGGCGCGCGGCATCCAGTCGATTTACTTCTCCAATGACATCGACGGCACCGACGAACAGTTCGCCGATGCAACCGGCACACCCGAGCCCCAAGGCCTGCACCCCGACTTCGTCCTGGCCCTCATCCGCCGCCTAGGCCAAGAGTTCCACCTTTGTGCGGGCGACATCATGGAAGTCGCCCCGCCCATCCCCCGCCACCCCGGCGGAACCGCCCGCACCGTCACCCTCGCCGCCCAATACATCACCGCCACCATCGCCGCAGCGCTAAAACCCTAGAGAAATTCACAGGGAGGCGGGGAGGCGGGGAGTTTTTTGGGTGTTCAATTAGCCCCTTGGGCCAACTGGAAACCCCAAAAAAGCCCTCTGCGCTGCTGCGCGCCGAAACCCCTCCCCGCCTCCCCGCCTCCCTGTAAAATCTTCTTAGCCGTTGCCTTGGGGCACTTGGTCGATGCGGTCGACGTTGCGGAGGGCGGGGAAGAGTTTCATGCAGGTCAGCACGACGGCGCAGGTGGCGACGCCGCCGAGGACGGCCGCGCGTACCGTACCGAACAACGCCGCGGTGAGACCTGATTCGAATTCACCGAGCTCGTTGGAGGCGCCGACGAAGACCTGGTTGACCGCGCTCACCCGTCCGCGCATCGCGGGTGGTGTGGCGATTTGCACCAAGGTACCGCGCACCACCACGCTCACCATGTCCGAGGCGCCGGCCACCACGAGCGCGGCGAGCGACAGCAGGTACGTCTGCGAAAGCGCGAAGACGATGGTGGCCACGCCGTAGAGCCCGACGCACGCGAACATGAGAAGGCCCACCTTCTGCCGCAGCGGGTGGAACGCGAGCCAGATGGCCATCATCGACGCGCCCAGCGCCGGGGCGCTGCGCAACAAACCGAGGCCCCACGGGCCAGTATGCAATATATCGCGCGCAAAGATCGGCAGGAGCGCGACGGCGCCGCCCAACAGAACGGCGAACAAATCGAGCGTGATCGACCCGAGAAGGAGCTTCTGCGAAAAGACGTAGCGCACGCCCGCCGAAAGCGTGGCGAGCGACGTGGCCCGCCCTTCCATGCGCCCCGTGCGAACCTTGAGCGCGAACACGCCCGCGAATGCCGCGGTGGCGAGAAGCGCGCTGATGGCGTAGACACCCGCCGGGCCGCCGAACAGACCATAGACGACGCCGCCCAACGCGGGACCGAGCACCGTTGCGATCTGCCACACCGTGGAGCTCCATGCGACGGAACGCGGGAACTCCTCCATGGGCACGAGGTGCGTGACGAGCGCGGAGGCCGCCGGCCCGGAGAAGGCGCGCACCGTACCGAAAAACGCGAGGATCGCGTAGATGAAGTACGCGTGTTCGACGTGCATCAGCGCCGACGTGAGGAGCAGCACCGCCGAGGTGGCGATGCCGAGGTTGGTGACCATCACGACGCGGCGTCGATCGAAGCGATCCGCCGCGGCACCGGTGAGGGGCGAGAGGCACACCATCGGCAGAAACTGTGCGAGCCCGACATAGCCGAGAGCCAGCGGGCGCCGCGTGAGGTCGTAGACCTGCCACGCGACGGCCACGCTCTGCATTTGAATGGCGATGGTCAGTAAGAATCGCGCACACTGGTAGAGACGAAAATCTCGATACCGGAAAAGATTAGGCGCCATGTTTCGCACGGGCGCCTGCGCAGCGCAGACATTCTGGGGGAACCATTTTTACTGGCGTCCATAGGGACGGCACCCCCCTGCGTCGAGGGGTCTATTTCGCCAGGTACGCTGCGAAGGGCCCGTAGTCACTGTCCTCGAGCGCCCCTTCGATCACGCAACGCACTTTTCCCGTCGGATCGATGAGCGCATGTTCGGGTAACTCGGGCGGATTCTTCATCTTCATCGCGCCGAGCCAGCCATCGCGCACGGTCTCCTTGATCCATAGCGCCGCGCGCACGCCATCTTGAGGCTGCGCCTCGAGGAACTTCGCGAGCTGCCGCTCGTCGTCGTCCACCGAGAGGAACACCAGGTCCACCTTGGTGCCGGCTTGCGCGAGCTTCTTCTCCCAGGCACGCAAGCGCGGGATCTCCTCTTTGCACGGCCCACACCACGCGGCGAAGAAGTTCAACCACGTCCAGCGCCCATTGCCCGTGGAAATCTCGGACGCGAGCGGCGTCGCACCCGGCGCCTGCGCGCGTGCGAGTGCCATCTTGGGCAGGGTGCGCGACACCGTTTCCGCTTCGCAGATCTTGCGCGGTGCCGCCGGTGCCGTGTGCGCCGGCTGCGGCGAAGGGGCAGGGGCCGCGGTGGGCATGCTGCCCGTCGCCACCACGACCTCACTCCTTCCGGACGTCCGCGAGCCCGATGCATCCGACTTGTCGCAGCCGGCCAACGCGACCGAGGCGGCCAACGCGAACGACACGAAGCCTAAAGACGACAATCGACCCATGATACGAAGGCACTCCGATTGAGGGCGTCGGCATTGCACTTCGCCGACGAACGTGACGCGGGCCAGTCGCAGTACTCTTTGGTGAGCTGCGCGAATTCGTTGCCGAGCCAGAGCATCCCGACCTGCTTCTCCAGGTCCGGATCCTTGAATTGCTCCTGCAGGAAGAAGTGCACGCTGTTCGCGCGCTTGTGCGACAAGGTCCGATTGAAGTCGGCCGAGCCCGTGCGCGATGCGCGCGCCACGATGAAGAAGTAGCGCGCGCCCTTGCGATCCATCCAGCGCTCCTCGAGGAGCTTCTTGGCGCCCGGATCGAGCGCGTCGGAGCCGTCGTCGAACATGATGACCGCGCCGCGATCTTTCAGCGGCGTGAAGAGCGCGTTGAAGTCTTCGTCGTTGATCGACGCGAACGTCTTCACGTCGGCTGGCTGGCATCCGCGCCGCGATTCTCCGCCCACGAGCCCGCAGGCGTTGAGCACGCGCTGGAGCACCGTCTTGAACCCCGGCGTGCAGTACTTTTCCTCGCTCTGATCGGCCACGGCGACTTTGCTCTCCGCGGCGGCAGCCGTCGCCTGCGGGTGCTTGAGCCGATCGGCCGCGCCACTCACCGTCGCACGCACGGTGAGCGTGGTGGCGAGCAGCACGATCACCCCGGCCACGCCGCCGACCAACGCCGGCAAAAACGGAGGCGATCCTCCGGCGGACGGTGCATCGACCGCGTCGATGGCCCTTCGGTTCGGATTTCCAGGCGATCCGGGTGGCTGGTGCGGATGGTAAGCGCTCATCGCAAGACCTCGGGTGAAAGCTGGGACAGCGTATACTTTAGCCCCAGGTCGGTGTCTTCGTCGCAGATGCGCTTGTCCCCCAGAAACATCTGGGGCGTCGACACCGGGATGTGGTTGTTCGATGCATAGTGCAAGTGCTGATTGAGCCGCGTGGCCGTCTTCTTGTCCTGCGCGCACTGCATCACGTCACTGCCGAAGCGCTCGCGGATCATCTTCTCGATGGCCGCGGGGTTGCCCTTGCCCAGCTCACGCAAGCTGTCCTGCTCGGAGTACGACCACTCGAGGATGGCGCGCGCCTGGTTGCCGCCGCAGAGGACGGCCTTGGAGAGGATGCACGCGCCCGGGTGCAGCGACCGATCGAGCATCCAGTTGCACTCGCTGTCGAGCGGGAACATCACCAACGTGACGTCCAGGTTCTCGAGCACGCCCTCGTCGATGAGCCGCTCGTGGAAGGCGCGGCACGTCGGGCACAAAGGATCCTCGAAGAAGGTCACGGCCTTCACCGGATGCGCGGTCGGCAGCTTGAGCAGCGCATTGTGTTGCTCCTGCGGCACCTCGAGCTTTCCGCAGCTCGAGAGGTAGGGGCGGTAATCCGGAAGCGCGGCCACGTAGACCAACGACGGAAGGATGGCTGCAAGTCCCAGCGCCGCGAGCCACCCGACCAGCAAGAGCGGATTGCCCGCCGCCGAATCGACCTGCGTCGGCCCATGCGGATCGGGCGGCAGGTGCACGTGCGCGATGCGCCGGTAGTGCACGAGGGCCATCACCGCCGCGGTGGCCAGCAAGGCCGAGGAGAAGTAGATGCCGACGCAAACCTTGCAGAATGCATGCAATCGGGTCAGCGAGATGAAGAACATGATCAGCGACGCCATGAGCGGCGTCACCCCCGTGATGCCGAAGAATAGATAGGCTCGCTTCGGCGCCCGCAGGCCCGACATCAGCAGGTAGACCGAGAACCCGAGGAAAAAGCTGAAGGCCCCGACCGCGAACAGCGAGATGGGCACCCCGCCCCAGTACGACGCGCGAAAGATCGCCGAGTAGGAGCTGAAGAGCGCGACTTTGCAGGGATTTTCGGCGGTGGTGTCGCCGGACGCGCCCGGGATGAAGCTGCAGTGGATCGTATGGATCTGCCGGTCGAGGTGTTGCGCATAGTCGTACGTGGAGTACGAGGCGAACAGCAGCCCCAAGAGGGATGCAGCCAGCGCCAGCCCAGCCAAAAATCGAGCGTTTCGCATTGCGATGGGCCCCACGTTGCACCGCCGCGGCCTCCATCGTCAATTCTTTGCCCGCTCCCGCTCCCGCTCCCCTCCCGAGCTTTTCGGGAGCGGGATCGCGAGCGGGAGGGGGGAGACGCCGGCACATTCCATTGAAAGGTGCCTCGAGCCGTGCCAAATGGGCGCCCATGAAGATCGCGATCGCGGGGGATCACGCAGGATTCGAGCTCAAGGAAGCGCTGGCCAAAGTCCTCACGGATGCCGGCCACGAGGTGAAAAACCTTGGAACGAACGACGGTTCCAAGCCGTCCGACTACCCGGATTTCGCGGTGGCCATGGGCGAAGCCCTGTCTCGCGGCGACGTGGAACGCGGCGTGCTGGTGTGCGGCAGCGGCGTCGGCATTTCCGTTGCCGTCAACAAATTTCCAGGAGTGCGTGCCGGGCTCTGTCACGACACGTACTCGGCGCACCAAGGCGTGGAGCACGACGACATGAACGTGCTGTGCATCGGCGCGCGCATCATCGGCACCGCGCTGGCGACCGAGCTCGTTCTCGCCTTCGTGGCGGCGAAGTACACGAACGAGGAGCGCCACGTGCGCCGCCTCGCAAAAGTGAAGGCCATCGAAGAGCGCTTCCTGCGTCGATGACGCATACTTGGCGTCGTGAGTGCCAACGCTGACGACGTCATTCCCTCATCGCCGTCTTCGCGCCGCGCGATGCCGCTTTGGCCGATGCTGCTCGTCGGCCTCGTGTGCCTGATCGGCACGGCCGCCTATTTCGCGTCGAACTACCTGTTCCACGCGACGACCAGTACGAGCTCGGTGGTTTCCGTGCGCCCATCGGCCACGCTCCTCGTGGCCGTGCGCGATCTCGCGCGTCTCGAGACCACCGAGCTTCACATGGAGAAGGTCATCGATCTGACCGACACCCAGAGCCGCTTCTTCGGTCTGGTGCAGGGCACGGACGCCATCCTCCTCGTCGCCTCGGGCAACGTCTCCATCGGCGTGGACCTATCGAAGCTGCGCGAAGACGACGTGAGCATGGACGCGAAGACCAAGGTCGCAACCCTCCGTCTGCCCGAGCCCGAAATCTTCTCCGTGCACCTCGACGAGAAGAAGACCTACGTCTACCGCCGCACCACGAGCCTCATCGCCGAGCCCAACCCGCAACTCGAAACACAGGCCCGCCAGCAAGCCATCGCATCGATCGAAAAAGCCGCCCGCGAAACCGACATCACCGACCGCGCCAAACGCCAAGCCGAACGCCAACTCCGCACCCTCGCCACGGGCCTCGGCGCTTCGTCGGTCAACGTCACGTGGCGCTAAGAGAAGATTCACGGGGAGGCGGGGAGGTTTTTGGGGTTTCCACGCACCCCAGTGAGTCAACTGGAAACCCCAAAAAGAGCGTTCCGCGCTGTCCGTGCCGTAAGTCCTCCCCGCCTCCCCGCCTCCCTGTTCAATCTTCAGGTAGGGCTCACCAGCCGCACTTCATGCCCTTGGTTTGCTCGCCCAGGTACTCCTTCAATGGAGCGAAGTATTCGAGCATCGCCGAGGCGTCGGCCTTCGTCTCGCCGCTCATGGCAGCTAGCGCCTCGGGCCAAGGTTTGCTCGAGCCCATCGAGAGCATGGCCGCGAGCTTCTTGCCGGCTTCCTTGTTCCCGTAGATCGAGCACGTGTCGAGGCGGCCCGTGTGGCCGGCGGCCTTGCACAAGGCCCGGTGGAATTGGAATTGGTAAATCCGCGCGAGGAAGTAACGGATGTACGGCGTGCTCGCGGGCACGTGGTACTTCGCGCCGGGGTCGAAGTCGGCCTCCGAGCGCGAGACCGGCGGCGCGATGCCCTGGTACTTCGTGCGGAGCGCCCACCAGGACTCGTTGTATTTGTCCTTCGGCGTCTTGCCGGCGAACACGTCCCAGCGCCACTTGTCGATGACCAGACCGAAGGGCAAGAACGCGATCTTCTCCAGCGCGTTCTTCATTTGCTGGTTCACCGTGGCCTTCGGATTGTCCGGCGCCGCGTTGAGGAGCCCCAGCCCTTTCAGGTACTGCGGCGTCACGCTGAGCGCGAGCGTATCGCCAATGCCCTCGTGGAATCCGTCGTTGGCGCCGCTCTGGAAGAGAACCGGTAATTTGTAATATTGGTGAAAGTAGTAATCGTGCCCGAGCTCGTGGTGAATCGTAATTAGGTCGTTCTCCGTCGGCTCGATGCACATCTTGATGCGCAGATCGTTGTTCCAGGTCACGTCCCACGCGCTCGCGTGGCAAACGACTTCGCGCCCCTCGGGCTTGGTGAACAGCGAGCGCTCCCAGAACGACTTGGGCAACGGATCGAGCCCGAGCGACGTGAAGAACGACTCGCCCAGCTTCACCATCTTCACCGCATCGTACTTCTTGTCGCGCAGGCTCTTGCTCACGTCGAGCGAGGCCTCACCCTTGTAGGGTTCCACCAAATCGTAAATATCGTTCCACTCCTGCGACCACATGTTTCCCAAAAGCTGCGCAGGAATCGGCCCCTGCTCGGGGACTTTGTCCTTGCCGTACTTCTCGCGCAGGCGCGAACGCACGAAACAGTGAAGCTGGTCGTACAGCGGCTTGACCTGCTGCCAGAGGCGCTCGAGATCGGCCTCGAAGGCGTCGGGCGGCATGTCGTAACCCGAGCGCCAGAGCGCACCCATGTCGGCGAATCCGATTTCGCGCGCACCCTTGTTTCCCAATTCGGTGTAGCGCGCGAACTTGTCCTTCATCACCGCCGAAATGGCGTGCCACCCGGCCCATGCTTCGGTGAGCTCGTCGAAGTTGCGGCTCTTGGACAGCACGCGCGACAGATCGCCGAGCGTGTACTCGACGTTTTTCGCATCTTTGCCTTTGGGGGCCTTCAGGTATTTCGCACCGGCTTTTGCCAATGCGCCGTTCGGCTGCGGCTTGTATTTTCCTTTGCCGTAGGTGCCGGTCATCCACGACTCGATTTCCGCGAGCTCGTCGCGCTCCTTCGCGTCGCTCGGTGCGGGCACCACTTGTGCGAGCTTGAGCAACCAAAGCTGCCGCGCGACCTCCGGGCTCAACCCGGGCACCTTGTCGAAGCGCGTCGCGGCCTTGATGGCCTTCGTCACGTACTCCGCCGTCTCGGCCTCGCGCGATGCCGCGACGGCCTCGGTGTCATCGGTGATGAAATTTTGATTCACCCAGCTGGCTTGATCGCGTGCGACCCAGCGCTTGCGCAGATCTTGATCCACCTGTGCGATGAAGCGCTGCGCCTCCTCCGGTGTGGCACTCGATGATGCAGTGGGCACTGGTGTCGAGGATGGAGCGACATCTTTCGTTGCAGCAGAAGAGGTGGGCTGTTGCGGTTCTGCGCTCGGACTTCCACCGCATGCGAGCGGAAGAATAGAAAGCGCTGTGATCGCGGTGAGGCGGCGGACGTTGACCTTACGGGGGTGGCTCACGATTGGCTCCGAGTGATAGAAAGGGGTCACTCGAGTTTCGCTTTTACCAACGAAAAACCTGCGATCCTAGGAAATCCATGGTCAGCTACGACGACGTCCTCACGTTTTGGTTCGGTTCGAACGACCTGACGAAGCAGCTCTCTCCGAGGCGCGCTTGGTTCGCCAAGGATGCGGAGTTCGACCGAACCATCGCGGAGCGCTTCGGCACGTTGCTCGAGGAAGCGGGGAGGGGAGAGCACGACGCATGGCGCAAGAGCCCCGCGAGCTGCCTGGCGCTCTTGCTGCTGCTCGATCAGTTCTCACGCAATGTTTACCGCGGCACCGCGCGCGCGTTCGCCAACGACCCCGCCGCGCTGCAGCACTGCCTGTACGCGCTCGATCACGGACACGATCGCCAAGTCGCACCCGTCGCGCGTTGGTTCTTCTACATGCCGCTCGAGCACTGTGAGTCCATCGAACGCCAACGCGACGCCGTGGCGCGCTTCAAGGCGCTCGAGGGCTCGCCCAGTGCCTCCGTGGTCATTGGCTTCGCGGAAAAGCACATGCACATCGTCGAGCGCTTCGGCCGCTTCCCGCACCGCAATGCCACCCTCGGGCGTGAAAGCACGCCCGAGGAGCTCGAGTTCCTGAAGCAGGACGGCGCGTCGTTCTAAGGCGTCGTCACTTTCCCAGCGTAAGCCGGAAGAACATGTTCGCGGCCTTGCCGTACGGCGGCAAAAGCAGCGAGCGCGCGTTCAGCCGGCTCTGATAGAAGACGGGCTTCTTCTTCGAGAAGGAGACGAAGCCCTCGTGCGCGTGGTAGTGCCCCATGCCGCTCGGCCCGACGCCGCCGAAGGGCAAATCGTCCTGCGCGACGTGCAGCATCGTCTCGTTGATGGAGACGCCACCCGAGGTGGTGCGCTCCAGCACGCGGTCGATCTGCGACTGGTCGTAGCCGAAGTAATAGAGGGCGAGGGGGCGCGGGTGCTCGTTGACGTACTCGATCGTCTCGTCGAGGTCCTCGTACGCCAAGATGGGGAGGATCGGTCCGAAGATCTCCTCCTGCATCACGACGGTGTCCTCGCCAGGCTGCACGACCAAGATGGGACCCATCTTGCGCGTCGCGCGATCGGACTCGGCGTCCGCGAGCTCGATGATGCGCGCGCCCTTCTCGCGTGCGTCGTCGAGGTAGCCGCGCAGCCGATCGAAGTGCCGCTCGTTGACGATGGTGGTGTAGTCCTCGTTGCGGCGAATGTCCGGGTAAAGCTTGGCCACGGCCTTCTTGCACCCGGCGATGAACGCCTCCACCTTCTTGGCGGGGACGAACACGTAGTCCGGTGCAATGCACGTCTGCCCGGCGTTGAAGGCCTTGCCGGCGATGATGCGGAGTGCTGCCTCCTCGATGGCGAAGTCGTCACCGATGATGGTCGGCGACTTGCCGCCGAGCTCCAGGGTCACCGGCGTCAGGTGCTCGGACGCATTGCGCATCACGATTTTGCCAACGCGTGTCGAACCGGTGAACACCAGGTGATCGAATGGCAGCTTGGAGAACTCCTCGCCCACCTCCGGCCCTCCGGTGATGACCGCGACCTGGTCCGGCTTGAACACCTCGCGCACGATTTGGTCGAGCACCTCGGACGAGTTGGGCGTGAGCTCGGACGGCTTGATCATCACGCGGTTGCCCGCAGCGAGTGCGCCGACCAGCGGCGAGATTCCGAGCTGAATCGGGTAATTCCACGGCGAGATGATCCCCACCACGCCGAGCGGCTGCATCTGGACTTCGGCGCTCGCGGGTAGAAAGGCCCAGGCGACCTCCCGCCCCTCGGGCTCCATCCAGTCGCGCAAGTGGTCGCGTGCATGCTTGATGGCGCCCACCACCACGAACACCTCGGAAACGAGCGACTCGTGGCGCGAGCGGTTTCCGAAGTCGGTGGAAATGGCGCGGACGATGTCTTCCTTGTGCGCGAGAAGCGCGGCCTCCAGCTTGTCGAGCGAGGCGATGCGCTCTTCGTACGTCGGTGCCGGCGATGCCTTGTGGGCTGCCCGCATCGTCTTGAGGATCGCGTGCATGTCGGGACGGTCGGCCGTCTTCGATTCCTGCGGAGTGGCGCCCGACGATGTAGCGGTGGCCGTCACGCCGCCGTTCGTTTTTGGTTCGGTCGTGCGATGGGTCTCGGCGGAAGTCGTCATGGTTCCCCGACGATACCTTAGGCTTTCGGCGACTGACACCTGAGGCGAGCCTCATTTCTGGGGTCATTACGGATGAGGTCGGCCGTCCGGGAGAATCCGTCATGATTCGGCCATCCATGGGCCTTCGAGCCCTCGTCTGGTTGCCCGGCTTCGCGGCGGGCCCCAGATTGAAAGAGACTCCCGTGTCGACTGCAACCCCACTTTCTTCTCGAGGAAGCAACGAGAGCCTCTTGGTCCTCTCGGACGTGCACTTGGGGAGCGACTTGCATGATCAAGCGCAGACCACCGGCTTCGGGCGCCGATCGAAGCAGGTCGATGACGATCTGGTCCGCCTTCTCGAGCACTACCGCCGCACGCCTCCGTTGGGCGAGCGCTGGCGTTTGGTCATCGCGGGCGACTTCATCGACTTCATCGGCATGTCGCTGCCACCGCCGGTGGACGAACTGACGACCGAGCCCAGCGAAGAAGAGCTGGCCCATGGCCTCGGCAATGCCGAGGATCACGCGCGCATCAAGATGCGGCGGGTAGGGGAGCGGCACGTCGAAGTCTTCACCGCGCTCGCGGCGTTCGTGGCCGATGGCCACAAGCTGACCATCGTGCACGGCAACCACGACGTCGAGTTTCACTGGGACGCCGTCAAAGAAGAGTTCAAAAAGATCCTCGCGGCATCGGCCCCGCCGGGCACGCACGAGACGACGTTCCTCGCGCGGGTCGAGTTCAACCCGTGGTTCTTCTACGTGCCGGACCTCGCGTACATCGAGCACGGGCACATGTACGATCCGTTCTGTGCCACGTCGCACGTCATGGCGCCGCTCTCGCCGCTCGATCCGCGGCGCATCGCCCGCGGCTTCTGCGACGTGCTGCTTCGCTTCGTGGTTCGCCCCACCAAGGGCCTTCCCGAGTACGGGCACGAGAACCTCGGCATCGTCGACTACGTGAAGTTCGGCGTGGGCCTCGGCCTCGGCGGCATGGTCAAGCTCGGGTTGCGCTTCTTCCGCGCCGTGTGCGAGCTCTTTCGTCTGCGGCGTGGCTACTTCACCGAGGCGGCGGAAACGCTGCGCAAAGAGCACGAGCGCCGCGTCGCGCTGTTCGGCGAAAAGATGCGCATCGGCACCGACCGGCTCCGCGCCTTGGCGGCGTTGCAGGTGAAGCCGGTCACTTCATCCATCCGCGGGATCATGGCCAGCGTGCTGCTCGATCGCATCGCGCTCGCCATGGCCGGCACGGTGGCGCTGCTCGGCGTGGGGTACTTCCTCGGCGTCAAGAGCGGCCACGCCGCGTACGGTGCCGGTTTGGTCCTGGGCACCTGGGTGTGCACGCACTTGTACCTCTCACGGCAGCGCAAGGTCGATCCCGCGGAGGAGCTGGTCGATCGCGCAGCCAAGCTCGCGCGCCTCTTTCCCGCGGCCTTCGTCGTGATGGGGCACACGCACATCCCCACGGAGGTGCCGGTGCAAGATGGCGTGACGTACATCAACCTGGGCTCGTGGGCCGAGGACGAAGAGGTGGCTGCCTCCGAGAAGCACGCGGCCTATCAAGCCGCGCGCACGCACCTCGTCATCCACCCGCGCGAATCGGGCACCGAGGCACAGTTTCTAGCGTGGGACTCCACCACCGCCGGCCCCCGTCGCTTCATGGGGCCGAAAACGAGCGCTTAGTCCGGGGCTTCTAACCCTGGATCGCGACGCGCTCTTGGACCCAGTCGTCGGGCGACTTGCCGCGGCTGATGGAGACGATTTGTCCGCCGCGCAGGAACACTTCATCCGGCAAAGCGCGCCCGTTGTACTGATTGGACATCACATAGCCGTAGGCGCCCGCGTCGAGCAGGGCCACGTGCTCCGGTGGGGCATCCGGCAGGGCGTGCACGCCGAAGTCGTCCGAGCTCTCGCACACGGGCCCGACCACGCGCCAAAGCGTCGCCGTGAAGTCCGCCGAGGCGCCGTTGGTATCCAACGGAACCACGCGGTGGCGAGCCTGGTAGAGGGCGGGGCGGATCAAGTCGTTCATGCCCGCGTCGATCATCAGCCAGCGGCGCGCGGTGCCACGCACCGTGCTCACCTTGGTCTGCACCACGCGTGAAATGAGCACGCCGTGCGCGGCCACCATCGAGCGACCCGGCTCCACCATGAGCATCAGGTCGTCGACCTCGGCGGCTTTGCGCTCCTCGAGCGCGGCCCGCACGTAGTCTCCCGGCTTCGGAACGGCGCCCGCACCGTAGTCGATGCCGAAGCCACCGCCCGTGTCGAGGAAACGCAAGGTGCGGATCCCGCCCGCGCGAACGGCGACACCCAATGAAAAGAGCGTGCGTGCGGCCGTGCGGTACGCGGGCACCGACGGAATTTGCGACCCGATGTGATGGCCCAGCCCGACGAGCTCGACCTCCGGCGACGCCTTGATGATGTCGATCGCGCGCGGAAGATCGTCCTGCGCGATGCCAAATTTGGCCGCGTCGTGCCCGGTCGCGATGTTCGCGTGCGTCTCGAGCGCCTCGAAATCGAGCGCCGGATTGATGCGCAGCGAAATGCGCGCGCGCTCTTTCCGTCCGAGCGCCCGAGCGCGCGCGGCGACGCGCACGATCTCCTCCACGCTCTCGATCTGGATGGACAAGATGCCGGCGCCGAGCGCCTTGTCGATCTCGTCGTCCCGCTTGGCCACGCCATTGTAGACGATGGACTGCGCAGGGACGCCGCAGGCGAGCGCCACGGACAACTCGGCGCCGCTGACGACGTCGGCGCCGCAACCCTGCGCCGCGAGCGTGCGCACGATGGGGCCTGCGGTGTTCGCCTTGACGGCGTAGGCGACGAGATGCGGTTCGTTTCCGAATGCCTCACGAAGCTCGCGCGCGCCGGCGGCGACCGCGTCGAGATCGTAGACGTAGCTCGGCGTGCGGATGCTGCCCGAACGCACGAGTTCCGAGAGCGCTAGGCCCCCCAGTAGAGCCCGGCCGTTTGGGTCACGGCGCGGAGAATTGCCAGATGCCTCTGCCACGAAGAGGGCTACATCGATATCACATTCACGCGCACCCTGGGCGTGTTCCTAGGACTCATCTGCACTCGACCTATCAGTCCGCGCGCAGTCATTTGGACCTCGCGGGTGCGCACGGCTTCACGCATCTACGTGCGTCGTGCAGGTCCCGTCAGGTTTTGCCTCATGTTTGCACGTTTGTGCATTTGTTTTGTGGCATGCTCACAAACACGATGACCATGCGTCGCGCGAAGCTCGTCTGCACACTTGGACCCGCTTGCGATTCTTTGGAAGGTCTCGGCGATTTGATTGACGCCGGGATGGATGTCGCTCGCTTCAACTTCTCCCACGGTTCGCACGAGGAGCACGGGGCGCGCATCGCCCGCCTCCGCGAGGTGAGCCAACAAAAGAAGAAGAGCGTTGCCATCCTGCAGGATCTCTGCGGCCCCAAAGTTCGAACCGGGAAGTTCCCCGCACCCTACGACCTACCCACCGGCTCGGAGGTCGTCCTCTATGAAGGGGATGAGTCCCAGAACGGAATGTTCATTCCGATTCAATACGAGGGGCTCGCCGGCGACGTCCGCCAGGACGATCGCATTCTCTTCGACGACGGCCGCCTCGGCCTCACGGTTCTGCGCATCGAGGGCGACAAGGTTCACGCCCGCGTCGACCAGGGCGGTGGCATGCGAAACCACGTCGGGGTGCACTTGCCCAGCCGCACCATGCGGGTGAGCCCGCTGACGGAAAAGGACAAGGAAGATCTCGCCTTCGGCCTCACCCAAGGTATCGACTACATCGCCCTGTCGTTCGTCCGCCGCGCGGAAGATCTGCGCCTCGTGCGCGACATCGCCACGGCGTGGGGGCAGCCCACGCCCATCATCGCGAAGATCGAGACGCCCGACGCGGTCGACAACTTGGAGAGCGTGGTCGCGGCCTCGGACGGCGTGATGGTGGCCCGTGGCGATCTCGGCGTCGAGTTCCCGCCGGAGCGCGTGCCGGTCATCCAGCGTCAGATCCTCAGCGTGGCCCGGCGCGTTCGCCGGCCCGTGATCGTGGCGACCGAGATGCTCCAATCGATGACCAAGTCGCCGCGCCCCACGCGCGCCGAGGCAAGCGACGTCGCGAACGCCGTCTACTCGGGCACGGACGCGGTCATGCTCTCGGGCGAAACCGCGAACGGGCAGTTCCCGACTTTGTCCGCATCGATGATGAGCCGCATCGCGCTCGAGGCGGAAAAGAGCCCCTTCTTCGACACGGGCGCCCCGACATTCGCATCGCGGGCAACCAGCGTGGCCGAGGCCATCGCACGCGGCGCATGCAACACCGCACGCGAAATCGGCGCCAAGTACCTGGTCGCCTTCACCGAGAGCGGCCTGAGCGCGATGAACGTAAGCCTCGCGCGCCCGCACGTGCCGATCATCGCCTTCTCGACGAACGCGCGCACCCGCCGCCGCATGGCCCTCTACTGGGGCGTCATCCCGCGCGAAATGCCCGCGATGCACGACATGGATCAACTCGTCGACTGGTGTACCGGCGACCTGATGGCCGGCGGCCTCGCCTCCCCAGGCGAACGCGTCGTCATCGTCTTCGGCGCCCCCATCGGCGTCAGCGGCAGCACCAACACGATCCGCGTCCATGTGATCGGCTAGAAGAAAGAAAACCGCCAGGGCCGCCAAAAAAGATCCGCCAGGATCGCCAGATGAACCATCAATCACCCTAAGATTGAGGGATTGAATCAAAACCCAAAATTAGGGTGTATTGACCCTTCCGCTGGCGATCCTGGCGGATCTTTTTTGGCGATCCTGGCGGTTAGAAAACCGTTTCACTGCAGGCACGTGGCGATCACGCTGCGAATTTGGCGAGCGCCGCGGAGCGAAAAGGCGTCGCTGCCGTCTAGCGTCCGCAGGATCGTCCAGACGTCGCTCATGGGGAGCGCGCAGATCGAGTGATCGGTTTGCGTGTAGCACACGGGGTGGGAGGCGAAGGCGGCGTCGGTCAATGCCGTGCAGCTCGTGGTCGTGCGGCTTGCCTCGAGGAACTCGCCTTGTAGACATCGCATCGTCGAATCGCGCCAGGCGATGCCTCGCTCCGAGAGAGCGCTTTGGTTCATGAAGCGGTGGCAGTACTTCTCGCCGTAGCCCAACGCGTAGCCATCCACCCCGCAGGGATGCTCGGCCTCCACCGACGTCGCGTAGAAGTCGCACGCGCTCGCTGCACTCGCTCCACTCGACAGAGCACTCTCGCGGGACGCGTCGTCCTGCGGGTGCGCACCGCACGCGATCAACAGCAGCCCGTAGAGCCCCCATCCCCAGCGCACGGCAGCATGGACTCTACTTCCGTTGGAAGCCGATGGCGCTGCTGATCGCCATCGCAAGCGAGCAATTGTTCACTTGCCGCTTCACCGCGTTTGCGATGTCCGGATCGCTGATCGGCTTTTCGCCCGCAGAGACCGCGGTTCCGCTGGCGCGGCGGCGGAAGCGTGCAATCGCGTTGCCGCTTCGCAGATTCAGAATCGACACCCGCGCGTCATGCGGCACCATCTGAAGCACGTCCGACGTGACCGTCCCGCCGTCGGCGAACGACGCCGCCTCCGCAGCATCTTCGTCGAGCACCAGCAGGAAGAACTGCGCGCGCTTGATGATCTCCACGGCCTGCGGAATCTCGTGCTCGATGCCCTGTTTGAACTGCTGCTCGAACACCCGCAGCCGCAGATCGTCGCCCGAGTCTTTCACCTCGCGGACCCAGTCGTCCGTCAGGATGCGCGTCGACGCGTACGCCTGCCGCAAGTTCCACGGCTGGTCGGGAAAGAGCCCGCCATCGAGCTCGCCGCGCGCGCCCGCGGCGTTCGGCTCGCGCAGAAAGCACGCGACGAACCCATCGCGCAGCGAATCCTGCGCCGCCTTGCGCAGCCGAGTCACATCGCTCGCCTCGGCGACCCGCAGCCGCAGGTACACGCCCGGCGTCGAGCGAAAGTCCCAATCGCCCGCGTTCGAGTCCTTCCAGTCACCCGCCCACGCCGTCGCGTTCTCGACGGTGAACTTCTCGATTTGGTCGCGAACCTTCTCCCACTCCACGCCGACGGTGACTTGCACCGCGCGCTGTTTGGAAAGGAGCACGTCCTTCGCGCTGTCGAGTTTGCGCATCGCAAAGAAGCGGTACCCGAGCAAAATCACGAGCACGCCCACCAACGCGAAGAGCCAAAAATTGGGTGAAGCCCGGCTGAATCGTCCACGCAAGCGCTGCTCGCGCATGTCGTGGACGGCCTTCAGGCCGGGCTTCTTCGGTTCAGGAGGGGGAGCAGGCACTCAGACGCAGCGGACGAAACGCCCTCTCAGTGATCCGTCTTCGGAATCATGTTCACCATGAAGCTCACGTTCGGATAGCCCGCGAACGCGGCCGTCTGGAACACGCTCTTCACGACCACCGCCGGCACTTCTTGGTCGATCTGAAGTACCACCACGCCCGGGAACTCCTTGCCGGGACGCGCTTGCTTCCACGTCTCGCGCTTGCCCTTGAGCATGTTGTAAAGCTCGTCGATGCGCTGCATGCGCGGCGGCGGACCCGACTCTTCGATCGCGCGCGTGTTGCCCGCCGGGGCGCCGTCCACGAGCACTTGGCTGCCCGCCACGGCCACCAGCGGCGCGTCGATCATGTCGAGCGTATTTTCCGCCTTCGGCAGGTTCACGCCCTTTTGAACCGGTGTCTCGCCCGACGCGCTGAACGTCATGAGCAAGAAGACGACGGTCACGACGAGGAAGTCGATCATACTCGTCAGCGAGAGGTTCGCGTTGATGCTGCGATGACCGAACCCCTGCACCTTCTTCTGAACGAAACGCAACGGCACCGCATGCATCAAGCGCCGGCCAGGATTATGAACGGGCATGTCGTTTCCTCAGTTAACGCTGAAGGTGACGTTGAAAGCTGAAACCGGCTCGGTCTTGCTGCCGAGGCTCATCGGGCGATGCGTCTGATAGACGGCATCGATCACGCCGATGATCTGCGAATACGGAATGTTGTTGTCGGTATGCAAGACCGCTTGGTCGAGCTTCCGATCCGTGGCATCACGATGCGATCCGACGTTCTTCCACTCGTCGGTGATCTTCGCGGCAAGCTCGGGGTAGCGGACCACTTTGGTCGTCCCGTCCTGCGTCACTTGGTCTTTGCGGGGCACTTCGATCGTGTTCACCACGGTCGCGCCCTGCTTCCAAATGAGCGTGAACTTCGACTTGTCTTGATCGCGCATCTCGATGTGGAGCTGCTTTTCAGGCTCCACTTTGGTGATTTCCTCGTCCGGCCTCGGCGGGCCCGGCACCTGGGCATCCGCATTCAAGCGGGCCATGTGCGACCACACTGCCGTGATGAGCAAGAACGAGATGGTCACCATGAGAAGGTCGATCATCGGGATCATGTTGATCTCGGAGTCGAGCGCTCTCCTACCACCGCCTCCGCCTTCGACGCTTACACCTGCCATCGTCCTGGCTCCGTCGCAATTACGGCTTACGGGACCCGCTGCCCGGGCCCCGTACCCGTTCGAGGTTGGCTGATCTCTATTGGAAGCTAATTCGGTACTTCATTAAGGATGAGACGCGTTGCCGATCCGCGACGGATCAGGCTGCGTGGGCGACGCCGCCGAGGTTCACCTTCTGGCGGTTGTTCACCACGAGGTTGAGCACCTGAACGCTCGCCTCGTTGATGTCGTCTTCCAGCGTCTGCGTCTTGCCGTTCAGCACGGCGTAACCGATCAGACCGATGATGGCGATGATGAGACCGAAGGCGGTGCAGTTCATCGCTTCCGAAATACCTTCGGCGAGAATGCGGGCCTTCTGGCTCGGGTCGACGCTCTCACCGGAGACCGCGCCGAAGCTCGTGATCAGACCCGACACGGTGCCGAGCAGACCCGAGAGCATCGCGAGGTTGGCGAGAAGGGCGAGGAAGCCCGTGCGCTTGGCGATCTTCGGAATCTCGCGGAGCGCCGCTTCATCCATCGCCGCCTGCACTTCTTCGTCCGAGCGATTCACTTTGACGAGGCCGGCCTGCACGATGCGGGCGAGCGGAGCATTCGCCGCCGAACACATCTTCACCGCTTTGGCGACGTCTCCAGCGAGAATGCACTTCTGCATCGTCGCCAGGAACACATCCTTGTTGATGGACGAGCCGTAGAGGTAGAGAGCGCGCTCGATGATGATCCCGATGGTGATGATCGACCAGAAGAGGATCAGGTACATGCCCCAACCCCCCTGCTTGAAGTGCGTCCAAAGAGCAGCCATTTGTGTTGTCCTCCTCGAAATGCTGGCCTCTCCAGCCGATGGGCCGAGGGCCTAAAACGTCACGTCATTCGTCGCGTTGGTTCGCCCGTTACATAAGCGCTGTCGAAGGCTTTCCATTTTCATCGACCCGCCGACAGACAGGATAAGTGGATGCTGTAAAGGCCAGCACCGCAGCGTATCGCTCGCAGAAATCACATTCCTGACTGGCGCCGAGAAAAAACGTTATCTGAACGCAACCGGAAGAAGCAAGCGTTCGGCATTGGTTTTTCCCGGCTCACATCCCCTCGTTTCGACTCACCGATGCCTTTCGGGCGGCGGCTTCATGAAGTGGGTAGAGAGACTACTCCCACTTTCTTTTTTACAGGATGCCGGTTTGGACTTCGTCCCGTCAACCGACTTTGGCCAGAAATGCACGAGCGACTTCAGATTGTCGCCCAGACAAAAGTTTCCAGCAAAAAACCTGGCAAAATGACTGTCCGCCTATTCTCTTCCGTCGTCGCCAAAGGCGGCGCTCTCGTGTTCTCTCGCTCCCTCTCGCGCCCTCTCCCGTTATCTCGCGAAAGGTACGGTGCCGACGTCCATGCGTTCGAACATCGTGATTCCAAATCTGACTCATCCCGTAAACGCGACCCGTGCGACCCGTGCGACCGGTGCATGGGCACGTGGCGATCGGGAGACGAGCAGGGCATGGAGCACGTTCGCGGGTGAGCGATCGCATCGACGGGCATGGTGGTGGCGTGAAAAGAAAGAGCTCGAGCGCAGAGACTCATGAACGCCAGCGGGCCTTGCTGCACCGTGCAAGTTCCCGCTTCGCCCTCTTTGCGAAGAGGTTGTGGCGGGAACCATCGGGAACTCGTGGGTGGGAGCGGCGTTGACTTCGCCGATCCCGAGGCGGTATCGTCCTCGCCCGACGTGGTCTTACTGAAGCGGTCACCTATTCGCATACGAGGTCGAAAGGAGCGTCGAGGATGTTTGTTGCCCTTCTAGAGGGAGGTCAGGCAGCGGCGACGGCCAGCAGCACCGGCGGCAATAGCCTGATGGAGGCATTCCGAGAGAGTCCCCTCTTCCTTTCGATCAATCTTGTGGTCAGCGCGGTCGTCATTGCGATGATCGTCGAGCGCGTGGCCTTCCAGTTCACCAAGTACCGGGTGAACTCGAAGGAATTCTTCGCGCAGATCAAAAAGCTGGTCACGGCAGGCAACATCGACCGAGCCATCAAGTTGTGTGATGCGGGCGACTACCCGACCTTACAGCTTGTTAAGGCTGGTCTCACCCACGCCAACAAGGGCCCGGATGAGATCGATGCGGCGATGAGCGAGAAGATTGGCGAGCTCAAGCCCGCGGTCGAAAAGAGGATTGGGTCGCTCTGGTCGCTCGCGAACATCGCGACGCTGATCGGACTTCTCGGAACGGTTTACGGTCTGATTCACACCTTCGGCGCCGTCTCGCGCGAGGGCATTTCCGCCGCCGATCGCCAGCGCATCTTGGCGAACGGTATCGCGGAAGCCATGTACAACACGGCGTTCGGTCTGGGCATCGCCGTCATGTGCATGATTGCCCACCTGATCTTGCACCAGCGCTCGAAGAACATTCAGCACGACTTGGACGCGACGCAGGAGCGCGTGTTCAACCTGCTGACCATTCAGACCCGGCCTGGCGGCTACTAAGGCGCCTCGCGCGCGGAGCCGCCCATGGAGAGACTGAGCGCCTATCAACGCAGCAAAATTCGGCGGTTGTCGCAGCCGAAGGAGCTCGCGCCCGATGAAGAGGGCGGAGAGCTCAACATCGTGCCGTTCTTGGACATCATCACGAACGTCATGATGTTCGTGCTCGCGACCATCACGGTCACGTTCACTGCGACGATCGATTCGTTCCCGCCGCGTGCGGGCGGCTCCTCGGCGCGCCCGCCGACGACGCCCACGTTGGGACTCACCATTTTGGTCGTTCCCGAGGGCTTCAGCGTCAAGGCACGCGGCGGCAACGTCGCGCCGGGTTGTGACGACGTCGCGCCCGGCCTGGCGGTGGGCAAGACGGGCAACGAGTACGATTTCGCGAAGCTGACGGCGTGCGTGCAGAAGCTGAAAGCGTCGTCTCCGGACTTCAAGGACGAGACGTCGGTGACCATCAGCGGGAATCCGAATATCCCTTATCAAACGATCATCAGCACCATCGATGCGGTGCGCAGCGTGCCCGATCCTTCGGGCAAAGACGTCGAACTGTTCCCCGACGTAAGCTTCGGGGTGGCAAGGTGAGGGCATCGTGAACCAGCCGCCGTATGCCGGATCTCCTGGTGGATTGGGACCCACGTCGCCCGGTGGCGGTGGGACGCCGCCGCCGCGTCAGCCCGCGGCTTCGATGGCCGTGTACAAGCGCGAACTTCGTCGCGAGATCCGTCGCCGCGCGCTCGAGCCCGAGATCAACTTTCTGAACATCACCGCCATGCTCGACATGATGACCATCATTTTGGTCTTCTTGCTCAAGAGCATGAGCGCGCAGACGGCCTCGATTCCGCAGTCGTCGGACCTCACGATCCCGAAGAGCATTTTGACCACCGAGGCGTCGCAGCAAGGCGTGGCGGTGCTCGTGTCGAAGTCGTGGATCGTGGTGGACGACAACCAGGTGGTGCCGGTCCCGGGCGATCCGACCCACGGCGTCGAGGGCCGCTACAAGCGCGGCGGGCCGAACGATCTGTACATCACCGAGCTGGCGAGCCGTCTTCAGAACTGGCGCGACCGCGACAAGCAGGTCCGCGCGAGCACCGGCAAGGATCCGAGCGGCAGCGAAGCGATCATCATCGCCGACAAGGACACGCCGTACCGGCTCTTGGTCGAGGTGCTCTTCACCCTCGGCCAGACCGAGTTCAACAAGTTCCACCTGATGGTTCTTCAGGGCTCGAAGAAGTAGACGAACCGCCAAGACGCCAAGGACGCCAAGCGAGAGGGGTTGGTTTGGAACCAACCCCCAAATCTTGGCGCTCTTGGCGTCTTGGCGGTTTAAATCCTGCTTCTACCCGATCACGCAGGCGCCGTCGTCGAGGACCACCGTGTGTTCGAGGCGGCCCAGGCCGTCGATTTCCAAGGCGATGCGATCGCCGGGGCGCAGCCACTGGTCCTTCGTGATCTTCGAGCCGTTCAGCTCGAGGAAACACCCCGTGCCGCAGGTGCCGGAGCCGATGACATCGCCCGGGAACAGCGTCACGCCGTAGCTGGCTCGTTCGAGGATTTGCGCGAAGGTCCAGTTCATGTCCTTCACGTTGCCCAGCGACACCTGCACGTCGTTCACGAAGGCGCGCATCCCCAGGTCGAACACGTTGCCCTTGTCCGTGCGCGTGGTCTGCGCCGTCAGCTCGTCCAAGGTGCAGAGGTACGGCCCGAGCGCCGTGGCAAAGTCTTTCCCCTTGGCCGGGCCGAGCGACAGCTTCATCTCCTCCATCTGCAGAACGCGGGCGGAGAAGTCGTTCATGATGGTGAGCCCGAAGATCAACTCGTCGGCGCGTGCGGCGGGCACGTTGCGTCCGCGCTTGCCGATGACGATGGCCGCCTCCAACTCGAAGTCGAGCCGCTCGAGGTGCTTCGGCAACACGCGAAGCTCGCCCGGGCCGATCACCGCCTGGTGGTTCGTGAAGTAGAACACCGGGAACAGATCGAACTCGGGAATCATCTCCACGCCGCGGTTACGGCGCGCCGTCTCCACGTGCTGGCGGAACGCGTACCCATCGCGCATCGACGGGGGCCTGGGCAGCGGCGAGAGCAGCGTGGCCTCCGACGCGCGTACCCGCAGCGGCGATCCCTCGTGCGCCTCGGGGAGCTTGCCCTCGCCTGCGCGCCGCTGAAGCTCGTCCGCCGCGGGCCGCGCCTGTTCGGCGTGCTCGATGAAGCCGAGCAACCCTTGCCCGTAGCGCTCGACCACGGCGGCGCGATCGGCCGCCCGTCCCTGGTCCTTTTCGAGCCAGCGAAAGCCGGTCTCCAAATCGATGATGCGATCGCCCTCGAGGATGCCGTGGCGCTCGGAGGGAGATGCCTGCGTGCGGAAGGTGACGAGTTTCATGAAAGATCCTCTATCAGGAGATCACGCCACTCCGGAGAGCCGCGCTTTGATCAGTCGATGGACATCGTCCTCCGCCTCGCGGATGTAGAAGTGCCCACCGGGAAACACGGTCGAGTTGAAGGCGCCCGTCGTCCGAGCGGCCCATTTGGGCAGGTCTTCCGTCGGTACGTGCGGGTCGTGGGTGCCGCCCATGGCCTCGATGGGGATGGGCAGCGGCCCCTCGGTCGCGATGCCCTTCGACGCGAGCGCGATGGCGAAATCCGCACGGAGCGTGGGCAGAAACAGCTCCATCAGCTCCGGGTTGGCGAGGACCTCCTCCGGCGTGCCGCTGTAGCCACGCAGCTTCGCGATGAAGGCCGGCTCGCTCAAGTGATGAATCGGATTGTCGCGCTCGCCGGTCCCGCGCGCCGAAAGGAAGAGGACGCTCGGCAGCCGCGCGCCCATGCGGTGCAGGTGGTGCGCGACCTCGAAGGCGATGACCCCACCCATGCTGTGCCCGAAAAACGAGAACGGCCGCCCGTCGAGCACCTTCATCATGGAATCCACCAACACCGGAACCAGCGCGTCCAGCCGCTGGTACGGCGGCTCGCGAAAGCGGCGCCCGCGCCCGGGTAGCTCCGCGGCGAGCACCTCGATGCTCGGGGCGAGCTTGGTTTCCCATGTGCGGTACGCAAGGGAGGCTCCGCCAGCGTAGGGAAAGCAGACCAATTGATGGCCTGCACCGGCAATTTTCTTGTGGGTCGGAAAGAACGGGTTCTGGATCGCGGGCGTCATCGTGGATCGATAACGGCTCTAGCACGACTCCCGAGACTTTGCGGTTGCTCAGTACTGGAAGCTCTTCAAGTTGGCGCCGGCTGGCGCGGATTTTCGGATTCGTTCCAGGATCTTCGGGAAATAGAGCTGCGGATAGCGTAGGCGCGAATAGGCATTGGGGCGCGTATGGTCGCCGTTCCAGCAGTGCTCCGCGCGATCGCCATAGTCGACCTCGCCCTCGTACGGCGGGTTCGTCGTTCCCTTGAGGAACTGTTCGATGCGATACACGGCATTGTTGAGATAGTAATTATCCATATCTCCAACGTAGATATGAATCTTGCCGCGAAGCTTCGGCCCCAAGGTCGCCCAATCGCGCGCGAGAATGTGATTCAAGTCGTAATGGTCACGCCAATACGCTGCCACTTTGTGATCGATCACGCCGGTGAGCTTGTCCCAGATGGGCTGCGGGTATCCATCCGCGCCCGCCGGTGAATAGACGGCCTGCCAGATATCCAGCTGATCCCCCGAGCGACCGTGCGTGCCCAACGTTAGCTCGTAACGGCTCACGTCGGCCTGGGTCGCCGAGAGGTGGCCGAGGTAATTGGTAAAAGCTCCACGCGGAACCTTCTTCCAGAATTGGTCGGTCACGAATGCATTCTGATCGTCGTACAGATTCACGGTCATGTAATCGTGAAAGTCGACGGGGTCGGGGCAAGCCGCCCAGATGCCATTGAACTTATCGGGATAAAACGTCTGCACCGCCAGCGATTCCCATCCACCGGTGGAACCGCCATAGGCAAACCGCGCCCAACCCTCGCCGATTGCGCGGTATTTCTTCTCCAGGTACGGGATCAACTCGTTCATGATCGCGTCGCCGTACGGTCCCAGGTTCTCCGAATTGACCGCGTACGAGTCGTCGTAATATGGATTCGCGTGCTGAATCTCCACCAGGATCATGCGTGGGAATTTCGGACCCGTCCAATCGCGATAGAGCTGGTGCGCGGACTCTTGCTCGATGCGGTTGTAGCCCGGCAGGTGAAAGCGCTCGCTGTAATCCGGTTTCAAATTGGGATCGGGCGGCGCCTCGCGGAAGTATCCGATGTCGCGCATGAAGTGCCCATGCGAAATCACCAGCGGATAGCGAGCATTGGGGTGCGACTCGAAGCCTTCGGGCAGGATGACGTGGGCGCCGAGATGCATGGGGCGGCCCCAGAACTTGGTCAAAAGCTCGCTCTGAATGCGCTCGTGTTTGACGTACTTGGTGTCCGCCGGCGCCTCGATGGGCGGGATGATCTTGTCGAGCGAGATGCGAAAGGTTTCCGGCTTCGACGGATCGACGGTGATCTTCTGCGGCGTGCTGTAAAGGTTCCCCGGCGCGTGCTCCCAATGCTGCCCTTCGCCCCGGTCCATGGGCAACTTGACGGTGTGCCCATCGCTGCGGTGAAAGGTCTCGTAGCGGTGCAGCACCGCCTGCACGGTGTACGTGCCCGGTGGCACATCCGCCAAGGTGGCCCGCGGATAGCCCACGGCCGTGCCGTCGACGATGGCGTCTTTGTCCGCCGCGAGCCCCTCCACGTCCACGCCGAAAATCTGCTGCGTCTTCAGACCGATGCTGATTTGAAATCGCGGCTCGTTCGATTCATCGTTGGACAGAATGACGAAGACGCGCCCGTCGATGGTGCCCGAGCCGGCGTCGCCCTTCGACGGAAAGCTCACCGCGAAGCGCAACGCCGCGCCCTGCGCCGCCGCCGGTGCCGCAGGCATGGGTTCGGACGCGGGCGGCGGCGTTTTCGTCGAACAGCCGAACACCAGCGAGCCACAAAGAACCACGGCCAACGCACCGCGCGACGAGGGGACGATTCCATTCATGGTATAGCCGGCACATGTAGTACCCCGGCTTAGCTTCGACCAGGGCCGATCAATTGAGATCGCAAGTGCCTTGGTTCCGGCCCGTCGCCTTGCACGAATGGGAAGCGTCTTCGGAGCAGACGCTGAACGGACAAATGTGCGCGCACTGCGGCGATTCCTTGAATTCGCGTACGGCGGCCACGAATTTTTTTACCTCGTCGCGTTCGGGGTCGGTCACCGAGATCGCGCAGCATTCGTCGGCGACGCGCACCCCGCATTCGTCGCGCCCATTGGGATCGCAGGCCCGCGCGAGCTCCCGCCATCGCTCGATCTCCTGGCGAAGCTGCGGGCACGTTTTGCCGGAGCCCGCGTCGGCCGCATCCGAGGAGCCGCCGTCACCGGTGGCGCCATCTTGCGCGGCATCCGCCGAGCCGTCTGGAAACAGTGGTCCCGAGGGATCGTCTCCACCGCACCCGTTCATCCACGCCACCCCGACGAGCCCCACGAGCCAGAGTGTTGCGGTTGCGGCGAATAGAGGGATTGTAACGTATCGTCGATGGTTCATGGCTTTGCCTCTTATAGCTCAGCCAGGATGCACATAGTGTGCTGCGCGTGCATTCGTCATCACGCGGCGCACGTGTCGTAGAAATGACGTCGTAGTGCGCGACCGTTGGTTCGAGTTCCAGCAAATAGCGTTCGTCTTCGGGATAATAGACCGCCTTTTCGGGATTGGGCCCTGCGAAGGCGCAGATCGCATCCATCGATGGCGCGAACGAGAGTGAGTGATACGAAAATGAATTCCGCTTTCCCATCGACGATTCGCCGAAAGATCCGAACACCTTGATTGCCTGGCGTCTCGAGGCAATGTGCGGTGCCTGTACGTTGGATATAATCCAGATATACATCGGCGTCTTCCGGTCGGGTGGTTCCTCGCCATACACGTGCGATCATGGCCTTACCTCCGTGAAAGCTGACGTTGCAGGACTTGTTATAACCTGTCTTCGCGCGTTTGACAGTTATTCAAAAGTGCTTGTGCTCTGACAACAATGTCAGGGTGCACGAGTGTCCACCATCCTCATCCGTCAATAATACGTAGACGTGCGGTCCCTTGGCGGCTATGTCATGGGTCCGGACGGCGCGCCGATGCTCGGTCGTCGCCCGTTGTTGAAGGTTAAGCAGATCGAATTTTTAGGAAGCAATTTGCCACTCATGTAGTTGAGAGCTCCGTGATTCGCTTCGCTTCCCCAATGATTCGGTCTTTTGCCAGAACAGGTTCATCGATGACTTCCCATCGCATCCTGCCGCAAATCGTTGCGGCGTCGCTCTTGTTGGGTGTGGCTGCTTGCGGCGGCTCCACGCAATTCCAGTCGGCCCAAGCGGTCGCGATCAATGGGACGCCCCCGCCGCCTCCTCCCGCGCCGCCGCCGCCGCCGGAAGCCCCCAAGCCGCCCCCGCGCGTCGAACTGCGCGACAACAAGATCGACTTCAAAGAGAAGATCCAGTTCCAAGTGAACAAGGCGATCATCAAGGAGGAGAGCTTCTCCCTCCTGCATGACATTGCCGAGGTCATCAAGCAGAACCCGCAGGTCAAGAAGATCTCGATCGAGGGTCACGCCAGCGCCGAAGGCAACCCCGCAGCGAACAAGAAGCTGTCGGATGCCCGCGCGAAGGCCGTCGCCGAGTTCCTGGTCAAGAAGGAAGGCGTCGATGCCGCCCGTCTCGGGTCGAAGGGCTGGGGCTCCGAGAAGCCCATCGCCAGCAACGACAACGAGGAAGGGCGTGAGAAGAACCGCCGCGTCGAGTTCCTCGTCACCGAGCAGGAAGTGACCGCGAAGAAGGTCGAGATCGATCCCGCCACCGGCAAGGAGCGGGTCATCGACGAGAAGAAGAGCTTGGTCGAGGCGCCCAACGCGGCCCCCGCACCGGCTGCAGACGCGGCGGCCGACAGCAAGAAGCTGAATGCCGGCGACGCCAAGAAGAAGCCGGGTGCCGAGGGCGCGGCGAAGAAGCCCGACGAGCACCACAAGAAGGGCGATGCCAAGAAGCCGGAGGAGAAGAAGTGATGAAATCGTTGCTAGTGATTCCCGCCGCCCTGGCCTTCGTCGTTGGTTGCTCCGGCGCCGTCCGCAGCCCCGACGTGTACCGTGACGACACCCGCGCTGCCCTCTCGGCGAAGGATCCCGACATCCGCGCCTGCTACGACGACGTCCTCAAGTCGAACCCCACGGCGGCCGGCAAGGTCACCGTGAAGTTCGAGGTCGAGACGGAAGGTGGCAAGATCCAGAACGCCGCGATCGACAAGGCCAACACCACGGCGCCCGATCCGGTCTCGGACTGCGTGACGAAGAACATCAACGGCGTCGCCATCACCCCGCCGGATGCGCGCAAGGGCGAGGGCACCTGGGTTTACGAGTTCGCCCCGCCGGCAGGTCCCGCCAAGGGCTGATCGCCTTTTCCGTATTTCCGTAGGCCAGCAAAAACGGCTCGAATGCTTCGGTGTTCGAGCCGTTTTGCCGTTTGTAGGTGGAGCGGCGAAGAACGCTCTCGCTCACCAACCTAAAGACCTTGGCGTCTTGGCGGTTCGAAATACCCCGCGAAGAAGCTACATGCGCTCGAGGATCCACACGGCCGAATCGGTGCTCGCGTGGATGTCGACGCGCGGCCAGACTTTGCGATTGTACTCGGCGACATGCACGACGCGGTAGCCGCGGCGTCCTTCCAGCAGCTCGTGGAAGAAGCTGACCACGACGTGGTCGCCCCGGGTCAGGACCTGCGTGGTCGGCGTCATTTTGCCGGGGTCCTGCGTGTCGGGAATGGGAATGAGGTACCGCCACGCCCACCCGTATGGCAGCACGATCCAGCGGGGTTTTCGCGCTTCGAGGTTCTCGAAGCGATCTTGGATCTCTTCGAAGCCGGGCATGGGGTTTCGCTTCTGCGGAGCATCGAGCCCGACGCGTGCAACATGCACATTCTCGGGGAAGCGTGTAAGATACACATTGAGCCCGTAGGTCTCGACGCGATCGCCGGGGGCGAAGTGCTCGCGCATGAACTGTTCGGCGTCGTAGCGCGGGTCGAAGAGGAGGCTCACGTCGACGGCCATGGCGCGGAAGATGGCGCTGGCAAAGGCGACGGACAGCGCTGCCTGGGCAACGACCCGCGCGAATCGGCCGCGCAGCTCGAAGAGGAAGGCGTGGACCGCCAGGCCCGCGTAGAGCGAGAAAATCAGCGAGTGCGGCAGGATGAACCGGTGCTCGACGCGCAGCGCGACGCAGTTGAACGCGGCGGTGAAGGAAAGGGCCGACAAGAACGGGAGCAGACCCGCCAGCCATTTCGCGCGGTCTTCGCCCGGCCGCCGTCGGAGCTGGAGCAGAAGGCCTCCCGTCGCAAGGACGAGAAAGGTGGTAGGCCATAGCCTCGAGTACATCTCGATGATGTCATGCAGGACGCGGGACCAACCCGTGACATCGTTGGCGTAATTCGCGAAGTCTTTGCTCGCGGGGCCGACGAGGAAGCCGAGACGGGCGCGAAATCCCGTCGGGTTCCAGATGATGCCGTCGACGAAGAGAAAGAGCACCGCGCCGATGCCCACGGCCGTCAGC
Organism: Sorangiineae bacterium MSr12523; assembly: GCA_037157775.1. Taxonomy (NCBI): domain Bacteria; kingdom Pseudomonadati; phylum Myxococcota; class Myxococcia; order Myxococcales; family Pendulisporaceae; genus Pendulispora; species Pendulispora brunnea. The sequence continues at coordinate 2,414,322 of CP089982.1, forward strand.
AGCTCGCGCACGATGGTGCGCGCATCGCCGCGCGCAACCGGATCGATGGCCAACCATGCCACCATGGCGATGGGCGCGGCGACGAGGAACAGCGCGTAGGCCTGGTCTTTCGTGGCCACACCGAGCAAGGCCAGAATGACGAAGTGCCGCAGCCGCCGCGGCTCGTTCCACGCGATGGCACGCGTGAGGGCCAGCAGCGCGAACATGCCCCAAAAGAGGTAGGGCACGTCCAGGTTCGTCGTATGGCTGTAGTACGTGAAGATGGGATCGACCGCGCACACTGCAGCGGCGCACCAGCCCGCGCGCGGCCCGCGCACGGTCTCCGCGATTTTCGCGACCGCGTACGTCACACCGAGCGACATGACCAACGTCGTCGCCCGCGCGATGTACGCGATGCTGGTCATGTATGGGACTTTGAGGATCTCGCCGATGACATCATGCGGGGCGAGTGACGGCGCATGGATCAGCGCAATGGCGGTGACGGGGCACGTCAGCACGCCGAGCAAAAGCAGGTGCAGCGGCGGATACGTGAAATAGTGACCGGGCGTGAATGTTTCGACGAGCCCGGCAAGGAAATCGCGCGGGGCAATCCCGTCATTGTCCCAACCGTCCGACGCCGGCAGACCCCACCCGATCCCGACGACGCGGAGGATGGCCGAGATCACGAGGATCCAGGCGAGGGGCGAGCGAACCGAGGCGCGTAGGCGCGCGCGCAGCAGCGTCGCCAGGCCTGGGAGTCGGTCCCGTCGGAGAAAATTCACGCCCCTCCACTACCATGCCGTAGGTCGTTGGATGGTAGACTTCCGGCCCGCGTCAATCGAATGAGCGAAGCCACGTCCCAGGAAGCAGGAAACGGCGAGGAGGGCGCGAAAAAGGGCGAAAAACCCGCTATTTTGGCGGTAGCCTTCGATCGCACCGTAGGCCCCGTGTTGGATCTGCTCGACGAGCTGGGCGCGACGGCATTGCTCGCGAGCCGGACGTTTGCCTGGATGGTCCGCCCGCCGTACCGATGGGCGCAGCTTATGGGGTCGCTCGAATTCATCGGCGCGGGCTCGACGTTCATCGTGGGCTTGGTCGGCGTCTTCACGGGCATGGCCTTTACGCTTTCGAGCATCGTAGGCTTCCGGCAATTTTCCGCGGAAGGCATGGTGGGCGGGGTCGTTGCCCTGGCGCTCGCCCGCGAGCTCGCCCCCGTCCTCGCGGCCGTCGTGGTTACCGCGCGCGCGGGCAGCACCATGGCGAGTGAGCTCGGGAACATGCGCGTCACCGAGCAGATCGACGCCATCACGACCATGGGCGTGAGCCCCGTGCAGTTTCTCGTGGTGCCCCGCGTGGTGGCCACCACCTTGATGCTTCCGCTCTTGGCCATGTGCTTCGGCCTCGCGGGCATGCTCGGCGCCTACGTGGTGGCTGTACTCTGGCAGGGCATCGATCCGGGCATCTTCTTCGACCGGGTCGAGCAATTCGTGCAACCGAGCGACCTGCGGATGCTCGGCACCAAGAGCTGCCTTTTCGGCCTCATCGTGAGCATCATCTGCTGCAAAAAAGGCTTCTTCGCCTCGGGCGGCGCCCGCGGCGTCGGAGAAGCCACTGCGAAGGCCGTCGTCGCGAGCATCGTCGCCATCTTCGCCGCCGACTACGTGCTGACGTCCATCATGACGGAGCTGTGAGTTTTTAACCGCCAGGACGCCAGGGTCGCCAGGGATCAAACCAAAATACCCAAAACGCCCTAATTTTGTTTATTGCCGAAAACCCCTGGCGACCCCGGCGTCCTGGCGGTTCCTTCTTCCGCGGGTTCAACTCAGAGCGAGCATGCGATCGATCGGCGTGCGTGCGGCCGTCAGCAAATGCGCCGGTAGTTCCAGCCGCGGTTGGAGGTCGCGCAGGGCCAAGTAGACTTTTTCCAACGTGTTGCGCTTCATGAAGGGGCACTCGTTGCAGGCGCAATTGGCTACGGGGGGTGCGGGGATGAAGGACTTCTCGGGCGCGGCCTTTTGCATTTGATGCAGGATGCCCGCTTCGGTGGCGACGATGAATTCCTTTTGCGGGGCGGCGATGGCGTGCTTCAGGATGCCGGTGGTCGAGCCGATGTAGTCGGCCATCTTGAGAATCGTGGGCTCGCACTCGGGGTGGGCGAGCACGCGGGCCTCCGGGTGGCGCGTCTTCAGCGCGATGAGCTTTCGCTCGCTGAACGTCTCGTGGACGATGCAGCTGCCCTGCCAAAGAACCATGTTGCGCCCGAGCTTCTTCTCCAGGTACGCACCGAGGTTGCGATCCGGGGCGAAGAGGATCGTCTTGTCCGCGGGGATGTGGTCGACGATCTTCTCGGCGTTGGACGACGTGACGATGTAATCGGAGAGGGCTTTCACCTCGGCCGAGCAATTGATGTAGCTTACAACCACCGAGTCCGGGTACTGCGCCTTCCACGCGGCGAACTTGTCGGGCGGGCAGCCATCGGCCAGCGAACAACCGGCGTCGAGATCCGGCAATACGACAATCTTGTCCGGGTTCAGGATCTTCGCGGTCTCGGCCATGAAGTGCACGCCGGCAAAGCAGATGACATCGGCGTCGGTCTTGGCGGCGGCCTGGGAAAGCTGGAGCGAATCGCCGATGACGTCGGCGACGTCTTGAATATCGGAGTCCTGGTAATAGTGCGCGAGAAGGATGGCGTTGCGCTCCTTCTTCAGACGCGCAACTTCCTCTTCCAAATCGAGGGAAGGATCGATGGGCGCGGGGGACGTCATGCCGGGAATCTAGGCCCGCCCGCGGGCTCAGTAAAGGCGTGGCCTACTGAGCCCGCTCCGCAGCGCTGCTTCCGTGCTCTCAATCCAGGGGCGCGTGCCGGCGCCCCTCTTCCTCGTCGACCCGCGGGGTTTCGCGGCGCACGACCCAGAGGAGCATCGCGGGCAGCGCCGGCAGCGATAGAATCGCGGCGGCGATCAGACCGCCGATGACCACCGTGGCCAGGGGGCGCTGCACCTCGGCGCCGGGACCGGTTGCGATCGCCATGGGCACGAAGCCGATGGCGGCCACCAGTGCCGTGCTGGCGATGGGGCGCAGGGACATCATGGCCGCGTTTTTGACGCGTTCCTCGGGCGGTAGCTCGTTCGATTGCGCGAGCAAGTTGGTGGTCATGACCACGCCCGTCATGACGGACACACCCGAGAGTGCGATGAAGCCGACGCCCGCAGGAATGCTGAACGGAAGCCCTCGCCCCACCAGCGAAATCGCACCGCCCGCGATGGCGAACGGCAGATTGAGCACGGTGACGAGCATGTACTTCACCGACTTGAAGGCCATCACCAGCATCAAGGCAATGACGCCGAGTGCCACCGGGACCAGAAGCGACAGCCGCGTCTTGGCGCGGTTGAAGTTCTGGAACTGGCCGCCCCAGGTCAGCTCGATGCCCTGCGGGATCTTCAGCTGGTCCACCTTGGCCTGCGCCTCGTTCACGAACCCGACGAGGTCGCGCCCGCGGATGTTGGCCTCCACGACCAGACGGCGCTTCATCTGCTCGCGGCTGATCTGCACGACCGTCGATTCTTGCTCGATGTCCGCCACCAGCGACATCGGAACCAGCGAACCGCGCTCGGTGTAAACCGGAAGGCGCGCCAGATCGTACTCGTTTTGAATGTTGTTGCCGCCGATGCGCAGGTTCAAATCGAACACGCGCTCACCCTCGCGCACCTCCGCGATGTTCTCGCCGGCGCGGGTCATGGTCACCGCATCGAGCACCGAGCGCGGTGGCACACCGAGGCGTGCCGCGCGATCGCGCGCGAGCTTGACCTTGATCGACGGCAGACCCGTGGGGATCTCCATCTTCACGTCGGCCGCGCCCGGGACCTGCGAAATGGTGCGGCGAACTTGGTCCGCCGTCTTGCGCATTTCCTCCAGATCGTAGCCGAAGATCTTGATGGCCAAGTCGCTCTTCACGCCGGCGATCAAATCGTTGACGCGCATGTCGATGGGCATGCTGAACGCGTGGATCGTGGCGGGGACGTGTGCGTTCAGCCGCTTGGACATCTCTTCGACGAGGTCCTCGGGCTTCACGCCATGGCGCCATTCCTTCTGCGGCTTGAGAATGACGAAGAGGTCACTCGACTCGGGGCCGGCCGGATCGACGGCTCCCTCGGGACGCCCGATGCGGTTGACGATGGTCTTCACCTCGGGAATGTCCTTCAGACTGCGCTCGGTTTCCGCGCCCAAGTCGATCGCCTGCGTGAGCGAAACGCTGGGTGGCCGGCGTGCGTCGATGGCGAACGAGCCCTCGAAGATCTTCGGCAAGAACTCCGCGCCCAAGGTGCTGCCGAAGCCCAGCATGACGATGCCCACCGCGAAGGCGGCACCGGTGGTGATGAGCGGCCGATGCACCGCGAATTCCACCGCGGGTGCGTAGACCTTGGACAGCTTGCGCGCGAGCCACGGCTCCGAGGGCTCCGGTACGCTGCGGAACAGCGCCGGGGCGATGGCCGGGACGATGACCAACGCGTAGAAGAGCGCGCCCAAGAGCATGAACACCAGCGAGTAAACGACGGGGCGGAACATCTTGCCCTCGACGTCCTCCAAGGTGACCAGCGGGAGGAACACCAAGGTCACGATGATGACGCTGAAGATCACGGGCCGCGCGACCTCCTGCATCGAGTGGATCATCGCGTGCCGCCGTCGCAATCGGTCCTCGGGCGAGCCGAGGTGGGTCATCACGTGCTCGACCACGACGACGGCGCCTTCGACGACGATGCCGAAGTCGACCGCGCCGAGCGACATGACGTTGCCGCCCAGCCCCATCGCCGTGAGGCCGATGAAGGCCATCAGCATGGCGAAGGGAATGGCGCCGGCCACGAGCAAGCCCGCGCGGATGCTGCCCAGGGTGAGCAGCAAGCAGACCACGACGAGCGTGGCGCCCTCCGCGAGGTTCGACATGACCGTCTTGAGCACGCGGTCGATGAACTCCGCGCGATCGTAGTACGGGTCGATGTAGACGCCCTTGGGCAACCGCGGTTTGATCTCCTCCAGCGCTTCTTTCACGCGCTGAACGACCTCGCGGCTGTTTTCGCCTTTGAGCATCCACACGCTGGCGCCGACCACCTCGCCGCGACCGTCGCGGGTCATCGCGCCCTGCCGCAGGGCCGGGCCCGTGTCGACGTTGCCGACCATGCCCACGCGGATGGGCACGTTGTGCTCGTCGGAGCGGATGACGCTGCTCGCGATGTCCTCGAGGCCGCGGAAGCGTGCATCACCGCGCAAAACGATCTGCTCGCCCGCGTGCTCGATGTAACCGCCGCCCGCGAGGGCGTTGTCGCGTTCGAGCGCGCGGCGCACGTCCTCGATGGAGACGTTCTGCGCGGCCAAGCGCGCGGGATCGAGGGTGACCTGGTACTGCTTCACCGAGCCGCCGAAGCCGACCACGTCGATGACGCCGCGAACCTGGCGCAGCCGCGGAGCGATCTGCCACTCCACGATGGTGCGCAGCTCCTCTTCGGCGCGCGCGTCTTCGTGCTCCGTGCGGAGCTCGAACATGTAGATTTCACCGAGACCGGTGGCAATCGGCCCCAGTTCGGGGCGGCCTATGTCCTCTGGGATGACCGCTCGGATCGAACTGAGTCGCTCGTTGACCAAGGCGCGCGCGAAATACACGTCCACATCGTCGCGAAAGACCAAGGTCAGAATGCTGATGCCGAGCTTCGTGATGCTGCGCATCTCCTTGAGGCCCGGCACACCCGCCATGGTGCGCTCGAGGGGCTGCGTGATCTGGAGCTCCACCTCGGTGGCCGACAGCGCGGGGACGCGCGTCACGACCTGCACCTGGATGTTCGTCACATCGGGGACGGCGTCGATCGGCATATGTGTGAAGGCGACACCGCCCGACACGATTCCGATCACGGTGATGAGGCCGACGACCAAAGGATTGGCCGCCGCCCAAGCGATGAGGGCTTTCATTGCTTCGATGCCTCGCCGCGGAGCAGAAACGCCCCATCGACGGCGACGCGCTCTCCCGAATTGACCCCCTCGAGGATTTCCACCAAATCGACCGTGCGCCGGCCGACCTTGACGGGGCGAATCTCGAACGTGCCCGGCTCGCGCTCGACGAAGACGACGTCCTCTTCACCGAGCGGCTGCACCGCGCCGCCTGCGATCATCATATGCCCCGCCGCGTCGGCGGGGATCTGAATCTGCGCGCGCAAAAAGAGTCCCGGCTTGAGTTGCCCATCGGGATTGGGCACCGAAACGCGCGCGCGCACGGAGCGGGTTGCACCGCCGACCTGCGGATCGAGCAGGGTGATCTTGCCTTTGAAGACCTGTCCCGGGTGCGCGTCGATGGACAGCTCGACCTCGGCGCCGATCTTCAGATACGACACGTCGGATTCGTGCACGTCGAGCGTCGCCCAAAGCTCGCGCAGATCGGCCACGACGAAGGCCTTGTCGGCAGGCTGGATGAACGCGCCGAGGTTGACCTTTCGGGCCACCACCACGCCATCGATGGGTGAGGTCAAGGACAGCGTTCCTGCGCCGGCCACCACGTTCTCGTTCTGCGGCACGCCGACGCGAAGGGCGCGCAGTCGCGCCTCCGCCGCGGCCAGGTTGGCCTGCGCTTGATCGGCCTCGCTGCGCGCAACCTCCGCCTCGCGGGCGGTGGTCAATTGCCGCTGCAGAAGCTCGGCCTCGCGTTGCCGGTTCTTCGCCGCCGCCGTGGCGTTGGCTTGCGCCGAGAGAAACTCGGCCTGGGCCGATGCGATGGAGGGAATCACCACCGTGCCGAGCACTTTGCCCTTCTTCACGGCGTCGCCCGCGCGCACGTTGACCGTGGCGACGCGGCCTTCGAGCGGCACGCCGATTTCGGCGTAGTGATCGAAGTTGTAGTCCAGCGTACCGGGCACACGCAGCGTGCGGCTCGGTGCATTCGCGCCGAGCGCCTCCACGCGCACGCCGAGCCGCTTGAGCGACTCGATCTCCAACTTTACCGTGCGCGGTCCCTGGGGGGTGGTCGCGGCGGTGGTTTGCGTCTTCTCACTGGCCGCGGATTTGCCGCAGCCCGCAGCGCCGACGACCAAGCCAGCCGCGCAGGTCACGCTCGCAAAAAGTACGGTCCATTTGTTTCTGGATCTCATGGCAAATCCCCCATGAGCGCGACCATGTCGCCGTACGTGTGCCAAGCGGTGGAGAGAAAATCAAGCCGGCGCCCTTGGGCGGCGGCAAGGTCACGACGGGCAATGAAGGTACGCACGAGCTCGACCTTTCCAGCTAAAAATGCCGCCTGCGTGGCGTCCACGACGCGCTGCGCAGCGGGAATACCAACTTTATCGAGCGCTTCGATTCCGGAGCGCACTTTGGTGTAGGCCTCGAAAGCGTGGTCCGCCTCGATGCCGAGGGCTCGTTGCGTCGCCTCACGAACGCCTTCCGTTCGTCCCTGCTCCGCATAAGCCCGAGCGATTTCGCCTTGATTGCGCCGCGTGATGGGGAAGGTCCACCCGAGACCTCCTCCGTAGCGCACCTCACCGGTGTCGCCCCGGCCGCCTGAAAGAATGACGGAGATGGGCGGGTTTTTCTCGGCCTCCGCGCGTTCGCGTTGCGCCTGCCAGTATTGCGACTCCTTGCTCAAGCTGCGCAGGAGCGGCGATACGTTGAGGACGCGTCCGACGAACACGTCGGCCGTGTTCACGTGCAGCTCGGGCACCTCGGGGGCCGCCGTGGCCGGCGGATCGTCGAGGTGACCCATGCCCATCAGCAGCTCGAGCTCCTGACGCGCGCGCAGGAGCAAGATGCTCGCTTCCGCGCTCAGTTGCGTCCATCGAGCAAGCTCGGCATCGGCCAGGCTGCGATCGACCAGATTGACGTCGCCCGCGGCGAGCCGCGCAGCAAAGTATTGCGCTTCGGCCTGCGCCTCGCGCTCACCGCGTTCGGCGAGCACTTGGCGTGCGCGGGCCACCAGCGCATCGCCATACGCCGCGATGGCCGCACCCGCGACCCGAGCGCGAACCTCCTCGCGGTTCATCGAGCGCCAATCGACGAAGGTCTCCGCCTCGCGGATTCGCTTGCCGCGTTGACCGGCGACCTCGATGGGAAGCTGCAGCTGCCCGAGCACCTGCGCGTCGCGGGTCACGTCTCGTCCATGATCGAGAATGACTTGAAGCGACGGGTTGCCGAGCGACGACACGCGCGCACCGGTGATGCTCGACCTGGCTACGCCTACGTTTCCTTGTGCTTCCGTGACGGCGAGCGCGCGTTCGCGGGCGCGCCGATACACTTCGGCAAGGGGAGGCCAGGCGGCACTGGCTTTCTTTTCCATCAACGCGACGAGCGCAATGGACACCGCAGGTACGAGCAACATCGCGGCGACAGCGCGAATGAAGGCACACGAAGAACGAGACACCACGAACCTCCAGCACGGGGGGTTGAGTTCCAAAGCTCCGGGATTGAGACACGCGGTAGCGGGCGCTTTTTGCGCACGCTACCCGCTCATCGCGGAACTTTGTCGTGCAACCCGATGAAGGGCTGGGAAATTCGGACCAGAGGTTCGAGCGGCCTCAGGTGCCCCGTGTTCGACGGATCCAGCACGACGGTCGGATGGGGCGCGAGTCCGAGACCCGCATGAAACACGTCCGGCCCATCGCTTTCCATGCCACCGGCCACGTCGAGCAGCGCGGAATCCGAGAGCTCTTCATCCTCGGCCGGTGGCTGCGTCACCGACACGGCGGTTCCTTGAACCGTCGGCACGAACAGCACGCCCTTCGCCACGGCCGCACGCGGAAATACGACCCACACCATCGAGATGAGGGTGAAAACCAGCATGGCAAACCACAGCGCAGACTGCTTCATTATCCTTACAGGCCCGTAACCTTTGCGGTCCGGTGCCGCTTCTGTCAAGCACGCTCGGAGATCCCGCGCTCGCGCGGGGCGACTTTTCCACGAGTTGCCAGCGCGGCCGTTTACTTATCCTCGGGTTAGCGCGCCGGCACGGGCCGCTTGAGCAAACGCGACGAAATGTGCTCGCCCAAGGCCTCGGCCATGAGCTTCTCCACGAAGAGGGCAACCTTTTCGCGTTCGGCGTCCTCGCTGAAGAGGAAGCGGATGCCCATGCCGGACGGTTGCTCGTCCGTTGCACGGTCGTCACTCACCGTCCACATGACCTCTCCCTTCAGGCGGAGTTGCCCTTCGCGGGAGGGGAACGAAAGGACGAAAACGAACTTCGTCCCCACGTCGAGCGGCTTGGTCGTGCGGATGAACGTGCCGCCTTTGGAAATGTTCTTGGTGTAGTCGGCAAAGAAGGTATTGAGCCGCTTGTAGTCTACACGCAACGTGATCGTGGAGCGCTCCGCGGCACGCTTCTCCAGGGAGAAGGCCAACTCGGTGGAAAGGTCATCCACGCCATCTTCGCCTGCGGAGGCCGATCGCCCGTTAAGGACTGGCCCCGGCGGATTGCTTTCCATGCGAAGGTAAAGATATCACAATAAATCGATGCTTCGTCTTCCTAGTGCAGCCAAGTTGACGGACTTGAAGGAACGCCTGGTCGACGTCCCCGGGCGCGTGCGGGTCATGGCCAAAGTGGCCAATCAGACGGGCCTGATGTGGCAATTTCACGTGCCAGGCGCGCGTGCACTCATGGAAGTGCTCACGCGAAGGTCGCAAAATCCGTCGCAGATGTACCAAGTCCACGCCGCCAATACGCCGAACAAGGTGGCCTTGCGCTGGCGCGACGAGGCCCTGACGTTTGCGGAGCTGGAAGATCGCATCGCGCGGGTGGCGGCGGGATTTTCGTCCCGCGGGCTTTCGAGGGGATCCAGTCTCATCGTCATGATGAAGAACCGGCCGGAGTTCGTGGTGACGCAGAACGCGGCCACCCGGGTCGGTGCGGCCGCCGTGAGCGTATCCTGGCGCTCCACGGCCGCGGAGCTGGCCTATTTGGCCATGCATTCCGGCGCCAAATTCATCGTTTTCAATCCCGAGCTCTGGCCGGTGGTGGAGGAGGCGAGCCGCTCTCTTCCCCATTTGAAACGGTCTCAATTCGTGGTCGTCGGCGCCGGCCCCGGCGAGGTGCCCAAGGGCGTCACCTCGTACGAAGATCTATTCGATGAAACGCCGTTGGAAAATTATGCTCCGGCCAATGGTGCGGCGGATGATGCCGAGGCCGCGGTGGTCATCTACACGTCGGGAACGACGGGCAAACCCAAAGGGGCGGTGCGCAAGTTCCCGAAGGACGCCTTTCCGGCCGCCCTTCGCTTCATCGCGCAGACGCCCATGCGGGCCGACGACGTGCACCTCGTGGCGTGTCCGCTCTACCACTCGACGGCGCTTGCGTTCCTCCTTCTGAGCCAGATCCTCGGGGCCACCGCGGTGCTCATGGACGAGTTCAAGCCCGAGTTTTTCCTGAGGGATGTGGAGCGCTGGGGCGTGACCACCACCGCGGTGGTGCCGACGATGCTGCACCGCGTCCTCTCCCTGGAGCCCGAGCTGCTCGCGCGTTACCGCACGCGCTCGCTGCGCGCCATCATCTGCGGCGGCGCGCCGCTTCCGGGCCCGCTCGGTCTTCGCGTGATGGATCATTTCGGTGACATTCTCTTCAACTTTTACGGGGCCACCGAAACCGGCCTGGTGACCTTGGCGAATCCGCAGGATCTGCGGGCTGCGCCCGGCACCATCGGACAGCCCATCCCCGGCAACGACATTCGGCTGCTCGACGACGCCGGGGTCGAGGTTGCACGTGGGGAAGTGGGGGAGCTTTACGTCAAGAACAAGCTGCTCGTGGCCGGCTACCACAAAGACGACGACGCCACGGCCGCGAGCTTGCGCGACGGCTTCTTCAGCGTGGGCGATCTTGCGCGAAAAGACCGCGACGGCCGCTATTTCATCGAAGGGCGCAAGCGCGACATGATCATTTCCGGCGGCGTGAACATTTACCCGGCCGAGGTGGAATCCGCGCTGGAGGCACACCCCGATGTCGCCGAGGTGGCGGTCGTCGGGGTCGAAGATGCCGAGTGGGGCGAGAGGGTGCGTGCATTCGTCGTGGCCAGGCCCGGCAGCCAGCTCGATGACGCGTACTTGAAAACGTGGACGCGCGAGCGCCTCGCAGGGCCCAAAGTTCCGCGCGATTTCGTGTTTCTCGACGCGCTTCCGCGCAACGCCACCGGCAAGGTGATGAAGCGCGACCTCCGCGTTTGGCGCGCGTAACGTCAAAACAGGGTAAGCTCGTACCTGCCGTATGCAGGTGGGCGCCGTTCTAGGTGACAAGTACCAACTCCTGGCCACCATCGGCCGAGGAGGGATGGGCGAGGTGTTCCACGCGCTGCACATTGCCTCGGGCACGAACGTCGCCATCAAGGTGGTGAGCCGCGCCATGATCGGCGATTTGCTCATGGCCCGCCTGGAGCGCGAGGCGGCGGCGGTTGCACGGATCCGCAGCGACTACATCCCGCAGCTGCTCGACGTGGACGGCACCGAAGAGGGCGAGCTTTTCCTGGTGATGGAGCTGCTTCACGGCGAATCGCTGTCGGAGCGCATGAAGCGCGCGGGCGGGCCGCTCCCCTGGGACGAAGTGCACGCGATGGGCGACAACGTGCTGCGCGCGCTCATCGACGCGCACGCGGCGGGGGTCGTGCATCGCGATTTGAAGCCGGGAAATATTTTCATCGAGTATGCAAACGACGGTACCCAGCATGCCAAGGTGCTCGACTTCGGCGTCTGCAAGCTGGATCTCCAGGACGCGGAAAAGCTGACGGTAACCGGCGAGTCCGTGGGGACCATCGCGTACATGGCCCCGGAGCAGATTCGCGGCGCCTCCCGCGTCGACGAGCGCGCCGATCTGTATTCCTTTGGCATGGTCATTTTCGAGGCGCTCTCGGGCCGCATCGCCTACGACGCCGCGGGTCAAATGGCCATTTTGGCGAGCAAGCTGGAACGCCCCGCGCGCAGCCTGAAAACGGTGACGCAGGTGGCCATTCCGTTGGAGCTCGATGCGCTCATCGCGCGGTGCCTCGCGCGCAAGCCCGCGGATCGCTTCGGCAATGCCGTGGAGCTTTTGCATGCGTGGCATGCCATGGGCCCTCCATTGCAGCCGCCGGCGTCGTTGCCTTCGGTGTCCGTAGGCTCCACGGGCTCGCTGGCCTTGCCCACGGCGAGCAGCATCGAGCCGCATGCCGTGCCGCCCAAGGGCTCACGTTCGGCGTTGGTCATCGCGATTGGCACGGTGCTTTTGGGCACGGCGGCCGTGGCTGCGGTGGTGACCCGGCACGCGCGCGCCAATGCGGCGGCCGAGGGCCTCGCGGTGCCGTCGGCGGCGGTGGTGGAGGCCCCGGTGGAAGAAGCCGTGGATGCGGCGGCGGTCGTCGAGCCTTCGGCGCCGCAGGAGAAGGCCGAGGAGGCGGAGACCGCGCCCGCGGGCGAGCCTGCGAAGGCACGCTGGAAAGCTCCGGTGGGGACGAAACGAAAAGCGGCGCCTGCGGGCTCTTCCCCTAGCTGGATCGAAAGGCCCAAATACTGACCCCGTGATGCGAGTCCTTTGGCCGCTCGTTCTGATTCTCGCGAACCTGTTCGTCGCCGGCGCGGCCCCCGCAGCACCGCGCGCGCCACAGGCTCGGGAGGACCAGGCGGCGCGGGAGCGCTCGCGGGCGGCGTTTCGTCGCGGCGTGGCTGCGGCCAAAGCGGGAAACTACGCCGCGGCGCGCGATGCTTTCGAGGAGGCCTACCGGCTCTTTTCGCACCCGAGCATCCTGCTCAATTTGGGATTGGCGCGGGCCAAGACGGGCGAGTACGTCGAGGCGGAGCAGAATCTCTTGTCGTTTCTCGTCGACGACGGCGGTGCGGCGCCGGAGGAACAGAAGAGCGCGCGCGCAGCGCTCTCGGAGGTGCGGTTGCACCTGGGGACGTTGCGCATCCAGGTGGCACCGGATGGTGCGCGGGCGACGCTCGATAAAAAGCCGCTGCCCCTCGTCCCGGGCGGCGTCTCCGAGGTGCGGGTCGTCGCGGGTGAGCACGCACTGCATGCGGAGGCCGATGGCTACGAGCCATTCGACGAGACGATTCGCGTGTCGCCAGGGAAGAACACGCCGAAAAGCGTGACCCTCGACGCGCGCGTCACGGACGACGGGGGCGCGAAGCCCGAGGTTGCAAAAGCCGAGCGCTCCAACATGAAGAGCACGGAGACGCCCGCGTTGGCGCCGGCGCCGGCCGACTCGGGATCGTCCAACGTGCGCGCGATGGGGTGGGGTCTCGTGGCCGGGGGCGTGGCCGTTGCCGGCTTCGGGACCTACGCTGGCCTGCGTGCCCTGTCGCTGGCGAACGAATACGAGCGCACGGGGGCGAGCGACACCAAATCGACCGGCGTCACGTTTCGCACCCTGGCGGATGTATCCTTTCTGGTGGGTTTTGCGACCGCAGGCATCGGCGTTTACTTGCTTCTCAGCGCTCCTGCGTCCAAAGGAGAAGGTGGCGCGGTGAAGAGCGCGCACTTGGCCGTCTCGCCGGGCCATGCGGCCATCGTTGGATCCTTTTAGAATGACGGAACCTGCTCGCACCACAGTGGCGCCTTCAGGACCGACCCCGGACCGTACGGGGCCGGCGCCCAGGGCGAGCCTTTCCCTGCAGCCACCGAGCGCGCTGCGCAAGCGCGCCGACCATGTCAACGAGAAGTCCGGCCGCACCGGCCGCTCGCGGCGTCGCTATTTCGCCGAGCAGCGCCTGAAACTCGCCGGGCGCTTGCTCCCAACCGCCGCGGCCATCGGCGCGCTGACCGGCATCCTCACGGTGCTCGATCTGTACTTGGGCGATCCACCGGCCATGGCCACCATCGCCGGCGCCGCGGTGGCCATCTTCGTGGGCCTCTGCACCTTGGTGGTGCCGCGCATGGTCCATCGCAGGGTGGAAGCACTGTTGGGGGTCGCCATCGCCGTTTCCTGCGTGACCATGCTCGGCTGGGGCCTCATCGCCCGCGCCACCGGCGGCCCGGAGAGCCACTACGTCATGATCATCGCGCTGGCCGGCTTTGCCATGGCGGCCACCGTGCCGCTGCCGCCGGGCATCGCCCTGATCAATGCGTGCGCGTCGTACGCGGGCCTTTGGGTCGCCGGGGAGCCGCCGCTCTATGCGCACGTCACGCTCTTCATGAGCGGCGTCGCCGGCGTCGTGTTGGCGCAGTCGCGCCATCGCGTCAGCATTGCGACCTTTCGCCGCATCGAGCGCCTCAGCGCGGCGGTCTCGCGCATGCGGCGCGTGCAAGAGCAGCTCGTGGTCGTCGAGAAGCTGGAAGCCCTTCGCGTGCTCGTCGGCGGCATGGCGCACGAATTGAACAATGCGCTGGCCGTCAGCGTGGCCTCGAACCAGCAAGCCGCCAAAATGCTTTCCGCGCCGGTCGAGCCTTCGTTGTCGGCCATTCAAAAAAGCGACGGAGGGCTCAAACGCATTCGCCGCACCGTCGATCGCCTGCGCCGTTTTGCCATGGCCGCCGAGGGCATCCTCGAGCCGGCCGACGTCGGCGCCATGCTCGACTTCGCGCTGGAAAGCGCCATCGGGCGCGCCCGCTCGGGCGTCATCGTGATGCGCAACTACGATCCGACGGTGGGCGCCATCGAGTGCCACGTCGCGGCCTTGGCCGAGGCCCTCTTCCAGATCGCACGCAACGCCGTGGAGGCCATGCCGGGCGGCGGAACCATCCACGCCAGCGTGCGCAACGAAGGCGATCGCGTGGTGCTCTCGGTGAGCGACGAAGGGCACGGCATCCCCGAGGGCGAGCTCGCGCGCGTCTTCGATCCGTTCTACTCCCGCGGCCCGCGGCAAACGTCGAAGAGCGGCTTGGGGCTGAGCGCGGTCTATGGCCTGGTGAGCGCCTTGGGCGGCAAGGTGGAAATCCGGAGCGAGGTTGGCAAGGGCACCGAAGTGGCCCTCGTCATGCCGCGCCGGAAGAAGTCGTAGCGCGCACCAATAGGTGTAGATCGCATAGATTCACGCCGGAGGGGCCGGTGAGGATGGCGCTGCCCGTGCCTGCGTGAAGAGCGGCCGTGTCGAAGCGGGCGATGTGGTCGGCGTGCCGCGAAGTGCCCACGGCGGCGGCCCACGCCGCGTCCACCACCGCGCCGGCCGCGCTGCTCGTGCCGTCGGCGCCGTCGGAAGCGCCCGCGAGAAAGGCCACATCGCGCGGAAGGCGAGGGGCGACGACGGCGGCAAGGTGGCCCGAGCGCCCGCCGCGACCCGACGAGGCAGGATCGACTTCGAGCGATGGCTCCGCCACGCGCACCACGGCCTGCCCCGGCGCAAGCGACCGCGCGAGCCGCGCATATTCGTCCGCGAGCACCGAGACCGAGGCCATCGACGGCGGGAGCACCCTGGCCGACCATCCCGCGCGCTCGAGGGCACGGGCTCCGCGCTCCGCCAGCAGCTCCGGCTCGAGGACGATGAAGTGCCGCTCGCGCGCGGCCGCTTCGTCCGATGGTGCGAGTGAGGCAACCAGCTCCAACGATGCGAACTGCGGCGCGTACCGTTGCAGCACGGCGCGCGCATCGTCGACGCTGGTGGGATCCGGCGCAGTCGGGCCGGAGCCGATGTCGTGCGCCTTTCCCCCGATGACATCGCTCGCGAGCAGCGCGACGACGGGACCGCGGGCTGCGCGCGTCAGGCCCCCGCCCTTCAAGCGCGAAAGATGCCTCCGCACCGTATTGAACTCGACGATGGAGGCCCCCGCACGAAGCAGCGCGTGCGTGACCTCGAGCTTCGTCGCGAAGCCGATGCCCGGCGGCGGCGCGCAGGCCAGGGCCGACGCTCCGCCGGAGATCAGCACGAGCAGCAGGTCCTCCGGCGTCGTGCTCTCGGCCAAACGCAGAACGCGTGCTCCGGCCTCCACGCTGCGCGCATCGGGAAGCGGGTGCGAGGCGCGAAGGAGCTCCAGCTGTGGACCTTCGGGCAAGGACGACGGGGTCCCCTCCGGGCAAACGACGATGGCGCGTTCGATGTTCCACGGCGAGGCGAGGGCGCCCGCCATCATCGCGGGCGCCGCCTTCCCGATGGCCACGGCGAACACGCGTTTCGGCGGCGGATCGGGCAGCCGGGCGATGCCCTCGCGCACCGCGGCCTCGAAATCGAGTGAGCGCAGTACCTCGCGAAATGCCTGGACGAGCAGCTCCTTCATCGCTCGGGCCTCCGATCCTGCATGTCCACGACGTGGGCACCGAAGATGGCGTGCCACGCCAAGGTGACCGTGAAATACGCGGCGCGATCGGAGGGCCCGCGCAGTGGCGCACCCCCGAGCGCGTCATCGCTCCAGCGTACACCGCCATGGAGACCGATCCATGGCCCGTTCGCCTGCGCCAAAATCGGAAGCTCGAGCCCCAGCCCCGCTTGAAGCCCGCGCCGCGAGCCGAACGTGTCCCCCACCGGGTGCGCAAAGAACGCGCCCAGCTCGAGGCCGAACGAGTCGATTGCCAGATCCAGCCGCGGTGAATCGAGCTCGCGTCCTTGCAGCCATCGCGCAATGAACAGGGGCCGCAGTTCCACGCCGGTGGCCAGCACCCGCCGCGGCTCTGCGGCGCCGCCGAAGCCCTCCTCGTAGGTCGCGAACATCCCGATCGTGTCCAAGTAGCGGAGCCGGACATCCACCGCTCCACGCGGCGCGCGCGGACCGAAGGTGGCGCCAAGCCCGAACACGAAGGACAGATCCCCCTCGATGCGACCGTACGACGTATCCTCCCCGCGAAAGCCCGCTCGCTCCGCGCGCGCAGGTGTCGCGAGACAGAGAAAGGCCAGCACGCTGGCCGAGGCAAATGTCGATTTCATCCTGCAATTGCGCGCGTGATGTCCTCACGCAGCTCCGGGGCGAAGATGAGACGCACGCGCGAAAGCACCTGGCCCGCCAGTCGCGCCAGCAAGAAGGACACGTCGCTGAGATGCCGCGGCGGACCTTTGGCGAACACCACCAAGAGCGGATCGGGCTCGCCCCCGAACGGCGTATTCGTCGCCACGTCGAGCCCCACGTAACCATCGGGATCCAGCCCGCGTGCCTCGGCAATGGCCCGCGCTTCCGCGTAGGCTTGCTCACGCCCCGAGAGGCTCGCCTGCTCGCCGAACAATTCCAATGTCTTGAACAGCTGCCGGCTGCGAACGCGCCGCGACAGATCGGCCAGCACCGGATCCTTGGCGCCCTCCCACGCGTGCATCGCCACCGTGAGCACCGCATCGTCGAGCTCCAGGTAGTCGCCCAGCGCGATGTTCTCGCCATGCGCCGCGTGCTCGATCGCGCGCGGCGTGAGCGGCAGGCGATCGCCATCCATGATGCGCGACGAGGCGCGCGCCAGCACCGCGCGGATCATCCACTCCGCCGAGCGCGTCGCCTTGTGCAGGTAGACCTGTTGGAACATGAAGAGGCGCGCCAGCAAAAACGCCTCGATGGCCGGCAGCCCTTTCGCGCCGTCGATGGCCAGCGCCGGCGCCGTGTTTTCCTTCGCGGGCGCAAACCGCAAGCTGCGAAGAAGCCAGTCGAGATCGTAGACGCCGTAACGCACGCCCGTCGCATGCGCATCGCGAAGCAGGTAATCGCATCGATCGACGTCGAACGTACCGCTCACCGCCTTGGCCAGATAGGGCAGGGGATGCTCGCCGCGCACGAGTGCGGCCACCCGCTCGGGCATCGCCGGGTCGAGAGAGGCGAGGCACTGGTGCACGCCCGTTCCCGGATCGAGCACCACGCGCTCCGTCCACACCTCGTGGTGCGGCGTGCCCGGCACCGCGTCCTCGAACAGATGCGACAGCGGCCCGTGCCCCACGTCATGAAGAAACGCGGCGGCCAGCGCATCGCGCGCGCGGTCCGTCGTCACCTGCTGCCAAAACGGTATCTCTTCCTGGATGGCCCGCAGGCGCGCCAAGAGGAGCTTCATCACGTGCGCCGCGCCCACGGCGTGTGCAAAACGCGTGTGCTCCGCACCGGGGAAAGCCAAGGACGTCACCCCGAGTTGACGCACTCGCCGCAGCCGCTGAACCTCGGGCGTGTCCATCAAAAGCTCGACGACGCGCTCCTCGTCGGTTTCGAACGACACCAGACCGTGAACCGGATCGCGCAAGATCATGGAGTTTTATGGGTGGTTGAATGTAATCCGAGTAATGAAGTGTGGCCCTGTGTGCCAATTCTCCAGCTCATGCTAGTCTTTCGAATTCACTTTCGGGTTACCATCTGGTTTTAGCTGTATACCCGCGCAAATTGCGCGAGCTCCCTCCGATATCCTAGCCCCGCCGTTTTCGTTTGACGCCCTCTCCGAACCAATCCCCCCCGCCTGTTTCACCCAAGCCGACGCATCGGCTCGTGGAGATCCTACGCGCTTTTCCCGCGGCGGAGCTCGAGTCGCTGATTGCGAGGCTCAACATTCGCATCGATCCGGCCAAACGGCTCGATGTTCCTTCGCAGGTCGCGCGCGCGCTCGTTTCGCAGCCCGATCTCCGCGATCCAAGCCGACTGCCCAATGCGTGCGTCGAGCTTCTGCATCGCGTGGCGGAGGCACGAGGATCGCTCGTGGTGCCGACGGTGCCGCCGGCGCTCGAACCTCTCAGCGCCCGTGGGCTGATGTTCGCGCGCGCCGCGCTCGGGCATGCGTTGTCGTCGGAGAAGCGACCCGCCGTGGAGCTCATCTTGCCTCCTGCGTACCTCGTGCAATTGCGCACGTGGGAGGGGGAAGATCCGCACGGTCTGCGCGCGCTGCTCGCACAAGCCTCGCCCGAGACCGCGAGCGCCGTCGCAAGCCACTACCTCGGGCGCCCCGCCACACAGCCGTTCGCGCTTTCGCTCGAGCAGGCGTGGGAAGCGCTGACGGATCAGAACCGGCTCGAGCACGAGATCGAGCGGCTCGCCCCCACCGAGCGGCGTTTGCTCGACGGCGTCGATCGCGAGGGCGGTGAAGTCTCCACCGAGGAGCTGCTCGAGCTCGAGCGCGAGCCCCTTCGTCTGCGCAGCGCATCGGGCCCCACGCCCTCGCGTCGCGGCGTCGGTGTGTCGCTCGAACGTCGCGGCTTCCTCATCCCGGTTTATCCGAACCGCCACATCATCCCCACCGAGGTGGCCGCCATCGTCGGTGCGACCCGCCTCGCCGAGCGCGCGCAGCGCCGCGAGCAGGTGAAGTCGTTCGTCGTCTCGGGCGATCACGCTCCTCGGCGCGCGCGCTTTGCGGCCGATCCGTCGGTGCTGGCCATTGCGCTCGCCATCGTCGCCCGCGAGGGCGGGAACGAAGTGCGCGCGGGCATCGGCACGCCCAAGTCGCTCGTGCAGAGGCTGGCCACGCGCTTCGGGCGTGACCTCACGCAGGTGGGCCTGCTCGTCACGCTCTCGCGCGCCGCGGGCCTTTGGGACAACTCCGCGATGAGCGCGTCGGCCCCTCCCGGCTCGTTCACCTTGGGTGAGCTCACGCCCGCGCTCTTCCGCACCTGGCGGCGCGGCGGTGCGTGGGACGAAGCACGGCCCGAGCCGGAGCTCTTTCGCATCTCCACCGAGTCGCGCGACCCGAGCCCTGTCGGCGTCTTGCGCGAGATGGTGCTCGACGCGGTGGCCGAGCTGGCCGAGGGCGGCTGGGTGCCGTGGTCCTCGCTCGCGGGCTACCTCAAGAGCGACGACCGCATCCCGGGCATCACGCGCCTCTTGCGCCGTTGGGCCGAGCGCGTCGGCGTCGAGGCCGTCGATCCGATGGACGTCGCCGCGCGCATCGTGCACGAGAGCCTTCCGGCGCTGGGTGTGCTCGACCTGGGCGAGGAAGACTCCTACAGCGAGGGCGCGTCCGCGGATGATCGCTACGCGTCGGTCACGTTGCGGCTCACGCCGCGCGGTCGTTCGCTGCTTTTCGAGCGGCCGATGTCCACGGAGATCACGCCCTCGCAGTTCCAAGAGGGCAACGTGCTGCGCGTCGGCGTGCACGCCCGCATCTGCAACATCATGCAGATTGCACCCTTCGTCGAGGTGGGCCGCGCCACCGAGACCATCGATCTCATCGTCGCGCCGCAGACGCTGTCACGGGCCCTCTCGGCCGGCTTCGACCCCGAGTCGCTCCGCCAGCGTCTCGAAGCGCTCGCTCCCCTGCCGGACACGCTCTCGCGCACGCTGGCGCAGGCCAGCGTGGTCGTGGGACGGGGCAGCTTCGTCGCCGCCGGAGGCTTCCTCTGGGTCGACGATGCCAACGTGCGGGAGATGCTCCGAACCCGCCGCGCGACGACCGAGCTGTTCGTCGACCCGTCGCCGCCCGGCGGGCTCATCGTGCAGCCTGGTGTGGATCCCGAACGGCTCTCACGCCGCGCCCGCACCATTGGCGTGGAAATCATCTCCGAGGGCCAAGTCGTCCGCGCCCGCGCCGTTGCATCGAGCCGCCCGCTTTCCTCGCGCGGCTCGCCATCGACGCGATAATTCGGTCTCATTTGCGGTTGGCTTGCATGGGAGTGGACGTCGTGACGTCCAATCTGGGGACAACACACTTTGTGGGCGTTGGGGAGACCTCGTGCTAATGCAGGGGCGCCCAAGTTGCCTTAAAGATCCCGTGCTTCCATGCAGCGACTATCCCGATTCATTTCCACGTGGCGTCTTTCCGCATTGGCTGCCTCGGCAGCGATTTTCCTCGCCACGGGGTTGATGGTTGCGGCATCCAACGCCGCCGCCGAGCCGAGCGCAGCGCCCGCCGCCCCGGCGAAATCCGACGCGTCCGCTCCACGCCGCGTTTACTGGCAGGAGCAATTCTCCAAACGGCCGCTCGCGTGGCTCGATCCCTTCGATCACGACCGCGATACGCTGGCCCGCGTCTATTCGCTCCGCACGGAAGGTGATTTCAATTTCCTGCACGCCCGCTACGACGGCACCACGAAGGATCGACCGCCGGCGATGCACTATGGGCAACCGTTCCAACAGAATCCAGCGCCACTCGACAAGGTCGCGAGCCTCGAGTGGAAGTGGCGGGTGACCCGGCATCCCCAGGTAAAAGACGATGCCTGGGAGGACTGCGCGGCGGGTATCTACGTCATCATCAAGCAGCCCTCGATGATCGTGGGCGGTCGCGGATTCAAGTTCGGTTGGCTGGCCAAACCCGGCGCGACGGGCACGCACCAGCACGGGCTCCTGCAGGTGCCCTTGCGGAACGATCCCGCGGGCCCCGAATGGCGGCAGGAAAGCGTCGACCTTTGCGCCCTCTACCGCAAGGAATACGGCGCATGCGAAGGCCAAAAGGTCCTTTACGTTGGCGTGGTAACCGACGGTGACGGTACCAAAACGCTCGCCGAAGCCGACTATGCGAACTTCACGTTGGTTGCGAGATGAAGCGTCGCGAGATGAAGCGTCGCGAAATGAGTCGCCCGGTCGAGCTCGGACCGAACGCTAAGTAACCAGTTGGGGAACTTTGTCGAGCGGTACCTGTCGATTCCGTGGAACCACCGGCAGGCAGCGCGCGTAAGTAACCATACGGCGACTTCTGCCGTCGGTTAAGAACGGTTAAGGAGCGCTGAAAAGCGCGAAAAACCGGGAATTATCGCTTGACGGTGGGCCTCGGCAGCCCCAAATCTTCGGGCCTTCAAGTCGTGAATCCGCGTTCATCAAATGCCATGCGCACTTCAAGGCTGCGTAGTCGCCTACGCGAGGCAACGGCCATGGCGATACTGGACGCTACCGAAGAGGTGATGTCCGAGGCGGGGGTCGAGTCCTTCAGCCTGAACGCGGTTGCAGCACGCGCAGGAATTGCAGTCGGCACGATTTACAATCATTTCCGCGATCGCGACGAGCTCATTCGTCAATTGTTCACCACGCGTCGCGCGCAAATGTTTGCGGAGGTCGATTCCGTCCTCAAAGAAGCGCAAAAATTGCCGTTTCGGGAGAAGCTGACGGCGTTCGTTCAAGCCGTACTGCAGCACTTCGAAAACCGGCACGATTTTCTGTCAATCGTGCTTCAGACGGAACATTTGCGCTTGCAATGCCTCGATCGGATCGACCCGGCCGAGCGCTCTGCCCTGCTGAAAATCGAGCAACAGGCGGCCGACATCGTCAAGTTGGGGCTGAAAGAAAAGGCCCTTCGGCCGGAAGCGGCGGACCTGTATCCGGCGCTCCTCATGGGTGTGGTGCGGGCAATCCTCCTCGATCGGCTCGAGTTGCCGGCGGCACGTCCGGTTTCCGAGGAGGCAGAGCGCGTGGTCGACCTCTTCTTGCGCGGCGCCGGTGCGGTCCCGCGAGCGAGGAGCCGCACGTGATTCTTGCACCCGGCCCGCTTCTCTGGTTGAACGCGCAAGTTTTTGAAGGCTCGACTGAACACCGGCCTCGCACGCGGGCACTGCTTTCGCAATACGGCAGCGGTCACCCGCGTAGGCGAGGTAAGAACGCGATGAATTTGGCGATGAACCCAAGTAGATATCCCAGCGTTTTGGGCTTGGAACTTACAGAAATTGGTTCTTTTTCAAGGAAGGGCGGAAGCTCGGTAGCGCAGTTGCCGTTACGTGCCGTTTACAGTCACTGCGTCAACGCGTCGTCAGGGCGTGGCGCATTTAGTGCGTTGGTCGATTCCAGTTTTGCGGTTAGTGGCGCCCGCGCAGTGTGCGCAGTCCGTCCAGGTTTGGGCGCGCCGGTGGAAAGGGGATGGTAACCATGAGCGATCGTCGGCCGTCACTTCGCGGGGCGATCATTGGGTATGGCTTCATTTCGGAACGCGGACATGCTCCGGCCTACAAGGCGCTTGCTAGCAAAGGCGCCCCGCTGGAAATCGTGGCCGTGGTGGATACCTGCGCGGCACGCCGCGAAAGGGCGCGCGCCGAGATGCCGGGTGTTCGCATTTACGAAAGCGCGGACGCTCTCTTTGCCACCGAGGATGCAAAGCTCGATTTCGTGGACATCTCGGCCCCTCCGTCCGAGCACGCGCCCCTGGCGTTGAAGGCGCTCGACCGCGGGTTGCATGTCCTTTGCGAGAAGCCACTCGCCACCACGACGGATGCCGCACGCGCGATGTTGGCGCGGGCCCGCCGCGTGGGACGCGTTCTCTACCCCTGTCACAACTACCGCCACGCCCCGGTGATCAAGGCCGTGCGGCGCGCACTCGACGCCGACCGAATCGGCCGTGTGTCGATGGTTACGTTGCAGACCTTCCGCAGCACGCACGCGCGCGGTGTTCCGGAATTCCGTCCGGACTGGCGACGTGAGAAGCGCTGGTCGGGCGGTGGCATCGCCATGGATCACGGCAGCCACACGTTCTACCTCGCGTTCGATTGGTTGGGGGCATACCCCACCGCCATCACCGCGAAGATGTCTACGCTGGGACCCTACGATACCGAGGACAACCTCAGCTGCGCGATCAGCTTCCCGGGCGCGACCGCGAGCGCACATCTTTCGTGGACCGCAGGCGTACGCAAGGTCATCTACACCTTGCACGGCGAGCGCGGCGCGATTCGCGTCGAGGACGACGACGTGGAGGTGAACGTTCTCACCTCGCGCGAGGGTGAGCCGCACAAGTGGCAAACTTTGCGCGACAGCGTTCCGTCGAACTGGATGGATGCAAGCCACGTCATTTGGTTCGAGTCGCTCTTGGAGGACTTCGCGCACGCCATCGAGATTGGCGAGCACGTTGGCAAGTCGGCGGAGGACAGCCTTCGCTGCGTCGAGCTCATCACGCGCGCCTACCAGTCCGCCATGGAGGGGTCGCGCGAGCTTCCGCTCGGCGAGGCAGCCCGACTCAGCCGCACGCGCCGTCCGGCCGTGTCGGTGGCAAGGTGATCGCAAGGTAGAGACGTTGTTGGAAGAAGGTACGAACCGGTGATCGACGTAATCTGCTCGCTCGCACTCCTCTCTCTGCTCGTGGCGGTCGTCGTCGCGTACGGGGTGCGGCTCGTCCTGCGGGGAGAAGCGCACTTCGCGCGCGTCGATGCGGCGGGCTCGTCGCCGCTGTTGGGCCGCCGGCTCATGGAGATGGCCTATTGGTCTCTCCAGCCGGTGGCCCGCCTCTGCATCCGGCTCGGAATTGGCCCGAACACCATCACGCTGGCCTCGATGGGGCTTGCGCTGATTGCGGCGGGCGCGCTCGCGTTCGGTCACTTTGGCGTGGCCGCGGTCATCACGGCGGTCGCGGCCCTGGGCGACGCGCTCGATGGCCTGGTTGCGCGCAGCACCGGCGTCGCGTCGGACGCGGGCGAGGTGCTCGATGCCGCGGTGGATCGCTACTTCGAGGGCACCTTTCTCTCGGGCTTGGCGATCTATTACCGCGATGACGTGCCCACGTTGGTCATTGCGCTCGCCGCGCTTCTCGGTTCCTTCATGGTGAGCTACGCCACCGCGAAGGCGGAGGCCTGCCACGCGGAGGTTCCGCGCGGGTGGATGCGGCGCTCGGAGCGGGCGGTTTATCTCAACGTGGGCATCACGTTGGTTCCCCTCATGGGCAAGGTGCCGATGATTGCGGCCCTCGCGGTGGTGGCGCTCTTCTCGAACGTGAGCGCGATCCGCCGGCTCGCCGCGCTGGCCGCTACCTTGCGCGCACGCGACGCGGCATCGCCGCTTCCGCAGGAGCCCGTTCTCGAAGAAGAAGAATCCGTAGAGGCTGCGCCGCCTGCCTCGTCGGCAATCCGGTCCGAAGTGACGTCGGCGGCATCATGAATCGAATAACCATGACAACAGAATCCCGCGTTCGCCTGGGACCAAGTACGCTGCATCTCTTAGGGCGACACCAAATGGCCTCGGTCGTGGCAACGGCGCTCGACTTTGGGACCATGACCGTGCTCGTCGAGCTCGGCGTCCTTTCCCCGGCCATCGCGACACTCGTCGGCGCCCTGTTCGGCGCCATCGTGAACTTCCTCCTCGGACGTCGCATCTTCCGAGCCACCTCCCGCTCGGCGGCGCCGCAGGCCGCCCGCTATGCCGTCGTCTCGGCGGCGAGCGCGGCGTTCAACTCGTTGGGCGTTTACGTCCTTCATCACGCCCTCGGAGTGCAATACCTGCTCGCGCGGGTGTGCGTATCCATCGTTGTAAGCATTCTCTGGAATTTCCCCCTGCAACGTCACTTCGTGTTCGGGGCACCCAAAACATGAGCAGCACGCCGAAGAAGCAAAGAGTCCATCTGAAGACCATCGTGCCGGGTCCGCGCAGCACGGCGTTGCGCCAGCGCGAAGATGCGCACGTGGCCCCTGGCCTGCAGGGCTATGCCGTGATGGCGGGCATCGCGGTCGAGAGCGCCGAAGGCAGCGCGGTGACCGACGTCGACGGCAACACGTTCCTGGACTTCATTGGCGGCATCGGTGTCGGCGCCCTCGGCCACAGCCACCCTGGGGTGGTGAAGGCGATTCAGGACCAAGTGGCGCGCGCATCGGTGGGCTCCTTCACCTCCGAAGCCCGCGTGGAGCTCCTCGAGCGCGTGGCGAAGCACCCGCCGACCGAGGGCGTGCATCGTCTGCAACTGTATTCGAGCGGCGCAGAGGCCGTGGAAAGCGCGCTCCGCCTGGCCAAGAGCCACACCAAGAAAACCGAGTTCGTCTCCTTCTGGGGCGGATTTCACGGCAAGACCATGGGCGCTCTTTCGCTCATGGGGTCCAACTTCAAAGAAGGACTCGGCCCCATGGTGCCGGGTTCGCACATCCTGCCGTACGCCGATTGTTACCGCTGCCCGATCGGGTCGACGTACCCCACGTGCGGCCTCGGGTGCATCGATCAGGGGCGCAAGCAGCTGAAATACGCGTCCACGAACTCCATTGCGGCGTTCATCGTGGAGCCGATGCAGGGCACCGCCGGCAACGTCGTGCCCCCGGACGACTTCATCCCCGCGGTGCGTGAGCTCGCGCACGAGTTCGGCGCGCTCTTCATCGCCGACGAGATGATCACCGGCTTCGGGCGCACCGGCCGCTATTGGGGCGTCGAGCACTCGGGGGCCAAGCCCGACATCGTCACCCTCGGCAAAGCCTTCGGCGGCGGCTTCCCGCTCAGCGGCGTGCTCACCACGGATGCCATCGCGCAGGCGAAGCCGTGGTCCAATCCGTCGGGCTCGTCGTCGAGCTACGGCGGCAACCCCTTGGCGGCAGCGGCGGGTGTCGCGGCCCTCAAGGCCATCGAAGAAGACGGCCTGGTCGACAATGCGCGCGAGGTCGGCGCCGCGATGCTCGAAGAGCTTGCCGCCTTCGTCGAGGCGTACCCCTTCGTCGGCCACGTGCGCGGACGCGGCCTCTTCATGGGCATCGAGCTCGTCGCCGACAAGAAGACCAAGGAGCCGCTTTCGCGCGCCGTTACCCGTCGCATCTTCGACGAGTGCGTTCGCCGTGGGTTGCTCACCATGTCGTACGCACCGAGCTTCCGCATTCAACCCGCGCTCACCATCGACCACGAGACTGCGAAGAACGGCATCGCTGTTTTGCGTGAAGTGTTCGACGAGGCGAAGCGCACGAACCTCTGGGGTCTGACGTGACGGAGCTCGCCACCACCAGCTTCACGGGAAGGGCGCTCGCGCACGTGCGCACGCTCTGGCCGCGCTGGGCGTGGCTCCCGCCGATTCCATTCGTCCTCAACCTCGCCATGAACGTCTACCGCGGTGAGGCGCGGTGGGACCACGTTCTCATCACGGTGGTCGTCATTGGGCTCGCCTACGGCACGGCGTTCACCAAGAAGCTGTGCGTAGGCCTCTACCCAATGGGACTCGTCGCCCTACTTTTCGATTCCATGCGGCTCTTTCAGCACGCAGGGTTCGATGCGGCCGGCGTGCACCTGTGCGATTTGCGCGCGGTTGAGTTGCGTTGGTTCGGCCTCGATTCGGGCGGCACGCGCATCACGCTCCACGATTGGTTTCAGGTGCATGCAACCACGTGGCTCGACCTTTTGTGCTCCGTTCCTTACGGCACGTTCCTCTTCTATTGCATCCTGTTTGCCGCGTTCCTCTTCAAGCGCGACTTCGTGGCCATGCAGCGTTTCACCTGGGGCTGGTTGGCGCTGAACGTCATCGGTTTCACGACGTACCACATCTATCCAGCGGCCCCGCCCTGGTACTTCCACTCGCACGGCTGCGCGGTCGACCTCTTCGCCAAGGCGAGCGAAGGACCGAACCTTGCGCGCGTCGATGCGCTGTTGGGCATCACGTACTTCCACGGCATGTACGGTCGCGCGAGCGACGTGTTCGGTGCCGTGCCCTCGTTGCACTGCGCCTATCCGCTCTTGGTGGTGCTCGAGGGTTGGTCTCAGTTCCGCTGGCGCGGACGGGCCTTCACCGTCGCGTTCTTCCTGCTCATGTGCTTTTCGGCGATCTACCTCGATCACCATTGGGTGGTCGACGCCGTCGTCGGCATTACCTACGCCATTCTCACCTTCGTCGCGTTGCGCATGATCGGCAACGCGCTGCGGCGCCGTGCCTCCAGTAACGCCTCCGATATCGGAAGCCCGGCCCAAGACATTCTTCTGCCAAGCACCACGGCGGGAGAGGTACAGGAGATTCAGTCATGAGCCACGGATTGGGAAATCCGGCGCCTCCGTGGGCCCGTGCCGCAGTAGCTTGGACGGTCCGTCATGGCCGCATGCTCTGGGTGATCGCGCTCCTCCTCGCGGTTCCAGCCGTCTGGCGCACCGCCAACATGTACATGCACCTGCGCAGCGAGCTCGAAGAGCTCCTCCCGCGCAATGCCCAGAGCGTGGTGGCCATCGACGAGCTGCGCAAGCGCATGCCCGGTCTGCAGTACCTCGGCGTCATCGTGGACTCGGGATCGCCCGAGAATCTCCCCGCGGGGGAGAAGCTGCTCGACGATCTGGCCGCGCGCGTGCGGGCGTACCCGCCGGAGCTCGTGCGTGAGGTTCGCCTGGGGCAGGCCGAGGAGAAAGCCTTCCTCGAGAAGAATGCTGCACTCTACACGGACCTCGAGGACCTGAAGACCATTCGCGCGCGCATCGAGGCGCGGCGCGATTACGAAGTAAACAAGCAGACGGGCGCGTCGCTCGATGACGACGAGGCGCCGCCGCCGCTGGACTTCACCGATCTGGAGGCGAAGTACAAGGAGCGTCTCGGCGGCAGCAGCGACGCAAAGGACCGCTTCCCCAACGGGCGATGGTCCAATGCGCAGCAGCACGTTTCGCTGATGCTCATCGAGGTCGCGGAGTTCTCCTCGGGCCGAGGCCGCGGCACGGAGCTCCTCGATCGCGTGAAGGCGGATATCGTGTCGATGGGCGGCACGGATCACTACGCGCCGAACATGAAGGTCGGATACACGGGCGACGTGGCGATCTCCGTCGAGGAGACGTCGGCGCTGCTGACCGATCTGTCGTTCTCGTCGATCATCGTGCTGGTGCTCGTGGTGGCCGTGCTGGTGGTGTACTACCGTTGGTCGCGCAGCGTGCTCGTGCTCCTTCCGCCGCTGCTGCTTGCCACGGTGTATTCGTTCGCGATTGCCTCGTTCCCGCCGTTCAACGTGCGAGAGCTCAATTCGAATACGGCCTTCCTCGGCTCGATCATCGTCGGCAACGGGATCAACTTCGCGATCATCCTGCTCGCGCGCTACATCGAAGAGCGGCGGGCGGGGGTCAACGTGGACGAGGCGCTGGTCGTCGGCGTGTGGGGCTCGCGCGTCGGTACGCTGTCGGCGGCACTGGCCGCGGGTGTCTCCTATGCGTCGCTCGCGCTCACGGATTTCCGTGGTTTCGCGCAGTTCGGGTACATCGGCGGCATCGGCATGGTGATGTCGTGGCTCACGGCGTACCTGCTCATGCCGTCGCTGACCAAGGCGCTCGACAAGGATCCGAAGGCGCATCGTCGTGTGACGCACGGCGGCTTCATGGCGCCTTTCGCCAAGCTGGTGACGCGCCACTCGGGCATCGTGATTGCCGCGACCGCGGTGCTGTTGGTGCTCTCCGTGCATCAACTCAGCCGCTTCGGTGCGAATGAGCTGGAGTACGACTTCTCCAAGCTTCGCCGCGCGGACACGTGGGTCAGCGGCGAGGGTTACTGGGGGCGCAAGATGGACGCGCTTCTCGGCACGTACCTCACGCCCACGGTGATCCTGACGGACAGCCCGGAACAAGCGCATGCGGTGGAGGAGGCGGTGCGTCGAGCGTGGATGGCGAAGGACAGCCCGCTCCACGACATGATTTCGAACATCCGCACCATCGACGACGTGCTGCCGAAGGATCAAGCGGCGAAGTTCGTGGAGGCCGACGCCATCCGCGAGGATATGACGCCGAAGATGCGCTCCCTCGTACCCGAGGACAAGAAGGAGCAGATCGATCGGCTGCTGGCCAACGAAGAGAACAAGCCGATCACGTTCGCGGATCTGCCGCACACGTTCACCACGGGCCTTCGCGAGCGCGATGGGTCGTACGGTCGCGCGGTGCTGGTGTTCCCGCGTCCTTCGCGCGCGCTCTGGGAAGGCCCGCCGCTTGCCCAATTCGTGGAGTCGCTGCGGACGATTGCGCGTGACGCGGTGGGTCCAGAGGCCAAGCCCGCGCGGGTGGCGGGATCGCTTCCGCTGTCGGCCGACATCCTCGAGTCGATCCGTCGAGACGGTATCAAGGCCAGTGCGGCGGCCCTCGCGGGCGTCATTCTCGTGGTGCTGCTGCTTTTCCGAACGAACTTGATTTCGGTGTACATCATCGGCGGGTTGCTGCTCGGCGTCGTGTGGCTCGCCGGCGGGATGATGGCGTTCGGCGTGCGTATCAACTTCGCGAACTTCATCGCGTTTCCCATCACGTTCGGCATCGGTGTCGACTACGCGGTGAACGTGATGGCCCGCTACGCGCAGGATGGGCGTAGGGACGTCGGGCTTGCTGTGCGTGCGACCGGTGGTGCGGTCGCGCTATGCTCGCTCACGACGACCATCGGCTATTCGTCGCTGCTGATGGCCCAAAATCGCGCCTTGTTCTTGTTCGGGTTGGTCGCAGTGCTGGGCGAACTCGCGTGCGTGTCCGCGGCGATTCTGGCGCTCCCCGCGCTGGTCTCGTGGCTGGACAAGCGGCGGGGTGGCCGCCGTTCGACGGCCCCCGAATCGTCTCCCGGTTCCGAGCACGGGCGTCCCGCGACACACTGAACGCCGACTTCGGTTTGGCCGCTCCGGTTAAGGGTCGAGCGTGCAATGTACGATTGCGCGCATCGACCCTTGACGACGAAGTCGAGCGGGGTCAGAGAAGTCGTCGGATAGGGAGCCCACGCGTGCCTGCAAGGTGTATCGCGGCACGCGCATTGCTGAGTTGCGGTTGATAGGTCATTGCCCCAAGTCTTATTGGCGGAGGGGAGGACTCGACACCCGCAACGAGGAACGACGAGAAGGAGAGATCCTATGAAGCATTCGGACGGCGCAACCCGCCGCAATGTTGGCTCACATCACATGCGAGGCCGTACGGACGACGCAGATGCGTTCATTCCTGACCCTTATGGTCGGGGACAGAGCGGTCATACGCGCGCGGCTGAGCCCATTGCCGAATCGCTCGCAGAAGATTTTCTCGCGTCGGCCACCTCGGGTGAAGAAGTGACTCAAGAGCTTCGGGATGCTCTGAACGCGGATGAAGTCGGCGGCCCTTTCGTCGAGACGCAGGCCCAAGAAGAATTCGCGGTCACCGTCGACGAGATGAACCCGGTCGACGCCATTCCGGAGCCGTTTCCCACGGCCAACGGCCACGCCTAGCGCGTCGTCCCACCGGGATACAAAAGAGCCCCAAATGGGGCATATACGCCGATGAGCTTTGGCTCTATGCAACGGCGACGCGATGAAGATTCTCAATGATGTGTTGAATGTCCGGACGGATGGACGGGGATTTTACGATGTGACGCGCGAGGTCGCGCGCATCGTGGCGGGCGCGCAGGTCACCAACGGGCTTTGCACCGTGTTCGTGCAGCATACGAGCGCGTCGTTGGTGATTCAGGAAAATGCCGACCCCGCCGTGCTTCGTGACTTGGAAAAGTGGATGTCGCGGCTCGCCCCCGAGTCCGCCCACTACGAGCACGACGACGAGGGCCCCGACGACATGCCCGCCCACCTCCGCGGCGCCATCACGAAGACGAGCGAATCGATTCCCATCGCCCAGGGGAAGTTGGTCCTGGGGACATGGCAAGCGATTTACCTGTGGGAGCACAGGGCGAGGGCGCATGCGAGGAGGATCGTGGTGAATGTCGTGGGGGAGTAGCTGGCGCGACGGTTGAGGCTAGAAGACGTGCACGAGCGCGTGCGCGTGCACGTGCACGTAGACGAGCACGACCACGATCACGAGCACGACCACGTAGACGAACACGACCTCGTGCTCGTGTTCGTGACGCGTGGTCGTGCTCGTGCACGCGCACGCGCTCGTGCACGTCTTTTGGCGTCACCGAGCAGCGCACAAAAAAAAACGGCCTCCAACGCGCGGGGAGGGGAGGGCGCGCGAAGGAGGCCAGTTAGGACCCCGCGTAAGCCCCGTTTGGTGGGGCCGCAGCGTCCTGGAGCATCGGTTTTCAGGGGAAGGATTGAATTCCGAAGATCCAGGTGTCGCCGAAGCGACGTGCAACGGGGATAAAGCTCTTGGGGGACGTTTTTCTCAAGGTTGCGTCACCCTCTAAGCTTGAAGATAAGCCACAGACTCCAGCTGGCAAGTGGCGCTGGCGCTGTAAGAAACGAAATGCAGGAATCCCGCGATTTCGACGGGAAATACGAGAGCGCGGACGCCGCCGAGCTCTCCGTAACCACCGCCTAGACGAGGCCTGCGGCCGCTCGATCGAGGAATTCGTCGACCGCGCGAAACAGTTCACGATTGGCGTCTTGCGTATAGCTCGCAAGCTTTTCTTCGCATCGAGGCACGATATCGAGAAACGCCTTTACGGCTTCGGCATCGATCTGCGAAGCCTCGCGTCCGTAGCCGAGTCTCTCGAGGTAGCGCGCGTTGAGAATCTGCTCGAATTGCCGGCGTACGGGCACCGAGAGCATCGGCTTCTGCAGATAGACCGCCTCCCCCATGAGGGTGAAACCACCGCCCGCAATCACCGCGCGTGCAGTGGCGAGGTCTTCGATGAAACGCGTTTCGCTGAATGGCATATAGCGAAGATTGCCTTCGACTTGTTCCTCTTGAATCTGTCGCCGCATGCCATAGATACGGCACTCCACGTTGGCGCTCGCGAGGGCGCGTGCGAGCCCTTCGTTGCCTTCCGCGGTCTGGTAGACGAGCAGGTGCTCGCCCCGCCGCGCGATGACCTTCGCTTGCTCGATCTCGGGCCGCAGAATCGGAGGAAAAAGACGCGTTCTTTCCTTGCGAACGGGAGGATGGAAGAACGTCGTGATGAAGTACTCGCTGGAGAAGGGCAACTTGCCCTTCACGAACGCACGCGCGAGTTGAAAATCCGTTTCGTAGCCGCGGACGATTTCGTCGTCGTGCGTGCATCGACTGATGATTTGCATGTTGTCGATGCTCAGAACGGGAAGATTGTGTGTCTTGCCGTAAAGGTATGTCCACGATTCGAAATCGCTAATGACGACTTCGGGACGAAAGCTCGTCAATAGCTCGAAATAAGCTGCAATGTTCTCGGGAACGCCGCCGGTGCCCGCCAAGACGTTGGACCAGACCGTCTTGCCAAGACGAACCCGGTTCTCCTCGTAAATGAGGTGATAGCCATGGATTTTCCGCACCTCGTCAAAGCGTTTCGACAAAAAGTCGACCGCGCGTCCCGAGGCCATGATCTCGACCTCGTGGTTCTCCCGCACGAGATGCTCCAAGACGACACGCGACCGCATCGCGTGCCCCATGCCCTCGCCGACGACCCCGTAGAGAATTCGCATGGGCAAAGGCTACACCCTTTGTTGCCCCTGCCCATGCGCCAAGCCACCTGCCAGACCGTACGCGTTCGCTACGCGGTGGCGCGTGCCTTCGCGCGCTCGAGCCGCGCAAGGTACGTCTGCCGAACGAGGCGGACGTCGTCCAGGAAGGCCGGCAGCTCCTCCAGGGTAAGCGCTTGCGGCCCGTCGCAGAGGGCATGGGCCGGGTCGGGGTGGAAGTCCACCAGGACCATGTTGGCGCCGATGATGACGCCTTCCGCGGTGGCGTGGTGGATCTCGGTCATGCCGTCGGGCGTGATGGTGCGGCGCCCGGCCGAGTGCGACGGATCGACACAGACCGGCATCCGCGTGAGCCGCTTGATGACCGGCACGTGCGCGAAATCGATCATGTTGCGGTGGGGCGCACCCAGGTGCGATTTGACCCCGCGCAGACAGAACACGATGCTCGAGTTTCCTTCGCTCGCGACGTACTCGCAGGCGTTGAGCGCCTCTTCCAACGTGATGCCCATGCCGCGCTTGAACAGCACCGGGAACTCTTTTTGCTGGCCGACGACCTTCAGCAATTCGAAGTTCTGCGCATTGCGCGTGCCAATTTGAAGCATGACGCCGGTCGGATGGCCCACCTGGCGCAACGCTTCGCGGATTTCATCCAAATGTTGCTCGCGCGTGATTTCCATCGCAACGACTTCGATTCCGTATTTGCCGGCAAGTTCGAAGACGTAAGGCAGGCAGTCTTTGCCATGCCCCTGGAAATCGTACGGGCTCGTGCGCGGTTTGTACGCGCCCATGCGTGCGGTTTTCACACCGGCGGCGCCAATGGCTTTGAAGGTGGCCTCGACGTTTTCGCGATTGTCCACCGCGCAGAGACCCGGAAAGACATTCAGTGTGTCCTGACCGAAACGAATGCCGCGGTATTCGAACCCGACCGCATCCACCTGGCCATTGTGCCGGCCCAGAACGCGATACTTCTCCGAAACGCGCACCACGCGCACGACGAAGGGCTGCTCGGCAAAAGGTTCCGCCGGAACGACTTTGGTTTCACCAATCAGGTGCACCTCGGTCAATAAGTGGTTTTCGCCCCGGTAGGAATGAACCTTGGTGGCGATATTGGGATACCGGGATGCTTGGGTGACGAGGGCTTGGACTTCCGGTCCGTCGGGGGCGACGTCGGGCTTGAGAATGATGATCACGGCGATAGAGTTCCTGGGGCTGATGTTCCTGGGGCTGGGGCTGAACTAGCGGGGCTAAGCTGCTGAAGCGATTCGGATCGATAGCGGGCGGCCACCCGCGCGAGATAGGCGAGCGCCACCGTCGCCAACCCCGCATCGTCCAGCCAACCCAGGATGGGGGCCACGTCCGGCACGAAGTCGAGCGGCCACACGATGTAGGCCAGCGTCAGAACGACGAACAGCTTGCCGATCTTGGACGCGTTCGGGTCGCGGAAAAACCGATAGAGGGCCGCGAAGTATCCGATGGGGACGGTTCCCCTGCGAACTGGACTGGCCATTGTGCGGAACATAAACGCAACGCGGCACGCGCGCCACATGCCACACATCGAATCCATGGGTGCCCAAGGCGCCGTCTATGGGAGCCTTCCGTTTCCGCGCGGCGTGAATTCGGGTAGCTCGAGCGGATTGGCGCGCGCAATGCACTGCTGCGTCGGCAGGAGGCCCCTCCCATGGCAACCTCGAACGTCGTTCGCATTGCAAGCGTGACCGCCCTGGCCACCGCCGCGTTAACCGTCGCGTGCGCGTCGTCTTCGCCGCCACCGCAGACGGCCCAAACGCAGCTCACATCGGCCGAAGTCACCAATGTGCAATTCAAGCTACCGGCCGGTTATGGCGACCGGAACCCGCCCCCAGGCGTCGCCACGCCGTTGCAAAAGCAAATGGAGGAAGATCAGAAGTACCCCATGCCGCTGACGGAGACCGCATCCGAATGGCGTGAGCGGTATCCCTTCCCGGCGAAAATGCTCCGCGATTGGAAAAGCGATCACCCCGACAGCGCGGCGCGCCTGATTCGCTGGGAGGACGAGCAGCCCGATCATGTGCGCATGTTGGTTCGTTGGGCCATCGCGAATCCGTACGAGCCCATTGGCGGCTTCATGCTGAATCGCAGTGGGTGGGAAGACTTCCGCGCGATGCGCGATGCCGACCCCGCCGCCGTCGATGCGTTCCTCGCTTGGTGCCGGGCGGCGCCCAGGGCCGCCGAGGAGCTGATTGGGCACTCCGAGGGCATCGGTGCGGTGATTGCTCTAAAGCCGCTCCATCGATAGCGTACCGCG
The DNA here is from genome assembly GCA_037157775.1 of Sorangiineae bacterium MSr12523. Taxonomy (NCBI): domain Bacteria; kingdom Pseudomonadati; phylum Myxococcota; class Myxococcia; order Myxococcales; family Pendulisporaceae; genus Pendulispora; species Pendulispora brunnea. The sequence goes on from CP089982.1 coordinate 2,449,255, forward strand.
CATGCACGTGCGCGACGTCGTAGCCGTTCTCGAAGGGATCGCCCCGACTCGGTTTGCCGAGCCCTGGGACAACGTGGGACTTCTCCTCGGCGATCCCAGCGCCTCGGTGTCGCGCGTGCTTCTTGCCATCGATTGCACGGAAGCGGTCGCCGACGAAGCGCGTGCCCGCGGTGCAGAGCTGATCGTGGCGTACCACCCGCCGATTTTTCAGCCGCTCAAGCGCGTGACGGCGCCGGGGCTCGTGTTCTCGGCCATCCGCGATGGTCTCGCGATCTTCAGTCCGCATACGGCGCTGGACGTTGCACCGGGCGGAACGAACGACGTGCTCGGCGATGTGGTGGGCCTCGTGACGCGTGCTCCTTTGCGCACGCAGCCGCCGAAGGGTGGCGAACCGTTGCCGCCGGGATTCGGGATGGGCCGCATCGGCGACGTGGAGCCCACCACGCGCGCCGCGCTGATCGAGCGCATCAAATCGGGGCTCGGCGTCTCGCACGCGCTCGTCGCGGGCCCGACGGCAGGCGACGTGCGGCGCGTGGCCGTGTGCGCGGGCTCGTGCGGCGACTTGTACCGCGATGCCTTGGCCGCCGGTGCGGATGTCTTCCTCACCGGCGAGCTTCGGCACCACGATGCCCTCGCCGCGGCGGCGGCCGGGATGACCGTGGTGTGCGCGCTCCACTCGAACAGCGAGCGTGTCGCGCTCGAGGCACTGGCCCAACGACTCCGAGGTTCGGCAATCATCGTGGACCGGAGCGAACGCGATCGCGACCCCTTCGCGATTTTGTGAGGTCAGAGCAGACCAGGGCAGATGAGTTAGGCCTGTGATACGCGCGCAATGATGTGCGCGATGCCCTCGGCGAAGACCGGCTCCGGCGTGAGAAGGCTCAGCACGATGAAGGCTTCACCCGGGAACTCGAAGAACGCGCCGGGGTGCACGTAGACGTTCTCGTGCTCGAGGAGCTCGAGCACCCACGTTTCCTCGCTGCGGGTGCGCGGCAACCTCAAGGTCGCGTACCAACCGCCCTCGGCACGCAGCAACGTCGCCGGCGATGCCGCGCCCGCGAGCGAAGCTTTCAGCGCCGCCAAATTGCGACGTGTGCGATGCAAAATCGCATCGTGGGCGAGGGCGCGTGTGGCGAGGAGCGCCGGCAGCGCATGTTGCACCGGTGTTCCTACCGAGAGAAACGTATCGGCGATGAGCTCGAGGCGGGTGAGCGCCTCCTGGTGCAATGGGCCCGACACGACGGTCCAGGCGGCCTTCATCTGCGGCAGCGCGGCCAGCTTGGAGAGGCCACCCAGGGAAAAGACCAGCGCGTCCTTGTTCTCGAGCACCGAGCGCGCGCGCGTCGCATCGTCGTCGAGAACGTACGTGGCGAACACTTCGTCCGAGACGATGGGCAGGCCCAGTGCGGCCAGATCGGTCAATTCTTGCCGCTTCAAGAACGAGCCCGTGGGGTTGTTCGGGCTGACCACCAGCACGGCGCGCGTGCGCGGACCGATGGCGCGGCGCAATCCGTCGAAATCGATGTGCCACGCCCCATCGTAGGCCAACGGGTAGGGCGTGAGCTTCACCGATTCGAACGCGCCCAGGTGCTCGAACAGCGGGTAGCTCGGCTGCGGAACGAGCACGTCGTCGCCCGGATCGCAGAGCACCTTGAGAAGAAAGGCGTACGCCTCGCTCGTGCTGGCGGTCAGCACGACCTGGGCCGGGTCCACGTCCACCCCGGCCAAGGCCGCAACATCCCGCGCGACCACCTCCCGTGCGCGCGGCAGGCCAAAAGCGTGAGGCTCGTAGAGCATGGCGCGCGGATCGGAAAATGCGGCGAGGATGGCCGCGTCGTCGTAGGGGATCCCCGCGCTCGTGGGATTGGAAACCGTGAGGTCGAGAATGGTTCGCCCCTCCGCGCGGACCCGCTCGAGCGCGAGCGTAAGGGCATTGGGGCGCGGATCGAAGTCGCTGCGGTGGGAGAAGGTCAAAGCGCAGCGGTCATAGCAGAGGTTGGACACGGCGGCCGCTTGCTTGCATTCTTACGGGCACCATGCGCTGGGACGAAGATCACGAGAGTCGGGACGTCATCGATCGGCGCGGCGAGGACGACGGGGGAGGAGGAGGACGCGGTCCCGGCTTGCTCGGGTTGCTGCCGCTTCTCGGTCCGCTTCTACGCAGTCCCATCGGCTGGCTCATCTTGCTCGGCATCGGCGGCTACTACGTCGTGACGCAGCTCGGGCTTCTGGGCGGTGGCGGCAGCCGCGCCGTGCATAGCGATCGCGCGCCCGCGGCGGCGCAGGGCGATCCGCAGAAGGAGCTGGTGTCCTTCGTGTCGTTCGTTCTCGACGATGCGCAGGATACGTGGACGAAGGAGTTCGCGGAGCGCAAGGAGCGCTACCAACGCGCGAAGTTGGTGCTCTTCACCAATCGAACCGCGACGGGATGCGGCTACGGCGAGTCGGCCACGGGCCCGTTCTATTGCCCCGCCGATCAACGCGTGTACATCGACTTGGGCTTCTACAACGAGCTATCCGGCCGCCTCGGCGCACGCGGGCAGTTCGCACAGGCGTACGTGATTGCGCACGAGATCGGCCACCACGTGCAAAACCTGCTGGGCACGGAAGAGCGCATGGGCCGCGGCGCCTCGAAGACGGGCCCCACGAGCGCCTCGGTGCGCCTCGAGCTGCAAGCCGACTGCTACGCCGGCATGTGGGCCCACTCCACCGCGCAGCGAAAATTGCTCGAGGACGGCGACATCGAATCCGCCATCGGCGCCGCCACCGCCATCGGCGACGACCGCCTCCAAAAAATGTCCGGCGGCACCGTGAGCCCCGAGCGCTGGACCCACGGCTCCTCCCAACAACGCGTCCGCTGGTTCCGCAAAGGCTACGACACGGGCAAACTCGAATCCTGCGACACCTTCTCGGCCCGGGAACTCTAGGAAGAGGAACCGCCAGGGGCGCCAGAACAGAATCGCCAGGATCGCCAGATGAACCAACAATAAACTCTTCTTTTTGGGTTTATTGCTGTTCCCGCTGGCGATCCTGGCGACTCTTTTTTGGCGTCCCTGGCGATTTCCTTCTTCATCTTCTCAGCGCAGCACCCGCCGCGCCTGCTCCAGATCCAGCGCGTTTTCCCACCGCGCAACCACGAAGGTGGCCACGCAGTTTCCGAGGAGGTTCGTGACGACGCGCATGGTGTCCATGATGCGGTCGGCGCCGAGCATCAAGGCGACGGCGCCCACGGGGATGACGCCCACGGCAGAGGCGGTGGCGGACAACGCCAGGAACGCGGAGCCGGGGATGCCGGCCATGCCCTTGGACGTGAGCATCAATACGAAGAGCACCGTGAGCTGCTGGCCAAGGCTGAGCTGGACCCCCACCGCTTGGGCCATGAAGAGCGTGGCCAGTGACAGGTAGATCGAGGCGCCGTCCAGATTGAACGAATACCCCGTGGGCAGCACCAGTCCGACGGCCGCCGGGTGACAGCCGCACGCGCGCAGTTTGTCCATCATGCGCGGCATCACCGATTCGCTCGAAGCGGTACCGATGGCCAGCATGAACTCCGCGCGCGTGTACTTCAGGAAGCGCCATAGGCTCACGCCCGCGAAGGTTCGCAAAATGAGCGCGAGCACCCCGCAGAAGAGCGCCGCGGCCGCGTAACACGCCGCGATCAGCTTGGCGTACGTGGCCAGTGACGACAGTCCATACTGGCCAATCAGGTAGGCCATCGAGCCGAAGACCGCGATGGGCGCGAGGCGCATCACGTAGCCCACCACGCGAAAGATCACCTCGCCGGCTTGCTCCACGAATGCCAGCACCAGCGGAGCCTTGTCTTGCCCCACGTGCACCAACGCACATCCGAAGACCACCGCGAAGAGCAGCACCTGCAGCAGCTGGTTCTCGGCGAAGGCACCGACGGCGCTCTCGGGAATCACGTGCAGCAAGAAGCCGCCCATCCCCGGCAATGCGGCCCCGCCCGTCTTTTTTGCGACCGCAGCGGAATCGAGCGTCGCCGGGTCGATGTGCAAACCCGAACCAGGACGCGCGATGTTGGCCATCAGCAGCCCGAGAAGCAGCGCCGCCGACGTCACCACCTCGAAGTAGACGAGCGCCTTCAGCCCGATGCGTCCCACCGACTTGAGATCGCCCGCCTTGGCAATGCCGGTGACCACGACGCAGAAGACCAGCGGCGAGATGACCATCTTGATCGCGCGGATGAAGGCATCGCCGAGCGGCTTCAGGGCTGCGCCGAAATTTGGCCAAATAGCCCCAAAAAGAATCCCGAGCAGTGCAAGAGCGACGACCTGCGCAAATGGCGAGAAGAGCAACGATCTGTGATAGGGTCCGGTCTGTTGCACGTCGGCAGCGGCAAGCCGACCCTCGGTAGCGCGGGATACCGTCACGCTCCCCCCCGGGGGAGTTTCAGGGAGAGGGGAAGAGAGGTTGTCCATGGCGAACAAGGCCGTGCATTTGCCGGTGCTCAATCTCGGGGCGACGTTGCGGAAGGATAAATGGTGGGTCGGGCCGGCAACGACCTTCGTCATCCTTACGGGCTTCATTGTTTACGCCACGTTTCGCGCCTTCGAAAACGACTACTACCAAGTCGGCCCCTACCTCTCGCCGTTCTACTCGCCGCTCATTCCCACATCGGGCTGGGGAATACCGCTTTTGTCGCCGGCCATGCTCATTCTGCCGGGCCCCGCAGGCTTTCGACTCACCTGCTACTACTACCGCAAGGCCTACTACCGAGCCTTCGCCATGGACCCGCCCGCATGCGCGGTCGGCGAGCGCAATCGCCATCGGTACAACGGCGAAACGAAGCTCTTCATCTTTCAGAACCTTCACCGCTTTGCGCTCTACGTCGCGCTCTTGTTCCTCGTCATCCTTTGGCACGATGTTTACAAGGCCCTCTGGTTCCGCGTTCCCGGCAGCGACGAGACCACGTTTGGCATTGGCGTCGGGACCTTGGTGCTCGCGCTGAACACTACGCTTCTGTCGGGCTACACCTTCTCCTGTCACTCACTGCGTCATCTCGTGGGGGGCAGCGTCGATAGCTATTCCACTGCGGCGTTCGGCCAACTCCGTCACACGCTTTGGCGCGGTGTGTCGCGCCTCAACCAAAACCATATGCTCTTTGCCTGGACCAGCCTCTTTGCGGTGGCCGGCGCCGACGTGTACGTGCGCCTGGTGGCGATGGGCGTCATCCAGGACGTGAGGATCCTCTGATGGCAGGGAATTACGAGACGCACGAACACGATGTCATCATCATTGGCGCAGGGGGAGCGGGTCTGCGCGCGGCCATCGAAGCTTCGTCGATGGGTCTCAACGTCGGCCTGGTATGCAAGTCGCTGCTCGGCAAAGCGCACACCGTGATGGCCGAGGGCGGCGTCGCCGCGGCACTGGGCAACGTCGAGCCGAAGGACAACTGGAAGGTCCACTTCCGCGACACGATGAAGGGCGGGCGCTACCTCAATCAATGGAGGATGGCGCAGCTCCACGCCATGGAGGCGCCCGACCGCGTGAACGAGCTGGAAGAGTGGGGGGCGCTGTTCGATCGAACGGCGGACGGGCGCATCCTTCAGCGCAACTTCGGCGGCCACAAGTACCCGCGCCTCGCCCACGTGGGCGATCGCACCGGGCTCGAGATGATCCGCACCCTGCAGCAGCACGGCATCCACACGGGCATGAAGGTGTACATGGAGTGCACCGTCACGCGTCTCTTGAAGGCGGGCGACGCCGTTTCGGGTGCCTTCGGCTACTGGCGCGAGAGCGGCCGCTTCGTGGTCTTTCGCGCCAAGGCCATCGTGCTCGCCACCGGCGGCATCGGGCGCGCGTTCAAGATCAACTCCAATTCGTGGGAGTGCACCGGCGACGGGCAGGCGCTCGCGTACTTGGCCGGCGCCGAGCTCATGGACATGGAGTTCATGCAGTTTCATCCCACCGGCATGGTGTGGCCGCCGTCGGTGCGCGGCACCTTGATCACCGAGGGCGTGCGCGGCGAGGGCGGGACGCTGCGCAACAAAGACCAGAAGCGCATCATGTTCGACTACATCCATCCGCTGTACGCCAACGAAACGGCGCCGACGGAGGAGGAGGCCGATCGCTGGCTGGCGCTGAGCACCTCGGGGCAGATGGACAAGAACGTGCGCCGCACGCCCGACCTGCTTCCGCGCGACATCGTGGCCCGCGCCATCCACGCCGAGGTAAAGGCGGGCAGGGGAAGCCCCCATGGCGGTGTCTTTTTGGACATTGCCACGCGCCGCACGCCGGCGGACATCAAGCGAAAGCTCCCGGCGATGTACCACCAGTTCAAAGAACTGGGCGACGTGGACATCACCAAGGAGCCCATGGAGGTGGGGCCCACGGCGCACTACACCATGGGTGGCATCCGCGTCGATTCGGAGACGCAGCAGTCGCGCGTGAAGGGACTTTTCGCCGCTGGCGAGTGCGCGGCGGGCATGCATGGGGCGAATCGGCTCGGCGGCAATTCGCTGTCCGACCTTCTCGTCTTCGGGCGCATCGCCGGCCTGCACGCGGGGCGTTATGCCAAGGAGCACGCGAACCTTCCGTCACTCGACGCGGGCGAAATTCAAGATGCCGCGCAGGAGGCGCTCGCCCCGTTCAATCGGCACGAGGGGCCGAATCCGTTCCAGCTCCACGAAGAGCTGAAGGAGACGATGCAGACCTACGTCGGCATCATTCGCACGGAGGAGGACTTGAGCGAGGGGTTGCGTCAGCTGGAGAGCCTCAAAGAGCGCTCGCGCACCATCCGCATCGATGGCAACCGGCACTACAACTCGGGCTGGCACGAGACCATCGACATGCGCAACCTGCTCATCGTCTCCGAGGCAATGGCCCGCGCCGCACTGCTTCGCAAAGAGAGCCGCGGAGCCCACGCCCGCGACGACTTTCCCGAAACCGACAAGGAGCACTTCGCCAAGGTGAACATCGTGTCGCGCCTTCACGGAAGCACGATGGAGGTCGCAGAAATCGATCTTCCGCCCGTTCCCGCCGAGATCAAGAAAGTCCTCGAGGAAGAATAATGGCCGAGCCCAAAGCACGACTGCGCGTCTTTCGTGGCACCGAAGAAGCCGGAGACTTCCAGACCTACGACGTCGAGACCTACCCGGGCATGGTGGTGCTCGATGCCATCCACGACATCCAGGCGAAGCAGTCGCCCGATCTGGCCGTGCGCTGGAACTGCAAGGCTGGGCGATGCGGCTCGTGCAGCGCCGAGATCAACGGCAAGCCGCGACTTTTGTGCATGACGCGCATGAGCGCATTTCCCGAGGGCGAGCCCATCACGGTGACGCCGATGCGGGCTTTCCCCATCATCAAGGACTTGGTCACCGACGTCTCGTGGAACTTCGAGATGGCCAAGAAGATACCGCCCTTCAAGCCTCGCCCGCGTGATGCCGACGGCCACTGGCGCATGCAGCAGATGGACATCGATCGCATTCAAGAATTCCGCAAATGCATCGAGTGTTTCCTCTGCCAGGACGTGTGCCACGTGGTGCGCGACCACCAGAAGAAGGAAGTCTTCTCCGGCCCGCGCTTTCTCATTCATCTGGCGACGCTCGATATGCATCCGCTCGACACGCTCGATCGACGCGACATGATCAAGAAGGACTTTGGCGTCGGTTATTGCAACATCACGAAATGTTGCACCGAGGTTTGTCCCGAGCACATCACCATCACGGACAACGGCATCATTCCGCTGAAAGAGCGCGTGGCCGACGACCACTACGATCCCGTCCGTTGGCTGCTGCGCAAGTTCACGGGCAATCCTCGCCCCAACAAAGTTCCAGCGCAGCCAACGGAAGCGGGCAAAACCGCGGACGTATCTGGAACGCACCGCGTCGATGGCGGCCATGGAAATAAGGGCAAAGCGTAACGGAACGGGCCGCGAATTCGATTTACAATGAGCGCATGTACGAGCTCAAACGGCTACCGACGAACAGCATCGAGCAAGCTCTCTCCAAGGCCGATCACTACCGCGAGCTCAATCAGCCCGAGGAGGCGGAGAGCATCTGTCGCGATATCCTTGCCGTGCGCCCGGATCATGACGATGCCTTGAAGTTGCTCGGCCTGTCGTTGACGGACCAGTTTCACAGGACGTGGACGCACGCGTTCGACGAGACGCTGAACATTTTCGAGCGGCTCGCCACCGAATACGAGCGCGTGTACTATGCAGGCATCGCCTACGAGCGCTGCGCCAAGGCCCAACTGGAACACGGGCAAGCGCACAATGCGTTCATCTCCTTCGAGACCGCTTTGGAGCACTTTGGCCGCGCCGCCCAAATCGCACCGCCCGAGAGCAACGCCGACCCCATCCTCCGCTGGAACCGCTGCGTACGCATGCTGAACGACCACCCCGAACTACGCGACGCGTCAGGCCCCGCCCGCGGCGCCATGCACTCCGTCCTCGGGGATTAGCCGGTATCCCCTCTGTACTTAGGAGAAATTCACATGAAGGCGGGAAGGCGGGAAGGTTTTTAGGATTTCCGCTGGGCCTACTGGACCCTCTGAAACAACCAAAGAAGGGTTCCGCGACGGTTCGCGCCGTAAGTCCTTCCCGCCTTCCCGCCTTCATGTGAATTCTCTTCTTTCGTAATCGCGGTATCGTGCGGCGCATGATCCGTCGATCCGCTCTTGTCATGCTTCCGTGCTTCGTTGCTGCGTGTGCGGGAGATCCTCCGCCGCAGGCCGTGGCGCCTACTTCAACGTCGGCCAAGGCGCCGGTGGCGCAGCCTGCGCCGGTGCCTGTGGTCGAGCGGGCGCCCATTTCAACGGACTTTCCGCTTCAATATGCGAAGACGCAGCGCTTTTCGCTCGGGGAACCGAAGCGCATGACGCCGACGGAGGATGGCAAGCGCGTTCTCTTCTTGCGTGCGACCCCGCAGGATGCGCGCAATGCGCTGTGGGAGGTCGACGTTGCGACGGGGCAGACGCGCGAGTTGCTGCGTCCGGACACGTTGGTGGCGGGGCCCGAAGTTCTCTCGGCCGAGGAAAAGGCGCGGCGTGAGCGGCAACGCATTCGCGGAGGAGGGTTCACCTTTTTCGAGGCCAATGGCGATGCCTCGGTCATCGTCGTGTCGCTTTCGGGAAAGCTTTACGTCTGGAAGCGCGCCACCGGCAAAGCACGCGAACTCGCCACCGGGCCGGGGGTCATCGATCCGCACCTCTCGCCCGACGCGAAGAAGCTCGCCTACGTGCGCAACAACGACGTGTACGTCATCTCCGTCGAAGGCGACGCGGCGGCGAAGCCCGTGGCCATCACGCGCGGCGGAACGGAGACGAATCCGCACGGTGTGGCCGATTTCATGGCGCAGGAAGAATTTTCGCGACAGCGCGGTTTTTGGTGGTCCCCCGACGGCAACGAAATCGTCTACGAGGACGCCGATCTCTCCAAGGTCGAGAAATGGACGCTCGCGGATCCGGGCAAGCCCGAGCAGCCCCCGCAGATCGTCGCCTACCCGAAGACGGGAAAGGCGCACGCCATCGTTCACCTGGCCGTGGCGCAGGTGAAGGCGCCGCAGCAGCCTGCGCGCAAGATCAAATGGGATGCGGAGCGCTACCCGTACCTCGTCTCGGTGGTCTGGTCGAAGAACGCGCCGCTCACGCTGTACGTGGTCGACCGCGAGTACCGGCATGGGTCCGTCGTGGCCGTCGATGGAAAGAGCGGCAACGCCAAGGAGCTGCTCACCGAAGAAGACAAATGGTGGCTCGGCGAGGAGCCTTCCGTCCCGCGCTGGCTTCCCGATGGCAGCGGCTTTCTCTGGTCCAGCGAGCGCAGTGGCAGCTGGGAGCTCGAGCTGCGCGGACGCGACGGCGCGAAGGTCGTCACCGTTGCGCCGAAGTCCTTGGGGTACCGCAGCCTGGTCGGCATCGACGCGGCGAAGAAGGTCGCGTACGTGCGGGCCTCCTCCGAGCCCATTCGCGACGAGATTTGGGCCGCACCCTGGGGTGGAGGCTCGCCGCAGTCCGTTTCGAAGAATACCGACAGCCTCGTCTACGCGAACTTCGGCGAGAGCTCGCGCGTGTACGCCCAATACGAGGGGACGCAAAAGGGCGAGCACCACTTCTCGGTTCGCAGCGTGGATGGGGCGGTGAACATCCCCGTTCCGTCGGTGGCCGAGGAGCCTCCGTTCAAGACGAACATCGAGTACACGAAGATCGGCAAGGACGACTACCGCGTTGCGATTCTCCGGCCGCAAAAGTTCGACAAGGCTCGGCGCTACCCGATCATCGACTACATCTACGCGGGACCTGGCTCGTACCAGGTGCACTCCGATGCGCGTCGCTACATCGAACAGCAATGGCTTGCCGACGTCACCGACGCCATCGTGGTGGCCATCGACGTGCGCGGCACCGCACGCCGCGGCCATGACTGGGAGCGCACGCCGCACAATTACGGCGAGTTGGCGGTCGACGGCCACGCCGAGGCCATCCTCGAGCTCGCGAAGAAGTACCCGGAGATGGACGGAACGCGCGCGGGCCTGTACGGCTGGTCCGGCGGCGGATATGCGACCGCGTTTGCCGTGCTTCGCCGTCCCGATGTCTTCAAGGCCGGTGTCGCCGGCGCCCCCGTGGCCGATCTGCGCGACTACGACGCGCTGATGGAGCGCTTCATCGGGCTCGAGCCCAACAACGACGCGTACGACAAGCAGTCCCTGCTCACGTGGGCCGCGCGCCCGCCGAGTGCGGCGGCGCCGGCGCGACCCCTCTTGCTCATCCACGGTACGGCCGACGACAACGTCTACCTCGTGCACTCGCTCCGATTCGCCGAAGCGATGGCCCGCGCAGGCCGCCCCATGGAGTTCATGCCGCTCATCGGCCAGACCCACATGGTCTCGGATCCCGAAGCCGCAGCCGCCGTCGCCAAACGCACCGCGGAATTCTTCCGCGAGCACCTCTAGCCATCATCTAGCCATCAGCCCAGCGCAACGAGCGTTTCGCGGGCCGTGAGCGCGGACGACTGTGGATTCTGCCCCGTGACCAGCTTTCCATCGCGGACGGCAAACGAGGACCACATCGCTCCGCGCTCGTAGCGGCCTCCGAGCTCGCGCAGCCGCGTCTCGAGCATGAAGGGCACCACCGTCTCGAGCTTCACGGCCTTCTCCTCTTCGTCGGAGAAGCCGGTCACGCGGCGGCCTTGCACGAGGGGCTTGCCATCGGCCGTGCGCACGTTCGCCAAGCCACCCGGCCCATGGCATACGGCCGCGACGACCTTGCCCTGATCGAAGGCGCTCCCCAGCAGCTTCGCGCTCTGCTCGTCCACGGCGAGATCCCACATCACACCGTGCCCGCCCACCAGGAAGTACGCATCGTAGTTCGACGGCGCGTCCGCCAGGCGCAACGTCGACTCGAGCTTCTTCGCCGACTCCGCGTTCCCGAGGAACCAGCGCACGTCGTCCGATGCCTCCGCGGCGCTGCCCGGATCGGCGGGAGCCTTTCCGCCCTTGGGGGACGCGATATCGACTTGGGCGCCGGCCTCCGTGAAAATGCGGTAGGGCGCGGCCAGCTCTTCGAGCCAGAAACCGGTCTTCTTGTCGGTGTTCCCGAGGCGGTCGTGGCTCGTGACGATCATGAGAATTCGCTTGGACATGGGGGCCTCTCCTAGGTGTGTCCATATCTAAGCCTTTCGGATCCTTTAGTCTGCGGAAACGAATTCACGTTATCGTTGAGCTGTGGTCATCAATTACGAACTCTTGCGGACCCTCTACGAAGTCGGCCAGGCGCGCACCTTCGCCGAGGCCGCGCGCCGTCTTCGCGTCACGCCCTCGGCGGTCAGCCATCAGCTGCGCACCTTGCAGGCCCAGCTCGAGGTCACGCTCTTCGAGCGCGTCGGGCGTCGCGCGAAGCTCACACCGGCGGGCGAGACGCTCGTGCACGAGCTTCGCGCCTCGTTCGCGCGCATCGACGATGCATTGGAAGCGGCCACCTCGGACGGGCGAACCGTTCGCGGTCGCGTGCGCCTCGGCGGGCCTGGGCCGTTCTCGCGCATGTGGTTGCGCCCGCGGCTCGTGGGCCTGTTGCGCACCTACCCCGAGCTGGTCATCGACGTGTGCTTCAACGTCCCCTCCGTGCTCACGCGTGAGCTCATCGAAGGTGAGCTGGATCTCGCCCTGGTCGTGCGCTCCGAGGACACGTCCAGCTTGGAGATGCACCCCGTCTACGTCGAGGAGTTCATGGCCGTCGCCTCACCCAAGCGATGGCAGCATGGCTCGAAGAAAAAGCCGGAGACCGCGCGCGAGCTCAGCGAGCATCCTTTCGTCGTCTTCGACGACGATCTGGCGATGCATGCCGCGTATTGGGTCGCTGCATTTGGGCGTCGCGAACCCTTGCCGCCGAAGATCATTTGCCGCATCACCAGCCTGGACGAAATGCTCGCGCTCGTTGTCGAAGGGCTCGCTATTGCGGTGCTGCCGAACTATTTCGTTGCAGACGCATTGAAAGCGAAAACGGTCGTGCCCGTCGGACCGCCTCGGTTTTCGCGGGTGGCACGGCAAACTACCGCGAAAAACGCCATTTACCTGGCCTGGCGCAAAGGGGTGGTCGAAACGGCGCGACTTCGTGCCGTTCGGGATGCTCTCCTTTCTGGGGCGCGTTCGGCGTAAAATTGCCGGCCAATCTCATGCAAGCATTCCCCAAGTTTCTTCAGGCGCCCCGCTTCTTGGCCCTCGTCTCGTTGGCTTCGTTGGCTTTTGCCACTGGATGCGGAGGGGGTCTCCAGCTCACGCCCGTGAAGTCGACGCAGAACCGACCGAGCAACGTGGCCGTGTACTTCAAAGTGCAAGCGGGCGGAGAGCCCGTGGGCGGCCTCACCGCCGATCAGTTCCGCATCTACGAGGACGGCTCGCTCGTTTCCGAGGGCGAGAGCAAGCAGACCATCTTGAACCCCGAGGTTGCGGCGTCGCACTACACCTTGCTGCTCATGGATATGAGCGGCAGCGTCACCAGCGATCCCGAGGCAGTGAAGACGTTGGTCGACGCCGCCACGGCCTTCACGGATCGCGTCGAGAAGTCGCACAAGGTTGCGGTCTACACGTTCGATGGCAGCCCGGAAATCCATGCGGTGGCGCCGTTCGGGAGCCCCGGCGGAGCCAAGGGCGCCATTCGCGGCTTGCTCTCGTACAAGCCGCAGGACCCGAGCACCAACTTGAACGGAGCCGTCGTGAAGGGTCTCACCGAGCTCGATCGTGCCCTCGCCCACGCCGAGCACCCGATGAAGTTCGGCACCTTGGTGGTCTTCAGCGACGGTACGGATCGAGCCGGACGCGTCACCAAGGACGACATGCGAAAAGCGATCAAAGATCGCAAATACGAAGTGTTTGCCATCGGCCTGGGCAAGGAAATGCAGGAGTCCGAGCTGAAGGACATCGGTCGCAGCGGCACCTCGCGCACGGACAACAAACAAGAGGTCGTCAAATCGTTCGACGATATCGCCCAGCGCATCGAAGCTTCGACCAAATCGTATTACCTTTTGAGCTATTGCTCGCCTTCACGTGCGGGAAAGCACGAAGTGAAGATTCACGTGCAGGCAAAAAATGAAAAGGGAGAGCGTTCGGGATCGCTCGTAAGTGAATTCGACGCCTCTGGATTCACCCACGGATGCGATCCCAATACGCCCCCTTCTTTCGATGTGTCGAAGGGGGATGCCCTCGCGCCGAAAAAGGAAGATGCGGAGAAGTCGTCGTCGGCCGGCGGCGAAAAGGGTGAGGTAAAGGCGGGCGCTCGCGCCACGGTCAAACCGTCGCAGGGCGGTTCGGTGCGATTGCCACCTCCGCCAAGCTCGTCGACAACTTCTTCACAGTCAGGTTCGCAGTCAGGTTCACAGCCGGCGAAGCAACCCCAGGACTTCAATCCGTAGTACGTAATGACGGCGCACGAGGTTCAACGAGGATGACCACCGACGCGCCGGCCCCGGCGAAAGCCGTCCCCCGCATGGTGGGGCGCTACCACCTGCTCGAGGAGGTGGGGAAGGGCACCTTCGGGCCGCTGCACCTTGCGCGGTTCGAAGGGCCCAACGGCTTTCAGCGGTGGACGTCGGTGCTGGAGGTCGAGGCGCGGTTTTCGCGCGATCCCGAGTTCAAGGATGCCTTCTTCCAGTCGGCGCGCACGTCCGCGCGGATCCAGCACGCCAATGTGGTGGCCACGCTCGACGTGGGCGACACCGAGGGCATGCTCTGGCTGGCCTCGGAGTATCTGCTCGGCGAGACGGCGAAGGATCTCTTGATGGCCGCGCAGCAGGCGAAAATGCCCATTCCCTGGGACATCGCCTGCCGCATCATGGCCGATGCCGCGCTCGGTGTGGATGCGATCCACGAGCTCGCGCATGCGACGAACGGCACCCCGATGCGCCTGGTGCATGCGCGCCTTGCGCCTCATCGGTTGGTCGTGACGTACGACGGTGTGACGAAGGTCCTCGAGCCCTCGGCGCCGATGGTGACGCTTTCCGCGGGCGAGCCAGGGCAGGCGAAGACGATGGTCGGCCGCGCGGTTGCGTACACGGCGCCCGAGTTGCTGCGCGGCGAGGCCTTCGATCGCCGCGCCGATGTTTTCTCGTTGGGAGCCATCCTCTGGGAGCTCTGCGCGGGCCGTCGCCTCTTCGGCGGGCGCGATGAAAGCGAGACGCGTGCGAAGATCCTCGGCAACGTCATTCCAGCGCTTTCCGAATCGGTGCGCGGCTTTCCGGCCGACGTGGAGTCGCTCATCCGGCAAGCGCTTGCCCCCGATCCGGCGGCGCGTTTCGTCACGGCGAAGGCGCTTGCGCGCGCGCTGCATCAGGTGCTCGTGCGCGATGCGCTGGTGGTGACCGACGACGAGGTGGCGCGGTACCTGTCGCAGCTGTTTCCGGATCGGCTCGCGCGCAAGAAAGAGCGCCTCCTCACCGCCGCGGACGTGACGCATGTCTTTCACCGCGGCATGCTGCCGGTCTCGCCCGACGCGAGCAACGCGCATGCGGCGCTGACATCGGCGCGCCGGTTGCCGCCGCGTGCCCTGGCCCCGGTTCCCGCGCCGATGCCGGCGCCTGTTCTAGCCAGCGCGGCGCCGGTGCCCCCTACGGATCTCGCGTCGACGACGATGCGCGTGCGACGGATCGATCCGATGGGGCCCACGGTGCTCTTCGTGGTGCTCGGCATCGCGTTGGCCGTCGTGGCGGTGCTGATCATCGTCGCGGTGCGTCGTCCCTCGACCGCGGGGCCGGTGGCGGCGACCACGCCGCCCGCGTCCGCATCGGCCGCTCCGGCGCCAACACCCGCGCCCAGTTCGACGAGTGCGGCCGTCGCGACGGGCGCGAGCGCCACCGCAACGGGATCGGGTGGCGCGATACCGATTTTGTCGCCCGCCTCCGTGCAACAGGCGGCTTCGGCCGCGCGCACGGCGCCCCGTCCTGCGGCACCGCCCGCTGCACCGCCGGCCCCGAAAGGGCGCCTCACGGTCATCTGCGATCCTGCGTGCGACGACGTTCTCGATGGGCGCGTTTCGCTGGGACCGTCGCCCATTTACAAGCGATCCACCTCACAGGGGACGCACCACATCACGTTGCGCGTATCCGACCCGGCCGTGGAAAAAGTCGTCGACGTCGTGGTCAATGAAAACGACGTCACGGTTTTGAAGCAATCGATGTCTCCCTGACGCGTGACGCTCAGTTAGCCGTCCGCGGCGATCTCTTCCGCCAGCTTTTGCGTATCGGGCGACCAGAGCGGGATGATTTCCTGCTCGCGCTCGCAGAAGTACTCGACGAACCACGCGTCCTTTTGAGCCAAGTAGTAAAGCTTGCCGGTGCCGCGCATGGTTTGCCCGCACTCGGGGCATCGGTGTCGCAACGTCTTGGCGCGCGGGCTCGATGCGTGTCGATCGAAGCCGTCCAACGTCTTGCCCATGATGCAGGATGGAACAAACTACGTGTGAAAGCCATGCCCCGCCGCGTGAAGCGGCCTCTTGATGGCCTTCGTTTTGACTAATGCCTTTCCAGAATAATGGAGGCGTGGGGCGATAGGATGCGCGTTTGCCTGTGACACCCCCCCACGATCCACCGCGTGACTTGCCTGATTCGCCTGCCGAGCCGCGCGACAGCGAAGTTGCTCATCCCGATGCGTCGGCCGATCTGACGCCCATCGTGGGGGCGAATTTGCGGCGCCTTCGCGTCAAGCGCGGCCTTTCGTTGGAGCGGCTCGCGAAGCAGTCCGGTGTGAGCCGGGCGATGCTCGGGCAGATCGAGCTGGGTCAGAGCACGCCCACGATCAACGTCCTCTGGAAGATCTCCCTCGCGCTCGACGTGCCCTTTTCGTCCTTGCTCGGCGGCGCGGGTGTGACGCCTACGGTGTCGCTCTTGCCGCAAGCGCGCGCGCGCATGCTCATGTCGCGCGATGGCACCTTCAAGTCACGGGCGCTGTTTCCCTTCGATACGCGGCGCGCCGTCGAGTTCTACGAGCTTCGTCTCTCCGCGCACGGCATCGAGGATGCCAATCCGCATCCGCCTGGCACGACGGAAAACTTGGTGGTGCAAGCGGGCGTTCTTCGCCTGACCGTGGATCGCGAGAGCTACACCTTGAACACGGGCGATGCCGTCTACTTCGAAGCCGATCGGCCGCACATCTACGAGAATCCGGGTGACGTCGAGACGGTGATGTACCTGGTGATGACCTACGCGCGCGACGATCGCTAGCGTTAGAAACGCACGCCGGCGCGAGCGCGTGCCGTGGCGACTTGGCCCTCATCGAAGCCGAATCCAAACGGTTCGTCGAGGGCGACGAGCAAGCCCAGTCGGGCGAAGAGTTTCCCATCGTCGTAGGAGCCGAAGCCCTCGGCGGCGCTCTGTGCGTTGTCGCCGTCGGCGGATGGGTTGTGCATGACGTGCAGCGCCACGCCCCCGCCGAAGCCGCCGCCGGCGCGCCCCTCGGCCTCGAACCGCGCGGTGTAGATGAAGCGCGCCTTGTTTTCGGTGCCGCGGGAGATGGCATCCTCGATGGGGATGAAAAGCTGCGGAGCCACCTCGCCGCGCAGGATGAATGCGCGGGATGCCAAGTACTCCACGCCGCCGTACGCACCGATGGGCAGGTACTGCGGCAGCCAATAGTGCACGTCGAGGCCCGCGGTGGAGGAGTTGCCAAGGATCATGGCCGTGCGCCAACCGCTGTCGTGCACGCTGGCTAGCGGAATGGCCGCGCGCCCGCCGATGTACCAGGTGAGGGCGTGCGCCGTGGACGCGTAGTGCAGACCGACCGTCGGATTGCCGATGCCCGCGTAGCCCTTGCCGCCGGGGCCGTTGATGTTCACCGCCACGGGCGCATGGACCGTGAGGTAGATGCGCTCCGCGAATCCATATTGAAGAAAAGGGATGAGCCCGAAGGTCGACCCCGCGCCCTTGGCGCTCCACCAATTGAGATCGCCACCCGCCTTGGTGGACTGCGACTCCGGCGAAAGTGTGGGCGCTGCTTCGGCCCGCCCCGCGCCCAGCGCGAGCGATCCGACGAGTGCCATCGCGGCCAGGCGGAGTGCGTGCTCTCTTCGCATGGAATCGGTCCTTTTACCATGGAATCGGCGGATTCTGACGTAGATTGGTCGGCGTCAACCATGCCCCAATTTCCGAAGAGCCCTTTCCTCGTTCCGTTCGACGGCTCCTTCCGCGTGAAAAAAGCGCACAACGCCCCGCCGAAGGGCGCGCCGGACAAGCCGGACGCGGAGCTGCGCCTTGCCCAGTGTGTGGACGAAATCGCGCACCTGCAGAAGAAGCTCTACGCGGACAATCGCCACTCGGTGCTCTTGGTCTTTCAGGCGATCGACGCCGCCGGAAAGGACGGAACCATCCGCGCCGTGCTCACGGGCACCAACCCGGCGGCGTGCCAGGTGCAGTCCTTCAAGTCACCGTCGGAGGAGGAGCTCGATCACGACTTCTTGTGGCGCATCGCCCGCGCGCTCCCCGAGCGCGGCATGATTGGCGTGTTCAATCGGAGCCACTACGAGGAAGTGCTCACCGTGCGCGTGCACCCGGAGTTCCTCGAGCGCCAGCGCCTCCCGTCGATGCCGCCCCTGCCCAAATTGTGGAAAGAGCGCTACGAGTCGATTCGCGACTTCGAAAAGCATCTTGCGCGCAATGGCACGGTGATTCTCAAGTTTTGGCTCAACGTATCCAGGAAAGAACAAAAAAAGCGATTGCTCGCGCGCATCGACGATGCTTCCGCCAATTGGAAGTTCCAACCGTCGGACATCGATGAGCGCGAGCAATGGACGAAATACATGTCCGGCTACGAGGACATCCTCAACGAGACATCCCGCCCCTGGGCCCCATGGTACGCCATCCCGGCCGACGACAAACCCTTCATGCGATGGGCCGTCGCCGACATCGTCGCGCGCACCATGAAAAACATGGATATCGACTATCCCAAGCTAAGTACGGGCGAAGTGAAAAAGCTAAAACTCATGCGCTCCCGCCTCGAGAAATCCTGAGAAGAATTACAGGGAGACGGGGAGGCGGGGAGGGAATCAACACGGTGCAGCGCGGAACGCTTTTTTGGGGTTCTCCAGTTGGCCGAATTGGCCGAATGGAAACCAAAAAAACTCCCCGCCTCCCCGCCTCCCTGTTCAATCCTCTCCGAGCGCACCGCAGGCGCCGGGGGTCAGGCTTTGCTGGCGAGTTGTTTTTTGAGGCCGTCGATCGACTGGGCGAGCTTCTCGAGGGTTTTGGCGCTTTGCTCGAGGGCGGACTTGGCGAGGCCCAAGCCGTAGGTTGCCCACTCGGTGCCCAGATCGAAAATGATGTCGACGAGGGTGTTCGGCGACTTCTTCTCGGCGCCGGCGTTTTCGGTGGCGGGCGTCTCGGTGGCAACGGTGCTGGTTTCGTTCGTGCTCATGGCGTACCTCTCCTGTGTAAAGCCGGTTGAACGTCGGCCATTTGGAAATTCGAACTTCGTTTTTCGGTTCAGCGAGCGCCGGGAAGGCACTCGTCACAGACGAAGATGCGCGGCTTCTTCTTGCCGTTGGTCGGCTCGTCGGTGAGCCCCAAGTTCGCCCGCGACCCCGCCGCCAGATCCCGTTCGCACTTTGCGCACGTGGCATCTTGCGCGAGGGTGACGCTTTGAAATGCGAATACGTCCTTCAACGGATCGAATTTGACGCGCGCCTTGAGCCGCTCGCGCTCGTGCTCGAGTTGCTTGGCCGCGTTGCGCAGACGTGACTCCACATTTTCCGTCGCGGCGTCGGCGACGTTGAGCGCATCTTCCAAGATGGTGCGCACCAAGTTCGAAACGGGAACGCGAAGATTGTCCGCGAACCGTTTCAACTCCCGCTCGAGCACGGCTGGAACGCGCGTGTGCAGCACCCGCTCTTTTTTGGGCTCTGCATCGTCGCTGTCCTCGACCGCGCGTGAACCATCCACGCCGTCGACCTTGTCTCGCTGCGGGTCTCTCTGTGTCACGCCGTGATACATAACGCGGTGTGTATCACGCGTCAAGTCACGGGTGCTGATTCTGTAAAATAGGGCTTGCGAAACCCAAACACAGCCGCAACGCGCTCCCAAAGCCGCGCGAAGAACGGCGATCCCGAGGTGTGAGCACGGCCATGCGAGCCGGCGCGAGCTCGCCGCGTTCGCTCGGCGCGCGGTGGCAAGAGGCCGGGACCGCGAAGGCGCGGTCGTCGTTGATGATCGGCCTGGAGAAAGGCTTCGAGCGAGCCGGCGAACACGTCCGGGCATTCACGATGCGGAAAGTGGCCGCACCCGGCGAGCTGCACGACGTAAAGGCCCTCGAGGTAGTCGGTGACGCTCGTTGCGTGGCGCGCAGGAATGATGGGATCGCGATCGCCCCAGTAGACGATCATCGGCGGGAGATGCTCGATCTCGTGCGCGCGGTCGAGAAAATGCTTCGTCTGGCCGCGCCAATCGATGACGTCGCGCGTGGTGCGCGAGAGGACGCGTGCG